>NZ_CP120509.1:0-3100484 GCF_029536165.1 Paraburkholderia sp. SUR17
TTGACCACGCCATCCTCTCTTGTTTGCGCCACTTCTCGTGAATCCACACGCGCCGTGGAGCGCGAACTCGCGCGGCGCGCCGTCGAACTGGCTTTGCCTGCCGTGCGCGCCGCTATTGCCGATCGCGAGATATGCGGCGCCGGTTTTCTTCACATCGTCGTGATGTCGCCCACGCTGGACCCGCGCGATCAGTCGTTCGAAGAGGCCATCGTGGGCGAGCATTCGGAAGGCGACGTGTCGGCCTGGGACGCCGACTACCGTGCCTTCGCGCTCGACAAGGCGCGTCTGTCGTGGCGCACCGGCATGGGCTCGCACGAGCTTCAGACGCTGCGCCCCCATCTGCTCGTGAGCGGCGACACCGCGCTGTGGGGCAGTGTCGCGATAGACGGGATTGTGGTGGCCGTGAGCGGCGCGCATCCCTGGTATGACGAAGCGTTTGCCTCGATGGTGGCCGTGGCGTATCGCGCGCTTGCCAAGGCGCGTGCCGCGCGGCGCGATCCTGAATCCACGACGGTCGCCTGAGCGGCTTTTATCCCGCTTTCCTTCGCTTTGTTCAGTACGCGCGCGGCGTTCGTCCGTGCGCTTTGACTTCCCTTCAATCCCTACAGCATGGAGTTCGAGATGGCACAAACGCGTTCCACCCCGCCCTCGTGGCACGACCTGCACGGACGCATTGCCCTGGTGACGGGCGGCGGCAGCGGCCTTGGCGCACAGATCTGCATGAGCCTCGCGCGCGAAGGCGTGCACGTGATTGCCGCGGACCTGAAACTTGAAGGTGCCGAGCGTACCGCCGCCACCATTGCAGAGCGCAGCACGGGCGGCAAAGACGACGCAGGCTGCTGCGAAGCGATTGCGCTCGACGTGACGGACAGCAACGCGGTGGCCGACGCAGTGGGGCGCATCGTGCAGCGGCATGGCCGCCTCGACGTGGTGGTCAACAACGCCGCGGTGGATGTGACCGAGCCCATCGACGTGCTCACCGTGGCCGAATGGCAGCGCGTGCTGCAAACGAACCTGACGGGGCCGTTCGTGGTGTCGCGTCACGCGGTCATGCACATGAAGACCGCAGGCGGCGGACACATCGTGAACATTGCATCGACGGCGGCGAAGCGCGCATGGCCGAATGCCGCCGCGTATCACGCGAGCAAATGGGGGCTGCTCGGGCTCTCGCACAGCCTGCATGCGGAACTGCGGCCGTTCGGCATCAAGGTGTCGGCCGTAGTGGCGGGCGGCATGCGCACGCCGTTCCTGCTGGACCGCTTTCCGGGCATCGATACATCGACGTTGCAGGACCCCGCGAACGTGGCCGAATCCGTCCTGTTCGTGCTGCGTCAGCCGCCGGAGACGGTGATTCCTGAAGTGATGGTGCTGCCGATGCGCGAGACGTCGTGGCCTTGAGGTGAGACGTCCCGCTTTGCGCGATCTCGCCAAGGGCGCATTTCATGTGCCCGCCCTTGGTCGAAAGCTCGCTTCGTCTACTTCAGATAAACCGTCGGCGTAACGGAAAGCCCCAGCGGCAAGCTGTGATCGCGCGGCACGCCGCTGTCGATCACGATCTTCACCGGCACGCGTTGCACGATCTTCACGAAGTTGCCGGTTGCGTTTTCGGCGGGAAACGCCGAGAAGCGCGAGCCGCTGCCCAGCTGCACGCTATCCACGTGCCCGTGCAATTCGAGTTGCGGATAGGCGTCCACGCCAATCTTCACGCGGTCGCCCGCGCGCATGCGGTCCAGTTGCGATTCCTTGAAATTCGCGGTGATCCACACCTGCGGCGTGACGAGCGAGAACATCGTCGTGCCTGCCTGCAGGAAGGTGCCGTACTGCACGTTGCGACGCGTGACCCAGCCGTCCGATGGCGCGCGCACTTCGCACCACGCCAGGTTCAGCTTTGCCTGCTCGACCTGCGCCTCTGCCTGCCGCACCTGCTGCAAGCGCTCTTCCACGGCGGCGGCGGCCTGGCGAATCTGCTGCGGTACGAGCTTCGCCGTCTGTAATTGCGCGCGCGCCTGGGCGACGTTTGCGTCGGCGGTCTGACGCTGGGCGTCGGCCACGTCGATGTTCTGCTGCGAGGTGGCGCGCACGTCCACGGCGTGCTGGCGTTCGTACGCGGCCTGCGCCTGCTTCAGGTTCGCCTCGGCCGATGCGATCTGCGCACGGGCCTGCGCGTACTGCGCGGGGTACTGCACGCGCGCAATGTCCAGTTGCACCTGCGCGGCATTCAACTGCGCGCGTGCGAGACCAAGCTGCGCCTGTGCCGCATCCACCTGGGCCTGGTAGTCGCGCGGGTCGATCTGAACCAGCAGGTCGCCCTGATGGACGTAGACGTTGTCGTTGATGGCGAGCCGCACGACGTAGCCCGACACCTTCGGGGCAATCGTGATGGCGTTGCCGTCGGTGTAGGCGTCGTCCGTGCTTTCCTGGTTGCGCGTGGCAAACCACCAGCCGAACGCGACGATACCGAGCACCACGATCACGGCGCCGAGAATCAGCAAGGGCTTGCGCGAGCGGCGGCCGGGCTTGTTTTCGCCCTGGCCTTCGTTGCTGTTGCGTTTGCCGTTGCCGTCGCCGTCGCCGTTGCCTTTGTCGCTTCGGTCGCGGTCGTGGTCGCCGTTGTTGCCGGTCCCGTTGTTGGCTTCGCTGCTGTTGCGCGACTCGTTGCCCGCGTTCTTTTCGGCGTCTTTGCCGGCATCTTTGCCGTGCGCGTTGTCGGGCTCGCGCGGCGCGGCGGCGCGAGTCGGGTCGCTTGCGGCATTCGCGCCGCTGCCGGGCGCACGCGGTTCGTCGCCTCCGCTCATTGTGGACGCGCCTTATGCAGGTCGACGGCATGCCGATGGTGTGTCGCCATCTTCCGGCCACCCCGCTACTTCGTGCCGCCGGTGCGCGGCTGTGCGGGGGCAGTGGGCGACTCCATGGGCGAATCGTCGAGCCCGTCATCGTCGTCGGGAACGATGCGCGTCGTGCCGCCGGTAGCCGGCGGATCGCTTGCCGGGAAGGTGTGCTCGACGGATTCGTCGATCTGCTTTTCGCTGCGGTCCTCATTCGGATGCTCGATCTTTTCTTTCGACTGGGCTGCCATGGTTACCTCCCTTCTGCACGAGTGCGGACTGCTTGTCCGTTGCAACGCGCGTGCCCGGCCGTATTGCGGTATTGCGATAGGGGTGCTACCGGGTCATGCCGCGAGCGACGGATGTGCGGCGCGGTTCGCGCGGCACATGCATTGCTGAGTTGCTGGGAGGGCGATGGTTTTGCCTCGCGGCCGCTACGGCTGCTTTTTCAGGCCGTTCCCTGGCCCGTTCCAGGCCTTTCCAACTACGGAGGACATGTCATGAAATACACGAAGGCGATCTTCATTTCGATTCTGCTGGCAGTGACGAGCGCGGGCGGCGCGGCGTTCGCACAAGGTTCGGCGGGCGGAGGCGGTACCGCGGCCGCGGGCGGCGCGAACGGCGGCGGCGGTTCGGCAGGCGGCAACGCGAACGGACCGAACACGCCGGCCAACGCCGTGGCCGGTCCCACCGCCAGCACGGGCACGAGCATGAACTCCACCTCGACTCACAGCGCACGATGAAGAAGCATCACGCGAAGAAGCCGATGACGGATCGCACCAACATGCCCGGCGCCGACGCGAGCAGCGACACGAAGGGGCAATGAGCCTTGCGAGTGAGCTGAGGCAATGAACTGGAAGCAATGAGCTGAAGCAATGAGCAGCAGCAAGCCGCCATGGCCGGCATGAGGCTGAGGGCAGGCGCTCGCCGCCGCGCAGGTCAGCGCGGCGGCGAGCCTCGCGTGCCGCTGTGCCGCCGTGGCCACGAAGGAGCCACCATGACGAATCTCACCACGCGGGCCGCGGGCGCGCCGTCCCAACGGGAACGCGGCGACCGCGCTGCTACCGCTACTTCGCGGGCTATTTCGCAGGCCACTCCACAGGCTATTTCGCAGCAGGAGACTGCATCGAAAGCGCCTCGCGCATCTTCACAAACCCAAACGACGTCGAGCGACCAGGCAGAGCCGCGTGCGCGCGGCACGCCTGGCAGCTTCGATCAACCCACGCCGAGAGAAGACTTGATGCCGCCGCGCGGCAATCAGCATCCGCATCAGACCGCCGAGGTGCCGCTGGGCTCCGGCGACATGCCGGAGTTGCCGGGCCAGGGTGGGCGAGCGGCGCAGAACGCCGAAGAGGCCGCGCCATATCTGAACGTGAACGGCGTGAGATCGCCGGACGATGAACCGGCGCGCGGCGCGGGCGAGGCAAGCGCGCACACCGAAGGCGACGCGCGCGCCGATCGCAAGGGCGGCGGCTGACCGGCACAGACCGGCGCTAACCGGCACTAACCGGCCGCGCCGCCCTGAATCTGGATCGGAGGATCAGATGATCGGCACGCCGCCCGTGACTGCCACGGTCGCGCCCGACACGTAGCTCGCTTCGTTCGAGGCGAGCATCACATACACGGGCGCGAGTTCGGCAGGCTGGCCGGGCCGCTTCATCGGTACGTTGGCGCCGAACTGCTTCACCTGCTCGGGCGGCATGGTCGACGGAATCAGCGGCGTCCAGATAGGCCCCGGCGCCACGCAGTTGGCGCGAATGCCGCGCTCGGCCAGCAGTTGCGCAAGGCCGCCCGTGAAGTTCTGGATGGCCCCCTTCGTGGTGGCGTAGGGCAGCAGCGTGGGGCGCGGCTTGTCGGCATTCACGGACGCCGTGTTGACGATGGCGGCCCCGGGCTTCATATGCGGCAGCGCAGCTTTAGTGATCCGAAACATTGCGCCGATGTTCGTATCGAAGGTGCGGTCCCATTCGTCGTCGGTGACTTCTTCGAGCGTTTCGTGCGTCATCTGGTAGGCCGCGTTGTTGACCAGCACGTCGATGCGCGAGAACGCCTCCACCGCGCGCCGCACGATCTCGCGGCAGTGCTCGCGGTCCGCCACGTCTCCCGCCACGAGCACGGCCTTGCGGCCGGCTTCTTCCACCCAGCGTGCCGTTTCCTTCGCGTCTTCGTGCTCGTCCAGATACGCGATCAGCACGTCCGCGCCCTCGCGAGCAAATGCGATGGCCACGGCGCGGCCGATGCCGCTGTCGGCTCCGGTGATGATGGCGGCCTTGCCTGCAAGACGTTCCGATCCCTTGTAACTGCGCTCGCCGTGATCGGGCTGGGGGTCCATGGGGCCGGTATGGCCGGGAACGTTGCGCTGTTCCTGTTCGGGAAGCGGCGCGTCGGGGCGGCTTGTGGGTGACATGGATACGGCTCCTGTGAGTGAGTTGGCGAATGTCGTGTGGGTGCGACACGGGTGTTGGGCAAGCGTCGCGGGCTGCGCATTCGCTTCTGCACGCCCGCGATGAATGCCGCGTGCGCAGCTATGGCTGGCGCTGCCCGCCCTGGTGTTGCGGCTGCTTTTGCTGGTTCTGCTGCTGTTGCCCGTGATCGCGGCTCTTTTGCGGGTTCGCGGGAGCGGTGTTGGATTGACGGGTGTCGGGCATGGCTGGATCTCCTTGAAGGTTGCAATGGATGCCTTGAAAGAACAGCAACGGCCATGCCGCCGCCACAGTTCGGCGCGTGGCGTCCGCGCGCGGAACGCGCGTTGCTCGTCATGCAAGGCACACGACATAGCCGATTACCGAGGAACCCGCCATGAGTACGTTGAATCCCGACAACGATCTGCCCGAACCGGCCGACGAAGGTCGCCACGGCGACGACACCGGCGCGCTGGGCCCGAGCGATTCGTCCGATACGGGTAGCGATATCGCAGGCGCGAAGCGTCACGAGTTCGATGTCGATACGGAGCTGGACAGCCACGCGCTGGAAACCGGCGAGGCAGCGCGCCAAAGCGATACCGACGAATCCGGCACGGGCGAGCGCGCCTCTGCGGATGGCGATTCCACGCTCGAAGAGGACGCGGACATCCAGCCCGACCACATCGAACAGCCTTTCGCACCCGAAGAAGAGCCGCCGGAGTGAAGCGGCACGAAGCGGAGTGAAGCGGCGTGAAGCGGAACCGGTCCAGGCGCCGGCATCGACAAGCGGCCGGCCGGGAACAGTTGCAACCGGCGGGCAAGAATTGCAGACGTTCTGCGTCTCATGCCCGTTCACGTCCGTGCCTTTGCGAAGGCTGCGCTAGCTTCCTCCCGTCACCCCCTCGCACACGGGAATTTCGCTTGCCCGGCACGCCAGCGGAATTCGCGCACGTTTCTGTCTATGTGGAACTCGCTTCGGCGCGGTCGAGCGATGTGACGCGGCAAGTTCATGGCGAGAGTGCGAGTCGGGCGGCGCGGGTAATCCGTGAACGTGCGCCGGTTCACGTGCGCGGCGGGGCGATGTGCGGATGTACGTGGGCCAGCGCACGGAACAAATGAGGAGCGCCGCGCGCAAGGCACTTCGCAAATGGCGAGGTAGTGTTTTTCCGGGGCGGCTTTTTCGGGCCGCGACATAGAATTAAAAACACGCCCCGGCTTGCAGGCCTTGCGCCAATGCCGTGGCCACAACGATCGCACCCGGAGGTGCGCCGTGTCCCGCCTGTCTCTCTCGCGCACCGTCCTTCGCTCCTCGGCGATCGCCGCCATCCTCGTTGCCTGTGCATCTGCGCCGCCGCTCGCCGTCGCGGCGAACGCGGTGCGGCTGCCGCCAGTGCCCAAACGCGTAGCGCCTGCCGCTGCCGGCAGCAGCACGGCTGCAATCGACTTTCCCTCCATCGTCGAGCGATACGGGCCCGCGGTGGTCAACATCGTGGCAAGCGGCGACGCGCGGCAGGCACAAGCGGCGTCGGCGGATCCGCTGGATGCGGCGGACCCGTTCGCTGCTTTTTTCGCGCGGCCGCCGAAGCCGGGGCAAGGGCAGGGGCAAAACCAGGACGGACCGCGCGCCATCATCGGCACGGGTTCGGGTTTCATCGTCAGCCCGGATGGGTTGATCCTCACGGCCGCGCACGTCGTGGACGATGCCGACGAGGTCACCGTCCGCCTCACCGACAAACGCGAGTTCAAGGCGAAAGTGCTCGCGGTGGATGTGCCGAGCGGCGTAGCCGTGTTGCAGATCGACGCCACGAAGCTGCCCGCCGTGAAGCTGGGCGACTCGTCGCACGTGCGGCCTGGCGAGCCGGTGCTGACCATCGGTTCGCCGGACGGCGTCGACAATGCGGTGACGGCCGGCATTGTCAGCACGACGTCGCGTGTGCTGCCCGACGGCAGCAGCTTTCCGTTCTTCCAGACCGACGTGGCCCTCAATCCCGACAACTCGGGCGGCCCCATCTTCAACCGTGCAGGCGAGGTGGTGGGCATCGACGTGCAGGTCTACGCCGATGCCGACGGCTACAACAGCCTGACCTTCGCCATTCCGATCAACACGGCGAACAAGGTGCGCACGCAGTTGCAGGCGCAGGCGCAAAAGCCGCCGTCGGGAAACGGACTCGGCGTAGACGTGGAGGACGTGAGCCCCGGGCTTGCGGCGGCGGTCGGATTGCCGCGCGCGGCGGGCGCGCTCGTGGATACCGTGGAGGCGGGCTCGCCCGCGGCGGCGAGCGGACTCAAGGCGGGCGACGTGATCGTGCGTATCGGCGAAAGGCCGATCGACCGGTCCGCGGAATTCATGAACGAAGCCGCCGCGCTGCCGCCCGGTGCGAAGGCGCCGTTGAAGCTGATCCGCAATCGCAGGTGGATGACCACGACGCTGGCCGCCGCCGCGACTGCGACGGCCAAGAGCGAGGACGATGCAGCAGGCGTCACGCCAGTCGCCGCGCAAGTTGCAGACGACTCCGGCGCGGGGCCGGTAGCCGATGGCGCCTTCGCTTCGGGGCGCGCCGCGGCGGCGGGCCCCGTGCCGGTGCGTCTCGCCGCGCCGACTGCGGCAGGCACCGAGCGCCTCGGCCTCGTCATGCACGCATTGAGTGAGAGCGAGCGGCGCTCGACCGGCTTGCCCGTGGGTCTCATGGTGGACGACGTACGGAATCCGGCCGCGAAAGCAGGGGTTCGGCGCGGCGACGTGGTGCTCTCGCTCAACGAGACGCTGGTGGAAACGCGGGACCAGGCCAACGAGATCGTGGCGCGCTCAGGCAAGGTCGTTTCGCTGCTGATTCAGCGGAATAACGCGCGCAGCTTTGTTTCGGTGAAGTTGAGGTAGAAAGCGCCGCGGCGTCGGCAAAGGTGAGGGTTTTCGGGACGTGGGCCGCGTGAGGTGAGGATTTACGGGGGGACGGCTGCTGCGGACCGCTGCATCTCAGGTTCATCGAAGACTAAACACGCGGCCCTCGCCCGTCATGGAAGCCATGCAGGTACCCGCCGTCGCCCGGGGCAGGTCGGTGCCATCACGAGGCACGACCCGCGCGGCCCGAGCCGGTTTCCACGCAGGAAAACGCACAAAGTGCCCTAAAACAAGGGCTTTCCGGCTTGTCGTGCCTCGTGTTTGCGGTCTATCTGGAAGCGTCGTTCCCGGAAAAAGCCTGCAACACCAGTGCCAGGCAAGCCCCTGCGCAGCACACAGGTGAGGATTTTCGGGAGCGGGCCCAACGGTGAGGCGGCGCGACGCCGTTCGCTCCCAGATGCCGCCGTTTAGACCCAAAGGTGAGGGTTTTCGGGACGTTTCGACGGCCTGCCGTTAGGTCTGCACGGTCTCCACCCTCGTTGTACAAGCCCTTCGGCGGCATCAAAGGTGAAGGTTTTCGGGAGGCGTGCGGCGTCAGTTCAGCGCTCCAAACGCCTCTTCGATCTCATCGACATTGTTCGGACGCACCACGCGTGCCACTTCGTTGCCGTCGCGCAGGAAGATCAGCGTGGGCCACAGCTTGACCTTGAACGAGCGGCCGAGCGGCCTGCCAGGCCCGTCTTCCACTTTCAGGTGCTGCACGCCTTCGTGTTGGGCGAAGGCCTGCGAAATGAGCGGCTGCGCGCCCTGGCAGTAGCCGCACCAGTCGGTGCCGAACTCCACGACCGCGGCGCCGGGCAGCGCCGCCACGTCTTCGCGCGAGGGCGCGGTCTTTGCGTAGGGGGTGGTTGCCATCGTTGCTCCTCTGACGGATAGGAAGAACTACGATACCGCAACGCTGCCCATGCTTCAGCGCACGGGCTTTCAGTGCTCCTTCTGTGCACCCCTCCGTGCGGGCGCTCAATGCGCCGCTTAGTAAGCGAGCCGGAACTTCGACACCGCCTGCTGCAGCGCGCTCGCCTGTTCCTCCAGCGACATCGCCGCAGCCGACGCCTGTTCGACCAGCGCCGCGTTCTGCTGCGACACCTGGTCCATCTGCGAGACCGCGACATTGACCTGCTCGATGCCGTCGCTCTGCTCGTTGGACGCCGCGGAGATCTCGTTCATGATGCCCGCCACCTGCGCGATGGCGCGCCGGATTTCCTCCATCGTTTCGCCGGCCGTGCCCACGAGCCGCGAGCCTGCGGTGACGCGGTCCACCGAATCGCCGATCAGTTCCTTGATCTCCTTGGCGGCCACCGCGGAGCGCTGCGCGAGCGAGCGCACTTCGCTCGCCACCACGGCGAAGCCGCGGCCCTGTTCGCCGGCGCGCGCCGCTTCCACGGCCGCATTCAGCGCGAGGATGTTGGTCTGGAACGCGATGCCCTCGATGACGCCAATGATGTCGACGATGCGCTGCGAACTGCGGTCGATGTCGCTCATGGTGCCGATCACGTCGCTCACCACGGTCGCGCCGCGCGCCGTGATCTGCGACGCCTGTTCGGCGAGGCCGTGCGCCTGTCGCGCGTTGTCGGCGTTCTGCTTCACGGTGGACGTGAGCTGCTCCATGCTGGCCGCGGTTTCCTGCAGCGACGCGGCCTGTTCTTCGGTGCGTTGCGAGAGGTCGTTGTTGCCGGCGGCGATCTCGCGCGTGGACTGCGTGATCGATTCGGAGCCGCGCATGACCTGCTGCACCGTCTCCACGAGGCCGGACTGCATCGCGCCGAGCCCCTTCACGAGTTGGCCCATCTCGTCGTGCGAACGCGCTTCCAGCCGGTTCGTGAGGTCGCCGCGCGCAATGCGCTGAAGGTGCGCGAGCACCTCCGAAAGCGGCCGCGAGATGGAGCGCTGCAGACCGATTGCGCACACCACGCACATCACGAGCCCCAGCACGATCAGCGCGATGCCGGCGCCGCGCAGCGTGGCGGACTGCTGCTGGGCCGAATCGAAGGCGTCCTGACCGGCCTTGAGCTGCCAGGCCGCCAGGGCGTCGGACGACTTCGTGAGCGCAACCGAAAACGGCGGCACCACGGTCATCGCGATTTTGTCCGCTGCGTCGTGGTCGCCGCGCTTCATCGCGTCGATCATTGGCAGGATGGCTTGCTGAAGGAACGTGCTGCGCGCGTTGCTCACGGCGTCGGCGAGCGCCTGTTCGTCCGGCCCGCGCTGAACGTGCTGGTAGTCGGCCCAGGCGCGGTCGGAAACCGCAAGGTAGTTGAGCGCCTTGTCGATCAGCGCGGAACGGTCGGGCGAGTCCGGATGGAGCAGCACGCGGTCCAACGTCGTGCGAACGATCGTGAGATTCAGGTTCGCTTTGCCAATGGCGATCGACGATGCCAGTTGGTGCGAATACGCTTCCTTGAGCGCCTCGTTGGAGCTGCGCATGCCGACCTGGCCCAGCAGCCCGGTCGCGATGGTGAGCATGCCGACCAGCCCCAATGTGGCGAACAGGCGCGCCGTGATGGAGAGACGTGAAAACATGATGGGCTTGTGTCTGTGGGTAAGTTCGAACGCTCGTGCGGTGCACGGCGCGGGTGAGCAGCGCCGGTTCGCAACGCGGAGGTATATGGCCGGCATTAACGGCAAGGGCCTGAAATCACTTGAGTGCCGCCACCTCGCTTCCAGGGTTTTCCTGCGCGAGATCGACCGCCTGACGCGGCGCTGCGAATGAGGGACAGGTGCCTCGCTCGCGTTACCGAAAATTTCTACTTGACTATCTACTAATCGATAGATATAGTTCGACCCATGGAAACGCCAACTGTCCGCGATCAGGTTCTGCAGCACGCCCAGTCATTACTGATGACGCGGGGCTACAACGGCTTCAGCTATCGCGACCTTGCGGACCTGGTGGGCGTGAAGACGTCGAGCATTCACTACTACTTCCCGACGAAGGAAGACCTGGTGCTCGAAGCGGTGAACGTGTACAGCTCGGAAGTGCTTTCCGCGTTGCGCGGTATCGACGAAGCGCTGCCGCCCGAAAAGAAGCTCGAGCGCTACGCGAAGCAGTTCGGCCTCGTGATGGGCAACGGCGACCAGATTTGCCTGTGCGGCATGCTGGCCGCGGACATCGAGTCGCTGCCCGACAACGTGCGCCAGGCCGTGCAGGCGTTCTTCAAGACGAACGAAGCCTGGCTGGCCGGTGTCCTGGCCGAAGGCGAAGCACGCGGCACGCTGCGCGTGAACGGCAAGGTGGAAAGCGCTGCGCGTGCGTTGTATGCGTCGTTCCAGGGCAGCGTGCTGGCAAGCCGCCTGTTTCACTCGAAGGCGCGGCTCGACGACGTGGTCAATGCTGTGAAGATTGCATGACGAATGCGTAGGCGGCGCCCGCAAGACAAAGATCTTGGCAGGCGCCGATGACGAGTGTTTTTGTGTTCTGTTGTCTATCTAGTAGTAGATAGTTTTTAGTCGAATCGAAGCACAGTGGACGTTCTCTTCTCAACTCAGGAGTCAATCATGTCGATCGAAAAAGTGCTGTACCGCGCTCATGCCCGTGCAACCGGTGGCCGCGATGGCCGTTCAACGTCGTCGGACGGCGTGCTGGATGTGAAGCTCACCACGCCGCGGGAACTGGGCGGCGCGGGCGGCGAAGGCACGAACCCCGAGCAGTTATTCGCCGCGGGCTACTCGGCGTGTTTCCTCGGCGCCATGAAGTTTGTTGCGGCGCGCGAGAAAGTCGCATTCCCGGCCGACGGCTCCGTTGAAGGCAGCGTGGGTATCGGCGCGATTCCTACGGGCTTCGGCATCGAGGTGGAACTGCGCATCTCTCTGCCTGGTCTCGCGCGTGAAACCGCGGAACGTATCGTCGAAGCGGCTCATATCGTGTGCCCGTACTCGAACGCGACGCGCGGCAACATCGACGTGAAGCTCGTTGTGCTCTAAGGCTCGCGCCGAGCACAGACGTAGCCGCACGAAATCTGGAGGGTTCTTCCGGAGCTGCAGGGAAGGGCCTTTTTTTGGATCACTCAATCTACCTATTGGTAGATAGCTTCGAGCGATGACGCGGTGACGCCGCGCTCAACGACAACGCGTAGGCCCGCCGTCATCGCCCGTTCGAACAAGGAGCAACATCGTGGTCGCCTTCAAGAAACTCGCCATTGCAGCCGCGCTCGGCGCGGCCGTCGCTTCGACCGCCGCGCAGGCCGCGCCGGTGCTCGAGCCCACCACACAGGCTTTTATCGACAGCCTTGCCGCGCACGCAGGCCCGCCCATCTACACGCTCTCGCCGGCCGACGCCCGCAACGTGCTGGCGGGCGCGCAGTCGCAGTCCGTGGCGAAGCTGCCGGCGCAAGAGGAAGACCGCGTACTGCCTGTAGGTCCCACCGGCAAAGTCGCGGTGCGCATCGTCAAGCCGAAGGGCGCGAAGAGCGTGCTGCCCGCGGTGGTGTATTTCCACGGCGGCGGCTGGGTGCTGGGCGACAAGAACACGCACGACCGTCTGATTCGCGAGATCGCCAACGGCGCGCACGTGGCCGTGATCTTCGTCGATTACGACCGTTCGCCCGAAGCACAGTACCCCGTGCCCATCGAGCAGGCGTATGCCGCGACGGCGTACGTGGCGAAGCATCCGGCGGAATTTGGCATCGACGCAAACCGTATTGCCGTGGCTGGCGACAGCGTGGGCGGCAACATGACGGCGGCGGTCACGCTGCTGGCGAAGGAGCGCGGTGGTCCGAAGCTGCGCTACCAGGTGCTGTTCTATCCGGTGACGGACGCCAACTTCGAAGACGGCTCGTATAACGAATTCGCGAACGGCCCGTGGCTGACGAAGGCCGCGATGAAGTGGTTCTGGGACGCGTACGCGCCCAACGAGGCCGACCGCGCGAAGATCACGGCGTCGCCGCTGCGCGCGAGCCTGGACGATCTCAAGGGCCTGCCGCCCGCGCTCGTGATCACCGACGAAAACGACGTGCTGCGCGACGAAGGCGAAGCGTATGCACGCAAGCTGACGCAAGCGGGCGTGCCGGTCACGTCGGTGCGATACAACGGCACGATTCACGACTTCGTGATGCTGAACGCGCTGGCCAATACGCCGGCGGCGCGTGGCGCGGTAAGCCAGGCGAACGCGGCGTTGCGCAGTGCGTTGGCGAAGTAATGTTTCGCTGACGTTGAACGGAGTGGTTCAACACGGTGCGGCGCCTCGTCTTCGGGGCGCCGCGCCGGTTTGATTGACGGCGTGCCTTGCATCGCGTTGCGTGTGAGTTCCTGCGAGGCCTTGCGCCCGTGCGAGGCACGCATCGCGACACGCGACTTCAACGCCGCCGTGGCGCCGCGTCACGCCACCGTGTGATTGGCCATGATTTCCAGCGCCCGCACGAGCGCCGAGTGGTCGAGCTGCCCCGTACCGTGCGCGTGACACAGGCTGAAAAGCTGCTGACACGTCGCCGTGTTCGGCAGCGGCACGCCCATCGCCTTGCCGCCTTCGAGCGCGAGCCCCAGGTCCTTGCGGTGTAGCTCGATGCGAAAGCCCGGGTCGAAGGTTCGTTTGATCATGCGCTCGCCGTGCACTTCCAGAATTCGCGACGACGCGAAGCCGCCCATCAGCGCCTCGCGTACGCGTGCCGGGTCGGCGCCGGCCTTCGAGGCGAACAGCAGCGCCTCCCCCACCGCCTCGATGGTGAGCGCAACGATGATCTGGTTGGCCACCTTGCAGGTCTGTCCCGCGCCGCTCTCGCCTACCAGCGTGACGTTCTTGCCCATCAAATCGAAGAGCGGCTTTGCGCGCTGAAAGGCAGCGTCGCTTCCACCCACCATGATCGTGAGCGTCGCGGCCTTGGCGCCCACTTCGCCGCCCGACACCGGTGCATCGAGATAATCGCAACCTAGCGCCGTGATCTTTTGCGCGAACGCCTTGGTCTGCAGCGGCGCGATGGAGCTCATGTCGATCACCGTCTTGCCGGGCGCGAGCCCCTCTGCCACGCCGTCGGCGCCGAACAGCACGGCTTCCACGTCGGGCGTATCCGGCAGCATCGTGATGATGAACTCGGCCTCTTGCGCGACTTCCTTCGACGACTTGCAGCGCGTTGCTCCGCCTTGCGCGAGACCGGCCGGCAATTCGCCGCTGCGCTTGTAGACGAATAGCGTGTGGCCGCCCTTCTGAAGGTTGAGCGCCATGGGCGCGCCCATGATGCCGAGTCCGATGAAACCGATCTTTGCCATGATGACGTCCTTGTCCTGAAAGGCTGAAAGGTGAGGATTTACGGGAACCCAGGAGCGGCCGGTCCGGTAGAAACAGCGCTGATCTGGCCATCCGTCCTGCGCTGAAACGGGCCGAACCAGGGGCTTGCACTACCTTTTTGTGAAGCCAATTCAGGTTGGCTTTCTGGCAAGATAGCAGGTTCGTCTCGATCAAAACGCGTGAAGCGCGGGGCGCTCAATATCAAACTTGATTAACCAAGACCAAACTATTTTTACGGCGCTTCTCGTCCTGTCATGGCTTCAAGTAGCGAAAAGATGGGCCCAGCCGTCGAACTGGGCAGCAAGATTCGTTCGTTAAGGCTCAGGTTGCGACGCACGCTGGATGAAACGGCAACGGCCGCGGGGATTTCAAAGCCGTTCCTGTCGCAGGTGGAGCGTGGCCTTGCGACGCCTTCTATTACGTCGCTGGTCGGTATCGCCTCTGCGCTCGGCGTGAAGGTGCAGTACTTCGTCGATACGCCCAGCGAAGAACGTTCGGTGTGCCGCAAGGAAGACCTCAAGTTCTTCGGCTTTGCCGATTCGGCCGACCTGTTCGCCCGCATGACGAACGTTACGGGCGGGCGGCAGCTGGAAGCCATTCTGGTGCGCATGCCCACGGGGCAGCACGAGTCCGAGGTCACGACACACGCGGGCGAAGAGTTCCTGTACGTGATTTCCGGCGAGATGTCGCTCACGCTCGAAGGCAAGACCTTCGTGCTGCAAGCCGGCGACAGCGCGCACTACGAATCCACGGTGCCGCATAGCTGGACGAACACGGGCAACGAAGAAGCCGTGCTCGTGTGGGTGGGCACGCCGCGACTCTTCTAGCGGCAAGCCGCTGGACGAACGCGGTCTGCAACTGGCTGCGCAACGTACAGACTGCGCGTCGGCTGACTATCGCGTCGCGATATGAGCCGTCGACTCGACGCGCTCCGTGAGCCAGCCAACGTTTGCGTGCTCGCGCAGAAGTTCGTCGATGGCGTTCAGCAGTTCGTCTTGCGCTTCGCCCAGCCGCTCACGCGAGAGGCTCGACATGGAAAGCGGACGCGCCTTCAACTGTTCCACCGAGACCCGTCTTCGCTCCACCACCGATATCCGTTCAAGCGACGCGAACGGCGATTGCGAGAGCACGTCGTCGTGGCTTTCCCAATCCTCCGAGCGGCGCTGCGCACGCGCGGGGTCGCGGTTCGCGTATTGATCCAGCAGCGCCCGGTACTGGGCCGACCAAGGGTTCAGCGGGTCGTCGAGTATCGACGTGTTGAACAGCACGACGGCGCCGCTCGCATCCATCAGACCATCGAGACGCGCGAGGGTATCGGCGCGATCCATCCAGTGAAACGCGCGGCCGATCACCGTGATCTGGAAACGACCCAACTCAGGCGAGAGATCGTAGGAGCTTCCCTGGCGATATTCGATGTTGGGAGCAACGCCCGCCGTGAGTTGCGTAGCCATGTCGAGCATGGCGGGCTCGGGGTCGATGGCGACTGCGCTTGCCACCCATGTCGAAAACGCGAGCGATAGCTGACCGGGACCGCAGCCCAGGTCGAGCAGCCGTTGCGTGCCGTCCAGCCGGCACGCTTGCGCGACGCGGCGGATCAAGCCTGGCGAATAGGCGGGCCGCCCCGCCAGGTAATGCGCGGCGGCGTCGTGAAAGCGGCCGGCGACAAACGGGATGGTGGACGGCATGGCGATGAGAGCGTGTGCGGGGAAGGGCGTCCAGTCTGAAACCGGCATGAGGGAGCGTCAAGCGACCGGACACAGACGGTGGTTACCGCTCGTTTCGGCGCCTTGCGGTTGGCCTACGAACGACGAAAGGTGAGGATTTTCGGGGGGCGCGCGATGGCTCGCATCACGGTGCGCTGTGCTGCGGTTAGTAGCAATGCGAACGAGCTTGCTGCTTGCCTCACGCGCAACAGCGATGCTGTGCTTCGTCGCGTGGCGGAACATGGACCGCAGCCGATGCCACACGTCCGCTGCTCAAAAGAGCCTTGATTTCAAGGGGTATTCTCGATAATCCGGAAAGGAGCGAGCGAGGTGGGACATCGTTCGATGCAAGCCTGGCCGTTGGTCCGACGGCGCCGCTGGTGCGGCAAGCGGAGTCTGCAATCGAGCGGAGTCACGGGCGGCTCGAAGCGCGTGTGCGCGAAAGGTGAGCGTTTTCAGGACCGCCGCTGCAAGACCGCTTCGAGAGGGATACGTACGCCGGGCGCTCACCTTCGCATTGCGTCGCTGAATGCGAAGACCCCTGTTTTTCAAGGCATTTCAGCACGACGAGCGATAGCGTCGAACATGGCAATCAACGCCCATCACGTGGTAAGCGCAATCGCCTCAACACGCAAAGGTGAGAATTTTCGGGACCCGGAAAGCGTGCACGCAGATCGCCGTGCGAACCATCGCGCGTCTTGCGCTACCGAATGGACGGCCGAAGCCGATCGGTATATAACCGACATTACCGATCGGCTTACGGTCGTTCATCCGCATACCGGTTCACAGCAACGAGAGGCAGTTCATCATGACGAGCGATGGTTCGCAAAAGCACGACATTCAGGACAAGACGCAAGACAAGCGCGGCACGACGCCGGCCGATTTCGAGCATCTAGACGCCGCACTTTCTCACGTGGATGAAGGCGTGAAGTCGGGCAGCATGGCGGCGGGCGCCGCGAAGGGCATTCTGTACAGCCTGATCGAAACGCTGGGCGCGCTGGTGGGAGATCCGGATCTACCCGAGCACGCTCGGTCCGGATACGAAGGCCTGCTCGAGACGGCGCGCGAGCTGCGCGTGAAGATCGATCGTTGAGCGCGTAGCGGCCGAGCGAGAGGGCGGCGAACCCACAATTCAGCCGCTCGCGCGCAACGCCTTCACAAGTTCGCGCGGGCCAGCCGTCACCTGAAGCTGCGGTGTGCCATGCCAGTCGGCGCAGCGCTGCAGGGCACGCCGCAGGTCGTCGGTGAGCCGGCCGCTTACGCGTACGCCCGGTTCCAGATGTACCGACTTCAGTTCGAACACCCCTTCCGCCCGATGAGCCTTGGCGTCCACCCGACCCACGAGCTTCCCCCGGCTCAACAGTGGCAGCACGAAGTAGCCATACTTGCGCTTCGCCGCCGGCACATAGCATTCAATCGCGTAATCGAAATCGAATAACGTCAGCGCGCGTTTGCGGTCCCACACCACCGGATCGAATGGCGAAAGCACCGTGGTCACCGTCGACGCAACGCTGCCTTGCGAGGCGTCGTCCATGAGCGGGGCCACGTCGCGATGCACGAAGGTGTCCTGCTTCCAGCCGTCCACGCGCACCGGCACGAGTTCGCCTTCGTCGGCGAGGGCGTGCAGGTCGTTTGCATAAGGGCGCTTTGGCAGCCGGTAATAGTCGGCGGCCCAATCGGCTCGCACGACGCCGAGCGCGCGGCAGGTGCGCCGCAGAAGTTCGCGTTCGGCGCTTTCACGCAACGGCAGGTCGCGCGCATCGTTCCATTCGGGCAGCACGCGCTCGGCCAGATCGTAGACGCGCTGGAAGTTGCGGCGCTCGGCGACCATCAGCTCGCCCGTGGTGAAGAGCACCTCCAGATGCCGCTTCTCCGGCTTCCAGTCCCACCAGCCGTTGCCTTTGCCGCCTTCGCGGGCGAAGTCCGCGGACCGCACCGGACCGCTCGCACGAATGTGTTCGAGCAGATTCGCGATCTCGTTGCGATGCGTGTCGTGCCACTCGGCCGCGTATTTCCAGCCCATGCCGGCCGGGTCGAGCATGCGATGACGCAGCAGCCCGTAGTCCTCGATGGGCACGAAGCACGCCTCATGCGACCAGTATTCGAAGAGCCGCCGTTCGGCCAGATGTTCGTCGAGCCACTGCGGCAGATAAGGGCCGAGCCGGCTGAACAGCACGAGGTAGGGACTGCGCGCCACGACGTGAATCGTGTCGATCTGCAACTGCGCCATGCGTCGGATGGCGGCAAGCACGTCGTTCTTGGTGGCCTTGCGGCGGGGCGGCGTGGCAAGACCTTGAGCGGCCAGATGCAGGGTGCGGGCGGCGGAGAGCGGGAGCGGCTTCACGCGGGTATTCGTTCTTGTCGTTGAAAACCGCGGTGCCGGCTGTGTCCAGGTGCATCAGTGCGGGGCGGCGAGGCGCGGGCTGGCGTTACTGTAGCCCGATTGCCGCTTGTCCGCTGCCTGCGCTTCTGAAGCGTGCGCGCGGGTCCCTCATGAAGAGCGGCCCGCGCGACGAGGCACGTGTCGTATAGCTAGAACGATCAGGCGCCGACCAGCGAATCGCCTTCCACGCGTACGCGCTCGCCCACCTGGACCGAAGGCGGCGTTTGATACGTAAAGTTGCGATAGCTGCCGTCCTGCATGCGCACCTGCACCTGATACGTCGTGGCCTTGCGCACCGCATGCTCGATGCCGTTGCCCGCGAGGCCGCCGCCGAGCGCGCCGGCGATGGTCGCTACCGTGCGGCCGCGTCCGTTGCCGATCTGGTTGCCGATCAAACCGCCCGCCACGGCGCCGCCGAGTGCGCCGAGTCCCGTGGTCGGCTCGGCTGTCTGCACCGGCGTGATGGAGGCGACTTCGCCCACGTACGGATCGATTGCAGGCTGACGCTGCTGTGCATAGGGCTGTGCCTCGCCGCCGTTCGAGTAGGTGGTTTGCGGCGCGCGATAGTGATGCGGCTTCGGCCGTGCCGGCGCCTGCTCGGGTGCCGTGCGAGGTGCGGTCTGCGCGTACGTCGGCGCGGGTTGTGCGGCCTGGACGGCGGACGCAGTCGTCGACGCGGCGCCGACAACCGGCGCGCTGGCGCTTTGCATGGCTGCCGGTTCGGCGGTGCTCGCCTTCGAGAGCGGCAGGATGCCCGTCATGGCCGCGACACCGACGGCGCTCGCGAGAATCACGGAGACAGCCGCCCCCGCGACCAGCGGGTGCAGGCGATTGCGTTGCGGGACGTCGGGGGTGAGGTTTGCGCTCATAGCAAGCTCCATGGGTAGGTGCTCGCAAAAACGCGTGGAGAGCGCGTGCGGTGCACGCGGAATGTGTGAGGTTTGTAAGCAGTTGTATGCCGCGGCCGCGCCGTGAAGCCGGCGCGGCCGCTTTGCGCTTATGTGCCGATGCGTGCCTATGCAGCGGCCGGCACCGCTTCGCCTGCAAGCACGGCCAGCATCTGATGGATCTGCGCGACCACCTGCGCACCTTCTCCCACCGCAGCGGCTACGCGCTTGGTGGAGCCGGCGCGCGCATCGCCAATGGCATAGACGCCTTCAACCGACGTGGAGAGATCGCATGCCGAACCGCCGGGATCGGCCTCTGCGCCGGTCAGCACGAAGCCCTTCGGATCGAGCTCCACGCCACAGGTATGCAGCCACTCCGTGTTCGGATCGGCACCCGTGAAGAGGAACAGGTGGCGCGAATCGAAGTGATCGGTGCCGTCGCGCAGCGGCGACTTCAGCCACACCGACGAAAGCCCGGCTTCGTCGCCCTCGAGCCGCGCGATTTCCGTATGCGGATGCACAGTCACGTTGGGCAGCGACGCGATGCGGTCGATCAGGTAGCGCGACATCGTGGCTTCGAAGCCGCTTCGGCGAATGAGCACGTGTACGTGCTTCGCGTGGGAGGCGAGGTAGACCACGGCCTGGCCTGCGGAATTGCCGCCACCCACCAGTACGATCTCTTCGCGCTTGCAGAGCTTGGCTTCCACGGGCGACGCCCAGTAATACACGCCGCGCCCGTCGTAGCGGTCGAGCCCTTCGATGGCGGGCCGCCGGTACACTGCGCCGCTCGCAATCACGATGGCGCGCGCGGCCACGTTGCCGCTGCATGTTTCCAGCCGATGCGGAAGCTCGTCGCAATGCAGCCGCTTCACCTTCACGGGAATCGCCACGTGCGCGCCGAACTTCTGCGCCTGCACGAACGCGCGTCCCGCGAGCGCCTGGCCCGAGATGCCGGTCGGAAAGCCGAGATAGTTTTCGATGCGCGAGCTGGCGCCCGCCTGGCCGCCCGGCGCGCGGGCGTCGAGCACGATGACGGAAAGTCCTTCGGACGCCGCGTACACCGCGGTGGCGAGCCCGGCCGGGCCGGCGCCCACGACGGCCACGTCGTACACGGGCGAGTCGTTGAGATCGGGCAGCAGACCGAGGCAGGTGGCGAGTTCCGGCGCGCTCGGGTGATGCAGCACGGAACCGTCGGGGCAGATTGCAATGGGCAGGTCTTCTGGACGTGCGGCGAACTGCTCGATGAGATGCAACGCGTCTTCGTCGCTTTCGTCGATGACCGAATGCGGGTGGCTGTTGCGCGTGAGGAAACCTTGCAGGCCGACTAGCCGCGGATCGTGGCGCTTACCCACGAGAATCGGGCCGCCCGCGCCCTTTTCGATCAGCGCCACGCGCCGCAGGATCAGCGCGCGCATGATGCGCTCGCCCAGTTCCGCTTCGGCCACGATCAGCGCGCGCAGACGGTCGGGCGGAATCAGCAGCGCCTCGACGTGCTCGAGCGCCATGCCGTCCACGAGCGCCGGCCGCCCGGACAATTGGCCGACCTCGGCCAGAAAGTTGCCCTCACGGTGTTCGTTGATGAGCCGCTCGCGCCCGAGACCATCGCGCTGGAAGACCTTGACGGAGCCTTTGAGCACCACGAACATGCCGGGCCCCGGCTCGCCGGTGCGAAACAGTGTCTCGCCCGCTTCCCAATGCAGGACTTCGCCAAAGCGGCGCAGCCGGTCGATCTCTTCGCAGGTGAGCTGCGGAAACATCTGGTGACGCCGCGTGGCGAGCGACGAGAACGGTGCCTCGGCGACCACGGGGGCGGAGTCGTTGCGTACTTCCACTTCCTCGATGGAACTCATCAGACTGCGCTCCTTGTTCGTTCGGCAGGACCGCCGCAGCGCACACGCCGGAGCGCCCCTGGCGGTGCCTGCGCGGGCCGCCAGTGGCTTGCGCCCGCACGTGGGCGATGCGGCTAGACCGGTTTCGGCTCGATGCCGACGTCCGCCATTGGTTCGGCCGGCGGCGTGGCAAGCGGCTCGAGCGTTTGGCCCGCATCGCGCCAGGCGTCGAGCCCGCCGCGCAGCGGCAGCACGTCGTTGAAACCTGCTTCGTTGAGCTGTTTCGCCATCCACGCCGCCGAAATTTCGTTCGGACACGAGCAATAGATAACGAGCTTCTGGTCACGCGGATACCGCTGGATGATGTCGTCCAGCTGGCGCTCGTCCGCGAACACCGACCCCGGAATGACGTACGGGTCGAGCTTGCGCTTTTCATCCGAGCGGATATCGAACAACACCGGCGAAGTCCCGGCCTGGATGAGGTTGCCCAGCTCGTTCACTTCGATGCGCGCAGCCGCAAGCTTCTTGAGTAGCTGACGACGGCGATACCAGCGGTACGACGCATACAGCAGGAGCAGCACGGCCACCACGACGCCCGCCATGCGCCCGAGGCGCCCCGCGCCTGCGAACAGCATGTCGATCTGCTGCGCAAACACCACGCCGATAATCAGCCCGAGACCGGCCCACAGCACGGCGCCTATGCTGTCGAACGCGAGAAAGGCGCGGTACGGCGTGCCCATTGCCCCGGCCATCGGCACGGACACAATGGAAAGCCCCGGCACGAATTTCGATACCGCGAGCACGCGCACGCCCCACCGGCCAAAGAAACGCTCGGTCTTTTTCACGCAGGTATCGCGCGAGAGCGACAGCCGGCAAATGGTCTTCAGCGTGTTGCCGCCGTAGATGCGGCCCGCCAGGAACCAGGCGCTGTCGCCGATCAGCGTGGCGAACACGGACAGCACGAGCACGGGAATCACCTGCGTGCCGACTGATCCGGGATGCATGGCCGCCATGGCACCGAACAGGATGAGGGTGGGCAGCGCGGGCACGGGCAACCCGAGCGAAGCGGCGAGCACATTGGCGAAGACGATGGCAGGCCCGTACTGCGCGACGAGGTCATGTAGCATCGGCTTACTTCCTGGGCCTTTCGGGCGGGAAGCGGGTAGGGGAGTCAAGAATTATGGACGCATTTTCGAGGCATGAAAATGTCCCCTGAAATGCGATCGCTGCGCCGGAAATTCAAGTGCGGCGCAGCATGCAGGAAGCGAACGGAAAGCGTGTTGGGGTTGGACGATTAGCGACAGTTAGCGACGGTTGGCGGCATGGGTGGCGCGCCGCCAGCGGGATGGCATGCTCCTCGTGCGCTTAGCGGCTGTGCGATTCGCCGGGCAGTTCGGCGCCCTGGGCGCGGATAGCGGCAATCAGCTCGGCCGGCGTGATCTCGTAACGCACTTCGCGGTGTACGCCCGGCTTGCGTTCATCGACCTCGATGAGAAGAATGCTCTTGCCGTCTTCCGACGATTCGAGCCGCAGCGTGCGTACCTCGCGCCCCGTCGCGTCGTCGTGTTCGGTTAGCAGGGTCATGGCCCCGGAAGACCCGGTCGTGCGCATTGCTGTTGTCCTCTTCCGTTGTTGATCGATTCATTGTGCGGGTTGGCCATCGCACCTTGTGTATGCGACCGCGCATACACGTATCGCTCGCGTTTGCCCGCCCGCGGCGCGCCTGACTGACGTTCGGGCCGGCCCGCCGTGAACCGCGCGGTGACTGCCGCGCCGCGTTGTCGAAGCAGTGTAACGCGAGTCTTCGCGCAACTGCCGCATTTTTGCGTGCCCCGCGACGGTGCACGCGACGGTGGTCGTTTTCCGCCGCCATGTCATGGCGGTGTCATTGCCGCGTGCCGTCCGGCGGTTGCCAGCCGGGCGCCATAGCCAGGCGCTCCCCGCGCAAAAGGCGCCTATCATCTGAAAGATCTGGACCGGATTGGGCGGCAGCGCCCCGGGAGCCGCATGACATTGGATAGCGAAGCGCATTGGCTCACCATGCCGAGCCCGCTCGGCAACGTCCTGTTGCGCGCGGCGCACGACGCGCTGACAGGCGTGTTCTTCGTCGGTCAAAAGTACGCGCCGTCCGACCCGGCCATGGGCTCAGCCGATTCGCCCGCGCCCACGCTGCGCGTGCTGCTGCAGGCGCGCGACGAAATCGGCGAGTATTTCGCGGGCACGCGGCGGCGCTTCACCGTGCCGCTGCGCGCGCACGGCACGGCGTTCCAGCGCAGCGTCTGGGACGAGCTCGTGAAAATTCCCTATGGACAGATGGAGAGCTATGGACGTATTGCCGACCGCCTCGGCCTGGGGCTGGGCGCGGCACGCGCCGTGGGCGCCGCCAACGGACGCAATCCGATCGCCATCATCGTGCCGTGCCATCGTGTGATTGGCGGCAATGGAGAGCTGACCGGCTATGCCGGCGGCATCGAGCGCAAGGAGGCGTTGCTTGCGCTGGAAGGTAACGAACAGCCGGCGGCGCGCCAGATGAACCTGTTCGGCGGGACGTGAGCGGCAGCAACGTCAGGCGGGCGCTATGGGACAAAAAAACGGCCCGTCCGTTTTCGCCGGATGGGCCGTTCAAACGCCGTTGTTACTCGGGTCAGCCAGCCCGCGTGCCGGGCCCTGACAATCGCATCCTGACCCGATTGACCTACCCTGTCGAGATGGGACTTACGCCGATCTTTCAGATCAATCGGGCCGGCCGCCGCGTTCAGCCGCCGGGCTCAGTGGATCAAGGTCGGCCGGTCAGGCGGGAATTTCCTCTGCCTCGGGCGCCTTTTCGCGCTGTGCTTCGACTTTCTTCGCACGGAACGCACTGCCCGACGTTGTCGGTTTGCCGTTGCTGGCCACACTCGGAAGCGTGAAGAGACGCACGGCTTCGTCGAGCACGTCCGCCTGCTCCACGAGGCGCGTGGCCGTCGCCGCGGCCTGCTCGACGAGCGCGGCGTTCTGTTGCGTCGCGCTGTCCAGATGCGAGACGGCCTGATTCACCTGGCGGATGCCCTCGGCCTGCTCGCCGCTCGCGTTGGCGACTTCCATGATGATCGAGGAGACGCGGGCCACGGCTTCGTCGATGGAGCGCATCTGCGCCGTGGTGCGCGCGACAAGCTGCGTGCCCTGAGCCACTTCGTTCACGCTCGCTTCCACCACTTCCTTGATTTCCTTCGCCGACGCCGCGCAACGTTGCGCCAGCATCCGCACTTCGCCCGCCACCACGGCGAACGAACGCCCGGCTTCGCCTGCCCGCGCCGCTTCCACGGCGGCGTTGAGCGCGAGGATGTTGGTCTGGAACGCGATGCCGTCGATCACGCCCGTGATATCGGTAATGCGCTTCGATGCGTCGGTGATGCTGGCCATGGTGCGTTCCACCTGGCCTGCCATCGCGCCGCCTTCGGCGGCCGTCGCCTGCGCTTCGCGCGCGAGGTCGAGTGCTCGTGCGCTGGCTTCGGCATTGGCTTGCACGGTGGTCGTCAGCTGGTCCATCGTGGCGGCGGTTTCTTCGAGCGATGCCGCCTGCAGCTCCGTGCGCCGCGAGAGATCGAGGTTGCCGGTCGAGATTTCGCGCGCGGCATCCAGCATGCCGTCGATCTGCTGGCGCACGTCCAGCACGATCGCCGTGAGGTTCGCCTTCAGCTGGTTCAGGGCGAGCAGCACTTCGCCCAGATCGTCGTGGCGAATGACCTGGACGTCCGCGGTCAGGTCGCCCGCGGCCACCTGGGCCGAAACGCGCTTCATCTCGTCGATGGGTTTGCCGACATGGCTCACGAGCACGCGCCACGTGACAAGGCTTGCGAGGCAGCTGGCGGCGAACGCCATCCAGAACGGCGTGGGCGGAATGCCTTGCCACGCGGCAACGCCAGCCGCGAGCAGCGCGCCGGGACCGGCGCCGTAGCCCAGCACGGCGCGCTTCGCGACAGGCACGCGCATGACCGCGTCGACGAGCCCCAGCAGTCCAGTGCGAACCACGAGCCCGCGCCGCAGCTTGCGGCCGCGCAGCGTGCCTTCGTGCATCTGCGCGTAGAGCGCGTCGGCTTCGCGGATTTCATCGCGCGACGGTTTCGTGCGCACGCTGAGATACCCCACCACCTGACCGCGCTCCGTTACCGGCGTGACGTTGGCCGCGACCCAATAGTGATCGCCGTTCTTGCGTCGGTTTTTGACGAGGGCGGTCCAGGGGCGGCCGGCCTGAATCGTCGTCCACAGGTCTGCGAATGCCTCGGCGGGCATGTCGGGATGGCGGATCAGGTTGTGCGGCTTGCCGATCAGCTCCTCTTTCGTATAGCCGGAAACCGCGATGAACGCCGGGTTGCAGTATTGGATGCGGCCTTTGAGATCGGTCGCGGAGACGAGCATTTGCGACGCGGAGTAATCGTATTCCTGCTGGGTGATGGGCTGGTTGTTGCGCATGTCGTTCCTTGCATTGAGGACGCGGGCAAAACGCACGTCCTGTTCATCGCTACAGGTCTTAACGGCATTAACCCCATCGACTTGAGGGAAATCCAGGCAATCTACCAGGGTAATAAGGAGGCGTTCACGATGCATGTTTGATTGCCATCACGTTTACATTTCATGCACATGTTTTTGCATAACATCGTGACAAGACGTCTGACGACTTCGCTTGTGGCGTGAGTGGGGCACGGCGCTTCGCGTGTGTCGGCGCAAATGATGGCAAGTGGTGGTCCATTGCCCGCAGGGCGTCGTGATGCAATTTGCCGCCGCGACGAATAGGCCTTTCCGCTCAACGCCTTGGCGGATTTGTGCAAAGGTTGTTCACAAGCTTGCGAACAAAATGTGGGGATAACTGCTGCATGGTTCACGCCGGCGGCCGCCGGTTCCGCGCGAAGCCATCAGTGGGAACCGCCGCCGCCATCGAGCGACGCGGCTCGCAGCGCCTCGCCGGGCCTCGTGAACACGCGTTGCCGCAGTTGGGCGATCTGGGCATCGCGGACCTGCGGCGCCAGCCCTTGGGCTTCGATCTGCGCGCGCTGCGCAGCGTAGCTCGCGTAGCGGTCGCGCCAGTCGGTCTCTTCCTGCTCCATCTGGACCACTCGCTGGGCGGCTTCGGGCCCGAGTGTTTGCGTGAGTTGCGCGCGCGTTTCTTCGGGCGAGGCGCCCGACTCCTGCAATTGCGCGATCTGCGAGATGGCTGCCTGTTGTCGTTGTACGCGTTCCTTCGTGGCGCGTTCCTCGGGCGACAGCGATTGATCGAGCGCCGCGAGTTGCTGCGCCTTCTGTGCCTCCGTCAACGTGGAGTTCCGTGCAATCTTCAGACGTGCAAGCTCGTAGCGCTGGTGCTGCAGTTCGGCGCCGAAGAAGGGCGCGCTCCATTCGCCGAGCGTGCGGCTCGCAATGGCTTCGCGTTGATCGAGCGCGAGTTGAACGGAAGCGATATCGAGCTTGCCGGCAGAATCTGCGCCGCCATCCGGTAGCGACGCAAGCGCAGCCAGATACGCGCGATACCGCAGCCACACGTCGAGCGCTTCAGCCTGCGCGGCCGTGCCGTCGAGCTGCGCCGCGATTTCGCGCTTTACCAGTGCGTCGAGCGCGCCCGAATTCAGATCGCTTTGTGCGCTCAGGCAATAGTCGAAGAAGTCGCGCACCGCGCGCGACTTCGCGAGATGGCCGCCGGCATCAAGCGGCAAACGCGGCGCGGAAGAACCCGCGAGGGACGTGGGCAGATTCGGCAGCTGTGCCGCAGCATTGCGCATCTGCGCGACGGCGGCGTGGGCGGGGCCCGACGAGTTGCCGGTGGAAGCGTGATTGGCGCTTTCGTTTGCGGCTGTCGTCCCGTACCACGCCACGCCCGCCGCTGCGAGCCCGAAGACGACGCAGACCGCGAGCCCGATTGCCGTGACCGACCTGATGCGCCGCCCACGCGGCGTACTGCGCGAACGCAGGGGCATGGTTACACGCCGGCCAGTTTCAGACGATTCGCGTGCGTGCGAATCACGGCGAGCGGATCTTCCGCATACGCGCCGCGCACGCCGAGCAGCTGGTTGATTTCGTCGAGGTGATTCCACTTGTAGCTCGTGCTCAGCACGCTGCCGTACAACGAGCTGCACATCGAGACGAGACCGTCGTTCGGACCTGAATTGCGATTCATCATCACAGTGCCCGTGCCGAGCAGAACGAGCGTGGACGGGTCGAGCGCATTGGCCGGATCGACAAGCGGAATCGTGCTCGCGTCGCGTGTGGCTGTTGCGCCGAACAACGTGCCTGCCGATTGGACATTCGTGCCCGCCCACGAATACAGCAGGTGTGTGTTGCCGCCTACTGTCTCCGTGGGTGCGCCTGTCTGGCATGAACCCGGTGCGCCGAGCCCGGCGCTCGGGTACTGTGTGTTGAATGCAGCGGCGCTGGTGGTGGTCAGCGTGTTGAGCGCGGCTAACGCGTCCTGATTGGAATTGTTGGTGCTGTTGGTAAGCGTACCGAAGAGGTTGAAGAATTGTGCCGCCGCGACGCTGGAGAGGCCGGTGGGGTCGGTGGCCAGCAGGTTCTTCACGAAGTCGGCGAATTCGGAGCCGCGATGCGGCGTGCCGATGGTCGTGACGGATGCAACAAGATCCGGCGCGACCGCTGCGACATAACGTGAGGTCAGCCCGCCCTGGCTGTGACCGATCAGATTGACCTTGCTTGCACCCGTTGCCGCGAGCACCTGCTTCACGTAAGCCAGCAACTGCTCGCCGCGTCCGTTGGGTCCCGTGTCGCTCTGGAACCCTGAGAGATTGGCGACGTAGACGGTGGCGCCACGGCTTTGCAGGTCTTGCTGCACGCCGTACCAGTAATCCAGTACACCGAGGTATTTGTCCGTGCCGGAGAGACCGTGCACGAGGATGATCGGATAGCGCGTGGCCGCATAGTCGCTGGTGGGGGCGGTCTGGGCGAGTGCCGGCGGGGTCGAGCTAATGGCGAGCAGCGCTGTCCATCCTGCGAGCGAGGCACCGGTCACGGCCCAGGCAAACGCGCGCGCAGCGAATCGGGAACGTATTGAACGCTTCATGTTTGTCTCCCTCCATTTCGAGTTGTTGTTCGATCGGCGGGCTTCGTACAGGACTATCCCGATGCCGATAGATGAAGAGGGAGCATAGAGTATGTCCCGTGAAAGAGCGCAGTACATCTAACGAAATACGTTGGATTAGACGAGAGGCACTAGTTGGAGGCGGCGCTTCGCGGCATTGCACAGGAATGCGGGTTTATTGCACTCGTGCGGCCGCTCTCGTGACGAACCCTTTGCAACGGCAGAAAAAGGAGTGTTCATGCAAGACGATATCGACGACGCCAATGCGCCCCTCGTCGTGGTACATCCCGACAGAGAGATCAGCACGGTGCAGCGCCTGCCTTACTTCGTCGGCCTCTCGGCAGTGACCGCGGGCACGCGCGGGCTTTCGATGCACCTCGTCGTGGTACCGCCCGGCGGACACGCCGAGCCTCACGTGCATTGCGGCTACGAGACAGGCATCTACGTGCTGGAAGGCCGCGTGGAAACCCGTTACGGGCCAGGCTTGCGTCAGTCCGTCATCACGGAAGCGGGGGACTTCCTGTTCGTTCCGCCGGGCGTACCGCATCAGCCGTTCAACCTCAGCGACACGGCGCCGGCGCGCGCGATCGTTGCGCGCAACCGGCCCGACGAGCAGGAAAAGGTGCTGCCGTACGATCCCGCAAGCGAGAACCCGGCAGCGTAACCGTGAACGATTACCGCAGCTTCGCGACGTCCTTCTCCGTCACCTTCGCGGCTGGATTGCCGAAGTGCGCCGTCACGTAATTGGTGAGGGCCGCGATCTGCGCGTCGTTCAGGTCGGCCGCGAACGCCGGCATGCTGACGTTGTTGCCCGCCGCGTTGCGTTGCACGCCGTGCAGAATGACCTGGACGAGGTTGTTCGGATTCGGCGCGCCCACCGTCGAGTTGCGCATCAGCGACGGGTAGTAGCTATCGGGCGAACCTTCGCCGTGAGCCTGGTGGCAAGTCGCGCAATTGCCCAGATAGAGCCGCGCCGGATCTGTCGCGTTGTTGAAGCCGACCCCGCGCAGTGTCGCGACGTCGTCCACGGGTTGGCCCCATGCGTAACGCGGCTTCGTGCTGCCGTCGCTCACGGAGGGCACCGTGCGAATGTAGGTGGCCACGGCCTTCACGTCCGCGTCGGTCATATGCGAGAAGCTGTGCTCCACGGCCTCGCCCATCGGGCCCGCGGCCTGTGCGACGCCCGGCACGCTGCCCGTGCGCAGATATTGTGTGAGCTGCGCGTCGGTCCATGATCCGATGCCGCTGTTTGCATCCGATGTGATGTTGTAGCCGTCCCATCCCGAAAGTACGGATCCCGAAAGAAAGCCGCTGCCCGTTTCGTCGAGCGCTTTCTCCTGCATCGTGACGCCGCGCGGCGTGTGGCACGTGCCGCAGTGTGCGAGACCCTGCACGAGGTACGCGCCACGATTCCACTCCACGCTCTTGCCGGGCTTAGGCTGATACGAGCCTTCTTTCAGGAAGACCCAGTTCCACACGGTGAGCGGCCAGCGCATGTTGAGTGGCCACGGGATGTCGCTTGCGCGCTGCGGCTGGTCGATGGGCTGAACGCCGTGCTCGAAGTAGGCATAGAGCGCTTTCATGTCGTCGTCGCCGATCTTCGCGTACGAGACGTAGGGCATCGCCGGGTACAGGTTGTGGCCGTCCTTCGACACGCCCTTGCGCACCGCACGTTCGAAGTCCTCATACGACCACGTGCCGATGCCGGTGTTCTTGTCCGGCGTGATGTTGGTGGAGTAGATGGTGCCCAGCATGGGCACGTTGAGCGGCAGGCCGCCCGCGAACGGTTTGCCCTTTGCGGCGGTGTGGCAGGCCATGCAGTCCCCCACCACGGCGAGATATTCGCCACGCTTCACGAGCGCGGCGTCGCCGCCGGGCGGGGATTGCGCGGAGTCGTCCGCACGCGCCATACCGGAGACCGCCAGGGCGCCCGCGAGCATCAGGAACAGGGTCTTCTTGAGCACGTCAGACTTCCTTTTTGAGCTGGTCCGCCATGCGCAGCGCGAGCGCCGCGATGGTCAAGGTCACGTTCACGGTGCCGACGGTGGGCATGGTCGCGCTGCTCGAAACGAACAGGTTCGGGTGGTCGAAGGTGCGGCAATCCTTGTCGACCACCGAATTGCGCGGGTCGCTGCCCATGATGACGGAGCCCGTGATGTGGTTGTTCGGCGCGAAGTCGTCGTGGAATTCGACGTCCGTGCCTCCCAGCACCTTCGCCGCGGTGGCGTACACCTCGCGCGTGTGAGCGGCCCCGCGTTTCACGTAGTCGCCGATGGCGTAGATGATCTCGGGGCGGGGAATGCCGATGGCATCCGTTTCCGTGCGGCTCGGCACGATGCGGTTTTCCGGCTGCGGCAGGATTTCGTGGAAGCAGTCGAACTGCACGTAGCGCGCCGAGCGGTCGCGAATCTGCGCGTCGAGATCGGCGGGCTTGAGCAACTTCTTCTGCCCGAAGATCTTCTGCGTCTCCTGGTCGATACGCGAGAGGTTCGACAGGTGGATCTTCTTTGCCGCTTGTTGCGAGCGGAACGCGCCGTCGCGAAAGCCGATCAGCGAGGTCATTTCCTGCGGTCCGCGGCCGGGCCAGAGTTTTTCGTCCGCGTAGAACGACACGCCGGTGCCGGGATGGTCCATCAGATTGCGGCCCACCATGTCCGAGCTGTTGCCCACGCCGTTCGGAAAATCGTGGCTCGTGGACATGAGCATGATCTTCGGCGTTTCGATGCCGTTGGCCGCAAGCACGAAATACTTGCCTTCCACGCGATGCGAAATGCCCTGAGGGTCTTTGTACAGCGCCGCGACGATGCGCTTGTTCGAGCCCACTTCGAGCCGGTAGACCACGGCGTTGTCGATCAGCTTCGCGCCCGCCATCTCGGCTTTCTCGACGTGCACGATGCCGTTGTACATCGCGCCGATCGGGCAGATCGGCATGCAGTTGTTGTTGCCGCAGCAGGTGGGGCGGCCGTCGTAGGGCACGCTGTTGCGCGCCACGGGTTCCGTCACGACGTGATAGGCCGCGTCGTAGGCGTTGAGCTTCGACTTGATGGTCGCCTCGTTGTACGAGAGCGGCAGCGGCGCCATGGGATACGGCGCTTTGCGCGGCGAATAGAGGTCTTCGTCGTTGGGACCCCACACGCCCAGCTCCTGCTCCGCGCGGTAGTACCACGGCTCGAGGTCGTCGTACTGGATGGGCCAGTCGCGCGCTACGCCGTAGACGGTCTTCATCTTGAAGTCGTTCGGAATGAAGCGCCACGCGGAAGCCGCCCAGTGCCACGTCGTGCCGCCCACCGCGCGGATGTATTGCGAGTTGAACTTGTGCTCGCCCTTCAGGATGAGGTAGTTGTTCGGCGGGCCATATTCGGGATGTGGCGCCCACGGTGTGGACGGGTACGGCGCCATGAAGTCCATCTTGTCGAACTGGTTGCGAAAGCGTTCGACAATTTCCCAGCGCGGCAGGCGCGGCCCGGCTTCGAGCATGATCACCGACTTGCCGGCGAGCGCGAGTTGATGCGCAACGAGCGCGCCGGCCACGCCCGAGCCCACCACGACGATATCGGCTTGTAGTGTGTCGGCCATGGTCAGGATTGCCTCTCGACAGGTTTCGACGCCCAGAAGCCGGGCTTGTTGGGGCAGTAGGTGCGAATGACGAGCGTGTCCGACACCACGCTGAACATCAGCGCCTGCTCGTACGTGACGACTGTGTCGTCCACCACACCCATGTACCAGGCTGTGAGAATTTTCAGCGCGAGCGCTTCGTCGTCGGGCTTCAGCGAGCCGGACGCGAGCGCACCGGCAATCTGCGGCACGCGCTGCGCGAGATCAGGCGTCTTCTTTTGCAGGGCCGCGACGAGCCGCGCACCGACTGCGCGGTCCAGCCCGCTCTTGCCCGTGAGCGACTGCGAGAGCGTCATGAACGCGTCGAGCGCCTGGCCGCTGTCTGCGCCGCTGGCAGGGCTTTGTGCGAGCGCTGTGAGCGTGGCGGAGCCGGTCAGACTCGCCGCGGCCAGAGCGAGCGTGGCTTGCAGCCAATGGCGCCGCGTGTAGTGCGTACCGGACGGGGACGCGGGGGACGCGGACGCTTCGCTGCTGCTGGCGATCGGTGGTTCATCTCGTGTCAATTGATCGTCCTTTGAGGATGTGCCGTGATGTGCCGGTGAAAGCCCGGCAAAGGCCGCGTTAATAAAAACGTCATGACGAAAGCGTAATGACAGGCACGAACGGCGCGATGAAACATCGTCGCCGCCGCAGCCAACTTTGGATCCACTGCATTGCATTCGGGCGGCAGCAAAAAACGACCCCGCCCTCGCAAGAAGCCACAACGTGCGTCAGCATTCGAGCAGCCTCGCGGCTACGTCAGAAGTTATGCATCATCCCCACGTAAGCCCCCGTCTGCGATTCGCCCGCGAGCGGACTCGTGTTCGGATTCGCGTCGCGCGGCGTGGCGAACACCGAGAAGTTTGCGTGGCTGCTGTTGCGCAGATACGCCACGGTCCCGTAAAGAAACGTTCGCTTGCTGAGGTTGTAGGTCGTGCCCAGCACATAGAGCGTGGCGTGGCCTGAAGGGTCGTGCGCGGCATCGCCTGCGCCTTCGCCCACCTTGATGTAGAAGCCCGCGGCCGTTACGGCCCAGCGCTGGTTCGCCTGATACGTTGCGCCAAGCCAGTAGTGGTCTGCACTGTCGGCGAGACCTGCGGGCGTGTCCGGTGCCGCGTAATGCGTGTAAGCGCCCTGGAACTTGAACTTCGACACACGCACGTTGGCGCCCACGAAATATTCGCGCGACGCCGTGAAGATATTGCTGAAACGGCCGTTCGGATCGCGCAGCTCGTCGTAGATGCCGCGCACGTCGAAGAGCGGCGAGTGGTACGTGAGCATGATGCCGTCCGAGCGGCCGAAGTCGTCAGGCGCGCCGTAATTGAAGCCGCGCGACTGGTTGCCGAACGCGTACTGGCCTTGCACGTCGAAGCCGCCGAACACCGGGCTGTGGTACTCCACGTTGTTGCTCGTCTGCTGCCAGTTGCGGCCGCGCACTAGCGACGCCGACGATACGGCCTGCTGTACGAGCGGGTCGAATTCCCAGACGCCGTCGCTATCGATAAAGAGATTGCGGCCCATCTGCACGCGGCCCCAGCGTTCGTCGCTCAAGCCGACATAGGCGCGCCGCGAGAACATGCGGCCGCCGCCAGTGGTGCCGTTCATGATCTGTAAAGCGGTTTCCAGATCGAACAGCGCCGTGAGGCCGCCGCCCAGGTCTTCAACGCCCTTGAGGCCCAGCATGCTGGTGCCCCAGTCGCCGCCTTCGGCGCTCCAGCGCGTTGAGGTGCCGCCGGATGCGTTGGCGACGTGATTCAGGTATTCGAGACCGCCGTCCACACGGCCGTACAGCGTGACACTGGTTTGGGCATACACCGCGGGCGTGGCTGCAAGCAGCACGGCGGCGGTTGAGGCGCGAAGTTTCATGGTGGGCATCCGCAAGTTGGCGTTGTGCTCTGGGACGGCCTGTCGGGAAGTGCGCAGCAAGAACGACGGCTGCAAGCAACTGCAAACAGGCCGTGCGGCTGCAACGAGCCGGCTGAATGAAGTGCTCCATGCTTCGCCGTCTCGCGCCGGGCAAGATTATAGTTGGAACCGGTTCCATATTGCGACGATTTGTCGCAATTAATAAGTGTGCGAGGTGAATCAATCGGGTTTAAGCGGTATGCATAAACGCGACGCTTTTAACTAGCTCGCGTGAACCGGATCAAAACTCGCAACGCGGCGGACGCGAGCCGTGTCATGGGCAGCGAAGGCGCATCGCATGTCGGGGTTGTTAAATCGTGCCGCGAGTTGGGGAAGCTCAAACCGCCTCATGTGCTGTGCGGGGGCACGCCTTAACGATCGGGCACCAACGCAGTGCACGCAGCCGACTGCTGGCAGTAACAGTTGCGGCTCAAACTGCGCATTCGGCGCGTCTTTAGCGATTCCTTATCGCTCGCTTAAATCGGCATGGAAGTTGCGTGAATGGGCTCGACGCCTGGTTGCCATCATCGCGAGCCTGGTTTGCGCCGGCACGGAACCCGTCCATGCACGGTGCAAGCGATGAAAACGCGGTTCGGACTGCGATTGAACGCGGGCCGCCGCATAGCGGTTACTCGATCGGGCGATAAAGATTGCGGCGGCATGCGCGCATGCTGCACCATACTGAGCAGCGCAAGCGCTGTTCAGTGTTATTGCGTCGATCGAAGAGCGCTTGAGCGAAGAGCGGTCGCGGTGCGGTTGAATCGCGGGCGCAACCGGGCCGGACCATGGCGGGCACAACGATTGGATGACCGGTTATGACGCAAGCTTTCTTCAGCGAGATGTTCGAACGCAGCGAACTCGATGTGCGCGGCGTATCGGCAGCGGCCTTTCCGCAGGCAGGCGACCCGCGGGCTCACTACCGCGAGTTCTTCTCATGGATGTCCGGGCAGAGCGAGCAGCAGATTCGCAACAAGCGCGCCGAAGCGGATCTCAATTTCCGGCGCGTCGGCATCACGTTCGCGGTGTACGGCGCAAAAGACGAAACCGGTGTGGGCACCGAACGCACCATTCCGTTCGACGTCATTCCCCGCATCTTTCCCGCACACGAGTGGGCCGCGCTCGAAAACGGCCTTCGGCAGCGCGTGAATGCGCTGAACCGCTTCATCTACGACATCTATCACGATCAGATGATCGTGCGCGCAGGCGTGATTCCGGCTGAGCAGATCGTCGGCAACGCGCAGTATCGCCCGGAGATGCAGGGCGTAAAGGTGGCGCGCGACATCTACGCGCACGTGGCCGGCATCGACATCGTGCGGGCCGGCGAGGGCGAGTTCTACGTGCTCGAAGACAACCTGCGCGTGCCTTCGGGCGTCTCGTACATGCTGGAGAACCGCAAGATGATGATGCGGCTCTTCCCGGACCTCTTTGCGCGCAACCGCGTGGCGCCCGTGGCTCACTATCCGGATTTGCTGCTCGACACGCTGCGCGCCGCGGCGCCCGAGGGCGTGGACAACCCCACCATCGTCGTGCTCACGCCGGGCATGTACAACTCCGCCTACTTCGAGCACGCGTTCCTCGCGCAGCAGATGGGCGTGGAACTGGTGGAAGGCCAGGACCTGTTCGTCGACGACCATCATCTCTACATGCGCACCACGCAAGGGCCGCAGCGCATCGACGTGATCTACCGCCGTGTGGACGACGACTTCCTCGACCCGCTCGTGTTCCGCCCGGAATCCACACTGGGCGCGGCCGGTCTGCTCGACGTGTACCGCGCCGGCAACGTGACGCTGTGCAACGCAGTAGGCACAGGCGTGGCCGACGACAAGTCGATCTACCCCTACGTGCCGGACATGGTGCGCTTCTACCTGGGCGAAGAGCCCATTCTCAACAACGTGCCCACCTGGATGTGCCGCAAGCCAGGCGACCTGCAGTACGTGCTAGACCATCTGCCCGAACTCGTGGTGAAGGAAACGCACGGCGCGGGCGGCTACGGCATGCTGGTAGGCCCTGCCTCCACGACCGCCGAAATCGAGGCGTTCCGGGCTGCGCTCATCGCGCATCCCGACAAGTACATCGCGCAACCCACGCTTTCGCTCTCCACGTGCCCCACCTACGTGGAAGCCGGCATCGCGCCGCGTCATATCGATCTGCGTCCGTTCGTGCTCTCGGGCAACGAAGTGCGCATGGTGCCGGGCGGTCTCACGCGCGTTGCGCTGCGCGAAGGGTCGCTTGTCGTCAATTCGTCACAGGGAGGCGGTACGAAAGATACCTGGGTGCTGGAGCGATAACGCTCGCCCGCCCGCCGACGGCCATGCCTCCGGCACCTTCGCCAGATCGATTCAACGCCATTCAGGAGCACCCATGCTGAGCCGTACCGCCGACCACCTCTTCTGGATGGCCCGCTATACCGAGCGAGCCGAAAACACTGCGCGCATGCTGGACGCGAATTACCAGATGTCGCTGCTGCCGCAATCGGACGAGTACGCGGGGCTGGGCTGGCGCGCCATGCTCTCCATTTCGGAACTCGCGGGCAACTTCGCGGCCGCCCACCAGGGCGCCGGCATGAAGAGTCGCGACGTCATTGCGTTCATGTCCGCTGATCTCGCCAATCTTTCGTCGATCATCAGTTGCCTGCGGGCGGCGCGCGAAAACGCGCGTGCGGTGCGCGGCTCCATCACCACGGAGCTATGGGAGACCATCAACACGACGTGGCTCGACGCGCAGCGCATGCTGGCCGAAGGCGTGCTGGAGCGCGACCCGTGCGAGTTCTTCGAGTGGGTCAAGTTCCGCTCGCATCTCTCGCGCGGCGTGCAGGCCGGCACCATGGTGAAGGACGACGCGTTCTGCTTCCTGCGACTCGGTACGTTCATCGAGCGCGCGGACAACACCGCGCGCATTCTCGACGTGAAGTTCGAGATGCTGGAGCAGCTGGAACAGTTGGGTGGTGCGAGCGCGCAACCCGCCGCGCAGTCGTTTGCCCATTCGCTCGACTACTACCACTGGGCGGCGGTGTTGCGTTCGGTGTCGGGCTTCGAGGTCTATCGCAAGGTGTATCGCGACGTCATTACGCCGGAGCGCGTGGCGGGTCTGCTGATTCTGTTCGGCGACTGGCCGCGTTCGCTTGCCGCGAGCCTCGAAGAAACGAAGCAGATTCTTGGCCGCGTGCGCAACGCGCGCTCGGCGCAAACCGAGCAGCTTGCCGCGCAGCTCTACGCGGACGTGCGCGATTCGCGCATCGGCGACATTCTGAGCGGCGGGCTGCACGCATGGCTTGTCGATTTCCTCGCGCGCGTGAACGAACTGGCAAGCTGCATCAGCCGCGATTTCCTCGTGCCGCTCGCGCCCGAAATGGAGCAGCAGCAGGCGGCGTGACGCGTGCAACAGGAGCGGTCAGGGCCGCGAAGCAACAGGTGCCGCAGTGCTCGCGGCGCCCGCAACCACGACGCGATGCACGAAGCGCAGCTTGTCGATGACAGGCGGCGGCAGCGTGAACGGATACCCGTCCGGCATGCCGAGGCTGCGGTTCAGGCTGTTGAGCACATAGGTGAGCGGAAACCAGCGCGCCATCAGGTCGTCGAAGCTCGCTTCGTCCACCGGCGTGCGGTCCGTGAGAGTGGGTTCGTGCGGACGCTCGGGGATGAGCACGAGTCCGCACGCGGTAGCGGTATCCAGCGTGTCCACAATATGCAGATAATGCGCCCACGTTTCGGCCCAGTCTTCCCAGGGGTGCATGGTGGCGTATGCACTGATGTACGACTGCGCCCAGTCGGCGCGCGGACCGTCGCGATAGTACGCCGCGAGCGCTGCGCCATAGTCGGCGCGTTCGTCGCCGAAGAGCTTGCGGAACTGCGCGAGCCCGCGCCGGCCGGTGACGAGCCGGTCGAAGAAGTAGTGGCCCGTCTCGTGGCGAAAGTGGCCGAGCAGCGTCCGGTACGGCTCGCCCAGCGCGGAGCGGGTCTGTTCGCGATGCGCGTCGTCCGCTTCGGCGATGTTGACCGTGATGACGCCGCGGTTGTGCCCGGTCATGACCTTCTTGTCTTCGGCGGTGTCTTCGAGGAACTCGAAGGCGAGCCCGCGCTTCGGGTCTTCCGCGCGCGGGCGTACGGGCAGGTTCAGCGCCATGAGCGTGTAGAGCAGGCGCCGCTTGGCCGCTTCCAGCCGATACCAGTAGAGCCGGTTGTCGGACCGGTCGAGGTTCGGAATGGTGCGCGTGAAGCGGCACGAGCGGCACAGTGTGTCGGGGGAATCGGCGGGGATCATCCAGTTGCAGACGTTTTCCACCGCGTAGTTGTGGCATTGGCGAAAGAGCGGGCCGTCGCTCGTTTCGGCGGACTCGCCCGGCGCGGTCGATGCGCCGGGTTGGCCGGCGCCGAGGCGTCGCCAGAGCCCGTCGCCCGCGTCTTCGAACGCGCTGATCTCGCCGCTTTGCGGCACGTAGCCGAGCAGCGCGGCACATCGCTCGCAGCGAACGTTCTCGAAGAAAACAAGCTGCTGGCAGCGGTCGCAATGAAACGTTTTCATTCTTTGGCTTCCGTGGTCAGTCGTCGCAATCATTTCACACGCCGGCCGTGTGGCGCATCTTTGCGTCACCGTAATCACGCGTTGGCCGTGCATCATCGTGCCGCTGCACGGTGCGCACGTGCTTGTGATCGCCTTCGTCGCTATCGGCGGTATGGACCTTCTCCGGTGCCGCCGCTTTCGTTTCTTCCCGCTTCGCGGGGTTCATTCGGGAATCAATCGAGGAGTCCGGTGTGTCCATTCGTGTCGCGTTGAACCATGTCACGCAGTATCGCTATGACCGGCTCGTCGGGCTCTCGCCGCAGGTGGTGCGGCTGCGGCCCGCGCCGCATTGCCGCACGCCCATCGTCTCGTATTCGATGCGCGTGGAGCCCGCCGAGCACTTCATCAACTGGCAGCAGGACGCATTCGCCAACTACCAGGCAAGGCTCGTGTTTCCGGAGCGCACGCGCGAATTCCGCGTCACGGTGGATCTGGTGGCCGAACTGGCCGTCTATAACCCGTTCGATTTTTTCCTCGAACCCCATGCGGAGCATTTTCCGTTCTCGTACCCGGCGGAACTCATGCAAGAGCTTGCGCCGTATCTCGTGAAGCGCGAGCCGACGCCGCGTTTTGCGCAATTCGTGGCGAGCATCGACCGCTCGCCGCGCAAGACCATCGACTTTCTGGTGGACCTCAATCAGCGCCTGCAACACGAGATTCGCTACCTGATCCGCATGGAGCCCGGCGTGCAGACGCCGGAAGAGACGCTGCAAAATGCCTCGGGCTCGTGCCGCGACACGGGCTGGCTGCTCGTCGAAACGCTGCGCCAGTTGGGGTTGGCGGCGCGCTTCGTGTCCGGCTACCTGCTGCAGTTGAAGCCCGATACGAAATCGCTCGATGGCCCGAGCGGTGCGGAAGTGGACTTCACGGATCTTCACGCATGGTGCGAAGTCTTCTTGCCGGGCGCGGGCTGGATCGGGCTTGACCCAACTTCGGGGCTGCTCGCGGGCGAAGGCCACATTCCCGTGGCCTGCACGCCGGAGCCGGGCAGTGCGGCGCCCATTTCGGGCGCGGTGGACGAGTGCGAGGTGGAGTTTTCGCACACCATGTCGATCCAGCGCGTGCTCGAAACGCCGCGCGTGACGAAGCCCTACAGCGAGGAAAGCTGGGACGGCGTGCTCAAGATGGGCGCGCAGGTGGATGCGAACCTCACGGAAATGGACGTGCGCCTCACGATGGGCGGCGAGCCGACCTTCGTCTCAGTGCGCGACCGCGACGCGCCCGAATGGAACACGGACGCGCTCGGCCCCACCAAGCGCGGCTATGCCGTGGCGCTGATGGACAAGCTGCGCGCGCGCTACGGCGCGGCGGGCTTTCTGCACGTGGGTCAGGGCAAGTGGTATCCGGGCGAGCAACTGCCGCGCTGGGCGCTGTCGCTCTACTGGCGCACGGACGGTGAGCCGTGCTGGCAAGACCCCACGCTGTTCGCCGACGAACGCGAGCCGGCGTACTACACGTCCGACGACGCCCAACGGTTCATCAACCACCTCGCGGGCAAACTCGCGCTGGACGCGCAATACATCCAGCCCGGCTACGAGGACGTCTGGTACTACCTGTGGCGCGAGCGACGCCTGCCCGTCAACGTCGATCCGTTCGATTCGCGTCTCGACGACGAGCTGGAGCGCATGCGCCTGCGCCGCGTATTCGATGCCGGTTTGCAGGCCGTGACGGGCTACGTGCTGCCGCTCGCGCGCGAACGCGAGGCGGCGCGCGGCCAGCCGTCGCTGCAAGGTCCGCGTTGGGTGAGCGGGCCGTGGTTCTTCCGCGACGAACGCATGTACCTGATCCCCGGCGACTCGCCGATGGGCTACCGTCTGCCGCTGGATTCGCTGCCATGGGTCACGTCCAGCGATTACCCGTGGCAGCACGCGCACGATCCGTTTGCGCCGCCGGTGCCGCTGCGGTCCGCGGCGGAACTGCGCATGCAGTACCAGGACGCGGGCGTGGCCGCTACCGGCGACGAAGCGCTGGCACTGGCCGATGAAGTCGCGCTCGAAGACATGGGGCTGGCTGAGCGACTGTCGGCGTTTGCAGAAGGCGGTCCGGCAGGCGGCGCGCGTTATGCGCGGGGCGCGGGCCTGGGCGATGGGGACTCATCCGCAGACGGCACGCCTCGCCAACTACCGGCTCGCGGCGAATCGGCAGCGTGGGTCACGCGCACGGCGCTGTGCGTGGAAGCGCGCGACCCGGCTCGCGCGGCGGGCCCGCAGGTGGAAGACGACACGTTCGGCAGCGGCCGCAAGCTGCTGCACGTCTTCATGCCGCCGCTCACCGTGCTCGACGACTATCTCGACCTGCTCGCCGCCGTGGAGGCCACCGCCGCCGAGCTGGGCATGAAGGTCATGATCGAAGGCTATCCGCCGCCGCGCGACCCGCGCCTGAAGCTGCTGCAAGTCACGCCGGACCCCGGCGTGATCGAGGTGAACATTCATCCCGCCTCGAACTGGGATGAACTCGTGGACCACACCGAGCACCTGTATCAGGTGGCGCACGAATCGTATCTGTGCACCGAGAAGTTCATGGTCGACGGCCGCCACACCGGTACGGGCGGCGGCAATCACTTCGTGCTGGGCGGCGCGACGCCTGCGGACAGCCCGTTCCTGCGTCGTCCCGATCTGCTCGCGAGCCTCGTGGCTTACTGGCACAACCATCCGTCGCTTTCGTACCTGTTTTCAGGGCTTTTCATCGGACCGACGAGCCAGGCGCCGCGCGTGGACGAAGCGCGCAACGATCAGGTCTACGAACTCGAGATCGCCTTCGCCGAGATCCAGCATCAGCTCGATCTGCTCGGCACGTATGGCGACGCATCGGGCACGCGGCTGCCGCCGTGGCTGATTGACCGCACGCTGCGCAACATCCTGATCGACGTGACGGGCAACACGCACCGCGCGGAGTTCTGCATCGACAAGCTCTATTCGCCCGACGGTCCCACCGGCCGCCTCGGCCTGCTCGAACTGCGCGGCTTCGAAATGCCGCCACATGCGCGCATGAGCCTTGTCCAGCAACTGCTGTTGCGCGCGCTGGTGGCGCGTTTCTGGAAGACGCCGTACACCACGCGCCTCACGCGCTGGGGCACGGAATTGCACGACCGCTTCATGCTGGGCACTTTCGTGCAGATGGATTTCGACGACGTGCTCGCCGATCTGCGCGAAGAAGGTTACGCGTTCGAGCGCGAATGGTTTGCGCCGCATTTCGAGTTCCGCTTTCCGCTGGTCGGCGAACTGGACACGAATGGCATCGCGCTGACCGTGCGCCACGCGTTGGAGCCCTGGCACGTGATGGGCGAAGAGGGCGCCATGGGCGGCACGGTGCGTTACGTGGATTCGTCGGTGGAGCGGCTCGAAGTGCGCGTGCTCGGCCTCAACGAAAGCCGCCACGTGGTGACCGTGAACGGCGAACCGCTGCCGCTGCAACCCACGGGCCGCGTGAGCGAACACGTGGCCGGCGTGCGCTTTCGTGCGTGGTCGCAGGCGACGTCGCTGCATCCCACTATCGGCGTGCATGCGCCGCTCACGTTCGACATCGTGGACACGTGGAGCGGGCGTTCCGTAGGCGGTTGCCAGTATCATGTCGCTCATCCGGGCGGGCGTAACTATCAGACGTTTCCGGTCAACGCGTACGAGGCGGAAAGCCGGCGGCGCGCGCGTTTCTTCACCATCGGCCATACGCCTGGACCGATGAAAGTCGAACCGTGCACGCGCAGCCTCGAATTCCCGTTCACGCTGGACCTTCGCCGCGCCTGACTTGACCCGACTGACTCGACCCGACTGACGTACTGGCTCCAACACGCGATCAAACGCACCCAAGACCTTGGCTTTTCAATCGACCCTGCCGTTCGAGTCCACTGCGGACCACGCCGAAGCACTCGCGCTGCTGCGCATCCTGCCTGCCCGCGGCGGGCACTGGGACGAGCTGCGCGATACGTCCGGCGCGATTCGCGAGCCGTGGCGGCGCTTCTTCGGCCTGCTGGGCGAAGACGGTGTGGCCGGGCTCGAACAGGCGGCGACGTCGGTCGTGCAGCAGATCCGCGGCAACGACATCACGTACAACGTCTATGCCGACAAGGGCGAGCCGCGGCCATGGGCGCTCGACCTGCTGCCGTTTCTGATCGACGAAGACGAATGGGCGGTGATCGAGCGCGGTGTGGCGCAGCGCGCGAAGCTGCTTAACGCCATCGTGGCCGACGTCTATGGCGAACAGACGTTGCTGCAGCGCGGCCTGTTGCCGCCCGCGCTGGTGTACGGCCACCCTGGCTATCTGCGCGCGGTGAAGGGTTTTACGCCGCCGGGCGGCCAGTATCTGCAGATTGTGGCAGTGGACCTGGCGCGCGCGCCCACGGGCGAATGGACCGTGATGTCGCAGCGCACCGAAGCGCCTTCGGGCCTGGGTTATGCGCTGGAAAACCGGCTGATCGTCTCGAGCCTCTTTACCGATGCATTCCGCTCGCTGCGCGTGAGGCGCCTTGCGCCCATGTATTCGCAGCTCATCGCCACGTTGGCCCAGGCGGCGCGCGCGACGATGCGCGAAGACGAGCGCAAGGCAAAGGGCGACTCGCCGCACATCGCGCTGCTCACGCCTGGGCCCTTCAGCGAGACCTACTTCGAGCACGTGTTTCTCGCGCGCTACCTGGGCCTGACGCTCGTGGAGGGAAAAGACCTCACGGTGCGCAACGACATGCTGTACCTGAAGACGCTGGGCGGGTTGGAACGCGTGCACGGCCTGCTGCGCCGGCTGGATGACGCGTTCTGCGACCCGGTGGAATTGCGGGCCGATTCCACCATCGGCGTGCCGGGGCTGCTCCAGGTGATGCGCGCCGGCAACGTGATGGTGTCGAACATGCCGGGCGCGGGCTTCGTGGAGTCGCCCGCGCTGCATGGCTTCCTGCCCGGCATTGCCGCGGCGGTGCTCAATGAACCGCTTGCGCTGCCCAGCGTGCCCACATGGTGGTGCGGCGAGGAAGCGGCGCGCCAGCAGGCGTTCGCGCAGCTCTCCGAAGCTTTTCTCGTGCCCACGTGGCCGGGCATGCAAGGCCGCGTGGGTCCCGGCGCGCCGAACATTCCGGCCGGCATGGCGCGCGGGCCACAGCGCCTGGCGGACTGGGCCGAGCGCATCGAACAGGCCGCGGACGCGTTCACCATCCAGCAGCCATTGCCGTATTCCTACACGCCGCGCTACGAGGAGGGCACGCTGGGCGGCCGGCCCTCGGTGCTGCGCGTCTACGCCATTGCCGACCTGAACGGCGACTGGCACATGCTGCCTGGCGGCTTCACGCGTCTTGCGGCGGAGCACCAGACGTCGGTTTCGATGCAGTTCGGCGGCAGCAGTGTGGACACCTGGGTGCTGTCGAGTCAGCCCGGTTCCACTTTCTCGCTGCTGCCATCGCCGATGAAGCCGGGCGACCTTGCGCGCCGGCATCGCATGGTATCGAGCCGTGCGGCGGAAAACCTGTTCTGGGGCGGCCGTTACGGCGAGCGCGCCGAAAACAACGTGCGGCTGTGCCGGCTGATACTCGGGTCGCTCGAAAGCAACGACGCCGATGAAATGTTCGGAACGCTAACGGAACTCGCGGCGCAGTGCGGGCTGATTCCATCCGTCGATACGCTTGCGCACAGTTCGCCTCACGCGTTCGAGCGCGTGCTCGTTGCGAATCTGCACGAGAACGCGGGGTACGCGAGCATCGGCCAGAATCTCGCGAGCCAGGCGAGGGCGAGCGGGGAGGTGCGAGGGCGGCTTTCCAACGACCACTGGCGCACCATCCTCGCGGCGCGCAATGATTTTCGCGACGCGCTGAGCGGGCTGTCGCTCGCGCCAGGCGGGCAGCGTCAGATGTTCGAGAACGGCGGGCCCGGCTCGGGCAACGGCAACGGTGGGAATGGCGCTAACGGCGGCAATGGCGGCAATGGCACCGCCCGCGACCGCTACGAGCCATACGACCGCATGAAGCTGATGAAGGCGCTGGAAGACCTCGCCACGCAGCTTTCGGCCATCAGCGGCGCGCAGGGCGACCGCATGACGCGTGACGAAGCGTGGCGGCTGCTTTTCGTTGGTCGTCACATCGAGCGCGTGGCCACGATGACGACGTTCCTGCACGTCATTGCGAGCGAAGGCCGGCTCGCTACGCCCGCCGGCTTCGATCTGCTGCTACAACTGTTCGATTGCACGCTCACGTATCGCTCGCTTTATCCGGGGCGCTTCGAGGTGCCGGCGCTGCTCGATCTGCTCGTGATCGACCCCACCAACCCGCGCGGCCTCTATGGCGTCTACGACCGCCTGCGCAAGAAGCTCGATGAAATCGCCGTGGCCGCAGGTGGCACGCGACGCGCGCCGTTCGCGGAACTCATGCCACCGGTTGCGGCGTTGCCCACGCTCGAGCAGTTGTGCGAGCCTGGCGAGAGCGGCCGCTTTCCGGTGCTGCTCGATCTGTGCGAACAGCTGGGCGCCTACGTTGCCGCGGCTTCGAACGAGATCAGCGCGCGTTACTTCAGCCACGCGAATTCGCTTGCCGAGCAGGTGGCGCCATGAGCGGCGATGTCGTGCTGACTGTCTCGCATCACACCGTGTACCGCTATTCCACGCTCGTGGAGACCGCGCAGCATCTCGCGACGATCCGCCCGCTCACGTGTGTGTGGCAGCGCGTGATGGCGCACAGCGAGCGCATCGAACCCGAGCCTTCGTATCGGACGAGCCGCGTGGATGCGTTCGGCAACGACCTGCTCTATTTCTCGTTCGACTCGCCGCACGACTACCTCAAGATGACGAGCGAGACCACCGTGCTGCTGTCGCCGCGCTGGGCATCGCTGGATCCCGAGGCCACGCCGTCTTGGGAAGAAGTCGCGCAGGCGCTGCGTTTTCGCGCGGGCGGCGCGTTTTATCCCGAAACCGAGTTCTGCTTTGCATCACCCAACATCGCGCTTCTGCCTGAGCTGCGTGCCTATGCACAGCACAGTTTCACGCCGGATACGCCGCTTGCAGCGGGCGCGATCGACCTCATGCATCGCATCTACGCCGACTTCAAGTACAAGCCCGCCGCGACCACCTTCGATACCCCGGCTGCGCGCGCGTTCGAACTCAAGCACGGCGTGTGTCAGGACTTCGCACAGGTGATGATCGGCTGCCTGCGTACGCTCGGTTTGCCCGCGCGTTATGTGAGCGGCTATCTGCGAACTGACCCGCCCGAAGGCGCGCCGCGTCTGATCGGTGCCGATGCGTCGCATGCGTGGGTCTCCGTGTTTTGCCCGGGCGTGGGCTGGATCGATCTCGATCCGACCAACGACGTGCTCGCCGATCTCGATCACGTCACGCTCGCCACAGGGCGCGACTATAGCGACGTGTCCCTGCTGCGCGGCATGATTCTCGGCGGCGGCGAGCATCAGGTCGAAGTGGCCGTGCACGTTACGGGCGGCGAGCCGACCCTGGCCTAGTGCCGTCTGCGTGCGTTTTCGCGCATACCGTAACCCGGCGTTACCAAACTCGCAGACACGTTGCACCTGTCAAACGCTCCGATGCGTAGACTCCCGTCCACGGCCCCTCGGGCCGGACGTCGCATGGTGCGGGCATTTGTCGCACCCTGCCTACGATCCATCAGCCGACAGGAGTGCCCCATGCTGCCACCCAGGAACCGGACGGTGACCGCGCAATTCGACAACGTGGAGATGTGTGCCGAGTACAGCGAAGAGACGGGACGCCTTCGCATCCTGCGCGACGGCGCGTTGCTTCACGAATGGTTTCCGCCCAACTCGTGGTTCGCGATTGCATCGGTGGCGGGCGCACGCAACTGGGGAACGCAGCCCGATGAAAGCGAATTGCGCGCGTTGCTCGCCAGCGAGGTATCGGCGTTGCGTATGGAGTGAAGCCGAGGCGCGACGCATACGTTCGCTTCACGCGAGACATCATCGAAGCGCGCTCCCATGAAAAAAGGTGGGCGGCTTTCACCGTCCACCTTCGACAGCACGCCGGCCACCCAGGGCGGCCCCACGCGCTGAATATCGCGCGACGCAAGCAATAAGCGCGTCGCGCGTTCGATGCTTACTGCAGGAGCTTCAGCACTTGCTGCGGCAGCGAGTTCGCTTGCGCGAGCACCGAGATACCGGCTTGCTGCAGCACTTGTGCTTTCGAGAGGTTCGCCGTTTCCGAAGCGAAGTCCGCATCGACGATCTGCGACTTGGCAGCGCTCAGGTTGGTCGATTCCGTCTGCGTGTTGCTGATAGCGGACTGGAACGTGTTCTGCGTTGCACCCAGCGTTGCCTGGAAGTTGTTGACTTGCGAGAGCGCTGCGTCGATTGCGGTGATCGCGTTCTGTGCACCCGAGGTGGTCGAGATGTCGATGCCCGAGACGCCCAGGCCCGACGCATTCCACGTGGTCGAACCGAAGTTCGCCGTGATGGTCTGGTTCGCCGATGCGCCGATCTGGAAGTCCACGCTGCCGAGGCCGCCGAGCACATTCTGGCCGTTGAACGTGGTTTGCGTTTCAACGCGGTTGATTTCCGTCAGACGCGTCGTGACTTCAGTCTGCAGGTTCGCTTGCGCTGCCGAGCCGAGCGAGCCGTCGCCCGATTCCACGGCCAGCTGGCGGATACGCTGCAGGTTGGCCACGGTCGACGAGATCGCGCCCGAAGCGGTTTGCACCATCGAAATGCCGTTGTTCGCGTTCATCACGCCTTGATTCAGCGCGTTGATGGCAGCGGTCTGGCTGGTCGCGATAGCGAGGCCGGCGGCGTCGTCAGCGGCGGTGTTCACGCGCTTGCCCGACGACAGACGGTTGATGGCCTGCGACAGGGCGCTTTGCGAGCCGGACAGGTTCGTCTGCGTCGTCAGCGACAGGATGTTGGTATTGATATTAAGCATGAATCCCCTCGATTGGAGTGCGGATGTGCGTTTGATAACGAGTTAGGTTGCCGGCGATGTACTTGTCGGTCCGTGGACCAGCAACCTGTCCGTGTTATCGGCTCCGGATCGAACAACTTGAGAGGGGATTGTTCGTGGGACTGCGAAGTATTGTGTGAGGCCCAAAAAAATACCGGCCAGGTGGCCGGTACAAAATCCTCGTACTACATCCGAGCACCGTACGCCCTGTCGCAGGAATCGCGCGGTGTGCAAGCATTATGCGTGCTTCGGGCAGGGTTCGACAAGCGGAACATACCCTGCTTAGTGCAAGTGCTTACGCTCTCTTCCTTGGTGTTCCACGAACTTTTCGCGCTTTTCCGATGCGCGCGCTGCCGTTCTTAAGCATCCCTTAAGCTGCGTTCTGCTACGGGCGTGCTCTGTGTCGTTCGTATGACCTTTGCTATTTGAGCAACATCATCTGCACGATCTTCACGACCACGAGCCCTACGGCAATCATGAGGTAGCCGCGCAGCACGGCCATCCATACGCGGCTTGCAAGCGTCACGCTGGGCGGCGGCAACTCGTGAAGCGGCGGCATGCGCCAGGTGTCGCGAGACGATTGCTCGTGTGCCGTGGCGCTCGCCGTTGCTGTGTCCACCGCTTCACGACGAACGTAGCGCAACCCGATCGTCGCGATACCGCCCACCACTGCGAGCAGTGTGCCGCCCGCGAGCACGGCGATGATCGTGTGACCACTGATGTCCGGATACATCACCGATGCCGTGAGGATGACTGACAACATCACGAGCACCCAGATGACGGCCGCGGTGAAGACATTCAGCTTCATCGTGTTCGCCCACGGTCCGAGCACGGCCTTGTCGTTGCACAGCAGAAGCAGGAATACCGTGGCGCTGGGCAGCAGCACGCCAGCCAGTGTTTGCACGGCTTCCGTGAGCAGTCCGAGCGGACTGCCGGGAATCAGCACGAGCGCCGCAGCGGCGGCAACGATGCCGAAGTACACGAGATAGAAGCCCTTCGCGTCCGACACGCCGCGATGCAGCGAGTGGCGAATCTTGAATACGTCGCCGATCGCATAGGCCGTGGAGAGCGATACGGCTGCGGCGCCGATGATGGCGGCATCGAACAGCGCGATGGCGAACAACACGGCTGGCGTGCGGCCCGCGTACTTTTCGAGACTCGCGATCACGCCGCCTGCGTCCGTGAAGTTGCCCGCTTCGGGCTTGCCTGCGTAGAGTGCCGCGCAGAAGACCATCATCGCCACGGCGCCGATCAGTACGAACGCAATGCCGATCCAGAGATCGATCTTCTCGTACTTCATGAAACGCGGCGTGATGCGCTTGTCGATCACGTAGCTCTGCTGGAAGAACAACTGCCACGGCGCCACGGTCGTGCCCACGATGCCGATCACGAGCAGCATCACGTCCGCGAGCTTGCCGTGCGAGGGCCAGCCGGGCACGAGGAAATCGTGCGTCATCTGGCTCAGGGGCGGATGAATGGTCACGAGCACCGGCACGAGCAACAGGCTCAATGCGCACAGGAACACCGCAAAACGCTCGAAGCGCTGAAAATTTCCGGTACTGACGGCGGCCATGGTGAGCGCCGCCGCGATGCAGACACCCGCAACCTTCGACACGCCGAAGAAGTCGAGCACGAACGTCATGCCGATGAATTCCGTGACGATGGTGAGTGCGTTCAGCAAGAACAGATCGATCACGCTGAAGGCGCCCCAGAACTTGCCGAAGCGTTCGAAGATGAGGCGCGCGTGGCCCACGCCTGTCACTGCGCCGAGGCGCAATACCATCTCCTGGTTGACGAACAGTACCGGCACGAGCAGCAGCATCGTCCATAGCAAGGAGGTGCCGTAGTTCTGCCCCGCCTGCGTGTAGGTGCCGAATGCGCCTGCATCGTTGTCGCCTACCATCACGATGAGGCCGGGACCCAGAATGGCGAGCAGCGTGCGCAGCCGGGCACCCCAATGCGTGCGCGGCGCAGTGTCATGGTGAGCGATGGTGCCGAGTGCGCCCTTGATGTCGCCCAGGTGGGCATCGTCCAGAACGGCGCTGCGCTGAAGGCTGCGTGGTGGTGAAACATTCGCTGGCGTGGACATTGGTTTTTCTCCCCGAGTAGCGGTTTGTCGAATGAGATGAATGTGCGCTTGCGGCGCGTCAGGCGACGCGGTTCACGAGGCTGCGCCAGAGCCGTAGCCAGAGCCGTACAAGCAGCCGCGATTCACGGGGTTGCAGCGAAAGCAGGGTGTCGTAGTGCGCGTGCGATTCGTGCACGCGCGGCAGTTGGGAGACGAGCAGGCCGAAGTTCATGATGTTTCTCCGTGCGTCTTGGGGGACGCATTGGGCGGAAAGCCAGCAGACGGAGAAAGGCGCTTTGCGCGCGCAGTGAAGGACGTCTACTCGCTTTCCTCAGCTAAACAGGAAAGCGCCCATAGCGGGCATGTGGGGCAATTCGGGCATAAGGGTTCAGGGTCGCTGTCGGACATTCCGGCTCCTTTATCGCTGCGTCTTTCACGCTGGTTCAAACCGCGCGCGACGGACGCATTGGTTCACGCTCGCGCCTGCCGCCCGACATGCAGCGAGGCGGCAAGGCACGTACGAACGGCACCCCCGGCGCGAGCCGGGGGTGCAACTGCCATGCGAATGCACGCAACGAGCGGACGCAGGTTGCGGCGCGCCACATGGCGCGAACAAGGGTGCACGAAGGAAGAGACTGCGACGCGCACCGTCTGCCTGCTGGCAAGACGGCGGCTTGAAGAAGAGAGCGCGGACGTCCTGCCGGTCAGGCAGTGAATCTGTTCGAAGATCGACTACTGCAGGTATCCAAGGCATTCGCCCCGCTTGTGAAGATGCTCGAATTTTAGGCGCCCGCCGAATAACAAGTCAACGACTTCGATAAGCAGAACAAAGGTATTTTGCTGGCTCTGTTTCTCGCGTCACACATCGCGCTGGGCACGTTCGAGCGCGAAAGCAAAATGAAATGAGTACGGTCAGGTGAATAATTCGCGCCGCCGTGCGTTTACGTCATTTTTGCTTGCTGTCCCGTTCGCGCCCCGCATACAATCCGGCCCGTTTTCAACGGAAAGGAAGTCCTCGTGAACGCAGGCTCCTGTAGTGGATGTTCCTTGTCGGCTGAGGCCGGCGGCATGGCCGCGAAATAGCGGGCAGGGTTTCTCTTTTGCCGCTAGCTCGCCGCAGTCGGGTTAGCGCGCTTCATCACGGCGCTCTCGCGCTCGTCTCACAAGCCGCTGCTGTTTTCATGGCCGCGCCATACGCAACGTGTCTGATCGAAACCTGCCGGGTTGCCGGCGGATAACCTTGCCATCACACCATGAAGAACAAACTCAAGACGAGCCTGCTGCGTGCGGGCGCTCCCGCGAGCCTGAGCGTGCTGCTGTGCGCGGGTCTCGTGCCCAGCGCATGGGCCGACGACAACAACGGCGCTGCGGCAGCGGCGTCGGGTTCCACCGCGACTGGCGCGCCTGCACAGCCCGCCACGTCGGCCGGCGGCACAACAGCGGGCTCGGAACAAGCCGCAGCCGCCCCCACCGGGCTGTGGGACCGCTCGAACCTCTTTGGCGACATGGGCGGTCTGCGTCCGTGGCTCGGTAATTACGGCATCACGCTCGGGCTGCAGGAAACGAGCGAGTACCTGAACAACCTCTCCGGCGGCGTGAAACGCGGCGGCGCCTACCAGGGCGTGACGCAGTTCAGCCTGGGGCTGGATACGCAGAAGGCCTTCGGATTGCCGGGCGGCACCTTCAACGTGTCCGCGTTCCAGATTCACGGCACCAACCTCACGTCGCGCAATCTGCAGACGCTGCAGAGCGCGACGGGTATCGAAGCGGATGCCACCACGCGGCTCTGGGAACTTTGGTATCAGCAATCGCTGCTGGGCGGGAAGGTGGACGTGAAGGTGGGGCAGCAGAGTCTCGACCAGGAGTTCATGTCCACGCAGTACGGCAACACCTTCATGAACGCCTCGTTCGGCTGGCCCGTGCTGCCGTCCAGCGACATGCCCGCGGGCGGGCCGGCCTATCCGCTCTCGTCGCTCGGTGTTCGCGTGCGTGCGGCCGTGTCGGATTCCGTGACGGTGCTCGCGGGCGTATTCGACGGCAATCCAGCGGGCGATGGCACCGGCGACGCGCAGAAGCTCAACGCGCATGGCACCAACTTCAACCTGCACAACGGCGCGCTCTTCATCGGCGAGGTGCAGTACGCGATCAACCAGCCGTCGTCGGATGCTTCCGCGCCGCAGCCCGCCGGCCTGCCGGGCACCTACAAGCTCGGCTTCTGGTACAACACGCAGCGTTTCGACGATCAGCGGTTCGACAACACCGGCCTTTCGCTCGCCAACCCGGCGAGCACGGGCACACCGGCGTCGCATCGCGGCGACTACAGCTTTTACGCCGTCGCGGACCAGATGGTGTGGCGCGCAGGGCCCGACAGCCCGCGGTCGATCGGTGTATTCGCGCGGCTCATGGGTGCGCCCGGCGACCGCAATCTCGTCGACTTCGGCATGAACGCGGGTGTCACGCTGAAGGCGCCGTTCAAAGGACGTGACAACGACGTGGCAGGTCTTGCGGTGGGCTACGCGCACATCGGTTCGCATGCGCGGGGCGAGGCAAGCGACGCCGCCGCCTTCACGCCGGGCACGCCTTCGCGCAGCGCCGAAACGGTGGTCGAGGCGACGTACCAGTATCAGATCGCGCCTTGGTGGCAAGTGCAGGCCGACTTCCAGTATGTGTTCCGACCCTCGGGCGGCATTTCGAATCCGCAAAACACGGCGGAGCGCATCGGCAACGAAGCCATCGTCGGTTTGCGCACCACGGTCGCGTTCTGAAGCTCGACGCGTCGCCATACGGGGCCGCACGCCGCGCCACAGCCTGTCGGGCGGTGTGGCGCGAAGGCAGCACCATCAAGAGATCGATGTCGAAGTCTGCGGCGGGCGCGGTGGCAGTGGCGGCGAAGGTATGCTGCGCCGCTGACCTCGCACGAGGCCGCATACAACGCGGCTCAAGGCCGCCCCACGCATCACGTCACTTGTGCAAAGCGCCCCGCAGCGAAGCGTACGAGCCTCACGGACCGACGACGTTGTCCGCAGCGGCGGACTCTTCGGCGGCGGCGTCGAGCACGTGGAAGCGGAACGTGCCTTTGCCGGCTTCCTTGGCGTGGTAGAGCGCGGCGTCGGCGCGCTTCATCAGCACTTCCATCGTGTCGTCCGCCGCGGCGAACGATATGCCGATGCTCACGCCGATGCGCGCCAACGTACCGCTCTGCAGCCTGTACGGCCCCGAGATCTGCTGGATGATGCGACGCGCCAGCGCCGCGCCGAGCGCGCGTGTGGCGCTCTCGACCACGATCGCGAATTCGTCGCCGCCGAGGCGCGCCACGATCTCGCCCTGCCGCAACAGGCGGCGCAACCGCTCCGACACCATTCGCAACACTTCGTCGCCGGCGTGATGGCCGAGCGCGTCGTTGACCTGCTTGAAGCCGTCCAGGTCGAGGTACATCACGGCCACCGTGACGCCTGGTGGCTGATCGCGCACGCCCAGCAGGCGTTCCAGTTGCTCGCAGAGGTCGCGCCGGTTGAGCAGACCGGTCAGCGGATCGTGTGAGGCCCAGTAGAGAATCTGGGCCTGCGCCTCGCGCCGCTGCGTCACGTCTTCGATGATGATCACCGAACTGCCGTCCGGCACCGGGTTGCGCGTCATCTCGAGCTGGCGGCCGTCGGTGAGTTCGAGGTCGAGCGGACCGGCTTCGCGCGCAAGCCACGCGGCGCAGCGCTTCACGAGCTCCTGTCGCAGCGTTTCGCCGAACCTCACGAGGCCCACGTGCCCGATGAACTCGGGCAGCGGCACGTTGAGTTTCAGCGCCTCCACTGTGGCGCCGAACAGCTCGGCTGTGCGACGGTTGGCGATTACGACGCGATTCGCGTCGTCGAGCGTGCACAGGCCGAGCGGCATGTGAGCGAGCGCCGCGTCGAAGCGTGCGGCGAGTTCGGCGTGCTTCTGCTCCGCGGTCATCAGCGCCACGAGGCCGGTGTAATGGCGGCGCACCACGGACACCATCGCCGCCAGATAGAGCCCGAGCGGCGGCACGAGAATCCACCATCCGCCGCGCCAGGCGAGCAGGCCGCCCAGACCGATAGGCAGCGCGCCGAAGCATAGCTGCGTAATGGCAAGGCGCGGGACGGCCGCGTTGCGTGACGCGATGCCGCCCAGAATGCCGGCCGTCACCATGATGGCGAGCGTGGCGAGCTGGGCGTCGCCGGACATCACGCACGCCATGGTTCCCAGTCCGAACGAAATGCACGCCACCAGCCCGGCGGGCGCGTACCAGCGCGCCCACGGGGCGGGGTCCACGACCTCCTTGCGGCTGCACGTAGCGAAGCAGCGAATGATGGCGAACCGTGCGGCCAGTATCGCGAGGTCGGCGACGATCCAGAGGGCGGCCCACAAGTGATGCAGGCGCGCGAGCGCGACGCACGCGACGAACGTGCTTGCAATGCCCGAGAGCAGCAGCGGCTGCGTGTTTTCGAACAACGTGGAGAGCAGCGACGCGCGAATCGAGCCGGCGACGGTTGTCTTGCCGCACGGTGGTGTGGCAAGGATGGAATCGAGTATGGACGGTCCGTCGGACATGGTGTGGCCCCTGCTGGTGGCCGTTTGCGTGGCCCCCTTTTTGTGGCCTCGTGTATGGAGTTGCCTTTCCTGTTTGTGACCCTTCGTGGCCCTAAGGACCGGTCTGTGCAGGCCTGAACCGCCCGGGCAGGCGGCTGCTTACTTCGTTTACGGCTGACGCCGCGCTTTCTGCACCCCGTGTAAACGCCCAAGGCGCGGGCCTGCTGCGCCCGCGCTCGTCGTGACCACGATTGTTCATCCGGTCGCAATTGTGATTTCAGTCTATCGGCATAAATTTTCGATAGAGCTGCTCTAAACTCCCTTCCAACGTCGCTGCTGCCTGAAGTGCCTGAGCCACCGAACGGCGCAGCGGTTCGAAATCGAAAATCCTTTTGGAGGTTGTCATGAAGACCAAGCTGATCGCCGCTGTACTCGTCGCTGTTTCCGCCGCTGTTGCTGCTCCCGCGTTCGCAAGCGGGTACGGCCCGGCTCCGTTCTATCGTCCCGCCGACGGCGCGCCCGCTTCGCAACGCGGACAAAGCTCGCAAACGGTGGCGTCCGAGCAAAACGCCGTGGCCGGCGCGGCTACCGAAGCGTTCGGCGGCGTGGCGGACGGCGCGTCGCAGTCCGGCGCGCGCCACGTGGCCTCGGTTGCGAACGACGTCTACAAGGCCCATTGATCGCTGAAGCAACAGGAGCGGGCCGCATGTGCGGCCCGCTTCGTCGAGACACGACGTTCGATCACGAGGTGATGCAATGCTGCAAATTCTGGAAGGGGCCGCGGTGATTGCCGCAATGAGCCTGTACCTGATTCCTTCCATCGAAGCGGACGCGCGCGAACACGCTGACGCGTTCGCCATCACGATGGTGAACATCCTGCTGGGCTGGACGATTGTCGGCTGGTTCGCGGCCCGCGCCTGGGCGCACCGCGCGGACGACACGCAACCGCTGCTGCGCACGGCGCAACGGATTCGCAGCGCGGTGGGCCGGGTGACGAGCCAGAAGATTGTCGATCACGTGAAGCTGCGCGCGGCGCTGGAATGTCGCGACCTCACGAGGCGGCACGTTGCGACGGGGCCGTGTGCATGATGGCGGCTCGTTCTACCGGCGAGACGGGTCCCATGCGTCGCCTTGCGCGATCGTTGGGACCGCAGGTCGTTTCATTGATGGCCGCGAGTGCGGTGCTGGCGGGCTGCGCCTCCGCCACGGACGTGAGCGCGACAGACAAGCCGGGCACCTACACCGTGTCGGCCTCGGCCACGGGCGGGCGGCTTGCATGGGCACGCGCCCATGAACGCGCGGTGACCGAAGCCAACGATTACTGCGAAAGCCGCGGCATGCAGACTAGCGTGGCCTACGAGCGAACGGACGGCATCGAAGCGTTCCAGCAGCATGGCGCGGTGCTGCGATTCGAGTGCCATCCGAAGTTCTGAACGTCTGAACGGGCGCGGCCTCAGACTAGCCCGGTCATGTAATAGACAGCGATCACGAAGAACACCGCGAGCGTCTTGATGACCGTGACCGCGAAAATATCGCGGTACGACTCGCGGTGCGTGAGCCCTGTCACCGCGAGCAGCGTGATAACGGCGCCGTTGTGTGGCAGCGTGTCCATGCCGCCGCTGGCCATGGCCACCACGCGGTGCAGGACGTCGAGCGGAATGTGTGCGGCCTCGGCGCCCTTGATGAAGGTGTCGGACATCGCCGCGAGCGCGATGCTCATGCCGCCCGACGCCGACCCCGTGATGCCGGCCAGCGAACTCACCGAAACCGCTGCGTTCACGAGCGGATTCGGAATGCTCTTCAGCGCGTCGCCCACCACGAGGAAGCCCGGCAGCGCGGCGATCACGCCGCCGAAGCCGTATTCGGACGCCGTATTCATCGACGCCAGCAACGCCCCCGCCACGGCGGCCTTCGTACCCGTTGCGAAGCGGTCGCGCACGCGGTTGAACGCCGTCAGCACGACCAGCAGAATGCCCAGCAGCAGCGCGCCTTCAACGGACCAGATGGCGACGACCTGCTTGATGGTCGCCGTAACGGGCGCGTGCACGCCAGGCAATACCTCCGGCGCCACGGCGTAGGTAGCCGCGCCGTACCACTGCGGAATCAGGCGCGTGAGCGCGAAGTTCGCCACGCCCACCAGCACGAGCGGCGCGACGGCCAGCAGCGGATGCGGCAGGCTTGCCGTCTCCACGCGCTCCGGTTCGTTCACGAGCGCCGTGCCGTAACCTTCGCCCTTGGCCATCGCGCTGCGGCGCCGCCAATCCAGATAGGTAAGACCCACCACGATGATGAACAGCGAGCCGATCACGCCGAGCGCGGGCGCGGCCCAGGCGGTCGTCTTGAAGAACGTGGTCGGGATGATGTTCTGGATCTGCGGCGTGCCCGGCAGCGAGTCCATCGTGAACGAGAACGCGCCCAGCGCAATCGCGCCCGGCATCAAACGCTTCGGAATGTTGCTCTGGCGGTAGAGCTCCCCGGCGAACGGGTACACCGCAAAGACCACGACGAAGAGCGACACGCCGCCATAGGTCAGCAACGCACACACCGCGACGATCACGGCATTGGCGCGCGAGCGGCCGATGTACCGGATGGCGGCCGCCACGATCGATTCGGAGAACCCGGACAGTTCGATCACCTTGCCGAACACGGCGCCGAGCAGAAACACGGGGAAATACAGCTTCACGAAGCCGACCATCTTCTCCATGAAGATGCCGGAGAACACAGGCGCCACGGCGGCGGGGTCGGTGAGCAGCACGGCGGCGAGAGCCGCGATGGGCGCGAAGAGAATCACGCTGTAGCCGCGATAGGCGGCGAACATCAGAAACGCCAGAGCGGCAAGGACGATGACAAAGGACATTGAGTCTCCTGGTTGTTTTACGTGTACGCGCCGGCTTCGCGGGTGCGGTGGGGCATGTTGCGGCGCGATGAAGCGCGCCGCTGTATGCAGGTTCCGTGCCTGTCGGCCTGTAAACGGTGCCGCTGGCATTCGGGTACCGTCGGGCCACCCCGCCTGAGGCGGCTGTGCGGTGTTTGGCACAGCGAGCCGCCCGTCACGTCGAGCGGCGAGTCACATCGCTGGCCGTACCAGGCTGTCTCCATAGAGAGACGCCGCGGAGCATACGCGGGCCACAGATTACACCGATATCCGTGTATTTACGGGCTTGCTGCCCGTCTCCGCTGCGGGATACGATTTTCTCGAACTGGAGACAACGGGACATCCAGCATGCCGGGAGACGCTGACAGCATGATGAACGACTGGGCTGGCCTGCCCGCCACCTACGGCGATGTGCTGCGCCGCGCCATGGATTCGCTTTTCCGCACCTTCGAAAACTTCAGCGAAGGCACGTTCATCGTGGATGCCGACGCGCGCGTCGTGTGGATCAACAAGCGCTACGCCGCGCGCTTCGGTTTTGCGGACCCGCAGCAGGCCATCGGCCTCGACTGCGAGACCGTGATTCCCAACAGCCTCATGCGCGAGGTCGTGAACACGGGCAAACCGATTCTGCTCGACATCCTCGAGACGGACCGCGAACCGCTCGTCGTCACGCGTCTGCCGCTGAAGGACGATGCGGGCACGACCATCGGCGCCGTGGGTTTTGCGCTCTTCGACGAACTCAAGGCGCTCACGCCGCTCTTTTCCCACTATTCGAGGGTCCAGCAGGAGTTGATCGCGACGCGCCAGTCGCTCGCCCAGGCGCGGCGGGCCAAGTACACGTTTGCGAGCTTTGTCGGCACGAGCCCCGCGAGCCTCGAGGTGAAGCGTCAGGCGAGGCGGGCGGCGCAGGTCGACTCGCCGGTTCTGCTGCTGGGCGAAACTGGCACGGGCAAGGAACTGCTTGCGCATGCCATTCATGGCGCGTCGTCGCGCGCCGACAAGCCGCTCGTTACGGTAAATGTGGCCGCCATTCCGGACACGCTGCTCGAAGTCGAATTCTTCGGCGCGGCGCCGGGCGCGTACACCGGCGCGGATCGAAAGGGCCGCGTCGGCAAGTTCGAGCTTGCCGACGGCGGCACGCTGTTTCTCGACGAGATCGGCGATATGCCGTTGGCGCTGCAAGGCAAGCTGCTGCGCGTGCTGCAGGACCGCGAGTTCGAACCGCTCGGCTCGAATCGCATCGTGCGCGCGGACGTGCGGATCATCGCGGCGACCTCGGCCGACTTGCCCGCGCTCGTCGCCGCCGGACGCTTTCGCGCCGATCTCTTCTATCGCCTCAACGTGCTGACCATCCATGCGCCGCCGCTGCGCGAACGGTTGTCGGATATCGAGTCGCTCGCTTACGCGATTCTGGAGGACCTTTCCACAGCGGGACGCGGCGGTCATTTCGAGCTACAGGAGGACGCGTTGCGGCTGTTGTGCTCGCATGCGTGGCCCGGTAACGTGCGCGAGTTGCGCAACACGCTGGAGCGGGCGGTGATGCTGTCGGACAGCGAGCGCATCGATGCGCGGGCGCTCGCGCCGTTCATCGCCGTGGCCGGCGCTTCGCATGGCGCGAGCGCCGCGCCGGCCGCCGCGGCTAATGTGGCGGCTGGCGGTCGCGATGCTGCCGCGGCAACGGCAACGGCCGTGGCCGAAGCGCCCGCCCAGCAGTCATGGGCCGATGCGATGGCGGCTTTCGAGAAGCGCTTTCTGGGCGAGGCGCTTGAGGCATGCGACGGACACGTTGCGGCCGCGGCCGCGCGTATCGGCATGGGACGCGCGACGCTTTACAAGAAGATTGCGGCATACGGCATCGAAGTGTGACCGGCGGCGTTTCCTTGCCGCCATCGGGAGACAGCGATGAGGCAAGCAGCGGCGTTGCAACGGAATGGGCAAGCGAGCGCGATTGAGCGGTCCGGAGCGAGGTCGCGTGCGCGGCATCGACGATCGGGCGCGGTGGCGAACGCAATAGCCAAACCTATGCTCGCGGCGGCGATCGTTGCGAGCATGCTGTGGGCGGCGTCTGCCGCGGTTGCTCAGGTGCCCCTTCAGACTCCCCCTCAGACGCCTGCCGCTATTTCCAGCGTTTCGGCGGGACCGGCTGCCTCCGACGCGTCCGCTTCGTCGGCACCGTCCATGACCGAGCGCAAGAACTGGTACAACGATCCATTCTTCGCGCTCTCCCAGGACGTGCGTGGTTGCCCTCTGCCGCTTGGTCCGCTCATGACCAAGGCGGAGGCCGAAGACGACGCGCACTACCGCGTAGAACGCGGCACGACGTGCTGGCTTGCCCATAAGTGCACGAAGCCCAACTCCTATCTCTACGACGCGCCCATTGCCGACGCGATTCGCGCTTATTTCAAGGGCTCCGCGGCCCATTCGCTGGCGGGCACGAGCGTCTGGATCACTGTGCAGCGGCGCTTCGTGTACGCGGAGGGTTGCGCCCCGGCATCGTTCGACCGGCAAACGCTACAGCGCGAGCTCGAGGCCATACCGGACGTCGAACAGGTCTTCATGCGCGTGACCGATACCCCGAATGGCCCGCTGCCGTACAAAACCCTGGCGGCGCCCGAATGATGCGGTGCAGTGCGCGCGGGGCACAACGTGGCAAAATCTGCGTCGAATAACAACGAGCAGACCGGGGTCTGACATATGGCACGCAATCGTTCGTTTTGCCCACGCTGGATCAAGAGAAAGCCCACTGCAAGGATTGGCGCATTGGCAACTGCCGCGGCGCTGAGCACCCTTGCCCTGCTTGCCGGGTGCAGCAGCGGTCCGCCGCTTTTCCTCTCGGACGGCCGGCCCACCACGCAGGTGGACTGCTCGGGCACGGGTACCTGGGACTCGTGCGAGCAGCAGGCCCGCGCCCGCTGCGGTGGCGGCGCGTTCGACGCGTTGGGCCGCTCCATCGAAGGCCAAACGCGCACGCTCGTATTCGCCTGCCAGGCGAAATAGCGCGCTTCGCTTCAGCCTCTTCAGCGTTTCAGTTCAGAGCTTCCGGTCAACGCTTCGGGCCATGACGTCGGTTCGAAGCGTCGTATCAAAGCTTTCGTCATAGTTTCCAGTCACGCGCGGCCTGCACGTACCCGACCGCGCTTGCGCCCGGCAGATGGAGCAGCAGCCGGACGAGATCCGGTTGGCGATTCGTGCCCGTCTTCTGGTAGATGGACTGCATCTGCTTGCGCACCGTGTCGGGCTGCACGCCCACGCGCGTGGCGATGTCCTTGGGCGTCAGGCCGTCGGCGAGCAGATGCGCGATGCGGCTTTCCGCGGGCGTCAGATCGAAGGCGGCGGCGAGCAGATCTTCGTCGACAGGGGGCGCCGAGCGAGGGTGATAGAAGATCAGCATCGCGATGGTGCGCAGCCCGAAGGTGGCCGACACCTCGCCGGGCACGATCAGGTTGTAGAAGACGTAGAGCATGTCGCTGCTGTCGGCGCCCGGCTCCACGGCGGGCAGGCCGCTGTTGGCGGCGTCCGTGCCGCCCTGGCTCGTCATGGCGCCGTGGCCGTGGCCCTGGCGTCTTGCCGGCGGCGCCGCTTCGCCGGGAATGCGCATGACGCGATAGTGGGCGGCGTCTTCATAGGCGCGCGGCTCACCGCTGCGCACGCGCCTTTCGGTTTCCGCGCAATCTTCCAGAAAGCGGCTATAGAACGGTTCGGGCAGCACGATACGCCGGCCGGCAATGCGCACGAGGGACGTGCTTTGCAGCAGGTGCTGCGCCGGTTCGTTGTGGCGCAGGAGTTCGCCTTCCGTGGAAGTCAATATGACGGGCTGCCTCGACCGGTTGACGAAAGCGTGCCCCACGAGCGCGTCAGTCGAAAACACATAGCGCTGGGCCTGCAATTGCGCTGCCCGCTCCAGATGCGGCGTGAGCCGTTCGAGAAATGCCGCCATTGCAGGAGGAAATGGTCCCTGCGCGGCTGTACGAAGACACGCGAAAATGACAGTTACCGTTTCATTTTCCAGGATTTTGCAAGCAGAGACATAGCGCCGTCCCACCGGAATCACGAATTCCTGAAAAAACCGGTTTTGCTGCACGAATACATCGTCAAAATGTTGATGACAATGGAACCATTTGCCGACCGGATACGACCAGAACAGTTCGAGTCTTGGATCGATTCGGTGATATCGCTGGATATATAGGATTTCACCGGCAGGCGGCAAGTTAAATCCGTCGCTGAATGACAGTGCCTGATGGCGTTTGTCAAATGCGAGCACGTGGATAGTGGTCGCGTCAACGAACGCAGCAAGCTGCGCGTAAAACGCCTGCCAGGCCTGTGGATGGCCTACGGTGTCATAAATCCGGTGCAGCAGGCGATCATATTCAACCTCGCTTGGCTCCACGGTTCCCCCGATGTTGATGGCGGTCCGGCGAACACGTGCATTCCGTGCTGCTCATATTTTCCCCAAATGAGGAATATACAAGGAAATTACCGCCCGTTAATCTCTCCGCTCCTTTCCGCACATTTCCCGGCCAGTTTGGCGGAGAAAACGAGAATTTCGGTGCGGAGGCCAACGTTTGTCGCGGGGGCGCCGTTTTATAGTGGCTTACACGTGCGCCGGCAAACACAGAGAGGGCAGGTTTTTCCGCATCGCAGTTGCGGCTAAGGACAAAACGGCACAGTTTTCCGCTACGAGGGCACGGCCGAAACCTCACGAACGCACGTGAGCGTGTGTGCAGCGGTCTTGATTGCAATTCCGGGGAAAGCAATGAATCACCATCAACTCGAAAAAGACATTGAGCATCTGGAGCAAGTCATCGCAAGAATCTCGGCGGAAGACCGTATTCCGCTGTCCTACTGGCGCAATCGTCTCGCGCGGGTGCAGTCGGCCGATCTCGTGCCGTCGCAGGCGAGCCGCATCCGGCGGCTGAACGAGGCGCTTCAGGCGCTGGAAGCACGAACCAAATAGGCCGGCACGCCGCGCACCTGTGCCACCTGCGCGGCGTTGAAGACTGCACGGCCGACAAGCATCGCAGCCATACTGAAGAAAATGCCGGCCTTGGGCCGGGCGACTGGAACACTCAGGGGGCCTCGATGAGACGAGCAGGATTTTCCGCTGCGCGACTGGAAAAACTCGGCACGGTCATGCAGGGCTACGTCGACCGGGGCGACGTGGCCGGTGTCGTCACGCTCGCATGGCGGCATGGAGAAACCGCGTGGTTCGACGCGCGCGGCTCGCGCGACGAATCGTCGCAGGCGCCCATGGAGCACAGCACGCTGTTTCGTATCGCGTCGATGACGAAGCCGGTCGCGAGCGCGGCCGTGATGATGCTCGCGGAAGAAGACCGGCTCGCGCTCGACGATCCAGTGTCGCGCTGGCTGCCCGAACTCGCGTCGCCCCAGGTGTTGCGCGATCCCGCGGGCCCGCTCGACAACACCGAACCGGCGCGCACGCCGGTCACCGTGCTGGACCTGCTCACGCACCGGGCGGGCTATGCCTATCACTTCACGTCGATGGGGCCGCTTTCCGAGGCCTACAAGACGCTCTTCGATCGCCGCGATGCCTTCGCGAATGCCGATGCATGGCTTGCCGAGGCCGCGCGGCTGCCGCTGATCTTTCATCCCGGCACGCGCTGGAACTACAGCATCGCCACAGACATTCTCGGGGTACTGATCGAGCGCGTGAGCGGCACGACGCTGGAGGCATTCCTGCGCGAACGCATCTTCGTGCCGCTCGGCATGCGCGATACCTCGTTCTGGGTGCACGAGACGCAGCTGCCGCGCCTTGCCACGGCTTACGGCGTCACGCCGGGCACGATGCGGCGCGTCGTCGAAGATCATCCGTCGCGCAGCCGCTGGGCCAACCCCGCGCGCTTTCAAAGCGCCGGCGGTGGGCTCGTTTCGACGGCGCAGGACTATCTGATGTTTGCGCGCATGCTGCTGGACCGCGGCCGTGTGGACGACATTCGTCTGCTCTCGCATCGCTCCGTGGACCTGATGCGCTCGAACTTCCTCACGCGCGACCAGCGTCGTATTCCCGCGTTCGGGCACGTGCATTGGGCCGGCCAGGGGTTCGGGCTGGGCCTCGCTGTCGTGGACGATCCGGCTCAGCAGTTGCCGCTCGGTTATCGCTCCACGGGCTCTTTCGGCTGGCCTGGCGCTTATGGCACCAGCTGGTTTGCCGATCCCGTGGAGAACATGATCGGCGTGATGCTGATTCAGTTGCGCACGGTCGAACCGTTTCCCATGGCCGCCGACTTCGAACGCCGCCTTTACGACGCAATCGACGATTGACGCGCGTTCTACCGCATGCCAATTGGTGGCTTAGCGGCGCTTAATCGTTTACGATCCGGTCCATGCCGCTTTATGGCGTACATTTGTGCGACGCATCGCGGCACTTACCTTGCAGACCGGAGATAAATGCTCATGCCAAGCTATAAGCAACTGACCGCCCAACTCGAAAAGCTCCATAAGGAAGTTGCCGTTGCACGCGAAAAGGAACTCGCGCAAGCCATTGCCGAAATCAAAGAAAAGATTGCGGAATATGGCATAACTGCCGAAGAACTTGGCTTTTCGGGCAAACGTTCGGTGGCACGCAAGCGCCCTCTGCCCGCCAAGTACCGCAATCCCAAGACCGGCGAGACCTGGAGCGGCCGTGGCCGCGCCCCCGCGTGGCTGGTCGGCAAGAATCGCGATCGCTTCCTTATCGAATAGTCTTCATGAGACGGGTTCACTCGCATGATTGCCCTGCGAGCGAATCTTGCCGGTTTTCGTCAGCAGATTTGAAGGTCCGCCGCTCGGCGAGCGAATGCGGCGGACTGTCTTTCGCGGGTTTTCCGTTATCTCGCGTAGTTTTCTTGCCTCTTTTACCCATTCTTTCCATTTCATTCTTTTCCTTTCGGGCGGATTGACCGACGTAATGGTCGATTGAGCATCAAAGGCGCGCCTCGGATGGCGTTCAGCATATTCGGGCCACGCGCGCGGAATCCCCGATTGGGTTCCCGCAAACTCTCACCTTTCGAATTCTTTCGTGATATCGCATCGCCTTTCCACCGCGCCATTTATGCGGATCATGGGGAGTTTGGGCTGATTTTCAGGCCGAATTTCGTATGGCGTTTCCCTATGCGCTGCATAGGCGCCACACTCCCGCAAACCCTCACCTTTCGCGTGGCTGCGGGCAAACCCGGTGATGAGCGTGCCTCATAACGCGATGAGAAAACATCGATTCATCTGGGCTCATGGGGAATAGCACAATCCGCGCATTCCTCTGAATTGCGGATACGACCATGAGCGCTAATACGGAAACGCAGCTTTATATCGGCGAAGGATTTGAAGGGCCCGGCATACCAAAGGCGTTTGCCACGGCGCTGGCGACGCCTTCGGCTGGGCATGCGCCGTTTATCGTCATTGCGCGCGCCGCATCAGGAAAACCGCCGTCATGGAATACTTTCGTCCTGGCTGGTCCGGCCTCGAGGTGTCGCGCCTGTGCCTCGGCACGATGAACATGGGCACGCCGCGCTTGTGCCCGGACGTCCCCGCCTTCGCTCCCCAAAATGCGTTTTCCGGCCCCACGGCGCTGTGGCTTCAGGCGCCCATGGTTTTTGCAGAACCGGCGGCCAATGACGTGTATCATCGCGCCTTTCCGGCGAATTTTCGCCGCTGGCGGCATCGTCCGGTCATGCCGCCGCCTCTTGTGCCGCAAGGCTCGCGGAGCCTGCGCCAGAACCCGTGATGCCCAAGGCCGCCCGCGCACCGGACGCGAGCGCGCCCCCGTCGCTTCCTTTGCCGATGTCACTCTCCGAACTCAAACGTCGCCGCACGTTCGCGGTCATTTCGCACCCGGACGCGGGTAAAACCACGCTGACAGAAAAGCTGCTGTTGTTTTCGGGTGCCATTCAGATTGCTGGCACCGTGAAAGGCCGCAAAAGCAACCGCTACGCGACGTCCGACTGGATGGAAATCGAAAAGCAGCGCGGCATTTCGGTGGCGAGTTCCGTGATGCAGTTCGAGTACGGCGACGCCGTGATCAACCTGCTCGACACGCCGGGCCACGAAGACTTTTCCGAAGACACGTACCGTGTGCTGACGGCCGTGGACGCGGCGGTCATGGTGATCGACGGCGCGAACGGCGTGGAAGCGCAGACGCTCAAACTGCTCGAAGTCTGCCGCAGCCGCCGCACGCCTATCGTCACGTTCATCAACAAGCTGGACCGCGAGGTGCGCGAGCCGCTCGAACTGCTCGACGAGATCGAGCAGCACCTGGGCGTGGCGGCCGTGCCGTTCACCTGGCCCATCGGCATGGGCAAGGAATTCCAGGGCGTCTACGACATTCAGCGCGACCAGGTGCGGCTCTTCCGCGCGGGCCAGGACACGGCGGGCGGCGCGGTGGAAACGCTGCAGGCCATCAGCAACGAGGAAGGCGAGCGCCGTTTCGGCTTTGCATGGAACCGCGCGAAGGAAGAGATCGATCTGATCTCGGGCGCCACGCCCGCGTTCGACCGCGAGGCGTTTCTTGCCGGCCAGCAGTCGCCGGTGCTGTTCGGCTCCGCGATCAACAACTTCGGCGTGAAGGAAGTGCTGGATGCGCTCGTCGACCTCGCGCCGCCGCCGTCGGCCCGCATGACGGTGCAGCGCGCCGTGGATCCGAGCGAACCCAAGTTCACGGGCGTGGTGTTCAAGGTGCAGGCCAACATGGATCTCGCGCACCGAGACCGCGTGGCGTTCATCCGCGTGTGCTCGGGCCGCTTCGAGCGCGGCATGGCGCTCAAGGTGACGCGTTCGGGCAAGACCTTCCGCGCGAACAACGTGGTGAGCTTTCTTTCGCAGCGGCGCGAGACGGTGGCCGAGGCGTATCCGGGCGACATCATCGGCATTCCGAATCACGGCACGCTGAGTCTGGGCGACACGCTGACTGAGGGCGAAGACCTGCAGTTCGTCGGTCTGCCGTTCTTTGCGCCCGAAATTTTCCAGACCATCGAAGTGGTTGACCCGATGCGCGCGAAGCAGCTTGGCGAAGCGCTCAAGCAGCTGGGCGAAGAAGGCGCGATCCAGGTGTTCCGGCCGCTGCACGGCGGGTCGATGATCCTGGGCGCGGTGGGCCAGTTGCAGTTCGAGGTGGTGTCACACCGGCTCTCGGCCGAGTACAAGGTGGACGTGCGGATCATGCCGGCGCGTTACCGCATGTCGCGCTGGGTGACCTGCGAGGACGCCGGCGAGCTGCGCCGCTTCACGGACGCCTACGCGGCCCGTATGGCATTCGATGCGTCGAATGCGCCCACGTATCTGGCGTCGCACGTTTCGGAGATCGAGGTGGCCCAGAAGGCGTGGCCGAAGATCGTGTTCAACGAGCTGCGCGAACACTCGGGCGCGCCGTTCAAGAAGGCGATGTAGGCGCGAGCGCCTCGCGTTGCGGGCGGCGGCATGCCGCCGCCCGCCGCTATCTGCTGCCGCCGCCCGCGTGCGTTTCAGCGCACCGCCAGCAGATTCACCTGCACGTTCCCCCCACCCGCGGCCACGTTCACACCGATGTTGCCGCTCGCACCGGCCAGCGCGCCCACGCCGAGCGAAGCCGCCAACGCCGCGGATTTCGCCGCCGTCTGTTCGAGCAGCACAGCGGCTTGCGTCTGCTGCTTCGTATCCACTTCGACCTGCGGGCCCGACACCGCCGCGATCTGATTCGCCTGCACATTGAGCGCACCTGCCGCCACGTTCACGCCGACGTTGCCGCTCACGCGGCTCAGGGCGTCGGCGCCCACGGCGGCAAGCGTTGGCCCGCTCCACGTGTTCCACGTAGCACTTCCCGCGCTTTCCTGCGTGGCCGAAAGCCGCGTTGCGCCGAATAGCGCCTGACTGTCGGCGCCGGCATCGGCGGCGACCGTTGCCGTTGCTGCTTGCGACGGAGTCTGCGCAAAGGCGGACGGCACACTGGCCAGACCGGGCGCGAGCGCCAGCATAAGCACGAACGTACGAATCTTCATGAGCAGTACCCCGCGTGAGCGCGTCCATCGAGGACGGATAACCGGGGTAACGGCCTCTTTCAGCACAAAGTTGAGCTGCTGCGCGACTCCGTCGCAGGGCGAACCGCGGGCGCCAGAACCGCAGCACCGGAATGCGATACTGCGCGTTCCCGTTCACGCCCAACGAGGACCGCCTTCCGATGACCCAGCCGCCCCACGCCACCGAGTCGCCCCAAGCGTCGCCCTTGCAGCGCCACGTGCCGCGCGCCATCTGGACGCTCGGCTTCGTGAGCCTTTTCATGGATGCATCGTCGGAACTCGTGCACAGCCTGCTGCCGATGTTCCTCGTGGGCAGCCTGGGTGCGAGCGCGACCATCGTGGGCGTGATTGACGGCATTGCCGAGGCGCTCACGCCGCTCATCAAAACGCTGTCCGGCCTCCTGAGCGACTACCTTGGCCATCGCAAATGGCTCGCGGTGGCGGGCTACGGACTGAGCGCGCTCAGCAAGCCGCTCTTCGCGCTGGCGCCCACCTCCGGCGTGGTGCTCGCAGCGCGCATCGCCGACCGAACCGGCAAGGGCATTCGCGGCGCGCCGCGCGACGCACTGGTCGCCGACATCACGCCGCCGCATCTGCGCGGCGCCGCGTACGGACTGCGCCAGGCGCTGGATACCGTCGGCGCGTTCATCGGCCCGTTGCTTGCCGTCGTCATCATGGAACTGTCGGCGGACAACTTCCGGCTCGCGTTCTGGCTGGCCGGCATTCCGGCGCTGGCGTCCGTGGCGCTGCTCGCTGCCGGCATACGCGAACCGGCCGCCACGCAGCGCGCGCCGCGCGTCAATCCGTTCGCGCGCAGCAGCCTCGCCAAACTGGGCGGCGCGTACTGGTGGGTCGTCTTCGTCGGCGCCGCGTTCGCGCTGGCGCGCTTTTCGGAAGCGTTCCTCGTGTTGCGCGCCATGAAGAGCGGCGTGCCGGTCGCGTTCGTGCCGCTCGTGCTGGTGGCCATGAACATCGTCTACGCGTTGGCGGCCTATCCGTTCGGCAAGCTCGCCGATTCCATGAGCCACACGAAGCTGCTCGCCTGGGGGTTGCTCGTCCTGATCGCCGCGGACATGGTGCTCGCGCACGGCACGCAGTGGCCCGTGGTGCTCCTCGGCGTGCTGCTGTGGGGCCTGCATATGGCGATGACGCAAGGGCTGCTCGCCACCATGGTCGCGCAGACCGCGCCCGCGGACCTGAAGGGCACCGCGTTCGGCTTCTTCAATTTGATGAGCGGCGTCGCGCTGCTGATCGCCAGCGTCGTGGCGGGCGAGCTATGGGACCGCCTGGGGCCGCAGGCCACCTTTTATGCGGGCGCTGCATTTGCGTTGTTGACGCTCGCCGCCCTGGCCGCGAAAGGGTATGTACGCCACAGGGCGGATGGCTCATGATCGGGCATCGTATCGAGCCAGCCAGCGACAAGGAGACGCCGTGACTGTACGCAATCTCGATGCCGTCTTCCGGCCGAAGTCCATTGCCGTGATCGGCGCTTCGTTGCGGCCCGGCAGCGTGGGCGCCATGGTGTGGACGCGCGTGTCGGAGGGCGGCTTCACGGGGCCGCTCTGGCCCGTCAATCCCAAATACACGGACAGCGGCAGCCTGGGCGGCCATACCGCGTTCCCCGATGCCGGCGACCTGCCGGAGGCGCCCACGGTGGCCGTGATCTGCACGCGTCCCGCCACGTGGCCCGGCATCGTGCACCGGCTGGGCGGCATGGGCACGCGCGCCGCGATCATCGTAGGCGAAGCAACCACCGACGACGACCGCGTTCACGTGCGGCACACGTTGGCTGCGGCGCGTCCGCACCTTTTGCGTATCGTCGGGCCGGGTAGCCTTGGCGTCGTGTCTCCCGCGCTGGGCGCGCACATGGGCGCGCCGTCGTGCCAGGTGAAGGCGGGCGGCGTGGCGTGGGTCTCGCAATCGAACGCGCTCACCAACGGCGTGCTGGGCTGGGCGCGTGCGCGCGATCTCGGTTTCTCGCACGCCATCGCACTGGGCGGCGAAGCGGACGTGGATGCCGGCGACGTGCTCGACTACCTCGCGAGCGACCCCGGCACGCGCGCCATCCTGCTGGAACTGGGTACCGTGCACGCCGCGCGCAAGTTCATGTCGGCGGCGCGGGCGGCAGCCCGCAACAAGCCGGTGCTTGCGCTGCGCACGGGCCGCGCCGATCCCGCAGACGCGATGTACACCTCCGCGTTCCGCCGTGCCGGCATGGTGCGCGTGGATGCCCTCGACGACCTGCTCGACGAAATCGAAACGCTCGGCGTGGGCCGCGTGGCGGCGAGCGATACGGCCACGTTGATCGCGAGCGACAGCGGCGTCGCGACACTCGCCTGCGATGCCTTCGCCGCGGCAGGCGGCACGCTCGCGCGCTGGCCCGAGGCGGCGCGGGCCGCGATCGCCGACGTCCTTCCGCACGCGAACGCGGGCAACCCGCTCGTGCTCGGCAACGACGCGCGCCCCGAGCATTTCGGCGCCGCGCTCAAGGCGCTGGCCGTGCATCGCGAGACGGGTACGGCGTTCGTCGTGCATGCGTCCACGCACAGCGCGCCCGCATCGCAGGTGGCGCAGGCATTGATGGAGAACCAGCGGCACGCCTATCGCGGCCTGCTCGCGTGCTTCTTCGGCGGCGTGGATGCCGCCACGCGCAACGCGCTGCACGCACATGGCATTCCGGTGCACAGCACGCCGGCGAGGCTCGCGCGTGCGTTCGCGCGTCTCGTGGATTACCGGCTGGGCCGCGAGCTGCTCATGCAGACACCCGAGAGCGCACCCATTCACCACCCGGGCGCAGTGGACGCCGCGCTGCGCGAAGCGCGCGCCGCGCTGGCCGCGGGCACCACGGAGCTGACGGGCGAAGCCGCGGCGCCATTGCTGCGCTGCTTCGGCCTCGACGTGGAGCCCGCCGATTCCGGGGAAGCGCAACAGAACACGCGCGACGCCACGACATCGCGTGCGTCGAGACCCATCGTGGACGTGGCCGTCTCCCTGCACGACGACGACAACTTCGGTCCCATCTTCCGCTTCGATACGCCTTCCATCGACGGCGTCTCGCCGCCGCTCTGCGTGTACGGCCTGCCGCCGCTGAACCCGGTGCTGGCGCGCGACATCGTGTCCCGCACGCCGTATGCGAAGCGCGTGCCGCCGGAGCCTACGCTCGCGGCGCTCACGCGGCTTTCGCAGGCCGTGTGCGACGTGCGCGAGATCGTCGGTCTGCAACTCACGCTGCGCGTGCTGCCCGAACGCACGGTGATCGTGGCGCCGCGCATCGTGCTGGCGGGTAAGCGCAGCCGCCTCGCTATCGTGCCGTATCCGCGGTGGCTGGAAGAGACCATCGACTGGCACGGCGAGCGCCTCACGGTGCGGCCCATTCGTCCCGAAGACGAGGCGGCGCATCGCGAGTTCGTGGAGTCCATGACGCCCGAAGATTTGCGGCTGCGTTTCTTTTCGGCGGTGGGGAGCTTCGATCACTCGCAGCTTGCCCGCATGACGCAGATCGACTACGACCGCGAGATGGCGTTGATTGCCACCGAGACGAAGCCCGACGGCTCGATACGCACACTCGGCGTGGCGCGCGCCGTGGCCGACCCCGACAACGAGACGGCCGAGTTCGCCGTGGCGGTGCGCTCGGACCAGAAGGGCAAGGGGCTGGGCCGGCTGCTGATGGAAAGGCTGATTGCCTATGTGCGCTCGCGCGGCACGCACTGGATTGTGGGCGAGGCGCTGCGCGAGAACACCGGCATGATTGCGCTTGCGAAAGCGGTGGGCTTCACGGTGACATCCACCGACGACCCCGGCGTGGTCGCCTTCAGACTGCCGCTGGACGAGCCGGAACAGGCGGCCCAGCCAGCGGCGTGAATGTGGCGGGGGAGGCCGGGGCCGCTTACATCGCGGCGCGCGTTACGGCCCTGGGTTACGCCGTGAGTTACGCAGCGAATCGTGCCGTGGATGACGCCATGAATTACGCCGCGAGCTTCGCCGCGGCTTCGTTCACCTGGCCGCGCGTAATGGCCAGTTCTTCGAGCCATGCCGCGGCGTACTCGACGCCGGTTTCGCGCTCCAGACGCGCGATGGTCGCGGCGCAGCGCACGCCGTCCTTCGGCGTGGCGATGAACGACTTCACCGATTGTCCCGTCTTGAACGCCTCGAAGAGCGGCTCGCGCACTTCGTCGGGCAACGCGCGCACCCATTGATACGGCTTGCCGTTGAACGTGAGCGAAGGCGGCAGCACGCGCTCCTTCTTCGCGGCCGGAATCAGGCCATAAGTGCGCGCGGCCTCGCCGATCTGTTCGGGTGAAAACAGTTCGTCGGGTGTGATCTCGAATTGCTGGATGTACGTTTCGATGGCCTGCATCGCGGCGGCGCGGTCGTCGCGCTTCTTCTGCGCGCGGGCGACGATGTCGCGCAGCTCGTCCGCCTCTTCGGACGTGATCGTGAAGCTGGCCTGTTTCTGCTGGAGTTCGGAAAAGCGCTGGAATTCGTGGTCGGTGAGAAGTTTCGCCATGTCTTACGAGATGAGGCGCGCTGCCCGGCAAGGCTGCCCGGCGCGGCGCGGTTTTGGGAGGGGCGACATTCTAACCGGATTCGATGGCGTGCCGGGACGTGGAACGGCGCGCGGCGCAGGCGAGGCTGCTGATGACCGGGCACGGCGAGCGGAACGCCCCGACGCCAGGCCCTGCGCCCCGCGCTAACCTGCCGCCGGCGCGTCCTGCTCGCGAAACATCGAAAGCGCCTCGGCCGTTTCGCGCAGCAGATTCGTGGCGTCGTCGAGCGAGGGCGCCACGTATTCGTCGATCCGCTTCAGGAACGGGCACGTGAGCGCCGCAATGGCCTGGCCCGAAGGCCCGAGCAGCGGAAAGGTGACGTCGGTCACGCCGAAGATCTGCTGGCTTTCCTTGCGCAGGAAGCCCGCGGCACGCACGCGTTCGCACGCGGCTTCCAGGGCGTCGTGGTCGATGGTTACTTCGCCCTTCACCTTGGTGTGCTCCGCGAGCATGTGCGCGCGCTGCTCAGGCGCCTGAAACGCGAGCATGGTGCGGCCCGAGCCGGTGTCCACGAGGCCCACGCGCGAGCCGAGCCGCACCGCGATGCCCCACGTGCCGGGGCCGTCCACCTGCGCGATCACGAGCAGGTTGCCGCGATCGTAGACGGCGAGGTGGCACGACTGCTCGGCCGTGTTCGCGAAGCGGTGCATGAGCGGCTGCGCGTAAGCGATCAGCCGCTCCATGGGCGGATGCCGGTGCGCGAGCGCGAAGAGCTTGAGCGAAAGCGAATAGCGGTCGCCGCCTTCGGATCGCACCACGTACTGGCGCGCCACGAGCCGCTCGAGCATGCGATACATCTCGCTCGCGTTGCGGCCCAGCAGCTTCGTGATCTCGGCGCGCGTGAGACCGCCGCGCTGGTCCGAGAGCAGCTCCAGAATGTCGAGCCCTTTGTCGAGCGCCGGCGCGCGGTAGCGGTCGGACTCGTCTTTCGGCTCGTCCCGCTGGTTCCTTTCCTCCGGCAGATCCCGTTCGTCCCGCTCTGCCGCGCCTTCGCTGTCCTTCCCGTCCCCGTTGTTCATCGGTTGCGTTCCCGTTGCCTTGCTCATCGGATTATCCCGGCGCGTGAGTGTAGAGGCGAGGCGTCAGGCCGCCGCCAGGGAAAACACGGACGCATGGTGCGGTGCACTTGCCTTGACGTCCATAGGTTTGCCTATGAATAATAGATTCATTAATGAATTCACGCACCCATGTCCAACGTAGAGCCAAAGCGCACCCGAGCATCACGGAGAAACCCTTGAGCGGCCCACTGCCTACCGACCCGCGGCTGATCCTGCTGAGCCCGGAGGACAACTGCCTGATTGCGGGGGCGCGTCTGGAAGCGGGCACGCAGCTGGATATAGAAGGCGAGCGGGTCACGCTCGCGAAGACCATCGACGTGGGCCACAAGGTGGCCCGCCGCGCGCTGGCGAAAGACGAGAAGGTGGTGCGCTACGGCGCGCCTATCGGCCATATGACCGCGCCTGCCGAGCGCGGCGAGCACTTGCATACCCACAACCTGGAAAGCGACTACCTGCCCACTTACACCCACGACTCGGGCCACGAGTTCGTGAACCACTGACCGAATGCGGCCCGCGCCGTGCCGGATCGAATCATGAGCGATAGAGACGTAATCGAATCAGCGTCGGCCGGCGGCCCGGGCGAGGCGCGCCCCGTGCTGCAGGGCTGGCTGCGCAGCGACGGCCGCAAGGGCGTGCGCAACGTGGTGGCCGTGGCCTATCTTGTGGAGTGCGCGCACCACGTGGCGCGCGAGATTGCCGCGCACTTCCGCACGCCGCTGGGCGGCTTCGACGTGAGCGAGGCGGGCTCGACAGATGCAGCGGCCGGGGAACCGCCCGTGCATCTGATCGGCTTTCCCGGCTGTTATCCGAACAGCTACGCGGAAAAGATGATGCAGCAGCTCGCCACGCATCCGAACGTGGGTGCGGTGCTGTTCGTCTCGCTGGGCTGCGAGAGCATGAACAAGCACTATCTGGCCGATGTGGTGCGCGAAAGCGGCCGGCCGGTGGAGGTGCTGACCATCCAGGAGAAAGGCGGCACGCGCAGCACGATCGAATACGGCGTGGATTGGGTGCGCAACGCGCGCCGGCAACTCGCGGCGCAACGCACGGTGCCTATGGCGCTCGACGAACTCGTGATCGGTACCATTTGCGGCGGCTCGGACGGCACGAGCGGCATCACGGCGAACCCCGCCGTGGGCCGCGCGTTCGACCACCTGATCGCACACGGCGCCACCTGCATCTTCGAAGAAACGGGCGAGCTGGTGGGCTGCGAGTACCACATGAAGAACCGCGCGGCCCGGCCCGAACTCGGCGACGCGATCGTGGCCTCCGTGGAGAAGGCCGCGCGCTATTACACGGTGCTGGGCCACGGGTCGTTCGCGGTGGGCAACGCCGACGGCGGGCTCACCACGCAGGAGGAGAAGTCGCTGGGCGCGTATGCGAAGAGCGGGGCATCGCCTATCGTCGGCATCGTGAAGCCGGGCGACGTGCCGCCCACGGGCGGGCTCTATCTGCTCGACGTCGTGCCCGACGGCGAGCCGCGCTTCGGCTTTCCCAACATTAGCGACAACGCCGAGATTGCCGAGCTGATTGCCTGCGGCGCTCACGTGATCCTGTTCACGACAGGGCGCGGTTCGGTGGTCGGGTCCGCGATTTCGCCGGTCATCAAGGTGTGTGCAAACCCGGTCACTTACCGTAATCTGTCGGGCGACATGGACGTGGACGCCGGCCGCATTCTGGAAGGCCGCGCCACGCTCGACGAAGTCGGGCGCGAGGTGTTCGAACAGACGCTGGCGGTGGCGCAGGGTGCGCCGTCGAAGTCCGAGGCGCTCGGTCACCAGGAATTCATCCTGACCTACAAGACGTTCGAGCCCGTGGGGCCCGCGTGCCTGCCCGCCAGTGCGCAGCCGCGCGGCGCGTTTGCCGTCGTGCCTAACTGATCGAACCCGGAGGAGACACCATGACAGCAGTGCTGCACCCCAAAGTGGCCGGCACGCGGCGCATCGGTCGCCGCGACGTGGAGGTCACCGGGCTCAGTCTCGGCACCGCACCGCTCGGCGGCCTGTATCGCGATCTCTCGGACGAAGAGGCGCAAGCCACCGTGGATGCCGCCTGGAACGCAGGCGTGCGCTACTTCGATACGGCGCCGCACTACGGACACACGAAGGCCGAGCATCGGCTCGGCACGGCGCTGCGCCGCTACCCGCGCGCGGACTACGTCGTGTCCACGAAGGTGGGCCGCCGCTTTGTGCCGCGCACCACGCCCTATGACGGCAGCGAAGGCTGGCAAAACCCGCTGCCGTTCCAGGCCATCTACGACTACACGCACGACGGCATCCTGCGCTCGTTCGAAGACAGCCAGCAGCGGCTCGGCATGGTCGATATCGACATCGTGCTCGTGCACGACATTGGCCGCTACACGCACGGCGAGCGCAACGCGCACTACTGGAAGCAACTGACCGAAGGCGGCGGCTTTCGCGCGCTGGACGAACTGCGTTCGTCCGGTGCCGTGAAGGCCGTGGGACTGGGCGTGAACGAAGGCCAGGTCATTCTCGAAGCGATGGCGGAGTTCGACATCGACTGCGCGTTGCTCGCGGGCCGCTACACGCTGCTGGAGCAGGGCACGCTGGAAGACCTGCTGCCCGCCTGCACCGCGCGCAACGTGAGCATCCTGCTGGGCGGCGCGTTCAATTCGGGCATTCTCGCGCGCGGCGTGCAGGGCGACCTGAAGTTCAATTACGGCGATGCGCCGCCCGAAGTGATCGAACGCGTGGCGCGGCTCGAGGCCGTGTGCCGCGCGCACGACGTGCCGCTCGCGGCGGCGGCGCTGCAGTTTCCGTATGCGCATCCCGCGGTGGCCACAGTGCTCACGGGCGCGCGCACGCCGGCCGAACTGATGGAAAACGTGGGCTCGTTCGAGCGCGCAATTCCCGCTGCGCTGTGGCGCGCGCTGCGCGAGGAAGGACTGCTCGATTCGCGGGCGCCCGTGCCGGGGGACGCGCCGTGACGGCCGCATCGACGCCGCCCGCGCATTCGAGCGCGGTGCCGCGCATCGACGCCCATCAGCACTTCTGGAAGCCCGAGCGGGGCGACTACGGCTGGCTCACGCCGGAACTCACCACGCTCTATCGCACCTTCGGTCCCGCCGACCTCGCGCCGCTTCGCGAGCAGGCGCACGTGGCGCGCACGGTGGTCGTGCAGGCCGCGCCGACTGTCGACGAAACGCGTTATTTGCTGGATCTGGCGCGCGAAGAGGAGTCGGTAGCGGGCGTAGTGGGCTGGGTGCCGCTCGACGATGCGAACGCGCCGCAGTGGATCGCCGAACTCGCACGCGAGCCGAAATTCAAGGGCCTGCGCCCGATGCTCCAGGACTTGCCCGACGACAACTGGATAGCCACCGCGCCCATCGCGCCCGCCATCGACGCGATGATCGAGCACGATCTCGCGTTCGACGCGCTCATCTTTACGCGCCACGTGGCGGCGCTCGAAACGTTCGTGCGCCGCCATCCGCGGTTGCGCGTGGTGATCGACCACGGCGCGAAGCCGCCCATCCGCGACGGCCATGGCGACGGCGGCGCGGGCTTTCGCGCCTGGGCCGACGGCATTGCGCGGCTCGCGCAGCTTTCGCACGTGCAGTGCAAGCTCTCGGGGCTCGCCACCGAAGCGGCGCCGGGCTGGACCGAGGCCACGCTGCGTCCGTACGTCGATCATCTGCTGGCCATGTTTGGCGCTGCGCGCCTGATGTGGGGTAGCGACTGGCCCGTGCTGAATCTCAACGGCGACTATCTGCGCTGGCACGACGCTGCGCAGACGCTGCTCGCCGGCCTTTCCGCTGCACAGCGCGACGCCGTATTCGGCGGCAATGCCGCTGCGTTCTATCGTCTGTCAGCTCGCTGACGTATGTCTCGCGTGGAGCGCGTGCTGCAATAGCCAGTATGTCGCGCGCGCAATTTCGAGTGGAGCCGTGCATGGTACAAAGACTCAACGGAAAGACGGCATTGATTACCGCAGCGGGCCAGGGCATCGGGCTCGCCACTGCCGAGCTGTTTGCGCGCGAAGGCGCGCGCGTGATTGCCACCGACATTCGCATCGATGGCCTCGCGGGCAAGCCCGTGGAGGCGCACAAACTCGATGTGCTCGATGCAGCGGCCATCGAAGCGCTGGCGCGCGACGTGGGGCCCATCGACGTGCTGTTCAACTGCGCGGGCTTCGTGCACGCAGGCTCCATTCTGGAAGCGAGCGAAGAGGACTGGGACTTCGCGTTCAACCTCAACGCGAAGGCGATGTACCGCACCATTCGCGCGTTTCTGCCCGGCATGCTGGAGAAGGGCGGCGGGTCGATCATCAACATGTCGTCGGCGGCGTCGAGCATCAAGGGCGTGCCGAACCGGTTCGTCTACGGCGCGTCGAAAGCGGCTGTGATAGGGTTGACCAAGTCTGTCGCGGCCGACTTCGTGACGCGCGGCATTCGCTGCAACGCGATCTGTCCGGGCACCGTGGCGTCGCCCTCGCTCGAAGAGCGGATCGCCGCGCAGGCCAAGGCGCAGGGCATCACGGTAGACGCCGCGCGCGCGGCCTTCGTCGCGCGCCAGCCGATGGGCCGCGTCGGCAAGGCCGAGGAAATCGCGGCGCTGGCGTTGTATCTGGCTTCGGACGAATCGGGCTTCACCACCGGCCAGGCCCATGTGATCGACGGCGGCTGGGCGAATTGAGCACTTTTCTCCACTGAACACACAGGACACGCAACGATGAAACTGCTTCGTTATGGGCCGAAAGGCCAGGAAAAACCGGGCTTGCTGGATGCCGAGGGCAAGATTCGCGACCTGTCCAGCGTAGTGCCCGACATTGCAGGCGACGTGCTCACCGACGCGGGCCTCGCGAAGCTGCGCGCGGTCGACGTCGCCTCGCTGCCCGTGGTGGAAGGCAATCCGCGTATCGGGCCGTGCGTGGGGCGCATCGGCAAGTTCGTCTGCATCGGCCTCAACTATGCGGACCATGCGGCCGAATCGAACCTGCCGGTGCCCACGGAGCCCGTCGTCTTCAACAAGTGGACGAGCGCCGTGGTGGGTCCGAACGACGACGTGGAGATTCCGCGCGGCTCGAAGAAGACCGACTGGGAAGTGGAACTGGGCGTGGTGATCGGCAAGCCCGCGAAGTACATCGACGAAGCGAATGCGCTCGACTATGTGGCGGGCTATTGCGTGGTGAACGACGTCTCCGAGCGCGAGTGGCAGATCGAGCGCGCGGGGCAGTGGGACAAGGGCAAGGGCTTCGACACGTTCGGCCCCATCGGCCCGTGGCTCGTGACGCGCGACGAAGTGGCGAACCCGCAGAACCTGGACCTGTGGCTCGAAGTGGACGGCCATCGCTACCAGAACGGCAACACGCGCACGATGGTGTTCACCGTGGCGAAGCTCGTCTCGTATCTCTCGCAATGTATGAGCCTTCAACCCGGCGATGTCATCTCCACGGGCACGCCACCCGGCGTGGGCATGGGCGTGAAGCCGAACCCCGTGTATCTGAAGGCGGGGCAGACCATGCGCCTCGGCATTCAAGGGTTGGGCGAGCAGCAGCAGCGCACGTATGCCGCTGAATGAGCGGCCGCAATAAGTAGCGGCACGCAGTCGAGCAAGTAATCGAGTAAGTGAACGAGCAAATAATCGAACAAATAAGCGAGCAAGCGTTCGCGGCAACTGTCGCGGTTACGTGAGCGGGCACGCGATGCATGGGCGCCTACGCCGAAGCGGCGAGGCGCCCGTTTTCTTCCGGCAGCCGGTTAATGGTGCCTTGCGCGACGGCCACCAGTTTTTCCTCGCCCGCGTCCACCACGAACACGCTGCACTGGCACGTCGCCTGTTGACGGCTGGCGTAGATGACCTGCGCACGCGCAAGCAGCACGCCGCTCACCGCGGGCCTCAGATAGTTGATCTTGTATTCGCCCGTCACGACCTTCGGCCCCAGCGCCAGCGCGCCCGCGAACGTCAGCGCGTTGTCCGCCAGATAACTCAGCACGCCACCATGCACGAAGCCGTGCTGCTGCCTCAATTCGTCGCGCACGGGAAGGCACAGCGTCAGATCCCTCGTCCCCACATGCGTGAGTTCGGCGCCGAGCAGCATGCTGAACGGTTGGGCATGCAGCGCGCCGCGCGCGCGATCCAGTAAATCGGTCATTGTCGTTCCTCGGGGCCGGTCCGTCCGCTGCGACGTCCCTCACACTGGCCCTGTTGACGTTCTCAGGACTATAGGAGGCGCGTTGCGATCGGACAAGGACGGCTTGGTCGCAGCGTCCGCTTCGCGCACTCTCCATGCCGCCCCGTTTTTTGTGCTCAAGCCAACGTTTGCGTTGCCGTAAACCGGGGCGTGAGCGCTGGTGGCGGGTCGCGCTGCGGCGTCTCACCGCTTTCCTATTCCTCGCAAGTCAGGTGTTCAATGTTCAGCAAGATCAAGGTCGCATCCGGTCTGTTATGTGTTCTGGCCGCTTTTTGCGTGTTGCAGGTGGTGACCGAGGGGCTGGGATTCTGGTCGCTCACGCGCACGCACGATGACGTAGGCGATCTCTCCAACATCGCGCTGCGGCAGATGGATGCGGTGAACGAGACCACCCAGCATCTGATGGACGCACGCATCAACCTCTCGCGTGCGGGCACGCGGATGGTTCGCGGCGGGACCGAGCCCACCGAAATCGTTCAGCACGCGCGCGAGCAGCTCGCGCTCGCGGAAAAATCGTTCGCCACATTTACGGGCGCACGCAAGATGAGCGCCGAAAACACCGCGCGCGCGGAGGCACTCGCCGAGCGCTTTCAGAAGCTGCATGGCGCGCTGACCGAACTCGCGCAGTTTCTCGACGCGGGCAACATCCAGGCGTTCCTCGATCAACCGACGCAGTCCTTCCAGGACGCGTATCTCGCCGAGCAACACAATTTCGTGCAGTTCAGCACGGCGGCGAGCCGCGCGTCGCTCGATTCCATCGACAGCCGTCTTGCGTTGTTCGACGGCGTGGGCCTCGCGATTCTCTTCGTGCTCGTCGCGTTGACGGTTGCGGTCTACATCGCGTTGCGGCGCGGCGTGGTGGGTCCGCTCGAAGACGCGGGACGTCACTTCGAGCGCATCGCGCAAGGCAAGCTGAACGAACCGGTCGTGGCTCAGGGCACCAACGAGATCGGCCGTCTCTTCTCCGGGCTCGCGAGAATGCAGGCCAGCGTGGCGCGCACGGTGAAGGTGGTGCGTGAAGTGGCGGACTCCATCCATATCGGCGCCGACGAAATCGCCACGGGCAACGCGGATCTTTCGGCGCGCACCGAGAACCAGGCGGCGTCGCTGGAAGAAACCGCGGCGAGCATGGAGGAGCTGACCTCCACCGTGCGCCGCAACGCCGACCACGCGCGCGAGGCGAACGAACTCGCGAACACGGCGCTCGATGCCACGTCGCGCGGCAGCGAAGTCGTGAACGAAGTGGTCGACAAAATGCGCGGCATTGCGCGCAGCTCGGACAAGATCGCGGAGATCATCGGCGTGATCGACGGCATTGCGTTCCAGACCAACATCCTCGCGCTGAATGCCGCCGTGGAAGCGGCGCGCGCGGGCGAGCAAGGCCGCGGCTTCGCCGTGGTGGCCGGCGAAGTGCGCGGGCTGGCCCAGCGCAGCGCGCAATCGGCCAAGGAGATCAAGACGCTGATCAGCGAATCCGTCGCGCAGATTCAGGGCGGCTCGGAATTGGTCGAGCGCGCGGGCGAAGCGATGAGCAACGTGTCGGCGTCGATTTCGCGCGTGACGCAGATGATGGCGGACATCACCGCGTCGTCGATGGAGCAGAGCACCGGCATCGAGCAGGTCAACCAGGCCGTGGTGCAGATGGACGAGATGACGCAGCAGAACGCGGCGTTGGTGGAAGAGGCCGCGGCCGCCGCGGCGTCGCTGCATCAGCAGACGCAGCAGTTGAAGCAGGCGGTTTCGGTGTTCGAGATTTCGGAGGCCGTGCTGGGCGACGCGCGCAGCGGCGGCATGTCGGCAGGGCGGCGAGTGGAGCCCGCGGGCGCGTTCGCGGCGGCTTGAGCGCGAATGGCCCCACGCGTTTCGTTTGCGTGCGGTGGGCTCGTTTAGTTGACGCTAGCGGACTTCAGCGGGGCGAGCTTGTGCGTTGAATCGAAGCGCTGGCTTGAGTTTTAGTCCGCTAGATGAGGGCACTCGATAAGAGCGCCCTCATGTGACTGTCGTTGCGCTGACGGCGCTCAAGGCAGCGCGGCGTAAGCGGTGGCGAGATGGTACGGCGTGGTGGACGGCATGTCCGCGCGCGCGACGTCGCCTGCGGGCGTCTTGCACTCGAACCAACCGCGCGCATGCAGAAAGCGCTCGCGAAAGCGCTCGATCTGCTGCGGCAGCGCTGCGCGCACCGCGGCGTCGCTGTGCGTGGCGAGCGCGCGCAGATATTCGGTCTGCGCCCAGATGCGCTGCGTGGCATCGAGCATGCCGCCGTGTTCATCGAGCGCCGCGGCGACGCCGCCTGTCGACGCGTCCACGCCGTGCTGTTGCGCGAACGTGAAGGCGCGCGACATGGCCTCGTAGAGGCCCGAGTCGCCAAGCAGACCTTTTGCGCGCGAGACCAGATAGAACCATTCGAACTGATGTCCCGGCTCGAGGCGATTGCCCTCGGCGCCGACGGGCAACTCCGCGATGCAGCCCGTGGGTGCGTGCACGAACGTGCGCGCGATGGCTTGCGTGAGGCGCGTGATGGCGCCGTCGAACGCGGCATCGCGCGTGGCTTCGCGCGCGGCAAGCCAGGCTTCCGTGAGATGCATCAGCGGATTCTGCAGCGGCGTGCCGGTGACGCTGCGAAAGTCTTCGCCCAGCGCCGCATTGAAGAGGCCGCCGTGCGCGGCGAAGCGCTCTTCGATCAGCGCGGACGTGCTGTGCACGATACCCAGCGCGTCGCGATTGCCGAACTGCGCGCCATACACGGAGCACGCGAAGACGACGAACGCGTGCGTGTAGAGATCTTTCGTGGTGTCGAGCGGCGCGCCGTCCGGGCCGACGCTGTAGAACCAGCCGCCGTGACGGCGATCTTCGAACGTGTGGCGCAGGGCGTCGAAGAGCGTGTGCGCGTGGGCGGCGTCGTTGGCGAGCGAGAAGACGAACAGCTGGCGCGCGCACGCCATCGCGCGATAGCGGGTGACGGGCAGCGGACGGTGATCGTCCGCCGTCACCGCTTCGTAGGGCAGACGCAGCGCGGCGTTGAAGCCGGCGTTGCGCCACAGCGGCAGAATCACCTGAGAGAAATGATCGCGCAGCGCGGCTGCCGGCGTGGATGCGTTCATCTGGATTAGCGTCGCGTCGGCGCGTGCGTGGGAACTGCGCGCACGCATGCGAACGGCGGTAGATCGGGAAGGTTGCGATTGTACGCCGTTCGGTTTGCGCGTCTCATCGCGGGCATGGCGCGCGACGCCTGTGGGCGGGCCTCAGCGGCATGGTGCTGGCGGTGTTTCGGAGGATGCTGGAATGCCAAGCGAGTGGCAAACGACTGGCAAGCGAGTGCCGAATGAGGTCGGCAGAAGCGCGGCTACGTGCGACAATGCCGCCTTGAAATTGCAGCAAGTCCAGACAGCATTGCGGGACGGCCCAACCGAGGCATGGGCCACGGTGAGGCCGCCGCGCGGCGACAATCGCACGTTCCCTATGGCAGATTCCGCAGCACCCAGAACCACTCGCACCTCGCGCGCCGCGTCCACGAAACGGCGCGCTTCCACCGTTTCCACGGATACCGAAAACAAGCTCGCGCGCGCCGCCCAGTCGGTGCAGCGTCTGGCACAACTCACCGACGTGCCGCGCGACGACAGCACGCTCGACCTCTTTCCCGACGACCCCACGCGCGAACTGGTCGAAGCGATGCAGATCGACGTGAGGCAGGGCACGCTCTCGGGTTTCGAATTGCCGGAGGTCGTGCTGGCGGCGGTGACGGCGACCCAGCACGATGCATCGGCCGCCGTAACGGCCGAGCAGGCGAAGCCGGCACGGCGCTCGATGCGTGCGTCGAAAGCGGAAGCCGTTGCTGCGGAGCAGATCGATGGTGCGCAAGACGAGCAGGTGGTGCCCGCCACGGTTGCCCGGGGTGTCGCGAATGAGGTGAGCGAGAAAGCCGCTGAGGATGAGGGCGCGGATGCGGTGACTGCCGCCCGGGCAAACGATACGACTCGCGGCGCACCTCGCAGCGAAGCTCCGGCGACGGCCACGCTCGCCGCCAGTACCGGACGACATGCAAATGAAACCGCGGTTGCCAATGATCGTGCGGCCACTGCGCCGAGCGATGCGGACCCCGAACCTTCTTCCCCCGACGGGCCGGCCGCCCACGCCCTCGAACGTTCTGCGAGCAAGGACGCGAGTAGTGCGTCGCCGCCGACCGTAACGCAACGCAATGCCTCCTCGCGTGCGCAGACGCTCGCTTCGATCGCGAACACCGCTGCGCCGGCGTCGGACGCATTGCGATCGGTGCTTCAGGCGCGTCAGCAGGCCATGGCCGCGAATGGGTCGACGACCGCCAAACCCGGTGTTTCGGCGCAGCGGTTCGCTGCGCCGCGCACGGCAGGTGCGCCGCTGGAGACAGTCGCGGGCAATACCGCGCATCACGTCAGCCCGGAACTGGACCGCGCCCGCACGACGGCGTTTGCCGATACGGTGGATGCGCTCTATGGCGTGATCGCCGATCAGCGCCGCGCCGCCGCAGATCATTCGCGGCGAATGAAGTGGATGCTTTCCATCGTGGTGGGCGCGCTGCTCGCAACGGTGGCGATCGGCATCGCGCAGACGCTGCTGCTGATGCGGCTCACGCGCGACACCACCGCGCAGCAGCAGCGCATGGAGCAAATGCTGATGAGCCAGCAAGCGACGCTCGCTACGCTGCTCGATACCGATTCGGCGACGGTCGCTGTGCCGCAGCCGGCCGCACTGACGGCTGCGCGGACGAACGCCGCGACTGCGCCTTCCGTGGGAGCCGGTGGACCCGCGCAGGCCACGCAACATTCCGCCGCGACAAGCGCGCGGCACAGCGCGAAATCCCAGCACGCGCATAAGACGAAAGCGTCGTCGGCGACGCATTGACCCGGCCCGCGCCGCCACGCGATATTCGCCTTGAACCGCCCGCCGCTGCCGCCTATCTTTTAAGTCGCTTTCCTCCTTCCGGAGACGACCATGGGCGGCGACGCAGTCAATGTGCACTTCGACAGGACACACCTGGTGCTCGACCTGTTGGACGGGCGGGCCATTCAGTTTCCGCTGCACTGGTTTCCCGTGCTGGAAGCGGCGACCCAGGCGGAGCGCGAGCACTTCGCGATATCGATGGACCGCAAGCAGTTGTACTGGCCGGAACTCGACGAAGACGTGAACGTGACGGCGCTTCTCATGTCGATGGCGGAAGGCACGCGACATTAGATGTCTGTGGTCTATCGAGGCCTTGATCGTCGGATCGCTGGCACCTTTCGGTTTTCGGCTTGCGGCTTGCGTGCTGGAAGGGTTGGCGCTCGCGTTGCTCCTTGCCTGCCTTGCCTTGACCGCCGATTGTGTCCGCCGGATGCCGCGCGACGCTTTCGCGTGGCGGTTTCTGCCTACCTCTCAATCGCGACTCGTCCCACGGGCTCGACGTGGCGAGTCCGTGTCGGCCTGCCATGCTTTTTCCGGTGCCTCGCGGATGATCCGGCCCGCGTTGCCTGAACCGGACCTGGGCCGGAAAAGTTCGCGCCAGAAACCGTATATACTGTTTATACCAATTAACGACGGGGATCGTGATGAGCACACCGCAAAGCAAGCAGCCAACGAAGAAGGCGTTCCAGCTCCCGAAAGGCGCAGAGGAACCGGCAACGGGCAACAGCGAGCAGCCTGCCGCCAAGGCGAGCCGCCGCGCCGCCACGTCGAAGCCGGCGGCCGACGCCGCGACGGCGAAGCAGGCGACATCGGTGAAGGCCGCGCCGGTGAAGGGGAAGAAGGCGCCGGCTACGGGGCAGAAGAAGGCGGGCAAAGCGGTCACTGAAGCGGTAGCCGAGGCTGCCGCGCAAGCCGTCGCGAAAAAGAACGCGGAAAAGACTGCGCAGACGCCGGCGAAGAAGAAGGCTGCCGAGGCCGCATCGAAGAAACCCACCAAGGCTGCCAGGACCACCGAAGCCACCGGAGCCACCAAAGCCGCGAACGAACCCACCGCGAAGGCGGCTGCAGAAGAAAAGGCGCGCCGCGCGAAGAAGGAAAAGGTGGTGCGCGACAGCTTCACGATGCCGAAGTCGGACTACGCGAAGATTGCCGAACTCAAGCAGCGTTGTTTGTCCGCGGGCGTGCAGGCGAAGAAGAGCGAACTGCTGCGTGCGGGCTTGCTGCTGCTCGCTGCCAAAGATGAAAAGGGGCTCGTGGACGCCGTTTCGGCGGTCGAACTCGTCAAGACCGGGCGCCCCGCCAACGCGTAACGTTTCTTTCCGTCGATGCTGTTCCGAGGCCGCCGTGTGCGGCCTTTTTCAATTCCGCCAGCGGCCGATGTACGGCGAGTCACGCAGATACGCCGCTGCGCCCAACGGCCTTCCTCAGTGCGAATGCCGGTGATGGATATCCGGGTAGTGCGCATGCGTATGGGCGATCGCATCGTGCTGATGTGGGTGGGTATGCGGCTCGTTGCCGTCCCAGTCGAAGTCGTGCGTGTGCCGGTGATGTTCGTCATGCCGGTGACGATGGCTGTGCTGCATCGGCTCATGCGTGTGAGCATGTTCGTGACGCTCGCGCAGATGCAACCAGACGCCCAGCCCCATGAGAACGGCGGCGGCCCAGAACGGCCACGGCGGCATCTGCGGCCAGAAGATGAGGGCCAACGCCACGCCGAACAGCGGGGCAACCGAGAAATACGCGCCAGTGCGCGCGGTGCCGAGGTGGCGCAACGCCACAACGAAGAGCGCAAGGCTTACGCCATATCCTGCGAAGCCGGTGACCATTGCCGCGAGCGCCGTTGCGGGTTCGGGCAGATGGGTGCCTGATCCCAGCGAGATCGCCAGATTGACCGAGCCGGCCACCAGTCCTTTGAGGCAGGCAATCATCGTTGCGTCGTGGGCGGAGATTTTGCGGGTGAGGTTGTTGTCGATGGCCCAGCAGGCACACGCGGCCGCCACGAAGAGTGCGCCCGTTGTCATGCCGCCTGCACCCGGTTGCCAGGAGAGCAACAGGCCGCCCGCCACGATGGCGACCATACCCAGAAAGACCGACAGATCGACGTTCTCGCGGAACACCACCCACGCGATTACCGCGGTGAACACCCCTTCCAGGTTCAGCAGCAGCGACGCCGTGGCGGCCGGTGTCGTGGTGAGGCCGAGCATGAGAAGGGCGGGGCCGGCCACACCGCCCGCGGCGATCGCGCCCGCCAGCCATGGAATCTCAGCGGACGCGATGTGGTCGTTACGCGTGGCTTCCTTTGCCTGCCGCCTTGCTCGCTGTATCGACATGACGGCGGCGAGCCCGATGCCGCTGCCCAGATAGAAGAGCCCCGCCACCATGAACGGAGAAATCGACCCGAGCAACGCCTTGGCAAGCGGAGTCGTGGCACCGAAGAGCGCGGCGGCCAAAAGTGCCGTGAATGCGGCATTCAGGTGAAGACTCGGGCGGGAATTCGGAGGGGCTTGCATGAGACTGAGGATCCATTGAAACGGCAATTGGGCGGCGAGACGCAACGATACATCGACGGCGTGACGTGACGACAGTCGGCCATTCGGTGGAGTGCAGACCGTCTGGAAAAAGGGCGCGAAATAAAGAGATTTGTCCCTGTTTCGGGTGCGCGAGCCCAGCCGCGATCCATGGTGCCTGTATGTTGTATCGCTGCAACGCGTCAATCTCGTCTACGCCGGCTTTTTCAAAGATCTCCAAAAAAATGCTGCGGCGCACTAGCGTCTAACTAGGGAAAACCCTATACTTCATAGGTCAGGGAAAACCCTTAATCACTCAGCACCAACCGGGAGTCGCCATGAGCTTTATCCTCGCACTGTTCCAGAAGGTGAGCGATCTCTTCGCGTCGCCGCACCTGCCGATGGACTCCGACTATTCGTACGAAGCGCGCCACCGCGAAGCCGAGCGCCTGCGCCGCTCGCAGGTCTCGCTGTTCGGCATTCTTGGCGACTGATCGAATCGATTCCCCGTTTTGCGCGGGCGCATTGGCTCCCGCGCAGCCGTCTTTGTCGAACTGCGCGTTTGGCTCACCGTAGGGCCGGGTAGATAGACACGGCAAGAACGCCGCAAGGCCGGCTTTCCCGCTGAGGGGAAGCCGGCCTTTTTAATTGTTGGTCCCTTCCGGTGTCTTCAAATCGAGCGGCCTCGTGTGGCTGCTCGCGAGACACGCCGTCGGCACGTTCGCTTACGGTTCATACACTTGCGGTCGCTGTGCCCAGGTTTTCCACACCCTTGCCAACAAAATATGTGGAAAACCGGCATGCGCCAGGTGGAGGCGTATTTTCTTCCGTACGTCGAGTGGTGCGGCTGCGTCCAAAACCCGTCAGCGCTTGCCGTCTGCTGCCTCTTGGCGACCGTCTGCCCGTCGCTGCAACGCGACACAAAAATCGTTGCCCATCAGTGTCTTGCCCGGCATGTCCGAGCGTTTTCCACAGCCTTGCCAACAAAAAATGGGGATAACTCCGTTAGCCGTTGGGCCGATTGTCGGTGACGAACGGGCGCACCGATAATCAGGCCGTACCTTCCTGCGGCCCCATCACGGAGGCGTCCATGCAATTTCCCACGGGATCTGTTGTCGCGCTGAGCTCGGCGGCATCGACGGTGTTTTCCATCGGTATGATTTCGCTCACCTGGTGGGGCATTCACGAACCCACGCCGTGGCGCGCCGGCGACGTGGTGGTCACGCTGCTCGCGCTCTTCGGGTTCGCGTGCCTCGGTTTCGTGCCGTGGCTGGCCACCTCGCCCATGCGGCATGAGACCGACGAGTCGCGGGTGGCGATTGCGCGTCGCGCGTTTCTGGCGGGCGTGATCGCGATGTGGCTGTCCATCGTCGCCGCGATCGTCGTCGCATGAAACGCGGCGGACGAGGTCATGCGAGGCACCGGCAAGCCGGCGCCTCGCAACCGGTCGCCGCGCGCAGGCGTCGCGATACTACCCGTCGCACAAGCCTGCGCTGCGGTCGCCCACAACGATCAGAACCGCGTGCGCATGCCCACCGTGCCGACCACCTGGTTCGCCGTCGAAGACGCGCCGACGGCCGTATTGATGAATGCCACGTAGTTCTTGCCCGACGCGTGCTGGTACATCGCTTCGAGGTAGACGTCCGTACGCTTCGAGAGCTTGTAGACCGTCTGGAGGTCGACCTGGTGCCACTTCGGATCTGCGCCGAACGTCGACGTGTTGTCCACGTGCCCGTTCGTGTACGTGTATGCGAGGCCGAGGCTCAGCGCCGGCGTGACAGCGTACTTGCCGTTCACTTCGAAGTTGTTGAAGCTCACCGTGCCGCCCGTCGAACCGAACGAGCCCGAGTTCTCGTACTCGCTGCGGGTGTAGACGAAGCCCGTCACGAACGGTCCGAACGCATAGTTGATGCCGCCGCCGAACGAACGCATGCGGTCCGCGCCGAGCGCGAAGCCGCCCTTGCCGTTCGCCGCCGATTCGGCGAGGTCCACGGCACCCGAGCTGCTCGCCGTGGCGCCCTTCGAGCCATTGATCTGCAAAAAGCCGCCGGCTACCGAAAGCGGGCCGTTCGTATAGCTCGCGCCGAAGCTGTAGGCGCGGTTCATCGCGAAGTCCGTGTTGTTCGAGAACGCGTACAGGCCGCCGAACTTGATGCCCGCGTAGTCGTTGCTCGCGAACTTGACCGCGTTGCTGATACGCAGCGAGTGGTTCAGGTTGTCGTTGTCGAACGGGTGCGCAAAGCTCGCGTCGCCGAAGGTGCCCGCGGTAGCCGAGAGCGGCGCCACGTAGTCAACCAGCGAGTCGTACTGGCGGCCCAGCGTGAGCGTGCCGAGCTGGCTGCTCGAAAGACCGACGTAGGCCTGGCGGCCGAAGAAGCGACTGTCCTGGCCCAGCTTGCCGCTTTGCACGTTGAAGCCGTTTTCGAGGACGAACAGCGCCTTGAGGCCGCCGCCCAGGTCTTCGCTGCCGCGCACGCCGAAACGGCTGCCGTTGATGTTGCCGCTCGTCGCTTGCCAGAGCGGGCCGCTCGTTTTGCCGCTCACCACGTTGTTCGTGTACATGATGCCGGCGTCGATCAACCCGTAGAGCGTGACCGAGCTCTGTGCATGCGCGGCCGATGCGGCGAATGCACCCGCGGTCGCAAGCGCAAACGAAATCTTTTTCTTCACTGGAATAGCTCCTGAACTGTGCTGCAGGGGAAATGAAACTGCGTCAGGAGTGTAAGAAGGCGGCCGCGCGAGAAAAGCCGCTGTGCATGGAGAACAGTCTTGCTCAGGTTGGAACGAAGATGTCATCGCCTTGTCATGTAGCGGCAACGGACAAGACCGTGCGCGGCCCGAAGCCGCCGCGCACTATATTGATGTGGAGAATCGAATCAGCCGCGCGCCTGCGGATCCACCTTGAACACGCTCACCAGTTGTGCAAGCTGCGCAGCCTGGTCGCGCAAGCCGGCGGCCGCATTCTCCGCCTCGGAGACCATCGACGCATTCTGCTGTGTCGCCTCGCCGATCTGCGTGACCGCGAGGTTCACCTGCTCGATGCCACCCGACTGCTCGCGCGAAGCGACACTGATGTCCGCAATGATCTGGCGCACTTCGTCCACGCGCTCGACAATGCCCTGCATCGTCGTGCTCGCCTCTTCGGCGATGCGGTAGCCGCTCTGCACCGTGGCGGTGGATTCGGCGATGACCGCGTCGATCTCCTTCGCCGCCGCCGCGCTGCGTTGCGCGAGCGCGCGGACTTCCGCGGCGACCACCGCGAAGCCCTTGCCGTGGTCGCCGGCGCGTGCCGCTTCCACGGCTGCGTTGAGCGCGAGGATGTTGGTCTGGAACGCGATGCCTTCAATCATGTTCGTGATGTCGGCGATCTTCTGCGACGAGCGGTTGATGTCGCTCATCGTGGCCACCACGCGTTCCACCGCGCGGCCGCCGTTCAGCGCGGCGTCGGCGGCGGTGCTCACCACGGAATTCGCGCGCGCCGCGTGGTCCGCGTTCTGCTGAACCGTCGAGGTGATCTGTTCCATGCTGGCAGCCGTTTCTTCCACGCTGCTCGCCTGGGTCGCGATGCGCGAAGCGATCTCGCCGCTCGTGGCCGCGATGCGCGTGGTGCCGTCGGCCATATCGGACGATGCGTGGCGCACCTGCGTGACGATGCGCGCGAGCCCTTCGCCAATGCCATCGATGGCGTGCATGAGCCGCCCGATCTCGTCCGCGCGAGCGTGCGAAGCGTCGGCGCCTGCCGCATCGCCGGCAGTGAAGCCTCGCTCCGCGCGGCCCTTGCCATGTGCGAGACGCACGCTCAGGTCCCCCGCCGCGAGGCGTGCCGCGGCCTTGGCCGCTTCGTCAAGCGGCCGGCTCACGAGTCGCCGCGCCGCCACGAGGAAGATCACCGCGAACGCGATCACGAGCGCGAAGCCCAGTGCGGCGAAGCGGTCGCGCGTCGCGGTCACGTCGGCCATCACTTCGTCGTGAATCGCGACGCCGCCCACGAGCCACTGCCATTCCGGCACGGTGATGAACGAGACGCTCTTTTCGCGCGGGCTCGTTTCGCCGAGCGTTGCGTCGGCGGAGGTGTAGGTGATGCGGCCTTCCTTCGCCTCCAGCATCTGCGAGTAGGGCGCGTTCGCGTCGTCGAAGTGCTGGCCAGCGGCGGCCGGATGAACGATGAACTTGCCGTTGTTCGGGCCTTTCGATGCGTCCACCACGAAGTAGTAGCCGCTGTTGCCGATCTTCATCTGCCGGATGCCGTCTTCCACAGACTGAATCTGCGCGCCCACGTCCACGCCCACGAACAACGCGCCGATCACGCGACCCGCGGCATCCATGACCGGTTTGTACTGCGTGATATAGCGCTTGCCGAAGAGCGGCGCGAGCCCGGTGAAGGTGCGGCCCGCGAGCACAGGGCCATACGCGGGGCCCTTGCGGTCCAGCAGTGTGCCGATGGCGCGCGAGCCGTCCTGCTTCTTGAGCGAGGTGGTCACGCGCACGAAGTCGTCGCCGCTGCGCACGAAGAGCGTGGCGATAGCGCCGCTCTTCGCGAGGAACTGGTCGGGAATCGAGAAATCGAGGTTCAGCACTTTGTCGCCGGCCTTCATCGTCGGCGTGGCGACACCGTTGATGTCTACTTTCTGGGATTCGTCGACGCTGATCTCGCCGGGCAAAAAGCTCGCGAAGAGCGACATCGCGCGGCCCACTTCGGCGGAAAGGGCGTCGTCGAAGAGATGGATCATCGCGGCGACGGAGCGGTCGCGGTCGTCGATACGGGCCAGCACCTGGCGGCTCACCTGCTGGCCAGCCGTGTGGGTGAGCGCCCACGTGAAGACGACGAATATCGACGCCACCAGAACGCAGGACAACGCGGCAAGCCGCGCACCGACACTCATGCCGCGCGGGAACAGAACTTTCATGGGCCTCCTGGGCGCTCGGAAGACGCGGGGAGCGGCGGGCGCCGCATGGCCGCGCGGCGCCCAGTACGTCGGCCCGGTGGTTGGGCCGACGGCGCGCGCGGCAGCCCCGCAGGGTTACGTCACGATCTTGTCAATTACGGCAGACCGCGGCGGTTCTTGAATGCGGGACCGACCAGGGGCAGGGTGGAAGCCCTGGCCACAACCAGGGCGAGGACCAAAGCAAGCCAGAACCACGCCCGGTTCTGGCCGGAACCAGGCGAGCCCTTACCCCTGGCTCTGCGGACGCCAGGCGCGCAGCAGCAAGGCGTTGGTGACGACGCTCACGCTCGAGAACGCCATTGCGGCGCCCGCGAGCATCGGATTGAGCAGCCCGAAAGCAGCGAGCGGAATGCCGATCAGGTTGTAGACGAAGGCCCAGAAGAGGTTCTGCCGGATCTTGCGCCAGGTGCGCCGCGAAATGTCGATGGCGGCGGCGACGAGCAGCGGGTCGCCGCGCATCAACGTGATGCCCGCTGCGTGCATGGCGACGTCCGTGCCGGTGGCCATGGCAATGCCGAGGTCGGCGGCGGCGAGCGCGGGCGCGTCGTTGATGCCGTCGCCGGCCATGGCCACGATGCCTGCGGTGCGGATTTTCAGGTCGCCGATCACGCGTGCCTTGTCGTCGGGCAGCACGCGCGCGTGGACTTCGTCGATGCCGAGATTGTTGGCCACTGCCGCCGCGCTGCCCGGGTTGTCGCCGGTAATCAGCACGCTGCGAATGCCGAGGCGCCGCAGTTGCGCAACGGCGGCGCGCGCGGACGGCTTCACGGTATCGCCGAAGCCGATCAACGCGAGCACGGCGGCGGGCTGCGGCCTGGGCGTTGGCGTAGAAGGCGACGGCGCTGCCGAAGCCGCGCCGTGCGCGAAGAGCCACGAGACCGTCTGACCCGCATGCTCGAGTTCGGCCGCACGCGCGGCAAGCTGTGCGGGAATCGCGATGCCGAGTTCATCGAGCCAGACGCCGCTGCCGATGGCGATGCGCCGTCCGTCCACCTCGGCTTCCACGCCGCGGCCGGGCACAGCGCGGGCGTGGGTGGCCGGCAGAGGTGTGGCCGTCAGAGACGCGGCGGTCAGAGATGCAGCCGTCAGAGGCGCCGCCGTCAGAGACGCGGCCGCCCGGAGCGCGACCGCCGAAGACGACTCGTGCGCGCCGCCAACGGCCTCTTCCCAGCGCCGCATCACCGCTTTCGCCAGCGGATGGTCGCTCTGGCGCTGCACGGCGGCGGCGAGCGCCAGTGCTTCGTCGGCCGAAGTGTCGGGCGCGGGTTCGAAGACCGTGACGCTGGGTTGTCCCACGGTCAGCGTGCCGGTCTTGTCGAACGCGACCACGTTGATGCGATGCGCGATTTCGAGCGCCTCGGCATCTTTGATCAGCACGCCCTGGCGCGCGGCGACGCCGGTGCCGGCCATGATCGCGGCCGGCGTGGCGAGCCCGAGCGCGCACGGGCACGCAATCACGAGCACCGCCACGGCGTTGAGGATCGCAGTCTCCGCGGACGCGCCGGCGAGCAGCCAGCCGCCCAGTGTCACGGCGGCCACGACGAGAATCGCCGGCACGAACACGGCGCTCACGCGGTCCACTAGCCGCTGGATGGGCGCCTTGCCTGCCTGAGCGGTTTCGACCAGACGGATGATGCGGGCAAGCGTGGTTTCCGCGCCAATCGCCGTGGTTTTGACCGCGATGGCGCCTTCGCCGTTGATCGACCCCGCCGTGACCGGATCGTCGGGCTGCTTCGGCACGGGCAGGCTTTCGCCGGTGATCAGTGACTCGTCGATATGCGTGCGGCCTTCCAGCACGGCGCCGTCCACCGGCACGCGCTCGCCGGGCCGCACCACGACCACCGTGCCCACACGCACCTGCGCGAGCGGCACCTCGCGCTCCTCGTTGCCTGTGCGGATGCGGGCGCGGTCGGGGCGCAGCGCGTTGAGTGCGCGGATGGCGTCCGTGGTCTGGCGCTTCGCGCGCGCTTCCAGCCATTTGCCGAAGCGCACCAGCGTGATGACCACCGCGGAGGCCTCGAAGTACAGGTGCATGGCATCGTCCGGATGGACCACCATCTGGTAGACGCTCACGCCATACGCGGCAGACGTGCCGAGCGCGACGAGCAGATCCATGTTGCCGGCGCCGGCGCGCGCGGCTTTCCAGGCGGCACGGTAGAAACGCGCGCCGAACACGAATTGCACGACGCTCGCGAGCGCCAGTTGCAGCAGGGCGGGCAGCATCACGTCCGCGCCGAGCGACGCGGCAATCATGGGAACGACGAGCGGCAGGGTCAGCAGCGCGGACATCAGGACCCAGGCGAGTTCGCGACGCACGGCGGCGCGTGCGCGATCGGTGCCGTCGGCGGCGGGTGCCGCTTCGGTTTCTACGACCGGCGTTGCCTCATAGCCCGCCTTCTGCACGGCGGCGACCAGCGCGTCGAGTTCGCTCGCGCTGGCCGGTCCGCGCAGATTGACGGTGGCGCGTTCCGTCGCGAGGTTGACCGAGGCGCCCGCCACGCCAGGCACTCGCGCCAGCGCCTTCTCGACGCGCGTGGCGCAGCTCGCGCAGGTCATGCCACCGATGGCCAATTCGGCGACGGCGGTGGAGAGCGGAACGGCGCCGTAGCCCGCCTTCGTCACGGCCGCTACGAGCGCGTCGGGCGCAACTTCGCGGTTGGTCTCGACGGTGGCTTTTTCCGTGGCGAGGTTCACCGACGCACGCGCCACGCCAGGCACCTTCGCCAGCGCCTTCTCGACGCGCGTGGCGCAACTCGCGCAGGTCATGCCGGTAATTTCCAGTTCTGACACCGTGGGTTCGGCGCGCGCCTCGGTGGGAAGTTCGGCGGAGAGGTCGGTCATGGCGATTGGAGGGTGGCAATGCCACAGTAGCAAGCGGTGTTGGCCGCTGAGCGCGCAGACGGGAAACCGCCCGCATGAACAGCACATAAAACGCAAGTATCGACCTTCCAGTCATGGGAAGGTCAAGCCGCGTCGGTCAACCTAACTGACGCATGGATAGCAGGTAAGTGGGGACCCACATGCCGGGAGCGCCTCATTTTTGCGCTGGCGAGGCAGGGATAATTCCGTATTGACGCCTTTTCATGCCTGGTCGCGAGGGATACGATACAACCCGGCGCGATGGGAGAAGATCGAGGCGAGGCGAGGAGACGGCCGCGGGGCCGCGCGGCGCAGCCTGTTTCCATCGGCGTCATCTTATGGACCAGACTGATCCGCACAATCAACGAATGATAAAAAATCGTCGCGAACCCTACTCGTTTCAATGGACTTGCGCTGCGCTCGCAGGTTTTGCCTTTCTGGCGGGATGCGCTTCCGCGCCCGCGCCCACCGAAAAAAGCACTGGCTGGGTCAAGGACGAAGTGTCCGACTCTTATGTGTTCGGCTATCCGCTCGTCGTCATGGACATTGCGCGCGACGCCGCCGTAGGCAGCGGGCCGGGCCAGGCGGCGGTCAACACGCTGCGCCATGCCCAGGCGCTGCCGCCCGTTGGCGCAGCGAATCCGACCATGCCGAGCCTGGATACCTTCGATTCCACAGGTTGGCTCGACGTCGCAGACGAGCCCGTGATCGTCTCCCTGCCCGACTCGCGCGGCCGCTACGTGGATGCCCGCGCGCTCGACATGTGGACGAACGTGGTGTGGTCCACTGGCGACGCCGGTACCACGCGGGTGACCGGCATCAAGGCCCAGACGGTCGCCTTTGCGGCGGCGGGCTGGAAGGGCGACCTGCCGGCGGGCGTCAAGCGCATCGACGTGCCGACCCGCTACGTGTGGCTCTCCGTGCGCATCCAGACTGCGCGTGGCCGCGACCTTGCCGCCGTGCGCAAGCTCCAGCGCGCCATCCGCGTGGCGCCGCTTTCGGCGTACACGGGCGACGCGCGTCCCGCACCCCAGGTGGCGCGCAACAGCGGCGCCGGCACAGATTCGGCTGCCACCGTGAACCCGGTGGCCCGCGCCGCCGCGCTGGACGCGAACGGGTTCTTCAGCCGCCTTGCGCAGGCGCTGCCCGACAATCCGCCCGCCCCCGACGACCCGCACGCGCTCAAGATTCTCTCGGACCTCGGCGTGACGCCGGGGCAGCCGGTGGCGCTGCCCGCCGCCGCGAGCGATGCCGTGGCCGCCGGCTTCAGCGATGGCCGCGATCGCGTGGCAACGGCGCCGTCGAATCTGCTGTCGGCCAATGGCTGGAGCTGGGCCAGCGACAACGCGGGTGCGTACGGCTCGGATTACGCGCTGCGTGCCTACACGGCTTTCACGGAACTGGGCCTCGGAACGAAAGACGACGAAGTGCGAGCGGTGGTCTCGCAGGACAGCGACGGCCACGCGCTGAACGGCGCGAACCGCTACGTCATCCACTTCGCCGCGAAGCAGTTGCCGCCGGTGCGCGGCTTCTGGTCCATTACGGCGTACACGAAGGACGGCGCGCTCGGCGAAAGCGCGCCGGCGCACGTTTCGCTGAGCGACCGCTACGGCCTGCGACGCAGCCGCGACGGGTCCGTGGACGTCTACGTTTCCGCGGTGGGCTCGAAGAAAACGCCCAACTGGGTTCCCGCGCCGCGCAGCGACTTCAAGCTCGTGCTGCGGCTCTACGCGCCGAAGCCGCAGGCGACGGACGGCAGTTGGGAGCCGCCCGCCGTCGAGCGGCAATAAGGCGCGCGACGACGGACCGCATACCGCAACAGACAGCCGGGCAAATAGCCCAGTACACAGCGCCCGGCGCGCTGCCCCGGCCACCGCGCTGCCCGGCCACCGCGCTGCCCGGCCACCGCTCGCCTCGGTGGCCGGCTCCCCCTTCCGGCTTGCGTTTTGCATTTATTCACAATGCTCACGCTGTCCCCCTGCAAGCCCGCGACATATACTTCCACGAACCTGAACCACCAACGGTTTGCCCTGGTTGCGACATGTCTGCCGCCGCCGTGCGGCGAGCCTCGCTGGCTCGCCGGCCTGGCCGGCGCGGCTGTCTTCGCGGACCCGCCCTTCGCGGGCAACGCCCACGCGTTCCACCTGTGACCACATCCGAGGCATGGCAAGCATCAACAAAGCATCTCTCACTTCCTCGCTGCGCGCCGTGCGCGATGCAGCGCACAGCCGGCGGGCCCGGCGTATCACGATCGGGCTCGTCGTCTTTCTCGTGCTGTTCGGCCTGCTCGGCTTCTTCGCGGCGCCGCCGCTGATCCGCAATATTGCCGCCCAGCAACTGAGCAAGCAGCTCGACCGGCCGGTTTCCATCGGACGTATTGCGCTCAATCCGTACACGCTGCGATTCGAGGCGGACCGCGTGCATATCGGCGAGCGCGGCGGCTCGGGCGATTTCGCGGACGTGGAGCGGCTCATCGTGAAGCCTTCCTGGACGTCGCTCTTTCGCGGCGCCGCGATCGTGGACGAACTCCAGATCGATTCGCCACGTTTTCACATCGTTCGCTATGACGCCCAGCGCTTCAATTTCAGCGACCTGATCGAGAAGTTCTCCACGCCGTCGCAGCCCTCCAGCAAGCCCACGCCGTTTTCCATTTCCAACATTCATCTGGAGAACGGTCGCGTCGAGTTCGACGACCGGCTGCTTGGCGAGCAGCACGTGGTGGACCGCTGGTCGCTCGGCGTGCCGTTCATTGCAACGCTGGCTTCGAAGACGGACATCTTCGTGGAGCCGCTGCTGCGCGCGCGTATCGACGGCAGTCAGCTCGCCATCGACGGCAAGACGCTGCCGTTTGCGGCGTCGCGCCAGTCGCAGGTGTCGCTGCGGCTCGATGCGCTCGACGTGCCGCGCCTCATCTCGTACGTGCCGGCCAAACTGCCGGTGACGGTGGAGTCCGGCAAGCTTTCCACGGACCTCAAGCTCAACTTCCTGATGTCGGGCGATACGCCTTCGCTCACGGTTTCCGGCACGGTGGACCTGGACGACGCCAACGTGCTGGACCCGAACAAGGCGCCGTTCTTCGCGGCGCGCGCGGTGCACGTGGCGGCGTCCACACTCGAGCCGCTCAAGAGCGTCTATCACTTCGACGAGATCCGGCTGGACGGCGCGGACGCAACGCTCACGCGTGACAAGGCCGGCGTGCTGAGCGTGCAGCGGATGTTCGCGGGCTCGCCGCAGACGTCGGCGAGTGCGCCGCGTAGTGCCAGCGCGCCGGCTGCGGGGGCGGCGCCGGGTGCTGCTGCTACTGCTTCCGCTTCTACTGCTACTTCTACTGGCGCTTCGGGTGCGTCCGCGTCGTCGGGCGCTGCTTCGGCCGCTGCCGCCGCGTCTGCACCGAAATCCGAAGCGGCCACCACCACCGCCGCGCCGCTCGACCTCGCCATCAAGCGCTTCGCGCTTAACGACAGCATCCTGCGCTTCACCGACGAAACGCCGTCGAGGCCTGTCGTGTTCGGGCCTACCCAAGTCTCGGCCACGCTCACGGATTTTTCGACGCTCGCCAAAACGAACGCGCACTACGGGCTGAACCTGGCATTCGACGGCGGCGGCTCGCTCGCCGTGAGCGGCGCGTTGGGCCTCGTGGCGAAGACGGCGGACGCCAAGATCGACGTCAACGCATTGCCGCTCGCCCCGCGCCAGCCGTATCTCGACAGTGTGACGGCCGCTCAGGTGCTGGACGGCACGCTTACCGCCAACGCGAACGTCAGCGCGAACTGGAGCGCCACGCCGTTCCAGCTCCAGGTAGGCGCGAGCGACATGCAACTGAAGTCGCTGAAGGTTGCCATGCGAGGCGCTGCACGCGGATCAAGCGGCACGAGCAACGAGCCCGTCATCGCACTGGCAGACGGCCGCGTCCAGGTGAAGAAAGTGGATCTGGCCGCCCAAACAGCGGACATCGACGCCGTCGACCTCAAGGGCCTGAAGGTGAACGCTGAGCGTCGCAAGGACGGCAGCATCGACCTGGCCGACCTCGCGGGCACGCACGAAACCGCGCATGAAGCGGCCCCGGCGCATCCCGCGGCCCACTCAACCGGAAAGACCGCCCAACCGGGTGCGCCCGAATGGCACTACCGCATCGGCACGCTCTCGCTCGCGGATTCCGAAGCGAACTTCACGGACAGCACCACCGCACGCCCGGTGAAGCTCAACGTCGCGCCGCTGCAACTCAAGGTGCAGCAGATCACGGACAACATGAGTCACGCGCTGCCCGTTGAACTGCATGCCACCGTGAACCGCAAGGGCACGCTCGGCGTGACCGGCGACGTGACGCCCACGCCGCTGAAAGCCGCGGTGCGCGTGAACGCGGACCGTCTCGACGTGGCCGCGCTGGAGCCGTACTTCGGCAACGTACTCAACGTGACGATTGCGAGCGCGTTCGTCACCGCGAACGGCGACCTCGCCGCGACGCAGGGCAAGGCCCTCAAGGCGTCGTATCGCGGCGACGCGGCGCTCGTGGACGTGCGGATGCTGGACAAGGCGACGTCGGACCCGTTCGCGGGCTGGCGCTCGCTCGCGCTCACGAACCTGAAGGCGAACTACGACGAGCGCGGCACCGACGTGGACGCAGCGCGCGTCACGTTCTCGAACTTCTATGGCCGCGTGCTGCTCGATGCACAAGGCAAGCTCAATCTCAAGGACGTGGTGGCGCATCAGACGGGCGAGGCGCAGTCGCTCACGCGCGACAACAGCGGCAAGGCGCCCGTGCCGCTCTCGCCGCCCACGGCGGCGGAAGCGGCGGCGGCATCGGCTGCCGCGGCAACGACGGCGGCAACGGCAAAGCAGGCCTCGGGCGCGCGGCCCGCGTCGGCGCCGCCGGTCACCGTGGTGGCGGCGAAAGAGCCGGAAAGCCCGGTGCGCATGCACTTCGGCGAACTGCTGCTGCGTAGCGGCCGCGTGACCTACACGGACAACTTCGTGAAGCCGAACTACACGGCGAACCTGGTCGACATTCAGGGCAAGGTGGGCGCATTCGGCACGCAGTCCACCACGCCCGCGCCCGTGGACGTGGCCGCGAAGCTGGCGGCCAACGGGCCGGTGGCCATTCGCGGCTCGGTGAATCCGCTCATCGAAAAACCGCAGCTCGACCTCACGGCCACGGCGCACGACGTGGAACTCACGAACCTCACGCCGTATTCCACGAAGTACGCGGGCTATCCGATCACGAAGGGCAAGCTCAATGTCGATCTGCACTACAAGCTCGAGAACAACCAGCTGACTGCGAACAATCACCTGTTCATCGACCAGCTCACGTTCGGCGACCACGTCGAGAACGACACGGCGACGAAGCTGCCGGTGCGCCTCGCCATCTCGCTGCTCAAGAATTCGAAAGGGCAGATCGACGTGAACATTCCGGTGTCGGGCTCGCTCGACAATCCGCAGTTCAGCTTCGGCAGCCTGATCTGGCATGCGGTGCTCAACCTTTTGCAGAAGGCCGTGACTTCGCCGTTCACGCTGCTCGCGAATGCGTTCGGCGGGGGCGGCGAGGAACTGGGCTACGTCGAATTTGCGCCGGGGTCGGCCGATCTCACGGAGGCCGACAACCAGAAGCTCGACAAGATCGCGAAGGCGCTGGCAGACAAACCGTCGGTGAAGATCGATCTGATTGGCCGTGTCGATCCGGCCGTGGACGAGCCCGCGCTGCGCAACCTGTACGTGGACCGCCTCGTGCGCCAGCAAAAGCTCAAGGACACGATCGGTAAGGGAGAAAGCGTGGACCCGATGTCGATCAAGGTGGACCCGGCCGAGTACGAAAGCTATCTCGCGAAGGTCTACAAGGCGGCGGACTTCAAGAAGCCGCGCAATTTCATCGGTCTCACGAAGTCCCTGCCCGCCGACGAGATGAAGAGCGCGCTCGCGGAACACGCGCCCATCAACGAGGCCAGCCTGCGCGATCTCGCACAACGTCGCGCACAGAGCGTGCAGCAGTATTTCGAAGGCAAGGTGGATTCGAGCCGCGTGTTCATCGTCGCGCCGAAGCTCAACGCCGACGGTATCAGCGACAAGGGCGCGCCTACGCGCGTGGACTTCGGTTTGAAGTAGAGCGCCCCGCGCGAGGCGAAGCATCGCGCCGCACGGGCGAATGCCCGGCGGCGCGATTTTTTTATGCCGGGCCGGTTTGGGCTTCGGTCGATGCTTCGGTTCTTACGGCTTCGTTTTCGGTGTTGTCGTGCCTCGCCGTTGCCTGGGTTGTTCGGCCCGACGCCCGATTTGACGCTGCTCGTGTGCGTCCGAATGCATGCTGCTCGATCACGCCGGCAAGCGTGGCGAAGGCAGGATCGATCTTCTCGTTGGGCACGCACGCGTAGCCGAGCAGCAGGCCGCGCTGCGGTGCAGAGCCGTTGCCGCCTGCATCGCGCTTGCCGGCGCCGCTCATGTCGCCGTTGCCGCTGTAATACGCCGCGAGCGGACGCACGATCACGCCCGCGTCGAATGCGGCCGCGGCCACCGCGCGGTCGTCGGCGTGGTCGGGCAGGCCGAGTACGAGGTGCAGCCCGGCTTCGTCGCCCATCACGGGCAGCGCGTCGCCAAAGTGCCGCGTAATGGCGTCGATCAGCATTTGGCGACGCTCGCCGTAGAGCGCCCGCATGCGGCGCACGTGCGAGGTCAGGTAGCCGTCCATGATGAATTCGGCGAGCACGGCCTGCTGCATCAGCTGGCCTTCACGATAAAGCTCGGCCACGCCCGTGCGGAACACGTCGACGAGGTGCGGCGGCGCGATCATGTAGCCGATGCGCAGGCCCGGAAACAGCATCTTGCCGAGGCTGCCCACGTAGATCACCTGGCCCGCTTCGTCGAGCCCTTGCAGCGACGCGAGCGGACGGCTGCCATAGCGGAACTCGCTGTCGTAATCGTCTTCGATGATCCACACCTTGTGCTGCCGCGCGTATTCGAGCAGCGTGCGGCGGCGCGCGAGGCTCATCACCATGCCGAGCGGATACTGGTGCGAAGGCGTGACGAGCGCGAGCCGCGGTGGATCGAGCAGATCGGATTCGCGCGGGTTCAGCCCTTCGCTGTCCACGGGCACCGGCACGAGCGTGAGCCCCGACGATTGCAGCACGCTGCGCGCGCCCCAGTAGCACGGCTCTTCCACCCATACGCGATCGCCCACGTCGGTGAGCAGGCGCACGGCAAGGTCCATCGATTGATGGATGCCGGTCGTGATGATGATCTGGTCCGGTGTGCAGTTCACCGACCGCGCCACGCGCAGGTAGTCGGAGAGCGCGCGCCGCAACGGCCGATAGCCGCCGCCGGGCGCGTAGGTGAGCAGGTCTGCGTTCGCCTCTTTCCATAGCCGCGCTTGCAGGCGGCTCCACGTGCGCGCGGGAAATTCGGCAACGTCGGGCACGCCCGGCATGAAGGCGCCCCACTGCTTGGGCGAGACGCCAGCCTGATCGATCAGACGTTGCCCGCGCATCGACATGGCGCCTGGCTCGTGGCGCACGGCGGCTTGCGGCGTGCATAGCGTTGCAGTCGTAGCGTCCGTCGAGCGTTCGGTGGCCGTGCCTGGGGCGGGTGCTGCCTTGCTTGCCGTTCCTGCTGCTGGCGCTGTGGAGCCACTTGCCGAAGCCGGCCCGCCCGCAGTCCCTTGCTCCCGCCGCACGTTCACCGCGGCTTTGTCCGGCCGCGTGTCCGCCACGTACGTGCCGCTGCCCGTCGTCGAGATCACGTAGCCCTCGGCGGTGAGCTGGTCGTACACGTGCAGCACCGTGTTGCGCGCAATGCCGAGGTCGGTTGCGAGCGTGCGCGAACTCGGCAGCTTGGTGCCCGGCGCGAGCTGGCCCGTGAGGATGGCCTGCTGCATGAGCCGCAGCACCTGGCGATACATCGGCTCTCCGCATGCGCGGTCGATCCGCGCCGACAGCCAGTCCGCGAGAATGATCGTGTCCAAGTGGCTCTATCCAGAATAATGAAATGGTTCCATATTGTAGAACCGTAAGCGGCTATAGTGGATCACGCCATTAGCTCAAACCCGCCTTGCGGAGGGAGCCAATGGTAAGGAAACTGCATTGTGAGGAGGAGACTGGGGCAATGAAAAAAGGGGACGTGATCGTCAGCTTTCGCGGTGTGCGAAAGACCTATGACGGCGAATCGCTCGTGGTCAAGCAACTTGACCTCGACATCTACCAGGGCGAATTCCTCACGCTGCTCGGCCCGTCGGGCTCGGGCAAGACGACCTGCCTGATGATGCTGGCCGGCTTCGAATTTCCGACCGGCGGCGAAATCTGGCTTGACGGCAAGCTGCTCAACAACGTGCCGCCGCACAAGCGAAACATCGGCATGGTGTTTCAGAACTACGCGCTGTTCCCGCACCTGACCGTTGAGCAGAACGTGGGCTATCCGCTTTCGGTACGCAAGGTATCGGCGGAAGAACGCGCGCAGCGCGTCAACAACGCGCTGAAGATGGTGCGCATGGAAAGTTTCGCAAAACGCTATCCGGCGCAGCTTTCGGGCGGCCAGCAGCAGCGTATTGCGCTTGCCCGCGCGCTCGTGTTCGAACCGAAGCTCGTGCTGATGGACGAACCGCTCGGCGCGCTCGACAAGCAGCTGCGCGAGCACATGCAGTACGAACTCAAGTCGCTGCACGAGAAGCTCGGCGTCACTTTCGTCTACGTCACGCACGACCAGGGCGAGGCGCTCACCATGTCCGACCGCGTCGCGGTGTTCGACAAGGGCGTGGTGCAGCAGCTCGATACCGTCGACCGCCTCTACGAATCGCCCTGCAACGAATTCGTCGCGAACTTCATCGGCGACAGCAACCGGCTGCGCGGCACGGTGGAGAGCGTCGACGGCGAGTTCTGCGCGTTCCGTCTTGCAGACGGCACGCGGCTCGTGGGCCGCAACGTGGGCGGTGCGAAGGCAGGCGTGCCCGCGGTGGCGTGCATTCGCCCCGAGCGCATGAAGCTCGCGTCCGGTATTGCAGGTGCCGCAGGCCAGAACGGCAACACGCTCGCCGGCGAGGCGCGCGGTCTCATCTATTTCGGCGACCACGTGCGCATGCGCTGCGGCCTGCCGGAACAGGACGAGTGCTTCGTGAAGGTGCCGCTCGGCACCGATGCGCTCGACGCTTTTGCGCCCGGCCGCCCGGTCGCACTCGAATTCGCGCCGGAGCATCTGCGCGTGTTCGCCTGAGTCCCAGTTGTACACAACAACCCTGTACCAAAGACCACCAGAGAGGAACTGACATGAAAACGATCGGGATGACGCGCTTCGCGGCAGCCGCCGCTACGCTTGCCCTGGCATTCGGCGCAACGGCCGCCGCTGCGGCGGAAGTGACTGTCGTCAACTTCGGCGGCGCCAATGGCGACGCGCAGAAGGCCGCCTTCAACCAGCCGTTCGAGGCGCAGACGGGCAACAAGGTGACCGCCGTCGAATACAACGGCGAGCAGGCCAAGGTGAAGGCCATGGTCGAAGCGAAGCACGTGAACTGGGACGTGGTGGAAGTGGAATCGGGCGACCTGGGCCGCGGCTGTGACGAAGGCCTCTACGAGAAGCTCGACTGGTCGAAGATCGCGAAGAAGTCGGATCTCATTCCCGAAGCGCCGCAAACGTGCGGCGCCGGCATTTTCGTGTGGTCCACGGCGCTCGCCTATAACGCCGACAAGCTGAAGACCGCGCCCGCCAGCTGGGCCGACTTCTGGGACGTGAAGAAATTCCCGGGCAAGCGCGGCATGCGCAAGGGTGCGCGCTACAACCTCGAATTCGCGCTGATGGCCGACGGCGTGGCACCGAAAGACGTCTACAAGGTGCTGGCCACGAAGGCTGGCCAGGACCGCGCGTTCAAGAAGCTCGACGAGCTGAAGCCGAACATCCAGTGGTGGGAAGCCGGCGCGCAGCCGCCGCAGTTCCTCGTGGCCGGCGACGTGGTGATGTCCACCGCCTATAACGGCCGCATCAGCGCCGCGCAGAAGGAAGGCAAGAACCTGAAGGTGGTGTGGAACGGCAGCATCTACGACCTGGACTACTGGGCCATTCCCAAGGGCTCGCCGAACAAGGATCTGGCTGAGAAGTACATCGCTTACTCGCTCTCGCCGAAGCCGCAGCAGGAATACGCGAAGCACATCGCGTACGGTCCGGTGAACGTGGCCGCCATCAAGGCGCTCGACGAAAAGACGCTGGAGAACCTGCCGAACTCGCCCGCCAACGGCAAGAACGCAGTGCTGCAAAACATCTCGTTCTGGACCGACCACGGCGACGAGCTGGAGCAGCGCTTCGCGTCGTGGGCGTCGAAGTAAGCAGCAAGTAACCCGCAAGTAACCAGGAAGGACCGGGCGCGGCCGCGCTGCGCCCGGGAAGCAACGGTGCGAACCTTCGCTGAAAGGCGAGCGGTTCGCGCAGTGAAGAGCATGAGAGGAGTCAGGGTGTGACGACGATGACGATGCCCGCCGACGAGGCCGGCGGATCGACTGCGCGGCTCAAGCGCGAGCTGAAGGCTGCCGAGGCGCGCAAGCGGACGATGGCGCTGCTGCTCGTGGCGCCGCTCGCAATTTTTCTGCTGCTGATTTTCGTCGTGCCGATTGCCGCGCTCTTGACGCGCGCCGTGCAGAACCCCGAAGTGGCCACGGCCCTGCCGCACACGATTGGCGTGCTACACGACTGGGACCGCAAGAGCCCGCCCTCCGACGCCGCCTACGCCGCGCTTGCCACCGACCTCACCGCGATCCAGGACGGCGAGGCGATGGGTGCGCTCGCGCGCCGGCTGAACACCGAGATTCCCGGCTTCCGTTCGCTGGTCGCGAAGACCACGCGCGCGATGCCGCTCACCGACGACGCCGGCCATGCGCTCGCGCCCGCCCAGGTCCACGCGAAAATCGCGGAAATCGACGACCGCTGGAACGACGTCACGTACTGGCAGGCCATCGCGAAGAACAGCAGCATGTACTCGCCGTTCTATCTGCTGGCCTCGCTCGACCATCGCCAGGACGCGTTCGGCCACATCATTCCCGCGGACCCTGATCAGCAGATCTACCTCACGGTGTTCACACGCACCTTCACGATCAGCGTGGCCGTGACGCTGCTCGCGCTGCTGCTCGGTTATCCGCTCGCGTACTGGATTTCCACGCTCTCGGAACGGCGCGCGAACCTCGTGATGATTCTCGTGCTGATCCCGTTCTGGACGTCGATTCTCGTGCGCGTGGCCGCATGGATCGTGATCCTCCAGGGCGAGGGGCTCGTCAACAAGGCGTTGATGGGCAGCGGTCTGATTTCCTCGCCGCTTTCGCTGCTGTTCAACCGCGTGGGCGTCTATATCTCGATGACGCACATCCTGCTGCCGTTCATGATCCTGCCACTCTACAGCGTGATGAAGTCGATTCCGCCCACCTATCAGCGCGCGGCGGTTTCGCTCGGCAGCCATCCTTTCGCGGCGTTCTGGCGCGTGTACGTGCCGCAGACGTACCCGGGCATCGGGGCCGGCGCGCTGCTCGTGTTCATTCTCGCGATCGGCTACTACATCACGCCGGCGCTGCTCGGCGGACCGAACGACCAGATGGTCAGCTACTACGTTGCGTACTTCACGAACGTGACGATCAACTGGGGCATGGCGTGTGCGCTCGGCGGGCTGCTGCTCGCGGCCACCACCGTGCTGTACGTGATCTACGGACGCTTCACGCGTTCGCAGCTGAGCCTCGGCTGAACCCGGCGACGGAGAACCATGCAATGAAACTCGCCAGACCCCTGTTCGCGCCGCATACGTCGCTGGTTGAACGCGTGTGGTATTTCGTGCTGCGCGGCATGGCCGTGCTCACGCTGCTGTACCTCGTCATGCCGGTGCTCGCCATCGTGCCGCTGTCGTTCTCGTCGAGCACGTTCCTCGTTTATCCGATGCCGGGCTGGTCGCTGCGCTGGTACGAGAACCTGATCACCTCCGACGACTGGCGCATGGCGGCGAAGAACAGCTTCATCATTGCGCCTTCCGCCACCATCGTGGCGACGGTGCTCGGTACGCTCGCCGCCATCGGTCTCACGAAGGCCGAGTTCCGCGGCAAGGCGCTGCTCATGGCCATCCTCATTTCGCCGATGATCGTGCCGGTGGTCGTGGTGGGCGTGGGCATGTACCTCTTCTTCGCGCCGCTCGGTCTCGCGAATACGTACACGGGGCTGATCCTCGCGCATGCGTCGCTGGGTGTGCCGTTCGTGGTGACGACGGTGGCCGCGACGCTGCAAGGCTTCAATCACAACCTCGTGCGCGCCAGCCTTTCGCTGGGGGCGAATCCGGTGAAGACGTTCTTCCGCATCACGCTGCCCGTCATCGCGCCCGGCGTGATTTCGGGGGCGTTGTTCGCGTTCGCGACGTCGTTCGACGAAGTGGTGGTCACGCTGTTCCTGGCCGGCGCGGACCAAACCACGCTGCCGCGTCAGATGTTCACCGGCATCCGCGAGAACATCACGCCGACCATTGCGGCGCTCGCGACCATCCTGATTCTTTTTTCGACGTCGCTGCTGCTCGCGCTCGAATGGCTGCGTGGCCGCAACGCGGCACGTGCGGTACGGGCGTGAATCGTCTGCATTGAAGGCCTGACTGGCAGAGGCATAACGCCGGTCAGCGCCGCACCCACACATCTCCGTCTTTGACGTACGAGCGCTTCACCGCAGCCCACGCGATGCGGTGCGCGATCTCTTCGTGGTCCGGGTCGCCGGCGTGCGCGGCGAAGGCGTGATTGAAGGCCTCGCGATAGATGTCCTGCGCGTGAGGCGGCAAGTGATTGCGCACGGATGGCGGAAGGTCGTCGTTCGAGGCGTACGGCATGGCGTGCTCCGTTGGCGAGGGTTGCTTTCCGCTTTGGCGCAACAAGCGCGCCTGAGGCCGCGGCGTAATCGCGAAGGCGGACACGCCGTTTCAGCGCTTCCGCCTTCGGCCGAGGGTTGCCGTCGCTTAGCGCATGTTGCCCGTGTGGCCCAGCGAATAGCGGCCGGGCTGCGGCCACACCGTGAGGCCGTGCGGCTCCATGCCCACGGGAATCGACTTCACTGCACCCGTGGTCGTGTCGAACGCATAGACCACGTCGTCGAAGCGGCCCGAGAGCCACAGCGTCTTGCCGTCTGCACTGACGTTGCCCATGTCGGGGCTGCCGCCGCCCGGAATCGGCCAGTTCGCGACGACCTTGCGCGTGGCGAAGTCGATCACAGAGACGCTGCCCTTGCCGTGACGCGGGCCGTGCACGAGGTTCGATCCGCGATTGGCCACATAGAGCTTCGTGCCGTCGCGGCTCGGATAGAGGCCGTGCGTGCCCACGCCGGTTTTGACGAAGCCGACCTTCGTGAAGCTGTCGCCGTCTACGACGAATACGCCGTCGGCCATCATGTCGGCCACATAGAAGACCTTGCCGTCGGGCGAGATGCGGATGTCCTGCGGCATGCCCTTGCGGTCCAGTTCCAGGTAACCCACCACCTTGCGGTTCACGAGGTCGATCTTCGCGAGCTTGCCGCCGAATTCGCAGGTGAAGAGCGCGTACTTGCCGTCGATGGAAAAGTCCGCGTGGTTGATGCCCTTGCACTGCGGCACGTCGAGGCTCGATTTGAGCGCCATGGTGTGCGCGTCGCGGAAGTCGAGGCGCGCGTGCGCTTCGGCTACCACGATGGCTTCCTTGCCGTCGGGCGTGAAGTACATGTTGTACGGGTCGTCGACCAGTACGGCGTTGCCCGGCTTGCCGGTTTTGGGATCGATGGGCGTGAGGCTGCCGTCGTTACGGCCTTCGGCATTGTTGGCGACCCACAGCGTCTGCAAGTCCCACGAGGGCACGACGTGCTGCGGGCTGCGGCCTACCGGGAATTTATCGACCACCTTGTAGGTAGCGGGGTCGATCACGTAGACGTCGTTGGAGCGCAGGTTCGGCACATAGACGCGCGCGAGCGCACCGGCAACGGCCGAACTCATGTGACCGGACTCCGCTTCGCTGTACAGGTTGCCGGCGTTCGGCACGGGCGGCATGCCGGGCACAGTGGTGACGGCCGAAGTGGCCGACGTGGCCGAAGCCGTGGACGCCGCGACGGCATGGCCGGCTCCGAGGCCGGCGAACGAGGCGGCGGCGAAAGCGGTGAACGCGGCGAAGGCAATGAGCCGGGACCGACGGGGAAAGAAGGGTTGACGCAATTGCATGGTGGAGTCCGTTTGTCGGTTGTTGGATGGGTAGACGGTGGATAAACGGGCGCGTGTGTGCGGCGCAGGGCTTCAGCGGCCCGCGGTGTCTTTCTTGATTGCTTCGATGGTGCGCGAAACGATGGCGTCGATGCCCAGCTGTCCGAGTTCGACGCTGGAGCGGCGCGGGTCGCCGCCGTAGACGCCGTCGGCCGCGCTGGGTTTCGGGGCGGTGCGCAGCTTGTCGAGCCGCACCATCTGCGGCGCGACCGCGAGCAGCAGCGACGTGTCCGCGAGTCCGGCGTGCGTGCCGATCTCGGCATCCGTGACGCCGTGCTGACGCAGGATTTGCGCGTAGCCGTCGGAACTCATGCCGTAATACTCGGCCGGCACGAAGGCGCGCGCCGAACCGGCCCACGACTTGTTGAGCTGCGTAACCGCGCGCCGGATGTCGTTCTGATACCCACCGTGATCGCCGAGGAACACGATGTTGGTGAAGCCGTGCACCTTGAAGCTGTTGGCGGCGGACTCGAGCGTCTTCTCGAACACGTCGTCGGGCACGGTGATGGTGCCGGGAAAGCGCATGTGCGAGGTGGCGGGCGCATAGCCGCCTTCGGGCACATAAGCGATCACGGGCGCGACGATAGCGTTGCCGAGACCTTGCGCGATGCGTTCGGCGAGTATCTTCGCGCGCACGTTGTGCTTGCCGAGCGCGACGTAAGGCCCGCTCTGTTCCGTGCCGCCGATAGGAATCAGGATCGTGGTCTTGCCGGCGCGAATCTCGTCGCGCAACTCGGTCCACGTGAGGTCTTCGAGCTGTACCGTTTTGGGCATCTGCGCCACGGCCGTGTGCGCGGCGGCGAACGCGAGCGCGGCGGCAATTGTGGCGAGAGCGTGTCGAACTTGAAAGCGCATGAAAAGTCCTTGCGAAGAGGCTTGGGCCGGCGAGGGCGGGGCCGGCCCGATGTCCTGCGACGTTATCACAGTGGTGTATTCGAGCGGACGCCCTGCGGGCTTGTTCGAGATCAAGGGTTGTGCAGGTGGTGGCGCGCTGCGTTCGGTGCCGGAACGGCCTGCGGTGAGCCGCGCCGGGGCTGAATCGCGTGTTGACTTCCCGTTCGCGGAATGTCTAGAATTCCGGCTTCGTCACAAAAGGGGCCGATGCCTTGGACAGTAGCAGTTGTCGATCTTCGAACGGTTTTATCGCCTGACCGGCAAGACGTCCGCGCTCCCTTTTTCCGGCCGCCGTCTTGCCAGCAGGCAGACGGTGCGCGTCGCAGTCATTCTCCCCGTGCACCTTTGATTCGCGCCATCTGGCGTTGCGCTCGCATGCTTGTTTGCTGGCTTGCGTGCCGCGTCGCCTGAATGGTCCGGCTGCGAGTCCGTTCGTTCGCACGTATCGCGCTTGCCTGAGCGCGTGCTCCGTGCGTATGGACTCTCGCGGAAAACATCAGCCAGCAGCAAGGATCCGGCAAAACGCAAGCGCGAGGGCTCGACGCGAGTCCACGCCAGCGTGGCCAGTTCCTGGGCGATTGTCTTTATTGAGTCATGGTGGATTTTCGTTTCAACCTGAACCGCACGGCGAACGCGTCGGCGTGGCGGCTGCTGCCGAACGGCTGGGACTTTGTGGCGTTCCCGCTGATCCTGTGCCTGATCGCGATGGCGGCGATCGGTTTTCACCAGACGCTGGCGCCGATGTCCACGCTGCAGACCCAGGCGATCGTGCTGGAGCCGTCGATGCTGCCCGAGTACGCCATGCGCACCACGCTGCGCATGCTCGCGGCGATGGTGGCGTCGCTGGCGTTCACCTTCACCTACGGCACGCTGGCGGCCAAGAGCCGGCGCGCGGGCATGGTGCTGGTGCCGGTGCTCGACATCCTGCAGTCGGTGCCGGTGCTGGGCTACATCTCGTTCACCGTGACGTTCTTCCTCGCGCTCTTTCCGGGGCGCGTGCTGGGTGCGGAGCTGGCGGCCATCTTCGCCATCTTCACGAGCCAGGCCTGGAACATGACCTTCAGCTTCTACCAGTCGCTGCGCACCGTGCCGCGCGACCTGGACGAGGTCTCGCGCGGCTTTCACCTGACCGCCTGGCAGCGCTTCTGGAAGCTCGAGGTGCCGTTCTCGATGCCGGGGCTGATCTGGAACATGATGATGTCGATGTCGGGCGGCTGGTTCTTCGTGGTGGCCTCCGAGGCCATCACGGTGGGCAACAGCACCATCACGCTGCCGGGCATCGGCGCGTACCTGGCGCAGGCCATCGCGCAGAAGAACCTGCACGCGGTGGGCTGGGTGATCCTCGCCATGACGGTGGTGATCCTCGCCTACGACCAGTTGCTGTTCCGCCCGCTGGTGGCCTGGGCCGACAAGTTCCGCATGGAGACCACCAGTTCGGGCACGGCGCCCGGCTCCTGGCTGCTGGACCTGATCCGGCGCACTCGGCTCATCCACCGCATGCTGGTGCCGTTCGGCTGGCTGCTGGCGCGCCTTGCGCGCGTGCCGCTCAAGCTGCCCGCGTTCGAGCGGCCCAGCCCGTTCGGCGTGACGCGCACGCTGGGCACGCGCACGGCCGACATCGTGTGGGGCATCGTCGTGGTGCTGCTCACCGCCTACGTGCTGTACCGGGTGATTGCGTACGTGCACACGGGCGTAGGCATGGACGAGGTGCTGCACGTGTTCGTGCTGGGCTTCATCACGCTGCTGCGGGTGGTGGTGCTGATCGCGCTGTCGTCGCTGGTGTGGGTGCCGCTGGGGGTGCTGATCGGGCTGCGCCCGGCGCTGGCCCAGAAGATCCAGCCGCTCGCGCAGTTCCTCGCGGCGTTTCCGGCCAACCTGCTGTTTCCGGTGTTCGTGATGGCGATCGTGCGCTTTCACCTGAACCCGGACATCTGGCTCTCGCCGCTGGTGGTGCTGGGCACGCAGTGGTACATCCTGTTCAACGTGGTGGCGGGCGCGAGCGCGTATCCGAACGACTACCGCGAGGCGGCCACGAACTTCCGCATCCGCGGCTGGCAGTGGTGGCGCCAGGCGATGCTGCCGGGCGTGCTGCCGTACTACATCACGGGGGCGATCACGGCCTCGGGCGGGGCATGGAACGCGAGCATCGTCGCGGAGGCGGTGCAGTGGGGCGACACGAAGCTGGTGGCGCACGGGCTGGGGGCGTACATCGCGCAGACCACGGCCGACGGGGACTTCCCGAAGATCATCCTTGGGGTGGCGGTGATGTCGCTGTTCGTCACCCTGTTCAACCGGCTGTTGTGGCGTCCGCTGTACGCGTACGCCGGGTCGAGGCTGCGGCTCGACTGAATGGGCGAAGCGGAGAGCGAATCATGCAGGAACCGAAAACTGTAACGGCCGCAGGCGGACAGACCGCTGCGGCGAACGTGGCGCCGGTGCCGGGCGCCGAGATCCTGAACGTGAAGCACGTGAGCCGTGGCTTCAACAAGGCGCAGGGCGAGCTGCTGGTGCTCGACGACGCGAACCTGACGCTGCGCGAGGGGGAGATCGTGGGGCTGCTGGGCCGCTCGGGCTCGGGCAAGTCGACGCTGCTGCGCATCATCTCGGGGCTGATCGAGCCGACCTCGGGGGAGGTGGAGTACCTGGGGCGGCCGCTGAAGGGCCCGGCCGAGGGGGTGGCGATGGTGTTCCAGACGTTTGCGCTGTTTCCGTGGCTGACGGTGCTGCAGAACGTGGAGGCGGGGCTGGAGGCGCGCGGGGTGGCGGCGCGCGAGCGCCGGGAGCGGGCGCTGGCGGCGATCGACCTGATTGGTCTGGACGGGTTCGAGAACGCGTACCCGCGGGAGCTGTCGGGGGGCATGCGGCAGCGGGTGGGGTTTGCACGTGCGCTGGTGGTGGACCCGACGCTGCTGCTGATGGACGAGCCGTTCTCGGCGCTGGACGTGCTGACGGCCGAGACGCTGCGCACGGACCTGCTGGACCTGTGGACGCAGGGCCGGCTGCCGATCCGCTCGGTGCTGATCGTGACGCACAACATCGAGGAAGCGGTGTTCATGTGCGACCGGATCCTGGTGCTGTCGTCGAACCCGGGGCGGGTGCTGGCGGAGATCAGGGTGCCGTTCAGACATCCGCGCAACCGGCTGGACCCGGCGTTCCGGCGGTTGGTGGACGACATCTACGCGAAGATGACGGCGCGGCAGACGGGCGGGTGGGGCAAGAAGGAGCTGGAGCTGGAGCTGGGCAGCTGGCTGCCGCAGGTGTCGACGAACCTGATGGCGGGGCTGATCGAGACGCTGGCGATGCCGCCGTACCACGGGCGGGCGGACATGCCGGAGATTGCGCGCTCGCTGCACCTGGAGGTGGACGACCTGTTCCCGATCGCGGAGATGCTGCAGCACCTGGGGTTTGCGGACGTGCGCGAGGGGGACGTGTTCCTGACGCCGCCGGGGCGGGTGTTCGCGGAGTTCGGGACGCAGGAGCGCAAGATGATGTTCGCGGAGCACCTGCTGCGCAACGTGCCGCTGGCGGCGCGGATCAGGAAGGTGCTCAACGAGCGGCCGGGTCACCGCGCGCCGCGCGTGCGCTTCGAGCAGGAGCTGGAAGACTTCCTGTCGGACCAGGCGGCGGAGGAGACGCTCGATACGGTGATCGACTGGAGCCGTTATGCCGAGATCTTCTCGTATAACGACCAGACCGAGATTTTTAGTCTGGAGGATGTGGAGGCTTGATGGGGAGGCTTAATCCGACATCCCCCACGAGACCAGTACCGAATGAATGTTGCGCGCGTACTGGTCGCGTAGCTGCGGCGTTTCCGAGTGGTAGGCACCAATCGCCTGCCACGTGTTTCCGTGGCGAATCATCTTCTGCTTGAGCATCCACGCCGCTACGTAGATGTTCACGCACGCGTCCTTGAGCGCATTGGGCGGCACGCCATAGCGGCGCAACTCGCCGAAGTGCACGGAATTGATCTGCGTCTGGCCTACGTCCACGCTGCCGTCCGCATTTCGATGCACGGCATTCGGATTGCCCTTCGATTCGAACCACGCGATGGCACGCAGGATGAGCGGGTTCACGCCTTGATAGGTGCCCGCGCGTTCGAAGCAGTTGTCGTCCGCGTGGTTGTCGTCCGCATGTGCGGCGGCGGGCGACAGCACGGCGACGGTCATGGCGAGCGAAACGAGACTGGATGCGGCGAAGCGCTTCGCCGCGAACAGAACGTGTTGCATGGCGGGGACCCCCAATATTGCCTGACGGTTTCTTGCCGTCGATGATTTCTTGCCGCTAACGAACGGCCACCCTCCACCCTCAGCGCGTCATGGCGACCGAAACGCCTTCGGTCGCAACCGACCGTTTGTCGTGCGGCCGTTCCAGCAACGCGGCGTCCAGCTTCTTTTCCATCGCGGCAAGCTGCGTGCGTGATTCGTCGGTGACGACGACGCGCACCTGGACTTCCGGCGCTTTCTTCGCGACCACATGGCGCGATTTCTTCGAGCGACGCGACGAGCCCGTGGTGGCAACCGGCGCCGACGTGTCTTCGTCGTCGCTGGCCGAGCCCGAGCCCGGCAGCGAGGCGAGCGACGGCACCGGCGGAAAGAGCTGGTTCGGCGCGGCGGCGGCCGTGGTCGGCTTGATGACGAAGGCCGACGACGAGCCACCTGACGCGGCCTGCGTCTGTGAAGGCGGCGCGCTAACGTTTGCAGGGTCGGCCGCGAATGCGGTGCCGCATGCGAGTGTGGCCGTGCAGATCAGGAATCGAAGCATAGGTCGGCCTCCGGTTACTCGGTCGGTTTGAGCTGGATGCTGTAGGGCTGGCAACTGCCTACGGCCACGTTTTCCATCCGCACCGACCCGGCTCGCTGCGAAGCAATGCCGCGCTTCACGGACTGGTTCAGATACGCAAAGTCCTGCGGCAGCGCGGAAACGACGATCGTCGTGGGCTGCAACTGTTTCGACGCGAGCGCGCCGACCTTCGTGAGCACCGAAGTCAACTGCGGGTCGCGGGCGCCGAGCGCATCCGGTGGTATGACGAAATCGACGAGCTTTGGCGGCGCGGCAGGCGTGTGGATGTCGGTACGCGCACTGGCGTCCTGATTCGGTCCCTGGAGCTGGGCACATCCCGCAAGGACGGCCACGACGACGAGACTGGCAAGCAATTTCACGGTTGTCCCCCACGCTTTGGACCTGCGTTATCGGCAGCAATGGCGAATGATTTACCCCTCCTGGGAAAATTTACGCAGCGGCAAGGCAGACAGCCTTTCCTCGCGACGGCGAACTGGTTTAAGCACCTACTGCGCACGTTCGCCAAACCTTATTCGTATGACGTGTGCGCGTTCATCGCCTACCGCCGTCAACGGCTTTCCTTAGACGTTTGCGCAGCGGCACGCCCATGCCGCTCACGAACGCGCAAATTATGGTTCCTTCATAGTGGATTTATTTTCCATTAAACTGGAACGCATGGACGTCACCGAACTCATTGCGGCCCGCGTGCGCGAACTTCGCGCGGCGCACGGCCTTTCACTCGACGCGCTCGCGGAACTCAGCGGCGTCAGCCGCTCGAACATATCGCTGATCGAGCGCGGCGAAAGCAGCCCCACGGCGGTGGTGCTCGACAAGCTGGCCACGGCGTTCGGCGTCACGCTTGCGTCGTTGTTCGAAGAAAGCGCGGCTACGCAGGACGAACCGTCGCCCGTCTCACGCGCACGCGCGCAGACGGTATGGACCGATCCCGGCTCCGGCTACGTGCGCCGCCATTTGTCGCCGGCGGTGCGTTCGCCCATTCAACTCGTCGAGGTGCACTTTCCGGCCGGCAAACGCGTGGCGTACGACACGGGGGCACGCGAAGTCGAGATCAATCAGCAGGTGTGGGTTATCGAAGGGGCGATGGAAATCACGCTGGGCGAAGAGCGCTGGCGTCTTGAAGCAGGTGACTGCCTCGCGATGCGGGTGGATCGGCCCACGGTGTTTCGCAACCCTACGCGCAAGCCCGCACGCTACCTCGTGGCGCTGACCACGCTTGCCTCCATGCCCACACGGAGAAACGGATGAGCGCGAACGTAACGGTGATGCGAGTCGGGGCCAACGAAAGCGCGGCATGCGTCGAGGCACTGGCCGATGTGTTGATCGACTGCGTGGCAGGCGGGGCGTCGGTGAGTTTCATGTGGCCGCTGTCTCGCGACAAGGCCATCGCGTTCTGGCGCGACGTGGCCGAAGGCGTGGCGCGCAACGAGCGCGTGTTGCTCGTGGCGCAAGGCGAGGACGGCGAGATCGTCGGTACGGTGCAGTTGATTCTCGCGCAGCCCGAGAATCAGCCGCATCGTGCCGACGTGGCGAAGATGCTCGTGCATCGCAAGGCGCGCCGCTGCGGCGTTGCGCAACAGTTGATGGCCGCCGTGGACCATGCGGCGCGCGAAGCGGGCAAGACGGTGCTTGTGCTCGACACCGTGACCGGCGGCGATGCCGAGCGCCTCTATCAGCGCGCCGGATGGGAGCGCGTGGGAACGGTGCCGAACTACGCGCTCATGCCCGACGGTACGTTCTGCGCGACGACGTTCTATCACAAGCAGCTTTGAACGGCCGTTGTGCGCGGGCTGAGCGATGCTATCGCATGCTCGCAGACGCACTGCCAGACCCAGCGCCAGACCGAGGCACGCACGTCGTCAGTCCACGGGCACCTGCGCCACGTTCACGGCCACGCTGATGCCCGCGTTTCGATCGTGGTTGCGATACACCGCGGCGCAGGCCACCAGCACGAGCATCACGCAGAACTCCGCGACGAGACTCGCCGTTGCGGCATCGAGATACAGGCCGGAATGGTGGAGCGTCTGCGCGAACACAGCACCCAGGGCCGCAGAGCCCAGCCCGAACGATGCCTGTTGCACCGTGGCCAGCATGGCGCTGCCGGCGCCCGCCTGTTCGTGCGGCACGTCCGTGAGCGAGATGCGGTAATAGCTGCTCACGATGAACGCCTGGCCGGCACCGATCAGCATCGTGGCCGGTGCGAGATTCAGAATGCCCGGGTGAGGCCACACCTCATGCAGTGTCGCGATCAGTGCGAGCAGGCCCGGCATCTGGATCGCGCAGCCCAGCATCAACGTCTGAGTGCGTCCGAACTTTGCGACGGCCCGTGCGGTGAAGAGCGACGCGACGAAGTACGAGCCGCCCAGCATGATCAGCGTATTGCCCGAGTGAACCGGCGAGAGCCCCGCGCCCGCCTGGAGCGTGAGCGCGAGCACGAACATGAAGCCGCTCCAGCACGAGAAGAACAGGATCGCGACGACAAGGCCAAAGCGCACGCTAGGCAGGCGCAACAGCGTGGGCGGCAGCAGCGGCGATATTCCGCGGCGTTCCTGGACCAGCTCCGTCTTCCACAGCAGCACGATGAGCGGCACCGCCGCGACGAGCAGCGCGATGCACGGCGCTGACCAGTGCAGCGAAGGGCCCATCGAAAGCGGCAGCAGGATGGCGAGAATCACGAGCGCGAGCAGCAGCGTGGCGGGACGGTCGATACCTGCGGCGTGATCGCGGCGTGTTTCCGGAATCCACCGCGAGCACGCGAGGATGGCCGCACACACCGGCAGGTTGATGAGAAACACGCTGCGCCAGCCGCTGCCCGCAATGTTGGCCGACACGAGAAAGCCGCCCAGCACCTGCCCCACGATGAACGCGAGCCCGCCGATGGCGCCATAAAACCCGATGGCGCGCGAATGGGCGTGGCCTTTGAGGCTCACGTGGATGGTGGCGAGAATCTGCGGCACGAGCAGCGCTGCTGCCACGCCTTGCAACGCGCGCGCCGCGAGCAGCAGCGCCATCGAATTGGCGAGCCCGCACAGCAGCGACGAAATGCCGAACAGCAGCACGCCGATGTTAAAAATGCGTCGCCGGCCGAAGTTGTCGCCCAGCCTGCCGCCCATCGCGAGGCACACGGCGAACGCCACGCCGTAGGCGGCCACCATGAGTTCGAGCCCGGTTTCGGTGGCATGCAGCGAATGGGCAACGGCGTCGAGCGCCACGTTGACGATCGAAAAATCGATTTGCGGAAGCAGCTGGCCAGCCAGCAGCACGAATAGTCCAAGCTGACTGAGCTTGGGGTGAGGATTCTGCGCGGTCATCGAAAGCCTTCCTTCAATGCGTTTGGAAAGCTAGTATGGAGAGCGTTTTAGACTGGTACCAGAGTTTGTTTAGACTGGTATAAGTTGTGTCAGGCTATGATGGAGCGACCTCGAATGAATGCCACGCCGGAACTGTTCCTCGCCGACTCGCCGGACGAGGGCGATATCGTCGATACGAACCGCCTGCTGCAGCTGGCCGGCTTCCTGCGGGCCCGGCGCGAGAGTCTGGACCCCGCGCGGCTCGGGCTGCCCCGCATCGGCCGGCGCCGCACGCCGGGTTTGCGCCGCGAGGAGGTGGCGCAGCTCGCGGGCATCGGCATTACCTGGTACACGAAGCTCGAGCAGGGGCGCCCGATTCGTGTATCCGCGAAGGTGCTGGACGCTGTAGCGGCCGCCCTGCAGTGCAGCGAGACCGAAACGCGCCATCTCTTCACGCTTGCTGGCGTGACGCGGCCGGCCTCGGTGACCACGAAGCCGTCCTGCGAAAGGCTTTCGGAGGCGTGGCAGCGCGTGCTCGATCAGATGAACCCGTTTCCGGCGGTGATTCAAAGCGCGCGGTTCGACATTATCGGTTTCAACGCGGGATATTGCAGGCTCGTCGGCATCGATCTCGCGACCATCCCGCCTGAAGATCGCAACTGCCTTTACCTCGCGTTGACGCACCCGACGTGGCGCGCGTGCCTCGGTGACTGCGACGAAGCACTCGACCGCATGGTGGCGCTCTTTCGCGCCGCGATGGCCGAGCACATGCAAGACCCGGCTTGGGAAAGGCAGTTGCAGCGCTACATGAATGTGTCCGCGGAGTTTCGCGAGTTGTGGCCGCGCCATCAGGTGGTCGGCATCGAGAACCACGTGAAGCGGTTCCGTCATGCCTCGGTGGGCGTGTATAGCATGCAGCAGACCAACTGGTGGTCCGCGGCGCAGAACGGCGTGCGCCTGCTCGTCTACATGCCCGCAGACGAAGAGAGCGAGCGGCTCTGGCGGCAACTTTCCGCGTCGTAGCTGTCCAACTGGACACGCGGCAACGTTCGCGAACATTCAATCAACAATTACTCGTCGGAGGAAAGCACCCATGCCCATGCGTCGACGTCAGTTCATCACGGGTTCCAGCGCCATGCTGGCAACAGGCGCCCTTGCACTGGCCGGCTGCACCACCACGCCGCCAGGCACCGGCAACACGCAGGCCGACAACACCGAGAAGCGTGCCAACATCAACGCAGGCGTGGACGCCACATTGGCACGCCTCTACAGCACGGTCCACGGTTCGCAGGAGTTGGTCGCGAAGTCGCGCGGCGTGCTGGTGTTTCCCTCGGTCATCGCGGCCGGCTTCTGGTTCGGCGCACAGTACGGCGAAGGCGCGCTGCGCGTGGGCGACCAGACCACGGGCTACTACAGCACGCTGGGCGGTTCGTTCGGATTGCAGATCGGCGCGCAGTCGAAGGCACTCGTCTTCGCGTTCATGACGCAGGAAGCGCTGGACAGCTTCCTGAAGAGCCAGGGCTGGTCGGCGGGTGCGGATGCAACGGTTGCGCTCGCGAAGATCGGAGCCAACGGCAATCTGGACACATCGACGGCCATGAGCCCCGTTGAAGCGTTTGTGCTCACCAATGCGGGTTTGATGGCGGGCATCTCGCTCGAAGGGACGAAGGTGTCGCGACTCATGATCTGAGCGCGCCGCTCGATCGTCGAAGTCAAGCAAGCCAGTGCAGGTTAGCGCCTGCACTGGCTTTTTTGTGTGCAGAGCTTCTGCCAACGCAGAGGCAATACGGATCACGAAATAACTTGTAAGAGAATGTAATTGAAAGTCCCGCTTCATCCACGGGACGTAATGGCCATGCAGATTGGCACCTCGGTCGGAGATGTTCCCAATAGTTCTACCAATAACGAACGAGGTGACGAATGGAACGGACATGGAAGCGCTCTGCGGTAGCCGCGGCCAGCGCGATAGCCCTTGGGCTCGCGGGCATGCAATCCGCGCAGGCTGCTCAGGACGAGCAGCATGAGCACCACGAAGCGAGGCAGGTGAAGCATGTGCTTCTCATCAGCTTCGACGGTCTACACCAGCAGGACGTGGCCCGCTGCGTTGCCGGCAATACCTGCCCGAACCTCGCGTTGCTCGCTCAGTCAGGCGTGACGTACACTAACGCTCACACGCCGGGCCTTTCCGATTCGTTTCCTGGCCTCGCCGCGCTTGTGACCGGTGGTTCGCCGAAGACCGCGGGCCTCTTCTACGACGTCTCCTACGACCGCACGCTCTACGCGCCCTCGGACACGCAATGCCAGGGCAAGCAAGGCTGGAACGTCGTGTTCGATGAAACGACGGGCATCGATGCCGAGAATGGCGGCGCGCTCGTTCACCTCGATGGCGGCGGCGCCTTCAATCCGCAGGCTATTCCGAACGCGAAGATCAACGGTGTGTGCACGCCCGTGTATCCGCACAACTACGTCAAGACGAACACCGTGTTCGAGGTGGTGAAGCAGCACGTTCGCGGCGCGCGAACCGCATGGGCGGACAAGCACGCGTGGGGCTACGACTGGCTGAATGGTCCGTCTGGACGCGGCGTGGACGATCTCGCGCGCACGGAGATCAATTCCATCGACCCCGCCACCGGTTCCGATTACACCGACACCTACAAGCACACCGAGCAGTTCGACGACTTCCACGTGGCCGCGCTCATCAACGAGATCGACGGCAAGGACTCCACGGGCAAGACGAATGCGTCCGTCCCCACGCTGTTCGGCACGAACTTCCAGACGCTCAGCGTTGCGCAGAAGGCGGTAGTCGCCAAGGGCGGCGGGTATCTGGACGCGAGCTTCACGCCGGGCCCGCAGGTGGCGGACGCCGTGGCGTACCTCGACAAGTCGCTGGGCCGCATTGTCGATGAACTGAAGCAGCGCAACCTCTATTCGTCGACGCTCGTCATCGTGACGGCCAAGCACGGCCAGTCGCCTACGGATCACACGAAGCTCGTGAAGAACGGCGACACGCTGACGGCGCTGCTCGAAGCCAACAACTATCTGGACCCGAACGGCAACTTCGGCCAGGCCAACACGAAGACGGGCAACCTCAATGACGGCAGCGGTCTGGTGGGCACGGGCTTTGTGCAGACCGACGACGTGGGCCTCGTCTGGCTGCGCGACCCGAGCCAGTTGAATGCCGTGGTGAAAACGCTCAAGGACAACCTGAGCTGCAACGCGCCCGGCATCTGCGCGGACGGTCCGCAGGCGTACATCCTGTACGGCCAGAGCGTGAAGGCTAAGTTCGGCGACCCGTCGCTGGGCCGCACGCCGGACATCGTCGTGCAGCCGAATCCGGGCGTGATCTACACGTCGAGCAAGAAGAAGGACGAAGAGCACGGCGGCAACGCGCCCGACGACAGCCACCTGGGCCTCGTCGTGTCGTTCCCGGGTCTGCACCACGCCGGCCGCACGAATCCGGACTACGTGCTGACCACGCAGGTCGCGCCGACGATTCTGCGCGCGCTCGACGTCGATCCGGATCTGCTGCACGCGGTGGCTGCGGAAGGCACGCGGGCGCTGCCGGGGCTTGGGCTGGGTCGCGAAGAGTAAGAGGATTGCGGCGAGGCGGCGGACGGGCCCGGCTCGTCTGCCGCGAGGCGACGCGACGTAGCGATCAGCGCCGCCCGTCCATCGCGGCGGCCGGGGTGCGATACGAGCGCCGGCCGCCCGACGATTCGGCGAACTGCCAGGCGAAGAGCCCCGGCACGTAGATGAGCAGGTCGCGCACGCGCCGCGCGCCGGCCAGCGCGAGCGAGGTGGCGGGGTCCAGCCCGAAGGCCGAGCCGATCAGCACGAATCCCCCTTCCTGCACGCCCAGAGCGCCCGGCACGAAGAACGCGGCGCTGCTCACGGCCTGAATCAGCGATTCGATCACTACCGCTTCAAGGAAGCTGATGTTCGCGCCGAGGAAGTGCACCGCAATCCAGATTTCGAGCGCGGTGCCGAGGCATTGCAGCGTCTGCCAGAAGAACACGTAGCGCAGCACCACGCCGTGCCGCCGCCAGACGAGCTTGATGGCGCGGTCGATATGCGCCGAACTTCCGGCGAGCGCCGTGAGCTGTCCGCTTGCCACGCGGTTGAGCAGCTGCGAAAGACGCTCGAAGGGATTCGCGTGCTGCACGAGCGCGAACAGCAGGAGCACCGGGGCGAGCGCAAGCGTGCCCCAGAACAGGTTCGTGGCCAGATGGAGCGAGTCGCCCACGGTGTGCGCCACCAGATAGCCGATGGCGGCGATCGTGAACAGCAACTGGCTGATGAGCGTGAGCTGCATGTCGACCACGAGGCTCGCCATCGCCGTGGATGCGCGCAGACCGCGCTGGCGCAGCAGCCGGAACGAGGTGATCTCGCCGCCAATGCGCGCCACCGGCAACATGCCGTTCACCGATTCGCGAATCCAGACGAGTTGCAGCATGCGCGCGAAGCTGGGGCGGTTGGCGCCGCGGATCAGCGTTTGCCAGTCGCGTGCGTTGGCGAGCATCGGCAGCACGTGCACGATCGCGGCGAGCACGAGGCCTGGGCCTGCCGCGCGCATTAGCGCCAGTACGGCGCCGGGGTTGTCACGCCAGAAAAGCCACAGGGAAATAACGAGTCCGGCAAATGCCGCGATGCGGCCGAGGTGTTTCTTCATGCCGCATCCGTGGGCAGTAATTCAGTCATTCGGTGTTTCCATCAGCCGGGCGTTGCGCCGGCCTGTCGGGCGGGGCTCATTCGGTTCACTGCGGGCTCATTTGTCCTGAACCGGGTAGAGCAGGCCTTTGCCGTCCACCTCGAAGCTGACGCCCCGCCATATCACGCGTGTCGAGCCGAAACTCGCCACAAAAATGGCAAACGAGAGGATATCCCACAGCGGCAGCAGCCAGAGATCGCGGCAGGGTTGCCGCAAGGTGCGGTCCGCCTGGAGCTTCAGCGCGAAACGCGCCACGAGCGCCGCCGCCACGAGTGCCCACGACCACGCCGCCCCGCCCGCCAGTGCGAGTGCAACAAGCGCGAACGGCAGCGGATGCGTGAGCGCCGAGCCGAGGTGTCCCGCGGGATCCACGGCGCGGATCGTGCGACTCCAGCGCAGTTCGTGCGAGACGAGCCGCCCGAACGTGGTTTCGGCGCAGGCATGCGTGACGGCAACGGGCGGAATCGCTACGGTCTGGCCCGTGGCGCGTACCGCTTCGCCGATGGCGTGGTCTTCGGCCAGATGGTGCGCGAACGGCAGGTAGCCGCCGATCGCCTCGAGCGTGTCGCGCCGCATCGCAATGGTCTGGCCGAAACAGGGCTTCGCGAGACCCAGCGCGAGCCCCACCACTACGCCCGGCAGGAACTGGTAGTTGGTGGCGTTCGCCGACAGACGTGGCCAGAAGCCGGGGTCCGGCTCGCCGCGATAGGCGCACGTCACGAGCCCGACGCCGGGCCGCTGCAACTCGCCCACCACGTCGCGCAGGTAATGGGTGTTCACGCCGACGTCGCTGTCCGCGAACACCAGCACGTCGTGCCGCGCGTGCGGGAGCATGTTCACCGTGTTGCTGATCTTGCGATTCGGCCCGTAGAGCCGCGAATCGATCACGACGCCAATGTCGGCCTGCGGATGCAGCGCGCGCAACGCTTCCACCGTTTTGAGCGCCGGGTCGTTGCGGTCATGCACGCCGAACAGGAATTGCACCGGCGCGGGATAGTCCTGCGCGCAGAAGCCTTCCAGATTTTCGAGCAACGCATATTCATGCCCGTGCAGCGGCTTCACCACCGTGACAGGCGGGTAATGCGTGGGCGCGGCCCGGGGTCTCGCGAAGAAACGCGGCATCAGCACCGTGGCCGCAATCGTGTAGCAGACGGCAAAGGCGGCGCACAGGCCGCAGGCGTAGCCGATCCACGTCAACGTGCTGGAAAGCGCGTGCGCGGCGCCTTCCGTCGCAATGAGCGCGCTCACGGCGATCAACCCCGCCGGGCCGAGTAGCCAGAGCAGGCTCGGCGAAAACGGCCATACCGGTTGGCGTTTCTGGGCGGGCTCTAGTTCCATCCGCTGTTCCCAAGGAGAGGGTTGGGTAAATCCCATGTCCCGGCACGCCACGAGAAAGCAATGGGCGGCAACGCGGGACGCAGGGCGAGGCGGTATTCAGCCATCCGTACTGCGACGCCAATATGAATCTTCATGCGGTTCGCGATGGGCGCCGGGCGGACGGAGGCAGAACGTGCGAGCAATCGGCACGCCATCTTACCGCGTAATGCAGGGGAGATAGGTTGGCGAGGGCACGTCGGGAGATTGTGCGGTGTCTTGTCACGTCGTTTGTGTCGGTTGGTCGGTCTGCGCGGTGGTGTGGGCAGCGGTGTGGGCAGCGGCAGCAGGCGCTGGCCGGGATCGGGATACGGTCGGCGGCTGTTCTGCGGCGAACCGTTCGCGGTAGGCCTGCGGCGTCACGGCGATGGCGCGCATCAGGCTGCGCCGCAGGGTTTCTTCGCTGCCGAATCCGCAGCGCGCCGCAATGCGCTTGACCGGCAGCTGTGTTGCGCTCAGCAAGCGGCGTGCCGCCTCCACGCGCATCTGCTCCACGGCTCGGGCCGGCGTGAGTCCGGTTTGCTCGCGGTAATGCCGCATGAAGCTGCGCTCGCTCATGCCGGCGCGGGCGGCAAGCACCGCGACCGTGAGGTCCGAAGCGAGGTGCTCGGCCATCCACGCGTGCAACTCGGCGAAGCGCTCGCCTTTCTCTTTTTGCAGCGAGAGCGCCGTGCTGAACTGCGCCTGGCCGCCCGGGCGCTTGAGAAACACCACGAGATGCCGGGCCACGTCGAGCGCGAGCTGTCCGCCGAGGTCGTCTTCCACTAACGCCAGCGCGAGGTCGATGCCGGCCGTGACGCCGGCCGACGTCCAGACGGCGCCGTCGCGCACGAAGATGGGATCAGGCTCCACGCGCACGGCGGGAAAGCGGTCCGCGAGTTCCGTGCAGCGGGTCCAGTGCGTGGCCACGCGGCGTCCGTCGAGCAGGCCGGCTGCCGCGAGCAGGAACGCGCCTGTGCAGACCGATGCGACGCGGCGTGCGTGCCCCGCGCGTTCGCGAACCCAGTTGGCGAGCGCCGTGTCCCGCGAGGCGGCGTAGACGCCGTTGCCGCCGGCGACGATCAGCGTGTCGCACGGCGCGCTTGGTGCGGGCAGCGGCAACGCGCCAAGCCCAAGCCCCGCCGACGACACCACCGTGCCCGGCTGCGCCGCGATCACGCGAGGCGCGTACGGCAGCGGCAACCCGGCTGCACGCGAGAGTTCGTTCGCGGAGGCGAACACCTGGAACGGACCGGTGACGTCGAGCAACTGCACGTCGGGGAAGGCGAGCAGGTCGATGGTGCGCGGGGGCGAAGGTGAGGCGGCTTCGGCGGGTGGTGGTTGGGTCGGCATGGCGATGGCGGTGTGATGGCGGTGTGATGGCGGCGGCTTTGTGGCGGTTTCTTGGCGGCCTCTTGGCGGCGGCGCGGCGCACGCCGTGGTCGAAAAAGCAGGTTGGCGAGAACCGAGGGTTATATGGCAATACTGCCATACGGTCGCGGCGTAGAGTCGGTTCTGTCCATCCATCGCTTGAAAAAGAGGTTCGCCATGTCGCTACAGATCGGTCTTTTGGTGTTTCCCCGCGTGCAGCAGCTTGACCTGACAGGTCCGTACGACGTGTTCGCGTCGCTGCCCGACGCCGCCGTCCATCTCGTCTGGAAGGACCGCGCGCCGCTCACGTCCAGCAGCGGTCTTGTGCTCGTGCCGGATACCACGTTCGATGCGTGTCCGCCGCTCGACGTCATCTGCGTGCCCGGCGGCGCGGGCGTGGGCGCGCTGATGGAAGATGCCGAGGTGCTGGACTTTCTGCGCCGGCAAGCGAGCGCCGCTCGCTTCGTGACCTCGGTCTGCACGGGCGCACTGGTGCTCGGTGCGGCGGGTTTGCTGCGCGGGCGGCGCGCCACCACGCACTGGGCCTTCCACGAACTGCTGGAGCCGCTGGGCGCGATTCCCGTGCGCGAGCGCGTGGTGCGCGACGGCAACCTTTTCACGGGCGGCGGCGTGACGGCCGGCATCGATTTCGCGCTGACGCTGGCGAGCGAACTCGTGGACGAGGACACCGCCCAAGCCGTGCAGCTGCAGCTCGAATACGCGCCGGCGCCGCCTTTCAACGCAGGGCGGCCGGACACGGCACCCGCCGCGGTGGTGGCTGAGGCGCGCGAGCGCGGGGCCGCGCTGTTCGCGCAGCGCAAGGCGATCGTGGACCGCGTCGCGGCGAAGCTCGAAGCGGCGTGGTCCGAAGGGCGCGTGGCATAAAGGAGCAGCGGGTGGATCGCCCTACGTCGATGCGCCTGGCGTTGCGGGCTCAAGCTAGACTTCCCGTTGCCCAAGTAAGGAGGAGAGCCCGATGCAACGCAAAATGCTCAACGCTTCGCGCTTGCAGGAAGAAGTGACCCGGCGCCTCGGCCGCATCCACAACATCGCCGAGGAGGGCGTGAAGATCAGCGTGCCGCGCCCGCAGTTGCAGGAGCCCGACGCGACGGGCTGCAACTGGACCATGAAGCATTTCGGCAACGCAGCCGGTTTCGAGCGCGACATCGAAGCCGTGTTGAAGGCGGTGCGCGCCGAATACAACCTCGCGACGGAAAAGAAGGACGCCGGCAATCCGTTCGGGGATTTTCCCGGCAGTTGAGCGCGCCGAGGTCGCTGCGGCGGGATTCACCGCCAGTCGACCCACTAAAAACGCACGAAAAAAAAGCCCGACAGAGTCGGGCTTCAAGAACTGGCTGCACCCCGTGCGGGGCGCAGCACCTGCAAAACGCTTACGCGGCGAGCAGCTGGCGCAGCACGAACGGCAGAATGCCGCCGTGCTTGTAGTAGTCCACCTCGATCGGCGTGTCGATACGCAGCAGCACCGCCACGCGTTGTTGCGTGCCGTCCTTGCGATTGATCACGAGCGTCACTTCCTGTTGCGGCTTGAAGTTGTCGCCCAGACCTTCGACGTCGAACGTTTCATCGCCGGTGATGCCGAGCGACTGGATGCTGTCCGCACCCTTGAACTGCAGCGGCAGCACGCCCATGCCCACCAGGTTGGAGCGATGGATGCGCTCGAAGCTGCGCGCCACCACGGCCTTCACGCCCAGCAGCTGCGTGCCCTTCGCGGCCCAGTCGCGCGACGAACCCGTGCCGTATTCCTCGCCTGCCAGCACCACGGTGGGCGTGTCTTCGGCGATGTACTTCATGGCGGCGTCGTAGATCGACATCTGTTCGCCGCTCGGCTGGTGGATCGTCAGGCCGCCTTCCACGCGCGTGCCGTCCGCCTTGGCCGGGATCATGAGGTTCTTGATGCGCACGTTCGCGAAGGTGCCGCGCATCATCACGTCATGGTTGCCGCGGCGCGAGCCGTAGCTGTTGAAGTCGGCCTTCTGCACGCCGTTTTCCTTCAGCCACTTGCCTGCGGGCGAGTCTTCCTTGATCGAGCCTGCGGGGCTGATGTGGTCGGTCGTCACCGAGTCGCCGAAGATGCCGAGCGCGCGTGCGCCTTTGACGGTCGGAATCGAAGCGGCCGGCTGCATCGAGAAGTCTTTGCCGAAGAACGGCGGCTCCGCGATGTAGGTGGACTTCGGCCAATCGTAGACCTGGCCTGCCTCGCCCTCGATCTTGCTCCACAGGTCGCCCTTCTTCGTGAGCTGCGCGTAGTTCTTCTGGAACGCGTCGGCGTCCAGCGCGAACTTGAGGAGCGCGTTGACTTCGTCGCTCGACGGCCAGATGTCGCCGAGGTAGATGTCGCGGCCGCCCTTGCCCTTGCCGACCGGCTCGGTCATGAGGTCGCGCGTGATGTTGCCCGCAATCGCGTAGGCCACGACGAGCGGCGGCGAAGCGAGGAAGTTCGCGCGGATGTTCGGGTGAATGCGCGCTTCGAAGTTGCGGTTGCCCGACAGCACCGCAGCCGCGACGATGTCGTTCTTCGTGATGGCTTCGTTGAGCGCCGGGGTGAGGTCGCCCGCGTTGCCGATACAGGTCGTGCAGCCGTAGGCCGCCACTTCGAAGCCGAGCTTCGAGAGGTACGGCAGGAGGCCCGTCTTCGTCAGGTATTCGGTGACGATGCGCGACCCCGGCGCCAGCGACGTCTTGATGTGCGGGGCCACCGTGAGGCCGGCTTCCACGGCCTTCTTCGCTAGCAGACCGGCGGCGAGCAGCACGCTCGGGTTCGACGTGTTCGTGCACGACGTAATGGCGGCAATCAGCACGTCGCCGTTCTTCACCTTGACGCCGTCCGAGGTGGTGTATTCCGTGTTCAGGTCGTCGGCCTTCTTCGCGAAGCCGTTTTCAGCGACGGGCTTCGAGAACAGGTCGGTGAAGGTCGACTTCACGTGGCCAATCTCGATGCGGTCCTGCGGACGCTTCGGACCTGCCAGCGAGGGCGCCACCGTGGCCAGGTCGAGCGTGAGCGTCTTCGTGTAGTCGATCTGGCCGGCCTTCGGAATGCCGAAGAGCTGCTGCGCCTTGAAGTAGTTCTCGAAGGCGGCAATTTCGGCTTCGGTGCGGCCCGTGCCCTTGAAGTAGTCGATGGTCTTTTCGTCCACCGGGAAGAAGCCCATCGTGGCGCCGTACTCGGGCGCCATGTTGCCGATGGTCGCGCGGTCCGGCAGCGAGAGCGACTTCGTGCCTTCGCCGAAGAATTCGACGAACTTGCCGACCACCTTCTCCTTGCGCAGCATTTCGGTGATGGTGAGCACGAGGTCGGTAGCCGTTACGCCTTCGATCAGCTTGCCCTTCAGTTCCACGCCCACCACGTCCGGCGTGAGGAAGTACACCGGCTGGCCGAGCATGCCGGCTTCGGCTTCGATGCCGCCCACGCCCCAGCCCACCACGCCGATGCCGTTGATCATCGTCGTGTGGCTGTCCGTGCCGACGAGCGTGTCCGGGTAGTAGACGGTGTCGCCGTTATCGGCCTTCTTGTGCACGCCGCGCGCGAGGTATTCGAGGTTCACCTGGTGGACGATGCCCACGCCCGGCGGCACGACCTTGAACGTGTCGAATGCCTGCATGCCCCACTTCATGAACTGGTAGCGCTCGTTATTGCGCTGGAATTCCAGCTTCATGTTGAGATCGAGCGCGTCTTTCTGGCGGAAGTAGTCGATCTGCACCGAGTGGTCGACCACGAGATCCACCGGCACGAGCGGCTCGATCGCCTTCGGGTCTTTGCCGGCGCGGTTCGCGACGCCGCGCATGGCCGCGATGTCGGCGAGCAGCGGCACGCCGGTGAAGTCCTGCAGCACGACGCGTGCGACGACGAACGGAATTTCGTCCACGCGCGCGGCGTTCGGCTTCCACTTCGCGAGCTGTTCGATGTGTTCTTCCGCGATCTTCTTGCCGTCGTAGTTGCGCAGCACCGACTCGAGCACGATGCGGATGGAGACCGGCAGCCGCTCGATCTTCACGCCGAGCGCCTTGCCGAGTTGCGGCAGGGAGTAGAACTTCCCTTTGCCGGAACCGCTGTCGAATTCCTTGAGCGTTTTGTGGAGGTTATGGGCCATGGTGTTTTCCTTCGTTTAATCGCGGAAATGACATTGCTACACGTTTGCCTGGTACACGTTCAAATGCGAACTCAAATGACGTACAGATCGACGTACTCGTTGACCGGCATGGCTTCGAGCCGGACCTGATCGAGCGACGCGTCGAGAATTGCCTGCTGCTGTTTGCCCGGGAAGCGGCGCGCCAGATTCGTCCTGAACTTCTCGACGAGCAGCGGGATGCCTTCGGCGCGGCGGCGCTTGTGGCCGATGGGGTATTCGACCACGACTTCGGGGAGCGTCGTGCCGTCAGTGAACTCGATGGTCAACGCATTGGCGATGGAGCGCTTGTCCGGGTCGTGATAATCCTTCGTGAACTGCGGGTCTTCCACGCACTGCATCTTCGCGCGCAGGGCGTCGATGCGCGGGTCGGCGGCCACGCTGTCTTCGTAATCCGCCGCCGTGAGCCGGCCGAAGATGAGCGGCACGGCGACCATGTACTGGATGCAGTGGTCGCGGTCCGCCGGGTTGGCGAGCGGCCCTTGCTTGTCGATGATGCGGATCGCGGCCTCGTGGGTGCGGATCGTGATCTTCGCGATGTCGTCGACGGAACGGCCCAGCGACTGCAACTGGCCGTGCAGCGCCATGGCCGCTTCGGCTGCGGTCTGGGCGTGGAATTCGGCGGGAAACGAGATCTTGAAGAGCACGTTCTCCATCACGTACGAGCCGTACGGACGCTGAAAGCGGAACGGATTGCTCTTGAAGAGCACGTCGTAGAAGCCCCACGTTTTCGCGGTGAGCACCGACGGGTAGCCCATCTCGCCGGTCTTCGCGATCAGCGCGAGACGCACGGCGCGCGAAGTGGCGTCGCCTGCGGCCCACGACTTGCGCGAACCGGTGTTCGGCGCATGCCGATAGGTGCGCAGCGCCTGGCCGTCGACGAAGGCGAGCGAAACGGCGTTGATCAGCTCGTCGCGCGTGAGGCCGAGCAGTTGGCCGACCACGGCGGTGGAAGCCACCTTCACGAGCAGCACGTGGTCGAGGCCGACCTTGTTGAACGAGTTTTCCAGCGCAATGCAGCCCTGGATCTCGTGCGCCTTCACCATGGCGACCAGCACGTCGCGCATGACGAGCGGCGGCTTGCCCGCGGCTACGGCGGTGCGCGAAAGCCAGTCGGCCGTGGCGAGGATGCCGCCCAGGTTGTCCGACGGATGGCCCCACTCGGCGGCGAGCCACGTGTCGTTGAAGTCGAGCCAGCGGATCATCGCGCCGATGTTGAAGGCGGCCTGAACGGGGTCCAACTGGAATGGCGTGCCGGGCACCTTCGCGCCGTGGGGCACGATCGTGCCGGGCACGAGCGGCCCCAGCAGCTTGGTGCACGCGGGGTAGGAGAGCGCTTCGAGTCCGCAGCCGAGCGTGTCGATGAGGCAATGACGCGCCGTCTCCAGCGCGAGCGCGCTGTCGAGACGGTAATCCAGCACGTAATCGACCATGTCGGTCAGTACGTGGTCCGGCTGGGGCCGGACGTTGGAAATCGGCGCGGACATCGTGGCTTTCCGTTGAGTCGCTCGAGGCGCTCCGCTTACTGGCTTGCGCCCACCGGTGCAGCAGCGCCGGTGCCTGCGCGGTTCAGCGCGTTGGCCTGCGTCGGCGCCGGCGAGCCTTGTTCCATGGCCAGCGTCTTGCATTCGTCGGCGAGACGCGAGCTGTCCTTGTCCGAGAACAGCATGGCCTTGGCCGGGATCACGACGAGGTCCAGACCGCTGGCGGCGTCGTGGAAACGGTCTGCGCCCGTGGTGGTCACTTCGCGCGGCAGTCGGTAATTCTTGTTGCCCCAGTGAACCGTCACGATCTGGTCGCGCTTCATGTCGCCCTGAAGCATGAACGACAGGCCTTCGTTACAGGACCACTTTTCCGAGCCGTCCGGAATCGGATCGACCTTCGCTTCCTTGGCGGGATTCGGCTTGCGCTTGATCAGGCGGCGCTTCGGCGCAGGTGCCTTCGGCTTGGCGGCCGGCTTGGCCGTCGACGTGCCGCCCTGGGCGAGCGCATCGGTGCCGGTCAGCAGCAACGTCGAGGAAAGGACGCCGACAACGGTGGCGATCAGCAGTTTCTTCATGAGAGTGAGCCTTTCTATCTAATCAGTTAAACGTGAACGACCGAGGTTTCAATGCTTGTGTGCGGCCATTGGGTTGAACTGCACGCGCCCCGAGAGCGCACAGCGGACGCTATTTTCTCCTATTTAGCGCCACAAATTTCAAATTCTCCGGCCCCGTGTAATTCGCGCTGGGGCGGATGATCTTGTTGTCGATGCGCTGCTCGATGATGTGGGCGCTCCAGCCCGAGGTGCGCGAGATCACGAAGAGCGGCGTGAACATGGCCGTGGGCACGCCCATCATGTGATACGAGACCGCGCTGAACCAGTCGAGGTTCGGGAACATCTTCTTGGCGTCCCACATCACGCTTTCGAGCCGCTCGGCGATGTTGAACAGCTTCATGTCGCCGGCTTCCTTCGAGAGCTTTTTCGCGACGTCCTTGATGACCTTGTTGCGCGGGTCCGAGATCGTGTAGACCGGGTGACCGAAGCCGATCACCACTTCGCGGTTCGCCACGCGCTGGCGGATGTCGGCTTCGGCCTCGTCGGGCGTCTGGTAGCGCGACTGGATTTCGTAGGCGACCTCGTTGGCGCCGCCGTGCTTCGGCCCGCGCAGCGCGCCGATGGCGCCCGTGATGGCCGAATACAGGTCCGAGCCCGTGCCCGCGATCACGCGGCCCGTGAACGTGGAGGCGTTGAACTCGTGCTCGGCGTAGAGGTTGAGCGAGACGTGCATCGCGTCGACCCACGACTTGCGCGGCTCGGTGCCGTGCAGCAGGTGCAGGAAGTGGCCGCCGATGGAGTCGTCGTCGGTTTCCACCTCGATGCGCCGGCCGTTGTGCGAGTAGTGGTACCAGTACAGCAGCATGGAGCCGAGCGAGGCCATCAGGCGGTCGGCGATGTCGCGTGCGCCGGGCACGTTGTGGTCGTCCTTCTCGGGCAGCACGGTGCCGAGCACGGAGACGCCGGTGCGCATGACGTCCATCGGGTGCGCGGAGGCGGGAATCCACTCGAGCGCGGCCTTCAGGTTGGCGGGCAGGCCGCGCAGGGCCTTGAGCTTCGTCTTGTAGGCGGCCAGTTCGGCGGCGTTGGGCAGCTTGCCGTGCACGAGCAGGTGGGCGACTTCCTCGAATTCGCAGGCGCCGGCGATGTCGAGGATGTCGTAGCCGCGGTAGTGCAGGTCGTTGCCGGTGCGGCCCACGGTGCACAGGGCGGTGTTGCCGGCGGTCACGCCCGAAAGTGCGACGGATTTCTTGGGCTTGAAGCCGCTGGCGGTGTTTGGCCCCGCGGTTGATGCCGCCGCTGGCTTGGCCGCGCCATTGGCGCCGTTCGAATGCCTGGTCTCGCTCATCTGCCTTGCTCCTTGCGGTGCGGCCTGCGCGGGTGGTTTTCGGTCGGCCGGCTTACTTCTTCTGGCCGAACAGCGCGTCCAGTTTCTGTTCGTACGCGTAGTAGCCGATGCTCTCGTAGAGTTCGGTGCGCGTTTGCATCGTGTCGAGCACGGCTTGCTGCGTGCCGTCGCGGCGAATCGCGTGGTACACGTTTTCCGCGGCCTTGTTCATGGCGCGGAATGCCGAGAGCGGGTACAGCACGAGCGACACGTCCGCGCCGCGCAGTTCATCGACGGTGAAAAGCGGCGTGGAGCCGAATTCGGTGATGTTCGCGAGCACCGGCACCTTTACCGCCTGCGCGAACTGCCGGTACATGCCGAGTTCGGTCATCGCCTCGGGGAAGATCATGTCGGCGCCGGCTTCCACGCAGGCTACGGCGCGCTCGATGGCGGCATCGAGCCCTTCCACCGCCAGCGCGTCCGTGCGGGCCATGATGACGAAGTCGGGGTCGATGCGCGCGTCCACGGCGGCCTTGATGCGGTCCACCATTTCAGCCTGCGCGACGATCGCCTTGCCGGGGCGATGCCCGCAGCGCTTGGCGCCCACCTGGTCCTCGATGTGCATGGCGCCTGCGCCGGCCTTCGTCAGCGCCTTCACGGTTCGTGCGATGTTGAATGCGGACGGGCCAAAGCCCGTATCGACATCCACGAGCAGCGGCAGGTCGCAGACGTCGGTGATGCGGCGCACGTCCGTGAGCACGTCGTCGAGTGTCGAGATGCCGAGGTCGGGCAAGCCGAGCGAGCCGGCCGCCACGCCGCCGCCCGACACGTAGATGGCCTTGAAGCCAGCACGTTTGGCGAGCAGCGCGTGGTTCGCGTTGATTGCGCCCACCACCTGTAGCGGACGCTCGGCCTCCACGGCTGCGCGAAACGCGGCGCCGGCGGAACGGTAGTCTGTGGTCTCGATCATGGTGCGTGCTCCTCGCCGGGACGGCCCGGCCCGAACAGCGGCGCCGCTTCCGGCGGCACGGTGCGGCCGGTGGCGTGCGCGCGGCGCAGCACCGACCAGTAGTAGCGGTAGCTCGCGCGGTCGTGCAGCGTGTCGCGATGGCGCGTCGGGCCCCATTGCGCGGCCTGCGCGGCCAGCAGGATCTCGGCGGCCGTCACGATTTCTTCGTCGCGGGGCGCGAACGCCGCGACGATGGCGGGAATCTGCGCCGGATGGATGCTCCACATGCGCGTATAGCCGAACTCGCTGCGGGCGCGCGCGGCGTCGCCGGCCACGACGCTCATGTCGCGCACTTCGGTCGTCACGTTGTGCGACGGCACTTTGCCGCGCGTATGGCACGCCGCGGCGATCTCGAGCTTGGCCCGGCGCACGAGCGGGTGGTCGAACTGGCCGGGCGAGCGCATCGCGGTGTCGGGAATGGCGCCGTCGTGCGCCGAGACGAAATCCATCAGTCCGAAGCTGAGCGCCTGCACGCCGGGCAGCGCGGCGAGGTCGAACACGCGCGCGAGCGCGCCGTGCGTTTCGATCAGCAGGTCGACGGGTACGGGCTGGGCGATGCCGAATTCGACGCGCGTGGCTTCGATGAACGCGCACATTTCGGCGGCATCGGCGACGCTGCGGATCTTCGGCAGCGTGATGTACGCCGGCGCGCGCCGGGCTGCACGCAGGATCAGGCGGACGTCGTCGCGCCAGTGGGGATGGTGGAAGTCGTGAATCCGTACGCCGACGCGGCCAAAACGGTCGTGCTCGCTGCCCACAAATGAGGCGACGAGTTCGGCGTGTTCGGCCTCGCGGCCTACCTGGGCGCCGTCTTCGCAGTCGAGCGTGATGTCGAACACGGGGCCCAGTTCCTGCTGTAGCGCCAGCGATTTGAGCATCAGCTTTTCGCTGCCGGCGTAGTGATCGCACACGGGCAGGAGGGTGGGCGGCGCTTCGCCGTCAAACAGCACTTCGGCTGGAGTCAGGGCGCGCATCTTCGGCGTCGGGTCTGAATGGGGGGTGGACGAACCTGATTCGGATGCGCTCTGGTCCGGCTGGCCTGCTTCGCCACTCGCGAAGCTGCGCGGCGTTTGGTCGCAGCGCCGAGGCTACTGGCGGGGCGCACCGGTAGTGCGCCGCGGCGCCTGCGTGCAAGGTCGGATAGAGCGCGTCCGGATCGGGTACACGGGCACAGCAACGTGAAGCAGCGCGCTTCAGCTCACGTGCCCGGATGCTTGACAGCTATGTGCAAAAAAACCGGAACCCGCGGCACAGCAACGGAGTTCCGGTTGATCTGCATGCCTGGCTTAGCCGAGCAGGTGCTGCACGCCGTCGCGCTCTTCGAGCAGCTCGGCGAGCGTGCCGTCCATCTTCTCGCGCGAGAAGGCGTCGATTTCGAGGCCTTCAATGCGCTTGTACTCGCCGTTTTCGCAGGTCACCGGCACGCCGTAGATGATGTCTTCGGGAATGCCATACGAGCCGTCCGACGGAATGCCCATCGTGACCCACTTGCCGTTCGTGCCGAGCATCCAGTCACGCACGTGGTCGATTGCCGCATTGGCCGCCGACGCTGCCGACGACAGGCCGCGCGCTTCGATGATGGCCGCGCCGCGCTTGCCGACGGTCGGGATGAAGACGTTGCGGTTCCATTCGTCGTCGTTGATCAGCTTCAGCAGCGACTGGCCTTCGACCGTCGCGAAACGGAAATCGGGGTACATGGTGGGCGAGTGGTTGCCCCACACGGCCAGCTTTTCGATGGAGGCCACCGGCTTGCCCGACTTCGCGGCGAGTTGCGAGAGCGCGCGGTTGTGGTCGAGGCGCAGCATGGCCGTGAAGTTCTTCTTCGGCAGATCCGGAGCCGACTTCATCGCGATGTAGGCGTTCGTGTTGGCCGGGTTGCCGACCACCAGCACCTTGATGTCGCGGCTGGCGACTTCGTTCAGCGCGCGGCCTTGCACCGTGAAGATTTCAGCGTTTGCCGAAAGCAGGTCTTTGCGCTCCATGCCCTTCGAGCGCGGACGGGCGCCCACGAGCAGCGCGACGTCGGCGTCCTTGAACGCGACCTTCGGATCGTCCGTGACCACGACGCCCGCGAGCAGCGGGAACGCGCAGTCTTCCAGTTCCATCACGACGCCCTTGACGGCAGCTTGCGCCTGCGGAAGGTCGAGCAGTTGCAGGATGACGGGCTGGTCTTTGCCGAGCAGGTCGCCGTTGGCGATGCGAAAGAGCAGCGAGTAACCGATCTGACCTGCGGCGCCGGTGACGGCAACGCGCTTTGCGGGCTTAGCCATTGAGAAATCTCCAGGAGGATGCGTTAGACGCCAGAGTAAAACGCCATTCTATATGGGCGTTACGCCTGGCGTTCATGAAACGGACGAACAGCGCGGCAGAGCGCAGGCGGCGGGCGCGCGCAGCGCCATCCATGCATCGTTGCCGGTCTTCGCGACAGCGCTTTCGGCACGTCCGGCGGCATCTGGAGGAGGCCGCGGCGGGGCGGATCGAAACTTCTACTGCGTGAATGCGACACCTTGTGCAGGGTAGCGCCGGTGCGCTGCCCTGCGTGCTCGAAAGCCTTGCTGGACAACGTTCGCCGGCAACCCGCGAACCCTGGCTCGACCTGGAGTGTAGGAGCGGGGCAGGCCAAAGTCAACAGTATCTTATGTCTTATATAAGACATATGTATTGAGCTGGAAAAGCTGGACGCCGATATGCGCTTTATGTTGAAATGCGCGCATGAATGCGAACCCGGCGAGCACTGCTAACCCCCCTGGCCAGGATGGCGCCGGCACCGGCACGTCCTCGTCCGGCTCGCCTACGTTCAGCCCGCTGTACCAGCAGATCAAGGGTCTCATTACGCAGAGCCTCGAATCCGGCGAATGGAAGCCCGGTGAAATCATTCCCAGCGAGATGGAACTCGCCGCCCGCTACAAGGTAAGCCAGGGCACCGTGCGCAAGGCGATCGACGAACTTGCGGCGGAAAACCTGCTCGTGCGGCGCCAGGGAAAGGGCACATTTGTTGCAACCCACAGCGAGGACCGCGCCCAGTTTCGCTTCCTCAGATTGCTTGCGGATGACGGCGCGGAGCATCCGCACGTCAGCAGGCTGCTCGAGTGCCGCCGCCTGCGCGCCACGGCCGACATTGCCCGCCAGCTGGAGCTGAAGCCCGCTGACCCTGTGGTGCTGATCCGGCGGCTGCTGCAATTCGACGGCGAAACCACCGTCCTCGACGAAATCTGGCTGCCCGGAGGGTTGTTCCGCGGCCTCACGCTCGAGCGCCTTTCCGAGTACAAGGGCCCGCTTTACGCGATGTTCGAATCCGAGTTCGGTACGCGCATGATTCGTGCGTCCGAGAAAATCCGGGCCGTCGCTGCCGACCCGTCCGTGGCTGAGCAGTTGCACGTGCCGCCGGGCTTTCCGCTGCTTTCCGTGGAGCGTGTGTCGTACACGTACGGCGACAAGCCGGTCGAGGTGCGGCGTGGTTGGTATGTCACGAACGGGTACTACTATCAGAACGATCTGAGCTGAACGGCCGCATGTGTGCAGCTTTGCGCGCGTGCGGCGGATCAGTGGAAGAGAAGCGGGCCGAAGCAGGACAGAAGCGGAAAGACGCGCCTCTTTATAGCGCAAACAGCAACGGTCATTGCAGGACTTTCGCTGCAGCGCGCAAAGAAAAGGCGCTAAAATTGCGGATTGGTGTGACTACAAAAGTAGGGGTCTAGCATGGCTGAAGCCGTAAAAAAACCGAGGCCGGAATTCCGGAACATCGGGCTCGGGCAGATATTGTTCGCGTACCGTCTGCCTCTCGCAGGGCGCGTATCGATCCTTCATCGCGTAAGCGGTGCATTGCTGTTCATCTTCCTGCCCTTCCTGCTGTATCTGTTCGATCAGAGCCTCACCTCCGAACTCAGCTTCGAAGTGTTCAAAGGCTTCCTGTCCAGCGTCATCGTCAAGCTCATCGTGCTGGTCCTCTCCTGGGCCTTCCTCTTCCACTTCTGCGCCGGCGTCCGTCACCTTCTGATGGATACCAACCACGGCGCGGTGTCCAAGGAAAAGGGCAAGCAGACCTCGGTCGTCGTCCTGATTGTTTCCTCGCTCCTTACTCTTGCCGTTGCGGCAAAACTCTTCGGGGTGTTCTGAAAAATGGCAACCAATAACCGCATCGGCCCGAAGCGTCTTGTCGTCGGCGCGCACTACGGTCTGCGCGACTGGCTCGCGCAACGTATTACCGCCACCGTCATGGCGGTCTACACCATCATCCTGCTCGTCTGGTTCTTCGCTGCGCAGGATTTTTCCTACGACGGCTGGGCCTCGATCTTCGCCACGCAATGGATGAAGCTCGCCACCTTCGTCACGCTGCTCTCGCTCTTTTATCACGCCTGGGTCGGCGTGCGCGACATCTGGATGGACTACGTCAAGCCGGTTGGCGTGCGGCTGGTGCTGCAGGCCCTGACGATCCTCTGGCTGCTCGCATGTGCGGGCTACGCTGCGCAGATTCTCTGGAGAGTGTAAAAGAATGGCTGCAATCAAAAGTTCTCTGCCGCGTCGCCGCTTCGACGTGGTGATCGTCGGCGCAGGCGGCTCGGGGATGCGCGCATCGCTGCAACTCGCACGTGCCGGCCTCTCGGTCTGTGTGCTCTCGAAGGTGTTCCCCACGCGTTCGCACACGGTCGCGGCGCAAGGCGGCATTGGTGCCTCGCTCGGCAACATGAGCGAAGACAACTGGCACTACCACTTCTACGACACCATCAAGGGCTCCGACTGGCTGGGCGACCAGGACGCCATCGAGTTCATGTGCCGTGAAGCACCGAACGCCGTCTACGAACTTGAACACTTCGGCATGCCGTTCGACCGTAACGCGGACGGCACGATCTACCAGCGTCCGTTCGGCGGCCACACCGCGAACTACGGTGAAAAGCCGGTGCAGCGCGCCTGCGCGGCTGCCGACCGTACCGGCCACGCGCTGCTGCATACGCTGTACCAGCAGAACGTCGCAGCGAAGACGCAGTTCTTCGTCGAATGGATGGCGCTCGACCTGATCCGCGACGCGGACGGCGACGTGCTCGGCGTGACGGCGCTCGAAATGGAAACGGGCGACGTCTACATTCTCGAAGGCAAGTGCACGCTGTTCGCCACGGGTGGCGCGGGCCGCATCTTCGCGGCGTCCACCAACGCGTTCATCAACACCGGCGACGGCCTTGGCATGGCGGCGCGTTCGGGCATTCCGCTCGAAGACATGGAGTTCTGGCAGTTCCACCCCACCGGCGTGGCCGGTGCGGGCGTGCTGATTACCGAAGGCGTGCGCGGCGAAGGCGGCATTCTGCGTAATGCGAACGGCGAGCGCTTCATGGAGCGCTACGCGCCCACGCTGAAGGATCTGGCGCCGCGCGACTTTGTGTCGCGCTCGATGGACCAGGAAATCAAGGAAGGCCGCGGCGTGGGTCCGAACAAGGACCACGTGCTGCTCGACCTCTCGCACATCGGCGCCGAGACGATCATGAAGCGTCTGCCGTCGATCCGCGAAATCGCGCTGAAGTTCGCGAACGTCGACTGCATCAAGGAACCCATCCCCGTTGTGCCGACCATTCACTACCAGATGGGCGGCATTCCGACGAACATCCACGGTCAGGTGGTGGGCACGCAGAAGGGCCACGAAGACCCGATCAACGGCTTCTACGCCGTGGGCGAATGCTCGTGCGTCTCGGTGCACGGCGCGAACCGGCTGGGCACGAACTCGCTGCTCGACCTCGTGGTGTTTGGCCGCGCAGCGGGCAACCACATCGTGAAGCACGTGAAGGAAATCAAGGAGCACAAGCCGCTGCCGGCCGATGCTGCCGATTTCTCGCTCGCGCGTCTCGACAAGCTCGAAAAGTCCAGCTCCGGCGAATACACGCAAGCCATCGCCAACGACATCCGCTCGACCATGCAGAAGCATGCCGGCGTGTTCCGGACTTCGGCGCTGCTCTCGGAAGGCGTAGGCGAAGTGGCCGAACTCGCGAAGCGCGTGGAGCACGTGCATCTCAAGGACAAGTCGAAGGTGTTCAACACGGCGCGCATCGAAGCGCTGGAACTTGCGAACCTGATCGAAGTGGCACGCGCGACGATGGTGTCCGCTGAAGCCCGCAAGGAAAGCCGCGGCGCGCACGCGCACAGCGACTACGAGCATCGCGACGACGAGAACTGGCTGCGCCACTCGCTGTGGTACAGCGAAGGCGACCGCCTCGAATACAAGCCGGTTCACATGAACCCGCTTAGCGTCGAGTCGGTACCGCCGAAGGCGCGTACGTTCTAAGCCAAAGCCAGATCAAAAGGAATCGGAAATGGCCAAACGAATTTTTGAAGTCTACCGCTACGATCCGGACAAGGACGCCGCCCCGCGCATGCAGACGTACGAGCTCGAAATCGAGCACGAGCGCATGCTGCTCGACGCGCTGGTGAAACTGAAGGCGCTGGACGAGACGCTGTCGTTCCGCCGCTCGTGCCGTGAAGGCGTGTGCGGGTCGGACGCCATGAACATCAACGGCAAGAACGGTCTGGCGTGCCTCACGAACCTGAACGACCTGCCGCAGAAGATCGTGCTGCGTCCGCTGCCGGGCCTGCCCGTGGTGCGCGACCTGATCTGCGACTTCACGCAGTTCTTCAACCAGTACCACTCGATCAAGCCGTACCTCATCAACGACACGCCGCCGCCCGAGAAAGAGCGTCTGCAGTCGCCGGAAGAGCGTGACGAGCTGGACGGCCTGTATGAGTGCATTCTGTGCGCGAGCTGCTCCACGTCGTGCCCGAGCTTCTGGTGGAACCCCGACAAGTTCGTGGGTCCGGCCGGGCTGCTGCAAGCCTATCGCTTCATCGCGGACAGCCGCGACGAGGCGACCGGCGAGCGCCTCGACAACCTCGAAGATCCGTACCGTCTGTTCCGTTGCCACACGATCATGAACTGCGTCGACGTTTGCCCGAAGGGGCTGAACCCGACGAAGGCGATCGGCAAGATCAAGGAACTGATGGTTCGCCGCACCGTTTGACAGGACACGTCGTGATGGAAGGACCTTCTCACCAGTCCGATCCTCTTCGCCGCGCGCGCCTTCGCTGGCGCGCGCGGCGCGGCCTGCTCGAAAACGACCTGATTTTCGAGCGCTTTTTCGGCCGCTACGAGCATGACCTCAGCGATGCCGATGTCGGCGCGCTCACGCGCCTTTTCGAGCTGAGCGATAACGACCTGATGGACTTGCTGCTTGCACGCAAGGAACCGGAAGGCGACCTTGCCGACCCGGACGTTAAACGGGTGCTGGAGCGGCTGCGCGCGGTCTGAACCGCAGGCGAGCCGGGCCTCACGGGCTTGCTCCAGGCGTGCAACATATATCGAAATCCAGTTTCTACACTTCGATTGAGGATGAGCTATGACCCCGTCAGATGTTAAAGCCACGCTATCGTTCAGCGATAACTCGCCGAGCGTCGAAATGCCGATTTACAAGGGCACGATGGGCCCGGACGTAATCGACATCCGCAAACTGTACGGTCAGACCGGCAAGTTCACGTACGACCCGGGCTTCATGTCGACGGCGGCATGCAATTCGGCGATCACGTACATCGACGGGGACAAGGGCGAACTGCTGTACCGCGGCTACCCGATCGACAACCTCGCGCAAAACGCCGACTTCCTCGAAACCTGCTACCTGCTGCTGAAGGGCGAACTGCCCAACCAGGCCCAGAAGGACGAGTTCGTGAAGACCGTCACGAACCACACGATGGTCCACGAGCAGATGCAGTTCTTCTTCCGTGGCTTCCGTCGCGACGCGCACCCGATGTCGATTCTCGTGGCTGCGGTGGGCGCACTCTCGGCCTTCTACCACGACTCGCTCGACATCAATAACCCGCATCACCGCGAAGTGTCGGCGATCCGCATGATCGCGAAACTGCCCACGCTCGTCGCGATGGCCTACAAGTACAGCATCGGCCAGCCGTTCGTGTATCCGCGCAACGAACTGTCGTACAGCGCCAACTTCATGCGCATGATGTTCTCGAACCCGTGCGAGGAGTACAAGGTCAACGACGTGCTGGTGCGCGCGCTCGACCGCATCCTGATCCTGCACGCGGACCACGAGCAGAACGCCTCGACCTCGACGGTGCGTCTGGCCGGTTCGTCGGGCGCGAACCCGTTTGCGTGTATCGCGGCCGGTATCGCCTGTCTGTGGGGCCCGGCACACGGCGGCGCCAACGAAGCGGCGCTCAACATGCTCGAAGAGATCGGCTCGCCGGACAACATTCCCGAATTCATCCGCCAGGTGAAGGACAAGAACTCGGGCGTGAAGCTGATGGGCTTTGGCCACCGCGTCTACAAGAACTACGACCCGCGCGCGAAGCTGATGCGCGAGACGTGCCACGAAGTGCTGGAAGAACTGGGCCTGCACGACGATCCGCTTTTCAAGCTCGCGATGCAGCTGGAAAAGATCGCGCTGGAAGACGAATACTTCGTGTCGCGCAAGCTGTACCCGAACGTGGACTTCTACTCGGGCATCGTGCAGCGCGCGCTGGGCATTCCGACCTCGATGTTCACCTGCATCTTCGCGATGGCACGCACGGTGGGCTGGATTGCGCAGTGGAACGAAATGATCGCCGACCCTGAGCAGAAGATCGGCCGTCCGCGCCAGCTGTTCATCGGCGACACGCCGCGTGAGGCGAAGCCGATCGCGCAGCGTTGATAGCGCTGGCGTGCGAGGCGTAGCAAGTCGCATCGCACGCACTGAACACACCGTGCTCCAGCAGGAGCCTCCAATAGACGCCTCGATGGGTTTGCGCCCTCGGGGCGTTTTCATTTGGGCGCATGGCACGAGGTGGCACTGCGGGCCCACAGCAGGGGCTTGCCGAGCCGGCAATTCGCATGCGTTCTGTAGCGCTCGTATTCGACCAGTGGCCGGACGGTGTCTCGCATATCTAGCGGCACCAGGGCAGTCAGTCGCGGACATGCCGATGCAGTGCAGCGCGCCTTCAAAAGGCGCCCCATGCCCGGCATGCCCGCATTCGATCAGCGGAAGCGATAGTCCACGCCGGTGGTGATCATGTCGCTCCTGACGGACGCTTCATCGCTGCCCTTCCAGCTCAGCTTGCTGTAGTTCACGTACTGCACGCGCACGCGCCAGTTCGGCGAAACGTCGTAGGCGGCGCCCAACCCCGCATTGAGAAAACCCGCCGACGCGTTGCGCGACTCCACGTCGCCGCGTCGCCGGCCCACTTCCCAGCCTGCGCCGATGATGTCGAGAACCGAGAAGCGATCGGTCACCGGCAGATAGCCGACCCGGTTGGCCGACACCGCGCCTAGTGTGAACTTGTCCTTCCGGCCGCCCGAGGTCGCTTCGACTTGCCCGAGACTGGACACCCCCCTTCCACCGCGAAATAGCGCGAGAACTGATAGCTGCCGCGCGCGGCGTTGCCGGACGACTTGCCCGACCAGCCCGCCCGGTTGGTCGTGAGCTTCTCGCAGCTCATGCCCAGGTCGCCTCCGACGTACCAGTAGTTTTCGGAGGGACGGGTCTCCTCGGCCCGGGCGGGATGGGTCAGTGTTCGTTGCGTGGACGTTGGTGGAAGCCACCCGCATCGCGGAAGAAAACCAAAGCTTTGTCTGAGGCGCCATGACTATCGTTGTAAGACTCGACGTGCTGCTTGCGGAACGCAAGATGAAGTCTCGCGAGTTGGCCCAGTTGATCGGCATTCCGGAACCCAATCTGTCGCTGCTGAAATCGGGCAAGGTGAAGGGCATCCGCTTCGATACGCTGGAGCGCATCTGCGAAATCCTGAAATGCCAGCCCGGCGATCTGTTCCAGTACCGTCCCGACGAACCCGGCTCGCCCGGCGACGCAGCGGACTGAACGCGGACCTTCAGCGTTCCGGGTAACATCGATACAGGTATTGAAACTACCAGCCAACTCACTGTTTTTTATCGGTTTTTTCTGCGCCAAGCCGGCAGCGCGGGTGACTGCGTGGCATAATCGCTCGACACGTATCGCATTGCCCGCAGTCACTTTTCCCCCGCATATCATGGCCAAGACTCTCTACGACAAATTGTGGGACTCCCATGTCGTCCGCACGGAAGAAGACGGCACGACGCTCCTCTACATCGACCGTCACCTGCTGCACGAAGTGACGAGTCCGCAGGCGTTCGAAGGTCTCAAGATCGCTACCCGTCCGGTTTGGCGCATCAGCGCCAACCTGGCCGTCTCGGACCACAACGTGCCCACCACGGACCGCAGCCACGGCATCGCAGATCCGGTCTCGAAGCTCCAGGTCGACACGCTCGACAGCAATTGCGACGCCTTCGGCATCACGCAATTCAAGATGACGGACAAGCGCCAGGGCATCGTGCACATCGTCGGTCCCGAGCAGGGCGCGACGCTGCCGGGCATGACGATCGTCTGCGGCGACTCGCACACGTCCACGCACGGCGCGTTCGGCGCGCTGGCGCACGGCATCGGCACGTCGGAAGTGGAGCACGTGCTCGCCACGCAAACGCTCCTGCAAAAGAAGAGCAAGAACATGCTCGTGAAGGTGGAAGGCCCGCTGCCGCGCGGCTGCACCGCGAAAGACATCGTGCTCGCGATCATCGGCAAGATCGGCACGGCCGGCGGCACCGGCTACGCGATCGAGTTCGGCGGGTCCACCATCCGTTCGCTCAGCATGGAAGGCCGTATGACGGTCTGCAACATGGCGATCGAAGCGGGCGCACGCGCCGGCATGGTCGCCGTGGACGACACCACGATCGAATATCTGAAGGACCGTCCGTTTTCGCCGCAAGGCGTCGAGTGGGATCAGGCCGTGGCGTACTGGCGCAATTTCCGCTCGGACGAAGGCGCGCAGTTCGACCGCGTGGTCGAGCTGGGCGCTGCCGAAATCGTGCCGCAGGTTACGTGGGGCACGTCGCCGGAAATGGTGACGTCCATCGACAGCCGCGTGCCGGACCCCGAGCGCGAAAAAGATCCGGTGAAGCGCGACGCCATGGAGCGCGCGCTGCAGTACATGGCGCTCGAACCCAATACGCCCATCGATGCGATCAAGCCGGACAAGATTTTCATCGGCTCGTGCACGAACGCGCGCATCGAAGACCTGCGCGCTGCGGCGTACGTGGTGAAGAAGCTGGGTCGCCGCGTGGCGCCGAACATCCGGCTCGCGATGGTCGTGCCGGGCTCGGGTCTCGTGAAGGCGCAGGCCGAGCGCGAAGGTCTCGACAAGGTGTTCACCGATGCCGGCTTCGAATGGCGCGAGCCGGGCTGCTCGATGTGTCTCGCGATGAACGCGGACCGGCTGGAGCCGGGCGAGCGTTGCGCGTCCACCTCGAATCGCAACTTCGAAGGCCGTCAGGGCGCGGGCGGACGCACGCACCTCGTGAGCCCCGCGATGGCTGCTGCCGCCGCGATCGAAGGGCACTTCGTCGACATTCGCAAGCTGGGTTAAAACCCTCGACTCATTCAGGGTGACGGATCATGGATAAATTCGTTGTGCACACCGGCGTCGTGGCGCCGCTCGATCGCGAGAACGTGGATACGGACGCGATCATCCCGAAGCAGTTTCTCAAGTCGATCAAGCGCACGGGGTTCGGTCCGAACGCGTTCGACGAATGGCGCTACCTGGATCACGGCGAGCCGGGCCAGGACAACTCGAAGCGTCCGCTGAACCCGGACTTCGTGCTGAACCAGCCGCGCTACCAGGGCGCGTCCATCCTGCTCGCGCGCAAGAACTTCGGCTGCGGCAGCTCGCGCGAACACGCGCCGTGGGCGCTTCAGCAGTACGGCTTTCGCGCCATCATCGCGCCCAGCTTCGCGGACATCTTCTACAACAACTGCTTCAAGAACGGTCTGCTGCCCATCGTGCTGACCGAGCAGCAGGTCGATCATCTGTTCAACGACACGTATGCGTTCAACGGCTACCAGCTCACCGTCGATCTGGACAAGCAGATCGTGCGCACGCCGGATGCCCGCGAATATCCGTTCGAAGTGGCCGCGTTCCGCAAGTACTGTCTGCTGAACGGCTTCGACGACATCGGTCTTACGCTGCGCCACTCGGACGAGATTCGCCAGTTCGAAGCGGAGCGTCTTGCGAAGCAGCCGTGGCTGAATCATCGGATCGTCGGCTGAGACCAGCCGCCGAAGCGCAAGAGTCAAAACAGAGAACAGCAAGGAAACATCGGATGAAGATCGCAGTGTTGCCCGGCGACGGCATTGGCCCCGAGATCGTCAAGGAAGCCGTCAAGGTACTGAACGCCCTTGGCGAAAAGTTCGAACTGGAAGAAGCGCCCGTGGGCGGCGCGGGCTACGAGGCCAAGGGCCACCCGCTGCCCGACTCGACGCTCGCGCTGGCGAAGCAAGCCGATGCGATCCTGTTCGGCGCGGTGGGTGACTGGAAGTACGACTCGCTGGAGCGCGCGCTGCGCCCCGAGCAGGCCATTCTCGGGCTGCGCAAGCATTTGCAGCTGTTTGCCAACTTCCGTCCGGCCATCTGCTATCCGCAGTTGACGGGCGCGTCGTCGCTGAAGCCGGAAATCGTCTCGGGCCTCGACATCCTGATCGTGCGTGAACTCAACGGCGACATTTACTTCGGCTCGCCGCGCGGCGTGCGCGAGGCGCCGGACGGTCCGTTTGCCGGCGCGCGCGAAGGCTTCGACACGATGCGTTATTCGGAACCCGAAGTGCGCCGCATCGCGCACGTCGCGTTCCAGGCGGCGCAAAAGCGGGCGAAAAAGCTTACGTCGGTCGACAAGGCGAACGTGCTGGAGACCTCGCAGCTGTGGAAGGACGTGATGATCGACGTCGCGAAGGAATATCCGGACGTGGAGCTTTCGCACATGTACGTGGACAACGCGGCCATGCAGCTCGTGAAGGGTCCGAAGGCGTTCGACGTGATCGTCACCGGCAACATGTTCGGCGACATTCTCTCGGACGAAGCCGCCATGCTGACGGGCTCCATCGGCATGCTGCCTTCGGCGTCGCTCGATGCGAAGAACAAGGGGTTGTACGAACCGTCGCACGGCTCGGCACCTGACATCGCCGGCAAGGGCGTGGCCAATCCGCTCGCCACGATTCTTTCGGCCGCCATGATGCTGCGCTACTCGCTGAATCGCGCGGAGCAGGCTGACCGTATCGAAAGCGCGGTCAAGAAGGTGCTGGAGCAGGGTTATCGCACGGCAGATATCGTCACGCCGGGTTGCACCCAGGTCGGCACGGCGGCGATGGGTGACGCTGTGCTGGCGGCGCTTTAATCCGACGGCGCCGCGAAGGCAACGTTGCTCGCAAGGTGGGGCCGCTTTGGCCCCGTCTTGTGCGCCCGTGTCTATCGGTGCCACAACTTGTTTTAAGTGCGGCAAAGTGGACCGTATCCGCTTGAATTTTCTGGTTTTCGTGTAGACTGTTGCGATGGCGACGATCCCCCAGATCATTTCGATTTCGAAGCTCCACGGCAAAACGGCCCGTGCAGTTTCGTTCGCCATGTCGTTCTCCATCACCACCATCAAAACGATTACCCCGAAAACGATCACGAAGCGCTGATCGTCCGTCGTGCCCGCCCGTCTTCCCCGCGCGGTCACGCCGGGCAAGATAGCGGGGAAGTGTCCATTTCAAGGGTAAGTCATGAACGTAGGTCTCGTAGGTTGGCGCGGAATGGTCGGCAGCGTCCTCATGCAACGCATGCAGGAAGAGCGTGATTTCGACCTCATCGAACCGGTGTTTTTCAGCACCAGCAACGCAGGCGGCGACGCGCCGTCGTTCGCGAAAAACGAGACGAAGCTCAAAGACGCGTCGAGCATCGACGACCTCAAGAAGTGCGACATCATCATCACCTGCCAGGGCGGCGACTACACGAACGACGTGTTCCCGAAGCTGCGCGCCGCGGGCTGGAACGGCTACTGGATCGACGCGGCTTCGTCGCTGCGCATGAAGGACGATGCGGTCATCATCCTCGACCCGGTCAACCTCGACGTCATCAAAGACGCGCTCGTCAAGGGCCAGAAGAACTTCATCGGCGGCAACTGCACGGTGAGCCTCATGCTGATGGCGTTGGGCGGCCTGTTCCGCGAGAACCTCGTGGACTGGATGACCGCGATGACGTACCAGGCGGCCTCCGGCGCGGGCGCGCAGAACATGCGCGAGCTGCTCCAGCAAATGGGCACGCTGTACGGCGCGGCGAAGGAAGATCTGGCGAACCCGTCGTCGGCCATTCTCGATATCGACCGCCGTGTGCTGGCTGCCATGAACAGCGACCGCATGCCGGTGGACCACTTCGGCGTGCCGCTCGCAGGCTCGCTGATTCCGTGGATCGACAAGGACCTCGGCAACGGCATGTCGCGCGAAGAATGGAAGGGCGGCGCCGAGACCAACAAGATTCTGGGCAAGCCGGCCATGGGCCAGCCGGGCTCCATTCCCGTGGACGGACTGTGCGTGCGCATCGGCGCCATGCGCTGCCACTCGCAGGCGCTCACCATCAAGCTGCGTAAGGACGTGCCGCTCGACGAGGTCAACAGCATCCTCGCTTCCGGCAACGACTGGGTGAAGGTGGTGCCGAACGAGCGTGAAGCGTCGATGCGCGACCTGTCGCCCGCGGTGGTGACGGGCACGCTGACGGTGCCGGTGGGCCGCCTGCGTAAGCTCGCGATGGGCGGCGAATACCTGTCGGCGTTCACGGTGGGCGACCAGTTGCTGTGGGGGGCGGCCGAACCGCTGCGCCGCATGCTTCGCATCCTGCTCGACAAGTAAAGTAAACTACGCGCTTACGACGCGTAGCCAACTTTCAAGAAGCGTCGCGCCAGTCGCGGCGCTTTTTTATTGTGCGCCGCGAATCCTGTCTCCATCCCCAACACAATCCGCGCGACGACGCGCAAACGATTCCAATGATCGTTCGATTCGATTCCGTTGAACCCGCTCGTGCGGTTCGGTCCCGGAAGGCTTACGGCCCGTTGCGCAGCCTTGCTGCGGCAATCGCCGTGGCGTTCCTGGCGCCTGGCCTCTCGCAAGCCGCGCCTGCTGCGACCGCTGGAGCTTCCGGTGCCGCAAACGCCGCCGCTAGCGCGCCCAGCACCGCGAATGTCGCGAGCGCGGCCGGTGCCGGCACCGCCAGTCAGTACACCGTACGCCCTGGGCAGTCGCTCAACGACGTGGCGATCGACGTCACGCAATCGCACGATCGCGCCACGCTTGCCCGTGCGACACGCGCCCTGTTCGACGCGAATCCGGGCGCGTTCATGGGCCACGATTCGAACCGGCTGAAGTTGGGCGCCGTGCTCAATGTGCCGACGCTCGATGCGACGGGCGCGCCGGCCGCCAGTGGCGTGGCGGCGTCCGCTGCACCGGCCGCTTCCGCGGCGACGGTGACTGCGGCGAGCGCGGCGGCAGCTTCGTCGTCTGCGTCCCATGCGCAAGGACAAGCGCCCAATGCATTGCCGCACGCCACCATGGCGGGCACGGCCGCGTCGGCGAGTGCGGTGGCCGCAACCGCATCGGCCGCCGTAGCGACGGGCGGTAGTGCCGCTGCTGCTAGCGCCAATACCGCAGCGGCTGGGACATCGGTGCCCGCAACGACTTCGGCTTCCCCTTCTGCTTCGTCCACGCCTGCAACGTCCGCTGCGGCCACGCCGAGCCAGGCCCTGCCGGCCGCCACTGCGAGCGGCACACACGTCTGGAGCGGTGCCATCCAGCCCCCGGCAAGTGAACCGGCGGGCGCCGCGCCGGCTAGTACTCCTTCCGCGTCGAGCGCAACGCCCGCTCAGCCGGCCACTTCGGCTGCGGCGCAACCGGCTTCGCAGCCTCGCGTGCCGCTTTCCAGCCTCCAGCAATTGCTCGCGCTGAAGAATCGCGTGCTGATGGAGTTGCAGAAGCATGGCATCGGGGCCGGGAAGTCCGCTGCACCGAGCACGGGTGCAGCCGCGTCGGGTGCGACGGCGCAAGCGCCAGTCGGTGGGGCGTCGCAGGGGGCGGCGAAAGCGCCCTCCAGCAGTGCGCCGGCTATATCGGCGCCAGCAACGGGATCGCGGGCCGGTGGCGGACAGTTCCAGTTGCCGCCTGTCGAGCCTGCCGTGGCAGCCGGTCTGGGCGCCGCTGTGGTGGCATTGATCGTCGGTTTTGCCGTTACCCGGCGCAAGCGTAAGGCAAGCACGGCGGGCGCCGCCGAAGGCGCGCCGTCGACTTCAGCTTCGGCGCAAGACACGCCGCAACCGCACGATGGCGACCGGGCTCGGGCGCGGCAGACAGCAGCGACGGGCGCAGGCCTTCTCGCAGCCGACGCCGCCGCGCACATGGCCCGGCAGAACGAGGAAGCTGCGGCAGCCGCGCGCGACGACATTGTTCCGGAACTCGTGCCAACGCTCATGCCGGGCGGGGCGTCGTCGGATTCGGCGCTGTCTTCCGCGAGCGAGCATGGCGATCATGCCGAAAGCCGGGACACTCACGACGAAGACGTAACAGCCCACCCGCACGAAGCCGCGTTCGATCCTGCCGCATCGCAGGAACCCGCCGCCGGGCCCGAAGCGCAGGGAACCGGCCCTGACGGCCCGGAGACGTTCGACCACGTAACGGGAGCGGCCAGCCTCGCCGCCGCCGCGGAACTGGGCGCCGACGCGTTGCCGCCGACGCATTTCGAGCCCGTCGGGACGCCCGAGCATGCGCCGTACGAGCCGGAGGGCGAGAGCGGACCGGCTGCACAGTCCCACGCATTCGAACCCGAAACGGCCGACGACGCGACCCGCGCCGCCAGCCTGGCCGCTGCCGCCGAACTGGGCGCCGAGGCGCTGCCGCTGCGGGATCTGGAACCCCGGCATGGCGCGACGGACGGCCTCCCACCCTTTGCGCAGCCCGAAGACGCAAGCCTGATTCAGACGGAATCGCAGCAGGATCAGAGCGCCGCAGCCGAGCTTCACGAGGAGCCGTCAGCCGCACGAGCCGAGGGCATCCCCGCTGCGTCAGTCGAACCCGAAGCGCCCACTCAAACCACGCACCCCACATCCGAGTTCCCGCACGAAGCCGTCGCGGCACTGGGCAGTCTCGATATGCCGTTGCCGCCTCGCGTCGAACAGCCATCGGTTGGAGAACCGGCCGCTGCGCCTTTCGTGCCGCCGCCCGTTTCACGTCCAATCGCATACGCAGGTTTGGCCGAGGCGCTGACTCGGGGCGCCAACGCGGGCGCCATGCCGGCGGCGGAACCGTCCGCGCCCGCTGGCGCAGCACCAGAATCGCTCTCGCTGCAGCCGGTCGCGTCGCCGGAGGCAACGGCGCAGCAGGCCGTTCCGGAAGCGGTGTCGGCTCCGGCAACGGTGGCGAGCGAAATCGCCGCAGGCACGGCCGGCGCTGCGGCGGTGGCCGGCCTCGGCGCGGCACGATTCGGTGCGCTGAAGCTCGATTTCGACCTCGAACTGCCGCCCAGCCCCGCGCAGCCGCTGCCCGCTTTCACGCCGGAGCAACTGGCGAAGATCGCGCGCAACAAGCTGGAGCTTGCGTCGGAGTACATCCAGCTGGGCGACCTCTCGGGCGCACGTACGCTCATCAACGAGGTGATCGAATCGAACGACGCCGGCACGCGGGACGAAGCGCGCGCGTTGCTGTCCACCCTCGCACCGTTGTCCTGACGCTCGCCGTATGCGCATTGCCCTGGGAATCCAGTACGACGGCGCCGCGTTTTGCGGCTGGCAATCGCAGCCGCACGGACGGACGGTGCAGGACGAACTCGAACGCGCCTTGCGCGAGTTCGCGCAGACGCCGTTGCAGACCGTGGTGGCAGGACGCACGGATACGGGCGTCCACGGCCTGGGTCAGGTCGTGCACTTCGATACGGAGCTGGATCGCGCGTCGTTTTCGTGGGTGCGCGGCACGAACGCGTTCTTGCCGTCGACGGTCGCCGTGCAGTGGGCCAAGCCTATGCCAGAGGCATTTCACGCGCGCTTTTCGGCCTTCGAGCGCACCTACTATTACGTGCTGTACGTGCACCCCGTGCGTTCGCCGATGTTCGCGGGCCGGGCCGGATGGATCCATACGCCGCTCGACGTCGATGCGATGCGCGAGGCCGCTGCGTGCCTGATCGGCGAGCACGATTTTTCGGCGTTCCGGTCTTCGGAGTGCCAGGCGAAGACGCCGGTGAAGCATCTGTATCAGATCGACATTCGTCCCCAGGGCGACTTCATCCACTTTCGCTTTCGCGCGAACGCGTTTCTGCATCACATGGTGCGCAACCTGATGGGGTGCCTCGTCGCGGTGGGACGCGGACGTTATCCTGTGGCGTGGCTCGCCCAGGTTCTCGATAGCCGCGACCGCAACCGCGCCGCGCCCACGTTCATGCCGGAAGGGCTTTATCTGGCGCGTGTGGGCTATCCCGAGCAATTCGAGGTGCCCGGCGCGCACACCGGCAGCGTGCCCTGGAGCGCCGTGTGGGCGCACGACGAGGCGCCTGCCGCTCTCGCGTCTCACGCTCAACCCGACCAGCAGACGAGTCACCAATCATGACGAACCCAGCCGCCCCCTCCGCCGAAGGCCGCGAGCCCCAGGACCAGCACGCCCCGCGACATCGCACGCGGGTGAAGCTGTGCGGCCTCTCGAAGCCAGAAGATGTGGAGCAGGCCGTCGAACTGGGCGCGGACGCCATCGGCCTCGTGTTCTATCCGAAGAGCCCGCGTTACGTCAGCATCGCGCAGGCGGTGGAGATGATGCGCGACGTGCCGCCGTTTCTCTCGGTGGTTGGGCTCTTCGTCAATGCCACGCCCGAATGGATCGGCGAGGTGGCGAGCAACGTGCCGCTCACCCTGCTGCAATTCCACGGCGACGAAACGCCTGAGCAATGCGAGACGCTGGCCGGCGTTGCCGGTTTGCCCTGGTTGCGGGCTCTGCGGGTCGCGGCCGATACTCGTCAGGCCGATTTGCTAAAATTGGCGCTTAACTATTCATCAGCCAACGGTTTGCTGTTCGACGCGCTCGTCGAGGGCTACGGTGGCGGCGGGAAGGTTTTCGATTGGTCACTTATCCCAGCAGAGCTCGCGCGTCGGGCCGTTTTGAGTGGTGGGTTGAACGCGCAAAACGTCGGTGAGGCGATCCGCCAGGTGCGTCCGTATGCCGTCGATGTCTCCAGTGGCATCGAAGTGCCGGGCGCAAAGGGCGTGAAAGACCACGTCCGAATGGCGGCGTTCGTACGCGCGGTGCGCGAAGCGGACGCGGGATGATTTCAGGTGGTGAGGCACCGTCCGGCCCAACGAGCGCCGGCTGCCGCACTCCTCACTTCAGAGTGACTCATGTACAACTTGCCCGATGAACGAGGCCATTTCGGCCAATATGGCGGCGTGTTCGTCGCCGAAACGCTGATTCACGCACTTTCCGAGCTGCGCGAAGCCTACGCGAAATACAAGGACGACCCCGACTTCGTGGCCGAATACCGCCGCGAACTGAAGCACTTCGTCGGACGTCCGTCTCCCATTTATCACGCCCAGCGCTGGAGCGAACTGCTCGGCGGCGCGCAGGTGTACCTCAAGCGCGAGGACCTGAACCATACCGGCGCCCACAAGGTGAACAACGTGATCGGCCAGGCGCTGCTCGCGCGACGCATGGGCAAACCGCGCGTGATCGCCGAAACCGGTGCCGGCCAGCACGGCGTGGCCACGGCCACCATCGCGGCGCGCTTCGGCATGGAGTGCGTGGTCTACATGGGCTCCGAAGACGTGCACCGGCAGGCTGCCAACGTCTATCGCATGAAGCTGCTCGGTGCGACCGTGGTGCCCGTGGAGTCTGGTTCGCGCACGCTGAAGGACGCGCTCAACGAAGCCATGCGCGACTGGGTGACGAACGTGGAGAACACGTTCTACATCATCGGCACGGTGGCGGGCCCGCATCCGTATCCGATGATGGTGCGCGACTTCCAGCGCGTGATCGGCGACGAATGCAAGGTGCAGATGCCCGAGATGACGGGCCGGCAGCCGGACACGGTGATCGCGTGTGTGGGCGGCGGGTCGAACGCGATGGGCATTTTCTATCCGTACATCGACGACAACACCGTGCAACTGATCGGCGTGGAAGCGGCCGGCGACGGCATCGAAACCGGCCGCCACGCGGCTTCTCTGATGGGCGGCTCGCCCGGCGTGCTGCACGGCAACCGCACGTACCTGCTGCAGGACGAGAACGGCCAGATCATCGAGACGCATTCGATCTCGGCGGGTCTCGACTATCCGGGCGTGGGTCCCGAGCACGCATGGCTCAAGGACAGCGGCCGCGCGCAATACGTGCCGATCACGGACGAAGAAGCGCTCAAGGCTTTCCACGACTGCTGCCGCATCGAGGGCATCATTCCGGCGCTCGAATCGAGCCATGCGCTGGCCTACGCTGCCAAGCTGGCGCCGACGTTGCCGAAGGACAAGATCCTGCTGGTCAACCTGTCGGGCCGCGGCGACAAGGACATGCACACGGTCGCTGAGCGATCGGGCATCAAGTTCTGAGCGCCGCCGCGATGCGCGACGAGTTCGAAGCGCCGCAACCGGAGTTCGAGCCGGCCGCGCCTGCTGATCAGGCGGGCACGGCCGGCTTGCCGCCGCATGATGCCGTGCTGGCCTCCGCTTCGGCGGCAGGCGGCGGGGCGGACGTGGCGGCTGCACCTGCCGGTAAGGTGCCTTCGGGCATTCGTCTCCTGAACCGCGATTTTCTGACCGAAGCGGCGGCGTTGCCGGACGCCTCGATCGACCTGATCGTGGCCGACCCGCCTTACGGCCTCGGCAAAGACTACGGCAACGACTCCGACATGCGTTCCGGCGAGGAATTTCTCATCTGGACGCGCCAGTGGCTCGAGCTTGCCGTGCCCAAGCTCAAGCCCACGGGCTCGCTGTACATCTTCTGCACGTGGCAGTACGCGCCCGAAATCTTCTGCTTTCTGAAGACGAAGCTCACGATGGTCAACGAGATCATCTGGGACCGGCGCGTGCCGAGCATGGGCGGAACGACGCGCCGCTTCACGTCGGTACACGACAACATCGGTTATTTCGCGGTTTCGCGGGACTATTACTTCGATCTCGATCCCGTTCGCATTCCCTACGACGCCGCGACCAAGAAGGCCCGCTCGCGCAAGCTGTTCGAGGGCAGCAAGTGGCTGGAGCTTGGCTACAATCCAAAGGATGTCTGGTCGGTTTCACGTCTGCATCGGCAGCACGCCGAGCGCGTGGACCATCCCACCCAGAAGCCTCTGGAAATTGTCGAGCGCATGGTGCTTGCCAGCTGCCCGCCCGGCGGCCGCGTGCTGGACCCGTTCATGGGCAGCGGCACGACGGCCGTGGCCTGCGCGCGCCACGGCCGCGAGTTCGTCGGCTATGAAATCAACGAAAGTTACTGCGCGATTGCGCGCGAGCGCGTAAGCGTGGCAACGCCTGCAACCGTTCGCGGCGTGACTGCGGCTGTGGCGGCTGCTGAGAACCGCGCTGCCGACAGCGAAGGCGCAGCAAACGCTGCGCGGGCCACCGAAGCGGAGTCCGAACCGTGAGCCTGAGCGCCGGCAGAAGCGGGCGGGCCGACCAGTTCGGTCGCCTGTCTGAAGAAGCCGGGCGCCGCCACTCGCGAAGTGCGCCGTAACCCTTTTCCAGAGAAAAATTCCATGTCCCGTATCCAGAAGACGTTCGATGCACTGACCGCGCAGCGCCGCAAAGGGCTGATTCCGTTTATCACGGCCGGTGACCCTGATCCGAACCGCACCGTGGAATTCATGCACGCGCTCGCCGCAGGCGGCGCTGACGTGATTGAACTCGGCGTGCCGTTTTCGGACCCGATGGCCGATGGCCCGGTGATCCAGCAGTCGTCGGAACGCGCGCTCGCCAAGGGCGTGACGCTGCGTCACGTGCTGGCCGACGTGAAGCGCTTTCGCGAAAAGAACGGCACCACGCCGGTCGTTCTGATGGGCTATGCCAATCCGGTGGAGCGCATGGGCGTGGATACGTTTGCTGCCGCAGCGAAGGAAGCCGGTGTGGATGGTGTGCTGATCGTCGACTATCCTCCGGAAGAATCGGCTAATTTCGCCGAAAAGATGAAATCTTCGGGTATCGATCCGATCTTCCTGATCGCACCCACTTCCACCGACGAGCGCATCGCCGAAGTCGGCCAGATCGCAAGCGGCTACGTCTATTACGTGTCGTTGAAGGGCGTGACCGGCGCCGGGCATCTGGACGTTTCCACCATCGAAGGTAAAATCGCGGCCATCAAGTCGCACGTACCCCTGCCGGTGGGCGTCGGCTTCGGCATCCGGGACGCCCAAACGGCGCGCGCGGTGGCTGAAGTGGCGGACGCCGTCGTGATCGGCAGCCGTATCGTGCAATTGCTGGAGCAGGCCGCGCCCTCGGCGGCTGTCGGCGCCCTGACGCGCTTCATTACCGAAGTGCGAGAGGCTATCGACAGCGTCAGCGCGGCTGCACGGTAAAATTCGCCTTTACTTTCAACACGCTGCCGCCGGCTCGCCCGGCAGCGGCGCTGCCCGAAGAAGGCTTACGAAGGAATCAGTATGAGCTGGCTGGATAAACTGCTGCCGCCCAAAATCAAGCAGACCGACCCGAAGAACCGCAAGGGGATTCCGGAAGGCCTCTGGATCAAGTGTCCGTCGTGCGAGGCGGTGCTGTATCGCAACGACGTGGAGGCCAACCTGCACGTCTGCCCGAAGTGCGACCACCACATGCGCATCGGCGCGCGGGCGCGGCTCGACGGCCTGCTCGATCCGGAAGGCCGCTACGAGATCGGCCAGGAGATCGTGCCGGTCGATGCGCTGAAGTTCAAAGACAGCCGCAAGTACCCCGACCGCCTGAAAGAGGCGATGGACGAAACCGACGAGACCGACGCGATGGTCGTCATGGGCGGCGCCATCCATACGCTGCCGGTGGTGGTGTCGTGCTTCGAGTTCTCGTTCATGGGCGGCTCGATGGGCTCCGTGGTGGGCGAGCGTTTCGTGCGCGGCGCGCAGAACGCCATCGAACAGCAAGTGCCGTTCATCTGCTTCACGGCTTCGGGCGGCGCGCGTATGCAGGAAAGCCTGCTTTCGCTGATGCAGATGGCCAAGACCACCGCGATGCTCACGAAGCTCGCTGAGGCCAAGCTGCCGTTCATCTCCGTGCTGACGGACCCGACGATGGGCGGCGTATCGGCGAGCTTCGCGTTCCTCGGCGACGTCGTGATTGCCGAGCCGAAGGCGCTGATCGGCTTCGCCGGGCCGCGCGTGATCGAGCAGACCGTGCGTGAAAAGCTGCCGGAAGGCTTCCAGCGCGCCGAGTTCCTGCTGCAAAAGGGCGCCATCGACATGATCGTGGACCGTCGCAAGCTGCGCGAAGAACTGGCGCGACTGATTGCGCTGCTGAGTCGCCAGCCGGCCGACGCCGTCGCCTGATACCGGGCGGCGCGCCCGCGCCGCCACCTCACGGTCTGCGGCGTCGTCGCCGTTCGAAACGACAAGATTTGCCCCTGCGCGCCGCAAGCGAAAGCAAGCGGCGCGCTGTCATTTCCGCGATAATCGCAGCGCATATGACGACATTCCCCACTCTCGATGCGTGGCTCACGCATCTCGAATCCGCGCACCCGGTCGGCATCGACATGGGACTCACGCGGATCGGCAAGGTTAAAGACGCACTGCAGCTCTCGTTCGCGTGTCCGATCATCACGGTTGGCGGCACGAACGGCAAAGGCTCGACGTGCGCGATCCTCGAAACGATCCTGCTGAAGGCCGGCTATAGCGTGGGCTGCCACACGTCGCCGCATCTGCTTGCGTTCAACGAACGCGCGCGCGTCAACGGCCAGATCGCGACAGGCGAGGAACTGCTCCCGCATTTCGAAGCCGTCGAGGCCGCGCGCTGCTCGCTGCCGGAGCCCGTTTCGCTCACCTATTTCGAATTCACGACGCTCGCGATCATGCATCTGTTCGCAGCGCGTGACCTCGATGCGGTGATCTTCGAGGTGGGTCTGGGCGGCCGGCTCGACGCGGTGAACATTCTGGACACCGACTGCGCCATCATCACGAGCATCGACCTTGACCACACCGAATACCTCGGCGACACGCGCGAAAAGATCGCGCTCGAAAAGGCCGGTATTTTCCGCGCGGGCAAGCCGGCCATTTGTGCCGACCCGGTGCCGCCGCAGACGCTCATCGAATATGCCGAAGAAATTGGCGCCGATCTGTGGCTCTTCGGCCGCGATTTCCGCTACGAAGGCCAGCCGGGCAGCGAGCGTCAGCAATGGACCTACGCCGGCCGCGCCATGCGGCGCGCCGCACTCGCGTACCCGGCGCTGCGCGGCGCAAACCAGCTGATCAATACGTCTGCGGCGCTCGCGGGTCTCGAAGCACTGCGCGACCGCTTGCCGGTTTCGGCACAGGACATACGCCTGGGTCTTGCCAACGTCGAGTTGCCGGGCCGCTTCCAGGTGCTGCCGGGCAAGCCGTCCATCATCTTCGACGTGGGACACAACCCGCACGCCGCGGCCGTGCTGGCGCAGAACCTCGGCAGCATGGGCTACTTCCCGTACACCTACGCCGTGTTCGGATCGATGCGCGACAAGGACATCTCGGGCGTGGTGCGGCATCTGAAGGGCGAAATCGACCACTGGTGCGTGACGGATTTGCCGCTGCCGCGCGCCGCGAAGGCCGAGGAGCTCGAGCACGTGTTGCGGGACGCCGGCGTGACGGACGGCCCGGACAGCAGCGTCACGCGCTTCGAATCGCCTGCGGCAGCGTTTCAAGACGCGCTAAAACGGGCAACCGAAAATGATAGAATCTTGGTTTTCGGAAGTTTCGTGACCGTCGCCGGCGTAATGGCCTGGCGCAAGTCACAGCAACACTGACAGGCGGCTCCCGGGCCCAGCGGACCAGCCATTCATGGGAATTTTCTCGTTCGGCAAGAAAGACGACGCACCGAGCCGGCGCGGCGCAGACTCCAGTGCGACGCGGGGCGGCCGAAATGCGCGCGTCGAGCGGCGCTCGCGCCGCACCGAACGTCCGGCTGCGGACGCCGATGCCATGCTGCTCGACCCCAGCTTGCCGGAGAAGCAGCGGGCACGCCGGCGCCTGGTAGGCGCCATCGCGCTCGTGGTCGCGGCAATCGTCGTGTTGCCCATGGTGCTCGACTCGCACCCCAAGCCCGTCACCGACGACATCTCCATCGACATCCCCAACCGTCCGGTCGCCAAGGCCAGCACGGCGGCGCAGGACACCCAGGCGGGCGTCGCGCCTGACAACCCGCCAGCGCCTGATGTTGCGCCCGGTGCGTCGGGGCTGACGTCGGCAAGCCCGAATGTGGCGGTGGCCTCTTCACCGGCGGCAGGCGGTAAAACGGCTGCGAATACGAAGTCCCCGGCCGCGGTGACCAGCAGCACAGCCAGCAACGCGCCGAGCGCCCAGGTCGCGCCTTCAGCAACCACCCAGTCCAAGACTCACAGCAACGCCGCACAGGTCGCAAACAGCGCGACGAACAACGCGGCCAATAACGCGGCAAACAGCCAGGCCAACAGCAGCGCCCACACAGCCAAGGCCGAACCCAGCACAGACGCAGGAAAAGACACCGGCTCCCCGGCTTCTCCGCCCGGCGCGCGGTTTGCGGTGCAACTGGGCGTGTTCCCGGACGACGCCAGCGCCCGGAATTGGGCCGCGAAGTTGAAAGCGGCCGGAGTTCCCGCATATACGGAGCGTCGCAAGCAGGCAGACGGTTCGATGCGCACGCTCTTGCGCGCCGGTCCGTTTGCGGACCGCGCGGCGGCGTCGGCGGCAATAGCGAAGGTGCGCGAGGCGGGCCTCGGCTCGGGCGCGAACGGCAGTAGCGGCCAGTCCGCGCAGTAAGCCACCGATAAGCCGCCGATGTTCACCGCCTTCGACTACGCTGTAATGGCGGTTATTGTGCTGTCAGCCCTGCGGGGCACGTGGCGCGGGTTTTTGTCCGAGGTATTCGGGCTCGTGGGCTGGATCGTCGCGTTCCTGGTGGCGTGCCGGTTCGTCGGTCTGGTGGTGCCGTGGATTCCGGCTAACTGGCCGGGTGGCGCGCTGACCCAGTGGTTGATCGCATTCGCGGTCATCGTGGTCGGCGTCATCCTCGTAGCGGGCGTGGCGAGCGCAGTGCTCAGCCGGCTCGTGCAGGCCACGGGCCTTTCCGGCGTGGACCGGTCGCTCGGGTTGTTGTTCGGCCTCGCACGCGGGGTCGTGCTGGTGCTGATTCTGGTCGCCCTTGCAGGCTTGACCGAACTGCCCAAACAAGCTTTCTGGCGCAACGCGCTGCTGCGGCCCTACGCCGAGCAGGGCGTGCGTGAACTGAAACCGCTGCTGCCCGAGGCGCTTGCCACTTACGTCCGCGTGTGACGGAGCGGCAAGTCGAGGCGGGCGGCCCGACAGGCGTGCAACGCCGCGGCGTATCACCGGGTACTCAACGCCCGCGCCGCTACCGATTTCGAATCTTTTGAAGGACATGCCATGTGCGGCATCGTAGGCGTAGTTTCCCGATCTCCCGTCAACCAGCTCATCTATGACAGCCTGCTGCTTTTGCAGCATCGCGGCCAGGACGCAGCCGGCATCGCCACCGCGAACGGCAGCACGTTCCATATGCACAAGGCCAACGGCATGGTGCGCGACGTGTTCCGCACCCGCAACATGCGCAGCCTGCCCGGCACCTGGGGCATCGGCCAGGTGCGCTATCCCACGGCGGGGTCCGCATCGAGCGAGGAAGAGGCGCAACCGTTCTACGTGAACGCGCCGTTCGGCATCATCCTTGCGCACAACGGCAACCTCACGAACTGGCAGCAGTTGAAAGACGAGATGTTCCGCGTCGATCGCCGCCACATCAACACCAATTCGGACACGGAAGTGCTGCTCAACGTGCTTGCGCACGAGGTGCAGCTTTCGAGTTCCGGTCTGCAACTCGACCCCGCGGCGCTTTTCAAGGCTGTTGCCGGCGTGCACCGGCGCGTGCGCGGCTCGTATGCGATCGTGTCGCTGATCGCGGACTACGGTTTGCTCGCCTTCCGCGACCCGTTCGGCATCCGCCCGCTGTGCATCGGCAAGATGGAGACGCCCGAGGGTACCGAATGGATGGTGGCTTCGGAATCTGTGGCGCTGGAAGGCATCGGCTTCGAATTCGTGCGTGACGTGGCGCCGGGTGAAGCGATCTTCATCGACATCGAAGGCAACTTCCACGCGCAGCAATGCGCCACCAACCCGAGCCTCAACCCCTGCATTTTCGAACTCGTGTACCTGGCGCGGCCGGATTCGGTGCTCGACGGCGTGCCAGTCTACAACGCCCGCCTGCGCATGGGCGACTACCTCGCGGCGAAAATCCTGCGCGTGTTGCCGTCCGACGTGAAGATCGACGTGGTCATGCCGATTCCCGATTCGTCGCGCCCCGCTGCCATGCAGGTGGCGGCGAAGCTCGGCGTCGAATATCGCGAAGGCTTCTTCAAGAACCGTTACGTGGGCCGTACCTTCATCATGCCGGGCCAGGCGGTGCGCAAGAAGTCGGTGCGCCAGAAGCTCAACGCCATGGGCATCGAGTTCAAGGGCAGGAACGTGCTGATCGTGGACGACTCCATCGTGCGCGGCACTACCTCGCATGAAATCGTGCAGATGGCGCGCGATGCGGGCGCCAACAAGGTGGTGTTCGCATCGGCTGCGCCGCCTGTGAAGTTCCCGAACGTCTACGGCATCGACATGCCGACGCGCGGCGAACTCGTGGCCCACGGCCGCTCGGACGAAGAAGTGGCGCGCTTGATCGGCGCGGACGTTCTCGTCTATCAGGACGTGGAAGACCTCAAGCAGGCCGTGCGCGACATCAACCCGGCGCTGAAGGGCTTCGAGGCATCGTGCTTCGACGGCGACTACATCACGGGCGACGTGACCACGGAGTACCTGGACCGTATCGAGCGTGCACGGCTGGCACCGGACGCGCAGTCGGACCGCGATGCGGCAAGCGACGCTATCGAAGGCGGCGTCGCGCGCTCGCAATTGCATCTGCAGCTTTCGGTGGAATAAGCGCCCGGCAGCGCTGACGACGGCCGCGGTGATGAACCGCGGTCAGTCGTGATAGCATGGCGGCTTGCGTCGATTTGATCTCAGCTTGCGGACGCGGGGCAACCCGAAACAGCTAAAGCGACCGGTGCCGCCATCGCCCCGACGCTTGAAGCCGCTCAAGGTTGAAGCCACAGCCACACAGGCACCTCGCCAATTGCATGAAGCCCGCTTATGCCGACGCAAAGCGGGCTTTTTTGTTGTCCGCCGATGCCACGTGTTTCCATGCCGCCGCATGGAAGACCGCATAAGCACGACCGCGCATCGGCCTTGAAACGGAAACAGAACCAGCATGGACGATACCCTCAACTTCGACACGCTCGCCGTGCGTTCGGGCACGCTGCGCAGCGACTTCAACGAGCATTCGGAAGCCATCTTCCTCACGTCGAGCTTCTGTTTTTCGAGCGCCGCGGAGGCTGCCGAGCGCTTCAAGAACGCCGAAGACGCGTACACGTACTCGCGCTTCACCAACCCCACCGTCTCGATGTTCCAGGACCGGCTCGCGGCGCTCGAGGGCGGCGAGGCGTGCATCGCCACGGCGTCGGGCATGGCGGCGATTCTCTCGGTAGTGATGTCGGCGCTGCAGGCGGGCGACCATATCGTCAGCTCGCAAAGCCTGTTCGGTTCCACGCTCGGCATGTTCTCGCAGATCTTCAGCCGCTTCGGCATTGCGACCACCTTCGTGGATCCCAAAGATCTCGACGCCTGGAAGAACGCCGTGCGCCCCGAAACGAAGATGTTCTTCCTCGAAACGCCGTCGAACCCGCTCACGGAAATTGCGGACATCGAAGCAGTCGGCAAGATCGCGAAAGCGGCCAACGCGCTCTTCGTGGTGGACAACTGTTTCTGTAGTCCCGCGCTGCAACAGCCGCTGAAACTGGGCGCGGACGTGGTGATGCATTCGGCCACCAAGTTCCTGGACGGTCAGGGGCGCGTGCTGGGCGGTGCACTCGTGGGTTCGCGCAAATTCATCATGGAAAAGGTGTTTCCGTTCGTGCGCAGCGCGGGGCCCACGCTTTCGGCCTTCAACGCGTGGGTGCTGCTCAAGGGCATGGAAACGCTGTCGCTGCGCGTCGAGAAGCAGTCGGCGAACGCGCTGGAGATCGCGCGCTGGCTGGAGTCGCATCCTGCGGTGAAGCGCGTGTTCTATCCGGGTCTCGAATCGCATCCGCAATATGCGCTCGCGAAGCGCCAGCAGAAGGCGGGTGGCGCGATCGTCTCGTTCGAGTTGAAGGGCGACACGCCCGAAGCGCAGCGGGCCAACGCCTGGCGCGTGATCGACAACACGAAGATCTGCTCGATCACCGGCAACCTGGGCGACACGCGGACCACCATCACGCATCCCGCCACGACCACGCATGGCCGCGTCACGCCGGAAGCGCGCGCCGCGGCGGGCATCACCGAAGGCCTGATCCGCCTCGCGGTGGGCCTCGAAAATTCGGACGATATTCGCCACGACCTGGCGCGCGGTCTGGATTCGAAGTAACGGGCTGCACGGTGCCGGCTCGATCTCGATGAGCCGGCGCTATACGATGGCTACATGTTGGCAACGCGCCGGCAGCACATCAAACCGAACTGCCTGCTCAGTGGCGCTGCATGCGCCACTGCCCGGGCGCTACGCCGAAGCGTCGTGAGAAGGCGTGCGTGAAGGCGCTCTGGTCTGCGAAACCCACTTCGAGCGCGATGTCGGTGAGGGCACGTCGTGGATCGGCAAGCAGCGTCACCGCCGTATCGAGCCGCAGCCGCTGAAGGTAGCGATGCGGCGTCTCGCCGAACGCTTCGTTGAAGAGTTGATGAAAGCGGCGCATGCCGAAGCCGCAGTGCGCGGCGAGGTCGGCGATACGCAGCGGTTCGGACAAGTGCGTCCGCAACCAGCGGTCGATGCGGGCAAAGTCGAGGCCCGCCGATTGCACCGCCGTGGCCTCGCGCGCCAGGCCCGCCTGGGCAACGATGCCCGCACACAGCCGCGTGGCGGCATCCCAACTGAAACGGCGCGTCGGCAAATCGGGCGAATCCGGCCATTGCGCTTCGCCTGCCGTGCCCGTCGTGCCTGATGTGCCCACCGCAATGTCCCGAACAAGCCGCACGAGCACGCCATCCAGCGCGAGCGGTCGTGCCTGCGCGAAGAGCCGCTCGGGCACCGCAACGGAGGCCGCAGGCAGGTCCAGCACGAGTTGCCGGTTCTCGCCGATGCCCGCGTAGTCGTGGCGCGCGCCGGCCGGAACCAGCCATGCCGAGTGCGCGTCGATCTGCTGCGCCACGCCGTCCACCGCCATCACCATCGTGCCGTCTAGCCCGAGCACGACCTGATGAAAGTCGTGCACGTCCGACGCCTCGATGTCGCCGTAACGGCGCAGCGAGACGCTGGGAGCGAGCAGTGGCGTATGAGGATGCGGCATCGCGGCAAACCGGGTGACGGAAGGGGCGTGGGAGCGTGCCTTCACGTCATCGGTGTTTCTCGCTCACTCAGACAGCGAGCAGTTCCACTTCGAACACGAGCGTCGCGTTCGGCGGAATCACGCCGCCCGCGCCGCGCACGCCGTAGCCGAGTTGCGGCGGAATCGTGAGCTTGCGCACGCCGCCCACCTTCATGCCCTGCACGCCTTCGTCCCAGCCCTTGATGACCATGCCGCCGCCCAGCACGAATGCGAACGGGTCGTTGCGGTCTTTGCTGGAGTCGAACTTCTGGCCGTCGGTGAGCCAGCCGGTGTAATGCACGGTGACCGTCTGGCCGGCCTGCGCCTCGGCGCCGGTGCCTTCGGTCAGGTCCTCGTATTGAAGGCCGGATGCGGTCGTGACGTTCGACATGAGTAACTCCTGGTCGCGATAAAGGAAAAGTCGACATTGTAGGCGTATTGCCTTGCCTTCACGCTTTTCGCACCTCGCGAAGCCCGGGTTGGCGCGGCGCCGGGAAAGATGGTCGGGCACGTTTCGTGCGGCGCCGGAACACCTTTGGCGGCGCCTATAATTCAGTCGCTCTTTATCCCTGTTTTCCCAGACTCCTACGAGCTTCGTTCAAGGAATTCCGATCGTGGCAACGTCCCTCTCCCGTGCCGAACGCGTGGCACGTCTGTGTGCCGAAACCGCTCTTTTCATGCGCGACCACGTGCTCTCGGTGGTGTCGCACGACATGCGCAGTCCGTTGAATGCCGTGCACAGCTGGGCGTATGTGCTGGAGCGCAAGATCGACGCCGCCGACGCCACTGCGCAACGCGCGCTCACCGGCATTCGCACCGGCATCGAGCAGCAGGTGAAGCTGCTGGAGGATGTGGTCGACACCACGCGCAGCGAAACCAGGAAGCTCGCCATCGAACGCGAACCGTTCGGGTTGCGCGCGCTGGTGGATGCGGCCGTGGACGAAGTGCGCGCCGGTCTTGCCGACGCACGTGGCGTAACGATCGTGGTCGATACGCCGCTCACCTCCGAACAGGTGACCGGCGACCGCGAGCGGATTGCGCAGGCGTTGTGGCTGATGCTCACGTTCGCCACGGAAGCGAGCGCGCGCGGCGGCACTGTGCTGCTCGCGGCTGCGGCCATTGGGGGTTCCGCGCATTTCAACGTGGCGTACTCGCCGTCGCCGCAGACGCTTACCGACGAATCGCTGCCGCATCTGCTCGAAGCGTTCGCGCGCCGTCAGGCGCAGGAGCCGCGCGAAGCCGGCCGCATTGCGTGGGTGTTGTCGCTCTGCCGACGCGTGGCCGAAGCGCATGGCGGCGCCTTCGAGCAGGCCATGCCGGAGGTTGACAAGACCGCGACGCTCGCGCTGCACGTGCCGCTCATGGCCGGATGAACGCGTCGCGGGCGGCACCCCAGTCGCCGCCCGATGCCGTCCGCTCGCTTACATCCCACTTTCGGGCCCTATACTGACGACTTTTGTTGTTGGAGCCCGTTGTCTTGATCCAGGTTATCGCCCTTGTTGGTGCGCTGCTGCTCGTGGCGCTCAATGGTTTCTTCGTGGCCGCCGAGTTCGGACTCGTCAAGCTGAGACAAACGCGCGTCCAGACGCTGGAGAAGCGCTACGGCATGCGCGGCAAGCTGCTCGCGCGCGTGCACGGCCGGCTCGATGCCTATCTGTCCGCCTGCCAACTTGGTATCACGCTCGCGTCGCTGGGTCTCGGCTGGATCGGCGAGCCCGCGTTTGCGGAACTGCTCACGCCGGTCTTCGAGCTGGCCGGCGTGACGTCCGCGCAGTTGATTCACGGCATTTCGCTGTTCTTCGCCTTCTCGTGCATTTCGTTCCTGCACATCGTGGTGGGCGAGCTTGCGCCGAAGTCGCTCGCCATTCGCGAGGCCGAAAAGATCGCGCTGTGGGTGGCCGCGCCGCTTTACGGCTTCTACTGGGTCATGTATCCGGCCATCTGGCTGCTCAATACGAGCGCGAACGGTGTGCTGCGCATGGCCGGCCTTGCGCAGACGCACAACACCGACGCCCAGTACTCCACCGAAGAACTCAAGCTGATCCTGCGCAGCCGCCGCACGCGCGCAGCGGGCCACGCGGCGAAGGCGGCAGCGGAGCCAGGAGGACCGGCAGCGGCGCTGGCCTCGGCGGCCACGAATGCCTACAGCGCCGACGAGTGGAACACCATCGCGCATTCGCTCGACTTTTCCACCATGACCGTGTCGGACCTCATGCGGCCCGCACACGAACTGGTGAGCCTGCGGCTGGACCGACCGTGGCAGGAAAACCTGCAGGTGATCGCGCAGCATCGTTTCAGCCGCTATCCGCTGTTCGAAGACGGGTCCGGCGAGCACGTGGCCGGTGTCGTGCATCTGAAGGACCTGTTGCTCGCCCAGGAAAGCGGCGCGGCGCACGGAAACGAAAGCCTGCGCCGTTACGCGCGCCCCGTGCAGTACGTTAAACCGCAGATGCCCGCGCTCGAACTGTTCCGACGCTTCCGCAAGGGCGTGCCGCACTTCGCGCTGGTGGGCAACAAGCGCGGCCGGCCGATGGGCTTCATCACGCTAGACAATCTGCTGGGCGCGCTCGTGGGCCAGATTCACGACGAGTTCCGCCAGAGCGACGCCGACTGGACTCGCATGGACGACGGCACGCTGATGGGCAAGGGCAGCTTGCCGGTGGTGTCGCTGGAGCGCGCGCTCGGCATCGACATCGACGAAGGTCGCGCCGAATCGGTGGGCGGCCTCGTGATCCAGGCGCTCAACGATCTGCCTGCCGAAGGTCAGCGCGTGTCGTTCGATCGCTTCGACGTGGTGGTCAAGAAGATGAAGGGTCCGCGCATCGTGCTCGTGCGCGTGTACCCGAAAGACCTCGAAGATCTGGGCGGCTGAGTCCGGTTGCCTCGGCGCTTGGCACGGCCGCGTTACCGGGCCGCTAGCCTCCAGCCTCAAACGCCCCGCCTCAAACGCCCAGCCTCAGGCACCCGGCACACCGTCTTCCAGCAGCACCGCTACTGGCATGGCCGCCAGCGCATCGCGCAGATAGAGCAGGCCGTCGCCGTTCACCTTCTGCGCAGCCGGGCTCAGCAGATCCATCAGCGTGCGCGACGCGAGCCCCGCGGGCATGTCGACGGCCGTGTCTTCCCACTTCGCCGGCTCCACCAGCGGCAGCCCCGCGCCGCCATCCAGCAGCGGCGCCGCGAGGCGCGTGCAGATCACCACCACATAGCCGTTGCCGTGCTGACGCACGAACGCGATGGCGCGCTTCGCATGCGTGCCGCGCACCGTGAGCGGCAGATAGACGCCGGTGCCGAGCACCTCCGGCATCTGCGCGCGCAATGCGAGCAGCCGCTGCACGACGCCGAGTTTCACGTGTCCGTTGCGCCACGCGTGCAGTTGTTCCGAGGGTGGCGTGGTCGCGAGCGCGGCGGCGCGCGCCGCAAAGTCCACAGGGCGGCGATTGTCGGGGTCGACGAGACTGAAGTCCCACAGTTCGGTGCCCTGATAGAGGTCAGGCACGCCTGGCGACGTGAGTTGCAGCACGGTCTGTTGCAGGCTGTTCACGGCGCCGGCCGGCGCGATGCGTTCCACGAAATCGCACAGCTCGCGCAGGAAGCCGTCGCGCCGCTGGGGCGCAAGAATGTCGAACAGGAAGTCGCGGCAGGCGCGTTCGAAGGCTTCGTCGGGCGCGTACCAGCTGGTGCGCTGCTTCGCTTCGCGCAGCGCCTTCAATTGCCACTGCGCCGTGCGCTCGGCGAGTTCGCGAATGCCGTTTTCGTCGTCGGCTGCGAGCCCTGGCGGCCAGCAGCCCACCAGCGTTTGATAGAGCATGGCTTCCGCCGCGGGTCCGGGCACCCAATGCTGCGGATCGGGGACGTTGCCGGCTGTATCGGGCGCCGGGGCCGCAGATACCGCGCCGCTTTCGACAAACCGTCGCAGCGGCGCGTTGACCGTTGACCAGCGGCGCAGCGCAGCGCCCCATTCGGGCGCGAGTTCGCTCAGCACCGCGAGCCGCGCACGCACGTCTTCGCCGCGCTTGTGATCGTGCGTGGAGGTGGCCAGCATCGCGTGCGGAAAACGGCGGCGTCGCTCCTGATTGGCGGCATGAAACTGCTCGACCGTGATGGAGAAGTCGCCCGCATCCGCGCCCACTTCGTTGCGCGAAAGCAGCCGGCCGTAGCGATAACCCGCTGTGTCTTCGATCGCCTTCGCGGCGAGCGGCGCGGTGAGTTGCGAGAACAACGTGAGCGCGGTGCGCTGCGAGGAGAGCGCATGACTGAGCGTCGCGACCGTGGGGACGGGCGGCGCCGCGGGCCGCGGTTTTTGCTCGACCGCTGGAGCGGGTGACTGGGCCGGCGGTTGCGTCTGCACGTGAGACTGGGACGAGCCCGCAGCCGCAGCCGGCCGATGACCGCGCCCATCGCGTCCATCACGTCCATCGCGCTCCGCTTCCCGCGCATTCCCCCCGAGCCACTCGTCCACACGCGCCAGCACCTCGTGGTCGCCGCGCGAGAGCATACGTTTCGCCCCTTCGCGCGCTTTCGCGAACCACTCGTTGTCGGCGTTGGTGCGCAGGCCGCTTTGGGGGTAGATGCGATAGACGGGGAAATGCACCGCGAGCGCGGCGACCACGCGGCGAATCGCGGCGAACGTGAAGTCGCGCGTGGTCGGATGGTCGCGTGCGATGCGGTGCAGCGCGCGCGTGGCGCGGTCCAGTTCAGCCGAGAGGTGCTCGGCGAGTATCTGCCGCCGCGCGGCGATGGCCTCGTCGGCGAACGAGGGCGACGCGCCCGTCAGTTCCGCCCAGGTCGCCGCGAGCGGCGCGGCGCCGTCCGGATCGTGGAGCAGCGAGCCGACGTCGTTCATGAAGTCGTAGCCCGTCGTGCCGTCCACGGGCCAGTCGTCGCGCAGCCGCTCGCCGCGCCCGAGAATCTTTTCCACCACGATGTACGGATGGTTGCCGCGCAGATCGACCAGCCGCTGCCGCAGGCGCTGGCAGTATTCGCGCGGCTCGGCGAGCCCGTCCACGTGGTCGATGCGCACACCGTCTATCAGCCCCTGTTCGTAGAGCCGGAACACGAGCGCGTGCACGGCTTCGAACACTTCCGGCCGCTCCACGCGCACGGCGGCGAGCGTGCTGATGTCGAAGAAGCGCCGCCAGTTCACTTCGTCAGACGCCGTGCGCCACCACGCGAGCCGGAAATACTGGCGTTCGAGCAATCGATGCAGCCGCTCGCGCGACGCCACCGCCGTGGCCGCGAACGCTTCGAGCGCAGGCTCGAACGCAGCGGCACCGTGTTGCGCCGCGAACGTGCGCAGCGCTTCGCGCCCGGCCGCGGCCCGCGGATGATCGTCGGGCTGCGTGGTGAGTCCATCGAACGCTTGCGCGAGCGCGGTCAGTTCGGCGTTGTCCGTAGCGGCTTGAAGGATCGACGCGTAGTCCACCGGGCAGATGGGGCACAGGTTGTCCCCGTACACCGCGTGAAACCGGCCGCTGTCGGCATCGAAGCGCAACGCAATGCGTCCGGCCTCCAGCTCCACGCCGTAGGGCGCGCCCAGGCACGGCATCAGCACCTTGCCGCGCAGCGCCGGGTCCGGCGAATGCCAGTCGATGTCGAAGTAACGCGCGTAGGCGCTATGCCGCCCCCACTCGAGCACGTCGAGCCACCACGCGTTGTGGCTGCCGCCAATGCCCATGTGGTTCGGCACGATGTCGATGACGAGCCCCATGCCGCGCTCGCGCAGCTTCGCGACGAGGCGCTTCAGCCCGGCTTCGCCGCCCAGCTCTTCGCTGACCTGGCTGTAGTCCACGGTGTCGTAGCCGTGCAGCGAGCCGGGCCGCGCGGTCGTGATGGGCGACGCGTAGAGGTGGCTCACGCCCAGCGCGGCGAAGTAATCGAGGTGCTTCCCGGCGTCGTCGAAGGTGAAGCCGGCATGGAACTGGAGGCGAAGGGTGGCGCGTGGGACAGTCATGATCGGTCAGGGGAGGGCGCCGACGGCGCGGGTGGTGCGGGTGTGGCTGACACGGCTGACGATGCCGGCGTCGCCTCGCGGCTCGCGGCACGGGCGCGGTCGACGGCGAGCAGGCGGTCGGAGAACGTCTCGTCGTCGAACATTTCGTCGACGGGCACGGCGAGGCGCCGGCGCCAGTTTGGATGCTCGTCGATGGAGCCGGGCAGGTTGGGCTGGTCCGCGAGCGCGAGCAGGTCTTCAAGCGGATACGTGACGAGCGGGCAGCGCGTGGCGGCCACGAACGCGAGCGCTTCGTCGAGCGGCGCCTCGCCCACGGGCGGCGCGGGCACGTCCGGGGCGGCGACGCCCGCGTGCTGGAACGCGGACCAGAGTGCGTCGCGGTCCGCCGCACGTTCCTCGCGCGCGAGTTGCACGGGGTCGCGACCATCGGGCCGCGGCGCGGTTTGTCCGATGCGGTGCCGCCAGTCGATGTCCGTTCCGCTCCACCAGCCGCACACGGTGGGCAGATCGTGCGTCGTGGTGGTGGCCACGCCGTTGGCATCCCACTGCGCGGGCGACATGAAGCGAGAACCGTCGCGCTCGAACCACAGCACGCGGATGCCGGAGAGCCCGCGTTCGGCGAGCCGCTCGCGAAAGCCCGGCGGCACCGTGCCCAGGTCTTCGCCGATCACGACGGCGCGATGCCGCCACGATTCGAGCGCGATGAGCCGCAGCAGGTCGCCGAGCGGATAGCGCAGGTAGGCCCCGTTGCGCGCGCTATCGCCCTCGGGCACGAGCCACAGCCTGCGCAACCCGAGGATATGGTCGATGCGCACGCCACCCGCGTGAGCGAACGCGGCGCGCAGCATGTCGATGAAGGCGCGAAAGCCCTGCGTGCGCATGGCGCGCGGCGAGAACGTGGTGAGCCCCCACGACTGCCCGGCCTGGTTGAAGAGGTCGGGCGGCGCGCCCACGGAGACGCCTTGCAGCATGTCCTCAGGCCACGACCACGCGTGGCTGCCGGCGCTGTCGCATCCCACGGCGAGGTCCGCGATCAGACCGATGGCCATGCCTGCGTCGCGCGCCGCGTGCTGCGCGTGCGAGAGGCCCTTTGCCGCGAGCCATTGCAGGAAGAGATGGAAGTCCACTTCGCTGCGATGCTCGCTCGCGAAGGCGTCCACTTCGGGCGCACGCGGATTGCGCAACGCTTCGGGCCAGTCGCGCCAGTGGTGCGGGCCGCTGCTGCGGTTGCCGCTGCCGTTGCCGTTGCGTTCATGGGCCGCAAGCTGCGCCGCGTGCAGCGCTTCGAACCGCGCGTGATCTTCGAGCGCCCGTCCGCCTTGCGTGCAGAAGTCCTCGAATTCGCGGGCGCGCGGCGAACCGTGCGTGCGCTCTTCAGTACAGAACCGCTCGAACAGCGCGCGCAGCACGCGCAGCTTGTTGCGTACCGCGGGCGGCCAGTCGATGAGCGGCAGCGCTTCGAGCGCGGCGCGTTCGTCCGCAGCATGCACCCTGGCGATGGCCGCTTGCGCCGCCTCTGTGCCGAACACCGCGGCGGGGTCGATGTGCGCCACGTTGAGCCACAACCGCGACGACGGCGCGTAAGGGCTGAAGCGCTGCGGCTCGGCGCTGAACATCGCGTGAGTGGGGCTGATGGCGAGCGCCTGCGCGCCGCGCTTCGCGCTCTCTATCGCAAGCGTCGCGAGCGCCGTGTAGTCGCCTACGCCGCCATCGTCCGCGCGGCGCAAGCCATAAAGCTGCGCCGCGATGCCCCAGAGCGGCGGCGCATGCGCGACCTCGCCGTGCAGCGCGCGCCAGGCGTCGGCCACCGTGTGGCAGCGCTGCGGCGCCACGGCGAGCGTGATGCGCGTGTCGTTGAGCAGCAGGCTGTGATACCCCGGCTCGCCGATGGGCGCGAGCAACGGCGCCTCGCCTCGCGGCGCCGTGAACCGTCCGTCGATCACGGCGCCGCTTTCCAGTTCGATGCGGTAATGGCTGCCCGACTTCACGCCGGCCACGGGCAGCGCGACGGCGCGGTCGCAGTCCACGGAGATGAGCGGCGGCAGCTTGCGTCCCGCGTTCTCCGCTTCGAGCGCGGCGGCACTCTGGCGAATCTGCGCGGCGTTCGAGCACGGCAAGCCGATGCGTTCGAGCAGCACCGCCAGCGTCGGTTCGGGCACGCGTTGCGAATGACCATGCGCGTCGGACCATTGCACCTCGAAGCCCGCCGCTTCGGCGAGCTGCGCAATCGTGGTGACGGTGCCGGCCGTACCGTTCGTGCGTCGTGCAGATGTCACGTGTTGGGCTCCCCGGGTTCGGCGCGCCGGGCGTCGTGGCCCAATGCGTATTCGCAGACGTCGCCGGTGAGCCACGCCACGCAGGCATACGCGGGCAACGCGTGGTCGCGCACGTGATCGCGGGCGCGCGGCGGCGTTTCGAAGATCACCTTGCCCGCGGGCAATTCGGCAAGCGGCACGTCGTCGTCGCCCAGGTTTAGCGCGAGGGTCAGCGTTTCGCCGTCGGAGAGGCGCCAGCGCGCGATGACAGCAGGCGCTTCGTTGCCGTCGCGTGTCTTGAGTACGCTGGCGCCCGCGGTCTTCGCATGAGCGAGCCGCGGCGTAATCAGCTTCGCGCGCACCGCGAGCGCCGACTTGTAGAAGTGCATCCATTCGAGCCGTTCGCCGCTTGCATGCGCGACCGGGTCGCCGCGCGGCGGCGACGAGGCCGCGAACGTGGCGGGGTCGTTCGGGTCGGGAATCTGCGCGCGGCGTTCGGGATCGGCGAACGCGGAGAAGCGCGCGAACTCGCGGCGCCGGCCTTCGCGCACAGCGCTCGCAAGTTCGCCGGTGTAGTCGGTGAAGAACAGGAACGGCTGCTTCGATCCGTACTCCTCGTCCATGAAGAGCAGCGGAATCTGCGGCGAAAGCAGCATCAGCGCCGTGGCGGCCCGCACGGGGTCGTCCTGGCAGAGCATGCGCAGCCGTTCGCCGAATGCGCGGTTGCCGATCTGATCGTGGTTCTGCAAAAACATCACGAACGCCGTGGGCCGCAGGTGGCCGCTCGGCTCGCCGCGCGGGGCGCCGTCGTGCGCGGGCGAGGGGTCGCCCTGATACGCGAAGCCTTCGCCCAGCACGCGCGCGAGCTTGCGCGCCGGGGCCTCGGCATACGACTGGTAGTAGCCCTCCGTCTCGCCGGTCAGCATGACGTGCAGCACGTTGTGCGCGTCGTCGTTCCACTGGGCGTTGAAGTGCGATTCGAGCAGGCTCGCGTGATTGCGCTCGTTTTCCAGCACGAGATGCACGTGGCGGCCAGGCTCCACACGCGCGTGAACGTGATCGGCGAGCTCGCGCAGCCACTCGTCGTTATCGATGGCGTGCACGGCGTCGATGCGCAGTCCGTCGAAGCGGTATTCGTTGAGCCAGTAGAGCGCGTTCTCGCAGAAGAAATCGCGCACCTCCATGCGGTCGAAGTCGATGGCCTGGCCCCACGGCGTCTGCGAGCCGTCCTTGAAGAACGGCTTGGCGTATTGCTGGAGGTAATTGCCGTCCGGACCGAAGTGGTTGTAGACCACGTCGAGAAACACCATGAGGCCCAAGCCATGCGCCGCGTCGATGAGCGCCTTGAGGTCCTCGGGCCGCCCGTAGGCCGAATCGGGCGCGTAGGGCAGCACGCCGTCGTAGCCCCAGTTGCGCGCGCCAGGAAATTCGTTGAGCGGCATGAGTTCGATGGCGGTCACGCCCACTTCCGCGAGCGCCGCGAGCCGCTTCGTCACGCCCGCGTAACCGCCCAGCGTACCCACGTGCAGTTCGTAAAGCACCGTCTCTTCCCAGGGCCTGCCTTGCCAGTGTGCGTGCTGCCAGTGGTATGCGCGCGGGTCGATTACTTCGCTCGGGCCATGCACGTCCTGCGGCTGGAAGCGCGAGGCCGGGTCGGGTATCGCCAGCTCGCCGTTGATGCGGTAGCGATACAGCGTGCCTGCGCCGCACGCCGTTTCGGCTTCGAACCAGCCGTTGCCGGCCGGCTGCATATCGACCAGCGCAGCATCACCGCTGCCATTGCAGCCGCCTTCCAGCTGCAACTGCACCGACTCGCACGACGGCGCCCACAGACGAAAGCGCGTGTGCGGCTCGTCGCTGCCGGCGCCCACGAGCTGCGCGCCGAGCGGCAGGCAATGCGCGTAGCGGCGCGTGTTGGGATCCATCGCAGATTCGGACATGATTCATCCCATCGTGTGTTTGCTGCGAGGCGCCTACGCCTCGTGCGGCGGTTCGTTGCGGTGGCTGATGGGCGGCGGCGCGTGACCGTCGTCTGTATCGTCGGGCGAGAGCGTGCCGGGGTCGGGCGGCAGGGCGGTCAGCAATCGTTCGCCATGCTGGGCACCCGGCATCCAGCCTGTCTGCCAGTCCGCGTCGCCTGATGGCCGCGCGCCCAGCACGACCATCGTGTGCGCGGCCACCTTGAGTTCCGTCGCGCCGAGCGGTCGCTCCGGCGCCTCGGGTTCCGCCGTATCCAGCAGCACGTGCCATTCCAGATGCGGCGGGGGCGGCGTGAACGTGAGCGCGTCGCCCGATGCGTTGAGCATCATGAGCAGCACTTCCGTTTCGCCGTCCAGTGCCTGGCCCGCGCGGCGCAGCGTGAACGCGCGCCCTTCGGGGTCCTGCCAGGCTTCGATCGAAAGCGGGTCGCCGCGTTCGTCGAACCAGCCGATGTCGTAGACGCCCGGCAGCACTTCGCGGTCGCCGAACAGAAAACGCGTTTCGCGCAGTAGCGGGTGGTTCTTGCGCAGCGCAACGGCACGCGCGACGAACACCGTCATCTTGCGTCCTTCGTCGGAGGCGGCAAGCGACCAGTTGTACCACGACAGCGCGTTGTCCTGACAGTACGCGTTGTTGTTCCCTTGCTGCGTTCGGCATGCTTCGTCACCGGAGAGCAGCATCGGCGTGCCGAGCGCGATCAACAGCGTCGCGAGCATGGATCGCGACACGCGTTCGCGCGTTTCGCGCACCGCGGGGTCGTCGGTGGCGCCTTCGGCGCCCCAGTTCGCGCTCCAGTTTTCGTTGTGGCCGTCGTTGTTGCCTTCGCCGTTCGCCTCGTTGTGCTTGTGCGTGTAGGAAACCAGGTCCGTCAGCGTGAAGCCGTCGTGCGAGGTGACGAAGTTGACCGACGACCACGGCTTGCGAAAGCGCCGGTTGAAGAAGTCCGCGGAGCCCGTGAGCCGCGCGGCGAGATCGGGCCGCTGGCCGGGGTCGCCGCGCCAGTAGCGCCGCACGCTGTCGCGAAAGCGGTCGTTCCATTCCCCGAAGCCGGGCGGCAGATTGCCCAGCTGATAGCCGCCGGGACCGATGTCCCACGGCTCCGAGATGAGCTTGCATTGCGAGAGCACCGGGTCTTGGCGCAGCACGTCGAAGAAGCCGGAGCCCGGGTCGAAGCCCGTGGACTCGCGGCCCAGCGTCACGCCCAGGTCGAAGCGAAAGCCGTCCACGTTGTACGAGGTAGCCCAGTAGCGCAGTGAATCCATCACCATCTGCAACACGCGCGGATGCGAGAGATTGAGCGTGTTGCCGCAGCCCGTGTCGTTGATATGGTGCCGTTCGTCGCCGGGAATGAGCCGGTAGTAGCTCGCGTTGTCGAGCCCGCGCCAGCACACCGTGGGCCCCAGTTCGTTGCCTTCGCACGTGTGGTTGTAGACCACGTCGAGAATGACCTCGATGCCGGCCGCATGCAGTTGCCGGATCGCGATGCGCATTTCGTCGGGATGATGCGTGGAGAGATAGCCGGGCTCCGGCGCGAAGAACGCCGCGGTGTTGTAGCCCCAGTAGTTGTGCAGGCCGCGCGCCACGAGAAAGCGGTCGTGCAGGAACGCATGCACGGGCATCAACTCCACGGCGGTCACGCCCAGCTTTTGCAGATGCTCGATCACGCCCGGCGCCGTCAGGCCCGCGAAGGTGCCGCGCTCGTGAGGACGCAAATCTTCGCGCTGCATGGTGAGGCCGCGCAGGTGCGTCTCGAGAATCACGCTGCTGCCCCACGGCACGTTGGGACGCGCGTCATGCGACCAGTCGAAGGTGCTGTCGTCCACCACGCATTTGGGCATGGCGGGCGCGGAGTCGCGGCGGTCGACGGAAAGGTCCAGCCGGTTCGAATGCACGCGATAGCTGAAGAGCGCGTCAGACCAGCGGAACTGGCCGACGAGGCGCCGCGCATACGGGTCCAGCAGCAGCTTGTGCGGATTGAAGCGGTGGCCGTGCTGCGGCTGATACGGACCATGCGCGCGAAACCCATACACGGTGCCCGGATGCGCGCCGGGCAAATAGCCGTGCCACACCTCGTCCGTGCATTCGGGCAGCGTGTAGCGCGAGATTTCCTTGCGGCCCGTGGGATCGAACAGGCACAGCTCGATGCGCCACGCGTTCGCCGAGAAGACCGCGAAGTTGGTGCCGAGTCCGTCCCAGGTGGCTCCGAGCGGGTAAGGCGCACCCGGCTGAAGCCGGTCCGGCAGGATGTTCGACATGAACCCGATTTCCTCTTGTCAGTTGTTCAGTTGTTCAGTGGGCGGCGCTTCGGTGTAGCGCGTGCGTCGCTTGTGTCTTGCCTGTTCTGTGTTCAGAAAAGCCCGCCTTCACGGCTGTGCACGCAACACGATGGTGGCGAGCGGCGGCAGAACGAGCGCGGCGGACTGCGGCTTGCCGTGGCTCGCAATGTCCTGCGTGACCACGAGCCCGGCATTGCCCATGTTCGATCCGCCGTACAGGGCCGCGTCGGTGTTGAGCACTTCGGCCCAGTGGCCCGCGCGCGGCAGGCCCACGCGGTAGCCCTCGCGCGGCACCGGCGTGAAGTTGCAGACGGTCACGATCTCGCGGCCCGCGCCGTCCACGCGGCGCCAGGCGAACACGCTGTTTGCCGTGTCGTCGCCGATGATCCATTCGAAGCCGCCCGGGTCGCTATCCAGTGCGTAGAGCGCCGGCTCGTCGTGATAAAGGTGGTTGAGGTCGCGCACGAGCTTCTGCACGCCGCGATGCAGCGGGTCGTCGAGCAGATGCCAGTGCGGCGAGCCGTCGTGATCGAACTCGGCCATCTGCGCGAACTCGCCGCCCATGAAGAGCAGCTTCTTGCCGGGATGCGTCCACATGAAACCGAAATACGCGCGCAGATTCGCGAAGCGCTGCCAGCGGTCCCCCGGCATCTTCCCGAGCAGCGACCCTTTGCCGTGCACCACCTCGTCGTGCGAAAGCGGCAGCACGAAGCGCTCCGAATACGCGTAGACCATGCCGAAGGTCATGTTGTGATGGTGGTAGCGCCGGTACACCGGGTCTTCGTGCATGTAGTGGAGCGTGTCGTGCATCCAGCCCATGTTCCATTTGAAGTCGAAGCCGAGGCCGCCGTCTTCGATGCGCGACGTGACGCCCGGCCACGCCGTGGATTCCTCCGCCACCGTAATCGCGCCGGGCGCGCCCGGCACGTAGCGCACCTCGTGGTTGAGCCGCTTGAGAAACGCGATGGACTCCAGGTTCTCGCGCCCACCATAGATGTTCGGGACCCACTGGTCCGCTGCACGCGAGTAGTCGCGATAGAGCATGGACGCCACCGCGTCCACGCGCAGCCCGTCCACGTGATAGCGCTTGAGCCACGCGAGCGCCGACGCCACCAGGTGCGCACTGACCTCGTTGCGGCCGAGGTTGTAGATCATCGTGTTCCAGTCCTGGTGATAGCCCTCGCGCGGATCGGCGTGCTCGTAGAGCGGCGTGCCGTCGAACGAGACGAGGCCGTGCGGGTCGTTCGGAAAATGCGCGGGCACCCAGTCGAGAATCACGCCGAGCCCTTCTTCGTGAGCGAGATTCACGAAGGCCGCGAACTGCTCCGGCGAGCCGAACCGCGCGGAAGGCGCGAACTGCGAAAGCGGTTGATAGCCCCAGGACCCGCCGAACGGATGCTCGGCAATGGGCAGGAATTCGATGTGCGTGAAGCCCATGCTCTTCGCGTACGGAATGAGCCGCTCCGCAAGCTCGGGCCACGTGAGCCCGCGCCGGTCTTCCTCGTTCACGCGCAGCCACGATTCGGGATGGACCTCGTAGATGGTCAACGGCTGCTGCGCGTTCTGCCGCGCGCCGCGCGACTGCATCCATTCATGATCGGTCCAGGCAAAGCCGTCGATCTCGTCCACCTTCGCCACTACCGAACCCGTGGCGGGCGGCCGTTCGGTCTGCATGGCGCACGGGTCGGCCTTGAGCGGCAGCGGATAGCCTTCGCGCGAGAGCAGCTCGTACTTGTAGCGCGCACCGGCCGCGACGCGCGGCACGAACAGTTCCCAGACGCCCGCGTTGTGCCGCAGCCGCATGGGGTGGCGGCGCCCGTCCCACGAGTTGAAGTCGCCCACCACGGAAACGCGCCGCGCGTTCGGCGCCCACACCGCGAAGCGCACGCCCGGCACGCCGTCGATTTCCATGGGACGCGCGCCCAGGCATTCGAGCACCGCATACGGGTCGCCGTGCGCGAGCCGCTGCAAGGGTTCGTCGCCGAGTATCGGGCCGAACGAGTACGTGTCTTCGATTTCCTGCTCGACGCCGTGCCAGTCGATACGCAGCCGGTACGGCACGGCTTCTTCCACGAAGCCTGCGAAGAGGCCGTTCGGATGAAGCGGCGCGAGTTCGCCGATCACGCGGCCGTCGGCGCGCGCAATCACCGTGACGCGCGCCGCGTTGGGCAGCATCGCACGCACGGCGGGACCGTTGTCGGTCCAGTGCAGGCCGAGTTGCGAGAACGGATCGGGATGGCGGGCGTCGACAATCGCTTCGACATCTACCGCGTGCAGGCCGGCAGAGGGATCGCGTTCACTCATGATCGCCTCCGCTGGGCGTGACCGGCGTGACGACGCCAGACGAGGAGGCATCGCCTGCCGCCCCCGTATCGCCTAGCACGCGGCTCGCAATGGCGGCGAGCCCGCGTACCGGCAGGCCGATCCACGTGGGACGGTTGGCCGCCTCGTAGCGAATCTCGTAGGCCGCCTTGCCGATCAGGAACAGGTCCAGCAGCGGCTGCTCGTGCGCTGCGGAAACGAGCGGAATGCGCGACTCTGCCACTGCCGCGCGATAGTGGCTGAGGAAGCTCTCCATGGCGTAGCCGCGGAATCGTTCGAAGAGCGCGCGTTTGCGGTCGGCAGTCTGTTGCGGCGCGCTTTCCGTAGTGGGTTGCGCCGCCGCGCTCGCATACGAGAACGAGCGCAACAGCCCCGCCACGTCGCGCAGCGGACTCGATTTGTCGCGCCGTTCTTCGAGCGGGCGCGCCGGCTCGCCCTCGAAGTCGATCAGCCACGCATCGCCCTGGGCCACCAGCACCTGGCCCAGGTGGAAGTCGCCGTGAATGCGCGTGCGCCATGCCACGGCGTCGAGCGGCACCAGGTTGGCGACGGCCTCGGTGAGTGCCGCGCGGCGGTCCATGAGGCTTTGCGCGATTTCGCGCGTGTCGGGCGAAAGCGTGCCGTTCGGGCCGAGTTGCTGGGCGAGCACATCGAGCGCGCCCGCCAGCATGGTCTGCGTGTCTTCTATCCACGCGGCGATGTGTTCGGGCTTCGCGGGCTCGGGCGCGAAGGCGGGGTCGTCGGTGGGCGCGGCCAGCGCGACGTGCAACTCGCCCAGACGCTTGCCGATAGCGCCCGCAAACGCGCGGTAGCCTTCGATCGCTTCGTCCTGGGTACCCGTAATGGGCTCGCCGTCACTGCCGTTGGCTGCGGCGAGCGCGAGTTCGTCGATGGTGCGGCGCAGGTAGTCGAGCGCCCAGTTCCACGCGTCGCCCTGATTGTCGATATAGCCCTGCAGGATGGCGAGCGTATGCGGCACGCCCTGCGGGTCCACGCGCACCACCTCGCCATAGAGCGGCGGCGTGTTCGCGTAGCCCACGTGCGTGAGGTAGCGGCTCATCTCCGCTTCGGGGTGCACGCCCGGCATCAGGCGCCGCACGAGTTTGAGCACGGCGGTGTCCGCAATCACGAGCGAGCTGTTGCTTTGCTCCGCGGCGAGCCAGCGCACCTCGGGCATCTCGCCCAGCGCGTCGAGTTCGCTGAAGCGCTCGCTCGGAACGAAGCGGATTTCGCTCTTCTGCACCGTGGGCACGACCGCGTGCTGGCGCAGTTTGCGCAGCACGCCGTGCGCGAAGAGCGGCAGCGCGAACGCGTCCGTGAGATGGCCGATGGTCCGCCCGCGGCGCACGCGCGCGAGCGCCAACTGGATGTGCAGCGGCGTGGTGGTGTCCATGCCCCAGGTGATGGCGATGGGCAGCACGTAGCGCTCGGTGTGGTCGCCGAGGTCCGCTTCGATCTCCGTGAACGCGAAGCCGCCTTCGGGAATCGTGGTGAGCGCGGCGAGGCGCACGCCGCGCAGCTTCTGGTCTTTCGACGCGAACCAGCGGCGCCGCGAGAGCCACGACGGCAGCACTTCGGATTCGAGCAGCCGGATGTTTTCGGGCGTCGCGCCGGTCTGACCTTCGCGAATCACCACGGTGACGAATTCGGGCAACTGTTCCGACATGGGCTGGCTCCACGCGGGCCGCTGGTCGCCCGTGCAGAGCTGGAACCACAGGAAGCCGTAGGGCGGGAAGGTCAGCAGATATGGCAACTGACCGATGGCCGGAAACACCGAATCGGCGGTCATTTCGATGGGCACCATGCCGGAGAACTCGGAGAGGTCGAGTTCCACGGCCTGCGGTGCACGCGAAAGGTTGGCCACGCACAGGATGGGCGGCTCGTCCGGCATCTCGCGCAGGTACGCGAGGATCTTGCGGTTGTTCGGGCGCAGAAAGCGCAGCGTGCCGCGCCCGAACGCCTGCTTCGCGCGGCGCGTGGCGAGCATGCGGCGCGTCCAGTTGAGCAGCGAATGCGGGTCGCGGCTCTGCGCTTCCACGTTCACGGCGTCGAAGCCGTAGAGCGAGCCCATTACGGGCGGCAGTACCAGTTGTTCGGGGTCGGCGCGCGAGAATCCGCCGTTACGGTCGGACGACCATTGCATCGGCGTGCGCACGCCGTCGCGGTCGCCCAGGTGGATGTTGTCGCCCATGCCCAGTTCGTCGCCGTAGTAGATGACGGGCGTGCCGGGCATGGAAAACAGCAGCGAATTGATGAGTTCGATGCGGCGGCGGTCGCGCTCCATGAGCGGCGCAAGCCGCCTGCGAATGCCGAGGTTCAGGCGCGCGCGGCGGTCGCTCGCGTAGGTGTTCCAGAGATAGTCGCGCTCGGAGTCGGTGACCATCTCCAGCGTGAGTTCGTCGTGATTGCGCAGGAAAATGGCCCACTGGCAGGTGGGCAGCAGATCCGGCGTCTGCTTCATGATGTCGATGATCGGGAAGCGGTCTTCGCTCGCAATCGCCATGTAGATGCGCGGCATGAGCGGGAAGTGGAACGCCATGTGGCATTCGTCTTCGTTGCCGAAATACTCCTGCACGTCTTCCGGCCACTGGTTCGCCTCGGCGAGCAGCATGCGGTTGGGGTATTCGGCGTCGATGGTCGCGCGAATCTTCTTCAGGATGGCATGCGTTTCCGGCAGGTTCTCGTTGGTGGTGCCTTCGCGTTCCACGAGATACGGCACGGCGTCGAGCCGCAGCCCGTCGATACCCATGTCGAGCCAGAAGCGCATGATCTGCAGCACTTCGCGCATCACGGCCGGATTGTCGAAATTGAGGTCGGGCTGATGCGAGTAGAAGCGGTGCCAGTAGTAGGCGCCGGCCACCGGGTCGTGCGTCCAGTTGGAGGGCTCGGTGTCGATGAAGATGATGCGCGTGCCGGCGTACTTCGTATCGTTGTCGGACCACACGTAGTAGTTGCGATGATTCGAGCCGGGCCGCGCGCGGCGCGCGCGCTGGAACCACGGATGCTGGTCCGAGGTGTGATTGATGACCAGTTCCGTAATGACGCGAATGCCGCGCGCGTGTGCCTCCTGGATGAAGCGGCGCACGTCCGAGAGATGCCCGTAGTCCGGGTGCACGTTGCGATAATCGGCGATGTCGTAGCCGTCGTCGCGGCGCGGCGACGGGTAGAACGGCAGCAGCCAGATCGCGGTGACGCCCAGCCCCGCGATGTAGTCGAGCTTCGCGAGCAGCCCCGGGAAGTCGCCCACGCCGTCGTTGTTCGAATCGAAGAACGACTTCACGTGCACCTGGTAGATCACCGCGTCCTTGTACCAGAGCGGGTCGTTGGAAAGCTGCGAGGGGTGGCCGCGACGCGCCTTGCTTGCGCCGGCTTGCCGCGCTTCTGCCGCCACGGACTGCGGTTGCGTTTCGACGGCGCCGGCGGCGCGGACCTGCAACGTACCCGCAGGAGTGTCGTCACGTTTCATGTCGCACCTTCGTTCGGGAAATTCGGGCTGAGTTCGGGGTGGCGGGTGAGGTCGGCGGCTTCTGGTTCGACCGGTTCGATGCGCGGCAAACCTTGCGCCGGCTCGATGCGCCAGATCGCAAAGGGCCGCCTGCCGGGATCGAGCCTCACGTGCTGCCAGCGTCCGTGCCATTCGAAGTGCTCGCCGCTCGTTTCCTCCACCACCTTCAAGCGGGCGTGATCGTCCAGATGCCAGTGGTGGAACGTGTGCCACGAGAGTTCGAAATCGGCGCCCTGCTCGTTGAACGGGTCGAGGTTGATCGCGACGACGATCACGTTGTCGCGTGCCTCGGTGGCCTTCTCGAAACACAGAATGTGCTCGTTGTGCGCGGGCAGGAACGTGATGCCCAGGTGCGTGTGCAGCGCCGGATTGGCGCGGCGCACACGGTTGAGCGCGGCGATTTCGGCCACGATGTTGCCGGGCCGGTTCCAGTCCCACGCGCGCAGCTGGTACTTCTCGGAATCCAGATATTCCTCGCTGTTGGGCAGCGCGCGCGACTCGCAGAGTTCGAAGCCGCTGTACACGCCCCACAGGCCCGAGAGCGTGGCGGCCAGCGCCGCGCGAATCAGAAAGCCTGAGCGCCCCGACGACTGCAAATGCCGTGGGTTGATGTCCGGCGTGTTGACGAAGAAGTTCGGCCGGAAGAATTCGCGCACTTCGGTCTGCGTGAGTTCGGTGAGGTATTCGGTGAAGTCGCGCTTCGACTCGCGCCATGTGAAGTACGTGTACGACTGCGAGAAACCGATCTTCGCGAGCCGGTACATCAAGCGCGGGCGCGTGAACGCTTCGGAGAGAAAGAGCACGTCGGGGTGACGCGCGCGCACGTCGCCGATCATCCATTCCCAGAACGGCAGCGGCTTCGTGTGCGGATTGTCCACGCGGAAGATGCGCACGCCCGCGTCGATCCAGAACAGGATCACGTCGCGCAGCGCGAGCCACAAGTCGGGCTTCGCGTCGTGCGCGTAGAAGTCCGGGTTCACGATGTCCTGGTACTTCTTCGGCGGATTTTCCGCGTAGCGCAGCGTGCCGTCCGGGCGCCACGCGAACCACGTGGGATGTTCCCCGAGCCACGGGTGATCCGGCGAGCACTGAATCGCGAAATCCAGCGCGATTTCGAGGCCGTGCGCGTGCGCGGCGGCCAGCATGCGACGAAAGTCGTCGAGCGTGCCCAGTTGCGGATGCACGGCGGTGTGGCCGCCTTCCGCTGCGCCGATCGCGTAAGGGCTGCCTACGTCGCCGGGCTCAGCGTTGAGCGTGTTGTTGCGGCCCTTGCGGTTGGCAAGGCCAATGGGATGAATGGGCGGGAAGTACAGCACGTCGAAGCCCATGTCGCGAATGCGCGGCAGCTTGGCGATGACGTCGTCGAAGGTACCGTGGCGCGATTCGTCGTCGCTCATGGAGCGCGGGAAGATCTCGTACCAGCTGGCAAAGCGGGCTTCGGCGCGTTCGGCGTCGATGCGATAGACGAGCGGATCGCGCGAGAGGAACGGCCGGTGGCGCGCCGCCGCAACGGCCGCTGCTGTGACGGGGGCGAGCAGCAGGTCGCGGCGGTCGTCGCCATGCGCCTTCGCGTAGTGCTTGACGATGCGTTCGAGTGCGGCGGTGTCCGCGCCTTCGGCCGTCTCCGCTTCGGCCAGCACGAGCGCGAGCAGATGCGCACCTTCCTGCAACTCGAGATCGATGGACTGGCCCGCGTTCAGCTTCTTCTGCACATGGTCGACGAGCGAGGCGAAGTCGTCGCGCCACGCGATCACGGTGAATTCGTGACGGCCTACGCGTTCAAGCGGAATGCGGGCGGTCCAGAGGTCCGTGCCCGCGGGCTGGGCGGCGGTCATGGGCGCTTCGTGCCAGGCGGTTTCGTCGGCGGCGCGCCAGATGACGGCGGCGGCGATACGGTCGTGACCTTCCGCGAAGATCGCGGCCTTCACCTCGACGCGTTCGCCCACCACGCGCTTCGCGACGAAGCGGCCGTGATCCACGGCGGGCGACACGCTTTCGATGGCGATGCGCGGCGCGGCGATGGCGTCGAGCACGGTCTTGTGGCCGCTCTTGCGGTCCTTCGGCTTGTCGAGCGGCGGCGCGAGATTCACGGGCGGGTCGGCCACCGCGGCGAACAACCGGCATGCGCCGGCCGCGAGCGTGAATGCGGCGAGCGGCTGCGGCATGGGGGTGGTGTTGGCCTGGCGGGGCGCCTCGACGTTGGCCTTGGTCTTCGTCGACAGCTGCGCGGTGCTGGCGACGTTGGCGCCCGAGATCTTTGTCTTCGACGCTTTGCTTGTTGCCGCGGCCTTGTTTGCGGCCTCTTTGTTCGGCATTGCGGTGTGCGTGGGCGGCGCGTCGGTGGCGGACTGCGATTGCCGTTGCGACTGCGATGCGCGTGTCGATTGTTCGGGCACGGCCGTTGTATCGGTATCGGCGTCGGTGGCGGGCTGCTGGCCTGCGCATGCGCCACGCGCCGACGCCACGGCGTCGAGCGAAAGAAATCGCGTGAAGGCGCCGGGCACACCATCCAGAAAGCGCGCGGGATCGGCGTGGACCGGCGCGGCCAGTTCGGGATTCACCACGATCAGCACCGCTTCCTGCGCGTCTCGCAAGTCGGCGTGGTCGCCGCGCAGTAACGCCGCGACCGGTGCACCTGGGCTGCTCAACAGGCGTAGCTCGCCGCTCGTATCCAGCGCCAGGGTGTCGCGCTGCAAGGCGTTGGCGTGCGTCACGTGCGTGGAGAGGTCGAACGGTGCGTTCGTGCACGCGTGTGCGAAGTGGCCGGCGCTGCCGCGTGTGAACGCGATGGGCTCGGCGACGCCGTACTCGAAGCCCATCGGCATGAGCCAGCCCGTGCCAACCGATGCGGCCGTGTACAGCGCGCGGCGATACGCGCGCTCGACGATGCTCGCGTCCGCGGCATCCGCGAAGTCGTTGCGCAGGCGCGTGCCGTACGGTGCTTCGGGAAACGCAATGGGCGCGGCGACGCGGCGCAGCGCGGCGTGTTCTTCGGTGAGCCAGCTCGAACGATAGTCCCACCAGCGCAGCGACGAAAACACGCTGTCGAAACCCACGCCTTCCAGCGCGGCCACGTCATGACGCGCAAGCCCTGGTGTGGCCGCGAGAAAACGCATGGACGGCACGCGCGCACGCGCTTGCCGGATCAGACGCCGCCACACCGCAGCCGGCACGCAATGCGGCGAGTCGAAACGAAAGCCGCCCACGCCCGCTTCGCCCAGCGCGATCAACTGCTGCGTCCACCAGTCCACGAGCGGACCTTCGCCGCTCGCGGTGCTCGCGCTGAAATTCGCGTAGGCAACGTTGTCGTCGCGATGACCGTGACGCGGGTCGAGCCGCGCTTCCTCGGCCTCGAAGGGATGAAACCAGTCGGCGTGAGCGGCGAACAACGCACCGTCTGCGGCCACGCGATCGATCGCGAGATCGGCGAGCAGCGTGAGGCCGTGTTCGCTTGCGGCATCGGCGAGTTCGCGCAGTGCTTCCGTGGCGGGCTGCACTGTGTCGAAAACGGGATGAAGGCGCGCGTGATCGCCGACGATCAGCGCATGTCCTGCCCGGCCTGGCTGGAACAATCCGCCGATCAGGACGTGGTCGAACCCGAGCGCGGCGGCATGGGCGAACTGGGCAGGCCACGCTTCGAATGGCCCGACAAGAACGGAGTGAGCGAAGTAGATACGCGGCGCATAGGCGTGGGGAAATTCCATCGGTCGTATCCCAGTTTCTTCGTGCGGTGTGGATGCACAGCGTGCGATCACAACGCCTGTTGGGCTTCCAGGGAGGCGAGCCCGCGCACTGCCCGGGGCCGTGCGCGTACTCGTCAAATGTAGTTCATACAACGGCGTGTCGCCGGAGCATTTCCGACCGTATTTGCGGCTGCCGGTGGGCTCCTTCGGCAGCGTTGAGACAGCAAGGGACGTGCCAAAGCATTCGCGCGCAGAGGCACGGGAGCCACGCACGAGCGAGTGGCCTTCGCCGTGCAAGGGGCGTCAAAGGCCGGGATGGAATGGATGGGAGCGGAAAGAAGGCGCGTGAGCGAACGTCGCGCGGTAAAACTGGCGCAGCCAGGGCGCGTTTTACACGGGCCGCCGGCCCACGCCGGTGATCTGTCGGTGACCTGCCGGTGACCCGCTGGTGGCCTGCTGGTGACCCGTTACGCGTCGCCGCGCTTTACGAGCCCAGCAGACCGGCCGCGATGTTCACGCACAGGCCGAGCACGGCGACGTTGAAGTAGAACGAGAGCAAGGCCTGCGCGAGCACGGCGCGGCGCATGCTGCTGCCGCGCAGACCGATGTCGGCCGTCTGCGAAGCCACGGCAATGGTGAACGAGAAGTACAGGAAGTCCCAGTAGTCCGGCTCGGGGTTGTCTTCGGGAAACGCGAGCGGCGGCTGCGGCGAATCGGAGCCGTAGAAGAGCCGCGCGTAGTGCAGCGTGAAGATGGTGGGAATCAGAAACCACGCGCCGATCAGCGTGGCGCCTGTGAGCAGATAGTGCTCGATGGTGGATGCGGTGCCGAGGTTCTTCGCAGAAGCCAGTTCGAGCACGATGGCCGCGATGCTTGCCACCGTCGCCGTGCAGACGACCGCAAGCACGATGCTGGCTTTTTCGTCGTCCTGCTGGGCGATCTCGCGCACGCGCGAGTGATGGGCGAGACCCATGTGCGTCCAGATGAGCGCGAGATAGACCCACAGGCCGCTGTCCCAGCCCACGAGCAGTCGGATCATGGGCCGTACGGTGCCGGGCACGAACAGGCCGATCACGAGGCCGACCACGATGCCGGCAACCAGACGCGGACGGTTGCGTAGCACTTGAGGGTAAAGGGTCATGGGTGCGTTGAAAGCAGAGTGTGGGGTTCAGCGAACGCAACCTGTGCCGGGCGCGGACGCGACGCGGCGATTCTAACTTGTGCGGTGCGTTGGGCGATGCATTGGGCGGCGTATCGGGGCGACACGTCGGAGCGACACATCGGAGCGACGTTCGGGGGGGCACGTATCAGGCAGGGTAGGGAAGCCTTGGCCAACAAGGCGCTTTCCGGGCTCGCGAACGCGCCGCACAGGTGGCGGGAAAAGATCGTCAGCGCGCATACGCGTTATTGGCGGCGCACTATCATTGGCAGATGACCTCCACCCTCGTTCCTGTCGTCGAGCATCACGAACGCAACCGCACAGGCCGCGACTTCGTCGTGGGCGACCTGCACGGCTGTGTGGACGCGCTGCGCTTCCTGCTGCGCGAAATCGACTTCGACCCGGCGCGTGACCGGCTCTTTTCGGTGGGCGATCTGGTGGATCGCGGCACCCAGTCGGAAGAAGCGCTCGCGCTGCTCGACAAACCCTGGTTCTACGCGGTGCTCGGCAATCACGAGGACACGTTGTGCGCCGTCGCCGAGGGCCGCCTGCCGCGGCATTACTGGTACGGCATTGGCGGCGCGTGGGGCGCGACGGTGCCCGAGGGGCGCCTCAAGCTCTACGCGCGCAAGCTGCGCACCTTGCCGCTCGCCCGTGTGGTGGGCAGCGGCGCGGACCGTTTCAACGTGCTGCACGCCGAGTTCTTCGGCGACGACATCACACTCGATGCCGGCAATTTCGACGACGACGCCCGGCAGCATCTGCTATGGGGCCGCGAGCTCGCGATGTCGATGGGCGAATCGCATCGGCAGGCGGGGCTCTCGCTCACGTATTGCGGCCACACGCCGATGCGGCAGATCCATCAGATCGGCTCGCAGGTGTTCATCGATACCGGCGCCTTCGGCCCTGGGGGCAAGCTCACCGTCGTGCAGGCGCGCACGGCGCATAGGTGGTCGGTGACTGTCGAGGCGGCGCGCGCCGAAGGCGCGGCGGAAATGGCGTTGCCTTGAGCCTTCATGGTTCTGGCTGCCTGCGCCGCGGTGTGCCCTGAGGCGGTTTTCGGTCGAATCGCGGCGGCCTCTGGCTTTCTTAGCCCACCTGGTTCAGTTCGAACACCACGTCCACAGCCTTGCCGTTCCAGTTGTATTCGAGATACGCCGCGTGATGACAGTCGCGCAGCAGCATGGTGCGTAACGCGGCGAGGCATTCCCCACCCCTATGCCGCACCGACGGATACACGATGCCCGGCGCGCCCGCCGCTCGCACGGCTCGCCCCAGCTGCTGGCCGGCCGCGTAGTCGTGCGGAGAGAGCACGGCGGGGTCGAGCCCTGCGTCCTCGTGCTTGCGCAGATCCACGACGTGGCCTTGTGCGAGCACGGTGTAGAGCCGCATTTGCTGACGCATGGGCGGCTCGGCGGTAGCGGCCAGAAACAGGCTCGTGTGATAGCGCGTTTCGGCGATGGCCGTTTCCTTCTGTTTCGCGCAATAGAACACGCCGTAGCTGCCGTCGGAAAACCGGCTGCCGAGCGGATTCAGATGCGTGAACGCCGCCATGATGGGCCCGTAGCCGGGGCCGAAGCGACGCTCCTCGCGCGGCACCAGGTCCAGTTCGCCCATTTCGGTGCGCAGGCGGTCGTTCGTCATGGCTTCGAGCGCATAGAGCGCCTCGAAGTCTTCGGGCGAGGCCACGCGGTCGAACAGGTTCACGGCAGGAAAGCGCGTGGGAATCACGCGATACGCGGGCGACCAGTCGAGCAACGCAACCGGCCAGCGGTCTTGCCAGTTCGGTGCCGTCACGCCCATCCGCCTCGCATTGCATCGAGATATTCGCGTACGGCGACGAGGTCGCTCACGTTGCCGGCCAGCATGCGGTCCAGCGCGCGCCGGCCGCCGAACGGAGGGGCGCTGTTGGGGCGCTTGACCCAGGCGTCTGCGGCGGCCGGCTGCGGCAACAGGATCTGCAAGGCTTTGTAGATGCCGAGCAGCAGCGAAAGACGTTCCAGTGTGTCGCGGCCCAGCCGTGCCGTTTGCGGCGACGCTTTCCACTTGAAGAAGGTGGAGCGGCCGGGCGAGCCGAGCAGGACGATCTGCTCGTCGGCGGACAGATCCCAGTCGCGGGCCATGTTGAAAAACGCGCGCAGGCCCGCCGCCGACATTTCCGTCAGCGAGGGCTGCGTTCCGGCACGAGCGGGTGGCGGGTCCGAACGCGTGACATGAGCGGCTCTGGACATGATGAAGTTCCGGGAGAGTCCTGAATTGAACTGTATTTGCATAATAGTCCACCTGTGGATTGTTGCAAAGAGATATTCGGTATAATCCGCGGCCCGGCATCGAAATGGGTATTCGGCCGTTTGGGTGGTGGCGGTTGGTGTGCGTGTGTATGCGTTGGTATCGGAAGGAACGGGAGGCGTGGTGAAGGCGGCAGTAGCAGTGGTAGCGGCATCGATTGCCGTGGCGGTATGGGCGATCGGCACGAGCAACGTTTGGGCGGCGGCTTCGCCGCGCTATATCGAGACCTGGAATCCGCAGGAGGCGCCATCCGCGCGCGCGGGGCAAGGCCGGCACGAGGCGCAGGTGCGGCCTGTCGCGGCGCGTCGCCGGGCAGTGTCGCAGCGGCATGTGAAGGTGCGTGTGAAGGTGCGTGTGAAGGTGCATACGGGCGTGCATGCGCATGCGGCGCAGGTTGCGCACGCAGCGCACGGGCGCGGGTCGCATGTCGAGAAACACGCCGGTCGTCTCCGTGCTCTGGGGCAGACGAGGTCGGCGTCGAGGCACGCCTCCGTCGCGCCCCACGGGCACCACGCAGCGAGCAAGACCGCGCGCACCAGCGCTAAACGGGACTCGCAGCATGCTCCTCACGGGAAGCCGAAACTCGTGGTGCAGACGCGGCCCAGCCACGCACAGGGCGCCGGCAAGCCGCAGACGCGTGAGCTGCCACCTATCCTGAGCTGAAGTCCAGCCGAGGTCCGGGTTACCGCGTGGGCGCGTTACGACGCGTTTCCGGCGGGCCTCAAGCGTTCAAACGCGTTGATTACCTGCCTAGCGCCCAGGCGACTAACCGCTCGAACAACTAACCGCTCGAACAACTAACCGCTCGAACAACTAACCGCCCAGGCGACTAACCGCCTTGCAGCCCATTCTGCAGCCCGTTCGCAATCAGCCTGAGCGTTTCGATCGACCGCTCGTCGCGCACCCGCGAATGCAGCGTGACCTGCGAATCCGGCAGGGCGGGCAGGCCGAGCCGGGCGCCGACGTCCACCAGGCCGCGCGGCGCCACGCGCCTTGCCAGCGGGGAGATGGCGAGCCCCGCCGCCACGGCCGCGCCGATGGCGGTCACGCCTCCACCAATGAAGGTCTCGGTCCACGGCACGCCCGCGCCGTCCAGCGCGCGCAGTGCCGCGGCCCGTACCGAACACGGCGCCGTGAGCAGCGCGAGCGGCAGCGGCGCGTCCGGTCGCGGCGCCCAGTCCGGCGCGCCGAGCCAGACGATCGGTTCCGTGAATAGCGGCTCGGCGTCGTCGCGTGGCGGTTCATCGCGCTCGTAACGGACGATGACCGCGTCCAGTTGCCGCTCGTCGAATCGCGCCAGCAACCCCGCCGACATGCCCATATGCAGTTCCAGCACGAGCCCCGGGTCGTGCGTGTTCAGCCGGGCGAGCAGATGCGGCAGGTTGGCGTCCGCGACATGTTCGGAAAGGCCCAGCGTGAGCTTGCGCCGCTCGATAGCGAGCGACCCCAGCGCCCGCTCGTGCGCCGAAAGCAGGTCGCGCGCGGCGGCGAGGAACGCGCCGCCTTCAGGCGACAGCTTCACCACACGCGGCGTGCGCTCCAGCAATTGCTTGCCGAGATGCCGCTCGAGCCGTTTGAGCTTGAGACTCACAGCGGATTGCGTGGTGTCGAGCGCATCGGCGGCGCGCGTGAAGCTACGCAGGTCCGCCACCAGCACGAAGGCGCGCACGGCATCGAGATCGAGAACTTTCATTTCTGTTGAAAATGGATGAAATAGGCAGCAATGCCTGTTCATTATGGATGTGCGCCCCTAAGCTGGGAAGCATCCGATCTTTCAACAGGAGGCCATCATGCCGTTCACCCGCATCGCCATTCGCGCCGGCAAGCCGGCGCCTTATCGCAAGGCGCTGGCGCAGGGCGTCCAGCGCGCGCTTGTCGCCACCTTCAACGTGCCGGAAGACGATATCTTCATGTCGATTACCGAGCATGACGAGGGCAGCTTCTTTTACGGCAAGCACTATCTCGGCATCGACCGCACTGATGATCTGGTGCTGATCCAGCTCACGGTCACCAATTCGCGCAACGAGGCGCAGAAGAAGGCGCTCTACGCGCAGATCGTGGAGAACCTGGCGAACGATCCAGGCGTGCGGCGCGAGGATGTGTTCATCAACCTCGTCGAGGTGCTGAAGGAGAACTGGTCGTTCGGTAACGGGATCGCGCAGTACGCGACGTGATGTGGGCGCGGGCTCGTTTGCGGTCTGCCGTGATGTGGACGAGGCCTGCGAGGACGAGCCAAGCTCGGCGGACGGCGTGCGTGCGCCGTCCGCCGTTCGATCGTGGATCGTTTGCCGTGAAGGCGTCTGGTGTGAAACTGAATGGCCGCTCAGGTGGTTTCAGGCCACCTCAGGCGATCGTGTCCACCACGCCGCCGTCCACGCGCAGTGCCGCGCCGGTCGTGGCCGACGCCTGCGGCGAGCAGACGTACACCACCATGTTGGCGACCTCCTCGGTGGTGGCCACGCGCTTGAGCAGCGTGCTGCCGCGATGCGCGAGCACGAATTCGTTGGCCACCTGCTCCACGCTCTTGCCCTCCTTCTTCGCGGTATCGGCCACCATCGCGCGCAGGCCGTCCGAGAGCGTCGGACCGGGCAGCACCGAATTCACCGTCACGCCGCTGCCTGCCACGGTCTTCGCGATGCCGCGCGCAATGCTGAGCTGCGCTGTTTTGCTGAAGCCGTAGGCCAGCATGTCGGGCGGAATGTTGAGCCCCGATTCCGACGAAATGAACACCACGCGCCCCCAGCGACGATCCACCATGCCCTTCAGATACTGACGCGTGAGCCGCACGCCGGACATCACGTTGTACTGGAAATAGCGCTCCCAATCGCTGTCTTCGGTGCTGAAGATGTCGCCCGGGCCGAAGACGCCAAGATTGTTCACGAGGATATCGGCGGAGGGCACGGCTTTCGCGAGCGCATCCGCGCCGGCTTGCGTGCCGAGATCGCCGGCGAAGGCACGTAGCTTCGCCTGCGGCACGGCTTTGCGGATGGTTTCGATGGCGCGATCCACGGATTCCTGAGTGCGTCCGTTGATGACGGTTTCGGCGCCCGATTCCGCGAGTCCCGTAGCGATCGCGAGCCCGATGCCCGCGGTGGATGCGCTGACTATGGCGGTCTTGCCGGAAAGATCGATGTTCATCGTGCAGTTCCTCGGTTGGCGCGGCGAGGCATGGCTCGGAGCCCGTTCACGCTGGTGACGCTCCCCGCCGCTGTTGGGGCATCGCGACGATGATAGAGAAAGATGGCGGAGCACGCGCTCAGGGTGGCTTGGCACGGCGGCATGCGAGAGCGGCAGCGCCGCGCGGCGGCGCATGGTCCGGTGGCCGCGTGGCGGTATGGACGGCGTTGGTTTGAGCCTTTTCGTTCGCGGCTTTCGCGAGGAGCCTTTCGCTTCCAGGACCGGTGGGCGCTTGGCCGCCCGCGTGCTTGCCGCTCAACTGCCGCCGACGTACGGGTCCTGTTGCCCCGCGCCGTTGGGGCGTGACGGCGCGATGCCTGGCGGTGTCGTGACTGGTGTGCCGGTTGTCCCCGCCGTGCCAGCCGCGCCGCTCGCGCTATTTGACGTCGTCGCGCCACCCGCCGCGAGCGCCTGCATCACGCCTCGCGCGTAGGCGCCGGCTTGCTCCGCGTTGATGGCGGGGAACTGCGCGGGATTGAACGGCGGTTGCGCCGCCGTCTGCTGGACTGCGGTTTGCAGATGCTGCTCGACGGAAACGTCGGGCTTCGTCAGCGCATCGAGCTTTTCCGCGATCTGGTGAAACAGCTTCTGCAGGCCGGTCGGCTGCGCGGTTTGCGCGGCCTGCAGGTCGTTCGCGGCGGATGCGGGCGTCGTGACCGGCAAAGTCGCAGGTGCGCGGTTGACGTCAAGCGAGTCGTTCAGCGCCGCGCTCAGGTCAGGCGCCGAGGCTTCGCGTGCCGACAGCGGATTCTGCAAGCCGAAGCACGCGCGCACGGTGCGGATGATGGACGTGTGATCGAACGGTTGCGGGCCTGCTGAGCGCAGGATGGTTTGCGGCTTCGTGTACGGCGACACGATCACGGCAGGCACGCGCACGCCGTAGCGGTCGAACCCGAACACCTGACCCGGGCGCGGCGCTTCGGGGCGTACCGCGGCGGGCGGCGGCACGTGGTCGTAGCAGCCGCCGTGTTCGTCGAAGGTGATGACGAGCATCGTCGAGGCCCAGTTCGGCGAGTTGCGCACCGCGTTGTACACCTGCGCCACCAGCGCATCGCCGTAGGCCACGTTGTGCGGCGGATGCATGTCGCACGGCATGTCGAGGCCCGGAAAGTAGCGCGGTTCGAGAAACGAGTACGCGGGCATGTCGTTCGAATTGACGTCTTCCAGGAACTCGTCGAACGGACGAAAGTTCGTGAAGTACGGCCACAGCCGTTGCAACAGCGCGGCTTGCGAGAAGTCGTGAAAGTAGATGCGCCACTTCTGCTGCGCGCCCTGCAACTCGTTGAAGATGCTCTGCATGGGAAACGGGAAGCCGGCAAGGTCGTTGTTCTCGTAGCCGTTCGCCGTGCCCGTGTGGACGAAGAAGCGGTTCGGCCACGTCTGGCACGGCGCGGAAGCGAACCACATGTCGGAGACCGCGTAGCTTCTGGCGAGCGTGGTGAGCGCCGGCAAGTCCTGCGGACTGAAGCAATGCATGATGTCGCGCGCGTTGCCGCCGTGCGCCACGTAATTCGCGGCGAAGCCGTTCATGGGTGGCACGCCGCCGGCTGGAGCGTTGCCGTAGAGCTGCTGCGTGATGTCGACGAACGATTCGCCGGGGTCCGGCGCGGGCAGCGACATCGCGGCGGGGTCGCCTGGTGCTGTCCACGGCGCGATGGACGTGTTGCCCGGCTCCGGGTTGGCGGTGCCGGGCGCGTGGGCGAGGCCGTTGAAGTCGCGTCCGTCGGTGTAGAGGTAGCCCAGCACGTTATCGAACGAACGGTTTTCGAGCATCAGCACGACGATATGCCGGATATCGGACAGCGTTGCCATGTAGGGCTCCCAGGCTGGCGCGCGGCGCAAGGGACGGCGCGAATTGGACAGGGGGACAGGACGAGCCGGACAGAGTCGTCGCGGGCATCGTCTCGGACGGACTGCCTTCTACGCAGACTGCAAAGTTGTTTCGCGAGGCGTCGTGCGCATGACGCAGTTCACGCACACAGGAACGAATGGCGCCCGCGCGCTTTCAAACGAGCGCGGCGTCGAGCATGGCGCCAGTGCGGCATTGTGCCTTGTCTGTTGCGCGCGGTCTGCGGTGCCCGGGGGTGCCTGCGCCCCACCCTACGCACACCTTATGCGGTCGTGCGCTCATAAGGCGCACGTTGCCTCGCGCGTCGTTTTTCTGTCCGGCTGTCGGCTTGTGTAACATGAACGGTGGCGTTCTTGCCGAGGCGGGCGGCCACGCGGGCAGGGCGCGCCGCATTTCTTACCGGTGAATATTCATGGCTCGTTTTATCGAGATCGTGCTGGATATCGCTGTACCGGCGGTCCGTGATTGGGCCGGTCAAAAGAAGGACGGCAGCCGCCGGCGTGGCAAGGCACCGGCATTCGTTCAATTGCTGGGCGAAGCGCTGCCGCAGCTCGAGCGTGCCGACGGCGATTCTGTCGCCCGCATCGAAAGCGTCTGTTTCGATAACGGCAGCGCGCTGGTCCATGCGGGCTGGCGGGTGGCGATCGAAGCGTCAGCAGATACGCAGCGCGCCACCGTTTCGCATTTCGAGCCGTTTTCGCCGGGCGTCATGATCCGCTCGGCGGTATTCGATGTGGCGATCGATGCGCCGGGTGATGCATCGTCTGATGCGACCCGGCGCCCGGCCGGCCTCGCGGCCGTTTCTTTCGACGACGCTCCCGCCGCGTTTCGCGAAGCGCTCGCCATGGCGGGCGAGCTGCAACCCGCCGCAACGCTCGCATTTGCCCGCACGCGCTGGATGTGGCCGCGCCCAGATGGCGTCGTGATCGACGTGACGCTCGATGCCGATATGGGGCCACCGGATCGCGCCGAGCCCTGCCTTCATGAACTGCGTCTCTCGATTGCCTTGCCTGATGAACCCGATGAGCTCGGAAATGGGCCGGGCGGGGCCGTGCCCGCCGCCGCGTGGCAGGCGCCTTTTGCGGCCGCACGCGACGCGCTCGCGGCGCTGCCCGCTTTCGTGCAACTGACGGATTACGCGGACCGCACATGCCGCAATCGCGTCGGCGCGGCGCTCACGGCGGTGCGTGCGGGTAGGGTCGATCTGTCGGGAGCACGTACCCAGCGCGAGGCGCTCGCCATCATCGGGCGCAATGTCGCCGAGCATTGGTTCGGCAACGAAACCGGCGTGCGCGACGCCGCGGATACCGAGTTCGTCCATCAGATGCGAGTCGCGCAACGGCGCTTGCGCACGGCCATGCGCCTCTTCAAGGGTTGGGCTGACGAAGCGTGGGCCGACCGCATCGAACCCGACCTGAAGTGGCTTGGCAAGCTGCTGGGCAACGCGCGCGACCGCGACGTGTTCGTCGATTCGACGCTGCCGGCGCTGGCGAACTCGGACACCGACGCTGCGCGCTGGGCAGCCACGCGCGAGGCCGCCGACGTCCAGCGCCTCGCCGCGCGCGCGAAGGTGCAGGAAGCCATGGCGTCGCGGCGTTACGCGAACCTCGCGCTCGCGTGGCTCGAATGGCAGACAGCGCTGCTCTCGCGCGAGGCGCCGCCCAATGCCGCGCGGCAGTCGCTCGCGAAGCATGCGAAGAAGCGCATCCGCAAGCCGTATCGCCGGCTCGTCGAGACGCCGAAACTCACTACCATCGACGAGAAGGCGCGCCATAGCGTGCGCATCGAGGCCAAGCGTCTGCGGTACGCGCTGGAGTTCTTCGAGTCCATCGTGTCGCGCAAGACGCGCGTGGAGGTGGCGAAGACGCTCTCGCGCATCCAGAGCGTGCTGGGGGACGGCAACGACGCCGCGGTGGCGCTCGGCTATCTGGATGAACTTAACGTCGACGCGTATCAGCAGGGCTTTGCGCGCGGCTGGTGCGAGGCGGTCAAGCGTTACACGGCGCGGGAAGGCGAGCGGCTGCTGCGCGACCTCGATGCGCCCAAGATCGTAGGCGGCGACGGGTGAGCGCCGTTGCGCGGTCGCGGCTGGTCGTGTGGTGCGTGGCTATAATCGGCCGGCGTCCACGTCATGGGCGTTGTTCCTCCCGCCGCGTTTTCCCCCTCTTTGCCTTGCGCCGATGACTTCGCGTACCGCCCGTCCTGCCCGCTCGTCCCGTTCCTCGCGCTCCGCCCGTGCGTTGCGCGAGCCGCTCGAACTCGGCGGCTCCGTATGGTTTCAGGCCGGCGAGCACACGCTCGGCGGCGCGTCGCGCATCGCGCTGCTCGCGGCGATTGGCGAGACGGGCTCCATCACGGGCGCGGCCAAAGCGGTGGGCATGAGCTACAAGGCCGCGTGGGATGCCATCGACGCCATGAACAACCTGGCGGGCGAGGCGCTCGTCGAACGGGCAACGGGCGGCAAGGGCGGTGGCGGCACGACACTCACGCCGCGCGCAATCAAGCTGATCGCCACGTTTCGCGCGGTGGAGCGGGAGCACCGGCGGTTTCTCGAACGCGCGGGCGAGGCAATCGAAAATTTTGCAGACGACTGGCAACTCATTGGGAGAATCGGCATGAAGACGAGCGCACGCAATCAGCTGTACGGCAAGGTCTCGGCGGTAACACGCGGAGCCGTGAACGACGAAGTGGCACTCGAGCTGCCCGGCGGGCAGACCATCGTGGCCGTGTTGACGCACGAGAGCAGCGAAACGCTGGGCCTGGCTCCTGGGGCGCAGGCGTTTGCGCTCATCAAGGCCTCGTGGGTGATGCTGCTCGTGGACGACGGCAAGCCCGTCAAGCTCTCGGCGCGCAACCAGCTGCGCGGCACGGTGAGCGGCGTCAAGCGCGGTGCGGTGAACTCGGAGGTCGCGCTTCAGCTCGACGGCGGCCCGGTGGTGACGGCAATCGTTACGAACGAGAGCGTGGATGCGCTCGGCCTTAACGACGGGGTGAAGGCGATTGCGGCGTTCAAGGCGTCGAGCGTGATTCTCGGCGTGAGCGATTGAGACGCAGCGGTCGCGGCGCAGGCGTCTGGGAAAGGCGGCCGGGCTGGGGACTGCTCGATCAGGCGCTGCTGAGCTCCGTCCGCCGCTTGGGTGTTGGAAATGCGACCTGCGGCGCGCGACGTGGCGCGGTCGCAGGTTAGACCGCTTCGGAGGGCCGCGGCGAAAGCGTGTTGCTGGTCTGCGAGACCGGGGCGGCAGGAGGGCGGTCGTAGCGTCCGGCTTTCCATTTGGCGCGGACGAACGGACGCTCGTGGCCGGACACCTTGAGCGCAATGTGTGTGACCCAGCGCTGGGTCGGCACGCGCACGTCATGCAGCGTGAAAGCGAGGATGGCAAGGCTGATCGTCACCGCGGACGCCGACAGCCGACCAGGCTGCGCATGCCACGCCCATCGGATGAACGCGAGCGCCGTCAGAGCCCCGACGAAGCAGCCCGTCACGGCTTCGGATGGCGAATGCGCCTCCAGCGCGACCCGCGAAAGCCCCACCGCCGCGCCGGCCGCGATGCCGGCCACAATGCCGAGTATTCGTACCGGGGGCCGCGCCCGCAATAGCACGAGGAAAAAGGCGACTGGATAGACGGCCGTAGAAAGCATGGCGTGCCCGCTTACGCCGGTGAAGTCGAGCTCACGAATGCCGACGCCCCAGCCCAGAAAGGCGATCTTTGTCACCGTGACGATGCCGACGGCAATCCCGAGCAGCACGAGCCAACCCGCCGCAAGGCGCCACGAGTACCCGAACGCCAGCCACAGCGCAATGGCGAGCGCCAGCGGCAGCGTCAGGCCGGCGCCGCCGAAGCTGGTGATCAGGTACCACAGGTGGGAAGGCAACTCTGGCATGACGTCGGGCGACCGGGCGCGTTCAGGGCAGGTTCATCACTGGAATAACGCGTAAGCCGCTTCATCCGACGACAACACGTTAAATGCATAAGCTCCAGTATAGCCGCCGCCCGCGGGAGGGGGCCGGCGGCCGTGCGGCAAGTCGGACGCGGTGAGTCGCGCGACGAGAGGAGCGAAGCGCAATCCGGCAGGCATATTCGACGTCAGCGGCAGACCCGGAATGGTGTTATTGTGCAACGCACAACATGCCACCTTCCGTCGCGAACGACGCAGCCGGAAGCGGCAGATCGGTCCCTTTTACGAGGTCCCCGATGACCAAAAGCTTTACGAAGATCTGGCTGGGCGGGTTGAAGCGCCTGCTGGCCATCCAGAGCGAACACATTCGCAAGACGACGAAACGCGCGGGGTTGCGGCCGGTGCGTGCTGCAACTCCGACAAGAGCCACGACGAAACCGGCCGCCAAGCCCACCGTGAAGGCGCGCAAGCCCGCCACGCGCGGCACGCCGCCGGCAAGGGAGTCGCGCGTGCGTCCCCGCGCAGCCGCGTGGGCGACCGGGCACTGGACCCGTTCTTTCCATTCGGCGCCTGTCCCGGCCGGCCGGCTGGTGAATCACCTGTCCTACGGTCTCTACCTTCCGGCCGAGCGCCCGACGACCCAGATGCCGGTGGTCGTGATGCTCCATGGCTGCAAGCAGTCCATCGACGAATTCGCCGAGGGTTCGCGCATGAACCTTCTCGCCGACCGGTACGGGTTCGCCGTGCTGTACCCCGAGCAATCGAAGCACGCGCATGCCCATCGGTGCTGGCACTGGTACGACACGAGCGAACATACGGGTCTTGCGGAGGCGCGCGCCGTGGATTCGCTCGTGGAGTCGCTGGTGGAGCAGCACGGGTTCGACCGTGAGCGTGTCTACGTGGCGGGTTTGTCGGCGGGCGCCGGGCTGGCTACGCTGCTCGCGGCGCACTACCCGCAACGGTTCGCGGCCGTGGCGCTGCATTCGGGGCCCATGTTCGGCGAAGCGCATTCCGGCATTACGGCGATGGACGTCATGCGGCGCGGCTCCCGTCACGACCCTGTGGCGCTGGTGGACAAAGCCGTCGACGTATCCGCGTACCCCGGCATGCCGGCCATCATTCTGCAGGGCGACGACGATCCTGTCGTCGCGCCTGTGAACGCGGAACAACTGGCCGTCCAGTTCTTGCGCCTGAACGGCCTGGTGGACGCGCGTGGCTCAGGTCGCGACGGCCAGTTGCGCGAGGAGCGCCGGGCTGACGTGGTGGTGCGCGACTACCTGCAAGCGGGGCGACGGGTGGTGAGCGTCTACCGGATCGGCAGCCTCGGACACGCCTGGAGCGGCGGCGACGACACCGTGCCGTTTCACTCTTCAAAAGGGCCCGATGCCAGCGCCCTGATCTGGGACTTTTTCCGCCTGCAACGCCGGGCGGCACCGGCAGAAACGGCGGACCGCAGGGCGGCGGCAAGGCTCTGATCAACGCATGTTGCGCAGCAGCATCAGAATAATGATTCGGTGGCGGCTCTCAGGGTTTTCCCGTACAATCGGGTTTGTACTTAGGTGTTAACCCTTACACCGTCGAGGTTACCATGTATCTTCTGAGCCGCCTTTTCCTCTTCCTTACGAAGTCCGCCGATGAACGCGCCAAGGAACGCAACGACGCGTATCTGGCGGAAGCCACCGACCTGTACGACCTTGAGTTCCGTATGCGCAAGCTGGATCGCGAGTCGCGCACCCGTCAGCCGGCGTGGATGAACCAGCACTAAGAAGCGGGTGGGCGCGGTGGCGGCCTGCATCGGGCCGCCGGATGTCTACTTGCCTGCGGGCTACTTCCCCGCCGCAGGCAGATCCGGTGTCTTTGGCTCCTGTACGCCGAAGCACCCGCGATACGTCGCATAAAACGAGCAATAGAGCATCGTCGTCACGACGATGAGCGCCGGCATAACGAAAGCGAGTCCGTATTCGCCTGTGCCGAGCGCTTGTGTCAGCGCCGAAAGCGCCAGCGATACCGTGATCGATACGGCGAACCACAGCGCTGCGTACACCACGAAGGCGCCGCGATTGCGCCAGCAACTCACCACGCTGAAAAACATCGCCTTGATGGGCGGCACGTCGTGCCAGGCAATCAATATCGGCGAGAACCAGAACAGCATGGCCACGGGGATGTAGAGCGCGAATGCCGCCATCATGGCGAGCAGCACGTCGTTGTTCGCGATGCTGTCCGGCTCCGTCGAACCGCCTACCGTCATGAGCTTGAGCAGCGCGCCGCCGTCGGCGAGCGCCGACCCGGCGAGCACCAGCGCCATCGCCACCGCATAGAGCACCCCGAGCAGGATCAGCCGCCGCGCTACGACGGCGCCATACGAGCGGAACCCGTCAATCAAGATGGTCGGGAAGACCGGCTTGCCCGCGATCGTGTCGCGGCACGCTGCCATGAATCCCACCGCCACGCCCGGAATGAAGATGAGCGGCAGCACATTGCCCACCAGGGGAATGGCCGAAATCAGCGTCATCGCGAGCAGATAGGCAAAGAACAGCGTCAGGAACGCGAGCGGATTTCTGCGGAACAGCCAGATTCCCTGCCGGAACCAGACGTAGCCGGCCTTCGCGGGAACTTCAATCAGTTGCATGAGGTATGAATGCCAGGAAGTGCGGAGCCGACGAGGCGTTCGCGCAGAATGCGCTCGAACTGTGCCGGGTCGTGTGGCTTGAGAAGCTCTGCCGCGCGCGGCAGATGGAAATCGTACAGGCGCGACACCCAGAACCGGTATGCACCCGCACGCAGCATGTCGTCCCAGTGATGGTTTTCTTCGGTCGTGAACGGACGCACGGTCTGGTACGCGCGCAGCATCGCTTCCACGCGCGCCAGGTCCAGCTTGCCCGTGGCGATGTCGACGCACCAGTCGTTCACCGTGACCGCCACGTCGAACAACCACTTGTCGCAGCCGGCGAAATAGAAATCGAAGAACCCGCCCAGCCGCACTTCGTGACCGGTCGACGGGTCGGCGTGCGCGAACAGCACGTTGTCGCGGAACAGGTCGCAATGGCACGGGCCGCCCGGCATCGCCGCATAGTCGGCCGAGGCGAAGAACGCTTCCTGGTGCGCGAGTTCCGTAGTAAGCAGTTCGCGCTGTGCGTCGGTGACGAACGGCAGCACGGCGGGCACCGTCTCGCGCCACCAGGGCAGGCTGCGCAGATTCGGCTGCTCACGCGAAAAATCGCGGCCGGCCAGATGCATGCGCGCGAGCATCTGACCCACCTCGATGCAGTGCTCTTCACGAGGCGCCAGTTCGGCCGAGCCTTCGAGTTTCGTCACGATGGCGGCCGGCTTGCCGTTGAGCATGCCGAAGAGCGAGCCGTCGGCGCGCGGCATCGGATCGGGCACGGGCACGCGATGTCTCGCGAGGTGCCGCATCAGATCCAGATAGAACGGCAGCTGCACTGCCGTGAGCTTTTCGAAGATCGTGAGAACGTATTCGCCGCGCGTGGTCGTGAGGAAGAAATTGCTGTTCTCGATTCCAGATTGAATGCCGCGGAAATCGACGACCTCGCCAAGGTCGTAGTCGCGCATCCATTGCGCGAGCTGGGGTTCAGTGACAGCGGTGAAAACGGCCATGCGCGAAACGTCGGGTCGGGTTGGTCGGACCGTCCGTGCCTGACGGGCGCGGCGGTGAGATCGGACAAACGGGCAATGAGTGATTGCGAGCACCGCGCGTCAGGCGGCGCGTCTGCGGCAGCGAAGGGCGCGTGCCCTGCGCTGCCGCGGTGTGGATCAGTAATGCAGGCTTACCGACGGCAGACGCTTGCTTGCCTGGCCGTTGTCGCGCACGGTGGGCGACGTATCGAGCGGCGCGCTCATCTGATAGTGCGTGCCGAAGTTCGAACGCACGTCGATTTCCACCGGCTTGCCTTTGTCGCGATATTCGGTGATTTCCGTGCCGTTCCCCGCCTTTTCGTGGAAGCTCGGCTTGCGCGGCACGTTGATGTCCACCTTCGACGTCACGTTTGCCGGCGGCCGGTTGATGGCTGCGAGATCGGGCAGCCCCGCGCGTTCGTTGGCCGACTGCGGAGCGGCCTGGGCGGATTGAGCGTCGACGTTGGCCTGCGCTTCGTCGGCGGGCGCGGCCATCGCAACGCTGCACATAGCAAGCATCGCCGCAACGGCAGCAGGGAGGAGCGGCTTCATGGTGTTTCTCCGTTCGAGTTTGGCGATTCTAACAAATCCGGCTCGCGCCACGGGCGCTACAGCCTTATTTTGCGCCGCTTTGGCGGTGTCCGCCGCGAGGCTGCCCTGGCATGCAGGGCCTGTTCGGCATGCCGCTCGATGGTGCTGCCGCGCACGCGCGCTGCGCTCTTCGCGCCGGGTTCCGTGGTAATGTCGTTTGAACTATTCGAGGCGATCAAGATGAACAAGGAATTCAATCTGCCGACGCTGATGACACCGGCAAACGACTATCCCACCGAGGCCTTCGAAGACGCCACCGAAGCAGTGGCCCGGCTCTCGGCCATCTACGAAGCCAACACGGCGTTCCTGCGCGATGCGTTCGCCCGCTATCGCCGTAACGAGCCTTTCGAGCGTCGTGTGCGCGCCTGTTATCCGTTCGTGCGCATCCGTACCGAAGTCAATACGCAGATCGATTCGCGCCGCTCGTATGGCTTCGTCGCGGGCCCGGGCGTGTTCGAAACCACGGTGACGCGTCCCGACCTGTTCGGCAATTACTATCGCGAGCAATTGCGTCTGCTTTCGAAGAACCATCACGTGGCGATCGAAGTGGGTGTATCGGAGCATCCCATTCCGATCCACTTCGCCTTTGCCGAAGGCATTCATCTGGAAGGTGACCTGGATCGCGACCGTCTGCTCGCCATGCGCAACGTGTTCGACACGCCTGACCTCGCGCTGCTCGACGACCGCATCGTCAACGGCACGTACGAGCCTGCGCACGGCGAGCCGCAGCCGCTCGCGCTTTTCACGGCGCCGCGCGTGGATTTTTCGCTGCATCGGCTCAAGCACTACACGGCCACGTCGCCCACGCACTTCCAGAACTACGTGCTCTACACGAACTACCAGTTCTATATCGACGAGTTCGTGAAGCTGGGCCGCACGATGATGGCGCACACCGACGACCCCGAATTGCGCGAATACCGCTGCGAATACACGTCGTTCGTCGAGCCCGGCGATGTGGTGACGTACAACGCGAACCTCGACGAACAGGCCGACGAAGGCGCGCCGCCGCCGCGGCAGCCGCAGATGCCGGCCTATCACTTGAAGCGCGCGGATGGCAGCGGCATCACGATGGTCAACATCGGTGTGGGGCCGTCGAACGCGAAGACCATTACCGATCACATCGCCGTGCTGCGCCCGCATGCGTGGATCATGCTCGGGCACTGCGCGGGTCTTCGCAACACGCAGCGCCTGGGCGACTACGTGCTGGCGCACGGCTATGTGCGTGAAGACCACGTGCTCGACGACGACCTGCCGCTCTGGGTGCCGATTCCCGCGCTGGCCGAAGTGCAGGTGGCGCTCGAGCGTGCGGTGGCGCAGGTGACGCAACTCGACGGCGTGGAACTCAAACGCGTGATGCGCACGGGCACTGTGGCGAGCGTGGATAACCGCAACTGGGAACTGCGCGATCATCGCGAGCCGGTGCAGCGGCTTTCGCAGAGCCGCGCGATTGCGCTCGACATGGAAAGTGCGACGATTGCGGCCAATGGTTTCCGCTTCCGCGTGCCGTACGGCACGCTGCTGTGCGTCTCGGACAAGCCGCTGCACGGCGAGCTGAAATTGCCTGGCATGGCGGACCAGTTCTATCGCGCGCAGGTCGACCAGCATCTGCAGATCGGCGTGAAGGCGATGGAACTGCTGCGCACGAACGGGCTGCATCGGTTGCACAGTCGTAAGCTGCGCAGCTTCGCGGAAGTGGCGTTTCAGTAGAAGGCCCTTGCTGTATAAGGCTCCCCGGCCGGTTCGGGGAGCCTTCGCGTCTAACATGAGCGTCGGTGTCTAACTTGCACGCGTCAATGGCACTGGTTGGACGCGTTCTACTTCGCGCGATTTCGTGTAGTGCGCCGTCATGCTTTCGGTCGTGTGACCGGCCAGTGATTGCGCTGCCGCGGCTCCTCGCTGCCGCTTCAAATCGGTCAACGCCTTTGCCCGCAGATCGTGGAAGTGCATGCCGATGAGGTATAGCGGTTCCGGGGCGATCGCTTTTTCTTTGCAGTCTTCCTCGTAGGCCAATCGTGCGCGCTGGCAAGCGCGCTTCCACGCCAAGTACGCGCCGATATAGGTGAAGCGGCCGCCGTTATCTCAGCTCGTTGCATGCAGCGTGGCTGAACGAATCGTCGACGCTGTTCCGGCGCAGGTATTACGAGAACGGCTCGCATGCCGGCTTCATCCTGTACATGACGGATGCGGCGCAGAACCAGCAGGACGTCGACGACATGTGCGAGGCGTTGCGAAAGAGCAAGGGGCCGGGCAATTTCCGCAACCTGTTCGTGTACGCGCCCAATGGGAAGAAGGACGGCATCCAGCTCATTCCGGTGTCCGAGGTCGCGGCGAAGGACGAGTTCTTCAACATCAAGAACGTGACGCGCGATGACCTGCTGGCGGCGCACCGCGTGCCGCCGCAGCTGCTTGGGATCGTGCCGGCGAACAACGGTGGGTTCGGGGCGGCCGATACGGCGGCGAACGTGTTTGCGCGCAATGAGATTGAACCGCTGCAGGCGCGGTTCATGGAGCTGAATGCGTGGCTGGGGGATGAGGTGGTGCGCTTCACGCCGTACGAGGTTCGCGCCGCGGGTACGCAGTAGCTAGCCGTTGAGTTGCCCGTGACCCACGGGCGCTGCAGCGAAACGGAATACATGAGGCCAGGGTGTCCAATAAACCAACGAGCTAGCCAACAATTCCGTTGCCACACTCGCGGACGCAGGACACCACTTCGCGGGACTGGCCGGATTCGTTTCCGTCATTCGTGCGATTGCCAAGAAGGGAATCGTCTCCGTTCGGCCATTAAGAGGCGTTCCAAGCTCCAACCCGAGCATCCGTGTTCATCTAGTTGAGGGGCTTTCGATGTCGAGTCACTAGCTAAAGTGATGGAAAATTCGGTGCGGAATTGTCGTAGACCGGCCCGTTCGCCCTAGTTTGTCGCGCGATGTGGGTCGCTTCGATCTTTATGGTACATGCGGTGCCTGGATGCATTGCTTTGGAGTCCGCGGTATGCGCCCGGCAGGGTTTTGCGACGAAGGCCTTTCACGCTGCTGCGGACTGCAGCACGGTCCAGGAAGTGTAAGAGTATTTTCAATGTGTATTTCAGGGGTGCGAGACGTCGGTTCCGTCGGTTGTGACACCGAAGTTGGCTCGGGTGTGGGACTCACGCGGCTTGTCAGAGATGCTGACACAGCCACCGTCTGAGTCGGAAGCTCTCGCGTTGAAGAAATGAGCACAACGACACCGATAAAAACCGTGCACACAGCAGCTACGATAAGCCCGTTTTGACTATATTGCAGACACGCAGACTTGGCGAGATTGGCAGAATGAACCGTGTCGTTGGCGTCTTGCCATTGCTCAAGCCATTCACGATATTCTTGCGTTTGCTTCGCTTGGAAATCTTCGACGCTCTCTGTCTTTTCTATGCGCGAAATCAGCGCCGGGCCGAAATCTTCGACACACGGCGGCAAATTACTACCTCTCGGCTTTATCGCGAGCAATGCCGCTGAGATCGTAAAGAGCAGTTCGAGCATCACGGCGATCACACCGACAATCAGGAGCGGTTCTGCACGGCCATCAAATCGTGGGATAAACGCAAAAACGGCTGCGAGGAACGCACCGGCCAATGTTATCGTCGCCTGAGCTTTCCGGTCGATACTCTCCCAGGTGTCGCAGTAGCTCTTGTACTCCGCTTCTGCTCGCCCGAGAGCATAATTGAGGGCCGATTGCTGCTTTTCGAGCAGGGCCAGTTTGCCGTCTGAGGGGGGAGTCATTGTTATTCCTTGTTGTATATTCCACTAACTACAGCGAATTTTAAGCGCTTTTTGACTCAGCGATCGCATTGAGGAAGTTTGTATCTTACTCGTGGATCAGATACAACCTTGTCATGGTTTCAACTCGGAACTGGTCTTCTGGGATGGACCAGGTGTGTTCATCACGCGGCATCGGCTGCCTTCGGAGAAATGTCAACCGGCTCCGTCTCCGTGCCGACAGGACCCATCGTTCATCAGCGGGAAGTGAGCGTCCAATTCCGCACGCTTACCGATCGCCCGCGCGTGCTCGTCGAAAGTCTGCTTCGGGTCGGGCACGGAAGTGCGGTCCAGCGGTCGATCGGAAAGTGAACCTCCGACCTTGTTCCGGGTTCCGCCACTTTCCGCCATTGAATACTGTCGTCGCGCTGTAATTTGAGTGTGAATTTACTCTTGAGCGAACCTTCGTGGAACCGACAAGTGAATCAGCACCACGCGAAAATCCCCCGCCGCACGCGCATAGGCGCGCCGCGTGTGCGGATTGCGGATCGCCGACGCGAAGAATTCCAAGAAACGGATTCCGGCGCTGTCACCAGCCGAAGTAACAAGCGCTGGAAGGGATCGCGTTACAACGGTGAGCGGACTCATCTTCCCGGGCCTTCCAAAGGAAAATTCATCTCCGTCAGAACCGTGCGACCCGGTGGGAGCCATTTCCGTCGGTTCAGATCATGCCGCATTGCCGCGATGAAAGCCCTATAAAGGGCATCGTACTCGGACGATCGGGATGTCCGTATCGCCTCTGACAACTTGTTGCCAGCGAGCACCACTTCATCCGAACCAACCAGCCAAGTTTTTCTGACCGCTCGCAAATATTCGCGGCGCTGCTCCGGTGTACTCCCAGTGCCAATAAACAAGGTATCGATTAGCTTGACCACTTCGAGGTACACATCCCGACGTTGTTCGTAAGCCGTCCATGCGCGCTGCGCAAGCAGTTGTCCGGTCCATACGACGGCGCCCAAAACGACGGGGACCGCAATTTTCGCAACCTCGATAGTCCAGTTCACAGTGACAACAGCCGGATCAGCCACAGCTTGCTCCGATTATGTTTTGTTTTGAGACTTGCTTTGTTCGTCTTGTACCGCCTGCGCTCGCAGCAGCAACTGGTCTACTTCTTCAACAGTTCGGGCTTCCACCTCGATGTCGCCGACCTTCAGGCGCACCTTGCGCCCTGAACGTCCGCTAATCCAGGCGCCAACGGCAGTTCCGATGACACCGATAGCGGCCGGCCCCAGTTCCTTGATGGCGTATTCGGCCAGCGCGTATCCGGTTGCGTCAACCGCATCGAACGTCATCGCGCGTTGCGAAAAGCTCACGCCTGCCGATCGCAACGTGCCGCTGAATGTCCGCAGTTCGGCTTGGAACGCCGGATCTTGAACGGCTGGATCATCTGGCGCCCGCATCAGCCGAAGCCCGACGTTGGGCAGGCCGCTTCCGCGCGATTCCATGGTCACCTCCTATATGTGATAAAGGACATTATCAGATACAAGAGTCCCTTTTGGGGCGAGCCATATTTTTCGCGTTCCTCGGCTGACGAAGGCCGTTATGGGAATATTTCGATCGGGAACTCGATGCTGAGCCCTGCCTCACCGATCCGCGGACGAAGCGGCACCAGGCTCAGACGGACGCGGTGCTGGAGAGCCTGGCGCGGGCACGGAGGGAGAGCAAACGTAGGCGTCTGCGACGCGCAAGCTCGCGGACAATCAAACGGCGATTTGTATTCAGGTGCATTGGCCGCGGCTGGGCAACCGGGCGCGGCCTTTTTTTGTCTGGCGGATATGGTATGCGAGCGCTACAACGCCTTGGTTACAAGGAGGGTGCTAGGGGGGGCGATACAAAGAGGCGGCGCCACGAGGTTGTCATGCTGCACTATGACCTTCGATAGAACAGGGGACCGGCCCGCGCACAGGCCCGCGTGGCGTCGCCGCGCAGTCCCCTCCGCGCCTGCGCGCTCCTTAGCTGTGCCATTTTGATGCACGGAGCCACCTAAGCTGCGAACGCCTTACATCTCGCGTTTCACCGCAACTCTGGGTCCGCGCTGCTGATGCGAAATGATGCAGCTCGACCGAGGTTCCGACGGTAAGCGGCATTCCGCGATTTTGAAGGACCGGAGCCCGTCCTGTTGTCGCCAGTTCCGTGTCAGCATTCTTGCCCTAGTTTGATTTCTCGCGCGAGAGCATTAACATTTGCGGCAAATGCGCAAACGGGGTCGGCCATGCAACTGTGGGGAAGGACACTCGAATTTTGGGACGTGACGTCGCAATGGTTGGTGTGGGTCGCAGCAGCCGCAGCGGGTCTCGGAACGATCTCAGGCCTGTTGGGCGCCATCATCAGTCACGAAACAAGCGCGTTGATCCAGCGAACCTCGGACGAGAAGATCGCGGTCGCCAACGCGAAGGCAGCTGAGGCGAATCTTGAATTAGAACGATTACGGGCACAGGTGGGGCCGAGACAGCTCCGCCGAGACAAATTCATAGCTGCGCTTCACGGCAAATACCCTTTCCCGACAGAAATACAATATGTTCGCGACGATCCGGACTCGTTTAACTTAGCTGTTAGCGTCTTTTTTCTGTTAACAGAAGCAAAATGGCCGGTTTCATATCCCGATCCCGTCTTGCCACCTCTCCGTCCCAGTTTCGAGCAGCCGCTGGCTTTAACCGCGGGAGGGCAGCCATCTGGGGTGACGATCGTTACCAGCGGTATCGACGTCACGTCGCTCGCCAAACCAGTCCCTCAGGATGACTTTGAGGCATCGCTGCGAGCGTTACAGACGGCCTTCGTCACATCTCTTGGCCGCGTTGCAATATCAGGCTCTCAGGATATGAAGCCGGAGTGTTTCCGAATCGTGATAGCTCCTAGATAGGGCGACGGCCTCAGATTTGCGACGTCTTAACAAGACGCTCCTGCTTGTGTAGCGGATGTTCGAACGGCGACTGATGCGAAAGGATATGGATCGGCCCCTCAGTGACGCTGACGCATTTTCGCGGCGACCGGATAGGCAGTGGCGCTTGTCGAGGTGCACCTAAATTGCGCCTGACCACATTGGATCGGTCCAGTTTGACCATGATTCACCTTAATTTTACAGTTTTCTAATTTCTCAATGCATTGATTTATAACGAAATTTGACGCGCGGTCAAAACTCCGAAGGCAGTGTGCGATCCGTCCAGATGGTCGTCTAACTTTGCCCTCCGATTACAGCGCAAACGCCCGTGTAATCATGGGCCGCATTTCCGCAATAAGTTAGAGGAATTCGCAAAATCCTTTGATTTTATTGGATATTCCTTCTGCAAGCTGCGCAGCTTCGCCGAGGTGGCGTTTCAGTAAGCAGGGCTGTCGACATTCCGCCGTGGGCGGCTCACGCGATGAACGCCCACGGCCATCGCGGCAAGGTGGGTCGCGTATGCTACATCTGCCCGATCCCTGTCAGCCCAATCAGGCTGCCCGCGCCGAGCAACCACAGCGGATGAATCTTCGTCTTGAACGCAAGAGCCGCGCACACAGCGGTAATGCCCCATGTAACCCACACCAGGTCCGACGCCTGCGCGATGAGCACCGCACTGGCCGTGACGAGCCCCGCGGTCACCGGCACCAGTCCCTTCTGCGCGAAGCGCCGCCACGGGCGGTCCTTGAATCGCTCCCACGCGTGAAGCGCGAGGATCGTTACGATCGACGACGGTCCGAACTTCGCCACGGAACTCACGAGCATGCCCCACCACCCGGCCACATGCCATCCCACGAGCGTCACCACCATCATGTTGGGACCCGGCGCGGCCTGAGCCAGTGCGAAGAGGGCGCTGAACTCGGTGGCAGGCATCCAGTGATGCACATCCACCACTTGCCGCTGCATCTCCGGAAGGATCGTATTGCCCCCGCCGAATGCAAGCAGCGAGAGCTGACTGAAGATAATGGCGAGCGAAACGAGCGTGTCGGTCATCGTGAGGCCCTCGAGGCAATGAAGATGCTGAGCGGTGTGAGCACGAGCATGGTGGGTAGCAGCGGTACGCGCAGGATCGCGATCGCGATGAAGCCGAGCGCCGCGAGTGTCGCCGCAGCCGGATCGTGACGTAGCGGCAGCAGGATCTTGACCGCCATCGCGATGAGCAGGCCGGCTGCTGCCGCTGCGAGTCCGGCAAACAGATGTCTTACATGCGGATCGTTCTGCGTGCGCTCGTAAATCACGCCGAGCCCGACCACCACCAACGAAGGCCCGGCGATCAGCCCGAGCAAACCGGCAAGCGCACCGCGCAGGCCGCGAAAGCGCATGCCCAGCGCAACCGAAAGGTTGATGACGTTGCCGCCGGGCAGAAACTGGCACAGGCCGAGCAGGTCGGTGAATTCCGAAGCGCTGAGCCAGTGCCGCTGCTCCACGATGGCGCGCCGCGCAAGCGGTAGCGCGCCGCCGAACGAGGTGAACCCGAGGCTCAGGAAGCCGAGGAATATTTCGCGCACCGTGGGAACAACCGTCGACGGCGCCGTAGTGGAGTCGCCGGCGGCGTGCGTGTGGGCCAGAGCGTGCGGCGGTGCGCCGGTTGCGTCGCCGCGGTCCGAAGGAGAAGAGCCGTCCATGACCAGTGCCATCTTGTAAGAAGACCCGAGGGTAGCGCCGATCGGTTGTCAGGCAAAACGATTTTTGTGCCGTCCGCTTGTGACTTAGAATCACAAGCATGATCCGTAACCTTCCCCCATTTCCCGCGCTGCGCGCCTTTGAAGCGGCTGCAAGGCACAACGGCTTCACCGCGGCGGCAGACGAGCTTCATGTGACGCACGGTGCAATCAGCCGGCAGGTGGCGGCGTTCGAGGCGTGGGTCGGCGTGCAGGTGTTCCACCGTGTGGGCAAGCGCGTGCGGCTCACTGACGATGGCCGCCGGTATCTCGCGACGGTGCAGGCCGCCTTCGACAGCATTGCGCTCGCCACCAACCAGTTGCGCGACACCGCCGTCGTGAACGTGCTTCGTATTAACGCGGTGCCGACCTTCGCGATGAAGTGGCTGCTGCCGCGTCTGAACCAGTTTCAGCGCATGGTGCCGAACGTCGAGCTGCGGCTCTCCACGTCGAATGCGCCGGTCGAGACGCTCGACGCCTTCGACGTCGCGGTGAGGCGCGGCCCCGGGCATTGGCCCGACTGCGCGAGCGCGCACTTTCTCGATGAAATGGAAATCCCGATGTGCAGCCCGGCGCTCGTGCAGCGCCTGCCGATCCGCACGCCCGACGATCTTGCACGACACGTGCTGCTGCATTCGGATACGCGGCCCGATGCGTGGCGTACATGGCTTGCGGCCGCGGGTGTGAAGGTGAAGTGCCGCAAGAAGCAGTCGTTCGACCACTTCTATCTGGTGTTGCAGGCGGCGGTGGACGGGTTGGGCGTCGCGCTCGGGCCGCTGCCGCTGGTGGCCGACGAACTGGCGTCGGGCCGGCTCGTGGCGCCGTTCGCGGGACCGAGTATCGATGCGCGCGGCTACTGGTGGGTGGCGCGGCGCGAGGTGGCGAACGCGCCGCTGGTCGAACAGTTTTGCCGCTGGCTGGAGGCGCAGGCCAAAGGCGCTGCGCCCGCGGCCTGATGCTTATAGATAGAACATGCGGTCGTCGTCGGACTTCGCGGCGGCCTGCGGCTCCGTCTCTTCGCGGTCTTCGTAGAACGACAGCACGGCTTCGAGCACCTGGTCCGGGTCGTCGATTACCTGCATGAGGTCCGTGTCGCCCGGGCTGATGAGCCCCATGGGCAGAAGCGAACTGCGGAACCACTCGAGCAGGCCGGTCCAGAATTCGCCGCCCACCAGAATGATGGGCACGTGGCGCGATTTCTTCGTCTGGATCAGCGTGAGCACTTCAGCGAGTTCGTCGAGCGTGCCGAAACCGCCAGGCATCACGATCACCGCGTCGGAGTTCTTCACGAACGTGACCTTGCGCGTGAAGAAATGGCGAAAGCGCAGTGAGATGTCCTGCCACTGGTTGCCCGACTGTTCGTGCGGCAACTCGATGTTCAGTCCTACCGAAGGAGCCTTGCCCGCATGTGCGCCTTTGTTCGCCGCTTCCATGATGCCAGGGCCGCCACCGGAGATAACAGCGAAGCCCGCATCCGAGAGTTTTCGCGCGATTTGGGTTGCAAGCTGGTAGTACTTCGAGTCCGGTTTCAGACGTGCCGAACCGTAGATGCTGACAGCCGGGCGGATCTCCGAGAGGTACTCGGTCGCCTCAATAAACTCTGCCATAATCGTGAACATCTGCCACGACGCGCGGGCCTTCTTGGCCGTGGCGCGCTCTTGATCTGCGAGTGAACGCAGACTCGGAATCACTTTTCTCTTGTCCATAATGCCTGAAGAACGAAATCTGGAAGGTAAGACCCTGCTATTGGTCGACGGTTCGAGTTATCTGTACCGGGCTTACCACGCGATGCCTGATTTGCGCGGCCCGGACGGCGAACCGACTGGCGCGCTCTACGGCATGATCAACATGCTGCGCCGTATGCGCAAGGAAGTTACGGCAGAGTATAGCGCGTGCGTGTTCGACGCGAAGGGCAAGACGTTCCGCGACGACTGGTACCCGGAGTACAAGGCCCATCGGCCGCCGATGCCCGAGCCGCTTGCGAAGCAGATCGAGCCCATTCATGTCGCCGTGCGCGCACTTGGCTGGCCGCTTCTGATGATCGACGGCGTTGAAGCCGACGACGTGATCGGCACGCTCGCGCGCGAGGCCGAGCGCCACGGCATGAACGTGATCGTCTCCACCGGAGACAAGGACCTGGCGCAACTCGTGACGAACCATGTCACCCTCGTCAACACGATGACTAATGAAACGCTCGATCGCGATGGCGTGATCGCACGTTTCGGCGTGCCGCCCGAGCGCATCGTCGACTATCTCTCGCTCGTGGGCGATACCGTGGACAACGTGCCCGGCGTCGAGAAATGCGGCCCGAAAACAGCGGTCAAATGGCTCACGCAATACGGCACGCTCGACGACATCGTCGCACACGCGGACGAAATCAAAGGTGCGGTAGGCGACAATCTGCGCCGCGCGCTCGACTTTCTGCCGATGGCGCGCAAGCTCGTTACGGTGGAGACCGCGTGTGATCTCAACGGGCACGTCGCGTCGTTCGAAAACACGCTCGTCACGCGGCCCGAAGCGCGCGAAGAGCTGCGCGATCTCTTCATGCGGCACGGCTTCAAGACGTGGCTGCGCGAAGTGGAAATGGCCGCGGCCGTGGAAGAACCCGGTTCCACCGACGAGCCGGCGCCGCTCGTGGACGGCGAGCGCAACTACGAAACCATCCTGACCTGGGAACAGTTCGACGCGTGGCTCGCGAAGATCGACACCGCGGAAATCACGGCGTTCGACACGGAAACCACGTCGCTCGACGCGATGACGGCGAAGCTGGTGGGCATGTCGTTTTCGGTGGAACCCGGCCATGCCGCGTATCTGCCGCTCACGCATCGCGGGCCGGATGCGCCTGAACAGTTGCCGCTCGACGAAGTGCTCGCAAAGCTCAAGCCCTGGTTCGAGAGCGCGGACAAGAAGAAACTCGGCCAGCATCTGAAGTACGACGAGCAGGTGCTCGCAAGCTACGGCATCGAAATGAACGGCGTCGAGCACGACACGCTGCTCGAGTCCTACGTGCTCGAATCGCACCGCACGCACGACATGGACAGCCTCGCGCTGCGCCATCTCGGCGTGAAGACCATCAAGTACGAAGAAGTGGCGGGCAAGGGCGCGCAGCAGATCGGCTTCGACGAGGTGCCGGTGGACAAGGCGTCCGAATACGCAGCCGAAGACGCGGACATCACGCTGCAGCTTCATCGCGCGCTGTATCCGCAGATCGAACCCGAAGCGGGCCTCAACCACGTCTACCGCAACATCGAGATGCCGACGTCGCGCGTGCTGCGCAAGATGGAACGCAACGGCGTGCTGATCGATGCGGAAAAGCTGCGCGTGCAGAGCCACGAGATCGCGACACGGCTCATCGAACTCGAACGCGACGCGTACGCGCTGGCGGGCGGCGAGTTCAACCTGGGCTCGCCCAAGCAGATCGGCCAGATCTTCTTCGAGAAGCTGCAATTGCCGGTAGTGAAGAAGACGCCGAGCGGCGCGCCTTCCACCGACGAAGAAGTGCTGCAGAAGCTGGCGGAAGACTATCCGTTGCCGAAGCTGCTGCTCGAACATCGCGGCCTCTCGAAGCTGAAGTCCACCTACACCGACAAGCTGCCGCGCATGGTGAATCCGCTCACCGGCCGCGTGCATACCAACTACGCGCAGGCTGTGGCCGTAACGGGGCGCCTTGCATCGAACGATCCGAACCTGCAGAACATCCCCGTGCGCACCGCGGAGGGCCGCCGTATTCGCGAGGCCTTCATCGCGCCGCCGGGCCACAAGATCGTATCGGCCGACTACTCGCAGATCGAGCTGCGCATCATGGCGCACATTTCCGGCGACGAGTCGCTGCTGCGAGCGTTCTCGCAGGGCGAGGACATTCACCGCGCCACGGCGTCCGAAGTGTTCGGCGTGACGCCGCTCGAAGTGAGTTCCGACCAGCGGCGTATCGCGAAGGTGATCAACTTCGGCCTGATCTACGGCATGAGTTCGTTCGGTCTCGCCTCGAATCTCGGCATCACGCGCGACGCGGCGAAGCTTTACATCGACCGTTATTTCGCCCGCTACCCGGGCGTCGCGCGCTACATGGACGAGACGCGTACCGCCGCGAAGGCGCGCGGCTATGTCGAGACGGTGTTCGGGCGCCGGCTGTGGCTACCCGAAATCAACGGCGGCAACGGTCCGCGCCGCCAGGCCGCCGAGCGCGCGGCCATCAATGCGCCGATGCAGGGTACGGCGGCAGATCTCATCAAGCTCTCGATGATCGCGGTGCAGAAGTGGCTCGAAGATTCGCGCATCGGCTCGAAGATGATCATGCAGGTGCACGACGAACTGATTCTCGAAGTGCCGGACGCCGAACTCGACCTCGTGCGCAAGCGCTTGCCGGAGCTGATGTGCTCGGTGGCGGCGCTCAAGGTGCCGCTCGTGGCCGAAGTGGGTGCGGGCGCGAACTGGGAAGAAGCGCACTGATCGTGCTGCAGACGTGCAGCGGCGCCGCAAGCCCGGCGTCGCGCGCATGTCACATATCTTTTTTCAGGACTTGTTGCAATGCAAGGACGTCACTGACAATCGTCCGGTGTGGCTGCGCGCCTCGCCGCGTAGCTGCCGTACCCGAACGCGGTCAATAACCTGGAGAGTCGAATGCATCGGTTCATCGTCGTGGGTGGAGGAGCGGGAGGACTGGAGCTGGCGACGCGGCTTGGCGATCGCTACGGCGCGACGAAGAAGAACCGGGGCGAGCCACGCGCGCACGTGACACTCGTGGACCGTTATCCCACGCATATCTGGAAGCCGCTTCTGCACGAGGTGGCGGCGGGCAGCATGGACCCGTTCACGCAGGAGCTGGCCTATGCGGCGCAGGCGCGCTGGCATGGCTTCGAGTTTCAGCAAGGCGAGCTGTGCGGCCTCGATCGCACGGCGAAGCGCATCACGCTCTCGGCGGTGAAGGACGATGATGGCGGCGAGTTGCTGCCGAAGCGCGAGCTCGAATACGACACGCTTGTCATCGCCATCGGCAGCATGACGCATTTCTTTGGCGTGCAAGGCGCGCAGGAACACTCCATTGCCCTCGACACGGTTCCGCAGGCCGAACGTTTCCGCAAGCGTCTGATCGCGGCGTGCATGCGCGCAGAGCATCAGGTCCACGAGCCGGTGGAGAGCAACCCTGCGGACGGCGGCGCGCCGTCTGACGAGCCGCGGGTTCAGGTGGCGATCGTCGGGGGCGGCGCGACGGGCGTCGAGCTGTCCGCCGAACTGCGCAACACGGCGCAGGTGCTCTCGGCCTACGGTCTGCACAAGCTCGACCCGCGCCACGACGTGGGCATCGTGTTGATCGAGTCGGGGCCGCGTATCTTGCCCGCGTTGCAGGAACGCGTGTCGTCGGCCACGGCCGAGCTGCTCGTGAAGCTGGGCGTGAAGGTCATGGTGGGCGAGCGCGTGACGGAAGTCGCACAGGGTCTCGTGCGTACCGCGAGCGGCAAGACCATTCGCGCCGATCTGACTGTGTGGGCCGCCGGCATCACGGCACCGCCCGTGCTCGCGCAACTGGACGGTCTGTCCGTCAACAGGCTGGGGCAGATCCCGGTGCGCCGCACGCTGCAGACCGAAACCGACGACAACGTCTTCGCGATGGGCGACTGCGCCGCCTGTCCCTGGCCCGGCAACGAACGCAATGTCCCGCCGCGCGCGCAGGCCGCACACCAGCAGGCCAGCTTTCTGCTGCGCGCGCTCGGCAACCGGTTGGAAGGCCGGCCGCTGCCAGAATTCACCTATCGCGACTTCGGCTCGCTCGTTTCGCTCGGCCACTTCAGCGCGGTCGGCAATCTGATGGGCGGGGTGATCGGCGGCAACATGCTGATCGAAGGGCTCTTTGCGCGCTTCATGTACATGTCGCTGTATCGGCTGCATATCGCGGCCCTGCACGGCTATGCGCGGATGGTGCTCGACACCTTCGCACACTGGCTGCACCGCACCACGCTGCCGCGCGTGAAGCTCCACTGAGCGGTTTTCTGCAGACGTCAGGGTTAGGCGCCTACAATGCGCGAGCGTGTGCGGCCGAGGCTCAGGGCTGACACGTTCGCCATTTCCGTCCGTGCTTGCTTGCTGCGTTTCGATAGCGGGCTCTTCGTGTCACGTGCCCTCGCAGCCAGCGCTCTTTTCTCCAGCCGGGCGGCTCACCAAGGAGCGCCGCATGCTGAAACCTGAAGTCGATAGCCTCGTTCCCCACGTCCCGTTCAATCGACGCACGTTCATCAAGGCCGCGCTGGGCTCGGGCTTTGCAGCGGCCGTGTTGCCCGTGTCGGCACAAACCATCCACACCGACAGCGAAGGGCTGGAAGCCGGCGAGGTGGGCATTCACTCGGGCGACACGCTCGTGCCCGCCTACCGCGCGCAGCCGAAAGGCAAGACGCATTTGCCGGTGATCGTGGTGGTGCACGAAATCTTCGGCGTGCACGAGCACATCGCCGACGTCTGCCGTCGATTCGCGAAGCTCGGTTATCTGGCGATTGCGCCGGACCTCTACGTTCGCGAGGGCGATGCATCGAAGTACCCGACCATCCAGCAACTCGACGAGCATATCGTCAGCAAGGTACCCGACGAGCAGGTCATGGCCGACCTCGATGCGACCGTAGCCTGGGCCGGCGAACATGGCGGCGATCTGAAGCGGCTGGGGCTCACGGGTTTCTGCTGGGGCGGGCGGATTGCGTGGCTCTACGCCGAGCACAATCCCCGGCTAAAGGCGGCCGTGGCGTGGTACGGGCGGCTCGTGGGCGACCACACCGCGATGACGCCCGCCAATCCGATCGATCGCGTCGCGGATTTGCGCGTGCCGGTGCTCGGGCTCTACGGCCGTCAGGACCAAAGCATTCCGCAGGACACCATCGAGCAGATGAAGCAGGCGCTTGCCCATGCATCGCAGCCGGCGCGCGACTCGCAGTTCGTGGTCTACGACGACGCGGGGCATGCGTTCTTCGCAGACTATCGGCCGAGCTACCGCAAGGCCGACGCCGAGGACGGCTGGCGCCGCGCACTCGCCTGGTTCAAGGAACACGGCGTGGCTTGAGGCGGTTCCGATGCGCGAGGCTGCGATTCGCGCATCGAGAAGGGCGGCCGCGGGCTCGTGTTGGCGCCGCGGCTGCTTCTAAAAGCGTTCGCGTAGCGTTCAGGCGTCAGGGATTCGGCCCGGTTGCGACCGGTCGCGACGCGTCCGTGCACCACTCGCTCCACGATCCGGGATAGAGCGTGGCGCCGTGCAGCCCCGCCACTTCCATCGCGAGCGCGTTGTGGCACGCCGTGACGCCGGAACCGCACTGCAGTACCACGTGGTCTGGGGCGGTGCCGGCGAGCAGCGCCGCGAAGTCCTCGCGCAACGCGTGGGCGGACTTGAAGCGTCCGTCGGCGCCGAGGTTGTCTTTGAAGAACCGGTTGAGTGCGCCCGGAATGTGGCCGCCGACCGGATCGATGGTTTCGTTTTCGCCGCGATAGCGGTCCGGCGAGCGGGCGTCGATCACGAGTTGTTCGCGCTGGGTGAGATTGCGCAGCAGCGCTTGCGCGTCCACGGTGGACTGCAGCGGGGCGCCCGCCTTGAAGGTGCCGCGGGAGGCGGGCGGAGCGTCGCTCGTGAGCGCTAGCCCGGCGGCTTGCCAGGCCTGCAGCCCGCCGTCGAGGAGCGCCACGGAATCGTGACCCAGCCAGCGCAGCAGCCACCAGAGGCGTGCGGCAAAGGCGCCGCCTTGCGCGTCGTATGCGACGACCTGCTGGCCTTCATTCAGCCCGTGTGCCGCGAGCGTATCGACGAGCTTTGCGCGATCGGGCAGCGGATGACGCCCGTTGCTGCCGGACTTCGAACCCGAGAGATCACGGTCCAGATGCAGATAGCGCGCGCCGGGCAGATGACCGGCGGCGTAAGCGGCTTCGCCGGAAGCGGGATCGGCAAGGTCGAAGCGGCAGTCGAAAATCAGCACGCTGCCCGGCGCGGCATCCAGCCGTTCCTTGAGGTTCGCGGCGGAGATGAGCGTGGTGTAGTGAGTGTGAGGCATGACGGCTCCTGGGGCATGGCGCGGGCCGGAAGCTTACTTGTACGTCGCTTGATATCGGCCCGCCGGATGCCGTCAGTCTAAACAAAAAAAGACGGGCGAGAGCCCGTCTTTCCCTGGCGCCTTGCCGCGCATCCGCAATTCGGCGATGCGTAGCGAGCGGTGCCTTAGATGTCGCCCAGTTGTGCGCGCAGGAACTCGTGGAAGTGCTGCATACCGTCTTCCATCGGGCTCTGGTACGGGCCCACCTGCGATTCGCCGCGCTCGTACAGCGCACGGCGGCCGGCGTCCATCCGCTCCGCAATCTCGTCGTCTTCGCGAGCCGTCTCCATATAGGCGGCGCGTTCGGCTTCGACGAATTCGCGCTCGAACAGCACGATTTCCTCGGGGTAATAGAACTCCACGATATTCGTGGTCTTCAGCGGCCCCTGCGGAATGAGCCACGAGACGACGAGCACGTGCGGGTACCACTCGATCATGACGCCTGGGTAGTACACCATCCAGATGGCGCCGAACTCGGGCGGCTCGCCGCCGCGAAAACGCAGCACTTCGTCGTGCCATTTGCGATACGTCGCGCTGCCCGGCTTGCCGAGGCCGCTGTGCACGCCAACCGTCTGTACGCTGTACCAGTCGCCGAACTCCCAGCGCAGGTCGTCGCAGGAGACGAAGCTACCGAGGCCCGGATGGAACGGCACGACGTGATAGTCCTCGAGGTACACCTCGATGAACGTCTTCCAGTTGTAGTTGCACTCGTGGATTTCGGCGTGATCGAACATGTAGTCCGAAAAGTCGAAGTGCTTCGCTGGCCCCAGCTTCGCCAGGTCTTTTGCCACGTCGCGACCGCTCGACTCGAACAGCAGGCCCTGCCAGTTCTGCAGCGGCGTGGCGTTGAGGTTGAGGCACGGCTTGTCGGCGAAGTGTGGGGCGCCGAGCAGTTGCCCGTTCAGGTCGTAGGTCCAGCGGTGCAGCGGGCAGACGATGTTCTCGGTCTGGCCCTGGCCGTTGAGCATGATGGCCTGCCGGTGGCGGCAGACGTTCGAGAGCAACTCGATCTGAGCTTGCTGGTTCCGGACGAGCACACGCCCTTCGCCTTCGCCAGGTAAGGCAAAATAACTCCCCTTCTCGGGCACCATGAGTTCGTGCCCGACGTAGCGGGGGCCCTGCTGGAAGAGTGTTGCGATTTCGCGCTCGTAAAGCGCCTGGTCAAAGTAAGCCGTGACTGGCAGCTGGCTGTGGATGGACTTCAGCTGCAATGCATTGCTCAGATTGGACATTCCCACTCCCGATGAAGACGTGAAAGCAGTGAACAACCCAACCATCGAAGGTTCGATTTAGGGAGCCGGCGATTATACCCGTTTCCCCTTTTCGGGGGAGACTAAGTGCCTGATTTGGGTCAAATTTGTCCCCGGAGTTCAAATTTTCCAGGCGGACGCGATGGATTTGGTTACATGCCGGCTTGTGGCTGTAAGGGGACAGGCGCCGGCGTGCGGGTCGGAAATAACGCTTTTGCCGTAGAATGTCCGACTTGTTTCAAATTTGCGACCACCTCATGGCCAAAACCGCACCGAAGGATGCTGCCGCGTCCGTCGAGGACAACGGCGGCGCGCCGCTGCCGGAGAACTACGAGGCGGCGCTCGCAGAACTCGAAGGGCTCGTGGCGCGAATGGAGAGCGGCAATCTGAGCCTCGAGGAATCGCTCTCTGCGTACCGGCGCGGAGCCGCGCTCGTCACGTTCTGCCAGCAACAGCTGGAGAAGGTGGAGCAGCAGGTCCGCGTGCTCGACGGCGAGACGCTGCGTCCCGTGCCCCTCAATACGACTGGAAATGCCGCCCAAGAGGCAGACGACGATCTATGACTTTTGAACAGTGGACCCGCGCGGTGCTCGAGCGGGTCGAAGCGGCCCTCGAACACTATTTGCCGTCCGAAAAGACTGTCCCCGAGCAACTGCACGAAGCCATGCGCTATGCAGTGCTGGGCGGAGGCAAGCGGGTCCGGCCCTTGCTGTGCCATGCTGCGGGCGAACTCACGGGCGCGCGGGCCGAATGCCTCGATGCGGCCGCCGTGTCGCTGGAGATGATCCACGTCTATTCGCTGGTGCACGACGACATGCCCTGCATGGACGACGACGCGCTTCGCCGCGGCAAGCCCACGGTCCACGTGAAATACGACGAACCCACGGCGCTTCTCGTCGGAGACGCATTGCAGTCGCAGGCTTTCATCACGCTGACTGCCGACGTGCTGAGCCCGGCGCAACAGGCGTCGCTCGTGCGCGAACTGGCGGTGGCGAGCGGCTCGGTGGGCATGGCGGGCGGCCAGGCCATCGACCTCGCAAGCGTGGGCCACGCGCTCACGCGAGCGCAACTGGAAACGATGCACCGGATGAAGACAGGCGCGCTGCTGCGCGCCTCCGTGCGTATGGGCGCGCTTGCAGGCGAGGCGCCGGGTGCGGACACGCTGAAGTCGCTCGACACCTATGCTGCCGCCGTGGGTCTCGCGTTCCAGGTGGTCGACGACATTCTCGACGTCACGACCGACTCCGCGACGCTCGGCAAAACCGCCGGAAAGGACGCGAAGGACGGCAAGCCGACCTACGTGTCGATCATCGGACTCGACGCCTCGCGCGCGCTGGCACAGCAGCTGCGCCGCGATGCCCACGCTGCGCTCGCGCCGTTTGGCGCACGCGCGCAGCGTCTTGCAGAACTCGCTGACCTGGTGGTTGACCGGGTCAGCTGAACGCGAAAGCCCGCCGCCGCGCATGAAACGAATGGAACAACGTTACGGGTGTGCGCGAAAAAAGTGCGGGCGCGTAAGTTTTCCTACAATGGAACGACGATGTACGACTTGCTGAAAACCATTGACGATCCTGCGGATTTGCGCCGGCTCGATCGTCGCCAGTTGCAGCCGCTTGCCGACGAGCTGCGCGCCTTCGTGCTCGACAGCGTGTCGCAGACGGGCGGCCACCTCTCGTCCAACCTCGGGACGGTCGAGCTGACGATTGCACTGCACTACGTGTTCGACACACCGCGCGACCGCATCGTCTGGGACGTCGGGCATCAGACCTATCCTCATAAGATTCTCACCGGCCGCCGCGACCAGATGCACTCGCTGCGGCAGTTCGGTGGCATCTCCGGTTTTCCGCGCCGCACCGAATCCGACTACGACACGTTCGGCACCGCGCATTCCAGCACGTCGATTTCGGCGGCGCTCGGCATGGCCGTCGCGAGCCAGCTGCAAGGCGACAACCGCTACGCGATCGCCGTGATCGGTGACGGCGCGATGACGGCCGGCATGGCCTTCGAGGCCATGAACAACGCGGGTGTCATGGAAGACGTGCCGCTGCTCGTCATCCTCAACGACAACGACATGTCGATCTCGCCGCCTGTCGGCGCGCTCAACCGCCACCTGGCGCGTCTCATGTCGGGCCGCTTCTACGCGGCTGCGCGCGCGGGCGTGGAGCGCGTGCTGCGCGTGGCGCCGCCCATGCTCGACCTCGCCCGCAAGCTCGAAGAGCACGCGAAGGGCATGCTCGTGCCGGCTACGCTGTTCGAGGAATTCGGCTTCAACTACATCGGCCCGATCGACGGTCACGACCTCGATTCGCTGATTCCCACGCTGCAGAACATCAAGGAACTGCGCGGTCCGCAATTCCTGCACGTGGTCACCAAGAAGGGCCAGGGCTACAAGCTGGCCGAAGCGGACCCCGTGCTCTATCACGGTCCGGGCAAGTTCAATCCGGCCGAAGGCATCAAGCCGTCCACGTCGCCGGGCAAGAAGACGTACACGCAGGTGTTCGGCGAGTGGCTGTGCGACGCGGCCGAACTCGATTCGCGCGTGATCGGCATTACGCCGGCCATGCGTGAAGGTTCCGGTCTCGTGGAATTCGAGAAGCGCTTTCCGGACCGCTACTTCGACGTGGGCATCGCGGAGCAGCACGCGGTCACGTTCGCGGGCGGTCTCGCGGCCGAAGGGCTCAAGCCCGTGGTCGCCATCTACTCGACTTTCCTGCAGCGCGCCTACGACCAGCTGATTCACGACGTGGCGTTGCAGAACCTGCCGGTTGTGTTCGCGATCGACCGCGCGGGTCTCGTCGGCGCAGACGGCGCTACCCACGCGGGCGCTTACGACCTCGCGTTCCTGCGCTGCATCCCGAACATGACGGTGATGGCGGCGTCGGACGAAAACGAGTGCCGCCAGATGCTGTACACGGCGCTTCAGCAGTCGAACCCGACGGCCGTGCGTTACCCGCGCGGCGCCGGTACGGGCGTGGCCACCGTCAAGCAGATGACGACCATTCCGGTTGGCAAGGGCGAGGTTCGTCGCGAGACGTCGCAGCCGTCCGGCAAGCGGATCGCCATCCTCGCATTCGGCACGATGGTGGCGCCTTCGCTGGCTGCCGCCGAAGAACTGGATGCGACCGTGGCGAACATGCGCTTCGTGAAGCCGATCGACGCCGATCTGGTGCGCCGCCTCGCCGAGACGCACGACGCCATCGTGACTGTGGAAGAAGGCTGCGTGATGGGCGGTGCCGGCTCGGCTTGCGTCGAAGCCCTGCTGGAGAGTGGGGTTATCAAGCCCGTACTACAATTGGGCCTCCCCGACCGCTTCATCGACCACGGCGATCCGGCGCGTCTGCTGGCCGGCTGTGGGCTCGACGCCGCGGGCATCGCGAAGTCGATTCGCGAACGGTTCCTCGATCACGCGAGCAGCGCGGCCGGCAAGTCGGTCAAGCGCGTAGCGTGAGGTCGGGGCGGTCGTCGAGGGTATAGCGACTCCCGTTTCAACCGATGGGCCAAGGCCCATCTGGCAAAACGCCGGCGTGCTGCCGGCGTTTGCCTTTGCGCGTCCAGTTTTGCGCGCCATTGAGGACAACAAGATGAACCAGATGAACCCCGCCTTCGTGATGCCCGACGTGCAGAGCACGGTGGACACACGGCAGATCCCGATTCAGCGGGTGGGCGTGAGGGCGGTGCGCCATCCGTTGACGGTACGCACGGGTAGCGGCGAAGCGCAGCCCACCGTCGGCGTGTGGAATCTCGACGTTCATCTGCCGGCGCATCAGAAGGGCACGCATATGTCGCGGTTCGTCGCGTTGCTCGAAGAGAACCGCGAGCCGCTCGAGCCGGCTACGTTCCGCCGGATGCTGGCGGCGATGCTCCAGAAGCTGGAAGCGGACGCCGGCCGTATCGAAGTGTCGTTCCCGTATTTCGTGAAGAAAGTGGCGCCTGTCTCGGGCGTGGAAAGTCTGCTCGACTACGAGGTGACGCTCACCGGCGATGCGCGCAACGGCGAGACGCGGCTCTTCCTGAAGGTGCTCGTGCCCGTGACGAGCTTGTGCCCGTGCTCCAAGAAGATTTCCGAATACGGCGCCCACAACCAGCGCTCGCACGTGACGATCAGCGCTGAACTGGCCGGCGACCTCGCACCGGAAGAACTGATCGCCATCGCGGAGGAAGAAGCGTCGTGCGAACTGTGGGGACTGCTCAAGCGCCCGGACGAAAAGTTCGTGACCGAGCGCGCCTACGAGAATCCCAAGTTCGTCGAAGACCTGGTGCGGGACGTGGCGCAGCGCCTGAACGACGATGTGCGCGTGGCCGCATACACGCTCGAAGCGGAGAACTTCGAATCGATTCACAACCACAGCGCGTACGCGGTGATCGAGCACGACAAGCGTGTTGCGTGAGGCTCCAGGCTTTTGATCGTGCCTACGCGGCGGGTGGAAACCGTACCGCTTTTTGTTCGCCGCCTCGCCTGATGTCCCGCCCTTACTGCTGCGCGAGCGACGAAAGATCCCAGCGCGGCTTCACCGTGAACGCGTAGTTCTTCACGGCCTGCGCCGGCCAGCGCTGAAGTCGCAGCGCGCCGGCAAGCGCGATCATCGCGCCGTTGTCGGTGCAGAGCGCGAGGTCGGGGTAGTGGACGTGGAACCCACGTTTCGCCGCCGCGGCCGAAAGCGCTTCGCGCAACTGCCGGTTCGCCCCCACTCCGCCTGCCACCACGAGTCGCTTGAGCTTCGTCCGCTTGAGGGCCGCCAGCGACTTTGCCGCCAACACGTCCACCGCGGCGTCGACGAAACCGCGTGCGATATCGGCCTTGGCCTGTTCGCAGACGTTTCCGCCCAGCCGCTTCACCTGCGTGAGCACAGCGGTCTTCAAACCGCTGAAGCTGAAGTCCAGATCGCCTGAATGCAGCATGGGGCGCGGCAGGTCGACGGCGCCCGGCGTGCCGAATTCAGCGAGCCGCGAGACTTCCGGGCCGCCCGGGTAGCCAAGGCCGAGCAGCTTCGCGGTCTTGTCGAAGGCTTCGCCGGCGGCGTCGTCGAGCGTTTCGCCGAGGGTCTCGTAGACACCGACGTCGGTTACGCGCATGAGCTGAGTGTGACCGCCCGACACGAGCAGCGCGACGAACGGGAACGGCGGCGGTGCATCGACGAGCAGCGGCGAAAGCAGATGCCCTTCGAGGTGATGGATGCCGATGGTCGGCTTGTCCCAGGCCATGGCAAGCGCGTTTGCGATGCTGGCGCCCACGAGCAGCGCACCGGCGAGGCCGGGGCCTTGCGTATAAGCGATGGCGTCGATGTCGCCTCGCGTGGCGCCCGAACGTTCCAGCACGTCTTCCAGCAGCGGCAGCGCGCGCCGGATATGGTCGCGCGAGGCGAGTTCCGGCACCACGCCGCCGTACTCCCGGTGCATGGCGATCTGCGAATGCAGCGCATGCGCGAGCAGGCCGCGCTCGGTGTCGTAGAGCGCAAGACCGGTTTCGTCGCAGGAGCTTTCGATGCCGAGAACAAGCATGATTCGATGCGGCGCGTGCGGTGGCCAGGTGCTAACCGGGCGGTGGAGCAGCGCGTCCGCAGAAGTTGGAGGCGAGCCTGAAAGTATAGCAGTGCCCAGGAACGGCCACGGGCCGCAGGTACAATGCGCGCCATGGAATCTTTCGATATTGCGGTGATCGGCGCGGGTGCGGCCGGCATGATGTGCGCCTCTGTGGCCGGGCAACTGGGCCGGCGCGTGGTGCTGATCGACCACTCGCCGAACCTTGCCGAAAAAATCCGCATATCGGGCGGCGGTCGCTGCAACTTCACGAATCTGTATGCAGGACCGGCCAATTACCTGTCCGCCAACCCGCATTTTTGCCGCTCCGCGCTGGCGCGCTATACGCCGCGCGACTTCATGGCACTCCTCAAGCGCCACGGCGTAACGTGGCATGAGAAGCACAAAGGGCAGCTTTTCTGCAATCAGTCGAGCGAGGCCGTGATCGACGTGCTGCGCGCCGAGTGCGACGCAGGCCGGATCGCGTGGCGGCGACCGCTCGCGGTGGAACATGTCGAGTACGCGCAGCCAGGCGGCTTCACGCTGGGCACGAAGGCGGGGCAGATTCGCGCACGCGCGCTCGTGATTGCGACAGGCGGACTGTCCATTCCGAAGATCGGCGCAACGGACTTCGCGTATCGTCTCGCAAAGCAGTTCGGCCACAAGCTCGTGGATACACGTCCCGCGCTCGTGCCGCTGACGTTTGCCGCCCAGGACTGGGCGCCGTTTTCGGCGCTCTCGGGCGTTTCGCTCGAGGTTCATCTCGCTACCGGCAACCGCAAGACCGGGGGCGAATTCGTGGAAGATCTGCTGCTCACCCACCGCGGCCTTTCTGGTCCCGGCGTGCTGCAGATTTCGAGCTACTGGCAGCCGGGTGAGCCGATCCACGTCAATCTGCTGCCGGAGCGGGACGTTGCGGCAGCGCTGATCGAGGCGAAAGGCGCCACGAAGCGGCAAATCGGTAATCTGCTCTCCGAGTGGCTGCCCAGCCGGCTCGCGCACGTCTGGCTGCAAACGCATCAAATCGCGCCCGAGGCGCGCCTTGCCGACCTCCCGGATCGCGCGCTGCGCCGCATTGGCGAGACACTTTCGCGCTGGACGCTCACCCCGAGCGGCACGGAGGGCTATCGAAAGGCCGAAGTGACGCGCGGGGGCGTGGATACGCGCGAGCTGTCGTCGTCGACGCTCATGAGCGAGCGGGTGCCGGGGCTGTTCTTCGTCGGCGAGGCCGTCGACGTGACGGGATGGCTCGGCGGCTACAACTTTCAGTGGGCGTGGGCGTCGGGCGTGGCCGCCGGAAAAGCCGCCGCCGGATACGCAGAATCGGCTTGACGGCTGGCTGTCTTTGTGCAAAACGCTCTGCTATACTCTCCGTTCTTTGCCCCTTTCCCGTTATTGGAAAATGACGACGATCCGCGTTAAAGAAAACGAGCCGTTTGAAGTAGCGATGCGCCGCTTCAAACGCACGATCGAGAAGAACGGCCTGTTGACCGAACTTCGTGCACGCGAGTTTTACGAAAAGCCGACGGCGGAGCGCAAGCGCAAGAAGGCTGCCGCGGTGAAGCGCCACTTCAAGCGCCTGCGCAGCCAGATGCTGCCGAAGAAGTTCTACTGATTCCGGCGCCGCTGCGCCGCCTCGGACCCCAGGGTCCCCGGTCAGTGCGGCGGAAGGTGGCGGCGAGGTCCGCTGCCGCGAAGCGGTGCAGGAGGCAAGAGCCTGTACCGCGAGGCCATCCTGGTGAGGCCGCAACCAAAGAATCTGCGCCAACCCGCTTGGAAAATGTTCCAAGCGGGTTTTTGCATTAATGCGCCGTCGGCTGTTGTGCAATGCAGGCGGCGCGGCAAGACTTCGTCTTGCACGGTTCGAGCCGGTCGGCGAGCTTCCCGGGCGTTTTAGCAATCCAACGAATGCAGGTGAGTGATGAGTCTAAGAGACCAGATCAACGACGACATGAAGGCCGCCATGCGCGCGCGCGAAACCGAGCGGCTCGGCACGATTCGTCTGTTGCTCGCGGCAATCAAGCAGCGTGAGGTCGACGATCGCGTGACGCTCGACGACGCCGGCATCACGGTCGTCATCGACAAGATGATCAAGCAGCGCAAGGATTCGATCAGCCAGTTCGAGGCCGCCGGCCGCACCGATCTGGTCAGCAAGGAGAGCGCGGAGCTTGCGGTGCTGTCGGCCTATATGCCTGAGCAGCTTTCGGCTGAGCAGATCGCCGCTGAAGTTGCGGCCGCCGTTGCGCAGACGGGCGCCGCAGGCCCGCAGGACATGGGCAAGGTGATGGGCGTGCTCAAGCCGAAGCTGGCGGGCCGGGCCGACATGACCGCCGTGTCGGCGCAGGTCAAGGCTGCGCTCTCGAAGTAAAACGCCGTCGCTGGCCGGCGCCGTGCCGCCAAGGCGGCACCGTGAGTCCGGCTGTGCCGCCATGCAATTCCGTACCGTCCCGCACGTTTCTGGCCGCGCCATTCGATGATTCCGCATTCGTTCCTGCAGGATCTGCTGAACCGCGTCGATATTGTCGACGTGGTTGGACGCTACGTGCAATTGAAGAAGGGCGGCGCGAATTTCATGGGGCTCTGCCCGTTTCACAACGAAAAGAGCCCTTCGTTCACCGTTAGTCCTACCAAGCAGTTCTATCACTGCTTCGGTTGCGGGGCGCACGGCACGGCGATCGGCTTTCTCATGGAGCATGCCGGGCTCACGTTTCCAGAAGCAGTAAACGAACTGGCGCAGTCAGTGGGGCTGACCGTTCCGAACGAGCCGGCACCCGGGCGCGGCAACAGCGGTTCGTATGGCGGGCAGGGCGGCGGATACGACTACGGGCCGGCTGCCTCCAGGGCGGTCACCACAGCGCTATCCGACGTCATGCAGACAGCGTGCGATTTTTACCGCAAGCAACTGCGCGGTGCGCCCAACGCGATTCAGTACTTGAAAAAGCGCGGGCTGACAGGCGAAGTTGCGGCGCGTTTCGGACTTGGTTACGCGCCGGACGGCTGGCAGAACCTGGAGGCCGCGTTCCCCAATTATCGGGACGACGCGCTGGTGGAAGCGGGCCTTGTGATCGTTAGCGAGAAGCAGGACGCGCAGGGCCAGGCGCGCCGCTACGATCGCTTTCGGGAACGGATCATGTTCCCCATCCGCAATGTGAAGGGCCAGGTGATCGGCTTCGGTGGGCGCGTATTGGACGGAGGCGAGCCGAAGTATTTGAATTCGCCCGAAACGCCGCTATTTAACAAGGGCAGCGAGCTGTATGGGCTCTTCGAAGCCCGGCTCGCGATACGCGAACAACACTATGTGCTCGTGGTCGAAGGCTACATGGACGTGGTCGCACTAGCGCAGCTTGGATTCCAGAACGCTGTGGCCACGCTCGGCACGGCCTGTACGCCGATTCACGTGCAGAAGCTGCTGCGTCAAACCGACACGGTAATTTTCAGCTTCGACGGCGACTCGGCGGGGCGACGGGCGGCGCGTCGCGCGCTGGACGCCTGCCTGCCGCACGCGGCGGACAACCGCACCATCCGGTTCCTGTTCCTGCCGACGGAGCACGACCCGGACAGCTACGTCCGTGAATTCGGCACGGAGGCGTTTGCCGAACAGGTCGAGCGTGCCATGCCGCTGTCACAGTTTCTGTTGAACGAAGTACTGGTAGGCAAGGAACTGGACCAGCCGGAAGGCAGGGCACGCGCGCTCTTCGATGCCAAGCCGTTGTTGCAGGCTCTGCCGGCCAATGCGCTGCGTTCGCAGATCATGCACATGCTGGCGGACCGGCTGGACGTGCCGTTCGAAGAGGTGGCGGCCCTCTGCGAGGTGGATGCCCGCATTGCCGCCGCCGCGCGTACCGCGCCGCCGCGCAAGGACCGGCGCGCGGTAACGGGAATCGAGCAGCGCGCGCTGCGCAATCTCGTCATGCATCCGAGGATCGTGTTGGAGCTGGATGAAGAGGCCGAACGAGCGTTGCTCGCGCTGACGCGCAATGGCGAACTGTTCGAGGAGGTCGCCACGCACGCGCGCGCACTGGGGGACGCGGCAGCATTTCAGCTGCTCTCCGACCTGCTGAGAAACGGCGCAAACGCGGCAACCTTCGAGGAAATCTTTCGCGAAATTCTGAACTATGATGAAAACGTTCGGGATTTGTTGCTGAAGGATGCCGAGGATTCCGCCGTGATCGAGGAACGGCGCGAGCAGGAGCGACTGGCCGCTGAGGAGCTGAAGGCGGCGATTCTCAAGATGCGTTACGACGCGTGGTGCGACCGCCTGGATGCGCTGTCGCGTCAATCGAAACACACGCCCGAGGAATTGGCGGAGCTGACGGATCTGAACCAGAAGCGCGCCGAAATGAAGCGGCAGCTCGGGCTGTAACCGATCGGAGGCCGCGCGGGGAGGGGGTAAGCCCGCGTGCTATAATAAAAGGTTTCCAGCGGCTGTTTTTCCAGGCATCCAGTAATCCAGCAAGGGACGGACTCGCAATGGCAAAGACTACGGGCGGAAAAAGAGCGACAGGCAAGGGCTCCGAAGAGCCGACCACGACGGTCAATCAGGCCAGATCCTCTCGTTCCGCAGCAAAAGCGTCTGATGCCGGCACCGCCCCTGTTGCCAGAAAACGGGCCCCGGCGGCTTCGGCCGCGCGAGCTGCACCAGCGCGTGCAGCTAAAGCTTCGACCCAACCGGCCACGAAGCGGTCCGGTGAGAGAAGCGCAAGGGAAGTGCCTGCCGTCGCGGACGATGCGGCAGAGCGCGAGACTCAAGTATCCACGGTTCAAGAGGCTGTTGTCCAGCAGCCGCGAGTCGAGACTACAGCCGGTACGGCGAACTCCATGACGAAAAAGCTGAACGAAGTATCCGTCGATGACGACGCAACCCAGAGCGAAGAAACGGCGCCCACGCCCGCCAAGGGTGAGAAGGCGCGTGCCCGCGACCGCCGCGCAAAGGAAAAGGCGCTGCTGAAGGACGCGTTCGCGTCGACGCAGCCCGGCACCGTCGAGGAGCTCGAGGAGCGCCGCTCCAAGCTGCGTGCGCTGATCAAGCTCGGCAAGGAACGCGGCTTCCTGACCTACGCCGAAATCAACGATCACCTGCCGGACAACTTCACGGAAACCGAGGCGATCGAAGGCATCATCAGCACGTTCAACGACATGGGCGTGGCAGTGTACGAGCAGGCGCCCGACGCGGAAACGTTGCTGCTCAACGACAACGCGCCGGCCGCGTCGTCGGACGACGAAGTGGAAGAGGAAGCGGAAGTCGCACTCTCCACCGTCGACTCCGAATTCGGCCGCACGACCGACCCCGTGCGCATGTACATGCGCGAAATGGGTACCGTCGAGCTGCTCACGCGTGAAGGCGAAATCGAAATCGCGAAGCGCATCGAAGACGGCCTGAAGCACATGGTGATGGCCATCTCGGCGTGCCCCACGACGATCGCCGACATTCTCGCCATGGCCGAGCGCGTGGCGAACGACGAGATTCGCGTCGACGAACTCGTCGACGGCCTGATCGATCCGAACGCGGAAGATACCGACGGCTTCTCGGCTCAGGAAGCGGAGGAGATCGAAAACGCCGAAGAGGAAGAGGAAGAAGAGGAAGAGGAAGAAGAGGAAGACGACGACGGCACCGCGCAGGCCACGGCCAACGCGGCGCAGCTCGAAGCCCTCAAGCGCACCTCGCTCGAAAAGTTCGCGCTGATCAGCGAATGGTTCGACAAGATGCGTCGCGCGTTCGAGAAGGAAGGCTACAAGTCGAAGTCGTACCTCAAGGCGCAGGAAACGATCCAGAACGAACTGATGTCGATCCGCTTCACGGCGCGTACCGTGGAGCGTCTGTGCGATACGCTGCGTGCGCAGGTGGATGAAGTGCGCCAGGTGGAACGCCAGATTCTGCACATCGTGGTCGACAAGTGCGGCATGCCGCGCTCGGAATTCATCGCCCGCTTCCCGGGCAGTGAAACCGATCTCGAATGGGCCGACAAGATCGTGGGCGAGAGCCATTCGTACAGCGCCATCCTGTCGCGCAACATTCCGGCGATCCGCGAACAGCAACAACGGCTGCTGGACCTCCAGGCGCGCGTGGTGCTGCCGCTCAAGGACCTGAAGGAAACCAACCGCCAGATGGCGGCGGGCGAGTTGAAGGCACGTCAGGCCAAGCGTGAAATGACCGAGGCGAACCTGCGTCTCGTGATCTCGATTGCGAAGAAGTACACGAACCGTGGTCTGCAGTTCCTCGACCTCATCCAGGAAGGCAACATCGGCCTGATGAAGGCGGTGGACAAGTTCGAATATCGCCGCGGCTACAAGTTCTCGACGTACGCGACGTGGTGGATCCGCCAGGCCATTACGCGTTCGATCGCGGACCAGGCGCGCACGATCCGTATTCCGGTTCACATGATCGAAACGATCAACAAGATGAACCGCATCTCGCGGCAGATTCTGCAGGAAACCGGTCTCGAGCCGGATCCGGCAACGCTTGCCGAGAAGATGGAGATGCCGGAAGACAAGATCCGCAAGATCATGAAGATCGCGAAGGAGCCGATCTCGATGGAAACGCCGATCGGTGACGACGACGATTCCCATCTGGGCGACTTCATCGAAGATACGAACACCGTCGCACCGGCAGACGCCGCGCTGCACGCGAGCATGCGCGACGTGGTGAAGGATGTGCTCGATTCGCTGACGCCGCGCGAAGCGAAGGTGCTGCGTATGCGCTTCGGTATCGAGATGAGCACCGACCACACGCTCGAAGAGGTCGGCAAGCAGTTCGACGTGACGCGTGAACGGATCCGCCAGATCGAGGCGAAGGCACTGCGCAAGCTGCGTCATCCGAGCCGTTCGGACAAGCTCAAGTCGTTCCTGGAAGGCAATTGACGTAGTACCGTTGCCGCGGTTTCGAGGGCTGCGTCATGGCCCTGAGTGCAGCGGTTTCGTGTAACATGTCGCGACTGTAAACGAGGCCCGGCCTTCCCAAAGACCGGGTCTTTTTATTGGGCCGGACGCCGTGCTGGTTGCAGGCAGCGGACTCATAATCCGCCTCCGAAAGGACACCGTGGGTTCGAATCCCACCCGGCCCACCATTCCCCGTTCCCTCGAACTTCAACATGTTGTGCCGTTAAGCATAAAGTGGCCATCGTGACACGTTATGCTTTATTTCCCGATGGGACGCATTTTGCTTTATCGGGAATCGGTGGTAGCGTGAAGAGCTTTGTTCGCATCGCGCAGAGGCGAACGGACGCAAAAATGCCGGCCTAAGGGCCGGCTTTTTTGTTGTGGCGGGGGGCCGCGTCGCCTAGCTCGCGCCGAGCGCCTCCCTCCTTCAACCAGTGATGGGCCGTGGCCTTGCATAGACCCACTCGTCGGGCAAACAACGTCACGCCACGGCAAGAGCGTGAGCTTGTCGAGTTGCTCGACACCGGTCAAAGCAGACAGCGCAGCCGACCAGTTGTTTGCTGAATCGCCAATGCTGTCGATGTTTCCAACGTGCCAAGTATATTTCTCGGGGAGTTCCCAGCCGACTGCCTTGGTCACTTGCCGACACAGCGCCGCGACCGACACGCTGTGCGATACGGCCAGCCGGCAGAAGTAACCGAGCAAGCTCTCGACCTCGGGGGTGCCGACGCCGATGGGAGCGAGAGCGTGCAGCGTCGAGCGCGGATTCGAAATTGCGTAGCTCATGCTGCGCTCCTTCTGCCAGCCGATGCCTTGGGCATTGATGGCTTCCTCGCCATCGAGGATTTCGGTAAGTATCCCGTCCCGCTGCGCCTCCGTGAGCAACGCTCACCGGAGCGCCTCTGCGGACCAGCGGTCGTCGGCTTCGGCCAGTCTGGCTGCTCGAACAAGCACGCTGCTCAACGTGCCGATACAACCCAGCGTGTTTTCATGGAGCGCCTCCGCGTAACGCGCCAACTCGCCGCCCCACAGCGCGGGCAGCATCTTTTCGAATGACTGGAGGCAGGCAATGAACGCCCGAACGTCCTCGGGCCGGTCCTGTCGGTAGCGTTTGAAGTGCAGGACGTGAGAGCGCCTCGCGAGCTGACCAGACAGCGACATGAGCCGGTAGAGGTCGTATGAACCGACCAACACCATCTGCGTGCCGCACTGGTTCACGAGTGACTTCAGGGTATCAAGCTGAATCTCCAGCTTGGAGCTGCCGCGCGTTTGGTGAATGCTGTGAGCAGCCTCGTCAATGACGAGGAACTGGACTTTCCGCTCGCGCAGCGTACGTTCGACGGCTGTTCGCAGCGCCGCGAGACTGTTGCCGCTTGCACCCCGCAGCCGGTCCATGCGTCCAGACTGCGGGTCGATGCCATAAGCCGATTTCGGCGAGTCGAGGTCGTCGCCAAGCTGAGCGAGAGTCTGCCGATAGAAGAGTCTCCACGAGAAATCGTTCTCGCCCGAGGCAGGTGCTTCGACAAAGATTGCCGGAATCGTTCCGGCGTTGGCCTCCATTTCGACGGCGGCTCGCTCAACCGCCGCTTCGACCATGTACCTTGCCAGCGTGGTTTGGCCGGCGCCGGTCGGGCCGCAAACGAGGAGCGTGCTGTCCTGGCTGTCGGGGTAAATCAAGGTTTCCAGTTCAGTAGGAACCAAGGTTCCTCGTAAAGCATGGGCTGCCTTCAGCAAGACGGAAAATGGCTGGGAAGCCGCAAAGTGGCAATGCTGCTTGACGCCCGAAATGGTGCCGCCCGGTGCTGATTCAGTGAGTGCTCCGAAGCTAACTTATTTGGAGCCGGCCTTACCCCTCTGAAGTACCGAAAACCGGCAAGCTAACCAATTACAAATCGCGTACTTGGCCGGGGTAAGGTCGCCGCCGCAACGATGAAGAATCTGGCGGCGAAACAGGTTTTCGGAGGCGCATAACTGCCGCTGGGGCAATCAACTCGACACAACAGAATCACCTATCGATTGGCTTCGACCCAAGCAGCAGGATGTCGACTAGTCGTCTGGCGCTTTGCTGCCAGTCTGGAGAAGAAGCGACGTTTGACACTCCCACGAGCGCACGCAGCAGGTCGAGTGGTTCGAGGTCTGCGCGGAGGTCTCCGCTCGCTACCGCGCGCGATACCAGTGTGCGAATTGCAGTCTTGATTTGCTTCCCAGATTCTTCGAACAACCCGGGCGATGTCACGCCGACAATCGTGTTCAGTGCGGGCGCAATGATTTTCTTGGCCGCAATGTAGTCGACAAATAGCAGCATCCACGTTCTCAGTGCCTCCAGCGCGGGTAGCTCACGAGAGAGCCGGCGCTCCTCTCCCGCGAGCCGCTCGACTTCTGCACGGTAGACGCCCTCCAGCAGAGCTGCGCGCGTGGCGAAGTGGCGATAAAGCGTACCTGGGCCAACACCGGCCTGGCGGGCAACCTCCTCCAGGCTGATGTCGGCCCCCTTGTCCGTGAATGCCTTTTTTGCCTCTTCGAGAATGCGCTCGCGGTTGCGCAGCGCGTCGGCTCTCGGCTTCTTTTCTGTTGGCGTCGAATCAGTCATGGGCGAAAGGCTGGTTGCAATCGGAGGTGGCCTCCGATTATCATGCGAAACGGAGCCGCCCTCCGGATGGAGGGCCGTAGTCGTGGCAATCTTACAGTGACGGAGATATGAAATGACCAGACGCTATGGAGCGGCATCAACGACCGACGACGTGCTATCGGGGATTGACCTTCGCGGAAAGCGGATTCTTGTTACGGGCGTATCTGCCGGCCTTGGTGTGGAGACTGCGCGCGCCCTCGCGGCGCATGGCGCGAACATCGTTGGCGCAGCGCGAGACCTTGCGAAAGCACAAGAAATAACCAGACAGGCACGGCAGGAGGCAGTACCGGCTGGCGGCAGCCTGGAGCTTACCGGACTGGACCTTGCAAACCTCAGTAGCGTTCGAGCGTGTGCCAACACCCTGCTCGCTGATGGCCGGCCGTTCGACGTCATCATCGCCAATGCAGGGGTTATGGCCACGCCGCCCGGAAAAACCGCGGACGGCTTCGAAACGCAGTTCGGCACCAATCATCTTGGGCACTTCGTTTTCATTAACCGGCTCGCGCCGCTGCTTCAGGATGGCGGCCGGGTGGTGATGCTCGCATCCTCAGGCCATCGGTTCGCGGATGTCGACCTTGATGACCCCGGCTTTGAGCGTACGCCCTATGAGCCGTTCGTAGCATATGGGCGGTCCAAGACAGCCAATATCCTCTTTGCAGTCGAATTTGACCGCCGGCATCGAGCCCGCGGCGTCCGGGCTACGGCCGTGCATCCCGGTGGAGTCCGCACTGAACTGGGGCGTCACATGAGCGAAGAACATCACACCGCGCTCGTCGAGACGATTAACAGACAGCTCGCATCCGAGGGCAAGCCTCCGTTTGAATTCAAGAGCGTGCCTCAAGGTGCCGCCACGTCCGTCTGGGCCGCCGTAGTGGCGTCGCCGGAGGAAGTTGGGGCGCGGTATTGCGAAAACTGTCATGTGAGTGACGTTGTGGCTGACAACGCCGTGATTACACCCGTGAGCGAAGGTGTTCGCCGGTATGCTCTCGACCCTGTTCGCGCGGAGGCACTTTGGCGAAAGAGCGAGGAGATGGTGGGAGAGTCTTTCAACCCGCCCACCCTGTAGCGGAGGCGCTGCGCGCACCATAATCAGGGCAGGCTGAGCGCGGGCTGCCCTGAAAGGCTTCGAGTACATCGCCCCTTGCGGCACTCGCAATTTGCGTCCAGCGCCTTGTTCATCTCTTGAACTTACTCGTCGGAGCAATTTGCGCTTGCCCGGTTCACACACGTGTGGCGCGCTTCGGCAGTCCGAGTATCACGGCGAGGCCGCCGGCGGTCATGATGGCCGAGACGAAGTAGACGCCGTTTGTCAGGCTCCCAGTTCGCGACTTGATGAATCCGAGCACCGTCGGACTGACGAAACCGCCGATGACACCAATGCAGCTCACAAGCGCCAAACCCACTGCAACCGTTTCCTTGCTCAGATAGGTCGGCGGAATGGACCAGAAGGAGATGCTCGCGCCGAATTCGAAAAATGCGACAAAGCAGAGGAGCGCCAAGGCCCCCGGGAGCGACGAATGGAGCTGCGGCATCAGGGCGAACGCCACTGCGGACAGCACGAGGAATCCGCCCACGTGGATTCGTCGTTCCTTGAAGTAGTCGGAGCTGCGCGAGATGAGCAAAACTCCCGCACCGGCGAACGCATAGGGCAGTGCGCTGTAAAGACCGACCTTGGCGAGGTTGTCGACGCCAAGACCCTTAATCATGGTGGGCAACCAGAACGTGAAGGCGTAGTTGCCGCAGGCGATTGAGAAGTACACGAAGGCAAGTAGCCAGACACGCGGGTCGGATACAGCCTTCCTGAGTTCCAGCAACACATTGCGTTCGGCACTGTCGGCCGTGTCTGCATCTGCATCGAGGACGCGCTGGACGATGGCTTTCTCTTCGTCGTCCAGCCAGCGCGCCTTCGATGGTCGGTCTGCCAGCATGAGATAGCAGATGAAACCAAGCAGGATGGTTGGCAGTCCTTCGATAACGAACATCCACTGCCAACCAGCAAGCCCGAGCGTACCGTTCATGGAGGTCATTACCAGGCCCGATATAGGACCGCCGATGATGCCAGCAACGGGGACTGCAAACATGAACTGCCCGGTAACCGCAGCACGCCGGCTTCGCGGGAACCAATAAGTGAGGTACAGGATGATGCCCGGAAAGAAGCCTCCCTCGAACAGCCCGAGAAGCGCGCGCACGACATAGAAGTGAGTCGGGGTCTTCACGAACATCATTGCTGCCGACGTTATGCCCCAAAGCACCATGATGCGTAAGAGCGTGAGTCTTGCACCAACCCGTTCGAGAAGCATGTTGCTCGGAATTTCAAACAGGAGATACGCCAGGAAGAAAATGCCCGCACCGAGACCGTACACGGCATCAGTGAAGCCAAGGTCCGCCTTCATCTGCAATTGCGCGTAGCCGACGTTGATTCGGTCGAGAAACGCGAGCAAATACGCGAGGAAGAGGAGCGGCATCACGCGCAGGGCAATCTTGCGATAGACGTGGTCTTCCTCCACAGCGTCGCCACGCGCCGGGGTATAAGCGCCTTTGTCAGCGTTGGATGAGATGGACATGTTGTCTCCGTTGCCTTTGTCTTTGTGCAGGCAGTGTCCAGAAACAGGCCGGGTATCGCTTCGAGGCGAACTAGCGGTTGTTGGCCGCAATGAGATGAAGCGCCAGTCTTCTGCGGACCTCGTCGGCCTGCTCAGGAGTCCAGTTGCGCAATCCTTTTCCGGTGCGCATTCCCAGATGCCCGGCGCTGACAAGCTCATTCAGCAAGGGAGACGGCTCTCTTGCGCAGTCCAGGTCGGGAAAAATGATTTCGTGGACGCTGCGTGCAAGGTCGAGCCCGACGAGGTCTGCGTTCTCCATCGGCCCGAGCACCGGCAGGCGCATGCCGAAGCTCAGCTTGACGACGGTGTCGATGGTTTCTGCATCGCACACACCGCGGTGCACAAGCGAGATGGCCTCACGCCATAGGGCGTGTTGGAGCCGGTTGCCGATGAACCCTGGCACGTCCTTGTGAACCTTGACCGGACACTTACCGACCGCGGCAAGAATATTCAAGGTGTCCTCAAAGACGACGCCGGAAGTGAAGCGGGTGCGGATGACTTCAACGAGCGGAACGAGGTGCGCGGGATTCCACCAGTGCGTACCCACGAGACGACAGCGTGCCTGCTCGTCGAGGTTCTCACCAATTGCTGTGATGGGGATAACAGACGTATTGCTCGCCAGAACCGCGGACTCCGGTGCAGCTTCGGCGATATCCGCAAAGAGCTTCTGTTTCAGCGCAACGCGTTCCGGGGCCGCTTCAATGACGAAGTCGGCGTCTGAAACCGATTCGGCGAGGTCGCGACACAAACGGATTCTCTCGAGCACGGGACCCGGCTCGATTCCCATCTGGTCGAGATTGTTCCTGATGTGGTGGCGCGCTGCCTGCAGTACATCGTGGCTTGTGTCGGTTATGGTCGTATCGTGACCTGCCGCAGCAAATACCTGAGCGATGCCGTGACCCATCAGGCCGGCGCCGACGACCGCCACTTTCGATTTCCTCTGCACGACTGTCTCCAATATGTGTCTGCAGCCACGATGGCTCGAGCTGCAGTTCTGGAGTCGATACTATGCAGAGGGGGCTTGCGCAGTAAGGTCGTTATCGGACAACATTGTATCCAAATGGGACACGGAGGACCGATGTGTCAGCGAGACTGCCGTTGCTGAACGAGCGCATTTACGCTCCCTATAAAATTGAAATGCTGGTGGAGGTCCTGGGCGAACAGGGGATTCCGGCAGAAGAATGTCTTCGCGGAAGCGGCCTCGGCGTCGATGAAATCCACAATCCAGACCGCCTCACCTCGGTGCGCCAGTACCTTGGTGTCTGCCGTAATGCGGTCAACCTCTCCAGGGACCCTGCAACGCCATTCAAGGTCGGATTGCGGATGCATCTTTCCGCGTACGGGATGTACGGCTACGCCTTGATGTGCAGCGAGACGATGCGGGACTTCTTCAATCTCGGCGTGAAGTACCACAAGCTGGCGACGCCGACGCTGACTATCCAGTGGCGCGAGGATGCCGACGCGGCAGTCTGGGTGTTTCCGGACGCTTTCATCACGGGCCCTTCGCGGGAACTGAAGGAGTTCCTCATCGAACAGCAGTTTGGGCAGCACGTTACCCACTTGCGAGATGTCGCTGGCCGGGAAACAGTGGCCACCAGAGCCTGTTTTTCATTCCCGGCGCCGGCTCACGCCGCCATCTACGAACAGTATCTCGGGTGTCCGTGCTACTTCGACCAGCAAGAGTGCGAGCTCTATTACCCTGCGTCGCTTCTGGACCAGCGCCCGCAGCTTGCCCATCGGCTGACATCGACGCTGCTTCAGGAGACGTGCGACAGGCTTATTGGCCAAACGAAGACATCGACCGGAACCGCTGGCGAGATCTATCAACTGCTGATGCGCACGCCCGGCCAGTTCCCGACGATGGAGGAGGCGGCGAGCGTGCTCAGCATGACACCGCGAACGTTGCGGCGCCATCTGGAAGCCGAAGGCACAACGTTCGCGCAGATTTCAGACGATGTTCGGTGCTCGCTCGCTACGGAGTACCTGCGAATGACCAAGCTCAGCACTGATGACATCGCAAATCTCGTCGGATTCGGCGAGACGTCCAACTTCCGGCGCGCGTTCAAGCGCTGGACGGGCAAAGTCCCCAGCGACTATCGCTGACCCGGTCTCTTCCGACCCTCCAGGCCGGTTTCCCCTATAGGGAAAGCACTAACTATCCTCAAAATGCCCGCCGCATAAGGACCGACGGCGTTTCGGATACGGGCATGTCCTTTTCGCACGTTTTCGTGTCCTGTAAAGACCTCGCCCGCGCGCAGACCTCTCCTTACTATCAGGTCACTTTCCGGTGCTGAGGGAAGTGTGTGACGTTTGCATGGGAAACGCTCCCGGTTCGCGCGCGCGATTCGATAAAAAGGACAGGAGACAGAGATGCGATTCTCTCGGGCGGTCGTTGCCGCCGCTACAGCTTTTGCGATGGCCGCCATAATGGCGGCCCCTCAGGTCGCTCACGCTGCCGGGAAGTACAAGGTCTTCCTGAGCATGAGTTATTCAGGGAACGACTGGCAGACTGAAGCGCAGAACATGGTCAACGCGATGGCCAAAGCGCACAGTGACCAGGTCGACCTGAAAACCCAGATTTCCGGTACCGACGTTCAGCGCCAGATTCAGCAAATCAATGCGATGGTACAAGCGGGAGCGAACGCCATCATCGTGTATCCGATTTCTCCGACCGCCCTTAACCCCGCTATCCGCAACGCCTGTGCGAAGCACGTGGTGGTCGTCGCGTACGATTCAAAGGTCACGGAACCGTGCGCATACAACGTGTTCACCGACCAGAAGAAGCTCGCGACTGACAGCGCGGAATGGGTCGCCAACAAGATGAACCATAAGGGCAACCTCATCTTCATTACGGGGGTGCCCGGCACCACCGTCGATACCGAAAGAAATGAGGCCGCGCACGCTGTGTTCAAGAAGTATCCCGACATCAAGATTGTCGGCGAGCCCAACGGCATGTGGTCTGCTGCAGTTGCGCGCAAAGCGCTGACGGAGACGATGTCGACGCGCAAATGGCCCGACGTCAACGGCGTGTGGGGTGGTGCCGCGTGTTACGTCTCCTGGTCGATGGAGCGAGAGGCCGGCGTCCCGGCGGACAAGCTTGTCCCGTGCGGGTCCGAAGGGACGAATGGTATGCGCGTCGCCATGCTCAAGGCAGGTACGCAGACGAGCGGAAAAGGCGACTACGCGCCGGCTGGCGCACCTGGCATCTCCATCGAAAGCCATCCGGCCGCAGGCGCCCTCGCGCTCAAGCTCGCTTTGAAGGTGCTCGCGGGACAGTCCGTATCCCGGATAACGATGATGCCGCTTGCCGTTGTGACGCCCGATACCGTGAAGCTGTGCAAGACCGGTTCGTGGGCCGAGATGCGGGATGGCTGCAACACTTTTGACCCGTCGCTCGTCCCGCCGGGCTGGTTCGCCAATATCTATAGCCCGGACACCCCGGAGATTGGTCTTGCGGCGGCGCTTAAGGGCGAGCCAGAACCGAAGTGATGACCGGGGCGCCCGGTCGTTGCGCCGGGCGCTGCGGTCCGATAGCCGGACGGAGCTTCAGATGAGCAGCACGTATGCAATCGCCATCGACGGTGTCACGAAGAGGTTCGGGGCGACCGTCGCACTCAATCGAGCATCCCTGCAGATACAGCAGGGCGCCGTGCATGCAATCCTCGGCGAAAACGGCGCGGGAAAGTCAACGCTCATCAAGGTGCTGAGCGGTATCGTGCGGCCAAACGAAGGCACGATTCACGTCATGGGAAAGCAGGTTTCCTTCTTGCGGCCTGATGACGCCCAATCTGCGGGAATTGCCACCGCATTTCAGGAACTCTCCCAGATTCCTCATCTCAGCGTAGCGCAGAACATGCTGATGCCGGCGGAGCCAACCCGCTTCGGATTGAGACGAACAGGAGAGTGCATCAGGTTGGCGCTAGAGATTCTCCAGGAATTCGGTCTCGGCGACATCGACCCTCACTCACTGGTCAAGGAACTGGACCTGAGCGTACGTCAAAAGCTGGAGATTGCGTATGCCATATCGCGTAAGCCGAAAGTCCTTCTGCTTGACGAGCCGACGTCCGCTCTCACCAGTCAGGACGTCGTGTGGCTCGGCAAACGGATTGCGGACTGCCGTTTGAAGGGAATCACCGTTGTGCTCATCACCCACCGCATGCCCGAGGTCCGGGAGTTCTGCGCAGAGCTTTCGATACTACGCAACGGAACGTGTATTGGGACATTCAAGTCCGATGAAATTGCCGATGACGAAGTCTTCCGCCTCATCATGGGGCGAACACTCGGCTCGGCGTTCCCGGAGCGCCTCCCGCTTCCAGACGCGTCGATGCAACCTCGCCTGGGGGTCAAAAATCTGGGTTCTGGCAACCGGCTTCACGACGTGTCGTTTGAAATCCGGCCGGGCGAATGCGTGGGCATCGTCGCCCTGCAAGGCATGGGGCAGCTCGAGCTCTTCAAGGCGCTCTTTGGTCTCGCGCGTGCCACGACTGGAACAATAGAAGTTGACGGCAAGACCGTTAGCGTGAAGTCGCCTCGCGATGCGATTAACGCGCACATAGGCCTAAGCCTCGTCCCGGAAGAACGTAAGACCGAAGGACTGGCTCTCAACCTGTCGGGCCGCACAAACATCTCGCTGCCCACAATTTCGCAATTCTCGCGTTGGGGAAGAGTAGAAAGGGTTGCCGAGACACTGGCTGTTTCGCGCGCCCTCAAGCGCGTGAACGGGGATATGCGCGGCCTCTTTGAACCGGCGTCATCCTTTAGTGGTGGCAATCAGCAGAAGTTTGTCATTGCCAAGTGGTTACTCGCTGAAAGTCGGGTATTGCTTCTCTTCGACCCAACGCGCGGCGTGGACGTCGGCGCGAAATTCGAAATCTATCAAGTGATGCGTAGCTACCTGGAATCCGGCGGAGCCATCCTGCTGCATTCCACGGAGATTCCGGAGGCCGTCAATCTTTGCGACCGCATTCTGGTCATGTACGCCGGGCGCGTTGTAGCTGAAATGGACGGGCGGGTTGCCTCGGAGCATGAGATTACGACAGCAATGCTCGGAAGCAAACTGGCCGTGGGCCAGCGAGTCGTGAAGGGGCAAACATGATGTCTACCCTCGCAAGGCAAAGCCACAGGCGCCGGTTGCGGCCGGGTCGTCTGGGACGGCACCGCGGTCTTCTGGTTGCAATCGCTGTTCTCGCGATTGTTTTTGCTGTACTCGCACTCAGCCTTGCGCAGCCTTTTGGCTATAGCGACCTGAGTTCGACGGCGTCGAGTACGGCGAGTCTCGCGCTTGCCGCAATCGGCGAAACCATCGTCATCATCAGCGGCGGCCTCGACCTTTCCGCAGGCGCAGCCATATCGCTTGGCAACTGCCTTTTTGTGACACACGTGGGTGTGTCCATGGAGTCTTACGTCCTCTGGTCGTGCATCGCTATCGCAGCGTGTGGTCTGGTGGGTGCCGTCAATGGTTTCTTTATCGCCTACATCAGACTACAGCCTGTGGTCGTCACGCTGGCGACCATGTTCATGGCCCAGGGCATCACACTGCTTGTGATGAAACAGCCGGGAGGAACGGTTCCGCAAGATTTCTCCGCCGCGCTCGCAGGTGACGCTTTCGGTGGTCGCGTGCCTATGCCTCTTGTTGTTATTGCCATGGGGCTTCTTGCATGGCTGGTACTCAAGAACATGCGACTTGGGACCGCAATCTATGCCGTCGGTAGCGATGAGTCGGCTGCCTATCTCAAAGCGGTTTCAACACGTTCTGTAAAGTTCTGGGTGTATGTCATTGCAGGCTGCTTCTATGGTGCATCCGGTGTCTTCTTCTCGGCACAAACCGGAGGTGGTGACCCGCTCGCTGGAGCAGGGATGCTGTTGCCAGTTTTCGTCGCTGTTGTGCTGGGCGGGACACCGCTCGGCGGTGGCCGCGGAGGCTGCCTTGGCACGGTCGTTGGTGCGTTCTCGGTCACGCTGATTGCGAACATGCTGCTTGTGCTCAACGTATCGACCTACTACAGCACAATCGTCGAAGGCTTCATCCTCATACTCGCTGTCCTCGGCTCGACTGATGCAGGCAACGTTCTTCGTTCACTGAGCTTGCGCGGGCTTATGCGTTCAACCGCGAAACAGAAAACATCATCAAAAATCAAATCGGCGTGCGTCGAATCGAAGGGCGAAGCCCTGCCGGACGTGTCCCTACGAGACCGCCTGCGTTACAGCGCGGAGACCTTGCGTACCTGCCTCCCGTCCTTCGCGGGTCTGGTGCTCCTCGTCGTGCTGACCCTGTCGCTAAATGCTGGCATTGGTGTCGGCGCGTACCTTCAGTCGATGCTCGTGCTGTCTTCGTTCCTCGCTGTACTCGCGTTGGGCCAAGGCGCAGTCGTACTTGGCGGTGGCCTCGACCTGTCCGTTCCCTTTACGATTACCCTGGCTGGTGTCGTCTTGACCGGGCTCGCGAATGGGGCTAACGCTGCCGGTATCTGGGCTATTCCGCTGGTCCTATGCCTTGGTGCGTTGATTGGAGTGGCGAACGGTATGGGTGTGGCGTTCCTGCGTATTTCGCCCCTCATCATGACGTTGGCCATGAACGGCATCCTGCAAGGCGCCGCACTCGTTTATACGAATGGCTCGCCTACGGGCTTCGCGCCACCTGCTGTCCAATGGCTCATGACAGGACGGCTCCTCGGCGTTACACCGGTCATATTTGCGCTCATCGCATTCGTGTTTGCGGCGTATATCCTGCTGCATTCGACCGTGTATGGTCGACGCCTGTTCGCAGTGGGAAGCAATCCCGTCGCTTCCGAATTCTCCGGGGTTCCCGTAAAGGGTGTCCTCGTGTCGACGTATGCCCTGAGTGGGCTTTGCAGTGCACTCGTTGGAGTGATGTTGAGTGGATTCACCGGACAGGCATTCAACGATATGGGAGACCCATATCTCTTGACCTCGATAGCTGTTGTGGTCGTTGGTGGGACGCTCATGACCGGGGGGCGCGGAAACTACGCCGGTATGTTTGGCGGCGCCTTGATGCTGACATCGCTCTCAACATTGCTTTCGAGTTCCACATTGCCCTCAGCGGCAAGAAGTATCGTGTACGGCGCCGTTGTGCTCGCAGCCGTTGTCGCCATGCGCGAAAAGCGCCCGTCCTGACCCTGATGGCCGCGACATATTTCAAAGGAGACATCCCATGTTAGTTCCCGTTCGCCGCATCGTTACCCATAACGACGCAGAAGGACGCTCGTACGCGCTGAAGGATGAGATAGCAACGAATATCATCGGTACGTTGACAGAGCTTTGGACGACCGGTCCCGCACCTCACGACCATAAGACCATCGACGACGCTGGCGCAAAATCGAAGACGCTGGAACCGGTGGCCAACGGGACCGTTTTCCGTTACTTCCAGATTCCACCGCAGTCTTCGACTGAACACCTCTCACGAGAAGAAAGGTTGAAAGCGTGGAGCGACCTGTTCCGCAACATTGGCGCGTCCCATTGCCAACCGGATACGAGTCGCGACCCGGGGATGCATATGACTTCGACGACCGATTACATCATCCTGTTGTCCGGCCAGATTACGCTGGTCCTCGATAAGACCGAACACGACCTCAAGCCATTCGATGTTGTGATTCAGCGTGGTACTAACCATGCCTGGGTGAATCGCGGCACCGAAGAAGCGCTCCTGATGGCGGTGCTCGTTGACGCCAAAGGCGTTTAAGCACCTCACTTTAGCGAGTGTGCGTTCAGAGAGGTGCATCACTCCGGCGTGGTCAACCCCTGCCACTTCTCCATCAGGGCGGCAATGTCCTGGAACCACACGTTGGGGAGGTTCTGGACGCCCACTGCGCCGGCGCCCGCGTTGCCGGCGTATTCGCCCAACAACCACATCATTCGCACCGGAATAAAAGTCGCCACTGCACGGTAGTCTGCTTCCGGTATAGGTGCTATTGACCTGTAGCCGTCAATGAAGGCTAGCCACCTTGCACGTGATTTTTCGTCGGGCTCTTCGCGATGCGTGGCCAGCAGATTGCCCCAGAGGAAGACCGAAAGGTCGTAGGCGAGATAACCGGGCCCGCTGTCATCGAAGTCGAAGAACGCCGCACGTCGGCTGCCATCGCCGCCAATGCGAATCATAGTATTGCCGCCGTGACAGTCCCCATGGCATATGACGCGCGATAGCGACGCTTCGGTGGTGGAGAACCTGTCCTCTAGCGCTGTCGCTATCTCGGTTAGTTTTCCCTTTACCTCATCGTCCAGATGCCTGAGTGCCTTTATGCGGGATAGCGGTCGAAGCAGTAGATGAGCGATGTCAAGCACATAGCGACTTTCAGGACCGGCATACGTCTTGGCCCCGTCGTGGATGCGCGCCAGTTCGGCACCAGTCAGCCGGACATCATCCAGGTCATCGCCAAGATGCTTGCCGTCAAGGTAGTCAAAGACTGCGAGTGAACGAACGCCCTCAGGCGCGGGCACGTCTGTCGACAGGGCACCATCCCGTGTCCTGTGCGCGGCGGCAACTGCAACCCCCTCTGCCTTCAGATGTTCGAGCAACGATAGCTCGAAGTCCGCATTACCTTCACCGCGAGCCCTTAGTGCTGCAAGCCTCGCGATTCTGCGCTCGCCATCTGCAAGCTGGAGTTCGTAGACGTCGTTGAACCCGCGACGCAAAAACAGGCAACTATCAATCTGCCCTACCGCGTATCGGCTTTCGACGGCCTCGGCGATGCTGTCAGCTTCAATTACTGACCTCACCGCCCGCAGCTGGGGCGAATCCACAGATTGGTTCATGGGCATATTGAACGAAGGGGGAACGTGAAGCAAAACGTAGCACCGTCAGTAACGCTTGACTCGCACGCAAACAGCCATGAGACGGCGCACATCCGCGGACAGCTTATGCTTTATTTTGCGGACGGATTATGGGTAACGGCACACTGTTCCGGCTGCATCGCCGGAAACGTTGTCGGGCGGTCTCCCGACAATTCTCTGTTCCGATACTTCCTGACCGATCCGTTGGCTTCCTCCGTTCCGGGGGGCAAGGAAAAGTTGCTGGCTCCTCGCGCCTATCCCGACGTATCTCTTCAAGACGCTCGCAAACGGCGTAGCGAACGCACGAAAGAAATTCGCTGCTGGACAGGATCCGGCCGAGGCCGGAAAGCACATAACGCAAATGTCGGCGAAGAGGGATCGTGTGGCGAACAGCGTCGAGGCCGGCATTACATCAAGTCATGCCGGCTCCAACAATTTCGGCGTTGTACCCGCGAAATTGGCTCACTATAGTCGAAGCACCCTGAGAGCGTGACCGCCCGCGCGGTCGCGCCGATACGGCGGTGTTCCCTCCCGGGGCAACATTGTTCTCTCAATCGAGTCGAGGAAGAGCCGTGATGAAACCGAAGAGCCTGAACCCGGTCGCCATAACACTTGCGCTCGTCTGCGCGCCCGCATTCGCCACCGGCGAAATAACATTCGTGTCGCAAGGCGGCGCTTACCAGGAAGCGCAGACGAAGGCGATTCTCGATCCGGCGGCAAAACAGCTCGGCATCACGATCAAGCAAGACAGCATTCCGGACGCATGGCCGCAGATCAAGGCCCAAGGCTCGGCGGGCAAGCCGATCTGGGACGTCGTCGATACGCCGACATCGAACTGCCTGCGCGGAGGCCACGAAGGGTTGCTCGAGAAGCTCGACTTTTCGAAGATGCCGAACGCCGCGGCCGTGCCGGAGAAGTACCGCACGCCATACTCGGTCGCGTACGAGTTCTACTCGACCGTGATCGGCTACAACAAGAAGACTGTGAAGAAGGTGCCGCAAAGCTGGGCGGACTTCTGGAACGTGAAGGGTTTCCCGGGCACGCGCGCCCTGCGCAATGATCCTCAAACGGTGCTCGAGGCCGCACTGCTCGCCGACGGCGTACCGCGCGACAAGCTCTATCCACTCGACGTCGATCGTGCGTTCAGAAAACTTGCGCAAATCAAACCCGATATTGCCGTGTGGTGGACTTCCGGCGGCCAGTCCGCGCAGTTGCTGCACGACGGGGAAGTGGATATGGAGATGATCTGGAACGGTCGCGCGAGCGCAGTCGCGAAAGACAATCCGGACATCACTTTCACCTATAACGACGGCATTCTTCAGAACACGCAGTTGTGCATTCTCAAGAACGCGCCGAATCTCGCAAACGCAGTGCGCTTTGTCGACACGGCCGTATCGCCCGATCTTCAGGCCAACCTGCCGACCTACATCGACTATGGTCCCGGCAACCCGGCTGCGTACAAGACCGGCAAGATCTCGGCGAAGCGCGCGAGCGAGTTGCCGAGTTCGCCCGAGAATGCGAGCAGGCAGGCCCTGATGTCCGAGGAATGGTGGGCGTCCGAAGCCGGCATTCAGGCGAAGGCACGCTGGCTCAAGTTCATGCAGCAGTAGCGCAACGACTCATCGCGCGCCGCCTGCACGAGCAGCCCGCACGAGCCCTTCGCTGCGCATCGACCACTCGCCCACCGTGTACGACTACCTCATTCTCGGGGGCGGCTCGGCCGGCTGCGTGCTTGCCGCACGGCTCACCGAAGAGGCCGGCAAGACTGTTTGCCTCGTCGAAGCCGGCCGTGATCTCACCCAGGCGTCGATGCCGGCCGATATCCGCAGCCGATATCCGGGGCGGGCCTATCTGGATACACGCAATATCTGGCAGCGTTTGCATGCGCGCATGAGCGCGCCGGCCGCGCGGCGGCGCTACGAGCAGGCGCGCGTGCTCGGCGGCGGCTCGGCGATCAATGCGCTGATGGCCAACCGCGGCGCGCCCGCCGACTATGACGAATGGGACGCGCTCGGCGCAACGGGTTGGACCTGGGCACAGTGTCTGCCTTATTTCCGCAAGCTCGAAACCGACTGCGACCTGGACGGACCGCTTCACGGCACCAATGGCCCGCTGCGCATCCGCCGCGCGAGCGCCGATCGCCTGTCGCCATTCGTGCGCGGCGTGCTCGGCGCGCTTGCGCGGCACGGTCATCCGCTGCGTATCGATCAGAACGGCCCGTGGGAAGATGGCGCCTACGTGGGCGCCATTGCGGTCAGTGCGGCAGGGGAACGTATTCCCACGTCGATCTGCTATCTCGACGCGACCGTCCGGGCGCGTCCCAATCTGACGGTGTGCACCGACACGCTCGTCGAGCGCGTGAGATTCGAAGGCCGCCGTGCAATCGGCGCCGACGTGCGCCTGGCCGATGGTGCGTTCAATACGTTGCGTGCGCGACGGATCATCGTCTGCATGGGCGCGATCCACAGTCCGGCACTTCTCATGCGCAGCGGGATCGGCCCCGCCGACGAGCTTGCCGCATCCGGCATCGGCGTTGTCGTCGCCCGTGATGGCGTTGGCCGAAATCTGATGGAGCACCCGTCCATTGCGGTATCCGCGTTCCTGCCGCGCGAAATGCGCACGCCGTTTCCCGACGAGCACCATGAGCAGGCCATCATCCGCTACTCATCAGGGCTGCCAGGCACACCTGCAGGCGACATGCATGGCGCGATTCTGTCACGCTCGGGCTGGCACTCGATCGGATATCGGCTCGGCACGATGTTCTTCTGGGTCAACAAGTCGTACTCGCGCGGCCGCGTGCGGCTCGCCTCCGCGCATGCGGAGGAAGAACCGCTTGTCGAGTTCTCGATGCTGTCGGACCCGCGTGACCTCGAACGGCTCAAAGGCGCTGTACGCTTCGGCGCGCATACGCTTGCCGACCCGATGTTCGCGAGCGCGCTCGGGCCGATCTTTCCGTCGAGCTACTCGCCCCGCGTTGCGTCGGTCGCGCGGCCCGGCAAGTGGAACGCGATGCAGCGCGGCGTACTGAGCGCGCTGCTCGACAGCGCCGGGCCGCTACGTGGCACGCTGGTCGAGCACATCATCACGCAAGGCGTCTCGCTCGATACGCTGCTTGCCGACGACGCGGCGCTGACTGCGTTCGTCATGCAATCGGTCGGTGGAACATGGCATCCGTCGGGCACCTGCCGAATGGGCGCCGCTCACGACCCGCTCGCGGTGACGGCACCGGACGGCTCGGTTTTCGATGTCGAGGGACTGACGGTGTGCGATGCATCGCTGATGCCTTCGATCCCCTGCGCGAATACGAACGTACCGACAATCATGATCGCGGAGCGGATCGCCGATATGCTGCGAGGGCGCCAGGGCGAATAGCGGGGGGGCGCGCTGCGGTCGACGGCGCGCGGGCGTATCAGGCGCCGTATCCGACCACGCCCTTCACTTCGAGAAACGCTTCGAGCCCCCACTCGCCATACTCGCGTCCGTTTCCGGACTGCCGGTAGCCGCCGAACGGCGCACCCGGATCCCACGCGGGGTAGTTCAGGTGAACGCTTCCCGCACGCAGCCTGAACGCGACGCGGCGCGCACGGTCGAGGTCGCGCGACTGCACGTACGCGGCGAGCCCATACGGGCTGTCGTTCGCGATGGAGATGGCATCTTCCTCGTCGCGGTAAGGCAGGATCGACAGAACGGGGCCGAAGATCTCTTCGCGCGCGATCGTCATATCGGGCCGCACGTGCGCGAACACGGTCGGCTGCACGTAGTAGCCGCGCTCGAGCCCCGCGGGCCGGCCGAGCCCGCCCGCGACGAGCGTCGCGCCTTCCTCGATACCCGCCGCAATCAGCCGTTGCACGCGCTCGAACTGCACGTCGCTGACGACGGGGCCCATCGTCGTTTCCGGCGCGTCGGCGGGGCCGACACGATGCGCGGCCGCGGCGCGCCGCGCGATCTCGACCGCCTCGTCGTGCCGCGAGGCCGGCACCAGCATACGTGTGGGCGCGTTACACGATTGCCCGCTGTTGTTGAAGCAGCTGTTGACACCCTTCGTCACCGCCGTTTCGAAATCGGCATCGTCGAGCAGCACGTTCGCGGACTTGCCGCCAAGCTCCTGATGCACGCGCTTGACGGTCGGTGCCGAGAGCGTCGCAATTTGTACCCCTGCGCGCGTCGAACCGGTGAACGACACCATGTCGACGTCCGGATGGGCGCACAACGCCGCGCCGACCGTTGGGCCATCGCCATGCACGAGATTGAAGACGCCGGCCGGCACGCCTGCCTCGTCGAGCACTTCGGCGAAGAGCACCGCGTTCAGCGGCGATATCTCACTCGGTTTGAGCACCATCGTGCAGCCCGCCACGAGCGCGGGCGCGACCTTGCAGACGATCTGGTTGATCGGCCAGTTCCATGGCGTGATCAGCGCGGCAACCCCCACCGGCTCGTAACGCACGAGCGTCGTGCCCTTGCTGCGCTGCCACGCGAACGTTTCGCAGGTGTGCAGCAGTTCCTCCAGGTGCCGGCGGCCGAGCGCGGCTTGCCAGTTGCGTGCGAACTGGCGAGGTGCGCCGATCTCACGCGAGATCGTGTCGGCAATCTCGTCGCTGCGCGTGAGATAGACGTCGAGAATCCGGCGCGCAAGCGCAATGCGCTCCGCGGGGTCGGTCAGCGAGAACGTCGCGAATGCGCGCTTCGCGGCGGCCACTGCGCGATCGACGTCGCGTGGGTCGCCGAGGGCGACTTCCGCGAACGGTGTTTCGGTGCACGGGTCGATCACGGGCAGCCGGGTATTGCCGGCAGGCGTGCTCCAGGCGCCGTCGATATAGAACTTCAAGGCGTTCTTCATACGCGTGCTGCCTCCGCCATGCCGCCGCGGCGGCTGATCACCATCATGAGCACCAGGGCCAACGTGAGCGCCGTGAGCAGGGTACTGATCGCCGCAATCGTCGGATCGATCTCGTCGCGCAGCGTGACGAACATCCGGCGCGTCAGCGTCTGGTTCGGACCGCCGGAGATGAAGAGCGCAACGACCGTCTCGTCGAGCGCCTGAATGAACACGAACACGGCGCCGGAGATCACGCTCGAACGAATCTGCGGCAGCGTCACGGCCAGAAAGCTGCGCAGCCGGTTCATTCCGAGGCTGCGCGCGGCCATCTCCTGAGCATGGTCGAAGGAGCGCAGGTCCGCACCGACGGAAATCACGACATACGGCAACCCGAGCATCGTGTCGGCGAGAATCAATCCGCCGAGCGTATTCACGTAGTCCAGCTGCGCATAGACGAAGAACACGCCCACGGCGACGATGATGATCGGCACCATCAACGGCAGCATCAATACCGTTCGGAGCCGGCGAATCAGGGGATGCGCGCCATGCTCGATCGCATACGCCGCGGCCACGCCGACGGGTGTTGCGATCGCAGTCGCGCACGACGATGCGATGAGCGTCGTGCGTGCCGCCGCGAGCCAGTCGGGATTGCCGAAGAACGCCTCATACCATCTCAGCGACAACGCAGGCGGCGGGAACGTCATGAAGCGCGTATGGGAAAACGACAGCGGTACGACGATCAGCACCGGAATCATCAGAAACGCAAGGATCAGCGCGACCGATGCGACGAGCAGGCCACGCGCGAGCGGATTCGGCTTCATTTCGCCCCCAGGGTCTTGTCGAGCGGAATCACACGGCTCGCGGCATAGAAGATCGCAAACACGCAAACCAGCAGCACCACGCTGACCGAACTCGCCGCGCCCCAGCTGTTGTAGATCTCGACGTTACGGCTCACGACCATGGAGACCATGATCGACTTGCCGCCGCCCATCAACTCGGGCGTGATGTAAAAGCCGAGGCAAAGCACGAACACGAGCGTGACGCCCGCAACGACGCCGCCCATCGACAGAGGCAGAAACACGCGCAGGAACGCATGGGTCGGCGATGCGCCGAGGCTGGCGGCCGCTTGCGACAAGCTCCAGGGAATCTTCTGCATTGCCGAGTAGAGCGGCAGCACCATGAACGGCAGGAGGATGTGGACCATCGCGATGATGGTGCCGAACTGGTTGTAGGCGAGCTGCAGCGGCTGATCGATGACGCCCGCTGCAATGAGCCCCTTGTTGACGATGCCCGTGCGCTGCAGCAGCACGAGCCATGCATACGTGCGCACGAGCACGCTCGTCCAGAACGGCAGAATCACCATGCCGAGAATCAGCGTGGCGAGCCTTGGGCGCACCGATGCCGCGAGATAGGCCACCGGATAGCCGAGCAGCAGCGTCACCCCGGTGACGATCGCGCTCAGCTTGAAGGTGAGCAGGAAGGTATCGAGGTAAGTACCGCTGAAAACGCGCCGGTAATTCGCGAGCGTGAACCCGCCATCGTGACGGATCGATTGCCACGACAGCCATGCAAGCGGCACGACCAGCAAAATGACGACGATCGCCAATGCAGGCGCCATCAGCAGCAACATCGCGCGGTCTTCGCGCCGCTGGTGGCGCATCGCCGCATCTGTCTCGCTCGGCCTCATCGTGTCGCACCCGGAAACGATTCCTCTGGCAGCCGTCATCATGCCCCCATGGCATCGAGAAACTGATACCACGCAGCGACGAGCCTGACGCCCGGCGCGCGCAGCGAATGGAACGGGACGGGCCGCAGCCCCTCTTGCGCCAGCAGCGCGAGATCGGGCGTCTCGCCCAGCGCGAGCGCGGCCGCCTGCTGGCCGACAAGGCTCGCCATCGCGACGCCTGCGCCGTTGTAGCCGAGACAGAACACCGTGGCGTCGTCGCTGCGGCCGACGTGCGGCAGCGCGTTGAAGGTCATGCCGACATAGCCCGACCACTGGAACTCGATGCGCAGGCCGGCCAGGTCGGGAAACAGGGCGACCATCGCGCGGCGCAGCGCCTCGAAGCCCGTTTGCTGTCCTTCCTTGCCGAACGCATCGCGTCCGCCGAACAGCATGCGTCCATCGGCGCGGCGAAACCATTTCATCATCCGGCGCGTTTCCGTGTAGCTGCGGCGCGCAGTCATGAGTTTCGCGTCGAGCCCGGCCGGCAGCCGCTCGGTCGCGATCATCGCGCTGCGAAACGGCACCAGCTCGCGCTGGTAGGCGGCCGTTGCCGACGTAAGGCCGGAGTAGGCGTTCGTCGCGACGATCAACTGCTTTGCACGTACCGTCGCAGCCGGCGTGCGCACGATGACGCCTGGGGCGCCGGACACACGCTCGATTGCCACCACGGGCGTCGATTCGTGGATCGGCACACCGCGCGCTGCAAGGCCGCGCGCGATGCCGAGTACGTATTCGAGCGGCAGGATGGTCCCGGCGTCCGCGCTCAACACCCCGCCGACGAATCCCGCAGATCCCGATTCCGCTTCGACCTCACCGCGGGTCAACGCCGACATCGAGCGGTCGCCTAGCTCGGTGCGCACCCAGTCCGCCTCGGCAATACAGGCGGCGAGCGCGCGCTCGGTATGCGCGCAGCGCAGGCTGCCGGTGTGTTCGAATGCGGCGCTCGCAATAGCAAACTCGTCGACGAGCGATTCGACCACGCGCACGCTGTCGTGCGCGAGCCGGTGCATCCGCTTCGCGACGTCGAGACCGTGCCTTGCCGCAATCGCAGGAAACGACAGCCGGAACTTCGATGACACCACGCCGCCGTTGCGCCCGCTCGCGCCCCACCCCACGGGATTGGCGTCGAGCACCACGCACGGCACACCGCGCTTTTCCAACGCATGGGCTGCGGCGAGGCCCGAATAGCCCGCGCCGATCACGGCAACGTCGGTGTGCAGATCGCGCGCAAGCGGCCCGTTGCCGACCGGGGCGTCGAGCGTACCGGCGCGCGCGGCGAGGTGGCGCCAGAGCGAATCGGGCGGCGGCGAAGTGCAGGCGAGCGGCGCGAGCATCATCAGGCCACGGCGAGCTCGGCTTCGACGGCATCCGCCAGCGCGGCGAGCGTCGGAAAGCAGAACGTCGGTGTCGTCACCTGCTCGGGCACCGGTGTTGCGCCGAAGCCGTTCTGTCCACGACGGCGCTCGATCCAGCAAGTCGCGTAGCCCAGTTGCGTCGCAATGCCGATGTCATGGTATTGGCTCTGCGCCGTATGGAGAATCTCGCGGAACTTGTAGCCGAACGCCGCTTGACGCCCGCGGTTGTAGGCGAAGAACTGCGGGTCCGGTTTGGCGACACCGGTTTCGTCGCAGCAGACCGAATCGTCGAACGGATCGCCCAGCGTATGCGCGTACGAGGACAGCGCCACGCGGTCTGCATTCGTCATCGCGACTAGGCGGAAATGCTTGCGCAGCCGCCTGAGCGCTTCGACCGAATCGACGAACGCGGGCCACTCGAGCACGTCACGCTGGAACGCGGCGGCCGACTGCGCATCGTCCGGCAAACCCAGCTCCTTCGCGAGCGACAGGTACACGTTCGCCATTTCGTGGCTCGACCGGCCGGGGAACGCGGCACGGCCGCGCATGTACGGCTCGAAGATCTGCTCGTCGCTCAGATCTTTCGTGGCGCTGCCGCCGATGCGGCGCACCGATGCGAGCACGCCTCGCTCGAAGTCGATGAGTGTGCCGACGACGTCGAATGTCAGCACCTTGAAATCGGTGAGCTTCATGAATTCATCCTTGATTGCGTTGCGATTGGCCGGGAAGAATTGGCCGGGAAGAGAAGGGCAGGGCCGGGCGTCGCGCGCCCGTCATGCCGGAACGACGATCGTGTCGGACGGCGAAATCGCGACACGTATGGAAGCGCCGGCTGGCGGCACGCGCTGCCGCGCCTCGTGATTGCCGGGCTGGCGCAGGCTCACTATCGTGCCGTCGGCGAGCGACGCAAATACGCGCAGGCTCTCGCCCTGGTACAGCACCTCCGTCACGCGTGCGGTGAGCCGGTTCGCGTCGGGCGGCGCATCGCCCGCGTCGATCACGAGCTTTTCGGTCTGCACCGCGAGCAGCAGCCGCTCGGCGCGCGGAAGCGGGTAGGCCGTACGCAGCACGGTGTCGCCGAGACTCACCGCATCGTCGCCCACGCGCACGACGGCCAGCAGCGTGGCCTCGCCGATGAAGCTCGCGACGAAGGCGTTGCAGGGCCGGTCATAGAGGTGCTCGGGCGTATCGACCTGGACGAGCCGGCCGTCTTTCAATACCGCGACCCGATCGCTCATCGTCAGCGCTTCCCGCTGGTCGTGCGTCACATAGATGATCGTCGCGCCGAGCCGGCGATGCAGGCGCCGCAGCTCGATTTGCATCGTCTCGCGCAGTTGCTTGTCGAGCGCGGAGAGCGGCTCGTCCATCAAGATCAGTTGCGGCTCAAACACCATCGCGCGGGCGAGCGCCACGCGCTGCCGCTGCCCGCCCGACAATTCGCTGATCCGCCGGTGTTCATAGCCGCGCAGTTCGACCATCGCGAGCGCGTCGGCCACTTTGCGGGCCCAGCCCGACCTGGGCTCGCGGCGGGCGCGCAGCGGAAAAGCGACGTTTTCGCCAACCGTCATATGAGGAAAGAGCGCGTAGCTCTGGAACACCATGCCGATGTTGCGCTTGTGCGGCGGCGCGAATGTAATGTCTCGCTCGCCAACCCAGACGCTGCCGGCACTCGGTTGCACGAAGCCGCCGAGAATGCCCAGTAGCGTCGTCTTGCCTGAACCGGACGGGCCGAGGAGTGAGACGAATTCGCCCTGCGCTACGTCGAGCGACACGTCGTCGAGCGCCACGACAGGCCCATAACGCTTTGCTGCGGATCGAATCGATACGCCCGCCCTGGCTCGTGCATCCATTGTTGGGTTCCCGCTCGGCTGCCTCAGTGAGGAAAAATATAGGCGCCGATTTTTTTGGCTGCAATTCCCGAATTGTTGGATTAGGCATAACATCAGGTCATGCCCAGCCTACGCAGAAAACTTCCCAGCGCTAACGCGCTTTTCGTGTTCGAGGCGGCCGCGCGCTGCGGTAACTTCACGCGCGCGGCGCAGGAGTTGTACGTCAGCCAGCCGGCCGTCAGCCGAATGCTCTCGCGCATGGAAGATCATCTCGGCGTGCGTCTCTTCGAGCGCGTGCACGGCGGCATCGAACTCACCGAGAACGGCCGGATTCTGTATCGCAAGATTTCCGAGGGACTGAACGGCATCGAAGACGCGATCCGCGAAATCGAGGCGCGCGCGACGGGCGTCGAGCCCGTGACGCTGTCGGTGTCGACCGCATTCACGACACACTGGCTGATGCCGCGGATGAGCCGGCTCAATCAAGCGTTTCCGTCGGTCGACCTGCGCTTTCAGCTGATTTCCGGCCGGATCGGCGGCCCGCTCGGCGACGTCGATCTCGGAATGCGTTTCGTGCAGGAGGGCGAAATGCTCGAGAACAGCGTGCCGGTGATGCCCGAAGTCCTGCTGCCCGTTTGTAATCCGCGCTATCAGGAACTTGCGTGTACCGACGAATGGCGCGCGCACGGCGACACGGTGATCGTGATGGACGACGAGGAGCGCGGCTGGCACGCGCGTTTCGCGGCGTTCAAGAACAAGACGCGCCACGCGGCCGGCGTGTTGAGCTTCAACGACTATGCGATCGTCGTGCAGGCGGCACTGCTGGGCCAGGGAATCGCGCTCGGCTGGGTCAACGTGGTGATGCACTGGCTCGCACAGCGGGCGCTCGTGCCGGCCGAGAGCGAGTTGGTGGTGACCGATCGGATATGTTGTCTTTCATGGGCGCCGGGCCGGCCCCCGCGCCCGATCGTCGCCGAGGTGCGTGATTGGCTCATTGCCGAGACGCGCGCGGACATCGAGGCAGTCGATGCGGCCTATCCGGAACTCGGGTTGGCGGCAGCGGTGCGCTCGGGGTTGGGGCGCCAGGGGTAACGGACCGACCAAGGGCTGTCGGGCCTGCACGGCGCATGCGCCACTGCGAGACACTATGCAGCCAAGAACAAAATATTTGTCAGCCTTCGCGCTAATTTCCGTCGTGCTGGTCGGAGTGAAGTCAGGTTTCGTGACGCGCAGTCACGTGATCAATGTATTGCTGTTCTTTTCTTGCTTCGTGGCCTACGCGTATATCGCTTTCGGTGCGTTCGCGCTGCGACCGCGACTGCTGGGATGGGGTATGGGAAGCCTGCTGTCGCTCCCGATCGCAATCTCAATTCTGGCATCGCCCTTGGTACTGTTCGGTGTCTTCTGGGCGTTCAGCGATTTCGCAGCTGGGCCGGACACGGTAATTCATATGGCGGATGGCTTACTTTGTGAGGAGTATTCTTCTGGCTCAGTAGTTACCGAAGCAAACGAGACCTTTGAGCTCGATCGGCCCGTTTTAGGTTTATTTTTGCTTCGGCTGGCGGTAGAAACGGGTCCGGTTCTGGAGAACTATTCTGTCCAGAAGGGCTGCGCTTCGGTTGACCAGACGTGGAAATCGTCGAATCGCGCATCGACCATGTAACGTCCGTCGGCGGCTGGCGCAACCGCCAACCGTCTTAAATCGGTGTCAAGATGATTAAGTTTGCGTTGGAGTTGCTGACTCTAATCGTCCGCCTTCAAGAGGCATGAAGGATCGCTTCGGGTCGAAGACCGCTCTTTCCTTGCCAGACCTTTGCTTTATATCGGCCATCGTCCCAACAACCTGACCAACAATTGTGCCGTCCCGGCGTGACTCCCATGAAGCGCCCCTATGCCGGAACGATCCTCGCACCATCAAAGTGTCAGCGCGACTGCAGCTTGAATCCTTCGCCGCCGATACCTGCCCTGTCCACCGCCGAAATGCGGTTGCGGCCCTGATCCTTGGCCTGATAGAGCTGCGCATCCGTCAGATTGATGAAAGCCGTGACGTCGATGCCTTCATTCGGCACAACGGTGCCTACTCCGAAGCTCGCCGTGACCCGCTGACTATGCGGCGAGCGCAGATGCGCGATCGCTTCATCCGCGATCAGCGCGCGGCAACGCTCTGCGACGCGTACGGCCTCATCAGCGTCGGTTTGCGCGAGCACGAGCACGAACTCCTCGCCGCCGAAGCGGCCCACGAACGCGTTCGGCCCGGCAGCCTCGCCGAGCACGCGCGCAATGCGCTTCAGACATTCGTCGCCCTGCAGGTGACCGTAATAATCGTTGTACGACTTGAAGAAATCGATGTCGACCATCACGAGCGAAAGCGGCTTGCCCGATGCCGCCGCGCTCGCCCATTCGCGCGCGATGACCGTGTCGAACATGCGACGGTTGCCCACGCCCGTCAGGCTGTCGGCGAGCGACAGGCGTTCCAGTTCGCGCTGGAGCTGCGCGAGCCGTTCCTCGGTGCGCTTGCGCTCGCTGATGTCGAACATGAAGCCGATCAGCGCGTCAACGTCGCCGTTCTCTTTGCGCACAACGTGGACAACGTCGCGGATCCACACGTAGCCGCCGTCGGCGGTCAGTGCGCGATAGTCCGCTTCGTGGTCGGCGCCCGCCTGCGATTGCGCGACGCAAAAATTCACCACGGACTCGCGGTCGTCCGGATGCATGCGCGCGGCCCAGTCCTCGACCGTTTTCCAGGTGGAGGGCGCATAGCCGAGCAGCGCTTCGATCTGCGGGCCGATATAGGCGAACTGCATCGTCGCCCAATCGATCTTCCAGGGAATTGCCCGGGTGGATTCGAGCAGCGTGCGGTAAACGGCGGGGTTGTCCTCGCCGGGCTGGCGCCCGGGCGGTGCAAGGCTCGCCTCGTGGCGCAGGAATGCGGCCTGAAGGGAACCGCCGGCCGGATCTTTGTCTTCGTGGCTCATCGTGATCGTCCCATAACGCGTAAGTGCATTATCGGCCGCTAACGGTAGGGTCTTGAACGCGACTTGGAAGATCGATCGACAAGATTGAAGGAACTCGCCCGGTTCGACGCTGGTTTCGGAGGACCCTGCCGGCTACGGTGATGATGCGCTTCGCGGCCCTATGGCAATGAGATATTGCGCTATGCTCTGCGCCGCTTCCCTTGCGCTGCGCATGACACCGACGAGCGTAGCCGAGGCAGCGCCGCACCATTCGCCGTAGCCAACCAGCCACAGGCGCTCCTCGCCTCTGGCGCGCGTCCCGTCTGTCCTCGGCAATCCGTTGGCATCGCAGATCTGTAGTGGGTCAAGATGTTTGAGCGCGGGGCGGAACCCCGTGCACCAGATCACGACATCGACGCGGGAATGCGTGCCGTCGCTCCACACGACGCCGTCCGCATCGAAGTGGCTGAACGGACGCATTGGGTGCAGAACGCCTCGCGCCCGCGCGTCCCGTACAGGCGGCACCATGACGATATCGCCCAAACCACCTACCGGCGCCGTCATCGTGTGCCCATCGCGAAGAGCCTGCCATTTGGCTGTCGCGCGTTCGAACAAGACCCGGCCATCCACATCATCGGGAAGAAAAACGGGGTCATGCAACGTCACCCACATAGCGTTGCAGACTGTCGATACCTCCGCCAGGATTTGCGCGCCCGAATTGCCGCCGCCCACCACCAGCACGTTTTGTCCGCGCAGATCGTCCGCGTTGCGGTACTGCGCCGAATGCATCTGGCGACCCCGAAAGATCTCGCGTCCGGGATAGTCGGGGACATACGGCGCGCTCCAGGTGCCGGTCGCGCTCACGACTGCTCTCGCGAGCCATTCCCCTCGATCGGTGCTGACCAGCAAGCTGCCCTGGACGCGTGAAACGGATTTGACATGAACCGGGCGCCGCACAGGGATGTGATGACGATCCTCATATCGCGCCAGATAGGCGATGACCTCGTCGCGCGACGGGTACGTGCCGTTTGATACGGGCATCTGCCAGCCTGGCAGCGAACTCCATTGCGCCGGCGAGAACAGGTGTAGTGAGTCCCAGGTATGTCGCCAGGCGCCTCCGGGGGCGCTCTGGTCGTCCAGCACGATATAGTCGAGTCCCGCACGGCGCAGGAAGTAGGCGGTGGCAAGCCCGGCCTGGCCACCTCCGATTACTACGACATCAATGTCTGCAGGCATGCGCTTTCTTCCCCATCTCCCGAACCGGATTCTGGCGGCGACGCAGCCCGGTTCGCTTCATGGCGATGGTCGGCGGGCTACGTCGCTCCGTTTTGTCACAGACCATGTGGCTCAACCATTGTTGTGCCTCAGCTTGTAGGGCGGCGACGATACTCGTCTTGACACACGTCAAGAAGGATCGGACGGCCCTCGCCATCATGGAAAACCGTCTAATGTACAAACGGGACCGCACGAGCGACCCGTGCCCCGCACAAACCTGTGGCTTCGTCTGAACCTGAACCTGAAGCGATGCGGGACGGTCCTCGACACCCTCGCACCGGAACTGCATTGGCCGGCACGATCTTCCGTATTACCTGATTCCGCGGCATTCCTTTGAGGAGCAAGCTCATGAGCAACGTTGAAGTGGTCCTGTGCAGCCCTGTACGCACGGCGATCGGCACCTACGGCGGGACACTCAAGGACGTGGCGGCGCCAACGCTTGGCGCTGCCGTTATCCGCGAAAGTCTCCGGCGCGCTGGATTGGCTGCCGACAAGGTCCATTCGCTCGTCATGGGCAATGTGATTCAGGCCGGCGTGAAAATGAATCCGGGGCGACAGGCGGGCATCGCCGGGGGATTGCCGGTCGGCGTTCCGGCGCTGACGGTCAACCGTGTCTGTGGGTCCGGCGCGCAGGCCATCGCCAGCGCGGCCACCGAAATCTGGGCCGGCATGATCGAATGCGCGCTCGCCGGTGGTATGGAAAACATGGATCGCAGTCCCTACCTGCTGCCGCAAGGGCGCTGGGGGGCCAGGATGGGCGACGTGACGTTGTTCGACAGCATGCTGCTCGATGGGCTCAACGACGCCTTTAGCGGTCAGCATTCAGGCTGGCACACAGAAGACCTCGTGGCGAAGTGCGGCATCTCTCGCGAGGACCAGGATCGTTGGGCGTTGCGTTCGCAGCAACGCTTCGCGCAGGCGCAGGCTGCCGGGCTCTTCGACGCAGAAATCGTGCCGCTGGAGGTGCCGGGTCGCAAAGGGCCAACGGTGTTTGTCCGCGACGAGCACAATCGGCCGGATACCAGCGCCGAGTCGCTTGCCAGGCTCAAACCGGCCTTTCGCAAGGACGGGACGATTACCGCAGGCAACGCGCCTGGCCTGAACAGCGGCGCGGCTGCAATGGTCGTTGCCGAGCGAGGCTGGGCCGAACGCAATGGCCTGACGCCCATGGCCCGGCTGGTCAGTTATGGCGTGGCAGCCGTGGAGCCCGGTTTCTTCGGCCTGGGCCCGATTCCCGCGGTGCGACAGGCAATTGCACGCGCCGGGTGGTCTATATCGGACGTGGATCGCGTGGAAATCAACGAGGCGTTTGCGGCAATCGCGCTGGCGTGTCTGCGCGAGCTCGGCTTTGCGGAAGACGTTGTAAATACAGAGGGTGGCGCGATTGCTCATGGACATCCGATCGGTGCTAGCGGCGCGGTGCTGACTACGCGGCTGTTGCATCAGATGCAGCGTGGCGGCGCTCGGCGCGGGATCGTGACGCTGTGCATTGGCGGAGGACAGGGCATCGCGCTGGCACTCGAACTTCTGTGAACGCCGGTAGTGGTTCCGCCCGCAAGCCATGATTCGTTGAAGCGGTGAACCGACCATTGGCATGCGAGCAGCAGAGCAACTACGCCGGCCGCTACGTCGCTCTTCGTAGAAGTGACGCGACGATCGTCAGCACGGTGGCCGGCGCGCCCCAACCACCGCGAACCGCTCCTCACAATGACAATCGCCGCTAAACCTCCCGCCGACACCGCAAAAGCGCTGCCGACCACCGACCGCGCAACAGGGCTTACGTCGGCAGAGGCTCAGCATCGCCTGCAAGCATTCGGCGTCAATGCTATCGAAGAGGTTCGCACACCGCGATGGCGCCAGCTTCTCGCCAAACTCTGGGGACCCGTGCCCTGGATGCTCGAAGCGGTGATCGTGCTACAGGTCATGCTTCATCGTGGCGAGGAGGCGCTGGTCATCCTGTTCCTGCTTGCTTTCAATGCCCTTGTTGCCTCCATACAGGAAGGGCGCGCGCAAGACGCGCTGACGTTGCTGCGACGGCAATTGCAGGTCAACGCGCGCGTGCTGCGCGACGCGCACTGGGGCCGTCTTCCCGCCGCGCAACTGGTTCCTGGAGATGTGGTGCACGTGCGAGCAGGCGACATCGTCCCCGCAGACCTCGTTTTGTTCGATGGCGCAGTGACGCTGGATCAGTCGGCCCTGACCGGCGAGTCTCTCGCTGTCGATGCAAGCCCCGGACAGCCCGCGTACACCGGGTCGATCGTGCATCAGGGCGAAGCCAGCGGCGAAGTCACTGCCACCGGCTCGCGAACCTACTTCGGCCGGACGGCGGAACTCGTGCGCACGTCCAATGCCCCCAGCCATATGCAACGCACGATCTTCTCGATCGTCAAGCGCCTCGTCGCCTTCGACCTCGTGCTCGTGGTACTGGTCGTCTTTTACGCCGCGACGCATGGTTTGCCGTGGGGCGATACCGCGGTGTTCGCGTTATTGCTGCTCGTCGCGTCGGTTCCGGTTGCCTTGCCGGCGACCTACACTTTGGCTACGGCTCTCGCGAGCACACGTCTTTCGAAACAGGGGGTTCTCGTTACGAGGCTGCCTGCGGTAGAGGAAGCGGCAGCAATGGATACCCTTCTGTCCGACAAGACCGGGACATTGACGCAGAACAGGCTGTCCGTCGCCGGGGTCAAGGCATTGGCAGACGTCGACGAGGCCACCGTCTTGCGCGCAGCAGCAATGGCCAGCGACGATGCCTCTCAGGATCCCCTCGACCTTGCGATCCTTTCTGCTTATCGTACGAGCGCGCAATCTGCCCTTCTGCCCGCGCGCACGGATTTTCGGCCCTTCGATCCGGCAACCCGATTCAGCGAAGGCATCTATGTCGTCGATGGACAGGCGTGGCATGCGCTGAAAGGCGCGACCAGCGCAGTATTCGAACATTGCGGTGCCGACGTGGCGCAGCGTCAAGCCGCGCAAGACACGGGGCGGGCGTTGGCCGCTGGGGGCGCGCGCGTGCTCGCGGTTGCGGCGGGTCCGGTGGGCGCGATTCGACCGATCGGTCTAGTGGGCCTCTCCGATCCGCCTCGGGACGACGCTGCCGAACTCATCGCAAAACTCGGCCAGCTTGGCGTGAGAGTGTGCATGGCCACCGGCGACGCACTGGAAACAGCACGGGCAATCGGACAACGACTTGGGCTGGGTACACGTATCTGCGTTGCGCGCGAAGACGACTTACGACAACCCGAAAAATGCGACATCTTCGCTCGCGTGCTGCCTGAAGAGAAGCACGCCATTGTCAGCGCGCTGCAACAGGCAGGACACGTCACGGGGATGACGGGCGACGGCGTCAATGACGCACCTGCGCTGCGACAGGCGGAACTCGGTATCGCCGTGGCCAGTGCCACCGATGTGGCCAAGGCCGCAGCAGGCGTTGTGCTGACCGATCCAGGCCTGAGCGGTGTCCTGACCGTGGTCGGTATGGGGCGAGAAGTGCACCGACGCATGCTCACGTACATTCTCAACAAGATAGTCAAGACACTTGAGATCGTCGTTTTCCTCACACTGGGTCTCTGGCTCACCAAAGGCTTTGTGATTTCACCGCGGCTGATCGTGTTACTGCTGTTCGCCAATGACTTCGTTACGATGAGCATCGCAACCGACCGCGTTCTACCGGCAAGCCAGCCACAACGCTGGCGAGTCGGGCAACTGGTCGGCGCCGCGGGCGTGCTCGCAGCGGTTTCGCTTGCGTTCACGCTATCGCTGTATGGCACGGCGCGCGCACGGTTCGGGCTGAGTGCCGGGCAGATGCAAACCATGGTGTTCCTGCTGCTGGTATTCACCACGCAGGCCAATGTCTACGTGCTCCGCAACGACGGGCCCATGTGGGCGTTCGCTCCCGGTACGCTCATGGCGTGGGCCAGCGCCATCGACGTCGTCCTGGTGAGTGTGCTGGCCGTAACCGGAACGCTGATGGCAGCAGTCCCACTGGAACTCGTCGGCGCCTTGATCTGCGCCGTTGCCGTGTTCGCTCTGCTTCTCGACCGAATCAAGAGCGTCGTGTTTCGGCGCTTTAAGTTCGGCTGCGCGTAACCGATGCGCTTGCACTGCCCGAAATGACGCTGCTGGCGAATGTGAGCGCGTCGGCAGGTTGAGCCGCTAAGCGTGCCGGTAAGTCCGCTTGCCAATGGTCGTCACCGCGCGCCCGGCGAAAGCGATCTGCCGCTTCATTGCCGGTCGCCTCATCGCCGCGCTTATTCAATCCATTTCCTTATTTTTGAAATAACAATTACTTTCCGATTATTACGGAGCCGCAGCTGATTGGCCTGAATTGATACACGTCAATTCAAAGGAATATGCGAAGCCATATTCTCGCCACGACATTGCCCGGCATTTCATTCACGAAGCGCCGTGAGCAAAGGGCGTCACATGAATTGCGCGTGAGGTAGTCATGCTGGCAATTGCCTGGCGGATGCTGATCGGCGATCGGGCCAAATATTTCGGCATCGTCTTTTCGCTCGCCTTTACTACGCTGTTGATCACGCAACAGGCCGCAACCCTGGTTGCCGTTCTGCGGTCGACCACGACGTTCGTTGATCAGATTCAGGGCGTCGACATGTGGGTGACCGATCTTCATTCGGACTACGTCGACGACGTCAAGGCGATGGACGACATCGCCGTTTACCGCATGCGCAGCGTGTCGGGCGTGGCATGGGCCGTGCCGCTGTACAAAGGCAGCATCAGTGCACGGCTGCCGGATGGCCGCGCAGAGTCCGTGCAGTTGATCGGCGTGGACGATTCCACACTGATCGGTGCGCCGGGGCGAATGGTGTCGGGCTCGCTCGCCGACCTGCGCATGGCCGACAGCGTGTTCGTCGACGAAGACGGGGCACGCAATCGCCTCGCCTATTCAGCTTCAGGCGCAACTTCCAGCGGCGCACGCCGTCCGCTCAGAGTGGGCGACACGTTCGAACTCAACGATCACCGTGTGGTGGTGGCAGGCATCTACCGCGGCGAAAAGACGTTCGCCTCGACCCCGGTCGTCTACACCACGTATGAACGCGTCAAGACCTATGTGCCGAGCCAGAGAAAGCTGCTGTCGTATGTCCTCGTCAAGCTCAGGCCGGATGCCGATGTCGCACGCGTCAAATCGCAGACGCGCGAAGGGCTGAAGCTGCTTGCCCGCACGAGCCGCGAATTTTCCAACGAGACGTTGCGCTGGTTCATCCTCAATACCAGCGTGATTCTCAACATGGGGCTCTCCGCGCTGATGACGTTTGCCATTGGAGGCGGCATCGCGGGAATGACTTTCTACAACTTCATGCTCGACAGCCAGAGGCACTTTGCCGTGCTGCGGGCAATCGGAGCCCAGGATGGGACGCTGATCGGGATGGTCGCGCTGCAGGCCCTGGGTGTGACGCTGCTGGGCTACGGTCTGGGCATTGGCGGCATTGCGACGTTCATCCTGCTCAACGTCAATTCCGATATCAACGTCCGCTTGACGTGGCCTGTGGTGGGCGCCGCCTGCGCGGTGGTCGTGCTGGTTGGAAGCACGGCCGGGTCGCTGGGGCTGCGTCGCGTGCTGCGCCTTGATCCCGGGGTGGTGTTCAAATGAACGACGATCCGCAACGCACGGCCTCCGGCGCCGGGTTCGCCGTCGTCTGTGAACAGCTCGCCAAGGCCTATCCGACACCCACGGGCAGCGTGCCCGCGTTGCGCGGCGTCGATCTTGCCGTGCGCACGCGCGAGGTGATGTTCCTCGTGGGACCGTCGGGCTGCGGAAAAACCACGCTGATCTCCATCGTGGCGGGTGTGCTGCGACGGGACGCGGGCCGATGCACGATCTTCGACGTCGACCCGGAGAGCTTGCCTTCCGCGCAAGCCACCGCGTTCCGGCGCGATCACATCGGCTTCGTGTTCCAGTCGTACAACCTGATCCCCTCGCTCAGCGTGCGGGACAACGTCAGCATCCCGCTTCTGCTCCAGCGGGCGAAGCCCAGGGATGCAGCGAAAACTGCGCAGCGTTCGCTGGAACTGGTCGGGCTAAGCGATCAGGCCGACAAGATGCCGTCTGAACTGTCGGGCGGGCAGCAGCAACGCGTCGCCATTGCCCGCGCGATCGTCCATTCGCCGCGCCTCATCGTCTGCGACGAGCCGACCAGCGCGCTCGATCACACAACGGGGCGAGACATCATGAAGCTGCTGCGCAGTCTGGTTCTCGAACGCGGGACAACGCTCATCGTCGTCACGCACGATCGGCGCATCTACGAATACGCCGATCGTATTGCGGAAATGGACGATGGCCGCATAACGGGTATCCGCGCTTCATCCTCTGTCATTGTTGAGGGCACCGCTCCGTGAGACTCCGTCTGACTCAGGCCATGTTGCCGCTGCTGGCCGCACTGGGTGTCGCCGTTGCCGCCACGGCGGTGATCACGGCACCGTCCTCGATCTCTGCGACCAAGCCGCTTTCGGAGCCCGCGAGTGCGCCGTTCCCGAGCTACATCGGCGGCACCGGCAAGCTCGAGCCGCCGGGCCAGGCGGTGGGCATCGGGGCGCCTGACGGCGGCATCGTCGTTGACGTGCCCATCGCGCCCGGCGACGAGGTCAAGGCCGGCCAAACGCTGTTTCGCATCGACGACCGCGTCAAACGCGCCGATCGGGATCAGCGCAGCGCCGACGTCGAAACGGCGGTCGCAAATGTGCGCGAAGCCGACGCCAATCTGGGCGACTACCGGGCGCAGCTCAAACTGGCGGAATCGGTTTCCGATCCGCGCGCGGTGAGCGCGGAAGATTTGTCGAAGCGCCGTTACGCGGTGCGTCTGTACGAAGCAAAGCTTGCGTCGGCGCGGGCGCAACTGCTTTCTGCGCGTGCGCAGCTTGCGTATTCCGAAGCTTCGCTCGTTCGTCTCACCGTGAAGGCGCCTTTCGATGCGACCGTCCTTCAGGTCAACATCCGGCCGGGGGAATATGCGTCGGCCGCGGCCCTTTCCACGCCGCTCGTCATGCTGGGCCGCTCGGGCAAGCACCACGTGCGCGTGCAGATCGACCAGAACGATGCCTGGCGCTTCAAGCCGGGGGCGGCCGCCCGGGCTTACCTGCGGGGCAACGGCAACATCGGCACGGCATTGAAATACATGTACAGCGAGCCTTATGTCGTCACGAAGACGTCGCTCACGGGCGACAGCACCGAGCGCGTGGATACGCGCGTCCTGGAAGTGGTCTACCAGATCGAGGACGACCGGTTCCCCGCGTATCTCGGGCAGCTCGTGGACGTCTTCATTCAGGCCCCGCCGCTCGACAGTGGCGCGGCCAGCGCGGTCCGGCCATGAGAGCGCTGGCGCTGCTGTGCGCGTCCCTTCTGGCTGCATGCACAGTTGGGCCCGACTATCACGCCATGCAGGCCGCCGCACCGGCTGACTGGGCGGACAGGACGCCCACGAAGTCAGCAGCCACGGACCTGAAATCGTGGTGGACGCGATTCAACGATCCTCAACTGAACCGTCTCGTGGCTGACGCGATGCGTGCGAATGCGGACGTGCGCGAGGCGCAGGCGCGTCTGCGCGAGGCGCGGGCTTCGCTGGTCCAGACGCGATCGGGGCTGTATCCCGCAGTCGACGGCTCGGCCAGTGCTACCCGGTCGCGCCAGAAGCTCTCGGGTTTCGGAGATAACGCGAGCCTCACGAGCAACACCTTCGAGGCCGGCTTCGATGCGAGCTTCGAACTCGATATCTTCGGGGCCCAGCGACGTAGCGTGGAGTCGTCTGCGGCGAACGTGCAGGCGTACGCGGCCGATCTGGACGATACGATCCGTTCGCTGCTGGGTGACGTGGCGCGCTATTACGTCGAAGCGCGCGGGTATCAGGCTCGCCTCGTCATAGCGAAAGCGACGCTTGCCTCGCGCACCGATACCTGGCGGCTCACGCGTGCGAAGGCGCAGGCCGGTACCGGAACGGGGCTTGACGAAGTGCAGGCACGCGCCGAGATGGAAAGCGCGGCGGCGAGCATTGCGCCGCTCGAATACAGCTTCCGCGAATCGGTCAATCGCCTTGCGGTGCTCACCGGGGCGTCGCCGCAGGACGTTCTCGACCGCCTGCGCGAGGTCGCTCCCGTGCCGGCGCTTTCGTGGGCGATCGAACCGGACCCGCCCGTCGAGGTGCTGGCGAGACGGCCCGACGTGCGCGCCGCCGAGCGGCGCATTGCCGAGGCAACGGCCGACATCGGCGTATCGGAGGCGGACCGTTATCCGGCTGTTTCGCTCGCGGGGGCAATTGGCGTGAACTCGGAGAGCATACGGTCGATGGCCGCTCGTTCATCGGCAACATGGTCGTTCGGTCCGACGTTGAGCGTGCCGGTCTTCGACGCCCACAAGCGTGCCGCCAAGGTGCGCGAGAAAGAGGCGGTCAGGGACGAGAAAGTCGCGGCCTGGCAGGCAACGGTGCGAAGCGCGATTGAAGAAACCGAGAACGCGCTCGTTGCGCTGGACCGCGAGAAGGCGCACAACGACGCGCTCAAGAAAACGGTTGCGGCCTACAAGAGCGCGTTCGACGTCTCGCAGGCGCAATACATGGCCGGTCTCACCACTTTCCTGAGTGTGCTGGAGGCCGACCGGTCGCTCGCTTCGCAGCGGGACAGTCTCGCGCAGAGCGACGTCAGCCTCGCGGTGGACGCCATCGCGCTCTACAAGGCGCTTGGCGGCGGCTGGGAAGACGGCGAGCGCACCGCGGCGCTCGCGCCTCGCGACTGATACAGAACACCGCACCGACCGGCGACGTGGTTGCATCGACCGCCGCTGCGCTCAAGAGACGTCTCGTGACTTCCGCTGCGTGAAGATCCGGCCGACGATGGGCCCGATTAACACGGAGCGTTCAGCCATGACAGAGCCGCTTGCCGCAATCGAACCTGCCTCCTTTCGCCGCGTATTGGGGCAGTTCGCAACGGGCGTCACCATCATCACGACACGGAGCCCCGACGGGGCTCCGGTCGGCATCACCGCCAACAGCTTCAGCTCCGTTTCGCTCGATCCACCGCTCGTGCTGTGGAGCCTCGCGCGCAGTTCGTCGTCGTATGCGGCGTTCGCATCGGCGCGCTATTGGGCGATTCACATTCTTGCGCAGGAGCAGGAGCCGCTTTCGGGCCGATTCGCGAGCCGGGGAATCGACCGGTTCGCCGGTGTTCAAACCCGGCACGGCCTGGGCGACATACCGCTGATCGAGGGATGCGTGGGCTGGCTGCAATGCGAGCGCGCCGTTCAGTACGACGGCGGCGACCATGCCATCTTTCTCGGCGAGGTCCGCTCGTTCACGCAACGGCAGGACGCGGCGCCCCTCGTCTTTCACGGCGGGCAATACAGGCGGCTTGCCACGGCCGATGATCCGGCCCGGCCGTTGCGCGAGACGGGCGGCGCGCTTGCCGTCTAACTGTCCGCCCGGCAGGCGGTCAGGCCGAGCCGGGCGAGCAGCCTTGCGAAGCGCGGGTCGGCCCGCAGCGGATCGAATTGCGGCGCGGTGCGAAGCAGCAGCTCCGGCGCAGTCGGTGCGCCGAGTGCGGCGTCCAGATGCTCGAACGCTGCGTTGTGCTCGCCAAGGCCGAGATGGATCTGCGCCTTGGCCATCAGCACACGGCCCGGATCGTCGTCCCGGCTGTCGAGTTCATCGAGAATCGCGCGTGCCTTCGGCCCATTTCCCGTCTTGCCATACGCATAGCCCATTTTTCCGAGGCCGAACGCGCTGCGGCCATCCAGCTGGCTGATTTCCTCGAACCGTCCCAAGGCCTGCGAGATACGTCCGTCCCACAGCATGGCGTCGGCGAGCAGCACGTGGGCAGGCTGAAAGTCGCTGTCCAGTGCGACGGCCCGGCGCGCCAGCTCCATTGCTTCGCCGTAGCGGCGGCTATTCATCAAGACCGCGGCGAGAGACCCCGTTACGGTTGCCGACAACGGATGCAAGTCGCGCGCTTCCCGCATGTTGTCGAGCGCTTCGCCCAGCTTGCCGGTTTGCAGGTGAAGCAGGCCGAGACACATGCGCGCGCCGCTATCGTCGGGAGCGAGGCGGATGGCGCGATCCAGCGCATCTTGGGCAGCCACCCAGTCGCAGACGAAGAGCGAAGCCATTCCCAGCGCGACGAGTCCACGCGTTCCGCTGCGAGGCGCCGTGGCGGCGGCCATGGCCGAGCGTTTCAGGCGCGGCATGAGGTCCGCGCTCGAACCCGGCACGATCGAGACGAAGGCCGCGAGGAGGTTGGCCATGCTCGCGTGCATGGCGGCTTCGTGCGGGTTGCGCTGCAGGCGACCTTCGAGCCAGCCGATACCGCGGCGCAAGACATCGACCACCGATGGCGAGCCGCCGGTGCCGAAGCGAAGCAGCTGCCGCAGGTCAGAACCGGAGCAGACGTCTTCCACGAACGCTTCGGCCAGCGGCGTCTGCCAGATTCTTTCGCTTTTCGCGAGTTCGGTGACGAGCTCCACCGCTGTGTCTTCCACGCGTGGCGGCCCGTCGTTCCAGTCCTGTTCGATCGCGTGAGCCCAGACCTGGCAACCGCTTGCCGTCTCCACCAGTTGCAGGAGCACGCGTGTGCGGGTACCTGAACGGCGCACGCTGCCCTCCACGATCCAGTCGACGTCGAGCCGCTGCACGGTCTCGCCGATGGAAGCTGCGGTGGCCGGCATGGCGCGGCACAACGAGCGCGCGAGCACTTCGATGCGCGGCAAGCGCGCGAGTGCGTGGCTCATTTCGTCGGCGAGGCTCGCGGCGAGATGGTGGATGTCGGGCGCGTCGTCCGTTACGGCAAAGGGCAGGACGGCGAGCCGTGCAATACGCTGCGGCGCCAGGTCGGCGAAGGCGAGGGTAGGTGTGGCGGCCGCGAGGCGATACGCCGCCGTCGCGAACGAGCGCTTCGCCAGTTCGATACGGACAGGGTTGTGCGCGCCTTCGGTCTGGTAATAAAGGGTAAGGCGCGAGCGCAGACGCCACGCCTCGGTTCGCACGACCGTTTCGATGCGCGGATCGAAATCCGTGCCGCGGTCGAAGACCTCGATACCGATCGTGTATTCCTTGAGGCGGTCGCCGCGCCCTTGCAGCGTCTCGTTGACAAGGTAGTCGAGCAGCGCGCGCATGCGTCCCGACGTCGCGAAGCATTGGCTCTTCAGCACGCGCGCCAGCTCGTCGCGAACTTCCCGTTCGTCGGGCGTGTTCCCCTCGACGGGGTGAGAACGAATGATCGCGCCGCTGCTTTCCACCTCGATGTTCCCGCCAATCCGTGAGTCCGGATTCCGATGCTAGAGGGTCCGCCCTCTGCGGCCCAGCCGGGAAAACACCACGTTCGCCCCGTGCGTCATTACGACGTATTGCGCGACGTCGCCGTTGAGACGTCGCGCTTAGACGTGTTGTGACTTCATCTGCAACGCGCGGCGATGCACATTCAGGCATCCCGACCAGTCGCATGACATGCACGCATGGCGGCCCAATTTTTCCAAAGGACATTTATCACATGACTGCGCCGTTTTTCCCGACCCCCCGCTTTGATCTGCCAACCGAGCTGACCACCGAGACGGGGCGCGAACTGCGCAACCGGATGACCGAACTGGTGCCGCTCATCCGGCAGCACGCGCTCGCGGGCGAGGCAGCGGGCGAGGTGCCTGCCCCGACGCTCGAAGCGCTGACTCAGGCCGGCGCGTTCAAGCTGACGACGCCCGTCGAGCTGGGTGGATACGCGCTCGGCATTCGCGACGTCGTGGACATCGTGTCGGAAATCGGCCGGGCCGACGGCGCGGCCGGCTGGATGGCATTCGTCGCGGGTGGCACGCGCAATTTGCTGCCTTTTCCAGAGCAGGCGGTGGAAGAGGTGTTTTCGGAACGCGACAGCTGGCAAGGGCCGCTTGCTGCGGGCGCCTCCGTCTTTTCGACACGCGTAGGCGAAGCGCGCGTAGTGGAGGGCGGCTACATGGTGAAGGGCACGTGGCACTTCGGCAGCGGCTGCAAGCACGCGGGCTGGGTAACGGTGGGCGTGGAAATCGCAGGGGCGGATGGCGTGGTCCGTCGCGGCATGGCGCTGCTCAAGCGCGGCCAATACGAAATTCTCGATGACTGGCACGTCATGGGCATGCGAGGCACGTGCAGCAACAGCGTCACGGCGCGCGAGGAGGTGTTCGTGCCGGCACATCGCTATCTGGACCTCGCCGAACTGGGGCCGCGCATGGATGCGCTGAAGGGCAAGTACCGCGGCATCGCGTATCGCGTCGATGCGCGGGGCCTGATGCTCGTCACGCACCTCACGGTCATGGCGATCGCTCACGGTATGGCGAAGGGCGCGCTCGAGTGTTTCATGGAGCAGACGCAGAAGCTCAAGCCCTTCAATCTGCCGTACGAAACAGTGGCGGACATGCCGTCCACCCAGATCGTGGCGGCCAAGGCGGACGCCATGATCGGCGCCGCGCAGGCGCTCATTCAGCGTTACGCCGAAATCGTGGACTGCTCGGCGCTGGAAGGCACGGTCCTTTCCGCCGAAGCGGAATCGCAGATGACCATGCACACGGCCTACGGCGCGAAGATGTGCGACGACGCGGTGGGCATGATCCAGCTGTGTCTCGGGTCATCCACGGCGCGCGACACCAATCCCATTCAGCGCTTCGTGCGCGATATCCGCGTGGCCAATCTGCACGGCGCCGTGCGCGTCGACCCGCTCGGTGAAATCTACGGACGCTATCTGCTCGGACGCCCGCCGTTCGGCATGTTTGCCGGCGGTCTGCCGGATGTGGCTGGGCCCAAGGCGGCAGGCTGATACCTCGTTCTTCATGCCTCGCTCACGAGGCATTGCACTAAACAGTCGGCAAAAACAGTCGGCAAAAAATGACAACGTAGGAGACATGCATGAGTTCCATTCAGGATGGTTCGTCTTCGCCGGGCAATCAGGCGCAGACCCTTATTCAGACCGTTGAGCGGCCTGTTAAGCACCCCGTTGAGCAGCCGCAGCGCAGTAGCGCCTACCGGTGGCGTTTGATCGCAGCACTCTGGGTCATCGTCGTCTTTGCGGCCGCGCTGCCCAGTATCGGCGCAAGCGTGGTGAACGCACACATGGCGGACGCGCTGCACTTCGACCGGACCGTCATCGGCACAGGCTTCGGCGTGTTCATTCTCATGATGGGCGCGCCCGGACCGATCATCGCGATGGGTGTTCGTCGCGTGGGCGTGAAGCGCGTGATCCTCGCCGGAACGGCATTGCTCGCGGCCGGCACGCTCACCATGGCCGAAGCAGTGAGGCACGCGTGGCAGTTTCCGCTCGTATTCGGGCTGCTGGTGGGCAGCGGCGTGGCCTGTTCGGGTCTGCTGCCGGCGCAGGCCGCCGTGGCGAAATGGTTTCCCGACCGGCGCGCGCTTGCCGTGTCCATCGTATTTTCGGCAATCGACGTTGGCGGCATGATCGCCGCTCCCTTTCTCGAAAAGGCCATTGTTCTGGACGGCGGCGAATGGCGCGCTGGCTGGTATGTGATGTCCGGCTTCGCCCTGCTTGCGTTCCTGATTGCGGCGTTCGCCATCCGGCGCGACGAACCGGCCGGCGAAGGCGCTGTCGCTGCGCCGTTGCCCGCCGCATCCGGACCCACGGCGCCGGTGTTTTCGACATGGCGTGAAGCGCTCGGCGAGCGCTCCTACTGGCTCATCATGCTGTACATGTGCGTGGTCGGCTTCGACTGGATGCTCATGATGGCCCACGGCGTCGTGCATCTGCGCGACAGCGGCTACTCGTCGGGCAGTGCTGCGTTTGCCGTCTCGATCATGGTGTCGGCATCGCTCGCGGGCAATGCGCTGGCCGGCGTGCTGGGCGACCGCTTTTCCATTCAGCGCATTGGCGCGGTGGCCATCGCGTCGCTTACCGCAGGGTTGATTCTTGCCGTTCATCCTCAGGGCGACGCAGGGTCGTGGATGTTCGCCGTGCCCGTGGGGCTTGGTTACGGCGCCTCGCAGGTCTGCCTGATGGCCTTGCTCGGCAACTACTTCGGCGCGAACGTCTTTCCGCAACTGCTGGGTCTGATGATGGCCGTGGGCACGGGGTCGGGTGCGTTCCTGGTGGGGGCCGCCGGCGCGGTATTCGACCGTACCGGCAGCTATTCGCCGGTGTTCGCCTTGTGCATATCGCTCTCGGTCGTCGCGACCCTGGCCGTCTCGCTTGCCGCGCCGCCCAAGGCGCGCGAGACGGCACGCCGGCCTGCATTCGTCGGTCCCGAAACGGGAAACAACTAAAACACACACCCGCATCGGGACATCGACATGACAACTGCATTCAATGTGATTGCAGCGGGCTCGCTATTGCTCGCTGCCCAGGGCGCCTACGCGGCGCAATCGTCGGATTCCAGCGTTCCTGCTGCGAACGCGAGCGTTGTGCAGGCCGCAAGTGCGGCCAGTGCGGCAAGTGCCCCCGGTACGGCAAACGCGGCAAGTGCGGTCAGTGTCGCCAGTACGGCCAGTACGACGGTCGCTGGCAGCGCGCCGCCGAGCGCCGCCGCGGCAACGCCTGCGTCCTCCTCGTTGCTGCAGGCGCAAACCGAGACGCGCCAGAACCCGCCGGGCGTGGGCTTGCCCGTTCCGTCCGTGCCGCCCGGTGAAGGGCCCGCGGCGAGGCAGGGGCCGCTCGCTCACGTAGGCGACGTGCTGGAGGAGCACGGTGTGAGCCTTGGCCTGCTCTTCACGAACGCCTATTTCGCGAATCCGTCCACGGGCATTTCGCCCGGCAAGTCGGCGGACTACGGCGCGCTGTTCATGAAGGCCAATGTGGACCTCGACAAGCTCGTCGGCATTCCCGACACGCAGTTCAACATCACGGAGTCGTGGAACCGGCCTTCGCACAACACGAAGACCTACCTGTTCCAGACGGGCTCTGCGTTCACACCTTTTCCTGTGGAGCCCGAAAGCACGGATCTCGTGAAATTCACGCTGTCGCACGATCTGTTCAACAAGCGGCTTCATATCGAGTACGGCCGCATGAACCTGAACGACGACTTCATGGTGACGACGATGTGCAGCGGCTGCGTGAATTCGACGATGGCCAACGTGCTCGACGCACCCGGTGTGACGAAGTCGGTATGGGGCGCCCGCATGGCGTATGCGCTGTCGCGCAACACGCGGCTCGGGCTCGGCGTGATCGAGGACAACACCGACATCTGGCAGAACACCACCGGCTGGGACTGGCGCACGAGAACGAGGACGGGCTGGACCGGCATCGTCAACGTGCTGCACGAAACAGACTTCTCCGAAACGCGGTATCCGCTGAAGGCCGAGGCCGGCATCTATCACCGCACGTCGCCGTATCAGGACGCGCTGTACAACGTGGACGGGTCCAGCCAGGCGCTCAATTCGTCGGGCACGCCGCTCGAACACGGGCGCGGCACGTGGGGCTTCTACGGACAGGCGAGAAAAGTGGTGTGGCGCGCGGACGAAGCATCAGGCCCGGTGCCGCGCAACGTTGCCCTGTACGGCGGCGCGTTCATCACACCTGGCCCGGGCCAGAGCTATCCGATCGAAGCTTATGGCGGCGCGGAGTACGGCGGCTTTCTGCGCAACAACCCCGCGGCGATGGTGGGCTCCACGGTGCGTTACATCCGCCTGAGCAGCGAGCGGGCGCTATACGAGCAGCAGGCTCGGGCGGCCTTCACCGGCATGCTGAATGCGTCCACGGGAGGCGCCGTGCCGGTCGTCAACGAAGGCGTGGCCCGCAACACCTTCACGTTCGACGTACACGGCCAGTTCGGCCTTGTGCCCGGCGTGCTGGTCCAGGGCTTTGCGCAGTATTTCCTGCATCCCAACACCGCCGTGCTGGCTTCCGTCTCCACCACGCCGATCCGCAGCGGCTGGATGGTGGGCATGTTTCTGGTCGTCGACCTGGGCCGCATCACGGGTCTGTCCAGACCGTGAAGAACGCCGTTCAATTTTTTACCCGTCCGATGATATTCGTCCAATGAGGCACTCCAACCATGAACGCAACCGCTGAACCCACCCTCGAACAGAAGAACCGCCAGGTGGTCGTCGACTTCTTCCGGCACGTGCTGGAGGCGCGCAATCCCGCTGCGGCGAAAGACTTCGTCACCGCCGACTACAAACAGCACTGCCGGCACATTCCCGACGGGGCGGACGGCCTCGAGCGCTACCTGCGCGGGCTCTTTGGCGATGCGCCGCCGCTGCCCGTGAAAGACGAGCTTTCGCCGCCGCCCGCGCTGCTCGTGGCCGAGGGCGACGTCGTGATCATTGCGGGCTACGTGCCGCAGCCCGAGCCCGCGAAGCCCGGTGCGTTCTACGACTACTTCGTGTTCGACGCGTTTCGGCTGCGCGACGGGAAGCTGGCCGAGCACTGGAACAGCATCAACAAGATCGCGCCGCCCCGTCACCCGTGAACGGCGCGTGGCCCGCTGTGGCCACGTGACGTTCGGTGCGTCGTTCGGCACGTCGTTCGGCGCGCAACGCACACAGTCTCTTCACTCTATCCAGACCTGTTCTCATGACTTATCTGATCGATCCCGCTGTTTTCGAGCAACCGTTCCTGCACGCGCGAAGCGCCAACCGGTTCACCAGCGATGCCATTGGCGACGATGCGCTCAAGGCGCTGTACGAGGCGGCAAAGTTCGGCCCGACGTCGATGAACTGCCAGCCGATGCGGCTCGTGTTCGTGCGCAGCGCTGCCGCGAAGGCGAAGCTCAAGGATGCGCTCGCTCCGGGCAACGTCGAGAAGACCATGGCTGCACCCGTGACGGTCATCGTCGCGATGGACCGGCAATTCCACGAGCAGCTCGCCACCCAGTTTCCCGCGGTGCCCGGCATTGCCGGCATGTACGTGGCCAATGCCGGGCTGGCGGCCGAGACCGCGTTGCGCAATGCGAGCCTGCAGGGCGCGTATCTGATGATCGCGGCGCGGCTGGCGGGTTTGGCGGTGGGGCCGATGAGCGGCTTCGACCGCGCCAAGGTGGACGAGGCGTTCTTCCGCGATACGACGTGGACGACGAACTTCCTCTTCAATCTGGGCGTGGCGGACCCGGCGGGCTATCGTCCGCGAGGGCCGCGTCTTTCCTTCGACGAGGTCGCTCGGATCGAATAGGGCACGCGTTTCGTGCAGAAGCGCAGGAGCGCAGAAGCGCCGGTGCGCAAGGCACCGGCTTTACGCGCGGCGGCGATGTCGTGGAGCACGTGGCGAGCATGCCTCGCATCTGGAAAAAGCGCGGCCCCACGACGAACGTGGCCACGCCTCTTCGACACGAATCAAAGCTGCGCCGCTTGCTCGCTGACCGCCGTGGACTGGAAATGCCGCAGACGCCAGCCACTGCCACTGCCGCACAGGCGCCACGTTTCACTCACGTAGCTGTACGTGCATAGCTCGCGCGGCGGGTCCGTTTGCAGTTGCGCGTGCATGCGCTGAAACAGGCCGATGCAGGCCATGTCGCTGCCCTGCGCGAAGTGCGCGATGCGGGTCCGAATGTCCAGCACGTGCAGCGTCTGCGTAAAGAAACCGACCAGCTCGGCTTTGCCTTGCACGAGCCCCGTGGAATGCACGTAGACCAGATCGTCGTCCAGCAGGTCGGCGAGGCCGGCAAGGTCGCCGGCGGCAAGCCGCCGGACGCGCTCGCCGTGCCGCTCGAGCGCGGCATGCCGGGGTGCCATGTCCGCGTTCATGCGGCCTCCGCGGTGAACGCCGACACGCCGCGTGTCCAGGCGGCCATGAGGTCGCCGACGAGCACCGGCGCCTCACCGCTGCCGAATACATAGAAGTCCGGCCGCACGAGCACGGCGGTGGTGCCCAGCTGCTCGAACCAGCGTGCGTAGGTGCCGTCGACGTCGCGGGCCGCGCACGATCCGCCGATGCCGATCGCCGTTGCGCCGATGCCCGCGAGAAAGCGCCGCTGCTCGGCGGTGAGCGCGTTCGACGGATCGTGCCCGTGGCCGATCAGCACGAAGCCCGAGCCGATCAGGTCGTCGAGACGGGCGGTCCGCTCGCCAAGCTGCACGCGCCCCTGCACGCCGAGCCATCCGGCGCCTGGGTCGTTTTCGCGCACGAGCGGCGAGTGGCCAAGGCGCGGCGCCGGCCACTTCTGTTCGCCGCGGCCGGTGTCGTTGCGCAGTTGCTGATCGCGTTCTTCCGCTTTGGCCGGGTCCAGCACGCAGATGATCTTGCCGAGCATCACGGCGAACTCGATGAGCGCGGTGGCATGCGCCTGCCGTTCCGGCCCGTAGCTGTCGAGCAGCGTCGCTTCGGCCTCGCCGCGCAACACGGCATCGAGCCGCCACGCGAGCGCGATCACGTCGCGCAGGCCGGCGCAGAGCCCCTGCGCGGCGAAAGGCGGCGTGAGGTGAGCGGCGTCGCCGGCAATCATCAGCCGCTCGCGCCGCCACCGGTCGGCCACGGCGGCGCGGAACGTATAGACGGCGTGGCGCTCCAGAATCGCGTTGGCAGGCGTCCAGCCCCACCGTTCCAGCCGGGCCCAGGCGGCCTGCGGGTTGTTCTGCTCGTCCTTGTGTTCGCCTTCGAGCATCATGAATTCGAAGCGGCGGCGTCCGGGACCGCCTGGCACCATCGTCGTCGGGCCTTGCGGATCGCAGACCTGGATCACGTCCGCGCTCCATTGCGATGGGTCGCGCGGCTGCACGTCCACCACGAGCCAGTCCGCAACGAAGCCCAGGTCCACGAGCGAGGCGCCCATTGCGTCTCGCACGAAGCTGCCGGCGCCGTCGCATCCCACCACGTAGCGCGCGGCGATATGGCGAGGCTCGCCGTCGATCTCTCCGGTAGGCCGCGTTTCGAGCACCACCTTGTCGGGATGCCCGGTGGCGGCCACGACGGTGAGGTTGCGATGCACCGTGACGCGGTCCGCGTAGGCGCGGCCGATGCGCTCGTCGAGCAGACGTTCGAGCGCGGGCTGGCTGAACCCGAATTGCCGCGGCCAGCCGGACACCGCTATTTCGTCGAGGCCAGGGAAGGCGACCAGCAGTTCGCCCTTGCCGTTGCGCCATTCGTAGACGTGGCTCAGGCACGTGTTGGGTTCGAATTCGTCGATGATGCCGAGCGACTGCAGGACGCGCATCGCCTCGTGATCGAGCCCGACCGCGCGCGGTAGGCCGTACAGCTGCGGCCAGCGTTCGATCACGACGACCCGGTGCCCGCCCAGCGCGAGCTTCAAGGCCAGCGCCTGGCCAACCGGGCCGTAACCGACAATCGCCACGTCGGCGAGGTTTTCCGACGCGCCGTCGTCAGGGTGCTGCGATACGGATGTCACTTCGTGTCTCCAATGGAAGGTCGTGAATGGGGTGTGGGCGGCGCCTTGCCGCTGTCTCGTCGCTATCTCGCCGTCGTTGCTGCTTCAGGGCAGCGTGTTGGCCGGATGCTCTTCGATGTGTGCGGACGGGCGGGGCTCGCGCACGCCGAACGCCACGATGGCGGCGCCCGCAGCGGTGGCAACCAACGCGATGACCGGAATCACGGCGATGCCCATGGCGTGGGCCAGCGCGCCCGCGGCGGCGGGTGCCAGCGCCCCGCCCACAATTTCGCCGATGCCCACCACGACGCCCGTGGCCGAAGCGGCGAGGCGGGCGGGAACCGCGGCGCTGGTGAGCGGCCCCACCGTGATCGCGATGGCGCCCGAGTTCATGAACGTAATGACGAACAAGGCCGCGAACAGCTTGACCGGCTCGGCGCCGATCGTGCGCAGCACCCAGAGCGCCACGAGTTCCGCGAGCAGCGCCGCGAGCAGCATCGGCTTGCGCCCGAACCGGTCGGATAGCGCGGGAATGACCACCATGCCGACCAGGCTGCCCACGCCCTGGCCCGTCAGCACCATGCCCATCTGATCCAGATTCAGCCGGAGGTAGTCGGTAAGGTAATTGGGCATGAACGCGGAGAGCGTGATCACGCAGGTCAGATAGCAGAGCATGGCCGCCGTATTCACGCGCACGGCGCCGAGCATGGCGACGGTGCGCCAATCGCTTGCCTCGTTGCGCGGTGCGCCGGCGACACGGGCCGGGTCGCGCAGCACCTTCGCCATCACGGCGGCGAGCAGCAGGCCCGGCACCGCGACCGCGGCGAACACGTAATGCCAGCTTGGCAGCACCTTGAGCAGCCCGACGGCCACGATGGGGCCGAAGCCCAGCCCGACGAGCGGCTGGGCCATCTGTTGCAGGCCGATGTTGAGCCCGACGCGCGAGGGCTTCGAAGCGTTCACGGTCGCCACGATGCTGGCGGGCACGTAGGCGCCTTCGGCGAGGCCCATGACCGAGCGGATCACGAGCAGGCTGCCGAGGCCCGTTGCAAACCCCGTGGTTGCCACGAGCAGCGAGAAGATGGCCATCGCGGCGATCAACACGCGGCGCGGACCCACGCGGTCGGCAAGGCGTCCGCTGGCGATCGACGCCACGCCCCACGTCAGCGCCAGCGCGGCCGAAATCAGGCCGAGATCCTGGTAGCTGAGCTCGAGTTCCTTCTGCATTACCGGGAACAGCGGATTGATGATGAAGCGGTCGAGCCCGACCATGCCGAGGCCCAACGCCAGCAGGCTGACCGCCTTGAATTCGTATGCCCGGTCGCTTGCCGGCGCGGTGTGAGGTTGCATTGCGTTGTCTCCTTTTGTTCGTGAGCGGCTCGCTACGGCAAAGTCCGCCCCTGCCGCGTTGTGCGCAGCATCTGCATCGTGATCTGGAAAGGGCGCGGGCGGCCCCGCAGCGTTAGCGGGGCGGGCTTACGCGCGGCACCCCGTTATGTTTCGTCGCCACTGCTGCGCGGTTTGCGCCCGGAGCCGCGTTTGGCCGTGCGGGAGGTTGCGTTGTCGCTGAACACGGCCTTCAGGATGATTCCGGTGGTTTCCCAGAAGTGCCCGGCGAGCAGCTGGACCGCGCGGTCCGCGTCGCGCGCCATGGCGGCTTCCATCAACTCGCGATGCTCCTTCGCCGCGTCGCGGTTCTTCTCGGTCGTGTACTGCTCGGCCAGGTTGCGATAGCGCTCCGACTGGTCGTACAGCAGCCGGCACAGCCGCAGCATCCACGGCGATGCGCATCCCGCGATGAGCGCTTCGTGGAACTGCCGGTGCACCGCCGCCCACGCTTCGTGCAACTCGGGCGAACTGGGCATAGGCGTGCGTTGCAGCCGGTGAAAGGCCGACAGCACGTTGGACTCCCAGTCGATGCCGCCGTGCTTGAGCGCCAGCCGCAACGCGCTGCCTTCCACTTCCACACGCGTTTGCGTGAGGTCCGTCAGGTCTTCGCGCGAGACCGGCGTGACGCAGAAGCCGCGCTGGTCTTCCGAATCCACGAGGCCGTCGGTGACGAGGCGCGACAGCGCCTCGCGAATGGCCGTAGCGCCGATGCCGTACCGCTCGCTGAGCGCCTGGATGCGCAGCCGTTCCGCAGGGCGCAACTGCCCGGCAAGGATGTCGCCGCGCAGGCGTTCCACCGCGAGCGACGTCAGGCTTTTTGCGCCTGGAGAGGTGAGGGTCGTGTCCATGAGAGCAAGCGTTCGTACATGTGGGGAGCTTGCCGCGATTCTCGCTTCCGCCATCCACGTTCGTCAAGATTATGGAATTCCCTATGTTTTATCGATTTTTTTGAGGTTAATCTTTGATTGTTGAATTTGTGGATTCGGCTGGCCGTGATGCCACGCTCGCCTGCCACGCCTCGCACAACACAAGGAGACGCTTTCGTGATGACAGTGCAAGACATTGCCTTCGTGCGGTATCAGGTCACCGACCTCGACCGCATGGAAACCTTTCTGCTCGACTTCGGCCTGCACCGCGCGGCCCGCGGCGAGCACGCGTTGTACATGCGGGCCGCGGACACCGCGCACCACGTGCATGTAAGCGAACTCGGTCCCGACAACGTCACCCTGGGCTTCGGCCTGCATGCGGCCGAAGCGGCGGATCTCGAGCGGCTCGCTGCGCATCTGGGCGTTCAGGTGGAAGACAACCCGGAGCCGGGCGGCGGGCAGCGCGTGCGCTTTCGCGACCCGGACGGCTTCCTCGTGGACGTCGTGCATGGCGCCGCACGGCACGCGCCGTTGCCGCTGCGCGACCCGGTCGCCATGAACTGCGGCGGCGCGCGCCGGCGTCTGGGCCAGACCGTGCGCCTGCAGCCGCGGCCCAGCGGCGTGCTGCGGCTGGGCCACGTCGCGCTCCAGGTGCGAGACTTCCCCGCCATGCTGGCCTTCTATCGCGACGTGTTGGGCTTTCGCGTATCGGACACGTACTGGGCCGGCAGCGAGCAGAACACCATTGCCGCCTTCCTGCACTGCGGGCTGGGCGAGCAATGGACCGACCACCACACCGTTGCCCTGATCTCGGCGCAGGACGGTCGCTCGCGCTTCGATCACGCTGCGTTCGAAGTGCTGGACCTCGACGACGTCGTGCTGGGCGGCGAGCACCTGAAGTCGCGCGGCTACGAGCACTCGTGGGGCGTGGGCCGCCATGTGCAGGGCAGCCAGATCTTCGACTACTGGCGCGACCCGTTCGGCAACAAGATCGAGCACTGGACCGACGGCGATCTGGTCAACGACGGCACGCCGGCCGGGCACGCGCCCATGTCGCCGGACGAACTTCGCCAATGGGCGCCGCCGCTCACGCCCGAATTTTTCGCCTGAACCCCTTTCCATTTTTTTGCGCAGGAGCGCTCTGTATGAAACTTGCCCGCTACACCTATGACGGTGTGACCACCATCGGTGCTGTGGATGGCGATCGCGTCGTTGCCTTGAAGGCGCTCGACCCTTCGGCACCCGCTTCGATCCGCGACGTGCTGGCCGCCGGTCCCGCCTTGCTGAGCCGCCTCGAACAGACGCTTCGCGACGTGAAAGACGGCGTGCCGCTCGCGCGCGTGAAGCTCGAAGCGCCCATTCCCGATGCGCAGAAATACCTCGCTATCGGCATGAACTATCAGGACCACGCCGACGAAGCGGCGCGCGCCGGCATTACCGTGCCGCCCCATCAACTGTGGTTCAACAAGCAGGTGAGCTGCATCACGGGGCCGTTCGATCCGATCGTCAAGCCGCGCGTGTCGGACAAGATGGACTACGAGGCCGAAATGGGCGTGGTGATCGGCAAGCGCTGCCGCTACGTCAGCGTGGAGGATGCGCCGTCCGTGGTGGGCGGCTACTTCGTCTCGAACGACGTGACCGCGCGCGACTGGCAGTTCAGGAGCCCGACGTTCACGCTCGGCAAGTCGTTCGATACGCACGGGCCTATCGGCCCGTGGATCACCACGGCCAACGACATTGCCGACCCGCATGCGCTGCAAATGAAGCTGTGGGTGAACGGCGAGCTGCGCCAGAGCGCGAGCACGGGCGGAATGATCTACAGCATCTGGGAGCAGATCCACGAGCTTTCGCAGGTCATGACGCTCGAGCCCGGCGACCTGATCGCGACCGGCACCTGCGCGAACGTCGGCATTGCGCTCGGCAAATTCCTCCAGCCGGGCGACGTGGTGAAGGTGGAGATCGAGGGCCTTGGCCATATCGAGAACACCGTCGCGGCCGAACCCGCGTGAGCGCGGCGCCAGGCGCCGTTCGCAGCAAACAGGAGGTCCATCCCTATGGCTTATGAAGTCAACCTGCTCGTAGGTGCAAAGGACGTGCCGGCCTCGTCCGGCGCGACCTTCGAGCGGCGCAATCCGCTTTCGGGCGCGGTGGTCTCGCATGCCGCGGCAGCCACCGCGAGCGACGCCCATGCAGCAGTCGACGCCGCCGCCGCGGCGTTTCCCGCGTGGTCCGCGCTCGGTCCGGGTGAGCGGCGGGCGCGGCTCAACGCGGCAGCGGATGCGCTGGAGGCGAGAGCGCCACAGTTCGCGCAGGCCATGTGCGCCGAAACCGGCGCCACGGCCGCGTGGGCGGGATTCAATGTGCAGGTTGCCGCGGCCACGCTGCGCGAAGCCGCGTCGCTCACGACCCAGGTGAGCGGCGAGGCGATTCCGTCCGACGTGCCCGGTTGCCTTGCGCTCGCCGTCCGTCAGCCCGCAGGCGTCGTGCTGGGCATGGCGCCCTGGAATGCGCCCGTGATTCTCGGTGTGCGTGCCGTGGCCGTGCCGCTGGCGTGTGGCAATACCGTCGTGCTCAAGGGCTCGGAGCTGTGTCCTTACACGCACCGCCTGATTGCAGAAAGCTTCCGCGATGCTGGCTTGCCGGCGGGCGTCGTGAACTTCGTCACCCACGCGGCAACAGACGCCGCCGCTGTGGTGGAAACGATGATCGCCCACCCCGCCGTGCGCCGCGTGAACTTCACTGGCTCCACGCGGGTGGGGCGCATCGTGGCATCCACTTGCGCGCGGTACTTGAAGCCGGCCGTGCTGGAACTGGGCGGCAAGGCGCCGCTCGTGGTGCTCGACGACGCGGATCTCGACGATGCCGTGAACGCCGCTGCCTTCGGTGCCTTCGCCAACTCGGGGCAAATCTGCATGTCGACCGAACGCATCATCGTGGATGCCGCGATTGCCGACGACTTCGTGCAGCGTCTCGCGAACAAGGTCCGCTCGCTTCCCATGGGCGACCCGCGTGGGGATGCGCCCGTCGTGCTGGGGTCGGTGGTCGACATGGCCACAGTGGAGCGCTGCAACGCGCTGATCGACGACGCCCTCGCGAAAGGCGCAACGCTGCTGTGCGGCGGCAAGGCGTCGAACACGCTCATGCCTGCCACCTTGCTCGACCACGTGACGCCTGCAATGAACGTCTACCGCGAGGAATCGTTCGGCCCCGTGAAGCCGATCGTGCGCGTGAACGGTGTGGAAGAGGCGATTGCCCGCGCCAACGACAACGAGTACGGCCTTTCTGCAGCGGTATTCGGCCGCGACGTGGGTCGCGTTTTCGACGTCGCGCGGCGCATCGACTCCGGCATCTGCCATATCAACGGTCCCACCGTCCACGACGAACCGCAGATGCCGTTCGGCGGCGTCAAGGCGAGCGGACTGGGCCGCTTCGGCGGCCGCGCGGGCGTACACGAATTCACCGAACTGCGCTGGCTCACGGTGCAGACCACGCCGCGCCACTACCCGTTCTGAACCCTTCAACCCAACCAGGAACATTCGATCATGACCGTCGAATTCAAACCGGGCGTGCGCTATCGCATGCCTGCCGTGTTCGGACCCGCGCCGGGTCCGCGTCAAAAAGCCGATGGCACGCTGTGGACGCCCGAGGAAGCGGGCACCATGAACGCCACGTGGATGACCGTCAAATACCGCACGCACCGCGAGCAGCTGGAGCGCATCCTGCCGCCCGGCTTTCGGCTGCGAGGCGAGCCTGAAGTCCACGCGTCGCTCGCGTTCTTCAGCAACCTGTACTGGCTGGCGGGCCGCGGGTACGGCATCGCCATGATCGAGATTCCCACGACTTATCACGGCAGAACGGAAACCATCGACGGCGCGTTCTGCCCCGTGCTCTGGGAAGGCATTCCCGACGCGATCTTGACGGGCCGCGAGGAACTCGGGTTCCCGAAGCTGTTCGCGGACATTCCGGCGCTCGAGATCGATCATGCGCACGGCACAGCGGGCGGATCGGCCTCGTGGTTCGACTTCAGGTTCTTCGAGATCGCGCTTCACGGCCTGGTTGAAGTGCACGAAGAGCCGAAGCTGCCGGGGCCGGGCGGCGCGGCGCTCTTCTACAAGTACATGCCGCGCACGGGCAGCTTCGGTAGCGGCGGCTGCGATGTGGCCTACGCCACCACCTCGCAGCCCCAACCGGGCGCGGCGGGCGACACGTCGCCCATCAAGTTCGGCGGCGCTAACTTCAGGAAGTGGAAAGCCGCGGGCGGCTCGGTGAACTGGCATCGCGCGACGTTCGAGCAACTGCCTACCACGTTCCACGTCGTCAACGGTGTGGCGGACCTCGACATCCTCGAATACCTGGGTGCGGAAATGGTCCAGTTTTCCGCGCCGGGCCAGGCAGTGTCCGCCAACGTCATTCGCCCGGTCGAACCTGCGCTGTAGCACCAGACAGATCGATGCCGCGGCGGCGCTGAGCAACGGCCCGCTGCGGTGTGAAACAACGCAGCATCCCCCGATTCGTTCATTACAACAACAGCCGGAATCTGCCGGCATATCTGGAGACAAACATGATGATTGGCATCACTAAATTTATTGCGAAAGCCGGACGGCGGCTATTGTTGGCGGCATGCCTTGCGAGCGCCGCGCCGGCATTCGCGCAGACCGCGGTGGGACGTGCGCCGACGGTTTCGGAGCCGCAGGGTCTCAATCTCGGTTCCACGAGCTTCTTCGACGGATTTTCAGGGCCGCCCGGCTGGTCGTATCTCAGCGAAGTGCGCTATTCGACGGCGGATTCGATCAAGAACGCGGACGGCAGCACGAACAGCGCGTTCCGTCATCCCCGTGTCGATTCGTTCACGTGGGTCAATCATCTGGCCTATGCATCCCCGTGGCAGCTGGCGGGCGGGACGTTGGGCTTCAACGTGATCGTGCCGCTCACGTGGCTGCATGGCAGTTTCGACCAGCCTGGGGCGAGCTTGTCGGGCGGCGGCACGGCGCTGGGGGACGTGACGTTCGGACCGCAACTTCAGTACGCGCCCATTCTGGGCTCTTCGGGGCAGCCTCTGTTCGTGCAGCGTTTCGAGTTCGACGTGATTGCGCCGACGGGGCAGTACAAGCACAACGCAGACCTCAACCAGAGTTCCGGGTATTTCTCCCTGAATCCATACTGGGCGGCCTCGCTGTTTCCGCTTCCCAAGGTCGAGATCAGCTGGCGGCTGCATTACCTGTACAACTTCAAGAATCACGATCCGGCGGCGAGCTACCCGCTCGCGTTCGACAACCAGCCCGTTAGCGACACGCAAGCCGGCCAGGCCGCCTGGATCAATTTCACGACGTCCTACGCGCTTACGCCCACGTTGCATGTGGGCATCAACGGCTACTTTTTCCGCCAGCTTGCGGACAACCGGATCAACGGCACGTCCGTGGCCGGGCGCGAACAGGTGCTGGGCATCGGTCCGGGCCTCTTCTGGCAGATGAGCGGCAACCGCGCGCTGTGGCTCAACGCCTATACCGAAACGGCCGTGCGCAACCGCACGCGCAACAGCCTCGTCGTTCAGGCGCAGATTGCCACGCCGTTCTGAGCGCGCGTATTTCCGCGATGGCGAGCGGCCAGCGGTCTGTGGCACGCACGACTAGCGCTGCGCCACCGCGCCTGTCTCCGACCACCCGCCGCCCAGCACCTTGTACAGCGTGATCAGGTTCGACTGCTTGGCGAGCATGTCGGTGACGAGTTGCTGTTGCGCGGTGTAGAGCGTGCGCTGCGCGTCGAGCAGCGTCAGGAAGCTGTCGGTGCCGCTGCGGTAGCGTGCCTGGGCGAGGTCGTAGTACTGCTGCGCCGAGCCCACGTAGTCGCGGTCCGCAGCCACCTGCGTGACGTAGGTCGTGCGTCCCGCGAGCGCGTTGGACACTTCCTTGAACGCCGTCTGGATGGCCTTTTCGTAGTTGGCGATGTCGATGTCCTTTTCGACTTTCGCCACGTCCAGCGAGGCGCGGTTGTAGCCGAAGTCGAAGATGGGCACCGAGATGGACGGTGCAAACGTCCACGCGCCCGTGCCGGCCTTGAAGAGGTTCGAGAGGCTGCCGCTCGTGGTGCCCGCCGAAGCCGTCAGCTCGATCTTCGGAAAGAACGCTGCCCGCGCCGCGCCGATGTTCGCGTTGGCGGCCTTCAGCGTGTGCTCCGCTTCGACAATGTCGGGGCGGCGCGTGAGCAGATCCGACGGCACGCCTTCGCCAACGTCCGCAAGCGTGTTTTCGCTTTCCATCAGAGACGGGCCCTGCGGCAGATCGTCGGGCAGCGGCGCGCCGATTTCGGCGACGAGGTTGTTGCGATCCTGCGCCACTGCACGCGTGTACGAAGCGAGGCTCGACCGCGCGCTGGCAAGCGAGCTTTCGGCCTGGCGCACGTCCTGCAGCGACGCGCTGCCCATCTTCATCATGCTGACCGTGAGGTCGTAGGTGTGCTGGTCGGCGTCCACGGTGTTCTGCGTGATCTGCAACAGAGCTTCGTCGGAAAGCAGTTGCAGATAGTCCGTGGCGACTGTCGCGATCAGGCTGATCTGCGTGCTGGTGCGCGCGGCGTCCGTCGAGAGATATTGCTCCAGCGCCTGGCGCTTCAGGCTGCGCAGGCGGCCGAAGAAGTCGATTTCCCACGACGTGAGGCCCACGCTCGCGCTGCTCGAACTGTAGGCGCTCGTGGAGCCTTCCACGCGTTCGCGCGTGACCGAGCCGGATGCGCTGATGGTCGGGCCGATGTTCGCGCGCGCAATGCGGTACTGCGCTTCGTATTCCGCTACGTTGAGCGCGGCCACGCGCATGTCGCGGTTGTTGGCGAGCGCGAGTTCGATCAGCTTTTGCAGGCGCGGGTCTTTGAAGAAGTCGCGCCAGCCGAGGTCGGCACCCAGCGGTGCCGCAGCCGTACCCTGCGCGGGCTTCTGCTGCGCCGGCGCGGGCACGGTGGACCAGGTGCTGTCGACCGGCGCGGCCGGGCGCTGGTACGTCGGGTCGAGCGTACAGCCTGCCAGTGCGGCCGCACAGAGAAGGGCGATCAGTGTGCGTTTCATGCGTTGCCCTCGTTGATGTCAGCGGAGTCCGTGGTGTGACCGTGTTCCTTGAACAGTCTGCGCACCACGACGAAGAAGACCGGTACGAAGAAGATGGCGAGCACCGTGGCCGCGATCATGCCGCCCGTGACGCCCGTGCCGATAGCGTGGCGCGCGCTGGCGCCGGCGCCCGTGCTGATGACGAGCGGCAGCACGCCGAACACGAACGCGAGCGAGGTCATCAGGATAGGTCGCAGACGCATGTGGGCCGCTTCGAGCACGGCATCCACAAGGCTGTGCCCTTGCGCCTGGAGGTCCTTCGCGAACTCGACGATCAGAATGGCGTTCTTCGTGGAAAGCCCGATCGTGGCCAGCAGCCCCACCTTGAAGTAGATGTCGTTCGAGAGTCCGCGCCCGTGAGCGGCAAGCAACGCGCCCAGCACGCCGAGCGGCACGACGAGTAGCACGGCGAGCGGAATCGACCAGCTTTCATAGAGACCTGCGAGGCACAGGAACACGACGACGAGCGAGATCGCGTAGAGCGTCGTAGCCTGCGAGCCGGCCTGCTTCTCCTGGTAAGACTGTCCCGTCCATTCCAGAGCGAAGCCGGGCGGCAGTTTGTGCGCGAGCTGCTCGACCGCGTTCATGGCCTCGCCGGTGCTCACGCCAGGCCGCGTGGCGGCTGAAATACCCATGGCGAGCTGCCGGTTGTAACGCTCGATCTGCGGCGGCCCGAACGTCCAGTGGCTCTTTGCGAACGACGAGAACGGCACCATCGTGGAGTCGTAGCCTGTGGTGCTCGTCGTCGTGGTGGAAGACGAGGACGAGCTTGAACCCGAACTCGACGACGAGCTGGACGACGAACTGCTGGCCTTGACGTACCAGTTGCCGAGGTCCGTGGGCATCATGCGATACGGCGCGTCGGACTGCACATAGACCTTCTGCACGCGCCCCGTGTCGATGTAGTTGTTCACGTAGGACGAACCGAACGCGGTCTGCAAGGTGTCGTTGACGTCGGAGATGGAAAGCCCCAGCGCGTTGGCTTTTTCGCGGTCGATGTCCACCTTCAGCTGCGGCGTGTCTTCAAGGCCGGACGGGCGCACCATTGCGAGCGTCGGCTCTTGCGACGCCATGCCGAGGAACTGGTTGCGTGCCGCGAGCAGCTTGTCGTGGCCTGCGTCGCCACGGTCTTCTATCTCGAAGTCGAGGCCGCTTTGCGTACCCAGTTCCTGAATGGCGGGCGGATTCAGCACGAAGATGCGCGCGTCGCGATTGCCGGCGAAATGCTGATTGGCGCGCGCGATGATGGCCTGTGCGCTGTCATGGGCGCCGCGCTGGCTCCAGTCCTTGAGGTCCACGAACGCAATGGCGTTGTTTTGTCCTTCCCCGTTGAAGCTGAAGCCATTGATGGCGATGATCTGCTTGACGCCCGGCTCGTCTTTCAGCACGTACTGCTCCACGGCCTCCACCGTCTTCAGCGTACGGGAGGCCGGCGTGCCCGCCGGCGCGCTGATCGACACGATGAAGTAGCCCTGGTCTTCGTCGGGCAGGAACGAGGAGGGCAGCGTGACATAGAGCAGCGCCACGATGCCTGCGATCACGCCGTAGAGCAGCATGTAACGCGCGGGCCGCGCGACCACGCGAGCGAGCGTGGAACTGTAGCCCGCGTTGCTCTTTGCGAACCACCGGTTGAACCAGCCGAAAAAGCCGCGCTTTTCGTGGTGCTCCACGTCGATGCGCTTGAGCAGCGTGGCGCACAGCGCCGGCGTAAGCGTGAGCGCGAGCATGACGGACAGCAGCATCGCCGAGACGATGGTGATGGAGAACTGCCGGTAGATCGCGCCCGTGGAGCCCGCGAAGAACGCCATGGGAATAAACACGGCGGTGAGCACCGTGGTCACGCCGATCAGCGCGCCGGTAATCTGCCCCATCGCTTTCTGCGTGGCTTCCTTCGGGCCCAGCTTTTCCTCGCTCATGATGCGCTCGACGTTTTCCACCACCACGATGGCGTCGTCCACGAGCAGGCCGATGGCGAGCACCATCGCGAACATCGAGAGCACGTTGATCGAAAAACCGATCATCGACATCACGCCGAACGTGCCGAGCAGTGCAACGGGCACCACGATGGTCGGAATCAGCGTGGCACGCACGTTCTGCAGGAACAGGTACATCACGAGGAAGACGAGCACGACGGCTTCGAACAGCGTCTTCACGACTTCTTCGATCGAGATGCGCACGAACGGCGTGGTGTCGTACGGATAACTGATCGCGACGTCCTTCGGCAATTGCGGCTGGATTTCGGCGAGCTTCGCGCGCACGGCGTTGGCTGCATCCAGCGCGTTGGCGCCCGTGGCGAGCTTGATGGCGAGCGCCGCGGCGGGCTTGCCGTTCAGGCGCGACGACGTCTCGTAGCTGTCGCCGCCCACTTCGACGCGCGCCACGTCCTTCAGCAGCACGCGTGAGCCGTCGGTGTTCACGCGCAGCAGGATGTTGGCGAACTGATCGGCCGTGGTCAGAAGGCTCGACGAGCGGATGGTCGCGTTGATGGCCTGCGAATCCGTTGCCGGCGACCCGCCTACCTGCCCCGAGGAAAGTTCGACGTTCTGGTTCGTGATAGCCGTGGTCACGTCCGAGGTCGTGAGTCCGAAGCTGTGCAGCTTCACGGGGTTGAGCCAGATGCGCATGGCGTGCTGCGCGCCGAACAGCGTCACGTCGCCCACGCCGTTCAACTGCGAAAGCGGATCTTCGATCTGCGTGGCGATGATGTTGCCCAGATCCACCGAATTCCAGGTGCCGCCCGGCGACGAGAGCGCGACGATCAGGAGGAAGTTCGTCGATGCCTTCGCCACCTGCACGCCTTGCTCCTGCACGGTCTCCGGCAGGGTAGGCGTGGCCTGCGTCACCTTGTTCTGCACCTGCACCTGCGCGATGTCGGGATTCGTGCCGGGATTGAACGTCAGCGTGATGGTGGCCTGCCCCGCGGAACTGCTCGTGGACGACATGTACAGCACGTTGTCGATGCCGCTCAGCTTCTGCTCGATCACCTGGGTCACGGTGGCCGCGACGGTGTCGGCGGAGGCGCCGGGGTAGGTGGCCGTTATCTGCACCGAGGGCGGCGCGATGGTGGGGTACTGCGCGACAGGAAGAGTCGTGACCGCCGCCGCACCCACCAGCATGATGACGATGGCCATGACCCACGCGAGAATGGGACGCTTGATGAAGAACTCTGCCATGCCGTTCTCCGCCTAGCGTTGTGCCGACACGACCGAGGCCGTGTCGGCTGCGGATGCGTCGGCTGCATCGGATGCGGCGGATGCCGCTTTCTCCTGCGTCTGCGACGTATCGGCGGCGACCTTGACCGGCGCGCCCGCATGCACGCTTTGCAGACCGCTCACGATCACGCGGTCGCCCGCATGCAGGCCCGACGTCACGATCCACTGGTCGCCGAACGCGTTGTCGGCCACTACCTGCACCTGCTGCGCCTTGCTGGCCGCGTCCACCACGTAGACGCTCGCTTTGCCGTCCGACGCGCGCGTCACGGCCATCTGCGGCACGAGTATCGCGTTGTCGTTCTCGCCCTCTTCAAGACGGGCGCGCACGAACATGCCGGGCAGCAATTCGCGCTCAGGGTTCGGGAACGTGCTGCGCAGCGTGACGGAACCGGTGGTGGCATCCACCGTGACGCCGGAGAACTGCAGCGCGCCGGGGTGCGCGTATTCGGTGCCGTCTTCCATCACGAGCGTGACGGCGGCGCTGTCGGTGCCCGTCTTCTTGAGGCGCCCGGAAGCGAACGCCTTGCGCAGCTTCAGCCATTCGACGCTGGGCCGCGTGACGTCGAGGTACATCTGGTCATACGCCTGGATCGTGGCGAGCGCAGTGGTCTGGCCCGAGGTGACGAGCGCGCCTTCCGTCACCGTGGATGCGCCGATGCGCCCGGAAATAGGCGCCCGCACCCGCGTGTATTCGAGGTTCACACGCGCGGATTCGAGCGCTGCCTCGTCGGCTGTCACGGTGGCGGCGTCCTGGTGGACGGCGGCGACTGCGTCGTCGTAGTCCTGCTTGCTCACGGCGTTGATCTTCACGAGTTCCGTGTAGCGGTCCGCTTTCGTCTTCGCATCGGCCAACGTGGCGCGCGCGTTTTCGAGCGTGCCGCGCGCCTGGTCGTAGGCGGCCTGGTACGTGGCCGGATCGATCTGGTAAAGCACCTGGCCCGCCTTCACGTCGCCGCCTTCCACGAACAGGCGCTTGAGGATGATGCCGCCCACCTGCGGGCGCACGTCGGAGACTTTTTGCGAGGAAAGGCGGCCGGAGAGTTCGGTGGTTTCCACGATGTGCTGCGGCGCGAGCGTGAGCACGCCCACCTGGGCGGTTTGGGCGGCGAAGCCGGCGGGCGGCCCGCCGGCCTGCTTGCTACAGCCGGCGGTGCCGAGTATCGCGAGTATCGAGAGTGCGGCAAACAGCCGGCGCGGCCTGGGCGCCGTGCGGCGGGGCGCGTCGTGGTTCGGAAGGATTGGCGTTTTCATCTTTGACCTGTTTGGACATCGCGATGCCTCGCGATGCCTCGCAATACGAGAGCGGGACGGCACCGGACGCTTTAGTGGCACCTTGGCGGCACCCCTGCGGAACCGGTGCTGGGCAAGGCGTAACGCTACCGACGGCGCATTTTTTCGTGCTTACGGAAACTTACTGTCCCGTGACGCGCGAAGACAGCCGAAAGAGAATCGGGCTTTCGGCGTACGAAATACCCGCGCGGCCCGGTTTTCGTGCCGGTTTCGTCAGCGGGCGCAAATCTCAGTAATATTCCGAAAGCCAGCCAGGCCCTCTCCGGGCTACCATCATTCCGTCCTCACGCCGCCCCGAATGCCCGAAGTGCACGCTCCTTCCATCCCCGACTCCGCGCTGCAAGTCCTGCTCGTCGACGACGACGCCGAACTGCGCGACCTGCTGCGCAAGTTCTTCCAGCAGCGCGGCATCGCTTTCTCTGTCTTGCACGACGCCACGAATCTGGCGCGGCGGCTCGAGCGCGAGCGTCCGTCCATCATCGTGCTGGATCTCATGATGCCGGGCGTGGATGGCCTCACCGCGCTCAAACAGTTGCGCGTCAGCGGCGACACGATTCCGGTCATCATGCTGACCGCGCGTGCGGAAGGCGTGGACCGCGTGCTGGGTCTTGAACTCGGCGCGGACGACTATCTCGCCAAGCCGTTCATGCCGCAGGAACTGCTCGCGCGCATTCATGCAGTGCTGCGCCGCCAGGGCCGGCCGCAAACCACGGCGGCGCAGGAGAAGCGCGTGCCGTGCAGGTTCGGCCGTTTCGAACTGGACTTCTCGTCGCGCACGTTGCTGTGCGAGGGCGAACCTGTGAAGCTCACCGGCGGCGAGTACGCGCTGCTCGAAGTGCTCGCCTCGCATCCCATGGAAACACTCTCGCGCACGCGGCTCATCGAACTGCTCTACGGTCCGGACGCCGAAGTAACGGAACGCGGCATCGACGTGCCGGTGTGGCGCCTGCGCCGCCTGATCGAAGACGATCCGTCCAATCCGCGCCGGCTTCAGACCATGCGCGGCGTGGGCTACATGTTCATTCCCGACAGCCCGGCCGATGAAGAATCCGTTTGATTCGATGTTCGGCCGGCTCGCCATCACGACGGTGGGCCTGCTCGTGCTGGTTCACCTCACGTCGCTGCTGCTGATCGACCGAACCCGCGCAAGCCTCGCCGCCTTCCATATTTCGCGCGTCGTAGAGGCGGCCGCGAGCATGGGCGGGCAGGAGAGCGGCGAGCGGTCGGTGGCGAACATCCTCGGCATTTCGTTCGTGGACCTGAAGAAACTGCCGACCGCTGAGGCGCAGCGCTTTCGCGTCGACACGATCGGGCCCATCGAACGGCAACTGCGGCACGTGCTGCCGCCGGGCACCCACGTGGCAATGGACAACGACGGCACGCTGCGCGTGCTCCCGGCAGACAGCACGCGCGGCATCGTGCTGCCGCAGGCAGACGTGCCGCTCTACCGCTTCACCGGCGCGCTGGCGTTGACGTTGGCGTTTGCTGTCGTGGTCGCGGTGGTGCTCGCGTGGCGGTTCAACGGGACGGTACGCGACCTCGCCGCCGCGGCGCGCGAGCATCGCATGGGCGTTCATGCGAGCCTCGTGCGCAAGCGCGGACCGCGTGAGGTGCGCGAGTTGATCGACGACTTCAACGACATGACGCGCGAACTGGCCGAGGCCGAGCGCGAGCGCGCCGTGATGCTCGCGAGCATCGCGCACGACCTGCGCACACCGATCACGCGCATGCAGGTGCGTGCGGACCTGCTGACCGACCGCGCCGATCGCGACGGCTTTCTGCGCGATACCGAATCCATGTCGCGCGTCATCACGCAGTTTCTCGACTTCGCCCGCGAGAGCCCCGAAGGCTCGCCGCAGATCAGCGTAGACACGCACTGCCGCCGCGATTACACCGATGCACTGAGTCCCGGCGGCGAACCCGACGCGGATGCGCTCGTCACGCTCGATCTGCACGCGGGGCCGGACTTCATGCTGCCCACGGTCGATATCGACCGTATCCTCTCGAACCTCGTCGAAAATGCGCTGACCTATGGCGAGCCGCCCGTCGAGATTTCGACGCGAGCGCACGAGGACCATTACGAACTCGTGGTGCGCGACCATGGTCCCGGCGTGCCCGAGCTTGACCTCGACCGCGTGCTGCGCCCGTTCGTCAGGCTCGATCCTGCGCGCGGCGGCACCGCGCACAGCGGCCTGGGGCTCGCGATCGTGCGCCGCCTCGTCCGCCATCACGGCGGCACGCTTCAGGTCTCCAACGCGTCCGATGGCGGACTCGTCATCACGATGACCTTTCCGAGCCGAAGCCGCCTCACGAGGAGTGCGGGTACAGGCTCGCGCCCGTAAGCGCTAGCGCTCCACAAAAAGTAACTTGACAGCGTGCCTTGCTCTATCCATCATCACGTAAATGATAATGACTTGCATTCGCATTCATTTGAAACGTGCGGAGGACGGAAAAATTATGAGCTGGGGCGACGAAAACACGCAGTTTGTCGTGGTGGTGAACGACGAAGAGCAGTACTCGATCTGGCCGGAATACAAGGCGATTCCCGCCGGTTGGCGCGCCGCGGGCAAGTCGGGATTGAAGGACGAATGCCTCCGGTGGGTGGACGAGGTGTGGACCGACATGCGTCCGTTGAGCCTGCGCAAGGCGATGGCGCAAGCAGGAGAGGCGTCGCGCGGCGCCGGAACGGCGGCTGTCTGAGCGATGCGCGCCGCGACGCAAGAGGTTGGGGTTATGCCGCCCATCACGCTCGTTTGCCTTGCGCACGCGGGCGGCAACGCGGCGCTCTATCGGACATGGCCGCGCCAGTTGCCTTCGTTCATCGACGTCATGGCGATCGATCTGCCCGGCCATGGCGTGAAGCGCGACCGCCCGCTTCTGGCCGACTGGCCGTCTCTCATTAGCTCGGTGGCTGACGAGGTCGCGGGCGCTTTAGATACGCAGACCCCGTTCGCGATTTTCGGCCACAGCATGGGCGCCCTCGTGGGCCTCGAACTGACCCACGCGCTGCGGCAGCGCGGGCTTCCCGGTCCCGTCTGGTTCGGTGCGTCGGGAACCGTTTCGCCTGCGCGTCGGGGCATCGAAACGCACTGGCTCGAGGCTCGATCCGAAGTGCTTGTCGAGCGCCTGCGCGTGCGTGGTGGGACACCCACGGCGCTACTCGACGACCGCGAGTTCATCGATTTCATGCTGCCCGCCCTGCGTGCCGATTTCCATTTGTGCGGGGTGCATCCCGCTCACTTCGCCATGCGAGTGGCCTCGGGCCGTCAGCCGCTCGACTGCGCGATCGACGTCTTCATCGGACGTGACGACCCGGCAACGCACGATGTGGCAGACGTCGAAGCGTGGTCCCACGAAACGCGGGACCGTTGCGCGATTCATCGCTTCCCCGGCGGGCATTTCTTCATCACCGAAGACGCAGACGCGGTACTTGCCGCCATAGCCGCCGCACTCGAGGCCGCGTTGGCGCCCGGCGAAGCGAAGTGCGCGGACGCTGCGCCATCTTTCGCGGGAGAGCCTTCATGACGCTATTGACCCATACGGTTGCGCTCAGGGAGCAGGTGTTCGAAAGCAACGGCACGCGTCTCGCGGTGATCGAGGCACAAGACGGCCGTCCGCTCGACGAGAGTCTGGCGGTCTTGCGCGCGCGTATCGAGGCGGCGTTGTCGAGTCACGGCGGGGTGTTGTTGCGCGGCTTTCATCCGGCGGGAGTTGGCGGCTTCGACCGCTTCGTCTCGCATTTCGGTCGCGCGCTCGACTACGAATTCGGTTCCACGCCGCGAAGCCGCATCGAAAATGGCGTCTACTCCTCCACGGAATATCCCGCCGACCAGTGGATCGATCAGCACAACGAGCAGTCCTATACGCGCCATTGGCCCGCGCGCATCTGGTTCTACTGCGACGTGGCGTCGGCACGGGGCGGCGCCACGCCGGTGGCCGACAGCCGGCGCGTGTACGAGCGGCTGTCGCCGTCGCTGCGCCGGCGTTTCGCCGAGCGCGGCGTCATGTACGTGCGTAACTATGGCAATGGTCTGGACGTGCCATGGCAGCAGGTGTTTGGCACCACTGAACGCCCCGACGTGGATCGTTATTGCCGCGAGCGTGGCATCGAATACGAATGGCTGGACGATGGCGAGGCGCTGCGTACGCGCGAGGTCTGTCAGTCGGAGCTGTGTCACCCCGTTACCGGCGAGCGCGTCTGGTTCAACCAGGCGCATCTCTTTCATTTCACGAATCTGCCGCAGGCGCTGCGCGAAGCGCTGCTGGACGTTGTCGACGAAGACCGTTTGCCGCGCAACACCTGTTTCGGCGACGGCACGCCCATCGAAGCCGCCATGCTCGACGAGATTCGCGCCGTCTATCGCGAAACGATGCTCTCGTTCGACTGGCATGACGGCGATCTCATGGTGCTCGATAACGTGCTGATATCGCATGGCCGCGCGCCATACGAGGGCAGGCGCCGTGTGCTCGTTGCCATGACGGGCGAGTCGGGCGCAGCCACGCCGTAAGGGCAGGGACCGCAAACGCAGACGTGAACGCGAACGCAATCGCGCTGCTCGTATCGCTCGAAATCGAGGATGGCAACCTGGAGAACTGGAGAATGACCCGATGACCACGCATTCCAATTCGCTTCCGCTCTTCGACTTTTCGCCGTTCGAGGGCAAGAGCGAGCACTACGTCTCGCTCATCAAGGCATTCGCGGCGGCTGCGCCCTTTCGCAGCGCAACCGTGGATGAACTCGTGCTGGACGACGACTTTCATCGTCGGCCGCTGCGTCCCGAGGACTTTGCGTTCCTCAAGTTCATGAAGCCCGTGCGGCCGCACAACGTGAGCCGTCTGGCGGCACTGGCCTCCGGTCGCACGTTGATGTCGATCTACGAGCTGGACATCGCCCGCGCTCCGGCAGGCAGCAGTCCCGATTCATGGCGGCGTTTCACCGAATTCCACGATGAGCACACGCGTGTACTCGGCGCACAGATCGCGCCTTTTCTGGAGGCCTACGCGTTCGAGTACCTGAGCAAAGACGTCGACGCGGGTGAGTCCGTGGAGAGGGCAAGCGCACGGCTCGCGGCCATCGTCGACGCCGAACTTGCCTTCTGGAGCGACACGTTCGCGCGCCTCGTCGCCAACGACTATCTCGAAGAAGGGCTGCGTTTCATCATGGTTCAACGCTGGGCGCTTGCGGTATCGAAGCGCCGCGCGCTGGCACGAGCACAGGCGAGTGGCTTCTTCGATCTGCTTGCGCCAGCTGAGCGTCCGACCTTGCATGCCGCAACGCCCGACGACGCATTGCTGGAACGCGTAGCGGCTGCAATGGGCGTAACGGGCCGTCAGCACGCCTACTGGCAGTTCTATCTGCCGACGAGCACCGCGAAATGCAATCTGCTCTACGCGCTGGCGCGCCGTCCGGACCGCGCGTTCGGGCTCGTCGGCGCTGCCTTTGGTGCCGAGGCCGAGTGGCTCGCGTTCGGTCTCGCACTGGAGCGCGCCTGTGCCCATTTGCAGCCCGCAGGCAGGGCACCGGCAGAGGCAACGACCCTCAAGAACGAACTTGTCCAGCGCTGCGCGAAAGCGCTGCGGCGTCTGGCCGTGGAGATGGGCGATCAGGCGCACGGCCAGTGCGTGCAAGGCATCGTCGCGGCCGAGCGGCTGGCCGAGCGCGCGCGCTGGGATCTCGGCGAGCAGTTGCGCTGGCTCTCCTCGATTCGCCATTACGTTGCGTTCGCGCATCGCATCAGCGCGCGCATCGATGCCGAGTATCCCGACATCGATCGCGAAACGTTCATCGAGCCGATGGAGATGTGTTCGACCACCCACGTGCACAACGATCATCGGCTCGTGACGATCGAAGAAGGCGACATGCTGTTCTGGGGCAACGTCGGCATGCAGCTTGAAATGCACATCGGCGACAAGGTGCTGATTCCCGATGGTCGCCTGCATGGTTCCACCGTGACTTCGCACGAGTGCACGTACCACCAGCCGATCATTCCCGACGAGTGGGTCAATGCACTCGTTGCCGAACTCGATCAGCCGGCAACGGTTTGACGCCCGCGCAGGGCATATTCCTCACCCGTGGCGCCGCATGAAAGATACCGAGACGAAAGGCGTCGCTTCCCCACGATTGCAGCAACGACGTTCCCGGCCCCAAGGCCCGGGAAAGCCCGCGCGCATGTCGCGCTCAAACGTGGAGCAGGAAGCGAATGATGGAAGCAGGCAATGGAGGCGCGTTCGGCCAGATGCCGGGCGGCCGCCCGGGTCCCCTGGCGTTCGATGCAGGCGATTGGCGCAGCCGTGTCATCGCAGGGCGCACAACGGGCGCTACGGCGTCGATTCCCGAGTGGCTCGCCACATCGTATTCGACGCTGCGCGCACAGGTGCTGGACCCGGCTTATCCGTGCTTTTTCGGCACGATAGCGGAGCGGCGCGGCGAGATGTTCTATTCGTTCGTCAACGGCAAAGACACGCGCGAACTGCCCGCGACGATGCAAACGTTCGCGACGCTCTCGGCTCAACCGCAGTACCGCAGGAACAATCTGGCCGTGTTCTTCGAGCCCGACGTGCAGCCGCTTTCGCACAGCGCTTATCGCGAGTTGTTCTGGCGCATCCTGCAGCAGCTGCACGACCTCGACCCCGACGCGCAGGCCGACGAACAGCCGGACCCGATGGAAGAAGCATGGGAGTTCTCATATGCCGGTGTGCAGATGTTCGTGGTCTGTGCGTGCCCTTCGTTTCGCGCACGCCGCAGCCGCAACCTGGGGCCGGGCATGGTCCTGCTGTTTCAGCCGCGCTCGGTCTTCGTCGATACGATCACCAACAAGGTTATTGGCCGCGAGGCGCGCAACGAAGTGCGCAAGCGGCTGGATGCGTGGGACGAGATTCCCGCGCATCCCGATCTGGGGTTTTTCGGCGATCCCGGCAATCTCGAGTGGAAGCAATATTTTCTCGAGGACGCGAACGTGCCTGCGGGCGATCGTTGTCCGTTTCTCAAACGCATACGGCAGGCGCACGAACACAAACACGAACATGCTTCTGCAACCGCGAGCGGCCGTGGCGAAGAGGACGCGTAAGGGCATGCCGCGCGGGCGCGGGCCGGCAATGAACACCCGCGCCTGCAAGAAGCCGTTGCCACGGCATGTCCGCGCACCTCTCGTCATCAAAGGAAATACATGTCCTTACTTCTGCATCTGGTAAGCAAATCGCGCTGGGCGCTGGCCGTCGCGCTCGCGGCGAGTGTCGCGGGTGGCCTCGGCAATGCTGCGCTGCTTGCGCTCGTCAATCAGGCGCTCAGTGCGGCGCCCGAGCAGCTCACGCCCCTTGGCTGGCAGTTTCTGGCGGTCGGCGTCGTGGTCGTGGCCATGCGCACGCTCGCGCAGTCGCTCTTCATGTGGCTGGGGCAAAAGGCGAAGGCGACGCTGCGCATGCGCACCATCCGGCGCATTGGCGAGGCGTCGTATCCGCATCTGGAAAAGCAGGGCGCGGCACGGTCGCTCGCCGTGTTGACCCAAGACCTGGATACGATCGTCGTGTTCTTCGTGAGCCTGCCGTCGCTCGCGATGCAAAGCGCCGTGATCGTGGGCTGCCTCGTCTATCTCGGTTATCTGTCGTGGCCCATTCTGGCCGTGGCGGTTGTTTCCATCGTGCTCGGCATGGCGGGTTTTCGTTATGCACATACGCGCGCGATGTTTCATCTGCGCAGCTCGCGCAAGCGCGAGGACGATCTCGTCAAACACTTTCGCGCGCTCTTCGACGGCGCGAAGGAACTGAAGCTGCACCGCGAGCGCAAGCGCGCCTTTATCGACGACACGCTCGAAACCAACGTCGAAGCGGTGCGCGTGCAGCGCACGCGCGGCTATATGCTCTACGCGGCGGCATCGAGCTGGGGCAACTGCATTCTGTTCGCCTTCATCGGCCTCACTCTCTTCGTGTTTGCGCGTCACATTCACGTGGACGCGCACGTCATGTCGGGCTACGCCATCGTGTTCGTCTACATGATCATGCCCATCGAGGCGGTGCTGTCCGCTATACCGAACCTCAGTTCGGCACGCGTGGCACTGGAACGCATCGAACAGGTGAGCGCGGAACTGCCGCCCGAAAAATCGCTCGCGCCGGCCGCCGTCAAACCGTTCTCCACGATTGCGCTGCAAGGTGCGACCCACCGCTATTTCCGCGAGAAGGAGAACGAGGTCTTTACGCTCGGTCCCATCGATCTCGCGTTTCGTCCCGGCGAGGTGGTCTTTCTGATCGGTGGCAACGGCAGCGGCAAGACCACGCTCGCGAAGATGCTCGTCGGCCTTTATGTGCCGGAAAGCGGCCACGTGCTGCTAGACGGCAGTCCGGTGGAGGAAGCGCAACGCGATCTGTACCGCCAGCAGTTCTCGGTGGTGTTCAGCGACTTCTTCCTCTTCGAGAACCTGCTGGGCCTGCCGCAGCAAGGTCTGGATGCGCTCGCGCAGCAATTGCTGGAGGAGCTTCAGCTTGCCCACAAGGTGCGTGTGGAAGACGGCGTTTTCTCCACGCTCCAGTTGTCGCAAGGGCAGCGCAAGCGGCTCGCGCTGCTCGTCGCTTACCTGGAGGACCGGCCGTTCTATGTGTTCGACGAATGGGCCGCCGACCAGGACCCGCTGTTCAAAGACGTCTTCTACCGGCGCCTGCTGCCGGGGTTGAAAGCGAAGGGCAAGACCGTGCTCGTCATCACGCATGACGACCGCTATTTCTCGCTTGCCGACCGCTTCATCAAGCTCGATTTCGGCCGCATCGTCGAAGAGGGGCCGGGCGCTGCACTTGGGCGCATGCCGCTCGAAGCAGTGCATTGCGCCGATCTGGCGGTGGCTCCTCAATCTGGAATGTCCGCATCATGAACGTCAACGCTTCGATTCTCTCCATCGGGCAACCCCGGCAACCCCGACAACCGCAGCGCGAACCGATGTACGTGCTCGACAACGTGTCGTTCGCCGTGGGCCCACGCGTGCTCTTGCAGCCGCTCACGCTGACGTTGCCGGCGGGTCGCGTATGCGGCCTCATCGGTCACAACGGCTCGGGTAAATCGACGCTGCTCAAGCTGCTTGCGCGTCAGCAGACGCCTACGTCCGGCTCGCTCTCGTTCGAAGGGCGAGCGCTGCCCGAGTGGGACAACCGCGCGTTTGCGCGACGCGTGGCGTACTTGCCGCAGCAGCAGCCCGGCGCCAACGGCATGACTGTGCGCGAACTGGTCTCGCTCGGTCGCTATCCGTGGCACGGCGCGCTCGGCCGCTTCACGGGCACCGACCGTGACCGGGTGGACGAAGCCATGGAATTGACCGACATCGCTCACTTCGCGGACCGCCTCGTGGACAACCTCTCGGGCGGCGAGCGGCAACGCGCGTGGATCGCCATGCTGGTCGCGCAGGACAGCCAATGTCTGCTGCTGGACGAGCCCATCTCGGCGCTCGATATCGCGCATCAGATCGAAGTGCTCGATCTCGTGCGCACGCTCAGCCAGCGGCGTGGGCTGGGCGTCGTGGTGGTGCTGCACGACGTCAACATGGCGGCGCGTTTCTGCGACGACCTCATCGCGCTCAAGCGCGGCGCGCTGCTGGCAAGCGGTGCCGCGCAAACGCTTATCGAAGAAGCGACGCTTGCCGAGATCTACGGCGTACCGATGGGCGTCGTGCCACATCCGCGCGGCGGCGCGCCCATCAGCTTCGCGTACTGAAGCAGGTATCGGGCAACCCCGGCAAGCATCAAGCAGTCCCTACACAGGCGTTCCGCAGAAACGCCGCGCCAATCCCCCGCAATGACGACGTTGTGCCGCCGCCCGTGCCTAGCAGGTACGCGCGGCGGTGCGAATTCGCATGCTCTTTTGCCATGCCCGACGCGAAGCATGGCGAAACCCAGGAGGAAAGGATGACTGTGATCGAGACGCGGCGCCCCGCGAACCCTGCCGCGAGTCGCGACGGTACGCGCCATGCTGAAGGTGTGATGAGCACGCCGCCGGCATACGATCTGGTTTCGGCGTTGCAGGCCCATGTGCGGCAGCGTCCCGATCAGGTGGCAGTGCGGTTTCTTGCCGATGGCGAGTCGGATGCGCGCGAGTTGAACTACGCAGCGCTCGACGCCGGCGCGCGTCGTCTCGCGGCGGTATTGCGCCGGCACGGCGCAGCGGGCGATCGCGTGCTGCTCATGTTGCCGAGCGGTCTCGACTATGTCGTCTCGTTCTTCGCGTGCCAGTACGCGGGCATGATCGCGGTGCCCGCCTATCCGCCTGAAGCGCAGCACAGCGCGCATGTGGAGCGGTTGCGCCGTATGACGTCGGATTGCGCGGCGCGCATCGCGGTGCTCGACGCATCGTCTCGCGCGGGTCTTGCGGCGGCGGTCGCGGGTAACGGGCTGGGGGATGCGGTGCTCGTCGATGCGTCGGCGCGCGACGTCGATCCAGCCGCCGGGTTTTGCGTCGAGCACGTCGACCCGCAGGCGATTGCGTTTCTGCAGTACACGTCGGGGTCCACGGCGTCGCCGAAGGGCGTCATGGTGGGTCACGCGAATCTGTGCATCAACGTGGCAGTGATGGCGCACGCCATGGATTGCCGTCCCGGCGATCGCATGTTCTCGTGGCTGCCGCTCTATCACGACATGGGGCTGATCGCCGGCGTGCTGATGCCGCTGCTCTGTGGCTTTCCGGTCACGCTCGTCTCGCCGCTGCATTTTCTCGAACGCCCCGCGCGCTGGCTCATGGGTGTGGCGACCGAGCGGGCCACGCACACAGGCGGCCCCGACTTCGCGTTCAGGCTCTGTGCAGAGCGTGTGCGCGACGCGCAGCTCGACGGTCTCGATCTGTCTTCGTTGCGCGTCGCATTCTGCGGCTCCGAGCCGATTCGCCAGGCCACGTTCGAAAGCTTCGTGGCCCGCTTCGCATCGCACGGCCTCGGCCCGCGTGCCATGTACGCGTGCTACGGCCTTGCGGAAGCAACGCTGTTCGTTTCGGGCGTGAAGGCCGGTACGGGTGCTGCGGAGCGCCGTTTTTCAGCGTCCGCACTCGCCAGGCCCACGCCGCTCGCATTGCCGCCTGCAAGCGATGCTGACGCCAAGGCCGTGGTCGGCTGCGGTGGGCCGGCATGGGCCCACACGTTCGCGATCGTCGACCCCGACACGCGCGAACGCCTGAACGACGGGCGCGTCGGCGAAATATGGTGCAGCGGGCCTAGTGTTACGCAGGGCTACTGGCACAACGCGCAAGCCACGGCAGACACGTTTCTCGACGACACACCAGGTTTTCCCGGCCGATGGTTGCGCACTGGCGACCTGGGCTTCATCGACGCAGGCGAACTGTTCGTTTGCGGTCGCCGCAAAGACATGATTGTGTTGCGCGGCGAGAACGTGTACCCACAGGATCTCGAAGCCGTGTTGGCCGATCGTGTCGAATCGCTGCGGCGTGGGCGCATTGCGGCGTTCCCGGTCGAAGGCGCAGAGGGTGCAGAGGAAACCGAAGCGATCGGCGTGGCCGCGGAAGTGCCACGTGGCCGAGGCAGACGAATCGCTTCGGAGCGCATTTTCGCGGCGATTTCGGGCGCACTGGGCGAAGCGTTCGGCTACGAGGTCGGACTGATCCTGCTGCTCGAACCCGGCGATCTGCCGCGCACGTCGAGTGGCAAGCTGCAGCGCTGCGCCTGTCTTGACGCCTGGCGCAGCGCGGCGATCGTGCCGTTTGCGGTGCACGATGCGCGCTACCGCAACCGCGACGCGATAGCGGCAAAGAAGCCGCATGACGAACCCCTGACGGCAACCGCGCGTGTCATTGCCGAGGTATGGCGCGACGTGCTCGACATACCATTGCCCGGTGCATCGGACGATTTCTTCCTGCTCGGTGGCCGGTCGCTGCTCGCGCTGAAAGTGGCCGCGCGGCTGCGCGAACGATTTGCACGTGACGTGCCGCCCGGTTTGCTGTTCGCCCACACCACGCCCGCCGCGCTCGGCGTCGCGCTCGACGCGCGATGGTCCTCATTCACAGGCGATATGCCGGCGCCCGCAGCTCTGGCACGACGCGGTGCGGGCGATGCGCCGCTCTCGTTGCCGCAGGAGCGGTTATGGGTGCTCTGGCGTCTCGATCCTCAGAGCGCCGCGTACAACGTGCCCATCACGCTCTCGTTCGACGGCCTGCCTGACATCGATGCCACGCGTGCCGCGATCGACGCACTCGTGCGCCGGCACGAAGCGTTGCGTACGCGCTTCGTCGAAGTGAGCGACGTGCCGCGTCAGCAGATCGTGCCGGCAGAGCAGTCGGCGTCGGCATGGACGTGGGACGTGGTCGATCTGGACGAAGCGTATTCGAAGCAGCGGGGCACGCTCGATGCCGCGTTGTACGAACGCACGCGTACTCCATTCGATCTCCAGCGCGGTCCGCTTGTTCGTGCCACGTTCCTGCGGTGCGCGTCGCAACATGTGCTGCACATCGTCATGCATCACATCGTGGTCGATGGCTGGTCGGTCGACATTCTGCTGCGCGAGTTCGGCGCGGCGTATCGTGCGGCGCGACGCGGCGAAACAAACGTGCTTGCCGCACTGCCGGCGCTGCCCGTGCAGTACGCCGACTACGCTTCATGGCAGCGCGAACACTTCGCGGGCGAGGGCCGAGCGGTGTTCGACGCGCAGCTCGACTACTGGTGTACTCGCCTCAGCGGCTACGACCAGCCCATCGATTTGCCCACCGACCATGAGCGCTGCGCGCCATACGACCCGCGCGCTGCAAGTACACGCGTGTGCGTTCCGCCTGCGCTCACCGCGCGTCTCGAATCGCTTGCACGCGCCGAGCGCGCCACCCTCTTCATGGTGCTGCTCGCGGCCTTCTATGCGCTGCTCTATCGCTACAGCCACGCGCGCGACATCGTCGTGGCGGTGCCCGTTGCAGGCCGTGACCGCGTGGAAACAGATGGCCTGATCGGCTTCTTCGTGAACACGCTGGCCATGCGCGCATCGGTGAAGGGTTCCGATTCGTTCGTCACGTTGCTGCGTGCCGTACGCGACGACAGCACTCAGGCCCAGGCCAACGCAGACGTGCCGTTCGATCGCGTCGTGGCCGCGCACGGCGAGCGGCGCGAGCACGCAAGCGGGCTCGCCGCGCATCCGCTCGCACAGATCAAGTTCGTGCTCCACGACGAATTCGCTACGTCGCTCGACCTGGATGGTGTGCGCGGCTCGCTCATGCAGACCGATGCAAGCACCGTCGAAGCGCGTTTCGAACTCGCGCTCGACGTACTGCGGCGCGGCGACGAAGGGCTCGACTGCGTATTCGCCTACGCGGCTGCGCTGTACGACGAGGCGTTCGTCGCGCAGTTCGCGCAGCACTACGTGGCGCTGCTCGACGAAGTGGCCGCGGCGCCTGCGTGCGCGATTGCGCAATTCATGCTTGGCGAAGGCAAGACCGAAGGCGAGCCGAACGACGCGGCACTGAACAACGAACCGGCCGGCGCGGCGCAGCTCGCTGCCGACACGTACCTGCACTAAGGACGGGGCCTCATGCAAGCCAATCAATTCGATCTTCACTTCTTGCCCGCCCGCGTTGCGCGATTCGCCAACGAGCGGCCTCATGCGACAGCCGTTGTGGATCGCGATGGGCCGCTCAACTGGCAGGACCTGTGGGCGTGGTCCGGCCGTCTCGCGTCGAAGCTCGCCCGTGCGCACGTTCAGCCCGGCGATCGCGTGGCCATTGCGTGTCCGCGCGGTGCCGCATTCGTCGCGAGCGTGCTCGCCGTCTGGCGGCTGCGCGGCTGCTACGTGCCGCTCGATCCTGCGTTGCCTGCGGCGCGCCTGCGCTGGCAGGCGCAGGACTGCGCCGCGCGCGTGATCGTGGGCAGCGGCACGACGCTGGGCGAGTGGTGGCCTGAAGGTGTGCCGTTGGTCGATGCGCAGTCGCAGCGTGTTCCACATGACGCCGACACGCAGATCGCGCCGATGCCGCCCGCCGACGACAGCGTCTTCGTCTGGCCCGCCTACGTCATTTACACCTCGGGCTCGACCGGCCAGCCCAAGGGCGTCATGTTGAGCCATGCGGCGCTTGCGGCGTATCTGCGCAGCCTCGCCGAGCGCTTGCCGGATGACATCGCCAGCGCGGCGTGGATATCGACGCCTGCCGCGGACCTGGGTCACACGGCGCTCTTCGGCGCGCTGTGGCACGGCTGGACGCTGCACGCCATCGACGCCGACGTGGCAGGCGACCCCGATGCCTTCGGCACCTACATGGACACGCATGCGGTGGATTTGCTGAAGATCGTGCCTGGCCATCTCGATGCGTTGATGCAGGGCCATGCGCCTGCGTCGGTGTTGCCGCGACGCTGCCTCGTGGTGGGCGGCGAGGCGGCGCCGGTCAGGCTCGCTGCGCAGGTGGCCTTGCTGCGCTCGGGCTGCGTGCTGATCAATCACTACGGGCCTACCGAAACGGCGGTCGGCGTACTCACGCACACGGGCGACGCCGGGCGCGCGACGACGCTGCCGCTCGGCACGCCGCTCGCGCACGTGGAAGCGCGCATCATCGATGCGGACGGCAACGCGGTGCCGAAGGGCGTGACAGGGGAGCTTTGCATCGGTGGGGCGAGCGTGGCCTACGGCTACCTGGGCCGACCATCGCTCACGGCGGAGCGCTTCGTGCCCGATTCCGCGGGACGCGGCGCGCGACTCTATCGCACCGGCGACAAGGGCCGGCGCTTGCCTCGCGGCGAGTTCGCGTTCCTCGGTCGACTCGACGACCAGGTGAAGATTCGCGGCTTTCGTGTGGAACCCGAAGAAATTGCGGCGCGGCTGCGCGGCGAGGAAGGCGTGCGCGATGCGATTGTCATCGCACGTGCAGACGAAGGCGACGGACCGTTGAAGCTCGCGGCGTATCTCACGTCCTCCGCACCGCTCGACATCGACGCCATTCGCGCACGGCTCGCCGCGCAATTGCCCGACTACATGGTGCCGTCGTCGCTGCAGGTGCTTGCGGCGTTGCCGCTGACGGCCAACGGCAAGGTGGATCGCGCGGCACTGCCTGCGTCCTGCGACGAAGCAACGGCGCAACGCACCGTACGCGTCGAGCCGCGCAACGAAGCCGAGCGTGCGCTCGCCGCAATATGGAAGCAGGTGCTCAAACGCGAGGACATCGGCATCTCGGACAACTTCTTCGAGATTGGCGGCGATTCGATACTGAGCCTGCAGATCATCGCGAAGGCGCGCCGCGCAGGGCTCAAGCTCACGCCGAAACAGATGTTCGACTACGCGACCATCGAAGCGGCGGCGCGCGTCGCGATTGCATTGCCCGCCGATGTACCGAGGCCGGGTGCCGCGCAGCCTCCGGTCGCTGGGGTCGATGAACGTGTGGTCGCCGGTGAGCACAACGCAGCAGAGGAAGACGAATGGTTCGCGCAGGCCGGCGTTGCGCGCGATGCCGTGGAAGCGGTTTATCCAGCCACGCCGATGCAACAGGGGTTGCTCTTTCACGGCATGTTCGCGGGCGACCCGGGCCTCTACGTTTCGCAACTGCGCCTGACCCTTGCGAACCTGCGCGTGGATGCAATGCGTCGCGCGTGGGCAATCGTCGTGGCGCGTCATCCCGTGCTGCGTACGCGCTTTGTTTGCCCGCCTGGTGGCGAACCGCTTCAGGTCGTCGAGCGGCACGCCGCGTTGCCGTTCGATCTGCATCCTCTTCAAGCCGAAACGGCCGATGCCTATGAAGCAGCGTTCCAGAGCGCACGCGCTTCGATTGAGGCTCGTGGTTTCGATCTGCAGGCCGCGCCGCTCATGCGTGTCGATGCCTTCGTGCGGCCGGACGGTGCGCATGACGTGCTCTGGACGCACCACCATGCATTGACGGATGGCTGGAGCACGGCGCAGGTGGCGTCCGAGGTCGTGCGCGCCTATGCCGCGCTGGTCGATGGACACGAGCCCGGCATGACGCCCGATGCCACGTTCGATAACGCGCCAGGGTCGCGCTACGTGGACTATGTGCGCTGGCTGCGTCGGCAGCCCGACGTGAGCGCCTTCTGGCGCACGCGACTTGCCGCGTTCCAGACGTCCGCCGGTCTTGCGGATGCGCTCGGCGGCAATGCGTTCTTCGATTCAAACCGCGTGCCGCGAGGCGCCGCTGGGAACGACGCGAACGAGACCCGGCGTGTCGTGCGCGAAATCGGCGCGATGGACTACGCACGTGCCCAACGTGCGGCGCGGCGTGCGCAGGTCACGCTCAACACGCTTGTACAAGGGGCCTGGGCTCTTGTGCTCGCGCATTTTTCGGGGCGCGGCCAGGTGGTGTTCGGCACCACCATGTCGGGGCGGCCTGCGGAATTGCCCGCGGCGCAGTCCATTGTCGGGCTCTTCATCAACAGCCTGCCGCTGGCCGTCGATGTCGAACCTGCTGCACCCATCGCCGCCTGGCTTGCCGCGCTTCAGCGCAGCAACGCCGAATTGCGCGAGGTCGAGCACACGCCGCTCGCCTCGTTGCAGCAGTGGGCGGGAGTGCGTGGCAGTTCGCCCTTCGACAGCCTCGTCGTATTCGAAAACTATCCGCTCGACGAAGCTATCGATGCGAAGCGCGAGGCCGTCGGTCTGCGCGGCGTCGATGCCTACAGCCGCACGCATTTGCCCCTTACGCTCGTGGCTGCACCGCGTGGGACGGCGCCGCAAATACGGGGTGAGGGGCTCCGGATCGAATGGCATTGGCACGCCGCGCATGTTTCGGAGAATGCGGTGTTGCGGCTTGCAACGCATTTCGAACGCGTGCTCGATCGAATGGCTCAACGGGTCGAAGCATCGGACGACGCTCGGCTGCGCGACATCGCGCTCGACGATGTAACCGCGGATGCCGGGCGCACATCGTCCACGTTCCCTTTCGAGGCCGTGACCACGCGCATCGAAACACAGGCCAGGGTGCGACCGGATGCTGTCGCAATCCGCTTTACCGGCGACGATGGTGTGCCCGCGTCGGTAACGTATCGCGAACTCGATGCATGGTCGGCTCGCATTGCGCAGGGGTGCCTGCATGTTTGCGCAGGAGCGGGCGAGCGTCGCATCGGCGTAGCAATGACGCGCTCGCCCGCTCTGGTTGCTGCGATACTCGGCGTGCTGCGTTCGGGCGCGGCCTATGTGCCGCTCGATCCCGCCTATCCCGACGACCGCTTGCGCGAGATCGCGCTCGATGCGGGGCTCGACGCGGTGCTCACCGAGCCCGCGCACATGCCAAGGCTTGCATCGCTGCTGCCGGGCGTCGCGTTGCTTGATGAAAGCGTGTTGCGAGTTCAGGGCGATGCTTCGCAGGTAGACGCAACGTTTGCGCAACCGCATGCGCAGCAGCTTGCATACGTGATCTACACGTCGGGCTCGACAGGCCGCCCCAAAGGCGTGGGCATCACGCACGCGGACGTGGCGCGTCTCTTCGACGCCACGCAGTCCCGCTTCGGCTTCAACGCGCAGGACGTATGGGTGCTGTTCCACTCGTACGCGTTCGACTTCTCCGTGTGGGAGATCTTCGGCGCACTCGTGCACGGCGGCCGGCTCGTGATCGTGCCGCACTGGACAGCGCGCGAGCCATCGGCCTTCCACGCGCTGCTCAGGCGCGAAGGCGTGACGGTGCTGAACCAGACACCGTCTGCGTTCGTGCAACTGACGCAGGCCGACCGCGACAACACGCTGACGGCGCTGCGCACGGTGATCTTCGGCGGGGAACGTCTGGAGCCGGCATCCATTGCGCGCTGGGCCGAAGGTGCGAAGGCAAAGGGTGTGCTGCCGTCGCTCGTGAACATGTACGGCATCACCGAGACCACGGTTCACGTGACTTACCGCCTGCTCGATGACGCGGCACTGAAGGCGGGGCGTAGTGTGATCGGCACGCCCCTGGACGACCTCACGCTGCAGGTGCTGGACGCGGACCTGAACCGCGTGCCGGTGGGCGCGGTGGGTGAACTGTACGTGGGTGGCGCGGGGCTCGCGCGCGGCTATCTGGGCAGGCCAGGGCTCACGGCGGAACGCTTCGTGCCCGATCCGTACGGCGAGCCGGGTGCACGCCTGTACCGCTCGGGCGACGTTGCGCGTCGGCTGCCCGATGGCGACCTGGAGTACCTGGGACGCAACGACGCCCAGGTGAAGCTGCGCGGCTTCCGCATCGAACCGGGGGAGATCGAGGCGGCGCTGCTGGCACACGAAGCGGTGCGCGAGGCGGCGGTTGTGGTCGCAGGCGGAGAGGGTGCGGAAAAGCGGCTGGTGGCCTACGTGGTGCCCGAAAACAGCGAGAGCGGAACCGACGTTGCACGCTGGCAGACCTGGCTCAGTGCGCGTCTGCCGTTGCATATGGTGCCAAGCTCGTACGTGGAACTCGAACGTTTGCCGCTCACGCCCAACGGCAAGCTGGATCGCCGGGCGTTGCCTGTACCGGAATTCGCGTCCACGTCGCCGCTTTCGTTCGTGGCGCCTCGCGACGAAACCGAAGCGAAGCTCGCAGCGATCTGGCAGGACGTGCTGGGCGTCGACCGTGTTGGCGCGCGCGATGATTTCTTCCGGCTTGGCGGCCATTCGCTGCTCGCCGTTCGGGCCATCTCGGCCATGCGTGCCGTGTTCGGCGATGCCCCCACGCTGCGCGCGCTATTCGAACACCCCGTGCTCGAAGACTTCGCCGCGATCGTGCGCGGCACGTCGTCTGCGCAGGCAGAGGCGTCGACACTCAGCGGTAACGACAGCGACGAAGGCGACGGCGCGCGTCACCCGATCGTGGATTGCGCCCTCGGCGCACCGATACCGCTCTCTGCATCGCAGGAAAGCCTGTGGTTCATCTGGAAGCTGGATCCGCGCAGCAGCGCCTATCACGTGAGTGGCGCGTTGCGTTTCGATGGTCGCCTCGACGTGGACGCGCTGCGTGCCGCATTCGCTGCGTTGAGCGTTCGTCATCCGGCGCTGCGCATGCGCTTTGGCGAGACGGAGGGCGTTGCGCATCAACGTGTGGATGCCGGGGCGGCTGCACAAATTCGTTTGCTCGATCTGCAACGGCCCGACGCAAGCGCGGAAGAGGCAACGGTGACTGCGCGTCTGAGCGAACTTGCGCGTGAGCCGTTCGACCTTATGGCCGAGCCGCCCGTGCGTGCAACGCTGGTTCGTCTCGCCGACAACCAGCATGTGCTGCATCTCGTGCTTCATCACATCGTTGGCGACGACTGGTCGGTGGGCCTGTTGTTCGACGATTTTTCGCGGCTCTATCGCGCATTCGCCGCAGGTCGTGCCGGCGAGCGCGGCGATGAAACGGCGGTTGCCGCTGCCGCATGGACCGCCTACTGCGACGTGATGCAGAGGCGCGCCGCGCGCCTCACGCCCGAGCGAGAGAGAACCCAGTTGAACTGGTGGTGCACCGAACTTGCCACCGACGACGAAACGACGCACCTGCTCGCGCTGCCATTCGACCGCATTCGCACCGACGCGCGGCGCGCGCCGGGCGCACGGCTCCACATACGTGTGCCGGCCGCGACCACCGAGGCGCTGCGCGCGTTGGCCGACAAGCGCCAGGCCACGCTCTTCATGGCCCTGCTCGCAGCGTTCGACGCGCTGCTCTATCGCTACACCGGTGAGCGCGACATCCGCATCGGTGTGCCGCTTGCGGGCCGCGATCTGCCTGGCGCGGCGAACGTCGCCGGCTTTTTCGTCAACACCGTCGTGCTGCGCACGGCACCGCACGGTGCAATGCATGTTGGGCAATTGATCGACGATGTGCGTGAGCGGCTGCTGGGCGCTTACGCGAACCAGGACGTGCCGTTTGCGCGCGTCGTCAAGGCATTGCAGCCCGAGCGCGACCTCGCGCGAACGCCGCTCTTCCAGGTGCTCGTCAATCAACAGCAACACCATGATCTCGGCTCGTCGTTCGGCGATGCGTTGAACGTGACGGTGCAACCGACGCACAACGGCGAGGCGCAATTCGACTTGATGCTCAACATCGCGCAGAGGCCGGATGCGGGGCTCGATCTCGCGTTCACCTACGCCACCGATGTGTTTGATGCATCCACGATCGAACGCCTCGCACACAATTTCGCGGGACTGCTCGACGCATGGACCACGAACCCCGAGCGGCCGCTTGCGTCGTTCGAACTGCCCGAACTGCGTGATGAACCGACACCGCGTGCCAAGGCGTGCTGGCCCGAACCGCTCGACGTTGCGTCGCGTATCGCGATGCGCGCGGCGCAACGCGGTGACGCGATTGCGGTGATCGATGGCGAACAACGCGTGACCTACGCGCAGCTCGATGTCTGGTCTCGCGCGATTGCGGCTGAACTGAAACGGTGCGGCGTGAAGGCCGAAACGCGCGTCGGGGTCGCGATGCAGCGCTCCACTGCGCTGGTTGCTGCGCTGCTGGGCGTGCTGCGTTCGGGCGCGACCTATGTGCCGCTCGACCCGTCGTATCCGCGTGAGCGCCTTGCGCACATCGTCGAGGATGCGCGGCTGGGCCCCATCGTGGCCGATGCCGAAAGCCTCGCACAGCATGACGACCTGTTCGCGTGGCGTCCGGTGATCGATGCCGGGGCGTTGCGCAACGTTGTTGCCGGTATTGAAGAGGAGCGTTTCGTTCCTCCGCATGCGCAGCAGCTTGCATACGTGATCTACACGTCGGGCTCGACAGGCCGCCCCAAAGGCGTGGGCATCACGCACGCGGACATGGCGCGTCTCTTCGATGCCACGCAGTCCCGCTTCGGCTTCAACGGGCAGGACGTATGGACGCTGTTTCACTCGTACGCATTCGACTTCTCCGTGTGGGAGATCTTCGGCGCACTCGTGCATGGCGGCCGGCTCGTGATCGTGCCGCACTGGACAGCGCGCGAGCCATCGGCCTTCCACGCGCTGCTCAGGCGCGAAGGCGTGACGGTGCTGAACCAGACACCGTCTGCGTTCGTGCAACTGACGCAGGCCGACCGCGACAACACGCTGACGGCGCTGCGCACGGTGATCTTCGGCGGGGAACGTCTGGAGCCGGCATCCATTGCGCGCTGGGCCGAAGGTGCGAAGGCAAAGGGTGTGCTGCCGTCGCTCGTGAACATGTACGGCATCACCGAGACCACGGTTCACGTGACTTACCGCCTGCTCGATGACGCGGCACTGAAGGCGGGGCGTAGTGTGATCGGCACGCCCCTGGACGACCTCACGCTGCAGGTGCTGGACGCGGACCTGAACCGCGTGCCGGTGGGCGCGGTGGGTGAACTGTACGTGGGTGGCGCGGGGCTCGCGCGCGGCTATCTGGGCAGGCCAGGGCTCACGGCGGAACGCTTCGTGCCCGATCCGTACGGCGAGCCGGGTGCACGCCTGTACCGCTCGGGCGACGTTGCGCGTCGGCTGCCCGATGGCGACCTGGAGTACCTGGGACGCAACGACGCCCAGGTGAAGCTGCGCGGCTTCCGCATCGAACCGGGGGAGATCGAGGCGGCGCTGCTGGCACACGAAGCGGTGCGCGAGGCGGCGGTTGTGGTCGCAGGCGGAGAGGGTGCGGAAAAGCGGCTGGTGGCCTACGTGGTGCCCGAAAACAGCGAGAGCGGAACCGACGTTGCACGCTGGCAGACCTGGCTCAGTGCGCGTCTGCCGTTGCATATGGTGCCAAGCTCGTACGTGGAACTCGAACGTTTGCCGCTTACGCCGAACGGCAAGCTGGATCGCCGGGCGTTGCCCGCGCCCGAAGCGACGAGTACGACACGCGCGGTGGCACCGTCGAGCCCCGACGAAGAAGCGTTGCTCGCGGTCTGGCGCAACGTATTGCGTCGCGACGATATCGGCGTGACCGACAACTTCTTCGTCGTTGGCGGCGATTCGATCCTGAGCTTGCAGATCGTCGCCAAGGCGCGCGACGCCGGGCTGCATCTGACGCCGCGCATGGTGTTCGAGGCGCCGACTGTCGAGAGCCTGGCACGCGCGGCGCGGGCCGCGTCGCCGCAGCACGCACGCAGCGACGCGCAGTCCGCGGGTACCGGCACGTCGTATTCGACCGATCTCTGGCGCGCACTCGGTCTCGCGCCCGAGCACATCGAAGACGTCTATCCGGCCACGCCGCTGCAAAGCGGGCTGCTCTATCACTCGCTTGTTGCGGAGCCGGGGCAGACGGCGTACCTGAACCAGATGCGTGTCACGCTCACGGGCACGATTGACGGAGACGCGATGCGCGCGGCGTGGCAGGCCGCGCTCGAACGTCACGCCGTTCTGCGCACGTGCTTTGCGTGGTCGCACGGCGGTGAGGCGATGCAGATCGTCCATCGGCGGCTCACGTTGCCGTTCGAGATGCACGACTGGTCTGCTGCCGGCGACTACGATGCGCGTCTTGCTGCCTGGCGCGAGCGCGATCTCGCTGCGGGCATGGCACTCGATGCTGCGCCATTGATGCGCATTGCGCTGTTCGTGCGCGACGCACGCACGGTCGATCTGGTCTGGACGCACCATCATGTGCTGCTCGATGGCTGGAGCGTGGCGAGTCTGGTTGGGGAAATTTTGCGGGACTATCGGGCGCGTGTGGCGGGTACGTCCGTCGTTTTTGAATCCGCTGCGCCGTATCGTCAGTATGTCGAATGGATTCGCGCGGCGGCGAGCGACGCTGAGACGCAGGCCTGGTGGCGCGAGCGCACCGCGCAGGCGTTCTGCGAGGACGACCCCGCGACGCTCACGGCGAGCGTTCCTGCGCCACGCGTGCAGGAAGCGGGCACGCATGCGCGCAGGCAACGGATCGATGCCACGCTGGCTTCGCAACTTCAGGCTGCGGCGCGCCGCTACGAAGTCACGCTCAATACGCTGATGCAAGGAGCGTGGGCCGTGGTGCTTGCGCGCTACGGACATCGGCGCAGCGTTGCGTATGGCACGACGTTTTCGGGGCGTCCCGCGCATGTGCCGGGCATCGACCGCATGCTGGGCCTTTTCATCAACACGCTACCCGTGTGGGTGGAGGTGAAGGCGGACGCGGACGTGGGCGTGTGGCTGCGCGACTTGCAGCAGGCGTTTGCGACGCTGCGGCAGTACGAGCACACACCGCTCGCGCAGGTGCAGCAGTGGGCAGGGCGCAGCGGTGATGCGCTGTTCGACAGCCTCGTGGTGTTCGAGAACTACCCCGTGGACGTTGCGCGCGATGGCGACGGCGACCTCGAAATTGGCGCCGTTGAATCGGTGGACCCGACGCACTATCCGCTGGCACTCGCGATCATTCCGCGAGCGCAGGGGTTGGCGCTCGAATGGTCGTGGGATGGGGCGCGGATTGATCGCACGACGGTGGAGCGTCTGGCGACGCACTACGAGACGGTGCTGCGGCAGCTGGGGGAGGACTCTGCACGGCGTGTCGGCGAGCTTGAGCTGTTGCCGCGTGGTTCCGGTGAAGCAGCGTTGACGCGCTATCCGTTCATGTCTTTAGGGGCAGCGCTGGTGGCGCAGGCGCAGCGCACGCCCTCAGCTGTGGCGGTGCGCTGCGAGGACGAATCGCTGGGCTACGGCGAACTCGATGCATGGTCGGCGGCGGTCGCGTGGCAACTCATGGACCGCGGCGCAGGCGCCGAACATCGCGTGGGACTGTGCGTGCGACGCGGCCCGGCGCTGATCGCGTCGCTGGTGGGCATCATCCGCTCGGGGGCGGCCTTCGTGCCGCTGGACCCGGAGTACCCGGCCGCACGCCTGACGCAGATGATGGAGGACGCGGGCATCACGCGCGTGGTGGCCGACGCGGTGAGCGCGCAGCGCATGGCCGGCGTGCTGGCGGGCTGCGAGGTGATCGATGTCGGGCAGCACGATGAAGTGCCAGCCGGCGGCTTCACTGCAACGCTGCATCCCGACCAGCTTGCCTACGTGCTGTACACCTCCGGCTCCACAGGCCGCCCCAAGGGCGTGGCGGTGAGCCACGGCGCGCTGTGGACGCACCTGCAGGACTTCCTCGCGACCTACGGCATCAGCGCGGCCGACACGGTGCTGCACTCGTCGACGGTCAACTTCGACGTGGCGCTGCACGAGACGCTGCCGGCGCTGCTCACGGGTGCGACCGTGGAGATGCGCGGCGAACAGCCGTGGGACCTGCAGGGGCTGGGCGAGCGGCTGGTGAGCCGCGGCGTGACCTTCGCGCGCATTCCGACGGCGCTGTGGCAGCAGTGGCAGCGCCATGCGCCGCCGCGCGGGGCCCTGCGCCTGCGGCAGGTGACGGTGGGCGGCGAGGCGCTGCCGGGCGATGCGCTCGCGCACTGGCGCGGGGGACCGCTCGGCGACATCCGGCTGGACAACCTCTACGGCCCCACGGAGACCACGATAGCGGCGCTGTACCGCCGGACACAGGACGAAGACACGGGCGAGGTAACGGTGCCGATCGGCCGCCCCTATCCGGGCCGCACGGCCCGCGTGCTGGACGCATTCGGCGACGGGGCCCCGGTGGGCGGTCTGGGCGAACTGTGCATCGGCGGCCCGACGGTGGCACGCGGGTACCTGGGGCGTGCCGCGCTCACGGCGGAGCGCTTCGTGCCGGACCCGTACGGCGGACCCGGTGCACGCCAGTACCGCAGCGGCGACCTGTGCCGCATGCGCGAGGACGGCACGGTGGAATTCCTCGGGCGGCTGGACCAGCAGGTGAAGCTGCGCGGGCAGCGCATCGAGCCGGGGGAGATCGAGGCGGTGCTGCGGCAGTGCCCGGGCGTGCGCGAGGCGGCGGTGGTGGTGACGGGCAAGGGGGACAGGCGCAGGCTGGCGGCGTATGTGTCCGGGGACACACGGCCCGATATCCTGCAGCGGGCGCTGGAGCAGAAGCTGCCGGGCTACATGGTGCCGTCGTCGGTGACGGTGCTGGAGCGTCTGCCGTGGATGCCCAGCGGCAAGCTGGACCGGGCCGCGCTGCCGCCGCCGCAGGAGGTACCGCGCGGGCGGGTGGAAGCGTCGAACGAGACCGAGGCGCTGCTGCTGTCGGTCTGGTGCGCGGTGCTGGGCCGCGACGACCTGGGCGTGACGGAGAACTTCTTTGAGGCGGGGGGCGATTCGATCCAGAGCCTGCAGATCATCGCGAAGGCGAGACAGGCGGGGCTGAAGCTCACGCCGCGGCAGGTGTTCGAGCATCCGACGGTGGCCGCGCTCGCGCAGCGCGTGGAGCGGCTTGATGTGCAGGCCACCGTGAACGTGGTCGGAGACGATGAGCCGCTTGCGCTCACGCCGATCCAGCGGCTGTTCTTCGAACGCTATCCGCAGGGGGAATCGCACTGGAACCAGGCGGTGCTGCTGAAGGTGCGGGGCCGTCTGGACGTGCCGGCGCTGGAGCGTGCCGCGAGGGCCCTGGCGCAGCGTCACGACGCGCTGCGGCTGCGGTTCGTGAAGCGGGAAGAGGGCTGGAAGCAGGTCGCGGTACATGAGATCGGTGAAGACCTGGTGCGCAGCGGACCGCTGGCGTCACTGGGGGAACTGGAGGCGGCGTGCGGGCGTATCCAGGCGAGCCTGGATATCGAACGTGGACCGGTGTGGCGGCTGGGGTACTTCGAGACGCCGGAAGGGGAAGTGCGGCTGCTGGTGGCGATCCACCATCTGTCGGTGGACGGTGTGTCGTGGCGTGTGCTGCTCGACGAACTGCAGACGGCGTACGGGCAGGCTGAGTGCGGTGAGCCCGTCACGTTGCCGGCGCCATCGACATCGTGGCGTTCGTGGGTGCGTCATCTGCTTCGCTATGCGCAAACAGAGCCGGTGCAATCCGAAGCATCGTGGTGGCAGCAGGCACTCTCCGCGTTCGACGCCGCGGCCGATCTGCCGTTCCGCCCCGCCGCGGGCACGCGTATGGCGCACAGCGCGACCCTCGACTGGACTCTCGACGCCGCACGCACGCGCGATCTGCTGCAAAACGCTTCGCGTGCATACCGCACGCGAGTCGATGAATTGCTGCTCGCGGCGCTGGCGCGTGCACTCGGAAAATGGAGCGGCGCGAAGGAGGTTGCCGTCGAACTCGAAGGCCATGGCCGCGAAGATGTGATCGACGGCGTGGACCTGAGTCGCACTGTCGGCTGGTTCACCACGCGTTTTCCCGTCGCGTTGCCCGCTGCGCACGTCGCGCCCGGCGACGCGCTCGTCGCGGTGAAGACGCGCGTGCGCGCCGTGCCGCACAAGGGACTGCATTGGGGCTTGCTCGATGCGAGTCGCGAGCGTCGGCGTCCGGCGGTGAGCTTCAACTATCTGGGCCGCTTCGATCAGTCGCTCGATGCCGACTCGCGCTTCACGTTCAGCGCCGAGCCTGCGGGCGCCACGCACGGCGACGGCGCGCGGCTCGACTACGCGCTGGACCTCAACGGCATCGTCACAGGCGACACGCTGCTGCTGCGCTGGCGTTTCGATCCGGCGAGGATCGATCGCGAAACGGTGGAGCGTCTTGTAGCCGACTTCGATTTCGAAGTCGGCTCGCTCATCGCGCACTGCATGGTTGCGCCGCCCGGCGCAAGCGCATCCGACTTCCCGCTCTCGGGCCTTGACGACGCGCAGTTGCGCGCGCTCGGTCTGCGGCTGGGCAGCGTTGCAGACATTTACCCCGCCACGCCGCTGCAACAGGGGTTGCTCTATCACAGCGAGCTTGCTCACGGCCAGGGCGTCTACGTGAACCAGCTTCAGCTGACGCTTGCTGGTCCCTTCGACGCCAACGCGCTACGCGCCGCGTGGCAGGCCGCCGTCGCGCGTCACGCCGCATTGCGTACGCGGTTTGTACGGCATCCTGACGGTATGTTGATGCAGGTGGTGGAGCGCGAGGCGGCGTTGCCGTTCACGGTGCACGACTGGCGCGATATCGGCAATGCCCACGCCTCGGACTACGAGGCTCGCCTTGCGACGTGGCGAGCGGCCGATCTCGCGGCGGGCATCGATGCATCGCAGGCGCCGCTCATGCGCGTCAACGTGTTCCTGCGTCCAGACGGCCGCTTCGATCTCGTGCGCACCCACCATCACGTGCTCACCGACGGCTGGAGCGGTGCGCGGCTCCTGAACGAAGTCTTCGACGACTACGAACGCGCGCTCGGCGCACGGCATGAAGCGGCACGGGTGGCGACGGTGCCGCCGCCGTACCGCCGCTATGTGGAGTGGCTTGCTAAGCAGCCCGATCCGCGGGACTGGTGGCTCGAGAGGCTCGCGGCGCTCGACGATCCAGGCACGCTGACGGCGAGCCTTGCCGCGTCGCGTGAGAGCCCTGAGCGCGCGCCGACAGAAGTTGTGACGCAAAGGGCCGTGACACAAAAGGCCGTGACGCAGCTCGACGCCGCGCTCGACCAGCGCGTGCGCCGCGCGGCACAGCGTTATCGCGTGACGCTCAACACGCTCATGCAAGGCGCGTGGGCCGTGCTGCTCGCGCGGCTGAGCGGCAAGTCCACCGTCGCGTTCGGCGTCACGGTGTCGGGTCGCCCGGCCACGCTTGCAGGCGCGGAGGAGATGTTCGGTCTCTTCATCAACAGCTTGCCCGTGTTCGTACGTGTACCCGGCGAGGCAGCGGTGTCGGACTGGCTGGCAGAGGTGCAGCGCTGGAACCTGGAGGTGCGCGAAGTGGAGCACACGCCGCTGGCTTCGTTGCAGCAATGGGCGGGGCGAAGCGGCGATGCGCTGTTCGACAGCCTCATCGTCTTCGAAAACTATCCCGTTGCCGCGCGTGCGGAACGCGTGACGGGCAGCGACGCGAGCCGCTTGCGCGTGGAGCGTGTGGATGCCGTTGAGCGCACGCACTATCCGCTGACGCTGACCATCCTGCCGGCAAAGCAGCTCGAACTGCATTGGGGCTGGGACAGCCGGCGGCTCGATCAGGCGCAGATCGCTGCGTTGCAGCGGCACTATTTGATGCTGCTCGATGCGCTGGCCGAGGAAGGCGAGCACGCGGCGCGTTTTATCGGCGACGTAGTCGTGCAGCGCGGTGCGCCTCATGCCGAAGCGTTGCCCGAAACAGCGTGGCTTGCGTGCCACGAGCGCTTCGCCGCCGAGGCCGCGCGTGTGCCGACGCGCATCGCGGTGCGTCAGCACGGCGCCGCCTTCGACTATGCGACGCTGGCGCGCTGGGCTGCGGCAATCGACGCACGACTGCGCGCAAGCGGCGTGGCTCGCGAAGAACGCGTCGCCGTCTGTATGCGCCGATCGCCGGCTCTCATCGCGAGCATGCTCGGTGTGTGGCGCAGCGGCGCGGCGTACGTGCCGCTCGATCCGTCGTTCCCGGCCGACCGTTTGCGCTTCATGCTCGATGACGCGGGCATTACGCGAATCATTGCGGATACCGAAGGAATCGAGCGACTTGAAGATGGGCTTGATGGGCGCATCGTGATCGACGCAGATCTGCCCACGAACGCGGAAAGTGCAGGGCCGCTGCCGGCACGGCCCGTTACTGCAGATCAGCTTGCTTACGTCATCTACACGTCGGGATCGACAGGCCGTCCGAAGGGCGTCGCGGTTTCGCATGGCGCACTGGCGAGGCTCATCGCGAGCGTGGGTATCGCGCCAGGCCTTTCCGAACACGACGTGCTGCTTTCGGTCACGACGTCCTCGTTCGATATCTCGTTGCTCGAATTCTGCTTGCCCCTCACGAAGGGCGCGTGCATCGAGCTTGCCGATGCGCAAACGGCCGGCAATGGCGAAGCGCTCGCCGCGCTGATCGAGACGAGCGGCGCCACGGCCATGCAGGCCACGCCGAGCGGCTGGCGCTTGCTGGTGGAAGCAGGCTGGCGCGGCCCCGCAGACGGGCGTGGCTTCGCAGCCCTCTCGGGAGGCGAAGTGCTGGCGCCCGACCTTGCCGCGCAATTGATGGCGCGCGGCGTCTCGCTCTGGAACCTGTACGGGCCGACTGAAACGACGATCTGGTCCACGTGCGCGCGCGTCGTGCCTCGCGGGGCCGTCACGATCGGTCGCGCGCTGCATGCGAACACGCTGCGCATCGTCGATGCGAGTGGGGCGCTGACACTGCAAGGCGGCATCGGCGAGCTTTGCATCGGCGGCGACAACCTGGCGCGCGGTTATCTCGGTCGCGCTGCGCTCACGGCTGAGCGCTTCGTGCCCGATCCGTGGGGACCGCCCGGCGCGCGGATGTACCGCACGGGCGACCTTGCACGCGAGCGGCGCGAGGGCGACATCGAATGCCTGGGTCGCATCGACCAGCAGGTGAAGCTGCGCGGATATCGCATTGAGCCTGGCGAGATCGAAGCGGCGCTGCGCGAGTTCGATAGCGTAAGCGACGCGGCCGTTGCGCTCGTGCCGGGCGTGGGCAATGCGGAGCCGCGGTTGATTGGCTATGTCGTGGTGAACGACGGCCGGGCGTTGCCGCAGGAATGGCGGGCAACGCTGCGTGCGCGCTTGCCGGCCTACATGGTGCCGGCCGCGATCCATGTAATCGACGCGCTGCCGCGCACCGCGAACGGCAAGCTCGACCGCAATGCACTCGCGCGCTTCGGCGATCGGGGTGCGGACGACGTGTCGTGGGCCGAACCCGTGGGCGAAGCGCAGACACTGATCGCGCAGGCATTCGGCGAGGTGCTGGGCATTGCGCGCGTTGGCGCGGATGACGACTTCTTCGTAATGGGCGGCCATTCTCTCGCGGCGGTGCGCGTGATTGCGCGGCTCTCGGAGGGGCTGGGCCGAAAGGTGGCGCTCGCGATGCTATTCGACGCTTCCACGCCCGCGCGACTCGCCGCGGCACTTGCCACCGATACCACTGATGCCGCCGATGCCGCTACAGCCGACGCACCGCGAGCGCAAGCCGCCGCATTGCAGGCACTCGACGGACTGTTCGATGAACTCGATTGAGGCGCTCCACGATATGTCGACTACGGCGACCAACGAACCGGCTGTCAGTGCGGTTGCACAAACCGATGCGATGCACGGCGAGGCTCCTGCGGTGGCGCACACCGCATCCGGCTTTCAGGGCGGTCAGGACGCTACGAGCCAGGCGCTCGCCATCTCGCGCAAATACGCGGCACTGCCGGTGCAACAGCGGCGTCGCTTTCGCGAGAGGGTGCGCGAGCAGGGCATCGATCCGGCGCACTTGCCTGTCGTGCCGCTTTCGCGCGATTCGTCCGAGCGGGATGACGGCGGCCGTTGTTATCCGCTGTCCGCGTCGCAGCAGCGGCTCTGGTTTCTGTGGAACGTCGATCCGTCGAGCCCTGCCTACAACCTTTCGCGTGCGATGAGGCTGACGGGCGCGCTCGACGTTCGCGCGCTGCGTCGTGCGTTCGATGCGCTCGTTGCACGGCATGGTGCGCTGCGCGCAACCTTCATCGAGCGGGATGGCACGGCGCTTCAGCGGATCGCTAACGCAGCAGGCTACGCGTGGCGGGAGCGTGTGCTCGATGAGCCGGCTGCATTGAGCAAGACGTTGCGCGAAGCGGCGCGCGAGCCGTTCGATCTGCGAGCGGGGCCGATGCTGCGTGTCGATCTGATTGCGCTTGATACGGACTGCCACGTTTTGCTCGTCGTGACCCATCACATCGTTTCGGATGGCTGGTCGCAGGCGTTGCTCGTGCGCGAACTGGCGGCGCTGTACGGTGCTGCGATTAGAAGTGATGGGCGCGAAGAGAGGGAAGGAAGCGATATTGCGCGGTCGTTGCCGCAGCCCGGCATTCATTTTGGCGACGTCGCTGCGTGGCAGGAAGAATGGCGCGACGGCGTGCCCGACGACGACCTCGCCTACTGGATTGCCCGGCTCGGCGTGGAGCGGCCTGCGCTCGAATTGCCGCTCGATCGTGCGCGACCCGCGGTGCGCAGCGTGGATGGCGGGCGCTGCCGCGTGGACGTGAGCGCCGAACTCGCGCGGCCGTTGCGTGACCTCGCGCGCCGACACGGTACGACGCTGTTCACGGTGCTGCTCGGCGCCTATGCGGCGCTGCTGTACCGATATGGCGGGCAGACGTGCATACGCATAGGCGTGCCGTCGGCAGGCAGGCGACGACGCGAAACGGAGGCGCTGATCGGTTATTTCGTGAATACGCTCGTCATCGAGGCCGACGTTTCTGGCGCCATGCCGTTCGATGCGCTGCTTGCGGGCTTGCATGCACGTGTGCTGGAGGCACAGGAGCACCAGGACGTGTCGTTCGGCCGCGTGGTCGATTCGCTTCATCTCGAGCGCGACCTTGGCCGCGCGCCGCTCTTTCAGGTGATGTTCAACCTCGAACAGGCGACGAGCGAGGCGTCGGTGGCGATGCCGAGTCTCGTCGTGCAGGCCGAGGAAAGCGGAACGGGCACGGCGCGGTTCGATCTCGCGCTGAACGTGGTCGATGACGGGCACGCGCTGAGGCTGATGTTCAATTACGCGGTCGATGTGTTCAATCGCACGACGGTGGAGCGTCTGGCGACGCACTACGAGACGGTGCTGCGGCAGCTGGGGGAGGACTCTGCGCGGCGTGTCGGCGAGCTTGAGCTACTGACGCGTGGTTCCGGTGAGGCTACGTTGACGCGCTATCCGTTCGGGTCTTTAGGGGCAGCGCTGGTGGCGCAGGCGCAGCGCACGCCCTCAGCCGTGGCGGTGCGCTGCGAGGACGAATCGCTGGGCTACGGCGAACTCGATGCATGGTCGGCAGCAGTCGCCCGGCAACTCATGGAACGCGGCGCAGGCGCCGAACATCGCGTGGGACTGTGCGTGCGACGCGGCCCGGCGCTGATCGCGGCGCTGGTGGGCATCATCCGCTCGGGGGCGGCCTTCGTGCCGCTGGACCCGGCGTACCCGGCCGCACGCCTGACGCAGATGATGCAGGACGCGGGCATCACGCGCGTGGTGGCCGACGCGGTGAGCGCACAGCGCATGGCCGGTGTGCTGGCGGGTTGCGAGGTGATCGATGTCGGGCAGCACGATGAAGTGCCAGCCGGCCGCTTCGTGTCCCCGCTGCATCCCGACCAGCTTGCCTACGTGCTGTACACCTCCGGCTCCACAGGCCGCCCCAAGGGCGTGGCGGTGAGCCACGGCGCGCTGTGGACGCACCTGCAGGACTTCCTCGCGACCTACGGCATCAGCGCGGCCGACACGGTGCTGCACTCGTCGACGGTCAACTTCGACGTGGCGCTGCACGAGACGCTGCCGGCGCTGCTCACGGGTGCGACCGTGGAGATGCGCGGCGAACAGCCGTGGGACCTGCAGGGGCTGGGCGAGCGGCTGGTGAGCCGCGGCGTGACCTTCGCGCGCATTCCGACGGCGCTGTGGCAGCAGTGGCAGCGCCATGCGCCGCCGCGCGAGGCCCTGCGCCTGCGGCAGGTGACGGTGGGCGGCGAGGCGCTGCCGGGCGATGCGCTCGCGCACTGGCGCGGGGGACCGCTCGGCGACATCCGGCTGGACAACCTCTACGGCCCCACGGAGACCACGATAGCGGCGCTGTACCGCCGGACACAGGACGAAGACACGGGCGAGGTAACGGTGCCGATCGGCCGCCCCTATCCGGGCCGCACGGCCCGCGTGCTGGACGCATTCGGCGACGGGGCCCCGGTGGGCGGTCTGGGCGAACTGTGCATCGGCGGCCCGACGGTGGCACGCGGGTACCTGGGGCGTGCCGCGCTCACGGCGGAGCGCTTCGTGCCGGACCCGTACGGCGGACCCGGTGCACGCCAGTACCGCAGCGGCGACCTGTGCCGCATGCGCGAGGACGGCACGGTGGAATTCCTCGGGCGGCTGGACCAGCAGGTGAAGCTGCGCGGGCAGCGCATCGAGCCGGGGGAGATCGAGGCGGTGCTGCGGCAGTGCCCGGGCGTGCGCGAGGCGGCGGTGGTGGTGACGGGCGAGGGGGAGAAGCGCAGGCTGGCGGCATATGTGTCTGGCTGTGTATCGGGCGAAGCACAGCCCGATACCCTGCAGCGGACGCTGGAGCAGAAGCTGCCGGGCTACATGGTGCCGTCGTCGGTGACGGTGCTGGAGCGTCTGCCGTGGATGCCCAGCGGCAAGCTGGACCGGGCCGCGCTGCCGCAGCCGCAGGAGGTACCGCGCGGGCGGGTGGGACCGTCGAACGAGACCGAGGCGCTGCTGCTGTCGGTCTGGTGCGCGGTGCTGGGCCGCGACGACCTTGGCGTGACGGAGAACTTCTTCGAGGCGGGGGGCGATTCGATCCAGAGCCTGCAGATCATCGCGAAGGCGAGACAGGCGGGGCTGAAGCTCACGCCGCGGCAGGTGTTCGAGCATCCCACGGTGGCCGCGCTCGCGCAGCGCGTGGAGCGGCTCGAAGCGCAGGCCACCGCGAACGTGGTCGAAGACGATGAGCCGCTTGCGCTCACGCCGATCCAGCGGCTGTTCTTCGAACGCTACCCGCAGGGCGAATCGCACTGGAACCAGGCGGTGCTGCTGAAGGTGCGGGGCCGTCTGGACGTGCCTGCGCTGGAGCGTGCCGCGAGGGCCCTGGCGCAGCGGCACGACGCGCTGCGGCTGCGGTTCGTGAAACAGGAAGAGGGCTGGAAGCAGATCGCAGCGCATGAGATCGGTGAAGACCTGGTGCGCAGCGAACCGCTGGCGTCACTGGGGGAACTGGAGGTGGCGTGCGGGCGCATCCAGGCGAGCCTGGATATCGAACGTGGCCCGGTGTGGCGGCTGGGGTACTTCGAGACGCCGGAAGGGGAAACGCGGCTGCTGGTGGCGATCCACCATCTCTCGGTGGACGGTGTGTCGTGGCGCGTGCTGCTCGACGAACTGCAGACGGCGTACGGGCAGGCTGAGCGCGGCGAACCCATCACGTTGCCGGCGGTATCGACATCGTGGCGCTCGTGGGTGCGTCATCTGCTTCGCTATGCGAGATCCGCGGAACTCATGCACGAGCTGGCATGGTGGCAAGTCGCGCTCGATGCGCCTGCGTTACGTGGCGGTCGCCTCTTTTCCGAGTGCACGCCGCACGCACAGCCACAAAAAACGCTGCGAACAAAACTCTCTGCCGACCTCACCGCGTTGCTGCTGCGCGAGGCGCCGCGCGCGTATCGGCTGCGTGTGGACGAGGTATTGCTCGCGGCGCTATCTCGTTCGATATGCGAAGTAACGTCGCGAGATGAGGTGCTCGTCGAGCTGGAAGGCCATGGCCGCGAAGATGTGATCGAGGGTGTGGACCTGAGTCGCACCGTGGGCTGGTTCACGACGCAGTATCCGCTGGCGTTGCCGGGCGCGTCCGTGGCGCCTGAAGACGCGTTGCTGCGCGTACACGAACGGCTCGGCGCGGTGCCTCGGCGTGGTTTCGGCTGGGGGCTGCTCACGCGATGTGCGGACGAAAGCGCCAGGGCCACGTTGAAGGCACTGCCGGTTCCGGAGATTGCATTCAACTATCTGGGCCGCTTCGAACAGACGTTCCGTACAGGAGATCGTTTCGGCTTTGCGAGCGAGTCGTCGGGGGCTGCGATGGCGGCGCGTGCACGCACGCCGGATCGCGCGCTCGACGTCAATGCCTGGATTGCCGGCGATTCGCTTTCGCTGAGCTGGGGCTACGCGCCGCAATTCGTCAGCGAGGCCGTTGCCCGACAGATCATGACGTCGTTCGAAACGACGCTCGGCGAACTGGTCGAGCACCTGCGTGTGGCTCCATCGTCGGGCCGCGAGCAGGTGGCGTCGCCACGGCCGTCGCCCATGTCGTCGCTCTTGTCGCCATGGCCGCCGGCTCCGGAAGCGCTTCACGCCCGGGCACGTCACGACGACGTGGCCGCGAGCTGGGTGGCGCGCGCAGTCTACGAGTCCGCTTTGCCGGTGCCGCCGGCGCCGGCGTTGTCGGACTGGCTCGCACGCCGTCGCAAAAGCGGGCAGACGATCGAGCGCACGCGCGCCCTGGACGCATCGTCGGACGCATCACCGCCACACGATGCGCGGCTTCCGGCCGTGCCGCTGAATGCGCTCGGCGCGTCCACGATGCTCTTCGCCCTGCATCCGGGCTACGGCATGGTGGGCGAATACCGCACGCTGGCGCAGGCGCTGAATGGCCGCGTGTCCGTCATCGCCTTGCAGGCGCCGGCCCTGCGAGGCGCACCGTGGCGTGGCGAGACGTTCGAGGCGTTGGCCGCCCACTACGCCGCCTGTATCGAAGCGCTTCAGCCCGAAGGGCCGTGCGCGCTGCTCGGATGGTCGTTCGGAGGGCGGCTCGCCGTTGCAATCGCCGACGTACTGGCGCGGCGCGGCAGACGCGTGTCGTTCGTCGGCATCGTGGATACGGCCACGCATCGCGAAGACGGCCTGGAGCCGTTGGCCTCGGACGAGCAGCCGGCCGCATCGTTCGACAAAACCGTTGTGACGCGCGGCGAGCGGACGCTGCTAGGCGAAGCATTCGCCGTCGACGCGATGCATGCCGCGCTGATGGCGCACCACACGTTGCCGCGCATCGACGCCGACCTGCACGTCTGGCGTGCGTTGCGCACCGCCGACCCGCGACGCCGGATGGATTGGGCGCAATGGACCGCGGGGCAGGTGCACTGGCGGGAACTGGATGCCACTCACACGAGCATCGTCCATCACCCGGCGCTGGCAGGGCAGCTTCTGGAAGCGCTTCAGACCGTGACTACCTGACTGGAGGCGAGGAGGGCGAAGGGGCGGATGCCCCTACAAACTGCCAACAACACAAGCGTTTTACGTAATGAGAGTGATTTGCGTTTACATTCATGGCGAATTTTGAGAATATTTCGCGACATCAAGATCGGCATCGAACGGGGTAAAGCGAGCAATGAGAACGGGAAGACACAAGAAAATTTCACGGATATCGGCCGCACGCGGGCAGCATCGCGGATTGCGCCTGCGGCCTTTGTGTGCCGCCTTGACGTCGGCCATGCTGGCCGTCAGCGCACACGCAGTGGGTGAGGAGAGCGCACCCGCCGCACCCGCCGCAGCATCGGACGCGCAGGTGTTGCCGGTGGTCAACGTTCGCGGGCAGTCGGCTCAGGCGCCGGACGGCCCGGGTGTGGGCTATGTCGCCACGCGCTCGAAGACCGGTACCAAGACAGACTCTGCGCTGCTCACGAACCCGCAGAGCATCTCCGTCATCACGCGCCAGCAGATGGACGACCAGGGCGCGCAGACGGTGGACCAGGCATTGCGCTACACCGCGGGCGTCTACACGCAGGACGGCACCGACGTCCGCTTCGACCAGCTGTACGGCCGCGGCTTCACGCTGGACTCGTATCTCGACGGACTTCATCTCTATCAATCGCCGCGCTTTGCAACGCCGCGTATCGATCCATATTTCATCGAGCGCATGGAGGTGCTCCACGGTCCCGCCTCGGTGCTTTACGGACAGGGTAGCCCCGGCGGCCTCGTGAGCTACGTGAGCAAGCTGCCGACCGAAACGCCTTATCACGAAGTGATGATGCAGATCGGCAACCACAACAATTACCAGCTCGGTTTCGACTTCAGCGGTCCGGTGGACAAGGACGGCACCGTCCTTTACCGGATCACTGGCCTTGGCCGCACCGCGGAAACGCAGGTGAGCGACATCAAGGACCAGCGCGTTGCGATCCAGCCTTCGGTGACGATCCGGCCTGACCGCAACACGACCCTCACGCTGCAGGGCAGCTTCCAGCGAGACCCGAACGGTGGCCTGTTCAATCCCGTGCCGGCGGGTGCCACGCTGTTCAGTAATCCAAATGGTCATCTTGGGCCGGACCAGTATTTCGGCGACCCGAACCGGGACGGCATGCACCGCACGCAGTACTGGTTCGGCTACCAGTTCGAGCACGCGTTCAACGACACGTTCAGCGTGTCGCAAAACGTTCGCTACCTGCACATCGACGACCACTACTATCAGACGTCGGTCACCAGTGCCCTCGCGGCGAACAAGCGCACCGTCTCGATGTGGGCGAACGTCGATAACGAGCACTACTCGCAATTCGAAGTCGACACCCACGCTCAGGCGAAATTTGCGACGGGCAGCGTTGCGCACACGGTGCTCTTCGGCGTGGACTACCAGCGCTCGATGCTCGGCGACACGGAAGGCAACGGCGTGGTGGGCACGGTGGACCTCTACAACCCGAATTTCTCGTCGCTACCCACGCAGCAGGCGAATACGCGGCTTGATTACTCGCTGAGCCAGGTGGGTGTCTATGCACAGGACGAGGCGCGCTGGCGCAAGTGGGTGCTGACCTTTGGCGTGCGCGAAGACTGGGCGGGCGGCAATCAGCAAACCACGTCGTTGACCACCGGCAGTGCCACCACCTACCACGTGAACAACCATGCCTTCACGTGGCGCGCGGGCCTGGCCTATGAGTTCGATAGCGGTATCGCGCCGTACGTCAGCTATGCAAAGTCGTTCCAGCCGGTGCTCGGTGCCACGTATGCCGGCGCGCCGTTTGCGCCGACCACGGGCAAGCAGGTGGAAGCGGGCGTGCGCTACCAGCCGCGCGGCTTCGACGGCTACTTCTCGGTGGCTGCGTTCAATCTCACGCAGAACAATGTCTCTGTCGTCGATCCTTCGCACGCGGGCTTCGTTATCCAGACCGGCCAGATCCGCTCCCGCGGCATCGAGGTCGAGGCGCATGCGAACGTCACCGAGGAACTCAAGCTCATTGCGTCGTACGCGTTCGTCAATCAGATCGTGACCGAGAGCACGCGCTCGACGGGCAACTATGGCAAGCGCCCCACCATCGCGCCGCGCAACACGGCTTCGCTCTGGGCGGACTACACGTTCCACCACGGGCCGCTGCGCAACTTCGGCGTGGGTTCCGGCGTGCGCTACATGAGCAGTTCGGCGGGCGATGCCGCCAACACGTTCACTGTGCCGGGCCGCGTGCTCGTCGATGTCGGCGCGCATTACGACATTCAGAACTGGCGTCTCGCGCTCAATGTGTCGAACGTCTTCAATCGCGAGTACATCTCGTACTGCACGTCGTCGGCGGTGTGCTACTGGGGCGCGACGCGCACGGTGCTCGGCACGGCGCGGTATCAGTGGTGAGAATCGTTCGGAATCCTATGCCGATGCCGGGTAACGATTCAGACGCGAAGCGCGCTGCCTGTGTCGTGGCCGATGCCGGTTTTCGTCATGGAAGGCGAAGTGCACTCTCGCGGCTGGCAGCGGCGACTGCGGCGTTTGCCTCGCCGGCAGGCTTCGCGTGGGCTCAGGCAGCGGTTGCCACTAGCACGGCGTCCACGCCGCGGATCGTCGTGCTCGACTGGCCACTGACCGAGATCGTGTTGTCGATCGGCGTGGTGCCCGTCGGCGTTTCGCGGCCGCCGTGGTACCGCATGCTCGATGGCGATCCGCCGTTGCCGGCATCGGTTGTCGATACGGGGCTGCTCTATCAGCCGAACTTCGAAGTGATTGGCGCGCTGAAGCCCGACCTGATCGTGGTGACGCCGTGGCATGCGCCGCTCATGAGCCTGCTGCAACGAATCGCGCCCACCCAGGTGGTGCCGCTTTTCGGACCCGGCATCGAGGTCTATCCGGCTGTGTGCATGGCGACACGCGAACTGGCGCAACGGCTGGACCGCACTGCCGCGGCCGATGCACTGTTCGCACGCGCCGACGCGGCGCTGAAAAACGCATCGCAACGACTGGCACACTTTCGCGCGACGCGGCGGCCTGTCTATCTGCTGCATCCCATCGACGATCGCCACCTATCTGTGTTCGGCAAAAACAGCCTGTTCGGCGGCGTGATGGCGCAACTTGGCATCGGCAACGCGTGGCGCGGCCCGACCGACGCTCAAGGGACGACGCAAGCGGATCTTGCCGCACTCGCGCACGACAGGGATGCGCAAGCGGTCGTCATCGGCGTGCCGCCCGGCGCGGCGATGCAGCTGCAAAAGAGTCCCGTGTGGCGCGCGCTGCCCTTCGTTCAACAGGATCGTGCGCAGTCGATTGCATCGTTGCCGGCACTCGGCGGGTTGACGACGTCCATGCGTTTTGCGAGCGCCCTTGCGCAGGCGCTTGAGGGAGTGGGGACTTGAATCGCCTTACGAACGCCACACACGCCGACAGTACGCCGCGCGCGTGGTATCTCGCCACGTTTCTGATTCTCGCGACGGTTGCGCTAGGAGCCCGCACGCTCGCGACGCAATTGCCCGTCGCGCAATGGCCCGGGATCGTATCAATAAGCGCCGATGCGTCATTGCCGCAGATCGTGGCGCACTACGCCTGGCTGCCGCGTCTAGTCGTTTCGTTGATGGCGGGTGCCGCCTTGTCCCTCGCGGGCGTCGTCTTCCAGCAGGTCTTGCGTAACCCACTCGCGGAGCCGTTGACCCTCGGCGTCTCCGCAGGGGCGTATTTCGCGTTGACGGTGGCATCCATCGTGGTGCCGTCACTCGCGCTGGATGGGCGCTTCTCCATTGCGTTCGCGGGCTCCGCGCTCGCCATGCTCGCGACGATGGCGCTCACGTGGCGCAAGGGTTTCGCCGCAGTTTCCGTCGTGCTGGCCGGCATGATCGTGAATCTCTATTGCGGCGCGCTTTCCGTATTGCTCACGATTGTCTACGAGCGTTCGCTCACGTCCGTGTTCATCTGGGGCGGCGGCTCGCTCGTGCAAGGCGGATGGGCAACCGCAACCTGGCTCGCACCGCGTGTCGTCCTGTGCGCGGTCGGCGCCGCGCTGCTCGTGCGGCCGCTCACGCTCTTTTCGCTCGACGATCGCGGCGCGCGGCAACTGGGCCTTTCCGTTGCGTGGGCACGCTTCGCGGCGCTCGGTATCGCCGTGTTGCTGAGCGCGTTTGTCACCAGCGCGGTGGGCGTCATCGGTTTCATTGGACTGGGTGGCCCGGCACTCGCGCGTGCAATGGGCGCGCGCCGGCCTCAGGAGCAGATGCTGTGGGCGCCGCTCGCCGGCGCGATGTTGCTTACGCTTGCTGACCAGGCGGTGCAAAGTCTGCCGGGCATGATGGGCGAGATGCTTCCGACCGGCGCGGTGACGGGGCTGCTCGGCGGGCCGCTTCTGCTCTGGATGCTGTACCGCATGCGCGTGCAAGGCCCGCAGCCTGCGTTGTCAGACGGCGAGCCCGCACGCGGCTCCGCGCGTCGGGCTTCGCTACTGTTGGGCGCGCTGCTCGTCATCGCCATCGTGGTCTCGCTGCGTTTTTCGATGTCAGTGCACGGCTGGGCGTGGACCGGTGCACGGCAATGGGCGGACGTCGAATTCTGGCGGATGCCGCGGCTCGTCGCTTCGCTCGGTGCCGGCGTGATGGTCGCGCTCGCGGGCACGTTGCTGCAACGCGTAACCGGCAATCCGATGGCAAGCCCCGATTTGCTGGGCGTAAGCGGAGGCGCGATGCTCGGCATGCTCGCCGCCGCGATCCTGGTGGGACCGTCTACGCCGGCATTGCTGACGGGGGCATCGGCGGGCGCGTTGACGAGTCTTGTCGCGCTCGTTGCCATCGGGCGACGTAGCGGCTTCGCGCCCGAGCATCTGCTGCTCGCGGGCATTGCAATCAGTGCGTTGTCCCAATCGGTCGTGGTGCTGGCAACAGCCAGCGGCGGTGCTTACGCGAGTGTGCTGCGCGCCATGCTTTACGGCTCCACTTACGCGATGCTTCCCGCGACCGCTATCGCTGTGGCGACCGCTGCCGTGGCGGGCGCAGCCATAACCTCGATCAGCGTGCGATGGCTCGACATCCTGCCTCTTGGCAGTGCCGTTTCGGACGCGCTCGGCATTCGCACGCGACACGTGCGACTGTGGCTGCTTGCGGTGGCGGCTGCGCTGACGGCAGGCGCGACAGTGGTGATCGGGCCGATGTCGTTCGTCGGCTTGATGGCGCCGCACCTTGCGCGGCTGATGGGATTCTCACGGGCGCATTCGCAGATGCTCGTGGCAGGGTTGGTTGGCGCGCTGCTGATGGTGCTCTCCGACTGGCTGGGCCGCAACGTCGTGTTTCCGCAGCAGATGCCGGCCGGCATTATCGCAACGCTTATTGGCGGTCCGTACCTGATGTGGCTGTTGCGGCGCAATTGACTCGACGCTGACCAGGCGGTCTCGCCGGTTGCATAGTACGACGCCAGTCAGAAATGGCGAGACTCACGGGAGTTGGCATGACCGGGCGAGACGTATCGAAGGTGCCGCGTGCAAGCCACTCCGTGACGGTGCTGCACGCCACGGCGGCAGCGTTATGGCACGACGCTCGCCATGCCTGTGACGACGCACTGGCGCGCGGCTTCACCTTCGTGCTCGTCCTGAACGGGGCCGAGGCTTTCGGCGATGACAGCCTGCTGATGGACGAAGATCGCCAGCGGTCAGCGCGCTTCCATCAGCCTTCGGATCGCCACAACTTCGTGCTGGGGCGCACGATGGTTCATCACCTGGTGCGCTCCCGTGGTGCCTCTACACCCTACGCGTTCCGTCTCGGCCCCTATGGGAAGCCGTTCTTGCCTAACGCCCCGGCCTTCAGTCTTTCGCACTCCGGCCGATGGATCGCGTGTGCCGTAAGCCGGCACGATCCTGTGGGCATCGATCTCGAAACGTTTACGGGCCTAGGCGATTACCGGGGCTTGTTGCCTGCGGTGGCCCATCCGGCCGAACGACGATGCATCGGCGAGGCGATGCCGCATGAGCGGCTGCCTTTGTTCCAACGCTGCTGGACTCGCAAGGAAGCGATTCTGAAAGCCACCGGCGTGGGGCTTACGGATGATCTGCAACGTATCGACGTGCGCCTGGATCAGGACGCACCGCTGATCAGCGACCCGGCGCCATTACGTGTGATCGATCTGCCCTTGAATGACGGGCAGGTCACGGCCGCGCTGGCGCAAGCGCCATGGGTTCAGGCGACCGTGGTGGTGAGGGTGGGCAGGGTGAACAGGGTGAGCGATGCCAGCGTGCCGGACTGAGCGACGGGAACAATGCGAGCGTATCGCTCGCCGGAATTGGCCTCGATACGTTCTTGCGTCACTTCCCCAGCCGCTCGACGAGGGAATACTGGTGCATGCAGCGCTCCATGCTGTCGAGAAACGCCTGGTCCGCCGCGTTCATTCTGCGTTCGCGATGCCATAGCAGGAATACGTCGACGTCGATGAGGCCTTCGTCGGGCGGCAATTTCCACAGCCGCTGCTGGGCGAGATCGTCGCGCACGATATGTTCGGGCAGGCAGCCAATGCCATAGCCGGCGAAAACGAGCCGCCGGACTTCATCCAGACTCGGCGACGACGCGACGATTCGCCCGGTGAAGCCTTTCTGGTCGCGAAACACCGTCAATGGCGAAAGACTGTCGCCAATCTGGTCGCTCGTGAACGACACGAAGTTTTCTGCGAGCAGATCTTCCATCGCCAGCTGCGATTTGCCGAACAGCCGATGATGCCGGCCGCAGAACATCGCATAGCGCTGTCTCAGGAAGCACTGCATGCCGAGCTTTTCGTGCGGCGTACGACACAGCGCTAACCCCGCAGTCGCCGTTTTCTGCAGCAGGGACGAGATGATGTCCGACGAACGCATCACTTCGATCTGCAGATCGATGCGTGGATAGGCGCGGTGAAAGTCTGCGAGAAATTCGTCGTAGACCGGCGATTCGATGCGGCTGATCGTGAGCAGGCGGATCGTGCCGGAGATGTCGCCTGTGCGCTCGTCGAGATCGGTTTCGAGCCGCGAGATGTTGCCGTAAATGTCGCTGGCAATCTGATAAACGGCTTCGCCGGCCTCGGTTGGTGCGAAATACGGGCCGCGCCGTTCAATCAGCTTGCGCTCCAGTGTTTCCTCGAGGCGACGCAGCGCCTGGCTCACGGCCGGCTGGGTCACGTGCAGCCGTGCCGCAGCGCGGCTCAGGCTGCGCTCCTGCATGATGACGAGGTACGTGCGCAGCAGGTTCCAGTCGAGCCGGTCGTTCAGAAAATTCGCGAGGTCCGCGCGCACCGTCATGCCTTTCGCGGCAGCCCGCCGCAGCCAGATCGAGTTAAGTATTAGCTAGATTTATGCGCGAAATAATAACTCGAAATTTGACTAATATTTTCTGGCTACCGATAAATGGCTCATGCGCGGGAAATAGGCCGGGCAAACCGCCCAGGCACTCACAACAACACGCACGCCGCCGGTCGCCACCATCACGCCGAACGTGCTTCAGGAGCCAGCATGACGCCATCCAGTTCTTCACTCCGCCAGCCCGGGCGCGCCGCCTTGGCAGCGTTCATCGGCACGATGATCGAGTGGTACGACTTCTATATCTACGCGACCGCGGCGGCGCTCGTGTTCGGCGAGTTGTACTTTCCCTCGGGCGACCGCTTCGTCAGCACGATGGCGTCGTTCGCGACCTTCGCGGTCGGCTTCTTCGCGCGGCCGCTGGGCGGCATCGTATTCGGCCACCTTGGCGACCGCATTGGTCGCAAGAACGCGCTGATGATCACGTTGATGATGATGGGCGCCGCAACGGTTTGCGTCGGGCTGTTGCCGTCGTATGGAAGTGTGGGCGCGCTGGCGCCCGTACTGCTCGTGGCGCTGCGTATCGTGCAGGGCATCGCCGTAGGCGGTGAATGGGGCGGCGCGGTATTGATGGCGGGCGAGCATGCCCCGCCGGGCAAGCGCACGTTCTTTGCCTCGTTCGCGCAACTCGGCAGCCCAGCGGGCCTGATCCTGTCGCTCGTGGCGTTCCGCGCCGTGTCGTCGATGGACAAGGCCGACTTTCTCGCGTGGGGCTGGCGTCTGCCGTTTCTCGCGAGTGCGGTGCTGCTGGTCGTCGGTATCGTCATTCGGCTCGGCGTGAACGAGTCGCCGGAATTCGCGCGCGTGAAGGAAGCGAACCGCACGGTGAAACTGCCGGTGGCCGAGGTTTTCCGCTCGGCATGGGGCCTCGTGCTGCTGTGCATGGGCGCGAATACGCTGGGCATTGCGGGCGTCTATTTCACCAATACGTTCATGATTGCGTACACCACGCAATACGTGGGCGTGACGCGCTCGCTGATTCTCGACTGTCTGTTTGCGGTCGCGGTCATCCAGTTCCTGTGGCAGCCGGTGGCCGCGTGGCTCGGCGAGCGTATGGGCGGCGTGCGCTTTCTCAAACTGATGGCGCTGCTCGCCATGATTTCGCCGTACCCCATGTTCGTGCTCGTGCAAGGCGGCACGCGGTTGCCGATGGTGTTCGGCATCGCCATTGCGACGGTGTGCATGTCGGGCTTCTATTCGGTGATCGCAGGCTTTGTCAGCGGCATATTCCCCACCCGTGTGCGCTATTCGGGCATTTCGCTCGCGTATCAGGTATGCGGCGCGATGGCAGGCGGTCTGACGCCGCTTGTCGGCACGTGGCTCGCGCATCGTTATGTCGGCCAATGGTGGCCGCTCGCGGTGTTCTATACGTGTCTCGCGGGCGTTTCGCTGATCTGCATCGTCGCGCTCGACGCACGGCGCGCAACGCACAGCGACGCAGCGGAAGCGCTCGGCGTGAACTGAAAGCATCAACCGGAATTCGACGCAATGACGATGAAACCTCTGTTGAAGGTCGATGGCGCGCGGCTGTGGCAAAGCCTCATGGACATGGCACAGATCGGCGCGACGCCGGGCGGCGGCGTGCGACGGCTCGCGCTGAGCGAAGAAGACCGGCTCGGCCGGGCCCTGTTCGCGCAGTGGTGCCGCGAAGCGAATCTGACGGTCAGTGTCGATGAAGTGGGCAATCTGTTTGCCCGGCGTGACGGCACGAATCCGCACGCAGCGCCGGTACTGGTGGGCAGCCATCTCGACACGCAGCCGCATGGCGGCCGCTTCGATGGTGTCTATGGTGTGCTGGCTGCGCTGGAATTGGTGCGTGTTCTGAACGATGCCGGCGTCGTCACGGAAAAGCCGATCGAGATCGTATCGTGGACCAACGAAGAAGGCGCGCGCTTCACGCCCGCAATGCTGGGCTCGGCGGTGTTTACCGGCGCCATGCCGCTTGCGGATGCGCTCGCCAGACGCGACGCACACAACGTCAGTCTTGCGGACGCTTTGATTGCGACCGGTTATCGCGGCACGCGAGCGACCGGCACGCCGGTGGATGCGTATTTCGAGGCGCATATTGAACAGGGCCCGGTGCTTGAAGCAAATGGCACGCAGATCGGCGTCGTCACAGGCGGCCAGGCGATCCGCTGGCTCGACGTCACGGTGACCGGCATGGCGGCGCACGCGGGCACCACGCCCATGCCGTACCGCAAGGATGCGCTGTTTGCCGCCGCCCAGATCGCGCTCGAACTGGAGCGCATCGTGGCGGGCTATGCGCCGCGCGGACTTGCCACGATTGGCGAGATCGGCATTCCGGATGCGTCGCGCAACACGATTGCGGGACAGGTGTCGTTCACCGTCGATCTGCGCCATCACGACGACGGCGAAGTGGACGCGATGAGCGAAGCGTTGCGCGATACGTGCGCGCACATTGCCGCGCAGCGCGGTGTACAGGTCGCTGTAGACACGTACTGGCGCAGCGTTGCTACGCCGTTCGACGGCTCGTGCGTCGCGCTCGTGCAGGACGCCGTGAACGCGCTCGGCTATACCAGCGAGCGCATCGTGAGTGGCGCGGGGCATGACGCGATTCTGCTGGCGAGCCATTGTCCGACCGCGATGGTCTTCATTCCATGCGTTGGTGGCCTGTCGCACAACGAAGCGGAAGACGCGCTGCCGGACGACGTCACGCGTGGCGCGAATGTGCTGCTCAATGCGGTGCTTGCGCGCGCCGGCACCACATCTGCCTCTACCTCCACCGTGGATTCACACTGAACCATCGCAGAAAAGGTGTTCCGATGAAGACGTACTTTCACCCTGCACAGTTGCTGCACCATCCGCGCAGTTACCTGTCGCGCGGCCAGATGCGCGCCCCGCAGGAAGTGCCTGAGCGCGTGGCGCGTCTGGTTGCCGCCGCGCGCTCGCTGGGCTTCGACGTGCGTGAACCCGCCGACCGCGGCGTCGCGCCGCTCGCCGCGGTGCACGACATGAACTACCTGCGGTTCCTTGAGGAAGCGCATCGCGACTGGAAGAAAATGCCCGACGACTGGGGCGATGAAGTGATGTCGAATGTCTACGTGCGCGAGCCCAATCCGCTGCGCGGCGTGCTCGCGCAAGCGGCGCGCTATCTGGCCGACGGCAGTTGTCCCATTGGCGAGAACACGTGGCGGGCCGCCTATTGGTCCGCACAAAGCGCGCTGGCCGCCGCGGCGGACATCAATGAAGGTGCGCACGAAAGCTGGGCGCTGTGCCGGCCGCCCGGCCATCATGCGCGGCGCGATGCAGCGGGCGGGTTCTGCTATCTGAACAACGCGGCCATCGCGGCACAGGCGCTGCGCAGCCGCTTCGAGCGCGTCGCGATTCTCGATACCGACATGCATCATGGCCAGGGCGTGCAGGAAATTTTCTACGGGCGTGCCGACGTGCTCTACGTATCCATTCACGGCGACCCGACCAATTTCTATCCGGTCGTAGCGGGATATGAAGAAGAGACTGGCGCCGACGCAGGACAAGGCTTCAATGTGAACCTGCCGATGCCGCATGGTTCGTCCGAAGCCGTCTTTTTCGAGCGGGTGGACGCTGCGTTGCGTGTGCTGAACCGCTTTCAGCCCGATGTGCTGGTCCTTGCGCTCGGCTTCGACATCTATCGGGAAGATCCGCAATCGAAGGTGGCTGTCACGACCGAAGGGTTTGCGAGACTGGGCGAGACGGTCGGCGCGTTGCAACTGCCATCGGTGATCGTGCAGGAAGGCGGCTATCACATCGAGACGCTCGCGGCGAATGCCGAGGCTTTCTTTACCGGCTTTGGCAGCCGACGAGGATAAGGCGACGTGCTCCGTACGTGATGCGCCTGATGCTCGTGAACGAAGACGTGCTGCTGCGTCGATGCCGCGCGCTTCACGCATTCCGCCCGCGCAGTGAACAGTCGATCAGACGTGAAGCGAGTTGATGGCGCTGTGTTGCCCGTCCCTGTTTCGCTGCGCCAGGAGCCAATCCCGCATGGCTCGCTTTGCGCCCGAATCCGATAAACCTTCCGGATACACGACGTAGTAGCCGAGCGAAAGAGCGAGCGAAAAATCGAAAATCCGGCGCAACCTGCCTGCCGCAATGTCTCGCTCGACGAGGGGTTCGCTGGTCAATGCGATGCCCTGGCCGGCGGCGGCTGCATCGATGGCGAGTGCCGATTGATTGAAGCGTGGTCCCTTGGTGGGGTCGACTCGACTTCCCTGCTTCAGCGCAGCGATAAATTCCGGCCATAAGTCGTGTGCGTCGTGGAGCAGCACGTGCCTCGCCAAATCCGATGGTTTGGTCAGCGGCTTGGGACCGTCGAGCAGCGACGGACTGCCTACCGCGAAAATCTCGAGAGGAAACAGCAACTCGCCGACAAGCCCTTTGCCGAAAGGCGGTTTGCCGAGGCGAATGGCGATGTCGACGCCGTCGGCCTTGAACGTGCATAGCTTTTCGTCGGCGATGATGCGCACTTCGACTGTCGGATGGGATTCACTGAATTCGGACAGTCTGGGAATAAGCCATTTCGACGCGAAAGAGGGGGTCGTACTGATCGTGAGTGACGATGACCGGCGATTGAGCGCTTCCGTAGCGTCCTGGATGATGTTCAGCGCGCGTTGGACCGCGGAAAAATACGCAAGGCCTTCCGTTGTAAGCGCGAGCCCTCGCGGCAGCCGTTCGAAAAGCCGAAGCGACAAAACATTTTCGAGATGGCGAACCTGCTGCGCGACGGCCCCTTGGGTGACGCCGATTTCTTCGGCGGCCAGCCTGAAATTGAGATTGCGTGCCGCCGCCTCGAATGCGCGCAGGGCATTGAGCGGAGGCAAGGCGGGTGTCTTTCGCGTATCCATAGTGTAGAAAATCTACTGGCAGACGGGAGAAATCATCATTCGACACTGGCATTGTATCGTCCTATATTGCGGCGAAACGCAGCAAAAAGGCGCCTGCTTCCAGTGGTCGGCCCATCCATCCGGAGAACATCATGGCTGTAGAAAAAGTAGCGATCGTGACGGCAGCAGGCAAGGGCATGGGCGCGGCGATAGCAAGGGAACTTGCAGCCACCGGCTATAGGGTCGCGCTGATGTCGCCGTCGGGTAGCGCTGTCGAACTGGCAACGGAACTGGGCGGTTTCGGAATGTCGGGGTCGGTGACCGAGGTGGCCGATATTGACCGTCTGGTGCGCGAAACGCTCGAGAAGTATGGACGTATCGATGCGGTCGTGAACAACACGGGCCATCCGCCCAAGGGCGACCTGTTATCCATCGAAGACGAGCAGTGGCACGCCGGCCTCGATCTGATCGTGCTTAACGTGGCACGTGTGCTGCGCCGCGTGACCCCGGTCTTTCAGGCGCAAGGCGGCGGGGCGGTGGTCAATATTTCCAGCTTCGCGGCGGATGCGCCCGAGCAGGCGATGCCGGTATCGTCCGCGCTTCGTGCGGCACTCAGTTCGTTCACGCGCTTGTATGCGGATCGTTACGCGAAGGAGAACATTCGTATCAACTCCGTGCTGCCCGGTTTCATCGATAGCTGGCCGGAGACGCCCGAAATCGTTGCGCGAATCCCGGCCGGCCGTTTCGGCAAGACCGGGGAAATCGCAAAGACCGTCGCATTCCTGCTGTCTGAGGGCGCCGGCTACATCACCGGCCAGAACATCCGTGTGGATGGCGGGATCGTGCGCGCGCTGTAATTGTTGCGAGACGCCATGCTTTGTGTCGGTGCCGCGCCTGTCGCGCCCGGCCTCGCATGCGCATCGTCATTGATGCCCTCTGTACTCGATGACAGGACCGCCAGAACGTCGTCTCGCGGTCGTCCCATTTCAAGCGGTGCCTGATTCCGGCGACTACGACGTTCTGCGTGCTGCTGGTGAACGGCGCATACAGGTACAGGTCGGCAACGGCATGGGGTCCGGATTTCCGTTGGAACGTGTCGAAGATATAGATGTCGGTGCGTTTCGACAGGCTGTAGTGGATGCTGAATTGGACGCAGCGGCGCAGGCGCGTGACCTTGCGCCAGCCGGTTCAACACATGGGGCGTGGTTCAGGCTTCTTCCTCGCGAGCGCCGCGGGTCCCGCTTTCAGCGGTGCGGGAAGCGGCAGCCCGCGCGAGATGGCGGTACGCCTTCGGCGAATGGCCGGTCATGCGCTTGAAGGCGTTGCTGAAGGCACTTTCGGACGAGTAACCGAGCGACTGCGCAACCACGGCCACCGGCGTGTTCTCGTCGCGCAGCGTGCGTTCGGCAAGGCGCATGCGCCACTGCGCGAGATAGGTCAGCGGCGCGACACCCGCGCTCGTCCTGAAGTGGAAAGCGAACGTGGTGCGGGACATCGCGCATGCGCTTGCCAGCTCATCGAGATGCCACGAGCGCGCAGGGTCGTCGTGCATCAAGCGGAGCGCGGGCGCGATGCGTGGGTTGCCCAACGCGCGCAGCCACCCCGACATGGGCGCAGATGTTTTCAGGTGGGCGCGCAGAATCTGGATGAAGAGCAGTTGCGAGAGTTGCGCCGAGACGAGCGCTGCGCCAGGCAGGTCGCCCGCACGTTCCTCCACGAGCTGGTCGAGAAGCCACCGGAAGGAGGTGGCCTGCGGTGAAGCCGCCGGCACGTGAATCCACGGCGGCAGGACGTCCGACAGCAACTGCCCGCTTGCCGGGTCAAGCAGAACATGGCCGCCGATGTAGGCGAAGTCGCTGCCGTCGCCCAGCATGGCGGTCGATCTTCCCGCACCGGAAAACACGCTCATCGCGTCGATGGGCGCGATGCCCGGGTCACTGGCGAGCACGAAAGCGCGCTTCGCCGTCAGCAGGCCGACGTCCCCGGTTCCGAAGCGAATGGGCTCCGTCTCGCCGTCGATGCAAACCCAGCAGGCACCCTTCACCACGGCGAAGAACTTGATCTTTTCCGGTACCGGAAAACGGATGGCCCAGGTGCCGCCGGCCGTGAAGCCACCTGTCACCAGCGATTCGGCGTTCGTGAATTTGAGGATGTCGGAGAAGGGATCGGCACTCATGATCGTACTGTCGCGCAAGCAAGTCGGACTATAGAGCATTAACAGTGCGGAGGTTGCGCCTTAATCTTCCGGTTCTTCGTCCCGGGACATTCAAGGCAATGCCATCAAACGCCTGCCGGCGGACGGCCATCATGGAAATCCACATGACCAGCAAAAGCAACGACACAGGGGTTCTCGTCACGGGAGGAACCGGATTCATTGCGCAGCACTGCATTCTGGCGCTGCTGAACGAGGGTTATCGCGTGCGGACCACGGTTCGTTCGCTGATGCGCGAAGCCGAGGTACGCGAAAACCTCGGCAGAGGCGGGGCCGAACCTGGCGATCGCCTGTCATTCGTCGCTGCCGATCTGTGTTCGGACGAAGGCTGGACAGAGGCTGCAGCCGGCTGTGCCTACGTGATACACGGGGCGTCACCGACACCCACCGGCACTCAGGCAAGCGAAGAGGACTGGATCCGGCCCGCGGTCGATGGCAATTTGCGGGTGCTGCGCGCCGCGCGCGATGCTGGTGCCCGGCGCGTGGTGCTGACCTCCGCTTTCGGGGCGATTTGTGCGGGACATGGACCCATGACGCGGCCTTTCAATGAGACCGACTGGAGCGACCTGACGAGCACGAATGTCTGGCCCTATCAGAAGTCGAAGACGCTGTCGGAACGCGCGGCCTGGGACTTCATCGCCCGGGAAGGGCGGGGTCTGGAGTTGTCTGCCATTAACCCCGTCACGGTGCTCGGACCTGTGCTTGGCGCCGACTATTCGCACTCCATCCGGTTGATCAAGAACATGCTGGACGGCCAGCCGGGAAACCCGAAAATCAATTCGGGTTTTGTCGATGTGCGGGACGTTGCGGATCTGCATCTGCGAGCCATGACTCATGAAGCCGCCCGCGGCGAGCGCTTTCTTGCCATTGCCGGCGAAAGCATGTGGCTCGCGGACGTGGCTAAAGTGCTGAAAGCGCGCGTGGGGCCGGCTGCCGGCAAGGTATCCACACGGGTGCTGCCTAACTGGCTGGTGCGCCTTGGCGCACTTAGGGATCCAGCGTTGAGAGGGTCGCTGCCGCTGCTGGGCTTGAATCTGAATGCCACTAGCGAAAAGGCCATGCGCTTGCTGGGCTGGTCGCCCCGCCCGCGGGAAGAGGCCATTGTTGCCACGGCTGAAAGCCTCATGCGGCTCTCAGGCAGCTAAGCGCGAAGCTTGAGAGGTCGACTGCGACTGAACGATTGCTTTCATTCCGAATGTCGTCGGCATTCGCGTGCCTGAGCGAATCATTCCGATGGATATGCGCTGACGGCTCGATGACCCGGGTATTCCCAAATCTGCGCAAATCGGTAATCTGCGAGGTTTCGGTGAACGAAAAGCCTCGCTGCCTGAATGCAACCATTTGGATCTTCCATGACTGAGCCTCGGCTGACATTCCTCGATCAGAATGAATGGGAAAACTGGTTGACGCAAAACGGCAGCACCTCGACCGGGATATGGCTGCGCCTCGCCAAAAAGGGCGCCGGGCAGCCTGCCTTGACTTACGAACAGGCGCTGGAGAGTGCGCTTTGTCATGGCTGGATCGACGGTCAGAAACGGGCGGAAAGCGAAGAATACTGGCTGCAACGCTTCACCCGGCGCTCCGCGAAAAGCATCTGGTCTCGGCTCAACAGAGACCGGGCCGAAGCGCTGATCGCCGCAGGCCGAATGCTTCCCTCGGGCATGCGGGAAATCGGAAAGGCCAAAGAGGATGGCCGCTGGGAGGCCGCCTATACGTCAGCCAGCAACTCGGTCGTACCGGACGACCTGCAGGCCGCGCTGGATGCCAATCCCAAGGCCAGCGCGTTCTTTGCGACGCTGAATAGCCGAAACCGCTACGCCATTCTGTTCCGGATACAAAACGCCAAAAAGCCGGCAACACGGGCGCGCAAGATCGCGGAGTTCATCGGCATGCTGAATCGCGGCGAAACCATTCATCCCTAGACCACGAAGTTCGATGGTCGACATTGCACCAGGCTTCGGCGTAGGTGTGAAGTTGAATTCGGCGGATTTCCAGCGTGGTGGTGTCGAGCCGCAGGGCGCAGTGATGGTGGTGCGTTGGTTGAATGCAGGAACACGAACCGCGGGCCAGCATGAAATGGAGGGGCGATGTCACGCCTGTACTCGCACCGCGCACTTCCACCTTCGCTGATATGCATTTCGCTGCGCGGAATAAGGGGCGAGTCCATGGCATTGCGCCGCATGCGGGTGCATCATGAGGGCTCACTGAGGAGGGGGCAGACATGGCAACCTGGAAGCCGGACCCGACGTTCTATCCATCCGCCCGCATGGCAGGCGACGCTCCAAAGGAAACACTCGCGTACGTCGCAAGTTTCGATCCCGCGCGTACCGTACCCGACACGCTCGACGTGGTCGATCTCGACCCCGGCTCGGCACAGTTCGCACAGATCGTGCATAGACTGCCCATGCCCAACGTCGGCGACGAACTCCATCACTTCGGCTGGAACGCCTGCAGTTCGTGTCTGTGCCCCAACGCGCCACATCCGCATTCGGAGCGGCGTTATCTCGTCGTGCCGGGGCTGCGTTCGTCGCGCATTCATATCGTCGATACGAAGCCCGATCCGCGGCGGCCCCAAATCGTGCGCGTGCATGAACCCGACACCGTTGCGCAACGGGCGGGCTACACGCGGCCGCACACCGTGCATTGCGGCCCAGAGGGCATCTATGTCACCGCGCTCGCGAATGCGAACGGGGACGCACCGGGCGGCATCTTCCTGATGGACCACGAGAGCTTCGACATCCTGGGCCAGTGGGAAATCGATCGTGGACCGCAACAGCTTGCCTATGACGGCTGGTGGCACCTTGGCTACGACACGCTCGTGTCGAGCGAATGGGGTCTGCCGGCGAGCTTCGAAAACGGTCTTGTTCCCGAGGTGCTGCTCGGCGGCCAGTACGGCCACCGCCTGCATTTCTGGGATCTGCATACGCGGCAGCACAAGCAGGTGCTCGATTTCGGCGCGGAAAACCAGCTTGTGTTCGAACTGCGGCCCGCGCACAACCCCACGCGGCCCTATGGCTTCGTGAACTCCGTCATCAGTTTGAAAGACCTCTCTGCGTCGATCTGGCAGTGGTATCTGGACGGCGATCGCTGGGCGGCGCGCAAGATCATCGAGATTCCCGCCGAGCCGGCCGACCCTGAATGGCTTCCGCCCATGCTCAAGAGTTTTGCGGCCGTGCCGCCCCTCGTCACGGATATCGCCCTTTCGCTCGACGACCGCTTCCTGTATGTCGCCTGCTGGGGCACCGGCGACCTGCGCCAGTACGATGTGTCCGATCCCGAAAATGCGCGCCTCACGGGTAGCGTGCGTGTCGGTGGCATTGTTTCGCGCGCGGCGCATCCGCGTGCGCGGGACCGTGCGCTCAACGGCGGCCCGCAGATGATCGAAGTGAGCCGCGACGGCCGTCGCGTGTACTTCACGAATTCGCTCTACGGCGCGATCGACGAGCAGTTCTATCCCGACGGCATCGACGGCTGGATGGTCAAGCTCGACGCGGCAGCCGAAGGCGGCATCGCGTTCGACGAGCGCTTCCTGCTCGAGTGGCCGAAGTCGCACCGGCCGCACCAGATCCGGCTGGAGGGCGGTGACTGTTCGTCCGATTCGTACTGCTACCCCTGAACCGCTGTGAACGTGCCGGGTGCGCGATGAGCGGCCTGTTCGACGCGAACTGGACCATCTGGGCTGCCGTGATCGGCAGCGGGGTCTTTCATGGCGTGAATCCCGCGATGGGGTGGCTCTTCGCGACGGCGCTGGGGCTGCAGCGCGGCAGTCGTCGTGCGTTGCTCATGGCGCTGCCGCCCATCGCACTGGGCCATGCAGCCTCGATCCTGCTGTTCACGAGTTCGGCGGCCGTGCTCGATGCGTGGCTGCCGCTTTCCCGCCTGCACTGGATGCTCGGTGCCGTGCTGATCGGCTGGGCGGCGTGGCAGCAGGTGTATGGCCACCGGCATCGCGTGCGCGTCGGCATGACGGCTGGTTTCGTCGGGCTCGTGGCGTGGTCGGCGCTGATGGCGACACTGCACGGCGCGGGGCTCATGTTGATGCCGGCGTTGCTGCCGACATGCGGTGCGCTTCATGGCGTGCTCGATCCGCTCGAAGTTTCGCTGCAGTTTACGGTGCTTCATACGCTCGCGACGCTTGGCGCGACCGCGCTTATCGCGCTTGCCGCCTACGAGTATCTGGGGCTCGAGCTATTGCGTCGTGGCTGGATCAACTTCGACTGGCTCTGGCGTGGTGCGCTCGTGGCGGCCGGTACGTTCGTGATCGCGGCAGGCTGAAGCCGCTCGCGGACGAAGTGCTGACGCCTCGGCAAAAACCTGACCCGCGTTCATGCCAGTGCCCGGGTCCGCGCGTGCGTTGTGTTCGATTGTTCACGGCAACGGCGAAGGGCAAGGGCGAAGGGCCACGCGCCAAGGGCGAATTCAATCGAGCGATTTACTGAAACGCAGCACGCTGAACGTCAGCATTACGACGCCGAGTGCGGCCATGGCCGCGAACTGCGGCCAGAGCACGCCCATTCCCGCGCCTTTGAGGAACACGGCGCGCAGCACGACGAGGAAATAACGCAGCGGATTGAGAAACGTCAGCCATTGAAGCACCGGCGGCATGGCCGAGATCGGAAACGCGAATCCCGAGAGGATGAACAGCGGATTGACGAAAAAGAAGTTCAACGCGAACGCTTGCTGCTGCGTGCGCGAGAACGTCGACATGAGCAGCCCCATGCCGAGCACGGCAAACAGAAACAGCACGACACCTACCAGCATGACGAGCCAGCTGCCCACGAAGGGCACGTCGAACCAGGTAATGCCGAGCGTAGTCACGATCGCCACGTCGGCGAGCCCGATCAGGAACGCCGGCACCGTCTTGCCGAGAATGAATTCGACGGGCCGGATGGGGCTCACCATGATCTGCTCGAGCGTGCCCACCTCGCGTTCGCGTACGACCGCAAATGCGGTCAAGGTCATGACCTGCAGCAGCGTGAGCGTGGCAACCACGCCGGGAATGAAGAACCAGCGGTCCTCCAGCCCTTCGTTGAACCAGGGGCGTGCGACGAGCGCGACGGAAACCGATGGCTGTGCCGCGCCCGCGGACGTCGGCCAGGCCGCGCGCTGTGAGTCGGCTTGAAACGCGGCCACGATCTGGCTGGCGTAGCCAAGGGCAATGAGCGCGGTGTTCGAGTTCGTCCCGTCTACGAGGATTTGCAGCGGCGCGCGTTGCCCATCCAGCAGATGCTGCCCGAAGCCCGCCTGCATGACGAGTGCGAGATCGGCGCGGCCGCTGTCGAGGTCGTGCGTGATGTCCTTCTGCGTGTGGGCGACGTCGACAATGTCGAAGCGGCCTGTGGCGACGAAGCGGGAAGTGAGGTCGCGGCTCGCCTCGCTACCGTCGAGATCGAGCACGGCCGTCGCGACGTGGTTGACCGTAAACGTTGCCGCATAGCCGTAGACGATCACCTGCACGATCAGCGGCACAACGATCCGGAAGAGCGCCCAGCGGTCGCGCTTCAGTTCCAGGAACTCCTTGACGAGCATCGCGGTGATGCGTTCGAACATGGTGTCGCCCCGCTTCAGTCCAGATGCTTGCGAAACGCGCGCACGCTGAACCAGCCGATCACGAAGGCATACAACGTGAGCGCCGCGAGCGGCGCGGCGAGTTCGGCCAGCGTGCTGCCCTTCAGGAACACGGCGCGCAGAATCGCCACGTAGTAGCGCGCATAGACGATATAGGTCACGGCGCGAACCGGGGCCGGCATCTGCTCGATGGCGAACGTGTAGCCCGACAGCATCGTGGTGGGCAGCATCGTCAGCAGCAGCGCCACCTGACTTGCGCCAAGCTGGCTGCGAATGCGCACCGAGACCAGATAACCGATGCCGAGCACGACGAGCGTAAAGAGCGCGGTGGTGGTGGCGAGTGTGAGCAGACTGCCGCGAAACGGCACGTGAAACCAGAAGACGGCGCCCACGAGACAGAAGACCGCATCGACGAACCCGACGGCGAAGTACGGCATGAGCTTGCCCACCAGTACTTCGAGCGGCGTGACGGGCGTGGAGATGAGTTGCTCCATCGTGCCGCGTTCCCACTCGCGCGCAATGGTGAGCGAGGTGAGTTGCGCGCCCACCAGCGCGAGGATGACGGCCACCACGCCGGGAATGATGAAGTTGCGGCTGTCGAGCCCCTCGTTGTACCAAACGCGCGATTCGAGATCGACCGTGCCGACCGTCGACGTTCGCAGCCCGTGGTCCGACGCCCAGCGCGCAGCAAAGGCCGTCGTGATCTGCGCCACCACACCCTGTGCGTAACCCGTGGCGATGTTGGTCGTGTTGGTGTCCGTCGCATCGAACACGGTTTGCACGGGCGCGACGCCCGTTGTGGTCAGCGTGCGCGTGAAGTCCACGGGAATCGTCACGGCGCCGCTGCATTGGCCGCGATCGATCGCCTCGCGCACGGCGCGCTCGCTGTCGAGCGTATGAACCGCCGAGAACCAGCCGGACGACACGAAACGTTCAACGAGCTCGCGGCTCGTCTGCGTGCGCGCTTCGTCGTGCACGCAAAGCGGCACGTGGCGGATGTCGAGACTCACGCCGTAGCCGAGCAGCAGCATCTGCATGAACGGCATCAAGAGCGCAATGGCGAGGCTGCGCGGATCGCGCCATATCTGCAGCGTCTCCTTGAAGGCGATGGCGAAGAGGCGGCGCGGCCTCATGACGCCTCCTGCTGCGCGGGGCGTTCCACGAGCCGCACGAATACGTCTTCGAGGCTCGGCCGGATCGCGCGCGGCGCCGATGCGGCGATGCCGGCCGCCGCCAGCCGCGCCGGCAGGCCGGCGGCGAGGGCCGCAGCCGGTGCGCCGGGCGTGTCGCAGACGAGCACGTGCAGCTTGTCGCCGAAGATCGCCGCGTCGAGCACGCCGGGCGTCGCGCGCAGTGTCTGCACGGCTTCGCCCAGCGAAGCGGCGGCCAGCTCGAAGAGCGTGCCGCCGAGCGCCTTTTCCCGCAACGCGCCCGGGCTGCCCACCGTCGCGAGCCGCCCCGCGTCGATGAGGGCGATGCGATTGCAGTATTCGGCCTCGTCCATGTAGTGCGTGGATACGAGCACAGCGACCCCGTCCGCCGCAAACCGGTGGATGAGATTCCAGAACTGCCGGCGAGCCTGCGGTTCGACACCCGAAGTCGGTTCGTCGAGGAAAAGCACCGGCGGCCGGTGAAGGATCGCGCAACCGAGCGCGAGCCGCTGGCGCCAGCCGCCTGCGAGCGTGCGCACGAGCATGTCTTCGCGGCCCACGATGCCGGCCATCTCGATCGCAAAGCGCAGGCGCTCGTCGAGCACCGCCCGCGGCACGCGATAGATGCCGGCGAAGAAGCGCAGATTTTCGCGACAGGTCAGGTCGGCGTAGAGCGAGAACTTCTGCGACATGTAGCCGATGTGGGCGCGCACGGATTCGGGGTCGCGGCCCACGTCGAAGCCCGCCACCCAGGCGTTGCCGCCGCTCGGGGTCAGCAGGCCGCAGAGCATGCGGATCGTCGTTGACTTGCCGGCGCCGTTCGGGCCAATGAATCCGACTACTTCGCCTTTCGCGATCGAAAGATCGAGGGCGTCCACGGCGGTGAACTTGCCGAAGCGTTTCGTGAGCCCGCGCGCAAGCACGATGGGCGGTGCGGCGCCCGCGGGTGCGGCCTCGGCCTCGGGCGCCGTCATGCCGTGTCTCCCACGAGCGCGACGAACACGTCTTCTATGCCGGGCTCGACCGCTTCGACCGGCGCGTGCGAAAGTCCGCACGCGGCAAGCCGCGCTTCGAGTTCCGGCGCGCGCCGTGCGCCGTCATCCACGCGCACGTGAATCCGGTCGCCCATCAGCAGCACGCCCAGCACGCCTGGCGCGCCCTCGATCTGCGCCTCCAGCGCACGCGGATCGTCGCCCGCAATGGAAAGCAGCGCGCCGGCCATGGTCTGCTTCAGGCGTTCGGGCGTATCGCAACGGCGCACCTCCCCGGCATGGAGCAACGCGAGCCGCGAGCAGCGCTGGGCTTCGTCCATGTAGGCGGTGGACATCACGATCGTCACGCCTTCCTCGCGCAGCCGGTAGAGGATGGCCCAGAAGTCGCGTCGCGAGACCGGGTCCACGCCTGTCGTGGGCTCGTCGAGCAGCACGACGGCCGGACGGTGCACGAGGGCGCAGATCAGCCCGAGTTTCTGCTTCATGCCGCCCGAAAGCTGACCCGCCAGCCGCCGCCTGAACGGGCCGAGACCGGCGGCGTGAAGCAGTTCGTCCACGCGCGGCCGGTATTCGGCGCGCGGCACCTCGAACAGTTCGCCGTAAAAGAAGATGTTCTCGTTGACCGTCAGGTCTTCGTAAAGCCCGAAACGCTGCGGCATGTAGCTCAGCACGGTCTTTGCGCGCTCGGGGTCGGCAGCGACGTCGATGCCTTCGACCACCACGCGGCCCGCGTCGGGACGCAGCACGCCAGCCAGCATGCGCATCAGCGTGGTCTTGCCGGCGCCGTCGGGACCGACGAGTCCGAAGACTTCGCCGCGCTCCACCTGCAACGAAACGCCTCGCACGGCTTCGTTCGCATCGAAGCGCCGCACCAGGTTTTCCACCACGATGGCGGGCGTGCCTGCCGGCGTGCTCATTGTCCGCTCGCGCGCGTGGGAATCGTCGCGTCGGCCGGCATGCCGGGCAGCAACTCGTGCGTCGGGTTGTCGATGTCGATGCGAATGCGGTAGACGAGCGTGACGCGTTGCGCGTGTGTTTCCACCGTCTTCGGCGTGAACTCGGCTTGCGGCGAGATGAAGCTGATGCGGCCGCGGTAGTCTCTCGCCGGGTAGGCGTCGGTACGGACGGTGACCGCCTCGCCCAACCGAATCTTGCCGATGTCGGGCTCGTTCACGTACGCGCGCAGCCACACGTGGTCGAGTTCATCGAGCGTGACGACGGCCACGCCGGGGCCCGCAAGCTGGCCCAGTTCGGCTTCGCGCACCGCGATGACGCCGTCGAACGGCGCGCGCAATTCCGTGTAGGCAAGCGTCGTTTCGTCGAGTTTGAGCCGTGCCTGCGCGGCCTCCACATTGGCGGCCGCAAGCGCGACGTTATTGCGCGCGGCGGCGACGAGCGCTTCGTCATGGGCGAGCGTGGCGGCCGACTGCCTGAACGCCGTCAGCGCCAGGTCGCGGGCCTGCTGCGACACCGCCGCGTGACTGGCGAGCGTCTCGGCGCGCTCGTAGTCGTGCTTCTTCTCGGCAAGGTCGAACCGGTCGCTCGACACGCTTTGCTGGGCGGCGTCGAGCGTGCTGCGGTTGGCGGCCACTTGTGCCGTCTGCACGTCGAGGTTGGCGCGATCGATCTCCACCTGGCGCCGGTAGAGATGATCGTCCAGGCGCGCAAGCACGGTGCCGCGAGGCACCCGTGCGCCCTCGTCGAACGGCAGGAAAACGATGGGCGCCTGCACCTGCGTGACGCTCAGAACGCTCTCGTGCGCCTCGATATTGCCCGACACCACGATTTGGGAAGGCGCGTTGCCGCGGCCGAACAACGTGGGCCAGCGCAGCAGCGCATAGCCGCCCGCCGCCAATGCGGCCGCGGCAAGTGCGAGGGCCAGCAGGCCCCACCGTCCGGTTCGTTGTTCGTTCGCCATGCCGCCAATGTACGGAGCGTCCGCTGGCGACCGTTTGATACGTATCAAGCCGAAGCCGACTGGCGTAGCGTCTTGACCAGCAAGCCGTGCAGCGTGTCCACGGCTTTCGAGCCGCGCGAATCGCGGCTTCGGTAGACGGCCACCTCCATCGGTTCGAGCGGCCCCAAACCCTCGTCGGGGCCAAGAATGCGCAGATGTTCGGGCGCGCTACATTGCGTCAGCGCCGCCACAGCCAACCCGCTTTCGACTGCCGCGATCTGCCCGGCAAGACTGGAACTGTTGTAGACCACCTTGTAGCGCCGCCCTTGCTGCGCCAGTGAATGGATCGCACTGCGTCGGGCGAGACTCTCGCTCTCGTAGACGGCGATGGGAATCGGATCGCGTCGCCACAACTCGAATTGCGCTGCGCCAACCCAGACCATCGGTTCGTGAAACAGGAGCGTGCCGCGCCGCGCGTGATCGCGCGACACCAGCGCGATGTCCAGTTCACCGTTCGCCACGCGTGGAATGAGCGATGTCGATTGCTCGCAGATCAGTTCGATTTCGACGCCGCTATGCCGCGGCGCGAACCGTTTGAGCACCGGCGTCAGGTATTTCGCGGCATAGTCGTCGGGCACGCCGAGCCGCACGCGGCCGGTAAGCTGCTCGCCTTTCAGCGCAATCTGGGCTTGTGCGTGCAGGTCCAGGATTCGGCGGGCGTAGCCGAGCAATGTCTGGCCGTCGTGAGTGAGTTCGAGCGAGCGTGGGCCGCGCTCGACGAGCCGCAGCCCCAGCGCGCTTTCAAGCTTCTTGAGCTGCATGCTCACCGCCGACTGTGACCGATGCACCTCGCCTGCCGCACTCGACAGCGATCCGGCATCGACCACGGCGACGAAGCATCTCAGCCAGTCTGTCTGTACGTCGCGCTGTTTCATGGTTTCCGCCGCTTTCGACTTTCGAATTTCGAATGGATAGGCTTCGAATTATGCGCTTTTCGTTCGAGTGAAGGAAATCCACACTGGGCGCATGAATACGAACCCGCACCTTCGCGACGCGCCCGCCGGCCTGGCCGCGGCCGGCCCTTCCACCGGCGTATGGCCGTTTGTTCTCGGTTGCGCGCTGCTCGGCACGATCGGCATCTTTGTGAAGGAAGCGCACGCCGATCCGCTGACGGCAACGTGGTTCCGCTGTGCGCTCGGCCTGATCGGTCTCACGCTCTGGGTGGCGTTGCGTCGCCAGACGCGATTCTTGCGACTGACGCGAACCACCGGCCCGTGGGTGCTCACCGCCGGCTCCCTGATGGTCTTGAGCTGGGCATTGTTCTTCACCGCCATCGCGCGAATGCCGACCGGGGTCGCCATCGTGCTCTTTCACGTTCAGCCGATGTGGGTGCTGGTGCTGGGTGCCCTGTGCCTGAAGGAATCGATCGGCAGGCGGCGCATTGGCGCGGTCTCGCTGGCGATGTCTGGCCTCGTGCTGGCGACGGGAATGGCCGAACGTCCGGCAGCGGGCGACGTTGGGCAAGGTTACTGGCTCGGTGTCGTGCTGTGCCTCGTCGGGGCGTTCTGCATGGCATGCGTCACGATCATCGCGAAGCGTCTGCGCAACCTGCCTGCGGGCATCCTCGCGTGGTGGCAGTGCGCGATCGGCACGCTGACAGTGTGGATCTGGCCGGCGCAGCACGGCTGGCCTGCGCTGGGCACGTCGTGGCTGTGGCTTGCCGGGCTCGGCACCATTCACACCGGTCTGGCCTACACGTTGATATACAGCGGCATGGCGCGCCTGAACACCAGCCGCATCGCGTTGTTCCAGTTCGTGTATCCGGCGGTCGCGATCCTGATAGACCGGCTATTTCTCGGTCAGCATTTGAGCTACCTGCAACTGACCGGCATCGCCGTCATGTCGATCGCAATCTGGTTTGCTGAACGTACGCCCCGACGGTAGCGGCAATGCGCTGTTTCACGCCGGGCTTCATGACGCAGGCAGGGTGCGTGAACGTGGCGCCTGCCTGCCTCTGTCTCTCTGTCTATTTCCCGGCATTTTTCAGTACATCGACTGCGGCGGCGCACGCGCCCTGCAGCTGTTCCCGCATCAGTTGCTGCACGTCTTTCGTGCGATTGACGATGGCATCGCGAATTCGCACGGCCTGTTCGAACGACGCGCGCATGCGTCCGCCTCGCGCCATCGCGATGCGGCGCAGTCGACGCACGGGCCCGATGAGCGACGCATGGCTCTGCTGCAACGTGCGGTTGTCGGCAATCGTCATGACGATTGTGTAAAAGCGGTCCAATGCATCGACATAGGCTGCCACGTCGTTCGCATCGACGCTTGTCCGCATCGCCTCGATCACATCATCCAGTTGCGCAGTACCGAGCGCAGTCATGCGCTCGGATGCGAGCTGCACCGCGAGACATTCGAGCGCGGCACGCACCGTATAAATCTCTTCCACGTCGCGCAGTGTGACTGACCGCACGTAGGCGCCCACCCGCGGCAGGATGGTCACCAGCCCTTCGCGCTCGAGTTGCGCGAACGCCTCACGCATGGGCGTGCGACTGACGTTCAGCTGTTTCGCGACCTGGACCTCGGATAAACGGCTGCCCGGCGCGAGCACGCCCTCCACGATCGCCTCGCGCAACGCGGGCACGACGACGCCGTCGCTCAACGAATCGCCCGTGGAGTCCAGCGTGCGCAGTTGCGCGTGATATCGCGTGGCGATCGATTCCAGGCTGGGCGCCTCGCGCGTTTGGGTCGTCGTGGCCTTTGAGGAAGCAGTTTTTGCGGCGGGCATTGACACCTCGAAATTCTATGAATACGCTGTATACAGATTATACAACAGGAGACGACATGGATCGCAGTCCATTGCAGGCCCCCGTTCTGATCGAACATACCGGCGACACGCTCACCTTCACGCTGAACCGCCCGGAGGCCGGCAACGAGGTGTCGGGTGCGATGTTCGACGCGATGTCGGACGCGGTGCGCAGCGAAGCCGTGCAGCCGCGAGCACGCGTGCTGCGCATCCGCGCGAATGGCGACGTGTTCTGCACAGGCCGTGAACGCGCGGGGCGGGACGCCGTCTCGATTCGCGCCGAAGTCGCGCGTCTGATCGAGCTCAAGCGGCTCGTACGCAACACGTCGTTGATCTCGATTGCACAGGTGCAGGGCGATGCGTTCGGCTTCGGCTTCGGGCTCGCGATTCTGTGCGACTTCACGCTCGTCGCGTCGTCGGCGCGGCTTGCGTTCCCGGAGATGCGGGCAGGTTTGCCGCCCGCCGCGATCATGGCTTATCTGGGCGGCTACGCGTTGCCCAAAGCCGTGTTCCCGATGGTCCTGTTCGGCGACGTCATTGCGCCGGAAGCGGCCTTGCAGGCCGGGCTCGTCACGCGCGTATGCGAGCCCGCGAGCCTGCACGCCGATGCGGACGCGCTTGCCGCGCGCATTCTCTCGCTCGACGAAGCCGGCGCGAAGCAGTGCAAGGCGTTCTTTCTCGCGGCGCAGGAAGGCAGCGTCGAACAGAACTTCCGCGCCGCGACCGACATGCTGACCGTCAACGCATTGCGATTGATGCAGGCCCGCTGAGCGTTGCCGTGCTTCGCTAGCTCGATACAACACGACGTGCGCGTCGATAAGCGTTGAACGCTACGCACTGCCGCGTCGACAGGAGACAGACATGAACGTCAACGCAGGGCCCAGGCTCGACCGCTTGCCGATGTCGGGATTTCACCGGCGCATCATGTGGTTGATCGGCATTGGCATGTTTTTCGATGGTTTCGATATCTACGTCGCATCGACGGTGCTCGGTGCGACGCTGAAATCGGGCTTCTCCACGCTTGGGCAGAACGCGCTCTTCGTGTCGCTGACTTTTCTCGGCATGATGCTCGGCTCGCTCGGCACCGGTTTTCTCGGCGACCGCTTCGGCCGCCGCTTCACGTATCAGGCGAATCTGGCCGTGTTCGGTCTGGCATCGCTCGGCGCCGCACTCGCGCCGAACATGAGCGTGCTGATTGCGTGCCGGTTCGTCATGGGACTCGGCCTCGGCGCGGAAAACGTGGTCGGCTACTCGACGCTGACCGAATTCGTGCCGCCGCAGAAGCGCGGCAGGCTGCAAGGGTTAATGGCGGTTTTCGTGGTCTCGGGTTTGCCTGTCGCGGGATTGATCGGACTGCTGCTGATCCCGTCGTTCGGCTGGCGAGCGATGTTCGTGCTCGGTGGCGTGGGTGCACTCGGCGTCTGGTATGCGCGCAAGTCGTTGCCGGAGTCGCCGCGCTGGCTCGATTCCGTCGGACGGCATGAGGAAGCCGACGCGATTCTGAGCCGGATCGAAACTGAAGTCACGGCTGCGCGAGGCGGCAAGCCGCTGCCTGCGCCCGCGTCCACGAAACCCGGCGCGGCGGCGCCGCAGACGCTGTCGTTCGGTTCGCTGTTCAGCGGCGCGATGCTGCAACGGATGATCGTCGGCTGCGTGACGCTCGTCGTCATCAACACGCTGCTGTATGGGTTCGTGACCTGGCTACCCACGTTCTTCGTGCATCAAGGCTTCAGCATTGCGAAGTCGTTCGGGTTTGCGCTCGTGATGTCGCTGGGCGCGCCTATCGGTTCCGCCATCGGCGCGCTCACGGCCGACGTGTGGGGACGCAAGCGGACCATCATTGGCTCGTCGTTTGCTGCGATCGTGTTCGGTGCGATGTATCCGTTCATCTCGAGCCCCGTGATTCTGCCTGTCGTCGGACTGCTGCTGACCGTTCCCATCTACGTGCTGGTCGCGCTGCTGTTCGCCGTGTATGTGCCCGAACTCTTTCCGACCGAAGTGCGGCTGCGCGCCTCCGGCGTCTGCAACACGCTGGGACGCGGCGCCACCATCGTCACGCCTTTCATCGTGGTATCGCTTTTCGCGCAATACGGCATCGTCGGCGTGCTCGCGATGATGATCGGCTTGCTCGCCGTGCAGATCGTTGTGGTTGCATGGCTGGGCGTCGAGCCGTCGGGACAGCGACTCGAAGACCTTCAGCCGGAAGACACGCTTGCGCGCGACGCGCTTCATGCCGATGCGCACGCTTCGCCTCTCAAGTAGATGAACTGACAGGAACAACGCAATGGACACAACCAACACACAGCACTACGACGCACCGTTGTTGATCGACGGCGAATGGACCGATGCTGAAGAAGGCCGCACGCTCGATATTCTGAATCCGGCGACGGGCGAAGTGATTGGCGCACTCGCATCGGCTTCGGCTGCCGATGTGGATCGCGCGGTGCAAGCGGGGCATCGCGCATTCGAAGGCGGGGCGTGGCGCGATATGTCGATCCAGCAACGCGCACGCATCATGAATCGCTTCGCCGATCTGTTCGAAGCGGATCTCGAACAGTTCTACAAGCTCGAAACGCTAAACAACGGCCGTCCCATTTCGGAGACGCGCGCACAAATTTCACGGCTGCCGCAGTTCTACCGCTACTTCGCGGCGCTTGCGCTCACGCGCCGCAGCGACGTGATTCCGATTGAAGGGCCTTACCTCTGCTACACGCAGCGCGTGCCGCTCGGCGTGGTCGCGTTGATGACGTCGTTCAATCATCCGTTGATGATTCTTTCGAAGAGCCTCGCGCCTGCGCTCGCAACGGGAAACAGCGTGGTCATCAAGGCATCGGAACAGACGCCGCTTACCACCGTGCGGCTCGTGAAACTGCTGCAGGAAGCAGGCGTGCCCAGAGGCGTCGTCAACGTCGTGAACGGAGAAGGGCGCGAAGCGGGCGCGGCACTCGCGCGGCATCCGCTAATCCGCAAGGTCGTATTCACGGGCGGCACCGAGGTGGGCCGCTCGATCGGCGAGGCCGCCGCGCGCAATTTCGCGCTGACTACGCTGGAACTGGGCGGCAAAGGCGCGGTGATCCTGTTCGACGACTTCGATATGGAGCGTGCGGTGAATGGCGCGGCGTTCGCCGCTTTCATCGGCGCGGGGCAGACCTGCGTGTGCGGCGCGCGCATCCTCGTGCAGAAGTCGATGTATGCGGCGTTCCTCGAACGTTTCCGCGCGAAGGCCGAGCGTATTCGCGTGGGTGACCCGACCGATGCAAAGACTCAGCTTGGCCCTGTGATTTCCGATCGCTCGCGGCAGCGCATTCTCGCCATGCTCGAACGCGCGCAGGCGGCGGGTGCGAAAGTGCTGACAGGCGCACGCGTGCCGCCTGCATTGAAGTCGGGCTACTTTCTCGAACCGACCGTGATCTATGACGCTGATCCGCATTCGGAGATCGGCCAGGACGAAGTGTTCGGACCCGTGACGGTCGTCATGCCGTTCGAAGACGAAGCGGACGCCATCCGCATTGCCAACGGCACGCAGTTTGGCCTCGCCGCTTCCATCTGGACGCAGGACGTTGCGCGCGCGCATCGGGTGGCGGGCAAGCTGGAATTCGGCATGGTGTGGGTGAATGACCATCATCGTCTGGACCCGGCGTCGCCCTGGGGAGGATTCAAGAACAGCGGGGTAGGGCGCGAAACGGGCATCGAGTCGTTCGATCAGTTCAGCGAACCACGTGCAGTCACCATCAACACGACGGGCAAGACGGTCGACTGGTACGCGGACGACGGCGAACTCAAGCGGCTGAACTAGGCAGCCAACCTGATTGAAGTCGAGCCGGCGGGAAGCATTGAGCGCGCCATATGTGCCGCCGGTGACGGTGTTCTGCGGGGACACCAGCTTGTCCGTTAATGACCTTACATCGCGTCTCTTGCCTCACTAATATCAGTGGTCAGTGAGGCAAGAGACGGGTGCCTGACGAAATGCGCCAGAAGACGCGAGCGAATCGCGCGATGCAAAGGTCGGTCATAACGGAGACATCATGAAACCAGCTCACCCCCGCAGGTTCGGCGTTGTACGCGCGATCATCCTCCTCACCACTTCGGCGGCGTGCGCATCCGGCCTCGCCGCGACGTTGCCCGCCGCACACGTGGCCGCATGCGAGCGCCTCCAGGGCATTATCGTGCCCGCTTCGGAGATCGCATTGCCCACATCCGGCGCAATCGTCACCGCGGCGAAGCCGATTGCTGCGAGCGGGAGCGGGGCCAGCGCGCTACCCGACTACTGCGCGATTACGGGCAAGATTGCCCCCGTCGACAGATCGGCACCCGACATCCAGTTCAAGGCCGCGCTACCCGCGCAATGGAACGATAAAGTCGTCATGTTCGGCGGCGGAGGTTTCGACGGCACCATTCCGGATGTGACGGGCAATGTACCGAATGGGCCAATCGACAAACCCGTACCGCTCGGTCGCGGCTATGCGACGTTCGCGAGCGACTCCGGCCACCAGGCTAACGTGCTCGCCTCTCAGGACGGGCGCTTCGGGCTCAACGACGAGGCGGTAAGGAACTTCGGCGGAGACGCGTTGAAGAAAACGCACGACGCTGTGCTCGCCATCATCGAGGCCCGCTATGCGCACTTGCCACGCAAGGCGTATTTCGCCGGCGGCTCGACAGGCGGACGCGAAGCCGTCACCGCGATCCAGCGCTGGCCGTCCGATTGGGACGGCGCAATCGCCTGGTATCCGGCATGGGACGATGCGGCTGCGTTGCTCGGCGGTCACCGCATGAACCGTGCGCTCGCGAGGCCTGACGCCTATCTTTCGGTCGGAAAACGGAAAGCCGTGTACGACGCGGCGATGCAGGCCTGCGACGCGCTCGACGGCGTGGTGGACGGCCTGATCAGCGATCAGCGGCAATGCAATGCGCGATTCGATCCGTCCGCGGCCACGTTGAACGGCGCGCCGTTGCGCTGCGCGAAGGGCGCGGACACCGGGGACAGTTGCCTGTCGGACGCACAGATTGAAGCGTTGAAGACGATCAATACGTCATCGCACTTTCGCTTCCGGCTGGCGAGTGGCGAGACGCAGTATCCGGGTTACAACGTGTGGGGTGCCGATCTGGGTATCACGAGCCGCACCTCGCCGGTGGAGCCCATCGTCACGTTCCTCGCGTTCGGCACTTCCCAGCCGGCGAATCCGATGCCCTCGACGGCACCGTACATCAGCGTGCTGACCGACCAGTGGATCAAGTACTCGGTCACGCGCGACCCCAACTTCGATTCCCTGTCGCTCGATCCGGAGCAGCCGGGTGTCTGGGCCAACCGCATCAGCGACCTGAGTTCGCAACTCGATGCCAGCACCGACATCTCTGCGTTCAAGGCGCGCGGCGGGAAACTGCTGCTCGTTCACGGCCTGGTCGATGTTCTGGTCAGCACGCGCGCGACGGAACAATACTATCGGCGGCTGCAAGCACAGTTCGGCGGGGATCAGGTCTATTCGTTCGTGCGGTTCTATGAAATTCCCGGCATGGGGCATGCCGCAAGCAGCACCTTCAACGCGACATGGGATTCGTTGTCGGCGCTCGAGCAGTGGCGCGAGCAAGGACGGGCGCCGGTCGGCCAGGTGACTACGGACACCGCTGGCGTCCCAGGACGTACGAGGCCGCTATGCGATTACCCGAAATGGCCTCGTTACGAGGGTGGCGACGTGGATCGGGCAGCTTCTTTCAGGTGTGTGGAATGAGTGAGGGCAAGCATGGGTGCTATCCGTTTCCTGGCCCGGTAAATAGCCCGGATTTTAGAGAGCACCTTTTCACTGAGAGGGACTAAAAGCAGAAAATCGGCTCATTACACTCCCCCCGTCGCATCGCTGGGAAACCTCGACGCGGCACGCGCGACACATATACGCAGCGCGCACGCGCTGCGACCGGAAAACGAACGGGTTGGGGGAAATCGTAATGAACAAGCGTTGGGGGATCGTCGTGCCCGCGGCCATGCTTGCTGCCGCCGCGCATGCGCAAAGCAGCGTGACGCTGTACGGCAAGATTGAAGACGGCATCAACTACACGAGCAATGCACGCGGCCACGGCACCGTGCAACTGCAAAGCGGCTACGATTACGGCAGCCGCTGGGGCATCAAAGGCGCCGAGGATCTGGGCGGAGGTTACCAGACGATTTTCGCCCTCGAGAGCGGCTTCGACGTCAACAACGGAAAGATGAGCCAGGGCGGTCGGGAATTCGGCCGCCAGGCGTTCATTGGCATCGCGTCCGATCGTTACGGTACGTTCACGATCGGACGCCAGTACGATCCGAGCGTCGACATCTTCTCCCCGCTCACCGCAAACGGGAACTGGACCGGCTATCTGTTCGCGCATCCGTATGACAACGACAACACCGACTACTCGTTCCGCGTGAACAACTCGGTGAAGTACGTTTCGCCGGTGTGGCACGGCGTGACCGCAGAGGCCATGTACGCATTCAGCAACCAGGCGGGCGGCTTCGCGAACAACCGCCTGTATAGCGCGGCGCTGCAATACCAGCAGGGTGGGCTGACCGTAGGCGCGTCGTATGTGAAGATCAACAACGCACGCAATGCCGGTTCCACTGGCGCGATTACCGGCGACAACACGTTCGACGCGTCGTCGCAGCAGAACATCGGCATCGGCGTGAATTACGCGTTCGCGAATGCCCTCATCGGCTTCGCGTATTCGCATGTCGACGTCTACGACCCCACGGCGAATGCGTACTTCACCGGAACGACGCAACCGGCTGGCGGCACATGGAAAGCGTGGAAGTTCGATAACTTCGAGGTAAACGGGCTCTATCACCTCACGCCTGCGTTTTACGTGGGTGCGGCGTACACGTACACGCAGGCGCGCGTGTCTTCTACAGTCGGTGCGTTCAATCCCAAGTGGCACCAACTGAGTACGAAGTTCAATTACGACATGTCGAAACGCACGTCGGTGTTCCTGGAAGGCGTGTATCAGCATGCAATAAACGCGCACACCGGAACCGACTTTGACTACGCGTACGTTCCGGGCGGGGCGGATATCTCATCGGGCCCGAATCAGTACGTCGTGCGTCTCGCGCTGCTGCATCACTTCTAATCCCCCACGAACGTTCGCGGATGCCGCACGGCTCCGCGAACGATGCGCGTGCGACGACGGCTCGTACCGCTGCGCGGCTGGTGCGGGGCAACTGAATTCGTGAAACTGGGCCATATAAAAAATCAACGCCTTAACTAGTAATTCCTTTGCCGCACACGTGGACCACGATGTGAATTGGTGAGACTGGCCGGCTTCGATCGGGTATTCGCAAGACTGTCAGGAAGGGAATCATCTGAGTTCGCATTGGGCGTGGACGCTTGCAATTTGCTCACGACGCGCCAAGCAGCATGTTGTTGAGTGCCGCCTTGCTCGGGACTTCGTTGTCTTCGATCATCCGAACCAACACGCGCTGGAGTATGTTGAACGTCTGCACCAAGTGATTATCGTTGTGCTTTGGTTTGCCGTGTGCCGCGGCAGAGCGTTTGTCGTACAGTTCAAAAATTTCGCGCTGCAGGGCGAGCCGTTCTTCGCCGGGCGGATGAACATACGACGCAATCAGCACCGACACGCGGAATCGCAGTTCGGACGTTGATGGCGAAAATAGCGCCTCGAGCGCGCCCCAAAGCGACACGAGCGTCAATGCGTGGTGTGGGACAAATGTAGAGAGTTCGAACGCTTCCATTGCGAGCCGGAAGTCGGCGTGCGATGCCATGAGCGACACGGCATTCGGCCAATATTCTCGGACCCAACCCAGCAATCCTATCAACGGCTTGGGCTGCGCCAGAGCCAGCTGGATGTACTGCGGGGTCGATTCAATTGGGGTAAGCCGGGTCTCGCGATCCGGAATCGCCGCGATCTCGGAGAAGGAATGGCTCGATTGCACGAGAAACCGTATCGTCGGATCGCAGCACAGCCGCAACACGCTCGTGATCGTTCGAGCTACATCGTACCGTGCCAAATCGCCCGGCGGCTTGTAGCTGCTGTGGATAACCAACTCCGTGTACACGTCGAACGCGTCATGACGCGTTGTCGCTTTCCACGGCGCCGGGTGATGCTTACCCGGTGCCTCGGGCGGGTTGAACGCCATCGTGTACGAACTCATCAGGTGAGCGTACGTGCGGCGCAGCGTTAGTCCGTGCCCGAGGTCGTACTCGTCGCGATCGGGCGGCAACTGAAGGGTAGTGAGTCCAGCGTAAAAATCGGAGGTGCTCATCGATGCTCTCTCCAACATCGTGAATTATTAGTGGGAACATCGGTCGTCTACAGCGGACCCTCGGCTCGCAGAAACGGCGGGACAGCTTATAAGGGAGGCTTGGTCGCAGCTATCGATGGCGAGTATGCCTGCTTTTGAGATAGCAGAAAGGCAGTTCCGGGCCGAGGCTGTGTGAAAACCCGCGCCGAACGCACCGGCTGATAAACCCGGGCCGCCAGATCGCCGCGTACGAGCTTCGAAGCGGCTCGGGAGGGGTAACGCGACACCCGAAAACCGGATAGTTTCGAGTTTTCACACAACCTCGGCCGGTTTGAGTCTGCCCGGCATCCGAGACCTGCGTTCGGCGAACACCTCACCGCGCTGGCTTCTGGAAAGCCAGATTTCAGGCTATCCAAGGCGCCGATCCGGGCAGTCTCACAATTTCCGTTTTTTCCAGTCTCACGAACTCGGCCGCAGTCTCAAGAATTCCGTTTCCCTGCGGCTGGATGGCGGCGCGAGTCTGTTCTGCAAACTGCGTAGCCGTTGCGATAGTGGGCGGCCGAAATTGCTCTCGCCGCCAAGCGCGGCGAAGCCTGTTACAAGCCATACCGGAATAACCAGTTGCCTTCCGTGCCAGGCAGCATCAGCCCAAACTACCTCTGTTTCTCAACGGGAAAATTCTCGCGACCCGGGCAATGCGGCTCTGCGGGCTATATCGTGTCCAGTTGAGGACACTCGCAAGCGAGACCGTTCGAACATCCCCCGCTGCGCGGACGCAAAGGGAACTCATAAAGGAAGAGACAGAATGAAAATGGACGCATTCGCCTTCGGCACGACCCACTGGGCAGAGGTTGAAAGAACGGAGCACCGCGGCGAAACCGGCATGGCTTATTGGCGCACCCGGTTTTTTGGTGAGACGCCGAATCAAATCCGCGTGCGGATGGTCGAATACACGCCCGGTTACCTCGCCGATCACTGGTGCCAGAAAGGCCATATTCTTTTTTGCCTGGAAGGCGAACTGGAAACGACGCTTGAAGACGGGCGCAAGTTCGTTTTGACGGCCGGCATGAGCTACCAGGTGGGCGACAACGCGGAGCCGCACCAGTCCTACACGAGGACCGGTGCGAAGCTGTTCATTGTCGACTGAGAACAGGTCGCGACCTAGCGCTCCCGCTTGCTTCGCCCGTAAAGCAGCAGCATGGCGGCGATCACCACGCCGTAGATGATCTGCCGCCCCGCCTCCGGCATTTGCGCAACGGAGAGAATCGACTGCAGCAGCGTGATCAGGATCGCGCCAGCCACGGTGCCGAGGTACGAACCCCGGCCGCCCAGGATCGACGTGCCGCCCAGCACGACTGCCGCAATCGCCGGCAGCAGGTAGGCGTCGCCCATCGACTGCGCCGCCTTCGATGCGTAACCGGCAAGCAGCACGCCGCCGAACGCGGCGAACGCGCTGCACACCGCGAACGCGGCCACGGTCACGAGCCGCGTGTTGATACCCGAGAGATACGCCGCGCGCTCGGTGTTGCCGATCGCGTACAGCGTGCGGCCGAAGGTCGTGCGCGACAGCAGGAATATCGTGGCGCCGCCGATCACCACCCAGAGTGCGACCGCGTTCGGCACGCCCGGCACGAGCCAGCCCGCCGCGAGCCAGCGCATCACTTCCGGCGCGGAATCCTGCGGCGACGACCCGCCCGTGTAGACGATCATGATGCCCTGCGCGACGGCGTTGGTCGCGAGCGTCGCGATCATCGAGGGAATGCGCAGCAGCGCAACCAGAATGCCGTTGACCACGCCGATCAGCACGCCGCAGCCGATTCCGGCCGGAATGGCGAGCACGCGCCCCAGTTCGCCATGCCCCGCGACGGCGCACGCCATCATTGCGCCGACGGTGATGGTCCACGGCAGCGAGAGGTCGATGTGACCGAGCAGAATCACCATCATCAGACCGGTCGCGATGATGCCGAGGAACGCGCCCACCTTCAATTGCAGCAGGATGTATTCGGGGGATGTGAAGCTGCGCGAGAACATGCCGCCCACGAGCAACAGCGCGACGATGCATGCGAACGAGATGAGAATCGGCTTGTCGACCCTGCGCGTGAGTTTCGACACCAGCGTGGCCCGGCTGCTTGTGGAAACGTCGGTCATTGGAACCACTCCAGACGATTGCGCACCCTGAACAGCCCGCATGCCCCGATCGCGACGGCGAGCAACAGGATCACGCCCTGGAACAGCGGTTGCCACAGCGCGTCGACATTGAATACGAAGAGCAGGTCGCCGATCGAGCGGAACGCGAACGCGCCGAAGATCGCGCCGATCGCGCTGCCCTTGCCGCCGAGCAGCGACACGCCGCCGATCACCACGGCGGCGATCGAAAACAACGTGTACGAGTTGGCACTGCCAAGGCTTGCTTCGCCGGTGTCCGTGAAGAAGGTGAGGAAGAGTCCGCCGATCGCGGCGAGCAGACCAGCCAGCGTATAGCTCGCGAATTTCGCGCGGCGAATCGGCATGCCGGAGAGGAAAGCCGCGGCTTCGGACGAGCCGGTCGCATACGCTGCACGTCCGATGGTCGAGCGTTTGAAAGGAATCCAGATGATCACCACCGCGGCGAGCAGAATCAGCAGGCTCGCCGGCACCACGGCGGCTACCTTGCCGGTCAGCGCGTCGCCTAGATCGTCGTTGATCGTGCCGCCCGGAACCGGGCGCAACAGCAGCGCGAAGCCGTAGTACAGCGCGCCCGTCGCGATGGTCGTGACGATGGGCTGCAGCCGGCCGAAGATGATGATCACGCCGTTGAGCGCGCCGCACAGTGCGCCGGCCGCAAGCACGCCGGCAATGCCGAGCGCGCTGTGCAACGCGTCGCCCACGACGAGCCACGAGCCGATGCAGTTCGTCAGCACCAGAATCATGCCCACGGAAAGATCGATGCCGGCCGTCAGCACCACGAGCGCCTGGGCCATCGAAACGAGCGCGAGCAGCACGGCCTTGTTCGCCGCCGTCTGGAACACGTTCGCCGAAAGCGCGGACGGATAGTTGAACAGATAGATCGCGAACATCAGCACGAACAGGCCGAACGCGAAGCTCGTGCCGCGATTTTCCGCATACCAGTAACGCAGACCGCTCATGATGCAACTCCCGTGGAAGGCGAGAGCTGCCCGACCGGCAGGTCGAGCGCGCTCGCGATCAGGTTCTGCTCGGTGATCTCCTGCCCGACGAGTTCTTTCTTGATGCGGCCTTCGTACAGCACGAGCACGCGGTCGCAGCAGCCGATCAGCTCGTCGTAGTCGGTCGAATAGAACAGGATGGCCGCGCCTTCGTCGGCAAGGCGCCGCAGCAGTTGATAGATCTCCTGCTTGGTGCCGACGTCGATGCCGCGCGTGGGGTCGCTCAGCAGCAGGATGCGCGGCTTGCGCGCGAGCCACTTGGCGATCACCACTTTCTGCTGGTTGCCGCCCGAGAGCGACCCCACGGCCGCGTCGACGCTTGCCGACTTGATGGCGAGCAGCGTGGTCATCTGGTCGACCAGCGCCTGCTGGCGCTCGCGGTCGATCACGCCCGCGATGGACATGCGGTCGAGCGCGGCGAACGACAGATTTTCGCGCACCGACATGGGCAGCATCAGGCCTTCGGTCTTGCGGTCTTCGGGAATCAGCGCCATGCCGATGCCTTTCGCGCGCGCGGCCATTGGGCTGCCGATCGACACGGCCTTGCCGTCGATCTCGATCGTGCCGGCGCAACCGCGCAACACGCCGAACAGCGCGAGCAGCAGTTCGCGCTGGCCTTGTCCGTCGAGGCCGCCCAGACCCAGAATTTCGCCGCGCGTGAGCGAGAAGCTGATGCCTCGCAGCGTGTCGCTCCAGGAGAGGTCGCGGCAGGCCAGCACCGGGGCCGCGGTTTGGCGTTGTCCAGGCTCCGCTGGTTCGTCGGCGGCTTCACCGCCAGCGTGATTCGCAGGTTTGGCCGGGAAAGCATGCTGATACGTCCTGCCGATCATCATTTCGACAACCTCGTTGTCGGTGCGCGTGCCGGCTTCGAAGCTCATCACGTGACGGCCGTTGCGATAGACCGTGCATTCGTCCGCGAGCGCCTTCACCTCGTGCATGCGGTGCGAGATGAAGAGCAGCGCGAGCCCTTCGTCACGCAGGCGTTTGAGCACTTCGATCACGCGCGCCACGTCGGCGGCGGTCAGCGCCGACGTGGCTTCGTCAAGAATCAGGATGCGCGGTTCGTGCGCGAGCCCTTTCGCGAGTTCGACCATCTGCTGGCGCGAGAGCGGCAGGTCGCGCACTTTGGCGAGCGGGTTGATGTCCGGCGCGCCGGCACGCGCGAGCGCGGCCTCGGCCTGGCGACGTTGAGCCTTGCGGTCGATCATGCCGAAGCGGCGCGGCGGGTTCGACGCGAAGATGTTGTCCGCCACGCTCAGGTCGGGAATCAGCGAAAGCTCCTGATACACGCAGACGATGCCGGCCGCGTTCGCCTCGGCAGGCGAGCCGAACGCGACTTCGCGGCCGTCGAGCCGCATGGTGCCTTCGTCCGGCTGCACGACGCCGGACATCACCTTCAGCAGCGTGGACTTGCCCGCGCCGTTCTCGCCGAGAATCGCGTGGATGCGTCCGCGACGCACGGCGAGTTGCGCATGGTCCAGCGCAACGGCGCCGCCGTAGCTCTTCGACACGCCCGACATCTGAAAGAGCAGCTGCTCGGACTGCTCCGATTGTTCCTGTCGTTCCAGTCGCTCCCGCTGCTGCGCGTCCTGCGGCATGCTGCGTCTCCCGTCATGTCGTGGGCCAACCGGATTACTGGTTGCCCTGGCTCTGCTTCATGATTTCCTGCGCGGAGAAATTGATGCCGCACGTGGGAAACGAATTGCCGACGAAGAAGTTGTCGGACTCGTTCGGGAAATAGTTGACGCCCGCCTTGAGCTTCGAGTCGTCGGTCACGTCGAGCGGCAGCTTGATCGCCACGGGAATGGTCTGGCCGTCGAGCGCGGCGAGCGCCGTCTTGATTGCCACCGCGACCTGCGCGGGACCGCTCCCGGCGGACGTGCACTTCAAACCCTGGGCGCCGTATTGCGCGCAGAACTTGCGAAAGCCGTTTTCCGTTTCGCCGCCGAACGGCACGAACGGATGCTTCGCGTCGATCATCGCGCGCACGACGCCGGTGTCGCCGCCTTGCGCCGAAATGCCGTCGAAATGGCCCTGCACGGCGATCGCGTCGGCGGTGGCTTTCTGCGCGACGCCGTCGTCCCATTTGCCGTAGACCTGCACCACGTTCCACTTCTTGCCGGTGGCGTCGAGCGTTTTCTGGAAGCCGTTGTGCCGGTCGGTATCCACGGAGGTGCCCGCCACGCCGCGCACTTCGAGCACCTTGCCGCCGTTCGGCAGGTGCCCGGCGAGCCACTTCGCCCACAGCACGCCGAGGCCGTACTGATCGACGTCCACGTTGATCGCGTCTTCGCTGTCGAGCGTGTTGTCGAAGGCGACCAGCACGACGCCCGCTTTCTTCGCACGGCGGATCGCCGGGCCGAACGAGGCGGGATTCTGCGCGTCCACGATGATCGCGTCGTAGCCGGCGTCGATGAAGTTATTGACCGCCGAGATCTGCGCGGGCACGTCCTCGCCGGTCGACACGACCTTGAATTCCTTGAGCTTCGAGGCGACGGCCGGTTGCGCCGTATAGGCCTTCGCCGTCTTGATCATCTGGATACGCCAGGTGTTCGCGATATAGCCGTTCACCAGCGCGACGCGGTAGGGCCCGTTCTTTTTCGGATACTTGACGAACTTCGTGTCGCTCTTCCAGGGGACCATGCAGGTGGGGTCGCTGGACGGCCCGGACACGATGGATGCCTGCGCGAAAGACGCGCCTGCGTACAGCGCCAATGCCGCGGTCGCTGCCGCGCGTAGCACGTGGATTCCTGAAAGCATGTTGTCTCCAGTTTGTTGGATTGAACCTGTTGACCGGTTGCGGGCGCACGGCTTGCCCGGATGGCCGGGACGGTGTGCGTGATGCAGGGAATCTTGCGGAAGTGCTACAGCGGGACCGGATCGGATGCCCCGAACCGGCGAAAAGGATTCTTCAAAGGCGTTCCCTCGAAGCGACTAGAAGGGCCTGCGCAAACGCCTCCCCATCTGACACAACGGATTGTCACTGGCATACCAATCCAGGCGCGATAGTGGTTTACCACGGCGCCCGGTGCTTCCTTTCGGGCCACTGTCCGCGCGGTGATGCCATGCCTTGCGGATCGCTGCCGCACGGGCAGACGGACTCGGCGTGCCGCGGGAAGTGGTATACCATTTTGACGAACTTGTGCTGCCGGCCTGGCGGCACCCATGACTACGGGAAGACTGGATGGCCGATGTTTCGCAAACGCCAAACGGCCGCGTCGCCGATGCGGAAGCGGCCGACCGTTCGTACGTCGGGCTGGCGAGCCAGATCTACGATCTGATCGTGGCCGGCGACGTCGGGCCGCGCGCGCGTCTGCCTTCTGAGCGCACGCTGGCCGAGCGCTTCGGCGTGAGCCGCACGCAGGTGCGCGAAGCGATCATCGCGCTGGAAGTGCAGGGCGTGGTCGAGGTGCGCGTGGGCTCGGGCATCTACGTGGCCGAGGCGGCGCAAGCGCGATCGATCGGGTTCGAACTGTCGCGTGGATCGGGTCCCATAGAGACGCTGCGAGCACGCGCGGTGATCGAAAGCGAAATCGCGGCGCTCGCCGCCACCGAGCGCAGGGATGCCGATCTGGACCGGCTCTTCGCCGCCATGCGGGCAATGCGCGAGAACATGGACGACAAGGCCGCGAACGAGGCTGCGGATCGCGAGTTCCATCTGGCGATTGCGCGGGCAACGGGCAACGGCATGCTGCAAGGCGTGGTGACGGCGATGTGGGACAACTCGCGCGCAGACCCTCTGTGGCAAAAGATCGAGGAGCATTTCCATACGCCTGCGCTGCGCGCGGCTTCGCAGGACGACCATCAGCGTATTTTCTCGGCCATTCTGGCGCGCGATGCGACCGGCGCGCGCACGGCGATGCAGGCCCATCTGACGCGTGTGATCGAAGAGTTTACGCAGGCGTGGCGGTAGACGGTGTCTTGCGGGTGGGGCGAGTGCCGCCGTTGCCGTTGTTGGGGGCATCGAATCCCGTCACGACTGCCGGCGGCGTCAGGCGTCGACGCCTCTCTTCATCAGTCGAACTTGACCAGGTCCTTGAAGATCAGGTGACCCCAGCTCTCTCCGCGCGCGTGTACAAGCAGTCCACCTTCCGACAGCCCGCCAAGCTTGACCGGCGCGAAACCCAGGTCTTCCGCGAGCGCGCCAACCTCCGCTGCGGCGCCGTCGTCGTCGCTCGCGAGGAACACGACTCGCCTGCCACCGTGTACGGCCGGATCCTGGGCAAGGACGGAGGCGCCCAGATGGTTGAAGCCCTTCACGAGCCTCGCTCCAGTGAACGCTTTCGCGACGAAAGCCGAGGACGGAAGACCGTCCAGTTCCTCTGGCGGCGCGAACGTGTTCATCGCGTCGATGATGGTCTTTTCTTTCCAGCTGGGCAGCGCCTTCGCGACCTCCGGGTGCGACTCGAAACGGATTGCCAGAAAGATGACGTCCGCCTTGACGGCTTGCGCCAGGGTTTGGGGAATGATCGTAGGTCCGATGGCTGCTGCATCGGACGCAAAACTTGCCGGGTCGCGCGTGGTTGCAACGGATACTTCGATGCCCTTGCGGGCGAACGCTCTGGCCAGTGCGTGGCCGATCTTGCCGAAGCCAACGATTGCGTAACTCATCTGTTTCTCCTTCGTTTCCCGGCGCGCTCAGAGCTTGTAACCACCGCTCGCTTCAATCGTCTGGCCGGTCACCCAGTGGCCTTCATCGGAGGCCAGGAACGCCACGACGGCGGCGATTTCCGAAGGCTCGCCAAAGCGGCCCAGCGCGATTTGCGCCTCGACCGCTTTGACGAGTTCCGGACGCTTCCGAAACTCCGCGTTCGCATCCGTTCGCGTGTAGCCTGGCGCTACGGCGTTCGCCGTGATGCCACGTGGCCCCAACTCGATTGCGAGCGTATGGGTCAGGGTGTTGATGGCCGCCTTCGCCATCGAGTAGACGGGCGCGGCCGTCACGGGCTTCGTGGCGGCCGCAGAAGAAATGTTGATGATGCGTCCACCATCGGCGAGACGATCGAGCGCGGCCTGAATGATGAAGAAGGGCGCGCGGGCGTAGACCGCCATCAGGGTATCCCAGCTTTCCGGCGTCGCGTCCTTGAAGCCCACCCAGCCGGAATTGCCCGCGTTGTTGACCAGAATGTCGAGCGTTTTGCTGCCGTTGCGCCTGGTGAACTCGCCGTCGAGTGTCTCGAACAAAGCCGGGATGGTCGCTGCATCAACAAGATCCGCATGGATCGCGAACGCGGTGCCTCCCGCTTTCTCTATGGCGGCGATCACCTCGTCTGCGCTGGATTTGCTGGCGTTGTAGGTTAGCGCGACCATTGCACCGTCTTTTGCAAGACGTTCGGCGATGGCGCGGCCAATGCCCCGTGATGCCCCGGTAACGAGCGCTGTTTTGCCTTCTAGCGATTGCGTCATTTGATTTCTTCTCCTCAGAGTTGTGCCAGGCCACCGTCGACGGCGACCTCGCTGGCGGTCATGAAGCTGCTGTCCGACGACGCAAGAAAGGCGGCCACCGCGCCGATCTCCGCGGGATCGGCCATACGCTGGAGCGGCGTCATCGCACCGTAGGCCTTCTGGCCCTCTTCCCCTAACGCCTCCTTCGCCAGTTCGGTCGCCGTCGCCCCGGGCGACAGCACGTTCACCCGGATACCGGTGCCCTTCAGGTCCTCTGCCCAGGTTCGCGCGAGGTTGCGCACCGCTGCCTTGCTCGCGCTGTAGGCCGTGAATCCTGGGGCGCCCGTGGTGCCCGCACTCGATCCAGTCAGGATGATCGAACCGCCCTGGCCCATCAGCGGCAGCGCCTTCTGGACCGTGAAGATCGTGCCCTTCACGTTGGTGTCGAAAGTCTCGTCGATGTGTTCGGCGGTGATCTGGCCGAGTGGAAGCGGGCTTCCCGCCCCGGCATTGGCGAAGACGATGTCGAGGGTTCCGCGCTCGGCCTTCACGGCCGCGTAGAGCCGGTCGAGGTCGGCCAGATCGGAGACCGAGCCTTTCACCGCGCGGGCATAGGGCCCGAGTTCGGCGACAGCAGTATCGAGCGCGTCCTGCCGGCGGCCGAAAATGAAGACGAACGCGCCTTCCTCGATGAAGCGCTTTGCTGCGGCGCGGCCGATGCCGGTTGCGCCGCCGGTGATCACAGCGGTCTTTCCATTCAGTCTGTTCATGTCGTGCATCCTTCGAAACAACAGCGGGAAACACGATTCTGGCGCTCTTGATTCATGAAGCCAATTGACTAAATATCTATAGCTGTCATCTACTTTTTGGATACCCATGCTCGACAACGTCACCATCAATCAACTTCGGGCCTTCGTTGCCGTGTGTGATGAGGGAAGCTTTTCCGGGGCTGCGCGGGAACTGAGGCGAGCGCAGTCGGCGATCAGTCACGCGATCAACGCGCTCGAGCGTGCCTTCGATGTGATGCTGTTCGAGCGCAACACGCGCAAAGCGACGCTTACGGCTGCGGGCCGCAGTCTTCTGCCCGATGCTCGCGGGGTGATCTCACGCACCGAGGAAATGAAGATGCGCGCGGTGGCGATTGCCGAAGCCGGCGTCCCCCAGGTCTCGATTGCCGTGGATACCTATTTCCCGCGCGCGCACCTGATCGAATGCCTGCGCACCGTGCAGGCGGACTTTCCGACGGTTGCCATCAATCTGCGCATGACGACCATGCAGGGCGGCGAGCGTCTGGTTCTCGACGGCACGTGTGCATTGGCGGTGACGATCATGGACGTGCCGGAACTGAGCCCAGGCACCATGGAACGACAGCATTTATGTGACGCCCAAATGGTGACCGTCTGCGCGCCATCGCATCCGCTGGCCGCAATCGCGGGGTCCATCCCGCGCGAGGAATTTGGGCGGCACATCCAGCTTGTCGTCACCGACAATCAGCCCGATGCGGAAAAGACACAACAAGGGGTCGCCAGCGAACGCCAGTGGTGGGTGAATGATCTCGGCGCGAAGCACGATCTGCTCAGGGGTGGCTTGTGCTGGGGGCACATGCCGCGTCATATGGTTGCGGACGACCTTGCGAGTGGAACACTTGTCGAACTCCGACGGCGTGCATGGCACATGCGCGCGCTCACATTCATGGTCTCGCAGCGGCGTGGGTACTCGTTTTCTGGATGCGAGACACGGCTGGTCGAACTGCTTGCCAATCCTCAGCGCTTGGTGAAGGATGCCAGCCGGCGCGCCGTCTCTGGCAAAGGCAGGAAAAGCGATGCCCGCGCAGGCAAATAAAATTGTCGACCATCGGCTGATGTGATGGCCGCTTCCATTTCGCGAGAAACAGCGATGAAGGTAACGATTGCGTATATCGAAGAACCGCCGTTCGGTTGGACGAAAGCAGACCGTGCTGCAACTGGCGCGGACATTGACCTGGCCGAAGTGATTCTTCGGGCAATCGGAGTAACCCGCATAGAGCATCGCCTGACGACGTTCAGTGAACTGTTGCCCGGCGTTGAAGCCGGCCGCTGGGATATGAATGTTCCGCTCTTCGTGACACCCGAACGTGCCAATCTGGTCGCCTTCAGCGTGCCGGTATGGGCGATAGGGGACGGGTTTCTGGTTCGGGCGGGAAATCCGAAAGCGCTCGACAGCTATGCGTCACTCGCCCAACGCGACGATGCGCGCCTGGGCATCATTGCGGGACAGGTGCAACATGACTCGGCGAGAGCGTCGGGTGTAAGCGAAGATCAGATAGTTGTCTTCGAGCATCAGGCCGATGCTATTGCTGCCGTTCGCTCGGGGGCGATCGACGCGTATGCGAGCACAGCCCTGGGAAATCGCATCGTGGCGCAGCGTATGGGCAGTTCGATGCTCGAGGCCGTGGAGCATGAGCCGGGCACGAATGGCACGCAACGGGCGCTTCCGTTCGGAGCGTTCTCGTTTAATCGAGGAAACAGCGATTTGCTCAATGCGGTAAACGCGCAGCTTCGGGCATATCTGGGTTCGCCGGACCATCGCGCGCGCATGTCGAAATTCGGTCTGACACGCAATGAGATCGATCCCGTTCTCGCCGGGTGAGTGTGGGGCGGGTTTGACCAACTTCGGGCGGTCTCATGGGTGACGCTTACGCGTCCCATGCGTGGTGATGGCGGGAAAGGCTATTCAATGATTCAACCAGGACGGCAAACGAGATGAATCTGAAACGCGTGTTTCTTGTGTCGATGCTTGCAGTGCTAATGCTGCCGCTTGCTGCGCTCGCTTTTGTGAAACCACTTCGCGTTGCCGTGCCATCGCTCATGCCGGGGATATCGTGTCCGCGTCCGAACATCTGCACCGACAGCGTTGCTCGACTTGAAGACGCGCAACGACTGTACGAAAGCGGAATCTCTACGGCAGCGGCTGCGGTCGGTCCGTTTCGGCAGGTGCCCCAGGTCGTGTTTTGTACGACCTCATCCTGTGCCGATTTATTTGGACTGGGGCAGCGCGCGGCAGAAGCCGTAGGGAATTTGGGACTGGTTATCGCGCCTCGTGGCTGGAAGGCGTTTTATCTTGCACACGAGCTGATCCACTACCGGCAAGCAGAATCAATGGGAAATCTGGCCGTCGCAACTAAGCCAAGGTGGCTGATCGAAGGCATGGCGTACTCCTTGAGCGGCGACCCGCGGCGCCCACTTACGGCTCCCTTTGAACAATGGCGCTCCCAGTTTGAAACATGGCGTGCGAGCCTGGGCGATCGAGATCTATGGGATGCGGCGAGGGGCGTACGTTGAAACCGGGGCGTGATTAATGGCGTTTTTTCGCGGTTTCGATGCAGTGGTCGAATCGTTGGTGGGTGTGTCACGAACGGGCGCTGAGTGTGCCCAAGGCCTTTGTGTTGATTGTGTAGCGTTGAGCGAAGGATCGGGAAATGTGGGGCATGCCTATGAATGTCCGTTGTGGAGAAACGCAAGGTGCCGCTACGGGTCGACTCATCGCGTTTGTATGAGTCTTGCGCCCGGAGCGATCGTCACGCTCGGGTGTTGGGGGCTTGACGGGTCAGAAGCGGACGGTCAACGCCTGAGTTTAGCCGCGCGGCGAAGCGGCGAGGGCTTGGAATTGTTAGGTTGCCCTTGCGTACTCTCCTGCAAACGTGACGTTCATGCCGAAGCACCCATTGAACCCTTCCTCTTCAAAAACTAGGCCATTCTCGACGAAGCGCAGAACGGCCCTGTACGGCCTTTCCTTTCCGAGTAAGTGATCCTCGTACCGCACGACGCCGCCGTCTGGCGTAGCGAGAAAGTCCAGGGTGCCGATGTTAGGACCGTACTCCCGATTGGTTCCCCACAGAGCTTCGCCGACCACGCGGACATCGCCGTTAGGCAGGGTGTGAATAGTCAGTTCGGCGCTACTGACGCCCCCGCCAATACGGATGTAATGGTTCGCTGAGCTTTGCCGTGGTTGGGAAAGGACCTCGCCGAAGGCGACCGGCTGGGAAAAGGCAGAGGTAAGGGCTTGATCGAGTTCCTCACGAAAGTGCCGAATCTCAGCAGCCGTGAAGTTCTTGCTCTGCCGGGTGGTACTGTCGTATTTGTCGTGACATGGCATGCATAAGAAGACGAGGTTATCTTCAGCAGCATTAGCCGAATCCTGATCTATATGCGCGATCTGGCCCTGCTTAATGCTTGTGTCACGGTTGAGTCCATAGCAAATGCAACAACGTCGCCGTGAGCGCGTAAGAACACTAGCTTGAACATCATCAGAGATTCGTTTACGAGTCATCTGTCTGGACAACCTAACGCCTGAGCTCAGCCGCCGACAGCCCGCGCAGCGGGATGACGGTCGGCTGCAGCGAAATATTAGGGGACAAGCTCATGGACTCAAAGCATCCAGCATCAGCGATGCAATGTTGCCCATGGACTCCACAGAAAATGTTGCCTGCATCGGCGTAATCCCGCTGACCCATGGCCGACCGTGCCCCGTGCCTTCCTTATTGCGGAGCGCATTTAAGGCACAGCCGAGCTCATATGCAGCGCGCTCCATACGCTTATGCGCAGGCTCTCCTGAAACGACGGCATCACTTGGGGTTGCCAAACCGAGAGCGGTGAATGCTTGCCCTAACAGTGTCGGAAAGTTCGACGTACTCGGATAACTACCCCACTTTTGAACGAGCACGTGGGCAGCTGTTGCCTCAAGTAGGTCTTTGGCTGTTCCAGCGAGAAGCGGACTGTCCAAGGCTCCTCGACGTGCACGATCGGCGTACGTGCGCAATGCAGCAGTGCGTTCCTTACCTCTCAAGGAATCAAGGACCTTTGGCTGGAGTGATCCGTCTGGCAATAGGTCCCACCCTTGTGTGGTGAAAGCCGAGGCAAGATTTGCAACAGCCTCAGCGCCACAATAGTTGGTGGAGGTTTCGCGGAACCCACCGTGGCCTTGAACCGTGGCAACAAGACCAGCTACAAGTGTTTCTCCGGCGGCAGGGTTATTCGAAAGCGCCCAACTTAAGACTCCACGAACGCGCTTTGATTTTCCGACTGGTTTGCCGTTTGTCCGACCCGGATCGGCAGACGCCAAGCCGGCTTTGTCGATTTGGAATTCGATATCCGAGTGCGCTGGGTCGCGCCGGTCGCCTTGAGAATCGTCGACAAGCTGAGAAACTGCCACGACGATAGCGTCTGTAAGTGGTGGCCGATTCGCCATGATGCGGTTCTTGTCCCCTAACTACTGAATAGGCGGACCCGTGAGTCCGGTTACACATACGCGATCGCGCCAAGAAATTCTGACACAACCCATTGTTCTGAATGAAGCTTATCTTTGCGGGGCCCGGCTAACAACCGAGCCTATAGTCGGACGAAGAGCTGGGCTCGTGAACGACTCCTTCGGCTCGACCCCACCCACGCATCTAAAAGCGGCGCACCGCAAATATCTCAACCCCGCGCCGCCGCCAATTAGCCATCCTGAAGACGACAGCGTTTCCATCTAGCCTTTCTCTACAAGCCTAACCCCTCAATTCCGCCCCGCCGTCCATCTCAGCGTTAGCACGCATCCTGCAGCCCCCCCCCAAAAAAGCGACCGGCCAAACAACAAAACCCACCACCCCTCAAGTCCACCCCTCAAGCCGCAGCGTTGCCCGCACGAGCCTCTGCTCTTCGTTCTCAATCTCGTGAAGATAATCAACGACGTTGCGGATGTGCTCGCTCGCCGCCCGGCGCGCCTGCTCGGGCAACCGTCCCGTGACGGCGTTATAGAAGCGCGCGTGCTGTCGGTCGATCTGCTTCTTCAGCGGCTCCCGGTGGTAGAGGTTGTTGACCGACGCGAACACCGAACTCAGCAGCAGGTCGGTAAGCGACTGCAACGTATTGACGAGAACGGGGTTGTGCGACGCCTCGTAGATCGCCCGGTGAAACGCGTGATCGAGCCTGGCCCGTTCGGCGGGCGGTAGATTCTGAGCCTCAGGCGCGTTCATTTCCTCATAGCGCCTCGTGATGAGGATGAAGTCCGCTTCCGTGCCGCGCAGCGCCGCCAGTCTGGCGGCTTCGGCCTCCAGCATGCCGCGCACCTCGAACAGGTCGTAGAGCGTGCGTGGCTGCGACGCGAGCAGGTGCATCATCGGCGTGATGTGCTCCTGCGGCGTGAGGTTGGCGACGAACGACCCCTTGCCGTGCTGCGTTTCGATGATGCCGCGTGCGCGCAGCACCTTCATGCCTTCGCGCAGCGCGGTGCGCGAGACCCCCAGCTTTTCCGTGAGGCGGCGCTCCGAGGGCAGCGCCTGGCCCACCTTGAGCACGCCGTCGACGATCAGTTTCTCGATGCGCTCGGCCACCACGTCGGCAACGCGCCGGGCGCCGGCCGTCTGTTCCTTGCTATTCATGCTGGTATGACCACTTTTTAAGGGATAGCCTGATTATCTCATAAGTACATGAATTTATTGGAATAGATGGAAATAATGGAGCCCCTGTAATGGCGCTTGAAAAAGAACTGGTGTGACCAGTGCGGAAGGGGGTAGACAGCGGCGCGCCCAGCCCCAAGAATCGCGGGCATTCGAGACGCCGGGGTGCGGCAAGGGGAGGCACCCGCGATGGAGACAATGCAATGAGCTTTACCTACGACGAGGCGATCGACGGCCCGCTGCCGACGGTGGACCGCGCCGAACTCGCCGCGGCGCTGCGCGTCCGCGCGCCCGCGCTGGAAATCCTGACTGACCGCGAAGATCTGCGGCCCTTCGAATGCGACGGCCTTGCCGCCTATCGGACGGTGCCGCTGCTCGTCGCGCTGCCGTCCACCATCGAGGAAGTACGCGCGGTGCTCATGGAGGCCACGGCGCGCGGCGTGCCCGTGGTGGCGCGCGGCGCGGGCACCGGGCTTTCGGGCGGCGCGATGCCGCTCGAAAGGGGCATCCTGCTCGTGATGGCGAAGTTCAACCGCATTCTGGATATCGACGCCGACGCGGGCACCGCGCGCGTGCAGCCGGGCGTGCGCAATCTCGCCATCTCGCAGGCCGCCGCGCCGCATGGCCTGTACTACGCGCCCGATCCGTCGTCGCAGATTGCCTGCTCGATCGGCGGCAACGTCGCCGAGAACGCCGGCGGCGTGCACTGCCTCAAATACGGTCTCACGGTCCATAACATCCTGAAGGTCGACGTGCTGACCATCGACGGCGAACTCGTCACGCTCGGCTCCGAGGCGCTCGACAGCCCCGGCTTCGACCTGCTCGCGCTCTTCACCGGCTCGGAGGGCATGCTCGGCGTGGTGGTGGAAGTCACCGTGAAGCTGCTGCCGAAACCGCAGAGCGTGAAGGTCCTGATGGCCAGTTTCGACGACGTCGAACGCGCGGGCGGCGCGGTGGCGAAGATCATCGGCGCGGGGGTGATCCCGGGCGGCCTCGAGATGATGGACAACCTGGCCATCCGCGCGGCCGAAGACTTCATTCACGCGGACTATCCCGTGGACGCCGAGGCGATCCTGCTGTGCGAACTCGACGGCGCGTGCGACGACGTGGAGGAAGACGCCGAACTGGTGGGCGCGCTGCTGCGCGAGGCCGGCGCGAGCGACCTGCGCGTGGCGCGCGACGAGGCCGAGCGGCAGCGCTTCTGGGCCGGCCGCAAGAACGCGTTCCCGGCGGTGGGGCGCATCTCGCCGGACTACTACTGCATGGACGGCACCATCCCGCGGCGCGAACTGCCACGCGTGCTGAAGGGCATCGCCGCATTGTCGGAGCACTACGGGCTCAAGGTCGCGAACGTGTTTCATGCGGGCGACGGCAACATGCATCCGCTGATCCTGTTCGATGCGAACCAGCCCGGCGAAATGGACCGCGCCGAGGCGCTGGGCGGTCGCATTCTCGAGCTGTGCGTCGAAGTGGGCGGCAGCATCACGGGCGAACACGGCGTGGGCCGCGAGAAGATCAACCAGATGTGCGTGCAGTTCAAGCGCGACGAGATCGAATATTTCCACGCCGTGAAGGCAGCGTTCGATCCGTCAGGCCTGCTCAATCCCGGCAAGAACATCCCCACGCTGCACCGCTGTGCCGAATTCGGCGCCATGCACGTGCACCGCGGCGGCCTGCCCTTTCCCGAACTGGAGCGGTTCTGATGCGGCGCGAACTGGATTCGATGGACAACAGCGCCGCGCTGATCGCCCAGGTGGAAGCGGCGCTTGCCGCCCGCACGCCGGTGCGCATTCGCGGCGGCGACAGCAAGGCATGGCTTGGGCGTGCCGTGGCGGCGTCGCATGGACATGAGGTGCGCGAGATCGACACGCGCGGCCATCGCGGCATCGTCCACTACGACCCGACCGAACTCGTCATGACGGTGCGCACGGGTACGCCGCTCGCCGACGTGGAGGCCGTGCTCAACGAAGCGGGGCAGATGCTGCCATTCGAGGCGCCGCTCTTCGGCGGCGCGGCCACCGTGGGCGGCATGCTCGCGGCGGGGCTCTCGGGCGCGCGGCGTCCGTGGGTGGGCGCGGTGCGCGACTACGTGCTGGGCTGCCGGGTAATCACGGGACACGCGCGGCACCTGCGCTTTGGCGGCGAGGTGATGAAGAACGTGGCCGGCTACGACGTCTCGCGGCTGATGGCGGGCAGCTTCGGCTGCCTCGGGCTTGTCACCGAGGTGTCGTTCAAGGTGCTGCCGCAGCCGCGCGCCACGCGCCACCTCGCGCTTGAACTTGCGCCGCAGGACGCGCGCCAACGGCTCTTCGGCTGGCGCCGCGACGCGCTGCCCATCACGGGCGCCTGCTACGCCCAGGGCGTGCTGCAACTGCGGCTGGAAGGCGGCACCGGCTCCGTGCGGGCCGCTCGTGAGGCGATCGGCGGCGCTGACGCCGACGCCACCTTCTGGGCCCAACTGCGCGACTTCACGCTGCCGTTTTTCGCAGACGAACGGCCGCTCTGGCGCCTGTCGCTGCCCGCAGGGGTGCCGCTCGAGGCGCCGCTCGCAGCGCTGCCGGGCGACGCGCTGCTCGACTGGGGCGGCGCGCAGCGCTGGCTCAAGACCACCGCCGGCGCCGATGACATCCGCAGCCTCGCGCGCGAGCTTGGCGGCCACGCAACGGCGTTCACCCCTGGCTTGACCGACTCGCCGTTCCAGCCGCTGCCCGACGCCCTGATGCAACTGCACCGGCGCCTGAAGGCACAACTCGACCCGCAGGGAATTTTCAATCCGGGCCGCCTGTACGCGGACCTTTGACGCTGGGTGCCTCACGATGCAAACCAATTTGAGCGAAGCCGCGCAGTCGCTTGCGCGTGCCGAAGAGGCGGAATCCATCCTGCGCGCCTGCGTGCACTGCGGCTTCTGCAACGCCACCTGTCCCACCTACCAGTTGCTGGGCAACGAACTCGACGGGCCGCGCGGGCGCATTTATCTGATCAAGCAGGTGCTCGAAGGGCAGCCTGTGACGGAAAAGACGCGCCTGCACCTCGACCGTTGCCTTAGCTGCCGAAACTGCGAGACGACGTGTCCTTCCGGCGTGCGCTATCACGCGCTGCTGGACATCGGCCGCGCCGAGGTCGAACGGCGCACGGTACGGCCTGCACGCGAGCGCTGGCTGCGGGCCGGGCTGCGTCACAGCGTGTCGCGGCCCGGTGTGTTTGCCGGGCTGCTCGGTGCGGGCCGCGCCGCGCGTGCGCTGCTGCCCGAAGTAGTGCGCGAGAAAATTCCCGCGCACGCGCCCACTGCACGCCCGAGCCCTCGGCCGCCCGCGCGCCACGCGCGTCGCGTGCTGATGCTGGAAGGCTGCGTGCAGCCCACGCTGACGCCCAACACGAACGCGGCTGCGGCGCGCGTGCTCGACCGCCTCGGCATCAGCGTGACGCCTGCGCCCCGGGCCGGTTGCTGCGGCGCCAACGAATACCACCTGAACGCCCAGGAGGCGGGGCTCGCGCGTGCGCGCCGCAACATCGACGCCTGGTGGCCCGCCATCGAAGCGGGCGCCGAGGCGATCGTCATCTCGGCGAGCGGCTGCGGCGCCTTCGTGAAGGAGTACGGCGACCTGCTGCGCTTCGATCCGGCCTATGCGGACAAGGCGCGGCGCGTGAGCGCGCTGGCCCGCGACCTGGTCGAGGTCATCGCCGCAGAGCCGCTCGACGCGTTCGCGCCCGTCGCCGGCAAGCGCATCGCCGTCCATTGCCCGTGCACGCTGCAGCATGCGCAGCGCTTGGGCGGCGCGGTGGAGGGCGTGCTCACGCGGCTGGGCTTCGATCTGACGAGCGTAGCGAACGGTCATCTGTGCTGCGGCTCGGCCGGAACGTACTCGGTTACGCAACCCGCGATCGCGAAGCAACTGCGCGACAACAAGCTCGATGCGCTCGAAGCCGGCCAGCCCGAGGCTATCGTCACGGCCAACGTGGGCTGCCAGACGCACCTGAACGGTGCAGGCCGCACGCCCGTCAGCCACTGGATCGAACTTGTGGATTCCCTGCTTTCCCCCAACCCTCAACCGAACCTCTGACATGCAGACCAAACCCGTGCTCGGCGCCGCCGAGGCACAGCGCATTCTCGAAGCCGCCCGCACTGAAGCCGAGCGCAACGGCTGGGCCGTGGCCATTGCCGTGGTGGACGACGGCGGGCACCCGCTCGCGTTCGCACGTCTGGACGGCGCGGCGCCCATCAGCGCCTACATCGCCCAGGAGAAGGCGCGCACCGCGGCACTCGGTCGCCGCGAGACGAAAGCCTACGAAGAGATGATCAATGGCGGTCGCACCGCCTTTCTTAGCGCGCCACTCTGCGCGACACTGGAGGGCGGCGTGCCGGTGGTCGTCGACGCAGTGGTCGTGGGCGCCGTCGGCGTGTCGGGCGTGAAGTCCGACCAGGACGCACAGGTTGCCAGCGCGGGCGCGAAGAGCGTCGCCGCCTGAGCGTGTATCAGAGTTAAAGAATCAGCCGACGAAGGAAGGAAGCGAAATGATCGAACACCACGGACTTCAGGTCGACGAAGGGCTTGCCCGCTTCATCGAAACAGAAGCGCTGCCCGGCACGGGCGTAGCAGCCGATGCGTTCTGGCAAGGCTTTGCCACGCTCGTACATGAGTTGACGCCGCAGAACCGCGCATTGCTCGCCGAGCGCGAGCGCCTGCAGAACGAACTGGACGGCTGGCACCGCGCGCATCCGGGCCCGGTGCGCGATCTGGCTGCCTACCGCGCCTTCCTCTCGCAGATCGGCTATCTCGTGCCCGCGCCCGCGCAGGTTGCGGCGACCACGGCGAACGTGGACAGCGAGATCGCCTCGCAGGCCGGTCCGCAACTCGTCGTGCCGCTTTCGAACGCGCGCTACGCGCTGAACGCCGCCAATGCGCGCTGGGGCAGCCTGTATGACGCGCTCTACGGCACCGACGCACTGCCCGAAGACGGCGGCGCCACGCGCGAGGGCGCGTACAACCCCGTGCGCGGCGCCCGGGTGGTGGCCTTCGCGCGTGACTTCCTCGACCGCGCCGCGCCGCTCGCCGGCGGCTCGCATCGCGATGCGACCGGCTACGTGGTTGAGGCGGGCGCGCTCGCGGTCAAGACCGCACAGGGCACGCTGGCGCTCGCCGACCCGTCGCAACTGGTCGGCTACCAGGGCGACGCTGCCGCGCCCACCGCCGTTCTCCTGAAGCATCACGGCCTGCACATCGAGATCCAGATCGACGCTTCCACGCCCGTGGGCGCGACCGATCCGGCTCACGTGAAGGACCTGCTGCTGGAGGCGGCCGTCTCCACGATCATCGATTGCGAAGATTCGGTGGCGGCCGTGGACGCCGAAGACAAGGTTGCGCTCTACCGCAACTGGCTGGGCCTGATGCAGGGCACGCTGACGGAGACGGTCGCGAAGGGCGGCCGCACCTTTACGCGCGCCCTGAACGCCGACCGCGCGTACCGCGCGCCGAACGGCTCGGCGCTCACGCTGCACGGCCGCTCGCTGCTGTTCGTGCGCAACGTGGGCCACCTGATGACGACGGGCGCCGTGCTGGACCGCGACGGCAACGAGATTCCGGAAGGCATTCTGGACGGCGTCGTGACGACGCTGTGCGCGATGCACGACCTGAAGTCGAAGCGCAACTCGCGCACGGGTTCCATCTACATCGTGAAGCCGAAGATGCACGGCCCGAGCGAAGTGGCCTTCGCCGACACGCTGTTCGCTCGCGTGGAAGACCTGCTCGGCCTGCCGCGCGCCACGATCAAGATGGGCATCATGGACGAGGAGCGCCGCACCAGCGTGAACCTCTCCGCGTGCATTGCGGCGGCAGCTTCGCGCGTCGCGTTCATCAACACGGGCTTCCTCGACCGCACCGGCGACGAAATGCACACGGCCATGGAAGCGGGCCCGATGCTGCGCAAGGGCGACATGAAGTCCACGGCATGGATCACCGCCTATGAGCGCAACAACGTGCTCGCGGGTCTGGCCGCGGGGCTGCGTGGCCGCGCGCAGATCGGCAAGGGCATGTGGGCGATGCCGGACCTGATGCACGCCATGCTGGAGCAGAAGATCGCGCATCCGCGCGCGGGCGCCAACACGGCGTGGGTGCCGTCGCCCACGGCTGCCACCCTGCACGCCTTGCACTATCACGACGTGGACGTGCAGGCCGTTCAGCAGGACATGGAGCGCATCGACTACCGCAGCGAGCGCGACGCGCTGCTCGACGGGCTGCTCACGGTGCCTGTCGTGGAGCGCGCGCAATGGAGCGACGAAGACATCCGCCGCGAAGTGGAGAACAACGCGCAGGGCATTCTCGGTTATGTCGTGCGTTGGGTGGAGCAGGGCGTGGGCTGCTCGAAGGTGCCGGACATCAACAACGTGGGCCTGATGGAAGACCGCGCCACGCTGCGCATCTCCAGTCAGCACATTGCGAACTGGCTGCGGCATGGCGTCGTGTCGCGCGACTTCGTGCTCGACGTATTCCGCCGCATGGCGGCCGTGGTCGACACGCAGAACGCAGGCGACGCGCACTATCGTCCGATGGCGCCGAACTTCGACGCGTCGTATGCCTTCAAGGCCGCGTGCGCGCTCGCGCTGCAAGGCAAGGACCAGCCGGCCGGCTATACCGAGCCGCTGCTGCATCGGTATCGGCTTGCGTTCAAGCGTCAGGAGCGGGTGGACTGAGCAACGGGGCGGGCGCTTCGGCGCCCGTTTTTTTCGTCTGCTTCGGGCAGCGCCGCATCCCGAAGCAGCGCTTCATTGCGAGCGCGGCAGCATATCGATAAAAGTCCCGTCCACGGGACATTGGAGACATAGTGAATCCCGTTTTGGCCGCTTCGGCATTACCCGCAGGAACCCTGTTCGCGCAGCCGCTGACACCCGTCGGCAACTCGCTTGCGCTGTCGTTTCTCGTCGCCCTCGTTCCGATCGCGGTTGCGCTCGCCATGCTCGGCATTCTGCGCCGGCCCGCCTGGCAGGCCTCGCTCGCGGGGCTGGTGTCGGGCCTCGTGATCGCGATCGGCGTGTGGGGCATGCCCACCGGCCTCGCGCTCGACGCCGTAGGCGCCGGCATGACGCTCGCGCTGATGCCGGTCATGTGGATCGTCGTCAACGCGCTGCTGCTCTACAACATCGCGGTCAAGTCGGGACGCTTCGACCAGTTCCGTCAATGGATGCTCGACCATCTTCCCGACGACCGGCGCCTCGTGCTGCTCGTCGTGGCGTTCTCGTTCGGCTGTCTGCTGGAAGGCATCTCGGGCTTCGGCACGCCGGTGGCGATCACGAGCGCGCTGCTGGTCGGACTCGGCTTTCCCGCCGTCGAGGCGCTCACCTTCACGCTGATCTTCAACACGGCTCCGGTTGCATTCGGCGCGCTTGGTGTGCCCATCACGGTGCTGGGCGCCGTGACGTCGCTGCATCCGCAGACGCTCGGCGCGATGGTGGGCCGCCAGTTGCCGTTCTTCGCGTTCCTGCTGCCGTTCTACGTGGTGGGCATGTACGGCGGCGTGCGTTCCATCCGCAAGCTTTGGCCGGCACTCGTCGTGTCGGGCGGCAGCTTCGCGCTGGCGCAGTTCATCACCTCGAACTTCCTCGGCTATGAACTGACGGACGTGCTCTCGTCGCTCACCTCGCTGATCGTCACGATCAGCTTCCTCAAGGTCTGGAAGCCCGAGCCCGATCCGGCGTTCGCGATCGCACGCGATGCAGGGAGCAATTCGGCTCGCGCGAAGAACCACGCAGACCGTATCGGCTACGGCGGCTGGCTGCCGTGGATCATCGTTTCGGTGGTTGTGATCTTCTGGGTGCATGCGGGCATCGCATCGATCGGCCAGGCGAACGTGAAGTGGCCCGGCCTGCACAATGCCGTCTACATGACGCTCTATCACAAGTCCTATGCGGCGGTCTGGTCGTTTCAGCCGCTCGGAACCGGCACGGCGATTCTGCTTGCCGCGGTGATTACGGCGCTGTGGACCCGCGTGGGATTCGGCGGCTTCCTTGCCTGCGTCGCGCAGACCTGGAAGCAGACGCGCATCGCCATCGTCACCGTGATGATGATCGTGGCGCTGGCCTACCTGCTCAATTACTCGGGCATGAGCTATACGCTCGGCATGGGCGTCGCATCCACGGGTGTGTTGTTCCCGCTCGTTTCGGCCACGCTGGGCTGGATCGCCGTGTTTCTTTCGGGTAGCGACACGTCGGGCAACGCGCTGTTCGGCAACCTGCAGGTGGTGGCCGCGAAGCAGCTTGGGCTGGATCCGGTGCTGATGGCGGCGACCAACTCGTCGGGCGGTGTGATGGGCAAGATGATCTCGCCGCAAAACATCGCGACCGGCGTGGCCACCACGGACCTCAAAGGCAAGGAAGGCGTGGTGTTCGTGCGGACCTTCTGGCACAGCGTGTTCCTGACGCTGGTGCTCGGCGTGCTCGTGTTCCTGCAGCAGCACGTGCTGAGCTGGATGATTCCGACGTTGCCGCATTGAGCGGAGGCTTCAAGCGAGTCCTGCGTCCCGGCTGGCGGCACCTACTGTACCAGCCGGGACGGTCAGCGTCAGCGCGCTGCTTTCCCACCCCAGCTTGCCGCGTGATCCGTTACGAACTGCTCGAAGGTGCGCGGGGGCTGCGCGAGCAGCGTCTCGACATCGGGGCTCACTGCCGCCGCGTGGCCGGCCGCGATAGCGCGATTCAAGCTCATGACGGTTTCGATCGACCACGCGTCCAGCTGCGCTTCCCGCATGGAGGCGATCGCTGCTTCATCCGGCACGGCCACGTAGCCGATGCTGCGTCCCAGCGCTGCGCCAATGCGCTCAACGACGTCGTCGTTGGACAACGCCTCACGGCCGGTCAGCGTGTACGTCTTGCCGGCGTGCGCGGCAGGTTGCCGGAGAATCGAAGCGTTGACGGCCGCTATGTCGCGCACGTCGACGAACGAGACCTTTCCCTCGCCCTGTGGCAGATAAAGCGTCCCTGCGCGGATCGCATCGCCGTAGAACGTCAGATAGTTCTGCATGAAGCAATTTGGCAGCGTCAGCGTGTACGCCATACCGGACTGCTTCACCAACTCGTCGATCTGCCTCTGGACGAGACCCACCGCAGAAGGGTTTGCGGACACGGCTTCGGCCCCCGACGAGCGAACGATGTGCTTGACGCCGGCCATTCTGGCCGCGTCGAGGGCATTGCGGGCCAGTTCGACCATGTCGGCCTGCAGCGGAAGCAGCAGGAACAGGGTGTGGATGCCGCGCAACGCGGGCACGAGGCTCGCGGGGTTCGCGAGATCGGCATGGCGGGTTTCGATGCCTTCAACGGCTTTGCCGGTGGACGACATGGCCACGAGGTTCGCTCCGGCCGCTTTAAGCGCGTTGACGAGTTCGCGGCCTACGGTGCCGGTGGCACCGGTAACAAGAATGGTGTTCGACATGCGGTGTGGGTCCTTGATAGAACGTGAGTTTGAGTACGCTGCCAGCCGTTGGAGCGCGCAGCGTGTGCCTAGGGGGGCAGGTCATCCAGGAGCATTTCAGACGGCGGGGCAGAGGGTTGATTGGGCGTCCAGAACGAAGCGGGCAAAGTCGTCCGGCTTGTCGAGCGAAACGATGTGACCGGCGTCATTCAGAACGATCGTCTTTGCATTCCTGATCAGCTTCACGTTCGCTTCGCGTTCGACCGGACGCGACCAATCGCGATCGCCGTAGACCAGCGTGACGGGGGCGTCGATCCTTGTGTAGCCCTGTCTTGCCGAAACGTAGCTCGGCAAGGCTCTGTACATGGCGCGCGCGAGCTGTGAGTAGCCCGGGCGTTTTCCGCTTTTCAGCAATTCGTCGATGAAGTCCGGCGGCAGGTTGCGCGGGTCGTGAAGGCCGCCTTTGAGGATGCCGGCGAGTGTGGACCGGCTTTCCATGGCCGCGAAAGCCGGCCCGATAACGGGCGCGCGCACGCTCTTGACGACGAGGGACGCGAGCAGATTTGCCCGCTCCACACCCGGAAGATAGTCGTACGGGTTGAAGGCAACGACTTGTTTCACGCGATCGCGGAGTACGGCTGCCGCGGTCAATGCCAACGTGGCGCCTAGCGACTCGCCCACCAGGGTGACGTCGCGCAGATCGAGCCGTTCGATGAAGTTCACGACATGTGTGCGCATTGCCGGCTCTTGATAGTCGGCGCCCGGCACGATTTCCGACCACCCAAAGCCGGGGTAATCGAACGCATACACGGTGAAGCGACCGACGAGCTTCGGGATGACGCGCTGAAACAGGTCCAGCTGGGTACGAAGGGAGTGCAGCAAAACCAGCGCCGGACCGTGGCCCGCGCGCAGATAGCGGACCTGAGGGCCGCCGTTCGTCAACGACATGAAAGCCGGTTTGTGACTGGGCCACCAGTGTTGCGTATAGTCGACTGCGTCTTGAGTAACCATGATTTCCTGATTCATAGGGAATGCGAAGTAAAGTGCGTATTGCTGGCGATTCTGCAGGCGTTAGTGTGGTCAGGCGCGAGCGGTAGCGGTTTGTGCGGCCGGTTGCCCGGAGCCAGAGTCACCGCCCGCGCATCGTGACCGCTCGACTGCCGCAGCGTCGAGCACTGCGGCAAACATGCGGGCAAAGGTGTGGACGTCTCCCGGCCAGCGCGCGGACACGTAGTTGCGGTCGCGCACCACCCAGGCGGGACGATTGTCCGTCGCGGTATCGCGGGCTGTACCGCTCGTCTTGCGTCGGAAATCGGGGTCGCCTGCGGGAACGTCGACGAAGTCCCCGGCGCTGGCGAGGGCGCGCGTGACTTCTTGCTGTACGGACATGTACCCGGCCGGTTGCCCCGCGGCCTCCGTATAGGTGCGGTAATAGTTGCGATCCCAGAAGCGCCCGACATGGGCCAGCACACTTGCCTTGCGTTCGAGCGCCCAGGTGAGCGCCGTGGTCTTTCTTCCGTATAGCACGGAGAGGCCATCGGCCCGCGTGCTGCGGGCGGCCAGCAGCACGCCATGACAGATCGCGGCCACCGGTTTTTCCTCGGCAAAGAAGTCGGTGGTGACGCGCTGAAGGTGAGAACTTTCGAGGTACTCGCGCATGCCGCGCGCCCAGTGTCCGCCGCCCAACAGCAGGCCGTCGAAGTCCTTGTGTCCGATCTGGTCCCAGCGGATGGGGTTCGCAAAGTTCGCGTCACGCTGCATTTCGGCATAGGCGCGCCGGGCGTCCGCGTTGGCACCCAACAGGCGGCCCAGGACGCGGACATTGCGAAGCACCGGGATGCCGCTCCAGGGGTCTAGCCCGATACCAGAGAGCATGATCGGGTCGCAGGCGCCCGGTTTGCCGTCCGGCGTTGCGAAGACGACCTGATGGCCGCGCTGGGTCAGGATTTTCCAGCTCACTGCGACTTCGGAGGGATCGAAATCGCGGCTGGGAAGCGGCAGCAGAATTTGGCTCATGGCGAGAGTCCTTTCGATGGAGACGGTTGGCTCGATTGCCTCGGTTACATCGAAGTCTGGGCTCAGGCGTCGATGTGATGACATATAACATAGCGGCGGCTTGACTGGCCGTCAAGCAAAATGTTATAGATAATCACATGACGAAAAATTCAAACGGAAAAACCTCCGCGCGGGCCGGCTACCATCACGGCGACCTTCGGCGGACGCTGGTGCGAATCGCACGGGAAGAGATTGCGCAGAGCGGTGCCCATGCGGTGTCGCTGGCCTCGCTTGCGCGGCTTGCCGGCGTTAGCCAGCCGGCCCCTTATCGGCATTTTGCGGACCGCGACGCATTGCTCGAGGCGGTCACGACGGAAGGGTTCGACGAGTTCTCGGCGACGCTGGCCGCCGCCGCATCGGCTGGAGAGGCAGGCGGCGCGCTGAAAGCGATGGCGCTTGCCTATGTCGCATTCGGCGAAGCGAATGTCGAACTCTATCGGCTGATGTTCGCGTCGCACCTCGTGCCCAAGGCGGGCTCGGGAAGCGCGCTGGAAGCCGCCGCCGTGGGCGCCTTCAACCGCTTGCGTGAAGCCTTGTCCGCTACGACTCCCGCAGATCGCGTCGACGACGAAGCCCATCTGGTCTGGGCTCAACTGCATGGGCTTGTCATGCTGAAGGCGGACGGCCACATTAAGCGTCCGTTGTCGCAACTGGTGGAGGTATCGAGCCTCTTCACCCGGGGCTGATCATGCCAGGCGTGCCATGCCAATCGGGTATCCCGCAGATACCAAACATGTATTTTTCGTATGGCAGCCCGCGCTCTACATTGCATTCATCCGATGCCTTTGAAGAGGGACACTGCGATGAACGCGAAAACGTATGGCGCATTACCGACGCACCGTCGGCAAGGATGGGCGGAAAGAGTGCGGCAATTCACGCCGAACTGGTTCGCCATGACGATGGGCAACGGGATCGTGTATCTCGTGCTGGCCGGACTGCCGTGGCATTTCGCGGGGCAGACGACGTTGGCCCAGACGCTCTGGGCCGTCAGCATCGCGCTTTATGCCGTCTTCACGGCGATGCTGCTCGGGCGCGGGATCTTCTATCCCGAGACGATCCGGCCGATGCTGCACCACCCGCTGCAGTCGATGTTCCTCGGCGCGGTGCCAATGGGGCTGGCCCCGATCATCAACGGAGTCGTCCTCTTTGCCGGCCCGCATCTGGGCGACGGCGCCTATCAGCTCGCCTATAAGCTGTGGTGCCTCGACGCGCTACTCGCGATCGCAGTGGCCATCGGCGTGCCGTACATGATGTTCACGGCCCAAAGCCATGCGTTCGAGCGCATCACGGCGGTGCTGTTGCTGCCCATCGTCGCGCCCGAAGTCGCTGCGGCCAGCGCCGCCGTGCTGGCGCCGCATGTCGATGCGCAAACGGCCCGCTTCCTCGTGGCCGCCGGCTACGTGCTCTGGGCGCTTTCGGTGCCGCTCGCGTTTAGCGTGCTCACCGTCGTCTTCTTTCGGCTCGTCATTCACAAGCTTCCGCATCGCGACCTCGGCCCGTCGAGCTGGCTCACGCTGGGTCCAATCGGCACCGGCGCGCTCGGTCTGGTGACCCTCGGCCTCGCCGCGCCCGCTGCGTATGCCGGCACGCCGCTCGCCGCCACAGCGCTGGTCGCGCGAGAAATCGGTTTGATCGGCGGCTTGCTGCTGTGGGGCGTGGGCCTCTGGTGGCTGGCCACGGCCGTGCTCTTCACCGTGCGCTATTCCCGCGAAGGCCTGCCCTTCAATCTTGGATGGTGGGGGTTCACGTTCCCCCTCGGCGTCTACACCGTTGCGACCTTCGGGCTGTATCGCGCGACAGGCTTCGCTGTGTTTGCCGTGTTCGGTGGCGTGCTCGCGACGATGCTGGGCGCCTTCTGGGTGGTCGTGCTGTCGCGTACGTTGCGCGGTCTTGCGCGTGGCGAACTGTTCCATGCCCCGTGCCTCGTTGCTCCCTCGCGATCAGCGCTGGTCTGATCCGATCGCTCTCACGCCACGTCGGTCCACGAAGTGTGCGAAACGCGTGGCGTATCGAATGGGCGTGGGAATCCCGGCGATCCCTGTGCCCTTACGTTCCCCTCCCTTGGAGAAATCTCATGATGTCGAAAACCGCACGACGTGTGGCCGTAACCGGCGCCGCCGGCCAGATCGCGTATTCGCTGTTGTTCCGCATCGCACGCGGCGATCTGCTCGGCGAAGATCAGCCCGTCATCCTCCAGTTGCTCGAATTGCCGCAAGCGCTCGAGGCGCTGCGTGGTGTCGTGATGGAACTCGAAGACTGCGCGTTCCCATTGCTGCATTCCATCGAAATCAGTGACGACCCGCGCGTGGCGTTTCGCGACGCCGATTACGCGATGCTCGTGGGCTCGCGTCCGCGCGGCAAAGGCATGGAGCGGCGCGACCTGCTGGCTGCCAACGGCGCGATCTTCCGCACGCAGGGCCAGGCGCTCAACGAGGTAGCGAGCCGCGAGATCAAGGTGCTCGTGGTCGGCAATCCCGCCAATACGAATGCATGGGTGGGCCGCCGCTATGCCCCGGACCTGCCGGCCGACGCGATCTCGGCCATGATCCGTCTCGACCACAATCGCGCCGTCTCGAAGCTTGCCGCGCGCTGCGGCGTCGCGGTGGACGCCGTCAGCCGCATGATCGTGTGGGGCAATCATTCGCCGACGATGTACCCGGACTATCGCTTCGCGCTGATCGACGGGCAGCCGGCGCCGGCACGCGTGGCCGACGAGCAGTGGAACCGCGAGGTCTTCATTCCGGAAGTTGCGCGTCGCGGCACGGCGATCATCGAAGCGCGCGGGGCCTCTTCCGCGGCCTCGGCCGCGAATGCCGCCATCGACCAGATGCGCGACTGGATTCATGGCAGCGCCGACGGCTGGGTGTCGATGAGCGTGCCGTCCGATGGCTCTTACGGTGTGCCCGAAGGGCTCATGTTCGGCGTGCCTGTGATCTGTCGCGACGGCACGTTCGAGAGCGTTGCGGGGCTCGAGATTGACGAGTTCGCTCGCGCGAAGATCGGTGCGTCGGTACAGGAACTGGTGGAGGAATCGCTCGCCGTCGAGGCCGTGCTCTCGGCGCATCGCGGTGAACGTTGATGGACGCATGGGAACGGACACGCCTGTGTCCGTTCTTCCACGCGTTTCATCCGTGATTCAGCACATGCCGCCGTTCGCGCGCACGACCTGGCCGTTGATCCAGCCGCCTTGCGGGCCCACCAGGAAGGCGACCACGCTCGCGATGTCTTCGGTCTGCCCGAGCCGTTCCAGCGGATTCATTTTCGCCATGCGGTCGATAAGTTCGGGGCTCTTGCCCGCGAGGAACAGATCAGTGGCAACGGGCCCGGGCGCCACGGCGTTCACGGTGATACCGCGCCCGCGCATTTCCTGCGCGAGAACCTGTGTGAGTCCTTCGACGGCGCATTTCGTGGCGATATAGACCGCATACGTCGGCAGACGCATACCGGTCACGCTCGTCGTCAGGTTCACGATGCGTCCGCCGTCACGCACCCGGCGTGCGGCTTCGCGCGACACGTTGAACGCACCCTTGAAATTGATGGCCACGGTTCGATCGAACGTGGCGTCGTCAAAATCGACGATCTTTGCCTGATTCATGACACCGGCGCTGTTGACGACCACGTCGATGCTGCCGTACGCCATTTGGGCCGCATCGAACAGGGCGAGGGTGGCTGCCGGATCGGCAATGTCTGCTTTGACGAGCAAGGCGTCGCCACCCGCCTCGCGAATCTTCGCGGCGACTTCTTCTGCGGGACCTGCATGGCTTGCGTAGTTGACGACGACGCGAAAGCCGTCTTGCGCGAGGCGAATGGCGATATCGGCGCCAATGCCGCGCGACGAACCGGTGACGATGGCAACCTTGCCGGACGATGAGGACATACCGCGCTCCTTGAGATGAATGCCCGGTCGCGGTCGGCGGGCATCGCACGACCGGCGCCGGACGGTTGAGTGGATGGCATGTATCGAGATGGCATCGCGCTGCGCCGGCGACGCTGGCACGCGCGCCGACGCAGCGTGCCCGCTCAAGCGGCGGTGTGGACCTGCGGCACGAGCAGCTCGCCTAGCCCTACTCGATGCAGCATCTCGGCCCGCAGCCGGTCCAGGACGGTGAAGCCCACATTCGCGCCGTCTTCGGTGGGGTCGATGTGCACGCGAAACGGCCGCTTGCCGAACGGCGCGTCGACCACCTTCACGATGGCGTCGGCGACGAGGCTCGCATCGGCGTCCGGCGGCACGATGGCGGCGAACGCTTCCTGAACTTCCTTGCCGAAGCCGGCGTACGGTCCTGTTTCGTACTCGGCGGCGCGAGCCTGATCGGCGGGCAGGCCCGCGTGCGGGAAGTGGTTGGTGCCGCGCGTGAAAGCACCCGGCACGATGATCGACGTTTCGATGCCCCAGCGCGACAGCTCGCGCGCGTAGAGTACGGCGATGGCGTCCATGGCGGCCTTCGCGCCGAAGTAGGGCGCAAGGTACGGCGGCGTGCCGCCGGCGGCGCTGCTGCTCGATACCCACACCACGAGCCCTTGCTTCTGGCCGCGCAGGTGCGGCAGCACCGCACGGTTCACGCGCTGCGTGCTCACCACATTGACGTCGTAGAGTTGCGCGTACTGTTCCGGCGTGAACGCTTCGGCCGGGCCGAATGCCATATGGCCGGCGTTGTGGATCAGCACGTCGATGCGTCCGGCGTCGGCGATCACTTTCGCGACCGCCGCCTCCACCGACGCTTCCGACGACACATCGAGTTCCACCGTGCGCAGGTCCGTACCGGCCTCACGCGCGCGAGCCGTCATCTCTTCGGCGACCGGCGCATTGTGGCCGCGCGTGTTGCGCATCGACGCATAGACGGTGTAGCCGGCTTTCGCCAGCGCTTCGGCAGTCAGGCGCCCGAAGCCGCTGGAGGCGCCGGTGATGAGGACGACTTGGTTCATGATCGAATCTCCTTGAACGGTTGGATGGCGTGAAACGCGGGTCAATGGGACAACCCATGAAGTCATGCGTCGTGTGCGTCGCGCACGGTGTGTTCGGGGACGACGGACCATCGTTCTTCGATGCGTCCGAACTTCCATATCGCAGCGGAAACGGCCCACGTCGCGACGAAGAGTCCGACGATGGCGTAGCCCGCCTGGTTGAGATTCACGCTTGAGGTCCATGCCGCAAGGACGCCGTGCTTGCCCGCTGCGCCGAGCGCGGCATCGAGCAGGCCCAGCACTTCGATGGTGGCAATGCCCACCGCGACGCTGGTGGAAAGGCCGGTCACGACGAGGTTGTAGTAGATCTTGCGCACGGGCTTGTCGAGCGCCCATCCGTAGGCATAGCTCATGAACGAGCCGTCGATCGTGTCGAACAGCAGCATGCCCGCCGCGAACAGCACGGGCAGGCAGAGGATGGCGTACCACGGCAGCCCCGATGCCGCGCCCGAACCCGTCAGCACGAGCAGCGCGATTTCCGTGGCGGTATCGAAGCCCAGGCCGAAGAGCAGGCCGACGAAATACATCTGTGGGGGCTTGCGCACGATGCGCATGAGCGGCGCGAGCACGCGGGTCACGAGGCCGCGGGCTTCGAGGCGCTGCGTCAGATACGCGTCGTCGTAGCGGCCAGTCTTCATGTGCCAAAAGACCTGATAGATGTCACGGAACGCAGCCACGTTCAGCAACGCGATCACAAAGAGAAAACCGCTCGAAATGACGGCGCCCAGTACGCCTGTCAGCGTGCGAAACGTGGAGCCGCTGTCGACCAGATGGCTCGACACCGAACGCATGCCCACCGCGATCAGCAGCGAGAGGCCGAACACAATGCTCGAATGGCCGAACGAAAACCAGAAGCCCACCGACAACGAAGGCTTGCCTTCACCCACGAGCTTGCGTGTGGTGTTGTCGATGGCGGCGATATGGTCGGCGTCGAACGCGTGGCGCATGCCGAGCGCGTACGCGGCGATGCCCGCGCCGATGCCCAATGCCGTGGAGCCCCCGCCGCGATGCAGCGGCGCGACGAGCGCGAGCAGCGTGCCCCAACCGACAAGGTGGAGGAGCGCGATGAAACCGCCCATCGCGGCGACAGGACGTGTAGACATGGCGACCCGGTCAATAGAGAGAAGGCGAGGGCGGCACGCCTCGCCGCGCACGGCTCGCGCGGCGGAGCGCACCCGCGTTATGCGGCGGCTTTGGGCACGTACGGAAACGTGGAAGAAGGCTTCGACGTGACCGACTCCTTGCCGATGCCGAGGCTGATCGGCGTGTTCGCGGCCATCGTGAACATCAGGTCGGGCGCGTTGTCCGTCATGGTCCGGCCGTTCCAGAGCGCGACGCCGAACACGGCCGGCGTGCCCACCTTGTACGGCAGCATGTTGGGCAGAAAGCGATGTGCGACGGCTGTGGCATAGCCCTCGGGGTCTTCGGTCGTGCCGTTGGCCCGCACGGCGCCGGCAATGGAACGGATGAGCTGCGCGCCGTACGTCTCGAAGTCGTCGGCGGGACGGCCTGCATTCAGGCGGTCGCCGAGGACTTCGTTGTACTGTGTGAAGAGCGGGTGAATCATGGGCAGGCCCACGCGGTTGATGGAGCGCCAGCCGCCTGCGTCCGTGGCGAGTGTCGCAACCGCCCATACGCCGATGTTGCGGTTGGCGCCGGCTGTGGCGAGCAGGTCGGCGTCGGGCACCTCCAGTACGATCGAGTACACCGTGTGGCCCGCGAAGAGGTTGCGTGCGTCGGCGGGTTGCCAGTTGCCGAGGTCGAGCGGCGTGCCGTCCTGGAATGCGTGGCCCACCGCATGCAGAACGTCGGGTTCGATCCAGAACGGGTCTCCCGCGCGGCCCGCCCACACGCGCAGGCCGGAAGGCGCCGTCACCGTTTCGTCCGTGCCGCCGCGCGCCACCACTTCGCCCTGCGCGTGCGGGTCCGTTGCGTCGGCGCCGGCAATGCGGCGCACGACGAAGCGCTGTTTGCCTTGTGCGTCGCGTTCGTCGAACGTGATGCGATAAGTCAGGTCCTCGACGGCGTCGTGATCCAGATCGATCTTGAATTCATAGAAGCCTTCGGGATGGTAGCCGGGCGTGCGTCCTTCCCCCGCTATCGAGTGGCAGACGTTGATCACGAACGCAGTGCCCGTTTCGCCGCGAAAGCAGTACAGATCCGTGATATCGAGGCGCACGTCCTGACGGGCGAGCGGGGAGTCGAGATGGTGAGACATGGTTCGATCCTTTCCGTAGGGTCAACGACGATGGGGCGGCGCCGCATCGCGCGCGCCGGTTGCCGCGCATTGCGCTGGACGACGGAAAGGAGTGTGGCGGGCGAGCGGGGCACGCGCTGTCGGCAAACGTGAGGGCGTTGCCGATTCGCACGGCGACGATGCCATGCTTGCAGGCGACTAACGTGCGACTAACGCGCCTCGCTACGCGTTGGCGGCGGGGCCTTGCGCGCCCGCGGCGTTCGAGGCGCGCAACAGGAGAAGGGCGATCAACGTGACGGCGGCGGACACGAACACGTACCACCCGGCGGCCGCGTGCGAGCCGCTCCATGCGGCGACGGAGGCAACGACGAACGGCGTCGTGCCCCCGAACAGCGCGACGCCCGTGGCATAGACGAAGGACATGGCGAGGGCACGCCCGCGTACCGGAAACATTTCGAGGATCACGACGATGGTCGGTCCGCCCGCGAGTGCGGACAGCCCCGCAAACAGCGCGACGACGCAAAAGAGCGCGATGGGTTGCGGATGCCTAGCCGCGTAGTGGAACGCGGGCACTACGGCGAACATCGTCAGCGCGCGGGCGACTGCGATGGTTCGCACGCGGCCGATGCGGTCCGCGAGCCGACCCCCTGCTACCGAGAGCGCCAGCGTGACCATGCCCACTGCCGCCGTCGTCATGAACGAGGCGTAGGCGGACGGCGACGCGCCCGCCACGCCGAACGTGGTCGCGTAAGTGGCTACATAGGTGGGCACGGTGCCGCCGAAGATCAGCACGATGGCGAGCAGCCATTGCCCGCGCAAGCGGGCCAGCATGCCGCGAAACGGCTGCGCCTCGTGCGGCGGCTGCCACGTCTCGGCAATATGACGGCGCAGGTAGATCTGCACGGGAATGAGCGCGGCGGCGAGCGCGAACGGCACGCGCCAACCCCATCGCCAGATCTGCTCCGCGGTGAGGAGATCGTGCAGCGCGATGCCGCAAACGCCTGCCGCGACGAGCGCGAGCCCTTGCCCCGCCATCAGCCAGCCGGCGTACAGACTCTTTCCTCCGGTCGGGCAATGCTCGATCAGCAGGGCCCCCGACGAGCCCATTTCCCCGCCCACCGCCACGCCTTGCAGGATCCGGCAGAGCAATACCGCTATCGGTGCGAATACGCCGAGCGTCGTATAGCCGGGCGTGAGCGCCACGCCGAGCGAGCCCGCGGTGACGAGTGCCGCCGTCAGCAACAGCGCCGGCTTGCGCCCGGCCGTGTCCGCCTGCGTACCGATGACGAGTGCACCGACAGGCCGCGACAGGAATCCCGCCGCGAACGTGCCGAGCGAGAGCAGCGGTCCGTATGCGCCTACGGCATGCGGAAAGAACGTGCGCGCAATGAAGGCGGCGAAGACCGTGTAGCAGAAGTAGTCGAAGAACTCGATCGCATTCGCGAGCACGATGGTGGCCAACGTTGCCGGCGCTAGACGGTGCGAAGCCGTTGCGTCGGCGTGGCTGTAGCCCGGGGAATTGTGCATGCGCATTGCGCTGCTTCAGCGCGAACCGTCGTTGCCGGGCACGGCCGCACGCGTGGCGTGCGCGACGGGTCTGCCGGTGCCGTGCGCGCGAGCCGAACGGGGCAGCGTGAAGCAGAACCGCGTGCCGGCGTCGCCCGTGTCCGCCACCCATATTGCGCCGCCATGCGCTTCGACAATCGACTTCGAGATGGGCAGGCCCATGCCCATGCCGTCGCTCTTGGTGCTGGAAAGCGGTTGAAAGATCGCGTCGGGCTGCAAGGCCTGGATGCCGTTACCCGTATCCACCACTTCGAAAAGCGTCTGCGAGTCGTTATAGCGGCGTGCCCGCACGGTCAGCAGCGGCTCGCGGCCGGCGGCGCTCGCGGCGGCAATCGCGTGGATGCCGTTGATCAGGAGATTGGTCAGCACCTGCTGCAGCTGGATGCGGTCCGCGTAGGCGGTGACTGCGGGCTCGATCTCCTTTGCCAGCGTGATCGCGTTTGCGTTCGCTTCCGATGCGATCAGCAGCATCGCGGAATCCACGATCTCGGCGCAGTCGAGTTCGACCGCCTCCACTGGCGCGCCCGCAAGAAAGCCGCGCAAACGCCGGCAAATGCCCGCGATGTCGTCGGTCCACTGCGACGCATGGCGGAACGCGGCGAGTGCTTCGGCCACGTTGGGTTCGGGCCGATCCAGCCAGCGCACCGCGGCGTCGAGCCCCGTGCGGACCGCGCCGAGCGGCTGGCCGATCTCGTGCGTGATGGATGCCACGAGCTGCCCGACCATCGAGACGCGCGCGTTGCGCGCCATCTGCGCGCGCAGCGTCTGCAGCCGGTCGGCGTTTTCCTTGTGCTCGGTGACGTCGAACGCGTAGAAATGCAGGTGCGTATATTGAGCGATGTCCTTCGGCAGCGAACAGCGCCAGACGATAGGCACTCTTCGGCCGGTGAGCGTGGTGAGAACACGCTCGCCCTGGCACGATGCGTCGCCTTCGAACATCGCGCGCAGCACCTGCGAGTTGCTGAACCGGTTCGCCGGCAGCAACTCGCGCGACCATTCGAAAAAAACTTCCTTCGACGCCGCATCGAAGAGCGCGAGCGTCGCGTCGTTGGCATCGACGAACGTGTGCAGTTCACGCAGCCTGTCGATCACCTCGGGGTGCCGATCGATGTAGGACTCGAGATCGTCTACGCCACTCGTTCTGAGCGAGTCGACCCACGCTTTGATACCTGACCAGTCCTCGATCAGAATCGGAATGGGCGCATCGCGGAACAGCCCGTCTGTTTCGACAAGCGCCTCGTTCGCAACGTGCGCGGACGCATTCAACGGTTTCTGTGTCGGCGCGGCTATCGCCTCGGCATTTGGCTGATTCATGCGGCAGGTCCCGATACGGGCGTGTGGACAACTTTCCCTGAACTGCGGCGGCGGGAAGTCGCGACAAGAAAGTTGCGGCGATTATACAAAACCAAAATGCTGCGAAAACAGTCTTGAAATGCTTTTTGCAGCGCCTTTGCGGGCACATCGCATTCGTTCGTGACGCCGATTTTCGCAGTGTCTGCGTTTGTCTGCTTGCAGAGCGTGCAAATCGAAAAACATCGTGTCGGTGCGGCGCGCATATTGGGACACGCACCGGGCAGGCCGGTGCCTCACCACACTGAAAGGAGCAGAAATGTCGAAAGCGTCGAAAGTCGCCCTCGTCACGGGCGCCTCGGGCGGCATTGGCAAGGCCGTGGCTTTGCGTCTGGCAGCGGACGGATTCGCTGTGGTCGGCCACTATGCGGGCAATCCCGCCGGAGCCGATGCGCTCGTCACGGAAATCCTCGGGCGCGGCGGCGAGGCCGTCGCCGTCAAAGGCGACGTGAGCGAAGCCGCGGACGTCGATGCCCTCTACCGCCGCACGATGGACACGTTCGGCCGCCTCGATGCCGTCGTCCATTGCGCCGGCATCATGCCGCTCTCGCCGATCGTGCCGGAAGGACTCGACGTGTTCGACCGCACCATTCGCGTGAACCTGAGAGGCAGCTATCTGATCATGGCTCATGCACTCTCGCATCTGGGCGAAGGCGGGCGCATCGTCGCGTTTTCCAGCAGTGTCATCGCCAAGTCGTTTCCGGGCTATGGCGCCTATATCGCCTCGAAGGCGGGCGTCGACGGAATGGTGCGTGTGCTCGCCAACGAACTGCGCGGCAGGCACATTACCGTGAACGCCATCGCGCCCGGCCCCGTGGCGACCGAACTCTTCCTGAAGGGCAAGACCGAGGAACAGATCGAGCACCTCGCGCATCTCGCGCCGCTCGAGCGGCTTGGCGAGCCGAACGACATTGCGGGAACCGTGGCATTTCTGGTGGGCGACGACGGCGAATGGGTGAACGGTCAGATCGTCTACGTCAACGGCGGCTTTGCCTGACACTACGGGCGCTTTCGGAGCCAACGGTTCCGGAAGCGCCTGATGCGGGGTCGTCGGCAACCGTGGTGCTGAGCGTGCCGCCCGCTACCAGGTCGAACAGCGCCTGGCTGCTGGGCGACAGCGACCGTCCCTTTGCCCATACCATGTGCAGCGGCCGCACGATGCGCAGGTCTTCCACCTCGATGATGGTCAGCTCGCCGCGCCGCAATTCTTCGGTCACGCTGAGCGTCGAAATATAGGCGAGCGCGTGCTGGGAAAGCAGCATTCGCTTGATTGCTTCCGTGTCGCTCACGGACATCAGCGGCTCGATGTCGAGCCCCGCGCGGCGATACGATTCTTCGATGATGGCGCGCGTGCCTGAGCCGGGTTCGCGCATGATGACGGCCTGATTCACGAGTTCCCGCGCGCGCAGCTTCGTTCCCGCGTATGGATGCCCTGGCGCCGCGATTACGGCGATCTCGTCGGAGCCGATGCGCCGCGCGTGAAGAATGGAGTCGTCGAAAGGCCCTTCAATGAAGCCGATCGTGAACGTCAGATCGCGCAGACCCGCTTCCACGCGTTCGGTGTTCGTGACCGTGAGATCGATGGCAACGTGAGGATGGCGTGCGTTGAACTGTGCGATCGCGTCGGGAACGAAGTACACGCCCAGCGTGCCGCTTGCGCCGATCTTCATGTGCCCCGAGCCGAGGCCGGCGAGTTCGGCCAGTTCCTTCTCGGCGGCGTCCGCCAGCGTGAAAATGCGGCTCGCGTACTCGTAGAGCAGCTTGCCGCTTTCGGTCAGGGCGACACCGCGCGGCAGGCGATCGAAGAGCATCATGCCGAGTCGATCTTCCAGCTCCCGAATCTCGCGCGTCACGGCCGGCTGGCTCACGTGCAATCGCTCCGCACCGGCGCTGATGCTGCCCGCACGAGCCACTTCGTAAAAGGCGAGCAGATGAGTGAAGTTCATAGGGGCTCAAAGACAAGGGACTGTGCTTGCCCAGCGCGGCCGTCCATCGGACGGATTCGGCTGGGCAGTGCGAACAGTGTGCAGCATAGGCGTTCAGCTACCGAAGTAGAGATTGCAGAAGCTTACGGGGCCGACGCAGGAGGCGGATGCGCGCGTGGCAGCGTGAGGGTGCATGCCGCTTGCGGCGGTGCCGTTCATCGGCGTGCCGCCCACGTCGCCGGCTGCCTGCTGCTGCTCGGCGGCGACCTTTGCTTCGGCAGCCTGAATGTCGGCGGGGTACTGCGGGTCGTTCGCGGTCGCCGGGTTATAGCCGGCTTGCTCGACGCGGATCAGGTCGGCGCGCACTTGCGCACGCGTGATGGGCGTCGTGCTTTGAGCGAAGCTCAGCGCGGGCGTAGCAAGGGTGCCGATAACGAGGGCGAGGCAGGCAAGCGTTTTCATGATGAGACTCCTTCAGTTGGGTTGAGCGCGAAACACGTTTCGCTATTGACCGATCGCTGGTGACCAGTACCGCACGGCTCGCCGAAGCGTGGGCGGCGCTTTCATGCCCACGTTTGCGGCGTATCACTGCTCGTGTCACTTCTGTTTACACCTGCGGGTCCAACTTATTCCCTGCGTGGTGCGGCAGACGTTGCGCCGTTCGACTGAGCCGGTTTTCGCCGGTGCGGCTATGGGTTGCGAGTCGATGAATGAAGGTTAGTGGAGCAACGCGCCTGCGAAAAATGCATTGTTTCGATGCTTGCCATGACACGCCGTTATCGCGTTCAGCTCGCCTGATTGTCGACGCCTGAGGGGCCCGTCTGCGGCTTTCGGCCATTGACGGTGTTGAGGTAATGCGCCAGCGCGTCGATCTGGTCCGGCGTAATGGGCGCGCCGAAGGCACTGCGCATCTTGTTGATTTCCACCTTCCATTCGCCGGTGGTGAGCGGCGGTTGCCGCAGCACCATTCCCGTGGAATGGCACATCACGCAATTCGAGTTTGCGATGTCCACTCCAGGGCCCGGCGGAAACGTCGATTGTCCGGGCGGCAACGTCACGTTGAGGGCGCTCAGGTGCACCGGCGGTGCGATAGCGTCCTGGCGCGCCGCCTGCGCTGCGATGGATTCAGGAAAGTAGTGCCGGCCCGCCACGCCGAGCAGCGCGCCCAGAGCAACGGGTACCGCGAGCATCACCGCCATACGCTTCAGTCTTGCGTTCATGTTCTTGCTCCTTGTCAGGCCACGTCGAGCTGAATCGATTCGATCACGTTGCGCATGAAGCCTGCGCCGTTCCAGTTCGGTGTGGCCGGCTGGGCTTGCCCCGTCGAGTCGATGGCGCGCACCATCAGCGTCTGCGGGCCGCGCTGCGTGAAGCGTACGTTGGTCTGCCACTGGCGGAAGCTGTACTTGCCGTAGTCGTGTCCCAGCTGCGTATCGGCCCAGCTGTGCCCGCCATCCACGGACAACTGCACGCGCGCCAGCGCATTGATGCCGCCGAACGCAATGCCGCGCACGAGCGCCGATTGCCCTGTGCCCACCTTGTCGCCCGTCTTGAGGTTGGTGAAGAACGAGCGCGGCAGCATGCGGTTGATGGGAATCTGCGGCACGTCGGTCTCGCCGGGGCGCACGTTGGCGAAGTGATTGGCCGGAACCTTGTACGCCTTGGCCGTCCAGAAGTTGTCGTCGGGCGTGTCGAGCACGTCGATGTCGGTCACCATCTTCACCCAGTACGTGGCGTACCAGCCGGGCACGACGAGCCGCAGCGGATAGCCGTTGAGCAGCGGCAACGGCTCGCCGTTCATCGCGTAGGCGAGCATGACTTCGCCGTCCCGCGCGTGGTCGATGTCGAGGGACTTGAGGAACTTCGGCGTTTGCGGAATCACGCCCGAATCGAGGCCGTTGAAGCGCACGCAGACCGCACTGCCGCGCACGCCCGCATGGTCCAGCACGTCCTTCAGACGAACGCCTTTCCATAGCGCATTGCCCATCGCGCCGTTGGCCCACTGGCCGCCCGGCACACGCGGGCTGAAGAAGCCGCGCGAATTGCCCGAGCATTGATTGACCGCGGCGATCTCGTAGCGCGGGAACCTGCGCATCAGGTCGTCCAGTGAAAGATTCAAGGTCCGCTTGACCGCGCCATGAACGGCGACGCGGTAGGTGGCGGGATCGATGGAAGTGGGAATGCTGGCGAGGTGCCAGCGCACGTAGAAGCGGTCGTTCGGCGTGAAGACGCCCTGATCGAAAACGTCGAACGGTGTTTCGAGCAGCGGCGGCCGCGTGCGCTGCAGGATCACGCCGGATTTCTGCGGCAGGTCCGAAGTGAGCGGGCGGCTGCCGTTTTCGAACGGCAACTCGATGGTGCCGCTCTGCGCGCCGCGCGCGAGCATGGGCGTCATGAACGCCGCGGCACCGAGCGCGCCAAGGCCGCTCAGCAGTCGGCGCCGGTGCAGCGAGAAGGGATCGTGATCGTGTTGGCTCATGAGGGGCTCCAGGTCTGTTCGATGGGCAAAGCGCGTGCGAGGCGCGAGGTGCCGGCGCGAGGCGACGGTACGTCGATGCGGGCCGCGAGGCGGGCGGCGTTCAGGGTGACCGACACTGAACTCGCCACCATCAGCGCGGCTGCTGTGGCGGGTGAAACGAAACCGAAGACGGCGGCCGGAATTGCGAGCGCGTTGTAGACCACCGCGGCCGCGAGGTTCTGATGCATGGCGCGCGCGGTACGGCGCGCGAGCCGCAAGGCAAGGCCGAGTTTTTCCACGCCCGCGTCGACCAGCACGATCGACGCCGCGGCCATCGAAGCAGGCGAAGCGCTACCCACGGCGATGCCGACGTCGGCGGCGGCCAGCGCCGGCGCGTCGTTGAGCCCGTCGCCGACGAAGGCGACCGCGCCGCGCCTCGTTCCCTGCCCCGCAGCCTGGGCCGCAACGATGTGCGCGGCTTTCTGTTCAGGAGACTGCGCCGCGAAGAGGGGCGCGTCGCCCATGCCCACGGCCTGCGCGACGGCGTGCGCAACGTTCGGCCGGTCGCCCGTCAGCATGGCCACCGTTGCGCCGTGTGCGCGCAGCGAATCGACGGCGTGTCGGGCGCCCTCGCGCGGGCGGTCGGCGAAGTCGAGCATGCCGCGCCAGTGGCCGTCGCGAGCAACATGGACGGCGGTGTTCGCATCGTCGATATCGGGTACCGGCACGTCGTGGTTACGCAGGAACGCGGCGGAGCCGGCCAGAATGCGCTCGCCGTCGGCGCCTTGCCAGATCACGCCGGCGCCGGGCACCGCGCGCGAGGTGCCCGGCGGGGCGTCCACTGCGCAGGCGAGCCTGTCAGGCGCGACGAGCGCGCGAATGGCGGCTGCGATCGGATGCTCGCTGCCGCGTTCGGCGCGCGCCGCTTCTTCGATGAGATCCGCTTCGCGAATGTCGCGCGCGGCAAGCGCACGGACGAGCCGGGGCTTGCCCTCGGTCAGCGTGCCGGTTTTGTCGAGGAAGAACGTGGAGAGTTTGCCGGCCTTCTCGATGGCCTCGACGTCGCGAAACAGAATGCCTTCGCGCGCCGCGCGTCCCACGCCCGCGCTCAGCGCGAGCGGCACGGCCATGCCGAGCGCGCACGGGCAGGTGATGACGAGCACCGCGACGGCACGCGCGAGCGCGTCTGCCCACCCCATGCCCAGCAGACCGCCGGCGAGGAACACCAGCAACGCGACCATGGCGATGGCCGGAACGAGGCGGCGCGTGAAGCGCTCGGCGATGGCTTGCGAGGCCGTCTTGCGGGCGAGCATCGCGCGTACGCTTCTCGCGATCGCATCCACGCGCCGCTCGCCCCATCCGTATTTCACGCACACCAGCAGTTCGCCGTCGGCGTTGAGGGCGCCTGCCTCCACGAAGCTGCCGCGCCCCACGCCGACGAGTTCGCTTTCGCCCGTGAGCAGCGAACGATCGAGCGAAGACTGGCCGCCCGTGACGATACCGTCGAGCGGCAGACGCTCGCCCGGCAGTACGCGAATGACGCTGCCGCGCGCGACGCGCTTCGCGAGCACCACGGTTTGTGCGCCGTCGGCCGCCAGCACGCGTGCGGTTTGCGCAGGCAGATCGAGCAGGGTGCGAACGGCGTCCGACATGCGGCTGCGCACGCGCAGTTCGAGCCAGCGGCCAGCCAGCAGGAAGGTGACGATCATGGCCGCCGAATCGAAATAGACCACCGGTTCGCCGCGCGCCACGCGCCAGACGGACAGCAGGAACGACGCGCTCGTCCCCATTGCGACGAGGCAGTCCATGCCGGGCACGCGCGCCCGCAAGGTTCGCCACGCAGCCTTGAAAAACGGCTGCGCGCAATAGCCAACGACGGGCAGTGTGGCGACGCCGGCGAGTACGGCGAGCCCGTAGCGAATGCGCTCGGGCACCGTGGCAGCTGTGGTGAAGTAAAGCGTGGTTTGCGCCGTCATCACCCACATCGAGCAAAAAGCGGCGATGACGAGGCGGACGGTGAGGTCATCGAGCAGCGCGGCCGTATGCGCACGCCGGTCCGGCGTCTCGCTTTCGGGCACGCATTCGTAGCCGAGCTTCGCCGCGGCGGCGAGCAGATGGTCGAGCGAGGTGCGGCGCGGGTCCCATTCGACCGTCGCGGATTCGGAGGCGAAGCTCACCCGTGCGTCGAGCGTGCCGGGCTGGCGTTGCAGCACGCGTTCGAGCGCGTTCGCGCAGCTCGTGCACCACATGCCGCGCACGTCGAGCGTCGCGCTGTCGGGCGCAGCCGACGCGTCGCGTGCAACGGGTGCCATGGCGGCGGGCTCACTCATGGCCGCTTCAGCTCGTCTTCGCCGGCCCACGGTGTCGTGCGGTTGCCGATGGCCGTCCGCTCGGCTTTCACGACGTCCGCGCTCAACGCCGGCGAGTGATTGCCGAAGCTCGAGCGCACATGCGAGGCGACGGCCGCAATCTCCTCGTTGCTCAGCGTGGTGCCGAAAGCCGGCATCGATCCGTTGAAGGTGCTGCCTGCCACCGTGATCTTGCCCGTGACGCCGAGCAGCAGGATGCGGGCCACGACCTTCGGGTCGCCGTTCACCCACTCCGAGCCCGCAAGCGGTGGAAAGACGCCCGGCAGACCCGCGCCCGTGGCCTGGTGACACGAGGCGCAGCGGCTCGCGAAGATCAGGGCGCCGTTGGGCGCGCCTTGAGCCGCGGCAACGGTGCCTGCGGCGCCGGGCGTGGCACTGGGCTCTGCGGTCGAACTCGAACCGAGCGCGGGATTCAGCAGGAAGTAGCTCACGCCCCAGACCGCCAGCGCGGCGGCCACGAGGCCGAGCAGCCAGGGCACCGGGTTGCTGCGCTCGACCGGTTCCGCATGCTCGCGCGCGCGGACGGCATTGGCGTTGTCTTGCTCGCTCATTTCATTGCTCCCGACGGATCGGCCGGAGCCGGATAGGTGTGATTGAGGGCCGTGAGATAGGCGACGAGATCGAGCGCGTCCTGCGACGCCACGACCTGCCTGCCGTTGGTCGGCGCGAATTTCGGCGGCAGTTGCACGACCACGTCGCCCGGCTTCGTGTGATCCACCACCTTGAACAGGAACGGATAGGCCGGCATCACGCTGCCCGGCGTCACGGCACGCGGTTGATAGAGGTGCGCGAGGTGCCATGCGTCGCTCGGCTGGCGGGCGCCGATGTTGAAGAGATCGGGCCCCGTGCGCGATACGCCGAGCAGGTGCGGATAGTCATAGACATAGTCCGCGGGCACGGAGGGGCGTCCCCATCCGCGCAGTTCGTCCGGGCCGAGCGACGAGGCGCGCGGCTGCTGCGAATGGCAGTAGACGCAGCCCATGTTCACGTAGGTGGCGCGCCCGCGCAGTTGCTCGAGGGTGTAGGGCTTGAGCGGCTCGGGCGGCGCTTCGTCGCGCAGTTGCCGGTACGGAAGCGCGACGAGCACGAGCGTCGCCATGGCCAGCATGATGAGCGAACCGATTACGACAGTGAGGACGCGGTTCATGTCAGGCTCCCATCGAGATCGCGTGGCGAGCCGGCGCCGCGCCGGAACGCGCGCTCTGCCGGCCGAAGACGAGCGCGAAGAAGTGATACGCGAACACGAAGTGGCCGGCTGTCATGAGTGCGCCGCCCAGCGTGCGAGCCTCCAGATACGGCGTGAGAACTTCCACGGATGCCATGAACGGACGTGCGGGGTCGAGCAGCGCGATGCCTTGCAGCACGCCGCCGATCGTGAGCGAAACGAAGTAGATGGCAAAGCCGATGGCCGCGAGCCAGAAGTGCAGCCAGATGAGTTTCGGGTAAGGCCATTCGCGTTCGAGCACGCGCGGCATCGCGAAGTAGATCGAGCCGAACATGATCATCGAGAAGAACCCGTAGAGACCGAGGTGCGCGTGCGCCACCTTGTACTGCGTGAAGTGCACGAGCCGGTTGAAGAACGGCAAGGCCTCCAGCGACCCCTGCAACGACACGAGCGTGTACAGCGCGGCGCCCAGCACGACGAAGCGCAGCGTGGGCGAATGCTTCAGCGCGCGGAAATGCCCCACCACGGTCATGTGATGGTTCACGCCCACGGCCAGCACGGGGACAATCATCATCACGCTCTGTACGACGGAAACGCTTTGCAGCCATTGCGGAACCGGGCCGCCCAGCAGGTGATGAATGCCGGCCTGGCTGTAGAACATTGCGAGCGCCCAGAAGCCGACGAGCGAGAGCGCGTACGAGTAGATGGGCCGGCCGAGCACCTTCGCGATGAAGTAGTAGGCGGCGGCAAGTCCGATCGGCGTGAGCCACAGGCCAAGCACGTTGTGCGCGAACCACCAGTTGACGATGGCCTGTTCCACGCCGAAGTGCACGCCCGGCACCTTCGCGACGATGTAGAGAATGGGAAACCACAGCAGCGCGGCGGCGAGATACCACACGGAAACGTAGAGGTGGTGCGTGGTGCGCCGTGCGATGGTCATGAGGAGCGGTACCGCCACGAGCGCGCCGCCCACGGCGAGCAGGATGCCGATCTGCCAGGGAATCTCGAGCCATTGCAGGCCGTCGGTCCACCCCGAGAGAATGGCGGCGATGCCCGCGGCGAGGCCGGCATTCCAGAGCCAGGCGCCGGCAATCGCGAAACGTTCGCCCGCGAGTTGTGTCTTGAGCAGGCGCGGCAGCATCCAGAGGGAGATGCCGATGCCCGCCATGGAGGCCCACCCGTACACCACCATGTTCAGATGCGCGGTGCGCACGCGGCCGAACGTGAGCCAGGCGGACTGCGTGAGAAAGTCCGGCGAGGTGAGCTTCTGCGAAGCGATCAGGCCCGCCACGGAACCCAGCAACAGCCAGAACACCGAGGAGCACAGAAAGACGAAGGCCGGCCCCCGGCTCGATGCGTCCTGCTGCGCGCGTTCCTGGAGCTCCCGGCTCAAGGCGGGCGAATTGCCTGCCGGGCCGGAGCGTGCGCCCGGGGCCGCGTGTGCCGCGGCCTGCTGGAGGGCTTCGCGACGCGATGCGGACAGCGCCGGGTCTTCGGTCTGTCCCACTTCCCCTTCGGCGAAGATCACCTCGGCCGCATCGGGGCCGGCTCGCATCAGCCCGTTCATTTGCGCCCAGAGGAACAGGAAGAGGCCAAGCACGGAAATCAGAAACGACAGCGCGAGCAGCGTGCCAATCGTAAAGTTCATTGCGACAAAGCTCCTCGTTGAGATGAATGCGCGGCGTGAGCGCGTAAAGCGTCCCCCTCGAGCGGCAAGGGCTCGATGGTGTGCGTCGGGAGAGGGGCGAACGGATGCGGCTACGGTCTGAAACAGGGCGCTACGGCGAGAGCGAGTATAGGTAGCGCTATCGCGCTTGTAATATTCAAATTCGTCATCGCTGGCATACCTTTTTGGTATCGCATGGTCGTCAACGGTGTGGCGGCACGCCATATCGCACGACACGCTTCACGCGAAAGGCACGCCTGTCCTACGTCGCCAGCATGCACCTTGTCTCTGCCCGTGCGCTTTCACTTCGAACCGTTGCCTTTGCGATTTGCACGGCGGCCGCCGCCGCGCCGTTCGTCACGTTGCGGGCCCACCTATACGGACGTATAGAACGTCTCATCTGTTCGCCGCCGCAGCGTGCGCGATGGCTGCGCGCGACTAAACCTTCATATGACGCGATCAAACCATCGGCGGGCCTGAGCCACCCTTTCATGGCTTCGGGCAACCCTTTTGTACGGCTGGTTCGGCGCAGCGGGTTTCGATACCTTGTGTTCACCGCGCCGCCGTGCCCGCGCGCAATGTTTCACGATCCCAGGTAGCCAGTCATGATTCTCTCGTCACCGAAACTTTCCGAATCCGCCGCCCCGGCCGTCTCGGCCTCCCATGCCGTGGCGTTCGCCGCCTCGCGGCCGGTGTCCAGTCCGATCAGTGCCGAGCGCGCGTGGCGCGATCCGGGCGCAACTGCCTGTGATGCCGACGCCGACATCGCGCTCTCCCGCTGGACGCGCAACGCGGCGCAATCGCTCGAAGTGGTCAACGACGGCAGCGCGCGCTGGCACTGCATCGGCATCAACCTGAAGTGCACCACGCTGACGTTCTCGCATGCCGGCCGCACGCTCGTGCAAGGGCGCGTGACGGCAGGCGCCGCGCAGATCACGGCACCCGGCGTGGCGTGCCGCGCAGTGTTCGATGCGCCGAGCGACGTGCTGCATCTCTTCGCGTCGCAACCAGTGTTCGCGGAATGCTACGAAGACCTGTTCGGCCGTCCCTGTGCGGGCGATATCGTCATCGACGATCCGCGTCTCGTACGCGACCCCGCACTCGAACGGCTGGGCCAGGCGCTTGCCGTGTCGCACACGCAGGACGCCACGCTCGGCAAGGTATTTGCCGACAGCGTGAGCCTTGCGATCGTGTCGCGCGTCGTCGCGCGGCACTTCGCGGCCGACGGGCGCGACGCGCGGGGCGCCGCGGCGCTGCCGCCGTGGCGCATGCGGCGCACGGTCGAATACATCGACGCGCACCTTGCCGATTCGATTGGCTTGGCCGACATGGCGCAGAGCGTGGGGCTCACGCGCATGCATTTCGCGGCGCAGTTCCGCCGCGCGACCGGACTGCGTCCGCACGAATACCTGATGCGGCGACGCATCGAGCACGCGCAGCAGTTGTTGCTCGAAACGCGCCACGGCGTGCTGGACGTTGCGCTTAGCTGCGGCTTTCGCTCGCAGGCTCACTTCACGACGGTGTTCAAACGCTTTGTCGGCGAGACCCCTTACTGCTGGAGGATGAAGGCACATGTCGATCGATGAGCAGATCCCCGCGTTCCTCGCGATCAGCGAGGCCTTTTTTCGCATGGCCGGCAGCGCTTCGCCGGCGAAGCATGGATGGCTTTCGGCCGAACCGCTTCTGAGCGTGCGGATGCCGTGCTGCGGTTTCCGTGTAGACGACGCCAGCCGGATGGGACGCACGGCGAGCGACGACACGCCGGCCGCCCAGCGTGCCTGAGCGATTCAATCTATCGACACAACGAGGACGCAATGGACTTCCCTGCAAGCGTGATACCGGTGGATCCCTGGACGCAGACGCTGGGTCTGCTTTCCCAACTCTGCGGCGGCGATGCGCGGCCCGCGGCGCGCGCACGCGACACCTCGCCTGCGCGCAAGGCGAATTCCGCGACCCGGCTTGTAGCCGGGTCCGCAACAGCGTTGGCCGCGAGTGCGCAGTCTGCCGGCGCCGTGCGCCGCTCGGTCTCGTTGAGCGTGATCGAGCGGCCAACGTCGACCACCGTGACCATCGCCTGGCGCGATTCGACTCACTGCTCGTATGGCGACCAGCTCTGGCATGTCTCGCACGCGCGCAGAAGCGGCATCTGCGTCATGAGCGGCCGGGCAATCCGGCGCGGCGACCTCGTCTACCAGCCGCGGCGCAGCCGCCCCAGGCCGCTCAACGACGGCGCGATGATTCTGGCTTCGGTGCTCTGCGAGGTGGAAGCGGATTGACCGGCCGGGCGTCCGGTGCTCAGCGCCCGGAGCCCGGAGCGGGTCACTCGCCCGCTCGCGCCGTCCCCACGACCTCGCCGCGAAAGACCGAATACTGGTAAAGGTTGTAGCCGATCATCACCGGGAAGACGAAGCCGATGCCGATCAGCATGAACACGAGCGTGGCCGTGTCGGATGCGGCCTGAAGAATGCCGAGCTTGCCGGGCACGAAGTCGGGATAGACGCTCACCGCGAGACCGGTGAAAGAGACCACGAAGAGCGTGATGGCAGCGCGAAACGGCCCGCGCGGGCTACCAAGATAAAGCGACCCGACGAGCCACGCGAACGAAAGCGCCGCGCACGCAGCCAGCACCTCAAGCAGCGGGAAGACGCCGGGCGCGAGCCACCGCTCGCGTCCTACCGCGCTGCCGGCCCAGGTGGCCGCAGTCAGTGCAGCGGCGGCCGCAACGGTCAGCACGGCGCTCAACAGCGCGATGCGCCGCGCCCACTGTTCGAGCGAACCAACCGTTTTCTTCGCGAGATAAGTTGCGCCGAGCAACGCATAACCGGTCACCACGCCGATTGCCGCCACGATGGAAAACGCCATGCCGAACGCGCCCGGCACAAGGCCGGTGACGATCCTGCCCAGCACGATGCCCTGCGAAATCGCGGCCACGAGACTGCCCAGGCCGAACACCGCATCCCACGCCGGCCCATGCCGGCCGCCGTGGCGAAACTCGATGGCCGCGCCGCGCATGATGAGTCCGGCGATCATCGTCATCACGGGCACGTAGAGGCTCTGCATCAGCAGCGCGTAGGCAGCCGGAAAGGCGCCGAACAGGGCGCCTCCCACCACAACGAGCCAGGTCTCGTTCGCATCCCACACGTGGCCGATCGTCTCGACCATCACGTCGCGGTCGTCGCGGCTGCTTTTGAGCAAGGTGAGCATGCCGACGCCGAGATCGAAACCATCGGTCACGACGTAGAAAACGAGCATCAGGCCAATCAGCGCGAACCACGTGAAGGCCAGCATGAAATGAGCGGAGGTGTTCATGGGCAATTCGCCCGGATGGGCGTGCAAGGAGTCAATAGTCGGCGATCGTGGCCCGCTCGCGGATGGCGCGGGCGCGAGGCAATGCGCAGGTCAGGTCGGGGCCGGTCTTCAACCAGCGGCGCGCAAGCGCGAAGAACGTGACGAGCAGCGTCACGTAGAACGCGGCGAACATCGCGAGGCTTCCCGCCACGGAGCCCGGCGGCACGGCGGATGCGGCCTCGCTCGTGCGCAACAGCCCGTAGATCACCCACGGTTGCCGGCCCACCTCGCGGACGATCCAGCCGGCTTCCACTGCGACGTAGGGCAGCGGAATGCAGAGCACCCACGCCATCAACAGCCTGCGCCTCGCGAGCAGCCGGGCCAGGTCGCCTCGCGCGTGGTACAGGGCGTACATCGTCCACACCGCGAGCAACGCCAGCACGAAGCCGATGCCGGCCATTGCGCGGAAGGCGTAATAGATGAGCGGAATCATCGGCGGCTGGTCGGCGCGCGGGAAGTCGGCGAGACCTTTCACCTGGCCGTGCAACGAGTGCGTGCCGATGAGGCTGAGCAGCCCCGGTATTTCAAGCGACCAGTCGTTGCGCTGTTGCTGCTGATCGGGCCAGGCTACCAGCGACCACGGCGCGCCGGTGCCGGGCGCGTTGGTGGTCCAGTGGCCTTCGATGGCGGCGCCTTTCGCAGGTTGCGTCGCGAATACGCTGACGCCGCTCGAGTCGCCCAGCCAGATCTGGAGCGGCGCCACGACGACGAGCACAGCGAGAGCCAGCTTGAACGAACGCGCAAAAAACGCGGGATGCCGGCGGCGAAGCAACTGCCAGGCAGAGATGCCGGCGATCACGACCATGCCGGTTTCCATCGCGGCAACCCACATGTGCGAGACGCCCCACGCCATGTCCGGATTGAAGATGGCGGCCAGGTAGTCGGTCACCACGAGCTTGCCGTCCACCACCTTCACGCCGGCAGGCGTTTGCATCCAGGAGTTGGCCACCATGATCCAGAACGCGGAGATAGAGGAGCCCAGCGCGACCATCGACGTGGCGAAGAGATGGACCCGGGGCGACACGCGGCCCCAGCCGAGCATCATCACGCCGACGAATCCCGCTTCGAGCATGAACGCCATCGCGCCTTCGAAGCCCAGGATGTTGCCGAAGAACGGCCCGCTGAACTGCGCAAAGCCGGCCCAGTTCGTGCCGAACTGGAACTCCATCGGAATGCCGCTCACCACGCCGACCGCGAAATTGAGCACGAGCAGCCGGCTCCAGAAGCGGGCATGGCGATAGTAGAGCGCGTCGCCGGTTCGAACCCACAGTGCTTCCACGAGCAGCAGGAACGCCGAAAGGCTGATGGTGAGGATGGGCCACAGAATGTGGAAGATCGCGGTCAGCGCGAACTGTGCGCGCGAGAGGCCGACGACGTCACTGAGCATGACCGTGCTCCCCGGCGTCGAGCGCCACGGCGAATGCTGCGGAGTCCGGCCCCACGGCGGCGGCGCGAATCACCTTGACCGGCACCGACTTGTACGAGGGCGTGCGGCTCTGCGGATCGAACGCATCCAGCGGCACGAGCGGGTTCGCTTCAGGGTAGTAGGCGCCGCAGCAGCCGTCGGGCAGCGAGTATTCGATCACCTTGAAGCCGCGCACGATGCGTTCGATGCCGTCGATCGAGAGCGCGACGATGTCCACCCGTTCGCCCGGATGCAGATTGCGCCGGCTCAATTCGCGCGGATTCATGAACACGACGTCGCGCTGCCCGAACACGCCGCGATAGCGGTCCGAGTGCGAGTAGAGCGTCGTGTTGTACTGGTCGTGGCTGCGCATGGTCGTGAGGCGCAGCGCGTCGGGGTCGTCATGATGCAGGTCTTCGTCCAGACCGCTGAACACGAGAAAATTCGCGCGGCCGCTCGGCGTGGCCCACACGCGTTCGCGCGCCGTGGAACCCAGATGGAAGCCGCCCGGCACGCGAATGCGTTCGTTGTAGGCTTGGAAGATCGGAAACACGGTTTCGATGGCGTCGCGAATGCGATCGTAGTTCGCAACCAGTTGCTCCCAGGACACGCGCGACGCGTGGCCCATCGCCGCGCGCGCCATGCCCGCGACGATGGCCGATTCGCTGCGAAGGTGGTCCGAGGCAGGCGCGTTACGCCCCGCGGACGCGTGGACCATCGACATCGAATCTTCCACGGTGATGGACTGCGGTCCTTCGGCCTGAATGTCGATTTCGGTGCGGCCAAGGCACGGCAGGATGAGCGCTTGCCTGCCGTGCACGAGATGGCTGCGGTTCAACTTGGTTGCCACATGCACGGTGAGGTCGAGCCTGCGCATCGCGCCCTGCACGCGGACCCAATCCGGCACGGCCGCCGCGAAGTTACCGCCGAGCGCGACGAACACGCGCGCATAGCCGCGCATCATCGAGTCGATGGAGGCCAGCACGTCGTGGCCGTGCGCGGCGGGCGCACGAAAGCCGAAGGCGCGTTCGATGCCGTCGATCAGCGCGGGCGTGGGTTTCTCGGTGATCCCGACGGTGCGGTTGCCCTGCACGTTCGAATGTCCGCGAACCGGACAGATGCCCGCGCCGGGGCGGCCGATATTGCCGCGCAACAGCGCGAGGTTCGCGATCTGCTGGACGTTCTCCGTACCGCGCCGATGCTGCGTGAGTCCCATGCCGTAGACCAGAATCACGTTCTGCGCATTCATGTAGACCTGCGCGGCGTTCGTGATGTCCGCTTGCGAGAGCCCGGCGCAGCGTTCTATCGCGTCCCACGGCGTGGCGCGCAGGTCTGCGAGCAACGCGTCGATGCCGGCCGTATGGCCGGCGATGAACGTGGTGTCGAGAATGCGTGGCGCGCCTGCGGCGAGTGCGGCATCGTCCGCCTCCACGATCGCCTTCATCATGCCTTTGAGCACGGCGACGTCGCCGCCCACCCGCACCTGGTACAGGAACGTGCTGATCGGCGTGGAGCCGAGCGTCGCCATTTCGAGCGGGTCTTGCGGTGCGGCGAAGCGTTCGAGCGCGCGCTCGCGAAACGGATTGAACGAGACGATCTTCGCGCCCCGGCGCGACGCCGCATGCAGATCGCTCATCATGCGCGGGCTGTTCGTGCCGGGGTTTTGCCCGAAGATGAAGATGGCGTCGGCGTGTGCGAAGTCTTCGAGCAGCACCGTGCCTTTGCCGACGCCGATGGATTGCGGAAGTCCCACGCTCGTCGCCTCGTGGCACATGTTCGAGCAGTCGGGAAAATTGTTCGTGCCGAACTCGCGCACGAAGAGCTGATAAAGGAATGCGGCTTCGTTGGAGGCGCGCCCGGAGGTGTAGAAGTCGGCCTGATCGGGGTGGTCGAGCGCATTCAGGTGCTTGCCGATCAGCGCGAACGCGGCGTCCCACTCGATGGGCACGTAGCGGTCCGAGGCGCTGTCGTAGACCATCGGGTGCGTGAGGCGCCCGGCCATTTCGAGATCGTAGTCGTCCCAGGTTTCGAGTTCCGCCACGCTGTGCGCGGCGAAAAACGCCGGCGTGCAACGCTTCGCCGTGGCCTCCCAGGCCACGGCCTTGGCGCCGTTCTCGCAAAACTCGAACGACGACGTGTGTTTGGGGTCGGGCCACGCGCAGCCGGGGCAGTCGAATCCTTCAGGCTGGTTCATGTGCAGCAGCGTCTTTGCACCGGACACGGCGATGCCCTGCACCGCGAGCGCCTCGCCCGTCGCCTTGAGCGCGCCCCATCCGCCGGCGGGTTCGCTGTAGATCCGTACGACTTTCTTGCGGGCCATGTCAGATTCCTTGTTCCGTTCGACTCGATCCTCGCTGATCGGCGCCGGATGGGATTGAGGCATCGCCGTGCGCGTTTTGAATTCGCACGCTGGGTTTAGCGTTGCCGTTGCCGCTACCGCTGTGCGAGGCGTTGCGCGCAGCCATGGCGTCGCTCAGGTCCAGTGTTTCGAGTCGGTAATCGACTGCCGGTAGCCCGGAGCGAGACCGAACGGGCGAGGCGCCGCGCGCGGGCGCAGCGCGTTCTTCGAGTCGGTCAATCGCGTCGCATTCGCCGCGGACGCGGGCGTTCCCTGACGACGCGCAGCATGTGCGGCTTGCGGTGCGTTTAGCGTTTCCAGCGCGTCCGGGGCGTCGCTTGCCATGCGTTCCAGCGGCAGCTGCATGTCGGCGCCGACGGACATGACCGCGTCGACGAACGCGGGCAACCCGACGACATGGGTCACGCCCGCGGTCACCGCTGCCAGCGCGATCAGGCGAAACGGCTTCACGGATCTCACGGCGATCGGCTTCATGGGTAACACTCCGTGCGACACGAATCGCCAACCCGTCTGCCGGCGCCGCAGGGCCGCCGAAGCCGCCGGTGCATGCCGGCGTGGGACGAGCGTTCGAAAGTTGGCTGCTTGCGTTAGCGGCTTGCTTCGGCGAGAAACCAGGCGCGCCGCTGCGCCTCGTCGATCCAGTTCTCGATCAGGCTCGCCGTCGCGACATCCCGGTGGCGTTCGCACACTTCATGTGCGGCCAGCATGAAGGCGGCAAGCTGGAGGTTGTCGTGGCGCAGCTCGCTAAGCATTGCTTCGGGGCTCAGGTGGGTCGCGTCGTTGTCGTCGATGCGCTGACGTCGCGCCACGTCGCCGATCGAACGCAGCGTCGTGCCGCCAATCTTGCGCACGCGCTCGGCGATGTCGTCGGCAATGGCGAAGATCTGTGCGCCTTGCTCGTCGAGCATCAGGTGGTAGTCGCGAAAATGCGAACCCAGCATGTGCCAGTGAAAGTTCTTCGTTTTCAGATAGAGCGCGAACACGTCGGCGAGCAGCGGGTTCAGTGCATCGGAGATTTCGCCGATGGCGCGCTCGTCGAAGCCGGCGGGCAATCGCGTGTCGGCGGCGTGAGTGGCGTGCGTGGCATGTGTGGCGTCTGACATGGTGAGACTCCTTTCGATGAATGTGGATGACGGGGCGCGCGGGGTGCCCGCCATGCAGGGCGCGGCGGCGGTCAGGTCAGCTCATAGCCGTCGCGGGTGGGAAGGGGAGGCGGTAGGGGCGCGCCGCACATTTCGAGCAGTGTTCGCTCGATGTGCCGGACGATCGAGTCGAGCGCAAGGCTGTTCTGCGTCGTGCCGAACGGCTGGGACATCTCCGCCGCGATGGCTTCCAGCGCGAGCAGCGTGTACGAAAGAAACACCGACATGAGCGGCGTAAAGATGCCGACGGAATTGACGAGCCCGAATGGCAGCAGCAGGCAGTACGTGTAGACCGTGCGATGAACAAGCACGGCGTACGGAAACGGCATGGGCGTCGACGCGATGCGTTCGCATCCGCCCGCCACGGCGTGCAGCTCGTCGATGTGCTGGTTCCAGACGTATAGCGACGTGTCGCGCACGTCGTTGGTCGTCGCGAGCGCGGCAATGCGACCGCGCATCTCGTGGAGTATCTCCGCGGCGGGGTAGGCCTTCGTCGTGGCGGTGGTAGCCACCGGCAGCGAGTCCGCGCGTTGCCCGCCCTCGACGGGCACGGGGCGCAACTGCGACTTCAGCGCATGCGAGAACGCGATGATGCGCTTCACGAGTTCGATCCTGTCTTCGTGGGAGACGGCGGGCGCGAAGCACAGCAGGTGCGACGCGAATGCACGCGATGCGACGAGTGCCTGGCCCCACAGCGCCCGCGCCTCCACGTAGCATTGGTAGCTCGCGTTGTTGCGAAACGCGAGAAAGATCGCAAGCGTCAGCCCGATCAGCGTAAACGGCGTGGTGTCGGGCAGGATTTTTTCGCCAAAGATCGTGCCGTTGCTGAAGAGCGCGAACAACGCGACGAGCAGCAGCAGGGCGAGCTGCGGAATGATCGTGCGAAGGACTGAGCCCTTCCAGACGAAAAGCATGCGAAGCCAGTTTTCATGGTTTCTGACTATCATTTCGTGGGGCGCCGACGTCGCGGTAAGAGATGAGCAGCAAGGGCCGAGCGGCAAAATCGTGAGCCGATCTTGACGGCTCACGCGCCGCGCGGCTTTCGAATTCGCCCGCCGTGCAGACAATTCGCACGGCGGCCGGCGGCAGGTGCCACGAAGCAGCGAAGACTGGGCGCTGTGACCGTGCAGAACAGAAAACGCCGGTTCGGATTGAAAAGGTTTGCGCCTGTGCGCTTCGATACTGATGCCGGTGCGCGACCAGGCTGCCTGCAAAACACGAGCGGGACGGGCGTCGCGCGAATCGCCGTTTGCGGCCTGCCTCGTGCAGCGCTGCGAAAGCGGCATCGACCGGGAGCATGAACGATGGCAACGCTTGTATTGAAGGACGGCGCGGAACTCTTCTACAAAGACTGGGGCAGCGGGCGCCCCGTCGTGTTCTCGCACGGCTGGCCGCTGAACGCCGACGCGTGGGATGCGCAGATGATGTATCTCGCCGCGCGCGGTTATCGGGTGATCGCGCACGACCGCCGCGGCCACGGGCGCTCCAGCCAGCCGTGGGCGGGCAACGAGATGAACCGTTACGCCGACGACCTGGCCGAATTGATCGACTGCCTCGATCTGAAGGACGCGGTGCTGGTCGGGCACTCCACGGGCGGCGGCGAGGTGGCCCGCTACATCGGCCGGCACGGCACGGGCCGCGTCGCGAAGGCGGTGCTGATCGCAGCCGTTCCGCCGCTCATGCTGAAGACGCCCGCCAATCCCGGCGGCTTGCCGCTATCCGTCTTCGACGACATTCGCAAGAACGTCATGCAAAACCGCTCGCAATTCTTCAAAGACCTGGCCACGCCGTTCTACGGCTTCAACCGGGCAGGCGCGAGCCCGTCGCAGGGCACGGTGGATGCGTTCTGGTACGCGGGCATGCAATGCTCGATCAAGGGCGCGTACGACTGCATCAAGGCATTCTCGGAAACCGACTTCACCGACGACCTGAAGAAGATGAACGTAGCCACGCTCGTTTTGCAGGGCGACGACGACCAGATCGTTCCGATCGACGATTCCGGCCGGCTTTCGGTCGAGATCGTTCCCGATGGCCGTCTGAAGGTCTATCCGGGCGCGCCGCACGGTATGTGCACGACGCACGCCGACCAGGTGAACGCCGACCTGCTCGCGTTCATCGAGGCTTGACGGGCGGCAGAGCAAAGGCGCTTGCATTCGCGAACCGGCCGGCGACGACTTTTTCCGCGATGCAACCGCTCCTATACCTACATATGATTTTCGCGGCCGGGCGTTTTCATTAAGATCCGTTCGACGTAGCGGGCAGTCCCGCCCGCTCACAGTGTCATTTCGGCCGAGGACCCGTCGTTTGCACATGAATCTGATCGTTTCGATTATCGACGACGACGAGTCGGTGCGCGTCGCGACATCGAGCCTCGTGCGCTCGCTCGGCTGGGGCGCGAGGCTCTACGCATCCGCCGAGCAGTTCCTCGCGAGCGACGAGGTGGACGGCGTGACCTGCATCATCTCCGACGTGCAGATGCCCGGCATTTCGGGGCTGGAGATGTATCGGCGTCTTCTCGACAGCGGCGTCCGGCTGCCTGTCATTTTCATTTCGGCCTTCGCGTCGGACCTCGTGCGCCGGCAAGCCCTCGACATCGGCGCGCTGTGCGTGCTGAGCAAGCCTGTCGATGCCGCCGAGGTTTCGCGTCATCTGGAAACGGTGAAGGCCGGTGGCGCGAATGCGGCTCGTTAAACGCGCCGGCGCGCCGTTTTTCTCTTTCTCGGGGCGGCATGCCGCCGGATGGCGATGGCGTTGAATCCAGGATCGACCAGACTCTGGCGGGAGAACGCGGGCTTGCCGTATGCCGTTGCGGGCGCTGTTGCGCTGACCGTTTTTACGATCGACGCGTTCACGTCGCTCGATATCGCGATTGCTGTGCTGTACGTAGTCGTCGTGCTGCTGGTGGCCTCCGCCGGATCGCGCCGGACCACCGCCGCCGTTGCATACGGCTGCGTGGCGCTGACGCTGATCGCGTTTGCGCTGTCACACGACGAACACTATTCGGGCGGCGCGGTGGCGCGCTGCGCGGTCAGCGTGCTCGCCATCGTGATAACGGCAATGCTCGCGCTGCGCGATCAGGCCAATACGGCGATCCTGCGCGAACGGCTCGAACTGCTCGATCTCACGCACGATGCCATCGTCGTGTACGACATGAACGACCGGATCACGTTCTGGAATCAGGGCGCGGAAAAACTCTACGGCTGGACGGCCGCGCAGGCCATCGGCCAGCCCATTCACGAACTGACGCAAACGCACGCCACCAGCTCGCTCGAAGACATTCGCCGCGAAGTACTGCGCTCCGGGGCATGGCATGGCGAGGTGCAGCGCGTGCGCAAAGACGGCGAGATCGTGATGATCTCCAGCCGATGGGCGCTGTGGCGCGACCTGCGCGGCCAGCCCATCGCCATTCTGGCCACCAACAACGACATCACTGACCGCAAGCAGGTGGAGCACGCGCTGCGGCGCAGCGAGGCCTTTCTCTCGGACGCGCAGCGTCTCAGCCACACGGGCAGCATTGCCACGCGTCTCGCCGACGGGGCCATGTGGTGGTCGGAAGAAACGTACCGGATTGTCGAACTCCCCGTTGACGTGGCGCCCGGCATCGACCAGATCGTGGCGCGCGTTCATCCCGACGACGTGGCTGCCGTGGGCGAGGCGCAGCACCGCGTGATGACGGGCGAGCCGTACGTCGATATCCAGTTTCGTCTGCTGATGCCCGATGCCCGTGTGAAGCACGTCCACTATGTCGCGCATCTGGTGGCTCAGCAGGCCGAAGCCGAATATGTCGGCGCGCTGATGGACATTACCGAGCGTGTTGTCGCGCAGGACGCGCTCGAACGTTCGATGGCCGAGCTTGCGCATGCCACGCGGGTGACGATGCTGGGCGAACTGGCCGCCTCGATTGCGCACGAAGTGACGCAGCCGCTTGCAGCCATCGTGACGGCGGGCGACGCGGCGTTGCGCTGGCTCGACCGCCCGCAGCCCGATGTGGCGGAAGCTCGGCAATCCATCGAGCAGATGATTCGCGACGCGAAGCGCTCGACCGACGTGATTCGCCGCATCCGCGGTATGGCGCGCAAACGCGCGCCGGACGAGGCGGTGCTCGATCTGAATATGGTTGTGAGAGAATCGCTCGACCTCGTTCGGCGCGAGCTGGAGAGCCAGAAGATCGACGTCGAAACTGACTATTCGGGCTCACCCCAGCGCGTACGCGGCGACCGCGTGCAGTTGCAGCAGGTGGTCGTCAATCTCATGCTGAACGCGGTGCAGGCTATGTCGGGCGTCAAGCCCGGCGCGCGCCGCCTGCTGATCCGCACGCGTGCATTCGACCATCGCCACGCACAAGTGGTCGTGGAAGACACCGGCACGGGAATTCGCGAGGCGGATTTCGATCGGCTCTTCAGCGCGTTCTTCACGACGAAAGAGGACGGCATGGGCATGGGACTCTCGATTTGCCGGTCCATCGTGGAAGCCCATGGCGGCCGTATCTGGGCCGAGTTCCGCGAGCATCCGGGTGCGGTCATGCAGTTCGTGTTGCCACTCGACGAGGAAATGTGTCATGAGCACTGACGCGGAAGATCCAGCCGGGCAATCCATCGTCTATGTCGTCGACGACGACGAGTCGATGCGAACGGCGGTCGACATGCTGCTTCGGTCGGTGGGATTGCGCGTGGAGGCGTTTGCGTCGGCGCAGGAATTTCTCGCGTTCGACAAACCGGACGTGCCGAGCTGCCTCATTCTCGACGTGCGCCTGAAAGGCCAGAGCGGTCTCGCGGTTCAGGAGCAGATCGCGGCTGCGGACCTGCATCTGCCGGTCATTTTCATGACCGCGTATGGCGACATCGCGATGTCGGTGAAGGCGATGAAGGCGGGCGCAATGGATTTTCTCGCCAAGCCGTTTCGCGAGCAGGACATGCTGGACGCCGTGACCGCTGCGCTTGCGCGGGACGAGCAGTGGAGAAGCGAGCACCGGTCGCTTGCAGAGCTTCGTCGCCGTTACGCGACGTTGTCGGCACGCGAACGCGAAGTGATGGCCTTCGTGGCGAGCGGTCTGATGAACAAGCAGATTGCAGCTGAAATGAACCTGAGCGAAATCACCGTGAAGATTCACCGCGGCCAGGCCATGAGGAAGATGGAATCGCGTTCATTGGCCGACTTCGTACGCAAGGCAGAGGCACTGGGCATCAATCAGCCGGGGGAAGCCGCTGCGGCGGCGAAGGTTCGGAGCAGTTGAATCTGCTTGTCGCATGATGGCGGTTGCCTTCAGCGAGACTCGCTCGTTGGCGCGTATTCAGTCGCACATTCAACCGCGCCTTCAACCATTCTCCGCCTGCCGCCTCTCGCGATCGACGAGGCCCAGCGCGTCGGCCTTCAGCACGAAATCGGCGAGCGACGGCGACTTCATTTTCCTCATCGCCTGGCCGCGATGCAGTTTCACCGTGATCTCGCTCAGATTCAATTCGTCTGCGATCTGCCTGTTCAGCAAGCCGTTCGCCACCATCGTCATGATGGTGCGCTCCCGCGGCGTCAGCAGTTCGTAGCATGCGCGCAGGATGGCCGCGGACCGTTCGGCGGCGCGCCGCTTGCGGTCGGTCTCCAGCGCGCGGGTGACCGCATCGATCATGTCCTGAGCCCGGAACGGTTTCGTCAAGAAGTCGATGGCTCCCGCCTTCATGGCCTCAACCGACATGGCAATGTCGCCATGCGCCGTCATCAGGATTACGGGAAGGCGCAGTCTGTGCGCAATCTGCCGCTGCACCGCCAGTCCGCTTTGCCCCCTGAGCCGAACGTCGAGCACGACGCAGCCCGGTACGTCGGGCAACTCGAGCGCGAGGAACGCTTGCGCCGTGGCGAACAGCCTCACGTTCAAACCCACCGAGTCGAGCAGCGATTCGACGGCCTGACGCATCGCGCTGTCGTCGTCTATCACGAAGACGGTCGGCTCGTTCGCGCCGCCTGGCGTTCCCGTCATGCCGTGCTCCGTCTGTCGAATCCGCAAGGCATGGCGCTTGCCGCGGGCACGCTGAATTCCACGGTGGCGCCAGGCCCGTCATTGTTCTTCATCGAAATTTCGCCCCCCAGCGATTGAATGATGGTTCGGCAGATCGACAACCCCAGACCCAGGCCGTCGGGCTTCGTTGTAAAGAACGGCTCGAAAAGCCTCTCCGCGTTTTCGGCGTGGATGCCTGATCCCGAATCGCGCACGGCGACGACGTGGCCGCGATGGTCGCAGCGCGATTCGATGACAAGCTCGCGTGCGGGACCGGCCGCCCGATCCATTGCCTGAATGCCGTTCATCACGAGATTCACGATCACCTGCGCAAGCTGGATACGGTCGCCCAGGGCCGGGCCCAAGTCGGGATCGAGCTTTGTCTTGAGCGTAACGTCGTGATTCAGGAGTTCGCGCCGCACGAGCGGGACGACGTCTTCGACGACGTCGTTGATGAAGAGCGGCGTGACGTGCGGCGGCGTGCGCATGGTCAGCGCGCGCAGGTGCCGGATGATTTCGGCGGCGCGCTGGCATTCGGCCGTAATACGCTGCAGACACGACAACGTGTTGCCGATGTCGGGCGAATCCCTGCCCAGCCAGTTCAGCGCCGCGGCGCTTTCTGCGCCGATTGCAGCAAGCGGCTGCCCCAGTTCGTGCGCAACCATGGCGGCCATCTCGCCACAGGTCGTGACGCGCGCCGCCTTGCACGGCGACCCGCTGTTTCGTCTGCGGTTGACGATACCGGCAATCGTCACCGGGAGCATGGCGAGCAGGCCCTTCATGGCTGGACAGACCCGCTCAGGGCGCGAGATGCGCCTTGATCTGCGCCGACATCTGGTGGATGGCGGCCTGCGGCTCCGGGTCGCTTTGAATGCCGTTCAACAGGACGAAGTCGTGAATCATCCCGTTGTAGCGCGTAGCGATCACCGAAACGCCGGCCTCCTTGAGCTTGCGGGCGTAGGCCTCGCCTTCGTCGCGCAACGGGTCGTTTTCCGCGGTGATGACGAGCGCGGGCGGAAGTCCGCGCAACTGCTGCAGGCTCGCGCGCAGCGGCGAGACATACGGGTTGTTGCGCTCGGCGGCGCCCGGTGCGTACAGATCCCAGCCGTACTTCATGAACGCGCGGGCAAGGAACCGCCCGGTTCCGTATTCGTGGTAGGACGCGGTGTCCACGCTCGCGTCCGTCGCGGGGATCATCAGCACCTGATAGCTGATCTTCGGGCCGCCGCGGTCTTTGGCCATGAGCGTGAGCGCCGCGGTCATGTTGCCGCCCACGGAATTGCCCGCCACGGCAATGCGGCTGCCGTCCGCGCCGAATTCTTCGGCATGGGCCGCTACCCACTTCAGTACGGCATAGGACTGATCGAGTTGGGTAGGAAAGCGCGCCGCAGGCAAGGAGGTGTATTCGACGAATACGCCGATCTGCCCGGAGTTGACCACCAGGTCCCGCAACAGACGCTGATGGTTCTGGAAGTTGCCGACGATCCACACGCCGCCGTGGATGAACAGCAGCACGCCCGGCTTACCGGCCACCTGCTCCGGCTTCATGATGTAGATCTTCACGGTTTGACCATCCTGCGTGATGGTCTGTTCGGTTGTGCTCACCCCGGACATATCGACCGGCGTCTTGTTCTGCAGCGCGGTCAGGATGTCCTGCGGCTTCGGCTGAGGGAGTTCCCAGAACGGGCTCGTGTCCTTGTTGATGTCCCGCAGAAAGGCGCGAACCTGTGGGTCGATCCGGGGGTCGGTGGCTGCGTCCGGCGCCGCAAAGGCGGTTTGCGTCATGAGGGCTGCTCCGAGGGTCAGTGCTGCGAGTGAGAACACGAGCTTCATGGTCATAAGTCTCCGGGTTGGAGTGACCTAGTGTGCTCGGCGCAGCCGACCCTCGCTTCTGTCAAATGACCAGTCCGATGACGGATGGGCCGTCACCCAGCCGGGTTCTCGACCTTGGCAACAATAGCGCCCAGCGAAGACCGTGACGTGATTCCGGTCTTCGCAAAAATCTGGCGAAGGTGATAGCCGACAGTGCGGTGAGACAGATACAGCCTGACGCCGATCTCCTTGTTCGACAGTCCATCGGCCGCGAGTTGCGCGATGTGAAGCTCTTGCGGGGTGAGCGTCTCCCATGCGCGCTCCGTTCGCCGGCGGCTGGTTTCGCCCGAGGCGCGCAGTTCCTCGCGCGCGCGATTGCACCAAGGCGAGGCACCGAGCGCATCGAAGATGTCGCGCGCTTCTCGCAGCGGCGCTCTTGCCTTCGCCGACCTGCGCTGGCGACGCAGCCATTCGCCGTACGCGAGCAGCAGCCGTCCACGCAGGAACGGCCAGTTCTTCGCGCCCGGCCCGAGACCTTCCAGGAAGAACGGCTCGGCGTCGGCGGGCGCGGCGAGCAGCGCCTTGCCGTAATTCAACATGGTCTTGACCCACGGCACGGGCATCGGGGCCGAGATACGTTCCGCTTCTTCAATTGCGCGGCGTGCGGCGTCCGCGTTGCCGGAAAAAACGCCGGCTTCCACGAAGTCCGCGAGTCCAAAGAACTGCAGACCGGAGTTGAAGGCCGGGTCTGAAGGGATGAAAAGGCGCCGCAGGTGTTCGTATGCCTCCCAATGCCGGCCCGCTCCGATTGCCGAGATGCCGCGCGCCACCTGCAACATCGCGAGCAGGAAGCTGGCGCCTAGGGAGAGCGCGAGGCGTTCGGCCTGCGCCGCGAAGGCCTCGGATTGCTCGACGTTGCCCTGCATGCCTGCCAGCCTCGCTTTCACGATTGTGGCCGCGGCGATCCACGGCGTGCCGCCTGTCTCTTCGGCAAAGCGGACGGCTTCCTCGGCTTCGCGCATTGCGCTCGTCCAGTTGCCCACCTCCATCTCGGCCCACGCCTGCGCGAAGAGTACGCGGGCGAGGTCGCTAAGTCGCCCCTGTTCCCGCAGTGCGGCACTCGACTCCGAGAGAAAACTGACGCCAAGGTCGAAGGCGCCGATGACATTGGCCGTGCTGCCCAGAATGCGCGCAACGGCGGGGTCGCCATCTCTTGTTTCCACAAGCTGCCGCAGCCTTGCATGCAGGGCGCCGCCCAGGTGCAGGGGCTCGACGTAGGCGGAGATGGCGATCGAGCGCGGATCGGTCTGCGGCAACGCTAGCCGGCTTGCCGCAGCCAGAACCCTCGCGCCCAGTCCGTCGCTTGCACCGCTCCACCAGCAGCGTTGCGCGGCGCGCCACACCAGATTGCCCGCCAGATCTTTGGCCCCTGCGGCGTCGGCCCGAGCCGCGAAGTCGATCAGAGCCGGTATCTTCGCCGGATCGCTGATCGCGGACGGCTGACTGATCTCACGGCACCAGCCCACGCGCGCTGAGGCGAGTTGATCGGTGGTGTCCACGTCGGCCTGGCGCAGCAGACGCTCCAGCAGTTCCGGCTGGCTCAGATCGGCCGTGAGTTCGGCCGCCCGCAAGAGCCGGTCGGTCCTCGCGCTCGCCGTGCCGCTCAGACGCGCCGCGTTTTCCAGCACCTCGATCGCCATGGCCACGGCGCCGCGCCGCAGCGCGCGCGCCGCCATGCGGTCGTAGTCTTCGGCGAGTGCGTCGTCGGTTCCGATGGTGGCGGCCGCACGATGCCACAGCCGACGGTCCACCTGATCCTGAATGGTCGCCGCAAGCGCCGCGTGAATCTTTTGGCGCGTGGCCAGATCTGCCGCCTGGTGCATCGCGGACCGAACGAGCGGGTGCCGGAACCGCACCTCCGTTCCGTCGATCTGGATCAGCCCGGCGGCAATAGCTGGCGACAGGGCGTCGAAGCCCGACTGCTTGCCGAGCACGGCTTCGCCCGCAGAGATGATTTCGTGGAGCGAGGTGCCGTCGTTTTCGGCGGCGACGAACAGCAGCGTTCGCGCCGCATCCGGAAGGTCGGACAAACGGCTCGAAAAGGCGCGCTCCAGGCGCTCTGTCAGCGGCAGCCAGGGCGCGTCCTGGAGCGGCCCGGCGCGTTCGCCGTGAGGCAGTTCCAGCAAAGCCAGCGGATTGCCCGCCGCCTCCTGGAGAAAACGGCTGCGCAGGTCGGCCGGAAGGTGCGGGGCATGGCTGTCCAGCAGCCGCTCCGCATCGGCTTCGTTCAGTCCTGAAAGCCGCAGCCGCAGCGTGGATGCATCCCCAAAGGAACGGTTGAAGTCGTCGCGCATGGCCACGAGCAGAACGACGGAGTCCGCACTCAATCGGCGCGAGATGAAGGCCAGCACGTCATAGGTTTCCTGATCCAGCCATTGCACGTCGTCCGCAACAAGCAGCACGGGCTTGCTGGTGGCGGTCAGCAGCGTCAGCGTTGCGAGCGCCACGAGGAAGATGTCCGGCGGCCCCACGTCGTCGCAGACGCCGAAGGCCGTGAGCAAGGCCGAGCGCTGCCGCGGCACGAGGTTCGCTGCCCGCTTCATGAGCGGGCGTAGCGCAAGTTCGAGTGCGGCGAACGGCAAATGGACTTCGGCCCGCACGCCGGTCATCGTCAGCACGGCAATGCCGCGCTCGGCCGCCCGATGTTTCGCGACTTCGAGCAGCGCGGATTTTCCGATTCCGGGCTCGCCGGTGATAACGAGCGTTGAGCCGCCCCGGTCGATCTGATCGATCAGATGATTGATCAGGGCGATATCGTGCTCCCGGCCTTCCAGCGCCAGCGGCATCAATGGCGTTTCATCCGTGCGCGTTTGCGGCGGCACGGCTGCCTTCTTGGTCGGCTTGGTCATCCCACAACCGTCGCAGAGGTGCCGCCGGGCCTATGTCGATCTGTTCTGGCGCACCGTGCCGTCTGTGGGATCGGGAGGAGCGCTATGTGATTCGTCAAATGCGGGCGTACCGGGTTGATAGCGTGCGCCGCCCAGCATGGTGAACGGCTCGCGTTGGAAATCGCGTTAGTCTACCCCGCCCGCAAAACGACCGATTTCCGGACTGCACGATTGTCCGGATTCCGTCCGTCCGACCTCCGCAACGGCGATTCACGCCTTCCGTCGAATCCGACCCACATTCGCCCAAAGCCTTGCCCTACGCGACTCGCGAGCCCGACTGCGAGCCGAACAGCGCGCGATGGCATGCCTGTTGCACAAAGCGCGTCGGCGTCGCAGATGCGGCGTGGTCGTGTCGCGGTGGCTGCCGCGACGACATGACACCAATCTTTGGAGACGAAAACATGGAAGGGCTTTCGCAAGTCCAGGTGTTGGGCATCGATGCCGGCGGCACGATGACCGATACCTTTTTCGTGCGTGCGGACGGGCGGTTTGTCGTCGGCAAGGCGCAGAGCAATCCCGAAGACGAGTCGCTCGCCATCTTCAATTCGTCGCAGGACGCGCTCGCCCACTGGCAGCGCGACGTCGATCAGGTCTACCCGGAACTCGTGACGTGCGTGTATTCCGGCACGGCCATGCTCAACCGCGTGGTGCAGCGCAAGGGGCTCGACGTGGGCTTGCTCGTGAACAAGGGCTTCGAGCACGTGCATCTGATGGGGCGCGCGATCCAGAGCTACCTCGGCTATGCGCTGGAGGAGCGCATCCACCTGAACACGCATCGCTACGACGAACCGCTCGTGCCGCTCGCGCGTACGCGCGGCGTGACGGAGCGCACCGACGTGCAGGGCGACGTCGTGATTCCGCTGCGCGAAGCGGAGGTTCGGCAGGCCACGCGCGAACTGGTGGCAGCCGGCGCGAAGGCCATCGTGATCTGCTTCCTGCAGTCTCACAAGAACGCGACGAGCGAGCGGCAGGCACGCGACATCGTGCGCGACGAACTGAAGTCGATCCGTGCGGACGTGCCGGTGTTCGCCTCGGTGGACTACTACCCGCAGCGCAAGGAAAGCCACCGCATGAACACGACGGTGCTCGAAGCTTACGCGGCCGAGCCTTCGCGGCAGACGCTCAAGAAGGTCAGCGACCGCTTCCAGAAGCACGGCGCGAAGTTCGACCTGCGCGTGATGGCCACGCACGGCGGCACGATCAGCTGGAAGGCGAAAGAGCTTGCGCGCACCATCGTTTCGGGGCCTATTGGCGGCGTGATCGGCTCGAAGCTGCTGGGCGAGGCGCTGGGTTACGACAACATCGCGTGCTCAGATATCGGCGGCACGTCGTTCGACATGGCGCTCATCACGAAGGGCAACTTCGCGATTGCTTCGGACCCGGACATGGCGCGCCTCGTTCTTTCGCTGCCGCTCGTCACGATGGACTCGGTGGGCGCGGGCGCGGGCAGCTTCGTGCGGCTCGACCCCTACAGCGGCTCCATCAAGCTCGGGCCGGACAGCGCGGGCTATCGCGTGGGCACCTGCTGGCCGGACAGCGGCCTCACCACGGTTTCGGTGTCCGACTGCCACGTCGTGCTCGGCTATCTGAACCCCGCAAACTTCCTGGGCGGTCAGATCAAGCTCGACGTCGAACGCGCACGCCAACACATCAAGACGCAGATCGCCGATCCGCTCCACCTTACCGTCGAGGACGCCGCGGCCGGCGTGATCGAGTTGCTCGATCTGCAGCTTCGCGAGTACCTGCGCTCGAACGTCAGCGCGAAAGGCTACAACCCGACCGAGTTCGTCTGCTTCTCATACGGTGGGGCCGGGCCCGTGCACACCTATGGCTACACGGAAGGGCTCGGTTTCAAGGACGTCGTCGTGCCGGCCTGGGCCGCGGGCTTCTCGGCGTTCGGCTGCGCATGCGCGGATTTCGAATATCGCTACGACAAGAGCGTGGATCTTGCGCTGCCCCAGGCGGCCTCCGATGCCGACAAGGCCGAGGCCGCGCAGACCATCCAGAAGGCGTGGGCCGAACTCACGGCGAAAGTGATCGAGGAATTCCGCATCAACGGCTTCAGCGAGAAAGACGTGATTCTGCGGCCCGGCTTTCGCATGCAGTACATGGGCCAGCTCAACGACCTGGAGATCGAGTCGCCCATCGCGAGCGCGGCTACCGCGCAGGACTGGGACCGTATCGTGACCGCGTTCGAAGACACCTACGGACGCGTCTACGCCAGCTCGGCGCGCTCTCCCGAACTGGGCTTTTCGGTGACGGGCGCAATCATGCGCGGCATGGTGCTCACGCAAAAACCGGTGCTGCCCGAGGACGCGTCGGGCGGTCCCACGCCGCCGCAGGCCGCGCGCGTCGGCACGCGCAAGCTCTATCGCCACAAGCAGTGGCACGACGCAGTGGTCTGGCGCATGGAGGCGCTCAAGCCGGACAACGAGATCGTGGGCCCCGCGATCATCGAATCGGATGCCACCACCTTCGTGGTTCCGAAGGGTTTCGCGACCACGCTCGACAAGCATCGCCTCTTCCATCTCAGAGAAGTCCGGTAAGGAGACACACCATGAATATGATGTCCAACCAGGAAGTCGGCTTCGCCGATCTTCTCAAGAACGGTCAGACGCTCAAGCAGTTCCGCGACGGCATTCTGGAGCGCACCGCGCAATCTGGCCACTACAACGGTCTCACCAGGCTCGAACTCAGGGAGAGCGACCCCATTCGCTACGAGAAGATGTTTTCGAAGCTGCGCGGCGGCCTCGTGCACGCACGCGAGACGGCGAAGAAGATCGCAGCGAGCCCGATCGTCGAGCAGGAAGGCGAGCTGTGCTTCACGCTCTACAACGCGGCCGGCGACTGCGTGCTCACCTCCACGGGAATCATCATCCACGTCGGCACGATGGGCGCCGCGATCAAGTACATGATCGAGAACAACTGGGAGGCCAACCCCGGCATTCATCCCGGCGACATGTTCACGAACAACGACTGTTCGATCGGCAACGTGCACCCGTGCGACATCGCCACCATCGTGCCGATCTTCGCGCACGGCAAACTCGTGGGTTGGGTGGGCGGCGTCACGCACGTGATCGACACGGGCGCGGTGACGCCGGGTTCCATGTCGACGGGGCAGGTGCAGCGCTTCGGCGACGGCTACATGATCACGTGCCGCAAGACGGGCGTGAACGACACGCCGCTGCGCGACTGGCTGCATGAGAGTCAGCGTTCCGTGCGCACGCCGAAATACTGGATTCTCGACGAGCGCACGCGCATTGCAGGCTGCCACATGATTCGCGACCTGATCGAAGAGGTGATCGAGGACGAAGGCATCGAGGCCTACGAGAAATTCGCCTACGAGGTGATTGAAGAAGGGCGCCGTGGTTTGCAGACGCGCATCAAGGCCATGACGCTGCCCGGCAAGTACCGCAAGGTCGCGTTTGTGGACGTGCCGTACAACCATCCCGACGTACAGACCTCGTCGGCCTTCGCGAAGCTCGACTCCATCATGCATTCGCCCGTGGAAATGGAGATCCGGCGCGACGCCACCTGGCGGCTCGACTTCGAAGGCGCGAGCCGTTGGGGCTGGCACTCGTATAACGCGCACCAGGTCGCATTCACGAGCGGTATCTGGGTGATGATGACGCAAACCCTCGTGCCGACGCAGCGCATCAACGACGGCGCGTACTTCGGCACCGAATTCCATTTGCCGAAGGGCGCATGGATGAATCCCGACGACCGCCGCACGGGCCACGCGTATGCCTGGCACTTCCTGGTCTCGGGCTGGAGTGCGCTGTGGCGCGGCCTCTCGCAAGCCTATTTCAGCCGTGGCTATCTCGAAGAGGTCAACGCGGGCAACGCGAACACGTCCAACTGGTTGCAAGGCGGCGGCATCAATCAGGACGGCGACATTCACGCGGTGAACAGTTTCGAGGCGTCGTCGTGCGGCACCGGCGCGTGCGCGATCAAGGACGGGCTCAACCATGCGGCCGCGATCTGGAATCCCGAAGGCGACATGGGGGACATCGAGATCTGGGAAATGGCGGAGCCGCTGCTCTATCTGGGCCGCAACGTGAAGGCCAATTCGGGCGGCTACGGGAAGTACCGCGGCGGCTGCGGTTTCGAGACGCTGCGCATGGTCTGGAAAGCCCAGGACTGGACGATGTTCTTCATGGGCAACGGCTACATGAACAGCGACTGGGGACTCATGGGCGGATACCCGGCGGCCACGGGCTACCGCTTCGAGGCGCATCACACGGGCCTCGACCAGCGCATTGCACAGGGCGAGAGTCTGCCGCTGGGTGGCGACACCAATCCGGACGTGCCCGACTACGAGAACCATCTGAACGCGGGCGCACGCATCAAGCGCGACCAGCAGTGCATGACGACGGAAGACTGCTACGACAACTACGACTTGTATCTGAACTACCTGCGCGGCGGGCCCGGCTTCGGCGATCCGCTCGACCGCGGCATCGAGGCGATCGAGCGCGATCTCAACAATGCGGTGCTGCTGCCCGAGTACGCGCAGAAGGTCTACGGCGCGGTCGCAACGAAGGACGCGCACGGCATCTGGCATGTCGATGCAAAGCAGACGGCGCTGCTGCGCATCGAGATTCGCAACCAGCGGCTTGCGCGTTCGCAGCCCACGCGCGAGTGGATGAAGAGCGAGCGCGAGCGCATCCTGGTCAAGCATGCCTCGACGCAGGTCAAGCACATGTTCGCGACGAGCTTCGGCCTTTCGACGAAGTTCGAAGCGCAGTTCCGCACGTTCTGGGATCTGCCCGAGTCATGGACGCTCACCGAAGACGAACTCGACGTGCCCACCTACGGCTCGAAGTTCCGCATGGATCTTTCGAAGATGCCCGACGTGAACACGGTCGTACTGGTCGAGGAATAACGCGCGGCTTGTCCTGAAAACTGTCTACGGAGAAAGTGAAGATGTCTACCTACACGAAGGAACAGATCGCGAACCTGGTCGACGGCACGCTCGACTGGGAGACGACGTTGCGCATGCTCTCGATGCCCAAGGACGGAGAGCGCTTCGAGATGTACCTCGACGCCCTGCAACGCAAGCTGGGCTGGAAAGATCGCATCATCCTGCCGCTGGGCCCGCACCTCTATATCGTTCAACAGCAGGCGTCGAAGAAGTGGGTCACGCAATGCGATTGCGGTCATGTGTTCTGCGACTACCGCGAGAACTGGAAGCTGCACGCGAGCATTTTCGTGCGGGATTCCGAAGAGGCCATGGACGAGGTCTACCCGCGCCTCATGGCGCCCGACACGCAATGGCAGGTGTATCGCGAGTACTACTGCCCCACCTGCGGCGCGATGCACGACGTCGAGGCGCCCACGCCGTGGTATCCGGTGGTTCACGACTTCGAACCCGACATCGAGGGTTTCTACGCAGAGTGGCTGAAGCTGCCGGTGCCTGAACGCGCCGATTAGTACGACGTTTGATCCGACCGGCGCGTAATGGCGTCGGGGGATTGGCGTTGGCGACGGTGCCAACCCGCCCCGCTTTCGCTCAGGCGAAGCGGGGCGTTCGTTTTTCGGACGTTCGATTTTCGAACGGTGTGCCTGTTTTCCTGCGCTATTTGTGGCCGTGAGCCCCTTGTGCAGTGCTCTGCGCGGGGAAGAAGCCTGTGTGCGCGTACCTGCCGAATTGGCGTGCACATTGCTTGTTCGAGCCGCGCATCAGAGTACGATGCGAGAGGGGTGGTCGGGCTATGGCCGCGACGCTCCACCTCAAAGAGGGCCGAAACATACGGCTACGCGATTCGCGCCATGCGAATCGCCAGGAGACACGCATGCAACATACAGGTACGCCAATGGACTGGTTTTCCAGTCCGGAGCGCGACGGCAGCATCATGTCCGCATGGGAGCATCTCGTAGGAGGGGGCGAGTGGCATTCGTCCGAGGTGCGCGGCGTGGTGGACGATTCCTGGCAACGCTGCCTTGTGGGCCGCGTCGACCCCGCGGTGGATCGTGCGCCGCCGCCCATCGGCGAAAATCAACTGAGACATTGGCTGGCCGGGAATGCGCAGCTCGTCAACGCGAGCTTGCCGCTGATGCAGCAAACGCGCGAACTGCTTGCGCAGACCGGCACCGTCATGCTGCTCGCCGACCCCGAAGGCATGATCCTTCAGCACGAAGGCGACATGCGCATCATCGACCCGGCGCGTGAAGTGGGTCTGGTGCCGGGCTGCAACTGGACCGAGCTCAATTGCGGTACCAACGCGATCGGCACCGCGCTCGCGCTGCGGCAGCCCGTGCAGATTCATGGCGCGGAACATTTCTGCGCAGGCATCAAGCGCTGGACCTGCTCGGCAACCGTCATTCGCGACCCGCTGGACGGGCAAGTGCTGGGCGTGATCGATGTATCGGGGCTCGCGGATACCTACAACCGCTATAGCCTCGCGTTGACCGTGTCGCTCGCGGGCCGCATCGAAAGCCGCATCGCGAAAGACGCGATGGAGCGCCGCCTGCGCATGCTGGACCGGTGCGCGTCGCGTTTCGGTTCGCTTGCTTCGGATGCCGTATTGATTGTCGACGAACGCGGACGTCTCGTTAAGGCCAATGCGCAGGTCGTGCCGGCGCTGCGGCGCTTCGGCTTCGACGTGCAGATCGACGCGAGTTTCACGGTGCCGGGTTTGAGCCACCTGGCCGAGGCGGGACCTTCGGCGAATGCGCCGGCGTGGCTGCATCACGCGCACGTGGAAACCTTGCGCGAAGGCGACGCGATACTCGGATTCATGATCGTGATACCGGGCAGCGAAGTCGTGCGCGGATCGGTTCCGATCGCGCGCGGCCGCGATATGCGGCCTGATTCGACCGGCGCATTCAAGCGTCTCGTGGGCGAGAGCCGCGTCTTGCGGGACGCCGTCGACAAGGCACGTCAACTCGCGCGGTCGCGGGTTCCCGTGCTGTTGCTCGGCGAAACAGGCGTGGGCAAAGAGCTTTTTGCACAAGGCATTCACCAGGCAAGCGAACGCGCGGACGGACCATTCATCGCGCTCAACTGCGGCGGGTTATCGAGAGATCTGCTCGCGAGCGAACTCTTCGGCTACGCCGAGGGAGCCTTTACCGGCGCGCGCAAGTCCGGCGCGGCGGGCAAGATCGAGGCAGCCAACGGCGGCACACTGTTTCTCGACGAAATAGGCGAGATGCCGGTGGACATACAACCGCATCTGCTGCGCGTGCTCGAAGAAAACGAAATCTACCGGCTTGGGGAAAATACGCCGCGCAAGGTGAATTTCCGCCTGGTGGCGGCGACCCATCGCAACCTCAAGGACGCGATCTCCAGCGGCACGTTCCGAATGGACCTGTTCTACCGGATCGCTGTGACGACCATTTCGATTCCGAGTCTGCGCGAGCGCACCGAGGACCTGCCGGCCCTCATTGCGTACTGGCTGGAGCGGCTGTGCCAGTCATACGGCTTGCCGGCCCGCTCGTTCGACGACGAAGCCTATGCGCGTCTGCTGGCGTACCCGTGGCCCGGCAACGTGCGCGAATTGCGCAACGCAATAGAGGGCTCGCTTTTGCTGGCGAGCGGTTCCGTCATCACGGCGGACAAGTTGCCCGCCGAAATTCGCGCGACGGCAGCGCTTGCCGGATACGTCGCGAAACAGGCAGCGGCCGCGGAGCCGGGAAGTGCCGAAGACTCGCTCAAGCTGGCGGAGGCCGAGACGATCCGCCGCGCGCTCGATCGCAATGCCGGCAATCTCACGCAAACCGCGAATCAGCTCGGCATCGCGAAAAGCACGCTGTACGAAAAGCTGCGTCGTTACGATCTGATTGCGCGGGTAAGCGACGTGCGCAGACGGGCCGCGAATTGAAGGTGCGCGCCTGGATGACCTGCAAAGCCCTGCGCCGTGCGTCGTTTGGGCTACTTCACGAACGGGAGCCGGTTGATCTGGGAATACCCGAGCGCCACGCCGAGCGTAACCGGGGGCCTTGGGGGTGTTCCGTGCGGTACTCCTTGCCCGACCCGGACAATCACGACTGCGCGAGCAACGCTTCCACCACGCCGAAGCCGATACGATCCGCCGGATCGAGCGCGCGCAGTTTCGTGACGAGGGCCAGCGCGGCGGCCCGCTCGCCGCGTCGTACGTTGATGAACGCCAGCGCCTTCAGCGTGAACAGCCAGAAACGCGCAGGTCCGGGCGTCGAAAAATCGGCGTCGCCCGGCAGTACTGCGCGCCAGTCCGTAGCCAGATGCGCCTGCAACGCCGCGGCCGCGAGCGCCTTGCTCGCGACTTCGTGCGCCGGCTCCATTTCGCCGCGGCTCGCGTGAAACTTGTAGAGCAGGTAATACGGCGGCAGGCAGCGCGGAAACGTGAGCACGGCGGTCCACAGCGCGGCGCCGGCCTCGTCGGGCGGCGCGTTGCGTGCGGTGGCGATCAGGCGCTGCACGGGCGGCGGCACCTGGCCGCCGAATAGTTCGGATGACTCAACGCCCGTGAAGATGTTCACCACACCGCCTCGGGTGCAACGAGCCGCGCCACGGGCTCGCCGCCTTCCAGATGCGACGTGAAGATTTCATCGACATCGGCGGGCGTCACGCCGCGGTACAGCACCGCTTCCGGATAGACCACCACGTTCGCACCCTGGTCGCACGGACCGAGGCAGCCGGAGTAGGTGATCGCCACCGTCTCGTAGGCGTTGCGCTTCTGCTGTTCGGCCCAGAACGCCTGAATCAGGGCAGCTGAGCCCTTGCCGCCGCCGCACGATCCGCGCGGATGCTGCGGCGGCCGGTTCTGCGTGCACACGAAGACATGCCGTTTCGGTTTGCTCATTGCCGTCGTCCTTAGCCGAACTTGAACAGGATGCCGTGCCCGCCGCGCGGGTACTCCCATTCCACGTTGTTGTGTTCCGTGCACAGGATGCGGCAGCTGCCGCATTCGAGGCACCCGTCCGTGATCAGCGTGACCGAGCCGTTGCCTTCGGCCTTGTAGCACGACGCGGGGCAGACGAAGGTGCAGCTCTTCGAGCCGCACTGGTTGGTGCAGACGTCTGCGTTCTTGATGCGGATGTGAGGCCGCCCCGCATCCACGCGATAGCGGTTCTGGAACAGCTTTTCCTCGACGTTGACGGTTACGGTGTTCACCGGAATGCCCTCCAGAGTTTGTATGCGTCCCCTACGAGCCCGGTCAGCGACCGGCTCTTGCGGAAGCTCGACATGACTTCGCGTTCCTTGCTCTTCTTGTCGACGCCGTCGACGGTAATCATCGTGCGCGCGGCACGCGCCACGAGATCGGGCCACGTCGTGAAGAACTGCGGGTTGTTGTGCAGCACGGCGGGCATGTCGCGGTACTTGCGCAGGTCTTTCATCACGAAGCTTTCGTCCAGCGCCGTCTTGTATGCCTTCAGCGTGCCCGCGCGATAGCCGTTGCCCGCGGCCTTCGCCGCGATCACCGTTTCGGCGGCGAGCCGGCCAGTCGTCATGGCGAGGTTGGAGCCTTCGCGATGCGCGGCATTCACGAACCCGCCCGAGTCGCCCACGATCATCCAGCCGTTGCCGTACACCTGCGGTACGGCATGAAAGCCGCCTTCGGGAATCAGATGCGCGCAATACTCTTTCATTTCGCCGCCCTCGATCAGCGGCGCAATGGAAGGGTGACGCTTCATCTGTTCGAGCAGCACGTAAGGGCTCGTGCGGTTGGGGTTCTTCTTGAAGTCGCCCAGCATGCAGCCCACGCCGATGGTGAGCGACTCCTTGTTGGTATAGAGAAAGCCCGTGCCCATCATGCCGTCGGTAATACGGCCCACCATTTCGATGACCACGCCTTCTTCTTCGCCCACGTTGAAGCGCTGGCGAATGGTCTCCTCAGGCATGAACAGGATTTCCTTCACGGCGAGCGCCACGTTGCCGGCCTCTATCTCGCCATGAAAGCCGGCCTTGCGCGCCAGCGTGGAATTCACGCCGTCCGCGAGAATCACTACGTCGGCGTACACGTCGCCCTGTTCGCGGTCGCATTGCACGCCCACCACCTGGTCGCCGTCCATGATCAGCTGATTGACCGTGGTTTCGCAGATCAACAGCGCGCCGGCCTCGCGCACCTTCGACGAGAACCATTTGTCGAACTGCGCGCGAATGATCGTGTAGCGGTTGTACGGCGGCTTGTTGTAGTCGTCGCTGCGCATGTGGGTGCCGACGAACGACGTGTCGTCGAGCATCCACATGCGCTGCTCGATGATGTGCCGTTCGAGCGGCGCATCGTCGCGAAAGTCGGGGATGATCTCTTCGAGCGCCTTCGCGTACAGAATCGCGCCCTGCACGTTCTTGCTGCCGGGATATTCGCCGCGCTCGATCTGCAGCACCTTGAGGCCGGCTTTCGCCATGACGTAGGCGGCGGCGTTGCCGGAAGGGCCGGCGCCCACGACGATCGCGTCGAATTGCGAAGGTTTTTTCATCGGCGTCTCCTTAGGACGTCAGCTCATGCAGTCTGCGCATGCGGCCTGCTCATGCAGCCTGCTTCCCGCGCAACGCGAGATGCTCTGCGAAAGCCTGCGTGAGCGCCGGCAGCACCTGCAATGCGTTGCCCACGATCCCGTAGTGCGCGAAGTCGAAGATGGGTGCGTTCGGGTCCGTATTGATGGCGACGATCACGTCCGAGCTTTCCATCCCCACGCGGTGCTGAATCGCGCCCGAAATGCCCGCCGCGATGTAGAGCCGAGGCCGCACCGTCTTGCCGGTCTGCCCGACCTGGCGGTCGGCCTCCACCCAGCCTGCCTGCACGCACGGCCGCGTTGCACCCACTTCGCCGCCCAGCACGCGCGCCAGTTCGAACACGAGCCGGAAGTTGTCGGGATGCTTGAGCCCCTTGCCCCCGCTCACGATCACGTCGGCATACGGCAGGTTGATCTTGTTGCTGTTCGCATCCGCAATGAAGTCGAGCAGCTTCGTCACGATCGCCGTCTCCACCATGCCCAGCGTTTCCTGCACGATCTCGCCGGTGCGTTCGGGCTGCGACGGCGGCATCGCCATCACGCGTGGGCGCACCGTGGCCATCTGCGGACGATAGGCGAGCGTCATGATCGTGCAGAGCAGCGACCCGCCGAACGTGGGCCGCGTGGCCGCGAGCGCGCGCGACGTGGGGTCGATGTTGAGCGCCGTGCAATCCGCAGTGAGGCCGGTGGCGAGCGTGGTGGCCACCGACCCCGCGAGGTCGCGGCCCATCGAGGTCGCGCCCAGCAGCAGAATTTCGGGCTGGTAGCGGTTCACGAGGTCGGTGAGGCCCTTCGTGAACGGCTCGTTGCGGTAGCCGAGCAACGCGGCGTCGTGCATCACGTAGGCCTTGTCCGCGCCATAAGCGAATGCCTCGGCGGCGAACCGTTCGAGCGGCTCGTTGGGGCCGCCCAGTATCGCGACGGACACGTTGCTGCCCAGCGTATCGGCCAGCTTGCGCGCCTCGCCCAGCAGTTCCCACGACACGCTGTGCACGTGGCCGCGGTCGTGTTCGAGGAACACCCAGACGCCCTTGTACGCCTTCAGATGCTCGGGCAGTTCGAGGTTGCGTCCCGCCGCTTTCTTCACGGGTGCGGCGGGTTTTCCGGCGGGGTTTCCAACACCAGCGGCGGGCGTATTCATGGCGCTTCCTTCGTGAGCAAGTCGGCCTCCAGCGTCGGATGGCGGGTGAAGATCTTCTGCAGCAGGTTCATGGAAACGTCGCGCAGGTTCGACACGTCGAGCACGAGCATCTCCGCCTTTTCGCTGCGCGGCGTGGGACCGAACACCTTGCTCACCACCGTGGGCGAACCCTTGAGCCCGATCTTGCTCACGTCTTCGATGCCGGCCTGCTCGCGGTTCCATTTGCGCACCGGAAAGCCGGCCGCGTGGATCATGGCGGGTAGCGTCGCGAAGCGCAGCTCGTTGGTGTTTTCGAGCATCGTCACGAGGCACGGCAGCGCGGTTTCCAGCACCTGCACGCCGCCTTCGGCGCGGCGCTCTACGCGAATGGTGCGGGCGTCCGGATTCACCTCGACGATGCGCGACACGTAGGTCAACAATTGCAGGCCTAGGCGTTTGGCGATGCCGGGGCCCACCTGCGCCGTGTCGCCGTCGATGGTCTGCTTGCCGGTGAACACCACGTCCACGGCCTGCTCTTTCGCGATCTGGCGGATGCCGGCCGCGAGCGCGTACGAGGTGGCGAGCGTGTCCGCGCCGGCGAAGGCGCGGTCGGTCACGAGTACCGCGTCGTCGGCGCCGTAGCTGATGCACTTGCGCAGCGCCTCTTCAGCCTGGGGCGGGCCCATGCAGAGCGCCGTGACCTTGCCGCCGAACTGGTCCTTCAGGCGCAGCGCTTCTTCCAGCGAAAACAGGTCGTACGGATTCACGATGGCAGGCACGCCCTGCCGCATGATGGTGTTGGTAACCGGATGGACGCGAATCTGCGCGGAATCCGGAACCTGCTTGATGCAGACGACGATGTGCATGTCGGCTCTCCTCGCTCAGGCGGCGTCGCGCGCGGGCATCGACGCGCGCAGATTCTCGATCGAAACGTGCTGCCGGCCGTCCACGTCCTGAAAGACCTTGAACACTTTCTGCTCGGCGGGCGTGGAGACCACGAAGTCGCCATAGGCCTTCGCGAGCAGGCCGTGATAGGCCGTGTACATCGCCGCCTCGTCGCCCTGAGCTATCGCGTCCTGCTGCCGGATGTACTGGAAAAAACGTTTCAGGATGTGCAGCCGGCTCACGTCCACCACCTTCTGGTCGAACGGAATGCCGAAGAAGCACAGGAAGTCTTCGGCGGACGAGAGCGTTTTCAGTTGTTCGATGAAGCCTTGCATCGCAGTGACTCCTTCATGGCGTTCCATACGTCGCTCACGACACCTCTTCCAGCGTGCCGCGCGCTTCCACCAGAAACCGGTAGAGGTCGCTCGCGCTCGGCGCCTGCTTGTAGCGCACGGCGAAGTGGCGAATGCGCGTGAGCAGCAGCGGTACGAGCTGGTCGGCGATATTGAGCCCTAGCGCGTCGTACGCCTGACGCACGCTTTGTGATCCTGAATGTTTGCCGAGCACCACGGAGCGTTCGCGGCCCAGTTCGGCCGGATCGAAGCCTTCGTAGGTGGTGGGGTGCTTCGCGATGCCGTCTGCGTGTATGCCCGATTCGTGCGTGAAGACGCCGCCGCCCACAATGCTCTTGTTGAACGACACGTTGCGACCCGATGCCTGTTCGACGAGGCGCGAGATGCCGAGCAGCGAGGTGGTGTCCACGCCCGTGTCGCGTCCCAGCAGGTGGCGCGTGCCCATCACCACTTCTTCCAGCGCCGCGTTGCCCGCGCGCTCGCCCAGACCGTTGACGGTCGTATTCGCATGCGTAGCCCCGGCGCGCAGCGCCGCGAGCGTATTGGCCGTTGCGAGGCCCAGATCGTCGTGCGCGTGAATTTCGATTTCGATGTCCACTGCCGCGCGCAAGCGTGCAATCGCCTCGTAGGTGGCGAACGGGTCCAGCACGCCGAGCGTGTCGGCAAAGCGCACGCGCTGCGCGCCGCACTGCTGCGCCCGCTGCGCGATGTCGGCAATGAAGGCCGGGTCTGCGCGCGACGCGTCTTCGAGACCGAGCGACACCTTACGCCCGCTCTTCGCCGCTTCGGCAATCACGCGCGTGACCTGCGCAAGCGCCCAGCTGCGCGGCTGCCGAAGCTTGTGCTGAAGGTGGATGTCCGAAACGGGAATCGAAAGATGCACGATGTCGGGATTGCAGCGCAGCGCCGCGGCCAGATCGGCGTCGGTGAGGCGCCCCCAGACCATCATGCCGGCATCGAGGTTCAGGTCCACGATGGCCTTGATGCACGCAATCTCTTCTTCGCCCATCGCCGGAATGCCGATTTCGAGTTCGGGCACGCCCGCGCGCGAAAGCGCCGTGGCGATCGCGCACTTCTCGTCGACCGTGAACGCGACACCGGCGGTCTGCTCGCCATCGCGCAGCGTGGTGTCGTTGATGATCGGGTTGGACATCGGTGACCTCTCTGGTGGTTGCGACATGAATTGCAAGGGCTATGCCAGCGAGGGCGGCAACACGGAGAGGGCTTGCGGGAAGCGCTTTTCGCGCAATCTGTCGAGATCCGAACCCTTCGTGGCTGCGTTGTCCGTGTCGCGAATGTTCTGTTTCAGACAGCCAGGGAACGGAGTCGTACGTCTGGTGCAGCGCGCGCTGAACGGCGCTCAGCGTTCGCGCGCGAGGTTGCGCGTGTGGCGCGGCAGTTCGACGACGAGATCCGCGTCGCGCAGCTTCACGCAGCAGGCCAGACGCGATTGCGCGTCGAGCCCCCAGGCGTGATCGAGCTGATCGCTTTCGTCGTCCTCGGGCGGCGCGAGCGATGCGCCGCCCTCGCGCACGTAGACGTGGCACGTGGCACACGCCGCGACCATTTCGCAGGCGTGTTCGAGCGCGATGCCCGACTGAACGAGGCTCTCGCACAGCGACGTGCCGCGTTTGACGTCGAGCGTCTGCCCTGCGGGGCATAGCTCGGGATGAGGGAGTACCTGGATGCGTGGCATGGTCGCGAACCTCGTGATGCACTAGTGATGCAATCAGGCGAGGCTGTCGAGCTCGCGGCCCGTTAGCGCGGCGCGAATCGATGCGTTCATGCGGCGCGCGGCGAATTCCTCCGTGGCCTCGGAGAGCACGGCGGCAATCGCCTTGAGCGTATCGGGCGGCGCGCCGGTTTCGAGAGCGTCGGCCACGCGAAAGCCCGCGTGCCGGATGGCAGCGAGTTCTTCGTCGTCGAGCAGGTCGGCGTCGGTGGCAAGGGCGGCTTCGGTCGCATCCAGCAAGCGCCGCGCGTCGATCTGCGCCTCGCGCAGCATGCGCAACTGCATGTCGTCGGTCGAGGTTTCGATGGCCTCTTTCAGCATGGCGGCCACCTGGGCGTCGCTCAAACCATACGACGGCTTTACTTCCACGTGCGCCTCGGTGCCCGTGGTTTGCTCGCGTGCGGTTACGGCGAGCAGACCGTCCGCGTCGATCTGGAACGTTACGCGAATGCGCGCCGCACCTGCGACTGCGGGCGGAATGCCGCGCAACTCGAAGCGCGCGAGCGAGCGGCAGTCCGCCACGCCTTCGCGTTCACCCTGCACGACGTGAATCGACATGGCGGTCTGCCCGTCTTTGAACGTGGTGAATTCCTGGGCGCGTGCGAGCGGCAGCGTCGAGTTGCGCGGAATGATCTTTTCGACAAGCCCACCCATGGTTTCGATACCGAGCGACAGCGGGCACACGTCGAGCAGCAGCCAGCCGCCGTCGTTGCCATTGTCATTGCCATTGCCGGCCAGCACGTCGGCCTGCCTGGCGGCGCCGAGCGCGACCACCTGATCGGGGTCGATGTCGGCAAGCGGCTCGCGGCCGAAGAACGCACGCACAGCGTCGCGGGCGAGCGGCATGCGCGTCGAGCCGCCTACCAGCACCACGCCGGCTAACTCGTTGCTCTGCAACCGGGCGTCGCGCAGCGCGCGCCGCGTGGCGGCGAGCGTGCGTTCGATCAGCGGCGCGCCGAGCGCAGCGAACGTGGCGCGCGTGAGCGTGCGCCGCCAGACCGTGCCGTCGGCCATTTCCACCACCGCCTCGACCGTGTCCGTTTGCGAAAGCGCTTCTTTCGCGGCGCGCGCCGCGACTAGCACCGCCCGCTGATCGCGCGGCCCGAGCGACGCTACGCCGCCCACGCCATGCGCGTTGCAGAGCCACTGCGCGATGGCGTAATCGAAGTCGTCTCCACCGAGCGCGGAGTCGCCGCCCGTGGCGAGCACTTCGAACACGCCCTTGGATAGACGCAGGATGGAGATGTCGAACGTGCCGCCGCCCAGGTCGTAGACGGCGAAGGTGCCTTCGGCCGCGCGGTCGAGTCCATACGCGACGGCCGCCGCCGTGGGCTCGTTCATCAGACGCAGCACCGTCAGACCGGCGAGTTTCGCGGCGTCTTTCGTGGCCTGGCGCTGCGCGTCGTCGAAGTACGCGGGCACCGTGATGACCACGCCCGTCAGTTCGCCGCCCAGCGACGCTTCGGCCTGCTCGCGCAACGCTCGCAGAATCTCAGCGGACACTTCGACGGGCGAGCGCTCGCCCGCCACGGTGGCCACGTTCACCATGCCGGGCCGGTCGACGAAGCGATAGGGCAGCGCGCCCGCATCGGGCAGGTCCGTGAGGCGCCGCCCCATGAAGCGCTTTACCGAAACGATTGTGTTGGCCGGATCGTCGGTGACGTGCGCCTGCGCTTCACGTCCCACTTCGATTTCGCCCGAAGGCAGATAGCGGACGATGGACGGCATCAGCAGCGCGCCGTTCGCATCCGGCAACACGCGCGCCAGCGCGCTTTGTACTGTGGCGACGAGCGAGTTCGTCGTGCCGAGGTCGATGCCGGCCGCGAGCCGGTGCTGATGCGGGGCGGCCGCACGGCCGGGTTCGGCGATCTGCAGCAGGGCCATGGGCGGAATCCTCGTCGGTTGGTTCGGATGGCGAAGCGTCAGACCGCGAAGCTTTCTCCGCATCCGCAGCTGGCTTTTGCGTTCGGGTTGTGGAACTTGAACCCTTCGTTCAGGCCTTCGCGAACGAAATCGAGTTCGGTGCCGTCGAGCATGGGCAGGCTGCGCGGGTCCACGACGATGGTCACGCCGTGCGCTTCGAAGCACTGGTCCTCGGCGTTCGGCGTGTCGACGAATTCGAGCGCGTAGGCGAAGCCCGAGCAGCCGCTTGTCTTCACGGCAAGGCGCAGCCCGACGCCGCTGCCGCGCTTTTGCAGCGACCGTTCGACGTGCCGCGCGGCGGCAGGCGTAAGCGAAATGGACATGGCAACCTCGCTCACGCGGAGAACGAACTGCCGCAGCCGCAGGTGCTCTGCGCATTCGGGTTCTGGATCACGAAGCGCGAGCCTTCGAGCCCGTCTTCGTAATCCACGCGCGCGCCGAGCAGATATTGCTGGCTCATGGCGTCGATCAGCAGCGTGACGCCGTCTGTGACCACCTGCATGTCGTCTTCGGCCACCTGGTCGTCGAACGAGAAGCCGTATTGAAAGCCGGAGCAGCCGCCGCCCGACACGTAGAGCCGCAGCTTCAGTTGCGGGTTGCCTTCTTCTTCGATCAGCGAGGCGACCTTCGCCGCGGCGCGCGCGGTGAAGTCGAGAAAGGCCGGCGCGGATTGCGGCGCGGCGGCCACAGGTTCAAGCATTTCCATGGTGCGAGTCCTCGTTCGAATGAGCGCGTTCACTGGGCGCCGGACGCGCAGGCCGGCTGTTCGGTCGTGAGGCTGTCACCTTCGTCCGCTTGTGTGTGCTGGCGCGAGCGGAAATCGGCGACGGCGGCCTTGATGGCGTCCTCGGCGAGGATCGAGCAGTGAATCTTCACGGGCGGCAGGGCGAGCGCCTCCGCGATCTGCGTATTGCGGATCGTCATGGCCTCGTCGAGCGTCTTGCCCTTCACCCATTCGGTCACGAGCGAACTCGATGCGATGGCCGAGCCGCAGCCGTAGGTCTTGAAGCGTGCGTCTTCGATCACGCCGTCGCGGTTCACGCGAATCTGCAGCCGCATCACATCGCCGCAGGCGGGCGCGCCCACCATGCCGGTGCCCACCGCGCTGTCGTCTTTCGCGAACGAGCCGACGTTGCGCGGGTTTTCGTAGTGGTCCAGAACCTCGTTGCTGTAAGCCATCGCATGCTCCTCGTGGAGAACGGCGGAATGTGTGTTCAGTGCCTCAATGCGCTGCCCACTGAATGGAAGCCAGGTCCACGCCCGCGCGCGCCATGTCCCACAGCGGGCTCATTTCGCGCAGCCGCCCCACCACCTGGGTGACCTGGTCAATGGCGAAATCGATTTCTTCCGCCGTCGTGAAGCGGCCGAGCGAAAAGCGGATGGAGCTGTGCGCGAGCTCGTCTTCGCGCCCCATTGCGCGCAGCACGTAGCTGGGTTCGAGGCTCGCCGACGTGCAGGCGGACCCCGACGACACCGCGATGTCCTTGATGCCCATCAGCAGCGATTCGCCCTCCACGTAGCGGAAGCTCACGTTCAGGTAATGCGGCGCGCAGTGCGCGAGGTCGCCGTTGAGGCACACGGCGTCGATGGCCGAGAGACCCGCCCAGAGCCGGTCGCGCAGCGCGCGGATGCGCTCGGTGTCGGCCTGCATGCTCTCGCGCGCGAGCCAGAACGCCTCGCCCATGCCCACGATCTGGTGCGTGGGCAGCGTGCCGGAACGCATGCCGCGCTCGTGGCCGCCGCCGTGCATCTGCGCTTCAAGGCGCACGCGCGGCTTGCGGCGCACATAGAGCGCGCCAATGCCTTTCGGGCCGTACATCTTGTGCGCGGAAAGCGACATCAGGTCCACGGGCAACGTGTCGAGGTCGATGGGCACCTTGCCCGCGGCCTGCGCGGCGTCGACGTGGAACAGCACGCCGCGGCTGCGGCACATGGCGCCGAGCGCGCCAATGTCGTGCATGGCGCCCGTTTCGTTGTTGACGAACATGGCCGACGCCAGCACGGTGCCGGGCTTGAGCGCCGCTTCGAAGGCGGCCGGATCCACGCGGCCGTCGGGCTGCACGGGCAGCACCGTCACCTCGAACCCTTCGCGTTCCAGTTCGCGCAGGGTGTCGAGCACGGCCTTGTGCTCGGTGGCGACCGTCACGAGGTGGTTGCCGCGCGAGCGGTAGAAGTGCGCGGCACCTTTCAGCGCGAGATTGTTCGACTCCGTCGCACCCGAGGTCCAGACGATCTCGCGCGGGTCGGCGTTCACGAGGCTCGCCACCTGCTCGCGCGCCAGTTCCACGGCTTCGTCGGCCGCCCAGCCGTAGGCGTGGGAGCGGCTCGCCGGGTTGCCGAACAACTGCGTTATATAGGGCAGCATGCGGCGCGCGACGCGCGGGTCCACGGGCGTGGTGGCCGCGTAGTCCAGATAGACAGGCTGGGCGCGGCGTTCAGGGTCACGGGCAAGGTCCGGCATGGCGAACTCCCTTTTTGCGTGTCGAGCGGATCGGGCGGATGGAGCGGATCAAGGCAGGCAGCCAAAATTTGCAACATCCATGCCACGGTTTTTTTTGACGGGTATTGTTATTTCCTCGGCACGCAATGTTTTTTTTGTACGGTGTAGAGGCGGAATCGCGGCTCAGGCGTGTTGTGTTTGTCGGCTCCCTGTCGTCTTCGTGTCGGCTTTGTCGCCCCGCTTCGTTGTGTGCCCGAATGCCGGTCCGGTCCCGGCTTGGGCTAAATCTTGCTTTGATGGCGGATCGTGCTGTTGTTGGGCCGTGGCGCCTCGACCGGGCCACAGCACGAGCGGAGGGATTCATGCAGAACCCAGGTGCAGGCGAGGCCCGTCGTGAGCTTGACGCGGTCTATGAAGTCAGCAAGACGCTGGTGTCGTCGCTCGACGTAGCGCAGACGTTCCGCACGTCGCTGCAATACCTCCTGCACGCGCTGGAATGGCGGCGTGCGTTCGTCGTGGTCGCGGAACCCGGCGGCCAGCTGCGCGGGCTATGCAGTGCGGGACTCTCGAGCGACGAGCATCAGCGCATTCGTTTTCATCCGGGCGAAGGCATCGTGGGGCGCGTCTACAAGAGCGGCCTGCCCGCGGTGGTGCCGGACGTGCGCGACGAACCGGTGTTTCTCGACCGCACCGGCAGCGCGGACGTGCCCGGCGAATTCGGCGACGCGCGTATCGCGCTGCTCGCCACGCCTTTGCGCCAGGAGCATCACACGCTCGGCGTGCTCGCCGTGTTCTGCATGAACCCGGGCGGCACACGCATGTTTGCGGGCGACCTGCACCTCATGAAGATCGTTTCCACGCTGATGGGCCAGGCGCTGCTGCTTCATCGCAGCGTGAGCGCCGCACACGACCGCATGCAGGAAGAAGTGCGGCGCATGCAGAAGGCGATTCGACCGTTTCAGCCGCTCGATCAGGTGGTGGGCGTTTCGGAGCCCATGCGACGCATCTTTGAACAGGTTCACCAGGTCGCGCCTGCACGCACCACGGTGCTGCTGCGTGGCGAAAGCGGCACCGGCAAGGAGGTGATCGCACGCGCCATTCACCGGCTCTCGCCGCGTGGCGAGCAGGCGTTCGTTTCAGTGAACTGCGCGGCGCTCACGGAATCGCTGCTCGAAAGCGAGCTGTTCGGCCACGAGAAAGGCGCCTTCACGGGCGCGCAGGGGCAGCGCAAGGGGCGCTTCGAACTGGCGCACGGCGGCACCCTGTTCCTCGACGAGATAGGCGACATCTCGCCGTCGTTCCAGGCGAAGCTGCTGCGCGTGCTGCAGGAACGCGAGTTCGAGCGCGTGGGCGGCTCCGCGCCCGTGAAGGTGGACGTGCGGCTCATTCTCGCCACCAACCGCAATCTGGAGCGCATGGTGAAAGAGGGCGAGTTCCGCGCCGACCTCTATTACCGCATCAACGTGGTGAGCATCCAGTTGCCGCCGCTGCGCGAACGGCGCGAAGACATTCCGGAAATGGCGCAGTACTTTCTGGACCGCTTCAATCGCGACAACGGCCGCGAACTGCGTTTCAGCCCCGACGCCATGCGCGTGCTGACGAGCTGCTACTGGCCCGGCAACGTGCGCGAACTGGAGAACTGCGTGGAGCGCACGGCGACCATGACGCATAGCGACGTGATCGACCGTCTCGCGTTTCTCTGCCAGGAAGACCAGTGCCTCACGCGCGTGCTCCATCACATCGAACGCGAAGATGCGGTACGGCCGGCGCGTCTCGCGGACATTCCGATTCGCGAGATTCCCGGCACGCCCGCAAGCGACGCCGGCGCGGGCGCACGCGAACACGATTCGTCGTTTGCGCTGCCCGACGATTTCGGCGACGACATCTCTACGGACCCGAACACGGGCGAGCCTTCGGGCGCCTGCCATCCCGCGGACACCGACGAAGGCAAACCCGAGGGCGAGCGCGAGCGGCTCATCTGGGCCATGGAGCGCTGCGGCTGGGTACAGGCAAAGGCCGCACGTCTGCTCAGAATCACGCCGCGGCAGATCGGCTACGCGCTGCACAAGTACGGCATCGAAGTGCGGCGCTTCTAGCACTGCGCCGAGCACGACGCATCGTTGTGAGCTTTGTCGCAACAGCGACAGAAACGCCGGTCCTTGTTGGGTCTGAGTGACGCAGAGGCCCGACAAACCCATCACAAAACACACGACAAAACGCACGCATGTAGGCCACATCCGCGATTTCGCGGGCCCTGCGTGAATGGCATGGATCTGGCTTTTATCTCCACGCGTAGCCACCCACGGTTGCGAGGAGATATCCATGCAAGATCGCGCGAATGCCAGCACGCTACCCGCTGCCGCCTATATCGGCATCGGGCAGATCAAGCCGCTCGGCTCGACCATCGATGTGCCCGCAGCTGGCGGCGGCTGCGGTTCGCAGGGCGGCGACGGCAAGGCGAGCTGCGGTTCGTCGGGCGGCCCCGACGACATGCCCGCCGAAATATGGGAGAAGGTGAAGAACCACCCCTGCTATTCCGAAGAAGCCCATCACCATTACGCACGCATGCACGTGGCCGTCGCGCCCGCGTGCAACATCCAGTGCAACTACTGCAACCGTAAATACGACTGCTCGAACGAGTCGCGGCCCGGCGTCGTCTCGCAGAAGCTCACGCCCGAACAGGCCGTGAAGAAGGTTGTCGCCGTAGCGAGCGAGATTCCGCAGATGACCGTGCTCGGCATTGCGGGCCCAGGCGATTCGCTTGCGAATCCGAAGAAAACCTTCGACACGTTCCGCATGCTTCAGGAGCAGGCGCCCGACATCAAGCTCTGTCTCTCCACGAACGGCCTCGCACTGCCGGACCTCGTGGACGAGATCTGCCAGTACAACATCGACCACGTCACCATCACCATCAACATGGTGGACCCGGCCGTGGGCGCGAAGATCTACCCGTGGATCTTCTGGGACCACCGGCGCGTAACCGGCTACGAAGCCGCGCAGATTCTGCACGAGCGGCAGATGAAGGGGCTCGAAATGCTCACGGCGCGCGGCGTGCTCACGAAGATCAACTCCGTGCTGATTCCGGGCATCAACGACACGCATCTGATCGACGTGAACCGCGAGGTGAAAAAGCGCGGCGCGTTCCTGCACAACATCATGCCGCTCATTTCCGAAGCGGAGCACGGCACGCATTTCGGCCTCACGGGCCAGCGCGGCCCGACGGCCCAGGAACTGAAGGCCGTGCAGGACGCCTGCATGGGCGGTGCGAACCTGATGCGCCATTGCCGCCAGTGCCGTGCGGACGCGGTGGGCCTGCTGGGCGAAGACCGCAGCGAGGAATTCACGCTCGACAAGATCGAGCAGATGGAAGTGGTCTACGACCTCGACCGTCGCCGCGAATACCAGAGCCGCGTGGAGGCGGAACGCGAGGCGCAGCATGCAGCGAAGCAGGAAGCGCTGGCCGCCGCGCAGGCCATCGACGTAGCCGATGACCTCAAGGTGCTGGTGGCGGTCGCGACGAAGGGCGGTGGACGCGTGAACGAGCACTTCGGCCACGTCACCGAATTCCAGATCTTCGAGGTGAGCGCGACCGAAGCGCTGTTCGTCGGCCATCGCCGCGTGGACCTGTACTGCCAGGGCGGCTACGGCGACGACGAACAACTGCCGTCTGTCGTGCGCGCCATCAACGACTGCCATGCGGTACTGGTCGCGAAGATCGGCGCTTGCCCGCGCGATGAACTCGCGCAGGCGGGCATCGAACCCGTGGATCAGTACGTGGGCGAGTTCATCGAAAAAGCCGCGCTGGCCTGGTTCAACGGCTACCGCGAACGCATCGCGAGCGGCGCCATCGTGCACGAAGACCGCGGCGACGCGGCCATCCGGCAGGGCGCGTTCACGGGCTCGGTCGCGGGGGCGGCGGCGTAGCGGCATTTATTCGCCAGCGCATAAGCGGACCACGCGAGCGGGCTGCATGACACGCGGCCCGTTCAGCATCAGTTACACGAATCACCATTCAAAGGAGTGTCCCCATGGCCCTGAAGATCATTGGCTCGACTTGCACCGGCTGCTCGGCATGCGAGCCGGAGTGCCCCAACGTCGCGATCAGCGAGAAAGGCGGCGTGTTCACGATCGACCCGAAGAAGTGCACGGAGTGCGACGGCCACTTCGACAGCCCGCAGTGTGTCGCGGTGTGCCCCGTGGACGGCTGCATCGTTCAGGCGTGAGCGCCGGCACGCGCCGCGCCGTTGCCTGACCGCTCGACTGCCTTAACTGGAGATCCCCTGCACCATGCTGCCCCACGTTACCGTCACTCCCGCCGCGGAGAAATTCATGCGCCGCATCGTGCGCTTTTCGGGCTTGCCCGCAGGCGCAGGCTTTCGTCTGCTCGTGAGCCCGGGCGGCTGCTCCGGCTATCAGGCCGAGTTCAGCGCCGAGGCGGCGCTCAAGGAAGGCGAGCAGGCGCTGGAGGTGGGCGACCTGCTGCTCTTCCTGCCCGCCGAGAGCCGGCTGTTGCTGGACGGCGTGACGATCGACTTCGTCGATACGCCGACGCAATCGGGCCTCACGTTCGTGAGCCAGAACCAGGCGCCGTGCGCGTGCAGCAGCACGGGCGCGAGCGAGCCGGGCGTGGCGCGCATCGACGTGGGCGCGATTGGGCGGGGTCGTCCGCCGTTGCCGCCGCAGGCGTCCTGACGCAGGCCCATGCCATGACGCAGCCGCTCACGTTCGAAGCAGCCGAAGGGCAGGGCGTTGACGACGCGATGGCGCGCTTCGCGCTGTCCGCGCTGGGCGGCGGCCTCGCGCCTGAAGCCGGGCAGCTTGTGGCCGAAGCGAGCCGGCTGCGCGACCGTCCCGACGAGGCGCTGGCGTGCCTCGAACGGGCTCGCGCGATGGCGCCCGATCACCCGGCGCCGCTCATTGCGCTGTATCGCTTCTACTTCTATGGGCATCGGCTGCCCGAGGCGCGCAACGTGGGCGAAGCGGCGCTTGCCGTGGCACGCGCGGCGCTCGGCACGCGCTTCGATGTAGTACCGCCGTCGCACGACGCCGTGCGCTACGACGCGGCGGTTCGCTTCTATCTGTTCACGTTGAAGGGGCTCGCGTATCTGCATATGCGGCTGGGCGAGCTTGAGGCAGCGCGTACGCGCCTCGACGAACTGCGGCGCCTCGATCCCGACGACCAGGTGGGCAGCGCGTTGCTGCTGCATGTGCTAACGCGCCACGAAGAGGCGGCAGACGCCGATGCGGATGCCGACGGCTTCGCGGCACGGCACGCATACCCCGCACGCGGCTGGGCGGCACAACCATGAACACGCGACGCGCCCCTTCCGCAGACATTCCGCCGCGTCACTGGCAGGGCGGGCCGGTGAACTGCGCAGCGTGCCCGCACCAGGCACTGCGTGCGCTGCCCGACGAAGCGGGCTGCGAGCCGGGCCACGCCTGCATGCAGGACGCCTACGCGCGTCGCATCGACCGCTTCTTTCGTTGGCATCCCGAACTGGGCAACGCGCATCTCGATCACCCTTATTTCGAGGTGCGCGCCATCGCGGCGCGCCATGCCGATGTGTTCCGTCTGCCTGCACTGATTGACGATCCCGACGAAACCGTGCGCCTGCAAATTGCGGTGCGTCTGCCGCAGGCGCAACTCGCGCGCATGGCGGGCGACCCGCATCGCGAGGTGCGCATTCGCGTTGCGCAGCGGCTCGCGCCCGAGGCGCTGGCTCATCTGCGCACGGACCCGGACTACGGCGTGCGCGAATGGGTCGCAAGGCGCCTGCCTTCTGCGCTGCTGCCGCTGATGGCCCGCGACGCCGACCGCGTGGTGAGAATGCGCGTGGCCGAACGCATTGACATGCCCGCGCTGCTGCGCATGGCCGACGACACGGAACCCGAAGTGCGCCGCATCGTCGCGGCGCGCCTGCCTGCCGCGCTCGTCACGCGTCTCTTCGACGACGAGGACTGGCGCGTGCGCTGGGAGGCCGCACAACGCGCGCAGCCGCACGCCTTGACCCCGTTGCTGGCCGACCCGGACGACGAGGTGCGCGCCGTTGCGCGCCAACGCATCGACGCGCTGTGTGGCGATACCCCGTGCGTCGCGGTGGCACGCAAGGACGAAGAGCGGTGCTACAGAGAAGCCCAGGCCCGAGCACACCATGGCTGACATCAACCGCGACGACGATGCCATCGAGATCGCCTTTCCGCCGCGCTTTGCCTTCGGCGAGCGCGTGATTGCCCGCACCGTGGTGCGCAACGACGGCACCTATACGGGCAAAGATATCGGCGACGTGCTCGTGAGCAAGGGCGATATCGGCTACGTCACGCGCATCGACACGTTCTTGCAGCAGTTCTACATCTACGCGGTGGACTTCGTGGAAAGCGGCCACCGCGTCGGCATGCGCGCAAAGGAGTTGTGCACGCTCGACAACCTGCCCGACGACGTGCTCGAACGGCTGGGCGAACGCGCGGCGGCGCTTGCGGCGCTGGGACGCCGTGACGCGGGCCATGCCGAAGACGAGAACATGCATGCCGACCGCGAGGCGCATGACGAAGCGGAGGACTGCACGCGATGAACATCGTACCCATCGAGCCGGCCTACGCCTGGGGCATGCGCGTGGTCGCGCTGGACGACCTTTGCAACGACGGCAGCTATCCCGACTGCGCGCAGGACGAATGCCTCGTCACGGCGGGCACGCTGGGCGAGATCGTCAACGTAGGGCACGTGGTGGAGAACGGCGAGCCGGTGTACCTCGTCGAGTTCGGCAGGCAGGTAGTGGGCTGCACGGAAGACGAGATCGCACCGGCGCCCGCAGGGCTGCAACCCGAAGACGAGGTGCGCCCATGATTGCGCGCACCGTGCGAGGCGGCGGGGCCGTGAAGGCGTCACGCCGCGTGTGGCCCGACAGCAGCCCCGTGGCGGACTTCACGCAACACCAGATCGAGCGTGCGTTGCGCAACCGCGTGCGGTACCGCTACGTGCGCCCCCGCGTGGCGCATGAGGCGGACGGGTATCGCATCGAAAGCCCGTGCTGTTCGCGCAACGTGGACCGCGACGGCGGCGTGATCGACATTGCCTGGCTCACGCGCGACGCGGACGGCATGTGGCATCTGCATGCACGCAATCACGTCATGCACGAATGGGACGAGCAGTGCGCGAGCCTCGATCTGACGGCGCTGCTCGACATGCTGTGCGTGGACGCCGCGCGCGTGTTCTGGCCATGAAGCGCGGTCTTGAAGCTTGACGTTCCCGCGCGACCGACGGAGCCCACCATGATCTACCTCGACCACAACGCGACGACGCCGCCCACGCCGGGCGTCGTGCAGGCCGTGCTGGCCACGATGACGGACGTGTGGGGCAACGCGTCGTCGCAGCATCGGCAGGGGCAGCAGGCGAAGCGCGCGCTCGGGGCGGCGCGGGCGCGCGTGGCGAGCGCGCTCGGTTGCAAGCCTGCGGAAGTGATCTTCACGAGCGGCGCGACCGAAGCGAACCACCTCGCGGCGCTGGGCCTTCACGCGGCGGCACAGGGCACGGGCCGTCGCCGCATCGTGTTCAGCGCCGTCGAACATGCGGGGCACCTCGCGCTTGCGCGAGCGCTGATTGCGCAGGGTGTGCCGGTGGACTTCATCGGCGTGCATGCGGACGGCACGCTCGACCTGGACCACGCAGCGCGCCTGATCGGCCCCGACGTCGCGCTCGTTTCGCTGATGGCGGCGAACAACGAGACCGGCGTGCTGATGCCCGTGCAGGACGTGTACGCACGGGCGCGGGCTGCGGGTGCCCGCATGCACGTGGATGCGACGCAGTTCGTGGGCAAGGTGCCGTTCGATTTCGCCACGTTCGGCGCCGACGCCGTTTCGTTGTCGGCACACAAGATCGGCGGACCGAAAGGCATCGGTGCATTGCTGCTGCGCCAGGGCGTGACGTTGCTGCCGCAGATGCAGGGCAGCCAGGAGCGGCATCGTCGTGGCGGCACGGAGAATCTGCCGGCCATTGCGGGGTTCGCGGCGGCGCTCGATGCGCTGGGCGACGTCGAGGCAAAGGCCGCACGCGTGGCGCAACTGCGCGATGCGCTCGAACGCGGGCTGCAGGAAGCGGTGCCCGGCGTGCACGTGTTTTCGGCCGCGGCACCGCGCGTCGCCTCTACGAGTTATCTGCGCTTCGGCATGGTGTCCGCCGATGTCGTGTTGCAGCGCTTCGATCAGCTCGGCGTGTGTGCGTCGTCGGGTGCTGCGTGTTCGTCGGGGGGCAGCGAACCCTCGCACGTGCTGACCGCAATGGGCGTCTCGCGCGACGAGGCATTGGCTGCCGTGCGCCTGTCGCTCGGCGAAACAACGTCCGCGCGCGATATCGAATACCTGCTGGCGGCGTTGCCGCCGCTGCTTGACCCGGGCCTTGCGTCGTCGCTTCAGAGCGATGCCGCGCACGCCGCATGAATTCCCCTCGAACCCAGGAGCTTCCGTCGTGAAAGTCATGATCCGCAAGGACAGCAAGGGCACGCTGACCGCTTACGTGCCCAAGAAGGATCTCGAGGAGCCTATCGTTTCGATGGCGAGCCCGCAGATGTGGGGCGGCCTCGTCACGCTCGCGAACGGCTGGCGGCTCGAGCTGCCCGAGATGGCGGCCGACACCACGCTGCCCATTACCGTGGAAGCGCGGCGTTTGGCCGACGTGGAGGACTGACATGGCGCTCGATACGACCCAGGTGCAGGTGATTGCCGAAGTGCTGCGTACGGCGCCCACCCTGTTCGATGCAGCCGCGAGTTGGCGCGAGCGTTATCCCGGCGTGCGCACGCTGCGCATCGGCGCCGACGAGATGCGCGACGAAACGCCGGCGCTCGAATGCGGCGCGCGCCGCGCGTACTTCGCGAGGTCGGACGGCATGTGCGTATCCGTCACGCACGAGGCCGGCGAAGCCAACATGGTGATCTTTGCCGAAGACGGAGCCGCGCATGGAACTCGATGAAATTGCGCTCAGCGAGCCCACGTGCGGCCCGCGCGAGTTTGAACTCGTCAACGCGGTGTTGCAGTCGTCGCGCTGGAGCGATGGTCCGCTGCTCGAATCGTTCGAGACGGCGTTTGCCGGCTGGTGTGGTCGCGCGCACGCCGTGGCCGTGGCGAGCGGCACGCTGGGCACGTGGATCGCGCTGCGCGCGCTCGGTCTGGGCGCAGGCGACGAGGTGATCTGCGCGTCGCACACGTGGCACCAGGTGGCGCAGGCCGTGACGCTCGCGGGCGCAACGCCGGTCTTCGCAGACATCGACTACTGGAGCGGCTGCCTGAGTGCAGCGAAGGCGCAGCAGAAGATCGGCCCGCGCACGCGCGCCATTCTGGCCGGCAACACCAACGGGCATCCCGCGGCGTGGGGGCCGTTGCGCGAACTCGCCCAAACGCACGGCCTGACGCTGATCGAAGACAGCACCGAGGCTCTCGGCTCGCGCTACATGGGCCGCAACGTCGGAACGTTCGGCGATGTATCGGTGTTCGATTTCTCCTCGCCCTCGGCGCTGTGCACCGGCGAAGGCGGCATGCTCGTAACCGACGACGAGCGCCTCGCGCACGAATTGCGCTACCTGCGCCAGCGGCGCGTGGCGGACCGCGAGTCGGTCTCGGTGGGCGCGCGCGTGCCGTTGCAGGCCGGCATGAGCGAACTCACGGCCGCGCTCGGGCTCGCGCAACTGGCCGGGCTCGACGACCGGCTCGCACGACGCAAACAGGTGGAAGCCTGGTATCACGAAGCGATGCAGAGCTTCGAAGGCATCAAGCCGCCCTATCTCGCAGAAGACGTCGAGGAAGTGCACTGGATGCTTTACGTCGTGCACCTCGGCAAGCGCTTCACGCAGAGTGCACGCACACAGATGATCGACGACATGAAAGCGTGCGGCGTGGAAACAGCGGCCTACAGCCACCCGCTGCACGAGCAGTTCCACTACATGAATTCGGGCGACGCGATTGGCCGCAAACGCGGCACGCTGCCCGACACCGAACGCATCGGCGACCGCGCGCTTGCGCTGCCGCTGCACACGCAACTCGACGCGGACCAGGTGCGCTACATCGTGAAGACGCTGAAGGACACTGCGACGAACGTGGGCGCGGGCGCCGCCATTTACCTCTGAGGGACCGCATTCATGAGCCTTCCCGTTTCAATCGAGCACATTGCCCGCCAGATCGAAGACGGCAACGTGGTGCCGTATCTGGGGCCCGGCATGCTCGCGCTGTGCGACGACGTCCGGGTGCCGGCCACTGCCGGGGCGCTCGCGCAGATCATGACCGCCCGCGTTTCCGTGCCCCACAAGATCCGCAACCGGCTCACGCAGGCCGCGCAGTTCATCGAGAACTTCAAGCATCGCAAGTCGGTGGTGAGCCTCATGAACGAGGCGTTCGGCGTAACGCCCGTGCCTTCGGCGCTGCACCGCGCGCTCGCGGCGAGCGGCGCGGGGCTGTACGTCGATAGCTGGTACGACGACACGTTCGCCACCGCGCTGGCCGACGCGCGGCCCGCAGGCCGGTGGGCGCAGGTGCAGGGGCTTTCGCAGGCGGAGCACTTCGGCCAGTGGTTCGGTGCCTACGATGCAGTGGGCGCGCCGCTCGAAGACGTGCCGGCGGCCGGCGCACTGCTCTACAAGCCCATCGGCTCGCATGCGCCTGCGGGTAACTATCTCGTGTCGGACAGCGACTATGTGGAGGTGCTGACCGAGATCGACATCCAGACGCCGATTCCTCCCGCCGTGCAGACATGGCGCAGCGGCCGCAGCTTCCTGTTTCTGGGCTGCCGCTTTGACGACCAGCTGGCGCGCAGCTTCGCGCGGCAGATCATGAAGCGTTCGTCGGGCACGCACTGGGCCGTGCTGCCCGACGAGCCCACGCGCATGGAGGCACGCTTTCTCGCCGAGCAGCAGATCACCCGCATTTCCATGCCGCTCGCGACGTTCGCCGACGAACTGGTGAGCGCGTTGCAACCTGCGCTGGCAGCCTGAGCCGGCGCCTTTCATTACCTTCCCACTCTCCACGTTACACATCACATCATGACGACTTTGACCGTACTGCCTTCGGGCAAGACCTACGACGTGACGGCCGGCACCACGCTGCTCCAGGCACTGCGCGATGCGGGCGAAAACATTGCGCACAAATGCGACGGCAAGGCCGAATGCGGATCGTGCCATCTGTTCGTGCAGGAAGGGCGCAAGAGCCTTTCGAAAATTCAGCGCACCGAGAACGAGAAGCTCGACACGATCGTGGGCGTGGGTTCGAAATCGCGCCTCGCGTGCCAGGCGGTGCTGGGCGACGAAGCCGTAACGGTCGAACTGCTCAGCTTTGTTTGAGCGGAACGGCGCCATGAACGGAGCGCGCGCGATCGAGGACAGCGCCCGGCTGTCCATCGTCGAGCAGGCTGGCATCGTGGTGATGACGCTGGCCGAAGGGATCGGGCGCGACGAACTGTTGCGCTCGCGGCTCACGCGCACGGAGGTGCATCGCCAGTTGCTAAGGCTGGCGGACGGCGCACTGGGCCTCAGCGAACCGATATGCGCGGCGATGCCGGAGATCGACTGGATCGGCTGGCAGCGCGTGCGTGCACGGCTCGCGCTGCCGCCCGGCGCTGAGCATGACGACGCGTTGTGGTTCGCGTGCGAGTCCCTGGTGCCTGCAACGCTGCTGTGGCTGCGCGTGCATCGTCAGCGCCAGGGCGCGTTGTTTCGGATGACGATCTAGGCCGTACCTTCAGCGCTGACGCAGCAGCTTGCTGCGTTCGGCCGCGGAATAGTTGCTCATGTGCCCTTCGCGCGCGGCCTGACGGCGTGCCGACGCGATGATGGCCTTGCTGCGCCCCGGCGGCACGGGCGCACTGACCTGCTTGTCGAGCGCGGCGCTGCCACAGCGCGGGCAGACAGGCGTGGTACCGGCGCGCACCAGCGTTTCGAACTGCAACTGGCAATCACGGCAGTGATAGTCGTAAAGCGGCATCGCAAGACTCCTGTTCAATGAGACGGGGCATCGCAGCCGCTCGTCGCGGCGGCGCAGCCTTCGAGAGACGGCGGCATGCGGGCGACGGCGGTCTCGTGTCCAAGGCCTATCCATGCATGCACGCGGGCCATGTCGAAGCCCACCATGCGCGCGTCGCCCACCTCCATCAGCGGGCGGCGAATCAGCAGCGGATGAGCCAGCAGCAGCGCGAGCGCGTTGCCGGCGTTGAGCGACTCGGGCACGATGCGGCCGGACTTGATGTCGGGCGCCGCGCGGTTGAACCACTCGGGCACGGGCAGCGGATCCAGGAACGCGAGCAGCGTGCGCGGTGTCCATGGCCAACGCAACAGGTTGCGCACCTCCAGCGTATGACCCGCGGCCACGAGCAGCGCTTGCTGTTTCGCATTGCCGCCGCAACCGGGCTTCTCGTAGAACGTGATGTGAGCCATGTGCGTTGCTCCTCGTGTGGCCGCGGTGGCGTGCTGCGGCTCAAGCGGCCTTGTCTGAGACGAGCGCAAATACCTCCGCCGCGTTGGCGGGGTGCGCGGCGTCGATGATCTGAAGGGCCGTGTACGCATGGTGCGAGGACCCGTTGCGTTTGTCGTTGTCCAGACGGCGTGCCGTGCGCAGCAGTTCGAAGCCGCGGTCGGCGGCCATGTCGAGTGCGTTGCGGCCGTCCGGCGCATAGAGCCCTTCGCTCGCGCCGAGCGAGAGCAGCAGTTGCATTACTTCGACGCGGCCGCTCGCTGCGGCCTGCATGAGGCAGGTGATGTCGCTGTCGTTCGCGTGGTCGATCTCGATGCCCGCTTCAACAAGGCGCAGAAGCGTGGCGGGCGCGCCGCCCAGGCACGCGTACCACAGGGCGTTGTTGCCCTCGTCGTCGAGCGCGTCGAGGCACACGCCTGCTTCGAGCAGCGCGGCGACGACGTTGTCCTCGCCATGCAGCGACGCCAGCATGAGCGGCGTGACGCCTTCGTAGCTGCGTGAATGAAAGTCGGGGAAGTCGTGAATCGAGAGCCACGTTGCGAGCGCTGCAGGTACGTTGCTTTGTGTGCTCGTATCAGCGGACGGTACAACGCGGCGGCCGGCGCTTTCGCGCACGACGGGGACGATGTCGGTGTGCAGTGACATGAGCGCGCTCCGGTTCGGGGTGCTGTCAGGGTGGGTACGTCGTGGCGCATCGGCAAAGCGGTGCGCCACGAGCAGGGCACGAATACGTTCAACCGGTCTTCAGACCGGCCGGTTCTCGCTGGGGTCGCGCACGGGGCCCATCAATTCGAGGCCTTCCGCGTAGGTGATCGTGTCGAAGGTCACGTCGAAGCGGAGCGCCGCGTCGGCAATCGCGTCGAGCTTGCCCGCCGTGTCCTTCTTCTTCAGGTCGTTCTTCTCGAGGTAAAGCAGTTCGAGCATCTCGTTGTAGACCGTGGATTCGAGGATGGGCAGCACGTAGAACATCGCGCCCTTGTACGGCACCTGGTAGCGCTTGCTGAGGTCGATGTTGTCGCAGAACAGAAAGTACTTTCCACCCGCGGACAATGCTTCGCCCAGCACTTCGGCCACGTCCTTCAGATGCTCGAAGCTCAGCAGCCAGCCGGCGAAGAACGGCAGCTGCGGCTCGCCGGTTTTCGCGACGGCCATCACCTGCTCGCACGAAAGCTCGGGCGGCCGAGCCTCGTCGGCCAGCTTCGGTGCGAAACGCAGCGCGAGTTCGCCGCGAAAGCCCACGCGGCCGAACGTGTTCGTGAGCCCCTTGAAGACCGGGTTGAGCAAGCGGCCTTCCTGTTCCAGCCGGGCGAGGGCGGTGTTGTCGAGTTCCTTGCGGATGAGCGTGTCGGTCATGGCGGATTCCTTGGCTACATAGCTTCGAGGGCGGCTGCGTCGCAGATTGCCGCTTCGTTTTGCTTCATTTCGTTCATTACTTCGTCGGCACAACGCCTGCCTTTTCAGCTGCCGTTGTTGCGCATCCAGTCCGCGATCTTGAAGAACGCGAGCATCAGCTTGTCGCGTAGCGCCGCATCCGTGCCGGTTTCGTCGAGTGCGGCGCGCATGCAGGCAAGCCATGCGTCGCGCTCGGCCGCGCCGATGGAAAAGGCGGCGTGACGCATGCGCAGCCGCGGGTGGCCGCGTTCTTCCGAATAGCGCTTCGGCCCGCCCAGCCATTCGCAGAGATACCGCACGAGCACGGTTTTCACAGGCGCGAGGTCGGGGCCATGCATCGCGCGAATGACGCGTGCGTCGGGCCGCGTGTCCATCTGCCGGTAGAACGCATCCACGAGGCGTGTGACCGCGGCTTCGCCGCCTATCGCTTCGAAATGCGGTGAAGCGTGGCTGGCATCCACAACAGGAACGGTGAGCGGGTTCATGGCCGGCTGCGGTGCAACAACCGTACCAGCGACAAAACACGCCACTCACGCATGAGCGCATGCGCCAGGGCCTTCGCACACGGTGTTGTTTGCGACGAAACGCCCACGCTTTTGTCGGGAAGCCGACAGCGCGACTGTCGCGTCGCACGCGCTACAACGCCGCAGCGCAAATACCCTGAACCGCGCCCAAAGCCCGCTATAGCGGGGATTCCGAAGTTTTTCGACAGATCGCGCGAAAGATGGCACGGAAGCTGCACTGGAGCCGTCCGCGGACACACTCCGGCCCATGCGTGAATCGAGAGAAGAAGACCATACGGACACCACCGGCTGAGGACCTGGTCGCAGCTTTGCAGTCTGCCTGGCAGCTCTGCTTTTCGGCTTTGGTACGCACCCCTCGTTTCAACCTATTCCTGAACTGGAGAACGTGAATGTCTCAACTTCGGCAAATCGCCTTTTATGGCAAAGGTGGCATCGGCAAATCCACCACGTCGCAGAACACGCTCGCGGCGCTCACCGACCTCGGCCAGAAGATCCTCATCGTCGGCTGCGACCCGAAGGCCGACTCGACGCGTCTGATCCTGCACGCGAAAGCACAGGACACCATCCTCTCGCTCGCAGCAGAAGCGGGTTCGGTGGAAGACCTCGAACTCGATGACGTGATGAAGATCGGCTACAAGGACATTCGCTGCGTCGAATCGGGCGGTCCGGAACCGGGTGTCGGTTGCGCCGGCCGCGGCGTGATTACGTCGATCAACTTCCTCGAGGAAAACGGCGCGTATGACGGCGTGGACTACGTGTCGTACGACGTGCTGGGCGACGTGGTGTGCGGCGGCTTCGCCATGCCCATTCGTGAAAACAAGGCGCAGGAAATCTACATCGTCATGTCGGGCGAGATGATGGCCATGTATGCGGCCAACAATATCTCGAAGGGCATTCTCAAGTATGCGAACAGCGGCGGCGTGCGCCTGGGCGGCCTCGTCTGCAACGAGCGCCAGACCGACAAGGAACTGGAGCTGGCCGAAGCGCTCGCGGGCATGCTCGGTTCGCGGCTCATCCACTTCGTGCCGCGCGACAACATCGTGCAGCACGCGGAACTGCGCCGCATGACGGTGATCGAGTTCGCGCCGGATTCGAGCCAGGCGAACGAGTATCGCCAGCTCGCGAGCAAGATCCACAACAACGCCGGCAACGGCACGATCCCGACGCCGATCACGATGGACCAGCTCGAAGATCTGCTGATGGAGCACGGCATCATGAAGGCGATCGACGAATCGCAGGTTGGCAAGACGGCCGACGAACTGGTCGCCTGAACCCGCAGAGACGGCCGCCCGCGCGTTGCGCACCGCGCGCGGGCCGTCATGCAGCGACGCACAATTTTCACATCTGGAGCATTCCATGACCGCCACGGTTGAAGAGCGCAAGGCCGCGAACAAGGCCCTGATCGACGAAGTGCTAAAGGCCTATCCCGAGAAAATGGCCAAGCGGCGCGCCAAGCATTTGGGAACCTTCGAAGAGGGCAAGCCCGACTGTGGCGTGAAGTCCAACATCAAATCGCTGCCCGGCGTGATGACCATTCGCGGCTGCGCCTACGCGGGTTCGAAAGGCGTGGTCTGGGGGCCGATCAAGGACATGATTCACATCAGCCACGGCCCGGTGGGCTGCGGCCAGTACTCGTGGGCCGCGCGCCGCAACTACTACATCGGCACCACGGGCATCGACACGTTCGTCACCATGCAGTTCACGTCCGACTTCCAGGAGAAGGACATCGTGTTCGGTGGCGACAAGAAGCTCGACAAGATCATCGACGAGATTCAGGAGCTGTTCCCGCTCAACAAGGGCATCTCGATTCAGAGCGAATGTCCGATCGGTCTGATCGGCGACGACATCGAGGCCGTGTCGAAGAAGAAGAGCAAGCAGTACGAAGGCCACACGATTGTGCCCGTGCGTTGCGAAGGCTTTCGCGGCGTGAGCCAGTCGCTTGGCCACCATCTGGCGAACGACGCCATTCGCGACTGGGTGTTCGACAAGACGGATGCGGCCAAGCGCCCCGAGTTCGAATCCACGCCGTACGACGTGGCGATTATCGGCGACTACAACATTGGCGGCGATGCGTGGTCGAGCCGCATTCTGCTCGAAGAAATCGGCCTGCGCGTGATCGCGCAATGGTCCGGCGACGGCTCCCTCGCAGAACTGGAGAACACGCCGAAGGCCAAGCTCAACGTGCTGCACTGCTACCGGTCGATGAACTACATCAGCCGGCACATGGAAGAGAAGTACGGCATTCCGTGGGTCGAATACAACTTCTTCGGCCCTTCGATGATCGAGAAGAGCCTGCGCGAGATTGCGAGCCATTTCGACGACACCATCAAGGCGAACGCGGAACGCGTGATCGCGAAGTACCGCCCGCTGGTGGACGCCGTGATCGCGAAGTTCAAGCCGCGCCTGCAGAGCAAGAAGGTGATGCTGTTCGTGGGCGGGCTGCGTCCGCGCCACGTGATCGGCGCGTATGAAGACCTCGGCATGGACGTGGTGGGCACGGGCTACGAGTTCGGCCACAACGACGACTATCAGCGCACCACGCACTACGTGAAAGACGGCACGCTGATTTACGACGACGTGACAGGCTACGAGTTCGAGAAGTTCGTCGAGCAGGTGCAGCCGGACCTGGTGGGCTCGGGCATCAAGGAAAAGTACGTGTTCCAGAAGATGGGCGTGCCGTTCCGCCAGATGCACAGCTGGGACTACTCGGGCCCGTACCACGGCTACGACGGTTTCGCGATCTTCGCGCGCGACATGGACATGGCGATTTCGAGCCCCGTGTGGGGACTTGCGAAGGCGCCCTGGAAAAACGCGGCATAAAACAGCAGTTTTCAGGCGCAAGCGGTCGGCGGCCGGCGAGGCCGCCGCTTCGGTCGCCGACCTCATCGATACCGATTCAGGAGTGACGTCATGCCCCAATCCGCCGACAGGATTCTCGATCACGAGCTGCTGTTCCGCGAGCCGGAGTATCAGGAAATCTTCCGTACCAAGAAAGAGAACTTCGAGTTCAACCATCCCGACGAGACGGTCAAGCAGATCGTCGAATGGACCAAGACCGAAGACTACAAGCAGAAGAACTTCGCCCGCGATTCGCTCACGGTGAACCCCGCCAAGGCATGCCAGCCCCTCGGCGCGGTCTACGTGGCGAACGGCTTTCACAAGACGCTTTCGTTCGTGCACGGCTCGCAGGGCTGCGTGGCGTACTACCGCTCGCATTTCTCGCGGCACTTCAAGGAGCCCACGTCGTGCGTGAGTTCCTCGATGACCGAAGACGCCGCGGTGTTCGGTGGCCTGAACAACATGATCGACGGCCTCGCGAACGCGTACAACCTCTACAAGCCCGAGATGATCGCCGTGTCGACCACGTGCATGGCGGAAGTGATCGGCGACGACCTCGACGCGTTCATCAAGAACAGCAAGCAGAAGGGCAGCGTGCCGGAAGACTATGACGTGCCGTTCGCCCACACACCCGCGTTCGTGGGCAGCCACGTGACGGGCTACGACAACGCGTTGCTCGGCATTCTCAAGCACTTCTGGGGCGGCAAGGCCGGCACCACCGCGCCGCTCGTGCGCGTGCCGGACGAGAGCGTGAACTTCATCGGCGGCTTCGACGGCTTCGTCGTGGGCAACATGAAGGAAATTCGCCGCATCTTCGAACTGTTCGGCGTGCAGGTGAACGTGATCTGCGACCCGTCGGAAACGTGGAATACGCCCACCGACGGCGAATTCCGCATGTACGAGGGCGGCACGACGAAGGAAGAAGTAGAGCGCGCGCTGCACGCGAAGGCGACCTTCGTGTTCCAGGAATACTGCTGCGAGAAGACCGCGAAGTTCATCGCGGAACACGGGCAGGAAGTCGTGGTGCTCAACGCGCCCGTTGGCGTGGCCGGCACGGACCGCTTCCTGATGGAAATTTCGCGCGTGACGGGCAAGCCCATTCCCGCGCAACTCGAAAAGGAGCGCGGCCAACTGGTGGATGCGATGGCGGACAGCCAGGCCCATCTACACGGCAAGCGTTTCGCGCTGTACGGCGACCCGGACCAGATGCTCGGCTACACGCAGTTCCTGCTCGAACTGGGCGCGGAACCGGCGCACGTGCTGGCGACCAATGGCAACGACGATTGGGCTGCGAAAGTGCAGGCGCTCTTCGACGCCTCGCCCTACGGCGCAGGCTGCAAGGTGTACCCGAAGCGCGACCTGTGGCACATGCGTTCGCTGCTGTACACGGAACCGGTGGACTTCCTGATCGGCAACACCTACGGCAAGTATCTGGAGCGCGACACGAAGACGCCGCTCATTCGCATGGTGTTCCCGATCTTCGACCGTCATCACTACCATCGCTACCCGACGTGGGGCTACGACGGTGCGCTGCGCGTGCTCGTGATGCTGCTGGACGAGTTCTTCGAGACGCTCGATGCGAACACCATCGTGCCCGCGAAGACCGACTACAGCTACGACATCATTCGCTGAAGGGGCACAGCGATGGCAGACCCGGTACTCGTCAAGGTTACGCAGGACGGCCGCAAGGTCGAGGTGATCGACGGCTGGGTCTGCCTGGCTGGCGTGCGCGAAGCGGACCATCTGGTGCCCGTTATCGAGCATCCGAACCGCCAGGCGATTACGCGCAACGTGCCGGGCGCCACGCACGTGGCGGGACGGTTGCCGTTGAACCACGCTGAAGCGGCCATCGCGCAGGGGGCGATGGCCGCTTCACACCGTGCGTTCGATGCGAGCCCGGCCGGCATTACGCAGCGCATCCGTTTCGCGGTGTGGGCGAAGAGTGCGGCGGAAGGGGCGGAGTAGCCGGTCCGCTGTCTGTCGCAATTCCTTCAAAGCGGCCAATCTGCGTTTCGATGACGACAATCGGCATGCACTTCTCTCGCCGCAAGCACGGCCGTAGCGCGCGTTGCAGGCAATCAACCCGTGGTACGGAACTTGCCAGTTTCGAGTCACCCCACATCGTCAGGAGCCCGTCATGTCCGCTTCGCTCAAGGCCAAGATTGCCGAAGTCTTCGACGAGCCCGGTTGCGACAAGAACCAGGGCAAAAGCGAAAAGGAGCGCAAGAAGGGCTGCACGAAGCAACTCTCGCCTGGCGCGGCCGCGGGCGGCTGCGCATTCGACGGTGCAAAGATCGCGTTGCAGCCCGTGGTGGATGTTGCGCATCTCGTGCATGGGCCTATCGCATGCGAAGGCAATTCGTGGGACAACCGCCATGCAGCGTCGTCGGGTTCCACGCTTTACCGCACGGGCTTTACCACGGACATCAACGAACTCGACGTGGTGTACGGCGGCGAGAAGCGGCTTTTCAGAAGCGTGCGCGAGATCATCGAGAAATACGATCCGCCGGCCGTGTTCGTCTATCAGACCTGCGTGACGGCGCTGATTGGCGACGACATCGAAGCGGTCTGCAAACGGGCGTCCGAGAAGTTCGGCAAGCCCGTGATTCCGGTCAATTCACCGGGCTTCGCGGGACCGAAGAATCTGGGCAACAAGCTGGGAGGCGAGGCGCTGCTCGACTACGTCATCGGCACGCGCGAGCCGGAATACACGACACCGTACGACATCAACATCATTGGCGAATACAACCTCTCGGGCGAACTGTGGCAAACGAAGCCGCTGCTCGACGCACTGGGCGTCCGCATTCTCTCGTGTATTTCGGGCGATGGCCGCTACAACGAGATTGCGGGCTCTCATCGCGCGAAGGTCAACATGATGGTCTGCTCGAAGTCGATGATCAACATCGCGACGAAGATGCAGCAGCGCTACGGCATTCCGTATTTCGAGGGCTCGTTTTACGGCATTGGCGACATGAGCGATACCTTGCGGCAGATCGCGAAGCTGCTGGTGCAGCAGGGCGCGCCGGAAGACCTGCTGGAACGCACGGAACGTTTGATTGCCGCCGAAGAGGCGCGCGCGTGGGCACGCATTGCGCGCTATCGCGAGCGGCTGAAAGGCAAGCGTGTGCTGCTCATTACGGGCGGCGTGAAATCGTGGTCGGTGGTCGCGGCGCTACAGGAAGCCGGGCTCGAAATTGTGGGCACGAGCGTCAAGAAGAGCACGAAAGAGGACAAGGAAAAGATCAAGGAGATCATGGGTGACGACGCCCACATGATCGACGACATGACGCCGCGCGAGATGTACACCATGCTGCGCGATGCGAAGGCGGACATCATGCTGTCCGGCGGGCGCTCGCAATTCGTCGCGCTGAAGGCGCGCATGCCGTGGCTCGACATCAACCAGGAGCGGCATCACCCGTATGGCGCGTACGAGGGGATGGTGGAACTCGTGCACGAGATCGACCGCGCGATTCACAACCCCGTGTGGCAGCAGGTGCGCATTCCCGCGCCCTGGGGTGACGACGGCGAAACGCTGAACGCTGTACGTGCGCCTGTTGCGGCTGTCGAGCCCGCCGCTTTTGCCGGTGTGCGCGCATGGGCGATGGGACTCGAGCCCGGCGTGCCGGCCTGAATGCAAGCGAGCGCAAGGGGAGCTGAGAATCATGGCCGTGGTCGTCGAATCGAAGAAAGCCTGTGCGGTCAATCCGCTCAAGATGAGCCAGCCGCTTGGCGCGAGCTATGCGTTCATGGGGCTCGACGCGTGCATGCCGGTCATGCACGGCTCGCAGGGCTGCACGTCGTTCGGTCTCGTGCTGCTGGTGCGGCACTTCAAGGAAGCCATTCCGCTACAGACCACGGCGATGAACGAGGTCACCACGATTCTGGGCGGCTACGAAAACGTGGAGACGGCGCTGCTCAACATCCGCAAGCGCGCGGCGCCGAAGATCATCGCGATCTGCTCGACGGGTCTCACGGAAACGAAGGGCGACGACGTGGAGGGCTATCTCACGACAGTGCGCAAGCGCAAGCCCGAGCTGGACGATACGGAACTGGTCTACGTGTCCACGCCTGACTACGTGGGTGGTTTCGAAGACGGCTACCGGCACGCCGTTACGGCCATCGTGAAGGCGCTGGTCAAGCCGCTGCCCGTGGCCGCTAGGCAGATCACGTTGCTGCCCGGCAGCCATCTTTCGCCGGCCGATATCGACGAACTGCGCGAGATCGTTACCGCATTCGGGCTCGACGTCGTCGTGCTGCCCGATCTTTCGGGCTCGCTCGACGGCCACATTGCGCCGGACTGGCGCGGCACCACACTGGGCGGCACGACGCTCGAACAGATTCGCGCGGCCGGGGCGTCGGCGTTCACGATCGGTGTGGGCGAGCAAACGCGCGAAGGCGCGCAGGCGTTGCAGGACGTGGCGGGCACGCCGTTCGAGATATTCGGGCGCCTGACCGGGCTCGAACCTAACGACCGCCTGCTTCAGCGCCTTGCGCAACTGTCGGGGCGGCCGGTGCCCGCGAAATACCGCAGGCAGCGCAGCCAGTTGCTCGATGCGATGCTCGACGGCCACTTCTACACGGGCGGCATCAAGGTTGCGATTGGCGCAGAGCCGGACCTGCTGCTCGCGCTCGGCGCGTTGCTGCATGAAATGGGCGCGGAGCTTGCGGTCTGCATCAGCACCACGGCGTCGCCTTCGCACGAACAGCTACCGGCGAGCGAAGTGGTGCTGGGCGACCTGGAAGACATGGAGCGCGCCGCACGCGACTGCGATCTGCTCATCACGCATTCGCACGGCCGGCAGATGGCGGAGCGGCTCGGCAAGCCGCTCATGCGCGTGGGCTTTCCGGTGTTCGACCGCGTGGGCAATGCACACCGCTGCCAGGTGGGTTATCGCGGCACGATGAACCTGATCTTCGAAGTCGCGAATCTCATGATCGAACAGATTGCCCATCACCATCCCGGCGACTGGCCGCTGCCGCAGGCGTCGGTGGATCTGGCCGCGCGCGACCCCGCGCGTGAAGTGAAGATTCCGGTCGTTGCGGCCGGTGCGTGAACCAACGGCACGAGGAGCCCCACTCATGAAAATCGCATTCGCGACCCAGGACAAGGTGCACGTCGATGCGCACTTCGGCTGGGCCAAAAGCATCGTCACTTACGACGTAACGGCGGACGGCCACACGTTCGTCGAAACGTTCGACTTCGGCGGCAAGCTGGAAGAAGACGGCGACGAAGACAAGCTCGCACCCAAGCTCGAAGCGGTCAAGGACTGCGCGATTCTGTACGTTGCCGCGATTGGCGGCTCCGGCGCGGCGCGCGTGGTGGCGCTGAAGATTCATCCCATCAAGGTGCCGCAGCCGGAGCCTATCGAAGCCATTCTCGTGAAGCTGCGCGACGTGCTGAAAGGCACGCCGCCGCCGTGGCTGCGCAAGGCGCTCGCGAAAGACGGGGCACGTTCATACGATTTCGAAGAGAACGACGAGGTATCTCATGGCTGAAGCCATCACCAACGAAACGCGCGCCGACACGGAAGACGACGCGCAGCTGCTGGCGACGCCGTTCGTCCAGCAGCTCATCCGCCAGTTGCGCGCGCAGGACACGCACGGCACGTGGGAAGGCAAGAGCGATCTGCAACTGCTGAAGCGGTACATCCTCACGCCCGAGGAACGCCGTGCGATTCCGATCATGGGCGACCCGGACCCCGAAACGCTCTGGCATCTGGAGCTGTTCTACAACGCGATTGCGGTGGCGATCGAGCGCGAAACGGGGCAGATGGTGTCGCCGATGATGAAGATGAGCCACGAAGGATTCGGCCGCATGGTGCTGATTGCGGGGCGGCTCGTGGTGGTCAACAAGCAGCTGCGCGACGTGCATCGCTTCGGCTTTCCGTCGCTCGCGAAGCTGGCCGAGGCGGGCGGCAAGTTTCTCAATGAAGCGGTGGAAATGATCCGCACGTATCCGGCTGTCGCGCAATACGGCGCGTGAAAGGGGAGAACACGATGACCGATGCCGACGAACTGAAGGCGCGCCTGAAAAAGCTCAACGCGCAGGCCACGCAGGCGAAGATGGACTTGCACGATCTTTCCGAGGAACTGCCGACGAACTGGGAACAGATTCTCGCCGTCGCGCAGCGCTGCCACGACGCGCACGCGGCGCTCATGGATGCACGCAAGGCCGCAGCCGCAGCCGCGGCCTCGGCTTCGGCGTGAGCCGGCCGAAACCACCATAGAGGCGACCATGAGCGATACCTTCAGCGTGACGCTGCCAAGCGGCGAGACCTGGACGCCGACCTTCGTGTCGACGCTCGACGAGGAAAAATGCATCGGCTGCGGACGGTGCTTTCGCGTGTGCCCGCGTGGCGTGCTCGAACTCGTGGGGCTCGACGACGAAGGTGCGCACATTCGCCTCGACGGCGACGACGAAGACGACGAGTACGAAAAGAAGGTCATGACGATCGCGCATCGCGAGCTGTGCATCGGCTGCACGGCGTGCGCGAAGATCTGCCCGAAGAAGTGCTATACGCACGCGGCCGCGCAGATCTGAGCGCATCGCATCATGAACTTCCACGCCACGCTGATGCACCACGCGGCTAGCACCGACAACCCGACGGTGCTGGCGCTTGCCGGTGTGCTCGCGTCCGCGTTCGAGCGGGACGGCGTGCACGTGCTGCCCATTCGCGGTCTCGATGTGCAGCAGACGCAATGGCTGCTCGCCCGCTGGTTTCCCGGTGCAGAGGCGGCGCTTGCGCCTGTGTGGGCCGCGGTTTCTGTTCAGGCATCGCAGCAGTTATCGGAGCACGTATCGGAGCACGTATCGCAGTGCGGCTCGCGCTACGACGAAGTGGAAGACCTCGTGACGCTGTTCGCCGATCACGTCGATCCGCGTGCGGGCACGCGCGAGGAAGCCACCTGTGTGGCGCATGCGCTGGCGTGCGCGTGCCTGGGTGCCAATCATCTCTGGCAGGACCTGCGATTGCCGTCGCGGCGTGAGCTTTCCGCGCTGCTGGGGTACTGGTATCCGCGGCTCGCCGCAAAGAACGTCCACGACATGAAGTGGAAGAAGTTCTTTTATAAGCAACTGTGCGAGCGTGAGGGACTGTTCGTCTGCAAGGCGCCGAGTTGCGGCGTGTGCACGGACTACGCGCACTGCTTCGGGACCGAGTAGGCGGCGGGCCGGTTCCGGCCTGGTACTTGCTTTGTCGTGGCCACCGTTATGTATCGCGATATATAGCCAACAAACTGGACAAGACATCCGACACGCTCATGAAACCCACTTCTGCGGCCACGCCGCGTGCGCGCTGGACACCGTGCACGCGCGCCTGCTACCGGACCTTGCGCTGGCCCGTTGCGCAATCGTCGCGCGATCACGCGTTGCACGGCGGGCACACCATTTGTCCGCCGTTGCCGCCGCCGCCGCATCGTCTGCTCGCCATCTGCGAGGAAGCGGGTTTGCGCGAACTCGTGCGGCAGCACATGCACCGCCTCAGAACCACGCCGCTCTTCATTCATGCGGGCGACTGCTTCGACTGCGTGACCGAGCGTGTGGCCGACTATGTTGTGGAAGCGTGCGGCGGCCCGCTCTATTACAGCCAGCGTCATGCGCATTTGCAGGCGGGCGCGGGCCTGCCGCTGTTGCTCGATGAAGAAGGGCGCGAGTTGTGGCTCGTGCAGTTGTGGCACGCGTTCGACGACGTGGATTTTCCGGCTGCGCTGCGTGCCGATTTCTGGGGCTGGGCCGAGCCGCTTTCGGTTCATCTGCTCGCGCCGCGCGCGCGTCACGATGGGCTCACGCGCTATGCCTACGACACGGTGCGCAGCTGGTTTGCGGCGCCTGCTCGCGATCTGAATCGGCGGACCTGAGCCATGCGGGATTTCCCACCACGATATGGCGTGTTTCTCAACGTCGAAAATCCTCACGGCGATGCGCGCGACGCGCTGCGGCAAACCGTTCGCACCGGCGTCGCGGCGGAACAGATGGGCTTTCACGACGTGTGGGTGGCCGAGCATCACTACAGTTCGTTCGCGGTCGGCAGTGCGCTCACGGTGCTGCTTTCGCAGATTGCGGCGGGCACGTCGGCCATCCGGCTCGGCACGGGCGCATCGCTGCTCGCCTTGAACGACCCGCTGCGCGTGGCGGAAGACATTGCCTCGCTCGATCTGCTGAGCGGCGGGCGCATCGAGTTCGGCGTTGCGCGGGGTGGGCCGTTTCCTGCGCAGTATCGTCCGTCGGGAATTGCGTCCGGGGACATGGCACGCGAGCGCATGCATGAGGCGCTCGCATTGATCGAGCGGCTGTGGACCGAACCCGAAACGCACTTCGAAGGGCGCTTCTTTCGCTACGAAAGCGTGGCGGTCTATCCACGTCCGTTGCAGCAGCCGGTGCCGGTGTGGCTGGCGAGCCTGAGCGGGGCGTCGCCGAAAATTGCCGCGGAGCACGGCTATGGCCTGATGGCCGCACCTTCTGCGGATCTCGATCAGGTCGCAAAGCAGGTGGCGGCAGAGCGTGTGCGACGCGGCGCTTTTCCGTTCGCGATTGCGCGCTTCTTTCATTGCGACGAAGACGGGCGTCGCGCCGTGGAGCACGGCGTTGAAGCCGTGCGCGCGTACCCGCAGCTGATGGGCGTGCATTTTCCACCAGGCAAGCTGCCGCCGATGTTCGCGCCCGATGCGCCCAACGACGTGATTCTTGCGAACGCGATCATCGGCGACCCCGAGCAGTGCATTGCGCGTGTGAAGTCGATGAGCGAGCGGCTCGGTCCCCATCGACTGTTGCTCAAGCCCGCGACACACGACGCGGCGAAGGCGCGCATGTCGCTCGCGCTGTTCGCGCGTGCGGCCGGGCTGGGCTGAACGTGATCGCGCGACACGACGATGGCCGCCGTGCATGGCTTGCATCTTGCACTGCCTCACGCATCGCCCGATTCTTCACACGGATTGTCGGAAATGTCGGATTCCCTACATTCGATGGACTGGTCGCCATTCTGGCTTTCGCTGCGCGTGGCGGGCATCGCGACGGTGCTCGCGCTCGTGGCGGGCATTGCGTTGGGCTGGCTGTTCGCGCGCCGTCGCTTTCCGGGCAGCGCGATGCTGGAGGCGGTCTTCATGCTGCCGCTCGTGTTGCCGCCCACGGTGATCGGCTACGGGTTGCTGGTCGCGGCTGGTCGGCGCAGCGTGGTGGGCGGCTGGCTGTATCGGCAGGTGGGCTACACGGTCGTCTTCAACTGGCACGGGGCCGTGCTCGCGTCGGCCATCGTCGCGTTGCCGCTCGTGCTGAAGTCCGCGAACGCTGCGTTCGCCGGTGTGGATCGCTCGCTCGAAGCCGCAGCGCGCACGCTGCGCCAGTCGCCGTGGTCCGTGTTCGTGCGGGTCACGCTGCCGCTCGCGTGGCCCGGCATCCTCGCCGGCACGCTGCTGGCCTTTGCGCGCGCCATGGGCGAGTTCGGCGCGACGCTGATGGTGGCCGGCGACATTCCCCACCAGACGCAAACGCTTTCCATGGCGATCTACGACGCCATGCAGGACGGCCGCGACCAGGCCGCCTTGCTGCTGGTGTTCGTCACGTCGATGCTTTCTATCGCAGTGCTGGTGTTGTCCGGCCGCTTTCTCTCTCTTCGCTGACTTCTTGAGGTGATTCGTGAACCGTCTTCGCGCCGTTTTGTTCGCCATCCTGATTGCAGTGCTGTCTTGTGTCGTGCTGCCCTCTGCCGCGCTCGCGCAGCAGCTCACCGTTTCGGCTGCGGCCAGTCTGACCGAAGCGTTCAACGAGGTGGGCGCGAAATTCCAGGCATTGCATCCGGACGTGACCGTGCGTTTCAATTTCGCGGCCTCCGGCGTGCTGCTTCAACAGGTTCGCGAGGGCGCGCCTGTCGATGTGTTTGCAAGCGCAGACGAGCAGACGGTGACGCGCGGCGTGCAAGCCGGTTTGTTCGACGCCTCCACGCGGCGCGACTTCGCCGCAAACGCACTGGTGCTGATCGTGCCTGCGGCGCAGGGCTCGCCCGTGAAGAGCGTGGCGGATCTTTCGAACCCGGCCGTGCGGCGCATCGCGATCGGCAAGACATCGACGGTGCCGGTGGGTCGCTACACGCAACAGGCGCTCGAAAAAGCGATGCTCTGGAATGCGCTCGCACCGAAATTCGTGCAGGCCGACAGCGTGCGACAAGTGCTCGATTACGTCTCGCGCGGCGAAGCCGAAGCCGGCTTCGTCTATCGCACCGACGCCGTGCTGATGCCCGGCAAGGTGGAGATCGTGCAGACCGTGGGCGGACACGACCCCGTGACGTATCCCGTGGTCGCCGTGAGCGCGAGCCACGAGCAGGCACTTGCGAAGGCGTTCATCGACTACCTGCTGAGTCCGGCCGCGCAGGACATTCTGAAGCGCCACGGCTTCTCGCAGCCGTGACTGCCTGCACGCGATGATCGATATCGATCTTGATGCCACCGTTTGCGACGGCGCACGGCGTTTTACGCTCGCCACGCGGTTCATCTCGGATGCGCAGGTGGTTGCGCTCTATGGCCCCTCGGGCGGCGGCAAGTCGATGACGCTGCAGGCCATGGCGGGGCTGCTGAAACCGCAGCATGGGCATGTGCGCATCGGCGCGCGCGTGCTGTTCGATTCGCGACAGGGCATCGACCTGCCGCCCGAGCAACGCAGCGTCGGCTATCTGTTTCAGCACTACGCGCTGTTTCCGCACCTGAACGTGCGCGACAACATTGCGTTCGGCCTGACGACATGGCAACGGCGCAGGCTGTCGCACGACGACGCCCGGCACGTGGACGAACTGCTGGAGACGTTCGGGCTCGCGGCACTGGCGTCGAGCCGTCCCGCCACGCTCTCGGGCGGGCAGCAGCAACGTGTCGCGCTCGCTCGCGCACTAGCATGCCGGCCGGGCCTGCTGTTGCTCGACGAGCCCTTCGCAGCCCTGAACCCGCTGCTGCGTGACGAGTTGCGTGGGCAGTTGGGCGACGTGTTCGCGCGCTGGCAGATGCCGGTGGTGATGATCACGCACGACATCGACGACGTGCTGGCCTTGGCCGACGTTGCGTTCATCGTGGAGAGCGGCCGCGTGATTCGCGAAGTGGATGTGCGAAGCGGCGAGTCGCGCGCTATGACGACGCGCGCGCTGCTGCCGGGGCATGGCGCAGAACCGCTCGATGCGCGCGCACGCCGCGTACGGGAACTGCTGCACGTGCACGCGGCGCGTTGAGCGGCGGGGAGCGCATCTGTCGAGAGCTTGCCGGATGCGTGATGAACGCCGACGGGCCGCATCGACGCGATTGCGCTATTCGCGCTTGCGCAGCGGATCGAGCAGGCCCCTCAGGCCGTTATGGTCCATCTCGTGCATCAGCGCGAGCAGCCGCCCGATCTCGCCGCGCGGGAACCCTTCGCGGGCCAGCCAGTTGAGGTAATGCCCGGGCAGGTCGGCAATGAGCCGACCTTTGTATTTACCAAAGGGCATGGCGAGGGTGACAAGGCGTTCGAGGTCGGGGGCTGGCATGGGCGGTATTGTGCACGGCTTTGCGCTTTGGCCGGGCTGAGATGGCGCATTCATCGCGTGCCGGGCGCTGCGGGGCAGGGCGTAACGCAACGAATACGGCTTCAGGCAACGCCTCGATCTTCATTCGCGAGCCATGCGCCATGAAACCCGGCCGGAATTCGCGTGGGAAGGTGCACGGTGGCGACCGGTCCCGCAGCAAGATCGCGCATCGAGCACGAAAGCCGGCTCGCTGTTCTGATCCCCCGGTGGCACCGCATACCGTGCAAGCGCACCGCTTGCCCAGTCGTACCGCACGATTGCGCGCAGTTCGATGGGGGGCGGCTGCCCGGCGGCATAGCGCTGTCGGCGACGTGTGGCAACATCGCGGTGAGCGCTCGATCGCGTCCGGCCTCGCGCAGGTCCCACACTCCAGGAGAACCCATGTTCGACCACGTCAAATTCGGCGTCAGCGACTATGCAGCCAGCAAAGCGTTCTTCCTCAAGGCACTCGAACCGCTCGGCGTAGCGGTTGTCGGGGAGGGGGTGCCGACGTACGGTGTCGAGCTGAGCCCGCCGGGCAAGGCGTCGTTGTGTCTGTACCAGACCGGGGAAAAGCCGGCGCATCTTCACCTGGCGTTCGTGGCCGAGACTCGCCAGCAAGTCGAAGATTTCTATCGCGCAGCGCTCGCCGCGGGCGGCAAAGACAATGGCGCACCGGGTCTGCGCCCGCACTACCACGCGAACTACTTTGCCGCGTTCGTCATTGGTCCGGACGGGCACAACATCGAAGTGGTTTGCCACAAAGCGGCCTGAGTCTTCGCCCGGGCGGAGATCACTCCATCCGGCAATGTCAACGTGAAGGCCGCGCTGGGTAGAGTTGGGGGATGACATCGAGGAATTGCTGCTCGAGCGCGGCGTCGTGGTCAGCTACGAGTCGGTGCGCAACGGGTGCGACCGGTTCGGCGCGATGTATGCGCCTGCCAGGTGAAAGCGGCCCGGCCGCGGCCGGGCACGACGTGGCATCTCGATGAGCTGTTCGTCAAACTGCGCGGTAAGCCGTACGTGCTGCTGCAGAAGCGCCGTGACAAAACTGCGGCAAGGCGCTTCTTCGGAAAGAGGCTGCACTCATACCCGGTGCCCCGGAAGATTGTCACCGACCGGCTGCACAGCTATCCGGCGGCAAGAGCCGAGGTGCCGCAGCTGGCCAGCGTGAAGCACGTCTTCGTGAAGGCCTTGGCGCGGGTCAATAACCGAGCGGAAAGCAGCCTCCAGCCGACGCGCCGGCGTGAGCGTCAGATGCAGGGTTGCTCATGGTCGGCGTCGTCGACGCAATTGCAGCGGTAGCCGGCTGTCAGCTCCGCACGCGGGACTTCTCCGGATCGTAGAAAATCGGCGCTACGACCGTGGCGTCGATGCGCTTCTGCTGGCCGTCGAGTTTGCCGATCTGCACGACAGTGCCCGGTTCGGCGTAAGCCACGTCCAACCGGCAGAGCGCGACGTTGCGGCCCGTGGCCGGCGAGCGGGTCGCGCTTGTCACGACGCCTGTCTGGGCCCGTCCTGTGTGCACGCAATCACCATGCGCGGCGGGCTCGTTGCCGGCGAGTTCGAGCCCGACGAGCTTGCGTTGCGGATGCGCGCTACGGCGCAGCAGCGCTTCGCGCCCGATGAAATCGTCGCTCTTGGTTTTCAGCGGTACGCAAAAGCCTATGCCGGCTTCGAAAGGATCGATTTCATCGCTGAATTCGTGGCCTGAAAACGCGAGCCCGGCCTCCACGCGCAACATGTCGAGCGCATCGAAGCCGAGCGGTACGAGTCCGAACGGCTCTCCCGCCGACCACACGCTATCCCACACGGCTGCCGCATGATCGGGATGACACCAGATTTCGTAGCCAAGCTCGCCGGTGTAGCCCGTGCGGCTGACACAGACCGGCAGCCCGTCGTACCCGCCGATGCGGCCGACCAGAAAGCGGAACCAGCCGAGGCCAGCAAGCGTAGGCTGCGTCCCCGGTGTCCAGACGATCTGTTGCAGGATCGCGCGGCTCTGCGGTCCCTGCACGGCGATGTTGTGGATCTGCGAAGAGGCCGATTTGACCCAGACCTTCATACCGAGTTTTTCGGCCTGTTCACGCAGCCAGATGCCGGCGTAATCTTCGCCGCAGATCCAGCGGAAGTTGTCCGGGCCGAAGCGCAGCAGCGTGCCGTCGTCGAGTATGCCGCCGTGCGGGTAGCACATGGCGGCATACACCACTTGCCCGACCGCGAGCCTGCGCACGTCGCGCGTGAGGCAATACTGGAGCAGCGCTTCGGCATCGGGCCCGAGGATGTCGAATTTGCGTAGCGCGGAGAGGTCCATGATCGCGGCACGTTCCCGGCAGCCGTAGTATTCGTCGATTGCGCCGTAGCCGTCGAACTGCGAGGGCAGCCACCAGCCGCGGTATTGCGTGAAGCGGCGCGTCAGCGCGGAAGTGCGCGGATGAAAGCCGGATTCCTGCGTGAGAACCGCCGGGGCGTCGGGCGTGGATCGGATGGCCATGGACACGGAAATGCGCTCCTTGCTCGAATAGGTGCGAACCTGGATATCGGTCGGATTCCAGCCGTTGGCCGGGTCGATGTCGTCGGGGCACGACGTGCTGACGCAGACGAGATCCCTTTGCGCGCGCAACAGCACGTAGTCGCCGGGCCGCGACCACGGTTCGTCGATCGTGATCTGCTGACGGGCGTCGATGCTCGTGTTGAAAAAGAAGTTGATGGCGGGCCAGCCGGGGCGCGCCGGTACGCCGAAAGTCGCGAGGGCTACGCTGATGTTGTCGCTGCAATTCGGGTGACCGGGGTAGCCTTGCGACTCGTAATACCGCGCCGTGCAGGCGAGCGAGAACGAGTCATGCCGGCCTGCCGTATCGCGCACCACCTCCAGCATCGGTCGCATGTTGCGATCGTAGAAGCGGGAGAACAGGCCCGGTGCAGGCCAGGCGCTGCCGTTCAGGGTGCGGGTGACGGTCGGGTCGAGATCGAGCACGTCGCCGTGCTCGAGCGCGGCGAGATCGAACGCGACGAAGTCTGTGCATTGCCGTCCTGCCACGTCGAGTATCTGGAGGTACTCGCCGGCCCGCACGGTATAGGCCCGCGCCGTGCCGGGGCGGATCAGGAAGTCGTCGAGCGGGTCGGCCAGCGGCACGCTCTCTTGCGGTTCATATGCCGACGGCGGATGAGCGCGGCGCACGACGAGTTGCAGTTCCGTCGCCTGCTGTCCGATCTCGTCGGGCGTGCCCGGTCTGCCCGGCGCGGCCACGAACACGACCAGGGGCTCGCTCGCCGTCATGGTGCAGGCATGACCGGCGGCCGTGCCGGGCGGCCACAGCAAGGCGGCCTGCGCCCGCCGGACATCGAGCCCACGGCGGGCGAGGATGGCCGATATCTTGACGTTGTGCTGCGTTGCCTGCCCGAGCGAACCGGCAATGAAGGTCGCGCGCGAATCCGCCCGCAGGCCGAGGGCGGCCAGCGCGCAGCGGCCGTCTCCGGCATGCACGGCGAGCAGTTCCGCCGGCTGGAGTCCTTCGATGTCGATGACCTGCAACGTGTCGCCACGTTGCAGGTCGACGACACTCAGGCCGCCGCCAGCCACGCGGTATCGTTCGCATCCGTCGTAATGGCCAGCGAGAGCCGGCTCGTGCGGTCGGGAGACGGAAGGTGCGCGAATCGTCATGAGCGGGCTCCGCGTTTCAACCGGCTTTGGCGATGGGTGCCGGCTCGCCGAGGTAGGCCTCCATCGAGTCATCCAGCGCCTTGATCCACGGCGTGTGATGCGGCGGGGACTGGGTGCCGGTCATCAGCGAACGATACGACTTGTTGCGATAAGCCATGATGTTCTCGTGCTTGTCGTGCTTCCATTCGAGAAACGTGCGGTTGACGCCGGCAATGTCGAAGCTTGGGTAATCCGTCGCGTCGATCAGCTCCTGGATGTAGCTGCCCTGGAACTCGAACATCTCCTGATTCGTGACGAGCTTTTCTTCGCGGGCTCGCCACGCGAGATCTTCCGCGTGCATCGCTTCGCGCGAGGGCAGGGCAATCCGGCCGAGAATCACGTCGCGCACGTACCAGGCCTGGGCGTCGAACATGTTGAACGAGTACCAGAGGTCCTGCATTCCGAGATAGATCATCTGCGGGTTGGCTTCCCAGAACACGCCCTTGTAGAGGTTCAGCGGCCACAGGCGGTTGTTGGTGCGCAGGCGCAGGCTGTCCGGCAGGAAGGGGAAATGATGCTTGTAGCCGGTGCAGAGAATGATCGCGTCGATCTTGCGCGTGGAGCCGTCCGCGAAGAAGGCCGTGTTGCCGTTCACGTACTTGAGCAGCGGCTTTTCTTCCCAGCTGGGCGGCCACTGGTAGCCCATCGGCTGCGTGCGGTAGCAGCTCGTGATGCTGCGGGCGCCGTATTTGTAGCATTGCGAACCGATGTCTTCGGCGGAGTAGCTGCTGCCGATCAGCAGAATGTCCTTGCCGCGGAATTCCATCGCGTCGCGGAAATCGTGTGCATGCAGGATGCGGCCTTTGAACGAATCGAAGCCGGGGAACGTCGGGGCGTCGGGAGTCGAGAAGTGTCCGCACGCGTTGACCACGTAATCGAAGGTCTCGCTGTACGTGACGTCCCGGTCGAAGTCGTGAACCGTGACGGTGAACTGGCGGGTCGCATCGTCGAAGCTTACGTTGCGCACGACCGTGTTGAAGCGGATGTGGGAACGCACCCCTGCTTTTTCGACGCGGCCCTTGATGTAGTCCCACAGGACTTCGCGCGGCGGGTACGAGGCAATGGGCTTGCCGAAGTGTTCCTCGAACGTGTAGTCGGCAAATTCCAGGCATTCCTTCGGACCGTTCGACCACAGGTAGCGGTACATGCTGCCGTGTACCGGCTCGCCGTGCTCGTCCGTGCCGGTGCGCCACGTGTAGTTCCACATGCCGCCCCAGTCGGCCTGCTTTTCGAAGCAGACGAGATCCGGAATTTCCGTGCCCTTCGCCGCGGCCGACTGGAATGCGCGAAGTTGCGCGAGACCGGAAGGACCGGCGCCGATGATTGCAACGCGTTTCTTCATGGTGTTCACCTTGCTGGAAAGAAATCGGGCGGCGGTCAGGCCGCTGAAGCGGGAGCCTGCTGCCGCAGGCCATGCTGCGCGGCTGCGGCGGCAATCGTGTTTTTCATCAGGAAAGCAATGGTCATCGGCCCGACGCCGCCCGGCACGGGCGTGATCGCACTGGCGACGCGCGATACGCTGTCGTAGTCCACGTCGCCGACGAGTTTCGGTTTGCCGTCCACTTCGATGCGGTTGATGCCCACGTCGATGACGATTGCGCCTGGCTTGACCCAGTTCGCGTCGATCAGTTGCGGCTTGCCGACCGCGGCGATCACGATGTCGGCCTGCCGGCACAGTTGCGCCGCATTGACGCTGCGCGAATGCACGACGGTGAGCGAGCAGTTCGCCTGGAGCAGCAGCGTCGCCACGGGTTTGCCGACGATGTTCGAGCGGCCCACCACCACCGCGTGTCTGCCGCTCAGGTCTTGCGCGACCAGGTGCAGCAGATGCAGGCAGCCGCCCGGTGTGCACGGCGCAAGCCCCGGTTCGCCAAGCACGAGCCGACCGACGTTTTCGCGGTGGAACCCGTCCACGTCCTTGCCGGGGGCGATCGCGTCGATCACGGCGCTTTCGTTGAGTCCTGCGGGCAGCGGCATCTGCACGAGAATGCCGTGGACGGCGGGATCGGCGTTGAGCTTCGCGATCAGGCCGAGCAACGCGGGCTCGTCGGTGTTGGCCGGCAAGCGGTATTCAAGCGATTCGATGCCGGTTTCGCGGGCACGCAGCACTTTGTTGCGCACGTAGACCTCGCTGGCCGGATCGTTGCCCACCAGCACGACGGCGAGGCACGGCGTCACGCCCTGCGCGCGCAGACGCGACACGTCTGCGCGCAGCGTGTCGAGCAGACGTGCGGCCTCGGCCTTGCCGTCGATCACGTGTGCCGCGCTCATCGGAAGATCACCGTGCGGTGCTGGTTCAGGAATACGCGGTGCTCCGTGTGGTATTTCACGGCGCGCGAGAGGGCAACGGTTTCGGTGTCCCGGCCGATCGCCACCAGATCGTCGGGCTTGAGCACGTGGTCCACGCGCTGCACTTCCTGTTCGATGATCGGCCCTTCGTCGAGATCGGACGTCACGTAGTGGGCCGTGGCGCCGATCAGCTTGACGCCGCGGTCGAACGCCTGGTGATACGGCCTCGCCCCCTTGAAGCCTGGCAGGAACGAGTGGTGAATGTTGATGGCGCGGCCGGCCAGCTTCGTGCAGAGATCGTTGGAGAGAATCTGCATGTAGCGGGCGAGCACAACCAGCTCCGTGCCGGTTTCCTCGACGATGTGCAGCAGATCCGCTTCCTGGCGGGCCTTCGTTTCCGGCGTGACGGGCAGATAGACGAAGCGGATGCCTTCGCGCTCCACCATCGGGCGCAGGTCCAGATGGTTGGAGACAACCGCGGTGATGCGTATGCGCAGTTCGCCCTTGTGCAGCCGATACAGCAGGTCGGCGAGGCAATGGTCGAACTTGCTGACCATCAAGAGAACCTTCATGGGCTCCGAGGCATTCGTCAGTTTCCATTGCATCGAGAAATCGTTCGCAATGCTGGAGAATTCATGACGCACGCGATCGATGTCGCTCTTGGCGCCTTCGTTGAAGCGAAATACCGCCCGCATGAAAAACGTGCCGCTGGTCTCGTCGTCGAACTGGGCGAGTTCGCCGATATAGCAGTGCGACGCGGCAAGGTAAGAGGTGACCGCTGCCACGATGCCGGATGTGGCGGGGCAGCTCACCGTCAAAATGTAGTTCTGGCTCACGCTGAGTCCTTGAGTCCATGTGAAGGGAAAACCGGGCGGCGCGCGCGCCTGGCCGGGCGCGTCTTTTGCACGCGTGCAATCGCCTAGCCGATCGCGGTGCGTTTCTTCTTTTCCGGATCGTCGAACGGCAGCGCCGCGGCGCGGGCCGTGGCTTCGATGCTGCCCCTCACCACGAGCGGCGTGCCCGGTACCGCCTGCGGGACGTCGAGCCGCGCGATCGCGAGAGAGCGACCGGTCAGGCGCGAGTACATCCCGCAGGTCACGACGCCGACCTGCCTGCCGTCGTGCCAGAGCGTGTCGCCGCCCGCGCTGGCTTTTTGCGAGTCGATCTCGATGCCGAAAATCCGGAAGCGCTCGCGCCCCTGGAGACGGAAGTGTTCGGTCGCGCCGCAGAATTCGATCTTGCCCGGCGAAACAGTGAAGTCGAGGCCGAGTTCCCACAGCGTGTCGCCGGCCTTTTCGTCGGCGAAGGGATACATTTCCGAGTTGTCGTACGGATAGAACAGCAGGTAGCTTTCAACACGCAACCAGTCGAGTGCCGTGAACGCGCACGGAATGATGCCGAGCGGCTGGCCTTTTTCCAGGATGGTGTCCCAGATCAGTGGGGCATCGGCTGCCTTGCAGAAGATTTCGTAGCCGCGCTCGCCGGTATAGCCCGTGCGGGAGATCGTCACCGGCCGCCCGAACAGGCGGGTCTGCACGTGGTGGAAGTACGGCAGGTCGCGAATGCTGGGGACGTATTCGGCAAGGAAGTCGACTGCTGCCGGGCCTTGCAGCGACAGATCGTGCAGGTCGTCGTCGAACAACACGGCAACCTGCCGTCCGTAAGCGGAACGGACGAGGCGTTCATAGCCCGTTCCCGAACCGTGCACGACCATGAACGCATTGGGACCCGTGCGATAGACGATGCAGTCGTCGATGAACCTGCCTTCCTCGTTGAGGATAGCGGCGTAGACCGACTTGCCCGGATAGAGCTTGCCGATGTCGCGCGTGGTCGCCCAGTCCAGCAGGCTTTGCGCGTGCGGGCCGACGTAGTGGACCTTCTTCAGGCCCGACACGTCCATCAGTCCCGCGCGGGTGCGGATGGCCTCGTGGTGGTCGGCGAGATCGCTGGAGTAGGTCCACGCCGTTCCCATGCCGTTCCAGTCTTCGAGGTTCGAGCCGAGTGCGCGGTGACGGTCGGCGAGTGCGGAAATGCGCCAGGAAGTTGCCATGCTGAATGCTCCGACAAGAAGATGATGGGTTGAATGTCCTGCACGGTGCTTACCTGTCGAACTGGCTCAGCCAGTCCACCAACGTTGCGCGGTAACGCGATATGCCCTTGTATTCGGCGATCGGGTCAGGCAGGTCGCGCATCACGCGATGCAGGCGGCGCGCCCACTCGGGGTTGGTCGCGAGGTCGGCCATGCTGCATAGAAAGGTGCGGATGCCGAACATCAGCGCATGGCTGCGCGGCAGGCGGGCCATGAACTGCAGCTCGACGCGCAGGTGCACGATGTCGCCTACGTTTTCCGGCGTGACGTGGCCGCGCTCGCTGCCCCACAGGTGCCAGGTTTCCGACGAGGTATCGAGGCGCGGATGGATGGTGAGCGTCCAGTTCAGCCGGCGCACCGGGCTGCCGGGCTGGATCGCGAGCAGGTACTTGAGCGCCCGCTCGAAGATGCCGGCCTGGTGCGCGAGCGGAACCGGCGAGTGCCACTGCCTGAAGCTCATGCCGGCATCGAACGCGAGCGACCAGTCCGCCGGGCCGGTAATCACGCCGGCATCCATGAACAGATCGCCGTCGCGCTGATCGAGCAGCGCCATGTCGCCCTGGGTCTGCCGCATGATGTATTCGAGCGGCGGGCAGGGCAGCGTCGCTGCGTCGCCGAACGTGAAGGTTTGCTGAATGTTCAGTGGACGGTTGGTCCAGTGCCAGCGGTCCCCGTCGCATTCGAGCGCGAACCACGCGGGGTAGTCGGCCGCGAGGTGATGCATGATCATGTCGAGCGCGTCCCACGAGGCCGTTTCCATGTGCGGCATCACGATGCACCGGCGCGGGTCCTGTTCGAGGACGATGGCGCGTTCGGCCACTTCCGCGCGGTAGTGTTCGTCGATGTCGAAGTTATGCTCGAAGACCGAACCGGGGTTGCGCGAGACAGCCGGCTCGATGTTGACCGAGTACATGTAGTTGTCCTCGGGAAACGGGAAGGGAAAGCGGGCAATGGCCCGTTCGCTGTTGCGAAACGTGAAGTCGTCGCGATACGTTTCGACGGATTCGATGGGCAGGCTCATGGTTCGGCTCTCAGAGATCGAGTGTCAGGGTTCGGCCACACGCACGCGAGACGCAGGGCATCAAATGGGTCGCGCGTTCCTCTGTTGTGAGATACGCGTCGCGGTGCTCGACCTCGCCGTCGAGATACCGTGTCGCGCACTGGCCGCATACGCCGCCGCGGCACAGGTTCGGAACATGGAGGCCGGCGCTTTCGAGCGCTTCGAGCAGGCTCTGGTCCGACGCGACGTCGATGCTGCGTGCGCTGCGCCCGAGTTGCGCGGTAAAGGGTGTGCCCGGGGCGGCGGCCACGAACGCTTCCCAGTGCACCCGGCTGTCCGGCCAGCCGAGCGCGCGTGCCGTGTTGCGCACGTCGGCCAGCATGCGTTCGGGGCCGCAGACGTAGACGTGCGCACCGAGCGGCCGGCCGGCGAGTACGCGCCGCGCGTCGAATACGCGCTCGCTGCCGTCGTAGCTGTGCAGGCGTGTGCCGAGCCGCGCCGACAGATCGGCGAGATAGGCATCGGTCAGGCCGGGGCGACAGGCGTAGTGCAGTTCAAAGTCGGCGCCGCTGCGTTCGAGTTCGGCAATGTGCGCGAGGAACGGCGTGATGCCGATTCCGCCTGCGACAAGAATGTGAGTCCGGCACGTCGCATTGAGCGCGAACAGATTGGCCGGCGCCGTCACGCGCAGCGTCATGCCGGCATGAATGCGTTCGTGCACGAAGGCGGAGCCGCCGCGCGAGCGTTCCTGCCGACGCACGGCAATGCGCCAGGTCCGGCGGTCCAACGGGTCGCCGAGCAGCGAGTAGGCATTGCGGATGGTGCGTGTGCCGTCGTTCATCCAGAGCTGGATGTGACTGCCCGCTGAGAAAGCCGGCAACGCGGCGTCGACCGGCTCGAGCGTCAGTTCGCGGATCACGGGTGTCAGCGAGCGGATCGCGGAGACGCGAACATCGAACGTATTCATGGTTGGTTCTCCGCGTAGGGATGATCGGGATTCGCGCACGCGCCGAAGTACGCGCCGAGTGCCTGCGAAAAATGCTGGCGCACGGCGAGCCGCAGGCCGCAGCCGGCGCAGATCACTTCGTCGTTCGATGGATAGCCGTGCGTCTCGCCGCAGTGCACGCAATAGACGTTTCGAGATGACCCATGCACCGATGCGCGCATCTCTTCCGCGCGCATGCCGGCTGCGGCGGCGATCCGGCGCACGCGCCAGATGAAGGCTTCGGTACCACACAGGTAAAGGCGCGTGCCGACCGAGGCGGCGGCCAGTGTCTGGCGAACGGCATCTTCGAGTTCGTCCTGCTGCCGGACGTATTGCGCGGTAATGCCGGTCAGTGCGCCTGGTTCAGCGGATGCGCCTAGCACGAGCGCGCTCGCCTGTGCGTTGCCGGACAGTTGCGCAGCGAATGCCGCGTGCTCGCTCAGCGCTTCAGCCTGCGCCACCAGCAGATGGGCTGTTCCCGATGCATCGAGCTGCAAGGCGGCATAGCGCGGAACGCTATGCGGATGATCCAGAGGGCTGATCGACATGACATGTCTCGTAAGGGTGGATGCCGCGCGCAGCGGTGCACGCGTGGCCGGCCAGGTTCAAAAAAAGTGCATCGCCTGTCCCATGAACGAGCACGCGTATTCATTCGTGGGCGCTCTGCGGACTGCCTGCGGAGCGCACGTGCTCATTTCTTGTTGGGAAACATGGTTTCTCGACAGTAATCGGCCATCAATCCGGAAGACGAGGTATCCAGAAAGAGGTAAATGTCCGTCGCAAGCGGACAAAGGCGCGAAACTTGCTTGATGCAGCCGTTTTTTCAATCCGAAGCGGATGCCCTGTGATTGCGGATGCCAGTCTGGTCGGTGATGCTTGTCCGGCTGCCGGAAACACGCCGGTAGCGGCGCGTTTCCGTGACGTATTGCTGGCGTGCCTCGCGGAGTTGTTGAGCGATTCCGGACAGGCCACTGCGTTGCAGGTTCTGGCTTGTGGTTTGAGGAACGTCTTGCCGGGAAGCCGTATCGAGCTGGCGGGAAACGGACGCGATCGCCATGAATCGACGCAGGATGCGGCGGCGTGCTGCACGCAGGGGACGCACTGCCAGTTCAGCAAGGCCGCGCGCGCGCCAGCCGGATGGTGTCCCGATTGCAGCCCGTCGACCGGTTTTATGAGGGCCGTGCGTAAGCTCGCCGATGTCGTGCTGGTGCTGGACGTGCCGGCTCCTGCCGAGCCGGGGGTGCTGGACGATATCGATCGCGTCGTGAACATGGTCGAGCGTGCGCTCGAACTCGCGGCAGGCAGGACGGCGGGCACAGTGGGCACAGCGGGCCGCGGTGTCGGCGAGGCGGAGGCGTTGACGCGCGAACTGCACGATTCGGTTGCGCAGCAGCTCGGCTTCCTGTCGCTGCTGGTGGCCCGCCTGCCGCAACAGGGCGCGCGCCACGATCCGCTTCTGGTTGAGATCCGCGCGCTCACGACGCGGCTGCAACGCCAGGTACGCGAACTCATCACGAGCGCGAGACTGACGCTCGACGGACGTTCTCTCCAGCAGGCGCTGGCCGATTCGATCGTGGAGTTTTCGCGCCGATGCGGCGTGGTGCTGGAACTGGACAATCGCCTGCCGCATCTGCGCCTCGAACCTGGGGTCGAACTGCACATCCTGCAGATCGTCCGCGAGGCGTTGTCCAACGTCGTTCGCCATGCTCAGGCCAATCATGCGTGGGTGGTGCTGCGCGACGGTGAGGGAGGGTTCCACGTGTCCGTGATGGACGACGGCGTCGGCCTCGGCTGTGCCTCGGTTGCAGAGAATCACTATGGGCTGACCATCCTGCGCGAACGTGCACGGGCGATCGGCGCCACGCTCGAGTTCGGCAGCGGCACGGACGGAGGAACCTGCGTGAATCTGTTCGTGCCTGGCAGCTTGTCTGCGAAGGAGGTTCGTTGATGAGCCCGACGACCATGCTGCTGATCGACGATCACCCGCTGTTTCGTCGAGGGCTGGCGGAATTCTTCAATTCGACCGGCGAGTTCCGCGTCGTGGGCGACGCATCGAGCGGGCGTCAGGGCGTCTCGCTCGCATGCGAGCTGAGGCCCGCGCTGGTGCTGATCGATCTGCACATGCCGGGCCTGAGCGGGTTGCAAGTGCTCGACGAGTTGCAGCAACTGGAACTGGATTGCGTGAAGGTGCTGCTGAGTGCGGAGATGAGCCGGGACGAACTGATCGGCGCCATTCGCCTCGGGGCGAACGGCTACATGCTCAAGGAGTCAGAGCCCGAGGCGCTGCTCGCGTACGTGCGTAGCTGCATGCAGGGCGTGGTGGTGTTCGACGACGAACTGGTGCGCCTGCTCGCGCAGACGCGCGCGGCGGGCGACGACGCGGAGCCGCTCCGGGTGTCCGACCTGACCGGCCGTGAAGGACAGACGCTCGCGCTGATCGCAGAGGGCATGAGCAACAAGCAGATCGCGCGCGAACTGGGTATTAGCGAGGGAACAGTGAAGGTGTACGTGAAAAACCTGCTGCGCAAGCTGGGTGTGAGAAGCCGGCTCGAACTTGCTGCATCGGTGCATCGAAGCGGGATGGGGCCGCAGTTGGGGAAGAGTGGCGATGAGTCGTGAGAGCGAAATCATGGAACGCCGGCGCGGCGAGAGACTCGATGCGGACGTGTTTCCGGTCTCGCTGATCCGCGTGTCGGCGGAGGGCCGGATTCAGGGCTGCAATACCGCGTGGGTGGAAGCGATGGAGGCACCCACGGCGGATACGCTGATGACCGATTACGTTCATCCGGAAGACCGGTGCGTCTGGTGCGCCATGCTGCAGCGTTCGAAGGCCGGCGTCGCCGGCACGGCACGGGAGCGGCTGAGGCTGGTTCATCCGGACGGCGGGCTGCTGTGGTACGACGTTTCCGTGCGTGTGGCCGACGACCGCTTCTTCGTCGCGCTATCGGACATCACCGCGGACCGGCGGCGCGAGACGTCGGCGCAGGCGCATCTGCGTAGCGCGCTGGGCCTGCTCGACAATATTCCGGGGATGGTCTATCGCGGCCGCAACAACCGGCTCTGGACGATGGAGTTCGTCAGCGCGGGCTGCGAGAACGTGACCGGCTATTCCCGTCAGTGGTTTCTCGACAGCCAGGAACACACCTTCGGCAAGCTGATCGTGCCCGACGACGCCGACTACGTGTGGGGCAGCGTGCAGGAAGCGCTGGCGGTGCGAGGCGTGTTCGAACTGCGCTATCGCATCTGCTGCGCAGATGGACAGATCAAGCGCGTGTGGGAAACCGGCGTCGGCATTTATTCGGCGAGCGGCGAAGTGCTGGGCGTGGAGGGTGTGATCTTCGAGGTGCGGCCGGGCTATCGCGATAGCACGTGCTGAGTCCGGATAGCGAAAGCCCGGCCAGGCGGCCGGGCTTTGCCTTTCTCGGGGCAGCAGGCATGGACACCCGACGCCCCGTGAGCGGGCGCAGCGGTATCGCCGGACTTTTCAGAACCGGTGCAGGATGCCGAGGTTGGCGATAACCTGCGCGCCGTTGCTCGACGTGTAGTACATGTCGCCCGCCGATGCGAGCGCGCCGCTCGCGTGCTGGTACGCGCCCACCGCATAGAGCGTCGTGCGCTTCGACAGGGCGTACTGCGCGCCCGCCGAAATCTGATGGATCGAGGCCGCTGTCGCGGATGGGTCGACGCCTTGCACGGCCGCCGGCGCGCTGCCGTGCACGTAGGCGTAGCCGAGCCCGAGCGTCCACGCCTGCGTCGCCTGGTACTGGAACAGCGCGGCGCCCACGTTGAAGTGCACCGACGGCGCACCGTTTGTGCCGTGATACTGCGCGTTGCTGTAGCGCACGCTGACGGTGTACGGGCCCGTTGCATACTGCACGGCGGCCTGCGCGATGCCGGCCGATCGATACGAGGCCGGATCGTAACCGAGCGCGCCGCCCAGCAGCGGCTGCGCCGTGGCGCTCGACCAGTTGCCGGTCAGCTGGTTGTAGCTCGCGCGAAAGTAGCCGGCCGCCACGGTCAGGCCGCCGGTGGTGCCGGTCGCCGCGACCGACCACGACTGGCCCGCGCCCGTCGCGCCTGCCACGCCGCCGAACGCGTATTCGCCTTCCATCTGCAGCCCGGCGAACACCGGCGACACGTACTTCACCGCGTTGTTGACCACCGTGCCGTCGTCGTTGTTGTCGACGTCGCCCGGCGTCGCGAATGCCGACGCGCCCCACATGTCGCCGGTCAAGGGCTGCACCATGTCGGTCACGGCGTCGTACTGGCGGCCGAAGGTCAGCGTGCCGAAGCGCTCCGACGACAGGCCGACGAACGCATCGCGGCTGAAGAGCGAGGCGGCGGGCTGCTGGCCGCTGACCGAACCGTTGGTCGTGTTGAAGCCGCTTTCGAGCTGGAACAGCGCGGCGAGGCCGCCGCCGAGATCTTCCTTGCCCTTGAGACCCCAGAGGCTGACGCCGACCGCGCTGTTGTCGAGCCCGTAGCGGCGCTGCGCGCCCGTGGCGCCGGGACCGCCGGCGTTGCTCACGTATTCGAGCGATTCGTCGATGACGCCGTACAGCGTGACGCTGCTTTGCGCATGAGCGACGCCGCTGGCGGCGAGCATGGCGGCGCTCATGGCGAACATGGTCAACGACAGCGAGGGCAGGGCAATGGATTTCACCTGGTTCTCCGGAAAATAGCGTAAATGGTTGGTCGTGTAGCGTGACGGGCGTGCGCCAGCCGCCGGCTCCGCGCGCATCGGCGGGGCTGGCGGTTGATACGCATTCCTGTGGGTCGTTCCCCGAGACGGGTCGGGGCGAATAACGGCGTGAACTACGGAGTCACTACGGGGTGAATCGAAGCGGGCGAGCCCGGCGTCAGGGGGCAAGCAGGTGGGTCACGACGACCACGGCGACGCCGAGCGCCAGCACTGCGTAAGGCAGGTAGCCCGCCTTGCGCGAGGGCTGGCTGCGGGACAGCTCCATGTCCTCCAGCATCTGGTCGGGAAAGCGCCCTTTGTCGGTCACGTAGTGGCGCCAGACGAAGACGGGAATGATCAGTGCGGCGAAGACCAGTCCGGAGACGAGCGTTCCTTTGCCCCACACGTCCGCACCGAATCCCATCAGCGCAAGGTTGACGAAGGACAGCAGCGTGCCCGCTGCAATCAGCCACGTCGGGGCGCGGAACGGCCGGCTCCAGGACGCGCGGTCGATGCGGTGAATCCACGCCGAGTTCAGGTTCAGGAAGTTGAAGATGATGTAGCCGACGTTCGACATCGCGAGCACGACCGTGTAGTCCGACATCATCAGCAGGAACAGGTTGAACACGAGGTCCGTCCACATCGCGCGGGTCGGTGCGCCGTTTTCGTTGACGTGCGAAAGATACTTCGGCAACCAGCCGTCCACCGATGCCTGGTACAGCGTGCGCGACGAACCGGCCATCGAGGTCATGATGGCGAGCACGAGTGCGAAGACGAGCATGGGCTTGAGAATGTATTCGCCCCACGAGCCGACGTGCGTGATCTTTGCCATGGCCTCGGCAACGCCCATGCCGCTGTAGATGCCCGGCGACAGCACGCCGTCGTAGACGGCCGCCTGCGTGACGTTGCCGGCGGCATCCCGCACTTCCGGCGTGACGAGCTGACCGAGACCCAGCGCGCCCTGGAAGGCGAGCGGCACCATCGTGAAGAACACGATGCACAGCAGGCCGGAGTAGAGAATCGCCTTGACGGTGTCGCGACGCGGGTCGCGGAATTCGCGCGTGTAGCAGACGGCCGTTTCGAAGCCGTACGTGGACCATGCGGCGATGAAGAGCCCGCCCGCCATCAGCTGCAGCCCGCCCGCGTTCCACGTGCCGTCGATGACGCGCCCGGCTGCATCCTTCGCGAGCGGATAGAGCGGCAGCAGATGATCTTTCGGCAGATCGCCGCTCAGGATCGGATAGACGCCTACGATCAAGAGCGGAAGCAGCGCGGCGATGGCGAGGATCATCTGCAGCTTCGCGGCCTGCAGAATGCCGCGGTGCTGAATGGCGAACGCCGCAAGCAGAATGACGGCGCCGATGAGGAAGGTCGCGTTGATGCGCAGCGTCAGGCCGCTCGCGAGCCAGCCGAGATCGAGCAGGGTGATCTGCCACGTGTTGATGGCGGCCGTGGCCGGGAACAGCATGTTCAGCACGTAGCCTGCGCCCATGCCCGAGCCGATGGCCAGCACCGGCGACCATGCGAACCAGTTGCACCAGACCGAGAGCGGTGCTAGCAGCTTGCTGTAACGAACCCAGGCGATGGCGCCGTAGACGGAGGCGCCACCCGACTTGTGCGGAAAGAGCCCCGCGATTTCTGCATAAGAGAAGGCCTGGATGAAGCCGAATCCGATCGAGAGCATCCAGACGATCCACGACGGCTTGCCGACAGTCGCCGCGATCGAACCGATCGAAAAAAGCACGAGCGCAGGAACACCGCTCGCTACCCAGAAGGCGCCTGCCCAACCTATCTTTCGATGCAGGCCCGAAATTTCAGTCTGGAGTCCAGATAGATTCGTCTGCGCCCCATCGTTGATTGAACTCATGTAGTGTCTCCGACGATATGCAAACTAGCTTGCACACGTTGAAGATCGTCAACCAATAAATCGAAATCAACCTTCACGAAGATATACCCCTAACGGAGTAGCGGTACATCTGCTATGCGGGCCATTGAACCGGGCGATTACATTCCGGCGTAATTGGGCCCGCCGCCGCCTTCCGGGGCCACCCAGACGATGTTCTGTGTCGGGTCCTTGATGTCGCAGGTCTTGCAGTGCAGGCAGTTCTGCGCGTTGATTTGCAGCCTGTGGGTGCCGTCGTCGTTCTTGACGAACTCATACACCGCCGCCGGGCAGAAACGCGCCTCCGGCCCCGCGTAGGTGCGCAGGTTCACGTCGACGGGAACCTGAGCGTCCTTCAGCGTCAAATGCGCGGGCTGATTCTCTTCGTGGTTCGTATTGGAAATGAACACGGAAGAAAGCCGATCGAAAGTGAGCGCGCCGTCGGGCTTCGGATACTCGATCGGCTTGCATTGCGATGCGGGCTTCAGCGTTTCGTGATCCGCGTGCCGGTGATGCAGCGTCCACGGCACGTTGCCGCCCATGATCTTCTGCTCGATGCCGACCATCAGCGTGCCGAGATACAGTCCTTTCGACATCCACTGCTTGAAGTTGCGCGCACGGTGCAACTCCGTGTAAAGCCACGACTGCTCGAATGCCTGCGTGTACGCGCTGAGTTCGTCGGCGCGGCGGCCGGCTTGCACGGCGTCAAACGCCGCTTCGGCAGCAAGCATGCCGGTCTTGATGGCGGCGTGGCTGCCTTTGATGCGCGCGGCGTTCAGGAAGCCCGCGTCGTCGCCGATCAGCGCGCCGCCCGGAAACACCGTTTTCGGCAGCGACATGAGGCCGCCCGCCGTCATGGCGCGCGCGCCGTACGAGAGGCGCTTGCCGCCTTCGAGAAACGCGCGGATCGACGGATGCGTCTTGTAGCGCTGAAATTCTTCGAACGGCGACAGGTACGGGTTCGTATAACCGAGACCCACCACGAAGCCGACCACGACCTGGTTGCCGTCCAGGTGGTAGAGGAACGAGCCGCCGTACGTGTCGGCCTTCAGCGGCCAGCCGGCCGTGTGAATCACGAGCCCCGGCTGGTGCTTCGCGGGATCGATTTCCCACAGTTCCTTGATGCCGATTCCGTACGTCTGCGGGTCGCGGCCCGCGTCCAGCCTGAACTTCGAGATCAGCTGGCGGCCAAGGTGGCCGCGGCAGCCTTCGGCGAACAGCGTGTACTTCGCGTGCAATTCCATGCCGGGCTGGAAATTTTCGGTCGGCTGGCCGTCCTTGCCCACGCCCATGTTGCCCGTCGCGACGCCTTTCACCGAACCGTCGGCGTGGTACAGCACTTCCGCCGCCGGGAAACCCGCAAAGATTTCGACGCCCAGCGCTTCGGCCTGCTGGCCGAGCCAGCGCGTGACGTTGCCGAGGCTCACCACGTAGTTGCCGTGGTTCCGGAAGTTGTCCGGCAGCGCCCAGTCCGGCGTCTTTCGCGCGCGCGTTTCGGACAGGAACAGGAAGCGGTCTTCGGTGACCTCGACGGTAAGCGGGGCGCCGCGTTCCTTCCAGTCGGGAATCAGTTCGGTGAGCGCGCGCGGGTCCATCACGGCGCCGGAAAGAATGTGTGCGCCGATTTCCGAACCCTTTTCGAGCACACACACGCTTATCGCGGCGTCCGTGCGGCCGGCGAGCTGCTTGAGCCGAATGGCCGCGGAGAGCCCGGCGGGCCCGCCGCCGACAATCACCACGTCGTATTCCATCGATTCGCGAGCAACGTGCGAAATGTACGATTCGCCGGGTTCGATCAGCGAGGCATGAGACATGAGCGGATGCGAGAGAGAAGGGTTAGCGTGCGGCTGAACCCGCAGCGATGGCGATCGAGATCAGCCGGGATTCGGGCGCGATGGGCGTCAGGTCGAGTTCTTCGCTGCGGCCGTCGAGCCACAGCCCGTGCATGGGGTGCAGGTCGTGGGCGCCTGTCAGCGTACTGCCCACGCGCCAGTGACCCGACGCGCAGATCAGCATCTGCGTGGGCGCGGGTGTGACGCGATGCGAATGCGTTGCCACCACGACGGTGGCAACGCAGGCCGCGCGCCGCGTCATGACGTTGAGCACGTGTGTTGGCCGGACGATGTCGCGCGCCCACACCGGCAAATCGCCCGGAAAGTGCGCGGGCGCAATGGGGCTTGCGATCAGGTGTCCGTCCTGGGCGTGCAGTTCGACGCTCGTGTTGTCCATCGGCACGAGCACGCGGTCCATGCCCGCAAAGCGCGAAAACGCGGCCGAGCCCTCTAGCGTGGCAAGACTGATGCGCCAGTCGACCTCGCCGTGAGGGCCGGTGCCGCTCGCGATCGTGCGCGTGACGCCCGCGCCGTTGGCCCACGCTTCAGGTGGAATCTGCGCGCAATCGACGAACCGGACGCACGGATAGCGCGATGCCGGCACGCTGTTCGTCGCGCGGGCGGCAGGCGCAACCGCTGCGCCGTGCAGCGCCGCGCCGCCTTCGTAGCTCGCGTGCGTCATGCGCCGTCTCCGGCCCCGACGTGGCGCTCGAGCGCGCTCACCACATCGAACAGGTCACCAACGAAGCCCACATCCGCGAACGAGAAGATCGGCGCATCGGGATCTTTGTTGATGGCGACGATCAGCTTCGAGTCTTTCATTCCGGCCAGATGCTGAATGGCGCCGGAAATGCCGAACGCGAGATAGGCGTCGGGTGCCACGGTCTTGCCGGTTTGCCCCACCTGGATGGCGTTCGGCGCGTAGCCTGCATCGACGGCCGCACGCGAGGCGCCCAGGGCCGCGCCGAGCCGCGAGGCGAGTGCGCCAAGCCGCGCCATGTTTTCGCCGGACGCGAGACCGCGACCGCCCGACACCACGATCGGCGCATTCGCGAGATCGATTCCGGTGGCCTCTGCACCGTTGCGTTCGAGCAAGGTCGTCGCGGCGAATGCAGGCGGTGCTTCGAGCGAGGCGATCGGCGCGGGTTCGGTGCGATCTCCCGCTACCGCGAACGACGACGTACGAACGGTCGCGAAGGTCGTGTCGCGCGCGCTGGCCACCGTCGCGACGATGCTGCCCGCGTAGAACCCGCGCACGAAGTGGCCGTCGTCGGTGAGGCCGGTCACGTCGGCCACGAACGCGGCGTTGGCGAGCGCGGCGGCGCGCGGCAACGCATTGCGGCCCAGCGTGCGATGCGCGGCCACGATGAGCGAATAGCGCGGGGCCAGGCCGGCGAGCTGTGCGGCAAGGCTTTCCGGCGCGATGTCGTTGGGCAACGGCGCGTTGGCGGAGGCCGGCGTATCCGGATGGATGACGCAGTCCACGCCATCGATCAGCGCGGCCTGTGCGGCCATGGCGGGATCGAGGGCAAGCACATCCACCGGACCGCGGCGCGCATGCGCCGCGCTCACGAGGCGGCGAACGGCCTCCGGCAGCGTGTGGTCGGCAGTCGGTTCTGCGACGACGAGCGTTCTCATGCGCTGGCTCCTGAACGGGAAAAGACGTGGTGTGCGGCGAGCGCGGTGAGCAGTGCATCGACATCGGCGACACGATGGCCGGCGCGCTGCACGGACGGTTCATCGAGCCGCACAGTGCGCGATGCGGGTGCGAGATCCACGGCGAACCGGCTCGCGTCGACGATGGCAAGCGGCTTCTGTTTCGCCTTGACGATGCCGGGCAGCGTGACGCGCCGCGGTTCGGCAAGACGCAGGTCGGCGCTGATGACGGCGCGCCCGACGAGCAGCCACGTTGCGGTGCCGCTGTCGTCGCCGCAGACCACGCGCCAGCCGTCGCCTTCGCGAACGAGCGCCGTGGCGTCGAGCCCTTGCGGCCAACCGAGCAGGCCGGCGAGCATCGGCGCGACGCCTCCTGTGTCGTCGTCGATGGCCTGCTTTCCGCAGAGCACGAGATCGTAGGGCGACGTGTCGAGCCACGCGTGCAGCAGGCGGGCGACGCCAACCGGGTCCAGCGCGGCATCGCCCGTATCGATCAGGACCGCGTCGTCGGCGCCCATCGCGAGGCCCGTGCGCAGCACGTCCTGGCAGACCGGCAGGCCGCACGTGATGACGCTCACGTGCGCGGCGTGGCCGGCTTCGCGCAGGCGCAGCGCCATTTCGAGCGCGCATTCGTCGAACGGATTGAGGGACATCTTGAGGCCAGTGGTCTCGACGCTGCCGGTCGAACCGACGCGCACGCGCACGTTCGGATCGACGACGCGCTTGACCGGCACCAGAATCTTGAGGGACATGGATGTCTGTCTGAAACGGAATGGAGGGTAAGCAGGCGGAGCCAGAACAGTCAGGACAATCAGGACACAGCACCCAGGCCGTACTTGCCGGTCAGCAGCGCGCCGGTCGCAAAGCGTTCGAGCGCGTAGGGCGCGAGCGACACGTCGGTTGGCTGGCCGAGTGCGTGCTGGGCGAGGAGCTTGCCGATGGCGGGCGAGAGCTTGAAGCCGTGGCCCGAGAAGCCGAAACCCACCACGAGCCCTTCGATGTCGCCCACCTTGCCGAGCACCGGATTCCAGTCCGGCGTCACGTCGTAGACCCCGGTCCACGACGACGCCAGCCCCGCTGTTTCGTAGGCGGGGAAACGCTCGGCGACCTGCGCGCCCACTTCGGCAACGTAATCGAGCGAGATGTCGCCCTGCTCGGTTTCAGGCGCGTTCAGCGTTTCGCCCACCACGCCTTCTGAGACCAGCATCTGGCTGCCGCCGTAGCTGCGGTAGTACAGCATGCCGGCGGAGCCGAGGTCCTTGAACGCTGGCATCTGATACGAGTACCGGGCCTCGTCGCATTCGAGCGCCAGCACGGTGTGCCGTTCGGGCGCGACGGGCAGCGGCACGCCGATCCAGCCCGACAGTTCAGGCGTCCAGATGTTCTGCGTGCTGATGAGCGTGGCGCAGGTGAAGCGGCCCGCGCTCGTCTCGATGCCGACCACGCGGCGGCCTTCGCGCACGAGTCCCGTAACCGTTGTGCCTTCGAGAATCTTGACGCCGCGCCGCCGTGCCGATTTGGCGAAGCTCGTCGCGACGAGGTACGCATCGGCAAAGCCGGCTTCCGGCTCGAAGCCGATCAGCGCCGCGTCGTCGAACTGCGCGATGGGCAGGCGCTCGCGTGCCTCGTCCCGTTCGAGCAACTGGACTTCGATGTCCATCGCGCGCTGGGCGTCGAGCGACGCGCGCAGTGGATCGAGCTTCGGGCCGTCGGGCGCGCAGATCATGTAGCCGCACTTGACGAGCCCGCACGACGCTTCGTCGTCGCCCACGTAGTCGGCGAAATTGTTGAATGCCCACCACGACGCGCGCGCCAGCTCGACGTTCTGGCGGACCGAGTAATGCGTGCGCAACAGGCCGGACGATTGCGACGTGGTGCCGGCGCCGATCATGCCGCGCTCGACGACGAGCACGCTGTGGGCGCCGAGCGCGGCAAGGTGGTGCGCGACCGACGTGCCGATCACGCCGGCGCCGATCACGATGAAGTCGAAGTGGCTCATGGTTCCCCTCAGGGTCCTCTGGGTAGACGGTGAGCCGATTCTAGGCAGCGGGGGCCCTGCCGAATTTTGTATTAGGCAAACTTATGAAGCTCGCCCGGAAGTGCTCATCCAGAGCGCGGGCCGACCGAACCGGCGCATCATTCCTGCCACCTTGCCGGAACGGCCGTATGCGACGGCAACTGGAGAGAAGATGCGACGCACCCCACCGCCAATCGACCTGCGCGCGCTGCAGGCTTTCGTTGCCGTGTGCGAGACCGGGTCGATGACCGCCGCGGCGAAGCGTATCGGCGTGAGCCAGAGCGCGATCAGCCAGGCCGTTTCGGCACTCGAACGCGAGCAGGGCGCCGTGCTGTTCGATCGCGACAGCCGCCCGCCGCGGCCCAACATTGCCGGCCGCGCGCTGCTCGAACTCGCCGGGCCGTTGCTCGAGCACGCGCAAATGGTCAGCACGCGGGTGGGCGATGCATCGGATTCGGGGCGCTTGCCGGTGCGGCTCGGCTGCGTCGATTCGTTCGCGGCGACCGTGGGCCCCGAACTGATCCGCGCGGTGTCCGGCACGTCGCGGCAGATTTCGATGTGGTCCGGCATCACGCCGGGTTTGAGCAAGCAATTGCACGACCGCGAACTGGACGTCGCCGTGTGCACGCAAACCGCGCTGAGCGACGCGCGCATCGTGGAGGTGCCGCTTTTCTCGGAGGCCTTCGTCGCTGTCGTCGCACGCAGCCATCTGGCCGGACGCCCGAACGTGGACTGGCGCACGCTCGCGGCCGAACTGCCGCTGATCCGCTACACGGCGCGTTCGGTCATCGGCCAGCAGGTGGAACGGCTTGCGCGTCATCTGGGTATCGACAGCCCGAGGCGGTTCGAATTCGACGCGACCGACCCGCTGTTGAGCCTCGTTGCCGCGCGGGTGGGCTTCGCCATCTCGACGCCGCTGTGTCTGTGGCAGGCGCGGCACTACCTCGGCGAGATCGCGATCCTGCCGTTGCCGTCCGGCCGCCTTGGGCGGCGCGATTTCTTTCTGCTGCACAGGCAAGGCGAGTGGGAAGACTTCGTCAGGGAGATCGTGGAACTGACGCGGTCCGTGCTCGACCACTCCATCCGGCCAGCGCTCGCACGTACCTTGCCGCAGCTTTCCGGCGACGCATTGCTTTGATTCACCAGGAGCCCCGCATGAGCGACCTCTACACGCTCGAACGCGGCAACGCGCCGTTGCTGATTTCGATCCCGCACCTGGGAACGGCGATTCCCGCACCGCTGCGCAGCCGCTATACCGACACCGCCTTGACGCTCGCCGATACCGACTGGCATCTCGACCGCCTGTACGCGTTCGCTGAGTCGCTCGGTGCAACGGTGCTGGGCGCGACGGTGTCGCGCTACGTCATCGACCTCAATCGGCCGCCGAACGACGAGAGCCTGTACCCGGGCCAGACCACCACCGGCCTGTGCCCAGCCGAGACATTTCGCGGCGAGCCGCTCTATCGCGACGGTTGCCAACCAGACGAGCAGGAGAAGCGCCGGCGGGTGGCCGAATACTGGCGGCCCTATCACGCGGCACTCGCGGCCGAACTGGCCCGACTGCGCGAGCGCCACGCGCACGTGCTGCTCTGGGAAGCGCATTCGATTGCGAGCGTGCTGCCGCGGCTCTTCGACGGCAAGTTGCCGGACCTCAATATCGGCACGCAGGATGGCCGCACGGTCGCGCCGTCCGTGCAGCGCGCCATCGAGCGCGAAGCGGCGGCGAGTCCGCATACGTGGGTGGCGAACGGCCGCTTCAAGGGCGGCTATATCACGCGCGCGTTCGGCAACCCTTCGGACGGTGTGCACGCGGTGCAGCTCGAGATGTGTCAGTCGACGTACATGAACGAAACCCACCCGTTCGCCTACGAGCCGGCGCGAGCGGCGGCGGTACAGGGCACGGTGCGCGCCATGGTCGATGCGGCGCTGGCTGCGTTGGCCGGGTTGCAGCATAAGGAAGGGTGATACACCTTCGTAACCGCGCTTTCCGTAATAGTGCGGCGCTGCACCGGAATCGTTGCTCCAGCGCACCCTCAACTCGCAGAAACAGCCTAAGCCTTCGATGACGACCCGCAGCATTGCCGCCCAGAGTGTTTATCCATGGGAATCTTTGGTTCCCATCAATAAACATGGCATGAAGCTTGCACTGTATTGGCGGGCGGGCGACTCACTCTTCGGTGGGCTGCCCGTAGACGAAGATCGACAGGAACTGGATGGGGGTTTTGATCAGACGTTCCGGGCCGTGCGGAACATCGCCGCGGAACGTCAGGGTGTCGCCCGGATGCAGGACGTAGGTTTGCTGGCCGTGCCGGTATTCGATCACGCCCCTGAGCATGTGGATGAACTCGGTGCCGGGGTGCTCGAACACCGGGAAGCGTTCGGCCTTGTCTTCCATCGTGATCAGGAACGGCTCGAAAGTTTTGCGCGGCCCCTGGTCGTAAGCGAGCAGGTGATAGGTGTGGCCGCTTTTCGTGCCTTTGCGAACCACTTCCATGCCCGCGCCTTTCTTCACGAGCTGGGCGCCGCCCTGGGGGACGTCGAAGTTGCGGAATAGCGTGGACATGGACACGCCGAGCGCCTGCGCGATCCGGTTGAGCACGTCGAGTCCGGCCGAGGTCTGCGCGTTCTCAATCTTCGAGAGCATGCCGCGGCTGATGCCGGCCTGTTCGGCAACCTGCGCGATGGTCAGGTCGTGGCTCTGGCGCAGCTCGCGGATGGTGGCCCCGAGATAGCGTTCGAGCGGTGTCTTGCTGTCGTCTGCGGTGGGCATCGTCGACCTCGGTAAATCGGCAAGAGTAGCAGATTGCGGTATTCGCGCAGGCGGCTGCCCTTGACGCCGGCGTGTACGCCGGAAGTTTCATGGAGGGAATAATTGTTGCATGACAATAAATTCCTCCACATACTGAAGACGTGGTTCAAGCGTGCCGTGCGCGGTACCTGTCCATGTCGCGAAGTCGGGCCGCTCGTCTGCCGGGCGGCTTCCTCAAATCAGCGAACCATGCAACAGGAAGGAGTGGCGATGAACCTGAACGATGCGAGCCAGTTGCCCGTCAACGCGCTCGGAAGCGTGCCCCGCTTTGGTAGTGCTGAAGAAGCCCAGGCATACCTCGCGCAACACGGCGTGAAGTACGTGCTGGCGCAATTCGTCGACATTCACGGCGTGGCCAAGGCGAAGTCCGTGCCGCTCGCGCATCTGCGCAGCGTGCTGGAGGCGGGCGCGGGCTTCGCGGGTTTTGCGATCTGGGGCGTGGGCATCGAGCCGAACGGGCCGGATTACATGGCGGTCGGCGACCTTGCGACGCTCACGCCGGTGCCGTGGCAGGCGGGCCTCGCGCGGATCGTCTGCGACGGTCACGTGGGCGGTGCGCCCTGGGCGTTCGATTCGCGCGTGACGCTGAAGAAGCAGGTGGCGCGCGTTGCCGAACGCGGCTGGACGCTCTACACGGGCCTCGAACCCGAGTTTTCGCTGTTGAAGCGCAGCGCGTCGGGCGTGCTCGAGCCTTGCGACGCGAGCGACACGCTCGCCAAGCCCTGCTACGACTACAAGGGGCTGTCGCGCACGCGCGTGTTTCTGGAGCGGCTCACCGAATCGCTGCGGGCGGTCGGCATCGACGTCTACCAGATCGATCACGAGGACGCGAACGGCCAGTTCGAAATCAACTACACGTACACCGATTGCCTGACGTCGTGCGACCACTACGTGTTCTTCAAGATGGCCGCATCGGAAATCGCCAACGAACTCGGGATGATCTGCTCGTTCATGCCGAAGCCGTTCGCGAACCGGCCGGGCAACGGCATGCACATGCATATGTCGATTGGCGACGGTGAGCGCAACCTCTTTGCCGACAAGGCGGACACGCTCGGCATGGGCCTCTCGGCACTCGGCTACCAGTTCACGGCTGGCCTGCTCGCCCATGCGCCCGCGCTGACCGCCCTGTGCAACCCCACGGTGAACTCGTACAAGCGGCTGGTCGTGGGCCGCTCGCTGACGGGCGCGACCTGGGCGCCCGCTTACATCAGCTATGGCGACAACAATCGCTCGACCATGGTGCGCATGCCGGGCGGCCGCATCGAACTGCGTTTGCCCGACGGCGCATGCAACCCCTATCTCGCGACGGCAGCCGTGATCGCCGCGGGCCTCGACGGTATCGATCGTGGTCTTTCGCCCGGCACGCCCGCCAACGAGAACCTGTACGAATGGTCGCCCCAAAAGCTGCGCGAGCACGGCATCGGCGTGCTGCCGCAGAACCTGGGCGAAGCGCTCGACGCACTCGAAGCCGACCAGACCCTCTGCGATGCGCTCGGGCCGGTGGTAGGCGAATTCATCAAGCTCAAGCGAATGGAGTGGCTCGAATACATGCGCCACGTGTCGGATTGGGAAATCAGGCAGTACGTCGAATTTTTCTGAGGAGAAAGCAACATGTGCGGAATCGTGGGATTGCTGGTCAAGACACCGGCATTGCGCGACCGGCTTGGCGAACTGATGGTGCCGATGCTGATCGGCATGACCGAACGGGGCCCGGATTCGGCCGGCCTCGCGGTGTTCGCGGACGCCGTGGATGCGGACCAGCGCAAGCTCAGCCTGTACTCGGGCTTTACGGACGAAGGCGAGCATTTCCCGTGGGACGTGCTGCTCGACCGCGTGAAGGCGTCCGTCGATGCGGGCGCGCACGTCGAGGCCAAACAGAATCATGCGGTGCTCACGGTGCACGCCCAGGCCGACATGGTCAGGAAATGGCTGAACGAGCATTACCCGCGCCTTTATGTTCTGTCTGCAGGTCGCTCCATCGACCTGTACAAAGACATCGGTCTGCCCGCCGACATCGCCGCGCGCTATGCGTTCAGCGAACTCAAGGGCTCGCACCTGGTCGGCCACACGCGCATGGCGACGGAGTCGGCGGTGACGCCTGATCGCGCGCATCCGTTTACGGCCGGTGAAGATTTTTGCCTCGTGCACAACGGCTCGCTCTCGAATCCATACGGCGTGCGCCGCAAGCTTGAACCCAAGGGCATCCACTTCGATACCGACAACGACACTGAGGCCGCGTGCCGCTTCCTCGAATGGCGCCTACGCGAAGGCGACACGTTGCCCGTCGCGCTGCAACGGGGCTTCGAGGAGCTGGACGGCTTCTACACCTTCCTGATGGGCACGCCCACCGAACTCGCGCTGATTCGCGACCCGTTCGCGTGCAAGCCCGCCGTCGTGGCGGAGAACGACGACTACGTGGCGATTGCGTCCGAATTCCGCTCGCTCGCGCATCTGCCCGACATCAAGAACGCGAAGGTCTTCGAACCCGCACCCGAGGAGATGTACGTATGGAACGCATGACATTCGACCTTGAGCGCACCACCGTCCGGGAGGTCAACCAGTATCTGCACGGCGGCGCCGACACGCTGCGCGGCGAGGCCATCGTCGTGACTTCGCCCAACGGCGCGCACAACATCGCAGTGGGCGTGGATGCCGACGTGACGGTGACCATCGAAGGCCACGCCGGCTATTACGCCGGCGGCATGAACAAGCACGCGACCATCGTCATCGAAGGCAGCGCGGGCACCGGCGTCGCGGAAAACATGATGAGCGGCAAGGTGCATGTGAAAGGCTTTGCGTCGAACGGCGCGGGGGCGTCCGCGCACGGCGGGTTGCTCGTGATCGAGGGCGACGCGGGGCTGCGTTGCGGGATCTCGCTGAAGGGTGGCGACATCGTGGTGGGCGGCTCGGTGGGCAGCTTCTCCGCCTTCATGGCGCAGGCCGGGCGCATGGTGATCTGCGGCGACGCGGGCGACGCGCTGGGCGATTCGCTGTACGAGGCCGTGCTCTACGTGAAGGGCGACGTGAAGTCGCTCGGCGCCGATGCGCAGTTCGAACCGATGACCGACGCCGACGTGAGTGCCGTTGCGGCGTTGCTCGACGCAGCCGGACTGGACCACGATCCGCGTGCGTTCAAGCGCATTGCGTCGGCGCGCACGCTCTACCACTGGAACGCCGATGCGGACCAGGAATATTGAATCCACGCTCCACCGAGAAGACGCCATGGAAGTCAAACCCGTTCATTTCGCACGCTTGCAGCAGGAAGAGTCGTACGGCTACGACCGCAAGACGATCGACTACATCCACACGGCCGCACAGCGCGGTCTTTACGAGATTCGCGGTCTGGGCGCGAAGCGCCACGTGCCGCATTTCGACGATCTGCTGTTTCTCGGCGCGTCGTTGTCGCGTTACCCGCTGGAAGGCTATCGCGAGAAGTGCTCGACGCAGACCGTGCTCGGCACGCGCTTCGCGAAAAAGCCCATCGTGCTCGACATCCCGATCACCGTGGCGGGGATGAGCTTCGGCGCGCTGTCGGCGAACGTGAAGGAGGCGCTCGGTCGCGCAGCGACCGCGGCCGGCACGTCCACCACCACCGGCGACGGCGGCATGACGCAGGAGGAGCGCCTTTCGTCGAAGACGCTCGTCTACCAGTGCCTGCCTTCGCGCTATGGGTTCAACCCCGACGACGTGCGCCGTGCCGACGCCATCGAGGTCGTGATCGGGCAGGGCGCGAAGCCCGGCGGCGGCGGCATGCTGCTCGGGCAGAAGGTAAACCCGCGCGTGGCCGCCATGCGTACGCTGCCGGCCGGCGTGGACCAGCGTTCGGCGAGCCGCCACCCGGATTGGACCGGCCCCGACGATCTCGCGATCAAGATTCAGGAACTGCGCGAGATCACCGACTGGGAAAAGCCGATCTACGTGAAGGTCGGTGCCACGCGCACCTTCAACGACGTGAAGCTCGCCGTGCATGCTGGCGCGGATGTCGTGGTGGTCGACGGCATGCAGGGCGGCACGGCGGCTACGCAGACCTGCTTCATCGAGAACGTCGGCATTCCGACGCTCGCTGCGGTTCGTCAGGCGGTGGACGCGCTCGAAGACCTCAACATGAAGGGCCAGGTGCAACTGATCGTGTCGGGCGGCATTCGCACCGGTGCGGACGTGGCGAAGGCGCTGGCGCTGGGCGCGGACGCCGTCGCGATCGGCCAGGGCGTGTTGATGGCGCTCGGCTGCAACGGCGAAACGTACTTCCAGGACGGCATGCTGCATTCGGCCGTGGCCGATTACGCGGCGCTGCATACGTCGCCCGGCTTCTGTCATCACTGCCACACCGGCAAGTGCCCGGTTGGCGTGACGACCCAGGACGCCGTGCTCGAGCGGCGTCTCGAGCCGGAGGAAGGCGCGCGTCGTGTGCGGAACTACCTGAAGACGCTGAACATGGAACTGGCCACCATCGCGCGGGCGTGCGGCAAGCAGAACGTGCATCACCTCGAACGGGAGGATCTGGTTGCGCTCACGGTCGAAGCGGCCGCCATGGCGCGCGTGCCGCTCGCCGGCACGTCGTGGATTCCGGGCGTTCGCGACTAGCGCCCGTTGCCTCGACTAACGTCGAGGCGGCCCCGGCTACAGGAACATTCCTTTTGGCATGTGTTTGCTTCGGCGCGGCCCCTGCGGGGGACCGCCGGCTCCCCTTTTGTTCAAGGTATCGGCAAATGAAAAGAATGATCGGTTTGCTTGCATTGATCGGGACGCTCGTCCTCGCGATGCCCGCCTGGGCCCAGACCGGCCCGGCTGCCCCCGTGCCGAACAAGGGGGATACGGCGTGGATGATCGTCGCGACCCTTCTCGTGGTGATGATGGCGGCCCCGGGGCTGGGGCTCTTTTACGGCGGCATGGTGCGCGCCAAGAACATGCTGTCCATCCTGATGCAGACGCTGGTGGTCTTTTGCCTGCTCGGCGTGCTGTGGGCGCTCTACGGCTACAGCATCGCGTTCACCGAAGGCAATGCGTTCTTCGGCGGGCTCAGCAAGGCGTTTCTCGCGGGCATCACGCCGGACTCGGTCGCTGCCACGTTCAGCAAGGGCGTGGTGATTCCCGAATTCATCTACGTCTCGTTCCAACTGACGTTCGCGGCGATCACTCCGGCGCTGATCGTGGGCGGCATCGCGGAGCGCGCGAAGTTTTCCGCTGTGCTCATGTTCATGGTGCTCTGGTTCACCTTTTCGTATCTGCCGATCGCGCACATGGTCTGGTACTGGCCGGGCCCGGATGCGTACACGAGCGCCGCCGCGGCCGACAAGGCCAATGCGACGGCCGGCTTCCTGTTCCAGAAGGGCGCCATCGACTTCGCGGGCGGAACCGTCGTCCACATCAACGCGGGCATCGCGGCGCTCGTCGGCGCTGTGATGATCGGCAAGCGCGTGGGCTTTGGTCGCGAGTCCATGGCGCCGCACAGCCTGACCATGACGATGATCGGCGGCTCGCTGTTGTGGGTGGGCTGGTTCGGCTTCAACGTGGGCTCCGCGCTGGAGGCGAGCGGTGCGGCTACGCTCGCGTTCGTCACGACGCTGCTCGCCACGTGTGCGGCCACGGTCTCGTGGACCGGCGTCGAATGGATGCTGAAGAAGAAGCCCTCGATGCTCGGCGCGGTGTCGGGCGCCATTGCCGGCCTCGTCGTCATCACGCCCGCGTGCGGCTTCGTTGGCCCGATGGGCGCCCTCGTGATGGGCGGCGTGGCCGGCGCGCTGTGCTACTGGGGCGTGAACGGATTCAAGCGCCTGATCGGCGTGGACGATTCACTGGACGTCTTCGGCGTGCATTGCATCGGCGGCATTGCCGGCGCGCTCTTGACCGGCGTGTTCGCGTCGCCGTCGCTGGGCGGCACCGGCATCTACGACTACACCGCGAACAAGGTGGCCGACTATCACATCGCCGATCAACTGATCGCGCAGTGCTGGGGCGTGGGCACGTCGCTCGTGTGGTCGGCGGTCGTCTCGATCATTGCGTTCAAGCTGGTCGACCTCACGATCGGGCTGCGTGTGGATACGGACGGCGAGCGCGAAGGGCTCGACGTCAGCTCGCACGGCGAGACGGCTTACCACCCGTGAGCGCGTCAAGGGCGAGGGCGGGCGGCTGGCCGGCAGTGCGCGCGACTCACGTGCTGCCGCTCGCCTCGCCTTGTTCGGCGAGCGCGCGCAGCGCAAGCTCGGACACGCGCTTGATGTGGGTGCACGAAGCCTCTGCCGCTGCTTGCCCGTCGCCGCGTTCGATTGCGTCGAGCAACGCGTTCATCTCGCGGTTCGATTCGTCGCTGCGGCCCGGCGTGGCGATGGTCAGCGCGCGCAGCCGGTTGATCCGCGCGTTCAGCGACTTGACGACACCCAGCGAGACGACCTTGCCCGCGCCCTCGAACATGGCGTCGTAGAACTGTTCCGTGTGCTCGAGTACGCGTGACGCGTCGCCCGCGGCGAAGGCTGCTTCGATCATGCGGCGGATGCCGCGCAGGCGCGCAACCAGCTCCGGCGTCGCACTCGTGGCGCAGGCGCTTGCGGCGTTGGCTTCGAGCAGGCTGCGCAATTCATAGATCTCGCCCACCTGGCTCGGATCGAGGCGCGCAACGATCGGGCCTTGCCGCGCCACGGTCTCGACGAGACCTTCGGTTTCCAGATGCCGCAGCACTTCGCGCACCACCGTGCGGCTCACGCCCAGTTCGTCGCAAAGGGTGCGCTCGACAAGGCGGGTGCCCGGCTTGAAATAGCCCTGCACGATGGCGCCGCGCAGCTTGTCGAGCGCGAGTTCTCTCAGGGTCTTGGCCGTTCGATTTATTTTCAGGTCGGGCATGGCGTAGAAAAGGAAGACAGGTTTTTTGTACGGTTGGCTCGGACGTCCGGCACGTGGTATTCCGTATTATCGCCGATCTTCTACGCCCACACGCGACCGTTATGCCGCCACTTCTTGCAGTCAGCTGAACTCCCGGCAAGGATCGTGCCCAAAATATGAAGTTCGTACTATGGTATTCCATAGTATCTATGGATTTTTGTGCACCGTAATTTGGTATACCATAATCTCAACGATGACATTCAGGGCATCGTTCAAGTCAGGAGAACGCTATGAAGCTAGAAGTGCGCAAGCTGGTCAGCTACGTCGAAGAAACGTTCATTGAAGGCGGCAAGGCTGCGCCCCGGCCGCTGAAGCTGTTCGGCGTGGCCGCCGTGCTGCGCAATCCGTGGGCTGGCCGCGGCTTCGTGGAAGACCTGAAGCCCGAAATTCACGCGCTCGCGCCGCAACTCGGCGAATTGCTGACGGCGGAGATCCTGCGCGCGGCGGGGTCTGGCGACGCGGTCGAAGGCTATGGCAAGGCGGCGATCGTCGGCACGTCCGGCGAACTCGAGCACGCTTCCGCGCTGATCCATACGCTGCGATTCGGCAATCACTATCGCCAGGCGGTGGGCGCAAAGAGCTATCTGAGCTTTACGAACCTGCGCGGCGGTCCGAACTGCCCGATCTCGATTCCGCTGATGCACAAGGATGACGAAGGGATGCGCTCGCATTACCTCACCGTGCAATTTTCGATCACCGACGCGCCCGCGCCCGACGAACTGGTGATCGCGCTGGGCGCATCGGTGGGCGGCCGGCCGCATCACCGTATCGGTGACCGGTATCAGGATCTGAAGGACCTCCAGGAGCTTGCGTCCAATGAAGGTTGACCCTGTGCTCGACCGTACCGTGACGCGCGGCGTCGCCGCGGGCACGAGCTACAGCGTCTACCCGCCACAGGGGGCGCTCGCGTGCGAGACGGTCGTGCTGATTCACGGCGTGGGCATGAACCACAGCGTGTGGGCGCCTCAGATCGACGCCTTGACGCAGCATTACCAGGTTGTTGCGTACGACATGCTGGGACACGGCGGTAGCGGCTTGCCCACGCCGGCGCCCACGCTCGGCGAGTACGCCGCTCAGCTCGAAGCGCTGCTTGACGCGTTGCAGATTCAGCGCGTGCATGTGGTGGGGCATTCGATGGGCGCGCTCGTCGCGCTCGAGTTCGCGCTGACGCATCCGGAGCGCGCGTTGAGCGTGGCGGCGTTGAATGCGGTGTACAACCGCACGCCTCGTCAACGGGCTGCGGTGATGAGCCGCGCGGCGATGCTCGGTGATACGCCGCGTGCACGCAGTAGCCAGGCGGGCACGGAAGGAAGCGTTGGAGCCGGGCTTGAAGCGGGCATTGAAGCGGGCATTGCAACGGGCATTGAAGCAGGCGTCGACGTGACGCTTGCGCGCTGGTTCGGCGACCCGGTTCCCGCGCATCTCGCGCAGGCGGCTAACGCGATACGCGCGCTGCTCGTGAACGTCGATCCGGTCGGCTATGCGCGCACTTATCAGCTCTTTGCCTGCTCGGACGACGCGCATGTCGGCAGGCTCGCGGATCTCGCCGTGCCCGCACTGTTTCTCACGGGCGAATGCGACGCGAACTCGAACCCGGCCATGTCGCATGCCATGGCGGCGGCCGCGCCGCTCGGCCACGCCACGATCATCGCGAACGAACGCCACATGATGAACGTGACCAATCCGGCGCAAGTGAACGAACGGTTGCTGGAATTCCTGCTCGGCACGTCGAAAGCAGGTGTGAACGGCGAGCCGCGGTCCGATATCAGGAGAATGCAATGACTGAGCCGATCCACGAACAGACCATCGATATCGCCGAATTCCGCCGTGCGCTCGGCGCTTTCGTAACGGGCGTGACGGTGGTCACGACGATCCAGCCCGACGGCTCGCCGCGCGGCTTCACGGCCAATTCGTTCACCTCCGTTTCGCTCGATCCGCCGCTGATCCTGGTTTGCATCGCGAAGACGGCATCGAGCTATCCGGTGTTCTCGCAAACGCGCCATTTCGCGGTGAGCGTGCTGGCGGAAGACCAGAAGGCCGTGTCCGGCGTATTTGCCTCGAAGGCCGCCGACAAGTTCTCGCAGGTCGCATGGCGCGCCCGGGTGACGGGTTCTCCCGTCATGGAAGGCGCGGCGGCGAGCTTCGATTGCGCGACCCATGACGTGGTGGAGGCGGGCGACCACATCATCCTGATCGGCCGCGTGCTCGATTTCGTTCATACGCCTTCTTCGCCGCTCGGCTACTGCCGTGGTGCCTACGTGAATTTCAGCCTCACACTCGACGCAGTCGCCGCGGCCGGCACCCGCGCGCGGGTGGGCGCGATTCTCGAACATCGCGACGGGCTCGTGCTGCTCGATACGCCGCAAGGCCTGCAATTGCCGACGGGCGCGCGGCTCGAACCGCAGAGCGATGCCGCGAGCCTTGCGGGCGTATTGGCGAAGCTCGGCATCAAGGCGCATCTGGACTTCCTGTTCGCCGTGTTCGAGTCCGACAGGCAGCCCACGCCGGGTGTGCAGATCTATTACCGCGGCCGCGTGAAGAACGACATTGCGCCGCAATCGGGCGGCCCCATCCGCATCGTTCCGTTGATGCAGATTCCCTGGAGCGAGTTACACGACGAAGCGGAGCGCTCCATGCTCGAGCGCTACATGCGCGAGCGCAGCGAGGACGCCTTCGGCGTGTATGTCGGCGACAGCGAAGCCGGCACGGTCCAGGCGCTCGCAACCACTCACTAAACGCATTCAAACATCGCGGCTGACGCGCACGAAACGCTGCCGGGCAGCCGGCCTGTCGGAGGCAAACATCATGAAATTTTCGTTGTTCCTGCACATGGAGCGGTACGACACAAAGACGTCGCATCGCGAACTGTTCGACGAGATGACCGAACTCGTGCAGCTTGCCGAACGCGGCGGATTCGAGACCGCCTGGATCGGCGAGCATCACGCGATGGAGTTCACGATCGCGCCCAATCCGTTCGTGAATCTGTCGTATCTCGCCGCGAAGACCGAGCGCATCCGGCTCGGCACCGGCACCGTCATCGCGCCGTTCTGGCATCCCATCGCACTTGCAGGCGAAGCCGGCATGGTCGACGTGGCGAGCAACGGCCGGCTCGATCTGGGCGTGGCGCGCGGCGCCTATTCGTTCGAGTACGAGCGCCTGTTGCCGGGGCTCGACGCGATGAGCGCCGGCGCTCGCATGCGCGAACTCGTGCCGGCGTTGCGCAAGCTGTTCGAGGGCGACTACGCGCATCAGGGCGAATTCTGGTCGTTTCCCGCGACGACGCCGGTGCCGCGCCCCATCCAGCAGCCGCATCCGCCCATGTGGCTCGCCGCACGCGATCCGAACTCGCACGCGTTCGCCGTCGCGAACGGCTGCAACGTGCAGGTGACGTCGCTCGCCGCGGGCGACGCCGAAGTCGTGAGCCTGATGGAGCGCTTCAATGCCGCCTGTGCCGCGCATCCGGACGTGCCGCGTCCGCAGGTGATGATGCTGATGCACACGTTCGTCGGGGCCAATGCAGCCGAGGTGGACGCGGCCGTCGAAGACCTGGCGGACTTCTACCGGTGCTTCTCGAAGTGGTTCAAGAACGAACGGCCCGTCACGCAGGGCTTCATGGAGCCGCTCACGGATGCCGACGTCGAGATGTTTCCGCAGTATTCGCGCGAGGCGATTCGCAAGAACCTCGTGATCGGCGAGCCGAGGGACGTCATTGGGCGGCTCAAGCACTACGAGGAACTGGGCTACGACCAGTACAGCTTCTGGCTCGACAGCCACATGAGCTTCGAGCGCAAGCGCAAGTCGCTCGAGCTGTTCATCTCCGAGGTGATGCCCGCGTTCGGCGTGCGCTGACACGAAGTCCCTGAGTCCCTGAGCCCCTCAGCCTCTAAGCCAACTTCATGAATGGAGCGGCTTGACCATGTTGCAACGGTTCCAGCAGTACATCGACGGCGCCTTCGAAGACGCCGCAGAGCATTTCGACAGCATCGATCCGTCGTCCGGCAGCGTATGGGCGCAGATGCCCGCGGCGAGTGCGCAGGACGTGGACCGCGCCGTGTGCGCGGCGCATCGCGCGCTCACCGGCTCCGCATGGGCCGATCTCACCGCGAGCGCGCGCGGCAAGCTCCTGTACCGGCTCGCCGGCTTGATCGAGCAGCATGCGCCGCGTCTTGCCGAACTGGAAACCCGGGACACCGGCAAGATCATTCGCGAGACGCGCAGCCAGATTGGCTACGTCGCCGAGTACTACCGCTATTACGCGGGCGTGGCCGACAAGATCCAGGGGGCGTGGCTGCCCGTCGACAAACCGGACATGGAAGTGACATTGCGGCGCGAGCCGGTGGGTGTCGTCGCCGCGGTCGTGCCGTGGAATTCGCAGCTGTTCCTGTCGGCGGTGAAAATCGGGCCGGCGCTCGCGGCCGGCTGCACCGTCGTGCTCAAGGCTTCCGAAGACGGCCCGGCGCCGCTGCTGGAATTCGCGCGGCTCGTTCACGAAGCCGGTTTTCCGCAGGGCGTGGTCAATATCGTGACGGGCTTCGGCAACGAATGCGGACGCACGCTGACGAGCCATCCGCTCGTCTCGCGCATCGCGTTCACGGGTGGTCCGCACACCGCGCGTCACGTGGTGCGCAATTCCGCGGAGAACCTCGCCGCGACGTCGCTCGAACTGGGCGGCAAGTCGCCCGTGCTCGTGTTCGACGACGCCGATCTCGACAGCGCATGTAACGCCGTGGTGGCCGGCATCTTCGCGGCCACGGGGCAAAGCTGCGTGGCCGGTTCCAGGCTGCTCGTGCAGCGCGGCATTCACGACGTGCTGGTCGAGCGTCTGATCGCGCGGGCGGGCGCCATCCGCATTGGTGACCCGCAGGACGACGCCACGGAGATGGGGCCGCTCGCCACCCGCCGTCAGCTCGACCACATCCGGCAGGTGCTAAGCGCGAGCGTGGAAGCCGGCGGCCGCGTCGTGGCGGGCGGCGCGCAGCCGGACGGCATGACTACCGGCCACTACTTCCTGCCCACTATTGTCGATTGCCCGCACGCGCATGTGCCGTGTGTGATGGAAGAACTGTTCGGCCCGGTGCTCAGCGTCGTCGCATTCGACACCGAGGCCGACGCCATTGCGCTTGCGAACGACACCCGTTACGGCCTCGCGTCCGGCGTGTTCACCCGGGACCTCACGCGCGCGCATCGGCTCACCCGTGCATTGCGCGCGGGCATCGTGTGGGTCAACACGTATCGCGCGGTGTCGCCGATCGTGCCGTTCGGCGGCTATGGTCTGAGCGGCTTGGGGCGCGAAGGCGGCCTCGAAGCGGTGCTCGACTACACGCGCACGAAGTCGGTATGGATTCGCACGTCGGACGAGCCTATCGCCGACCCGTTCGTCATGCGTTGAAGCATTCAAGCGTTCAAGAGAGAGCCGCCATGTTCTACGAAGTCCGCACCTATCGCATCAAGACGGGCGCTGTGCCCGCGTATCTGAAGCTCGTGGAGGAAGAGGGCATCGCGTTGCAGAAGCGCTATCTGGGCCAGTTGATCGGCTATTTCTATTCGGAAATCGGTCCGCTGAACCAGATCGTCCACATCTGGGCTTACCCGAGCCTGGACGAGCGCGAACGGCGCCGCGCGCAACTTGCCGCAGACCCGGCCTGGCAGTCCTTTGCGCCGAAGATTCAGGCGCTGATGGAAGAAATGGAAAGCAAGATCATGAAGCCCGCGCCTTTCTCGCCGCTCGGATGAAGGCCACGTAATTCACGGATGTCCCCACTCCACGATTGATAACTGCCTGAGGCAGGAGACCCACATGAACAGCAGGAACGTCTTTCAAACGGCAGCGCTGATCACGGCATGCGCGGCCGCCTTCGCAACCGCAAGCGCTACGGCGGCCGAGCCGATCGTATTCACGAGCTGGGGCGGCACGACGCAGTCTTCGCAGGACAAGGACTGGGCGCAGCCCTTCGCCAAGGCAACGGGCATCAACGTGCTGATGGACGGCCCGACCGACTACGGCAAGTTGAAGGCCATGGTCGAAAGCGGCAACGTGACGTGGGACGTCGTCGACGTGGAAGGCGACTTCGCGTACGCCGCACAGAAGGCGGGGTTGATCGAGCCGATCGACTTCTCCGTCGTCAAGAAGGACGAACTCGATCCGCGCTTCACGTCGCCTGCCGCCGTGGGCAGCTTCTACTACTCGTTCGTGCTCGGCTACAACAAGGCGAAGTACACGACTGCGCAACCCTCGACATGGACCGACCTGTTCGACACGAAGCGCTTCCCCGGCAAGCGCACGCTGTACAAGTGGTCCGCGCCGGGCGTGCTCGAACTGGCGCTGCTCGCCGACGGCGTGCCGGCCAACAAACTCTATCCGCTCGATCTCGACCGTGCATTCAAGAAGCTCGACACCATCAAGAGCGACATCGTCTGGTGGAGCGGCGGCGCGCAATCGCAGCAGCTGCTTGCATCGGGTGAGGCGCCCATCGGCATGTTCTGGAACGGTCGCCTGCATGCGCTCGAACAGACCGGCGTACCGGTGGGCATTTCGTGGAACCAGAACCTGACCGCGGCCGACTTGCTGGTGATCCCGAAGGGCGCGAAGCATCGCGACGAGGCGATGAAGTATCTGGCCGCCGCAACGAGCGCCCAGGCGCAGGCGAAATTTGCCGCGGATACGGGCTATGCGCCGATCAACGTGAAAGCGCCGGCACTGATGCCCGCTGCGGTCGCGAAGACGCTGCCCGACCAGTACAAGTCGTCGCAGATCGACCTCGACATGAAGTATTGGGCCGAGCATCGCGACGAGATCGCGAAGCGCTGGTATGCGTGGCAGTCGAAGTGAGCATGAAGCAAGCATGAAGCAAGCATGACCCCGGCGCCCCGCAGCGGGCGCCGCACAGTGTGATTGGGAGTCACCATGCCTAACGTCTTGAGTACCGTCGCCCAGCCGCCCGCCACGTCTTCGCGCCGGCGGCGCGATTGGCGCAGCTTTCGCCTGCTCGCGCCGGCCTTGCTGCTGCTCGCGGTTTTCTTTCTGCTGCCGGTGCTTTCGCTGCTGCTGCGCAGCGTGCTCGAACCGACGCCGGGTCTGCACAACTACACGCAGCTGCTCGGATCCACGACGTATCTGCGGGTGTTCGGCAATACGTTCCTCGTGGCGACCGTCGTGACGGTGGCCACCGTTGCAATCGGCTTCCCCACTGCGTGGTTGCTGGCCGTCGCGCCGCGCAAGCTCAGCTCCGTGCTGTTCGCGATCCTGCTGCTCTCGATGTGGACCAATCTGCTTGCGCGCACGTTCGCATGGATGGTGCTGCTGCAGGCCACAGGTCCCATCAACCGTGTGCTCATGGCGCTCGGGTTGATCCGCGAGCCGCTCGCCCTGGTGAACAACCTCGTCGGCGTGACGATCGGCATGACGTACATCATGCTGCCGTTTCTCGTCATGCCGCTGCATGCGACGCTGCGCAGCATCGATCCGTCCACGCTGCGTGCGGCAGCGATCTGCGGCGCAAGCCGCTGGCAGGCGTTCTGGCGCGTGCTGGTGCCGCTCGCGCTGCCGGGCGTCGCGTCCGGTGCGTTGATGGTGTTCGTCATGGCGCTCGGCTACTTCGTCACGCCGGCGCTGCTCGGCGGACCGTCGTACATGATGCTGGCCGAACTGATCGCGCAGCTCGTGCAGGAACTCTTGAACTGGGGGCTCGCGGGCGCCGCCGCATTCGTGCTGCTCGCCGTGACCCTTTCGCTGTACGCGTTGCAGCTGCGCTTCACGAGCGGTGCGCGCACGAATCCGGGAGGGCGCTGACATGTTGCTCGACTTCGATCGCCTCGGCGCAGTGCGCTGGCTGCTGCTGGCGGTGGGCGCGGCCGTCGCCGTGTTTCTGCTGCTGCCTATTGTGTTTATCGTCGCGTTGTCGTTTGGCGATTCGCAATGGCTGATCTTTCCGCCGCCTGGCTGGACGCTGCAATGGTATCGGCAGCTCTTCACCGACGCCGGCTGGCTCAACTCGCTGCTGACGAGCGCGCAGCTTGCGGCAATCGTGACGGTGCTTTCCGTCGTGATCGGTTTTCTTGCTTCGCTCGCGCTCGTGCGCGGCAAGTTTCGCGGGCGCGGCGCCGTACAGGCGTTTTTCCTCACGCCGATGGTGCTGCCCGTCGTCGTGCTGGCTGTCGCGCTGTATGCGTTCACGCTGCGTATCGGCTTGAACGGCACGATGGTGGGCTTCGTGATCGGCCATCTCATCATCGCGTTGCCGTTCTCGATCATTTCCATCAGCAATTCGCTCGTGAGCTTCGACACCGCGCTGGAAGACGCCGCGCTGATTTGCGGCGCGTCGCCGCTCGAAGTGAAGCTGCGCGTGACGCTGCCCGCCATCAGGCTCGGGCTTTTCGCTGCCGCGATCTTCTCGTTCCTCGCGTCGTGGGACGAAGTGGTCATCTCGATCTTCATGGCGAGCCCCACGTTGCAGACGCTGCCGGTGCGAATCTGGACCACGCTGCGGCAAGATTTGACGCCTGTCGTCGCGGCAGCGTCTTCGTTGCTCGTCGGCTTGACGACCGTATTGATGTTGGCGGGCGCAGTATTGCGCCGCGCCCGATAAGGAGGTGCATGAGCCATGACTGCCGCATTCCTGCAAATCCAGCGCTTGCGTAAAACGTACGACGACGTCGTCGCCATCGACCATGTGTCGCTGGACGTTCGCAAGGGCGAATTCATGACGTTCCTCGGGCCGTCGGGTTCGGGCAAGAGCACGACGCTGTACATCGTGGCGGGCTTTCAGGAGCCGAGCGAGGGACGCGTGCTGCTCGACGGCAAGCCGCTGCTTTCGGTGGCGCCGAACAAGCGCAACATCGGCATGGTGTTCCAGCGCTACACGCTGTTTCCGCATCTCACGGTGGGCGAGAACGTGGCGTTTCCGCTGCGCGTGCGCCGCCGTTCCGACCGCGAGGTGCAGGCGAAGGTTGAGCAGATGCTCAAGCTCGTGCATCTTTCCGACTGCCGCGACCGCATGCCGGCGCAACTCTCGGGCGGCCAGCAGCAGCGCGTCGCGATTGCGCGCGCGCTGGCCTACGACCCGCCCGTGCTGCTGATGGACGAGCCGCTTTCGGCGCTCGACAAGAAGCTGCGCGAGGAAATTCAGCTCGAACTGCGCCGCATCCATCAGGAGACCGGCGTGACGATTCTCTACGTGACGCACGACCAGGAAGAGGCGTTGCGTCTGTCGGATCGCATTGCAGTGTTCAACAAAGGGCGCATCGAGCAGGTCGGTACAGGCGAAGAGCTCTATGCGAACCCAGCTTCGCGCTTCGTTGCGAGCTTCATCGGCAACTCGAATTTCCTGCCGGTGCGCGTGATGTCCAACAACGAACGCGGCATGAACGGCGTGTTTCCGAATGGCCATGCGGTGACGGCTGCGCACCTCGCTTCGGTGCTGGTGGCCGGGGACGACGGCACGCTGATGATCCGGCCGGAGCAGATGCGCATTCGCGCGCTGCAGGAAGCCCATGGCACGGCGGGGCTGCCCGTCACGGTGCGCGACATCACCTATCTGGGCGACGCCATGCATTACGCGGTCGCGACGCCCTGGCAGCAGGAGATTTCCATTCGCATGCCGGCGGCCCATCGCCACGACAGCGGCCTCGCGATCGGGACCGAAGCGCTGGTCGATTGGGATGCGCGCGACGTGCGCCTCTTTGCGCAGGCATGACGACGATGAGCGGCACGCTTGTCTCGCTGAAGGTCGAACGCAATACGACGACGTTGCGTGAGCTCGCGCTGGACAAGATGCGCACGGCGATTCTCGATGCGCATTTCGCGCCAGGCGAGCGGCTTGTCGAGCGCACGTTGTGCGAGGAACTGGGCGTGAGCCGGACCGTGGTGCGAGAGGTGTTGCGGCACCTGGAGGCGGAAGGGCTCGTGGATTCGATTCCGAACCAGGGACCGATCGTCGCGGTGCTCGATGCGCAAACAGCCGCCCAGATCTACGAGATCCGCGCACTGCTGGAGGGCGACGCGGCGATGGCGTGCGCACGGTCCGCAGACGACGGCGTGGTGTCGCGTCTAGCCGCCTGCATCGCAGACATCCAGCGGGCATTCGAGGCGCACGAGCATGCGACGGTCCGCGAACTCACGACGCGTTTCTACGAGCAGATGTTCGAGGGCGGTGGAAAGAGGGTTGCCTGGGAAATTGCCCAGACCTTGAATGCGCGCGTCAACCGTTTGCGCGCGATGACCATTGCCTCCGACGACCGCGGCCGTCAAGCCGTGGAAGAGATGAACGAGATACTCGACGCAATTCGTTGCCGCGACGCGATACGCGCCCGTGATGCGGCAACGGCGCACGTGGCGCGCGTCGCCGCGATTGCCGGGCGGCTTTTGCAGCAGGCCCACGAACGGGCCCAGGCCGGGGAACAGGTGCGCGGCGCGGTGTAGGGCGCCGCGCTGCCGCTTTCTGCACGCCGCTGTACGGTCCTCCGTGGGGCTGCATGGCGCGTCTTTACGATGACCATCATGAGAACAATCAAGAACCTCCCCATTGCCGGAAAGATCGGTGTCGCGTTTGCGAGCATCGTCCTGATGTTTGGTATCAGCGCGCTGGTCTGCATTTCCAGCATCCGGTCGATCGACCTCAGGCAAAAGGAGATCGCGAAATCAGAGGCGATTCTTCTCTTGCTCAAGGATGGCACTGCGGATTACCTGAACATCGTATGGGCCGTTCTGGCGAACAACCTGAACGGTAAAGCGGGGCACCGGGAATGGATCGTCAAGCACGGCGGCGATTTCGGCACGAGACTCGCTGCGCTGCGGGCCATAGACGGCTCTGCGCAGGGTGCGGCGCTGGCTGCGGCGTGCCAGGAACAATACGACGCGTGGCTGCAGACCGTCGTCAATCCCCTTGTGGCCATGCGAAAGAAGGTGGATGAGTTCGCGACCAACGTAAGCGATCTTTCGGACATGACAGAAGGATTCGGCGCTTACCTGGGCACGGAGAAACTGATCGCGTCTATCGACAGGCTGGATGCTTATGAGCGGGCGCTGATGAAGACGCGCCAGGGGGAACTCGAATCGCTGCGTACGAAAATGTACGTGACGATATTCGTGACGTCGGCGCTTGCCCTGATGGCGGCCATCTTCGCGGGAACCTGGCTTGCACGCGCTGTTTCGCGTCCGCTGCAACGCGCCGTGTCGCTTGCGACATGCGTGGCACAGGGCGATCTGACGGCGCGCATGGAAGTGGCGTCCACGGACGAGACGGGCCGTCTGATGCGAAGTCTGGAAACCATGAACCGGAGTCTGTCGCGCATCGTGGCCCAGGTCAGAACCAGCACCGACAATATCGCCACGGCGTCCAACGAGATAGCCGCCGGCAACGACGATCTGTCTTCGCGCACGGAGGAACAGGCCAGTTCGCTGGAGGAAACGGCGGCGAGCATGACGCAGTTGACCGAGACCGTGAGGCAGAACACGGACAACGCCCGGCAGGCCAATGTGCTGGCCGCGAGCGCTTCCGAGGTGGCCAACGCCGGCAACGATGCGGTGCTCGGCATGGTTCGAACGATTTCCCGTATCAGCGGCAGCTCCAGCAAGATTTCCGAGATCACTGGCGTGATTGAAGGCATCGCATTCCAGACCAACATTCTGGCCTTGAATGCGGCTGTCGAAGCGGCGCGCGCAGGCGAGCAGGGCCGTGGATTTGCCGTGGTGGCAAGCGAGGTACGCAGCCTCGCCCAACGGTCGGCCAATGCGGCGAGGGAGATCAAGGAACTGATCGGCACCTCGGTCGCGATGATTCAGGCCGGCGAAAAGCAGGCGGAAGACGTGGGCGAGACCATCGGGCAGGTCAAGGAGGCGATCAAGCGGGTCTCGGACATTGTCAGCGAGATTGCGAGCGCATCCGAGGAACAGGCGCGAGGCATCGAACAGGTCAATCTGGCCGTCAACGAAATGGACACGGTCACGCAGCAGAACGCGGCCCTCGTCGAGCAGGCCGCTGCCGCTGCGCAGTCGCTCAGGGAACAGGCAGCCGGCCTGAAGCAGGCCGTGGCGATATTCAGGCTGGCCGACGGCGCGCAGCGCGAGCACGCCCCCGTCGGGTTTGCCTGAGCCGCCGGGCAGACCAGAAGGATCGCTTCGTTCAGCGCGCGCATCGCAGCTGATCGGTCTGGCGGGTCGAATCCGGTGCGGGGATTCGGTGCCGGGTTGCCTCGTGTTTTTCCCGGTATTTTGAAAATAGGTTGACAGCAGAAAACTGGCTTCCTAAATTCGCATCACTGGTTGCGGGCCCTCAGCGGCGGCAACCCGCGGCAACGATGCCGCGCGACACATGGACGGCTACGTAGCCCCCGAACTTGCGTTCAACGCCAGTTCGGGGGCTTTTTGCTTTTGGAGAACGAACTTGGCAATCGACTCACGCAACACCCCGGATGCACGTCCCGGCCTGCCGGTCGTGGCTTGCATCCAGATGGAACCTCGCGTCGGCGAGAAGCGCGACAACGTTGCGCGCACCGTCGAGCGGATGGAAACCGCCGCCGCGCACGGGGCGTCGCTCATGGTGCTGCCCGAACTCGTCAACACCGGCTATGTCTTTGCCGATCGCGCCGAAGCGGCGGCGCTCGCCGAAGCCTTCGACGAGAGCGACACGCTGCGCCTCTGGTGCGACGCCGCGCGGCGCCTCGGCATCTATCTCGTCGCCGGGATTGCCGAGCGCGAAGGCGAGCATCTCTACAACTCCGCTGTGTTCGTCGGACCGGCCGGCCTGATCGGCCGCTATCGCAAGCTGCATCTGTGGAACGACGAGAAGCGCTTCTTCGAGCCCGGCAACCTCGGCTTGCCGGTGTTCGACACGCCCTTCGGGAGGCTTGCCATCGCGATCTGCTATGACGGCTGGTTTCCGGAGGTCTACCGGCTGGCGTCCGCGCAGGGCGTCGATCTGGTCTGCGTGCCGACCAACTGGGTGCCGATGCCGGGGCAGCGGCCCGACGAGCCCGCCCTCGCCACAACCCTCGCGATGGCCGCCGCGCACAGCAACGGGCTGATGATCGCGTGCGCGGACCGGATCGGCACCGAGCGCGGACAGCCATTCCTCGGCCAGAGTTTGATCGTGGGCGGCAACGGCTTGCCGCTCGCGGGGCCCGCGAGCCACCACCGCGAAGCGATCCTCTACGCGCCGATCGATCTCGAGCGCATTCGCGCCGGACGTTCGCTCGGTCCGCTCAATCACGTGCTGCGCGACCGCCGCACCGACGTGTATGAGCTGGTTGCCGGCACCGGCTCGCCACCGCGCGATGCGGGCTGAGCCGGCAACGCCCGTGCCGTTGCGCCGTTCCTTTCGCCGTTCCGTTTGGCAGTTCCCTTTTGCAGTACCTCGACCACACCTGAAGGAGATCGCATGAACCCATTCAAGCATCGCATGGCGGCCGGAGCCGTTCTGGCGGCCGTCGCTTCCATCGTCTGTGCCGGCGCGTGGGCCGCTGAGCCCATCAAGATCGGCGTTGCCGTCGGTCTGTCCGGCGCGAACAGCGTGGTGGCGCCTGCCGTGGTGCAGTCGTCGCAGCTTGCCGTCGACGAGATCAATGCCGCGGGCGGCATCCTCGGGCGCAAGGTCGAACTCGATATTGCCGACGACGCGTCCGGCGCCGTCGGTGCGCAAAAGGCCTACGACACGCTGGTGTTCCAGAAGAACGTCGACGCCGTGATCTCGATGGAAACGAGCGCGGCGCGCAACGCGGCGCTGCCCATCGTTGCGCGCGGCAAGAAGCCGTTCATCTACACGTCGTTCTACGAAGGCCGCTCGTGCAGCCCGTGGATGTACGTGAACGGCTGGGTGCCCGACCAGCAGGTAGCGCCGGTCGTCGACTACTTCATGAAAACGAAGGGCGCGAAGAACTTCTTCCTCGTGGGCAACGACTACGCTTTTGGCCGCGGTATGCTCGACTTCACCTCGAAGTACATCGTGCAGCACGGCGGCAAGGTGATCGGCGAGGAGTTCCTGCCTATCGACGGCACCGACTGGACGCCGATCCTCTCGAAGATCCGCGCGGCGCATCCCGATGCGCTCATCAGCGCAACGGCGGGCGGTGCGCCGAACGTGTCGCTCGCGAAGCAGTTGAAGGGCTCAGGGCTGGATCTGCCGTACGGCAACCTGGCAATCGACGAGGGCACGGCGAAAAGCATGGGCGACGTGGCCACGGGCATCTACATGTCGGCTTCGTACCTGACGGGTATCGATAACCCGGGCAACAAGAAGTTCATGGCCGCGCTGCACAAGCGCTTCGGCAACGACATGAAGACGCCGAACGAGCTGTCCGAACCGCAATACGAGGCGTTCTATCTGTACAAGAGCGCGGTCGAAAAAGCGGGCTCGACCGACGCCTCGAAGGTGATCGCGGCGCTCGGCACGGTGTCGTTCGACGGACCGCGCGGGCCGGTGAGCATGAACCGCAGCCGCCATACGCCGCTCGCGATGCGTCTCGGCCAGATTCAGCCCGACGGGTCGGTGAAGATCCTGCAGACCTTCCCGAGCGTCGATCCGCAAGAGCAGTGCCCGAACATCAAGTAGCGATTCAACGCGCTCCGTGCGCCCGCCGTTGCAACGGCAGGCGCACGCGTGCGAGCGGAGGCAGGCATGGTCCTGGTACTCGATATCCTGACCACGGCGGCGGTGCTGTTCATCGTGACGGCCGGGTTGATGGTGATTTTCGGCGTGATGAAGATCGTCAACTTCGCGCACGGCGCGCTGCTGACGATGGGCGCATATGCGAGCTTCGTCGTCACGCAACTCAAGCTGAACCCCTGGCTTGGCGTGCCGCTTGCGCTCGTCGTCGGGGTCGCGGCCGGCATGCTCGTTGAACGGGTGATCGTGCGGCCGCTCTACAGGCGCCCGCTCGATGCGATTCTCGCGACGTGGGGGCTCGGCATCGTGATCGGCCAGCTCATCGTGATGGGTTTCGGGCGCGAGGTGCAGTTCGTCGAGTCGCCGCTGAAAGGGGCCGTGTCCGTGGCGGGTACGGACTATTCGGCGTATCGCCTGCTGCTGGTGCCGGTGGCGCTCGTGCTTTGCGCGGCGCTCGTCGCGTTGCTGTCGGGCACCCGCTTCGGCGTGAAGACGCGCGCGGTCATCATGAACGAGGACCTGGCGCGCGGCCTCGGCATTCATTCCGGCCGCATCCGCTTCATTACCTTCAGTCTTGGCGCGGCGCTCGGCTCGCTCGCGGGCATGCTGATCACGCCGCTGTCCAGCGTCGATCCCGACATGGGGCTGCCGTATCTCGTCAACGCGTTCATGCTCGTGATGGTGTCCGGCTATTCGATGACGAGCCTGCTGCTCACCTGTCTGGTGTTCGGTGCGTGCCAGGTGCTCGTCAGCACCTTCGTGAGTCCGGTGCTCGGCGGACTGACCATCGCCGTGCTGGCGGCGTTCACGCTGCGTATCCGGCCGAGGGGGTTCTCGCATGGCTAAGGGCAATCTTTCGCAGCGCCGCGCCGGCCACGACGCGATGCCGCGTCCGCTCCGGCCGGTGGGGTTGGGCATGCCGCTGGTGCGCCGCGCGCTGCCGTTGGCCGCGGTGGCGCTGGTGCTGCTCGCGACGGGTCCGCTGGTGTTCGGCACGTATCTGCTGAACGTGCTGATCCAGGCGTTCTTCTTTTCGATCGTCGCGGTGACGGTGGACATTCTCTGGGGCTACACGGGTTATCTGACGTTCGGGCAGTCGGCGTTCTTCGGCATTGGCGCGTATGCCGCCGGCGTGGTGTTCACGCATGGCGGCTTCTCGCCCGGCTTTGTGCTGCTCGCGCTGCTGGTGGCCGTGGCGGCCAGCGCGACGGTGGCAGCGCTGCTCGGCTGGCTGTCGTTCTACCGGGGCGCGTCGCCGTTCTTCGCAACCGTCATGTCGCTGGTGCTGCCGATCGTGCTGTCGCAACTCGTGCTGTCGGGCGGCCAATGGACCGGCTCGAGTTCCGGGCTGACCGGCTACCAGACCTTCGACCTCTCGCTGCAGGCCTGGTACTGGATCGCGGGCGCGGGTCTCGCCATCGTCGCGACGGCCGGGTGGGTGTTCGTGCGCAGCGACGGCGGCCGGGTGCTCATGGCGATTCGCGACAACGAATCGCGCTGCTCGTATCTCGGCATCGACACGTCGCGCGTCAAGATCGTGCTGCTGGTCGTGACGGCGGTGGTCGCGGGCGTTGCAGGCTTCGGCTACGGCTCGTTCAGCGGCGTCGTTGCGCCCGAGCTGACCGGCTTCGTGCTCGGCACGCAACTGATCATCTGGGTGGCGCTGGGTGGGCGCGGCACGTTGTGGGGGCCGGTGGCCGGCGCGCTCTTGATCAACGTCGTGACGTCCTATCTCAGCGGCAGTCTGCCGTTCGCGTGGCAATTGATCCTGGGTGCGGCGTTCGTCACGGTGATCGTGCTGCTGCCGCAAGGGCTCGTGCCGTTGCTGATGCGCCCGTTGCGCGGCTTCGCCACCACGCGCCGGGTGCCCACCCTGGTCGAGCGGCCCGTGCGCGACGATGCCGGCACGCGGGACGAGTCCGGCATGGCCTTGCGCATGCAGGGCGTGGCGCGGCATTTCGGCAGCCTCAAGGTGCTGCAGGGCATCGATCTGAGCGCGCAGGCAGGCGAGCTGGTCGGGCTGATCGGGCCGAACGGCGCGGGCAAGACCACGCTGATGCGCTGCATGAGCGACGGCGCGGAGCGCTCGGCAGGCGAAGTCGCGCTGTGCGGCCATGACATCCGGCGCTTGCCTGCGGACCGCTGCGTGCGTTTCGGCTTGGGCCGCAAATTCCAGAACGCGAACATCTTCGACACGCTGACCGTTGCCGAATGCCTGCGGATCGCGGGCACGCTGCTCGAGCGGCCTTCGCTGCTGCGCGTGTCGGACTCGCTTGCGCTGCCGCCTTACGCGCTCGACGTGGTGCGTGCCACCGGCCTCGACCAGAAACTGGCGGCCGTGGCGAAAGACCTCTCGCACGGCGAGCAACAGGCGCTGGAACTGGCGATGGTGCTCGCGCTGGAACCGCGCATCGTGTTGCTCGACGAACCCACGGCGGGCCTCACCAAGACCGAACGCACGCAGATCGGCAACGTGCTTGCCGCGCTGGCGCATCGGTACCGGTTGTGCTGTCTGCTGGTCGAACACGACCTGGATTTCGTCGCGGAGATCGCCACGCGCATCGTCGTGCTGCACCAGGGGCGCATCGTGATGGAAGGCAGCTTCGACGAAGTCGTGCATTCGGAGCTGGTGCGCACCATCTATGCCGGTACGGCGCAGCCACAGGCGGACGGCGTCGCCGCCGCGGGCGGGGAGGCAGCATGAGCGCAAACGCATTGGAGTTGCGCGGCGTGACGAGCGGGTACAAGGCGTCCGTCGTACTGCGCGGTCTGTCGATGAGCGTGGCGGCCGGCGAGGCGGTTGCGCTGCTCGGCAAGAACGGTATGGGCAAGACCACGCTGTTGAAGACCATCATGGGCTACCTGCCGAAGCAGGGCGGCTCCATCCACGTGAACGGTCTCGACGTCACGCGACTGCCGCCGCACCGCATCGCGCGCGCGGGCATCGCGTATGCGCCGCAGGAGCATGCCCTGTTTCAGGATCTGTCGATTCGCGACAACCTGCGGCTGGGGCTGCCGGACGTCTCCGTGTTCGACGAACGCTTCGCGGACCTCGAACCGCTGTTTCCCGTGTTCAAGAGCCGCCTGAAGCAGCATGCCGGCACGCTGTCCGGCGGCGAGCAAAAGATGCTGCTGGTGGCGCGGGCGCTGATGACGCGACCGTCGATGATGCTGCTCGACGAGATTACGGAGGGCCTGCAGCCTTCGGTAATCGACCGCGTTGCCGAAGCGCTGTTGTGGGAGCGTAGCCGCCATGGCACGACGGTGCTGCTGATCGAGCAGCACGTGCCCTTCGCGTTGCGGGTCGCGGACCGCTATGCGATCCTCAAGCAGGGCGAGATTATCGACCACGGCGACGCGAAAGATGCCGCCGCCGCGGCATCGATCTTCGATCATCTGCGCGTATGAGCGACACCCAGGAGAGTGCTTCGAACATGAATGCAGACATGCTTTATCGGCCGGTGTCCGGCCTTGCGCTGCGTGAGCGCAGCGGCGACACGCCAGAGGAACGGGGCGGTGCGGTGCTGGAAGCGCTCGCGCGCATCGAAGCAGCGGACGCCGAACTGCGCGCGATGACCGCCGTGCTCGGCCGCGAAGAGGCGCTGGCCTGCGCGGCGGCTGCGCGCGGGCCGCTGGCCGGCCTGCCGGTCGTGGTGAAAGACATCTTCGACACCGCCGATCTGCCGACAAGTTACGGCTCGCCGATCTACGCAGGCCATCGGCCGGCTGCGGACGCGGTGATCGTGACCTTGCTGCGCCGCGCTGGCGCCGTGGTGCTCGGCAAGGCCGCGACCACCGAATTCGCGTACATGGCGCCCACCGATACGCGCAATCCATGCGACCTCGCGCGCACGCCGGGCGGTTCGTCGTCGGGCTCCGCGGCGGCGGTGGCGGCCGGCATCGCGCCATTCGCCATCGGCTCGCAAACCGGCGGCTCCACCATCCGGCCGGCCTCCTTCTGCGGCATCGCCGGCTACAAGCCGACCTTCGGCATGATGCCCACCGTGGGCATGAAGTGCTTCTCGTGGTCGTTCGATACGGTGGGGCTGTTCGCGGCCGGCGTGCGCGACGTCGCGTTTCTTGGGCAGGCGCTGTCCGGGCGCGAGCTGTCGGTCGCGGCCGGGCCGCAGCGGCCCGTGTTCGGCGTGCCTGTCGACTACCCGTGGACCGCGCCGTCGGCGAACGCCGTGGCGGCCATGGACACCGCGATCCGCGCGGTCGAGCAGGCGGGCGGCAGTGTCAGGCCAGTGCGCTTCGAGGCGTGGATGGCGGAACTGGTGGCCGCGCACGGCGTGATCCAGAGCTACGAAGCATGGCAGACGCTCGGCTATGAGTACGACCACCATCGCGCGGCGCTCTCCGCGCTGCTCGGCGAGTTTCTGGAGCGTGCCGGCACGGTGGACCTCGTGGCTTACTCGAACGCCCGCGCGCAGATGCGCCGGGCGAAGGGCCGGCTCGACGACCTGTTCGACGGCGTGACGGCACTCCTCACGCCGAGCGCGCCCGACGAAGCGCCCGAGGGTCTGGGCACGACCGGCGACCCCGCGTTTAACCGCAACTGGACGCTGCTCGGGTGTCCGTGCGTGAACGTGCCGGGTCTGCGTGGCAGCAACGGCGCGCCGGTCGGTGTGCAGGTGATCGGCCGGCCGTGGGACGACGCGCAGACGCTCGCCGCGGCGGCCTTCGTCGAGCAGGCAATGGCGAGCGCGGGCAAGGTGGCGCCGTGAGTGCTTCCATCGGCGCCGCCCGGGAGGCGGCCACACGCGACGACGCGGCGAAGCACGCGCCGGACCCATCGGGCGGCGAGCCGCCGCGGGCAGGCCACGACGAAAGCTGGCGCATTGGCGTGCTCTATTCGCGAACCGGCATCACCGCGGCGACGGAGTCCGAGCATTTTTTCGGCACCGCGCTCGCCATCGAAGAGATCAACGCGACGGGCGGCATCGACGGGCGGCTGCTCGACCCGGTCGTGTACGACCCGAAGAGCGACGCCGACGAATACCGCCGGCTCGCCACCCGCATGCTGCAGGAGGACGACGTCAACGTGATCTTCGGCTGCTCCACGTCGTCGAGCCGCAAGGCGGTGCTGCCGGTGATCGAGCGCAATAACGCGCTGCTCTGGTATTGCTCGATCTACGAAGGGTTCGAGTATTCGCCGAACGTCATCTATACCGGCGCGGTGCCGAACCAGAACAGCATGCAGCTTGCCGCGTGGCTGCTGCGCCACGTGGGCCGGCGTTTCTTCCTGATCGGCGCGGACTACATCTATCCGCGCGAGTCGAACCGGATCATGCGCGACATCGTGGAAGATCACGGCGGCGAAATCGTCGAAGAGATCTATCTGCCGAGCGACGCGGATGCCGCCTCGCTCGAACGCGTGCTGCGCGACATTCGGGCGGTCGAACCGGACGTGGTCTTTTCCACGCTGATCGGCCGCTCGGCGCGGGCGTTCTACGCGCTATACCGCGAGCACGGGCTCGACCCCGCGCGCATGCCGATTGCGAGCCTGACGATGACCGAGGGCGAAACGCGCATGATCGGCCCCGCGCTGTGCGGTGGCCACATCGTCTCGGCCACTTATCTGAACACGCTCGACAACGACAGTAACCGGCGTTTCTTGACGTCGTGGCGAGCGCGCTTCGGCGACCGGCCCGCCAGCATGTGGTCGGAGATGGCGTACAACCAGGTGCAGCTCTTCGCGGCGGCCTTGAAACAGACCCGCAGCCTCGACACGGCAAAGCTGGTGGAAGCGATTCATGAGGTGGAATTCGACTCGCCGGAAGGTCTGTTGAAGATCGACCCCGCCAACAACCATGCGATCCTGACGCCGCGCATTGCCGTCTGCCGGCCGGACGGCGCGTTCGACGTGGTGTGGGAAAGCCGTGGCGTGGTCAAGCCCGACCCGTATCTGACCGCCTATGGCTTCGGCGAATTCTGGCTCGATGGGGAAACGGCATGAGCGGCAGCGCACGGCGCCTGTTCGACGACCTGCGCTCGCTGCGGGTCACGGTCATTCATCCGCCGGGGGACGACCGCAGCGTGCTGGAAGAGCAGCTGCGCCGCATCGGCTGCCCGGTGCGCGTGATCTGGCCGTTCCCCGCGCGCCTGCCGGCCGATACGGACGTCATCTTCTTTCTCGTCGGTCCCGAGCTTCGCAGTGCGGGCAACTGGTGCGCGGCGGACAGCAACGCGACGCTCGTCGCGCTGTCGGACTATGAGAACCCGACTGCGCTGAAGATGCTGGTGGACACCCAGGCGCATGGCGTCATCACGAAGCCGTATCGCTCCACCGGCATTCTCAGCACGCTGGTGCTCGCACGCGCCTCGTCGGGCTACCAGCAGCGGCTGCACAGCAAGATCGGCAAGCTGGAGGAAGCCATCAAGGCTCGCCGGCACATCGAGAAGGCCGTGCGCCTGCTGATGGATTCGCAACGGCTCGGCGAAAACGAAGCGTACGAACATATGCGCGCGCGTGCCACGAGCCTGCGCATCACCGTGGGCGAGATTGCGACGATGGTGATCGATGCGCACGAGGCGATGGAAAAGCTTGGCCTCGCCAAGCCTGCGAATTCGTGAAGGCGCGGCTGCCGCAGGACTCACGCCTTCAACGTCTCGTGAAAGACTTCGTCGGCCACCTGCCGTACTTCGTGGAAGAACGCCTCGACCAGACTCGAGTTCTGCGATGCCGGCATGCGGCACAGCTGGAAACGAAAATGCACCTCCGGTTCGAAGCGGCGCAGCACGATGCGGTCCTGCATGCCGCCGCCGAACAGCGGATGAATCAATGAGACGCCAAGGCCGGAGGCGACGAACTCGCATACGCTCGGCGCATTGTCGGTTTCGAGCACGACGTTCAGGTGGACGTTGTGCTCTTCGAAAACCGTTTCCACCAGCTGGCGCGTCTGGCTCATGAAAAAGAACGTGACGAACGGGACGTTGTCCAGATCGCGCGGGCGAATCACCTTCTTTTTGCACAGCGGATGCGAGGGGGGCAGCGCACAGACGAGCGCATGCTCCATCAGCGGTTCACGCGCGATGTAGGTGTTGTCCACCAGACCGTTCACGAGGCCAAGATCGAGCTGGCGGGTCACGAGCCATTCGGTCACGATCTGCGAGCTGCGCGAGTGGATGGCCAACGTGACGTCCGGGTGCGTTTTCAGGAAATTGAGCGAGACCCGGCGTATGAACGAGCCGGCCAGCGCGGGCAGGGTGCCCACGGTCAAATGGCGCTGCTCGTCGCGGCGAATCGAGTCGATAGCCTGCTCGAGCTGCCGCAGGCCGGCGAAGATGCGGTCGATCTCGCCGTACAAACGCATTCCCTGGCGCGTCGGCGCGAGCTTGCCGCGTACGCGATCGAACAAGGTCAGGCCGGAGTCGTCTTCCAGGTGGGTCAGCATCTTGCTGACTGCGGGTTGGGAGATATAGAGAATCTCGGCGGCGCGGCTGACTGTGCCCTGTTCGATGACCGCCTTGAACGCTTCGATCTGTCGCAGATTCACCTGACGCTTCATGCCATCACCCTATGGGATCGATTTATCGCAGCCAGTGCTGAAGTTCAGGATGATGCATCGAAGGCGACGGCGCCTGCAACGCGAGATTCCGCACCCTTGCCGTTCACCGCACGGTGGGCGATGAAGGGGTGATGAAGGGACGGCGCGGTCGCTTCGCAGTCTACCGGGCGCCAGTTGCCGGGGCATCCGTCGGCACGTCCGATGGCGCATGGTCGAACACCAACGTACCGAGGCACGCCAGCAGGCCGTCCAGGTCGCCGGAAGCCAGCGCATCGACGGCATCGAGCAGCCGGCTTTGCTGTTCTTCGGTGGAGATCAGTCTTGTCGCTGCGCGGAACTTGGCCTCCAGCTCGGCCCAGGTGAGGGCTTTCGTCGCTTCCCCGCGCGGAGCGGTGACATCGGAGGTGACGCGTCGCCCTGCGCTCGTCACCGTGACGCGAGCCAACGTCTGCGCCGGAAAGCAGGCGTCGAGTTCGGGGGCGAGGCGCAGCGTCACCTTTTCCGCCAACGCGCTGATGTCCTCCCGAAACAGCTGCTCGTGCGTGAGAGGCAGCAATGCCGACGGGCCCGCTATCGCCGCGATGGCGAGGCAGTAGGGAATGCTGTATTGAATTTCGACGAGATTCGCCGGACGTGGCGTATTCAGGATGCGCAGCGCGCCGCTATGAGTCGCGACCTCGATGGCGTCGACGCTGCGCATGTCGAGGCCGTGTCGGCTGATCAGCGCCAACAGGGCATCGACCGGTGCATGCACGTGGCGGCAGCACGCATAGAGCTTGAAGTAGACGTTGCGGATGTGCGCGGCCTCGCCCGCACGGAACGCGTCGGGAAAGCGGAAATGACGGGCACTGTCGAGAATGTTGCGCGGCCCGGTATGTCCGGCCTGGGCCAAGCCGAGCGCCATGAGACCGGTGACCACCGACCAGGGGATGCCCTCCTTGACGTCGCTTCCCTCCGGGTTCGTCGTGCGAGGCGCAGGGGCACTCGCGAACGCCTGGTTTGGCGCGCTTTCTCCCGCAATGGCGAGTGCATGCTCGAGTACGGCACGCGGCGTCTTGCGCAACGCCGCGGCCGTGGCAACGACAGCGTAGGCGGACCACGTGCCCGTGTTCCCATACGTGAGGCGTGCCGCGCCGATCGTCACGCCGACCTCGTAGCCGATGACGATGGCGCTGATGAGTTCTTCCAGGGTGGCGCCGGTTTCCTCGGCAACGGCGAAGGCGGTCGGGATCACGGCTGCGCCAGGATGGCCGCGTGCGAGACGGTGGCCGTCGTCGAGGTCGAGCACGGACGCCGCGGCGCTATTGGCCCACGCCGCGCCGATAGCGGACCCGGCCAGTCCCGCGAACCAGATCGACGATCGCCCCGCGCCGAAGGTGTCGAGCGCCATGCCGCGCACCGCCACGACGCCTCGCTCGTGAAGACCCGCCGCAGCCGCGCTCAACAGGTCGAGGATGCAGCGGAAGGCGGCTTGCCTTGCAGGCTCGTTCGCGCGCTGTTCGCGGGCCGTTACGACGTACTGCGCAATGTGCGTCGTCATTCCGTGTGCGCGGGCGGCGTCCGAGGCTGCTTGCCCGGGTTGGGCGGCCGCCTGCGAATGTTCACTTGATGCAACCATGATGTGCGGAACCGATTCGTTGAGTATCGCTACGCGCACTCGTGCGCCGTCAACGGAAAATGGCAGGCCGCGCTGCGCCCGGCCGCCACCGCGTCGAGATTCGGGGTCTTCTCCATGCAAGGCCCGCTGGCGCGCGGACAACGCGGATGGAAAGCGCAGCCGGCAGGCAGCCGGGTAGGCGATGGAATTTCACCCTCGATCTTCGCCAGGTGCAGCCGTTCCCTCGGGTCAGGCACCGGCGACGAATCTCTGAGCACGCCGCTGTACGGATGCGCCGGCGTATCGAGCAGCGAGCGGGTTGGACCGCTTTCGACAATGCGGCCGAGGTACATGACGCTCACGGTGTCGCAGAATTGCCGGACGACGCCGAGGTCGTGCGAGACGAAAACGAACGACAGCCCACGCTCTTTGCGCAAGCTCGCAAGCAGTTGAAGGATCTGCGCCTGCACCGAGACGTCGAGGGCCGACACGGGCTCGTCGGCAATGATGAGTTCGGGGTCGAGCACGAGTGCACGCGCGATCCCGACACGCTGGCGCTGGCCGCCAGAGAATTCGTGCGGATAGCGGTCGAGCGCGTCGAGCGGCAGCCCGACGTCGAGCAAGGTCTTCGCCACCTTCTCCGCGATCGTGCGGGCATTGCCCCGGCGGTGAACGTACAACGGTTCTTCGAGCGTCTGGCGTACCGTGCGGCGAGGGTTGAGCGACGCATAGGGGTCCTGGAACACGATCTGGATACGCTGGCGCAACGCGCGCATTTGCACGGCGCTCGCCTGCCTCAGATCGATTCCGTCGAACACGATGGAGCCGGAGTCGGGTTCGATGAGGCGCAGCAACGTGCGCGCAACCGTCGACTTTCCGCAGCCGGATTCGCCCACGAGCCCCATCGAGCCGCCTCGCTCCAGCGTGAAGGAAACCTCGTTCACGGCCCGCACGACCTGGCGTGGTGCGCCAAAGCGCCCGCCGCCGCTCACGAAATGCTTGACCAGACGGTCTACACGCAGCAGTTCGCTCATAGCGACGTCTCCCCCTTCGTTCGTAACGGTGTCAGCGCCACCGGGCAGCGCGCGACATGATCGCGGGCGCCGCCCGGCACCGGCAGCAAGTCGGGATGCTCGTGTTCGCACCGAGCCTGCCTGTGCGGACAGCGTGCCGCGAACGCGCAGCCGGAGGGCATCGTCGAGAGCGTAGGTGCCTGCCCCGGAATGCCCTGGAAGGCGTCGATGTCGAGATCGACGCGCGGCATCGCGCGCAGCAAGGCCTGCGTGTAGGGATGCGTGGGCCGTGCAAACAGCGCGTCGACATCCGCCAGCTCGACGATCTCGCCCGCGTACATGACCGCCACGCGGTCGGCGATTTGCGCAACGACGCCCAGGTTGTGCGTGATGAACAGCACCGACATGCCATGCGCGGCCTTGAGCTGCGCCAGCAGCGCCAGGATTTGCGCCTGGATGGTGACGTCGAGCGCGGTGGTGGGTTCGTCGGCCACGAGCAGCGCCGGCTTGCACGCGAGCGCCATCGCGATCATGGCGCGTTGACGCATGCCGCCTGAAAACTGATGCGGATAGTCGTCGATGCGATTCTCAGCACCCGGGATGCCCACCTCGCGCAAAGCCGCGAGCGCCTGGCGGCGCGCGTCGGCATACGGAACGTCGTGATGCTGGCGGATCGCTTCGACGATCTGATCGCCCACCTTCATCGTCGGGTTCAACGACGTCATGGGGTCCTGGAAGATCATGGCGATCTGATTGCCGCGCACGTGGGCAAGCTCCGCCTCGGACAACGCCGAAAGGTCGCGCCCCTCGAACAGGATCTGACCGCCGCCGTGACGTGCCGCCGCTGTCGGCAACAGCCGCAGGATGGATAGCGCGGTCACGCTTTTGCCGCTACCCGACTCGCCGACGAGCGCCACCGTTTCGTTGCGCGCCACGCAGAGCGACACATCGCGCACGGCGGCGCGCCATTGCCGGCGGATGCGGAATTCGGTGCGCAACGCGCGAAGTTCCAGAACGGGCGAAGGCTGCGTCATCTGTTCTCTCCGCGAAGTTTGGGGTCGAGCACGTCGCGCAGGGCGTCGCCCAGCAGGTTCAAGGCGAGCACCGTGACAAGAATGGCGAGACAGGGAAAGACGATCAGCCACCAGGCGTCGAGAATGTTGTCGAAGCCATCGCGGATCATGCCGCCCCATGTCGCGATGGGGGGCGGCACGCCGAGCCCGATGAAGCTGAGCGAGGCTTCGGTGCGGATCGCCGTGGCCATCCACATGGATCCCAGTACGATCACTTCCGAAATCATGTTGGGCAGGATATGTACGGCCATCAGGCGAATCGGCCCGTAGCCCAGGGCCCGGCCGGCCTCGATGAAGTCGCGCTGCTTGAGCGCGATCGTCGGTGCGCGCGCTACGCGCACGAAGGGCGCAATCTCCGTAATGGCGATCGCCACGATCAGGTTCTGCAGGTTGGCGCCGAGCATGGCCGCCACCATGAGGCCCAGCAGCAGCGCGGGAAACGAAAGCAGCACATCGACGAGCCCCATCACGAGCTGATCGACCCAGCCGCCGAGATACCCCGCCAGGATGCCGAGTACGAGGCCCACCACCATCGCGATCAACACGGCGAGAAAACCCACCAGCAGCGAAATGCGCGCGCCGTAGATGAGCCGCGACAGGACATCGCGGCCATAGCTGTCGGTACCTAGCCAGTACTGCGCCGAAGGCGGGTCCAGCCGATAGGCGATGTGCTGGCTGATGGGGTCGTGCGGTGCGATCCAGGGTGCGAATACCGCCGCGAGCGTGACTGTCGCGAGCACGATCAGGCCGATCCATGCGATGCGATTGCCTAGCAGCGTTCGCCACAGCCCGCCAGAACGGGCGGCGGGCGTGGCGGGAGGAGACGAAGTGGCCACAGTGCTCATTTGAATTTCACCCGAGGGTCGACCCACGCGTAGGCGAGGTCGGTCACCAGATTGACGACGATGACGCAAAAGGCGAACACGATCATCAGGCCTTGCAGCAGCGTGTAATCGCGCGAATTCAAGGCGCCCAGAATCAGTTTTCCGATACCGGGCCGGTTGAAGACGATTTCGGTCAGCACCGAGTTGCCGATCAGCGTGCCGAAATAGAGGCCTACCACCGTCAAGATAGGAATCAGCGCGTTGCGCAAGGCGTGCCGCAGGATCAATTGGGCCGGTCGCAGCCCTTTGGCCCGGGCCGTGCGGATGTAGTCCTCGCCCAGCACGCTCAGCATCGAGGAGCGGGTGACGCGCGTCACATAGGCCGTCATGATCAGCCCGAGGTTGAAGGCCGGTAACACCAGACCGCGCCATTGGCCCCACGGGTTGCCCGAGGTCGAACTGCCGATGACGGGAAACCAGTCGAGTTCGATGGCGAACGCGAGCAGCATCAGGATGCCCGAGACGAACGCCGGAAACGACAGGCCGGCCAACGAAAGCAGACGCGTGACGTAGTCGGGCCAGGCATTGCGCCGGAGTGCGGCCCAGATTCCGAGCGGCAAGCCGAGCCCGATGCCGATCACGATCGCGGCGACGGTGAGCTGCAGCGTCCATGGCAGCACGGCCGCTACTTCGCGCAACACGCTGTGGCCGTTCGCAAGCGAGCGGCCCAGATTGCCGCTCAGCACGTCGGCGAGGAAGTGCAGATATTGCGTGTGCAGCGGCAGGTTCAAACCGAGTTGATTGCGCAGGGCTGCCAGCGCCTGTGCGCTCGCCTGGTCGCCGAGCATGGCGGCGGCCGGGTCGCCCGGCACGAGCCGAACGAGCACGAACACCGCGGTGAGCATGGCGAGCAGGGTGGGGACCGCAAGCAACAGGCGCTTGAGGGTGTATCGGATCATGCGCAGACCTCCGAAGGCGGGACAACCATCAAGCGGTGAGCACTGAGCGCCGCGATGGCGCGGCGCGTCGAACCATGGACGATCAGGTCCGCCAGCGCGGCGCCCACCACGGGCGCGAGCTGAAAGCCGTGGCCCGAATACCCGAAGGCGTGGAACACACCCGGCGCGTTCTTCGCAGGCCCGATCACGGGGAGCATGTCCGCTGTCCTCGCTTCGAGACCGGACCAGACGCGCACGATCCGAACGTCGCGTACGCAGGGGAACAGGTCGGTTGCCGCGCGAGCGCCTTTGCACAGAACACCCATGCGCACCTCCGCGGTCTCGCGGTCCAGATCGGGCACGCCTTGCAGGCCCCCGCCGATCACGAGCGTACCCTGATCCGACTGCTTGAAGGACAGCGGGCGCCCCATGATCGAAACGACCGGTTCGATCATGGGGGCAATGCGTTCGGAGACGATCATCATGGAGGCTTTCGTGCCGAGTGCAATCGTGTCGCCGACCATCGCCGCGATGCGCGCGCCCCACGCGCCCGCCGTGTTGACGACGGCAGGCACGACGAGCGAGCCGGCTTGCTGGTCGGCGCCATTCGCTGTGGGGTCCATGTCGATGGCCCAGTCCGACCCGCACCGCGCAATACCGCGCACGCCGCAGCCTTCGCGAATCACGACGCCGGCCGCTTGCGCGCTGCGCCGAAACGCAGCCAGCGTGCGATGCGGATCCGCCGCTCCGTTGTCCGCCGCAATGGAGGCGCCGACGCAATGCGGGCTGATCGCGGGAACCCGTCGGCGCAGTTCTTTGGCATCGATGAGCGCCTCGTGCGTATATCCCCTGGCGTTGAGGTCGGCGACGTGCGCTTCGAGCTTCGACAAGCTCGCGGCGTCTTCCGCTACGCAGATCTGGCCATGCGCGTGAAAGCCGCAATCGTCGCCGACGAGCGATGCGATGCTGTGCCACATCTCCATGGCTTCGAGCGAGAGATCCAGTTCGCGCAGGTCGCGGTTCAGCGTACGCACGCCCGCAGCCGACGCCCCCGAGGCATGCCTGCCGGCCCACGCGCGTTCGAGCACGACGACGCGCCTGCCCGCGCGCGCCAGGTGCAACGCCGCCGACAGGCCGTGCAACCCGCTCCCGATCACGGCAACGTCGAATACGGCCTGGCTCGTCACGTGTCGCTCCCGGTGTCGAGCGATGCCAGTTCTCCGAGCGTCAACGGCTTCAAAGGCGGCCTGATGCGATAGAAACCGATCTGCTCGACGCTCTTGCCGTGTGCCGCGGCCAGGATGTGCGCAACGGTATAGCCGCACTGGCGACCCTGGCACGGCCCCATGCCTGCGCGCGTGAAGGCCTTGATCTGATTCGGGCCGGGCTGGCCGATGCGGGCCGCCGCGCGGATCTGGCCGGCGGTCAGTTCCTCGCAACGGCACACGACCGTGTCGTCGTCCGGTGCGAAGAGTTCCGCACGCGGCGGATACAGCGCGTCCAGCATGCCTCGCATCGACAGTTGTGCAGCCAGGGTTCGCCGCAACGGCGCCGCCATGCGTTGCGCCGCCTCGTCGGTCAGCTTGCCGGCCCGCAGCGCGATGCCGAGCGCGGCCAGTTCGCCGCGCGTGCACGCTGCGCGCGCCCCGCCGATGCCGGAGCCGTCGCCGGCTGAAAATATCCCTGGTTTGCTCGTCTGTCCCCACGGGTCGAGTTCCGGCGCGAGGCATCGCTGGTCGGCGCGCCACGCATGTTGGCAGCCCAGCGCCTGGGTCATGTGTATGGAAGGCACCACCCCTTCGTGTACGAGCAGCAGATCCAGGTCGAGCCGCCGCGATTGTCCATCGGCGGTGCGATAGACGAGGTGCGCGAGGCGCTCTTGTCCTTCGCCGCGTAACTGCGTCACGCCGCGGACAATGGGAAAGCCGGCACGCCGCAACTCGCGCGTCCAGCCGAGGCCTTTGAGCAGGTCTTTCCACGCCGGCAACGCCTGCGCCATGTGTGGCAGGGCGCGCCGCCAGCCGCCGGCAGGGGACGTATCGAGCCATCCCGCAATCCGGCCGCCGGCTCGCAGCAGTTGCACCATGTACAGCAACACCAGGGGACCGCTGCCCGCGATCCACGGTGCCGGTTGCGGAATCTCACGCGCGGTCTTCAGAAGAATCTGCGCGGCCCCAACCGTCAACACGCCTGGCAAGGTCCAGCCCGGGAACGGGGCGGGGCGTTCCTGCGCGCCCGTGGCCAGCAACACGTTGGCCGCGTGCACGCACTCCGCCTGCTGGCCACGGCTCATGAAGACTTGCCAGCCGGGTTCGATCTGCCAGACCTGCGTGCCCGGCTCGTAGAGCGCACCGCTCGCGCGAAATGCGCGGACAAGCGGCAGACCCGCGGCGTATTCGTCACCCAGCAGGTCGCCGGTCCGGGTGCCGGCCCGTGCTTCGACGGCGCGCCAGATCTGCCCGCCCGGCGCCTGCTGTTCGTCGACGACGATCACGCTGAGGCCCAGGCTGCGCGCGCGCAGCGCGGCGCTCATGCCTGCTGGCCCGGCTCCCACAATCAACAGGTCGACTGAGCGGCTCATCGCGGCGCTCCTTGCGCCGTTGCGCCGGGAGAGGCGACAGCGCCGGCCACCGCATCGTCGCGCACGGTCGCGGCGAGTACCCGCCGACCGTGCTGGCGCTCCACGCGCATGCCGTCGCGTACCTGGACGAGGCAGGTCTGAACCGAAGCCACGCCGTCCACGTTCGCGAGGCACTCGAAACATACGCCCATCATGCAATACGGCGTGCGCGGGCTGCCGTTCACCGGCGTTGTGCGCGAGATCGGAGAAGCGAGCCGCAACAATACGGCGGCCACGCTTTCGCCCGGCTCTGCGCTGACCGTCTGTCCATCGACCGTCAAGGTCATGACGGGGGCCTGCTCCCCGGGGTCATGCAGTTTGCGGAACATTGAAACGTCCATGGTGAAAGATCTGTAGTTCGTCTGGAATCCGTGCTTGCGCCACCGCGGCGGCAAGCGGTCCGGCATGGAATGCGGCGAGCGTGATGCCGGAGTGGCACAGCGCGACCCAGGCGCCAGGGTAGTGGGCAGACTCGGCATAAACCGGGCAACCATCCGGCGTCATCACGCGCAGACACGACCAGTGCCGCACCAGTTGCGCCTGCCGGAGCGCGGGCAATATCCGGCCGGCCTGGCGGCTCATGCGGGCTGCGGCAGTCGTCGTCGTACTCAGGTCATAGCCGACGTTTTCCTGCGTGACGCCGATCATCACGGTCCCTTCCGCCGTCTGCCGCAGGCCGCTCGCGGGCAGCGGCAGGATGGGCGCCAGGCGCTCGGTGACAAGCAGCTGACCGCGCTGCGGCCGCAACGGAACGTCCAGCCCGACCATGGGACCGAGCGCCGACGAACCCAGACCCGCGGCGACGACGACCCGAGGCGTCTCGAAACGCTGTGCGCCGACATGAACCGAGAAGCCGCCACCGGCGAGCGGCGCAATGCGCGAGACCGGACTGTTGGTCCGCAATGTGCCGCCGTGTACTTGCAGCCCGCGCTGTAAAGCGGCGAGCAAACGCAGCGGATTGACGTGGCCGTCCATGCGTCCATAACTTGCGCCGCTCACTTCCGGCCCGAATTGCGCCTTTGGGAACAGGCGCTGCAACTGCGCGCGATCGAGCATCTCCGTACAGCTTGCTTGCCCTGGCAGTTGCTCGTGCCAGCGCGCGAGCTTCTCAGCCCGCTGTTCCCATTGCGTCTGACCGACGCAGAAGTGAATGCCGCCATTCGCCCGGTAGTCGATTTCGATGCCGCTATCCGCCGTCAATTCCTGCGCGAAGGTGGCCCACAATGCGGCGCTCCGACGCGAAAGCTGTTGATAGGCCGGCTGACCGAAGCCCTTTCCCTGCACCCATACGAGACCGAAATTCGCTTTGGCCGCGCGCAAGTCGCCATCTGCGCCGTCGAGCACGAGCACCCGCCAACCCTGCCGGGCGAGGCCGTAAGCAATGGCGCTTCCGACTACGCCCGCGCCCACCACGATGGCATCGCTGGATTGCGCATCGCGTCTATATTCTGGATCACTAACTGGTTTCATGAGCGTACGCGATGAATGAAACAGTTCGACGCATTACCGGTTTCAGTGAGCAGCCAGCGTGGTCTTTTCGGTAATGAGCGGGGCGAGGTTCAGCGAGCCTTTCAGGTCGTAGCCATACTGCACCTTGTCGCTGTGCACCCAGACCTGGAGCAGACCGAAGAGCGGCACGGAGCACACGTCGTCGTGAATCTTCTGCTGTGCGCTTTTCCACGACGCGAGCTTTCTGTTGAGATCCGGCTCGACGCGCGCCGCGCGGATATCGGCGTCGGCGACCGAACAATGCGAGAAGTTGGACATCGCTGTCGGCGTATTCACCGAGGCAGCCGAATCGTAGAACTCGCTTAGCCAGATATCGGCATCCGGATAACGCGCCGCGCCGTAGAAGACAAGCGCGCTCAGATCTTTCCGGCTTTGCGCCTGGTAAGTCGAGTGATCGACGATCTGCATGTCCAGCTTGATTCCGGCTTTGGCCAGCTGTGCCTGGATGATTTCCATGATGGGCCGCTGCGCCGAGATGTTCGACACGATCGATTTGATCGCGACTCCGTTCGGATAGCCGGCCTGCGCCAGCAACTTGCGCGCGTTCTCGACGTTGTACGCGTAGCCGCCGCTCGAGCAGTCTTCTCCGAGGTAGCCCGGCGGAACGGCCGAGCATCCCTTGACGGCTACGTCGGCGCCCACGTAATGCATGATCTCGTCGATGTTGATCGACTCGGCAATCGCTTCACGCACCTTGAGGTTGTCGAGCGGCTTGATGGTGCGGTTGATGAACAGCGTGCGGAATTCCGCCGGCTGGAAGATGTCGACGTGCGCCCCGTTGCGCTTGCGCTCGCGTTCTACCCAGCGCTGCTCGCGCTTGCCGTAAATGACGTCGAGTTCGCCGGAAGCGAAGGCCAGCTCGCGATCGCTGTCTGAGGGAATCATCCGCCAGGTGATGCCCGCGAGCTTCGGCTTGCCGCGGAAGTACTGGTCGTTCGCGACCAGTTTTACGTACTGCTGCGTGACGTGCTCGCCAAATGCGAACGGGCCGGTGCCGACCGGATGATTGCCGAATTGACTGCCGTATTTTTCGGCAGCCTTCATGCTGACGATATAACCGCCGTGATAGTTCGACACGCGCCCGGGAAAATTGGCGTCCGGGTACTTCAACGTGACGCGCACGGTATAGGGGTCAACGGCTTCGACGCCGTCGATTTCGGCAAAGCTCGCGGCGAAGCTCGAACGCTTGGGGTCTGCGGCGCGCTTGAGCGAGTAGACGACATCTGCGGAGGTCAACTCTCCCCAGCCGCCCTGGAACTGGACGCCGTGACGCAGATGAAACGTCCAGACCTTGCTGCCGCTCGAGGCTTGCCAGCTTTCGGCAAGATCCGCTTCGAGCGATTTCGGATCCGCGCTGCCGGGGGCGAAACGCGCGAGGCCATTGAATATCTCGGCAACGACGGTGACGTCGTTGGTCGACGTGGCGCGGTCAGGGTCGAGCGTCGCGATGTCCTCGGCGCCGGAGGCCGCACGAATCACCGGGCGCGAATCGGCCTGCGCGTGAGCGGCGAACGGATACACGGCACCCGCCGCAGCCAGCATGCCGAGAAGCAAGGGGAAGAGTCGACTGTTCATGTAGTCCGTTCTTGAGTCGAAATGCGTTGTTTAGAACGCATCGTTATGGGTGGCCCTACGGTAGGACCGTCAAATTCGACTGTCAAAGACCGGGATTGGCGTGGGCTATTCCGTGCGGTTATAGGTGGGGTAATCCCTGGCGGCGTGCCGAAGGCGTCTGCAACTCGCCTTGTCACTGCTCGCCCGTTGGCGGAACCAGGCGGGATGGACATCAACAGAATTGGACCTGGGCCCGAGATTGCCGCATCGCCGCGGCATGCCAGGTGTTCTCACTGGAACCCGTATGGCTCGCGGGCAGACGGGGCTGCCCGCGATACCTGATCGTTGCGCGCCTGTCGAAGCGGGCCGCGCAACGCAACGTGGAGAGCCGAAAGCGTGAGCTTGCGCAGCCTCACCCAATACGCCCGGCGCGCGCGAGCCGCGCGGACTCCATGACTGCGTTCATTGCATTCTCCCGTGATGAAGCGGCATGCGAGCGTCAAAAGGTTTCCCAGTCGCGAGCGGCATTCGCGCTCGCAAGGGCGGGAGCGGACGCGGGCGCCGCCACCGGTGTGCGGCTCGAAACCGCAGGCCGGTCAGCCGCACGGCGCTTCGCTGCCGGCTTGCGTGCCGTTGCGGCCGTTGCGGCTGGCGCGGCCGGGGCCAACGCGAGCCGGCCATGCCGGGCTTCCTCGTTCGAACCCAGACGGAAGAACGATACGGCCTCGGTCAACTGATGCCCCTGGTCTTCGAGCGACCTCGACGCTGCCGCTGCTTCCTCCACGAGCGCCGCGTTCTGCTGTGTGACTTCGTCCATCTGCGTGATCGCGACGTTGACCTGCTCGATGCCGCGGCTCTGTTCGGTGGAGGCCGCGGCGATCTCGCCCATGATGTCGGTCACACGCGCCACGGCTTGGGTGACTTCGACCATGGTGCTGCCCGCGTCGTCGGCAAGGCGCGAGCCGTCCTGGATCTTCTGCACGGAGGCGGCAATCAGATCCTTGATTTCCTTCGCGGCGCTCGAGGAGCGTTGCGCAAGGCTGCGCACTTCGCTTGCCACCACGGCGAAGCCGCGGCCCTGTTCGCCGGCACGCGCGGCTTCCACCGCGGCGTTGAGCGCGAGGATATTGGTCTGGAACGCGATGCCTTCGATGATGCCGGTGATCTCCGCAATCTTCGACGAGCTGTGGCTGATGTCGGTCATGGTCTCCACGACCTGACCCACTACGGTGCTGCCCTTGTGCGCCACCTCGGACGCATTGCCGGCCAGCGCGCTCGCCTGCTGCGCGTTCTCTGCGTTCTGACGCACGGTGGAGGTCAGTTCCTCCATGCTCGAAGCCGTTTCCTGCAGCGAAGACGCCTGCTGTTCCGTACGCGACGACAAATCCTGGTTGCCCGAAGCAATTTCGCTGGAGCCTGTGGCGATGCCGTCGGCGGCGGTGCGAACCTGGGCGATCAGCCGCACGAGGCTTGCCTGCATCTCGCTCATCGAGGCGAGCACGCTGCCCTTCGGCGCACTTTGGGCGCCGGCAACCGTGCTCAGATCGCCTGCGGCCACGCGGCGCGTGATGTCGCTGAGCGTGGACGGCTCTGCGCCAAGCGAGCGCGTGAGGCCGCGCGTGATGAGCAGCGCCGCGACCACAGCAGCCGCAAGGGCGGCGAGACAGATGCCGATCAGCAGGACACGCTGGCTCGCATAATGTTCGGCGGACTCCTGCATCATCTGCTGCGCGCGGCTACGCGTGTAATGGCTATAGGCGTTCGTTGCCTTGATGAGTTCGGCAAGCAGCGGGCGGCACTGGTCGTTCATCATCGCGATGGAATGATCGTGCTGGTTGTGCAGGGCGGCGTCGACGATGGCAAGCGCGACAGGGCCGTACTGCGTTTCGACGCGGTCGATGCCGGCCACGAGTTCGCGCGCCTGCTGGGTTGCGCTCGCGCTGTTCGCCACCGCTTCCTTCAACTGGCGAAGCCGCGCCTGCACATCTTCGTGGGCTTGCGTGACGGCCGCCTTTTCGATTTCGATGTCGCTGGGTTTGGTCACGAGCACGAGGTTGCGCGCGGCAATCGCGCGCCGATCCACTGCGGTGCGAACCTGTTCGGCCAGTTCCGCGCGGGCGCTGATGCCGCTCACGTAGTCCGAAAACCGTTCGTTCGCGTCGCCAAGCGCACGCAGCGCGATCCCCGAAACGAGAAGAACGAGGGACGCCAGCAGGCCGAAGGTCACGGTGAGTTTGGCTCGCACCGTCATTTCCTTGAAGTTCATACGCGTGTCCTCCTGTGGTTCGCATTGAACGATCTCTTGTCTTGCTATTTCGTCGCCGTCGCGCATTTCCTAAATCGCAATGCGCGCGCAAATCGTTTGCTTCAGGGTTTGCTCCAGGCAAAAGACCGAAAGGTCGCACGCACGTGCGTTTTTAGCGACGCATTTCCGGAAGAAAGGCTCCGTAACTCGAAGGCGGGAAAGCCGCGCAATGGAGCATTCGCTGAAACGGCGAATCGTGCGGAATGTCTTTGTCCGCAGGGCTTCCAGGCGCCACTTGACGCATGTCGAGAAACGACAGGAAGAGGAAGGCCCCAACGGATCGACGGTACCGCAACCGGCAGTTCGAGATCGGGTGACTGCGCCGATAGACCGGGCTTGACCGCGAGCAGGGGGGCAGAGGAAGTTACGGCGGCCCGCGACGGATTCGCCCGCCGCGTGCGTTAAAGGAATTCATGCCCGGATAACGGAAAGGACGAACATGCGCTCCACCCTCTGCTCACGCGTGCTGGCTGCTGCCGCCCTCGGACTCTTGCTGCAGGTTGCGTCGGGATGCGCCGGGCAGACGGCGTCTGTCGAAGCGGTCGCGTCCGCGCAGCCGAAGACCGATCCGCTGGTGCTCACGCCAGTGCCGGTCGTGCAGGACGGCCGGCTCGAGGTCGCGACGCCGGCGGGCCGGGGCGTTGTCCCGATTCACGTGACGCGCGACTGGTCAGTGCCGCAGCCCGACGTGACGCGTGCCGTCGTGGTCATTCACGGCTGGCCGCGGCGAGACCTGACGTCAGCGGAGCGGGCGGCGGTCGAGGCGGGGCCGGCTGCGCAGCACACGGTCATCATCACGCCGCAGTTCCTCATCGCCGCGGACATCGAGGCGCATCACCTGCCCGGCGACATGCTGCGCTGGGGCCGGGACGGCTGGAAGACGGGCTACGACGCCCACGGGCCCGCCCCCATCAGTTCGTTCAGCGTGGTCGACACCATCTTCGCGCGCCTTGCCGACCGGCGGCTCTTTCCGTCGCTCGAACAGGTCGTGCTGGCCGGGCACTCGGCCGGCGGTCAGTACGTGCAGCGCTATGCGGCAGTGGGCCGCGGGCAGGCGCCGTTGCTCGCGCAAGGCATCGCGATCCGCTACGTGGTGGCCAATCCGTCGTCGTATCTGTATTTCGGCGAGGCGCGGCCCGTTGCTACGTCAGCCGCGTCGTGCCCGCGCCTGAACCGCTGGGAATATGGGCTCGATGGCGGATTGCCGCCCTATGTCCAGCAACCCGTCTCCGTGCCCGCCGTCGAAGCGCATTACCTGGCGCAGGACATCGTGTATCTCCTCGGTACGGCAGACATCGATCCGAACCACAAGGAACTGGACCGTTCATGCGCCGCCGAGGCGCAGGGCCCTACGCGCTTTGCACGCGGGCTCGACTACGTCGCCTGGCTGCGCACCCAAAGCGGCGGGCATCTCGGCCAGCGCGTTTTAGAGGTGCCAGGCGTTGGACATAGCAGCACGCGCATGTACGCATCGCCGTGCGGCAGGGCGGCGCTGTTTGGGCGGGTGCCGGACGCCGCGCCTGACGGCGCGAATCCGACAGCCGACGGCCAGCGCGCCATGGCGGACCCACCCGGCTGATCGCGACGAGACAGGCACATCGACGCAAGCCACCGACGCAAGCCATCGACGCGTTCAGCAGTGCGCGCAGACGAAAGACCCCTCGGCGCGGTGCGTCCGGCTCAATCGGGCAAAATACCCGGGATCTGAGATGCGGAGACCGGCCCCGTGGCGATTAACTTTGATTTGACGGACTTGCAGGCGTTTCGCGCCGTGGTGGAGTTGGGAAGCTTCCGCAAGGCCGCCGAGGCGGTCAGCATTTCCCAGCCGGCCTTGAGCCGTCGGATCGACAAACTCGAAGAAGCGCTCGGCGTGCGTCTCATCGAGCGCACCACGCGCAGCGTCACGCTCACCACCGTGGGCCGCGTATTTGCCCGCAGCGCCGAACAGCTGCTCGACGATCTCGACGTCGCGCTGCTCGGCATCCGCGATGTTTCGTCGAGCCGCCTGGGCCACGTGACCATCGCGTGCGTGCCTTCGGTGGCCTACTATTTCCTGCCGAACGTCATCGCGAACTATCATCGCCGCTTTCCACGCATCAGGGTCAAGCTGCTGGATTCGAGCGCGAACGAAGTGCTGGGCGCCGTTATCAGCGGCGAGGCCGACTTCGGCGTGAGTTTCATGGGCAGCCAGGAGTCCGACATCGAGTTCAAGCTGTTGCTGCAGGAGCGCTTTGTCGTGGCCTGTCGCCGCGACCATCCCCTCGCGCGCAAGAAGCGCGTCACGTGGAACGAGCTTTACGAGCACGAGTACGTGTCGGTGGACAAGACTTCAGGCAACCGCCTGTTGCTCGACCAGGCGCTTTCGGCCGTGGCGCCGCGTGCGCCGAGCGTGTGCGAGACGCGGCACGTCACCACGATGCTCGGGTTGGTGGAAGCGGGGCTCGGCGTGGCCGCGGTGCCGTCGATGGCCATGCCCGGACAGGATCACCCTGTTCTCACGAGCGTGCCGCTCGTCGAACCGGCAGTGAAACGGCGCGTGGGCATCGTGAAGCGGCGCGGACGGCCGCTCACGCCGGCCGCAGAGGAATTTCACCGGGCGATCATCGAAGCGAAGCGCGGCGGCATGGCCCGCAGCGCTGCATGAACGCGACGACGATAGAAAAGACTGGAAGGAAGACAGCATCGTGAGGTGGGCAAGACCGCCGGGTTCGTTGTACGTGCAGGTCCTCGTGGCCATGGTGCTTGGCGTGACCGTCGGCCATTTCTGGCCGACTGCGGGCGCGATGTTCAAGCCGCTCAGCGATGCATTCGTTGGCCTCGTGCGGATGATGATCGCGCCGGTCGTCTTTTGCACAATCGTCTCGGGCATCGCGTCGCTGGCCAACGGCAAGGCGATCGGACGCACGATCGTGCGGGCGCTGGCGCTCTTCTATCTCCTGACTGCGGCAGCGCTCCTGTTGGGGCTCGTCACCGCATTCGTGCTGCGGCCTGGTGCCGGCATGCACATCGATGTGCATCGTCTGGATTCGAGCATCCTCGCGCCCTATACGAAGCATGCGCAGGCGCACGGGCTCGTGGACTTCGCGCTGAGCGTGATCCCGGACACGATGTTCGCCGCCTTCGTGAAGGGTGACGTGCTGCCTGTGTTGCTGCTCTCGGTGCTCTTTGGTTTTGCGCTGAACGCCCATCCGCAGGCCGGCCGGCCCGTGCTGGCGCTGATCGACAGCATCGCCGAGATCGTGTTTCGCATTCTCGCGATGATCATGCGGCTCGCGCCACTGGGCGCGTTCGGGGCGATGGCGTTCACGGTGGGCCGCTTCGGCATTGGCTCGGTCGGCTCGCTCGCCATGCTGATGGTGTCGTTCTACGTGGCATGCGGGCTCTTCGTGGCGCTGGTCCTCGCGTCGCTCGCTCGGCTGCACGGTTTCTCGCTCTGGCGGCTCCTGCGCTACCTGCGCGAGGAGTTGCTCATTGTTCTCGCGACGTCGTCTACGGAGCCGGTATTGCCGCGCCTGATCGTCAAGCTGGAGTCGCTGGGCTGCGACAAAGGCGTCGTGGGGCTCGTGCTGCCCGCGGGCTACTCGTTCAACCTGGACGGCACCGCGATCTATCTGACGCTCGCCTCGTTGTTCATTGCCCAGGCGTGCGACGTGCCGCTTTCGGCGACGCAGATTGCGACGATGCTCACCGTCATGCTGCTCACGTCCAAGGGCGCGGCGGGCGTGTCCGGCAGCGGGTTGATTGCGCTCGTCGCTACGCTCGCGGTGATTCCCGATCTGCCCGTTGCCGGGGTAGCGCTTCTCGTGGGCATCGATCGCTTCATGTCCGAAGCGCGCGCCCTGACGAGCGTGATCAGCAATGCCTGCGCGGTGATCTTCGTGTCGTTGTGGGAAGGCGCGTGCGATCGTACGCGGCTTGCGCAGAGGCTCAGCGGGGCCGCGCCGGGCGGCTCGGGCGGCGGCGATGATGCCGGTGATGAGGCTGTGACCCAGGCTGTAACCCCCGCCGCAACCCCCGCCCGGCGTGAAGGAAAAGCCGGCTGACGCAAGCCTTCCCGCGGTCTTGTCTCAATGTGCGGAAACGGAATCGAGACCGGTCGCTTTCACTTCGGGCTGCACGCCGGGTGAGGCGAGATAGTCGAGCAGCGCCTTCGCTTCCTTCGGATGTTGCGCCCCGACGGGGATGCCCGCGGCGAAGCGCGTGACCGACTGCAGAGACTCCGGAATCTTGCCGACGAAGGTCGCGCCCTGCACGGGCAGCAACTCGCTCACCTGCTGGAAGCCGATTTCATCATCCCCGTTCGCGACCACCGACGCCACGGGAATTCGCGGAATCATCTTTGCCTTCGATTTCACCTCATCCTCGATACCGAGTTTCTTGAACAGCTCCCGCTCGATATAGACGCCGCTCGCGCTGTCCGAGTAGGCAATCGACTTCGCATGCAGCAGCGTTTGCTTGAGCGCTTCGGGCGAGCTGATGTCGGGTTTCGCCGTGCCTTCGCGCACGACCATGCCGATGCGCGAATCGGCCAGCTCGACCCGCGATCCGGGAATGACTTTGCCTTGCTTGATCAGATCGTCGAGCGCGTAGCCGACCATGATGACGGCGTCAGCAGGCTCGCCACGCGCGAGCCTGTTCGGAATCGCTTCGGGCGATTTGCCCATCGACGGGCCGAGCGCGGTTTCCAGCGTGTCGCCTGTCTGGGCGGCGAAGCGGGGGCCGAGCACCTTGTAGGCGGCGGTGAAGCCGCCCGAACTCATGACGTGCAGGTCGGCGGCCTGCACGTTCGCCGCCGCTGCGGAGGTGGCAACGAGCGCGGCCGCGCCGAGTTTCAGAAGCAGATTTTTCATGGCTGAGGTGGGGGGTGTCGTATGTGTGGTTCGCGAGGATACGGACGGTCTGGGCATCAGTGCGCGGCATTAGTGTGCCGGCGTCAGCGTCGCCGCGCGGCGGCGATAGAGCGCGAACGTTGCGCAGAGGGCGCACGCCGCGGCGAGGCTCATCCAGTAGCCAGGGGCAGCCTTGTCGCCGGTCATGTGGATGAGTGCCGTCGAGATGGCCGGCGTGAAGCCGCCGAACACGGCTGTCGCGAGGCTGTAGGCCAGCGAGAAGCCGGCAACGCGCACCTGAACCGGCATCACTTCCGTGAGCGCCACGACCATCGCGCCGTTGTAGATGCCGTACATGAACGAGAGCCAGAGGAGCACGAGCAGCATGTTGACGAACGACGGCGCGTGAGCGAGCAGCGAAAGCGCCGGATAAGCCGTGGCGATGGTAAGCACCGTCATGCCGACGAGGAGCGGCCGGCGGCCGATCTTGTCGGAGAGTGCACCGCCCACCGGCAACCACACGAAGTTCGACACGCCGACACACAGCGTGACGAGCAGGCTGTCGGCGGTGCTCAGGTGCAGCACTGTCTTGCCGAAGGTGGGCGCATAGACCGTGATGAGGTAGAAGCTCGTGGTGGTCATCGCCACCAGCAACATGCCGGCGATCACGACGCCCCAGTTTTGCAGCAACGTGCCGAACACTTCCTTCATGCCGGGGCGATGCTGGCGCATCTTGAATTCCTGCGTTTCTGCCAGATTGCGGCGCAGCATGAAGATGAACGGCACGATCATGCAGCCGACGAAAAACGGTACGCGCCAGCCCCACGCAGCGATAGCCGCGACGCTCAGCCATTGATTGAGCGCGAAGCCGAGGCCCGCTGCGATGACGATCGCGACCTGCTGGCTCGCGGACTGCCAGCTCGTGAAGAAGCCCTTGCGGCCAGGCGTGGCCATTTCGGCCAGATAGACCGACACGCCACCCAGCTCGGCACCTGCCGAAAAGCCCTGCAGCAGCCGACCGAGCAGTACGAGCGCCGGCGCGAGAAGTCCGATCGTGGCGTAACCGGGGATGAACGCGATGAGAATGGTGCCGCTCGCCATGATGGAGAGCGTGACGATGAGGCCTTTGCGGCGGCCGACTTCGTCGATGTAGGCGCCCAGCACGATTGCGCCTAGCGGGCGCATCAGGAAGCCGGCGCCGAAGACGGCGAACGTCATCATCAACGAGGCGAACTCGCTCTCGGCGGGAAAGAAGACTTTGGAGATCTGCGTGGCGTAGAAGCCGAACAGGAAGAAGTCGAACTGCTCGAGGAAATTGCCGGCCGTGACGCGAAAGACCGTAGCGGCCTTCGAATGTCCAGTCGGAAGGCTAGACGAGGGGTGCATCGAGGTGTCTCCTGAAATCCGGAAAATGCGCGGGGGTCTGGGTGTTTGTGTTTTGGGCAATGTTCGCCCGAAGCCGGAAAAACGATAAGTGCGATTTTCGGAACGATTGATGTGATTTGATTATCAATCGCCCGATGAGCTTCGCTGCTGCCCTGCCATCCGATTCGCATCGTTTTTCAGGGCGCGGAGCCGATAACGCCGTGCGAGATTTCGCCGCTCAAGATTGCCTGCCGGATGCCGTTAATGGCAGATGGCTCATAGGGTTCGTCGCATAGGGTTCGTCGATCATGCGTAAAACAACATCCAGATTCATGGCGCTTTGCGCTTTCGCTGCGTTATCGATTGGCGGCGCCGCCGCTTCGGAAGGTACGGATATGCGGGTCGACGAACTCCGCGCGTCGAGCGATGCAACCCGCGTCGTGGAGAACAGCGAGAAGGCCGCATACGACCACACGCTGGCATCGTATCGGCGAGCGATGCTTGAACACCCGGCCGATGCCGCGCTGGCATTGTCGGCATGCCAATTCAGTGAGCATTTCGGCATGTCGGAAGAATTGACCTGGGCCGACGCGGCGGGAAAAGACTTCGATGCCTGCCGGGAAACCCTCGAAAGACAGCATGCGTCGGATGTGGAAGTCGAGTTGTTCCTGCTCGAACACAAGTTCGGCGAGCCGGCGATTGCGTTCGGTGAGCCGCTCGTGCCGCGCGCCCGGAACTGGTCTTCATCGCAGCAGGCACGTTTGCATGCCGCGCTTGCACGCGCCTACGCCTACGTGAAGAACGACGAACGCTCGGGCCAGGAGGCCGTTCTCGCCACGCAGCTGGATCCCGCCAGCGTGCAACTCGTTCCCGCCATGCGCTATCTCGCCAGGAAGGGCGACCCCGCCGCGGCGACCCGGTTGCTCGAAGCGGCGCCGTTGCCGAAGTTCGCGTGGGCGGAAACATCGCGGATCCGCACGGCGACGGAGATTCTTCCGGGAAATGCCGCGATCGATGAATTGCATCGCGCGCAGCGCGCCGGGTTGAAGATCGATTCCTATACGGCGGCGCGTGCCCTGGAGCGTACCGGAGACGCCGCCGGCGCGGACGCTCTGCTGAGCGCCGACAAGGCGTCACGCAAGATCGGCACACCTCAGGACCGGCAATTCCGCCTCGACGTGGCCTTCGCTGCCGCCGACGCGAAAGCCGCCGCCGACGTCATCAGCGATCAGTACGCGGCAACGAAAGATGCAGGCCACCTCGTTTCGGCGTACGCCCGTCTGCTTCGGCTCGATCCGTCACTTGCCGCGCGCGCAGATCTCATTCCGCTCGCGTGGGCGCTTGCCGGCTGTCTGTTCGCCTTTGTCGCGGCTCCGGCGCTGCTGGTTTTTCCGGTCCACTATCGAGGCACCGTTCGGCAACGCATCGGTAAGCCCTGCGTGCCGCTGTTCGAGCGCATCGGATTGCGGCATGCATGGCTCGCGCTTGCGATCTTGTTGCTCGCGCTCTACGCGGTGGCGATGCTCCGTTTCGGAGGCAACACGTCGATATCGCCTTCGGGAAGCGGCGTGGGCCGCATGGGGTGGCCGAAGCGCGTCGCGGTGTCGCATCTGTGGACGCTGTTGTTTTGCTCCATCGCGCTCATTCCGGTCGGCAGGCTGCTTTCGTGGCGTGAATGGACCGGCAGCGGCCAGTGGAACAAACGGTGGTTTCTGCTTCCGGCGGCGCTGCTCGGGGTGGCGGCCTATCAGTGGTTGCGGCACCGCGCTGCCATGCCGCCTGTCTGGTCCGACGCCACCTGGTCGGTTGCGCTGGTCCATGGCGCGCAGTCGCTCGGCGGCATACCGCTTGCGCTGGCGATCATGTCGGTCTGGGTGCCCATCATGGAGGAACTGGTCTTTCGCGGCTGCCTGCTGGGCGGGCTTTCACGCCACCTGAGCTTCGGCTGGGCCAATATCCTGCAAGCGCTCCTGTTTGCGGGCTTGCACCACGACGGCCAGCACTTCGTCTACCTTGCTGCGTTTGGCTTGATTGCAGGGTGGCTCGCCAGGAAAACGAAAGGATTGGCGGTGCCAATAGCGTTCCATGCCCTCAATAACGCGCTTTTCGTGTTGATGGTGGCGGCTCGTTAGGATTACACAGCATAGGCGTCCCCTGAAGCCCGTTGGAGGCGCATCTTCGACGGCATGACCGCTGCCGGACAGCGATCGCGCGGCGACCGCTTCGGCGTACCGACCGCCACTTCGCGCCCGGCGTGATCGCAGCGGCGCTCAACCGCTATACGTGGTGCGATCTCTCCTGCAACGGATGCCGATCGTCACATGTCGCCGCCGTCCATTTTCCGAATCTAGGCATCTCCCATCACCAAAAAGGCGATCTCCTTTTGCGCCTCCAGGATCTCGAGCTGTTTCATCAGCGACGTGCGGATCGATTCGTATGCGGACCTGCCTAGCGTCAGCCGCAACGGGGCAGACGGGTTGTCGATCGTCGCGATCATCGCGTCCACCGTCTTTTCCGCGTCTGCAAGTTCGAAGTAGCCGTTTTCGAGCGCACGCCGGATGTCGCCCACGGGCGTCGCGTCGTACACCGGCATCGGCTTCGCGCGGTCAAGGCCGGTGCCGAAGTGGGTGCGCGTGGCGCCGGGTTCCACGATCACGAAATCGATGCCGAACGGCAGAACCTCCTTCGCAACAGCTTCGATGAAGCCCTCGATGCCCCATTTCGTCGCGTGGTACGCGCTGAAGGCCGGGTAGCCGACGCGCCCGCCTTCCGACGACACCTGCACGATGCGTCCGCCGCCTTGCTGCCGCAGACGCGGCACGACTGCGCGAATCAGCTGGATCGAGCCGGTCAGATTGGTCGCGATCTGCCGTTCGATCTGCGCGTCGTCGAGTTCCTCGGCCGCGCCGAAGAGCCCATAGCCCGCGTTACTGACGACGACGTGGATGTGCCCAAGCGCCGCAAACGCCTGTGCGACGGCGGTGCGGATCGTATCGACGCGCGTCAGATCGCATTGCGCGACATGCAGCCGGTCGCCGTATTGTTCGCGCAGATCGTCCAGGCTGCCCGGCGTGCGCAGCGTCGCCACGACGCTGTCACCCCGCGCAAGCAGCCGTTCTGCCATTGCGCGCCCCAGACCGCTCGACGCGCCCGTTATCAGCCAGTTCTTCGCCATGCTCCCGCTCCGTTGAAGGTTTGAGCGTTCATGCTAGAGCGGTATGATTCGCCGCAGAAGTGCCGCCAATCCGCATCACGTGTTGAAGGAAATTCACCAATGGGCAAACCGACGCTCGCCGATCTGCAGGCTTTCATGGTGGTCGCCGCGCGGCGCAGCTTCGTGCAGGCGGCCGGCGAACTGGGCTTGTCGCGCTCGGCGCTGAGCCATGCCATGCGCGGCCTCGAAGACGATCTGGCCGTGCGCCTGCTGCATCGGACTACCCGTAGCGTGTCACTGACGGAAGCGGGCGAGCGTCTGCTCGCGCGGCTGCGCCCCGTGCTCAGCGACCTCGATCACGTGCTGGACGACGTTGCGCGCGATGACAAGGCGTTGCGCGGGACCCTGCGCATCAACGGCAGCGATGGCGCGATCCGGCAACTGCTGCAGACGGTCGTGCCGCGTTTTCTGGCGATGTATCCGCAGATGGAGCTGGATCTCGTGTCCGAAGGGCGGTTCGTCGACATCGTCGCGGAAGGTTTCGATGCCGGCATCAGGCTGGGCGAAGCGGTGCACAAGGACATGATCGCGGTTCGCATCAGCGAGGACTTCCGTTTTCTGGCCGTCGCGTCGCCGCGCTATCTGCGCAAACACGGGCGGCCTGCCGTGCCCGAGGAGTTGCAGGCGCATCGTTGCATCCGGCAACGGCTGCCGGGCGGCAGGCGCTATCGCTGGGAATTCGCGCGTCATGGCGAGGCGATCACGATCGATCCGCCAGGTGCGTTGACGCTCGACAGCAACACGCTGATGGTCGAAGCGGCACTGGACGGACTCGGCATCGCCTACGTGCCGGAGCCCTATGCGCGCGATGCGCTGGCAAAAAAGCGGCTCGTCGCGGTGCTGAGCGACTGGTGCCCGGCGATTCCGGGGCTGTTTCTGTATTTTCCCGGCAACCGGCATATTCCCGCCGGATTGCGTGCGTTTATTGATTTGTTGCAGGAGCAGCGGGACAGTGCGAGCGGCGGGGCCGCGCGGCCATCGCGCCAGTCGCCGCACGAAAGCTGAAACGCGCGGCGTTTCGCTTGCACCTGACGTTACGTTACCTTTTATGGTTAGCCCGACGACTGGGAAGGCCATGCAACTAAAAATCGGCGAACTGGCGAAGAAGGTAGGGTTGAGCATTCGGACCCTGCATCACTACGACGCAATCGGATTGCTGTCGCCGTCGCAGCGCACGGACGGCGGCGCGCGCCTGTACGGGCGCGACGACCTGATCCGGCTTCACCGTATCGAGGCATTGAAACGGTACGGCTATTCGCTTGCCGACATCATGTCCAGCCTCGACGGCCCGTTGGCTGACGCACCGCTGCACATTCTGCAGCGGCAGATCGCGGAACTCGATGCGCAGGCACTGCGCGCGCAACGCCTTGGCCGCCATTTGCAGCACCTGGTCGACATGATCGCCGCCGGCAGCGAGACCACGGCGATCGACTGGCTGGACGCTCTGGAGCTGATGGACATGTACCGCAAACACCTGAACGACGACGAACTCGACACGCTGCTCGCATCCGGGCCGGATACGGTTGCGCCAACGGACCCGTCATGGACCGAACTCATCGAAGAGGTGCGGCGCGCCGTGGAGCAATCGCTGCCGGCCGAAAGCAGCGCCGCGCAGGCGTTGGCCTGGCGCTGGATCCGGCAGGTGGTGCGAATGACCCGCAACAATCCGGCACTGGCCACGAGGTTGATGCTGATGCAGCTCGGCGAACCGCGCGCCCAGCAGATCGTCGGCATTACAGCGCAGATGTTGGCGTGGATCGACGAAGCATTCACGCACGCGCGCTGCGCGTTGTTCGCGAAGCACCTCAGCGCGGCGCAGACCGAAGAAGTGCGGCGGCGTCAGTTCGCCGCCACGAACCGGCAGGCATGGCCGGCACTGGTGATCGAACTGAGAACGCACATGCAGGCGGGCGTCGACCCAGGCGCCGAGCCGGTACAGGCCATCGTCAGGCGCTGGCAGCAGCTGTTTCGCGATAGCTTCTGCGGAGACGATGCGGCCCTGGAGGCGCGTATTCGCAATGCCTTGATGCAGGAACCCGATCTGCAACTGGGCGTGGGCCTGGACGATGCGCTGCTGGCCTATCTGCACAAGGCACACCTCGTCGGCAACGACACGGCGGTGCCGGTTCAGGCAGCGCCCAAGCCCAGCGCGTTGAAGGTGGCCGTGCAGCGGGCTGCACATCAACTGCTGGACCGACCGCTCGTGCTGGACGATCCTGTCGCGTTGACTATCCTGGACGCAGAAGAAATACAGGCGCTTCGCGACAACCTCGAAACGTTCCGTCAACCAACGTCTTTAGGGATGCGAAGTTCGGTGGTCGTGCGCAGCCGGCTGGCCGATGACGTGTGGGCCGCCGCGATCGAACGCGGCGTGCGCCAGTACGTCGTGCTTGGCGCGGGGCTTGATACGACTGCGTACAGGCATCCCGATGCGCCCGGTCGACTCTTCGAAGTCGACCTGCCCGCTACGCAGACATGGAAGCAGACGCGCTTGCGCGAGGCCGGCATTGCGGTGCCGCCATCGCTTCGGTTCGTGCCGGTCGACTTCGAGAGCGTGGGACTTGCCGAGGGCCTGGCGCGCGCGGGTTTCGATGCCGACGCGCCGGCCGTTTTCAGCTGGCTCGGCGTGACCATGTATCTCGACGAAGCGGCAGTTGCCGAGACTCTACGTTTCATCGCCGGCTGCGCCAAAGGCAGCGCGGTGCTGTTCGAATACGCACTGCCGCTGTCGAGCATGCCCACCATGATGCGCATCGCCATGGAGCAATTGACGGCGCAATTCGCGCAGCGCGGCGAGCCATGGAAGAGCTTCTTCGAACCTGCCGCACTCGCCGGGATGCTCGGCACGCTGGGGTTCAGCAGCAGCGAAACCTGGACCCCAGATGAGTTGAACCAGCGTTATCTCGCCAACCGCACGGACGGGCTGAATATCGGTGTGGCACCCACGCGTCTGGTTTTGGCGACGGTCTGACCTTGGCTGCCGGATTACGTGATGGATATCGCCTGGCTCACCTGACTGCTTCCTTTTTGGCTACGACGGGTGTCTTCCCGCTGGAAGAAGTGCGCGCAGCGCTCGAAAATCTCGCGACGGGGCATGCGTGCGGCAAGGTGCTCATTCGCACGCGCAGTTGAGCCGGAGCCGCGCCGCGATATGTGACATACGCGATATACGCGACGTGCGCGACATACGCGACGTGCGCGACGCAAGAAGTGACGCGTGTGTTGGACGCTTCCGGGATGACGGCCCGCTGGTTCGAGCCCGGCGGACCCATGTGCCTGTCTGCGACGCCTACCTCACCGCATCCGCGCAATCCAGTCGTGCCAATCGTCGGCACTCGCCGTTTGCACTCGCGCGGCGTCGCCGCTCAACGCCAGCATACGCACTGCGCGCGGAGACAAGCCAATCGACCGGCGGAACGCGCGGGCAAAGTTCGCCGCGTTCGAAAATCCATGCTCGGCAGCGATGTCGGCAATCGATATGCCACGTCGTGCCGGGTCCGCGAGCATCTCGCGGCAGCGGCGCAAGCGTCGTTCGCGGATGTATGTCGCGAAACCGCCTTCCTTCTCGAATAACCGATAGAGCGTAGCGCGCGATATGCCGTAAGCGAAGGCCACTTGCTCCGCACTCAATTGCGGATCGTTCAGCCGCTCTTCCAGGTGGCGGCAAATCGATACGAACACGCACTGCTGAACGGCGGCCGCATGTTCCGGTTTCGCGCTCGCATTCATGACCGAAGCGGCAAGCTGCAACGTGGCCGGCAGTACGGCTTTCGCGCTTGCGATCGTCATCTCGGGGCCGTGCTTGTATAGCGACGTCAGATGTTCGCGAAGCAGAGACACAGTGGGATCGGTGCCGCGAAGCACCCGCATGCTGTATTGGTCCGGCGCGTCCAGCAGCGGCGACAGCAGACGGCGAGGTACGGCCAGATTGAGAAAGGTGCTTTGCGTGGTTTCGGTTGCGAGCGGCTGGGCCGCATCTACGATAAAGAGGTCGCCTGGCCGGGTACACGACTCCGGGCCGCCGTCGCGCGCGCGGCAACTGCCGTCCAGATAGAACTGCAGAACATAGTGGTCCAGACCATCACGCCCGATCTTTGCATTGGAGCGGTTGTAGCGCTGCGTCCCGGTCTGTATCGATCCCAGCACCACGTCCCCATACTGATATCCGTTCACGCGGGTCTTGAAGCCGGCGTCGCGCGACTCGGAGGTTTCGGTGTCGAAGATGACGTTGACCGCTTCGCGCCAGGCCGCGAACTGCTGGGCGCGCGGCAGGCCGCTGGTATCGAAGTGAGAATGAGGCAGAGCGTTCGGCGTTGGGTTCATGGTCCACGTGGGTTCCGGCTGCGTTCTGGACTGGATCGTTGTACGTCCCGGGCGGGCATGGCAGGAGCTGAACGTGAGATACCTCGCCGGGCTAACAGGGCTAACGGCCGCGCGGCCCAATACTTTAGAGCGGCAGATCTACCGGCGTGCGGCAAAGGGCAGAGGGGTGCCGCACTCGTCGAGTGTCATCCTGATGTCACATTGAGTAAGGCGTATTGACGTATGCATTCGGGCAGAGTCCGCCACCACGTCGACGGCCGCCGCGAGTGAGACAGAACGACAAGTATTTGAGACACCCTGATACGTTGTTTTGCGCGGTCCGATTTTCGCTGAACCAGGCAGTACGACGCAAAAAGTCTATGGTTAAATGCCGCCTGAATTTGGAGACACTACAAACCTGAGGCTGAGCGCCGATCGTGCTCCCGCTCAAATCAACTCATAGATGTCACGGTTCTTTCCGGTGCAGCCATACCCCTGACCAGGGTGACGTTCACGGCCCGGAAGAATCGCGGGGACGAGCGCCGACATGACCCCGGCGCTCGATACGGCAGCCTGCCATCCGCGCAAGGTTCGCCACCGCCGTGTGTGAGTGCCCTGGTTCGCAGGAGTCTGAAGAAAAGCGCTCACGTTAGCGGCATTGCGCCAGCGGCCTGCCGCCTCGCTGTCGCAAGCGGACGTCCGCGCGCTTCGACCAACCATTTCGCTTCGTACTGCCTGCCTCGCGGCGAGCGTGGCATTCACTTAGTAACACTAAATAGCTGAGCGTTTTCGGAGAGATCCATGTCGAACAGTTTGCAGAAGTGGGTAGGGCGCAACCGTCCGCCGCGTGTCCAGATCACCTACGACGTCGAAGTGGGCGATGCCGTGGAAAAACGCGAGCTTCCGCTCGTGGTCGGTCTGCTCGCAGACCTGTCCGGACAGCCGGCTACGCCGCTGCCCAAGTTCAAGGAACGTCGCTTCGTCGAGATCGACCGCGACAACTTTGACGAGATCATGGGCAAGATCGCCCCGCGTCTCGATCTCTCCGTGCCCGACACGGCGAAGGGTGAGGGCAATCTCAAGATCGAACTGAATTTCCGCAAGTTCGAAGACTTCCACCCCGAAAGCATCGTCAACCAGGTGCCGCGCCTCGCGAAGCTGCTCGAAGCGCGCCAGCAGTTGCGCGATCTGCTTGCCAAGCTCGATGGCAATGACGAGCTGGATTCGATTCTCGAACGCATCGTGCAGAACAGTGAGGCGCTGAAAGAGGTTCAGAGCCAGGCGCAATCGAGCGATGCCCCGGCGGCAGCGTCGGCCGAGCCGGCTGCGCCCGCAGAAGACGCTCCGGCGGCGTGACGCATCGCGAAAGACTGCTCAATCTGCCTCTGACCGGGGCGCAACGAATTTTCTGAGGTGATCGGAATGGCAAGCAATCAGGCGGGCGGCGCGGCCGCGCGCGAAACCACGGCTCTCGACGCGACAAGCGGCGAATTGAGCCTGCTCGAGCAAATCGTTCAGGAAGGGAACATGGCGGTCGAGCCTTCGCAGAACAGCTATGCGAAGAAGCTGATCGGCCAGCTCGCATCGCAGATTCTCGACGAGGGCATGCGTACGAGCCCGGACAAGAGCGTCGTCGCGATGATCAACGAGCGCGTGGCCGAGATCGACCGGCTGCTCACCGATCAACTGAACGCAATCATGCATGACGAAGCATTCCAGGCGCTCGAAGCGTCGTGGACGGGTCTGCACGACATGGTGTTCGGCACGGAAACGGGCCCGCAACTCAAGCTTCGCCTCATGAACGTGACGAAGAAAGAGTTGCTCAAAGACCTCGAAACCGCCGTCGATCACGACATGAGTACGCTCTTCAAGAAGATCTACGAAGAAGAGTTCGGCACGTTCGGCGGCCAGCCGTACTCGATGTTGATCGGCGACTACTCGTTCGGTCGTCATCCGCAGGACTTCGCGCTGCTCGAGCGCATTTCGAAGGTGGCAGCCGCTGCCCACGCGCCGTTCGTCGCCTCCGCTGCGCCGAGCCTCTTCGACCTCAAGTCGTTCACGGATCTCGGCGTGACGCGCGATCTGTCCAAGACCTTCGAGAGCGCCGAGCTGGCCGCATGGCGCAGCTTCCGCGACTCGGAAGACTCGCGCTACGTCTCGCTCGTGCTGCCGTCTTACGCGGCGCGCCTGCCCTACGGCGCGAAGACGAAGCCGGTGGAGAGCTTCAACTTCGAAGAAGACGTGGACGGCACCGATCACAGCAAGTACCTGTGGGCCAACTCGGCTTATCAACTCGGCCTGCGCATTACCGATTCGTTCGCGAAGTTCAGCTGGGCCACGGCTATTCGCGGCGTGGAAGGCGGTGGCAAGGTCGAAAACATGGTGGCGCACGCGTACAAGACGGGCGAGGGCGACGTCGTGCTCAAGTGCCCCACCGAAGTGACGATCACCGATCGTCGCGAGAAGGAACTGAACGATCTGGGCTTCATCGCGCTCGTCAACTCGAAGGGTTCGAACTTCGCAACGTTCTTCGGCGGCCAGACGACCAATCGTCCCAAGGTCTACAACAAGGACGCGGCCAATGCCAATGCGCAGCTTTCGGCACGTCTTCCCTATGTGCTCGCGGCATCGCGTTTTGCCCATTACCTGAAGGTGATCATGCGCGACAAGGTGGGCAGCTTCCAGGCGCGCAGCGACATCGAGGCGTTTCTCAACAACTGGATTGCGGACTACGTGCTGATCAACCCGTCGGCCTCGCATGCGCAGAAGGCGCGTTTCCCGCTGGGCGAAGCCCGCGTGGATGTGACCGAAGTGCCGGGCAAGCCGGGCGCATACCGCGCAACGTGTTTCCTGAAGCCGCATTTCCAGATGGAAGAACTGACGGCGTCGATCCGGCTCGTGGCCGAACTGCCGGCCGCCGCGGCGTGACGTCCGCGCGTGCGGCACCGGCCGCACGCCGCAACTTCGCTTTTCATCTTTTGAGTCACCTTTCGACAAGAGACAGTCATGGATACCGTTCTGCTGCATTTCAAGGACATCAAGGGCAATTCGACGCTGGAAGGCGCGACTGACCACATCGTGCTGTATTCGTACTCACTGGGCGTGGCGATGCCGATGAATCACGACGTGGGCCGCACGGAGCGTACGCTCGGCCGCCCGAACTTCCAGGACTTCGTCGTCACGAAGGCGTCCGACCAGTCCACGCCGGCACTCTACGGTGCCTGTGCCGGCGGTACGAAGCTCGGCGACGCCAAGATCTCGATCGGGCGCAACGAGGGCAGCAAGTTCATGCCGCTGCTGGAGTACACCCTGAGCGACGCCATGATCTCTTCGATCAATACGTCGGGCGGCGGCGAATCGACCGACAGCGTGACGATCAGCTTCTCGAAGATCACGACCGTTTATACGCAGCAAAACGTGGACTCGACGAAGAAGGGCACGGCTTCGTTCGGCTGGGATCTGGCCGCAAACAAGGCCGAGGCACCGGCCTGAGCATCGGCTGCGCGCCGCTGTCGGATGCTGGAGATCGGCAGTCCGCACTATCTGGAGTTTTCGTGCCATGCCGGCAATCGTCAGCGGTTCACCGATGCCCCTGTTCGACCGCCTCGCCGCCAGCGGCGAGGCGCAGCTTTCCAGCGCCGATGCGCTGCGGGACTCGATCGCGCGCGACCTCATGAGACTGCTCAATACGCGCTCACACCTGACGTTCGGCGAATTCGCCGGTTGCGAGGGGACCGTGCTCGACTACGGCGTGCCGGATTTTTCGGAGCGCTCGCTGCAATCCGGACCGGACCGTGACGCGATTGCCGCGGCCATCGTGCGCGCGATATCGCTGTTCGAGCCGCGCCTCGCCCACGTAACGGTGACGTTCGCCTTTCCCGCAGGTCACGCGCAGCACGCGACGTTGACCATTGCGGGGCAGATGCGCGCGGGCCTGGGCGTCACGCACGTGGCGTTCGAACTTGCGGCCAACGGACATACGTTCGCCGATGCGCGAGGCGCGAACCGGGGCTGACATGGCGACCGACGACATCCTTCAGTACTACAAACGCGAGCTTTCGTACCTGCGTCTGCAAGGTGCGGAGTTTGCGCGCAGCTATCCGAAGATCGCGTCGCGTCTCGCCCTGCACGGCACGGAATCGCTCGACCCGCACACCGAGCGTCTCGTCGAGGCCACGGCGTTTCTCGCTGCGCGCGTGCATCGCGATCTCGACCAGGAGTTTCCGCAGGTCGCGTCGGCCCTGCTCGACAACGTTTGTCCGTCGCTCGTGCAACCCGTGCCTTCGATGACGGTTGCGCAGTTCGAACTCGATCCCGCACAAGGCAAGGTCACGGCAGGTTTCGCCGTGCCGCGTCACACGGGCCTGCAGGCACGCACGGAAACAGGCGACGCATGCCGCTTCCGCACGGCATGGGAGACGGTGTTGTGGCCGCTTTCCATTGTCCACGCCGCGTTCGGCGAAGACGCCACGCTGCGCCTCACGCTGGAGTGCGCAGACGGTGTGGACTTCTCCGAACTGGAGATCAGGCAATTGCGCCTGCATCTGTACGGCGACTGGATGGTGACGATGCCGCTCTACGAGTTGCTCGTATCGGGCGTGAGGGACGTTTCGGTGCAGCCCGAAGGCCGTGTACCGGTTCTGCTGCCCGCGCGCGCCTGGCGGGAAGTGGGCTACGGCGAAGCGGACGACGTGCTGCCGCGGCCGCCGAACGCGCAGCCTGCCTACGCGTTGATGCAGGAGTACTTTGCGTTTCCGCGCAAGTTTCATTTCTTCGATCTGCACCATCTCGAAGGGCGTCTCGGCAAGGGCCGCCGCTGCGAGATCGTGCTGCATCTGAAGCGCACGCCGCGTGGCCTCGGCATGCTCAACGCCGGGCATTTCCAGCTTGGCTGCACGCCCGTCATCAATCTGTTTTCGCAGACGAGCGAGCCGATCGTCATCGATCATCGCCACTACGAATACCGGCTCGTTGCCGACCAGCGGCGCGAGTCGATTACGGAAATCCATTCCATCGATTCCGTCGTGGCGTCGCACCCGACGCTCGGGCGCGAGTCCGCGGTGCCGTGCTTCTCGGCCATCGACCACGTCGCGGCCGAAGGCGACACCGTGTTCTGGTCGGCGCGACGCGAGCGCAGCCTGCGCGAGCACGTGCAAGGCACCGACATGTTCCTGAGTTTCGTCGACGCGGCCAACACGCTCGCCGATCCTGGTGCGCCCGTGATCTACGCGAACGTGCTTTGCACGAACCGGAGGCTCGCCGAACGTGTGCCGGTGGGCGCGCGCATGCTCGTCGAGAAAGTCTCGCAGAACGCGCGCGTGCGCTGCCTTTACGAACCCACCGCACAGCGCAGCCCGGCACTCGGCAGCGAGACGCTGTGGCGTCTGATCTCGCTGCTCACGCTCAACTATCACTCGCTCGTGAGCGGCGCAACGGGCCGCGCACAGTTGCAGGAGATGTTGCGTCTCTTCGCATCGGACAGCACGCGCGAACAGGACCAGATTCGAGGCATTCGCAGTGTGGACGCACGCAGCGCGACGGCGCATGTGGGCGGCGATGCGTGGCGCGGCTATTGCCGCGGCACCGAGGTCTGCGTTGAGTTCGATCCAGACACCTTCGTAGGCGGCTCGCCGCTGCTGCTGGGCGCCGTGCTCGCGCGCTTCTTCGCGATGTACACGTCGGTCAATTCCTTTGTACGGCTCGTGGTGCGCCGTGGAGACGAGATATGGAAGCAATGGGAGCCGATGACAGGCTGCCAGCAGCTGCTCTGATCGCCCGTCTCCGGGCGAATCCGCAGCGCTTCGATCTGTTCCAGGCCATCAGTCTGCTGGAACGGTCGGCGCCGTGGGCGCGTCCGCTCGGGCGGGGCAACGGGCTTGCCGAGGCGGTGCGTCTGACGGGCCACGTCTCGCTCGCGTTCCAGCCGAGCGACATCCACAGCGTGCGCGAAAACACCGCGGCCGATCACGACAGCGCGCCCGGCGTCTCTTACGCACAGCGACCCACGTGGACGCTGTCCACGCCTCTGCTCACGCTCGCGGGCGCCAACGGCCCGTTGCCGAGGGCCTACACCGAACTGGTGCTGGAGCGCCGTGCGCAACGCGACACGGCGACAACAGACCTGCTCGACATTTTCAATCACCGCTTTCTGTCGTTCCTGTATCGCAGCCGCAAGAAGCACGCGCCTGCGCTGAACTGGCGTTCGCCGCATGCGAGCGCGATTGCAACTTCGCTCGACGCGCTCAGCAATCTGGGTCTGCGCGCGGATGAACGCGGCCCGCAAGACGCCCGTCTGTGGCTGCGCCACGCAGGGCTCCTGAGCGCCGCGCCGCGCTCGATGACGGGTCTCGTCGCGGTGCTTGCGGACCGGCTCGGAATCGAAGTACGCGGCGTGCAATTCGTGGGCGGCTGGCGTGAGATCAATCGCGCCGATTCGCTGCGTCTCGCAGGCATCGGTTTGGCAACTGCTTCAGAAACAGATTCCGGTGCAACACGACTCACCGGTGTGGCGGTGCTCGGGCGACGCACATGGGACGAAGCGAGCGGCATTCGCCTCGAATTTCCGTGTCTTTCGAAGGCGCGTTTCGAGGCGCTTCTGCCTGGCGGCGCGGATCACGCGCGCGCCGCGTGGCTCGTTCGCACCTATCTGCAACAGGATTTCGACGTGCGGTTCGTGCTGCATCTTGCGCCCGATCCTGCACCGCAGGCCACGGTCTGCGCAGCCGGCGGTGCGCAAGCGGCGAAGCTTGGTTGGACCACCTGGCTGGGCGGTTCGCGTCACCTCACTCACGCGCCGGCACCCGTGCGCCTCGCGATGCGCGAGGCTGCCGTGCCCGCGCCGAAGCATCACTAAGGACGTTGCGCATGGACATCGATATCCGCACGCTGTTGAGCCGTCTCAACCCCGAATGCAAGCTCGCCATGGAGCAGGCCGCGCAGCTGTGCGTGCGGCAGACGCACTACAACGTGGATGTCGAGCATCTGCTGTTCACGCTGCTCGAATCCGACGCGCCCGACCTGGGTGCCATCCTTTCGCACTTCGGTATCAAGGCCGACACGCTCACGGCGCAGTTGCAAAAAGCCGTGGATTCGTTCAAGCGCGGCAATGGCCGTACGCCCGCGCTTTCGCCGAATTTTTCGCCGCTCTTCCAGGAGGCGTGGCTGCTCAGTTCGATGCTGCTCGGCGAGCAGCAGATCCGCTCGGGCACGCTCGCGCTCGCGCTGCTCGAAGTGGATAGCCTGCGCGGGCTGTTGCTCGAATCCGCGCCTGCGCTGCTCAATATTCCGCGTGCGGCGCTGCGCGAACGGCTCGCGGCGATTCTCGCGGGGTCGTCCGAAGATGCGGGCGGCTCGCCAATGCGCGGCCAGGCCGTTGGCTCTGACGCGGGTCGGTCCGGCGGGTCGGGCTCGGGAATGTCCACGGGCATGCCCGCGGCCGCGCCGTCCTCTGCGCCAGGTGCGGCGGCCATGCCCAGCATGACGGCGGGCGCTGTGGGCGCGAGCGGCCGCCAGTCCGCGCTGGAGCAGTACACCGTCGATATGACGGGCCTCGCGCGCGAAGGCCGGATCGACCCCATTCGCGGCCGCGATGCCGAAATCCGCCAGTTGATCGACGTGCTGCTGCGCCGCCGCCAGAACAATCCGATCCTCACGGGCGAAGCGGGCGTGGGCAAGACGGCGGTGGTGGAAGGCTTCGCGCAGCGCATCGTGCAGGGGGAGGTGCCGCCTGCGCTCGTCAACGTCTCGGTGCGCTCGCTCGACCTCGCCCTGCTCCAGGCCGGCGCGGGCGTGAAGGGCGAGTTCGAAAACCGGCTGAAATCGGTGATCGCCGAGGTCAAGGCGTCGCCCGTTCCTGTGATCCTCTTCATCGACGAAGCGCATCAACTGATCGGCGCGGGCGGCAGCGAAGGCCAGGGCGACGCCGCGAACCTGCTCAAGCCCGCACTCGCGCGCGGCGAGCTGCGCACCATCGCCGCCACGACGTGGGCCGAATACAAGAAGTACGTGGAGCGCGACCCGGCGCTTGCCCGGCGCTTTCAGGTGGTGAAGGTCGAAGAGCCGGTGGAGGCGGTTGCCATCGACATGCTGCGCGGCATGGTGCAGAAGCTCGAAGAACATCACGGTGTCGAAATTCTCGACGAAGCCGTGCGCGACGCGGTGAAGCTCTCGCATCGCTACATCTCGGGGCGCCAGTTGCCGGACAAGGCGATCAGCGTGCTCGACACCGCATGCGCACGCGTGGCGATCGGCCAGAACGGCGTGCCCGAAGAGATCGAAGCGCTTGGCCGCTCCATCGAAAGTGCGGAGAACCAGTTGCGCATCTTGCGCCACGAGGCCGCTACAGGCACGGACCGCACCGACGCCATCGCCGCGCTCACGAAGCAGCTGGAAGACGAGCGCGCGCAGCACGCGCGGCTTTCGGACAAGCTCGGCACCGAAAAGCGCGCCGTGGACGAGATACTCGTGTGGCGCAAGAAGATCCGCGGCTATCTTGCCGATGCGGCCAGCGCCGCCGAAGGCGAAGACGCTGAATCGCTGGGCGCGAACCTCTCGCGTCTCGAGAAAGGTCTGGAAGCGGTGCAGAACGACGAGCCGATGGTGCCCGTTTGCGTGGATTCGGCCACCGTCGCGAAAGTGATCTCGGGCTGGACCGGTATCCCCGTGGGCCGCATGCTCGCCGACGAACTGCACACGGTGCTCTATCTGCAGGACAAACTGGCCGAACGCGTGGTGGGCCAGAACGAAGCGCTCGACGCGATTGCGCGCCGCGTGCGCACGTTCCGGGCCGACCTGGACGATCCGGGCAAGCCGGTCGGCGTGTTCCTGCTCGTGGGCCCGAGCGGCGTGGGCAAGACCGAGACGGCGTGCGCGCTCGCGGACATCCTCTACGGCGGCGAGCGCAACATGATCACGGTGAACATGTCCGAGTTCCAGGAGGCGCACAGCGTCTCGGGGCTCAAGGGCGCGCCGCCGGGCTACGTGGGCTACGGGCGTGGCGGCGTGCTGACCGAAGCCGTGCGGCGCCGCCCGTACAGCGTCGTGCTGCTCGACGAAATGGAGAAGGCGCACCCGGATGTGCTGGAACTGTTCTTCCAGGTGTTCGACAAGGGCGTGATGGAAGACGGCGAAGGCGTGCCCATCGACTTCAAGAACACGCTGATCCTGCTTACGTCGAACGCCGCGCAAGACGTCATTACCGAAGCGAGCCGCGGCGGGCACCGGCCGCCGCCCGAAGAACTCATCGAGAAGCTGCGCCCCGCGTTGCTCAAGCAGTTCAGTCCGGCCTTCCTGGGCCGCCTCGTGCTGGTGCCTTACTACCATCTGGGCGACGCGCAGATCAACGCCATCGTGAACCTCAAGCTCGAACGGCTCGCGCAGCGCTTCCAGCGCAACCATCACGCGCGCCTCACGTGGGACGAGGACATGGCCACGCTGATCGCCGAACGCTGCAAGGAAGTGGACAGCGGCGCGCGCAACGTGGACCACATCCTCACGCAGTCCGTGCTGCCGGAGCTTGCGCGCCAGGTTCTGGAGCGTATTTCGATATCCGAACCGTTTGCCGGCGTGCATCTCGCACCCGGCGCATCGGGCGTGGTCGAGTTCCGCTTCCACTCCGGCGAAGAGGCGTAAGCGCATGTCGAAACCCAGCCAGGCCAACTGGTTCGCGTCGGTCTCTACGCCGTTCGGCGCGGACGTGCTGTTGCTCGATGGTTTCGCGGGCCGCGAGGCCATCTCGGAGCTGTTTCGCTTCGACCTGCGCATGCATTCCACGAACAAGGTGCTCGACCCCGAACAGATCGTGGGCAAGAGCGTGACCGTGACGCTCGAGGACCAGACCGGCGTTGTGCGGCATTTCAACGGCATGGTCACGCGTTTCGCGCACGCGGGCGCGGACGTGCAGTACGGCTTTTACTCCGCGGAACTGGCGCCGCGCCTGTGGCTGCTCACGCTCGGGCAAGACCGCGTGATCTGGCAGAACCAGACGGCGCTCGACATCATCAAGAGCGTATTGGGCACGTTCGGCGTGGCGTTCCAGGACCGCACGAAGCGCAGCAGCGCCTATGGCACGCGCGAATACTGCGTGCAGTACGACGAGAGCGCGTTTCGCTTCATCTCGCGGCTGATGGAAGAGGAAGGCATTTTCTATTTCTTCACGTTCGTAGACGGCGCGCACACGATGGTGCTCGCCGACGACGCTTCGGCCCACGATGAAACCCCGGCCGGCGAACTGTATTTCGCGCCCGACGCCAGCGTTTCCAGCGACGCGAAGCGTCTCGACTTCTTCGCGATGTCGCGTGGCGTGGTGGCGGGCGAGCACATCGTGAGCGACTACGACTACACGACGCCGGAAACAATGCTCTCTTCGGCGAAGGCGTCTTCGAACCTGCCGACCGGCACGCGTTTCACGTTCCCGGGCCGCGTTGCGACCGCGGGGCAGGCCACGCATCTCTCAACCACACAGCTCGAAGCGCACAACGTCACCCAGCAGACCGGGCAGGGCGCCGGCAGGTACTACGGGCTTGCCGCGGGCACCACGTTTACGCTCAAGGCGCATCCCCGCAGCGCACTCAACGTGCGCTACGTGACACGGGCCGTGCGGCATACGGCGTCCAACAGCACCTATAGCAACGAATTCGACGTGTTTCCGGCCACGGTGCCGTTTCGCGCGCCGCTCGTGACGCCTCGTCCGCTCGTGGCGGGCACGCATACCGCGAAGGTGGTCGGCTCCACCGACGAGGAAATCTGGACCGACGCGCAAGGGCGCATCAAGCTGAAGTTCCATTGGGACCGCGCGGAGGGCGCCGACCAGAACAGCTCCTGCTGGGTGCGCGTGGCGCAGTCGGTGGCGGGGCCGGGCTGGGGACATCTGTTCCTGCCGCGCGTGGGGCAGGAAGTGGTGGTGAGCTATGTGGACGGCGACCCCGACCGGCCGCTCGTAACCGGCTGCGTCTACAACGGCGACAACGCGCCGCCGGTTTCGCTGCCGTCGATGCAGACGCAGAGCGTGATGCGCTCGCGTTCGTCGAAGAACGGCAAGGCGGGCAACGAGATCCGCATGGAAGACAAGCTCGATTCCGAGCAGCTGTACTTCCACGCGCAGAAAGACATGACCGTCGAGATCGAAAACGCGCTTTCCACCACGGTGAAGGAAGGCGCGGAGACGCACGTCGTGAAGAAGGGCGACCGCAGCATCGAAGTGAGCGAGGGCAAGGAAACGCACACCGTGAAGGGCACGCGCACGCTCGATGTGACCGGGGACGAAACGCACACCAGCCACGCGAAGTTCACGCACAACGTGACGGGTGACAACACGCATACGGTGGACGGCAATTACACGCTGAAGGTGGGCGGCAATCTCTCGATCGAAGTGACGGGCTCGGTGAGCATCAAGGCCGGCACGTCGTTTTCGAGCGAAGCCGGCACGACCCACACGAGCAAGGCGAAGATCACGCTCAGCACCGAGGCCGCGAGCGTATCGCACAAGGCATCCGCGCAACAGACCGTGGACGGCGGCACCATGCTCGTGCTGAAGGGCGGCCTCATTGCGCTCAACTAGGGATAGCCATGTCTGCGCCGACCTCCGCTCCGCCTTCTGCTGCCAACGTGTTCTTCGTGGGCGATGGCACGCATGCTACCCCTGCCACCCACGCCGCCGATGCAACCGAGGCCGTTGAACCGACGGTGATCGAGGCGCGCGATGCCGCAGGTCGCCTCGTGACCCGCGCCGCGCTCGTGAACGGCGTGCCGCACGGCGAGACGGTGCAGTACGCGCCGGATGGCACGGCGCTGCTGCGCGCGAACTACGCACTCGGTTTGCTCGACGGCGCGCTGCGCACGTTCGATGCCCACGGGCAGCCCGTGCAGGAAGCGCAGTACCGCGCGGGCCTGCTCGACGGCGCGATGTCGGTGTATCAGGACGGGCGCCTCGCCGCACGGCATCAATACGTGGCCGGCGTGTTGCACGGCGAGCGCGTGACCTATGCGCCCTCGGGGCTCGTCACGTCGCGCATGACCTATGAGGCCGGGAAGCTCGAACGCGAAGCGGTTTTTTTGCACGAGGGCGTGGTGGTGCGCCGCGCGCGCTACGTGAAGGGCCGTCTGGAAGGCGAGACGCGCGAGTACGCCGCCAGCGGCACGCTCGCGCAGAGCCTGCCGTACCACGGCGACCTGCTGCACGGTACGGCGCGCCGCTATGCGCCCGACGGCACGGTGACGCACGAGCGCGTCTATCGCCTCGGCAAGCCGCAAGGCGACTGGCGCGCGCTCGACACTGCCGCGACGAACGCCGACGGGGCGCGCGGGCCGCGCATGGTCAAGCAACTGGAAAAGTGGGTGAGAGGGTAGACATGGCATTTCAGGTGACTTCGGGCGCAACGCTCCAGTGCAGCTTCGGCGCCACGCCTTCGGCGTTGCAGGTGTTGCCGGTGAAATGCGTGACGGCGGGCACGCCGGCCGCAAACATCATGGACCACGCGCCGTTCGTCAACGTGCTGCCGTTCGGCATGTGCAACTCGATGGCCAACCCGACAGTGGCCGCCGCCACGGCAGCGGCGTCGGGCGTGCTCACGCCGATGCCGTGCATGCCGGCCACAGCGGCGCCGTGGGCACCGGGCTCATCGCAGGTCATGATCGGCAAAATGCCTGCGCTACAGGACTCGTCGCGGCTGATGTGCACATGGGGCGGTGTCATCCAGATAGTGGTCGCCGCGCAGTTCACCACGCTGACCAACTGAGACCGAGGCCGCGATGCAATACGTTTTTTCGATGACTTCGCGCATGGTGACCATCGCCGTGAGTTGTGCGTTGTTGCTGTGCCTGCTGCTGTTCCTCCTTGGCGTGGAGATCGGCGCACGCATGAATCGCGCGCCCGCCCAGAGCGCCGACGCGCTGCGCGCCACCCCATCCGCCACGGCTCCTGCGCCGGGTATGCAGTCCGATCTCGCCGCTCCCTCGCCGCTGGATACGGGCAGCACCGCCGCTGTGCCCGCATCCGCTTCTTCGACTCTTTGAGACCGGTAACGCCATGTCGTCTTCCTTGTTCAACTTTCCATCCAACGACGTGCGCGGCTCGCGAGCCGCACGGCTCGCACGTGCTGCGCGACGCGCATGGCGTGCGTGGCTCGGTGTGGGCGTGGCCGGTGCGATGCTGGGCGCCGCAACCGGCGCATTCGCGGCGATGCCCGCCGCTGCGGGCGCGACCTCGCTCACGAAACCGGTTGCGGGCGGCGCATCGGGCGCAGCCGTTGTGTCTGCGGCGCCTGTCACCACCTCGACCGGCGTGGTTCAGATGCCCGACGGACGCCTGCTCGCCCCCGAGTTCGCACGCATCGTCGGTCGCGGCGAACTGGTGGTGGCGGTGCTGGGCGTGGACCAGCCGCCGTTCTTCGAGGAACGCAACGGCAAGCTCGAAGGCATCGACATCGATCTTGCCCGCGACATGGCGAACCGGCTGCACGTGAAGGTGCGCTTCAACCGCGACGCGCGCACCTTCGACGACGTAGTGAGCCTGCTCGCACGCGGCCAGGCCGACATTGCCGTGAGCAAGCTGTCGCGCACGCTCGCGCGCGCCACGGTCATCGCGTTCAGTACGCCGTACCTGCGCCTGAACCGCGCGCTGCTGCTCAACCGCGTGAAGTTCGCGCAGATCGCACACGACCGCTCGGTGCCCGAAGTGGTGCGCTCGTTCGACAGCACCATCGGCGTGGTTGCGAATTCGTCGTATGCCGCCTACGTGGTGAGCAACTTCCCGCATGCGCAGGTGCACGCCTATCCGACCTGGGACGACGTACTCAAGGCGCTCAACGCAGGAGAAATCACTGCCGCCTATCGCGACGAGTTCGAAGTGAAGCACGTGCTCAAGGTGGACCCCACCGCTTCGCTGCGTCTGCGCGTCGTCACGCTCCAGGATCTGGAAGACACGCTCGCGGTCGGCGTGAACGTGAGCGATCCGGCGCTGCTTGCGTTCGTGAACCAGTTCCTCTCCGAACGCAGCGTGAAGCTCGACGTGAGCGCGGTTTTGCAGGCAGCGGACCACTAATCGAAACGCGCGAACAGAAAGAAAACAGCACGAGAGACCACCATGAATTCCAGCAGGCTTTACGCATTCGTTCTCAACCCCTGGGTGGTGATAGGCAGCCTCGCGCTTGGCGGCGCGTTCGGCCTGTTCCTGCCCGACCTGGCGCAAAAGCTCGGCTTCATCGGCGACGTCTACGTCGACCTGCTGAAGATGACAACCTTGCCGTTCATGATTTCCGCAGTCATCTTCAGCCTGCAGCGGCTCTTTCGCGACGGCGGCACCTCGCGCCTGCTCATGCGCGTGATCTCGGTGTTTCTGGGCGCATCCGTGACGGTCGCCGTGGTTGGTGCGATCGTGCTGCTCGTCATGCATCCGGGCGCCAACATCTCCACGGCGACGATGCAGACCTTCGGCCTGATGGTGGGCAGCGACAGTTCGTCGAGCGATACGGTCATGAACCTCTACGGCGCCGATCTGCCGGCGAAGTCGCCCAGCTTCTCCGACGTGCTCGCGAGCCTCGTGCCCACCAACATCTTCGCCGCGCTCGCGAACGGCGACGCCTTGAAGGCGCTGGTGTTCGCGCTGCTGTTCGGCCTTGCGGTGGGTCGCGTGCCCGAGCGCATCTCGGTAGGCCTGAGCCAGTCGCTGGAAACCGTCTACCACGCGTGCCAGAAGCTCATGCACTGGCTCAGCTACCCGCTGCCGCTCATCCTCTTTTGCATGAGCGCGGCGCAACTCGGCAAGTCGGGCGTAGGCCCGCTGCACGCCATGCTGCAATTCGTGCTGGCGTTCTTCGTCGCTTCGTCGCTGCTGCTGGTGCTGGCCGCCATCATTATCTGGAAACGTTCGAGCCACAGCCTCGGCAAGACGCTCGACGCGCTGCGCGCGCCGTTCGCACTTGCGCTCGCCACGCGCAACAGCGCCGCGTGCATGCCGAGCATGGTCGAAAGCCTCGTGGACGGCCTCGGCTTCGCGCGCTCGCGCGTCGAACTGCTGGTGCCGCTCACCATTTCGCTGCTGCGCGTGGGCCCGATGGTCTACTACGTCTGCGCCACGCTCTTCATCGCGCAGCTTTACGGGCATGCGCTCGGCGTGGTGGAAGTGGTGACGGTGCTGCTCGCTTCCGTACTCGCGGGCTTTGCTTCGGCCGGCATGACGGGGCTTGTGACCGTTTCGCTCGTGGGCATGACCTGCGCGTATCTGCGCCTGCCGTTCGAGGCCGCGTTCATTCTGTTCCTCGCCGTGGACCCGATCTGCGACATGCTGCGCACGCTCGTGCTCGTGATCGGCAATGCCGCGGCGGTTTCCGTGCTCTGTCCGCGTCCGCTCAAGATCTAGGAGCCACCCATGTCAATGATCGGCATTCTGGGCGGCATGGGGCCGCTCGCTACGGTGGACTTCATGGACAAGATCGTGCGCCTCACCGGGGCAAGCCGCGATCAGGAGCATCTGCCGCTGCTGGTGGCGAACCTGCCGCATATCGAAGACCGGTCGAGCGCGATCATCGACGGCGGCGCGGACCCGCTGCCGGCGCTGCTCGACGGCATCGATCTGTTGAACCGGAACCGGGTGGGGCTCATCGCAATTCCGTGCAATTCGGCGCATCACTGGTACGCACCGATACGCGCGCACAGCAAGGCACCGGTCCTGCACATCGCGCAGACGTGCGTGGCCGCAGTGCCGCACACGGCGCGCCGCGTAGCGCTGCTCGCCACCGGCGGCGCGCTCGTTTCCGGCTTCTATCAGCAGGCACTCGCCGAACGCGACATTGAAGCCGTGACGCCCAACGAAGCGATGCAGCCGCGCGTGGCCGCATGCATCCGCGAGGTGAAGGCGGGCTATCTGGACCTGGCCGCGGCGCATCTGGAAGAGGTGCTGGCGATGTTCGCGCACGACGGCGTGAGCACGGCGCTCATGGCCTGCACCGAAATTCCGCTCGCGGCGCAGCGCATTGCGTCGCCGCCGCTCACGCTCATCGACAGTTCGCTCGAACTTGCGCGCGCCGTGGTGACGTACGCGTGCGAGCGCGGCTGGAACCGTCCGCGATGAAAGCGCTGCACACGCTTTCGCGCAGCACGCTCGGGCTCATTGCCTGCCTCGCGGTGGGCGGCCTGTGCGGCGTATTCGCCGAGCCGGCCGGTGCGTTCGCGTACTTCGTGGGCGAGCTGTATCTGTGCGTTGTGAATATGGCGGCAATTCCGCTGCTCGTTGTCGCAACGTTCTTCGGACTGCGCCAGGTGATCGCGCTGCCGCGTCCGCGCACGCGCGTGGGCACCATCATGCTGCTCGCGCTCGCCTTCGTCGTGCTGAGCGCGACAGGCGGCACGCTGGCCGGCGTGCTTGCCATGTCGGGTCAGCACCTTTCCGCCGAGGCGCACGCGCATCTCGGTGAACTCGTGCTCAAGAACGCGGGCGCGGAGGACGTACGCGTTGCGCTGTTCGCTCAGGGCACGGGCGGCACGGGAACGGGCACGGGCGCTGGCACGGGCACGGGCACAAGCACAAGCCTGATCGACGTGAGCGACCTCTTCCCCGACAACTTCTATCGCGTGCTCGCGCAGGGGCATCCGCTCGGCATTTTGACGGGCACGATCCTGTTCGGCCTCGCGTTCGCGGCGCTCTCGCGCGACCAGACGCGCATGCTCAGCAACGTGTTCGAGGGCGTGTATCGCGCGCTCGAAACCATCATCGCGCAGGCGAACCTGCTGATTCCGGTGCTGGTGTTCGGCGTGGCCGCGCATCTCACGTCGCAGACCCAGGGCGCGACGCTTGCCGCCATGAGCAGCTTCCTCGTGTGCTTTGCGCTCGCGGCTCTCGTGTTCGCGGGCCTCGCGCTCGCAACCATCGCGGCGCGCGCCGGGCAATCGCTGCCACAGGTGTTGAGCGGCCTGAAGGCGCCGCTGCTGGTGGGGCTGACGTCGGGCAGCGCCACCGCACCCATTCCGCACACCATCGAGGCCATGAGCGAACGCCTCGGCTTCAGCCGCGGCGTGGTGGAGCTCGTGGTGCCGTTCGGTTCGGTATTCGTGCGTGCGGGCTCGGCGCTGTATTACGCACTGGCCGCTGTGTTTGTGGCCAATCTCTACGAACGCCCGCTCGGTGCGGGGGAAATCGCGCTCGTGTGCGCGGCGGCCGTTCTGGCCGCCTTCGTATCGGCGGGGCAGAGCGGCGTGGCCGCGGTGGGCTACACGGGTGTGGTGCTCTCGATGCTGCATCTGCCAGCCGAGGCGGCGGGCGTGCTGTTCGTATCCGTCGATCTGATCTGCGAAGGGCCGCGCAATGCGCTGAGTCTGCTTGCGGTATGCACGGTGATCGCACTGGTATCCGCCGGCTTGCCCTCGGAGCGCAAGACGGCCGCCGGGTTGCAAGGCGGCGCAGCGGGGTTGAGCCCTGTGCTGCGCTTCACGTTCACGCGTGCGCAACTCGTGCTGGCAGCGGGCTGCGTCACGATGGCGGCCTTGCTGATCGTGCTGATGGGAATTGGAGTGGGAGCGAGATGAAGAAGCGGGGATTGCGTTTGTGCGAGCGGCTTGCGCGCCGTGCGGCCATGCTGCTGATGGCGTCGGGCACCGTGTTCGCGCTGGGCGGCTGCAGCATGCTCGGGCTCGGTGGCGAGAAAGCGAAGTGGACCGACGTGACCTTCGCCGCGAGTGACGACGTCAATAACAACAGCCCGGTGGCCGTGGACGTCGTACTGGTGAGCGACGCGACGCTGCTGGCGCGCGTAGCCGAGATGCCCGCGTCGAAATGGTTCGCAGCCCGAGACGATCTGGCGAGCACGTTTCCGAAAGGCGTGCGCTACCGCGGCTGGGAGCTCGTGCCGGGCCAGCACGTGCGCGTGAGCGGCGAGCAGTTCAGGGGTGCCTCGGTGGCCGGCGCATTCGTGTTCGCCAGCTACCAGGAACCGGGGGCGCATCGCGTGCGCGTCGAGCACTTCAGCGGCCACATGGTGGTGAAGCTGGACAGCAATAACCTTACCGTCCTGGATTCGAAATGATGCGTGACCACAACATGACGGTGCCGGAGCGGATCGAATGGTTCGAGGGCATGTTGCTCGCGCCGCAGCATTTCCAGCAGATGGCTTCGCGCGCCGATGCGCTCGTGGCCTGGCAAACGCTCGCCGCCGCGCCGTTCAGTTGGGGCGTGCGACGCCTCGTGTTCGATAACGGTCTGCTGCCCGCGGGTCTGCTGCGCGTGCTGGAACTCGATGCCATCCTGCCCGACGGCACGGCCGTCACCTGGCACGCCCAGGCAGATGGCGGGCAGCGGCTCGAACTGTCGCTGGAGCCGTTTGCCGAACAGCTTTCGAATGGCGCGCTCGACTTCTATCTCGTGCTGCCCGGTGCCTCGACGATGCGGCGCGCGGCGCAGGTCAAGCGCTTTCGCTCGACGCCCGGCGAGCCGGTGGAAGACCTGGTCTCCGATGCGCCACCCGCCGACATTCCGCGTCTCGTTCCGAACCTGGCACTTGCGGCGGGCGAGGTGCCTTCGGCGATGCACGTCTGGCTGCGGCTCGGCTCGCTCTATAAGGACAACGAGGTGGTGCGCCTCACCGACCACCAGCCGCCGCTGCTCGAAATCGCTCGCGACAATCCGCTATGGACGAGCGTCGCCTCGCTGCTGGGTCAGTTGCGCGGCAAGGCGGCATTCGTGGCGCGACAGACCGCGAACCCTTCGTCGCGAGTGGACGACCGCCTCACCCAACTGGAGTTGAAGGACCGCCTGCGTAGCCTCTTGAGCGCGTTGCCGCTTGCCGAGGCCGTGTTGCGCACGCCGCATCTGCATCCGCTCGCGCTGTATCACGCGCTCGCGGCGCTCAGCGGGGCGCTCGCCATGCTCAAGCCCGGCGGGCTGCCGCCCATGCCGCCCGATTACGACCACGGCGATCCGCTTTCGGTGTTCACGCCGCTGCTGCGCTCGCTGCGCGAGTCGGCTTCCGAGGTGAACGAGGAGTATCGCGAGCACAAGTTCGAGTTCCGCCACGGCGCGTTCGAAATCACGCTGCCTCCCGACTGGATCGGCGAGCGGCTCGTGGTGGGCCTGCGCGGCCAGTCGGACCGCGACCTGCTCGCGTGGATGGACGGCGCGGTGATCGGCTCGCAGTCCATCTACGCGTCGCTGCGCAGCCGCCGCGTGCTGGGTGCCGCGCGCCGCGGCATCGACTACGCCGAAGACCTGGGCCTGCGCTCGGGGTCGGGCTACCTGCTGTTCGAGGTGGCGGCGGAGCCCGCACTCGTGCTCGCCAACGAGATGCTGGTGATTGGTAACCCTAACGAAGGCGCGAGTGCACAGCGGCCGCAGGAAATGCTGCTGTTCGTGAAGGGCTGATGAAGAGAACCGTGAAAGCAATGAAGACGTTAACAACGAAGACGCTAACAACGAAGACGTCAATCGAGAAGGCACGCTGAGCATGGCACGCAACCGACCGGACCCCGAAGAAGACGATCTCGTGACGGAGCAGTTCCGCACCTTTCTCGACGAACTCGTGAAGGCTCAGGCGCGCTTCTCCGAACTGCCCGATGCCGACCCGGATCTCGCCGCGCAAGGGTTGAGCCGTCACCTGCTGAACCTGCTGGAGATCCAGACGCTGCAATCGCGGCGCGAGAGCACGCGCTTCGAAATGGAGACGGTGGCCGACGCGCGCTATTTGAAGGCCGTGCTGGCCGACGAGATTCTGCTCAACACCGAATGGGCCGGACGCGAACGCTGGACCGCGTATCTGCTCGAATCGACGCTGTTTCGCACCAACGTGGCGGGCGACCTCGTGTTTCGCCGCGTCGAGCAACTGCTCTCCGAGCGCGAACCCTCGCGGCGCAACATCGCGCGCCTCTATCTGTTTGCGCTCGCCATGGGTTTTCAGGGCCGCTTTCGCGGCACCGATGCCGCTACACGCCTGCGCAGCTATCGCGAAGAACTCTACGAATTCGTCTATCAACGCCGCGCCGATCTGGGCGGCCGCGACCGCGTGCTGGTCCCGGCGGCCTACGCGAACACGCTTTCGCATGTCGCGCCCCGCAAGCTGCCCACCGTGAGCCGCTGGGCCGTCGTGTTCATGCTGGCGGCAGTGTCGCTGCTGGCCATTTCCGAGGTGCTCTGGCTGCGGCAATCGTGGCCCGTGCGCGAAGCCCTGCATGCCGACCCCGTGACGGGGGTGAGCCGATGAATTGGAGCCGTGTGATCCAGATGCAAGTACGTGCGACAGCGTCTTCGAGCCCGTTTTTCATGGGGGCGTTTGCATGCTGACGAGCAACCTGTTCCTGCTTTCCATCGCGGTGCTCACGCTTGTCGTGTGCGCCGTGCTCGGCGCGGTGATCTACTTCGCGCTGCACGGCTCGCAGGCGAAACCGGCCGCGGAGCGCAAAGTCGTGCGCCTGCGTTCGGACTCGCTGCGCAGCGCGTTTCGTCAGGCGGTCGAACTGATTGAAGGCAACATTGCCTCTCGCGCGGAGCGCTACAACATTCCGTGGATCATGATCCTCAACGAGGGCGACGATCCACGCCCGCTGCCCATCGCCCAGTCGGGCGTCGCAAGCGTGCTGGCGGCCGATGCCGCAAGCCCCGCCGCAACGCAGGGCATTTCGTGGCACTTCTTCGATCGCGGCATCGTCGTCGACATCAAGGCGGCCTGGCTCGGCTCGCCCGATGACGACGGCGACGGCAAGCCATGGGACGAGTTCCTGAGCCTGTGCCGCAACTACCGCCAGCAGCGTCCGTTCGATTCGGTGGTCATTACCGTGCCCGCCGCCACGCTGCTTGCCGACGACACCGACGCGCGGCTCGAACTTGTACGCCACGCGAAGCTTGCACACCGCCGCCTGTGGCTCGCGCAAAACCGCTTCGCCATGCGCTTCGCCGTGTACGTGGTGGTGACGGGCTGCGAGGCGCTGCCCGGTTTCGCGACGTTCGCGTGTGCGCTGCCGGAGCCGCTGCGCGCGAGCATGCTGGGCTGGTCTTCGCCTTACGATCTTTCCACCACGTATCAGCCGGGGTGGGTGGACATGGCGATGAACTCGATCATGCGTTCGGTCTCGGACGCGAGCGCCGAACTGTTCGCACTCGATGCCGCGCATCTCGACGCGCGCCAGTTTCTGCAGCTGCCCTCGCGCATCGACGCCATGCGCGCACAGCTTCAGCTTTACGTGGACGAACTGCTGCGCGCGAGCGCATATCACGAGCCGTTCTTCTTTCGGGGCATCTACCTGACCGGCGATGCGAGCGAATTCGCGCAGTGGAGCGTAACGCAGGCTGCGGACCCGACTGTGTCGCACGAGGGCGTGCCCGCGCTCGAAGCGCCGTCTTCCGATGCACACGGCGCGCTTGCGCCTTACGATGCGAGCGATCTTCACGAGACGGCGCAAAACGGTGTCGATGCCGAAATGAGCGATGGCCGTCGCGAGCCCGGCGGCCAGATCAACGACCTCATGCTTCAGCCCGCGTTTCTGCGCGATCTGTTCGAGAAGAAGATCCTCCTCGAATACGGGCTCACGCGGCCTTCGCGTTCGCAGCACCTCACGCGCCCGGTGCTCAATCGCGCGCTGCGCTGGGGCGGCATTGCGCTGCTGGGCGGCTGGGGGCTCGGCCTTGTTGTCGCCACGGTGCAACTGAGCCATCGCAATGGCGAACTGATCGCCGCGCTCGGCACGCTGCGCCGCGACTCGGCCGAACGCGCGAGCGCCGCGCAGCAAGGGCAGGACTTGCCCGCGGACTGGTATCGCCGCAAGGCGCTCGCGCTGATCGCGATGAACCAGAACCTGAAGACGACGAGCGGCTGGGCGGTCTTCATGCCGGGCTCGTGGAGTCTCGTCGACGATCTGAATGCGCGCGTGAAGGAGCGCTTCGAACGCGAGTTCGGCAGCATTGCCGTGGCGGCGCTGGAGCGCGAGATGTATGCGCACGTGAGCGATCTGACCGGCGTGGCGCGTGACCCGAGCACGGGCCAGCTGATTATCGGCGACGACTGTGCGGCGCCCGGCATGGGGCATCTCGGCGCAGCCGCGCCGTTGAGCCTTGCAGTCGACGATCTGCCGCAGATGCGCGCGCTCGCGGTTTATGTCAACAACGTCGATCATCTCGACGCGGCGCTTCAGGCCTTGCAGCGTCTCCAGCATCCCGCGCCCGACAACGCCGACTCGCTGCGCCTCGTGGTGCGTTATGCGCTGGGCGCGGACCTTCAGGGCGGCGTGGCGGACAGCGTGCCTTACTTCTATCGCGATCAGGACGGCCGCAACGCATTCGGCAGTGGTTCGCCAGGCGTCAATCTGCCGGCTATCCAGCAGGCGCTGCGCTGCACGCTCGACAAGGGCGCGCAGCAACTCGACCTCGCCATGTTCGTGAACAACCCGCTGCTCGTCGCGGAGCGCGCCGTTACGGATCATCTGAACAGCCTCACGGTGGCGGACGCGGGCGCGGGCGACTTCACGAAAATCACAGACGGTTATCGGGCCGTGGTGGCCGGCATCGACACGCAACGCGACCTGCTCGCGGCCGGCAAGGGCGGATGGCTTCATCAAACGCAGTTCGTGCCGGGACCGACGTACGACCGCACACTCGCGCGTGTCGCGCAAAACCGGCTGCTTGGTGCCGATCTCTCCGCGCAGATCCGCCAGCGCGACGACACCGCGTTCCAGGCTTTCCGCAACGAGCTCGCGCTGCACTTCGGTGGAGCGGACAGCGGCGTTGTCTGGGTCGACAAGGACGCCCGCTATAGCGTGTCTGCTGGCCGCACCGCGTTGCGCGACGGCTTGTCGGGGCTGCTGAACCAGCCGTTCATGGTTGCGCCGCGTAATCGCGAACTGCCTACGCTCACCGACGGCTCGACGATCGTTTGGGATCGCGCGCAACTCGACCAGGCGCTCGCGCTCGGCGACGTGCACAAGCGCTTCCTCGCCGAAGGTCTCGCGAACCTGCCCGCGGCGGCACGCCCCGGTATCGAAGCCACGCTCGATCTGCAGTTTGCACGACTGATCGTCGATCAAACCGCTGCGGCAGCGAACGTGACGACCGCGCCGGCCGAGGCCGATAGTGCGGCATTCGAGGCGGCACTCGCGCGGCTTTCGCGCATCGAGGCGCTGTTGACCGAACTGGGCGCGAGCGCGCAGTTGGAAGACCTGGCGAGCGTCGTGTCGAGCGATGCGATGGCACGTCTGCAACGCGTGGACGAGGCGCTTACGCAGTCCGAACTGTATGCGACGCGTCAGGATAGCGGCGATGCCGGGCATGGCGGGCGTTCGCCCGTGCTCGCCGCATTCGGCGTTCCCGATGCCGCGGCGCTGCCGCCGTATCTCGACCAGCAGTCGTCGCGTGTGCTTGCACTCGGCAAACAGGCTTCCGTGTATCTCGCCGCGCTCGATGCGAGCGATGCCGGCTCGCCGCTCGCGCTGCGCTGGCAGGCGATCAATCGCGACCTGGAGCGCTATCGCCTGAAGAACCCGAACAGTAGTCTGCTGCGCCTGGAGCAGTTCGCGCTTTCGCTGGCAGCCGATCCGGGGCCCGCGGGCTGCATGTCGAAGTTCACGGGCCGTCCCTCCACCACAGGCGGCGACGACTACTTCGCGACACTGCATGCGCGCTTGTACGACAGACTGCTTGCGCGATGCAGCCAGGGATACGTGTCCGACATGCGCCAGCAGTGGGCGAGCTTTTCCACGGAGTTCAACGAAAGCGTGGCGGGGCGCGTGCCGTTCGACAACAGCGAGATGCCGCGTGTGGTGGCGCGCAACAATGGAGCGCCGGTTGCCGCGGACTTCGGCGAGGTGGGGCAGGTGCTCAAGCGCTACAGCGCGGTTTCGGAGACCTTCCACGCGTCGCACGCGGGTGCGGGAACCTCGCCGGCGATGACCAACGTCAAGCTGCGCCAGTTCATCGAGAACTTCGACCAGGTGAAGACGCTGCTCGCACCGCTCTATCCGTCCGACGACGGCGCGGCTGCCGGCTACGACGTGAACGTGGAGTTCCGCGTTAACCGGAACGCCGAAGTGGCGGCGAACCAGATCATCGACTGGACGCTCAGCGTCGGCTCGCAAAGTCTTTCGATGAACGAACCGCCGCATGCGCTGCATTGGGACTTCGGCACGCCGGTCACGCTCGTGCTGCGCTTTGCGAAGGACTCGCCATTGACGGGCGCGGCTGATTCACAGCAGCGCGCCTACTCCACCGACGGGCGCACGCTGACATGGCAGTTCACCGACCCGTGGGCGCTGCTCACGTTCATCAACCGTCAGCGTGCGGCGGACGGCAACGGCCGCAGCGAGCGTGCCTCGCAGCTGTTGAGGTTCGAGTTCCCGCTGGGCACGGTGAATCCCGCCGACCTCCCGGCGCTGCCGAAGCAGGCGCATGGACGCGTCTACGTGCGCCTCTCGCTCATGCCCGCGGGCAAGAAGACGCCGCTGCCGTGGCCCGGCAGCTTCCCGGTGCGCGCACCCGAATGGAGCGCGCTATGACACAGGCGAACGCTATGGACTTCGATATCGAGACGCTACTCGCACCCGTCGCCGAGGGTAATGGGGCAGGCGTTTCGCTGCGTTACGAACCGGTGTACCAGCAGATCCGCGACGCGAGGACGCAAGACGATGCGAGCCTGCCCATGGGCGATTGGGAACGTCCGCTCGTCAAGGCCGACTGGAAGCGCGTTGCGGCGCTGAGCAGCGACGCGCTCGCGAATCGCAGCAAGGACTTCCAGCTTGCGGCATGGCTCTGTGAAGCATGGACGCACGTGTACCAGATCGAAGGCATGGTGGCCGGCACGCGGTTGCTGACAGGGCTCGCGCAACGCTACTGGCAAGACGCGTGGCCCGCGCTAGAGGAAGGCGATGCGGACGCGCGCGTTGCGCCCTTCGTCTGGTTGAACGACACGCTTGCGCTCACGCTGACGCTGCATGTGCCGCTTCTTGCAATTGAAGGACGCGAACCGGCGCACGTGAATCTCGACGAGTGGCAGCGCGTGATCGTGGAAGACGATGCGCGGGCGGCAGACCTCTCGCGCGATTTGCTCGAAAGGAATGCGAAGCAGAGCGGCAACCTGATTGCGCTCACGTCGTTGCGTCAGCAGCTGGAAGCGGCACGCGGCGCGTGGAGCACGTTCAGAAGCCTGCTCGACGAACTGCTGCAAAACGATTCACCCCATCTGGGTAGCGTGGACGACGTGCTTGCGCGCTTGTTGCGAGCCGTGACCAGCCTGCCTGGCGACCACGCTTCTCGCGCCGTGCCGTCAGAAAATGCCGATGCGCCGGGCGCGACGACACACTCCGCTACGAGGGAGACCGCAATGAGCCGTGCCTTGCAGGAATCGCCGGCAGGACAGATGTTTTCAATGCCCGACGCCAATCAGCCATTGCCCGCGAAAGTGGATAGCCGGGCACAGGCTTACCAGCTGATCGAACTCGCGGCCAATTATCTGCTCGTGCACGAGCCGCACAGCCCGACGCCTTACCTGTTGCAACGCGCCGTGTCGTGGGGACGCTTGCCGTTGCCTGAATTGATGCGCGAGGTGGTGCGCACGGAGGGCGACATGTCGCGGTACCTCGCGATGCTTGGCCTCGAATGACGCAGTTGCCGCTGCGACCACCTGAACTTTTCCGAAATTTCACGAAAGGGAGTTGAAATGATGCTCGATACGTTTGAGGTTCGCTTGCAGGACGGGCTTGAAGCAGACGAAATAGCGAACTTCTTTAATCCCAGAAACGTGTATGCCTTGCGGGAAATGCTGGCGTATTACGCGACGATCTCCCAGTCTCCGGAAAATATTCTGGCGATGATCGCAATTCTCGATTACGCAAAGCTTCCGAGTATGGAGAAATTCAATTTCATCTTCAGGAATTTCATTGCTCAGGGATGCCGATACGAACTCAATATCGGTTCGGACCTTCGCCGCAGGTTGAACGATGCACGGCAAAATCTGGTGGCGCCGGACCCCGCCTCTTATCGCAGTTCCAGAGGGCGCATCGTGATTGCGCCGCATCGCGTGAATATTCCGTTGCCGGCCGGGTTCTTCGACATCAACGGGCTGTACGTTCATTTGCTTACCGACATTGGGGAGGCGTACGGAAGATTCCTGGCGGCATTCACTCGGGAAGACAAAGGGTTCACGTATGTCAGGCATGTCGACGTGACCGGAAACCGCCTGGCGAGCGAGGTGAAGGAGTTCATGCTTCAGATGCTTCACGCGGGTTTCAGTATTTCGCCGAAACTCATGAGGCTGGACTCGTAAGCAATAGGACCTTGACGGACCGCGGCCTGCTCACGGCCTTGAGCTCCCATGCGACGAGCCCGCTACTTCAAGGCTTCGAGCCGTGCCGCCTGCCGCTTCACGAGCCGCTCGATGTCGGCGACATCGGCGGCGGTGAGTTGGGCGCGAGGCTTGCGTAGCGCTGCCGATGCAATGACGCCGCGCTTTGCCATGAGATATTTGCGCACCGCGAGTCCGATATTCGGCTGCTGCTCATAGCGGGCGAGCGGCAGGTAGGCGTCGAAAACATCGTGCGCGCGTTCGACGTTGCCCGCTGTGTGCGCCTTGCAGACCTCGACCATCATCTCGGGATAGGCGAAGCCTGTCATCGCGCCGTCCGCGCCGCGCGTGAGTTCCTCGGGCAGGAACAGGCCGCCGCCGTTGCCGGTCAGGATGGACACGCGCCGCACCGTACCTTGCTCGCTGGCCGCGCGAATGGCAGAGAGTTTCGAGAGGCCCGGAATGTCCTCGTGCTTGAGCATCACGCATGTCGGCGCGTTGCCCAGTATGCGCAGAATCACCGAAGGGGCCATTTGCACGCCGGTGGAAACCGGGTGGTCCTGCAGCACCCAGGGGCAGCGGTCGCCCAGCGTCGCGGCCACCATGTCGAAGTAGGCGACGATCTGCTCGTCCGTGCGCAAGGTGGGGGCCGGCGCAACCATCACGCCGGAGGCGCCCATGCCCATCACACTTGTCGCGAGTTCGCGCATTGGCGCGAAACCCGGGGCCGATGCGCCGACGATCACCGGCACGCGGCCGGCCACGCGTGCCAGCACGCGCGCGACGAACGTGCGCGATTCGTCGGCGGTCAGTTTGGTGGCTTCGCCAAGAATGCCGAGTATGGTGAGGCCGTTTGCGCCGCACTCCAGATAGAAGTCCACCATCCGGTCAGTGCTGGCTAGGTCGAGTTGGCCATCTTCGGTGAACGGCGTGACGGCAATCGGAAAAACGCCTTTCGCCGATACATCCAATACGTTGCTCATGAGTCGACCGCCACGATTTCTACCCAGTTTGCTCCGCTCCCGCCTTCGCTTCGCGAACACAACGTGAGAGCGCCCGTTTGTGCGTCGATGCGGAACAACGACACGTGCGTGGAGTGTTCGCCGCACGCGAGCAGCGTCCGACCGGACGGGTCGATGCGAAAGCCGCGCGGCTGCGGTTCGGTCTCGACGTGTCCGGCGTGTTCGAGTGTGCCGTCGGCGCGCACGCGCAGCGTGAAGAGGCGGTTCGTCGTGCGCTCGGAGAAATAGACGAAGCGCCCATCGGGATGCACATGGATATCGGCGGCCCAGACGAGCGAAGCGAGCATGGCCGGATCGGGTTGCGGCTCCGTGGCGGGCGGGCGCGCAAAGCCGTCCTGCAAATCGGCGAGCACGTCGGGGCGCGCGCAGACGCTGTGCGGCGCGAGCCTGCCGGTGCGCGTATCGCGACGAAACACCGCTACGGTCGCGCGAAATTCGCTGAGTACATAGAGCCATGCGCCGCCCGGCGCAAGGCACAAATGCCGCGGGCCGAAACCACGCCCAACCGATAGTGTTTCGAGCGCCGAGAGCGGTTGCGAGGCGTTTTCGTCGAGGGTCCAGGACAGCACGGCGTCGCTGCCGAGCGAGGTCGCGTAGACGAAACGATTGTCGTCCGATACCAGCACACCGTGCGCGTTACGGATGCCGCTTTCCACCTGGCGTGGCGTAGGGTCGCCGAGGTCGAGTTGCTTGACGCTAAAGGCGAGCAGTTCGTGGCTACCGTACGAGACGCCGAATAGAAGCTGCCCCGTGCGGTCGGCGGCCAGTGAGACGAGACTCGCGCCGATAGGGAGGCGGTATTCGGTTGTCAGTCGGGCAGCGCGAGAGTCCACCGAGTACTTCACGAGCGAAGGCGTGCCGCCGCGTGTGGCCGCGAAGAGTTGGCGGCGGTCGGCGCTCAGTGCGAGCGGCATCACGCCGGGGCCCGCTGCGATGCGTTCGCTTGCGCGCAGCGAGGGCGCGGTGGCTGAAGCGTCGAAACAGTAGGTCCAGAGGCTGGCGTCGTTGGAATTAGAGAGGATGGCGAAGCAGTTTTCCGGCATATCGTTGTTCCTTTCACGGTGCTTTCCTGGTGCTTCGGCCAGGAGCAAGCTTGGCGGCAAGCCCAGTATTACGCGGCGGCCGGGACCAGGAAAAGCGATGTCCGCTTGCTTCAGGCATCAGAGTTTTTTGTGTCCGGCATGCGCGACGGCGTGGTGGGGTTTTGCCCGGCGCCTTGCTGTTGCGCACCATTTTCGCCCAGCAGTTCGATAGCGATCTCGCGAAACGCGTGGACAAGCCGCACGCGTGCCGACGAGCGGTTCCAGAGCAGCCCGACCACTCGCCTGGTAAAGGGATGAGGAAGCGCCCATTTCGCGAGCGCGAGGCCAGCGAAGCGCGTCATGCGCCAGTCCGGCACGAGCGTTACGCCGAGGCCGCGGTCGGTCAGAACGGCCAGCGCGTCGAGTCCGTCCAGTTCGCAGCGTTGGCGCGGATTGATGTTGTGCTGCCGCAGATAGGCGTCCGCAAGCTGGCCGCCTACAACGTTGCGGTCGTAGCGCAGAAAGGGTTCTGTGCGCAATGTTTCGTGAACGTCCATCACGTTCATCGAGGCGGGTGTGAGGAGCACGAGCGGTTCCTCGCGAAACGTGTGCCAGTCGCAGCCTTTCGGCAGCGCGAAGAGCGGCTGGACCAGCACGGCTGCATCGAGATGGCCGTTCACGACTTTGCGATAAAGCTCTGTCGAAGGGCCGGGCTCCAGATAGATGTCCATCTGGAGGTGACGTGTGAGCAGGGTGGCCAGCACGTCGGGAATGAGGCCCGTCATCATGGTCGGCGTACCGCCCAGGCGCAACTGGCCCGCAAGCGTGGCGGCGTCGTTCAGATCGGACTTGAGGTCGCGAATTTCGTGCAGCACCGTGCGCGCCCGCTCAAGAATGCGTTCGCCCGCTTCGGTCGTGCCGACCGTACGGCCCGAGCGGCGCACGAGTTTCGTCCCCAGTTCCGCCTCCAGCATCTTGACGCGTTGGGCGACGGCCGCGGGCGTGAGGTCGAGACGCCGTGCGGCTTCCGCAATCGAGCCTAGCTCGACGACGTAGACGAAGCTCTGAAGATAGCGCGAGTCCATCGATAAAAGTTTTAATGCCTGAAGAAGGCGAAGCATGCTGCCATCGCGGCGCAGCAGCCCTCACACTTCATGGTGGGCGCCGCACTTCGGCGCATTCCTTTACCCGGAGACACCAGGAGACAGGTCGATATGCCACGAATCGAGTCCATTTCCGTTTGTACTGCCGTAGTCCCGCTGGACCGCGTGACGTCGTTTTCAACGCGCGTCGTGTCGCGCCGCGAGTACGGTCTCGTCAAGATACGATCGAGCGACGGCGTGGAAGGCATTGGCTTCTGCTATGTGGGCAACGCGGGCGGCGAACTGATGCGCGTAGCGGTGGAGCAATTGCTGGCGCCGGTTCTGAAGGGACGCGATTCGTACGGCGTGGAAGGGCTGTGGCAAGCCATGTATCAGGAGAGCCTGCTGCAGGGGCGGGCCGGCACCGTGATGCGCGCTATCAGCGTGCTGGATACGGCGCTGTGGGACCTCAATGCGCGCACACATGGCGTGCCGCTTCACAAGTATCTGGGGGCGGTTGAACTGGAAACGGTGCCGGCCTACGCGAGCGGCGGCTATTACCTCGACGGCAAGACGCCCGAGAAGCTCGGCGAAGAAATGGCGAGCTATGTCGAAGCGGGGTTCAGGGCCGTGAAGATGAAAGCCGGTCGTCTTTCGCCGGTTGAAGAAGAGGCACGCGTGCGCGCCGCGCGCGAGGCGATTGGCCCGGACGTCGAACTGATGATCGACATTAACAACGGCTGGCACGACATGACCGAAGCGCTCCAGTTCGTTCGCCGCTTCGAGGCGTACGACCCTTACTTCATCGAAGAGCCGTTTTCGCCCGACGACGTGGACAACCACGCACGCCTCGCAAGCGCGACGCGCGTGCCCATTGCGACGGGCGAGATCGGTTACGGCCGCTGGTATCACAAGGAGCTGCTCGACAAGCAGGCGGTGTCGATCCTGCAGACCGATGCGCTGGTTTGCGGCGGTATTTCGGAGTGGCGCCGTATTGCCGCCACGGCGGCGAGCTACGGTGTCGTGGTGTGCCCGCACTGGTTCCATGACGTTCACGCGCCGCTGGTAGCGGCCACACCGAACGCGCGCTACGTCGAGTTTTTCCGCGACGACCAGGTGCTCAACTTCCGGCGTCTCATTGACCGTCAATTGACGCACAAGAATGGTCGCATCGTCCTGCATCAGGAACCGGGGCTCGGATTCAATTTCGACGAGACTCAGGTGGCGAAGTACGGGCGCTGGACCGAGTCGAGGTAAGGACGTCGCGCATCGCGGGCCGGCAGCGAAAAACGTCATTGTTACGTGCTCCTTGCTGGATGGCGCACGGGGCATATGCGCCCATCGTTCCGGTTCGTTCCACCCGTGGGCATCGCGGCGCGGCGGCGCAGTATGCGCCCTGTGCTGCGATGCCTACGGATGGTCAGTCGATAGCCTCGAGTTTTCCGGCGAATTCGGCGAGACAGCCGAAACCGCCGTGAAACAAGGCCTCGCGTTCGTCTTCGTGCGTGCCCGAGGCGAGGATCGCAGCGGCATAGCGTTCGGCATCGTCCTGCGGCTCGTAGCCGAGAAAGCGCACGTTCGCGTTGTCCCAGCGGTTGCGAGCATTGTTGGACACGCCGTAAGCGACGATGAAGTGATACGCCGGATAGTCGATCGCGCGACGCACGAGTTGGACCATGTCGCGATGACTGATCCAGGTGTAGAGATGGCGGGGCGCCGTGGGTCGGTCGTCCGGACGGAACGACCCGATGCGCAGGCAGGCCACCGAGAGCCCGTACTTGTCCGCGTACAGCCGCCCAACCGCTTCGCCGAATACTTTCGACACGCCATATCGGCTATCGGGACGCGGCATGACTTCATCGTCGATCATCCGGTCGCGGCGGTGAAAGCCCACAGCGTGATTGGAACTTGCAAAGATCACGCGCTTGACGCCCGCCATACGCGCTGCTTCGAACACGTTGTAGCAGCCTTCGATGTTCATGCGGCGAATGTTGTCCCACGTGTCTTCGTCGGGAATGCCGGCAAGGTGGACCACACAGTCGATTCCTTCCATTGCCTGCCTGAGTTGCGCGGGGTCCGTGATATCGGCCGTCACGATTTCTTCGCCCGGTTCCGCGGGGGCTTGCGGCGCGATGTCGGCCAGCCTGATTAGCGGGTATGAGCCCTTCAGTCCGCGTCGCAAAGCCCGGCCGATGTGGCCGGCCGCGCCGGTTATCAAGATTCGGTTCATTTCAGTTCTCCTGAGTAAAGCGCCATTGCCGGGAGCAAGAAAGCCGCCCGGCGTTGGAGCCTGCTACGGGTCTACTGGTCGATGTTCGCGCCCGCCGTGGTGCCTGCGCGGCGGTGATACGCATCGAGATAAGCATCGCGGGCCGGAACCAGGTGGTCGCGGCAGAGTTCGACGAGTCTGCCCTGATCGTTGCCGGCCAGCGCCTTCAGCATTTCGTGGTGTTCGCTGCGGGCCTTTTCGAGATAGTGCGGAAAGAGCAGCGACGCCGAGCGGATGGCATGCGTACGGCGCTCGTATTCGCGAATGGCTTCGGTCAGTGCCTGGTTGTCGGACAGTGCGAACAGCGCGCGGTGAAAAGCCATGTTCGAGCGGAACACGCCGCGCAGGTCGCCGGTCTGCGCGGCGGCGTCGTGCGTCTGCTGGATTTCGACCAGTTCCGCGAGTTGTTCCGGCGGCACCGGCAGCTTGATACGTGAAGCCGCGCTGGTTTCCAGAATTTCCCGCACCGAGTACAACTCCATCACCTCGCGCGGCGTGTACGACTTCACGAGCGCACCTACGTTCTTGCGCCGCTCGACGAGGCCGCGCTGCTCGAGTTCCGCGAGCACGAGCCGCGTGACGTGACGCTTGATCACGAAGCGTTCGCACAGATCGTCTTCCACAAGGCGTTCGCGCGGATGCAGCGCGCCCAGCACGATTTCCTCTTCGAGCGTATCGGCAACGCGTGCCACGGTGAGGTCGATGTCGCGGTCGCGCGCCGCGGGGCGCTGCAACGCGGGGCTGGGCAGGTCGGGAGAGGCGTTTTTCATATCGACGGGGAAAGGAACGTAACCCGGGTTACCTCGAAGGAGGCCAGCAGTATATAGACAATTCTGCCTGCAAATCCTCGTGCGCGACGCACCTCGCGGCCAGTTGCGGGCGATGCGGGAAAGCACCTGTCTCATCTCGCGGTCAACCACGCGGGCGCGGAACCTTGACGGTCATTTCCGTCGCCGCGAGAAAGTCGAAGTCGCACCCCTTGTCGGCCTGCGTGATCGACGAGAGGAACAGCTTGCGATAACCGCGCTCCTGCGACGCCGCCGCATACGGCGGCTGCTCCGCGGCACGCCGCCGAAGCTCTTCGTCGCTGACGAGCACGTCGATCGAGCGATTCGCAACGCTCAGGCGAATGCGGTCCCCGCTGCGCACGAGTGCGAGCGGCCCGCCGATTGCGGACTCGGGCGTCACGTGCAGCACGATGGTGCCCGCCGCGGTGCCGCTCATGCGGCCGTCCGAGATGCGCACCATGTCTTTCACACCCAGCGTGGCGAGCTTCTTCGGAATCGGGATATAGCCGGCTTCGGGCATACCCGGCGCGCCGATAGGCCCGATGTTCTTGAGAACGAGCACGTCGTCTGCCTCGACGTCGAGTTCGGGATCGTCGATGCGGCGCGCCAGGTCTTCTGCGTTTTCGAACACGACGGCGCGTGCTTCGTGCTCCATCAACTCGCGATTCGCTGCGGACTGCTTGATGATTGCGCCTCCCGGAGCGAGGTTGCCGCGCAGCACCGCCACGCCGCCCTGCGGAAAGATCGGTTGATCGAGCGGGCGCACCACGTCCTGCGGGAAGCTTGCTGGCGCGGCGTCGAGTTCTTCGCCGAGCGTGCGGCCCGTCACCGTCAACGTGTCGAGGTGCAGCAATGGTCGCAGTTCACGCAGCACAGTAGTGAGACCGCCGGCCTTGTGCAGATCTTCCATGTAGTGTTTGCCGGAAGGCTTCAGATCAACGAGCACGGGCGTCTCGCGCGCCATGCGGTCCATTTCGTTCAGGTCGATCTCCACGCCAAGCCGCCCGGCGATGGCGGTGAGATGAATGATGCCGTTAGTCGAGCCGCCAATCGCGAGCAGTACGCGCAGCGCGTTTTCAAACGCTTCGGGCGTCAGGATGCGTTCGGGCGTGAGCTTCTGTTCGATCATCGCGACCGCCGTTGCGCCCGTGCGTTCGGCAATGCGGATGCGATCGGCCGTTACCGCCGGCGCGCTCGCGCCGCCCGGCAGCATGATGCCTAGCGCTTCGGCGATGCAGGCCATCGTGCTTGCCGTACCCATGACCGAGCAGGTGCCCACGGTTGCGACAAGCTGGCTGTTCACCTCGTCGATTTCATGTGCGTCGATTTCCTGCCCGCGAAAACTGGCCCAGAAGCGCCGGCAGTCGGTGCATGCGCCTACGCGTTGGCCGCGATGCGAGCCGGTCAGCATCGCACCCGTGACGAGCTGGATGGCCGGCACGCCGGCCACGGCCGCACCCATCAACTGGGCGGGCACGGTCTTGTCGCAACCGCCGATCAGCACGATCGCATCCATGGGCTGCGCGCGGATCATCTCTTCCGTGTCCATCGACATCAGATTGCGCAGATACATGCTCGTGGGGTGCGAAAAGCTCTCGCCTATCGAGATGGTCGGGAAATCGACAGGTAGCCCGCCCGCCAGCATCACGCCTCGTTTCACGGCCTCGATCAATTGCGGCGCGTTGCCGTGGCACGGGTTGTAACCGCTGCCCGTGTTCGCGATGCCGACGATGGGGCGCGAAAGCGCGTCGTCGGTATAGCCCGCGCCCTTGATGAAGGCCTTGCGCAGAAACAGCGAGAAGCCTTCGTCGCCGTAGTTCGTCAGCCCTTTCCTCAGTCCCTGCTTCTCTGATTTCTTGTCCATAATGTCATCGATAGGATTATCAATAATTCTTGACGACAATCTTATCCACTTTTATAGTGGGCCGCAAGTCAACGTGCTGGCCAACGTGCTGGCGTGTGGCGCCACCGTGCGCAGCGAGCCTGGAGAGTCATGTGAAGAAGCATGTGGTGCTGTACAGGAAGGTGCCCGAAGACGTCCTGCAAAGCCTGCGTCGAGAGTTCGACGTGACGGCCTTCGACGACGTCGACGACGCCAACCGCACGCGATTCGTCGAGGCGCTGGGCAGCGCGCACGGCATCATGGGCAACACGCTCAAGATCGGGGCGGCGCTGGTGGAGGCGGCCCCGCGGCTGGAAGTGGCCTCGACCATCTCCGCCGGCTACGACGCTTTCGACGTGGCCGCACTCACGCAGCGCGGCATCGTGCTCATCAACACGCCGGACGAAGTCACCGAAACCACCGCAGACCTCGTGTTTGCGCTGCTGCTGGCAAGCGCGCGACGGGTAGTGGAACTGGCGAACTGGGCGTCGAGCGGGGCGTGGCGCGCTCAGGTGGAAGAACGCTATTTCGGCGTGGACGTTCATGGCCGCACGCTTGGCATCGTCGGTCTGGGACGTATCGGCGAGGCTGTGGCGCGCCGGGCCGCGCTGGGTTTCGGCATGCGTGTTCTCTATACGAAGCGAACGCCGCATCCGGTCGCCGAGTCGGCTTATGGCGCGCAACGCCGGACGCTGGACGCGCTTCTTGCCGAATCCGACTTTGTTTGCCTCATGGTGCCGCTTTCGCCCGAGACGCATCACCTCATCGGTGAGCGCGAGCTTGGCTTGATGAAACGGGATGCAATCCTGATCAATGGTTCGCGTGGACTCGTAGTGGACGAGCCGGCGCTTGTCGCTGCGCTGCAGAACGGCACGATCCGCGGCGCGGGGCTCGACGTATTCGAGCGCGAACCGCTGCCTGCCGGCTCACCGCTCTACACGCTTCCCAACGTCGTCGCACTTCCGCACATTGGCTCGGCGACTCATGCAACACGCGCGGCCATGGCGCGGCAGGCGGCGCGCAATCTGATTGCGGCGCTCGCGGGACAGCCCGTGGCAACGACCGTCAACCCGGAGGCGCTCGAGGTTCGGCGTGCGCGTACTCCGGCCGCTTGAGCCGTTCGGCGTTTAGTGCGGGTATGAAGCGTGGCGCGTTTTTCGAGTCTGTCAGATTGCTTTAATTATTCAGTAAACCAAATTAAATGGAGACGCAGATGCGCGGCAGGTATCGATTCACCGTGGCGGGCTTGCTGTTCGCCGCCGGCATGATCAATTACATGGATCGCGCGGCGCTTGGTGTTGTCGCGCCCGTCATCAGCAAGGAACTGAGTCTTTCCCCGTCGCAACTCGGCGTGATATTCAGCAGCTTCTTCGTAGGCTATTCGATCTTTTCATTCGTCGGCGGGCATCTGGCTGACCGGTTCGGGCCGACGCGCGTCTTTTCGTGGGCGATGGGCGTGTGGTCGCTGCTCTGCGGCCTCACGGCCGCTGCCACCGGTTTCGCCTCGATGTTCGTCCTGCGGTCGCTGTTCGGCTTCGGCGAAGGCCCCATGAACTCCACCACGAATCGCGCCATCACGAACTGGTTCCCGCGCGACGAGACTGCAACGATGATCGGCTTCACGTTTTCGGGGCAGACCTTCGGCAATGCGCTGGCCGGGCCACTGGTTGGGCTCGCGGCCGTCGCGTTCGGCTGGCGTGTTTCGTTTGTGGTGGTCGCCGTGCTTGGCTTCGTGTGGATTGCTGTCTGGCGGCTTTGGGTGACCGACACGCCAGCACAGAATCGCCATGTGGGTGATCAGGAACGCGAACTGATCGAACGCAGCCGCAAGACCGTGCAGGCACACGAAGCAAGCGAAGAAGGGATGGCGCTGCGCGCGTATCTGCTGCGTCCGAGCACGCTTGCGCTGGGCGTGGGTCTTTTTGCCGTCAACTACACGTTGTTCATTTTCATTTCGTGGCTGCCCAGCTACTTCACGAGCGCGCTTCATCTGAACCTCACGCAGATGAGCCTGATGACCGCCATTCCCTGGGCGTGCGGCGCCATCGGCTACTTTGGCGGCGGTCTTGCTGCCGACCTGTTGTTCAAGCGCATGGCGAACAAGCTGCTCGCGCGCAAGCTCGCAGCCGTCGTGCCGCTGGCCTTGTCGGGACTCGCGATGCTGGCGGTCAGTTTCGTCACCTCGACCGCGCCGGCCGTATCGCTGGTCGCACTCGCCGTGCTGTTCCTGACTGCTTCATCGCAAGCCGTATGGGCGGTGGTTCACGAACTCGTGCCCGGCACGCATCTTGGCGCGGTCAGTGGCTTCGTCCATCTGATCGCCAACATCTCGGGCATTGTCGGGCCCACGCTCACCGGGATCGCGGTGGAACATTTCGGCGGCTACAGCAGTGGATTCGCGTTGGGCGCGACGATCGACCTGATCGGCGTACTGGCGATGACGTTCGTGGTGCGCAGCCGCGGCGGCATGCGTCCCGTGACGTCAGGCGCTGCGATGTAAAGGGCGCGCGGAAAGACACGCCGTGCGCATGAGTGAAGGTCTGGCGGCCAGGCGGCCGGGAGAATGAAATGGATCTGGGTTTGCGTAACAAGACCGCGCTGGTGCTGGGCGGCGGCGGTGGATTGGGTCGGGCAATTGCGCTGTCGCTCGCGCACGAGGGAGCGAACGTCGTGCTCGCGGATGTCGACGAAGCCGCGCTGAAGCGCTCGGCGCAAGAAGTCGAGGCCGCCGGGGCTCGCACGCTCTCGCTGCAGTGGGACCTTGGCGACCTGGCCGCGATCGAGCGGCACGTTGCGACGATCGAAGCGGAATTCGGCGGAGTGGACGTGCTCGTCAACAACACGGGCGGGCCTCCGCCAACGCCGGCTTCGGGGCAGCCCGCCGAGGCGTGGCAAAAGTATTTCGGCTCGATGGTGCTGTCCGTCATCGCGATTACCGACCGCGTGCTGCCCGGCATGCGTGCCCGCAAATGGGGGCGCGTGATTACGAGCGCCTCTTCCGGCGTGGTCGCGCCCATTCCGAATCTTGCGATGTCGAACGCGCTGCGCCTCTCGCTCGTCGGCTGGTCGAAAACGCTGGCGCGCGAGGTCGCGCGCGACGGCATAACGGCCAACATCGTGGTGCCCGGGCGTGTGGCGACGGACCGCATCCGCCTTCTCGACGAAGCGAAAGCCGGGCGCGAAGGGCGAACCGTCGAGGCCGTGGCCGCCGAGAGCACGTCGTCTATTCCCGTTGGCCGCTACGGCGAGCCGAAAGAGTATGCGGACGTCGTCACGTTCCTCGCAAGCGAGCGGGCCTCGTACATGACGGGCGGCGTCATTCGCGTGGACGGTGGGCTCATTGCCGGCATCTGAAATGCCGATTCGTTCGATATCCAAAGTGTTGTGGAGAAGGAGAGCGTTTCATGTCAGTGGATCAGAAAATTCTTGATGCGTTGTCGGGCGTGACCACCGCGACGCTGACCACGTTGCTCCTGAAAAAGGGGCTGCGCAACGTATGGATTCGCGGCGCCATGCCGATTCGGGCCGGGCAGCCGCGTGTTGTCGGTCGAGCATTCACGTTGCGTTTCGTGCCGGCGCGCGAGGACCTCGCCACGCCCGAATCGTGGTCGTCGCCGCGTTCGACTCGCGCGGCCATCGAGGCCATGCCGTCGGGCTGCGTGGCAGTGGTCGATGCGATGGGCGTAACCGACGCCGGCATATTCGGCGACATTCTCTGTGCGCGCATGCAAAAGCGCGGTGTGGCGGGGCTGGTGACCGATGGTGTGGTGCGCGACGTGGCAGGCGTACTCGGCACGGGTTTGCCGGTGTGGAGCCGCGGCGTTGCTGCGCCGCCTTCCGTCGCGGGGCTGACTTTCGTGGGCTGGCAGGAGCCTGTTGCCTGCGGCGGCGTAGCGGTGTTCCCGGACGACCTGATTGTGATCGATACGGACGGCGCAGTCGTGGTCCCCGCAGCGTTCGTCGACGATATGGTTGCCGCAGCGCCCGAACAGGAGCGGCTGGAAGGCTGGATCATGCAGCAGGTGGACGCAGGGGCTGCGCTGCCCGGCCTTTATCCGCCGAACGAGGAGAACAAGGCGCGGTATGAGGCCTGGAAGCGCGGAGGCCACTGAAAGAGGGCTGATTCACGACGAAGCGGCTCGTCATTCGAGGCTGCACTGGCCCACACAGGGCTTTCACCAGAGATTGCCGGCGGCGTCTTGTACGCCGGCATTGCCGACACGCTGCGCAGCAGCACGGCGTTCATCGCCGCCTTCCCTTGCCGGCGCGCGCGGCCGCGCCGGTCTTTCACCGAACTTTCTCCAATCGCACCCGTTGCACGGCAGGCCTTGCCGCGTTGCGCCGCAACCATTGACTTGTGCGATCGTTCGCTGCTCGGCCACCTCTTATATTCTTGACGGATTGTATGACAAGAATATAATCGCTCCCATGCTTGCGCTCGGCGGTCTGTCATTGCCTGCGTACGGCGCCATGACCATAACGAACCGGAGACAGCAAATGTACGGTGATGCAAGTGTCGGAGCACGCCTGGATGGGCTGCCGCTCTCGCGTTTCCATTGGCGTCTGCTCGGGCTGATCGCCGCCGGCATGTATTTCGATTCGTTCGACATCTACATTGCGGGCACCGTGCTCGCCGCGATGATTCACAGCGGCGAATCGACACTCCGCCTGAACGCCACCTTCGTTTCGGTCACGTTCATCGGCATGATGACGGGCGCGTGGCTCTCCGGCTGGCTGGGTGACCGCTTCGGCCGACGCTTCTGCTACCAGTTCAACCTGGGCATCTACGGATTTGCATCCATTGCCGCCGCGCTTGCGCCTTCCATCTACTGGCTGATCGCATTCCGTCTCGTGATGGGAATCGGGATGGGCGCGGAGATCGTGGTTGGCTACGGCACGCTCAGCGAGTTCATTCCGGCGTCATGGCGTGGGCGCTTCGGCACGATCCTCAATCTCATCATCAACACGTCGCTGTTTCTCTCGACGTTGCTCGGCTGGCTGATCGTGCCGCATTATGGTTGGCGATGGATGTTCGCCATCGCGGGCTGTGGCGCGCTCGTGGTCTGGTTTCTTCGCAAGTCGATGCCCGAATCGCCGCGCTGGCTGACAACGCACGGGCGTGCCGAAGAGGCGCAGCGGATCGTGGAACGCATCGAGGCCGAGTGCGGTGCGTCGTCTGGGCACGCAGCAACGCACGCGGCAGCAACGGCCACGGCAATCGTCACGGTCTCTCACGAGAGCCGCATGGGTGACTTGTTCTCGCGCCGGTTGCTCGCGCGAACCGTCACCGCCGTTGTGGTTCTCGTCGCGCTGTTCGTCGTGAACTATGCGTTCGTGAGCTGGATTCCAACGTTCCTCGTCAAGCAGGGGCATAGTGTTTCGAGTTCGCTCGGGCTCACCGCCGTGATGTTCGCGGGCGGTCCCATCGGTTCGCTGATCGCCTTCTGTCTTGCCGAACGGCTTGGCCGCAAATGGGGCATTGTGCTGTTTTCACTCGTGTGCGCGGGCTTCGGCGTAGCGTATCCGTACGCGCAGTCGGCAACGGCGATTGCGGCACTCGGCTTTGCCATCACGGCGTGCATCTACGTGCTGTCGTCGTTTAGCGTTGCCACCTACGTGCCAGAGCTGTTTCCAACCGCATTGCGACTGCGTGGTTCGGGCCTTGCCAACACGGCGGGCCGCGCGGTCAGCATCTTCGTGCCGTTCGCGGTGGCGGGTGCATTCACGCACTTCGGCATTGGCGGCGTGCTGGCGCTCATTGTCGGAACGCTGCTGACGCAGGCACTGATCGTCGGTCTGCTCGGCACTGAAACGCGACGGCGCTCGCTGGAGTCGATTGCAGCGGATGTTGCCGGTCCCACGAGCGAGACGGAAATGACGGATAGGCCGGGCGGCGCGCCGGCGGCCATCGAATGACGCCTCGCGACAACGCGAGCAACGACCTGAGCAGTGGCACCCATCAACAACAGAAGGACGGACGAGACATGGAATCACCGGGCGAGAACTACCGCATCTACGCAGTCAAGTACGCGCATTTCGAACGCCGTTCACGCGATAACTTCATTGGCGGCGATTCTCATGACGTGCCCATGCCGCTCGACTATTTCGTGTGGGCAGTGGTGGGCGCGCAACGCACGTTCATCGTGGATACCGGGTTCGATCAGGCGATGGCCGACAAGCGCGGGCGCACCATCACGAACCCCGTGGAGCACGGCCTCGCGAAGATCGGCATTCGTGCAGACGAGGTGGAAGATGTCGTGATCACGCACATGCATTACGACCATGCCGGCAATCATGGGCTGTTTCCGCGTGCGCGCTATCACGTGCAGGACCGCGAAATGGCCTACTGCACGGGCCGCTGCATGTGCCACCATGCGCTGAGCCATCCGTTCGAACCGGAGGACGTGAAGTCGATGGTGGGGCGCCTTTTCGCTGGGCGCGTGAAGTTCCACGACGGTAGCGCGGAACTCGCGCCAGGCCTCACCGTGCACTGGGTTGGCGGGCATACGAACGGCCTGCAGATCGTGCGCGTGCAAACGGCTCGCGGCTGGGTGGTGCTCGCATCCGACGCTTCGCATTTCTACGCGAACATGCAGGAGGAGCGGCCGTTTCCCGTCGTCTACAACGTAGGCGACATGATCGAAGGCTACGAGACCGCGCATCGCCTTGCCAGTTCGCCGGATCATGTGATTCCGGGCCACGATCCCGCAGTGCTCGCGCGCTATCCGGCACATGATGCCGAAACGGAAGGCTGGATCGTGCGGCTCGATCTCGCACCTCGTGTTGAGGGGCAATAGATGGCACAACCAGGCATGTTGCGCGGCAAGGGCGCGCTTGTCACCGGATCGTCGAACGGTCTCGGGCTCGCAATAGCGAAGGCGCTTGCGGGCGCCGGCTGCGATGTCGTGCTGCACGGTCTGGAAGCACCGGGGGACGTGGCGCTCACGGTGTCCCGTATCGCGTCCGAATTCGGCGTGGAATGCCGTTACGTACAGGCCGACCTCGCGAATACGTCGGGCGTGGATGCGTTGATCGACACAGCGACGCGGCAATTGCGCTCGCTCGACGTGCTCGTGAACAATGCCGTGGTCCGCCATTTCGCGCCGCTCGACGCTTTTCCGATAGAGCGATGGAACGCCGCGCTCGCGGTGAATCTGACCGCGGCTTTCCGGGCAATCCAGCTGGTGCTGCCGCGCATGCGCGAGCGCGGCTGGGGGCGCATTCTCAACATGACCTCCGTGTACGGCACGCGCGCCGTCGCGAACCGCGTCGACTACGTGACGACGAAGACAGCGTTGCTCGGGCTCACGCGCTCGGTGGCGATCGAGACCGTGGGCCAGGGCATCACCTGCAATGCGCTTTGTCCGGGCTCCGTACTCACGCCGAATATCGATGAACGCATTCGTGAACTGATGGAGGCGCATGAGCTGGATCGCGGCGACGCGGTGCGCGAGTTTCTGAAGGGCAAGCAGCCGGGCGGCGAACTGATCGATGCGGCGCACGTCGGCGAACTGGCCGTATTCCTGTGCGGGCCCGCAGGAAGCCAGATCACCGGCGCGTTGATGCCTATCGAAGGAGGCTGGCTTGCAGGCTGATATGAATGCAACCCGGCCTTCACACGAGGTTGCCGTGACGCAGGCGCTGTCCCGTGTCGTCAGTACGGCGCAGTGGGGCGACATTCCGCGCGAGGTGCGTCACGAAGCGAAGCGCGCGCTCGTCAACTACTTCGCCGTGGCACTCGCGGGCGCGCGCGATCCGATGATCGATAAGGCGGTTGGCGTCTATGGGCGCTTTAGTGCCGGCAGTTACGCGACGATCATCGGCCGCGATGAGTGCATGGACATGCTGAATGCCGCGGCGCTGAATGCGATGAGCGCGAACGTATTCGACTTCGACGACACGCATATCCCCACGATCATCCATCCCACGGCGCCAATTGCCGCTGCGCTGTTCGCGCTGGCAGAGTGCCGCCCTATGTCTGGGGAGGCCTTGCTGCTTGCGTTCGTGATGGGTGTCGAGGTGGCGTGCCGTATTGGCAATGCTGTGTCGCCGGAGCATTACCAGCGTGGCTGGCACATCACATCGACATGCTGCGTGTTCGGCGCGGCTGCCGCCGTTGCGCGGGCGCTCGAACTCGACGCAATGCAGACCGGTTGGGCGTTGGGTCATGCGTCAGGCCAGGCGGGCGGACTCGTGGAAACGCTCGGCACGATGTCGAAGAGTGTCAGCGTGGGGAATGCGGCGCGTAACGGCATGCTCTCTGCACTGCTCGCAAAGGAGCGGCTTGCCGGCCCCGACGCGCCGTTGGAAGGCCAACGCGGATTTCTCGCCGTGGCATGCACGCGCGCCGAGACACGCCGTATTACCGAAGGGCTCGGGCGTGAATGGGCGCTGCTGTCGAACACCTACAAGCCGTACCCGTGTGGTGTCGTGCTGAATCCGGTGATCGACGCGTGTCTTGACTTGTGCCGCGATGCCCGTTGGACGCTGGATGAGATTGAACGGGTGGAGATCGTGGGCCATCCGCTGCTGCGCGAGCGTACCGATCGGCCCCATGTGCGCACGGGCCGCGAATCACAGGTCAGCGCGCAACATGCCGTCGCGGTCGCGCTAGCGCGTGGCAGGGCGGGACTCGCGGAATTCAGCGACAACGCGGTCAGCGATCCCGTATTGCGCGCGTTGGGTAACCGGCTGCGCTTTATCGACGATCCCGCGTGGCCCGTCGAGGCCGCGCAGGTGACGCTTGTGTTTCGGTCTGGGAAGCGCGTGACGCATCGCGTGCTGAACGCACGCGGCAGCCTGGCTGCGCCGCTCGCGGACGTGGAACTGTCCGACAAGCTTTATGAGTTGGCAGCGTACGGTGGCTCCGGCGTCGCAGCACAACCGCTCCTCGATCTGCTCTGGAAACTCGACACCGCGCCCGACGCCGCAGCGCCGATGCGCACCGCGCGGACGGTGCCGTGATGCAACCGCTTTTCACTATTCACGTATAAGGATGGACATGACGAATGGTCCTAAGGATGGCCAAGCAAACGGCGAGCGAAAACCTGGCGTGCTGGGTTTCGTCGGGGTGGGCACGATGGGGCGCCCCATGGCGCGGCGCCTGATCGAAGCGGGACACGACCTGATCGTCTACGACCGCGACGAAGCGGCTGTTGAAGCGCTGGCCGGCATGGGTGCGCGCACGGCGCAGTCGGTGCGCGAGGTGGCGGACAAGGCGCGCATCGTCTTCACGAGCTTGCCCACACCCGCGGTCTTCCGGCAAGTGGCCATTGGCGACGACGGGCTTGCGGGCGGCGACGCGCTGAAGATTCTTGTCGACCTCTCGACCGTCGGCTCGCGCGTCGAAAAGGAAGTGGCGCAGGTGCTGCTCGCGCGCGGGATCGAGACAGTGGATGCGCCGGTCAGCGGCGGTGCAGCAGGCGCCAGCAAGGGCTCGCTCGCGATCATGGCGGCCGGCGCGCCGGCGCCGCTCGACGCTGTGCGTCCGTTGTTCGACGTGCTCGGCAAGGTCTTCGTGGTGGGCAGCGTGCCCGGCCAGGGACAGTTGTTGAAGCTGTTGAACAACATGCTGTCCACCACCGCGTTTGCGATCACGTCGGAAGCCTACGTTGCCGGTATTCGCGGCGGGCTCGATCCCGAAGTGATGATGGCGGTCATCAATGCAGGCAGCGGCAAGAACGGCGCGACGCTCGACAAGTTTCCGAAGCACGTGCTGCCTGCCACATTCGATTTCGGCTTTCCGGTTGGCAGCGTGTGCAAGGACATCGGGCTCGCTGTAGAGGAATGCCAGGCGCTTGGCGTGCCGATGCGGGTGGGTAGCGCCGCACGCCAGGTCTGGAATGACGCGGCGATGCAGGACGGCGCCGCACGCGACATGACGGAACTCGTCAGATATGTCGAGCGCTGGTCGTCTGCCAGCGGCCTCGACGATTGAACAGCACATCACAGGAGAAACAGATGATTGTTGAAATGCGTATCTACCATTGCGCGCCGACGCGCCTTCCCGCACTGCTCGAGCGCTTCTCGACCACGACGCTCGGCTTTTTCGAGAAGTACGGCATCCGGCAGATCGGCTTCTGGACCACGCTGATCGGACCGGACAACCACGCGCTCACCTACATGCTGGAGTGGGAAAGTCTCGCGGAGCGCGAGCAGAAGTGGAACGCGTTCCAGACCGACCCGGAGTGGATCGCAAAGCGCGCGGAGACGGAGGCGGTGCGGCCCATCGTCGAGCGTATCGAAAACCACTTTCTCGTGCCGACGGCTTTTTCGGCGCTGGCATAGGAGTTGGACATCATGAGTCAAACCAGACGCATCGGCTTCATCGGCCTCGGCATGATGGGCGCGCCAATGGTGCAGTGCCTCGCCCATGCGGGTTTCGAGCTGTTCGTCGACGACGCCGATGCAGCGCGCGCCGAAGCCATCGTCAGCCAAACCGGCGCGCAACGCCTGAGCGCCGCGAACGCAGGATCGCTCGATGTGCTCATCACGATGCTGCCGAACTCGGCGATTGTCGAACGCGTGCTGCTCGGGGACGGCGCGGACGGCTGGATCAGCCGTCTGCGTGCCGGCGCGGTCGTGATCGATATGAGTTCGTCGGAACCGGAACGCTCGCGCAAGCTCGGCGCGGTGATCGAGGAGCGCGGCCTCGCGTATCTGGATGCACCGGTTTCGGGCGGTGTGAAGAAGGCGAAGGAGGGCACCCTCGCAATCCTCGTGGGCGGCGGAGAAGACGTGTTCGCGAACTGCCGGCCCGTGCTGGAGGCGATGGGCAAGAGCCTGCTGCACATTGGCGGCGCGGGCGCGGGCCACGCGGCGAAGGCGCTGAACAACTACGTGTCGGCAGCCGGACTTGCCGCAACCGTGGAAGCCCTGCACATCGCGCAGCGTTTCGGTATCGAGCCCGCTGTCATGACGGACGTGCTGAACGCCTCGTCGGGCCGCAGCAATACGTCGGAAAACAAGGTGAAGCAGTTCATGTTGAGCGGCACCTTCGCATCAGGCTTTGCGCTGCAGCTGATGACGAAGGACCTGAAGATTGCGCGCGCACTCGCGCAATCCGTGGGGTATCCCATGACGCTCGGCGATACCTGCGTCGCCCTGTGGGACGAAGCTGCGCAACGCTCGGCGCCTGCAACCGACCACACGGAAATGTATCGGCTGCTGCCCGTGAGCAGTTCCTGAGCCGGCGCGGCCACTCGGAGTTTTCATGTCACACACTGCACAGTTCTACATTGACGGGCGCTGGACGGAACCGGCCTCGCCGCGCTGGATGGACGTGGTCGATCCAGCCACCGAAACGGCGTTCGAGCGGCTCGCGCTCGGCAACGCGCAAGACGTGGACCGCGCGGTTGCGGCCGCACGCGGCGCGTTCGCGACGTGGTCGGCATCGAGCGTCACAGCACGCGTCGCATTGTTGAAGCGGGTACTCGAGATTTACGAACGGCGCTATGACGAATTCGCCGAGCTGATGCGACGCGAAATGGGCGCGCCCATCACGTTTGCGCGCAACGGCCAGGCCGCCCGCGGCCCCGCGCATCTGAACACGCTGATCGAAGTGCTGGAGCGCTTCGAATTCGAGGAGCAACGCGGCAACACGCGCGTCGTGCTGGAGCCGATCGGCGTGTGCGGCCTCATCACGCCTTGGAACTGGCCGGTGAACCAGATCGTCGTGAAGATCGCGCCCGCGCTGGCAGCCGGCTGCACGATGGTGCTGAAGCCGAGCGAGTATTCGCCGCTCAGCGCGCTGTTGTTTGCCGAAGTGCTCGACGAGTCTCAGGTTCCGGCCGGCGTGTTCAATCTCGTGAACGGCGACGGCCCTGGCGTAGGCGAGGCGATTGCGGCGCACCCGGGCATCGACATGGTGTCGTTCACCGGTTCCACGCGCGCGGGCGTGCTGGTCGCCCAGGCGGCGGCGCCCACAGTGAAGCGCGTCGCGCAGGAATTGGGCGGCAAGTCGGCGAACGTTCTGTTGGACGACGTCGATCTGGAAGCGGCGGTGACACGCGGCGTCGCCGCATGCTTCACGAACTCGGGCCAGTCGTGCTCGATCCCGACGCGAATGCTCGTGCCTCGTCATCTGATGACCGACGCAGCACAGATCGCGAAGCGCGCGGCGCAAGCGTACCGTGTCGGCGCGACCGAAGACCCCGCAACGCAACTCGGCCCGCTCGTGAACCGCAACCAGTTCGAACGTGTGCAGATGCTGATCCAGAAAGGTATCGACGAAGGCGCGCGGCTCGTAACCGGCGGCACAGGGCGACCGGCGGGAATTGATAAGGGTTACTACGTGAAGCCGACCGTGTTCGCCGACGTCACGCCCGATATGACGATTGCGCGGGAAGAGATCTTCGGCCCGGTACTTTCGATGATGGCCTACGAGACTGAAGCGGACGCCATCGCCATGGCCAACGGCACCGATTACGGGCTTGCCGCATACGTGCAGTCCGGCAGTGTCGAGCGGGCCCGCAAGGTGGGGCGCGCGCTGCGCGCGGGCGGCGTGCATCTGAACTATCCGCCAGCGGACTTCCATGCGCCTTTCGGCGGCTATAAGCGATCGGGCAATGGCCGCGAGTGGGGCGAAGCGGGACTGCGCGAGTATCTGGAAACGAAGGCGCTGGTGGGCTACGGCGGCACGTAAGCCGTGCACCGGACGTGCGCCAAAAAATTTTGTTCGTTTTGATTGTATGACAAACATTCAATCATTCCGTCATGCAATGACGATGCTGAATGGAACGAAACCGGGAGATCGCAAGATGGGCAATGAACGCTTCGACGAACGCTTTGAAAGGGGCTTCGAAAACCGCAAGGAAGTGCTGGGGGCCGCGCACGTGGAGAAGTCGTGGGCCAACGCAGACGACTTCAACCGCCCAATGCAGAAGTTCGTCACCGAGAGTTGCTGGGGCGATATCTGGGGCGACAAGACTCTACCGTTCAAGACGCGCAGCATGCTGAACCTCGCGATGCTTACCGCGATGAGCCAGCATCACGAACTCTCGGTGCATGTGAGAGGGGCGCTGCGCAATGGCGTAACGAAGGAAGAGATTCGCGCAGTGCTGATGCAGGCCGCGATTTATTGCGGCGTGCCGCTTGCCCTCGCCGCGTTTCGCGTTGCGAGCGACGCGATCAAGGCCTATGAGGCGGAGACCTCGGCGGTCTGACCGACCATGAGACACCGCGGCACGCGGCGGCGCCCGGCACTTGCGCCACCGATGGCTATGCGGGGAAAACACGCGCGCCACGAGGCGCCGACAATGAACGGAGACAACGATGAAGACCCTGACAGCAGACGAAGTGGTACAGCGGGACAGCGATCAGTCGATCGAAACGAAGCGCCGCCATGCGATCAAAGGCGCGTTTTTTTCCGAGTTCATCGACATGTTCGATATCTATTTGCCGGTGGTCGTGCTCTCGCCGGTGCTGGCCTATTTTCAGCCGCCGCATCTGTCGAGCGGCATGGAGACGATTCTTGCGTCGCTGGTCTTCATCACGACGTTGCTGGGCCGGCCGGTGGGTGCGTTGCTGTTCGGCATGATCGCGGACCGGGTGGGGCGCCGCAGCGCATCCATCTGGTCGGTGTCGGGCTTCGGCATCGTCACGTTGCTGATTGCGCTGCTGCCGGGCTACCAGAGCATCGGGATCGTGTCGTACTGGTTGCTGGTGCTGCTGCGATTCGTCGACGGCATCTTCCTCGGCGGGGGCTATACCGGCGCGATGCCGCTCGCAATCGAGTACTCGAAGAAGTCGCAGCGGGGGTTCGTCGGCGGTTTCATCATTGCGGGCTTTCCGGCCGCTTACGTGACGATCAATCTGGTCGCGATGGTGATGTTCGTGTTGTTTCCGCTGAACGGCGTGAACTCGCCGTACGCGCAGTGGGGCTGGCGCGTGCCGTTCGTGATGGGTGCCGCGCTTGCGGGCATTCTCGCGCTGTACTACGTGCACAAGGTGGCGGAATCGGAAATCTGGAAGAGCGAGGCCGGCGACAAGCCGAAACAGGCGGAAAAACTGCCGTTGACCGACCTGATGCGCGGCCGCAGCGGACGTAACCTGCTTCAGGTGCTTTTGATGATGACCGGCTTCTGGCTCACGCAGAACATCATCACGATCTTTCTGCCCACGGGGATGCTCGTCAAGACGCTGCATCTGACGGGTTTCCAGATGACGCTCACGCTGATGATCACGTATTGCGTGCTGTTTTTCAGCTACATCGCCTCGGGCCTGATCGCGCAGCGCATCGGACGGCGGCGCTTTTTCGTGATCGTCGGTCCCGCCATCGCAACCGTGGGCGCAGCGCTGATGTACGCGCTTGCCACCATACAGGGGTTGTCGCTCGCGACGATCATCGTGTTGACGTGCCTGCTCGCCGTGCTCGTCACGTCTCCGTGGGGCGTCATCGTCACCTACATCAACGAGCGCTTCGTCACCGACGTGCGCGCAACGGGTTTCGGTGTCGGCTTCAGCCTCTCCGTGATCATTCCGTCGTTCTACGCGTTCTATATGAACTGGTTGAGCGCCTTCATGCCGTTGCATCTGACATCCGTCGTTCTGCTGACGGTGGGCGGCCTGATCGGCGCGATTGGAGCGTTGATGGGACCGGAAACGAAGGACGTCGATTTTTGATTCACCAACCACAGGAAACCGCAGAGATGAACAAGGAGCGGATCGGATTCATCGGCCTCGGCAACATGGGCGGCCGGATGACGCGGCGGCTCGTCGATGCCGGCATTGCCGTGCTGGGCTACGACGCAGCGCCGCAGCGGGTTGCCGCAGCGGGCGCGAAAGTCGCAGGCTCGATCGACGAGGTCGTGAAGTTTGGGGACGTTGTGATGATGTCGCTACCCGACAGCAAGGTTGTCGAGACGGTGGTCGAAGGCGAGGGCGGCGTGCTTGCGCACTGCCGTGCCGGGCAGATCGTCGTGGACCTGAGCACGGCGGCGGCCAGTTCGACGACACGGCTCGCAGAGCGCTTCGCGCAGGAAGGCGTTCAGTACGTGGACGCCGGCATCTCCGGCGGCGCGGCGGCGGCGGAGAAGGGCACGTTGACGCTGATGGTGGGTGGCGACGAGCACGCGGTGGCATCGATCGAATGGGCTTTTGCGCCCATCAGCGCGAAGGTCGCGTACATGGGCGCGAGCGGCGCGGGACATACGACCAAGCTGCTGAACAACTTCCTGAACGCGGTGAGCCTTGCAGCGAGCGCCGAGGTCATGGTTGCGGGCAAGAAGGCAGGCCTCGATCTGCGGTTGCTGCTGGACGTGCTGAACAGCAGCAGCGGCGTGAATTTCGCAACGCTGAACCGCTTTCCGAAGATCGTCGAAGGGGATTATCTGGAAGGCGGCCTCACGGGCAAGCTGATGACGAAGGATGTCGTGCTCTACGTGGATCGCGCGCGGGAGTTGGGCGTGGTGTCGCTGAACGCGGCCGGGCCGCTGGCGAGCTTCGGGCTGGGCACCGCGCTCGGCTACGGCGACGTGATCAGCAACCGGGTGGTGGATGCAATTGGCGATGTATCGGGCGGCGTCCGGCTGTTCGATGGCAAACGTAACGAGGAGAAGCAGCAATGAAGGTATTTCACGGCAGGGCCGAAGGCGGTCGTTCGGAGCAACGCGGCGAAACGTTCACCGGGACGGTGTTCGCAGACCCGGTCATGCCCGCGACGAACGGCGTGACGATCAATACGGTGTTCTTCGCACCGAAGGGCCGCACTTACTGGCACACGCACGAGCAGGGCCAGGTGCTTCAGGTGACGGCAGGCAAAGGCTGGATCTGCGTGGAGGGCGAGGTGCCGCAGGAAATCCGGCAAGGCGACATCGTGTTCATCGGGCCGAACGAACGCCACTGGCATGGCGCGAGCGACGCGAGCTACATGGTTCATATCGCGACCTCGCTCGGTAAGGCGACGTGGCAGGAGGAGGTCGCCGAGTCCGATTACCCGAAGGGGCTGGGTACGAACCCATGACGCGACCCACCGATCCCCAGCAGATCAAGGACGACTTCGTGCGGGTGCACGGCATCTGGAATGCAGCGTGGGAAAGCATGCTGCGTCTCGATCCGGGCTTCGTCGAGGCATACGTGCAGTTTTCGGCGGTTCCGCAGCGGCACCGTCATCTCGACGACAAGGTTCGCGAGTTCATCGCGCTCGCGGCGGACGCCTGTGCGACGCAGCTTTATGCGCCGGGTGTCGCGCATCACATCGAGCGTGCGCTTGCGTTCGGTGCGACGCGAGAGGAGTTGATGGAAGTGCTCGAACTGGTGAGTACGATCGGCATTCATACGAGTAACGTCGGCGTGCCGATTCTCCTCGAGGTGCTCGAGGAAGAAGGTTTGCGTGCAGCGCCGGCACCGCTGGACGAGCGTCGGCGCGCATTGAAAACGGCCTTCGAGACCCATCGCGGCTATTGGCATGCGACATGGGAAGGACTGCTTGAACTCGATCCCGATCTTTTCGAGGCTTACGTCGCGTTTTCGTCGGTGCCGTGGCGCACCGGTGTGCTGAGTCCGAAGATCAAGGAGTTCATGTACTGCGCGTTCGATGCCTCCGCGACTCACCTCTATGTGCCCGGGCTGAAGCTCCACATGCGCAATGCGCTGCGCTACGGGGCGACCGCCGGGGAGCTGATGGAGTTGCTCGAGATTGTGAGTACCACCGGCATCCACGGCGCCGAACTGGGTGCGCCTTTGCTTGCGGCGGCGCTCGAGAGACAGTGCCATGCTGCCGCGCCCTGAGGTGCCGATGCGCCCCGAACGTTTTCATCCAGCACGCGGCGAAGACCGGGCGTTTGCACGGACCGTTGCCGCTGAACCCGAGCGCAGAACGCATTCGGCGTTCCGTGCGCTTCAGGGGTTGCCACTTGCGCGGCTGGCATCCAACGGCGATGAACATGCACCGGTCCGCACGGTGGCCATTCTCGGCTACAACTAGACGGTCGACCGCATACGTCTGATTGCCCCGCCCGATCGTCATCGCGCCACAGGATCAGGTTGGAGTGAAGTATCATAGCGACTGGATTTTTGTCGGACGGGAAGACAATAATGTCGACTGATATCGAGTTGGTCCGGCCTGAGACGTTGCGGCACCAGGTCGAGAATGTGCTTCGCCAGGCGATCATGAGCGGCCGCTTCGCGCCGGGCGCGCGGTTGATCGAACGGGAATTGTGCGAGACGCTGGGCGTGAGTCGCACCTCCGTACGCGAGGCGCTGCGCAAACTGGAGGCGGAAAAGCTCGTGCGCAACGTGCCGCACAAGGGTCCGGTGGTGGCGGTGATGTCGCGCGAAGAAGCAGCCGAACTTTACGCATTGCGTGCGCTGCTGGAGGGCTTTGCGGCACACGAATTCGCCCGGCTTGCAAGCGACACGGCGATTGCGCAGTTCGGCGAAGCCGCGAAGGCGCTGCGCGCACAGGCGACCGCGCAAAACCAGTCCGGCGTGCTGGAAGCCAAGACCGCACTGTACGACGTGCTGCTGGACAACTGTGGTAATCGGCTCGTCAAGGAAATTCTGACGAGCCTTTATTCACGTGTGAATCTGCTGCGCGCGACCTCGTTGATGCATCCCGACCGGCTGCCGAGCAGCCTGAAGGAAATCGACCGGCTCTACAAGGCGCTGAAGGCGCGCGACGGCGAAGAGGCGCAGGCGCTCGCACGCCAGCACGTGCTGAATGCTGAAAAGGCCGCGATGCGCATGCTGGAAGAACAGGGCGACGCGCAGACTGCGTCATAGCAGTTGTTACTGCGCTCACTCTGCCAGCGTGCTTCGTTCAACGCCGGTTGCTCGCGGAGGCTCCGGGTTGTCGTGGCTCGGCAGTTGTTCCAGCGCTACGACGTCTCGCGCCTCGCCTTCGCGCATTCCTTCCTTGAAGCCTTTCACTGCGCCTCCCAGATCGCTTCCCAGGGTGCGCAGCTTCTTCGTACCGAACACCAGCGCAACGACCAGCAAGACAATCAACCAATGCCAGATACTCAACTCGCCCATAACCCATCTCCTCTACGTTGCTGAAGCAAAAATGATTGAGCGCGAGCAGCGCTCCACTGCCACAGAAACAGAAAACATCACACGTCGCGCCGACTGAGTCGTCGGGCGACAATCCATCCTGCCGCGATGAGGCACACTGCAAGCGCGGCAACCGATTGCACCGGCGCGATCGAAAATTGTGTCGTCAGCACACCTCGCATCAAATCGACACCGTATGCGGCGGGATCGTACGCGGCGGCAAAGCGGATCCACTGCGGTGCAAGATCGAGCGGATACAACCCTCCCGAGAGAAAAAACATCGGCAGGAGCAGCGTGTTCGATACGACCGGGAACACGATCACCGAGCGGAACGGCAACGCAAGTGCAAGCCCGAGCGCGGAAAAAGTCAGCGCAGCGAACGCCATCGCGCAGAGCAGAAGCATCAGGCGAGGCGCCGTCAACCCGATGCCAATGGCCGGCGAGAAGGGCAGCAGCAACAGGCTCTGCGCCCACGCGACCACTGCGCCCGCGCCGATTTTTCCGGCGGCGATCTCGATACGACCGAGTGGCGAGACGAGTAAGGCGTTCAGCAATCCTGTCTGCCGGTCATGCACGATGCCGATGGCGGCTGAGGTTGCCGTGAACATCAGCGAAAGCCCGACGACACCCGGAAAGATGTACGCCTGATAGCCGCTCACCTCCGCATAGGTGCCGCTCCTGAGCGCCGCACCGAGAACGAAAAGATAGAGCAAGGGCTGCGTAAGGCCGAACAGGATTCGCAGAGGCGATGCCCAGAACCGCTTCAGATCGAACCAGATGATGGCGGCGACGTTGCTCATGCGGGCACCGCTTTTGTCGCGTGAGAACGATGGCCGGCACGCATGGCGATGCAGTGCTCGACGATATTCCTGAGATCTGGCAATGCGGTCTCGGCGCCCAGCACACGAAAGGGCATGCGTTGCAGCAGCGCTGGCAGCATGGCGTGGGGGTCCGTTCCCGGCACGACCACGGTGTGGCCATCCACCGATACCGTATGGCCCTGTCCTGCAAGCCATCCTGCCGCTTCTTCGACGGCTGGTACCCGCAATCGGATCGTGGCGGGAACAGAGGTGCACATGGCCTGCCATGTATCGTCTGCGAGCATGCGCCCCTGGTGCAGCACGACCACGCGACTGGCGTCGCGCGCCTCGTCGGTATGGTGGGTGGAGCACAGTACGGTATGACCGTCTGCCACGAGCGTTCTGATTTCCGACCAGAACGCGTGGCGTGCCGCGATATCGAGACCTAGCGTGGCCTCATCAAGCAAGAGGATGCGAGGCCGCGCAATAAGTGCCCGCGCGAGTTCGAGCCGCCTGCGCTGCCCGCCCGAAAGGCATTGAACGGGTGTTGCGGCGAATGCATCGAGCCCCGATGCTGCGAGTACGTCGTCAACGCGCAGTCGCGCCGCGCTTCCGCTCAATCCCTGGCATTTCGAAATGAACCAGAGGTTGTCGCGCGCGCTCAGACGCGGTTCCAATGCGGACTCCTGAAACACGACGCCGATTCTCGAACGCACTTTATCGGGCTGGGTGAGCGCGTTGATGCCGTCGATGAAGATATGTCCGCTGCCTGGCATGGTCAGCGTTGCAAGAAGCAGGAGCAGTGTCGTCTTGCCTGCACCGTTGAGCCCTGCGAGCGCTACCAGCTCACCTTGCCCGATCGCCAGGCTGACGTCGTGCAGGATGGCGCGGCCGCCGCGCTGAACGCTCACCTTGCGCACGTCGATAGAGGGTTTCTCCGGCATATCGGGCAGCCTTCCAGTGTTTCAATCCAGACGTGCCGGGCGCAGCGACGGATCAGTGAAATGCACGCGTTCCGCCATGGCCGGGGATGCGAAAACGTGTCCCTGTGTGTCGACCAGCAGGACGGAGTCCACTCCTGTCTTGCGCGCAAGCGACATCGCCGTCGTGGCTCCCGCTACAAACGGCGCCTTGCTTGCGCCATCGGACAACGCGCCCGCATGCGGGCCGGGCTTCACGAGGACGGTCACCGACTCGCTCTGTGTGGCTGGAAAGCCGCTGCGTGGGTCGATGATGTGGCAATAACGCACGCCGTCCGCCTTGTAGAAGCGCACGTAGTCGCCGCTGGTGCCTATTGCCTCACCGTTACGCAGTTCGAGCGTCGCAAGCGTTCCTGGTTTGCGCGGGTCCTGGATGCCAACCTGCCACGGCACGCCGCCCTTGCTGCCGAGCGCGAGCAGGTTGCCGCCAACGTCGATCAACGCGTTTTCGACGCCGCGTTGCTTCAGGATCACGGCGGCTTCGTCCAGCGACCAGCCTTTCGCATAGCCGCCAAGATCAATCGACACCGCGCGGTTAGCGCTGCTAACCACACCCGTGGGCGAGATCGCAAGGTCCGTTATATGGGCATGCCGCGCTGCCTCTCGCTCCACCGCGTCGCGCGACGGTGGCACAACATCGAACTGGTCCGCCTGGAAGCCCCATAGCCGAATGAGCCGGCCGATGCCCGGGTCGAACAACCCCTCTGTGTCGAGCGATAGTTGTCGTGCCGAACGCAGAATCTCCGCAAGTTCCGCCGATGCCTGGAACGGCTCACCTGCTGCGATGCTGTGATTGAGTTGCATGACTTCCGACGGCTGCCATGCGTGCATTTCCCTATGCATTGCTTGAAAGTGTGCGAAAACCGCATCGGCATCCCGCTGAGCCTGATCGAGTGGCACGCCATAGAGCACTAATTGAACGCGAGTGCCGAAGACGTAAGTCCCCTGGATATACACTTCAGGCGTTCTGAGCGTAAGCCAAATCCCACCGGCAACAGCAATTGCGACGGATAGAAAGATCCAGATGACTCTTCGTGAATTGAACAATTTACAAACACTCTGAAGGGATTCACGGCTTGTGGCGCGGTCGCCGGGATGGCCTGACATCGAGTGGATTATTGTTTTTTCGAATATCCCTACACTTGATCTACATCAAGGACGCCAGACAGTCGCCCGCCCAGTGGGCTCCGCGCCCGATTGTCACATGTGCCACAAAAAAGATGCATCCCTAATACGTATTTTGAGATAGATCAAACCCGGTCGTTCGGTAGACCACCAAACTAGCCCCGTATAAAAGTTCCGCTAAATCACAGGAAATCTCAAATTCCTTTCAATTTAATTTCTCTTGATTTTTAACCGCGTTGTCTTTTGGAGAGTCGAGGCACGGGAATAACCCTGTTCTGTTTGTGGATGTGTCTTGTCGTGCCGTAGTCGGGAGGCCTGCCTTTTCGGGTATGAAAACAAAGCCGCCGGGCAACCGGCGTTGAACGAATTAATGAGTGAGAATGTGATGACTTTTTCAAAAGGAAAATCTGAAGAAGCTGTAGTTCCGCAAGATTCGGGGCGTCGCAGGTTCCTCGCTTCTTCGGCGGTTGCGGGCCTCGCGGGCGCGAGTCTCTCGCTCGGTCTTGCCGGTTGCAACAAGAGCGGCGGCGGCACCGCTGCCGCCGCAACAGGTGGTGCAAGCGGCGCCGAAGGCGCGGGTTCCGCCACTGCCATCAACTGGGACAAGTACGAGGTGCATCCCGGCAAGCTCGACACGTACTACGCGTTTTCGAGCGGTGGCCACTCGGGCGATCTTCGGGTCCACGGGCTGCCGTCCGGGCGCGAGATCCGGCGTATCCCGGTGTACAACATCGACTGCATGTCGGGTTGGGGCATCACGAACGAGTCGCGCAAGATCATCGGCACAAGGCCGAACGGGCAACTCAACTACTTCAACGGCGACACGCACCACGTCCATATGTCGTACACGGATGGCGTGTATGACGGCAAGTACATCTTCGTGAACGACAAGATCAACGCGCGCGTTGCACGCGTGCGTCTCGACACGATGGAGTGCGACGCGATCACGTCGTTGCCTAACGTGCAGGGTTTTCACGGCATTTTCCCGGACAAGCGCGACCCGCTCGACGAGAAGATCAACTACACGACGCGGGTGTTCTGCGGCAGCGAGTTCCACATTCCGCAGCCCAACGACGGTCGCGACCTGAACGACCCGAAGAAGTATTTCTGCCTGTTCACCTGCGTCGATGCGAAGACAATGCAGCCGCGCTGGCAGGTGAAGATCGACGGCAACCTCGATCTCGTGGCCACTTCGTACGACGGCAAGCTGGCCTGCTCGAATCAGTACAACACGGAAAACGGCGTCCACTACGAAGAGATGATGGCGGCCGAGCGCGATGCCTGCGTGTTCTTCAACATTGCGCGTATCGAGGAAGCGGTGAAGAACGGCAAGTTCTTCCACATCGGCAATTCGCAGGTTCCCGTTGTAGACGGCACGCACGTGGCCAACGCAGATCCGAAGACTGCGCTCACCTGCTATGTGCCTGTACCGAAGAACCCGCACGGCGTGAATGTCTCGCCGGACGGCAAGTATTACGCGTGCTCCGGCAAGCTGTCGCCAACCGCAACGCTGATCTCGCACGAGCTGGTGCTCAAGTGGTTCGACGGCGGTTTGAAGGAACCGCGGGACACGGTTGTTGCCGAGCCCGAGATTGGGCTAGGACCGTTGCATTCGGGTTTCGACGGCAAGGGCTTCTGCTACACGACGCTCTTCCTCGACAGCCAGATCGTGAAGTGGGACCTGGACGCAGCGATGAGGTCGTACAAAGGCGACAAGAATGCGAAGGTCGTGGTCGACCGCATCGACGTGCATTACCAGCCGGGGCACGGCTTCACTTCGATGGGCGAGACGCGGGAACCCGATGGTCAATACTTCATTTCGGACAACAAGTTTTCCAAGGATCGGTATCTTCCGGTCGGCCCGCTTCACCCGGACAGCTCGCAGCTGATCGACATCAGCGGCGAGAAAATGCAACTGGTTGGGGATCACCCGCTCTACCCGGAGCCGCATGACTCCATCATGGTTCGACGCGACATTATCAAGACGCGGCAGATCTATGATCTGAACGAGTTCCCGCATGCGGTCAAGAGTCCGAAGGAAAACCGTGTCGAACGTCAGGGCCGCAAGGTCACGGTGTATCTGACTTCTCAGGCACCGACGTTCGGTCTGCGTGAATGGACGGTGAAGAAGGGCGATGAGGTCACGATCATCCTGACGAATCTGGACAAGGTCGAGGACTTGACGCACGGCTTTGCTATCCCGTTCTACAACATCAGCTTCGTCGTCCATCCGCAGCAGACCCAGTCCGTCACGTTCATTGCCGACAAGCCTGGGGTGTTCTGGTGCTACTGCACCAACTTCTGTCACGCGTTGCACCTCGAAATGCGCTCTCGAATGCTCGTGCAGGCATAGCGTCAATACATGTGCCGGTAGTGGAAAGCGAGGCAGGGGGAATCTCCCCTGCCTCGCGATGACGGGCGCGCGTGCAAATTGAATAACCCCTGTGGTTGGTTGGCCAGAATGCCGAAGTTCTCACTCGCTGCGATGTTTGTGTTTGCGACGCTGCTCGCGCAGACCGCCGCGGCCGCCACGCTGGCCGTTCATCCCGGCGAGCGAATCGGCGCAGCCATCGAAGCAGCACAGGCGGGGGACACGATCGTTGTGTACGGGGGGCACTACGGGGAGAACCTGAGGATCACGAAGCGCATCACGCTGCAAGGAGTAGGTCGGCCCATGATCGATGGACACAATGCGGGCGATGTCATTCGCGTTGCCGCGCCGGACGTGAGAATTACCGGCCTTGCCATCGTGAACAGCGGAGCCAATCTCACCGCGCAGAACGCCGGCGTTTACGTGCAACCCGGTTCGGACAGAACCGAAATCGACCACTGCGAACTCGTCTACAACCTGTTCGGGCTCTGGATCGAGAAATCGGCAGACGTGCATGTGGAGGACAACCTGGTTGTGGGCAAGCGCGACTTGCGCTCGCCGGACCGCGGCAACGGCATCCAGCTTTACAACACAACCGGCGCGCAGATCGTGGGCAACACCATCAGCTATTCGCGCGATGGCATCTACGTCGATGTCTCGCATCACGCGCTTTTCAAGGGCAACACGATTCACGACGTTCGATACGGTACGCACTACATGAATTCGTACTACAACGTGTGGGACGGTAACGACGTGTACCACAATCGCGGCGGTCTCGCGATCATGGAAGCGCGTAACCAGGTCGTGAAGAACAACAAGGTGTGGGGCAACACCGATCACGGAATCATGCTTCGCACCGTGCAGGATTCGGTGGTGGAGAACAACGTTGTGGCTGGCAACCAGCGCGGCTTTTTCATCTACGACGCCGAATACAACACGATTCGCCGCAATCTCGTCGTGGACAACGCGATCGGCGTGCATCTGTGGGGCGGCTCGGTTCACAACAACGTGACCGGCAACGACTTCATCCAGAACCGGGAGCAGATTCGCTACGTGGCCGCGAACGACGTGTCGTGGCCTGGCAACTACTGGAGCGACTACTTCGGCTGGGACCGGCGCGGGCGCGGCGTGGGCGATATCCCCTATACGGCGAGCGATCTTGTCGACCGGCTGACCTGGCGCGTCCCGGCGGTGAAGGTGTTGATGAACAGCCCGGCCGTGCAATCGCTGCGCTTGATTGCCCAGCAGTTCCCGCTGATGGCGGTGCCGAGCGTTGTCGATGACACACCGCGGATGCAGCCGTTGCACGCCGCCTGGGTGAAGTGGATGGGGAAGCAGCATGATTGAACTCACTGGCGTCGCCAAATCTTTCGGCGCGTTGCGCGCGGTCGACGGTGTCGATCTGAAGATTCAGAAGGGCGAGTTGTTTGGCCTCATCGGCCGCAACGGCGCGGGCAAGAGCACGTTGTTCCAGCTCATGCTGGGGCTTGTCTCGCCCGATGCCGGCCGCGTTCAGGTTGACGGTGAACTTGTGGACGGCCCGCGGTTTCAAGCCGTACGGCGAAAACTCGGCTACTTGCCGGAGAACGTCGTGCTTTACGACAACCTCACCGGGCTCGAGACGCTGCACTTCTTCGCACGACTGAAGGGCGTCAAAACAGCGGCATGCAAGGCGCTTCTCGATCAGGTGGGATTGAGCCACGCTGCAGGCGCTCGCAAGGTACGCGAGTACTCGAAAGGAATGAGGCAGCGGCTAGGCTTTGCACAGGCATTGCTCGGCAACCCGTCACTTCTGTTTCTTGACGAACCGACGAATGGTCTGGACCCCGAAGGCATTCGCGAGTTCTATCGAATCCTGAAGACCCGGCAGCAGGATGGAACCACCATCGTCATCACGTCGCACATCCTCGCCGAAATCCAGCAACGCGTAGACCGTCTAGCGATTCTGCACAGCGGCAGCATTCAGGCGGTGGGCAGCGTGCAGACGCTGCGCGGCAAGACAAATCTGCCGCTGTCCATCGAGGTGCTCACGCATTCGGAGGACGTTGGCCCGCTACAGGCCGCGTTGAACCGGGCGCCGTTCGGAAAACTGACTATCCGCGAGCGTCTCATCGCATTTCAATGTCCACGCGACGCGAAGATGGCTGCGATTGCGGCGCTGTCGCCGTTGTCCGATCGGATCGCCGACCTGCAAATCCAGGAGCCGTCTCTCGAAGACGTGTTCCTCGGCTATACGGGAGCAAGCGCATGAGCGTGTTCAGCCGTTCCCACTGGGCACAAATTGGCGTGATCGCCGGCAAGGAGTTCCACGACCGCATTCGTAGCCGCTGGGTGCTTGCCGTGTCGCTTGTTTTTGCGGCGTTCACGCTTGCCACCTCGTATTTCGGCGCAGCCGCACAAGGCTCAGTCGGCTTTCATGGCATCGAGCCGCTGATCGCGAGCCTGGTCAGCCTCACCATCTACCTGTTGCCGTTGATCGCGCTGATTCTCGGTTTCGATGCACTCGTAGGCGAGCGTGAGCGCGGCACGCTGAACCTGTTGCTCTCGTATCCCATCAATCGTGTTCAGTTGCTGCTCGGCAAGTATGCGGGTCTCGCGGCGGCGCTGACCTGCGCCACGCTTGCAGGCTTCGGGCTGGCCGGCATCGTGATCGCCGTACGCGCGCCTGCGGCCGACTGGTATCAGTACGCCGGCTTCGTCATTAGCGCCGTGCTGCTCGGCTGGGTGTTCCTGAGCCTCGCGGTGTCCGCGTCGGTATTTTGCGCAAGCCGTACTTCGGCGAGCGGTGTCGCCATTGGCTTGTGGTTCTTCTTCGTGCTTGTCTACGACTTGCTGCTGCTCGGCGCATTGGTCGCAACGGGCGGTGCCGTACTCGGCCCGCTGTTTCCGCTGCTGCTGATGCTCAATCCCGCGGACATCTTCCGCATCCTGAACATATTCGGGCCGGCTGACCTGCACACGATGTACGGCCTCGTCAGCGTGTTTCCCGCGTCGCTCGCCGAGCCGCTTCTTCTCGGTCCAGTGATGCTCGCGTGGATCGCGGCGCCGCTCGGCCTTGCCGCATGGAGATTCAATCGATGAACTATCGCTTCTTCAAGACCACTATCGCGACGGCTATTGCAGTGCTCGCCATCGTGGTGACATCCGGATGCCAGAACGAATCGGCATCGTTGCCTCCGCCGCACGAGATTACCGACTCGACCGTGAGCGTGCTCGACGGCATGAGCCTGAAAGATTATCCCGGCCCGAAAGCGCAGATTCTCTACGCAGACGGACAAGCGGACTTCTTCTGCGACACGTTGGGGCTGTTCTCGGTGTATCTGCGCCCGGAGCATGACCGTAAGGTTCGCGCGATGTACGTGCAGGACATGGGAACAGCGGATTGGGAGCACCCCACCGGTCATTGGATCGACGCGAAGCAGGCGACCTACGTAATCGGTTCGAAAAAACCTGGTGCAATGGGCCAGACCTTCGCGTCGTTCGCAAACAGGCGTGACGCTGAGCAATTCATGAAATCCGAGGGCGGGAAGCTGTATCGCTTCGATCAGGTCACGATCGACATGGCGACAACCGATGGCGGCGTGGTCAAAGACCACAACATGTGAGGGAGTAGAGATGACGCAATTTTTTCAGAACGTGCCTTCGGAAGCGGCGATGCAGATCGACGCGCTCAGTCGTGTGCTGTACGACCTGCGCGAAGACCGCAAGCTGATCCTCGCGCAGTACGGTGCAGGCGACGAAGAAAATCTGCTCGCACTCATCGAGTCTGGCGATGTGGGAGAGCACCCGGCCTATGAACATTACCTTGGCGCAAAAACGCTTGCACATACGCGCGAAATCATTCGCGAACAGTTGCGCGAACTGCTCGCGACGGGAGTCTGACGATGCTGCACCTTGAATTGAAGGAACAAATCGAGGCGACGTTCGATGCGACACAACTCGCGTCGATCACGCTATGCCGCGACGCGCTGGAGTTGCAACTGATCAACGGCGTCGATCTGACGCTGCGCTTTGCTGCGCCGCGCGAGTACGCGATGAACTGGCGCTGGGGCGAAGCTGCGATGCGCATCGACACCGCCCCACTGCACCGCACGCTCCGCACGTTCCCGAATCATCTGCATACGCCGGACGGCGACGCCGTCGACGATCCGGTCAGCCAGATCGATGCGGACCCGTGGCTCAACGTCCGTGTGCTGATCGAGCGGCTGCTCGCGCAACCGCTGCTCGGTTACGAACCATCGCTTGCCGATGTATTGCCGGCTGCGTCAGCTGACGCAGCTTGAAACCTGATTGAGGAGATAAGAGATGAAAGCTCGCAACCCGTTGATTGCTGGAATTGGATTTGCACTGACGCTCGGCCTGTCGGCTTGCGACAAGAGCGGCGCTGCTTCACAGGCCGCCGGCGCGGCACAAACATCGATTGCACCGGTGGCCTCCGTCACCGTGGTGGCCGCGGCAGCCCCTGCGACGGCGGCGCCTGCGACGGCAGCGGTGAATCCTGGTACGGCGACGGCGAGCGCCGATGCACCGAATCCCGCAGGGGAGAAGGTGTTCAAAAGCGTCTGTTTCATGTGCCACCAGACGGGCGCAGCGGGTGCGCCTGTTTTCGGCAACAAGGGTGACTGGGCGCCGCGCATTGCGAAAGGCAAACCCACGCTGTACAAGCACGCGCTTGAAGGGTTCACGGGCAATAACGGCACGATGCCTTCACGCGGCGGCAACCCGAGTCTGAAGGATGACGAAGTAAAGGCCGCAGTGGACTTCATGGTCTCCAAGGCGCAGTGACATGAGTGACGATGCTGTGCCGGCCGCGGTTCGCCGGCAGGCGCGGCGTCAGAAATCCGACCGGGCGACCTGCGGGACTTTCAGTTCCGGAAAAGCGGTGCCGCGCGGCCTTTTCAAAGCGACAAAAATGAAAGTATCGTTTTGGATCGTGGCATTGGTGCTGCTCTTCGCGGGCATGCCGCCGGCCTTCGCTTCTATCTACGAACAGGAGCTGCCGGATCAATTGTTCAGTCAACCCGAGATGTGCAAGTGGACCGACTGCGCGGGCGTACTGCCTGGCGCTACCGAGTTCTCTGCACGCAAGGGAAATCCGCCGTACGTCGAGGCCTACGCTAACGATGGCCACACGCGGGTGCTGAAAGGCTACGTGTTTCTGTCCACCGACATCGTCGATATTCAAGGCTACTCGGGTAAGCCCATCGTCACGCTGATCGGCATGGATACGAAAGGCGTGATCACGGGCGTCAGGGTACTCAAGCATAGCGAGCCCATCTTGCTGGTCGGTATTCCCGAGAGCAAGCTCCTCACATTTCTGCATCAATATGTGAGCCGGTTTGCTGGCGCGCGATTCGAGATCGGGCGTAGCGATGCGGGTAGCACGAGCCTTGACGCCATTTCCGGGGCCACCGTGACGGCCATCGCGGAGAACCAGTTGATTTCGCGTTGCGCCGTTGCCGTCGCAAGCCAGGTCGGCATCGTGAAGGAAACCATTCTCCCGCAGGCGAGGTTGCTGCCGGCGGTCGCGCGTTACGGGTGGCAGGCGCTCGTCGACATGGGGGCTGTGCAGCATCTGGCCGTTCATGCGAGCGACGTTGGCGCCGCGGATACCGGTTCGCCCTACCTCGACCTGTACTACGGTTACCTGAATGCACCTGCCATCGGCAGGAGTATTCTGGGTGACTACGACTACGCGCAGTTGATGAGCCGGCTCAAATCCGGCGAACAGGCGCTCTTCGTCGTTGCAAACGGTACGGAGTCGTTCAAGGGATCGGGGTTCGTACGCGGTGGCATTTACGACCGTATCCAGGTGCGCCAGGGAATCAACGCGTTCACCTTCAAGGACTCCGATTATCTGAACCTGTACTCGTTGCAGGCCTCGGGTGCTCCGTCGTTCAATGAAACGGGCATCTTCATTGTGCGTAGCATGAAGTTCAGCGCGGCCTACCCGTGGAAGTTCGTATTCCTCGGTCATAAGATCGACAAGGAAACCGGCGCAAAGAACTTCTCGGCATTCAATTCGCCGTACTGGCTGCCGGCGCGCTTTCTTCAAGGCGGCCACCCGCATGTAGACGAGGAAACGCCCGCCTGGCAGAACGCCTGGCGCGCCAAGCGTCTGCAAATCGGCCTGTTCATCGGTTGGGCCGCAGCCGTCATGCTCTTCTTTGCCACGCGCGACCGCTGGGTACGCAAGGCGAAGCGTGCGGACAAACGCTGGGTTTCGTGGCCCAAGACAGCAAGCTGGCTCATTGCCATTGGTTTCGCTGGATGGTACGAGCTGGCGCAACCGTCGATTACCCAGGTGCTCACATTCGTCCACTCGCTGTTCGGTGGCTGGAATCTGGGGCTCTTTCTTTCCGACCCGTTCATCTTCGTGTTCTGGATCGTGATTGCGGTCACGGTGTTCGTCTGGGGGCGCGGGCTCTTTTGCGGCTGGATGTGCCCGTTCGGCTCGATGTCGGAGTTGCTCTACAAGATCGCCCGCGCGACCGGGCTGAAGAAGCTGCAACGCAAGCTTCCCATGCGACTGCACAACACGCTACGCAAGCTCAAGTACGTTGTGTTCGCCGTGCTGCTCGCCGTATCGTTTTTCTCGATGCCGTGGGCCGAAAAGCTCGCGGAGATCGAGCCGTTCAAGACGACTTTCCTTGTCGGCGTGATGAACCGGTCGTGGCCGTTCGTGCTGTTCTGGGCCATCGTCGTGGGTGCGTCGATCTTCATCGAGCGGCCGTTCTGCAAATATCTGTGTCCGCTCGGCGCGAGCCTCGCACTGCCTGGTCGTTTGCGCTTCCTCAAGTTGCGTCGCAAGCCAGAATGCACGACGTGCCATGCGTGCGCGGCAGGCTGCGGATCGCAGGCTATCGACGATGCAGGGCGGATCGACCAGATGGAATGCATGCTGTGTCTGGACTGCATGGTGCTGTACTACGACGAGCACACATGCCCGCCGCTATCGAAAGAAAGAAAACGGCGCGAGAAGCAGGGGCTACCGTTGACGCCGGTCGGAAAAGACGGCCATTACATTCCAATCAAGCCGATCTGATCTGCCATCCTTAGCGATTTCTTTGTGGATCCATTTTGCGCGGCGAGGCAGTAAGGGCCTCGTCGTGACTTGCTCAATCTATAACTCCCATGAAGCGGGGCGCGAATGAATCGAATGTGCGGGACTTGGGCAGTGTTTCAGTTGGCGGTTGTATTGTCGGGTTGGACTGTCTTAGGGCACGCGGCCGAACTCGAGAAGCCGGATGCCAATCGAGGCAAGGTCATCGTTACCCAGGTATGCGCGGCATGCCACGGCGCAGACGGTAACAGCGCGGTGGACACTTATCCGAAACTCGCGGGACAGCACGCCGAATACCTCGCCAAACAACTCAGGGATTTCAAGGCGCGCGCCGATGCAACGCAACCGGCCCGCAACAACGCGATCATGGCAGGCATGGCGGGTGCGCTGTCCGATCAGCAGATCGCGGACGTAACGGTGTATTTCGCATCGCAGACGCCGAAGCCCGGCTACGCGCATGACAGGGACGCCATTGCACTGGGGCAGAAGATCTATCGCGGCGGGATTGTCGAAAAGAGCGTGCCTGCTTGTGCTGCCTGCCACGGGCCCAGTGGCCAGGGCATTCCCTCCCAATTCCCACGCCTCTCAGGGCAATGGGCGACCTACACGGCCAGTCAGTTGAACGCGTTCAGTCAGGGGCCGGGCGCGCGCGACAACAGCCCTACGATGCATGCCATCGCATCGCGTCTGTCGGATAACGAAATAAAAGCGGTTTCCGACTACATATCGGGGCTGCACTAAGGCGCCTGCATTAGCCGGGACTCGTCGCCCTGGAAGCGATTCAAGCAAAAATTCAATCTGGAAATGAGGAGTGTGATGCCAGTTCACGAAGATGACCGCGTCGACAGCAGCCGCCGTACGTGGCTGATAGCGACGTCCGTAGCAGGTGGCATAGGAGGCGTGGCCACTGTCGTACCCTTCGTTAGTTCGTTTGCACCATCGGAGAAGGCCAAAGCGGCGGGTGCGCCGGTCGAGGTGGACATCAGCAACCTGAAGCCCGGCGAGATGATGACGGTGGCCTGGCGCGGCAAGCCGGTCTGGATCCTGAACCGCACGGACCGCATGCTCGCGGACATCCAGAAGGCCGACAGCGAGGTGGCCGATCCGCAGAGCAAAAATCCCTTTTCGATGCCCGAGCCGGCGTACTGCAAAAACGAGTTCCGCTCGCGTGCCGAGCACAAAAACATCCTCGTGGCGGTGGCCGTGTGCACGCATCTGGGCTGCACGCCGACGCCGCGCTTCCAGGAGGGCGCGCAGCCGAACCTGCCCGACGACTGGCCGGGCGGTTTCCTGTGCCCCTGCCACGGTTCGACCTACGACCTCGCGGGCCGCGTGTTCAAAAACAAGCCCGCGCCGCAGAACCTCGACATCCCGCCCTACATGTTCACCTCGGCCACGCAGCTGGTGATCGGCAGGGACGAAAAAGGAGAAGCGTAAATGGCGAGCGGCACTGAACACGAGGTAGAGACCACGGGGCTCACCGGCTGGGTCGACCGGCGCTTCCCGCTGACCGAGACATGGAAGGCGCATCTCTCGGAGTACTACGCGCCGAAGAACTTCAACTTCTGGTACTTCTTCGGCTCGCTGGCGCTGCTGGTGCTGGTCAACCAGATCGTCACGGGCATCTTCCTGACGATGAACTACAAGCCCGACGCGACGCTGGCGTTCGGCTCGGTGGAGTACATCATGCGCGAGGTGCCGTGGGGGTGGCTGATCCGCTACCTGCATTCCACGGGCGCGTCGATGTTCTTCGTGGTGGTGTACCTGCACATGTTCCGCGGGCTGCTGTACGGGTCGTACCGCAAGCCGCGCGAGCTGGTGTGGATCTTCGGCTGCGCGATCTTCCTGTGCCTGATGGCCGAGGCGTTCTTCGGCTACCTGCTGCCGTGGGGCCAGATGTCGTACTGGGGCGCGCAGGTGATCGTGAACCTGTTCTCGGCGATCCCGTTCATCGGCCCGGACCTGTCGCTGTGGATCCGCGGCGACTACGTGGTCTCGGACGTCACGCTCAACCGGTTCTTTGCGTTCCACGTGATCGCGATCCCGCTGGTGCTGCTGGGGCTGGTATTCGTGCACCTGATCGCGCTGCACCAGGTGGGCTCGAACAACCCGGACGGCATCGAGATCAAGGCGAAGAAGGACGCGCAGGGGCGCCCGCTCGACGGCATCCCGTTCCATCCGTACTACTCGGTGCACGACTTCATGGGCGTGTGCATCTTCCTGATGGTGTTCGCCGCGATCGTGTTCTTCGCGCCGGAGATGGGCGGGTACTTCCTGGAGGCGAACAACTTCATCCCGGCCAACCCGCTGCAGACGCCGCCGGAGATTGCGCCGGTGTGGTACTTCACCGCGTTCTACGCGATGCTGCGCGCGACCACGGACCCGTTCAAGATTGTGCTGATGGTCGTGATCGGGCTGCTGGGGCTGCTGGCGCTGGCGAGGGCGCGCGGGAAATGGCGGCTGGGGCTGCCGGTGCTCGCGGTGCTGGTGATCGTCGCGATGTACTTCACGGAATCGAAGTTCTGGGGCGTGGTGGTGATGGGCGGCGCGGTGGTGTCGCTGTTCTTCCTGCCCTGGCTGGACCGCTCGCCGGTGAAGTCGATCCGCTACCGGCCGCTGTTCCACAAGGTGTTCTACGGGATCTTCGTGCTGGCGTTCCTGACGCTGGCGTTCCTCGGCACGAAGCCGCCGTCGCCGGCGGCCACGCTGGTGGCGCAGGTGTGTGCGCTGGTGTACTTCGCGTTCTTCCTCGGCATGCCGTTCTGGACGCGGCTTGGCACGTTCAGGGAGCCGCCGGAGCGGGTGCGGTACAAGCCCCATTAACCGCGAACGAGGACAACCGGACATGAAGACATTGCTTGCAGGGTTCGCGCGTGCGGGCGCGGCCGGGGTTGCACTGGTGCTGGCGCTGCTGGTGGCAGCGGTGCCGGGGCGGGTGATGGCCCAGGAGAATATTCCGCTCGACCGCGCGCCCGATAACGGCGAAAATCTTGCCTCGCTGCAGCATGGGGCGCAGCTGTTCGTCAACTACTGCCTGAACTGCCACAGTGCGAACCTGATGCGCTACAGCCGGCTGCAGGACATCGGCATTGCGCAGAAGGAGATCCAGGCGAACCTGCTGTTCACCACCGACAAGGTGGGCAACACGATGACGGTGGCCATGCGGCCCGATGACGCGAAGGCGTGGTTCGGGGCGGCGCCGCCGGACCTGTCGGTGGAGGCGCGGGCGCGCGGGCGCGACTGGCTGTACACGTACCTGCGCAGCTTCTACCGCGACCCGACGCGGCCCACGGGCTGGAACAACCTGGTGTTCCCCAACGTGGGCATGCCGCACGTGCTGTGGCAGCTGCAGGGGCAGCGCGCGGCGAAGTTCGAGGACGTGGTGGACGAGCGCACGGGCGAGAAGGAGCATCGCTTTGCGGGCTACGACCAGCTCACGCCAGGGGCGCTGTCGCGGGTGGATTATGATTCTGCGGTGGCGGACCTGGTGGCGTACCTGTCGTGGATGTCCGAGCCGCAGCAGAAGGCGCGCCGGCAGATCGGGGTGTGGGTGCTGCTGTTCCTGGGCCTGCTGAGCTTTTTTGCCTGGCGACTGAACACCGCTTACTGGAAAGAGATCAAATAATGGCCCAGTCGTTTCCGCGGCGACTGGCCTGACCTCCGTCTTCACGACTGCCCCCGCAACGTGCCGGAATTTTCATGAAGCGACTCGCATGAGTTGCACATGAAGGCGTGGGGGCAGCTGTTCGATTGTTTGCATCGCGAACTATCACCAGCACGTGCCAGCGATACCTGGATAACAGATGCCGCCTGTTCAGCGAGCGTTCGATTCGATCGATGCGATCTGACGCTTGGCGAGCAAATACAGCCGGATAGCGCCGATCACGTTGATGCCCAGCCATACCGCTGAGCCCCCTGCCGCCAGCGCACCCATGCGTGCAAATGCGATAGGCCGAACACTGGCAGCCAGCAGGAGAAACAGGGCGAGCAGATGCGCCCAGAATTGCCTTTGTGCCATGCGATCCGGAATCATGTCTTTGACCTTGGGCACGATGGCTATGGGAGCGGTCCTGAGCGAGTTTTGAGCGTGATACCAGAGCAAAAATGGAATGATCTTGTACAGCATGCCGTTGATTGATGACCACGCCACGCCGAAGATGAACAATACACCCAGCGTGATGGCCCCCGGTGGATTGCCGGTTGCGGTCTGCACCATCCACAGCGGCGCACAGCACACGAGACTCACCATGGCCGTGCGCCAGAACAGCGTAGTGGCGTCATATCCCGAACGTTTTCGTGTCCACAACAGGTACAGGGTAACGGCCGCAAATATCGCGTAGGCGAAAAACAATAGAAACCCTAACGATTTTTCAACCCGGGGGAATATCGCGGCATTGAAAGAGATCGCCACAAGCAACACGAAGATAAAGGGCGCAAGTCCGCGTGCAAGCGTTCGGGGATAGACATCCGTCACCTGAAACATGGGAATCAGCTGGTAAGCAATGCCCATCGTCAGCAATCCCACCCAGCCTGATAGACCCCACATGGCATGAAGGTCCGTGAGCATGATCAATGGAAGCGGCACAGACCAGACTTGCGAGCCAGCCAGAATGGCGCCCAGGACCGTGGTTGCGAGCAAGGCGATGAGTGCCAGCCGGGTGGCATTGAGCACGTCGCCGGAACCCTTGAATGCTTCGTCGCGATGTTGCCAAAAGCCCGTGAAGCATGCGGCAAGCAACCAGAGAAGCGCGGCTGAAAGCAGCAGCAACGCCGGCAGGAAGAGCCGTTGTAAGGAAAAGAGGAAAGCCGCCGAGAGCGTCAGCGTGCCCAGCGTAAGTAGCGCATGGACGGCCATGGCGGTCACGTGCGTCCATGCAATTCGTACGCCGGTGGCTACAGGAAGTATCTGGATCAACGCACCTGTCATCACGCTGGTGAGGATGCCCAGCGTGAAGAGGTGCGTGAGCGCGAGAGAAGCGGGCGACCAGCGCGACGTGAATGCATCGGGCCCGTCCCACAGCAAAAGGCCTGCCGCCAGCAATGCAAATAGCGGCGCGTTGAGAAAGAACCGCAGCGGCACGGAAAGCGTCGGCGAACCGTCGAGAGAAAGCTGACGCCGCATCACTGCCCCTGCCAGATACAGATTTCCCGGCAGCCGTCGATCATCACATCGACGCTGTACTCGAAGCCGTTCCTCCTGAGTATGCCGTAGAGCGGCACCGGTTCGCGATCGATCACCATGTGCAAGTAGCGATCTCGCTGCAACGACCCTAGCGCATCCAGAACACGTTCCAGCGGCTCTGGCGGGTCGAGGCCGCGAAGGTCGAGAGTCGTCTCGCAAATGGATGGTTTCATCGGAAATACTTCATGTGTAGCGCTGTTTCGCGCAGTATGCGCGGCGGGACTCAGCCACGTAACAGTACCCGAGTGTGCAAAAGTTTCGCCAGATAACCTTATCCGCGTCGCATGTAAAACGTTCATGGTGTCTGTTGCGGCGTGAACTCCTAAGCCCTGGCCTTGGCGAGAGACCTCACGGCTTACCGGTGCTTAGTGCGACGAGACGTAGGTTGCGTGCGGGAACGCAGGCGCAATCGCGAAGTTCTCGCGCATGCGCTTCGTCTCCGCCGCAGGGGTCAAGCCGAACAGGCGCTTGAACTCTCTGCTGAACTGGGACGGGCTCGTGTAGCCCACCGCGAGGCTCGCGGCTTCCGCGGTCAGGTCTTCGCGAACCATCAAGAGCCGGGCTTGATGCAGACGCGTCGATTTCACGTACTGCATCGGCGATACCTGCGTGATGGTCTTGAAATGATGGTGGAAGCTTGGAGGGCTCATGCCCGCTTCGTCGGCAAGCAGCTTCACGTCGAGCGACTGCGCGTAGCGCGCGTGAATGAGGCGCAGTGCCTGGCCGATCTTTCCGAACTGTCCTCGCATCGACAAGGCCTCACGCATCGAGCCTCCCTGAGGCCCGGTGAGTACGCGGAAATACAGCTCGCGCAGCAACCCAGGGCCCAATACGGCGGCTTCAAGCGGCTTGCGCATCGCGTCGAGGAGGCGCAGTACGGACGCTGACATCGTGTTGTCCATCGGCGTCGACATCATGCTCAATGGTGGTTGTGCATTCGCTGTTCCACCTTCGCTGTCGATCTGCGCCGCGAGTTCGGCAGCCATGACGAAGTCGAGATGCAAATACAGCGCAAGCAGCGGACGCTGCGCCGTTGCGTCCGTTTCCATGCTGAACGGAACGGGCACCGAAACGGCCAGATAGTGATGCTCGTCATAGAGATAGAGTTGGTCGCCGAAGTAACCTCGCTTGCGACCCTGGCAGACGATCACGATGCCCGGGTCGTAAAGGACCGGCGTGCGTGAAAGCGGGCGATTCGAACGCAGAATGCGCACGCCCCGTAGCGGTGTCAGGTTGTAGCCTTCCTCGGGCGCCAACGCGTGCAGCAAGGCAACCAGGCGCTTGCGGTCGCTCCGGGAGCGCTCTGGACCAGATGTCGAGGCACGCTTCGTGCTCATAGTTTTGTGCAAGAAAAACAGGGGAATTTGGCTTATACCGTCGTGGTTGAAAGAGTAGCATGCATTCTCCAATTGACATCCGGGAGAAGCTTCCGTGGCATCCAGCAAAATTTTGCTCATCACAGGCGTCAGCAGCGGTTTTGGCCGCGCGCTCGCCGAAGAGGCCCTGTCGGAGGGGCACACAGTTGTCGGGACTGTACGCAGTAACGAGGCAAAGCGTGATTTCGAGTCTTTGTCTGCGAACGCCGCATTTGCGCGCGTACTTGACGTGACCGACTTCGATGCGATCGACGGCATTGTGCGGGACATCGAGACGTCTGTCGGCCCTGTGGACGTACTCGTGAACAATGCGGGTTATGGGCACGAAGGTATCGTGGAGGAATCGCCGTTGTCGGAACTGCGCAGGCAATTCGACGTGAACGTGTTCGGCGCAGTCGCCATGATCAAGGCCGTGCTGCCATTCATGCGTGAACGCCGACGCGGTCACATCCTGAACATCACGTCGATGGGCGGCTTCATTACGATGCCGGGAATTGCTTACTATTGCGGGAGCAAATTCGCCCTGGAGGGCATCTCCGAGGCGCTCGGCAAAGAGGTCAAACCGCTCGGCATTGCGGTGACGGCCGTGGCGCCCGGCGGGTTTCGCACCGACTGGGCGGGCCGCTCGATGACACGAACACCGCGGTCGATTCCGGACTACGACGAAGTTTTCGATCCTGTGCGCAAAGCGCGCGCGGAGCGAAGCGGCAAGCAGCCGGGAGACCCGAAGAAAGCGGCGCGCGCAATGCTCACCGCGATTGCTTCGGATCATCCGCCTGCGCATCTGTTGCTTGGCACCGATGCGATCGGGTTGGTGCGAAACAAGCTGTCGGCATTGGCCGAAGAGATTCAGGCGTGGGAGGCCGTTACTGTCTCGACGGACTGTTGAAAACCGCAGACGTTTCCGATACCGCGGGCGGTCAGACCAACGCCTGACTGGCCGCGGCCGCGCGCCCGCGCAGCCAGTTGATGCTCGCGAACAGCAGCACGGCAAAAACAATGAGCATGGTTGCCACGGCCAGAATCGACGGATCGATCGAATCGCGAATGCCGCTCCACATCTGGCGAGGAACGGTCTTTTGTTCCGGGCCGCCAATGAAAAGAATCACGATGACTTCATCGAACGAGGTGGCGAAAGCGAACACACTGCCCGTTGCCACAGCGGGCGTAATGAGCGGCAAGGTGACGCGACGAAACGCGGTCCACGGTGCTGCGCCAAGACCGGACGCGGCACGCAGCAGGCTTTGATCGAACGAAAGCAACGAGGCCGTCACCGTGATGACGACAAACGGCGTGCCGAGCGCCGCATGCGCGAGCACGACCCCTGGATAGGAATTGACGAGCCCTAGCGGCGCGAAGATCAGGTAGAACCCCGAAGCAACGACGACAATCGGCACGATCATTGGCGATATGACGATGGGCATGATGACCGCGCGCAACGGGAATTGCGAGCGCGACAGGCCCAACGCGGCGAGCGTGCCGAGGCATGTCGCGATCAACGTGGAAGCTGCGCCAATGCCAATGCTGTTTAGCAACGCGCGTTGCCAGTCCGCGCTCGTCAGGGCCTGTTCGTACCAGCGGAACGAAAAACCCTGCAATGGATAGGAGAAGTACGAGCCCGAGTTGAACGAGAGCGGGATGATGGCGAGAATCGGCGCGACCAGAAAGAACAGCACGATCGCGGAGTGCACGCGTACCCAGCGTGCGGCAATGCGCTCCGTCAGCACCGTATTGCGTTTGTCTTGCATGAGTTTTCCTTCCAGGCGGAGCGACCTCGATCAACCGAACCGCAAGCGGTCGATGCCGACAATACGGTTGAAAAGAAAATAGAAAATCGCCGTAAAGATCACGAGATAGGCCGACAGCGCACCCGCGAGTCCCCAATTGAGCTGCGTGTTGGTTTGAGTGGCGATGAGCTGGCTGATCATCTCGTCCCCGGCACCACCGAGCAGTGCGGGCGTGATGTAGTAGCCGAGCGCGAGCACGAAGACGAGGAAGCATCCCGCACCGACGCCAGGTAGCGTCTGCGGCATATAAACTCTCACGAACGCCGTGAACGGATGTGCACCGAGTGACTTCGCGGCGCGTACATAAACAGGCGGCACGCTCTTCATCACGGAATAAATGGCGAGAATCATGTAAGGCAATAGCACATGGGTCATGCCGATCAACACGCCCGTGCGATTGAAGACGAGCGGGATGGGATGCGATGCAATGCCGAGTCCGGACAGCACGCCGTTGACCACACCGCCGGGTTGCAGCAACACGTACCATGCTGTCGTGCGCACGAGCAGTGACGTCCAGAACGGGACGATGACGAGAAGCATCAAACGGTTGCTGCTTTTTGCGGGAAGATTTGCGAGCAGCCATGCCACCGGATAGCCGAGCACGAGGCAGAACAGCGTAACGGTTGCGCTGATCCCTATCGTGCGTCCGAAGGCTTCCCGATAGACGGACGCATTGGCGGGCATCGATGCGATCGAGCCCTGCGGCGTGACCTGTGCATCGACGGCGGCAAGCAGATAGTCGGGCGTCGGGGATTCGGCGGCCCGCTTCAGCAAGCGCCATATTTCAGGCGAATTCCAGCGTTCGTCGATCTCGATCAGCGCGGGTTTCCACGCAGGCGGCGTATCGTCGTGAACGTTGCGGGCAGTGCGCATCAACAAGCTGCGAAACTCGGGCAGCGCGAAGTTCAGCCGCCGCGCGACCGTGCCGAGCTGTTCGTTTTCCTGCGCTTCTTTCAAACCGGCTGCAAGCAGCGCGAAGATGTGCTCGTCGGGCACGCCGTGGCCGTCCCACGCATTCAATGCACGCGTGAGCGCAGGCATGCTGTCGGCGAGTTCGTGGTTCTGCACGCTGCGTGAAAGCAGCAGCAGAATCGGGGCGATGAATGTCGAGAGGAGAAATACGATCAGCGGCAATGCGAGGAGAAGCGCCCGCATCGATGCGCGCCGTTGCGCCTTGTTATAGGACGCACGTCCATCGGCTCTCGTTCGAGAATCGGTGATCGAAGCGTGTATCGATGCGGGCATGTTCGTCATCTCGCCTTGCTTGAGTCTTATTGCTTGGGTCTTATTGAGTCAGCCAGACCTGGAAACGCTTGTTGATCGCGTCGGCGTTATCGGCCCAGAAGTTTGCGTTGATCTGTACCGCGCGCTTGAAGTTTTCCGGCGCGGTCGGCATGTCGGCGAGTCGCTGCTTGTCGACCAGCGCTACCGCGTCTTTGCGAGGCGGCGCATACGCGATGTACTTCGCCAGATCTGCGGACGCCTTGGGCTGAGCCTGCGACACGATGAATTTCGCCGCCGTATCCGCGTGCTTCGCGCCATTCGGAATGCCCCACCATTCGAAGTCGTAGACCTGCGCATCCCAGACCGTCTTGAACGGCTTGTGGTCGTTCTTCACTGCGCCGTCGATGCGACCGTTATAGGCTTGCACCATGACGACCGCGCCGTCGGCGAGTAGCTGCGGCGCCTGCGCGCCCGACTCCCACCACACGATGTCTTTCTTGATGGTGTCGAGCTTCTTGAAGGCGCGATCAACGCCAGCGGGCGTGCCGAGCACCTTATAGACATCCTTGGGCGCCACGCCATCGGCAATCAGCGCCCATTCCATCGCCACCTTCGGCGACTTGCGCAAACCGCGCTTGCCGGGGAATTTCTGCACGTCGAAGAAGTCGTTGACGGTGGTCGGTGCGGTTTTCAGCTTGCTTGTGTCGTAGGCATAGACCGTGGACCACACCATGCTGGCAACCGCGCAATCGCTGATGGAGCCCGGAATGAAGTCGCTGGTCTTGCCGAGCGATTTCTTGTCGAACTTCTTGAGCAGCCCCTCGTCGCAGGCGGTGATCGCGTCGTTGGTTTCCAGATCGATCAGGTCCCACGTCGTGTTCTTCGCCTGCTCCATTGCGGACAGCTTCGCGAGGCCGCCGTCATACGATTCGAGCGAGAACTGCGTGCCGGTGGATTGGGTGAACGGATCCATCCACGCCTTTTTGGCTGCGGCTTCGAATGCGCCGCCGAATGTGACAACGTTCAGCGTTTCTGCAGCCTGCGTGGTCACGGTGGAAAATGCGAGTACGGCAAGTGCGGCGCATTGTGCTTTGAGTCGGGTGCGCATGTCAGTTGGCTCCTGCGGGTGCGGTCGTGATGAGGGAAGGTGAGGGAGTGGCGGGAGAACGGATGGCGGGCGCACGCGCGGGCGCGCTCGTTGCGAGAATCTTGCAGTCGTCGTGGCGCCATGCGACTTCGATGGTGTCGCCGGAAGCCGGCAAAGTATGGCGCTGCGTATTAGGTACCTTCACGACGATGGAATCGCTCGCGCCAAGCGTTAGATGCACGCGGTGATGATCGCCGCAATACACGAGTTCTTCGACGCGAGCGCGCACGATGTTGTTATGTTCATCCGCATGCGAGCCTTCCACGGCCGGGATGTGCGCGCGTTCGGGGCGCAGCGCAAGCATGGCTTCGTCGCCAACGCGCAGGCCGCGCTCGCATCGTCCGCGAATGATGCTGCCGTCGGAGAGCGCAAGCGTGGCCCAGTTGTCGTCGCAACTCACGACGCGTCCCGCCAAACCGTTGTTCTCGCCCACGAAGTTCGCGACGAACGCATTCTGCGCGTTCTCGTAGAGTTCGCTGGGCGTTGCCGCTTGTTGAATGCGACCATCGGAGAAAACGGCGACACGATCGGACATCGTCAATGCTTCGGCCTGATCGTGTGTGACATAGACGATCGTCAGCGACAACTCGCGATGCAGGCGCATGATTTCGTATTGCATCGTTTCGCGCAGACGCTTGTCGAGCGCGCCGAGCGGCTCGTCCATCAGTACCACGCTCGGTTCGAACACGAGCGCCCGGGCGAGTGCGACGCGCTGTTGCTGTCCACCTGAAAGCTGCGCAGGCCGGCGATTGGCGAGATGCGGCAACTCGATCATGTCGAGCGCGCGCTTGACACGTGTTTTTTGTTCCGCGCGGCTCACGCGCCGAACGGAAAGCGGAAACGCCACGTTCTCGGCGATGGTCAGATGCGGAAACAGCGCGTAGTTCTGAAACACCATGCCGATGTCGCGCTGATGCGGCGGCTTGTCGTCCAGCCGCTTGCCATCCAGTCGGATCTCGCCTTGCGTAGGCGATTCGAAGCCGGCAAGCATCATCAGCGTGGTCGTCTTGCCCGAGCCCGATGGCCCCAGCAGCGACAGGAATTCTCCCTCGCGCACGTCGAGGTTCAGATCATCGACGACATAGTTCGCGCCATCGTACGATTTGCTCACGCCCGAGAACGAAATGAAGGAAGGGTTTGACATCGTGATGGCGTCCTGTCTTTCTTAATGCGATTGCAGCTTGCCCGCGAGATAGCGTGCGAAGTCATAGTTAGGGCGTTCGAGATGGCTGAGGTGCCCCGGCTTCGCGAGCGGCGCGTGCACGCCGCGAAACACGGCTTCTACACCGCGTCTGTCTTCGGCATTGACGTCGTCGAGCAGCTTCTTGAGCGTGATCATGTGCGTATTTGCTTCGGTATCCGAGATAAATTCTGGCGCGAGGCCGCCACCGAAGCGGATGTGAACCTGTCCGACACCTTGTGGCTGGAGCGCGAGATACCAGAAATAGCCAGGCGTCAGCGTGACGAGATGCGTCGGATAAATCGCGAGTAAAGCCGTGGTCTTGCGCCAGTGGCCCGTCAGGCGCGTGTTGTCGGGGTGTGCATTGCCAATGGGCAGCGATGCCTCTTTCGTGATCCAGTGATAGTTGAAGGCTGCCTGACCGGGCGGGCATTCCATCTCTTCGAGCTTCGAATGCGGACCGACCGTGGCGCGATGCAGCATCGGCAGGTGATAGCTTTCCATGAAGTTTTCCGCGAGGATCTTCCAGTTCGTGTCCCACACGTGTTCTTCATAGAACGTCTCGATGTAATCGCTCATGCCGTACGGCTCGATCAGCGTAGTCAGCCCGGCGAGGTGCTCGCGCACCGAAGGCGCCGCGGCATCGAGCGTCACGTAGATCCAGCCCTGCCATTCCTCGCAGCGCACGGCGGGCAGTCTGTAGTGCTCTTTGCAGAAGCCTTCCTGGCGGTCCATCATGGGCGCGCCCTTCAACGCGCCGTCGAACGCGTAGTTCCACCCGTGATAAGGACAGATGACGCGACGCACGTTGCCGCGCCCTTCGAGCAGTACCGACATGCGATGCAGGCACACATTGGACATCGCTTTGAGCTGCATGTGCTCGTCGCGCAGGACGACGACCGGTTGTGCGCCGATTCGCGCCGTCAGGTAATCACCAGGCGCCTTGAGCGCGCTTGCGCGCCCCAGACATTGCCATTCGCGCCCGAAGATGTGCTGCTCTTCTAGCGCCAGAAAATCGGCCGACGTATAGACTCCGGGCGGCATGGAGCGAGCATCGCTGAACGGGCGATCGCATCCGTCGCGCAGGGCATTGATCAGCTTGTTCAGTGCCGCGTTGTCCATGACGTGTTCCTTGCATGCCTTTCGAAACAAGCGCTTGACGCAACGCGCTCGACATGGACGGAATCTATCAAGCCAATATGCCAGTCAAAATATTGTTTTTGGATACAAGGCAAAGCTTTTGGCTATGCAACGGCCTTCAAGGGTCGAGGTGCAGCCGCCGAATGTAGTTTTCGCAGAACGATGCAAAGCGATGTACCACTTGCCGTGGCTTCATGGTGCGCGATTGCGCGATGCCGAGCGTCGTCGCGTTGACGTTGTCTTTGAAGCGCTTGATGACGAACTCCTCGCCGTCCACGGTGCGAGTGGACTTGAGCGGGAAGTTCAACAGGCTGTAGCCGAGCCCGTTGGCTACCATGCCGCGCACCACTTCCGGTTGCGACGAGCGGAACGCGGGCACGGGGCGGCTGCCCACAGCATCGAAAAGCGCGGCGAAATATTCGCGACTATGCGGCAGATCGAGCATTACGTAGGGCTCGTGCAAGAGATCGGCCAGCGAAATCTTGCGTGCACGCGCGAGGCGATGGGTGCGCGGCAGGATCGCGTAGGGCGGCAGGGAAAGCAGCGGCGTGAAGGCGATGTCTTCGGTCAGATCGAGACTATAGGTCAACGCTATATCGAGCGAGCCGTCGTGCAGGCCACGCAGCAGGGCATCCTGGTGCTCCTCCACGGTGCGAAATGAAATGCCTGCATGAGCTTCCGTAAAGCGGCTGATGAGTCCCGGCATCAAAGGCGGCGCAAGCGACACGAGGCAACCTAGCGCAATGGCGCCCGTCATGCCGCCATCCATCTCCTTGGCGGCCATCTGCAGTTCTTCGGCGATCTTGAGCAGGTTGCGCGCCTGGCCCAGCAGATCACGCCCCGCTTGCGTAAGCGACAGACCGCTTGCGTGGTGCCGGATAAAGAGCTGCACGCCGAAAGACACTTCGAGATCTGCCAAAGCGGTCGAAACGGAAGGCTGCGAAATATGCAGTTCCTTGGCCGCGGCGGTGAAGGACAAGGTTTCCGCGGTCACCACGAAGTACCGCAACTGGCGCAGCGAGTAGCGTAACGGAAGGTTTTCCATCGACGGCGCTCCACGGTTCAAGGCTCGAATGCGGCGCATTGTGGCGTCGACAAAAAAGATTGCATAGGAAATTCCGATGCCATGCATTTTTTGAAAATATTTTATCGATCCTTCCCCGGCGCGTAGATTCCGACGACGACATTCGGCCTCCCGGAAGGACATAGCCATGACAGTGGAAACAACATCGATCGATACGCTGGTAGTCGGCGCAGGCCAGGCCGGCGTCGCCATGAGCGAACATTTGAGCCGGCACGGCGTGCCGCATCTCGTGCTGGAACGCGCGCGCATTGCGGAGCGCTGGCGTACGGCGCGATGGGATTCGCTCGTTGCCAACGGTCCGGCGTGGCACGACCGCTTCCCCAATATGGAGTTCGCCGAGACAGCGCCCGATGGCTTTGCGCCCAAGGAAGAAGTGGCGGACTATTTCGTTGCTTATGCCAAAAAATTCGATGCGCCGATTCGCACCGGCGTGGAAGTGAAGAAGGTCGTGCGCAACAACGGGCGGCCGGGTTTTACCATCGACACGTCGGACGGCGTGATTGAAGCGAGGCGCGTCGTGGTCGCCACGGGGCCGTTTCAGAAGCCGGTGATTCCGCCCATCGCGCCGCAAGAAGCAGCGATTCTGCAAATTCATTCCGCCGACTATCGCAACCCGCAGCAATTGCCCGAAGGCGGTGTTCTCGTCGTGGGCGCGGGATCGTCGGGCGTTCAGATCGCCGATGAATTGCAGCGCGCCGGCAAGCGCGTGTTTCTGTCGGTGGGTGCGCACGACCGGCCGCCGCGCGCGTATCGCGGACGCGACTTCTGCTGGTGGCTTGGCGTGCTTGGCGAATGGGATGCCGAGGTCATGAAGCCGGGGCGCGAGCACGTGACCATCGCCGTGAGCGGTGCGCGTGGCGGGCAAACCGTGGATTTTCGCCGGCTGGCACATCAGGGCATCACGCTGGTCGGTCTGACGACATCATTCGAGGGCAACGTCGCGCATTTCAACGCCGATCTCGCCGAAAACATTGCACGCGGCGACGAAAACTATTTGTCGCTGCTCGATGCCGCGGACGCCTACGTCGTGCGCAACGGTCTTCATCTTCCCGAGGAACCCGACGCGCGCATCATCCCGCCGGACCCCGAATGCATGACCCATCCGCTGCTGAAACTCGATCTTGCGCAAGCGGGTGTGACGTCGATCATCTGGGCGACAGGCTTTGCAACCGACTTCGGATGGCTGCAAGTCGATACCTTCGATGAGAAGGGCAAGCCCAGGCACCAGCGTGGCGTATCGAAAGAGCCGGGCGTGTACTTTCTCGGCTTGCCGTGGCTGTCGCGACGCGGTTCAGCGTTCATCTGGGGCGTGTGGCATGACGCGAGGCATATTGCGGACCACATCGTCATGCAACGCAAGTATCAGACGTATTACGACGGGCCGGAATCGCAGGTGAAGAACGAACAGCTTGAGAAGGTTCAAGCAACCGCGTGATACGAGAATCAGGCAGGCCCCCAGGCAGACAACGAAGGTGAATCGATGAGCCAACCGACGCATACCCGCATCCGCATGTTCAACACGAAGGATACGTACCCGAACCAAACGCTCGACAACGATCTTTGCCAGGCAGTGCGTGCGGGCAATACCGTTTATGTCCGCGGCCAGGTGGGCACCGATTTCGACGGCAATCTCGTGGGCCTGGGCGATGCGCGCGCGCAGGCTGAGCAGGCCATGAAGAACGTGAAGCAATTGCTGGAAGAGGCGGGCAGCGACCTGTCGCACATCGTCAAGACGACGACGTATCTGACCGACGTGCGCTATCGCGAGCCGGTCTATCGGGAGGTCGGCAAATGGTTGAAAGGCGTGTTCCCGATTTCGACCGGTCTCACCGTCGTCGCACTGGGCCAGCCGCAATGGCTGATGGAAATCGACGTCATCGCCGTCATTCCGGATGGTTGGACGCCGCCGAAGGCATAAAGGAGGGCGCATGACTTTTTCTATCGTCGGACGTTGCGAGAAGACGGGACAACTGGGTATTGCGATCAGTTCGTCGAGCATTGCAGTGGGCGCACGTTGTCCGTGGCTGCGTGCGGGCGTGGGTGCGGTCGCGACGCAGAACGTTACGTTGCCCGCGCTTGGGCCGCGCGTTCTCGACCTTCTTGACAGCAAGAAGATTGACCCATCGCAGGCCTTGAAACAGGCACTCGATACAGATGAATGGCGCGAGTATCGTCAGGTGACGGTTATCGATGCACAGGGTCAAACCGCATTCTTCAGCGGCAAGGAAGCACTTGGAACGTATCACGCGCTCGCAGGCGAACAATGCGTCGCGGCGGGCAACATGCTTGCTGGCGTTCACGTTATCGAGGCGATGCCGGTTGCGTTTTCCAACGCGCAGGGCATGCTCGCTGACCGTCTGCTCGCAGCGATGCAGGCGGCTATGGCCGCAGGCGGTGAAGCCGGCCCTGTCCATTCGGCGGCGTTGAAGATCGTGAGCAACTTGAGCTGGCCGCTCGTGGATCTGCGGGTCGATTGGGTCGACAACGATCCCATTGGCCAGCTCGGCAGCCTGTGGGCCGCATACAAGCCACAGATGCAAGACTACGTCACACGCGCCCTGAATCCGACCACCGCACCCAGCTACGGAGTGCCAGGCGATGAATGAGATGTCGAGTCGCGCGCTGCTCGAAAAGCTGGTGAGCTATGCGACAGTTAGCCGTGACTCCAATCTCGCGCTGATCGGATTCGTTAGCGACTTCCTCGCACAACATGGCGTCGAATGCGAACTTTTCTACAACGACGAGCGCACCAAGGCGAATCTCTTCGCGACGATCGGGCCGCCGGATCGCGGCGGCATCGCGCTGTCGGGTCATACGGACGTGGTGCCCGTGGAGGGGCAGGCGTGGGCCGTCGATCCCTTCCGTCTCGTCGAAAAGGAGGGCCGCCTGTATGGACGCGGCACCGCGGATATGAAGGGCTTTCTGGCATCGGTGCTCGCGGCGGTGCCTATGTTCATTGAACGGGATCTGCGGATGCCCGTGCATCTCGCGTTCTCGTACGACGAAGAGGTGGGATGCCTGGGCGTTCGGCCGATGCTGGACGAACTTGCACGGCGTGAATATAAGCCGGTGCTGTGTCTGATCGGCGAGCCTACTGAGTTGAAACCCGTGCTGGGACACAAAGGCAAGCTCGCCATGCGTTGTTGTGTGAAGGGTGCGGCGTGCCATTCCGCCTACGCACCGTACGGCGTGAACGCGATTCAGTATGCGGCACGCCTGATCAATCATCTCGAAGAAATCGGGCAGGCACTCGCGCAACCCGAGCATCACGACGAACGATTCGATCCGCCGTACTCGACCGTGCAAACGGGTGTTATCCGGGGTGGACGGGCGCTCAACATCGTGCCCGCCGAATGCGAGTTCGACTTCGAAGTGCGCGCGCTGCCGGGCTTCGATGCCGACACGGTTTCGCATCGATTGCAGCAGTACGCCGAATCCGAACTACTGCCGAAGATGCGCGCAGTGAAGCCGGATACCGAAATTACCCTTCAATCGCTTTCAGCCTATCCAGGATTGGCGACGTCGCCGCAGAGCGAGGCAGCGCGCCTGGTCGCACTGCTTTCGGGCTCGACAGAATTCGGCACGGTCGCGTTCGGCACCGAAGGCGGCTTGTTCGAGCAAGCTGGAATTCCAACGGTCGTATGTGGGCCGGGCAGTATGGATCAGGGGCATAAGCCCGATGAATTCGTGAGCGTCGAGCAACTGCACGCTTGCGACGCAATGCTTGTTCGGCTGGCCGACTACCTTTCGGTGTGACCTCACGTGCCCCATCGGGCGTACGGACCGGCCGCCGCGCCGGTCCCTCCCGGTAATACAAATTTCCGCACCGCACACAAACATTGAGAAAAAAGTATCGATGGCGGCGCCGCTTTGGCGTGGCTGACGCGATAACGCGGGTGGTACTGTGCACACGCTATCCGCTGGGATGCATGGAGGTCCGGCTGATAACGAGAATTCCAATCAAGATTCCAGGAGACAGCTGTGAACAGATTCCACCATAGCGCACTGTGTGCGCTCATCGGCGCGACCGTGCCGGTCATATCGTTCGCGCAATCGTGCAATGTGCCTGTACTGAAGGTCTTGGGACAGAAAACGCTAGGTCTGGCGGTGATGGAGAAGTCGCTGCCGGACTATGAAAAGAAGAGCGGCACGAAGATCGAGATCAGCTATTTCGGCGAAAGCGACCGGCGCGCAAAATCGCGGCTCGACGCTTCGACAGGCGCGGGTTCGTACCAGATCTATTACGTGGACGAAGCCAACGTCTCGGAGTTCGCGCAGGCGGGCTGGATCGTTCCGCTGCTCAAGTACTACCCGAAGGAAGCCGACTACGACGACTTTCTTCCGGCGCGTCGCGCGGTGGCAAGCTACAAGAATGTGGTGTATTTCGCACCCCTGATCGGTGGTTCGGATTTCCTGTTCTATCGCCGCGACCTGCTCGAGAAGGCCCACATGCCCGTGCCGCGCACGCTCGACGAACTCGTTGCGGACATCAAAAAGCTCAACGCACCGCCGAATCTATACGGGTGGGTGGCACGCGGCCAGCGCGGTTCAGGCATGAACGTCTGGCGCTGGGCGCCGTTCATGTTGGGTGAAGGCGGTACGTGGACAGACAAGTCGGGCCAGGCCGACTTCAACTCGCCGGCTGTCGTGAAGGCGACACAGCTCTATACCGATCTGTTCCGCTACGCGCCGCCCGGTTCGACCACGTATGACTGGAGCAACGCACTCGAAGCGTTCCGTTCCGGCAAGGTGGCGTTCATGATCGAATCCACGCCATTTGCGGACTGGATGGAAGACCCGACCAAGTCGAGCGTCGTGGACAAGGTGGGTTACGCGCGACCGCCCGCACCGCTGCCCTCGGCGGCCTATGGGCACGGTCTCGCCATCTCCGCAGTGGGTGCGAAGGACGAATGCACGCGCCAGGCGGCGGGCAAATTTATCGCGTGGGCAACGAGCAAGGAACAGGAGCAGGCGCGCCTGCGCGCGAACGTGTTCAGCGACTACAACCGCACGAGCACGATTCAGAGCGACTACTTTCAGAAGCATGTGAAGCCGCAGATTCTGGCCGGCCTGAAAGATACCGGTCCTGTCTCTCAGGTCACGTTCTGGCGCACGCCGCAGTGGCCTGATATCGGCGACAACCTGGGCGTCGCGCTCGAAGAGGTCTTCACTGGTACGCAGAAAGACATCCAGGGCGCGTTGAACGACGCCGTGCAGTACGCCCAGGATGCGATGGAACACGGGCGCAAGTGACCTGTCCCCCGGGGCACGGCAACGTGCCCTGTCCCGATGCACGCTGGAGCAGGCAATGTTCAATCGCGGCAAGACCAGTCTTCCGTTCGTGTTTCTCGTGCCGCCGCTCGTCGTGATGGCGGTGCTGGGTCTCGTACCCACGGTGGCGGCCATCAATCTCGCGCTCAAGAACCGTGTGCTGCGGTACTCGGATAGCGAGTACGTCTGGTTCCGCAATTTCCTGCGTCTCGCAGCGGATCGGCGCTTCATCAATTCCATCGAGGTCTCCGCGATCTGGGAGATCGTCACGGTGCTAGGCGCCGTCGCGGTGGGTGTCGTGATCGCCGTCTACCTGTTCGAGAACGTGCATGGGCGCATGCACAACCTGATCGGGGTCCTGCTGATTGTGCCGGTTCTGCTGCCACGCGTTTCGGCTGCGTTCATCTGGAAGTTCATGTACTCGCCGTTGAGCGGCATTTTGAGCTGGCTGCTCGGTGTGTTCGGCGTACCCAATACGGCGTTCCTGTCCGACCCGGCCGTGGCGCTCTACGCTGTTGCGCTGGTAGACATCTGGCAATGGGGCCTGTTCTTTGCCGTGGTGGTGCTGAAGCTGCTGGAGACGCTGCCGCCTGAGCCGCTCGAAGCCGCGCGGCTCGACTATGCGAAGACCTGGCAGGTCTACGCGTGGATTGCGCTACCCATGCTCAGAGCGCCCATCATGAGCCTCGTCTTCATCAAGATGGTCGAGTCGTTGCGTTCGTTCGACCTGATCTACGTGATGACCAAAGGCGGCCCCGGCGTTTCCACCGAAACGCTGGACATGTATGCCTATTCGCAAGGAATCGGCCTTTCCGGAAAAGTCTCGTACGCGTCGAGCATGGCAGTCCTGATGATGATCGCGACCACCCTCATCTTTACCCTGATCTGGAAGCGGGTGAACAAATGGGAAGACTGATATCCCGCAGCACGGTCTTGCTGTTTGGCGCCGCGCTCGTGCTTGTAGCGGCATTTCCGCTCTTCTGGGCAGTGCTCAACTCGCTCAAGCATTTGCTCGACATCGTCACACCCACGCCGCGTTTCATCTTCACGCCGACGCTCAGCAACTACCGTCAGGTCATCTCGAGCCCTGAAGTGCTCATTGCGCTGCAAAACAGCGCGTTGATCGTGGGGACGGCCGTCGTGCTGGGGACCGCGCTCGGCGTGCCGGCGGCCTACGTGATTGCGCGCTTTCATGTGCCGGGCAAGCGCGACATCCAGTTTTTTCTGCTGTCGCTGCGCTTTTTGCCGCCTGTCGCGGTGGCGATTCCGCTCATCGCGATCTGGATCGACCTGGGGCTCTACGACACGCGGCTCTCTATGATCGTGACGTATCTGCTGACCACGCTTTCGACCATCACATGGCTTTCGATTCCCGTGTTCCAGCGTATGCCGCGCGAGATCGAGGAGGCCGCGACGCTGGACGGCTACGGTCCCTACGCCGTGTTCTGGCGCATCGCGCTGCCTACCTGCGGCAGCACGCTAATGGGCGGCATCGTGTTTAGTTTCGTACTGGTCTGGAACGAACTGATGATTGCGCTTGCGCTCACGTCTTCGCGCAGCGCGACGCTGCCTGTCGTGGCGTCCGCTTTCACGTCGCTGGGGCAAGAGGTGCCTTGGGGCGTCATTAATGCCTCAACGGTGTTGCTGGCCATCCCGCCCATCATTTTCGTGGGCGTGCTGAGCCGCCTGCTGAACTCAATGCTGAAAGGAAAGTAAGGAGAATGCTCTGATGAAGGCCCTTGTACTCGAAGAAGCACGCCGCCTGAGCCTGCGCGACATCGACCTGCCGCTGGCGGTCGGGCCGCGCGACGTCAAGATTCGTATCCACACCGTTGGTGTCTGCGGAAGCGACGTTCACTACTTCACGCACGGCCGTATCGGGCCGTTCAAGGTGGAGCAGCCGATGGTGCTCGGGCATGAGGCTTCGGGCACCGTGGTGGAAGTGGGCGCGGAGGTGAGTCACCTGAACGTGGGCGACCGCGTCTGTATGGAGCCCGGTATTCCGCAGTTCGATTCGCCGGCCACGATGCGCGGCCTCTACAATCTGGACCCCGCTGTGCGCTTCTGGGCCACGCCACCCATTCACGGTTGCCTCACGCCGTATGTGGTGCACCCGGCGGCTTTCACGTATCGCCTGCCCGATAACGTGACGTTCGCAGAAGGCGCGATCGTCGAGCCGCTTTCCATCGGCCTGCAGGCCGCCAAGAAGGCGGCCATGAAGCCCGGCGACGTGGCAGTCGTGATCGGCGCCGGCACCATCGGCGCGATGACCACACTCGCCGCGCTTGCAGGCGGCGCATCACGCGTGATTCTCGCCGACGTGGTGAAGGAGAAACTCGCGCATTTCGCAAATCATCCTGCAGTGGTCACCGTGCACGCGGCCGAACAGTCGCTGCTCGACGTGGTACGGCAGGTCACGCAGGGCTGGGGCGCCGACGTCGTGTTCGAAGCGTCGGGCAACGCCGCCGTGTTCGAAGCGCTGCTCGATCTTGTGTGCCCCGGTGGTTGTGCGGTACTCGTAGGCATGCCGGCCAAGCCCGTTGCGCTCGACGTCGTCGCAATGCAGGCCAGGGAAGTGCGGCTCGAGTCAGTATTTCGTTATGCCAATATCTTCCCGCGGGCGCTTGCACTGATCAGCTCGGGGGCGATTGACGTGAAGCCGTTCATCTCGCGCAAGTTCGCGTTCTCGCAGGGCGTGAAGGCGTTCGAGGAAGCTGCGGCCGGACGCCCCGAAGACGTCAAGATCCAGATCGAGATGGATTGAGCCATGGCCAATATCGTCTGCAAGGGGCTGACCAAGCAGTACGACAGCGGTGCGCCCGTGCTGCATCCGCTCGACCTGCATATCGACGAGGGCGAGTTCGTCGTACTGTTGGGTCCGTCGGGTTGCGGGAAGTCCACCATGCTGAGGATGATCGCGGGGCTTGAAGAGATCACCGGCGGCGACCTGCTGATAGGTGGCGCGGTGGTGAACCAGGTGCCCGCGCGCGAGCGCAACGTCGCAATGGTGTTTCAGAACTACGCGCTCTATCCGCACATGAACGTGTACGACAACATCGCGTTCGGTCTGCGGCGGCTCAAGACGCCGAAAGACGAAATCGACCGGCGTGTGCGCGAGGTGGCCGCCATGCTCAACCTCGACGCACTGCTCGAGCGCAAGCCGCGGGCGATGTCCGGCGGCCAGCAGCAGCGCGCGGCCATTGCGCGGGCGATGATCAAGACACCTGCCGTGTTCCTCTTCGACGAACCGCTTTCGAATCTGGACGCGCAACTGCGGGCGCAGTTGCGCACCGACATCAAGCGCCTGCATCAACGTCTGAAGACGACGACCGTCTACGTGACGCACGACCAACTCGAAGCAATGACGCTTGCCGATCGCGTGATCCTGATGCGCGGGGGCCGCATCGAACAGCAAGGTACGCCGACGGAACTGTACCGGTACCCTCGCACGTCGTTTGCGGCAGGCTTTATTGGTACGCCCGCCATGAACTTTCTGGATGGCGTGGTGGAGCACAGCGGGGACGTCGTTGCGGTGCGAGCGAAGAGCGAACGCTGGGAATTGCACGGTCAACGCTTCAACAGCCTATCCGATGGGCAGGCGGTGAAGCTCGCGATCCGGCCAAACTACGTGCGCGTCAGAACGGCGCCACGCGCGAACGAAACGCTGGCGTTGCATGGCACGGTAGAACTGGTCGAGATGCTGGGCGCAGAAGCGCTTGTCACGGTCGATTGCTCGGGCGAGCGGGTAGCCGCGCTGATTCCATCCACCAGCGTGCCAGCGCCTGATGCAAACGTAATGCTCGAGTTCGAGGTACAAGACCTGCACGTGTTCGACGCGAAGAGCGGCGAAAACCTCTCGCTCGATCTGCAGTACGATTCCGCAGGCCGACAATACGGCCACGCCACCCCTAACGCCACCCATCACGCGGCGCCCACGCTGGGTGTGCAGTAGCAACGCCAGGAGGAGCGCCGCGTAGCGACATGTGAAGGAGACGACGCATGAATCCGGATCTCGAACTCGTTCATACCCGGCAGGACGAATCGTTCCGTGCGTGGGTGCACGACTATCCGCACAGGGTCGCGAAATGGCATTTCCATCCGGAGTACGAGATTCACGTCATTCGCGAATCGTCGGGCAAGTGTTTCGTCGGCGACTATATCGGCGACTTCGCGCCGGGCAATCTCGTGTTGACGGGTCCGAACCTGCCGCACAACTGGGTGAGCGACGGCGGCAACGAGATAACTGTGCCGTCGCGTGACCTGGTGCTGCAGTTCTCGCGCGACGCGGTGCAACGCATGGTGTCGGCGTTCGCGGAACTGGGCCCGGTGCTTGCGCTCATCGACGACGCCTCGCGTGGCATCCAGTTTCCCGATCGTCTCGGTCTTTCCATCGCGCCGCTGATCGAAGCGCTTTGCGATGCGCACGGCGCGCGCCGCGTGGCACTGCTCATGACGATTCTCGACGAACTCACACATTGCGCGGATAGGAAAGCGCTGGCGGGGCCGGCGTACGACGTCAACGCGCAGCGTTACATGTCGTCGACGATCAATCAGGTGCTCTCCTACATACGCCAGAACCTCGCGGGCAATCTGCGCGAGATCGACGTCGCAGAACTGTCCGGCATGAGCATCAGCACGTTCACGCGGTTTTTCAAGCGACATACCGGCTGCACCTTTGTGCAGTACCAGAACCGGCTGCGCCTGAACGAGGCGTGCGAGCTGCTCATGTGCACGAGCCTTGGCGTGACGGACATCTGCTACCGCGTGGGCTTCAACAACGTGTCGAATTTCAATCGGCAATTTCTGGCGCAGAAGGGCATACCGCCATCGAAGTTTCGCGCACTGCACCGGCTCAACGAACCGTCGGCGCACGCACAGAAAGCGGCAGCCTGAAAACGTCTCGCAACGCGTAGCGGGCAATCTCCGCTAACCCTGCCCGCCTTTCAACAGGATCGAACTTTGAGTTATATCGGCATTGATCTCGGTACTTCGGAAGTCAAAGCAGTTCTGACAGACGATTCCTCCAACGTCGTGGCGAGCGCCGGCATTGCACTGCGCGTCGATCGTCCTCATCCTCACTGGTCGGAGCAAAGCCCGCAGGACTGGTGGCAGGCCACCCTCGATGCCATCGATGCGATTCGCGCGGCACAGCCTCACGCATTTGCCCGGTTACGCGGTATCGGCCTTTCTGGGCAGATGCACGGTGCGACACTGCTCGACCGCGGTGGAAACGTGCTGCGCCCCGCGATTCTCTGGAACGACACGCGTGCCTATGCAGAGTGCGTCGAACTGGAGACACTCGTGCCCGACTCGCGTGCAATTACGGGCAATCTGGCGATGCCCGGCTTCACCGCACCCAAGCTGCTGTGGCTCTCGAAGTACGAGCCGGCCGTATTCGCCTCCGTGCAGAAAGTCCTGCTGCCGAAGGACTACGTTGCGTGGCGCTTGACGGGCGAGTTCGTCTCCGAGATGTCCGATGCGTCGGGCACCCTGTGGCTCGACGTCGGCAAACGGGACTGGTCCGAACGCATGCTGGAGGCCACGGGCCTGACACGGGAGAACATGCCGCGGCTCGTTGAAGGCAGCGAGCCGGGTGCGCCGTTGCGCGACGATTTGCGGCGTGAATGGGGGCTCAGCGAGCGCGTGACGGTGTGCGGCGGAGCGGGCGACAACGCAGCGAGTGCGATTGGCATTGGCGTGGCAAAGACGGGCGATGCGTTTCTTTCGCTCGGCACCTCGGGCGTGCTGTTTGCGGCTACCGGCCGTTACGCGCCGAACCCTGCGCAGGCCGTGCACGCGTTCTGTCATTGCGTGCCGGGGCAATGGCATCAGATGAGCGTGATTCTTTCCGCCGCGGCAAGCCTGCACTGGTTGTCGCGCGTGCTGAAAACGAGCGTGCCCGAACTGGTCGAAATGGCACCCACGGCGGATGCGGCGACCGCACCGATCTTCCTGCCGTATCTCAATGGCGAGCGCACGCCGCATAACGCGGCCGACGCGAAGGGCGTGTTCTTCGGCATGACGGCGTCGCACGGCGCGGCGGATTTCGCCTATAGCGTGATGGAGGGCGTGGCGTTTGCGATGACCGACGGTTACGCGGCACTGCAAGGTGCCGGCACGGTGCTGGAGCGTGCATCGTTCATCGGCGGCGGCTCGCGCAGCGCAGTGTGGGGACGGCTCTGCGCAACGGCACTCGGCTTTCCTCTCGATCTTCACGAAGGCAGCGAGGTGGGTGCAGCGCTGGGAGCGGGACGACTCGCGCGTCTTGCCTGCACAGGGGAGGCCCTTGACGCAGTATGCGTCGCGCCGCCAGTGGTCGAGCGATACGAACCGTCCCTGTCGACACGGGCGATGCTGGACGATCGGCTCGCGCGTTATCGGCGCCTGTACTACGCGTTAAAAGACGAATTTCGCGCTTCAACGAGGTAATCGATAAACGCCGACGTCCCAACGTTTTGAGATAGCTCAATATCGCCGCCGCAATTAACGACCAGGATTTTCCGGTTGCAGACTAAGGGTGAGTACCGCCGCGGTCTGCTCTGAAGCGCCTTTCAGCTATCACGGAGTCTTCCACATGTCGTTTATTGCAGGCGTTCTGGCCGCTACGTCCAGAGACCGGGAGGTCAATGAGCCACGACGTACTCTGTTACGGGGTGCGGCCGCAGTAGCGGCAATCGCGCTAACCGACGCACCTGCGGTTGCGGCGGGCGGTGGTCATGCTGGCGCATCGGGTATCGACCGCTCATGCCGCGTCAGCGCCGGGCGGCTCGACAAACTCGTGGCGGCGGCTTATCCGCTTTTCAACAAGCCGGCCATCCTCCCCGCATTTGATGCAAAAACGCATGGCGCGCGTTTCGATGTCGATCTGCACCGCGTGATCACCTTCACGGCGAATCCCGAAAGCGGAGAGAAGCTCAAGGTGAGCGGGCTTCTTGCGCTTCCCGTTGGAGCAAAGGGCGAGACTCCATTGGTGTCGTGGCAGCACGGCACGATTCTTTCGTTCGACCAGGTGCCGTCCAATCTCACGCTTCTCGCCGATGCCGACCGCCAACTGACCGATGCTGCGGACTCCCTGGAAACGCTCTTCAACGTGCACCGTTTCGCGGGGCAGGGCTATGCCGTCATCGCGGCCGATTATGTCGGCAAGGGCCCTTTTCGCGAGGGACATGGCGAAGCCTATGCGGTGAAAGACGTTACCGTTCGCACGTGTCTCGATATTCTCGCGGCCGGTCAGGCGGCCATGCGCAAGCTCGGTGTCATGCCATCGAAGCTGTTTCTCCATGGCTGGTCGCAAGGCGCGGTCAATACGCAGTGGCTACATCAGGCATTGCGCAAACAGTCTCGCCCGATTGCGGCAACGGCTGTTGCGAGTCCTTTCAATGACCTGAATGAAGCATGGCGCTTCTGGGCGGGGGCGCAGACCTTCGCTTTGCCCCAAGGCGTGACGACCTATCCGGCGCTTCCGGACTGGATTTCTCTTTGCATGATCGTGACGCTGGGGAGCTACGAACTGCAGTACGGTTTGAAGGGTTTGATGAAAAGCGCGGTCCGGCCTGAGTTTCACGAGTTCGCCACGAAGTTCTGGGCGGACTACAAGCTGGATTTCGATCAGTCGAAGCCCACGCCGACGGGTTCGAACCTGCTCGTCCCCGATTTTTTCGAGCGCTTCACGGCAACGCAAAACAGTGCGTTCCTCCAGCATCTCGCGGCCAATCGCGCCACGTACTGGAATTACGATTGCCCCATCCGCTTCGAGTACGGTCTGGCCGACGAAGCGATTCACCCAGGCATGGTTTACCCGGCCCTGGCAGCGGGAGGACGGTTCGTGACCGGCGTTCCGGTTCAGGGCGGCAGCCATCGGGCGACCTTTCTCGCCGGTCTTTACGGCGACGGCGCGACGCTCGGCGGTTCGAACAACGTCGTAGCGTGGTTCGACAGCGTGCGCTGATACATCGGGTACGCGCTTCATCTGGAGGAACGGATACTGCTAAAGAGCCGTGGCCGGCGCGAGGCGGCGGCTCTAAGACGAGCACGGCTTGTACAACCGCCTGGAAAATCCGTCAGTCTGTTGGACCTCGTTTGCGGGCGCTCTTACGATACGGCGGTCCAGGTTTCCGCCGTGCGCGGCTCCCGCGCCTGACCGCGAGACCGACATCAAAATGGGTCCGGCCCGTTGCCCGCAGCCGCGAGGCAGCGAGACGCCGGCCTGAAAAGGAGACATCGATGGAGCTCGAAGCACGCACCATGGCGCGCGTAACGGCACGGCTCGTCCCGTTCCTGATCGTTTGCTATTTCATCGCTTACCTTGATCGCGTCAACGTCGGTTTTGCGGCACTGCAGATGAACAAGGCGCTCGACCTGTCGTCGAGCGCTTTTGGTTTTGGGGCGGGCATCTTCTTCATCGCCTATTTCTTCTTCGAGGTTCCGTCGAATCTGCTGCTCGAACGCTTTGGTGCGCGCCGCTGGATTGCGCGAATCATGTTCACGTGGGGCATTCTGGCCGGCGCGATGGCGTTCATTCCGCATCTCTCGCGCATGACGGGCATGTCGAACGCGCACGTGTTCTACACGCTGCGCATCCTGCTCGGCGTGGCGGAGGCCGGTTTCTTCCCGGGCATCATCTTTCTGCTGACGCTGTGGTTTCCCGCGAAGTACAGGGCGCGCGTGGTCGGCTACTTCATGGCCGCGATTCCGCTGTCCACCGTCATTGGCGGCCCGATCTCCGGTGCGCTGCTCTCGCTGGATGGCAAGAGCGGGCTTGCCGGATGGCAGTGGTTGTATCTGATCGAAGCAGCGCCCGCGCTGATTCTCTCCATTGGCGTGCTGCTTTATCTGACCGACAGGCCTGCCGACGCTCATTGGCTTACCGACGACGAACGCGCGTGGCTCGTCGCACGCCAGGCGCAGGAGCGCAGGCATCGCGAAGCCGTGCGTTCGTTCAGCGTGGTGGAGGCGCTCTTTAATCCGCGCATTCTCGCCATCGCGCTGATCTATTTCGGCGCGAACGCAACCAACTATGGCCTTAGCTTCTTCCTGCCGCAGATCATCAAGGCGTTCGGCCTCACGAATCTGCAGACCGGTTTCGTGACGTCGCTGCCGTATATCGTGGGCCTTGTGGCCATGCTTTACTGGGGCCGCCATTCGGACCGCAGCCTCGAACGCAAGCGGCATGTCGCGATTGCGCTGGTGATCGCGGCAGCGGGCATCGCTGCGGCGGCGGGGCTGGATAATCCGGTGCTGAAAATGATCGCGCTGTCCATTGCGGGCTTCGGCATCTTCGGGTGCCTGCCGATCATCTGGACGCTGCCTGCGGCGTTCCTGTCCGGTGCAGCCGCGGCAGGTGGCATCGCGGCAGTGAACTCGCTCGGCAATCTCGCCGGTTTCTTCGGCCCGTACGCGATGGGCTGGATCAAAGACGCGACGGGCGGTTTCGGCGCCGGGCTGCTTTGCCTTGCAGGCGCGGGTCTTGTCGGCGCGGCGGCGGCGCTGCTGCTGCATCACAACCGTGCGCTCGAAACGCTGGCCGAACCCGAACGGGGCGAGCCACAGGAAGGCGCCAAGGTCGCAAGGTCATGACGTTCCGCAGTCGTTGTTTGCCTGGCGTCGAGGTCTGCCGTGAGGCCCCGGTCGCGGGATGGGGAGCACAAGGTGTGAGCGGTGTCCGACATAATTGCGAGGATTCCCATTGTGTTGGATAGCCCTCTTACACCCGTCATGCCGAAAGCCACTGCCACCACCATCGGGGATGGGCCCTCGAGCGCGCCGTACGACGTGCCGGCGCTCAAGCGCATCGACGACATCCTCAAGGCGCTTGCCGGCGCGCCCTTGCCGATACGCACATCGAAGCTTGCGGAGATTACCGGGCTCTCGCGTAGCACGCTCTATTTGCTGCTCGACTCGATGGAGCGGCGGCAGTGGATCGAGAAGCGGGACGGGGGATACATCATCGGCGTCGCGCTGTTCGAGCTTGGCAGTGCTTATGTGAGGCATGACCGCTTGCAGGAGCTGTTCCGGCACGAGGCGGCCAAATTCGTTGCCGCGCATAACGAGGTCGTGCAGCTTGCCGTATTGGACGGCATCGAGGTGGTGTATATCGCACGCGAGGACGCAGCCCGCCCCGTGCGATTGGTCTCCGATCTGGGCGCCAGGTTGCCGGCGCATTGCTGTGCGCTCGGCAAGGCGCTGCTGGCGAGCCTGCCGGACGACGAACTGCGCAACATACTGCCGCAGCGCCTGGATGCGCTCACGGCCCGCACGATCACCCGTCGTTCCGACCTGCTGGAAGCGCTGGCCGAAGTACGCGCCACAGGCATTGCCCGCGAACGCGAAGAAGTGACCGAGGGTCTTGCGTGTTTCGCGGCGTTCGTCGGCGTAACCGCATTGGGCAAACGCGTCGCACTGAGCACGAGTGTGCCGCTTGGGCGGTTGGACGAGCGCCTTGAAAAACGCATCGCAGTCCGGATTGTCGATATGGCGGACCGGATCGGCAAGGCGCTGTAATAGGGGGATTGCCGGTGGCGGCGTGCAATCGCAGGGCGAGCAACCACGAATCTGGACCATGCAGAATCTCGTAAACGAGTTCGAGACGATTGTCGGAAGACGGTTTGTATTGACCGGCGAGCTTGAAATGCGGCGCTTCACCAGAGGTTATCGCTACGGCTTGGGCGAGGCGCTGGTCGTCGTGCAGCCCGGCACACTGGTCGAGATGTGGCGGGTGCTGAAAGCGTGTCATCGGGCGGGCTGTGTCATGATCTTCCAGGCGGCCAATACCGGGCTCACAGGCGGTTCAACGCCGCATGCCGATGGATATGATCGCCCGGTCGTCATCGTCAGCACCTTGCGCCTTCGCAGACTCGATCTGGTCAAGGAAGGCAGCCAGGTCATCGCACAGCCGGGCGTGACGCTGGACCAGTTGGAGAAGAGGCTGAAACCGATCCGGCGGGAACCGCATTCTGTGATTGGTTCCAGTTGTATTGGTGCGTCGGTTATCGGCGGGATATGTAACAACTCCGGCGGATCGCTGATTCGGCGCGGGCCGGCGTTCACTCAACTGTCGCTGTACGCGCAGATCACCGCAGCTGGAGAGCTGGAACTCGTCAATCATCTTGGCGTGCAGTTGGGCAGCACGCCCGAGCAAATTCTGGATCGCCTGGATGGAGGCCAGTTTTCGGAGGCGGACGTGGCGAGCCCGCCATCCATGCAGGCGTCGGACCATCAGTACTGCAATCACGTGCGCGACATTGCTGCGTCAAGCCCTGCCCGATTCAACGCCGACCCTCGCCGCTTGTTCGAAGCCTCGGGGTCGGCCGGGCGCATCGCGGTCTTTGCGGTGCGGCTCGATACATTTCCCGTCGATGAAAAGACACAGGTCTTCTATATCGGAACCAACGATCCGGACGAACTCGAGCAGGTGCGGCGCCATATTTTGCGCGAATTCGACAGTCTGCCCGTTGCGGGCGAGTACATGCATCGCGGCGCCTATGATGCGGCGAAGCGCTATGGCAAGGACCTTTTCCTGTTCATTCGCGCCTTCGGCACGCATCGCGTTCCCACGGCATTCAAGATCAAAAGTCTGGTGGATGGCTTGACCGAGAAGCTGGGCATCGGGTCGGCAATCAGCGATCGCTTCCTGCAAGCCTTTGCGACCGTGTGGCCCGAACATCTTCCCAGGCGGCTGAACGACTATCGGAACCGGTACGAGCATCACCTGCTGCTGAAGATGGGGGATGCGGGGATAGACGAAGCGCGCCGGTATCTGGCCACGCGGTTCCCTTCGGTACACGGCGACTATCTCGAATGCACTGCGGAGGAAGGCTCTTCCGCATTTCTGAACCGATTCGTGATCGGCGGCGCGATCGTGCGTTATCGGTCGATCCATGCGAAGACGGTCGAGGACATCGTCGCGCTCGATATTGCGTTGCCGCGAAATGCGCATGACTGGTTCGAGCGACTGCCGGCGGATATAGACGACAAGATCGAATTCAAGATGTACTGCGGCCATTTCTTCTGTCACGTACTCCATCAGGAATACCTGGTGAAGAAAGGCGAAAACTGCGACACGATCAAGGACGATATTCTCGCGCTGCTCGATGAGCGGGGCGCAAAGTATCCGGCCGAGCACAACGTTGGCCACCTTTATGCCGCTGACGAATCGCTGCGTTCGTTCTACAGGACGCTGGACCCTACCAACTCATTCAACCCGGGCATTGGAAAGACGTCGAGACGCGTCAAATGGGGCGAGGCGGAAGAGGTCGTCAGCGATTCGAATGAATACGCTAAATAAACTGGAGGTAATTCCGAAATGACCCCGCAACCCGCAACCGCGTATTTGCCGGAGGACTTTCAGCAGGCTCTGCTGGTGGGCCGCGTGTGGCGAAGAACCGGCCAGTACGAAGGGCCTTCTGTCGTGATTGTCCGAAATGGCGAGGTGGTGGACGTCACGGCGAGCGTGCCCACCACGGCTGACCTCTTCGACCGTGACGACCTCGTTCAGTTTGCGCGCACGGTAAAGGGCGAAGCGCTTGGCTCTGTCGTGAAACTGATGGAAGCCATGCTACGCGATGGAGAAGGCGCGGCCTTGCGATTGCTGGCGCCGAACGACGTGCAGGCCATCAAGGCATGCGGCGTCACGTTTGCCGTCAGCCTGATCGAACGCGTTATCGAGGAGCAGGCGGGCGGTGACCCAGGCAAGGCTAAAGAGGTTCGGGAGGCCATTACGGCAACCATCGGGACGGATCTTTCGAAAATCAAACCGGGATCGGATGCGGCCATGCGGCTCAAGGCCGAACTCGAGCGACGCGGTGCGTGGTCCCAGTACATGGAAGTGGGGATCGGGCACGATGCCGAAGTGTTTTCAAAGTCTCAGCCGATGTCCGCCGTCGGGTTCGGCGCGGAGATCGGACTGCTACCGGTGTCGAACTGGAATAACCCGGAGCCGGAGATCGTCCTCGCCGTGAACGGCCGTGGCGAGATTGTTGGCGCAACGCTCGGCAATGACGTCAACCTGCGCGACATCGAAGGCCGGTCTGCGTTGCTGCTCGGCAAATGCAAGGACAACAACGCGTCGTGCGCCATTGGGCCATTCATTCGTCTGTTCGACGAATCATTCGATCTCGACTCCGTTCGCAAAGCTCACGTGTCATTGCGCGTGGAAGGCGAGGATGACGGATTCGTGCTCGAAGGCGTGAGCCATATGAGCGAGATCAGCCGCGACCCGGCGGACCTCGTTGCCCAGACCTGCGGTCGCCATCATCAATATCCGGACGGCTTCGTGCTGTTTCTCGGCACCATGTTCGCGCCCACCGCCGATCGCGATAACGAAGGCGGCGGCTTCACGCATCACCTGGGCGACAGGGTGACCATCTCGGCAGCGCGACTGGGCTCGCTGATCAACACTGTGCAACTCAGCACGGAAATCACTCCGTGGACTTTCGGCGTGCGTGCGCTCTATCGCAACCTCGCATCGCGAGGGCTGCTTTAAAGGGCGGGGCGGGTTCGCACTTTAGTCGCTCCCGCTCATCGTCGCTCTTCGTGGGAGGCCCGTCGCCGCGACGGCGGCGAGCCCATGCAGGGCCGCGAGCAGCAGGAATGCAAGCGTCCACGCATTCGGACCCGCATGCCCAACGCGCACTTCCAGCATGCGATCAAGAAAGGCCGCGCATAGGGTGGTGAGCGCCGGACCTCCCAGGCGCTGAACGATGTTCAGCGTGGTGGCGGCCATTGGCAGATTGCGGGGCTCGACTGACGCATAGGCCGACGAAAGGACGGGAAGTCCCACCGCGCCTTGTCCCATCCCCCGAAGGAAGAGCGCCGCAACCAGGACAAGAACATCGAGTGGATGGTTCGCCAGCCAGGCAAGCACCAGCGTTGCGCAGACGGCGACGCTGGCGCCTCCCACAGCCACCGCGCGTTCACCAAAACGGGTTGTCAGGAATCCTAGCGAGGGAAACGTGACCATCATGCCAAGCCCGAGCGGGGCGAGCATCCATCCCATCGCGGCGGGAGAACGGCCGCACGCCTGAATCAGGAATAGCGGAATGAGCATTTGCCCTGCGAACAACACGCCGTTCGAGAGAAACTGCGCGGCTGATGCGACACGAAACACCTTGCTGCGGAACTGGCTCAGATCGATTAACGCGCGTGCGGCCTTGCGACTTTCGACGCGCAGGAATACGGCAAGCAGAAGGCCGCCCGCTATCAGCGCGACGAGGCCCGGGCGCTGAGCGATACGCTCGAACCCGAGCAGCACGAGCGCGAGGGCGGGCGACAGCAGAAGCAGTCCGACCCAGTCGAGTCCGCGCGGCGTGTGCTGTGGAATGTCGTCGGGCAGAAAGAGTTTCGCGAGCAATAGCGCGAGCAAGCCCACCGGCAGGTTCACGAGAAACAGCCAGCGCCACGAAGCGTAGTGCAGTATCGCACCCGCGATCACAGGGCCCAGCAGCGGCCCGAGCAAAATGGGCAACGCGGCGTAGCCCGCGATGCGTGTGAACTGGTTTCCCGCGGCCCGTTTCATCATCATCTGCGCCATGGGCGCGAGCAGGCCGCCGCTCACGCCCTGCAGAATGCGAAAACCAATCAGCGAGTTCGCCGACCATGCGAAGCCACAGAGCGCCGAACTTGCCGTGAACAGCGAGAAGCACCAGAGATACAGGGCTTTTCCACCGATGCGCCCCACAAACCAGCCATTCAACGGCAAGACCAGTGTGAGTGCGAGCAGATACGCGCTCGTGACCCACTGAATGGCCGGCAGCGTGGAGCCGAGATCCTTTGCCAGGCTGGAAAGCGAGACGTTCACGATGGTGGCGTCCAGCTGCGTGAGCAATGATCCGAGCACTGCGACTGCCGTGATTTTCCATATCGAAGGGGCGGGCGCTTGTGCCGCGCGTTCCTCGCGCTGGAGAATTTGCCCGTTGTCGTCGGCCATGCGTTTCATCGAACTGTTTCCGCGCTCCGTTTTGCCTCTCAGGCGTGCTGCGTTTCCAGCAGCGCAATGATTTCCTGCGTCGTACCCGTTTCGCCCAATCGCGGAAAGATGCGCGACACGCTATTGGCGTGAGCGTCGGCGCTCATGTCCGTCATCGCGTCGATGGCAAGCGTGACGTTGAAGCCGAGCGCATAGGCCTCGCGCGCGGTCGACTCCACGCCGATGCTGGTCGCCACGCCGGCCAGAACGACTTGCGTCACACTCTCCGACTTCAGCCAGGACTCGAGGCTCGTGCCCATGAACGCGCCCCACGTGTGCTTGGTGACGAGATGATCCTGCGGCTGCTGCCCGAGAGCAGGCAGCAGCTCTGTCCAGTCCGGAGCAAGAGGCAGGGCGCCGCGTGATTGTTCCGTGCGCCCCGCAGCGCCGCCGGCAACGTTGACCAGCACGACGGGCAGAGCCCGCTCGCGAAAGGCCGCGGCAAGCAAGCCGGCTTTCTGCGTCACGACTTCAATCGGGGCGGCGGCAGGGAGTGCTGCTATGCCTTTCTGAAGGTCCACGATGATCAGGGCCGTGCGTGGGTCGAGGGTGGTTGCGCTCATGTTAGTGATCCTAAATGGTTGCAGAGATAAGGCGCATGTTTCATCAACGATTCACCGCAGGACGTACTGCCCGCGGCGCGTTGCGTCAGGACGAGCCGAGCCGCTTGAGAAGCGGAATAGCAGCGGCCAGAGTCTGAAGCTCCGTCTGATCGAATTTCGACAGCGCGTCGACCAGCCATTCGCGCTTGGCTGCGGTGCGCTGCCGTCGCTCTTCAAGGCCCTTCGGCGTCAGCGCGAACAGGATCTGGCGGCCGTCCGTGGGATGTGGCTGGCGCTCCACGCAGGCTTCTTCTTCGAGGCTCGCCAGAATCGATTTCATCGACTGCGGTTTCATCGATTCGGCGCGCGCAAGATCGGCTGTCGTCATGGGGCCACCGTGTTCCAGCCGTGCGAGCGCGCTCGATTGAGACAGGCTCAGTTCACCCGGGTTACCCACGGAGCGAAGCCTTCGCACGATTTGGCCGATTGCAGGCGTCAGTTCGGCGATAACGGCTTCGAGCGATGCGTTAGGGGCACCTGACAAAGGCCCCGAGGAGATGCGTGAACTGGTCATGGCCGCAGCATAGGTTAAGACAGTTTAACTTGCAAGTTAAACTGTCCAGTTTGTTTGAGGCCTCGTGAAACCCTTGTGTGGCCCATGACGCCCGAGGCGCTCGTACCTCGCGTTTTCCCCTAGCGATTCCCGGTTGACTCCTCATGCAGGGCGAATCAAACTTCGCTCAAGAGATCTGTGATCACAGGTCACGGAGGCGCCAGAAACCTGAAAGCGTGGCCGTAGCTGGATGAAAGAACGGAGGTTGAAGGTGGCAACCCGCACGTCAACGGATTTACCCGAACTCGAACTGGTCGCGCGCGAAACCATGGCGGGCCGCGTCTACGCCCAGTTGAGGGAAGCGATCATGACGGGCCGCTTCGCGCCGGGCCAGTTGCTGAGCCTGCGCAGCGTGGCCGAAGCCGTGGGCTCGTCCACGATGCCCGTACGTGCCGCGCTCACGCGGCTGCAAGCCGAAGGCGCGTTGATCGACGGTCCGGGCCGCGCGCTGATGGTGCCGCCCATGACGCTCGAATTGCTCGACGAGTTGCGCGACGTGCGTATCGCGCTTGAAGGCACCGTCGCTAAACGAGCCGCGGCGCGCATGTCGCGCGAGCATCTCGAAGCATTACAGGCCGTGTTCGACACGATGGACGCACACGTCGAAGCTGGCGACGTGCCGGCCTATCTGCGCAGTAATTTCCAGTTCCATATCGCGATTTACACGCACGGTGCGAGCGACCTCACGCTCGCCACGATCCAGAACCTCTGGATGCGTATCGGCCCTTTCCTCAATCTCGTGGCGCCGGACATTCCCCACATGCGCCGCTCCATGGTGGCGCATCGCCACATCGTAGAAGCGCTCTGGCGCGGCGACGGTGACGGCGCACGCGCGGGGATCGAGGAAGACATCGGCGACGCCGCCGCGGACCTGCAGGAGCGTTTGCAGGCCGCGGAGCAGAGCAAGGCAGACAGCGGCGACCGGGCCACCGCCTGAAGCTGACGCACAGGAAAGCTGACGCACAAGAAAACGGAGAAAGGCAATGACGGTTCTGCAGATGCTGAAACCGCACGCGGGCTTGCGCGTGCTCATTACAGGCGGCGCATCGGGCATTGGGCTCGTAATCGCGCAGGCCTTCGTTGAAACGGGTGCGCGCGTGCATGTCTGCGATGCGAGCGCCGATGCGATCGATGCGCTTGCCCAGTCGCAAGCCAATGCTGAATCTAGCCGCATTAGCGCAACGCTCGCGGACGTATCCGATCGCGATGCCGTCGAGCGCGTGTTCGCCGACGTGCAGAAAGAACTGGGCGGACTCGACGTGCTCGTCAACAACGCGGGCATTGCAGGTCCAACAGGCGGCATCGAAGAACTCGACGTGAAAGAGTGGGAAACCACGATCGACGTCAATCTCAACGCGCAGTTCTATTTCGCGCGCCGCGCGGTGCCGCTGCTGCGCAACGCGCAAAACGGCGGAACGATCATCGCACTCTCGTCGGTGGCGGGCCGGCTCGGCTACGCGTTTCGCACGCCGTATTCTGCGACCAAGTGGGCCGTGGTCGGACTCACGAAGAGCCTTGCAATCGAACTGGGCCCATCGAACATCCGCGTCAATGCAATTCAACCGGGCATCGTGAAAGGCCCGCGCATCGAACGCGTAATCGCCGCACGTGCGGCGCAATTGAATCTCTCTTACGAAGAGATGGAGAAGCAATACCTCGAGAAGATTTCGCTGCGCCGTATGACGACACCGGAGGAAGTGGCCGCCACCGCGCTCTTCCTCTGTTCGCCGGCGGGCAGCGGCATCTCGGGGCAGGCTATCTCCGTCTGCGGCAATGTCGAAGTGCTCTGAGAACAGCGAGGACCGAACACATGGCAACGAAACGCAAGGTCATCATCACGTGCGCACCGACGGGCGCGATCCACACGCCGTCGATGTCGCCTTATCTTCCCGTCACCCCGCAGCAGATCGGCGACGCGGCGCTGGCCGCCGCGAAGGAAGGCGCAGCGATTCTGCATCTGCATGCGCGCGATCCGGATGACGGCCATCCCACGCAAGACCCCGCTGTATTTCAGGCCTTCCTGCCGCGCATCAAGGCGGAAACGGACGCCGTCATCAACATCACGACGGGCGGCAGCCCGCATATGACGGTAGCCGAGCGTCTCAAGCCCGCGCATCACTTCAAGCCCGAAGTGGCGTCGCTCAACATGGGGTCGATGAACTTCGGCCTTTATCCGATGCTGGAGCGTTTCAAGGACCTCAAGTACGACTGGGAGCGCAAACATCTGGAAAACAGCCGCGATCTCGTATTCAAGAACACTTTCGCGGACATCGAATACATCCTCACGTCGTGCAGTGCGAACGGCACGCGCTTCGAGTACGAGTGCTACGACATCTCGCATCTCTACAACCTCGCGCATTTCGTGGATCGCGGGCTCGCGAAACCGCCGTTCTTCGTGCAAAGCGTGTTCGGTCTACTGGGAGGCATCGGGCCGCATCCTGAGGACCTCGCGCACATGAGGCGCACCGCCGACCGTCTGTTTGGGAACGACTACGTGTGGTCCATTCTGGGCGCAGGCCGCAATCAGATTCCGCTGGGTTCGATCGGCGTTGCGCAGGGATCGAACGTGCGCGTCGGGCTGGAAGACTCGCTGTGGCTCGGACCGGGCAAGCTTGCCGAATCGAGTGCCGCGCAGGTCCGCAAGATCCGCCAGGTGATCGAAGGGCTTTCGCTCGATGTCGCGACGCCCGCAGAAGCACGCGAGATGTTGCAACTCAAGGGCGCAGCACAAACCAACTTCTGACACGCGGAGGCATCGTGAACGGCAGTGCGCGCAGCAAACTGAAAGTGGTCGCGATGCCGACGGGCTGGCTTACCGTGGACCGCTCGTCGCAGGTCTATGGCCGTTACTTCGGGCAACAGATGAAGGTGCCCGTGTGGTCTACGGCGATCGTCGGGGCGCAGAAAAAGATCGTGGTGGATACCGGCATTCACGACCCGGGCTGGGTCTCGAACTTCGTATGTCCCTGCGATCAGGCACCGGAGGAGAAGCTGGAGCGCGCGCTGAAGGAATACGTTGGCTGGCGCGCGGACGAGGTCGATATCGTCATCAACACGCATCTGCATTACGACCACTCGGGCGGCAACACGCTCTTTCGCAATGCGCGTTTCGTGGTGCAGGAAAAGGAGTGGGACTACGCCTGTCACCCGCTGCCCACACAGGCAACGTATTACCAGGAATTCCTGATTGGCCGCGAGCCGCTCGCGTATTTCCGTTGGCACTTCGTGAACGGCGTGACCGACATCGTGCCCGGCGTGCGTGTAGTACCCACGCCAGGACACACGCCAGGCCATCAGTCTGTTGCGGTCGATACGGAAGACGGTGTCGTGCTGATTGCGGGCGATTGCGCGAACTGCATGGAAAACATCGTCGACCTCGTGCCGGTAGGCATCGTGCACGAAACGCTGGCGGAGATGAACACGCTTGCGCGTATCCGGCAGATCGCGGACTTCGTCATACCCGGGCACGATCCCAACGTCGTGCCGGGCAGCTCAGGAATCGTATTGCCGGCGAACGCTCGCCTGCCGCACGTCGCGAAGTAAAAGCGCAGTCACACATCAATAAAGAAGCATCGGAGGAAGACATGAAAGCATTGACGCACAGCATCCGTCGTGCGGGCCGGGTTGCATTCAGCCTCGCACTCGGCCTCGCATTCACCGCCGCGCTCGCCGTTTCGGATCCTGCCGTGGCGGCCGGCAAATACAAGGTATTCCTGTCGATGAGCTATGTGGGCAACGACTGGCAGACCGAGGCCGCGAACATGGTCAAGGCAATGGCCAATACGCCCGCGCTCAAGGACAAGGTGGATCTCGAAGTACAGGTGGCGGGCACGGACGCACAGAAACAGATCCAGCAGATCAACTCGATGGTGCAGGCGGGCGCGAAGGCCATCATCATCTACCCGATCTCGCCCACGGCGCTCAATCGCGCCATCAAGAACGCGTGCTCGAAGGGCGTGGTGGTGGCCGCCTACGACGGTGAGGTCACCGAACCGTGCGCGCACAACGTCACCATCGACCAGCACCAGGCCGGCACCGTTACCGCCGAATGGCTCGCGAAGACTATCAATGGCAAAGGCAATGTCGTGATGATTACGGGCGTGCCGGGCACCTCCGTGGACCGCGCCCGCACCGAAGCCGCCAAGGCCGTGTTCGCGAAATACCCCGGCATCAAGGTGATTGCGGAAGGCACTGGCATGTGGAGCCAGGCCACCGCGAAGACCGAACTCTCGAAGATTCTCGCAACCCATAGCTGGGACAAGATCGACGGCCTGTGGATGCAGGTGGGCTGCTTCACGGCGGCATCAATGCAAGTGGACGCGGGCATTGCCGACGACAAGATCAAACCGTGCGCGGGCGAATCGTCGAACGGGCACCGCGTGCAGATGCTGCCGCCGGGCACCGTGAAGGGTGAGGGCGCCTATCGTGCCATCGGTTATCGCTCCATCTCGTACGGTGCGCCGCCGTATTCGGGTGCGATGGCGCTCAAGCTCGCCGTACAAAAACTGGAAGGCAAAGACTTTCCGCCGCATGTCACGTTGAAACTGCCGCTCGTGCAGACCGCGGACTCGAAGCTCTGCAAGACCGGCAGCATCGACGAACTGAAGGCGGGCTGCACGGCGTTCCCGCCCGACAAGGTGCCCCCGGGCTGGTTCGCGGACATTTATTCCGACGACACGAAGGAAGTGGGCTTCAATGCGGCGCTGACCGGCAACCAGGACTGACTGCGGCACAACGAGGAGGTGATTCGATGACATCGCTTGCGATCGATATCGAGAAGGTCACCAAGCGCTTCGGCGCGACGGTTGCGCTGGACGGCGCATCGTTTCAAGTGAAGCGCGGCGCCGTGCATGCGCTGCTCGGCGAGAACGGCGCGGGCAAGTCCACCACGGTCAAGCTGCTTTCGGGACTCATGCGGCCCGATGCGGGGAGCATCCGCGTGATGGGCAGCGAGGTCGCGATGCGCGGGCCGAAAGACGCGCATCGCGCCGGTGTGCAGACGGCGTTTCAGGAGATGACGCTGGTGCGCGATCTCACGGTTGCGCAGAACCTGCTCATGTCGTACGAGCCTACGGGCTTTCTGGGGCGAATCAGAAAGCGCGAGGCGCAGCGTAAAGCGGCTGAATGGCTCGATCGTCTCGAACTCGCGGACGTGCGGCCTGGCGCCTACATTCGCGACCTTTCGCTGCCCGTGCGGCAGAAGATCGAAATCGCGAAGGCGATGGTGCGCGCGCCGCAAGTGCTGCTGCTCGACGAGCCGACCTCCGCGCTTTCCGGCCGCGACGTCGCGTGGCTTGCGAGGCGCATCGACGAACTGAAGGCACGCGGCGTGACCTTCGTGTTTATCTCGCACCGCATGCAGGAAGTGCGCGAGTTCTGCGACAGCCTCACGGTGTATCGCAACGGGCGCGACGTGGGCGCATTCGATACGGCCGACATCTCGGACGACGAAGTGATTCGCCTCGTGATTGGCCGCTCGATGGAAGCGAAGTATCCGCCGAAGGTTGCGCCGCCCGCGCAGGCGCAAGGTGCAGCGCAGGCGCCGGCCATCGAGGCCCGAAACGTCCGCGTGGATAGCGTCGTCGAAGATTTCGATCTTGCGCTCATGCCCGGCGAGGTGCACGGCATTGCCGCGCTGCAGGGCATGGGCCAGCGCGAGCTGTTCGAGGCACTCTTCGGTGCGACCTATATCGACGACGGCGAGATTCGCATCGACGGCCGGCCGGTCACGCTGACTTCCACGGCGGATTCGCTGAAGGCCGGCGTATCCACGAGCTTCCTGCCTGAAGACCGCAAGACCGAAGGGCTCTTCCTGCGCCTGCCCGGCGGCGAGAACGTGTCGCTGCCGGTGATAGGACGCTACTCGCGCTTCGGGCTGATCGACCGCAAGCGCGAGCAGGCCGCGATCCGCCGTTCGCTCGCGCAGATGGAAGTGAATCCGCGCGCCCTCTACAAACCGTGTCTGTCGTTCTCGGGCGGCAATCAGCAGAAGATCGCGATGGCCAAGTGGCTGCTCACGCAAAGCCGCGTCTGGTTGATGTTCGACCCGACGCGCGGCATCGACGTGGGCACCAAGCATCAGATCTTCGTGCTGATGCGCGCCTTCGCGGCGGCGGGCGGCGCGGTGCTGTTCTATTCGACCGATGTGCCCGAACTCGTCAACGTGTGCGATCGCGTTTCGGTGATGTACCGCGGCCGCAATGTCGGCGAGCTATCGGGCGATGCGCTCACCGAAGAGAACGTGATGCGCAAGATGCTTTCCAGCTGAGAGGTTGCTCATGAAAATTGCCATTGCGTCGCCCGACAGCGAGATCGTCCGCCCCGGTGCGCGCGTGGGATGGGGCGCGCGCCTCGATCATCATCGCGGGCTCATCATCGCCATCAGCGCGCTCGTGTTGATGCTTGTGGCGTGGGTCGCGTTGTCCGCCACGCCGGTCGGGTTCTATGACGTCGGCTCGGTCATTTCGAGTGCGGCCACGCTGGCGCTTGCGGCTATCGGGCAGACCATCGTTGTGCTCTCGGGCGGCTTCGATCTGTCGGCGTCCGCTGTCGTATCGCTCGCCAACGTGCTTGCCGTGCGCTTCGTGCAGGGTTCTCCCGTGGAGCAATGGGGCGGCGCGGCACTGATCCTCGCGATTGGCGGCGGCATCGGGCTCATGAACGGTGCGCTGATTGCGTGGTTCCGTCTGCAATCCATCGTTGTTACGCTCGCCACCATGTTCATGGTGCAAGGCCTCACGCTGCTCATCCAGAACAAGCCCGGCGGCAGCGTGGGCGATCAGTTCGGCGCCGTGCTCACGGCAGATCTGATTCCCGAGAAGGTGCCGATGTCCGCCGGCGTGTTGATCGTCGCGCTGCTTGTCTGGGCGTTCATCAAGAGCACACGGTTGGGCGTGGGCATCTATGCGCTGGGCAGCGACCCCGACAGCGCCTACGCGAACGGCATGCCGGTCACGCGTTATCGCATCGCGACCTACGCGCTCGCAGGCATGTTCTATGCGGCGGCAGGCCTCTATGTGTCGGCGCAAACGGGTTCGGCCGATCCGCTCGTTGGCCGTCCTCTGCTGCTCTCCATGTTCACGGCTGTCGTGCTGGGAGGCACGCTGTTGGGCGGTGGCCGTGGCGGTTGCGTGGGCACTGTATTTGCCGCCATGACGCTGATGATCACCGTGAACATCCTGCTGGTTCTGAACGTGTCGGCATTCTTCACGACGATCGCCGAAGCGGTGATCCTGATTCTCGCGGTGCTGGGCTCGTCCATTGGCAAGCAGTCGGCCGCACACGAATGCGCGCGTCACGCGGCGCAGTGGCTCAAGGCGGTGCGAACCGGCACGCGCGCCCGAAACGACAGGAACGCGCGGCGTGTGTCGTTCGAAGTGAACGATTTCCGGCCTGTCGAAAACACCGAATTGAAAGGCCGGGTGATCGGCGACTGGATCGAGCGCAATCGCGAGTGGGTCAAGTACGTCGTGCCGGCATATCTGCTCTTCTTCGCCGTGGTGGTCATCACAGGCTTCGTGTATGGACCGCGCGTGCTTGTCAGCGCGAACTTTTACAGCAGCCTGCTCACGCTGACGCTGTTTCTTGCGATTCTCGGGCTGGGCCAGGGCGCGGTCATTCTCACAGGCGGACTCGATCTCTCCATGCCGTGGCTCATTACGCTGTCCGGCGTGTTGTTGACGGGGCTCACGCATGGCCTCAACGAAGCGGCGGTGTGGGCCGTTCCGATCGTGCTCTGCGTGGGATTGCTCGTTGGCGTGTTCAATGGCGTGGGCGTAGTGATGCTCGGCTTGCCGCCCATCGTGGTGACGCTCGCCGCCAATGGCCTGTTGCAGGGCCTCACGCTCATCTACTGCAACGGGTCGCCGCAAGGCTGGTCGCCCTCGGCGATCAGCGAATTCGCAAATGGCCGGCTGGGTCCGCTTTCGCTTGCGGCGTGGAGCGTGCCGGTGTTTCTCGTTATCGCGCTGCTCTTGCTGCATCGCACGCCGTTTGGGCGCCGCGTGTACGCGGTGGGCAATTCGCCGATTGCCGCGAAGCTTTCGGGCGTGCGTGTGGGCACGGCGCTGATCGCGGTTTATTGTCTTTCGGGTCTCTGCTCGGCGCTCGTCGGGTTGCTGCTGGCGGGCTTCAGCTCGCAGGCGTTCCTCGGCATGGGTGACCCGTATCTGCTGCCTTCCATCGCCGTGGTGGTGGTGGGCGGCGCGCTCATCACGGGCGGGCGCGGACACTATCTCGGCGTATTCGGCGGCGCGCTGCTGCTGACCGCGCTCGGCACGCTGCTCGCGGGCACCACCGTACCGCCCGCGGTGAGAGACATCATCAACGGGCTCGTCGTGCTGGCGGCCGTTATCACGTTGCGCGACAAGCGCGCCTGATCGTTGCAACCCATAGCGAGGAAAAAGCGCATGCAAGCAAGAATAATCGCGGTGATCGGGGCAGGGCGCATCGGGCGCGCGTGGGCCATCGTGTTCGCGCGCAGCGGCTTCGAGGTGCGCATTTACGATGCCGACGCCGGCATGCTGGCGGGCGCGATTCCCGCAATCCGCGAGAGCGTGCAGGACCTGGCCTCGTTCGGTCTTATCGATGAGCCGGTGGAGACTGTCGTGTCGCGCATCGGTGCGCGCTCAACGCTTACCGAAACAGTCGCGCAAGCAGATCTCGTGCAGGAGAACATCGCGGAAGTGGTGGAAGTGAAGCGCGCGATGTTCATTGAACTCGATCGGCTCACGAAGCCCGATGCCTTGCTGGCAAGTTCCACGTCGGGGCTGCCTGCGTCCACCTTTACGGAAGGGCTGCAAGGCCGTGCGCGATGCCTCGTGGCACACCCTGTGAACCCGCCGTCGCTCGTGCCGCTCGTGGAGCTGTGCGGCGCGCCGTGGACCACGCCGGCCACTTTGGAACGCGCGCGAGCCCTTTACGAGGAAGCGGGGCAGAAGCCCGTAACAGTCAATCGAGAGATCTCGGGTTTTTTGCTGAACCGGTTGCAAGGTGCCGTGCTGGACGAAGCGTTGAGCCTCTATGAACAGGGCTATGCGAGCGCGGCCGATCTGGACACCGTGATGCGCGACGGCCTCGCCATGCGCTGGTCGTTCATGGGCCCGTTCGAAACCATCGATCTGAATGCGCCGGGCGGCGTGGCCGATTACGCCGCACGATATGGCGGCACGTATCGCAGCATTGCGGCAACGCGTGTGCCGTTCACGTGGTCTGCCGAGACGCTCGGTAAGCTCGATGAAGCGCGGCGCGCCATGCTGCCACGCGATCGCATCGAAGCACGCAGCCGCTGGCGCGATCGGCGTTTGATGGCGCTGCTCGCGCATCGACGATCGCTGGAAGACGAGGACTGACCCGCCCGAATCCGGAAGGAGACGACGATGCCCGAAGTACGCTTGCTCGTGGATGCCAACAACCACCTGGGCGAAGGTCCGCTGTGGGACGTGAAGGAAGAGCGGCTCTACTGGATCGACAGCACCGCTGCGGAGATATACAGCTGCCGCGCCGACGGCGCTGACGTGAAGCGCTATTTCGCGCCGCGCCATATTGGTTCGATGGCGCTGCGCGAGCAGGGCGGCGCGGTGGTGGCGCTCGCGAACGGCCTGCATTTCTACGACTTCGACGCGCAGACGGTGGAGTTCATCGCAGACCCCGAAGCCGACGACCCCGAGACGCGTTTCAACGACGGCAAGGTGGACCGCCGCGGCCGCTTTATCGCGGGCACGATGTCCTACGATTTCGACCGCTACGATGCGGATCGCGGCCAGCGGTCCACCCGCAGCGGCGGATTGTACCGGCTCGATGCCGATGGCAAGCTCGCGCGTCTCGACAGCGGCATCAGCTGCTCGAATGGACCCTGCTGGAGCCCCGACAATCGCACGCTCTATTTCACGGACACGTACAGCAAGGAAATGTACGCGTACGACTACGACATCGAAACGGGCGCGGCAACCAACCGCCGGCTGTTCGCCTCGGCGCACAACATGGCGGGCACCTTCGATGGCGCAACCGTGGATGAAGAGGGCTACGTGTGGTCAGCACTCGTATTCGGCGGGCGCATTGTGCGGTTCGCGCCTGACGGTACGCTCGATCGCATCGTGCCGTTCCCCGTGCGTAATCTGACGAGCGTGATGTTCGGCGGCCCGAATCTCGACACGCTTTACGTCACGACGATGGGCCGCCCGATGTGGGGTATTCCACAGAAGGAACGCGACAAAGGCGGGCTATTCGCAGTGACGGGACTGGGCGTGCGCGGACTGCCCGAGCCGCGGTTTGCCGGATGATTCGGATGCCTCAGTGAGATAGCGCCATTCGAAGCCTTCGCGTCCCTCGCGCACCGTGCCGGCCGATGTTTCCGGGAAATGCGCAGCGAACACGGTTGCGCCTGTTTTCGCGGCATGCGCGAGCAGCCATTGCCGCGATGCGCGCGCCTGCTCCTGATCGAGGCAAAACGTGGAGTTCCATTGCGGCCGATAAACCTGCAGTGGGCTGTGCATGACGTCGCCGGAGAACAGCGCGGTTTCTCCTTGCGATCGGATCTCGATCGCCATGTGCCCGACGCTGTGCCCGGGCGTCGGCAGAAAGCGGATGCCGTCGACTATTTCTTCGCCTTTGTCCGGCACCACGTGCGTCTGATTCGCTTCGACAAGGGGCTGCACGCTGTCCTCGAATACCATGCGCCGGGGCTCGCCCTGAGGCGTCGAAAAGAATTCGCACTCGCGCGCGCTGAATGCATACGTTGCGTTCGGAAAGAAGGGGGCCCAGCGGCCGTCACGCCAATGGGTGTTCCACCCCACATGATCGACGTGCAGATGCGTGAGCAATACATAATCGATTTGCTCGGGACGGAACCCGGCCGCTTCCAGGCGTGCCGGCACGGGATGATCGAGACGGTCGAACAGCGCGCTGAACGGCCGCGACTTTCCGTTGCCGATTCCCGTATCCACCACGATAGTCAGATCACCCGTTTCGACCACCCATAGATGCGTTCTGAGCGGAATGCGTCGATTCGTGAGGTCCAGGCTCGTCGTTGCGAAATGGACTTCGAGGGCGTGGCCGCTCTCGTCGTTCCAGTCGGGAAACAGGATGTCGGGTGCGAGTGCGAATTCGGTCTCGTCCACGCGGGTAATGGTGGCGCCGCCTACACGCCAGCGCCAGCGGGGTGAAATGTCTTTCATAGCCGTTCGTGCGTCCAGTTCGTTTGTCGCTCTCTGCGATCAAGCCGGCATGCGCGCAACGGACACGCGTCGGGCGGCCAGGGCATAGAGGGCCGCGCTGAGAAGCGCGGACACACCGCCCACCCAGGCGAGCGCCACGCCCAGGCTGTTGGGCACCTGCCCCATGTGTTCGTTCAGATAACCGACAGAGAGCGGCCCAATGCCCCCACTGATTGCGTTGGTCATGAACACGAGCAACGCGAGCGAGCGGCCCCGCATGCGGTTGGGCACGTCGATCTGCAGCGGCACGGGCGCGAGTCCCATCGCGATGCTGGCAGTGAACGCGCACGTGCCATATAGCACGATGGCCAGCGTGCTATTGCCCACCAGCGGCATGGCGATGCCCGCGGGAACCAGTAACGCCGCCGCGCTCGCGGAAAAGCCCAGAACTTTACGCAGCGCGCTCTCATTGGTAACACGCGTTGCGAGCACGCCCGCGCAGGCCACGCCGAGTACTCCGCCAATCATGTAGGCGGGCGCGGCCATCTGTCCGACCGCCTTGGGCGAGAGATGAAAATGTCGCATGAGCAAGGTGGGAAACCACGCGGAGTGCGAGTAGAAGAGCGTAATCAACGCCACGTAGGCCGCGAAATAGGGCAGGCAAAAGCGGTTGCGCACGAACAGTTCGATCATGACGTCCCGCAGTGACGGCACCACGTCCTTTGCCTGCGAGGCGTGCGCGAGCGTTTCGACGCGCATCGGTTCGCGAACCGTCGACGCGATCAGCGCCGCGAGCACGAGACCGGGCAGGCCGACCACCACGAATACCGCCTGCCAGGCTTGCATGCCATGCGTGGTCAGCCACGCCGCGCCGTCGCCGTGCGCCGCCGAAAGCAGCATGCCGCCGCCGAACAGCGCCACGCCACCGCCCACATACGGCCCCAGCATGAACACGCTGCTGGCACGTGCCACCCTGCGCGGCGCGAACATGTCGCCGAAGATGGAGAGTGCAGCCGGGCTCAATGCGGCCTCCGCAATGGCGGTGCCTGCGCGAGCCACCAGCAGTTCCCCGAAGTTCGAGGCGAAGCCGCACAACGTGGTGGATATGGCCCAGATGGCGATGCAGACGGCAATCAGCTTCACGCGGTTTGCGCGGTCCACGAGTCGTGCGACGAAGACGCCCGCCGTTGCGTAGCACATCGTGAAGGAAAAGCCTTGTAGCAGGCCGATTTGCGTATCGGTAAGCGCGAGCGACTGCTTGATAGGCAAAACCAGAATGCTGACGATCTGCCGGTCGAGATACGAGAACGCAAAGCAGACGAAGAACAGCAACACGATGTAGGTCGGATGCCGCACGTTGCGGTCGGCGCACGCGGACGGCTCGCCGGGTCCGGCGGTGGCTTCGGGAAAAGGCGGCAAAGGGGGATGGGCGCTCATGTAACGTCTCCCGGGTCATGAGTCGCAGCACACGGGCTGCGGCAATTGTTGTGGTTTTTCTCTGGTCAATCTGCGTGCGTTTCGGACGCCAGCAGTGCGATGCAGTCGCCGGGCTCCACCCGCGCGAAGGTGCGCTGGCACATCACGGTGCCGTCGCCGCGAAAGTGGATGTCTTGAGGCGCCTGCCATGGCCGGTGCGGATCGAAGAGACGGCCTGCCAGTTGTCCTTCGCGAACCTCGTCGCCCAATGCGAAGGCAGGTTCGAATACGCCGGCAAGCGGCGAATACACATAATGGCGCGCGCCTTCCACGCGAAGAAAGCGCGTGGCGGCTGCGTGGGGGGACGAGGTTTCGAAGGTTACGCCGAGCTGGTGCAGCACGCGATCAAGCCCCTGCTCCACGATAGCGAGATTCACCGCATCGCAACCCGCATGGCCGCCGAATTCGCCGCAAAGGAACAGCTTGCCGTGGCGTTCCGCTGCCGCCGCAAAGGTGCGGTCTTCGCCCAACAAATCCATGATCATCGTGTTCGGTGCACCGAACGCGCGAACAAGTTCGAAATATCGGGTGCGCTGTTCGCCGTGTGGGGGCGGCGAGGCGAGCAGCGTGGGCAGGTGGTCGAACGACGCGCCGCCCGCATGGAGATCGATCACGATGTCTGCGCGTGGCAGCAGTTCCGTTTCGACGTAGTGCGCAATCATCTCCGTCGGTTGGCCGTTGCGCGCGCCGGGGAAGAGCCGGTTCAGATTGCCGCGGTCGATCGGCGAGGTACGTGAGCCGTTGATGAACGCGGGGAAGTTCAGCGCCGGAATGACGATGAGGCGGCCGCGAATGGTCATCGAAGGCAGCCGCTGAAGCAGTTTCATCAGCGCCACGGGACCTTCGTATTCGTCACCGTGGTTGCCGCCGGTGAGCAGGACGGTTGGGCCTGCGCCCGCGTTCAGCACGGCAAGCGGAATGGGCACGTGGCCGTACGCCGACGTGTCGTGCGACCAGGGCAGCCGCAGCGTGCCTGTCTGAAAACCCGGGCGTTCGAAGTCCACGTCGGTGGCGATAAGAGAGGGGAGGTTGGACATGGTGCGATCAGTAAGCGTGCGAGACGGCGCCCCGCGTATCTTTACTATCGCCGGCGATAAAACCCGTCGCCAATGCCGTTTTCTGAGGCTGGTGATGCTTTCCGGGCATCACCGTGCGCGCCCGCTTACCTGGGTGCAGCCTGCCGCAACAAGTCGACGAACTGTTGCAGCGCCGCGTTCGCGCCGTTTGCCATGAAGCAGAATTCGAGCGGCAGCGGCACGGACAAATCCTGCAATTCGACGAAACGCACGCGGGCCGGCGGGCGTTCGCGATTCGCGGCGTTCACGATGGCCGCGCCCATTTCCGCGGAGACGAGCGAAAGAATCGCGGTTTCCGTGGTGGCCTCTTGCCGGATGTCGAGCGTGAGGCCGCGCTCCGCGCACGCGGCGAGCAAACGATCGTAGTACGACGGGTACACGCGCCGGGGAAACGCGATGAACGGAATGCCCGTGAGTTCGGCGGCTGCCACCGCCCCCGCTTTGCCGAGCAGCCAGCTTTCGGGCACGGCCAGCACGACGTTCTGTTCCAGCACCGGCACGCCAGCAATGCCGTCCGGCAGCACGCCCACGCGATAGCAGAAGCCTCCGTCCAGCCGACCTGCTGCAATGGCGTCGAGTTGCTCCGGGGTATTCATGGGCTGGAGTTCGAGCGATACGTGGGGCACTTTCTGTTCGAAGGTGCGCAAGGCAGCGGAGACAATGCCGCTCCACGCTGCGTTCTCCACGAACCCGATACGAAGATGGCCGCGCAGGCCCGCGGCGATCTGGCGGGCGAGGCGATTGGCGGCGTCCACGCGGGCGAGAATCTCGCGCGCCTCGTGCAGATAGGCTTCTCCTGCGGCCGTGAGCTTGAGGCCGCGCGGCGTGCGTTCGAACAGCACCGCACCAATGGCGTCTTCCAGATCCTGAATTTGTCGCGATATGGCGGGCTGCGTGACGTGCAACTGTTCAGAGGCCGCGCGCACGCTGCGCAATTCGGCGACAGCGATGAAATAGCGGAGATGCCGAAGCTCCATGGCGATGTGTGACGCGAGTCAAAGCAACACGAACATCGCAACCGCTGCCGCGCCCATTACCGCGGTGGCGATGCCCCCGAGTGCGAGTATCGGACGGCTCGCCGTGAACGGTCCCATCACGGAGCGCTTCGAAACCAGGATGAGGATCACCACCATTAACGGCACGGCCACCACGCCGTTGATGACCGCGCTCCAGAACAGCGCGCGCATGGGGCTGATGGGCGAATACTGCAACGCGAGGCCCACCAGCACGCTCACCGCGATGATGCCGTAGAAGCCGCGCGCCTCGGTCACGTTGCGCTCGAGTCCTTCTTTCCAGCCCATGGCCTCGGCAAGCGCGTAGGCGCCCGAGCCCGCCAGCACAGGCACGCCGATCAGGCCGACGCCAAGAATACCCGCGGCGAACAGCAGCGAGGCAAAGTTGCCCGCCAGCGGCTTCAACGCACTGGCGGCCTGTGCAGCCGTGTCGATGCTCGTGATACCGCCCGCGTGAAGCGTGAGCGCGGTGGCCAGCATGATGAACCAGGCGGTGAGGTCCGAATAGAGCATGCCGCTCCAGGTGTCCCAGCGAATGCGGCGCAATTCGGCCGGCGCGGCACGCGGGTCGCGCACGAGCGGTGCGCTGTCGTGATTCGCGTGCATGTCTTCAACTTCTTCGGAGGCCTGCCAGAAGAACAGATAGGGGCTGATCGTGGTGCCGAACACGCCGACTACCACCGCAGCCGCTGATGCATCGAACGTGACGTTAGGCCATATCGTGCGCAGCGCTACCTCTCGCCACGGCACGTGCACCGTGAACAGTACGGCCGCGTACGCGAGCAGCGAAAGCGTGAGCCATTTCAAAAAGAACACGTAGCGGTGATACGGCACGAACATCTGCAGGAGCAGCGTGACGAACACGAAGAGCGCCGTCATCAGGTGACGGTTCATGCCGGTGACCAGCTCCGCGACTTCGCCCATGGCGGCTACGTCGGCGGCGATGTTGAGCGCGTTGGCCACCAGCAGCAGCGAAACGAGGCCGTACAGCACGACAGGGGGAAAGGCCGACTTGATGTTGGCGGCCAGGCCTTTGCCGGTGACGCGGCCGAGATTGGCGCACATCGACTGCACGGCGGCCATGAGCGGAAAGGCGAGCGGCATGGTCCACAGCATGCCGAGGCCGAACTGCGCGCCGGCCTGCGAATAGGTAGCGATGCCGCTGGGGTCGTCGTCGGCCACGCCCGTAATGAGGCCGGGGCCGACCCGCGCGAGCGGGTGTTCCTTCAAACGGTCGAGGAGCGTTCGAAAGAAGCTGGGCTGCGACGGACTGCCAACGCGCATCGACTCACCTCGCGAGGGGGAAAGCGGTAGGTACGCCGGTACGGAAAACCGGACGGAATGGGTGGACGGGAACGGGAGGAGGATACACTGCGCGGCGCCGACGGACACGGATTTCGGCTGCGCGCGGTTACGCGACAGCCGGGTCGCGTCCTGCTGCTGTGCGGACTTAGCGACTATCGCGCGCACGTCGACAGAATGGCGGGCTGCCGTGGTCAGCCTGCCGAGGTGTTCACGCGCCTGACGGTCGCGGCCGAGCCATGTGGGACCGGCAACACCGCGTCGACCACTCGTTGACATACATCAAATTGTGTACGGCGCGCGTGCTTAACGTTTTCAAAAAAATGCCGATTCGATTTTGCCGCCATACAAAGACGGCATTTTTTGATTGGTTTCGATGTGAAGAACGGTTATGAGAATACTTGCACTGGAAGACGATGACGCCCAAGCCGAACTGATTGAATCCGCACTGACGAGTGCCGGCCATCAGGTCGAAATCGTCAATAACGGACGGCTTGCGGTACGCCATCTCGAGAGCGCCACGGTGGACCTGTTGGTGCTCGACTGGTCTGTGCCTGATCTTTCGGGGCTCGATGTGCTCGCGTGGACACGCTCACGTATTGGCGTTCATCTTCCGATCCTGATGTTGACTTCGCGCGGGAGGGAAGACGACGTCGCCAAGGCGCTTGAAGCCGGCGCGGACGATTACATGATCAAGCCTGTGCGCCGCCGCGAACTTACCGCTCGTGTGGGGGCGCTTCTGCGCCGCGCCTATCCAGGCGTAAGACGAGAATCGAGTCGTATTGAATTTGGCGACTATGTGATAGACATTCGCGACCGGACGGTTACCGTGGCCGGGCAGCCGCAGACGCTGACGCCTCGCGAGTTCGATCTCGCCAGCCTTCTGTTTCGACATCCGGGCCGAATTTTTCCTCGTGACGAACTGTGCAAGGCCGTGTGGGGAAAAGACGTGCGGTCAGACTCGCGCACGCTGGATACTCATATATATCGTCTGCGCCGGAAGCTCGATCTGACGCTGAAACACGGTGTGCGGCTACGCTCGGTTTATCAGCACGGCTATTGCCTCGAGGAGGTTGTGCCTGAAGGAGGTGTGGCCGCCGCGGACGTTGATCAGCCGCAGCCTCATCTGTAATGGTTCGCTCGGGCCCCTGTCTGTCGTTCTGCCGTCGCTTGTCTCCAGCTGCTCATCGTCGCTGGGATGAGCTGCGGTCCTGCGCAAATTTGCACGGCGTCGGTCGTGCGCTTCTATTGGAGACAGAGTACTCACCGAGTCGCTTACTGCCTGTGGGCCGCGTAGGCCGCTTCGTCATCATCAGATGGAATATATCTTTCATCCAGCGTTTGGGTATGTGCCCGGATGCGCAATGTCTGAAATTATAAATTTGTGATGTGCAAGTTTGTAGAGAGTATTTAATAGTATTAATTTATGATGAATGAATTTAATGAGGGCTTCCCATCGCGAGGGCGATATTTGTCGAATCCCGCTTCGGCTTAACCGGCGTTAGCGATTTTAGAAATCGCTTATAGTAAATATCGGCTGAACAGTATGTTGGTGAATCACCGTATTTCGTCTCAGTTCCGGCGGAAAGGTGCATTTCCAGTTTTCGCATTTTTTCCAATCCTCTTCCATCTTGCGAATAAACGTGTCGACGTGTGCCTCATTAGGGGTGGTCAGAAAATTTAGAATTGTTCACAAACGCCGCCCAGCGAAATGCGATCATTTCTTCGCAGGCAAAGCAGGCGTGCTGATGAACCGGGGCATCTGCCTCGCTCAATACACGTGTGAAGACGAAGAAGGCGCTCTGAAGATCATGGGCGCCTGTGTTCCAGAAACATCAAATCCTCAGGGGCTCACGGGGTGGCCTTAGTGCCGAGCAGATTGAGCCTTGAGGGGGTATTGTGCGCATTCTCTTACTCGAAGACGACGACGCTCAGGCGGAACTCATACAGGCCACGCTCGAGCATGCGGGCCACACGGTTGTTAATGCACGCGAGGGTGTGGAGGCGATTCGCATCGTCGAACAATCGTCGGTCGACCTGTTGATTCTGGACTGGATGGTTCCTGGCATATCGGGAATGGACGTTCTCGGGTGGGTCCGCGAGCGCATGGGCCGTGCCTTGCCGGTGCTGTTTTTGTCGGCCCGTGTACGCGAAGAGGAAATGGTTACGGCGCTACAAGCCGGCGCCGACGATTACATCGTCAAGCCCATTCGGCGGCGTGAGCTGGTTGCGAGGGTGGAGGCCCTCTGGCGCCGTGCCTATCCGGAAGACGGTCGGAATGTCACGCGTCTTGTGGTGGGGCGATACGTCGTCGATTTGCGGCAAAGAATGGTGAGCTTCGATAATCGCGAAATCGAGCTAACGCCGAAGGAATTCGATATCGCATCGGTTCTCTTCCGTAACGTCGGGCGAATCATGTCCAGGGAATTGCTATTCCGTCTGATATGGGGGCGCGGCATAGATGGCGTCTCGCGAAGTCTGGACACACACATCTACCGGTTGCGAAACAAATTGAAACTCGGCGACGTAACCGGGGTTCGGTTGCGCTCGGTGTACACGCATGGCTATCGCCTGGAGGCGGTCGAAGACCATTCGGACGATTGCGACTGATGACCGCCTGACGGTGTAGGCATCAGAGATGGAAGGGTAGAAGTGGATGTCAAGGCAACATTAGGCCGTCCGAGGCCTGATACGGACAGACCTGCTATCGCGTCGAGCAGCTTTGTTCTCGTGGTAGCACCCGACCAGATATCTTCCGCCTCGATGCAGAAAGACTGTGGATCGGGATGGCGCTTTGAGCGGGTAGCATCGGTGGCCGAGATGGCCGAGATGGCCGAGATGGCCGAGATGGCCGAGATGGCTGAGATGGCCGACGCGATGCGCGGTGTAAGGTTTGACGCGATCGTGCTCTATCCCGACCAGCCCGATGGCCGATGCTTCGAAGCCTGATGTTCTTGTCGGAAACTTCGACCGGGATACCAGTGTGGTTGGCTGGTGATGCGGCGTCGCCTTTGGTGAAGTGCGCCGCGATTGCGGCTACGTCTAGCGGTTTTGCTGTGAGTTTGCATCATGCCGGAGACCGAGGCGCCGCGGACGGATATTCGTCGGCCATCGACATAGGGCGGCAGTCTGAAAAAAAGCTGCCAATAGCGCACCACTGCTTGACGAGCAAACGGTGCGCGAATCCGTCGAGCAGGGGCAAATCGTTCCTTATTTTCAGCCGATCGTCGACTACCGAACTGGCAACGTTCACCGTCTGGAATTACTCGCATGATGGCCAAACGCCCCCGGCACCATTGGGCCAGACGTGTTTATGCCAGTCATCACGCGCCGAATCTGGAGGGCCGCCTGATTGAGGCGATGCTCCGAAAGGCGCAGGCATCGGCCGTTTAAGCAATGGTCGCGGCGGGCACCTCTCTGTCCATTAACGTTTCCGCCGGGTTGATATTGTCCGAAGCGTTTTCTGACCGTCTCGCGAAGGCGCTTGGACGTTACTGGCTATAAAACCTCATTATTGAAATTACCGTGGCGTAGGCGCGTGAATTTGAAGATGCGCGTCACATCATCAAGCTATGCGTTGGCCTCGCGAAACGGTTGGGCATGCGGACCGTGCTTGAGGGAATTGAAACGGCTCGCGATCTCGCGCTGGCGCGTGCGGCTGTGAACGCGAGTGCCGCGGGCGCGAACGCCGTTGCATTGGGTGTCAGTACGACGGCGGCCGGACGCGGTGCGGCAGCGTCGGTTGGCGAGGCCGTTGCCCAAAGCAGCAACACGACGGCAATCGGCTACAGGGCGACAGAGATCGCGACAAACGCGACGGCGGTTGGTGCGAATGCTCGGGCAATTGGCAGCGATGCCACTGCGATCGGCACAGGCGCTGTCGCGTCTGGGGCGACCTCCGTGGCCCTCGGCAGCGGTTCTGTAGCGTCGGATGCAGACACCATTTCCGTCGGTTCCTGGGGCAGCGAGCGGCGAATCACCAACGTCGCGGCGGGTGTGAATCCGACCGATGCGGTGAACGTTTCGCAGTTGAGGAGCGTCCAGCAAAGCGTCAACGACGTGGCGCGGACGGCCTACGCGGGTGTTGCCATGGCTGGTGCATTGGCTGGTCGGCCGCAGGTCGAACCGGGCAAGTCGTTCACGATGGGCGCAGGTATCGGCACCTACGGTGGCTACACCGCGCTGGCTATCGGCGCCGGCATGCGGTTCACGCCGAACGTCATCGCGAAGATGGGCTTCAGTACAATGAATGGCAGCCGTATGATGTTCAACGCTGGCTTCGGATATTCCTGGTAGCGCGAACGGATGTAGGGTTGCATAATCTGGCTGTTGCCCGCCTTTAATGGCAATTCTCGACCGGCCCCTCCGATTTTGGCGGGGCCGGTTTATTGCATTTCGGAAAAATCAATGCGCATTGGTATTTCGGTCATTACCCACCAAGGCCAAAACATCTGGCAAAACGGCCTCGGGCAGAACGTCATGTTTCTGTCCTCGCTGTTTCAACGCTTGCCATTTGTGCAGTCTGTCGTATTGATTGACGTGGGCGACCAAGGTGTCATGCCGCCACAGGTCGACCTTGGTGCGAATAATCTGCGGCTGATGAGGGCACACGAGGCGACAGACGAAGTCGACGTCATCATCGAGATGGGCGGCGCGCTGGATATCGGCTGGCTCGATCTGATGCGTGCACGTGGCAAGAAGGTGGTGTATTACTGTTGCGGGCAGCCTTATGTCGGCCTCGTTGAATCACCGATTTTCAACAAGCCGAGCCATGCGCCGCGGCCTGACCGCTGCGACGAGGTTTGGTATCTACCGAAAGACGCTGCTTACGCACCGATGCTGCGCACGTTGCAGCGTTGCGAAGCCTACGAGGTTCCGTATATCTGGCATCCCACGTTTATCGAACACCGCATGCGCGAGGTGGCCGAACAGGGATTCCAGTATGGCTACACGCCGACACAGTCGGCTGCGACCGGAGAGCACACCGGCCTACGCGTTGCCATCTTCGAACCGAACATTTCCGTGGTGAAGAGCTCGAGTATTCCGATGCTCGTGTGCGATGAGGCATATCGCGCGGATCCGACGAGTGTCACCGCTATGCACGTGCTCAATACGCTGCATATGAAAGACCATCCCACCATGCTGTATTTAGCCAACTCGCTCGATCTGGTGCGCCAGCACAAGGCGACATTTCACGGCCGGCACGACGTAGTGGGTTTTATGGTGCAGCACGCGAATGCGGTTGTTTCGCACCAATGGCAGAACGATCAAAACTACAGCTATCTTGACGTGTTGTACGGCGACTATCCTCTCATCCACAATTCGCCCTGGCTGAAAGACGCCGGCTATTACTATCCCGATTTCGAAACTCGACTCGGCTCGGCCCAACTGCTGAGTGCGGCAGCGGAGCGCGACAGACAGCTCGACGATTACCGCGCCCGGTCGCAGCGCGTATTCGAATCGGTCGATCCGTTTAAGCGGCATAACATCGATGGTTATGCCGAACGCCTTCTTCACCTGTGCCGCGATGCACGTTTCATGAATCGGACGGCCTGGTCATGAGTACCCAAAACAATCGTGGCTCACGACCGGCCAGCCTGCGCGTCGGCGTTTCCATCTACGTCCGCAAGGGCGCTCAGTCGCTCTGGGAAAACGGCATTTACCAGAACTGCCTGTACCTCGTGATGCTGCTTGCGCGGTCGCCGCTTGTTTCCGCTACGTATCTGGTGGCAGGCGGCGGCGACGGCAGGCCCGAAGACGCCAAAGAGTTCCTGGCCGATTCACCTGGGCCGCTAATCGACATGAACGAGGCGGCAAACACGCTCGACGTGATGATCGAGATGAGCGCGCAACTGGATCGCGACTGGGCCGTGGCGTTTCGCGAGCGCGGCGGCAAGATCGTGTCGATGAGGGTCGGCAACGACTACGTTATCGACATCGAGCGCATGATCTTCGACAAGCCGCACGGTCTGCTGATCTCGGGCGCGCCTTATCACGAAGTCTGGACGCTGGCCGAGTACGAGCGAACCTGCGTACCGTATTTCGCCAGCACGTTCCGTGCGCCGGTCCGCATGATGCCGCATCTGTGGAGCCCGCTCGCGCTCGACCGCGAGGCCGCCCGCTTGCCGGAAGGGCGTACGTTCGGCTATCAGCCGGGGCGTCGGCGTTGGCGCGTGGGGATATTCGAGCCCAACATCTGCATGGTGAAGACAAGCTTCATTCCCATGCTGTGCTGCGAGACTGCGCACCGCGCCAATCCCGACATGCTGGAGCACGTGTGGGCGTACAACACACTTCAGCTGAAGGAGCACGTGACCTTCAACGGTTTTGCCCGCAGCCTCGACATCGTGGAACACGGGCTTGCATCGTTCGAGGGACGTTATCCGTTTTGCCAGGTCGTGGCGGCCGATGTCGATGCGGTCGTCTCGCATCATTGGGAGAACGGCCAGAACTACGTCTATTACGAGGCGCTTTACGGCGGCTATCCGCTCATTCACAACTCCCACCTGATTGGGGACTGCGGCTACCGCTACCACGACTTCGACTGCGAAGAGGGCGGGCGTGCATTGCAGCGTGCGTTCGCTGAGCACGATGTCAATCTCGACGAATATTGCCGAAAAGCGAAGGCGTTTTTGAGCACGCTCGATCCCGAGAGCGAGGCCAATGTCAGGGTGTACGGCGATGCGCTCGCCGCGTTGTACGACGGGCAGTGAGGTGCAGGCGTAATGAAATTCTCTTCCATGCGTAACCGCATTTCGTATCTGATATCGCTGGCGTTAACGGCGTTCTTGGCATCGGGTGCTTTTGCCCACGGCGTGCTGGCGCCGCATGCGAACGCGGCTGTGCCGGAGGCCGACGGCTCGTGCTCGGTGTCGGCGGAGCGCATTTCCGTTGCTCCCGTGGCGTGCAAGACCGTTGCGCAACGTGAGCAGGGCGGATATCACGCGACGCCTTTGTCGTTGATCGAATCTCCGCCGGGTTGTCTCGCGATCCGGCGTTACATGAAATTTTCATCGGTTGCGTCGAGCGGAGACATTCAATGATCGGCTTCGTGAAGCACAGCACGCATTGTGACGAAGCGGTTTTGGACCGCTCATTGGCCGTTCCGGCGCAAACGGGGAGTGCACAGTCATGAGCGGGCTGCGTATAGGCATTACCATCGGCCTGCATCATCCGGCGGAAACTCTTTGGAACAACGGTATCAAGCAAAACGCTGCATTTCTCGCGGAGGCGTTGCGGCATTGTCCGCAAGTGGCGAGCGTCGTTCTGGTCAATACGACTGATATACCGGTCACCTCGGCGCTACCGTGGGACCTCGAGCGCTTTCCGACCGTGGCGTTCGAGGCGGCGAAAGACACTGTCGATGTGATGATCGAACTCGGTGGTCAGGTCGATCCGACCCGGACCGACTATCTGAAACAGCGCGGCGCGCGACTAGTGTCGTACTGTTGCGGCTTTGAATACATTCACGCGATGGAATCGGTTTTGTTTCGCAAACCGATGTGGGGCGTGAATCTGTTCATCAATCAGCGCTACGACGACATCTGGATCATTCCCCAGGTCGACAATATCAGCCGGTCGTATTTCGAGGTGCTGCGGCGTTTGCACGGACGCGTGGTGCCCTTCGTCTGGAGCCCGATGTTTCTCGATGAGCGCGTGAAGACGCTGCCGAATGGAGGCGTCTATCAGCCTCACGCTGGCGCGAAGCGTTTGACCATCATGGAGCCGAACATCAACGTGGTGAAGTTTTGTCTCTATCCGGCGCTGATTGCCGAAATGGCGTACCGTGCGCGTCCCGATAGCATCGCATTGCTGCAGGTGACGAATGCAGAGCAAATCGCGCGCGAAAGCATGGAATTTGTCGCGCTGATGAACCAGCTCGATATCGTGCGTAACCACAAGGCGGTGTTCATGGGTCGCCATGAGACGCCGGTGTTTCTGGCGGAGCAAACGGATATCGTCATATCACATCAGCTCGAGAACCCGCTCAATTATTTCTATCTCGAGGTGTGCTGGCAGGGTTATCCGCTCGTGCACAACGCAACGCTGTGTCCGGACCTGGGCTACTACTACCATGCGAACGATGTCGACGACGGCGCGCGACGCGTGATCGAGGTGATCGAGACGCACGACGCGCACGCTTCCTGGTATCGCGAGCAGCAACGCACGTTGATTGCCCGTTATCTGCCGGATGATCGGCAACTGGTGGCCACGTACGGCGCGCTGCTCGATGACCTCTTGAGACGGCCAATACGCTAACGTGTCCCAGCAGCGGCATTCTCGCGGCTGGCACTTCGCTGCGACTCAATGTTGAAACCCGCTCACATCACGACTGCCGTCGATACACCATTCGCGCGTATCGAGCGGCGGCTGCTGCGGCACTCGGAAGCAACTATGCGCCCGCGTTGCTGGCCCACAGCAACGTGCTGCGAGAGTGTCAGCGCTGCGCGTCTACCGACAGCAGCAGTATCGCGGCTGACAACCCGCGCTCGAACAAATGACTGCCGATCTCGCTGCTCTGGCTCAATCTGCCTCCGAAGGACGATAGTCCCCGACCAATTCTGTCGTGAAGCGCGGACCGACACTCACGTCGGCTAGACAGTATGCAAAGGAACGCTAAAGGTGCGTGCGCTCTGGGCAGCTGTACCGCTGTACCACCTCAGGCTCTCGACTGAACAAGATTCGGCTTCCCGGAACCCATCGGTTGCTTTCCCGCCGTCGGCTTGCCGATCGGAAAGATCCAAAACCACGAGAGCACGTGGCGTTCTCGCAACAACTTCCCCCCTCATCGGCGACACTCAATGCCCATTGCATGGGGATGTGAACAGGCGGGCGATATCGATCAACAAGTCGACGTTGCGACCGCATCACGACGTGTTTCGTTCAGAAAGCGTGACTTTTACTCTTTTGGTTAAGAGTATTGTTCTATCTTACGATTCGCTTCGTCTGTGGTCATTTCAATGCAGATACTCATCTACGTTTATCGCGGCTTTGAATTGACGATGGAACTCGAAGCCGTTCGCTATCGCGCAGGCAATGTCGAATTCAAATGGTTGCCTCCCCGTGCCTTTGCCGCTGCCGTCAACATCAAGGGGCTAGACGCGCAGGGTGAGCCTGTATCGCCAGTTGAGGTCACACGGGACAGTGCGGCAGCCGCTGTCGAGTCTGCCGCTATGCAGGCGCAGGTAATCGTCGACTATATGCTGCGTGCATAGCAAAGTTGGATCGTTACGGTTTTCGAGTTTTTCGCGCTGGTATAAGCGATCTTTATTCGCTCTCCGGGTGTCGCTGAAGGCCCATTTCGGACTATTGGTTTCGCTGTTCGTTATCTGTCTCGCCTCGCGTCGTGAAAGAAGCGATCGGAGGTGCCGTGGTAATGCGTGATTGCTTGAAGAGAGCTACTCAAGCGAGCGGGAGAAAAAATGAGCTATGAGGCGAACACTGGGCTGCGGGATGTCAAGGCGTCGCAGCTGCAGGGCGTACGGGCCGATTTGTGTGGGCCAACTCCGCAACCGTATTCGGTCCGGGAGCTGATGGGGGCGCTCGCTGTAGTCCCCTTGGCGTTGCTGTTTGCGTGGGCTTTTGTCCATATCATTCTGCGCATCATTCTGTGATGTCGGCTGCAACAGCGTGAGGGCGGGGGCGAACATCGCGGACACCTACCGAATTCGCGCCTCGCGGCGGTGACGCATTAAAGAAAGAATTGTTTAGGCCAAAGACCATCAAGTGGTGGGCGAATGCAGTCTAGGGCGAGGGTTTGGGGAAAGTGGAAGTTGAATCGGTAGCGAGCGCGGGCAATCCGGCATCTCGAGTTCGGGCGAAGATGTCGGGCGAAATGCGGATGTGGCGTGGTTTGTTGGCGTGCTATGCCCGAACGTGTTGATGCGGTGGGAAGCAGATGATTCACATTCTGATTGCTGGTACGCAGGCCATGATACGGGGCGCGTTGACGCAGGTTATTTCCGCTCAACGGGATATGGCCGTGACTGCGGAATTCCTGCTTGAGCGCGGCGTGTCACTCGAGGCAACGAAGTATTCGCCGGCACATCTTCTGCTGCTCGACGTTACGACGCCAACAACAGAGTCTATTGGCATGATCGATTGGCTGAATGCGGAACGGCCTGCCTTACCTTTGCTGGTATTGACGGGGGTGGCCGAGGCTCCAGCTGTTCCGTACATGCTGCGCATGGGCGCGTGCGGGTGTGTCGCACGGGAAAGTGCAACAACGGTTCTCATCGAAGCAATAAGAGAAATTGCCGCGGGCCGGCGATTCGTGGATCCGGCCATCGTTAATGCACTGCTTTTCGGTGACGCGATCAGCGAAGAGCTTCCGGAGGGGCTGCTGTCACGTCGCGAATATCAGGTGTTGAAACTGATCGCTGCCGGGCGCACGATCAGCGACATTGCCAGGTCGTTCTCGCTTAGTGTCAAGACGGTGAGCACACACAAGACACGCCTCATGCGAAAGCTGAACGTAGATAACAACGCGGAGTTGATGCGTTACGCGCTAAGCCATGGATTCTCAGTCCAGTGATGTGTCCCGCCTTCGCCTGTAAAACCTTGGCTATTCGTTCACATGCAAGTGGCCTTCTCGCGTCTGACTTCGTCCGGCTTGTCGGAACGACGTGGCGTTCGCTGGGATGCGTTGGGCACTTTTGCTGAATTAACCATGCGTATTCATCTACAGTCTGCAGCTATTGTTTTGTGCACGTATCTGACGGGTTGCAGCATCATCCCCGCGGCGGGTCCTGCTACGTCTGACATTTCGAACGGGCATGGCTCCGAAACTGGAAAAGGCAATTACAACATCGAGATCGTGAACCTGAGCCCGGCGGTTATACAACACCAACGAGCATTCCGCACCGCGCACACGTTTTCCGAGACGTTGGGTACGGCGAGCCGATGCGGCGACACGTTGGGGGTGGGTGACGCGCTCTCTGTATCGGTATGGGAGGCTCCGCCCGCGACGCTGTTCGGTGGCGGCGAGGCGGGAATGTCCGACGTGCCCGCTGCCAGCCGGACCACGACATTGCCCGATCAGGTGGTCGACAGCGCGGGCAACATCAACGTGCCGTTCGCCGGAAGCATACGTGCTGCCGGACTCACGATTACAGCGCTCGAAGGGACGATCGTGAAGCGGCTCGCTGGGAAGGCTCATGAGCCTCAGGTTCTGGTGAGGTTGACACGCAACGCCGCCGCCGATGTTACGGTGGTCGGCGATGTCAGCAGCAGCACGCGAATGCCATTGACGCCGAAGTGTGAACGGCTGCTCGACGCGCTTGCCGCGGCGGGCGGCGTGCGCCAACCGGTGGACAAGATCACGTTGCAGGTCACACGGGGCGCAGGCGCCTATTCGATGCCGCTCGACTCGGTTATCCGCGACCCTCGGCAGAATGTCCCGCTGCGAGCCGGCGACGTTGTCACGGCACTCTATCAGCCTTCCAGTTTCATGGCGTTCGGCGCCACTGGAAAGAACGAGGAAATCGGCTTCGAAGGGAAAGGAATTTCGCTGGCGCAAGCTTTGGCCCGAGCGGGCGGTCTCGTCGACACACGCGCCGATGCGAGGGGAGTCTTCGTCTTCCGCATTGAGGACAGCCGGGAACTGGATGATTCGTCGGCGTCCTCGACCGCGCAGGGGGCCGCAAAAAAAGTGCCGGTCGTGTACCACCTCGATCTGAAGGACCCCGCCGGGATGTTTCTCGCGCAGCAGTTCGAGATGAATGACAAGGACACCTTGTACGTATCGAACTCGCCCGTCGCGGACATCCAGAAGCTGGCAAATCTCTTCTACACAGTCGTGTTTCCAGCGGTCAGCGTAGGCACGCAATTCAAGTAGCCGTCGTGGCGTGGGAGATCCATGGAACGGACCCGCGCCCGAGCACATTCGCAATCGACCCAGAAACCAAGACGTACCAGGCATGTCATTCATCAAACGGCATCTCAGAAGCCAGAATTCGTTGCTCTTCCTCGTAACGGTGGTCGTTCCGACACTCGTGGCCGTCCTCTACTACGGCCTGGTGGCGGCGGACGTCTATGTCAGCGAAAGCCGCTTCGTTGTGCGCAGTCAGCAGAAGCAGGAAAGCGCGTCGCTGTTGAGTTCGTTTCTGCAGGGCACAAGCTTCGGGCGCTCGCAGGATGACGCATGGATCGTGACGGACTACATCGAGTCGATGGATGCCCTGCGTGCACTCGACGCCGGCGAGGCGTTGCGAAAGCGTTTCGACGCACCCAACGGGGACGTGTTGAGCCGTTTCCCGCTTACCGGGCGGCACAGCAGTTACGAAGACTTTTTGCAGTTCTACCGGAACCACATCGTGGCTGTCGTGCACGACAGTACGACCGGGATCACGACCCTTCGCACATCGGCCTTCGAACCCGCGTCGGCGCACCAGATCAACGAAAAGCTGCTGTCGATGAGCGAAGCACTGGTCAACGAGCTTAATCGGCGAGGCCTGCAGGACGGCATGCGCTATGCCAACGAGGCCGTGCAAACAGCACAGAAGCGCGTGACGGAAAGTGCGATGGCACTTGCCCGATACAGAAGCAATCAATCGGTATTCGATCCCGACCGTCAGTCTTCCCTGCAACTTCAGCAGATCGGCAAACTGCAGGACGAACTGATCGCCACGCGCGCGCGCCTTGCCGAAGTCGTCTCGGTATCGCCGCAGAATCCGCAGATCGAGACGCTGAACACGCGAATTGCGGTCCTCCGTCAGGAAATAGACACCACCGCAACGACTGTCACCGGGAAGGGCACAAGCAGTCTTGCCGCCAAGAGCCGCGAGTTCGAACGGCTGAACATCGAGAAAGGTTTTGCGGAGCGCGAATTGGCGAGCGCGCTAGCCCTTCAGCAGCAGGCAAGGAACGACGTGTCCAACAAACAGTTGTATGTAGCTCGCGTCGTACAGCCGGAAGTACCGGACGCGCCCATCGAACCAAGGCGACTTCGAGCGGTTCTCGTCACGCTGGCCATGGGGCTTGTCACGTGGGGCATTCTTTCCCTGCTGCTGGCCGGCGTGCGCGAGCATACACTCAAGTGACGAATCATGTTCGACATGCCGCTCTTGCAATCGCTCAACATTCAGGTGCGCGTCGTCGGGGCGCTGGTGATGCGCGAGATCATCACGCGCTTTGGCCGGCACAACATCGGGTTTCTCTGGCTGTTCGTCGAGCCAATGATGTTTACGCTTGGCATCGCCGGCCTGTGGTATCTCACGAAGGCTTCTCACGGGCACAACGTTCCGATTATCGAATTCGCGCTCACGGGCTATTCGACGGTGCTGCTCTGGAGAAACTGCGCAACGCGGTGTGTGGGTGGGCTGACGCCGAACGTGAGCCTGTTGTATCACCGAAACGTCAAGCCGATCGATGTGTTCCTCGCGAGAATTGTGCTGGAAATTGCGGGCGCCACCATCTCCTTTTATTGCCTGACAGTCTGTTTCTATGTGACCGGCCTCGCGGATCTTCCCGCCCATCCGTTCAGGGTAGTGGCCGCCTGGCTGCTCACGTCGTTTTTGTCCACCGCGCTAGGCGTATTCATCGGAGCAATCAGCGAGCTTTCCGAAGTGGCCGAGCGCGTCTGGCACACCTTGACGTACCTGCTGTTCCCGTTTTCAGGCTCCGTTTTCATGGTCGACTGGTTGCCGCAGCGGGCGCGGGATGCGGTGCTTCTGTTGCCGTGGGTACACGGGGTCGAGATGCTTCGCAGTGGATATCTTGGCGAAGGGTACAGGTATCACTACAGCATTGCCTACCTCGTCTGGGTTGCATCTTTTCTGATGCTAACGGGACTGATCATCCTGAGGGTCGTGCACCGTCGCGTGGAGGCAGGATGATTCAGCTCGAGAATGTCAGCAAGTGGTACCCGACCGCGACCGGCCGACGAAAAATTCTCGATGAAGTGAACTTCACGCTCGAGAAGGGACAGAAGATCGGGATTCTCGGTATGAACGGAGCAGGCAAGTCGACATTGATTCGCCTGCTTGCCGGTGTTGAACTCCCGTCGGACGGTTTCATACACCGGGGCATGAGCCTGTCGTGGCCGCTCGCATTTTCGGGTGGTTTCCAGAGCAGTCTGACGGGCCTCGATAACCTTCGATTCATCGCCAGGGTTTACCGATGCGACGAATCGCGCATGCGACGCTTCGTCGAGGACTTCGCCGATCTCGGCCGTTACCTGCGTGAGCCGATCAAGGTCTACTCCGCCGGCATGCGTGCAAAGCTAGCCTTTGCGCTTTCGATCGCGGTGGAGTTCGATTGTTTTCTGATCGACGAGGTCATCGCCGTCGGCGATCAACGGTTTCAGGAGCGTTGCCGTGAAGAGCTATTTGTGAAGCGGCGCGACCGTTCGATGATCCTCGTTTCACACGATCCGAATCTGGTTCGCCAGTATTGCGACCTCGCGGCGATTCTCGAAGACGGAAAGATGACCACTTATGAGTCGGTCGATGAAGCCTACGCGGTCTATACCCAAAAGCTGGCTGCATAGTAATTGAGTGAATCGTTGGCGCGCCGCACGCGAGACACTACAGGAAAAAATATGAGCATCAAAAAACCACGACTGGCCGTCATCAGCACGTATGACGAGCTATGCGGCATTGCCAGTTACGCACGCGCAATGGTCAGGCAGCTTTCCCCATATTTCGAAATAAGGGTATTCGATCTTGATCAGTACATGTTCCGCCATTCCAGTACACGGGTTCGCAAGATGGCAGACAAGGAGATCGAGCGCATATGCGAGGAACTGCGCGGATTCGATTGCGTGAACATCCAGTTGGAACACGGCATTTTTGGAAAAAACAAGCGTGATTCGTACCGCCGCATTTGCAAATTGATCGAGGCGGCGCCGTCGCTCTGCATCACCTTCCATACGGTCTTTGAAGGAGCGAGCGTCAACTGGAAGCAACTATGGCAGAAGCTCGGAAAGTTCAAGCTCAAGGAAGCGTGGTCTCTCGCTATTACGACGAGAATGGAACACAACCTGCTGGGCGCAGGAATTTACCACGCTATACGGCGAGCTCAGACCGGCAAGAAGGCTAGCGTCGTCGTGCACACCCGGCGGGATGCGCGAATGCTTCGCGTGCTCGAGCGACTCTCCGACGTGCACGACCATCCGCTTGCCTACTACTCGCACGAAGAAGCGCTGACCTACGAGCAGGAATCCCGGAGGGCGGAGTTCCCACTTCTCAAGGACTGCGGAAAGGAAGTCGTTTTGCTCGGCTGCTTCGGGTTTACCGGAAGCTATAAGGGCATCGACACCGCGCTGCGCGCGCTCCAGTTGCTTCCCGAAAACTATCACCTTGCAATCTTTGGTGGCGTCCATCCCGAATCTATCCAGAAGGGCGTGCCGCTGGACCCCTACCTTACGGAACTGCTGAAGATCATCGGTCCTGGCAGGAACTGGCTGGACGACGTGCATGGAAGTTCGGGCAAAGCAATCAACCTCAACGCGTCCGTTGACGAACTGCTCAAACTGGCTGACACGCCCCACAGCAGGGACATCTCACGCCGCGCCCATTTCATGGGCCCGATGACCGACGACGATTTCCCCCGCGCCATGATGGTTTGCGATGCGGTTCTGCTTCCCTACCTGGAGGTGGGCCAATCGGCTTCCGGCCCGATGTCGATGGCTGTCAATCTGAACCGGCCCGTGATTGCGACTCGCACCCGCACGTTTTTGCAGTTTTCGCGTTACTACCCTGGCCGCGTAGCCCTGTTCGATATCGGCAATTACCTGCAACTGAGCCAGATCATCCGGTCGGGAGATTTCCGCAGACGGGATCCGAATTCCGCAGACGACGAGCCCGGCACCGCATCGAACATTGCGACGTACCGCAACGCGTTGGCGGTGGAGCGCGCGGGACGTTGAGGCGACGAAATGACGAATACGGTTTCCAAGGAGAAATAGATTGAATCGCAAAGCCATTGTGACCGGCATAACGGGGCAGGACGGTGCGTATCTCGCGCAGTTGCTGCTGGACAAGGGATACACCGTCTACGGAACGTACCGGCGTACGAGTTCGGTGAACTTCTGGCGCATCGAAGAGCTGGGCATCCAGAATCATCCCGCATTGCATCTCACCGAATATGACCTGACGGATCTCGGCTCCAGTATCCGTCTGCTGGAGACGAGCGGAGCCGACGAGGTGTACAACCTGGCCGCGCAAAGCTTCGTCGGCGTGTCATTCGAGCAGCCGGTGACAACCGCCGAGATAACGGGCATCGGTCCACTCAATCTTCTTGAAGCGATTCGGCTTGTTAATCCGAAGACACGGTTTTATCAGGCCAGCACCTCCGAGATGTTCGGACGCGTACAGGCGATTCCGCAAAAGGAAGACACGCCGTTTTATCCGCGCAGCCCATATGGCGTGGCCAAACTCTACGCGCACTGGATGACGGTGAACTACCGCGAAAGCTACGGCATATTCGGCAGCAGCGGCATTCTGTTCAATCACGAATCGCCACTTCGCGGCCGGGAGTTCGTCACGCGCAAAGTCACCGACGCGATGGCAAAGATCCGTCTGGGCAAGCAGGATGTGCTGGAACTTGGCAACCTCGACGCGAAGCGTGACTGGGGTTTTGCGCGCGAGTACGTCGATGGCATGTGGCGCATGCTCCAGGTGGATCGGCCGGATACCTACGTGCTGGCTACGAACCGAACCGAGACCGTGCGGGACTTCGTGACCCTCGCAGGCAAGGCTGCCGGATTCGACATCGCGTGGAAAGGCACGGCGGAAAACGAAACAGGTATCGACGACAGAACCGGCAAGACGCTGGTCCGTATCAATCCGCGGTTCTACCGGCCGGCGGAGGTGGATTTGCTCATCGGCGACTCGTCACGCGCAGCGGCGGAGTTGGGCTGGCAACCGTCTACGACGCTCGAGCAACTGTGCCAGATGATGGTGGAGGCCGACATTCGGCGCAATGAGACCGGATTCTCGTTCTAGCGCGGCGGGCAGGGGCACGTCGCCCCTGCAGACACGTCGTGTAGCGGCATATCGCGCCGTCGAGTGCGGATTCGTACAGGTGTTGAATCGATGCTGGCCAAGGGGTGGCACTATTTCTCGCAGCGGAAGATTCTGCTGCTTCAGGGGCCGGTGGGCCCTTTCTTCAGGCGACTTTCTGTAATGCTTGAAGACGCCGGCGCAAAAGCTGTGCACAAAGTCAATTTCAACGGCGGCGACTGGCTCTTCTATCCTTCACGAGCCATCTCATACACTGGCGCGCCATCGGGTTGGACGACCTTTCTCGAACGCCTGCTGCGGGATCTGCAGATCGACACGATCATGCTTTTCGGTGACTGCCGTCCTGCGCACGTCGCGGCTCGCCAGGTTGCTCACGCTTGTGGCGTGGAGGTGTGGGTGTTCGAGGAAGGCTACGTCAGACCCGACTTCGTGACGATGGAGCGAGGCGGGACGAACGGTCATTCGTCGATTCCTCGTTACGCGGACTTTTATCGCGGTCTTCCAGAGACGAGTACCGTGCCTGAGCGTCAGGTCGGCCCCGTTTTTCAACGTCTCGCCGCGTGGGCGACCCTATATGGACTGGCTGCCATGGCTGGGGGCGCCTTCTATCCGCGCTATCGTCACCATCGTTCCCTCTCGGCGGGTGAGGGCGTGGCGTGGATCAGGGCGGGCTGGAGAAAGGTCGCCTATAAGATCAAGGAGCGAGGAATGCTGGAACATCTCGTTCAGCAAAAGAGCGGGCGGTATTTCCTGGTTTCGCTCCAGACGGCCATCGACTCACAGATCGTCGTTCATTCGCCCTTCGCGTCGTTGGACGCATTCATCGATGACGTGATTTCGTCGTTTTCGCGTTCTTGCGATGGCGGCTATGACCTCGTGTTCAAGCATCATCCGCTTGACCGCGGGCATAACGATTATGGCGCTGTCATCAGGAACGCCGCGGCAGCGCGCGGTGTGGCGTTCCGCGTTCACTACATCCACGATCAGCATCTTCCGACGTTGCTTCAACACGCTGCAGGTCTCGTGCTCGTCAACAGCACCGTGGGTCTATCGGGTATTCACCACGGCCTTCCCGTCAAAGCGCTCGGTGACGCCATCTACGATTTCGGCGGTTTGACCTTTCAGGGCAGTCTGGATGAGTTCTGGTCGGGGGCGCGTTCGTTTCGGCCGGATATGTCGTTATACCGTCGATTCAGGCACTACGTGATCGAACACACGCAGCTGAATGGGAGCTTCTATGCAGGGCGCCTTGAGCGGGTCGCCAGGAACGAGGGCAACCGGCCGTCGATCATGGCGGCCGGCGAAGGAAAGAGGCGGCATCAACCCTCGGCGCTGACGCCCGATCTGAACGATCAGCCCTGATCTATCGGCGCAGCGAACAGGCACAGCCACGAAGCTGTGCCTGTTCGCTGCAACGGCGACACGCGTCAGGTGTTGGAGATGCGTCCGTAGGAATCTTCGAGACGCACGATATCGTCTTCTCCCAGATAGGTACCCGACTGCACCTCGATAAGCTCGAGCGGAATCTTCCCCGGGTTGGTCAGGCGGTGCGTCGTGCCAAGGGGAATGTATGTGGACTGGTTCTCGCTCAGCATGATCTGCTGATCGCCGTTGGTTACGAGCGCGGTGCCTTTCACGACGATCCAGTGTTCGGCGCGGTGGTGGTGCATTTGCAGGCTCAACTGTGCCGAAGGGTTGACGACGATCCGCTTGACCTGAAACCGATCGCCATGATCGATTCCCTCGTACGACCCCCAAGGGCGCACGACACACCGATGCGTGACGGATTCCGTGCGTCCGTGCGCATTCAGCTGCGTGACAATGCGTTTCACGTCCTGCACCTTGTCCCGGTGCGCGACCAACACGGCATCCGGCGTTTCGACGATGACGACGTCCTCGATGCCCACTGCAGCGACAAGACGATGTTCGGCGCGGATATACGAATTCGATACGCCCTCAGCCAGAACGTCGCCGATGGTGGTGTTACCCGAGGCATCGCGTTCTGAGAGGCTGGCGAGCGAACTCCACGATCCGACATCGCTCCATCCAAGTCCACCCGCGCTCAGCACGGCGGCGCGACGGGTGCGCTCCATGACCGCGTAGTCGATCGAGATGTCGCGGCAACCCGAGAACGCGGCGGCATCGAGCCGAAGAAAGTCGGTGTCTGCCTGCGCCTGATCGAGTGCCAGTTCTGCCAGTCGTCTCGTTTCAGGCTCGTGCAGGCTCAACTCTTCGAGGTAGGATGCGGCCGGCAGCAGGAACATGCCGCTGTTCCAAAGATAGCCGCCTTCGCGCAGAAAATGCTGTGCGGTTGCGAGGTCCGGCTTTTCGACGAACTTTTCCACGTGACAGACATTCTCTCCCGCCTGCAGTGCCTCGCCGGCCCGGATGTAGCCGTAGCCGGTTTCCGCGGCGGCAGGTTCGATGCCGAACGTCACGAGCGCCCCGTCTGCGGCGGCTCGCGTTGCCTGCCGCACCGCGCTCGAGAACTCGGCGGCATGAAGGATGACATGGTCCGACGGCAGAACCAGAAGCAATGCATCCGGCGAACTGCGTAGCGCCAGCAGCGCGGCCACGGCGATAGCCGGTGCCGTGTTGCGGCCGACCGGCTCGAGCACCGTTGCCTGTGCGCGTACATCGATCTCTCGCAGTTGCTCCGCGACGAGGAAGCGCTGCTCGCTGTTGGCGATCAGGATCGGAGCCGCGGCGTCGGGCAGATTCTGTGTGCGAAGTACCGTTTGCTGGAGCAGCGTATGTTTGCCGACCAGCTTCAGGTATTGCTTCGGGAAGCCGCCGCGCGACAGCGGCCACAGGCGAGTGCCGCTGCCGCCGCAAAGGATGACGGGGAATAGTTGCATGAGATGAATCCTCGGATAGGAAGGTTGATCAGCCAGATTGAAAAAGCCTGTACCGACGGCTGACGAGCCACCACGTATGCACGGCGACGTTGCGTATCCAGCGCCACGTTTTGATCGCCGTACGTGCGGTGGTCGATCGAACTGGCCGCAGAGGCCGGGCGGCGGGCCCAGCAAGGCGTGCCACGGTGGCTTCGGGCGTCGTATAGAGCCGAAGCTGCCAGTCCCAGTAGAGGGGATATCGAATGAGCGCACCTGCCACCAGCATGTCGAGTGTCAGGTTGCGGTTGCGATGCGGTATGCGTGAAATCGCATCGTGGGTGAGGCCCCAGCCGGCGTAGAAGGGCATGCCGTAGGTGAAGACTGCCTTGTCGCGGAGCAGCGCGTCGAAGCCTGCGAGCGAGGTGAGCGTGTGGACTTCGTCAGACGCTTCGATCAGGGAGACGATGTCGGCCCGCGCATCCACGATATCGGCGACGCCCATTGCTCCTGTGTGACCTTTCCTGTTGCCGGCCAGCACGTCGGGATGAGGACGATAGACGATCCATGCCGCGGGTCGCTGCGCCCGAACTGCATGCAGCAGTGACTCGGCCGTCCGGATGCCGGGGCAGCCGAGACGAACGGATGCATCGTCCTCGACTTGCCCTACGACCAGCACCACCTTGAGGCCGTGCGGCCGTTTCCATTGAGGCTGCCGGCGTCCCAGGTTGTACTTGGTGACGCCCGCAGCCACGATCTGTTTGCGCAGTTTCGCCGCGCGTAGCAGGTCGGCCGGGCAGAACGCGGTGGTATTCAGCAGTTCGAGAAGATCGTTCGGCGCGGCGGCATCGAAGTAAATACCCTTGCGGTCGACGACCTGGCTTTGCGGCGCGCTGAGGTCTGAACCGAGGCCAGCGGAATGCAGGAAACCGTCCTCGACACGAAGCCGTGGCGCGGTGGCGGGCAGGCCATCCGGCGTGCTTGCGCCCCACAGCACGGCGCACTCGTCGTCCCGTCGCGCGGCCGGCGTTCCGATCCAGCGCAGACGGTTATTGCCTGCACTCAGAAAGGGCGTGGCGAACGGCCGCTTCCATAACTGAAAGCCGATACCTGCCCGCTTTGGCACGTCGCCATAACGGAGCGCGACGTCGCGCTGCACGTCGAGCATGTCGAGCACGGATCGAATCGAGCCGGGCTGCAACGTAATGGGATCGAGGTAGCGGGCCAGTTGCACGAAGACAGCGTGAAAAAATGCGCGCAACGTCGGGCGCGATGTTCTTTCAGCCACTGGAAAGAAGTCGGCGGTCAAACCCCACCCTGCGTAATACGGCTCCCCGAACACGTGGACGGGTGCGCCGGCAAGCAGGGCGAGCATTCCTTCGTGCGCTTCCATCGTGTACACATGGCTGGCCTCGAGGAGCATGGCCGGGCAGTTCTCACAACGCTGACTGCGCGTGAATACCCGCTCGTCCACATTGGCGACATCGGAAAGCCAGCGGCCGGACGTTCCAGACCAAGGCCGAAGAAAACTGACGTCGGCGCCGGGGTGGCGATCGTACGCCGTGGCAACCATGAGCTCGAAGGTTTGGCGTCGCATGCTGGCCGACATGGCGCCGCTGCCGCGGCTGCGACACCTCTCGTCGATGATGACGATCGTGGCTCGCTCGTTGGTATGCCGTACCGCAGTGCAACTCTCCGGCGCTTCCTTGCACTTGCAGGCGCCCCAGTGCGAGACCGTACGCGCGAGCAGTTCGTCGGTATCGGGTGGCAGGTGGAGCGGTGGATTGCCCAAGGCGTGTTCCAGCGCGTGGGTGAAGGACTCGGAGACGGTTGACCCCGTGAAGCCGACCTCAAACCAGTTCAACACGGGCGCGCCGATCGATCTCGGCGGGTTGAGCGGTCCCTGCCAGGCCACGTGCCGCGGGGTACCGGCTGCGGCGCTCCATTCCGCAAAAATCGCAAAGGGCGTGCGTTCGACCCACAGCAGATCGGAATGTCGCGTGAACCAGGACCAGAAACGCATGCCGCGGGTGACAGACGTCAGCTTGAACGACGGTTGTGTCGACGTCGCATTGCGCGCCGTGAAGGGGCTCATGAACCAAGATCCGCAAGGAGCCGATCCACCTGCTCGAAGTGCCTTTCCCATGTCGGAACCTGAAAGCGGACCAGGCGGGCGAGTTGCTGCGCGCGTTCGGGGCTGTCGACGTCCGAGTAAGCCATGATCCGTGCTTGCCAGGAGGCAAGATCGAGCGGGTCCAGGTAGTCGGGAATGTCGCTGGCATACTCGCGCAGGACGGAAAGGTCGCTTGCGATAACCGGCACGCCGCCCGCAAGGGCCTCGGCGACAGGCATGCCGTAACCTTCGGTAAATGAAGGAAAGAGCAGGGCTCTGGCGTGCTTGAGCCAGCCACCGAGCGCCGTGTCCGGGCAGTCGGGATACCAGGCCACCGTGCCTTGCCACAAAGCGTTGTTTTTCAGCAGCTCGATCACGTTGCTGCATTTCCAGCCTTCTCGTCCGATGACGACAAGCTTGGGAGCGGATGCGCCCAGGCGTTTCACCATCCGTCGCCACACGTCGAGGATGAGCAGATGATTCTTTCTCGGCTCGATGGTGCCGACCATGACGAAGTACGGACCCGCGATAGGCGCAGTTGCGTCGTTGGCGATCTCTGTTCCGGGCGCCAGTTTCGCAACGACCGCGGGGGGCACGCGAAAGCCATTGCTCGCTGCGTAGCCGGTCATGTCGTCGAGCGTTGCGCGCGAATTGGCGATGATCCCGGAAGACATGGAAAGCGCGCTTCGGAGCCTTCGCTCGTGAACCTGCGCAGTGCCCGCCCGGCAGTACGACGCGTGCGTGAGCGGGATAAGGTCGTGCACCATGAAGACGACGTCTACGCCGTTCAGCTTCAGTGACCGGAAATATCGGTCGAACTCCGCACCGGAATGAGAGGTATGGATGAGCACTCCTCCGCGCTCGATCCGACTTCGAGCGCTGGACAGGAGCGCATTGGCGAGCTGGAATTTCTCGACGCGACCGTCGTCCTCGTAGTAATGCTTGATGACATCGAAGAGGCGCCGCGATGCTTGATGTGAAACGGCGAAATGATGGCCCCTTGCCGCCAGAACGGCGCGGGCATCTTCACCGTAGTGGCGCACGTAGGCGAGGCTAACGCGATCGACGCCCGTAGCGCGCTTGCGAAAAAGGATGCCTTTGAGCAGCCTGGTAACGTCCAGGTAAACCGGTCTCACGGCTTCACCTGCATGCTGCCGATCCGGGGTCTTCCAGTCGTCCGCCTCGGAGTGCGACGCGGGGAACGTAGCATCATCGCATCACGATCGTGTTGGTACACTCGCATGGCAAGGCTTCAGCAGGCCGGGCGCGTTGAAGCTGCCGCGCTTGTGTCCGCTTTCGTCACACTCAGCGATACGGGAGCTTCGAGTTTGCACGCCCCCGTGGCATAGACTCTGCATTCGAAGCGCGAGACGGGAAGGTTGGCCGATACCGGAAGAGAGAAAGCCGTGAACTTGTCGGCGCGGATTTCGGCCATCGTGATATCGCGGCGGGCGAATTCGCGGTCCGCTGCGTCTGATCCAACCACGTCGAGCACGGCGACAACCGTGTCATCGTGGAGATCGGTCGCGATTGGGTGATATTGAACGCTTTTGAGTTCGAACGTGACGAGGTAGTTGCCCGCGTTGAGCCGCTCGTAGGGGCCGAACAGAAGATAGCCGTTCGTATCAATGCGAAATCGCGTGGTTTCGTATCCCCTGTGCAGAACGCCCTGGGTACTGAAACCGGAGACGATTCGGGATTCGGAGAGTCCGAATCGTTCGTGCGCCAACACGCATGCGTGCTGATACAACGCGATGTCGGCCTGATTTCGATCGAGTATGCGTTTGAACGCATCGGGGCTTACGTTGAATCGGCCTCCGCCCTCGTGAAACTGGTTTTCGCCAGGCAGGGTAATTGTCTCGTTGATCTTGGGGCGAGTGGACGTATCCTCGAACCGCACGTCTACCATCCGGCCCAGATAGTCGAGCGACGCCCCATAGTCATCCAGCAGTCCGATAAAGTCGAATTCGCCCAGTCTTTCCGTGGCTACGGCAGACATGCGCGCGATGTCGTCGGTCTTCTCGTCGCAGAAGAACTCGTAAATGGTCTTTGTGTAGTAGTTGTTGAATACAGGGATATGGCTGATGACCGTTGAGCAAAAGAATTCCTCACACGGCATGCTCTTCACCGGTATGGTTTCGGGCTGAGGAATGATGCGGTTTTCGATATCGAGCCGATAGCTCGCCAGCCATTCGTAATGAGAGATCAAGCGCTCAATGGGATCGCGAAAGAACGTGAAAATAAGTTTCTCACCCGGGATGTTCTCGATTTCCTGTTTGCGGTACCCATGACCGTAGAAAAATTGATAACGATCAACCGTTCGTTGGGGAAGGTAGGCGAGCGACGCCCTTAGTTCATCGGGGAAAAATTTCTTTCCAAACCGGCTCTGATAGAACTGGGCCGCAATGTCGGAGCCCGCGGTCTTCTGCATATGCAGGAAAACGATCTTCTTTGACGTCATGTCTGTCGTCGAGTCTTTCGTGACGTGGGTTATGCCGGATCTGGTTCAGGCCGACAATCGAATGCTTTCGTGTTGACCCAAACTGCTGCGGCACTGCCCCATATCCAGATTGGAAGTGTGAATGGATTACGCGCTGCCGTTGGGCTAGGCGCCAGAAGCGCGTAGCGTGTCGGTATTCGATGTACCGATCGCCGACGCTTCAAGCGGCTGGTCATGCGGCGGCATGTCGAGTTGAGACAGCGCTGTTGCTACAGCTTCCTCAACGGTGCAACGGGAGGTGTCGATCTCGAGTTCGGCATGGAGCGGCGGTTCATAGCGGGCCGATATGCCGGTAAAACCGGGAAGTCGGCCGTGCTTCGCCAATGCATACATGCCTTTGGGATCGCGCTTCGCACACACCTCGAGCGGAGCGGAAACGAAGATCTCGATAAACCGTTTCCCGACAAGCGAGCGCGCCTGCGCCCTATGAACGGCGAGGGGCGAGATGCAGGCGACGATGACCACGTATTGCTCGTCAAAAAAAAGCTTTGCCACATGGGCGACGCGGCGGTTGTTCTCTGCGCGGTCTTCGTCCGAGAAGCCGAGATCCGCACAGATCCCTGCGCGGAGCGTGTCGCCGTCGAGAACAACAGCTTTTACGTTACGTGCGGCCAGCGCGTTACGTAGCGAGTTGGCGATGGTTGTTTTGCCCGAACCGGGTAGACCAGTCAGCCATACGACGGCAGCCGGCGGAGTGTTGAGATGACGCGAACTCTTGTTCATGGAGCCAAGCACCTTTCGATATTGACGTAACTGTAATCGGCGATGAACGGGTTGTCATTCAGCGGAGTCCTATAGGAAATATCCGGAGTCGTGTGAAGCGGTTTAGCTATGGAGATCGGAAATGTCCTACTAAACGTTGTAGGACTACTTCAATATTTCTCCCGATGTGTGACATCGATCTAGAACGCTCGCAACCTTTATTCGATTTCTGATGTTGCGTAAAAGAGATGAAGCATATTAATTAACAGTGATGTGATGGGATTTTAAATATCATCCCCGTCGGACTTTGTTGTCGCTGCTGGCTGATGCCGCTCCGACTGTCTGTTCATGGCTTGGGAAACGCATGCACTGGCATGCGTGTACGAGCTGGAAGAAAATTCGCATCTGTTTGGAGATACAAATGAAAAAATCCCTGTTGTCCGCCGCGGTGCTCGCAGCGTTTTGTGGTGTGGCGCACGCACAGAGCAGTGTCACGCTGTACGGCGTTATCGATGAAGGCTTTAACTTCACGAGCAATGCTGGTGGCGAGCGTGCTTACCAGCTTGCGAGCGGCGTGCTTCAAGGCAATCGTTGGGGCCTCAAAGGCTCGGAAGATCTCGGCGGCGGTCTGAAGGCTATCTTTCAGCTCGAAAACGGGTTTAGCCTGAACTCAGGTGCACTGGGACAGGGGCAGCGCGAGTTCGGTCGCCAGGCCTATGTGGGTCTCTCTTCTAATGCGGCCGGCACGATTACGCTGGGGCGCCAGTATGACTCGATGGTCGATTACGTGGGTCCGCTGACCGCAAACGGAAGCTGGGGCGGCACGTTCTTCTCGCATCCGCTGGACAACGACAACACCAACAATTCTTTCCGCATTAATAACTCGGTCAAGTACACGAGCGTCAATTACGGTGGATTCAACTTCGGTGGCTTGTACGGCTTCAGCAATCAGCCGGGTTCGCAGAAGAACAACCGCGCATGGAGCCTGGGTGCGTCGTACGACAACGGCCCGCTGAAGGCGGCGGTTGCGTATCTGCACCTCAATCGACCCGGGACGACTGCGTACGGTGCTGTCAGTGACGATGCGACGTTCGCGGCCGGCCGTCAACGTGTTGCGGGCGCGGGCCTGAACTACACGTTCGGCATGGTCACGCTCGGTGGCGTCTTCACGTACACGAATCTCAACGATACGGGCGCGCTGTCGTCGCTGATTTTCACGAACTACGAGGTGAACGCCAAGTTCGCGCTGACCCCGGCGTTGTCCCTCGGCGCGATGTACGACTATACCCATGTGCGCGCGGGCGTGCAGTCAGCTGGCGTTTGGAAAGGCCACTGGAATCAGTTTGGCGTGATGGCCGACTACGCATTGTCGAAGCGCACCGACGTGTATGGTCAGATGGTGTACCAGCAAGGGCAAGGCATTGCGCTGGCGGACATCGCCGGTACCTCGGGCCCTTCGTCCAACGATCATCAGGTCGTTACCCGAGTTGGCATTCGCCACAAGTTCTGATCGTCGCGGTCCAATGATGGCCGCTTGATGTGGCGGCCAAAAGGCGTCCGCACGTCGCGAACGGCGCGTGCGGACGTTCAGCGAAAGTCTTGGCGCAAGCGGTGCCACTGGTTCGTAGCATCGACGGAACATCGCGCCACTGGGCATCCCCGTTGTTATTCGGTATCGCGTAGTGATCGAGTTTCTTGACAGGAAGGAGAGGCAGCATGAAACAAGACATCACCGTCGCACCGATTGCATGTGCATTCTCGGGCGCAGTTTTCGCGCAGGCTTAGTCTACTATCGCACCGGCGCCTTTGAGCCCGAGGGTCACCGTGGCTGCACCGGCACCCGAGGCGAGCGTCGCGCCGGTTAAGCATCAGCATCATATGCACCCTCATCATCGCAAGCATCACACGAGCGTCGCGGCGCCGTCCATGGCAGCTAGCCAGTAAGACGTTGCACCTGGGCGCGGACTTTTTTCCGCGCATCCGGAGCGAGCTTGCTTAGGCGACGTAAGGGGGCGGTTCCTGCATCCCTGCGTCGCTTTTTTTATTACGAGCACTGACGTGCGCGTCGCCCTTGTTTCGCTACGCCTGAATTTCCGGACATCGGTCTGCGTGTATCAGAAGGCGCTGCGAAGCCTTTAACAATCTTTGACGTATTTTGTTTCGAAGCGCCACGAGGGCCCGCGTACCATGATGATCGCGCGGCGCGCGCAAGCGTCGATTGCAAACCTTTGGGAGATTTCAATGAGCATTTTCGGTGACATCGTAAGCAAGCTTTTCGGTAAGGCAAAGCCGGATCAGCCGGCGCCTGCTGCGCAGCCCACGCCCGACCCTGTTGCCGCACAGGCGGCGACGGACGCCGCACCAGCTGCCGCCCCGCTCGCGGATGTCGACGTGGCTGCCGTGATGGAGCAACTGGTGAGCGAGAGCGGTCAAACGCTGAACTGGCGCACGTCGATTGTCGACGCTATGAAGGCGCTGGGTATGGACAGCAGCCTGGAACATCGCAAGCAATTAGCTCAGGAACTGAAGTACGGCGGAGATATGAGCGACTCCGCAACGATGAACATCTGGCTGCACAAGCAACTGATGCAAGCGCTTGCAGCGAATGGCGGGAAATTGCCGCCGGAACTGCTGAGCTGATGTCACGTACATCCGCTTGACCTGGTTGGTCCCGGCATACCGCGCGTTAGTTCTGCGTGTGGCATGCCGGCACGGTCAGGCGACCATGGTACGTTGCGTGGATCTTAATGCTTGACGCCGGGTTCACGTCCTTGGCAGCCCAAGGTGGTGGGAACAACCGGTTTGTCGGCTCTATCCGCGCACCGTATCATTTGAAGCAAGTCGTGCCTTCTCAAGATGCCCCCGGCGTCGGCAAGCGTGTGTGATCCGAGCCTGTTGCGAGTCTCGTCAGTTGCTTCCAGGCAAGCGCGTACCGATGCGACGGCAATGAGGCGAGTTGTCGATCATGCAGGGTCAGAATCTGCTCGATGACGACGTAGTCGTCGTGGGGCAGTGCCCATTGGGCACCATGTTCTGCATTGGTCATGCTGCGATCGAGCACATGTTCCGCGTGACGGAGCAGCGCTCGTTCATCCAAGGCTGACTTGTCAAGCATGAACCAGGCGAGATAGACGACCTTCAGCAGACAACTGATGTGGTCCGCCTCGCCGTTACCTGAACGTATCGCGACGAGTGCAAGGTGGTTTTCCAGCGACAGCGTGCGCGTTGTCGCTAGTGGCAATGGCAGGAGCATTTCTCGCGTTAATGGCTTTTTTCGCGCCGAATGGCGATGGCTGCGGGCCATGGTTCAACCGCACTCCTGCGCGCGCCGCATTGGTCGCATGCCTTTCCGCGGTGGGTAAGATTTTCTCCGGCCTGCCGCTCGGCTCTTCGTTAGATGCCGCGGCGGTTTCTGCCCTAAGCCCATTCGTCGCTCGTAATTTTTTGGATGCACCTGCGTCAGAGTGAGGTTCTCGTAGCGCGGCGATTTATAAATGAGCATATTTGTGAATTTAAAAGCGTTGCGAATTTTTGTTGCATGATTCTATCTACAAGCAATTGATGTCGTACAGTTAAAAAGTGGATTGCGATCGAAATCGTTACACATTTTCAAAATTTCTCTATGCATTGTTATAAATGCGTCTGGAATTATGTCTATTGAATATTTTTGGATAAATTAATGTACCGTTTGACAATTGTTCTCGATTTTAATCCGTCGAGTGAGTGTCGAGAGCGTGCGGGTGTTCCTGACTGATTGTTTCGACGGGCTGCGTGAAGATGTCTCGTTGAATATGCCAGATATTGTGTGGTTTGATGGGGCGTGAAGTGCGACTGCCATTTGCAAGTGGTCTTTGGTTAGATTGATGGCGGGTGCATTGGTGCTCATGGGATCCCTCGTGGTGCTTCGGTGATTTCTTGAGGGATGAGCCAGATTATTTTGGAGAGTGAATCTCGAGTGGCCGAAATTCGAGTGAGGCAAAGAAACTCGTTCTCAACGTTGTGAATCGAAAAATTCGATGTTGTCGTCAAGCCTGGACATGTAAACGGGCAAAGTGCAGAAGAGGGGCGGTCTGCAGCTCAAGCCATCCGTCGTCCCTACCTTCGCTTCGCACCACGTCCTGTCAGGAAATCCTGACACCGCAAGCAGTGCCTTCCTAATCGACATTCCGCCTGCGCCGACTGCTCCGGGCTCCAGCTCGCGCCTAAGATGGTCTCGTCAGCGCGATGGAAAAGGGCAAGCTGGACGAGCGGCGATCCCTGCGGGAACGCCTGGGCAAGAGCATCTGCGGGTCCGGAACCGTGTCCGCCCAGCTCTCGCTGCTGCACTGGCCATACCCTTCACAAAGCGTTGCGTATGTATTCACGTACAGTGCACGTACAGCGGCTCGCCGGCATGTCCGCATTCCTCTGCTTACGTCACGAAGGTTGTTCGTGGGACGTTTTCCGCCGCAGAGTACGACACCGAAAATCAACGCCTGCTAGCGGTAATGTGAGCGAGAGGAGAATGCGGGAACAGCAGAAAGGGCTGCACACAGCGAGGAGCTAGCCATGTCGGGTCAAACGAACGCACCGCTCGACCACGAAGCCAACCTGCGAGCCTGGCTCAGCGAGTGGTATGACTACGCAGTGTCGGCGGGTTTCATTCACCCACCCTATGAGCTGAAGGAGGCGGTTGCAGAGCGGCTCGAGGGCTATTTCAACGTGGGATTGTCGCCGCATGAAGGCGCTACGGTGTTCTTCGGCACGCTGCACTGACACAGACCGAAACTCGTCGCGGGCGCAGACATGTCCGCGCCGTTCACGGCTGCGGATCCGGGCGTTTGCCGTATAGCAGCGACTCGGGATGCAGCTGCAACTGATCGGCGAGCTGTTTCAGCGTTTGCAGCGTACGTGTGAGTTGCCCGAGCGCTTCATGCATGTTGCCCGTCAAGGGCGATCCTTGTTGGAGCGTGGCCTGTGCTGCGCTGAAGGTCTTCCGCGCGGCGGCAAGCGTATCTCGTGCCTCGGGTACGAGTTGCGTATCGAGCTGCTCGAAGAGATTCGATGCGCTCTTCAACGCGTTGTTCAGGTTTCGGCTCGTTTCGTCGAAGGGCACGCGATCGAGCTTTTTCACGATATCGGCGATCTGCGTCTGAAGCTCGTCGAGTGTGTTCGGCACGGTCGGCAGTTCCAGCGGCGTGCGGTCCACGTCGATGGACACGGGTGGCGCCGCGGGAAACATGTCGAGCGCGACATAGAGCTGACTCGTGACCAGATTGCCAGTGCGAAGCTGTCCGCGCAGGCCATCGGCCACCATCTTGCGCAGCAGTGCCTTGCCGGCCGCGGCGTCGCCGGATCTGATGGATTGTCGGTAACTGCGGCCCAGCCGGTCCGGAAAGAGGATGACGCTGACGGGAACGGTGAATGCCCGCCGACGTGCATCGTACTCGGCGTCGATTGCCGTCACGTAGCCGAGCTCGACGCCGCGGAAGTCGACGGGCGCGCCTACTGCCAAACCGCGGACCGACTGCGTGAATTTCATGACGACGGGCGCCGGCGGTCCTTCGGGCTCGCGCATGGCCGAAGCCTCGTCGTTGGCGAGGGGAAACGATCGGCCGCTCGGCGCGGGGTCGCGGGACGCCTGGCGCGGTGGTGTTTCGAAGGCGAGCCCGCCGGTCATCACGGTCGCAAGCGACTGCGTGTTGAGCTTCACGCCATTCGAATCGAGCCGAAGCTCCACGCCGCTTGCATGCCACCAGCGCGTTGCGGCGCCAACGTACTGGTCGTAGGGCGCGTTCACGAAAACGTCGATGGTGACGCCTGTTCCGTCGGTATCGATCGCGTAGCCCAGCACGCGTCCGGCTTTCACGTGCCGGTAGTAGACGGGCGAGCCGATATCCACCGATCCAATCGACTCGCCGCGTAGGATGTAGCGTCGGCCGGCGTCGTCGTTTGCAACCGCGGGTGGCGTTTCGAGTCCGTTGAAGCGCGCGCTGGCCTCATGCGAGTGTCCCGGATCCGCACCAATGTATGCGCCCGAAAGCACGGTCTCCAGGCCTGACACACCTGCCGCGCCCACGCGTGGACGCACCACCCAGAAGCGCGTGTCGGCAACGGCGAATTCCTTTGCATCCGCGGCGAGCTGCACGTCCACGAGCACGCGGGAATGATCATTCGAAAGACGTATCGCTTCGACCGAGCCAACGTTCACGTTCCGGTAGCGCACGCGCGTCTTGCCAGCTTCGAGCCCTTCAGCGGTAGCAAAGGCGATGGTAATGCCCGGCCCTTTGCTACTGACCGCCTTGATGATCAGCGCGAGGCTGACCAGCGCTGCGGCAAGCGGCACAAGCCAGATCAAAGGCGGCAGCCAGCGCATGATCGACACGGTAGCAGTCCGAAGGAACGGGAAGAGAGGAAATCAGTCGAGTTGGGCGACGAGTGCGTCTGCGCCTTTGTCGATGCCTGTTTTCGCCGCGCTCAGTGACCCGAAGCTCGCACCGATGTTCATCGGATTCGGATACTGCTTGCTCACATAGGCACGCAGCAGACGGTTCGTCGAGGCGTCGTAGATTTCAACGGCGTACATCACGTAGCCGGTGAATGTACCCTCGCGGCCACGAACAGCCTGCACGCCGTTGTAAAGACCGCCTGCGATGTCGAAGCGGGACAGCGTGCTAATGACGGGCGTCGTCGTGGCGCCGCCCGTCAACGTCAGCCTGAGCCTCAGCGTGTTCGGCGCGGGCGTGTTCGCGAGGTCGAAGCGCGTGCGCAGCTTCTTCTCGAACGTGGTTTGCATGTAGCTAGCGAGCGCCGATTTGTCCGGCGTGCTCATATCGCCAAACTGGTGATCGGCGCCCTGATAGATGGTCACCGGGTCCAGGATCGCGCTCCGGTAGGTGCTCCAGTTCACCTGGGCGGCGTACTCGTACGGCACACGCCACGACCTGTCCTGTGCGTCTGCACGCAGCGACGGTGACGATGCGATGCCTGCATATTTAACCGGCTGCACGTTCGAGCATCCGGCGAGCGTTATTCCCAGGCACGCAGCTGCCGCCACGAGTCGCACGGATTGACCTGACTTTTTCATCCGATTCTCCATTTTCGTCCTTGCGGACCGCCCGTTGCGGGCACCGCCGAGGCCCAACGTGAAAAGAGCCTGCAGCGTAGCACCGCCATTTCTGGATGTAAACCGTCCAGACGGTTTGTATGTTAGGATGCCCCCGATATTGCGATAGACGGACGGTGATTCCGTCTGAAGGGAATGGGCGATGAAGCGGACTATCGAACGGCTGGCGGATATGCGGCGATCGGCGATTGGCCGGTTCGTCTGTGGCCTGTATGCGGTGATCGCGGGTCGCCTGTGAAAAACGTTGCCTGGAAGGGAGGCCGCGAATGCCGCTAGTCTCGACGTTTTCGCTACTGACGGGCGCGCCCGCGCACGAGCGCGTGCTGGCCGCAGCGGACTTCTTTGCGCTTAGCTTGCCGCCGGCGTTAATGGCCGCGCTCGTTTTCGTAGCGGCCTATCTGCTCGTTGCCGTTCCGCTGTATTGGCGGCGCGACCCGCCAGAAACGCGCCATGTGTTCGGGACGATAGCGGGCCTGTTTGCGGGGCTCGTCTACATCGTGTTTATCGTCGGCATTTATCCGGATTTGCGGGATGGTCATGCGGCGGCGCCCCCGGCGGCGCAAGGCCAGCAGACAGCCGGTAGCGTCTTGAAGCGATGACTGCGCGAGCAACGATCGGCCATCATCTGCCTGCACGCCCGGCGCAAAGGCACAGGCGAGCCGGCGCGGGCCGGTACGCCGCCTTGATAGAATCGCGGGATTCCGCCCGCAAGTTGCGCTTATTCTTCTGACATGCCGCACGCCTCGCGCCGACACGGCCATGCTGCCAGCAAGGCACGCTGCGAGCACACAAGACGTTTGACTAGAAAGGACATGGACAATCCCACCCGTTCGGAGCGATCCCGAAGCACCGCTATTCAGGCTGCGCTTGTCATCATCACGCGCGACGGCCCAGGCGCCTTAACGTTCGATGCGCTGGCACGCGAAAGCGGAATCAGCAAAGGAGGCCTGCTGCACCAGTTCCGGACCAAGAGCGGCATCCTGAAAGCGCTCCTCGAATATCAGCGGGAGTATTTCGAAAACTTCGCGCGCAACTATGCGGCCAATCAAGGTGCGTCGGCGCAGCATCCCGCGCTGCTTTCGCAGATCGCGGTGGCGCGGGAGTCGACCAATCAGCCGCACTCGCTTGCGCGCGCGGTCCTGGCCGCGCTTGTGGAGGATCCCAATCTGCTCGACGCGTTGCGAGAAGCCGATAGCGAGAAATTCGACAAGATTCGCGCCGAAGCCGCTGACCCCGAACTCGCCCTGTTGCGTCTTGCCGCGGCGCGAGGTCTGGCGTTCTACGCATTGCTGGGCCTTCTGCCGCTTCCGGAGGCCCAGCTCGACAGCCTCTTCGAGCGTCTGCTCGACGATGACAGGTGGCAATCGGCCGAGGCGGCCAACACCGCGGGCACTTCACGCCCGAGGCGCTAAAGTGCGACGCGGGCTTCGTCAAGGCAGCGATATCGTGAGATTCGCCGACTCCGGTCCGACCTTGATCACCTGGGCATAGGGCGACAGCGTGCGCAACGTGTTGTCGCGCAGATACGTGTTAAGCCCGAGATACGCCACAAGACCGACGAGCGCGAACACCGCGCCGATCACCCATAGCGGCACCTCGCGCTTCAGGCGGTGCGCCACCTGGTCCGGCAGTGGCCAGTGCGGCGCGAACGCTGCACGTTTGCCCTTCATATGGGCGATCTCGTCGCCGAGGCGAGCCGTCAGATACGCGAGCTTCTCCGGACCTTCCAGCAGATACTTGCCCTGGAAGCCGAGCAGCAGGCACATGTGGAAGACCTCGAGCGACTGTAGGCGTCTTGCGCCCTGCGCGCGGCATTCTTCGAGGTACTGAAAGAATTTCTCGCCGGCCAGCTGTTCACCGAACAGCACGAGCTGCAACGGCCGGCGCTCCCATTCCGCGCGAATGCGGAACTGCGAAGCGAGCACGGATTCGTCAATAGCGGCACAGAACGCGAACTTCGCCGCGTACACGTCTTCGGCAGCCACGTCGAGCTTCTTCGCGCCGCGCTCGAAATCGCCGAGAAATTGCTGGATGCGCGCGCGGAATTCGTCGGCGTCGCCCGGCTCGCGTCCGTTCTTCAGCAGGAACAGCATGAAGAAGCCGTCGTACAGCAGATCGAGCAGCGAGCGGACCTGATAGGTCGGTTCGCTCGCGGGCGACGATGCGGGATTCGGGGTTGCCGTCGGCGTGCCGTTGCCAAAAAGGGAGGGCGCGTAGCTCATGATGTGACCGCGATGAGTTCGAGTTTGAGATCGTCGATGCCGGAGGGCGCGTAGATGGTCGCCGATTGGGCCTGCAGCATGCGCTCGTAGAGTGGGCCGCGCGCTTCGAGCGAGAAGTAGCAGGCGCCCGGACGCACCGGAATGGCGGGCGGCACCTGCGGCGTGTAGACGAGGCGCACGCCGGGCATGGCGGAGAGCACGAGCTTGTCGACGTCGTCGGGTGCGCCCACCTTGAAGCGCGCCGGCACCGCTTCGACGAGTTCGACCGTCGGCATGTTCGCGGACACCGCAACGAAGAACTGCGTCTTGTCGTCGATCTTGCCTGAGTCGAGCCGCCCGGTATGGAACGACGGACGGAGCTCGTCGAGCGCAATCGCGAAGTAGCGTGTGGAGATGACAGTCTCGAGCAGATCGCGCAGCATCGTGTCGAGTCGCGCGAAGCCGGGCCCCGGGTCGTCGTGACGATAGGCCGGCAGATCGGCGAGCGCGTAGCCCTTCGAAAACGTCATCAGTTGTCCTGTCAATCTCAGCAGTTCCTGGAACAGCCGCTCGGGATGCAGCGCCGCATGCTGGTACAGGTGCGCAAGCGTTGCAAATGCCGCGTTCGCGGTATGCAGCAGCCAGAACGAGGCGATGTCGCCCGAGCGGAACTCGATGATGTTTTTCGTCGGCTCGCGGTGAAAGCCGTACAGCGCGTTCACCTTGGCCTGCAGCGCGTCGATCAGTTGGCGCAGACGCTGATGCAGGATGGGCGATGCTTCGATAGCAAGACACGGCGGCACGAACGTATCGTCGATCTCGAAGCCCGACGTCGCCGTGCGTCGCACACGCACGAGCGGCACCGCAAGCAACTGGTCGCGCGGCTCGCTGTGCGCGATCAGCTTGACGCTGGTCTTGAGGAACGCGATGTCGGCCGCGGCGGCGTCGGTGAAGTGATCTGCCACGGGCGCCTGCTCGCTCACGTAGCGCGCGACGAAGCCGGCATCGCGATCGTCCGTATAGTTCGCGCCGGTATCGCGCAGCGGGTGCAGGGCGAGGAAAAACGTGAATTCGTTGATGCCGTCCGGCAGCGTATCGAGGGCTACGGGCGGCGGAGGGTCGTCGGCCTGCGGCGCCGAGTACAGCGTGCCGTCCGGAAAGACCAGCGCGAGATCGGCCACCCGCAGCACGTTGCTGCCCAGCGCGTCGCGATCGAAGCGCACGGAACGCACGCCCCAGTTGTACGGCTGGATGGACTGAATGGACTCGAACAGGCGTGCCTCATGATAGGCGTCCTGCCGCTGAAAATGCTGCGGCCTGAGAAACAGGCCTTCCCCCCAGAGCACCTTGGCTGAATAGCTCATCTCAAACCTGTCGTATGCGTGCGGCCGAATACAAGAACGGGGCCGGCCATGCCGGATTCAAAGATTGTTAAATGACACGCCAGCGTCATTCTTATCCGCAACTCACTGAAGACAGCATATTCAGCGGTTGCGACGGCATTCCCTGTTCAGGCGCGATCACTGTGCCATTCGTAACCGTCATGGCGCAGTTATGCAGGCCGACCATTATGCCGGATTTCTCCGATTTCGCAGGATCGAACGCGAATTTCCAGCGCTGCATGGCCGGATCGCGGAACAATGCCACGATACCCAGCGCCTGTGCTTCCCTGGAAACCTTTTCAGTGGCCGAATAGCGTTGACCGGGTATTAAAGTCACCTCCCGGACACTAAGCAAATCAGCTCCCAGGGTACTTTTTTCCTTTTGAGGATCTGTAAAGGTATCGAAAGGCGCCTGCTCGAACGAGGTGGGGTCTTTTAGCGCATAGACTCGCACCACGAGGGCGAGCGGCCGGTTGTCGTTGGCCGCGTTGAGGTTTGGCGCGGCAAAGAGCGTCAGGCCGATATTGCGCGGCGGCTTCTGCGCGTCGGGTACGTCGGGTTTGCCGATGCCCGCTGCCTGAAGGGCAGAAGACGCCGCGGCGCCCAGCACCGAGATGCCTGCGGCACAGCCCGCGAGCGCCACGCTCGCTGCAAGTGCTGATGCATATTGAATAAAGCGCGGATTCATTGTGAATCGGCCGGCCGAGCGCCGGCGCCTCCCCCGTCAAGCCCTGGAAAATCAGAAAAACGGCCTTTTGCCACATATTTGCACATATTTAACGATGCTCGACGCATATGCCACACGGGCTCTCCGCGTGGCAGTTCAAGCCGCTTTCAGGAAACTTTTTCCGGGCCGGATCGGATATTCCAGATAATTTCGGAAAGAATTTCTTGCTGCTAGCGGTAAAGGCCGACTGCAATTCTTTTTGTGCAATACCTCTTCGCGCGGAAGTTGAATTGTAGAAATTTGGCCTGTACTATACCCGCGCACTTCACTTAAAGTAAAACCCGGTTTGCACCGGAATTAAAAAACTCGCCTGTCGGTGAAAAAGATGAAACAGCGGCTTCACACGAAACTATCTGGGGTGGTGTTGGCGTGCGGACTCGTCGCCGGCTGCGCGACGCAAAACAACGTGGCGACTACGCCGCAAGCTTTCGACAAGGCATTGGCAGACGCGGATACGGTATCGAAGGGCGGCGATCAGGACCGTGCCATCGCGCTGTATCAGCAACTCGCCAAGAGCGACCCGACCCGCGAAGAACCGTGGTCGCGCATTGCGCAGATCCAGTTCTCCCAAGGTCATTACGGCCAGGCCATCGTCGCTGCGCAGGAAGCCCTGCAGCGCGATCAGACGGATCGCCAGGCGAAGAGCGTACTGGCGGTGGCCGGTCTGCGCGTGGCGACGCAGTCGCTTGGCGAATTGAGGCAGGACGCCTCGCTTGCCGGCGACGCAAAGTCGGACGCCCAGGTCCTCGCCAAACAATTGCGCGACACGCTGGGCGAAGAGTCGTTGTTCCCGCCCGAGCAACAGGCTGAAAAGCCCGTGCCGAAGAAGCGCCGCATCGTGCGCCGCGTGGTGAAAGAGAAGCCGGCGGTGACCGCAAGCGCAACGGGCAGCGCCGCTCCCGAAGCTGCGCCGGCCGCCGCTCCGGCGCCCGCGCCTGCAAAGGCTGCGCAGAGCGGTGGCGCCTCGGACCCGTTTAGCGCGCTGCGCTGATTCACACTCAAACGACTGTTCGTCTGCACCTGGGAGCCGTTCATGGCGAAGAAGGAAAGCATTCAGAAGCGCTTGCAAAAGGTGCGGCCGCCCCGCGTGCAGCTCACCTATGAGGTCGAGCGCGGCGACGCTATCGAAATCAAGGAACTGCCGTTCGTGGTGGGCGTGGTTGGCGATCTCGCCGGTCAGTCTGAAGTCGAGCAGCCAAAGCTGCGCGATCGCAAGTTCGTCAGCATCGATCGGGACAATTTCGACGACGTGATGCGCGGTATCGAGCCGCGCGCCGCGTATCAGGTGGAAAACCGCCTCTCGGACGCCGGCGGCAAGTTCGCGGTCGACCTGCGTTTTCGGTCCATTGCCGACTTCAACCCGGACGAAGTCGTCGCGCAGATCGAGCCGCTGCGACGCCTGCTCGAAGCGCGCCAAAAACTGGCCGACCTGCGCAACAAGCTTGCCGGCAACGACAAGCTGGAAGACCTGCTCGCCGAAGTGCTCAGCAACACGCAGCAACTCCAGGCACTTGCGCGGGTGAGCGGTGCAGCGGCGGGCGACCTGAAAGACGGCGAAGCCAAAGACGAATAAACGCAGTACGGGGTGTGCGAGGGGTATGAGATGAACCAGCAAACGGCAGCAGCGCAACTCACGAGCGTGGACGAAGCGGATGCGGCACCGTCGCTGCTCGACGAGATCGTCGAGAAGAGCAAGGTCGCGAAGTCCGAGTCGGAGCACGCGCGCGCGAAAGATCTGATCGGTGAGCTCGTGCATCAGGTGCTCGACGGCACGGTGATCGTGTCCGACAACCTGTCGGCCACCATCGACGCACGCGTGGCCGAACTGGACCGGCTCATCTCGGCACAATTGAGCGCGGTCATGCACGCGGCGGAATTCCAGCGCCTCGAAAGCACATGGCGCGGGCTTCACTATCTGTGCCAGGAGAGCAACACCGGCTCCACCATCAAGATCAAGGCACTCAACGCGACCAAGCGCGACCTCGTGCGCGACTTCAAGACGGCTATCGAGTTCGACCAGAGCGCGCTCTTCAAGAAAGTCTACGAAGAAGAGTTCGGCACCTTTGGCGGCGCGCCGTTCGGCACGCTGATCGGCGACTTCGAAATTACGCGTCAGCCCGAGGACGTCTATTTCATCGAACAGATGGCGCACGTTGCCGCCGCGGCGCATGCGCCGTTCGTAGCGTCGGCTTCGCCCGAACTGCTGGGCCTCGAATCGTTCGCCGATCTGGGCAAGCCGCGCGATCTCGGCAAAGTGTTCGACACCGTCGAGTACGCGAAGTGGAAGTCGTTCCGCGATTCCGAAGATTCGCGCTATGTCGGTCTTACGCTGCCGCGCTTTCTCGGCCGCTTGCCGTTCAATCCTAAAGACGGCGCCACGGCGGAAGGCTTCAACTTCGTCGAAGACGTGGACGGCACCGACCACAGCAAGTACCTGTGGTGTAACGCAGCCTGGGCTTTTGCTGCCCGTCTGACCGCTGCATTCGACGACTTCGGCTGGTGTGCCGCGATCCGCGGTGTGGAGGGCGGAGGGCTGGTGGAAGACCTGCCCACGCATACCTTCAAGACCGACGACGGCGAAGTCGCACTGAAGTGTCCGACCGAAATTGCCATTACCGATCGACGCGAGAAGGAACTGAGCGACCTCGGCTTCATTCCGCTCGTGCACTGCAAGAACTCGGACTACGCTGCGTTTTTCGCAGCACAGTCGGTGCAAAAGCCGCGCAAGTACAGCACGGATAGTGCGAATGCGAACGCCGTGCTCTCCGCGCAGCTCCAGTACATCTTCTCGGTCTCCCGCGTGGCGCACTACCTGAAGGCGATGATGCGCGACAAGATCGGCAGCTTTGCATCGGCTCAGAACGTCGAGGTTTTCCTGAACCGCTGGATTTCCCAGTACGTGCTGCTCGACGACAACGCCACCCAGGAGCAAAAGGCGCAATTCCCGCTGCGTGAAGCGTCCATCCAGGTCTCGGAGATTCCGGGCAAGCCTGGGTCGTATCGCTCGGTGGCGTTCCTGCGTCCCCATTTCCAGCTGGACGAGCTGTCTATTTCGCTGCGGCTCGTCGCGGACTTGCCGAAGCCGGCCAATTCCTGAAATCGAAGGCCATCGCCCGGGCGGGGGCCGCCCGGGCCGTCTGTCAAAACCACCTCTTTGGGGAGTCGATGAGTTATGAAGGACATCTATTTAAAATTCGGCAATCCTGCGATCAAGGGCGAGTCGGCCGATAAGGACCACACGGGCTGGATCGAAATCGATTCGTGGAACCACTCGATCCTGCAGCCGCGCTCGGCAACGGCATCGACGGCAGGCGGCCACACGGCGGAGCGCTGCGAGCATTCCGACATGCGCTTCACGAAGGACATCGACGTGGTGAGCCCGCTGCTGTACCAGCATGCGTCGGGTGGCACGACGTTCGACGAAGTCACGATCGACTTCATGCGCTCCGACGGCGAAGGCAACCGCATCAAGTACCTCGAAATCAAGCTCAAGTACGTGATCATTTCGAGCATCACGCCGAGCGTGGTGGGCGAAGGCCTGCCGACCGAGGACTTCTCGCTGAAGTACGCCGCCGTCCAGTGGAAGTACACGCAGCAGAAGATCGGCGGCAACCAGGGCGGCAACGCGCAGGGCGCCTGGAGTCTCACGAAGAACGACAAGACCTACGCGGTCTGATCGTGCGGCGAGGTGTGCGCATTCGGTAACGGGTGCGCCACCTTGCCGTCGTTGAACTGACGACTGCCTGATGAAGCGCTTCGAACCCAGCTTTCTCGACAAGCTGTTCGATGACGAACCGCATCTGCCGGCGCCGGCCGCGATGCGGCAATTGTCGCTGGACGAGCTGAAAGGCGCGGTTGCGCGCGACGTGGAAGCGATCCTGAACACGCGAATCGCGCTGACCGAGGAAGAGCTCACGTCGCTGCCGGAATGCTCGCGCTCGGTGTTGACCTACGGTCTGAACGATTTCGCGGGCTTAAGTCTCGCGAGTCATTACGACCGAACCTTCATCTGCAAGTCGATCCAGCAGGCCATCGAGCGTCACGAGCCGCGTTTGCGGCAGGTCGCCGTCACGCTGGAACTCAACGGGCAATCCACGCATGCGCTGTGTTTTGCGATTCAGGCCCTGCTCGTGGTTTCGGCGGCAGAAGAGCCGGTGAGCTTCGACGCGATGCTGCAACCGGCCACGCTTCAATACTCGGTCTCGCGAACACGCGCGAGAGCTTGATGCATCTTGCCCGCCACGGCGGCGGGCGCGGCAGCACGAGAGGGGTTCGGGGATAGATTGATGGAAGAACTGCTGCCGTATTACGAGCGCGAACTGTCGTTCCTGCGTCGTTATTCGCGTGACTTCGCCGAGCGCTATCCGAAGATCGCGGCGCGCCTCGCCATGACGAGCGAGCATTGCGAAGACCCGCACGTCGAGCGAATGATCGAGTCGTTCGCATTGCTGGGCGCGCGTATCAACAAGAAGCTCGACGACGACTATCCGGAATTCACGGAAGCGTTGCTCGAGGTGCTGTACCCTCACTATCTGCGGCCGTTTCCGTCGTGTTCGATTGCGCAGTTCGGTATGTCGGCTGCCGTGAGCCAGTTGACGGAACCGCAGACCGTGCCGCGCGGCACGGAACTGCGCAGCCGGTCCATTCGCGGCGTGGAGTGCCGTTTTCGCACGGCCTACGATGTCACGCTGGCCCCGCTCGCCATCAGTGATGCGAAGTTTCTGCCGCTCGCCATGGCGCCGGGTGCCACCGTGCTGCCCCCGAACGCCACCGGCATCGTCTCGATCACGTTCGCTTCGACTTCACCTCAGCTCGATCTGGCTGCGCTGAAAGTGCCTCGCCTGCGAGCCCATCTGCATGGCGAGCAGTCCTTCATCGCGGCACTCGCCGATTGCCTCTTCGTCAACGCACTCGCCACGTATGTAGAGCCGGACCGCTGCGGACGCTGGAAGGAAATGCGCGCCACGCCGGTCACGCAAGCGGGTTTCGACGAAGCGGACGGCTTGATCGACTATCCGGCACGGTCGCATCCCGCCTATCGTTTGCTCACCGAGTACTTCGGCTTTCCCGAGAAATTCGATTTCGTCGATTTCGATCTCGGCGCCATGCTGCGTACCGCGGGTCCGTGCCGCGGCCTGACGCTTCACGTCGTACTCAAGGACGTGCGCGGCGACTCGCATATGGCGCGCCTCTTGGAGACGCTTTCGGCAAGCCACTTGCGGCTCTTCTGCACGCCCGTCGTGAATCTCTTCAGGCAGCGCGGCGAGCCGATTCGCGTGAGCCACCAGGCCGTGTCCTACCCTGTCATTGCCGAAGGGCGAAACGCGTTCGCCTACGAGATCTATTCCATCGACTCTGCCCACCTCGTGCGTCAGCGTGCGCACGAAGAGAAGGTCATCGAGTTCAGGCCGTTCTATTCGCTGCATCACGGCGAGACGGAAAAGGCCGGGCACTACTGGTTCGCTCGGCGCAATGCCTGGGTGGCGGAGAACAGCCCGGGCTACGAGACGGAGATCTCGATTGTCGATATCGACCTCGAACCCTCGGCGCCGAAAACCGATACGCTGAGCGTCGATCTCACCTGCACGAATCGCGATTTGCCGTCGCGGCTCGCCGTGGGTCTGGAAGGCGGCGACCTCTTCGTGGAAGGGGGCGCGCCCGCAGGCAGCAGCATCGCCATGCTGCGTCGGCCTACGCCCACGACGCGCTTCGAACGTGGACGCGGCGCGCACTGGCGGCTCGTTTCGCATCTCGCGCTCAGCCATGTATCGCTCGCAAACAGCGGTCTTGCTGCATTGAAAGAGATGCTCGTGCTCTACGATCTGCGGCGCTCGGCGGTGTCGTCGCGCCATATCGAAGGCATTGTCGGCATCGAGCAGCGTGCCGCCGTGCAATGGCTGCCCGGCAAGCCGTTCGCGACCTTCGTGCGCGGCGTCGAAATCCGGCTTACGCTGGACGAGGAGCACTTCGTCGGCACGAGCGTGGCCACGTTCGTGCGTCTGCTCGACACGTTCTTCGGGCTCTACGTGCATCTGAACAGTTTTGTGCAACTGATCGTCGTGTCGAAGCGCACCGGCGAGGAGATTCTGCGATGCAAACCGCGCAGCGGCGAGTCGATCCTGGTGTAATCGAGCGTCTGCTCGACGAGCCGCACGCGTTCGAATTTTTCCAGGCCGTGCGCATGCTGGAGCGCTGGTTTTCGGACAATGATGCCGCCGCGGCCACGCGCACCGGGGACGTACTGGCGAAGCGCATCGGCTTTCGCAGCACGCTGTCGCTCGCGTTTCCGCCCAGCGAGATCGAGCAGGCTCAACCCTACGACCACAGCGGCGACGCGCTGAAAAACAAGGATCAACGCACAGCGGCGCTGGCCAACGGCGGACTCTCGCGCGTCGATATCACGCCGTCGTTTTTCGGCCTGTTGGGCGGTCAGGGCGCGTTGCCGCTGCACTACACGGAGCAGATCGTCTCGCGCGAGCAGCTGAAGCGCGATCGCGCGGCGCGCGAATTCTTCGACATATTCGGCAATCGCGCGACGGCGCTCTTCTACGCGGCCTGGAAGAAGTACCGCCTGCCGTTCCATTACGAACTCGATCGCGACGAACGCTATCTGCCGTTGCTGCTCGCTCTGGCGGGCGTGGGCGATGGCGGCACACGCGAGAGCCTGCAAACGGGCAATGGCGCGTTGTTCGACGAAGCCATTGCCGGTTACGCATTGCCCGCGCGACATCGTCCCGTTTCGGCGGCCTATCTGCAGCGCACGCTGTCCGATTACTTCAAGGTGCCTGTGCGCGTGGACCAGTTCGTCGGCAAGTGGTATGACGTGCCGCGCGATCAGCTCACCGTGCTGGGCGAGATCAATGCGACGCTCGGCGCGTCGGCGCTCGCGGGCGAACGCGTGTGGCAGCGCGACATGCGCGCGCGGCTCGTGATTGGCCCGCTTTCGAAGGCCGATTACGAATCGTTCCTGCCGGGCTTCGATTGCGCTATCGCGCTCGAACGCATGCTCACGCTGCTGGCGGGCGTCACGCTGGAGTACGAAGTGTCGCTCGTATTGCGGCGCACGGAAGTCGGCCCGAGCCAACTGGGCGGCGGCGCGCGACTGGGCTGGGACGCCTTCCTGTGCACCCACGCAGCGGACCGCGATCGCGCGGATGCGCGTTACGAATTGCACGTCATCCACTGACGAAGATCTCAAAGAAGAACCGAACCGTACGAGAACCGGACGCACCCGATGAGCACGCCCCTCAAGACTCTCATTACCAAACTCAACACCACGTGCCGCCAGGCCACGGAGCGCGCGGCCAGTCTCTGTCTTGCGCGCGGTCACTACGAGGTGGACCTCGAACATCTGTTCCTCGCGCTGCTGGACGAGCCCGCCAGCGACGCGGCAATCATCCTGAAGGCGAGCGGCGTGGACGTGCACGCGTTGCGTGCCGACCTCGAAGGCGAACTCGAGCGGCTGAAGACCGGCAACACCAGAACGCCGGTGTTTTCCGTGCATCTCATCGAACTGTTCGAGCAGGCGTGGCTCATTGCGTCGCTGGATTCGCAGATCGGACGAATTCGCTCGGGGCATCTGCTGCTCGCGTTGTTGAGCGCGCCGGATCTCGCGCAATTCGCGCAACGTATGTCGCCGCGCTTTGCCGGCGTACGGGTGACGGATCTCAAGCATCGGTTCGACGAAATCACGGAAGGTTCATGCGAAGTCGAGCGTGCGACCGCAACCGGAGCCGATACCGCCGAGGACGCACAAGGGCCTCAGGCGACCTCTGGCGGTCCTTCCCGAACGCCTGCGCTGGACACCTACACCACCAACCTCACGGAGCGTGCCCGCGAAGGCAAGATCGACCCCGTGGTGGGCCGCGAACGCGAGATCCGCCAGGCCATCGACATCCTGATGCGCCGCCGCCAGAACAACCCCATCCTCACGGGCGAAGCGGGTGTGGGGAAAACCGCGGTCGTGGAGGGACTTGCGCTGCGCATCGCGGCAGGCGATGTGCCGGCCGCGCTCGCGGGCGTTGCGCTTCACGTGCTCGACATGGGGCTATTGCAGGCGGGCGCCAGCGTAAAGGGCGAATTCGAAAACCGCCTGAAGAACGTGATCGACGAAGTGCGAAAGAGTGCGCACCCGATCATCCTGTTCATCGACGAGGCGCATACGATCATCGGCGCGGGCGGCCAGGCGGGCCAGAACGACGCCGCCAATCTGCTCAAGCCTGCACTCGCGCGCGGCGAATTGCGCACCATCGCGGCCACGACGTGGAGCGAATACAAGAAGTACTTCGAGAAAGACGCGGCGCTCGCGCGGCGCTTCCAGGTGGTGAAGGTCGAAGAGCCGGACGAGACGCTGGCCGCAGCCATGCTGCGCGCGATGGCCGGCTTGATGGAGCGCCACTTCAACGTGCGCATTCTCGACGATGCCATTACCGAGGCCGTGCGCCTTTCGCATCGCTACATCAGCGGACGGCAACTGCCGGACAAGGCGATCAGCGTGCTCGACACGGCGTGCGCGCGCGTCGCGCTCGCGCAGAGCGCCACACCAGGCGCGATCGACGACGCGAGAAAGCGCATCGAACGCACGGAGACGGAAATCGCGGCGCTCGAACGCGAGGCCGCGGGCGATGCGCTTGAAGACCCGCAGCGCTCTGAGCGGCTCGCCGCGCTACGCGCACAACTCGCGGCGGACAAGGAAACCATGACTGCCGACGAGGCACGCTACGCGCAGGAACGCGAACTGGTAACGGAGATCGCCGCACTGCGCAGTCAGATCGATACGCTGCGCGAGCGCGCGGCCGATGCCGCGCAATCCGACGAACTGCGCGAGGCGCGCGAAACACTCACGCAACACGTGGCAGGTCTGCACGCGTTGCAGGGCGCGCAACCGATGGTGCCCCTGCAGGTGGACGGCCACGTGGTGGCAGAAATCGTCGCGTCGTGGACCGGTATTCCGCTGGGACGCATGGTGAAGGACGAAATCGGTACCGTGATGAACCTTCAGCCGTTGCTCGCTGCGCGCGTGATCGGCCAGGACCACGCGCTCGAGGCCATTGCGCAGCGCGTGCGAACCGCGAGCGCAGGGCTCGAAGATCCGAACAAGCCGCGCGGCGTCTTCATGTTCGTCGGGCCCTCGGGCGTGGGTAAAACCGAAACGGCGCTCGCGCTGGCAGACGTGCTGTACGGCGGCGAGCGCAAGATGGTCACGATCAACATGAGCGAGTATCAGGAAGCGCACAGCGTCTCGGGACTCAAGGGCTCGCCGCCGGGTTATGTCGGCTATGGCGAGGGTGGCGTGCTGACCGAAGCGGTGCGGCGCAATCCGTACTCGGTCGTGCTGCTGGACGAAGTGGAAAAGGCCCATCCCGATGTGCTCGAAATGTTCTTCCAGGTCTTCGACAAGGGCATGATGGACGACGCCGAAGGCCGCGAGATCGACTTTCGCAACACGCTCATCATTCTGACGTCGAACGTGGGCTCTACCACGGTGATGCAGCACTGCCTCAACAAAGGCGAAGGCGAGTTGCCCGACGCGGACGAACTGGCCGAACTGCTGCGCCCACAGCTGTACAAGGCATTCAAGCCCGCGTTCCTCGGCCGCATGAAGGTGGTGCCGTACTACCCGATTTCCGACGACGTGCTCGCGCAGATCATCGAACTGAAGCTCGATCGCATTCGCCGCCGCGTGGAAGCAAATCATCATGCTGCGTTCGAATGGGACGAGTCGCTCATCGACGCCGTGCTCTCGCGGTGTACCGAGGTGGATTCGGGCGCGCGCAACGTGGACCACATCCTGAACGGCACGCTCTTGCCCGAGATCGCGCAGCACGTGCTCGAACGCATCGCCGACGGCGAACCCATCGCGAAGATTGCTGTGCATGCGCACGAGTCGGGCGAATTCGAATACACGGTGGAGTAACGCATGCCAATCGATCTGAAACTGCTGATCGAGCCCGTGAGCGAATCGTCGCCGTGCGGCGAGGACTTGCTGTTTTCTGCGGACTTCGACGCCATCCAGCACGCGCGCCGTTTCGACGATCCTTCGCTGGATCAGGGCGAGTGGGTGACGGACATCAAGGAAGCCGACTGGTCGTTCGTGGTCGCGCGCGCTTCTGCGCTGCTGGGCTCGCAGACGAAGGATTTGCGGCTCGCGGTGTGGCTCACGGAAGCGCTGGCGATGGAAGACGGCGTGCCCGGGCTCACGCAGGGCTATGCGCTCGTGACGGGTTTGTGCGAGCGGTACTGGGAGTATCTGCATCCGCTGCCGGAAGGCGACGACGCCGAATACCGTCTGGGCAATGTCGGCTGGCTCGTGGGGCGTACGGCTGAACTGCTGCGCGCAGCGCCGCTCACGCAGACGGGCGATAGCTCGTTCAGCGCGCTCGACTGGGAGGTCGCCACGCACGCAGCGCAGGCGGCGAAGCGCGACCCCGAACACGCGGACGACATCACGCGCGGCAAACCGGCCGTCGAGCAGATCGAGGCGAGCCGGCGGGCCACGCCCGCGCGCTTTTACGTGTCGCTGCTCGCGGAGTTGAGGGCGTTCGAAGACGCGATGCTGGGCCTCGAACGCGAGTTGGATCTGCGCGCAGGCGAAGTCGCGCCGAGCTTTCGCAAGGCAAAAGACGCGTACGAGTCGGTGTATCGGCTGGCCGAGCGCTTCGCGCGCGAAGCCGGCGTGAACCCGGATGCGCCCGACGGTCAGGCGGCGCGGGAATCGAAGCAGGATCAGACGGCGGGTGCGCAGGAGCGTACCGAGCCGACATTCAAGACGCCGTTGTCGCACGAGGCTGCCGTGCCCACCACACTCGCTTCCGCATCACAGACCACGCACGTGTCGAACGTTGCGTACGCCGGCATTCAAAACCGCGCGCAGGCCGTGGCTCAACTGCGCGCGGTCGCGAAGTATTTCCGCAGCACCGAACCGCACAGTCCGGTGGCCTATCTCGCGGACAAGGCCGCCGAATGGGCCGACATGCCGCTGCACGAATGGCTTTCGACGGTCGTGAAGGACGACGGCTCGCTCTCGCACATTCGCGAGTTGCTGGGCATCAAGCCTGACGCGAACGGTTGAGGGTCGCAGCAGAGGAGCAGCGGGCGTTCGCTGTTCCTCGCGGCTCGCGCGCCGCGTGAAGAGGCGCCAGCGCCTCTTCACATAGGAGCCTCGCTGATCAGAGCCCCGCTCTGAATTCGATTCGCCGATTGCGGGCGCGGCCGTCGGTGGTGTCGTTCGAGGCGATGGGCTGATCGGGGCCCACGCCTGTCGTGCTCAACTGTTGCGGCGAGATGCCTCGCGCCACGAGGTAACCCTTCACCGCATCCGCACGCGCCTGGCTCAACGCAATGTTGGACGCCCGATTACCGAGGTTGTCGGTGTGGCCGATGATCTCGACGGTCTTCGTCGACATCTTCGAAAGTACCGTCGCCATCTGATCCAGAATCGCGCGGCCTTGCGGTGTGAGCGTCGCGCTGCCGGTTTCGAATTCGATAGTGCGGTTCGCGAGCGTGCGATCGAGCAGCCCTTGCTCGGATGCGCTCACACGCAGTCCGTTCTTGATGGTCCATGTGGGGTTCAGCGCGTTGGCCATGTCGCTTGCGAGCTGCTGGCGCTGCGCTTCGTTGCCCACTTCGCCTTTCACGTCGATTTGCGTGCCGTCGATCTTGAGTTGCCCCTTGCTGATCTGCTTCAACTGCGGGCCGATCAGCTTCTGCACGTTCGTGCCCCAGTTGGGCGGCGTGGCGACGTTGCCCACTTCGATCTGATCGACCACGTTGGTCGCGCCATACGTGTCGCGCAGGCGTTGCAGCACGGCTGCCTTCGTGGCTTCATCCGGCACCTTGCCGCCTACCACGACCTGGCCCGGCGCCGTGTTCGCTGCGGGCGGCACATAGGTCGTGCCGCTGCCGGCCGAGGCGCCCGGGGTTGCTGCGGCGTTGACGCTGCCGCCCGTGCCTGTGGACGCGCCCGTCGACGCGGCAGGCTGCGGCGGCAGGATCGTCGTATGGATCTGCACGCCGCTGTTGTCCACGGGCGTGACGTTCGCCGGGCCGGCGTTGTCGGCGCGCGCCGGGCCAGCGGCGGCGAACAGCACGCAGGCCGCGGCGCATGCAATGGCGGCGGTGGACGGGCGCAAGGCGCGACGGTCGATGGCGCTCATCATGCGGTCATGCTGCGACGAACGCTTCGCGAAACGTGTCGATGGCCATACGCAACGAAAGCTGCGGTTGGTCGAGATAGCTGACAAGCTTGCTGATTCCATGGTCGTTCTGTGCATGAGCGTCGATCCACTCGGGATCGTCGATGTCGATGTTGTGCGCCGCGTACGCCTGCGGATCGACGACGCTGTGCAGCGTCTTCGCCGAGGCACCGTTGAAGCCCACCACGAGCCGCTCGCGCGAGGCGATCGTGCCGATGAAGATGGCCAGCTCGAAGTCGGCGTGCGCAACAAAGGGCGCAATCAGCTCGAGCCAGAACGCGGCAACGAGACTGCGATAGAACGGGTCTGTCGGCAGCGGCAGCGTGAGACCGCGCTCCAGATGCGACGAGCCGCTCGTCATCACGGGCCGCAGCAGCGAACCGAGCGCGAGCATCGCGCCGCGCAGTTTCACCGGGTGGCCGCTTGCGAGCAGCATCTGTTCGAGTCCGGCGAGCGTCTGGTGTTCCACGAAATCGTTGAAAGTGCCGTCGTGCGGGCTGCCGGGACCTGCGCTCGTCTCGATGGGCACGAGCGTTTCGCCCAGCGCCTGGAGCGCGCCCGCCGGCTCCGAGGCGCCCAGCAGCGGTTTCATCTGCGCGGCCACACGTGACCAGAGCCGCGCAAACGCGAGCGGGCTGCGCGCGAGGAACGCGAGCGGCTGGTTGACTTCGAGCGCCGTGGCGGCAAGGAACGGAAAGCGCCGCGACGACACGTCGTGGCTCGCCATCATGTGACCCGCAATGGCGAGCCGGCTGCGCGAGCCGAGAAACGCGAAGTGCATGGGCCGCGCGTCTTCGTAGACGATCTTCCAGCGCGGGTCTTCCGCGAGCAGTTCCATGGCCTGGGCGATCCAGTGGTCGAGCGTCTGGAGCAGTTGCGGGTTATGCGCGCTTTTCACGAAGTCGCCGCGCGACGGGATCTTGCCAAAGTAGGCGATCTGCGCCTCTACGGTTTGCGTCATTGCGCACTCCCCGAATGCGATGCTGCCGATACGACAGCGGATGACTGCGTGCCTGCGCCGGCGTTCGCGGCGGGTGCGACGCCCGGCGTGGCGACGCCTGACGCGGATGCTGCTCCGGCTGCCGGGACCATCGGCGCGGTCAGCGCCGTGGCCGCGCTCACGTCGGCCACGGAGGAGGGCAGTCGCAGCCCACGCAGGCTTTGCTGCTGAGGCGCGTCGCCGGAGCCAGCGCTGCTGCTGCCGCCGCCCGTCGGCTGCGAGCTGCTGATGATGCGCATGCTGACCGCCACCGTGACGTTGCCCTGCGTCCACGACAGATCGAACGTGCCGTCCGGGCGGCGCTTGCGTTGCGCCGAGTTGATGAGCTTTTCGAGACCGTAGCGTCCCGGCTCGTTCACGAGCTGCAGCGTGCGGCCGTCGAAGGTGGTCGCCGTGAGCGTGGCGCCCGGCGAGCCTTGCGGGTTCGGCCACACGAAGTTGGTCCATTGCGGCGGCGTGTTGCGGTAGCGCAGTTGCTGTCCGTCGATGGCGATCGTGTACTCGGTCGTGCCGGTGGCCGGCTGCGGCAGGATCTGGAATACGGTCTGCGGCTCGCTCGATGACTGGCCGCTGCCTGCCGCGCCGCCCGAAAGCGGCGCTACCCAGCGGGCGAAGCCGTTCGTGAAGTCGGGCGTGAGCGCGAGGCCCATGTCGCCCCATGTGCGTGCCGTGAGCGTGTCGCCGCGGCGTACCGCGAGCGGTCCGAGCGTCGTGCCCACGAACTTCGCAATGGCGCCGTCCGGCCCGAAGACCTGGGCGATCTCGCCCGCGCCGGCTTCGATCTTCGCGTCACCCGAGAACGGATACTTGTTCGCGAGCGAGGTCTGGAACGTCTGGTACACCTGCGCGTTCCAGATCTTGTTGACCTCCACGGTAGCGGGTTGAATTACCACGGCGTAGGCCTGCATGAGCGGACGCACGAGCAGCGGACGCAGCGCCTTGCGTTGCGAATCCGTGAGGCCCGTCAGCATCTGCTCGTCCACCAGCTTCAGCGAGTCGGCGAGTTCGGAGCCGTTGCCGTCCAGCGTCTGCTGCATGAGCTGACGCGCGCCCGGCCCCGGGTCGCCCTGGTTCTTCAGCACGTTGAAGCGCGTGCGCACCTTCGAGAGCGAATCCATGTAATTGCGCAGCAGCGACGTGCCCTCGTGCGTCTGCACGATGCGCGCGAGCCCGGTAAATTCCTGCCCGATGGGACCCATGGGCAGCTCGACCGGATTGCCGTTGATGTCGACGTTCGCTGTTTGCGCGGGCGCCGGAGCGCGCGAGAACAGGTTCTTGAACCAGCCCGTCACGCCGGCCTGCGCACTCTTCAACACGGTATTGGCAAGCGAGGGGTTATCCCACGACGTCTGGTCGTACGCGGTTTCCAGCACCTTGCGAATGGGCGAATCCTGCGGGTCGCCCAGGCGGTTCATGGCGTCCACCGCCTGGTTGAAGCTGCCGAAGCTCTGCACGGCAATGCCCTGCATGAACTTCTGCCAGTGCTGCGCGTACTCGGTCTTGTACATCTGCACGAGCGCCTTCTGGATCTGCTCGGGGCTGCCTTCCAGCGTGAGGTCGTCGGTGGCCGAGGTGTTGAGCACCCAGTCCTTCGCCTGCAGTTCCTTCGTGGCGGCGTCGCGAATGGCGGGCTGCACGTACTGGAACCACGCTTCGCGCGTGAAGGTGCCCGGAATCGCGTAGCTGCCGGCCACGAGGCCGTTATTCGATTCGCCGACGATGCGCGCCACCGTCATTGGCGCAAAACGCGTGGAGGCACGTGCCTTGATTTCTTCGTAGACGCGCTGGCGTGCCGGCATGCCGCGCACCACGCGGCGCAGGTTTTCGCGGGTCTGGTCGACGAGCGCGAGGTTCTCGTCGATCATCGGCCAGTCGTCGTCGGTGACGCGCGAGAGGTAGAACGTGATCATGCGCTCGGCGCTGCGGATCATCTCGTCGCGCGGCATGTTGCCCCGGTTCGTTTCGAGCCAGCCGCGCCAGAATCGCGCGAGCTGGTCGGTGAGATGGGCCTGCTCGACGTGGCGCTTGTCCGAGAGCATGAGGTACGTCTTCAGCGCGTTGTAGGCATCTTCGACGTTCGTGGGCGACGCGTCGCTATAGAGGCCGCCCTGGCTCGTGGAGGCCATTGCCGCGTGTGCGGAGACGGGCATTGCGCCGGATTCGGGCGCGCGCGTCATGGGCGCGAGCTGGTCGGGATGCGCGTTGACGTCCTTCAGGAACGACGCGAGGTTCTGCGAAACGGGCGTGAGCAGGATCTGCTTGACGCCGTTGTAGTACTCGGCGAGCAGATGCTGCTCCAGCCGGTCGCCCTGATACAGTCCGAGCGAAACCGAAAGCGGCTTGTCGTGGCGGAACTGTTCGAGCTGCTCGATGCGGTCTTCGAGAATGTCCATGGCCTGCAGGCGCGATTGCAGGTCGCTGCGGTTCTGCTGCAGGCGCACCACGTTATCGAGATCCGCCTGCACGTTGGCCGTGAGTTGCTGATTGCCGATGGTGGACCACGTCCAGCCGCCCAGCGCAAGCGCGAGCGCCGCGACGAAGCCGAAGAACGTGGCATAGCGCAGCCGTGTCTTCGCCGGGCTTGCGAACTGACGCACCGTTTGCTTGTCCGCGAAGATCACCTTGGAGAACAGATCGCGCAGGAAAAAGCCGTATCGCGAGACGGCGCCTTGCGGTTGCGGCAAGCCTTCCGCCGAGAGCCCGAAGCGGTTCGCGATGCGTTGCGCGGCGGCGCTGTTCGTTTCGCCTTCCTGCAATGCGCTCGTGAAATAGAAGCCGCGGAAGATGGGCTTGTACTGGAACGGGTTGTTCTCGAACAGCGTGGCGAGAAACGCGCGCAGCGCCGGCTTGATGGTGGAGAACTCGAGCGGAAAGCTCAGTTGCCCCGGCGAGAGCTTGTTGCCGCGGCTGATGGAGAGTTGCGCGACGCTGATCTCTTTCAGGCCTTCGTAGAGTTCTTCGAAACGTTCGTCGAAGAGCGCGACGATGTCGCGTTTCTCGTCGGGCTCGTAGGGCAGTGTGGCGCCCCACACGCGGTCGTATTCGTTGCGGTCGTTGCCGCCGAAGAATTCGCTGAAGCCCGTGATGAGGTCGGCCTTCGTGAACATCACGTAGACCGGCGCGAACACTTCAAGCTTCTCGGTAAGTTCCTGCACACGCTGACGCAGGTTCTTCGCGAGGTTGATTGCGAATTCGGGGCGATTGCCCGTGAGTTCCGCGATGCTCGCGGTCACGATGATGCCGTTGATGGGCGCCTTCGGACGGTGCCGCTTGAGCAGCGAGAGAAAGCCGAGCCATTCGCTGCGGTCTTCCTCGTGCACCGAATAGCGGCCCGCGGTATCGAGCAGGATGCCCTCGGTCGTGAAGAACCAGTCGCAGTTGCGCGTGCCGCCAATGCCGTGCACCACGGCGTTGTTCTTGTCGGCGAAGGGGAACTGCAGCCCCGAGTTCAGCACGGCGCTGCTCTTGCCCGCAGCCGGGTTGCCGATCACGATGTACCAGGGCAGCTCGTAAAGCGCCGAGCCACCCGAGACCTGACCGATCTTGGACGTCTTGATGGTCTTGACCGCATCGATGAGGCGCGCGCGCAGCGTGTCGAGTTCGGCCTGACGTGCAGGCGGCGCGGCTGCTGCCGCGGCCTTGTCGGTCTCGGCCTGCTGTTCGAGCATTTCGCCCAGCTTGCGATTGGCGCGCCGTGCACGCAGGCGCCGCACGAGCCACACCACGAGCCATAGCGCGACGAGCGCACCCAGCACGAGCGCCGGCCATAGCGGCGGTAGATCGAGCAGGCTCGCGCCGACGAACAGGACCGCTGCGAGCGCGATGAAGCCGACGATCGTGAGCGTGCGTTTACTGGTCAACACGGTGAGAAAGCGTTGCATGGGTGCCGTTCAGTGCTGGTGATGTACTCGGTGTGGTGTGCTTTTCGAGCCGGTGGGCGCAGCGCGGATGGCATGCGGCCGCGTCGGCGTTCTGCTCAGCGGCGCTGGAGTCTCGCGAGCGTAGCGGGCCCCGGTTGCCGGATCGTGTCTGGATGGCGACAGATGCCGCCCGCAGCAACTGCATGGCGGTTATCGCAATTTCGTGAAGGAAAAATGACGAAGGGTTCGAAAGTCCCGTTTGCACAGGATTGAACGCGCCATTTCCTGGCGGTGGAAATTGTTAAATGCCCCATGCGCCCCCTTTCTTATGTCGTTTTCGCGCAATTTAGTGCGCGCGGCCCAATACGAACCCGGGCTTGTGATATTCGACGTGCCCCAGATCCATCATTTTCCAGCGGCCGCCCCATGTGAGACCGACCTGCTCGGCGGTCTGTCCGTACAACTCGTAGCCTCGCATGGCCCATGGATCTTTTTCTGAAATGACCAGCTTGCCGTCACGCAAAAAGGCATTGTCCGCGGCCAATCCATATTGGTGATAGCTCTGATACGCCGCGGCATTGGTCACGTTTCCCCCCATCTGCGCGAGCCGGTTTTGCCGTTCCGGGCTGCGATAGCCTTCCAGCAAGGCCATTTGATAACCGTATTGCTCATGCATGATCTTGTACACGAGCAATAAGCGCGTTCTGAAATCGGCGTCCAGCAGGTTCCAGTCGCGGCTCGCGTCCTGCAGCGCGGGCCGCACCTGCTCGACTTCCTGCGTGGCGAAGACCTCCGGCGGAAGCGGCGGCGGGGGCACGAGCTGCTCGCCATTCAGCAGGGCAGCGATTTTTTCGTCGGGCACCCGCACATTGTCGTCATATTGAAATAGCTGACGGCCTCTCAATGCAATTGCAATCAACGGCGGCGTGGCAAGAATACCTGTGGCAGTAAAAATCAGCAAGCGCCGGCGTATCAGCAAATTTTGCACGTCGGCTAAAGTTGTTTGGGAAATTTTTGCCGATTTATGTAATTGCTCGCGAGTGCGCATTGCATGCGCTGATGCACGGCGCATCACGCGTCCGTGAATCTGGAAGGCCGCACCCAGAATGGATGCGCGCACTGCCGGCAAAAGGACCATTGCCGCGGCCAGCACGACGACAAGGAAATAGAAAGTAAGGACCGCTGCAATCAAGGTGCACCCCGCAATTTGCTGGCAATTGTATTTTGTAATGCGAGACTTTAGAATCAGCCTGCTCGCCAGGTTCGGACATTATTATCGCGGCGAATTAAACAAGGATTCAATGAGACAGCGAATGAGTGCGCCGGACAGCCCGAATTCCAGAACCCCGCCCAGCCTGCTTTCCGATACGGCTCCGGCAAGCGAAGCCAATGGTTCGCGCATCCTCGCGAACCTGGAAGGCCGTGTCGTACCTCCCGCAGAGAAGAAGCCGCCGCGCGCGAAGAAGCCGCTCGTGGTGGGCGGGTTGCTGGTCGTGGCGCTGGCCGCAGTGGGCGCCTGGCAACTGCAAGGGCGCTACCAGACGCATCCTGCTGGCGCAGCGCAGGGCGATGCCGCGACTACTTCAGCGACAACTTCAGCAACAACTGCCGCGGCACAGGCGAGTGGCGCGAGCGCTGCTCAAACCACTGCGGCCAGCCCCGCGCCGGCTTCTGCGTCGCAAGCGGCAACCATCGTGGCCGACGATTCGGCGAGTGCACCGAATGCGTCGGGCGCGGCGTCGTCGCCGGACGTGGCATCGGCATCAGGGGCTGCCGACGACAATCGCCTGTCCCGCGCCCTGGCAAATGGGGCTGAGGACACAGGCGCACCGGCCTCTGCCACCACGCTTGCGGCTGCGCCGGCGAAGAACGCGAAGTCTGCCTCTGCCGCTGCGCCTGCAGCGAACAGCAAGCAACATGAGACAGTCGCATCGCGCGGCAAACATGAGGCGCCGAGTGGCGTCCACCATGCGGCGAAACCGGTAGCCGTAGCACAGACGCAGAAGTCTCGCGACACGAAGGGCGGCAAGACCCACGACGACTCGGACGCGGACTTGCTGGCCGCGCTCGTCGCGCGCACGAAGCCGTCCACCGAGTCTGAGAAGGAAGCGCCTGCGAAGCCTGCGCAGTCGAAGCAATCTTCGGCGAAGCAGGCCAATGCGAAGGAAACCTCGAAGCAAGCCCCGACAAAAATCGCGGCATCGAACGCAGGCGATGTGCGCCTCGCGGAGCGCGTGAAGGAGTGCGGCCAGAAAGGCTTCTTCGAAGACCAGCTCTGTCGCTGGCGTGTCTGCGACGGGCATTGGGGTAAAGACCCGGCTTGCCCAACTGCCGCGACGACACGGCAGCCTTGACGCGCCCGCGCGCCTGCGCGGAACCGGTATCGCGCTACCGTTAGCTGTTCTTCAAACTCTCCAGATGTAGTAACGCCGCCCTGCCTGTTGTGCCCTCGCTCGGGCGCGCTGCAGGGCGGCTTCTGCTTCAGCGTCATCCGGTCGCGGTTCCGCGAACGCTTCCCCGTTCAGTTTTCTCCCTGTCGACAAGGCCGCGCCCGAAACGCCCGCGTTGCCGGACTATTGCCATGTCACGCGAGGGCGCCCTCCTGGTGGCCCTCCAGCCGTCCCACTCCGCACGCTGCGCATTTCCTCTTGCGATTTGCATAGTCCTCCAGTACGATGCGCACAAAATCTAAATGCAAATGACTCGCATTTAGATTTTGTGCGTGGATCACCAGACCAACAAAGAGCGAATCGACAAAGCATGGGAACAGACTTCGGGGCTGTGCGGCACGCGGTGCCGGCGCAGAAGCGCAACCGGTGCGCGTGGCAAATCGCCTTGGCATTTTCCTGGCTCGCGGGCCAGCCTGCCTGGGCCGCGACGACAGCCGACAGTACGAATGCCGGTGTCTCAACGACGCCGTCCGCTGCGCCGGCGAGCGATGCGAAGCAGGGCGACACCGTGCTACCTGCCGTGACGGTCAGCGCGGCGACGGCGGGGGAGTCCGAGCAGCATCTGGAAACGAAGGTAGCGACGGGCGCGCTCGGCAGCCGCTCGCAGCTCGACACGCCGTTCTCGACCACGGTAGTGGACGAAGAGGAACTGGCGGCGCGTCAGCCGGGCAAGCTCGGCGACATCTTCATGGGCGATGCCTCCGTCTCCGACAACTCCGACGCGAACAGCGCCTGGGCCAGCTACATCACCGTGCGCGGCTTGCAGCTCGACTGGCAGAACGGTTTCAAGATCGACGGCATGCCGTTCAACGGCTATGGCATCACGCTGCCTTACGAGCAGTTCGAGCGAGTGGAACTGCTGAAGGGGCTCTCCGGCTTCATGTACGGTTTCGCAACGCCGGGCGGCATCATCAACTACGTGACGAAACAGCCTGGCGCGACGCCTGTGCGTAGCGTCGACATCGGCTATCGCAACAACGGCGTGTTCAGCGAGCATGTCGATTTGAGCCAGCGCTTCGGCCCCAGCCAGATGTTCGGTGCGCGCCTCAATGCCACGCACGAGGAGGGTAAGACCTATAACGAAGGCGAGTTGAATCGAAACTCGGTATCGCTCGCACTCGACGCTCAATTGACGCGGTCGCTCTCCGCCGATTTCAACCTGCTCTACCAGGAGCGCAGCGCGTCCAACCAGCCGCCGTCCATTTCGGTTGCGCAGTACACCGGCACGAGCCTGCCCGCGACGATCAGCGGCGGCAACGGGAACCTCAGTAGCGCAGGCCAGCATCTGAACACGAACCTGCAGCTCTATACCGGCGGCATTCATTACAAGCTCTCGCCGGACTGGACCGCGAGCCTCGTGTACAGCTACAGCACCGCGCGGCGAGATCGCAACGAAAGCACGCTTTATCTCGCGAACAGCTCGGGCGACTACACCGACTCGCGCTTCTACGGCATCGAAGCGCATCAGTACAGCCAGATGCAGGCGCTCGTGGAAGGCAAGGTGCGAACGGGCATGCTTGCGCATCAACTGGTGTTCGGTGCGTCGTGGCAAAAGCAGGTGAACTACTACGAAGACGGCAGCTTCTACGGCACCATCGGCACGGGCAACATCTATTCGCCGAACCTGAATGCCTACTATCCCTCCGTCAACGCAGGCACGTATCGGGCGAGCGACATCACGCAAAAGGCCCTGTTCGCTAGCGACACCGTGCAGATCACCGACCGCTGGTCCGTGCTCGCGGGCATTCGTTACACGAACTACGAGCAACGCGGATTCGATCTGACCGGCGGACAAACTTCGTCGTACGGCAAGAACGGCGTGATCACGCCATCGTTCGCGGTGATGTACAAGCTCGACCCGCGTACGACGGTCTACGCGAGCTATGTCGAGGCGCTGGAGGCGGGTGCTTCCGTCGCATCGACGTACGCGAACGCCGGTGCGCTGCTCAACCCGCTGCGCAGCAAGCAGTACGAAGTCGGCATCAAGACGGCGCACAACCGCTGGAGCGCAACGGCTGCGTTGTTCCGCATTGAACGTGGCGCCGCCTATGCGAACAGCGAAAACGTTTATGTTCAGGATGGCGAATCGATCTATCAGGGTCTCGAAGTTGCGGGCGCCGCGCAGATCGGCTCGCAGTGGAACGTCGGCGGCAGCATGATGCTGCTCGACTCCTGGTACGCGAAAGGCAGCACCTACAACGGTAACCGCGTGGCGGGTGCGCCGCGCTTCGTGGTGGCAGGACATGTGGGTTACATCGTGCCCGCCGTGCCGGGGCTCGAGCTTGGCGTGGATGCCAAGTTCACCGGCAACACGTCGCTGCGCGAGGCGGGCGACCTGAGTGCAGCGGGCTTCCTGCTCGTCAATCTGGGCGCGACCTATCGCACACGCGTCGGCGCTCACGACGTCACGCTGCGCGCCGCGCTCGACAACGTGTTGGGCCGCCGCTACTGGGAATTCCAGTACGCCGACTACGTGAAGCCTGGCGATCCGCGCACGATCAGCCTGAACGCGAAGATCGATTTCTGAGCGGCGTCGAGATGTCCGTGAGACCCATCCTGGTTCGCCTGCATCGCTGGTTCGGGCTTGGAACAGCGGTATTCCTGTTCCTTTCGGGACTCACGGGCTCGATCATCGCCTGGCACCGCGAACTGGACGCTGCGCTCAACCCCGCGTTCTTTTATGCCAACACGTCGGGGCCAGCATTACCGTCGCTCGAACTGGCGAAGCGCGTTGAAGCCGCGGACCCCCGCTTGCGCGTGACCTGGCTGCCGCTTGCAGCGGAGCCGGGGCGCACGTTGCAAGTGCTCGTCGCGCCGCGAAACGATCCTCATACCGGCAAGCCCTACGCGCTCGACTTCAATCAACTGGCGATTGATCCCACTACGGGCGCAGTTCAGGGCCGTCGCAAATGGGGCGCGTTGTCGCTTTCGCGGCTCAATCTGCTGCCGTTCCTCTACGAACTGCACTACACGCTCTATCTGCCGGGCACGGCGGGCGGCCTGGCGACAGGCGTATGGCTCCTGGGTTTTGTCGCCATCGTATGGACGCTTGATAGCGTCATCGCGTTGATGCTCGCGTTTCCCAGCTTCAAGACATGGCGCAAGTCGTTCGCGTTTCGCGTGCGTCGCGGCGGTTACCCGCTGGCCTTCGACGTGCATCGCTCGGGCGGCGTGTGGGTATGGGTGCTGTTGGGCGTGATCGCCGTCACGTCGATATCGATGAACCTCCGGGAGCCGGTTGTGCGCCCTGTGTTGTCGATGTTCTCCACGCTGGCGCCCGAGCCGGAGAGCGAGGCGAAGCCCTCAGCCCAGCCGCAGCCGCAACCGGCGATGTTGAGTCGCGAACGCGTTCTCGAACTCGCGAGCGCCGCTGGGCGGCAGTTGAAGCTGCGCGCGGCGCCAGGCGGACTCTTCTTTTCACCGGATCGCAACTACTACGCGGTGGGCTACTTCGCCCCTGGTGACGACTACGGCGACTATCACCTTGGCAACGCCTGGACCTATTGGGATGCCACGACCGGAACGCAGATTGCGCGTACCGTGCCGGGCGTGGGCAGCGCGGGCGACCTCTTTCTGCAGGCGCAGTTTCCGCTGCATTCGGGGCGGCTGTTCGGTACGGCAGGGCGCATCGCCATCAGCTTCATGGGCGTCATGGTCGCGACGCTGAGCGTGACGGGCATCCTGATCTGGATGAGGAAGCGGGCAGGGCGGCGGGCGGCCGCGTTGCAGACGAAGCGCGAGGGCAAAGCGAGGCGAGCGAATCCGCAACGCGATGAACGACCAAGCGACGAGCGAAGCATCAACGCGCCACGTGCGGCAGAACCCGCACAGAAATAACCCGGCGAGAAGCGTTCACACACCCTTGCTACGCTCAGCATGAGCGACGACGGCTCTGCCGACTTCGTGCATCCAGACCACACACGCTCACGTCATCGAGTTTCCGCGCGGCGTGTTCTCCGTCGCATTCCCATACAGATCGCCCGTTTTTCCGTTGACGATCCGCTGCGCCATCTCGTTCAGATCGACGCTGTCGTTGCGCGCGAGCAGCACATAAGCGAGCTTGTTGGCGCGCCACGTCACGGTCTTCATTTCGCCTACTTGCTGCGTGCGAAGCGGAGCGTCGCCGTGCGTATCTTCAATCACGCAGAGCGCGACCGGGTCGCCGCGTTCAGGCAGATACACCATCTGAATCAGCGGACGGTTGTGGTAGTAGAGCACCTGCACGCGCTTGAACTTGAGTCCTGCCTCGCGCAGGTCGGGCACACGAATCGGCATGCCCTGGCGCTGGCTCAGGTCCGTGAGAATCTGCTCGGTAGCGGTGTGGTCTTCCTTGAGGCTTGCTACCGTTTCGCGACCGTAGAGCACCTGATAGTCGGCCACGCTACGCACCCACGGATCAACGCCCGCGTGCAGCGCATTTCCGCTCGCGAAATACGCGGTCAACACACCGGAGCAGATCGCGCCCGCGACGAACGCTGCGGCGAGCCACGGCATCTGCGTGCGGCGAGCCGGCCGTGTTGCGCGTTGCGGCGGCGTGCTCACGCTCACGAGTTCGTCGATGCGGCGCGTGAGGCTCTGCGGCACGGGCGGCAGATGCTGGCGCTCGTAGGCCGCGCGATACGGCAGGCACGATGCGCGCAACGCCGCCACGCGTACCGACAGATCGGGCGAATGCGCGACGGCGGCTTCCACCTCGGCGCGCTGCTCGGGCGGCAGTTCGCCGTCCACGTACAACATCAGCAACGTATCGTCGACGTTCGTCATAGTGCTTCCCCCTTGCGGGTGGAGGCTGGCGCCTGTACCCCGAATTGTTGTCCGACCGTCAGCCTCGCGCGCGAGAGCCGGCTCATGATGGTGCCGATCGGCACGTCCAGTACCTCGGCGGCTTCGCGATAGCTGAGTCCTTCGATGGCCACCAGCACCATGACCACACGCTGCGCGTCCGGCAGCGATTCCACCGCGCGAATGACCTGGCGGTGCATGAGATCGACTTCGGGGTTGTGTCCGGAGGGGTCGGCGAACGACTCGATCTCGTCGTCCTGCCAGTCCATGCTGCCGCGGCTGCGAATGGAGCGCGAGCGCAGTTCGTTGAGCCACGTCGAATGCACGATCGAAAACAGCCAGCTGAGTGCCGACGTGCCAGGCTGAAGCTGATTTCTTCGTTCGAGGGCGCGAACGCACGCACGCTGCACCAGGTCTTCGGCGTCGTGCTGGTTCTGCGTGAGGCGCAGCGCAAACCGCCACAGCCGCGGAAGCAGCGTGGGCAGCACGGCTGGCAGGTCGTCGTCGTTCATCGAATCGTTCCGGTATCGGTCACGCGCGTACCGGAATAACAGACAGGACGAAGAATTATTCCACGCGAGCCGCGAAATTTTGGGCGGGGACTTCGCGACGCGAAGGGACTGATCTTGAAGTGATGGGTGAAGGGAATATGTAAGGCGCTATCGAGGTGCACGAGCGCAACGGCGCGCGACGCCCTGCGGCCCGCGCCGATCACAAACGGCTTAGCGCGTGCCCGTCCGCATTTCGCGATATTCGCGGCGCACGATGTCCATCAACTCCGCCACCGACGTGCTCGCGCAATCGCGTTCGTAAGTCACGCGGCCGCGCTGCATCAGCATGATGCGATCGGCAATGTCGAGCGTTTGCGCGTAGTTGTGCATGATCATCGCGATCGAAAGGTTGCCCTTTTTCTTGAGCCGCATGATGAGGTCGATGATGAGTCCCGCCTCGCGGGCGCCCATGGCCGCGAGCGGTTCGTCGAGCAGCAGGATGCGCGCGTTCGAATTGACCGCGCGCGCCACCGCAATGGCCTGGCGCTGGCCACCCGAAAGCTGCTCCACAGGCAAGTCCACCGAAGGCACGTGTACGCCGATATCTTCCAGGCACTCGGCCGCGCGCAGGCGCATGGCGCGGTTATTGAGCAGGCGCAGCGGGCCGCGATGCACGATCTCGCGGTTCAGGAACATGTTGTGATAAATGCTCAGCGAGTTCGCAAGCGCGAGATCCTGGTAGACGCATTCAATGCCGAGCGCGCGCGCGTGGTCCACGGAGCGCAGCTCCGTTTGCTCGCCGTGCACGAAGAGCTTGCCGCTCGTCTGCGGATGAAAGCCCGTGAGGATCTTCATGAGCGTCGACTTGCCCGCGCCGTTGTCGCCGAGAATGCCGAGAATCTCGCCCTGGCCGAGGCGGATGTTCACGCCGTCCAGCGCCGTGACCGCGCCGAAGCGCTTCACGATGTTCTCGCCGCGCAGCGCATCCACGGTTGCCGCCGCCGTAACCGGAGTCGTAGCGGTGTCCGTCATCACAGCTCTCCTTTGCGCGCAAGCCGCATGACGTGGATGTTGATGATCATCGCGGCCAGAATGGCCGCGCCCAGAATCATGTTGAACGTGAACGCGTTGATGCCGATGAGCGTGAAGCCGTCGTTGAGAATGCCAAGCACCGCCGCGCCGATGAAGCCGCCGATGATCGTGCCCGAGCCGCCCGCGAGCGGTGTGCCGCCAATCACCGCGGCTGCCACGGCGAGGAACATGATCTGGTTGCCGCCTGCCTGCGGGTCGATCGAACTGATGCGAAAGCCTTCCAGAATGCCCGTAAAGCCCGCCAGCAGCGCGGCAATGATGAAGTTGCCGAGCTTGAGCCGACGGATCTGGATACCGGCCTCGCTCGCGCCCAGCGGATTGGCGCCCGCCGCAATGGTGTGCAGGCCCCAGCGCGTGTAGCGCAGCGTGACGTGCATCACGAGCGCAATCGCCACGGCCCAGATGATTTCGCTGTAGCCCCACGCACCCATGAACGAAGCGAACGCTTCGCCCTCGGGCGGCGTCACGGGCGTGCCGCGTGAAATGGTCAATGTGAAACCGTTGACGAAGAAGAGCGTGCCAAGCGTAGTGACGAACGACGGAATGCGCAGATACACCGTCATGGCGCCATTCACGAAACCCACCGCCGCGGCCGCAAGCACGCCGGCAAGCACCGCGGCCCACGCGGGCGCGCCGGCCTCGCTCGCGAAATGCATGACGAAAGGCGCAAACGCAAACACCATGCCGGCCGAGAGATCGATTTCGCCGCCGATCATCAGCATGATTTCGCCGCACGCGATGATGGCCGCGGGCGCGATGAACTGCGAAAGGTTCTGCAGGCTCGCGCCTGTCAGAAGAAAGTCGCGGTTCATGAATTCGAAGTAGGCACTGAGAATCAGCGCCACCACGAAGATGCGCGTTTCGCTCGAACGTGCAATCGCGCCCAGCCGCCGTTGCGGCCGGGCACTGCTGCTCTGTCTGTCAGCCACGGAAGACATTACGACTTGATCCCGCCGCTGCGCGGCACGATTTGCGCCTTGGTGCTCTTGCCTTCATAGCGCGTCGACGTATTGAGATAAGGCTCGACCGTGCCCTTCGTCACGAACTTGAGACCGGTATTGATGTTGGCCGGACCCACCAGCCCACCGGACGCGAGGAACACGAACGCCTCCAGAACAGTATAGAAGCCCTGCACGTAGGGTTGCTGGTCGATCGTGAAGTCGAGCACACCTTCGTGAATCAGTTGCACGGTGCGCGGCAGCAGGTCGAAGCCGCCGCCGTGTACGCCCTTCGACTGAAGATTCGATTCCTTCATGACTTCGGCCACGCCCTGTGTGCTGCCCGCGTCCACGGCGAACATGCCTTTCAGGTTCTGGTGGCCGAGGTAGAACGACTTGATCTTCGAGAGTTCCTCGTTGACCGTCGCGCCCGTCGCGATGGTTTGCGCATCGATGTTCTTGCCCGACTTCTTGATGGCCGCCATCGCGCCGTCGAGACGCGGCTGGATGTTGAGCTGCCCCGGCGTAGCGATGAAGAGCGCGACGAGTCCGCTGTCGATCAGGCTCGCAATGCGCTCACCCATCTGATACCCGGACAGATACAGGTCCTGACCGATGTACGCAAGACGCGGATTCGTGGTGCCCGACGGTGCGTCGGCGTTGTACGCGAACACCGGGATACCGGCGTCGAGCGCGTTCTGAATGGGTTTGTCGAAGGCTTTCGGATCGACAATGGGCACCGCGATCGCATCGGCTTTTGCTGCAACGGCCGCATTCAGCGCATTCACCATTTCGCTGACGTCGGCATTGGCGGACCCGGTCCATTGATAGTCCATGCCGAATATCGCAGTCGCGTCCTGAATGCCATATTGCGTTGGCACAAAGAAAGGATTCGTCGTCACGTGATTGACGAATACGATTTTCCACCGCTTATGACCTGGAAATGGCGCAGCTTCCGCCGCCTGTGCCGGCGAAATTGCACCGCCAAGCAATGCCATTGCCGTGGCGAGCCCTGTTCCCAGTGCGGCTCCCTGCAATAGTCCGCGCCGGGAGTCGTTCACCTGATCCGCGTCGTCACGCTTTTGCGCCATGATGGTCTCCTGTTTCCGTCGTGTTGAGTGTCGTATCGTCAACGGCGGCGCAAGCTCGGAAGAGAGCAGGCACCGGGCATCACAACTTCCTGCGGCGGCCGCCGGCCTGTCGCTCATGCGTGGGTGGTGGGGCGGGCTGCGGCGTGGAAAAAATGCTATATCAGGCGGTTTTGTCCAATAATCGCGGTATACCCTTAACTAGTCGGACTATTTTTACGGAACTATCTATATAGTGGGGTTTCAGTATTTCAATTACCTGGAATGGTAATACTATAGATATTTTTCTAGATATTGGGAAAACGCAGGAAAAGACTGGATTGCGCGCCCGCACGCTTAATGAAGCTTTCGAAATGAAATAAAGGCTGGCAACCCGTAGACATATCGCGCTACGGCGAATATCCGCGTTTGCGCAGGCCACAAAAGGAAGGGCCGGTGCTGCGCTATGGGTATAGCACAGCACCGGCCCATGCAGCGGACCTAACCTGCGTGTTTACTTCATGTACGGCGCAATCAGCGAAAGGTCTGCGGCGCCCAGGCGATCGCTTGCCGTTTGCATCTGGTGCCAGTACGGGTAGAGCAGCGGGGGCTGGCTGACCTTGTCGAGTCGCTCGCGCTCTTCCGCGGTGAGCTTGAGATTGGCCGCGCTCAGGTTGTCGCGCAGTTGCGCTTCGTTGCGTCCACCGATGATGACAGACGCCACCGCGGGACGCCCCAGCAGCCACGCGAGCGCGACCTGCGCCGCCGAAACGCCGCGTGCGCCCGCAATGTCGACGAGCACGTCGACAATGGACCACAACCGTTCCTGATCGCGAATGGGCGGCTCTTTCCAGCCCGCCAGCTGACGCGTGCCCTCAGGCGTGACGTCGCGACGATGCTTGCCCGACAGCAGGCCGCCCGCCAGCGGACTCCACACGAGAATGCCGAGCCCCTGGTCAAGCGAGATGGGCACGAGTTCGTATTCCGCTTCGCGCGCTTCGAGCGTGTAGTGAATCTGCTGGCTCACGAAGGCCGGCAGACGATCGCGCGCGCTGACGCCGAGCGCTTTCATCAGATGCCAGCCCGAGTAGTTCGAGCAACCCACATAACGGACCTTGCCTTGACGAACGAGCAGATCCAGCGCTTCGAGCGTTTCTTCGAGCGGCGTCACGCCATCCCATTCGTGCACCTGATACAGGTCGATGACGTCGGTCTTGAGGCGCCGCAGGCTTGCCTCGCAGGCCTCGATCAGATGATGGCGCGAGAGGCCGCGATCGTTCGGGCCATCGCCCATCGGAAAGCGTGCTTTGGTGGCGATGAGCACGCCGCTCTTGCGTTTGCCGCCCAGCGCTTCGCCCACGATCTCTTCAGACGCGCCGTTCGAGTACACGTCTGCCGTATCGATCAGATTGACGCCTGCGTCGAGGCACATGTCGATCTGGCGGCGCGCTTCGTCGAGTCCCACTGTGCCGACGTTCGCGAATTTGCCTTTGCCGCCCATCGTCATCGTGCCGAGTGTGAGGCTCGATACCTTGAGGCCGGAACGGCCCAACTGGCGATATTCCATGATGAAACTTTCTCCGCTTGAGGGGTTACCGTGATTGCGGCCGACGCGCGACCGATTGCGTAAGGAGTTCCATGACGATATAGAACATCGACCTATCGTTCCAATGGAAAAATGTGCTTAAATTAAGCGCGATTTTCGATTAATCCTGCATTCATTCCGCTTTCACTTTGCGAGGCGCAGCGTGGACCTGAAGCAGTTGGAGCATTTCGTTGCCGTTGCCGAAGAGCGGCATTTCACGCGTGCCTCACAGCGCGTGAACGTGGTGCAGTCCGGCCTTTCAGCTTCCATTCGCGCACTCGAAGAAGACCTGGGCGGTCCGCTCTTCGTGCGCAGCACGCGTCGTGTCGCACTCACGGCTGCGGGCGAAGTCCTGCTCGAAGAAGCACGCCGCGTGCTCGCGGCCGCGCGCGAGGCGCGCCACGCCGTGACGCAGGTGCATGGGCTTGCGCGTGGGCGGCTCAGCATTGGCGCCATTCACGGTCTTGCCCCTTTCATCGATTTGCCCGCATCGCTGGGCCGTTTTCGCGCGGCGTTCAGCGGCATCGACATCGAGCTCACGCTCGACGGCTCACGCACGCTGATCGACGACGTTCGCGAAGGCCGCATGGACATCGCGTTCACGCAACCCGCCGTGCCGATTCCCGATGACCTCGGGCTGCGCATGTTCGCGTGCGAGGGCATGGTGGTGGTGTGCGGGGCGCGCCATCGCCTTGCCGGCGCGCATGGATTGAGCCTGTCCGATCTGGCCGGAGAGACCTTCGCAGACCTGCGTCCCGAATGGGGCATGCGCCGGCTCGTGGACCGCGCCTTCGCTGCAGCGGGACTGCATCGGCACATCGGTTTCGAGGTCAACGACATTCCCATGCTGCTGGATCTCGCGGCCGAAGGGCTCGCCATTGCGATGGCGCCCGAATCCGTGGCCGCTGCGCGAATGCGCGAGACGCGCGGTGCGCCCATTGCCACGGCAGCGCTCAACGAGGCCGACGAGCCGTGCTGGGAACTGGCAGCCGTGTTCAAGGGCAAAGAGGGCGAACCCGCAACGCCTGTGGCACGCGCTTTTCTCGACATGCTCGGTCTGCCCGAGGTGGCTGCGTAACGACGTCTTTCGTCGTCTTTCGGCTTCTTTCGTTTCACCCGCCTCCCCACCCGCCACACTGTTCGCGCGCGCATTTCGCGACATCAATCGCCGCATCTCAGACGCCATTTCGAACCGCCCCACACGTCGCCATCGATGCATATAGGGCAAGGCAAACACGCGTTCTGCCCACGGTAAAGCGAGCTTCGCTGTCGTGCTCCATGTCGCTGTGAAGCCCCCTCGCTGCATCCTCACCGGTCCGCGTATTCCCCATTGCAGCCGTTTTTTTTCCATGAAACACTGCGCTCCATCTGCTGTACCGGACGACGATCCGGTATATCGGACAGCGCGGCGACCAACCTTGATCTCGTCGCCGAACGCATCGTGCCCTCATGCGGCGGCCTGCTTGTGCCCGTCTTTTTGCGCGTATTCGCATGGGATTCTTTACTCCGTATCGGGATCGAAAAATGAAACACGTCAGAGTGAGCGCGAAGTTCGCCGGTTTGTTCGTCGTAGCGGGTCTGCTCGCGCTGGCAGGCTGCACGAAAGTGGCAAGTCCCGGCGAAGGCGCAGCCGCGGCCGGCGGCTCCGCGTTGCAAGGCGTGTTGCAGCGCGGCACGCTGCGCGTGGGCGATTGCCTTACGTTCGCGCCGTTCGGCTTCTACAACAAAGACGGACAACCCGACGGCTACGACGTCGACCTCGCAAAGGAACTGGCGAAGGAAATGGGCGTAAAGCTCGAGATCGTGAACACGACCAGCGCGAACCGCATTCCGAATCTGCAGACTGACAAGGTGGACGTGGTGTTCTGTAACTTCACGCGCAACCTGGAGCGGGCGAAGGAGATCGCGTTCACCACGCCTTATGTGGTGGCAAGCGAGGCGTTGCTCGTGAAGAAGAGCAGCGGCATCAAGTCGGTGAAGGACATGTCGGGCCGCACTATCGCCACCGTGAAGGGGTCGACCAACGGCGACGAAGTGCGGGCGCTCAACATCCCCGTCAAGATTCAGGAGTACGACAGCTCGCAGGCAGCCATTCTCGCCGTGAAGCAGGGCCAGGCCGACGCGATGATCGAGGACAACAACTTCCTCGCGTACCAGGCGAAGCTCGACCCGGACCTCGCTGTGACGGACGAAGCACTCGTGCCGCTCGAATACAACGCGTTCGGCGTGAAGGCCGGCGACCAGCAGTGGCTCAATTACCTGAACCTGTTCCTCTTCAACGTCAACGCGTCGAAGCTCAATGCGCAGCTGTACAAGAAGTGGTTCGGCGTCGATCCGCGCTATCCGCTCAACCCGCAGTTCTGAGCATAGCGTGCGGCACGCGCAGAGGGAGGCGAGATGAGTTACCAATGGCTGACACTATGGGGCTACGTGCCCGAGTTCGTGCGGGCCGCATGGCTCACGCTGCAGGTGACGCTGCTCGCCTTCTGTCTTGCGTTGGCGTTGGGTCTCGTGACTGCGCTTGCGGCCGGGTCACGCGCACGTGTGCTGCGTTTCGCCGCGAGCGGCTACATCGAGGCGATCCGCAACACGCCGGTGCTGTTGCAGATCTTCATCGTATTTTTCGGCCTGCCGTCGCTCGGCGTGAATCTCGATGCGTACACGGCGGGCGTGATTGCGCTCGGTGTGAACGTCGGCGCTTACATGGCCGAGGTGTTTCGCGCGGGCATTCAGTCCGTGCCGCGCGGGCAGATCGAGGCCGCCGGCATTCTCGGGCTGGAGCGGCCGCAGATCTTCATGGAAGTCGTGTTGCCGCAAGCCGCGCGCGCCGTGTATCCCGCCATCGTCAATAACCTGATCCAGCTGTTGCTGGGCACTTCGTTGTTATCGGCCATCGCATTGCCCGAACTCACCGGGACGGCAACGGTCATCAACTCGCGCACGCTGCTCTACATCCAGACCTTCGCGGTGACGCTGGTGGCGTATCTCGTGCTCAGCAATGCGCTCTCGTGGATTGCCGGGCGTATCGGTGCCCATCTGTTCCATCCGCCGCTCGTCGCGCCACGTCGTGCGCGTCGCGTGTTGCCGCTGTTGCGCGAGCCGAATCGCACGCGAGCGGGCTAAACGGAGACACGACATGTCAGCGGATCTGTTGATGTCCAGCCTCTCTATCCTGCTGCAGGGCCTGCTCATGACGCTCGCGCTTTCGGCCGCGTCCATCGCGGGCGGAACGGCGATCGGGCTCGTAGCGGCCGTGCTGCGCGCATTCGGCCCATGGGGCACGGCCCGCGTCGCAAAGCTCTACGTCGAGCTTTTTCGCGGCACGCCGATACTCATCACGCTGATGTTCATCTACTTCGGCGTGTCCTACTTCGGCTATGCAATCGATGTGTTTGCCGCGGGCGTGGTGGGCCTGAGCATCTATCAGGGTGCGTACATTGCCGAGGTGTTCCGCTCGGGCATCGAAGCCGTGCCCAGAGGGCAGTGGGAAGTCTCGCAGATTCTGGGGCTCACGAAGACGCAGGCGTTCTTCTCCGTGGTACTGCCCCAGACCGGCAAGATCGTGCTGCCGCCGCTCGTGGGCCAATATCTCTCGCTCATCAAGGACACGTCGATCGTGAGCATGATCGGCATGTCGGAACTCATGCATGGTGGGCAGGCCATCGTGGATCGCATCGGTCAGCCCGTGCAGATCTACGGCCTCGTCGCCGTGCTTTATTTCGTTGTCTGCTTCCCGCTCTCGCAGTGGGTGCGTCGCCACGATCGAAGGAGGCTGCCGTCATGACCATCGCGACTGCATCGAAACCTGTCATTAATCTCACGGGCGTCAGCAAGTCGTTCGGCGCCACGCAGGTGCTCAAGGACGTGAATCTGGACGTTCGTCCCGGCGAGGTGCTGGTGCTCATCGGCGCTTCGGGGTCCGGCAAGAGCACCGTGTTGCGCATCATGAGCGGTCTCGAAACCGCGGACGCCGGCGAGGTCTGGGTCAACGAGGTGCCGCTGCACGACGCACGCCGCGCGAAGGAAATTCGCGGGCACGTGGGTATGGTGTTTCAGCAGTTCAACCTGTTTCCGCACAAGACGGCGCTCGGCAACGTGACGCTCGCGCTCATCAAGGCGCGCGGCATGAACCGTGAAGAGGCGAACCGGCGTGGCATGGAAGCGCTGGACCGTGTGGGTCTTGCCGATCGCGCGGCGCACTATCCGAGCCAGCTTTCCGGTGGGCAGCAGCAACGCGTGGCGATTGCGCGCGCGCTCGCGGTGGAGCCCGGCATCATGTTCTTCGACGAAGCTACGTCCGCGCTGGACCCGGAACTGGTGGGCGAAGTGACCGACGTCATGCGCGGCCTCGCGCGCGACGGCATGACGATGGTCGTGGTCACCCACGAAATGGGCTTCGCGCGCAAGACCGCGGACCGCGTGGTGTTCATGGACAAGGGCGTGATTGCGGAGCAGGGCGCACCCGAGCAGATTTTCGTGAACCCGCAGAACGAACGTACGCGGCAGTTTCTGCATCGCGTGCTGGACCACTGAAACGGCGCGGCGCACATGCGCGTGCCGGGCGCTGCGGGCAGGCGCCTCGACAACATCGAATCGACACACGACACACATGGCCGAGAAAGACGAAGGAATCTCCACGCCCGCATCGTCGCGGGCACGAGGCGTAGAACGCATCATCGACATCTTCAGGCAACTGCACACTGCCCGACGACCCATGACCATGCGCGAGCTGATCGAAGCAACCGGTGCGCCGCGCTCGAGCATCTACGAACTCGTGGCCATTTTCTCCGAGGCCGGCTGGCTCGAACTGAGCGGCGACGGTAGCGTGTTCTTCGGCCGCGAAATGCATTACTTCGGGGCGGACTACGCCGCGCACAACGACCTGATCAGCCGCGCGCATCAGTCCATCTTGTCGCTCGTGCGCAAGCACGATGAAACGGCGCAACTGTGCACGCTGGAAGGCAACAAGTACACGGTGATGCTCTCGGAGAGCAGCTCGCGGCCGTTCAACATCAGCTCCGACATCGGCGTGAAAGTGCCCATTCCATGGACCGCGACGGGCCGCCTGCTGCTTGGCCACCTGAGCGTCAACGAGATTCGCGCGCTGATTCCCGACGAAGACTTCGTGCTGGAAAACAGCACGCGCATTGCGTTCGACGACTTCCTGCGCGACGTACAGCACGCCGACGCACAAGGGTATTGCTGCACGGAAGGCCTCTCGCATACATTCCGGCTCTGTATGGCCGCGCCGATTCGCGACCGCGCGGGCACTGCGGTTGCGGCGCTGTGCTTCATGACGAGCCGCGACACGGACCCGAAGAAGCGCGAGCTGATGCTCGAGGATCTGATCAAGTCGGCAAAGGCTCTATCGGAGCCTTATTCGCGGCTGTAACGCAAACCTGCATCGAGCAATGGAGCGCAGCGACATGGAAAACACGACGCGATTCTGGATGGTGGAGGGCGCGCCGACGCCCGTGGGTCCTTTCTCGCATGCCACGGAGAGCGATGGCTGGATCTTCGTCACCGGCCAGATGCCCACTTCGCCGGACGACGATAGCGCGCCATTGCCCGAAGGCGTTGTGGCGCAGACGCGGCGTGTCATGGACAACCTCGTCATCGTGCTGGAAGGGCTGGGTCTCGGCCTCGAACACGTGGTGTCGACGCGCATCTTCCTTACCGAGTTCAAGCGCGACTACGCCACGATGAACGCGACTTACGCCGCTTATTTTCCCAAGGGCCGACTGCCGGCGCGAACCTGCATCGGCGTGACAGGTCTTGCGCGCGATGCGCTGGTCGAGATCGACTTCGTTGCGCGTCGGCCGGGCTGATGACGTTCCCGGCACGTGCACCTCACGCGTAGGCCGCGATTGCTTCCCGCGTGCCGCGCTGCAACGCCGTGAGTGCGTCGAGCAATGCGCGTCTTAACGGCTCGCTCTGTGCCAGCGCAGCGGGAAACACCTCGCGCACGTCGAGCAGAGCCTCCATCAAGGCACGATTGTTCTCTCCTGCGGATACCGCGAGCCCGTGTAAGCGTTCGGCCAGCGGGTCGTGAATCTCGTACGACGTACCATCGTCGCGGCGCCCGCGCAGAAAACGCATCCAGGCGGCGACGGCGAGTGCGAGTCGATCGAAAGGCAGGTTTGCCTCGATGCGTTCGGCAATCGGTGCGACGAGGCGCGGCGGAATTTTCTGGCTACCGTCCATTGCGATCTGCGCGCAGCGATGTTTGAGCGCAGGGTTTGCGTAGCGTGTGAGCAATGCATCGCGATACGCGAGCACGTCGAACGAGGCGGGTACACGCAACGTGGGCGCAATGTCCAGCGTCATCATGGCGTGAATCAGACGGTGCAACTGCGGATCGGCAATCGCGGCGTCCACGGTGTCGATGCCCGCCAGCATCGAGAGATAGGCCATCGTCGAATGCGTGCCGTTCAGCATGCGCAGCTTGGCCATTTCGAACGGCGTCACGTCGTCCACGAGCTGCGCGCCCGCTAACTCCCATGCGGGACGTCCGAGCGGAAAGCGGTCTTCGATCACCCACTGACGAAACGGCTCGCAGGGCACGGGCGCAGCATCGCCGTATCCGTGGGCGGCCGCAGCGGATGCGCGGTCGGCGTCTGTCGTCGCCGGCACGATGCGATCCACCATCGTGGACGGAAAGGCGACCTCGGCGGCGATCCAGTCGGCGAGTGCCGGGTCGAGTGCGCGCGCGAATGAAGCGACCACCTGCCGCAGTGCCGCACCGTTGTGTGCAAGGTTGTCGCACGAGAGCACGGTGAACGGATTGCCGCGACGCGCGCGCAGTGCCGCCACGAGAATGCCGGGCACGGTCTTCGGCGTGGCGGGATGAGCGAGATCGTGCGCGATGTCGGGATGAGCGAAGTCGACGTTGCCAGTGCGCGTATCGCGGCAATAACCCTTCTCGGTCACGGTGAGCGAGACGATGCGTACGTGCGGGTCGGCGAGGCGTGCAAAAAGCACAGCCCGGTCATGCGGCATGGCGAGCACCTCGCTCAGCGCACGCACGACCGTGACGCGCTCGCCTTCGGGTCCGCGTTCCACCACGCTATAAAGGCTGTCTTGTGCCGTCAGCGCGTCGCGCTTCGTCACGTCGCCTTGCAGCGTCACACCGCAAATACCCCATTCCCCGCCCGCTGCAATCATCGCCTCTTCGGTATAGAGCGCCTGATGTGCGCGATGAAAGTTGCCGATGCCGATGTGCACGATGCCAATGCGCGGTTCGTGCCACGCGGCCGAAAGCAAATGACGGCTGAGCGAGGGCAATGCATGCCGCGTGAGACGTGATGTGTGAGCGAGGGTCATGACGGCGCGGGAAATGGGTGAATGAAGTGAAGAAGCCGGGGCGACGCACGTGAGTGTGCCTCAAGCCTCGCGGTCTGGACGAGCCGCAAGCGCAATGCCGCGCGACGTCCGCGTTATCCCTGGGGCGACGAAAAGGCGATCCCGGCTTGTGCGCGAATACTTGTATGGTAGCATGACCAAACCTTATCGAAAGACGTGAGCAGGCAACGTGTGCGAGCAGACACAAGCCTCGCCGCCGTGCGTCTGAAAGCGTCATTCCCTCACCTCGCTGCAAGGATCGAAGAATGAAGATCGTTCGCGCGGACGTGATCGTCACGTGCCCCGGCCGCAACTTCGTCACGCTGAAGATCGTGACGGACGAAGGGCTGTACGGCATTGGCGACGCGACGCTGAATGGCCGCGAACTCGCGGTCGCTTCGTATCTCAAGGACCATGTGTGCCCGACACTGATCGGGCGCGACCCTGGCCGCATCGAAGATATCTGGCAGTACCTGTACAAGGGTGCTTACTGGCGCCGTGGGCCCGTCACCATGACGGCGATCGGCGCCGTGGACATGGCGCTCTGGGACATTCTCGGCAAGGCCGCGAATCTGCCGCTGTACCGGCTGCTGGGCGGTGCCTCGCGCGACGGCGTAATGGTGTACGGCCACGCCACCGGCCGCGACCTTCCCGAGGCGCTGGAGCGCTATGCTGAGCACGTCGAGGCCGGTTACAAGGCGATCCGCATTCAGTGCGGTATCCCGAACATGGGTTCGGTATATGGCGTCTCGAAACGCGCGGGCGCCTACGAGCCGGCGACAAAGGGCGCGGTGGACGAGCAGAGCTGGTCGACGGAGAAGTATCTCGATTTCGTGCCGAAGCTCTTCGAGGCCGTGCGCGAGCGCTTCGGCTTCGACACGCATCTGCTGCACGACGTCCATCATCGGTTGACACCCATCGAGGCGGCGCGCCTCGGCAAGGCCGTTGAACCCTACCGGCTCTTCTGGCTCGAAGACCCGACGCCCGCCGAAAATCAGGCCGCGTTTCATCTGATTCGGGAACATACGGTAACGCCCATTGCGGTGGGCGAGGTGTTCAACAGCATCTGGGACTGCAAGCAGCTCATCGAAGAGCAACTGGTCGACTACATTCGCGCGACGCTCACGCACGCGGGCGGCATCACGCATCTTCGGCGCGTGGCGGATCTCGCGTCGCTCTACCAGGTGCGCACGGGCTGTCATGGCGCGTCTGACCTGTCGCCCGTCTGCATGGGCGCGGCGCTGCATTTCGACCTGTGGGTGCCGAACTTTGGTGTGCAGGAGTACATGGGCTATCCGGAAGCAGCGCTCGATGTCTTCCCGCATGCGTGGCGCTTCGAGCGCGGCGTGATGCATCCGGGCGAAGTGCCGGGGCACGGCGTCGATATCGACGAAGCGCTGGCGGCACGTTATCCCTACGATCCCGCGTGGCTGCCCGTCGCGCGGCTCGAAGACGGCACACTGTGGAACTGGTGAGGAGCTGACCATGCTGGCTGCGGTATTACATGAGCCCCAACGCATTTGTATCGACGAACTCGATCCGCCCGAACCCGCCGCAGGCCAGGTCCGCGTGCGCGTACGCGCGGGCGGCATCTGCGGATCGGACCTCTCGTATTACTTCAAGGGCAAGAGCGGCGACTTCGCGGTGCGCGAGCCGTTCATCCTCGGGCACGAAGCGGCAGGCGAGATCGACTGCGTGGGCGCAGACGTGACCGGCCTCGTGCGAGGGCAGCGCGTGGCCGTGAACCCTGGGCTCGCGTGCGGCACGTGCCGCTTCTGTCGCATGGGCATGCCGAACCATTGCCTCAACATGCGCTTCATGGGCAGTGCGTCCACGTTTCCGCACAGCCAGGGCATGTTCCGGCAGTTCATCGTGGTGAGCGCGACGCAGTGCGTGCCGGTGCCGGAAAGCCTCGGCTTCGCGCAGGCATCGATGGCCGAGCCACTTGCCGTCGCGTTGCATGCGGTGAAGCAGGCCGGCTCGCTCGTGGGCGCACGCGTGCTGCTCGTCGGCTGCGGGCCTATCGGATGCCTGTTGCTTGCCGTGGCGCAGCGTGCAGGGGCGCATCGCGTGGTGGCGGTGGATCTTTCCGACAAGGCGCTGCAAGTGGCTCGTTCGGTCGGCGCAGACGAAACCGTAAACGCCGCCGATGCCGACCAGATCGCCCGCTGGTCAGCGCAGCGCGGCACGTTCGACGTCGTGATCGAAGCCTCGGGTAGCCCTGCCGGGCTCGATACCGCGCTGCGTTCGGTGCGTGCGGGCGGCACGGTGACGCAGGTGGGCAATCTGCCGGCAGGGCAATCGCCGGTGGCGGCCAACCTCGTGATGTCGAAAGAGATTCGCTACATGGGCTCATTTCGCTTCGCCAACGAATACGCGGTTGCAGCCGATGAAATCGCATCGGGCCGCATCGACCTGAGCCCTTTGATGACGCATTCGTTTTCGCTTGCCGAAGCGAATCGGGCATTCGAGATTGCCCATGACCGTTCGCAGTCGATGAAGGTGCATTTGAGTTTCGATTAACGACCGCCGGACCTGGCCGCATCTGTGGTCCCATGTTTTTCACCAGACGCCCGTCAAGAGGCGAATATCAGGAGACACTTCATGATCAGGAGTCAGCGCTGGTTCGTCGTCGCCCTGTTTTTTCTCGCGGGCATCATCAACTATCTCGATCGCGCGGCGCTTTCCATCGCGGCGCCGCTGATCCAGCAGGACCTGCACTTCTCGCATGCGCAGCTCGGCATCGTCTTCAGCAGCTTTTTCATCGGCTACGCGTTGTTCAACTTCGTGGGCGGCGTGCTGTCTGACCGGTTGGGTGCGAAGCTCGTATTCGGCGTCGCGATGGGCGTGTGGTCGATCTTCTGCGGAGCCACAGCGCTCGCCACAGGAATCGTTTCGCTCATCGTGCTGCGCGTGCTGTTCGGCATGGGTGAAGGGCCGTTCAGCTCCACGAACAGCAAGATGGTCAACAACTGGTTTCCGCGCCGCGAAGTGGCGAGCGCCATCGGCGTGATCAGTTCGGGTACGCCGCTGGGCGGCGCGTTGGCTGGGCCTGTGGTCGGTTATCTCGCGGTGCAGTTCGGCTGGCGCTGGGCATTCGTCGGCATCATGCTGCTGGGTCTCGCATGGCTCGCGCTGTGGGTCACGACGACGACCGAGCGTCCTCACGACCACCCGCGCATCTCCGGCGAGGAACTCGCGCTGATCGAGGCCGGGCAGACCGGGCGAGAAGCCGCCACGCTCGCGCCGGAGGGCGCTGCCGCGCCGCTCGGCTACTACCTGCGCAAGCCGCTCGTGCTCGCCACGGCGTTCGCGTTTTTCTCGTACAACTACGTGCTGTTCTTCTTTCTCTCGTGGTTCCCCACTTACTTGACCGAGGCACATCATCTGAGCCTGCGCGACATGAGCTTTGCCACAGTCATTCCGTGGCTGCTCGGCAGCATCGGGCTCGCACTGGGCGGTTTCGTGTCGGACGGCATTTTGCGCATGACCGGTAAGGCCTTGCTGTCGCGCCGCATCGTGCTGGCCGTCTGTCTTGGCGCCACGGCCGTGTGCGTCGCACTTGCGGGCCGTGTGGCAAGCGTGAGCGGCGCGGTGACGTTGATGTCGCTTGCCATCTTCTTCCTGTACGTCACCGGCTCCGTGTACTGGGCCGTGATTCAGGACACGGTGCCGCGCGAACACGTGGGCGGTGCAGGCGGTTTCGTGCACCTGCTCGCCAACCTCGCCGGCGTGATCGGCCCTGCGATTACCGGCTTCATCGTGGAAGCCACGCATGGCGCGTACGGCAGTGCGTTCGTGCTGGCAGGCGGTGTGGCCGTACTCGGATCGATCTGCTCGGCCATCTGGATTCGCGAGCCTCGTGCACGGGCTTTGAGCGTGAAACGCGCGTGGTAGGATGGCGCGGTTCGAGCCGGTCCACGCCGTTCACGCCTTGCCGCGTTTTACTGGACTACGCTCTGCCCATCTGCTCCGCTCAACCGAGATGAAATCCGCTTCGAACCGTACCTCCGCCACTGCGCGTGTTGACCCGGCTGTCGCTCCGCGCGCTGCGGCGCCACGCGTGTCGCGTGTCACGCGCGCGGGGCGTGCCGCAAGCATGGCTGCGGCGCGCGTCGCACTGCCCGACCTCACCGATCAAGTGCAGCACGATTCGCACGAACCCATCGGCAAGCAGATTTTTCGTGTGCTGCGTGAGGCCATTTTCGCGGGACACATGACGCCCGGCACGCCACTCTCGGAGAAGGAAGTTTCCGAGATGTTCCATGTTTCGCGGCAGCCCGTGCGTGAAGCGTTCATCAAGCTGGTGGAAGCAGGCGTGCTTCAGGTGTTGCCGCAGCGTGGCACCTTCGTGAAGCGCATTTCGCCGCGCCAGGTTCGCGAAGGGCGGTTCATCCGCGAAGCGATCGAAACGGCAGTGGTGCGCAAGGCCGCTGCATCGATCAGCGACACCCAGTTGCAGGACCTTGCCGACAATATCCGCGAACAGAAAGTCGCGGCGCGCGCCAACGACACGGCAGCGTTCCTCACACTCGACGAAGCATTCCACCGCTCCATCGCGCAGTCCATCGACTGCACTGCCGCCTGGGACACCATTCAGGACATCAAGGCGCAGATGGACCGCGTGCGCTACCTCAGCTTGCCCGAGGTGTCGCCGCTCGATTTGCTGATCCGTCAGCACGCAAAGATTCTGGCGGCGTTGCGCACTCACGATGCCGGCGCCGCCGAGGAAGCAATGCGCGCGCATCTGCGTGAAATACTCGTCTCGCTCGGGCCCATTGCGGCGCGCAACCCCGACTGGTTCGAGGCCGACGAGCCCGAGCGCGTTCCGCTTTCCACCTGAAGTCCACTTGAGCGCGGGCCGAGCCGGGGCACCCGCTTGCACGAATCCATCGAAGAGAGGCGAACATGGACAACGCGTGGCAGTTCCAGCTCAGACTCACGGCTTCGGAGGCGTTGGCGCCCGAGCTGCGCAGCGATCCCTCCGGGCACGCGTATGCGCCGTTGCATGAGGTGCTGCAACGGCATGGCGCGCAGTTGGTGTGTCAGTACGACGCCTTTGCCGGCTATGTCAGCGAGGCCGAGAAAGAAGGCGTCGAAAAATATCCGCTTTATCAGTGGACGAAAGACACGATCGAAAACCCCGCGAAACAGGCGAAATACCTGAAGTCGTTCACGGTGTACGTGAAGGGCGACGAGGTGTACGGGAAGGACGTGGCGGACGCGCTGGAGCGTGAGCTACTGGCACTCGTGAATGAGGGGAGCGGTATCGAGCGCGTGGCGAAGTTCGATACGAATCCGGCCAACAATCCGCAGCCGCCTCAGCGCTGACTGCGGATTGCACGGGCCGCGTGCGCACCCTGCTACGAGCGGCGTGACGAACTCTTGCGCACGGTGGCGTCGAACAGCGCCTGCGCGGCGGCCAGTTCTTCCAACGCCTGTTCGAGTTCCAGCACGGCGCGCGAGTGATCGCGCTGCGCGCTGTCCGTTGCGGACGGCTCGGCACGCGTCGCGCGAAACGCCATATCGACCTTGCGCGTTGCCCAAACGAATCGCTCCGCCGCGCTTGCTTCCCGTGAATGCGAGCTCATTGCCATAGGACTCTCCATTGTTCATGGTCTTCGCGGTGTTCGGACCGCGAGCCAACGTAGAGAGATAGCTTGCCAGGAAGCGCGCACAAACACCAGGACAATGTTGCTCACGGCACACGCAAAGTGTGCATCGGCGATATACCGTGCACGTACCGCTGTTAACTTTCCGCAAGCGGTGTTAACCTTGCCGCTTTTCCGCTCGGCGGCGGCGCTCACACTCCTTCGCGCCATCGCAGTCTTGGCGTTTCGTGCCTTGTTTCAAGCCGGTTTTCGCGCGATGACGGTGGGGAACATCCGCGCATCGTCGTCGATGAATTCGACTTCCGTGAAACCCGCTTCTTCGAGTTGCTGCGCCGTCTGGGCATGCGTGCGATACGCACTCCACTTCGCATCGATCACGCGCACGAACAGCAGATATTGCAGCTGGAGCAGGGCGGGCTGCGTCTTCGCCATATCCCAGGGCGAGTCGGCCGACATCGTGGGCGCAGGCGTGAGGAAACTCGTAATGAGCGTGCCGCCCGGCTTGAGCGCCTTGAAAAACGAGCGGTACAGCGCGACGACGCGCACGTCGTCCGGCTCGTAGATGTTCAGGCCGTTGCTGGTCAGCACGTCCACGGCGTTTTCGAGCGACAGCGACCAGGCGTCTTCGCGGCGCAGCGTTACGCGCTCGCTCAGCCCGCGCGTTTCGGCGAGTTTGCGCGCGGCATCGAGTGCCTGTTGATCGAGATCGATGCCCGTCAGCGTGACGTCCTCGAACCCCGCGTAGTCGAGCAGCAACAGTTCGCCCATCAGCCCGCACGGCACCGATGCCAGCGCCATGCCGGGCGCGAGCCGCCTTTGCAACTGCTCGCGAAAGATGCCGAAACGCTGACGCGTGGCGAGCGTGGCCGGCAATGCTTCGAACACGCGTCGCTCCAGATCGGTGAGGGAATTCGCGAGCGCCGCCGAGGGGTCGTAGGTCACGAGTTGATGGGTCCACCACGCGTTGAGCCCGCGGTTCACCAACAGAAAGCGGCCCAGTTCGAAGCGGGAGAGTTCGTCGAGCAGCGCCAACTGCTGGTCGAGCGTGACGCCGGGCAGCGCCGGGGCCGCACGTAATCGCGACCTGGCCGATTCCAGCACGGCCTCAAAGCTTGCTTCTTCGCCGGGCCCGTGGGAGATCAGCCGGTCTTGCGCGGCGTCTGAAAGCGAGGTGGGTTTTTCCATGACTTTTGCACTTACCTTTCGTTGACCGATGCATCCGGAAGGACACGGACGGCGCAGGCGGAGCGACGTTGCCTTTTCGAAGCGCGACGGCGCCTGGTGCTAACCCGAGGAGCGTTCGACTATTGCACGCGAGCGTGCGATTATCGCACGTCGACATTTCGGGCCCGATTGCTCTCGTGCGGCTGCCGCCACTATCCTGCAAGCCACGGACGATATCACCGTGGCGCGCATGGCAGCGGCGATCCGCGCAACGCTCGCCGCCGCGCCGAAGACATATCCAGATAGAAAGTTCAGGAGACACATCATGCATTCAGCTGTCGATTCATCGCGCCTCGCGTACGGGGACAACACGCGCAGCGAAGCCCGGCGGGCGGCGCTCGGCAGCTTCGTCGGCGCGGTGGTGGACTGGTACGACTTCCTGTTGTACGGCATCGTCGCGGCGCTCGTGTTCAACAGCGCCTTCTTTCCGAACGTGAGCCCCACGATGGGCACGCTTGCCGCATTCGCGACGTTCGGCGTCGGCTTCCTGTTCCGGCCGCTCGGCGGCATCGTATTTGGCCACTTCGGCGACCGCCTCGGCCGCAAGCGCATGCTCGTGCTCACGGTCATGATGATGGGCCTCTCCACCATGTTGATCGGCTTCTTGCCCACCTTCGCCAGCATCGGCTGGTGGGCGCCCGTGTTGCTCGTCACGCTGCGCGCCATTCAGGGCTTCGCGGTGGGCGGCGAGTGGGGCGGGGCTGCGCTGATGGCCGTGGAATCCGCGCCCGCGAAGAAGAAGGCGTTCTACAGCAGCGGCGTGCAGGTGGGCTATGGCGTGGGGCTCGTGCTGGCCACGGGGCTCGTCTCGCTGCTCAGCCATCTGCTCGACAACGCCGCGTTCAAGTCGTGGGGCTGGCGCCTGCCGTTCGTGTTCAGCGTGGTGCTCGTGCTGATCGGTCTGTGGGTGCGCTCCAGCATGGCGGAGTCGCAGGAGTTCGTGGAAAAGGTCGAGAAGGGTCACCGCAAGCTGCGCATGCCCGTGATCGAGGCGCTGACCCGGCATCCGAAGGCGTTTTTGCTGATCGTTGCGCTGCGTCTGGCCGAGCTGTTCTCCATGTACATCGTGACGGCGTTCGCGCTCAGCTACTCCACGACGAACCTCGGCATGCCGCGCGAGTTCTTCCTCAACGTGAGCCTGCTCGTGGGCGCCGTGAGCTGCGTAACGATTCCGTGCTTTGCGTGGCTGGCCGACCGCTTCGGCCTGCGCCGCATCTACATGATCGGCGCGCTGATCGGCCTTGCGTGTGCCGTGCCGTTCTTTCTGGCCATGGAGGCGCGCTCGGTGGTCTGGATCACCGTCTTCGCCGTGCTGCTCGCCAACATGGCGCACGACATGGTGGTAAGCGTCCAGCAGCCGCTCTTCACCGAACTGTTCGGCGCCGAGTACCGCTACAGCGGCGCGGGCGTGGGCTACCAGTTCGCGAGCGTGGTGGGCGGCGGCTTCACGCCGTTCATCGCGGTGGCGCTCGTCAGCTTTGCCGGTGGCTCGTGGCACCTCGTGGCCGCGTATCTCTGTGCCGGCTGCGCGATCTCGCTGATCGTTGCCGCCTTCATGAAAAAGGCGTGAAAAAGGCCTGAAAAAAGCCTGATCCGCAACACATTGCGCCGCGGCTCGCCAGCCGCGCGCGCAACGATCGAACCACAACGGCCGCCACACGCATGAGCAAGACACCGCTGGCAAGGCGCGACTGGATCGCGGGCCTCGAAAAGGGCCTCGCGATCCTCGAAGCCTTCGACGACACCCATCCCCGCATGACGCCTACCCAGGCTGCGGAGCGTACGGGCTTGACGCGCACCGCCGCGCGCCGCTATCTGCTCACGCTCGAACATCTGGGCTATCTCTACACGGACGGCAAGCTCTTCGGACTCACGCCGCGCGTGCTGCGCGTCGGCTGGTCGTATTTCGATTCGGCGCGCCTGCCGCGCATGGTGCAACCGTATCTGCAGCAACTGAGCGCGGCGATAGGCGAGGGCGTGTACGTGAGCGTGCTCGACGAATGGGAACTCGTCTTCATCGCGCGCAACAGCCCGTCGCGCGTGATGACCACGGGCTTCGTGCTGGGTGCGCGCGTGCCGGCGCCGCTCACGTCGCCCGGCGTCGTGCTGCTCGCATTCGAGCCGGACGAGCACGCCGTGGTGGACTGGCTCAACTCGACCCCGCTGCACCCCTTCACGCCGCACACCATTACGGACCCCGCGAAGCTGTTGACCAGCATTCGCCGCGCCCGCGCGAAGGGCTACGCGATCATCGAGCAGCAATTGCAGGTGGGGGTAAGAGGCATCGCCATTCCGCTGAAAAACCGGCACGGCCAGGTGGTGGCGGCACTGAGCACCAACATGCCGATGGGCGACGAGACGGCGGACGCGTCGCTCAAGCGCGTGCTGCCGCACATGCAGGAAACGGCGCTGGCCATGCTCAACGTGCTTTGAATCGCTAAAGGGTGCGAGCCGTGCGGTCGGCCGCGTTGGCCTTCCGCATCTTCCGCGCCCGCCGCCCGCCATTCAGACTGCCGGCAACTCAAGCCGCCTGAATCGTTTCCCGGCTGAGCAGCGCACAGGCCGCGTCACCCGCCATCGGCTTGCCGAACAGATAGCCCTGCATCTTGCGGCACCCCAGCTCGTGCAGAATGCGCACCTGCTCCTCGTCTTCGGCGCCTTCCACCACGCAGTCCAGATCGAGGTTGCGGCACAGGTCCACGATGGACTTCACCACGCTTTGCCCCGTCGCGTTGTGCACGATGTCGCTCACGAAGCTGCGGTCGATCTTGATCTTGTCGAGCGGCAGCCGGTGCACGTAGGTGAGGCTCGAAAAGCCCGTACCGAAGTCGTCGAGTGCAATGCGCACGCCCAGTTGCTTGAGCAGCCGCAGCGATTCGCTTGCCAGATCGAAGTCGCTCACCAGCGCCGTTTCGGTGATCTCCATCTCGATGCGGTGAGGCGGCACGCCGCTCGCGAGCACGATGTCGGCGATGCGTTGCGTCGCTTCGGGCGAGCCGATGTCGCGCGCCGAAAGGTTGAACGACACCCACGTGTCGTCGGGCCAACGCCGCGCCTCGGCCAGCGCCTTTTTCAGCAGCACTTCGCTCACCACCAGGATGCGGTTGGAGCGCTCCGCACACGCGATGAATTCGGCAGGCGGCACCTCGCCTAACCGCTCATGCGTCCAGCGCGCCAGCGCCTCGAAACCCAGAATACGGTGGTTCGGCAATTCGACGATAGGCTGGAACGCGACCGTTAGCTCGTGCTCGAGGTCCGCATGTGCGAGCGCCTGTTCGATGAGCCCCATGCGGCGCCGCTCGCTTTCATGCGTGTGCGAGAAGATGACCGGTTCGCCCCGCGCGTTCTGCTTGGCGTAGTAGAGCGCGTGGTCGGCCTGCTCGAAGAGCAGTTCGGGGCGCTCGACCGGACCGTCCGACGCCGCAAAACCCACCGATGCCGTGAGCCGCAGCGTGAGGTCGCCCAATTCGTACGGCTGTTGAAGTAGCCGGCAGAGTACACGGCCGCGGGCCATCAATTCGTCTGTAGAGAGGTTTTCGCGCAGCAGCATGCCGAATTCGTCGCCGCCCAGCCGCGCGAAAAACACGGGGTTCGTGCTGACGTCCAGCAGGCGGCGGCCCACTTCGGCGAGCACGCGGTCACCGGTGCTGTGGCCGTAGGCGTCGTTGACGAGCTTGAAGTCGTCCAGATCGATGAGCCCGATCACAATAGGGCTCGCGCCTTTCTGCCGGATCGCGCTGTTGCTGTCCGCCGCTGACGCCATGCTGTCGATGTGCGCGAGGAACGCGCGCCGGTTCGGCAGGCCCGTGAGCGAATCGAGATTCGCGAGCCGGAAATTCTCGTCGCTCAAGCGCTGCGTTTCGGCCTGGCGCAACCGGAGCGTCACGGTGGATTCCACGAGCCGCGCAAAGTCGCGATAGTGCACGAGCAGCACGAAGATCATCGCGACCCATACGAGCAGCAGGTTCGCCGCCATCAGCATGAATACCAGGTTGCCCGTGAACGAAAAGAACACCACGAACGGCAGGATCACGATGGCGGCCAGCATGAGCGCCGCGCCGCGCAGGTGCATCAGGCAAAAAATGCAGCCGATCACGGTGATCGCCATGTAGAACGCCACGTGCGCCTGGGCATAGGCGTCGCCGTACTGGTAGAGGTTAAAACCCCAGCCAGTGAACAGCACGCCGAGCACGGGCACGAGGCGCAGCGTGAGCCGCAGCCGCCTCAGGTGCGTGGCCGTATCCACTTCGACGTTGCGAATGCGCCGCCACCAGAAGAGCCGCACGATGCAGAAGCCGCACAAGGCGCCGGGCGCCCAGACGGTCATCCACATGGGCGCCGAGTGCAGATGTGTGAGTGCAAGCGCCACGCTGTTGGTGACGAGGATGAAATACAGCAGAGGAATCTGCGTGGAAAGCGCAGCGGATTGCGAGCGGATGAGCTCGGGATTCTCCGCCGGAACCGCGAACAGCCTTGCGCATCTTTCGACGGCGCGTCTGCAGCGGAGTATCCATGCGCGATGAACCGGGCGACTTGTCATGATGTCCCGCTGACGTATTCAGAAACGACTTCAATGTAGCAATGTGAGTGCAGTCTCCTTGCGGCTGCTGCCTGCGGCGCGGATCTGGAATCTGGAAGCCCGCGCCCCGCGAAGCCGCGTGCTGCTACTCCCGTAAACGGCAGCAGAGCGGCCCGGCTTGAGCATTTTGGGGGTTTGTCCGCACCTGCAACCGCGCGGCGGGACGAAATCCTTGCAAATCATTGCCGCACGTCACGCATTGCCCGGGCAGACCGCGCGCTCTAAGGTGTAACCCCAACCTCCGGCCCTCGTGCAGAGGGCGCTGCCGCGGCCGTAGCAATTCCTGCTGCGAGAGCCTATCAAAACGGCGACTTTCGATTGCGCGCCTTCGCGAATCAGGACATTCCATTAATTTGGCGATGCTTAAATTCAATCAGCACGCGGGCGGTGAGCTTTGCCAGACAGGGCAGGCGCGGACCCCGGCGGGCGCAGGAGACCTTGCAGGCGACCAGCAAAAGGCGCGGCGAGCGATACCAGGAGCGGCAGCATAAAACACTGCGGTCACTTTCCCTTTGTCCGAGGAGCAGGTTCCATGAACGACGATGAAATCAAACAGGGTGGTTTCAGCCGCCGCGACATGATGCGTGTATTGGCTCTGGGCGGCATGCTGGCCTCGGGCGCGGGAGGCCTGCTTGCGGGGGCGAAGAGCGCCTTCGCGGCCGATGCGCCCAAACGCGGCGGCAAGGTACGCGCGGCTTACGAGTCGATATCCACATCCGATACGCTCGATCCTGCGAAGGGCTCCTCGGGCTCGGACTACATCCGCTTTTTCATGATCTACAGCGGGCTCACGCAGTTCGACCCGAGCCTCACGCCGCAGCCCGCGCTAGCCGAGTCGCTGGACACGACGGACGCGAAGACGTGGGTCGTGAAGCTGCGCAAGGGCGTGACCTTTCACGACGGCAAGCCGCTCACGCCCGCCGACGTGACGTACTCGCTGCTGCGCCACAAGAACCCGGCCACGGCGTCGAAGGTGAAGTCGCTGGCCGACCAGTTCGCCGACGTGAAGGCCACCGGCCCGAACGAAGTGACCATCACGCTCACGCAGCCGAATGCCGATCTGCCCGTTATTCTCGCCACGCCGCAGCTCGTCATCATCCGCGACGGTACGACGGATTTCTCCACCGCAGTGGGCACGGGCCCCTACAAGCTCAAGACCTTCAAACCCGGCGTCACCACGGTGGGCGTGCGTAACGACAACTACTGGCGCCAGGGCAAGCCCTACCTCGACGAGGTGGAACTGATCGGCATTTCCGACGACGCGGCCCGCGCGAACGCGCTGCTCTCGGGCGACGTGCATCTGATCAACGGCGTCGATCCGCGTGCCACACAACGCATTGCGTCCACGCCGGGCTACGCGATTCAGGAAACGAAGTCGGGCCTCTACACCGACCTCATCATGCGGCGCGACAACCCGCTCACCGGCAACCCGGACTTCGTGGAAGGCATGAAGTATCTGTTCGATCGCGATCAGATCCGCACGGCCGTGTTTCGCGGCTTTGCCGTGGTAGGCAACGACCAGCCGATTCCGCCTGGGCACCGCTACTACTTCGCGGGCTTGCCGCAGCGTCCCTACGATCTGGACCGCGCCAAGTTCCACCTGCAAAAGGCAGGCGCCATCGGCGCGGCGATTCCGCCCGTCTTCGCCACCTCGGACGCCAACGGTTCGATCGAAATGGCCGTGCTCATGCAACAAAGCGCGCAGAAGATCGGCATGAACCTGCAGGTGAACCGCGTGCCCGCGGACGGTTACTGGTCGAACCACTGGATGAAGCATCCGCTCGGCTTCGGCAGCATCAATCCGCGTCCCAGCGCCGACGTGCTCTTCACGCAGTTCTTCAAGTCCGATGCGCCGTGGAACGAGTCCGGGTGGAAGAACCCGAAGTTCGATCAACTACTGCTCGCCGCGCGCGCCGAAACCGACGACGCCAAGCGCAAGCAGATGTACGCCGACATGCAGGTGCTCGTGAGCAAGGAAGGCGGCATCGGCATTCCCACCTTCCTGAGCCTGCTGGATGGCTACGACAAGCGCCTGAAGGGCTTGGGTTCCATCCCGACCGGGGCGATGATGGGCTTCTCGTTTGCCGAGCACGTGTGGTGGGAAGCCTGATGCTCGCAGGCGCAGGCGCGCGTTGATGCGGCGCGCGCCGTGCTCCCGACGTTGTGGGGGCCCATACGACAGGCCGGCTGCGCGGTGGCACGCGCGGCCGGCGTCATCGCAACCGTGCTGTTGGGCGTCTAGCCGTTCTACCGGGCAGGAACCATGAACCAGACCGTTGCTTCGTTGATCGTGCGGCGCCTCGCGCTGACGCTGCTCATGCTGCTGATCGTGTCGCTCATCATTTTCACGATCACCAACCTGCTGCCCGGCGACGCGGCGCAGCAGGCGATGGGCCAGGCGGCCACGGCCGACACTGTGGCCGCGTTGCGCCAGCAGTTCGGGCTCGACCAGCCCGCCTGGCTGCGTTATCTCCACTGGCTCGCGGGCATCTCGCACGGCAACTTCGGCACGTCGCTTTCGGCGAGCATGCCCGTTAGCGAACTCATTGCGGGCCGCCTGCCGAAGTCGTTGTCGCTGGCTGCCATCACGACGGTGGTGTCCGTGCCGTTCGCCATCGGGCTCGGCATTCTGGCCGCCGTGAAGCAGGGCACGTTGCTCGATCGCATTGTGAGCCTCGGCACGCTGTCGCTGGTGGCCACGCCCGAATTCCTGATCGCCACGTTCGCGGTGCTGATCTTCGCCGTGAAGCTGCGCTGGCTTTCCGCGCTGTCGTACGGCGGCGAGATCGAAACGTTCAACCAGTTCCTGCGTGCCTACGCGATGCCCGTCATCACGCTGTGCTGCGTGATCGTCGCGCAGATGGCGCGCATGACGCGTGCCGCCGTGGTCGAGCAATTGCGCGCGTCGTATGTGGAAATGGCGATTCTCAAAGGGGCGCGGCCCGCGCGCGTCGTACTGCGTCACGCGTTGCCCAACGCGATCGGGCCTATCGCGAATGCAGTGGCGCTGAGCCTGTCGTATCTGCTGGGCGGCGTGATCATCGTGGAAACCATCTTCAACTATCCGGGGCTCGCGCGGCTCATGGTGGATGCCGTGAGCAATCGCGACATTCCGCTCGTGCAGGCGTGCACGATGCTGTTCTGTCTCGCGTATCTGATACTCGTCACGCTCGCGGACCTCTGCGCGATCGTGTCCAACCCGAGGTTGCGCACATGAACCGCCTCACTTTCCTGCGCCGTTCGCCGGTCGCGCTGACAAGGAGCGCCAGCATGTCTTCATCCTTTCCGGAACCCGCATCCGGCGGCGCGAACGGGGCCGGTGGTTCCACCGGTTCGGCGGGTTCCGCACCGCCTGCACGCCGCGCGCGGCGCAAGCTCCGGCTTTCGACGAGCGGACGCATCGGTCTCGTGATGGTGGCGTTCATGCTGTTCGTCGCGGTGATCGGCCCGTGGCTCGCGCCGCATTCCGAAGGCGCCATTGTGTCGCCGGACGTGTTCGCCGGCTTCAGCGCGAAGCTGCCGCTCGGCTCGGACTACATTGGCCGCGACATGCTGAGCCGCATCATTCACGGCACGCGCCTCACGGTGCTGCTCGCGCTGGCGGCGGCTTCCATGGCGGCCTTCGTCGGCACGAGTCTTGGGTTGCTCGCTGCAGTGGCGGGCAAGGCCGTGGACGAAACGATGAGCCGCGTGCTCGACGCCGTCAGCTCGATTCCCACCAAGATGTTTGCGTTGATGGTGGTGGCGGCGTTCGGCTCGTCGCTGCCGCTCCTGATTCTCACGGCCGCCGTGAGCTATACGCCCGGCGCCTATCGCATTGCACGCGCGCTCGCGGTGAACATCAGCTCGCTCGAGTACGTGCAGGTGGCGCGCGTGCGCGGCGAAAACGCGATCTACATCTGTTGCTTCGAAATCCTGCCGAACATGATTCACCCCATGCTCGCGGATCTGGGGCTGCGCTTCGTGTTCGTGGTGCTGCTGCTAAGCGGCCTCAGTTTCCTGGGCCTTGGCGTGCAGCCGCCGTACGCGGACCTGGGCTCGCTTGTGCGCGAGAACATTGCATGCCTGGGCGATGGCGCGCCTGTGGTGCTGATGCCGGCCATTGCCATTGCGCTGCTCACCGTGGGCGTGAACCTGCTGATCGATGGTCTGCGCGGCAGCACGGGTAACCGCCTGCGTGCGCGCCGGCCGGTAGGGGGAGCCTGAGATGAACACGAACACCGGCAACCTCGTGGAAGTGCGCGGCCTGCGCGTGGTCGGCTCAGCAGACGGCAGCGCCGAAACACCCATCGTGCGTGGCATCGATTTCGACGTGGCGCGCGGCGAGGTGCTCGCGCTGATCGGCGAATCGGGTTCGGGCAAGACGACTATCGCGCTTTCGCTGATGGGCCACGCGCGCAGCGGCTGCCGCATTGCGGGCGGCTCGATTCGCGTGGGCGGCTGCGACGTGCGTTCGCTGTCGCCCGATCAACTTGCCGGCCTGCGCGGCCGCAAGGTTTCGTATATCGCGCAGAGCGCTGCGGCCGCGTTCAACCCGGCGCGCACGATCCTCGATCAGGTGATCGAAAGTGCCTTGATTCACGGCACGTTGAGCAAGAGCGCGGCGCAGGCCAAGGCCGTCGAGCTGTTTCGCGCGCTCGCGCTGCCCGACCCTGAGCGCATCGGCAAACGCTATCCGCATCAGGTTTCGGGCGGGCAGTTGCAGCGGCTGCTGGCTGCGATGGCGTTGATCACCGACCCCGAACTCGTGATTCTCGACGAGCCCACCACCGCGCTCGACGTCACGACGCAGATCGACGTGCTGATCGCATTCCGCAAGGTCGTGAAGGAACTGGGCACGACGGCGGTGTACGTCTCGCACGATCTCGCCGTGGTCGCGCAGATGGCCGACCGTATCGTGGTGCTGAGCGACGGCGAGATACGCGAAGTGGGCAGCACGGAGCAGATTCTGCATGCGCCCGCGCATCGCTACACGCAGAGCCTGATCGCGGCCATTACGCCGACGCCGCGTGGCGTGCGCGACGGCGTGGCGGGTACGTCCGCATCCGCGGCCGGCGTTGCTTCCAGTGCCGCGCCGCAACGGCCGCTGCTCGAAGTGCGGCGCCTCGTGGCCGGCTACGGACGCGCCGACGCCAAAGGGCTGCCCGCCACGCGCATTCTCGACGACGTCGACCTCGTGATTCATCGCGGCAAGACGGTAGGCGTGATCGGCGAATCGGGCTCGGGAAAGACGACGCTCGCGAAGGTCATTGCCGGGCTCGTGCCGGTGGGCGGAGGGCAGCTGTTGCTGGACGGCAAGCCCATGCCGGCACGCATGGAGCAGCGCACGAAAGAGCAGTTCCGGCGCATTCAGATCGTGTTCCAGAACGCCGACACGGCGCTGAACCCGTCTCACACCATCGGCCAGATTCTTTCGCGGCCGCTCGCGTTCTATCACGGCATGAAGGGCGCGCGCGCCCAGGCGCGCGTGGCCGAGCTGCTCGAACTCGTGCGACTGCCCGCGGCGCTCGCCGCGCGACGGCCGGCGGAGCTTTCGGGCGGGCAGAAGCAGCGTGTGAATCTGGCCCGTGCGCTCGCGGCCGAACCGGACCTGATTCTCTGCGACGAAGTGACGTCCGCGCTCGACACGGTAGTAGGCGCGGCCATTCTCGATCTGCTCGCGGATCTGCAACGCAAGCTCGGCGTCTCGTATCTCTTCATCACGCACGACATCGGCAAGATGCGTTCGATCAGCGACGACATCGTCGTGCTCTACGCGGGGCATCGCGTGGAAGCGGGCGACCGCACGGCGCTGTGCGAGCCGCCTTTCCATCCGTATGCGGACCTGCTTATTTCATCGGCGCCGGAGTTGCGCGCGGGCTGGCTCGAGGAGGCATCGGCGCGTTGTCACGGCGAGCTGCCGCCCGTGGCGGCCGCCACACAAGACGTGGAGCTGTGCACGTTCCTCGCGCGGTGTCCGATGCGGGTGGACGGGCTGTGCAACACGACGGCGCCGTCGCGGCGGCAACTGTCGAACGGGGCCGTCGTGCTGTGCCACCGTTCCGAGGACGACCTGATGCGCCTGCAACAGGGCGCCGCCCTGGGCGAAGGCACGATCGTGTGACGCGACGCGGGCACGGCGAAGCAGCCGATGATCCGCCAGGCACGTTATTTCGTTGTATTAAGGAAAACGTATGGCAACAAGAATCGGAGTGGACATTGGCGGATCGTTCGCGGATTTCGCCGTGCTGGACGACGAGACGGGCGAGCTGAAAACGCTGAAGGTGTTTTCGCGGCCCGAAAGCCCGGGCACCGAAGTGCTGCGCGGCATGGAAGGGCTGGCCGAGCGGTACGGCGTGGATCCACGCGAAGTGGTGTACTTCACGCACGGCACCACTGTGGGCGTGAACGCGGTGGTGCAGTGCAAAGGCCTGCGCCTCGGACTCATCACCACGCGCCACTTCGAAGACGTGCTGGATATCGCACGCCTCAAGGGGCCGGACATGTACGACCTGCTCTCGAAGCGTCCAGCACCGCTCGTGCCGCGCGAACGCGTGTTCGGCGTGACAGGCCGGCTCGCGGCTGACGGCACGGTAGAAACGCCTGTGGACGAAGCGAGCGTGCTCGCCGCCGTGGAAGGGCTGCGGCGCGCGGGATGCGAAGGCGTCGTGATCTCGCTGCTGCATTCGTATCGCAACCCGGCGCACGAGCAGGAGGTCAAGGCCATTGTGGAACGCGAGATGCCGGGCTTCTTCGTGTCGTGTTCCAGCGACGTGTGGCCCATCATCCGCGAATACGAACGCACGTCCACGGCCGTCATCGGCGGCTACGTGCAGCCGAAGGTCTCGCACTATCTTTCTTCGCTGCAACGCGCGCTGCGGGAAACCGGTATCGGCGCGGACATGAAGGTGACCAAGTCGAACGGTGGCGTGATGAGCGCCGAGGCCGGCAAGAGCAACTGCGTGCAGATGATTCTCTCGGGCACGGCCTCCGGCGTGATCGGCGCAGCATACGTTGCGCAACTGTGCGGACTGCGTCACTGCATGAGCCTCGATATCGGCGGCACCACGGCAGACGTTGCGCTGATCGTGGATGGCGAGCCGCAGTACGCGACGGGCGAGTACATCGGTGACTTCCAGATTCATATTCCTTCGGTGTCCGTTTCGTCGATCGGCGACGGCGGCGGCTCCATTGCATGGGTGGACGAGTTCGGTGTGCTCAAGGTAGGCCCCGAAAGCGCGGGCTCGAACCCCGGCCCCGTCTGCTACGGCAGGGGCGGCACGCGCGCGACGATCACGGATGCTTTCGCCGTGATGGGCGTGATCGGCAACGCGAGCCTCGGCTACAACGCCGTGAAGGTGGATCGCGATGCCGCCTGCCGCGCCATCGAGGCGCTGGCCGCGAAGCTGGGCAGCGACCCGTACCGCACGGCAGAGGCCATTGTCGAGGTCGCCGTCTCGGGCATGTATGCGGGCGTGAGCCGTATCGTGTCGCGCTTCGGCATCGACCCGCGCATGTTCTCGCTGCTGCCGTTCGGCGGCGCAGGGCCTATGCTGGCCTGTCACTTCGCCCGCGCGCTCGGCATGGAACAGGTCGTGGTGCCCACTACGCCTGGCGTGTTGAGCGCCTTGGGCGGCCTGATCGCGGACACGAAGAACGACTTCGTGAAGACCACCTACTACGATCTCGACGCCGCCTCGCTGCGTCAACTCCGTGACGACGCGCAGGCGCTGAGCCACGCGGCACATGCGTGGCTCGCGGGCCAGACCCAGGGCCAGGAAGGCGAGGCGCGTCTCGCCGTCTCTGCCGACATGCGCTACAAGGGGCAATCGTTCGAGATCGACACACCGCTCGAACTGCGCTGGCTCGAAGAGGAAAACATCACGGCGCTGAGCGAAGCGTTCCACCGCGAGCACGCACGGCTGTACGGCCATAGCGACCTGGATGCGCGCATTCAAGTGGTGGCGCTGCGGCTCGTGATCTCGTCGGCCACGCCGAAACCTGCGCTGCGGCAGATCGGGGTCGCTACGTCGCCTGCCCAGCCCGACACCACCGTGAAGGTGTGGATGGACGGCGCCTGGCGCGACGCCGCGCTCTTTCAGCGTGCGAAGTTGCTGGCGGGACACCGTATCGAAGGTCCGGCCGTCATCGCTCAGGACGACTGCACGACGTGTGTGCTGCCCGGCTTCTCGGGCGAAGTGGATGCTTACGGGAACCTGATCCTGCTGCAGCGTCTGCAATGAAGCCACTGAGCCATTGATACGGAGCCTCGCAAATGCAATTCGACAAGGCAGTGCTGCAAATCTTCGCAAACTACTGTGTGGCAGCCGCGGAGAGCATGGCCTACACGCTCGTGCGCACCGCACATTCCACGTTCGTGAAGGAAACGGAAGACTTCTCGTGCGCAATCATGACGCCCGAGGGCCACACCTTCGCGTCGCCGAAGACGCTTGGCGCCACGTGGTACGTCGGGCTCGACTACGGTCCCGTGATCGGCATGATCGACCATTACGAGCCCGGCGACATCGGCATGACGAACGACACGTATAGCGGTTTCGTCGCCACCCACACGCCCGATATCGTGCTGTGGAAGCCGGTGTTCTACGAAGGCGAGATTGTCTGCTTCGTGGGCGGGCACATTCACAACACCGACATGGGCGGCGCCGTGCCGGCGTCGCTTTCGCGCACGCTCACCGAGATCGAGCAGGAAGGCATCCGCTTTCCGCCCACCAAGATTGTGCGCGCGGGCGTGCTGGACGAAGACCTGCTGCGTATCATGGCGGCCAACGTGCGCGTGCCGGCCCAGAACGTAGGCGATCTGCACGCACAGCTTGCTTCGCTGCACACGGGCGAGCGGCGCGTGCTGGAAATCATCGAACGTTTCGGCGTCGATGCCTTCAAGGCCGGCATGCACGCGCTGCTCGACTACGCCGAAGAGCAGGCGCAGACCCTCATTCGCGACATCCCCGACGGCGACTATTTCTTCGCCGAGTACGCGGACGAAGACTCCGTACGCGGCAAGCCCATGCGCGTAGCGCTTACGCTGCGCATTCGCGGCGGCGCCGTCGAATTCGACTACACGGGCAGCGACCCGCAACTGCAGTCGTCGCTCAACATGCCCACGGGCGGACGCGAACGGCATGCGCTCGCGCTGGTCGGCTTCGTCTACGTGCTCTACACGCTGAATCCGTCGATTCTGCTCAACAGCGGGCTCTTGCGTGTAGCACGCTGCATTCTGCCGCCTGGTACCGTGGTCAATGCGCAGCGGCCCGCGGCGGTCGGCATGCGCAGCCTCACCTGCAAGCTGCTGCACCTGCTCACGTTCGGTGCATTTGCACAGGCCGTGCCGGAGCGGATGCCCGCGTGTCCTGCAGGCGGGCTCTCGATTCTCAGCGTAAAGACGCTGGACCGCGAGGGGGGCACAGTGATGGCGTCGATCGGGCCCATTGGCGGCGGCGCGGGCGGCATGTCGCTGGACGATGGCGAAGACGGGTCAGGCGCCAACAACGCATTCCTGCGCAACACGCCGGTTGAAATCAACGAGGCCGAGGTGCCCATCCGCATTACGCGCTACGGCGTGGCGCCGGGTTCGGGCGGTGCGGGGCAATTCCGCGGCGGCCAGGGGCTCGTCATGGAGTTCAAGGTGTTCGCGCCCAACACGCTGGTGACGGCCCGTAATCGCGATCGCACGCACTTCGCGTCGTGGGGCCTGCGTGGCGGCAGCGCGGGCGCTAACGCACGCTTCACGAAGAACCCCGGCACGCCGCACGAGGAGCAGTTGGGCAACAACGATCTGGTGGTCTGCAACCCGGGCGACGTGATCCGGCTGGTGGGTGCCGGCGCGGGCGGTTATGGCCGGCCCGAGGAGCGCGAGATCGAGCGCGTGCGCGACGACGTGCTGCGCGGTTACGTCACGGAACAGCAGGCACGCGACATGTATGCCGTTGCGCTCACGGACGGCGAGGTCGATGAGGCGCAAACGCAGGTGCTGCGCGAAGACGCGCGCCGGCGCCTCGCGGGCACGCAGCCGCCGGCCTTCGATTTCGGGCCTTACCGCACGGCGTTCGAAGCGAAGTGGACGCGCGAGCGGTATGCGGCGCTCACGCGCATTCTTGCGGGCGTGCCCGTGCAATGGCGCTACTTCGTGAAGCACCGCCTCTTCGAGGCGCTCGACGAACGCATCGCGACGAACGACGCGGAGCTCGCCAACGCCGGTCTGATCGATGCGCTCTATGCGGAGCTGGCCGCATCGCTGCCGGAACTGCGCAAGGCGGGTTGAGCGAGCGGGATGGTGGCACGGAGATGCTGCGGGGCAGGTCCAGCGCTTGCTACCTTGCCCCGTATCAGCCGACGCTCTGGAGCATGCCATGGTCACCACCGGACCCGACACGACGCCGGACCCGCAGCATCCGAAACCGCCACGCCACAGCGACAACGAAAAGAGCAAGCTGCCGCCGTCGCGCGACGCCGGAGAAAATTCGAGCCCCGCGGACAAGCCCGGCAAGCAGCCCGGCGAAGGGGAGCCGTCTGTGGGCTGAATCGGAGGGCCGCGGCGTGCGCTCATGATCTGCCCACGCGCGGCCCCTTACGTTTTCCCGACAGCGTATCGCGCTTGGCCCCGCGCGCGCGAAAGGATTGCAAGCCACCTATGTAGAACTACGTAGATTGCCTACGTGGTTCCACGCTTGTGATGCCCTTTGAGTTTGGGGATACTCGTCCCGCAAAAGAGTTCGACTATCCGGCTTGCGGCAACAACACCGCAGCCCGTCGAACGAGAACAAGGACGGAGACCTCGGCAATGCTGGCAGCCTCGCATCGCGCTTTGCGTGCGCCCACCTTCCTGCCAGCCATTTCTCGCAGTCCCGGTTCGTGCGACATGCGTGGTCTTCGCCGCGCATGGCGTCCCCTTTCGACCAGAACCATGGAGAAGAGACCATGACTGAAATGCCTCGTACGGACGAGGGGCGATCCGGCCGCAGCTGGCGCTGGATCCTCCTGCTGCTCCCTTATGCCGCGCTGCTGTGGCTGCCGTTCTATAACGACAGCCGGCCTTCCTTTGCGGGTTTCCCGTTCTTTTACTGGTATCAGCTGCTGTGGGTGCCGCTGACTTCGCTGCTGCTATACGCCGTCTACCGGGGCACCAAATGAACGAGCTGAATCCCGTCAATCCGGTATCGATGACCGTCTTCATCGCCTTCTTCGCGCTCGTAACCATCGTCGGCTTTCTGGCCGCGCGCTGGAAACGCGGCGATCTCACGCAACTGCACGAGTGGGGCCTGGGCGGCCGCCAGTTCGGCACCGTCATTTCGTGGTTCCTCGTGGGCGGCGACTTCTACACCGCCTATACCGTGATCGCCGTGCCGGCGCTCGTGTATGCGGTGGGCGCGTACGGCTTCTTCGCGCTGCCGTACACCATCATCGTCTACCCGTTCGTGTTCGCCGTGATGCCGAAGCTGTGGAAAGTGGCGCACGCGAAAGGCCACATCACCGCAGCCGACTACGTGCACGGCGAGCTGGGCGGCAAATGGCTGCCCGCGGCCGTCGCCATCACGGGCATCGTTGCGACCATGCCGTACATCGCGCTGCAACTGGTGGGCATGCAGGTGGTCATCAAGGGGCTGGGCGTATCGGGCGAACTGCCGTTGATCGTCGCGTTCCTGATTCTCGCGTTCTACACGTACACGAGCGGCCTGCGCGCACCGGCCATGATCGCGTTCGTGAAAGACATCATGATCTACATCGTCGTGATCGCAGCCGTCTGCCTGATTCCCGTGAAGCTGGGCGGCTACAGTCACGTGTTCGACGCCGCCGATACGTACTTCAAGGCGAAGGGCGGTGCCACGGGCATCCTGCTCAAGCCGTCGCAGTTCACGGCGTACGCATCGCTCGCGCTGGGCTCGGCACTCGCGGCGTTCATGTATCCGCACACGATGACGGGCGTGCTCTCGTCGGCATCGGCGGACACCGTAAAGAAGAACGCCATCTTCCTGCCGGCCTACACGCTGCTGCTCGGCCTGATCGCGCTGCTCGGCTACATGGCGATTGCCGCGGGCATTCACGTGAAGTCGCCGAGCGACGTCGTGCCGGCGCTCTTCGGCACGCTCTTCCCGTCGTGGTTCGTCGGCTTCGCCGCGGCGGCCATCGCGATCAGCGCGCTCGTGCCGGCGGCCATCATGTCGATTGGTGCCGCGAACCTGTTCACGCGCAACCTGTGGCGTCCGCTGGTGTCGCCGTCGATGTCGCCCGCAGGCGAAGCGTCGACGGCGAAGATCGTGTCGCTCGTCGTGAAGTTCGGCGCGCTGCTCTTCATCGTTGCGCTGCCCACGCAATTCGCCATCGATCTGCAACTGCTGGGTGGCGTGTGGATTCTGCAGATCTTCCCCTCGGTGGTGTTCACGCTCTATACGCGTCGCTTCAGTTCCACGGGCCTGCTGTGCGGCTGGCTGGTGGGCGTGGTGATCGGCACAGGGCTCGCGGCTTCGCAAGGGCTGAAGCCGGTGTTCGCCTTGCACGTGGGCGGTGCGGTGTATCCGCTCTATATCGGGCTCATCGCGCTGGCCGCGAATATCGTCGTGACGTTCGTGGTGTCGCTCGCCACGCCGGCGCGGCAGCGGGAAGGGGAGCGGCAGGTGGCGGCTTAAGCTTCGCGATCCTCTGTAGTTGCTGTTTTTGTTGATCGAAGGCAGATGCGCTGTGGTGGCGTATCTGCCTTTTTCGTTAATCCACGACAATTTATGCGATCGGCATATATCGGAGCCGATTTCCAGATTCGACTCAAGAGCGCACATTTATCTGCCGTTAAAAGGAGTGGCAAAAAGCAGGCCCCTCCAGAGACCATCCCTCACCAGGAAAAAGCGTGCGAAACCTGATCCGACTCCTGCTTTCGCTGTGCATCATGGCGGCGAGCGCGACTGTCTTTGCGCAAAATGCGGCAACCCAGGCTGAACTGAAAGCGGCGGTGCAGGAAGCCAATGCTGCGCTGGTTCATGGCCCGAGCAGCATCAAGATTTTCGACGAGGCCACATTCGCATTGCCCGCCGGCAGCGGCTTCGTTCCGGCCGCCGCCGCGACACGGTATCTGCGCGCGCTTGGCAACAACGTCGATCAGCAGTCGCTGATCGGCCTCGTTGTACCGATGAAAACCGACGCGAACTGGTTCGCCATTGTGAGCTTCGTGAAGGCCGGGTATATCCGCGACGATGACGCGCGCGACTGGAAACCGGACGACATGCTGAAGGGCCTGCGCGAAGGCACAGAGCAGTCCAATGCGGGCCGCAAGGAGCGCGGGTTGCCCGAACTCGAAGTAACCGGCTGGGCCGAGGTGCCGGCCTATGACGCCCGCACGCATCGCCTCGTATGGTCCGCCATCGTGCGCAAGAAGGGCGACGGCGACGACGCGCAGCCCGCCGTGAACTATCGGACGCTGGCGTTGGGCCGTAACGGCTACCTTTCGTTGACCATGGTGACGCCACTTGCCTCGCTCGCAGCGGACAAACCGACTGCCAACACGTTGCTTGCCGACATTGATTACCAGGATGGGAAGCGCTATGCGGACTTCAACGCTTCCACAGATCATGTGGCCGAATACGGACTCGCGGCGCTGATTGCCGGCGTGGCGGCCAAGAAACTCGGGCTGCTGGCCATCATCGCCGCGTTCGCTGCCAAGTTCTTCAAGGTCGGACTCATCGCGCTGGTGGCGTTCGGTGCGTCCATCAAGCGCTTTTTCAGGCGCAAGCCGAAGACCGTGCCACCGGTTACCTTCCATTCGGAGCCTACAGATCCCGCCGTCGAACCCGGGCAGCAAGCGGTACCTCGTGCAATCGGAGAGGTCCCGCCCGGGGGCGGGGACAACGGGCGGCCCTGATCGGCGCTGCCATGACAAAGCTGCTGATTCTTCTGCTGGGTGGATTGAAGCTGGGCAAGGTGCTGACCACGGCCGGCACGATGCTGCTCTCAATCGCGGTCTATGCGGTGTTCTACGGTTGGCGATTTGCCGCGGGATTCGTGCTGCTGCTTCTCGTCCACGAAGGTGGTCATTATCTGGCCGCACGCCGCCGGGGCCTCGACGTCGGCGCGCCGACGTTCGTTCCGTTCGTGGGGGCATGGATTCAGTTGAAGGACCTTCCGCACGACGCCGAAACGGAAGCGTATGTCGGTCTCGCGGGACCGTTCGCCGGCACGCTCGGCGCGCTGGCATGCTACTTCCTCGCGCGTCACCTCGACAGCAACGGGTTGCTGGCTCTTTCGTATTCGGGCTTCTTCCTGAACCTGTTCAATATGATCCCGCTCTCGCCATTCGATGGCGGCCGCATTACCGCGGTGCTTTCGCCGCGCATCTGGTTTGCCGGTGTGCCAGTGCTGGTTGCCCTGTTCGCATGGCATCCCAGTCCGCTTTTGATCGTCATGGCAATTCTCGCGCTCCCGCAATTGAAGCGCGCCTGGCACTACGATCCGGCGAGCGCTGAAAACCTGCGCTATTACGGGATCGAACTCTCGGTGAAGCTCACCTACGCGTTTTATTACCTGGCCTTGCTGGCGTTTCTCGCCATGATGACGTTCGGCGTTCATGACATGCTGGCTCCTGCGCGCAGCACGGGATTGAACTGACTGAATCCACTGGAAGGCTATTCGATCGGAACGAAGAACGACCAACGACCAACGACGAGGGCAATATGGCTGAGTGCTGCAATTGTGGAAAGACCTTCTTCATCGGCGGGCAGTCTATAGACGGTTACCGTTATTGCAGCGCCACGTGCTCACGGCTGCATCCGGTTATCGTCACCGCGGAGAGCTTGCCCGCCGCAACCGTGCAGCAATTTGTCGAGAAGTGGCGGCACGGTGACTGTCCCGTATGCAAGCGGCAAAACGGGCCTGTGGACGTGCACGCCGAGCACCGCGTCATTTCGCTCATCTTCGTCACGCAGTGGCACACGCGGCGCCACATATCGTGTCGGCGCTGTGGTTGGAACAAGCAGCTCGAGGCGATAATTTATTCGACTTTGCTGGGGTGGTGGGGGTTGCCTTGGGGATTCGTCATCACGCCGATCCAGATTGTGCGAAATGCGGTTGGTCTTGCCCGGCGCGACACGGTCGCAGCGACCGAGCATTTCGAGAAGGCGGTGCGTCGGCAACTGGCAGCGCATCAGTTACAGAGCGCGCGCAGTGCGCCCCAGGCGTGAGCCATGCACACCGCGCTTACACCACGATCCTCCCCAACCTCACCACCGTCACCCCCGGCCTCAATTGCCGCAGCGACGGCATGACGAGCACGCAGTTGTCGTAAGGCGTGACCACGGGCTCGCCGCCGTTCCACGCGATGACGGTGCCCGCTTTCTCGAACGTTTCCAGCCCGGTGTAGTTGGCCGCGAAGCGGAAGTCCATGCTCTTTGCGACGACGGGCTCGGTCACGCGGATCACGCGCACGGCTTCGGGCTTCGGTGCAAACCAGTCTTCGGGCAAATCCGATTCCTCCAGCACGCCAGTCAGTGCCAGAAAACGCGCGGTGCAATCTTTCGCGACGGTGACGGCCGAGGGCTCCCAGTGTTGCCCGCATTCCACGAGTAGCGCGTTGCGGGGGCTCTGCGGGTTGCTGAAGTCCGCGTAGTCGCGCATGCGCCGGCCTTCGGGGTGGCCTTCGTCGCTGATCACGGTGGCCGGCGCGCCCAGTTGGCGAGCGAGCGCGATGCCTTTGTCGAGCGGGCCGGAAAGCGCGAGCGGCGCGCTTTTTTCATGCATGGAGTGCAGGTCGAGCAGCATGTCCACGGTGTCGATCACGGGCTGCATGGCGCGGGCGCGGCGCAACTCCGTGGAGTCCGCAGACCGGTCATCGAGTTTTGCCGCACTCCATACGCGGTTGAAGTCCTGATCGACGAAGCGCGACGCGTCCGGCCTGCGTCGGTCGAACGTAAGGTAGGCGTCCACGTTCGCGAAGGCCAGCGTCAGCCGGCCCTTGCGCGGGCGCACGCCGGCATCGAGCAGCGCCTTGACCGTAATCGCGCCGCACACTTCGTTGCCGTGCGTGAGCGCGTTGATCATGACGTGCGGGCCGGCTGTGCCGCTGTCGAACGTGTGAACGTACGGCACACCGGTGTTGCCCGCAGCGTAGGGCGCGAGGTCGGGAAATTCGACATCGACGGGATAGGCTTCGGCGGTGGCGTGCGTGTGGGTATCGTTGGCGTGGGTGGTCATGAGAGCGTGCATTCCGTCATGCGTTGATCGATTCGCACCTTGGTTGGCGGCTCAGTTCAATCCGCCCTGGCACAGATACTTGATGTGCTGATAGTCGTCGAGCCCATAGCGCGAACCCTCGCGGCCATAGCCCGATTCCTTCACGCCGCCGAACGGCGCGGCCTCGCTCGCGAGCGCGCCTTCATTGATGCCGATCACGCCGCTTTCCAGCTTTGCCGCGACGCGCCAGATGCGCCGCACGTCGCGCGAATAGAAGTAGGCGGCGAGCCCGAACGGCGTGTCGTTGGCAGCGCGAATGACGTCGGCGTCGCTGTCGAAGCGAAAGAGCGGGACGACGGGGCCGAACGTCTCTTCGCGAAAAAGCGCCATCTCGCGACTGGCCTCGCCGAGCACGGTGGGTGCGTAATAGTGCGGACCTTCGAGTCCCTCGCCTTGCAGGCGCCGGCCGCCTGTCAGCACCGCGGCGCCGTGCGCGATGGCGTCCTGCACGTGCCGCTCGATCTTTTCAACGGCACGCGCGTTGATCATGGGGCCAATCTGCGAGTCGTCGCGCGTGGCGGGCCCCACGCGCAGCGCCGCGACGCGTGCCACGAGTTTGCGGGCGAACGCATCGTAGACGCCGGCGTGCACGTAGACGCGGTTGGGGCACACGCAGGTCTGCCCGCCGTTGCGGAACTTCGATGCCATGAGTCCGTCCACGGCGGCGTCCAGGTCGGCGTCGTCGAACACGATGAACGGCGCGTTGCCGCCCAGTTCCAGCGAAAGCTTCTTGAGCGTATCCGCCGATTCGCGTGCGAGGTGTTTGCCCACGGGCGTGGAGCCGGTGAAGGTGATCTTGCGCACGCGAGCGTCTGCGAGCCAGTTGGAAACGGTGGCGGGCGTGTGCTCGCGCGACGCCGTGACGATATTGAGCACGCCGGGCGGCAAGCCCGCTTCTTCGGCAAGACGCGCGAGGGCCAGCGCGGTGAGCGGCGTGTCTTCGGCGGGCTTGGCGACCACCGTGCAGCCCGCCGCAAGCGCAGGCGCGATCTTGCGCGCGATCATCGCGAGCGGGAAGTTCCACGGCGTGATGGCCGCGACCACGCCCACCGGTTCTTTCACGGCCATCATCCGCTTGCCGGGCATCATGGCGGGAATCATGTCGCCGTAGCTGCGCACGGCTTCTTCCGCAAACCACTCCACATATGAGGCGCCGTAGGCCACTTCGCCGCGCGCTTCGGCAAGCGGCTTGCCCTGTTCGCGCGACATGAGGCGCGCCAGGTCTTCGGTGTTGGCGATGATGGCGGCGTGCCAGCGCTTCAGTAATTGAGCGCGCTCGCGCGCCGTGCGTTCACGCCAGCCTTCGAAGGCGGCGTGCGCGGCGTCGGCTGCGGCCTGGGCGTCTTCGGGGCCGCTGTCGGGAACGCTCGTGAAGGCGTTGCCGGTGGCCGGGTCGCTGACGGGGTAGCGTGCGCCGGAAAGCGCGTCGCGCCATTGTCCAGCGATGAAGTTGCCGGTGCGGGCGAGTTCGGGGCGGTCGAGGGTAAGAGGCATGGCGGCGCTCGAAAGGCGTGGTAAGGAAGACGAAATAAACGGTATCGACCCAACGTCAGGCGCAGATGCGGCACTGCCATGCAGCGCGACGCGATCAGTCGGTCAGGGGAAACAGGGTTTCGATCGGGTAATGGTTCTTCACGAAGGGCGACTTGATCACCACATAGCTGAAGTACTTCTCGATGCCGATGTTGCGTTCCAGCAGGTTTTCCATCACGGTCTGGTAGTGCACCACGCTGCGCGTGACGAACTTGAGCAGGTAGTCGTAGCCGCCGCTCACCAGGTGGCATTCGGCAATTTCGTCCACGGTGCGAATGCTCGCCTCGAACTTGGCGAAGTCTTCGCGGCGATGGTCCTGCAGCGTGACCTCGGTGAACACGAGCTGCACGTCGCCCAACTTGTTGAGTTGCAGATGCGCGCCGTAGCCCGCGATGTAGCCGGCTTTTTCGAGCCGCTTCACGCGAATCAGGCACGGGCTGGGCGAGAGTCCCACCGCGTCCGCGAGGTCGACATTCGTAATGCGGCCTTTCTTCTGCAGTTGCGACAGAATGCGAAGGTCGATACGGTCCAGCTTCATCGAATTGCTTGCTTGAGTTGACACGGCGCGCGTTGACCTCGGGTACATGGAACGGGGCTATCGTAGCACGGCCCGCGAGCGGAAAATTACGCGGCTAACCCTTATCCAGCAAGCCTTTCAGCGGCCCGGCACGGGCGTCGCGGCGGGCCTTCCATTCAGCTTTTCGCCCCCTTCACGCCACGGCGGCGCGCACTTCGGGAAGCGCCAGCACGTCGTCGAGCGTGGTCTTCAGGCGTACGAACATCGTGTCGAATTCTTCCGCTGTGTAGCAGAGCGCGGGTGCGAAGCCGAGGATGTTGTCGGCGAACGCGCGGAAGATCAGACCATTGCGCCATGCCGACGCCGCAATCTTCTCGCTGAGGTTGAGCGCAGGGTCGAAGCGGCGGCGCGTCGCCTTGTCCGCCACAAGTTCGAGCGCGCCGAGCAGACCGCGGCTGCGCGCGTCGCCCACCAGCGGATGATCGAGCAGCGCCTGCAGGCCGCGTTCGAAACGCGGTGCCTGGGCCAGGCCGTTCGCGAGCAGCCCCCCTTCGTGATAGAGGCGCAGCACCTCGAGCCCGATGGCGGCGCTCACGGGGTGGGCGGAGTAGGTCTGACCGTGGCCCACCACGGCCGAGGTGCCTGCGCCGTCGGCGATGCCGGCGTAGATGCGTTCGGACATCAGCAGCGCGCCCATCGGCGCGTACCCGGCGGTAAGGCCCTTTGCGACCGTCATCAGGTCGGGCTCCACGCCTTCGGCTTCGCAGGCGAAGAGCGGGCCGGTGCGGCCGAAGCCCGTGATGACCTCGTCGGCCACGAACAGGATGTCGAGTTCGCGGCACGCCTCGCGCATGGCCTTGAGCCAGCCCTTCGGCGGCACGATCACGCCGCCCGAGCCCTGCACGGGCTCGCAGAAGAATGCAGCGACCCGTTCCGGTCCGCCCAGCGCTTCCACCTTGGCCCGCAATGCGGCCACGGATGCCGCGATCAGCGCGTCGGCGTCGTTGCCATGCTCGCTGCGATACGGATACGGCGAGGCAATGTAGTGCTGGTTCGGCAGCGGCAAATCGAAGTGCTGATGAAACGCCGGCAGCGCGGTAAGCCCGGCTCCGACGGACGACGAACCGTGATATCCGCGTTCGAGCGAGATGAACTGCTTCTTCTGCGGCCGTCCCGTCGCGTTGTAGTAGTGCGTGATGTAGCGGATGGCGGCGTCCACGGCGTCGGACCCGCCCAGCGTGAAATAGACGCGCGTAAGCGAAGCCGGCGCGAGTTGCACGAGCTGCTCGGCAAGCCGTATGGCCGGCTCGCAGCCGAAATGAAAGTAGCCGGTGGCGTAGGGCAGGCGGCTCATCTGTTCCGTGGCCACGCGCACGATGCTTTCGTGACCGTAGCCCGTATTGACGCACCAGAGCCCGGAGAAGGCGTCGAGCAGTTCGTTGCCTTCGATGTCGCGCAGCCACGCGCCGCGTCCCGATTCGAGGATGGTGACGCCGCGCTGTTCATGCACGCGCAGGCTGACGACAGGATGGATCAGATGTTGGCGGTCGGATTCGATGAGTGCGGAAGTCGACATGGCGTGAGCGTTCAATCGTTCGGTGGCGTAGCGTAACGTGCTGGAGGCGCGTGCTGGGGGCACGTGCTCATTGCGTTCTGCACGTACCGCTTGCAGACGATGTTAGCGGGACACAATCGACGATGACGTTGAGAATCGCCGTGGCCAACAGGCGGGAAATGGTTTTTTTGCGGGCCGCGCAGCATTTTGTGCTGCGGGCCATTTCCGCGCGCAAGGCGGTCAATAACCGCGCGTGCGATCCACCCGTCCGACCAGCGGCAAGCCTTCCCGATGCCGGCGCAGGTTGTCGAGCACCACGTCGACGGCACTTTCGGGCTGCGTCATGCTGGCCACGTGCGGCGTGAGCATCACACGCGGATGGCGCCAGAGCGGATGGCCCGGCGTGAGCGGTTCGGGGTCCGCCACGTCGAGCACGGCGGCGTCGAGCTGGCCCGAGTCGAGCGCATCGAGCAGATCGTCCTGCTGCAGATGCCCACCGCGCCCCACGTTGACGAGCGCGGCGCCGCGCGGCAATTGCGCGAACAACTCGCGGCACAGAATGTGGCGCGTGGCCGGGGTGAGCGGCAACAGGCACACGAGAATCTCGGTGCGGGCGAGAAACGCGGGCAGCGAAGCGGTGCCCGCGAAGCATTCCACGCCCTCGATTTCGTGCGCGGAGCGACTCCAGCCCGCGCAGCGAAAGCCAAAGCCCGCGAGTTTGGCGAGCACCGCTTGCCCGAGCACGCCGAGCCCCAGTACGCCTACGCGGCGTTCGTTCGCCGTGCGCGTGCGCAGCGGCTGCCAGCGTTGTTCGCGCTGCTGCGTGGCATACGTGAGCCAGTCGCGATGCAGCGCGAGCACAGCAAGCGTGGCGTATTCCACCATGCCGGCCACGATGCCGGGCTCGATCATGCGGACCACCGGCACGTGCGCAGGAATGGCGGAAAGGTCGAATTGATCGATACCCGCGCCCACCGAAAACACCAGTTCGAGATTCGGAAACGTGGTGGCGATATCGGCCGGCGGCTCCCATGTCGCGAGGTAACGCACGTTGCGTGCGTTCGCGGCGTCGCTGCCCTCGGGCCAGATATGGAACGGAACGTCGGGCGCCTTTTCGGCGAATAGCCGTGCCCATTGCGCCCCGCGCACGGAGTCGGCCTTGTAGAGAAACGTCATGGTGTGGCTTATCTCTGCACGGCGCTGCGCATGCGGCCCACGTCAGCCCAGCGCCTGGTTGGTGACGGCGTACACGCGCGCCTCGCCTTCGAGCCGGGGCGGCGTGCCGCGTGCCATGGTGACGACGGAGTCCACGAACGCGAGCCCCAGGTCGTCGAGCCATGACGAGAGGCCCGTGTCGCCACCCACGTCGATGCGCACGAAGCGCCCGCCTTGCGAGCCGACGCAATGGCTGATCAGCGCCTGTGCGCCTTCGCGATGCGGCGCGATGAGCGGGCCGATCACGTGGCCGCGTCCGAAGCGGCGCATCAAGGCAAAGCCGACGGGCTCGCCTTCGCGGTCCAGCACGACGCCGTCGGCCACGGAAAGCAGGGCGCCGATGAGCGGCGTGCGATCGTAGCCCGCTGCGCGTGCGAGCAATGCCGCAAGCCGTGCCGGGTCGCGCGAGCCGAGCGGGCGGATGCGCTCGCCGGGCGCAAGCTGTACCGCAGGCGGATGAACACCCGCCATGCCCTGGTGCTGATGGATGCTGCCGATGGCGGCAAAGCCGAATTTCTCGTAGAGCGGCAGCCCCGCTTGCGTTGCATTGAGGAACGTGGTGCGGGTGCCGAGCGCGTCCATGGTGCGCGCCATCAGCTCGCGGCCAATGCCGCGGCCCTGCTGGTCGGGCGACACGATCACCATGCCGAGCGAAGCGTGCGCGTCGCCATATTTCCAGTGCAGCGCGGTGCCGAGCAGGCCGGTGTCGTCTTCGGCGGCAATGCCGGTGCCAAGGTTCAGCGCGAATTCCCAGTCTTCGCGGCGGTGCGGCCATTTCACTGCAAGCGACAGGTCGTGGGCAGCGGGCAGGTCGGCCGCCGTCATGGGGCGAAACCGCACTTTGGCACGAGCGATCGGTTCAGTCACTTTCCACTCCTTTTTACGATGCCTGCCTACTGTTGCACCGAACCGGCGCGTGTGGCTAGGACGATCTTATTGCTGCGGGGCTCAAGCCCACGTTTCTGGCGCTGCCGCACGGAGCACTGCGCGGGCGTTGCACAACGCGTGGTTTCTCCGGTCGCACCCGCATATCACGGCAGCAAATGCTGCGGCATCGCCCGTACCATGAGCCGCATTGCATGCTTCGTTGTCCCTTCTTCTTTTTTGCCGATCCGCGAGGGCACAACAACATAACCGCAATGCGCCTCGCGAAACGGCCCACTGGAACGACCTCATGGAAAGCTTCGATCCCGCTCTCGTTTCCGTGCGCAGCGCGCACTTCATCGGCGGCCGCTATGTGAGCGGTCCCGCCGCGCTCGACGTGGCGCGCCCCTCGGACGGCGCTGTCTATGCAGACCTGCCCATTGCCAGCGCCGACGAAGTGGACCGCGCCGTGGAGAACGCCTGGCAGGCGTTTCGCACGAGCGACTGGGCACGCCGTGCCCCGCGCGAACGCGCGCGCGTCTTGCGACGCTGGGCCGAGCTGATCGAAGCGGACGTCGACACGCTCGCGCGCATCGAATCCGTAGGCTCCACGCGGCCCATTCGCGATGCCGCGGCGTGGGACGTTCCATTTACCGCCGAGGGTATCCGCTTCTACTCGGAGTTCGCTGACAAGATTGGCGGCGAGGTGGCGGCCACGCGGCCGGACCATCTCGGCATGATCGTGGCGGAGCCGTATGGCGTGATCGGCGCCATTGCGCCGTGGAATTTTCCGCTCGTGATGGCGTCGTGGAAGATCGCGCCCGCGCTGGCCGCGGGCAACGCCGTGGTGCTGAAGCCTTCCGAACTCACGCCGTTTTCCGCGCTGCGGCTTGCCGAACTCGCCGTCGAGGCCGGCATGCCGGCTGGCATCTTGAATGTGATCCAGGGCGACGGACGCACGACGGGCGATGCGCTCGTGCGCCATCCGCGAATCGCGAAGGTCACGTTCACGGGCTCCAGCCAGACCGGGGCCGCCATCATGGCCGCCTGTGCGCAGAGCGGCACGAAGCCCGTCACGCTGGAGTTGGGCGGCAAGAGCCCGCAGGTGGTGTTCGCCGACGCGCCGGACCTCGACCTCGTGGCGCGCCGCGTGGCTGGCGCCATTGCGGGCAACGCGGGGCAGGTGTGCGTGGCCGGTTCGCGGCTGATTGTCGAAAAGCGTGTGGTGTCGCGTCTCGTGGACGGCATCGCCTCCGCATTCGCCGCGCTCAAGCCGGGGCATACGTGGGCGCCGGGCACCACGCTGCCGCCCATCATCTCCGCGGTTCAGGCGCAGCGCATCGAAGGCATCGTGAAGCGTTCCGTGGAGCAGGGCGCACAGATTGCCGTGGGCGGCGGCCGCATTCCCATGGCGGGCGACGGCGCCTTCTACGCCCCCACCATCCTGACCGGCGTGAGCGCGAGCAACGAAGCCGTGCGCGAAGAGGTCTTCGGCCCCGTGCTCACGGTTCAGACCTTCGAGAACGAGGCCGAAGCGCTGGCGCTCGCGAGCCACGAGAAGTACGGGTTGGCCGCGGGCGTGCATACCGCGGACATTGGCCGCGCGCTGCGCGCGATGCGCGCCATCGAGGCCGGCACCGTCTGGATCAACCGCTACGGACGCACGGCCGACTTCGTGATTCCCACGGGCGGCTACAAGCAGTCCGGCCTCGGCAAGGACCTGGGACGCCAGGCATTCGAGGCCAACCTGCGCTTCAAGAGCGTGCTGATCGACCTGAATCAGGGCGCCTGAACCTCCTTGCGCAGCGCTGCAAAACCGTAGGAAGAAAGGGCGCAGCATGTTGTGCTGTCGGTCTGCGCCTTTTCGGTGCTTCCGAATGGCCGCGCCGGATTTCCGGCGCGGCCATTTTGCGTCGACGCCCCTTCTCGCGGGGGGCATTCCCTTGTCTGTAGCGACCCGTGAAAACCCTGACGGAGCCGCCCGCAGCAGGCCACCAGCGGGCGTAACGCTGCCGTCTTCCATACGCCGCGACGCCGTGTGCGACCTTCGCATAGCAGGCTTCCGCGAGCCGCCGGAGCGCACCGCATACTCTGCTGTACAGCCGCAGAAAAACGACGGATTGTGTGTTCGCGGAAGGCCAATACACGACAACCCGCATTTTTTGCGGTGATGTAATTCATTCCAGCAAGAACGACCGTCGCCCTTCACCGGCGCGCCATCGACACACCTTGACCACCACAGGACCCGCCATGACCCGCTTCCGACCGAAATACATCACGTTTGACTGCTACGGTACGCTGACCCGCTTCCGCATGGGCGATATGGCGCGCGAGATCTTCGCCGGCCGCGTGGCGCCGGAACAGATGGAGCAGTTCGTGCGCGACTTCGCCGCGTATCGTCTGGATGAAGTGCTGGGTGCGTGGAAGCCGTATCAGGAAGTGGTGAAGAACGCGGTGCGCCGCACGCTCAAGCGCTGGAACCTTGCTTATGACGACGCCGAGGCCCAGCGCTTCTACGACGCAGTGCCGACGTGGGGCCCGCATGCCGATGTGCCTGAAGGGCTCTCGAAGGTGGCGAAGGAGTTCCCGCTCGTGATTCTTTCGAACGCCTCGAACGACCAGATTCACAGCAACGTCGAAAAACTCGGCGCGCCGTTCCATCGCGTGTTCACGGCGCAGCAGGCGCAGGCCTACAAACCGCGTCTGCAGGCGTTCGAATACATGCTGGACAACCTGGGCTGCGGGCCGGAAGACATCCTGCACGTGTCGTCGAGCCTGCGCTACGACCTCATGTCCGCGAACGATCTCGGCGTGAAGAACAAGGTGTTCGTCTCGCGCGGTCACGAGCCTTCCACGCCGTATTACAACTATCACGAGATCAAGGACATCGGCGGGCTGCCTGGCGTCGTCGGTCTGTAAGTGTCGGCCGGCCGCGTGTTGTGCGGCCGCAAGCGTCAAGCATGAAGTTCGTGAACGACTGCCCGCTCCGCGCGAGCGAAGGACCGCGATGAAGTTCGAATCGTACTGGCTCGATACCCGTCCGCCATTCCGGCACGGCGACCCGGGGCCCGTGGAAGGATCGGCCGAGGCGGTTGTGATCGGCGGCGGGTTCACGGGTTTGTCGGCGGCGCTCGCGCTCGCGAAGAAGGGCGTGCCCGTGACGGTGCTGGAAGCGGGCAGTGTGGCGAGCGAGGCGTCGGGGCGCAACGGCGGGCAGTGCAATACGGGCCTCGCGCACGACTATGCGACGCTCGCGGAACGCATCGGCCGCGAGCGGGCGCTCGGTTTCTATCGCGCCTATGAGAGCGCCGTGCAATCGGTGCGCACGATCGTTGCCGAAGAGCAGATCGATTGCGACTTCGTGGGCGGCGGCAAGATCAAGCTGGCCGCGAAGCCGCAGCACTTCGCGAAGCTCGAGAAGACCTACGAAACGCTGGTGCGCGACGTTGATCGGGATATCGAACTGATTGCGCCAGAACGCATTCGCGACGAAGTGGGATCGAACGGCTTCTTCGGCGGACTCGTACAGCGCAACGGCGCGCAGATGCATATGGGCAAGTTCGGCGTGGGGCTGGCCGAAGCGGCGGTGAAGCGCGGCGCGCGCATCTTCGAACAGGCGCCGGTGACGGCGCTCAAGCCGCTGGGCGGCGAGCGTTACGACGTCGTGACACCGCGCGGCACGATTCGCGCCGCACGCGTGCTGGTGGCGACGGGCGCTTCGCGCGTCGGGCCGCTTCAGTGGTTTCGCCGCCGCATCGCGCCGGTGGGCAGCTTCATCGTCGTGACGGAGCCGCTCGGCAAGGACCGGCTCGATGCGTTGCTGCCCACGCGGCGCGCGTACGTCACCACGCTCAACATCGGCAACTACTTTCGTGCGACGGCGGACACCCGTCTGCTGTTCGGCGGCCGCGCGCGCTTCGCGATGTCGAACCCGCGCTCGGACGAAAAGAGCGGCCGCATTCTGCGCGCAAGCCTCGCGCATTATTTCCCGCAACTCGCCGACGTGCGCCTCGACTATTGCTGGGGCGGCCTCGTCGATATGACGGCGGACCGCCTGCCGCGCGCGGGCCAGCACGAAGGCCTTTTCTACTCGATGGGCTATAGCGGCCACGGCGTGCAGATGTCGGTGCACATGGGCCGCGTAATGGCCGACGTGATGTTCGGCGCAGCGTCGCGCAATCCGTGGGGCGAACTCGCATGGCCCGCCATTCCAGGCCACTTCGGCCACGCGTGGTTTCTGCCGTTCGTCGGCGCCTGGTACCGCTTTCAGGACATCATTCACTAGCCGCGCGGCATTGTGCAAAGGAGCAGCAGCATGGGCGGACGATTTGTCCGGCTTGGCGAAACGGGCCGGGAAAAAGTGAAGCTACGCATCAATGGTGCCGACGTGGAGGCGCTTGCCGGCGACACGTTGCTCGTGGCGATGCTCTGCACCGTGGACCACGTGCGCCAGTCCGAATTCGGCGACGAGACACGTGCGGGTTTTTGCCTGATGGGCGCATGCCAGGATTGCTGGGTTTGGACGGAAACCGGCGAACGCCTGCGTGCCTGCACGACGGAAGTGCGCGAAGGCATGCAGATCGTGACCACACAACCGGAGGTGCAATGGGCCAACCTCGTGTAATCGTCGTGGGCGCCGGCCCGGCCGGTGTGCGCTGCGTCGAGACACTGCTCGCAGCGGGCATTGCCCCCATCGTGATCGACGAAGGCCGCCGCGACGGTGGTCAGATCTATCGGCGGCAGCCCGAGAACTTCGGGCGTCCTTATGAAAAGCTCTACGGCACCGAGGCGAGCCGCGCTTCGAATCTGCACGCGGCCTTCGAGCGTGTGCGCGCACAGGTCGATTACCGGTCCGACACACTCGCGTGGAACGTGAGCGAGGGGCGCCTGTACGTGCTGCATCGCGGCCAGTCGCACGCGCTGCCTTATGACGTGCTCGTGCTGTGCCCCGGCGCGACGGACCGGCTGATGCCGGTGAAAGGCTGGCAACGCGCGGGCACCTATAGTCTTGGCGCATCGCAGATCGCCCTGAAGGCACAGGCATGTTCGATTGGACACAACGTCGTGTTCATGGGATCGGGACCGTTGCTGTATCTGGTCGCGAATCAGTATGTGCGGGCCGGCGCGCGCGTGGCTGCGGTGCTGGACACGTCGCCCGCCGCCGCGCGGCTGCGGGCGCTGCCCAAACTGCTCGCGCGACCCGATGTGCTGAAGAAGGGCGCGGCGCTCGTGTCCGGGCTGAAGAAGGCTGGCGTGCAGGTAGAACACGGCATCGAGCCGCTCGAAATTCTGGGTACCGACAGCCGGGGCGTGGAGGGCATTCAGTATCGCGATGCGAAGGGCGAGGTGCGCCAGATGGCGTGCGACGCCGTGGCGCTCGGCTACCACCTGCGTCCCGAAACACAGTTGGCCGACCTTGCACGTTGCGCGTTCCGCTTCGATGAAAGCACTCACCAGTGGCTACCGCAGATCGACGAACTGGGGCGCAGCTCGCAGGCGGGCGTCTATCTGGCGGGCGACGGCGTTCGCGTTCTGGGCGCCGACGGCGCGGAACTGGCGGGGCGGCTCGCCGCATACGCGGTGTTGAGCGATCTGGGTCATACGGTATCCGAAGCAACGCTGGCGCCGCTCAAGGCGCAACAGCGCAAGATGGATCGCTTCCGCCAGGGCCTGGCTCAAGCCTTTCCGTGGCCCGCCGCGCAGGCGGCGCGCCTTTCCGACGAGACCATTGCATGCCGTTGCGAAGGCATCACGGTGGGCGAACTGCGGCGCGTCATCAAGAACGAAGGCGCGTGCGAAGCGAACCGTGCGAAGGCATTCAGCCGCGTGGGCATGGGCCGCTGCCAGGGGCGCTACTGCGGGCACGCCGCAGCCGAGATCATTGCCGCTGCCGCAGGCGTGCCGCTCGAACAGGTGGGACGGCTGCGCGGCCAGGCACCCGTGAAGCCGCTTGCCATATCGACGATGGAAATCACGACGGACGTTCACGACGACAGTCCCGCTGCGTCTGCGGCGACACGCGCCAAGGGCGTCACGGAGGTTCACGAATGAAGCGCGCTGAAGCCGATGTGGTGATTGTGGGCGGCGGCATCATGGGCGCGGCCACCGCGTTTTTCCTGCGTCGCCGCGGGCATTCCGTCATCCTGATCGAACGCGGTCTGATCGGACAGCAGGCAAGCGGAACGAACTTCGGCAACGTGCGTCGGCAAGGGCGCTTTCTGCCGCAACTGCCGCTCGCGAACCGTTCCCGCGAAATCTGGGGCAAGCTGCCCGCGCTCATCAATCACGACGCGGAGTTTTTGCCGTCGGGACATATTCGCGTCTGTTATCGCGAAGAACAGGCGCATACGCTCGAAACCTACGCCAGGGACGCGAGCCAGTACGGCCTCATGCTCGACGTCATGCGGGGCGCGCAGATGCGTTCGCGCTTTCCTTTCCTTGGACCCGAAGTGCTGGCGGCGTCGTATTCGGCGACGGACGGCCATGCGAATCCCCGTCTCGCCGCGCCCGCATTCGGACGTGCGGCTGCACGGCTCGGCGCGCAGATCGAAGAGAACACCGAGATCGCAACCGTCGAAAAAGAGGGTGCCGAGTTCCGGGCAACGGCTGTGGACGGCCGCACGTTTCATGCGCCGGTGTTGCTGGTCACGGCGGGCGCATGGGGCAGCACGCTCAGCGAGCAATTCGGCGAGCCGGTACCGCTTGCCGTGCATGGTCCGCAAATGGCCGTGACCGAGCCCTTGCAGTACGGCATTCGGCCCGTGGTGGGCGTGTCGTCGCCGCTGCTCGAAGAGGTGGTGTATTTCCGCCAGATCGAGCGCGGCAACATCGTGTTCGGCGGTTGCGCGCGCGGGCCCGCATACCCCGACCTGCGCCGCGCGTACGTGTTGCCGGAGAGCACGCTGCTGCAGTTTCGTCAGTTGCAGCGCCTCGCGCCCGCGCTCGCTCGGCTCAACATCATTCGCGTATGGAGCGGTATCGAAGGCTATGTCTCGGACGATCTGCCGGTGATGGGTGCGAGCGGCAAGGTAAGCGGCCTTTACTATGCATTCGGTTTTTCGGGCCACGGCTTTCAGCTTGGACCGGGCGTGGGCGACACCATGGCCGAGCTGATCGATACCGGTGCGACCACGACGCCGCTGGAGCCGTTCGACATTCGCCGCTTTGCTTCGGCCTCGCTTTCGCCCGAGCACGAGGCTGCCGTACCCGCTGGGGCCGTTGCATCCAGCGCTGCGCGGCACGCTGCATAGGAGCACGAATGGGTGCTCTCGACGATGCCGACGTCTCGGGGCGGGCGAACGGCGCCACGCAGCCTATCGAGCGTGCGATCGAGTTCATCGAGCGCTCGTTCGCGCAGCCGGTCACGCTGGCTGCACTCGCGGCTACCGCGGAACTCAGCGTGTCGCGTTTTGCGGCGCTATTTCGCGCGCAGGTGGGCATCTCGCCGCATCGGTACGTGTGCCTCGTACGCGTGCGTCATGCGCAGAAGCTGCTGCGCGGCGGCGTGCCGCCTTCGGTGGTGGCAACCGAGGTCGGCTTCTTCGATCAGAGCCACCTGGGGCGTCATTTCAAGCGCACGTTGGGCACCACCCCGGCGGCGTATCTCGCGGCAGCCGAGTAGTCAACGTCTTCGCCTCGCCTCGTGACGGCGAGCGACTCTCCTTTCCTGGCGCTCGCCCGGCCGGCAGGTGTTATCGGTCGAATGCGATGCCGCGTTCGCGCAACTGCCGCATGCCGCTTTCCAGATGCGCACGCGCGCTCGCGGCGTCGCCGGCGCGCATCTGCTCGTAGGCACGTTGTGCCACTGCTTCGGGAATGGTCTTGAGCGGCCGGTTGGTGCTCATGGCCTTGAGTTGCACCTCCGCGGCGCGTTCCAGATAGTAGAGATCGTCCCAGGCTTGTGCGATATCGGGTGCGGCCACCATCACGCCGTGGTTCTTGAGGAACAGGATGTCCGCGTCGCCCATCGCCGCGGCAATGCGGTCGCCTTCCGATTCGTCGAGAGCAAGGCCGTTGTAATGCTCGTCCACCGCGGTGCGGCCGTAGAACTTGAGCGCCGTTTGCCCCAGCCACAGCAGAGGCGGGCCTTCCAGCAGGCAAAGCGCAGTGGCGTTCGGCATGTGCGTGTGAAACGCGGCTTTCACGCGCGGCATCAGCCGGTGCAGCCGTGCGTGGATGTAGAAGGCCGTGGCTTCGGGCTTGCCTTCGCCTGCTATGACGTTGCCGTCGAAGTCGCAGACGAGCAGACGCGACGCCGTGATCTCGCTGAACGCGTAGCCGTAAGGGTTGACGAAGAAGAGGTCGTCGTGGCCGGGCACGACAGCGGAGAAGTGATTGCAGACGCCTTCCTCGAAGCCGTTGAGTGCCGCAAGCCGGAAGCACGCGGCGAGTTCGATGCGGGCCTGCATGATGGCGTCCGAGTCGAGACGTTGGCGGCGCGAGGCTGCGGCGCAAGGCGAGGTGGTGAGCGTGTGAGCCATGTTGGGCGTAATGAGATCGGCGGGTAAGCGGCTGGAGAAGAGGGCGATTGTCGCGAACATGATCTTCGCGCGGCAACGTGGTGTCGTCCAGTGACGAATCCATTAAGTATTCCGCGAAGAGCGACGAAAGGCGTTCGTCAGGAAGGGTTTGCCGCGTGGCGGCCTCCCTTTCTTATCTGAATTGCAACAATCAATTTCGTCTTGCTTCGCTTGTGCGAGTGCATACGCACAGGCAATATGTCGCGACCGATCTGGAACGTGTGGCTGCTGTTTCCAGTAGGCGCCGCGGCCACGTTGCGATGGTTTGCGCTACGTCTTGCATCGTGCCGTTACGCACCATCGGCCGGTTGCCGCTCTCCTTCACCCTTTAGAGTGCATAAGCACAGATACCATGAGTACGACATCTGCTCAAACTCCCGCAGTCGCCGGCGCCCTGCCGGAGGCTCGTGTTCGTACCATTCCGTGGATGCTGCTCGCCGTAGCCGGCGTGGTGCTCGCGGTATGTGCCGCGCTTGCCTACTGGTTCGCCGTGGGCCGCTGGGTGGAGTCCACGGACGACGCCTACGTAGGCGGCAACGTCACTGTCATCGCACCGAAGGTGACGGGCTTCGTGGACCAGGTGCTGGTGCAGGACAACCAGTACGTGAGGGCCAACCAGGTGCTGATTCGCCTCGATTCGCGCGACTACGATGCGAAGCTTGCACAGGCAGTTGCGGAAGTGAACAGCGCCGAGGCGGCTGTGAACGAACTGAAAGCGAAGCGCGCGCTTCAGCTTGCCGTGATCAACCAGCAGGCGGCCGGCGTGACGGCGGCCCATGCGGAACTGGTGCGTACGAACGCAGATCAGGCGCGTTACCGGCAACTCGTGAAAGACGACGCGGTTTCGAATCAGCTTGTGGAGCAGGCCGATGCGTCGTTTGCCAAGGCCAAAGCCGCGGTCGAAGGTAGCGATGCATCGCTGCTCGCGGCGAAACAGCAGCTCACCGTGCTCGACGCGCAGATTGCCGACGCCGAGGCGCGCGTCGCGAAAGCGCAGGCCGAGCAGCGCTATGCGCAGCTCAACATCGACTACACGACGATACGTTCGCCTGTAGACGGCTACGTGGGCAACCGCACCGCACGAGTCGGCCTGCTTGCTTCGGCAGGTACGTCGATGCTCACGGTGGTGCCCGCGCATGACCTGTGGGTCGATGCCAATTTCAAGGAAGACCAGTTGAGGAGGATGCACGACGGCGACCCGGTCGAAGTCACGCTGGACGCTCATGCGGGCACGATACGCGGCACCGTGCAAAGCATTGCGCCGGCTACGGGCGCGACCTTTAGCGTGCTGCCGCCCGAGAACGCCACCGGCAACTTTACGAAGATCGTGCAGCGCGTGCCCGTACGCGTCGTGCTCGACGTGCCGAAAGAGGCCCACTACCTGCGTCCGGGGCTCTCGGCGACGGTGCGCGTGCATCTCGCAGGCGCGCGTCAGCGCAACGGCTAAGCCCACGAGCGCGGAGACAGCATCATGACCTCACCTGTTCCCGTCAATCCGATGGACCTGCCGCTGCGCACCAAAGTCACGGCGTTCGCATTGATGTGCCTCGGCTTCTTCATGGCGACGCTCGACATCCAGATCGTCGCGTCATCGCTGAGAGATATAGGCGGTGGCCTGTCCGCGAGTCAGGACGAACTCTCCTGGATTCAGACGGCGTATCTGATTGCCGAGATCATCGTGATCCCCATGTCTGGTTGGCTCACGCGAGTGTTCTCCACGCGCTGGCTGTTTGCCGCTTCCGCATTGGGCTTCACGATTGCCAGCATGCTGTGCGGGATGGCGTGGGACATCAACTCGGAGATCCTGTTCCGTGCGCTGCAAGGCGCGCTTGGTGCCGCGATGATCCCCACTGTTTTCACGACCGCGTTCGTGCTGTTTCCCGGCAAGCAGCGCGCGCTGGCGGCCACCACCATTGGGGCACTGGCCACGCTCGCACCGGCCATTGGGCCCGTGATAGGCGGCTGGATCACCGACCAGTGGTCGTGGCACTGGCTGTTCTATCTCAACGTGGTGCCCGGCATTGCCGTGACGGTGCTCGTGCCGAAGTTCGTGCGTATCGATGAAGCGGACCTGAGCCTGCTGAAGAAGGGCGACTACCTCGGCATTCTGTTGATGTCGGGCTTTCTGGGATGCCTCGAATACGTGCTGGAAGAAGGGCCGCGCAAAAACTGGCTGGGCGATACGACCATTCTTGTCTGCGTCTGGATATCGGCGATCTGCGGCTTCCTCTTCATCGTTCATGCACTCACCGCACGCGAAACGATCGTGGACCTGCGCGCGCTGCGCATCCGCAACTTCGCACTCGGCTCAACACTCTCGTTCATCACCGGCATCGGCATCTTTTGCACGGTGTTTCTCACTCCCGTGTTTCTCGCGCGCGTGCGCGGCTTCAGCTCGATGCAAACCGGCTTCGCGCTGCTTTCGGTGGGCTGTGCCCAGGTCGTGGCGCTCGTGGTCTATTCGCGGCTCTCCACGCGTATCGATCTGCGCTGGCTGAACCTGTTCGGCCTCGTGCTGTTCGGGCTCGGCTGCTATCTCTACGTGCCCGTGACGAGCGAGTGGGGCTGGAGGGAACTGCTGCTTCCGCAGGTGCTGCGCGGCATTGGTCAGCAGTTCTGCATTCCGCCCATCGTGACGATGGCGCTGGGTGCGCTGCCGCCTGTGCGTCTACGTTCGGCAAGCGGGCTCTTCAATCTGATGCGCAATCTGGGCGGCGCGATCGGCGTAGCCGTGAGCAACACCATGCTGAACGACCGGCTCAATTTTCATTACCTGCGCCTCAGCGAGCACGTCACGGACGGCCGGCCTGTCGTCGAAGCACTGCTTGCGCATACGTCGGACCAGATCGGGATGGTTGCAGGCAATGTGCTCAGCGGTCCCCAGGCCGGCCTCGCACTGCTGCACAACGTCGTGATGCGGGAGGCACTCACACTCACTTTCTCCGATGCCTACTTCGCCGTGGCGTGCTGCTTTGTCGTCGCCATCTTCTGCGCATTGTTCGTGCGGCGGCTGGACACGGCGATGCCGCCACCCGATGCTCATTGAGGTCTCCGTTCATGAAACCCCGCATCCGAACCACGCTGTTTGCTCTTGCGGCGAGCCTCGCACTCGCGGCCTGTGCCGTGCAGCCCGCCACGCACGCCGACCTTTCGCAGCAGGCGCAGCAGGTCGCGCCGCGCGAGTTCACCGTGGCCGTGCCGCCCGATACCGCTGACGCCGAGACCTGGTGGCAGCAGTTCGGCGATCCGGTCATGCACGACCTCGTGAGCACCGTGCTCGATCAGAACCTCGACCTGAAGGCGGCCGCCGAGCGCGTGCGTCAGGCGGAGGCGCAGACCACCGTGCAGCACGCGGCGCTGCTGCCCGAGCTGAACGCCAACGCCAACGCGAGCGATACGCGCATCATCGTGCCGCCGCCGCTCGGCTATGTGCGGCAGGCGGGTTTCGGTTTGTCCGCGAGCTGGAACCCGGACGTGTTTGGTGGCGAGCGTCTCGCTCTGCTCGCGTCGAGGGCGCAGACAACGGGCACGCGCGAGGCGCTGAACGAACTACGTCTCGCGCTTGCAGCCAATACCGCGGACGCGTACATCGAACTACGCTGGGCACAAAGCGAGCTGCGCATTCTTGAAGATAACGAACGAATTCGCGAGCGCACGTTGCGGCTTACGCAGGAGCGTCTGCACTACGGTCTTTCGACCCGGCTCGACGTGGCGCGCGCGCAGAACCAGCTGAGCGATCTGCAGGCGCGCATTCCGCCTGTGCAATCGAGAATCCAGCACCAGTTGAGCCTGATCGCCGTGTACACGGGACGCACGCCCGAGAGCTTGAACGCCAACGCGTTCGGCAACGGCGAGATACCGGTACCGCGCACGTCGGCGCCTTCCACGCTGCCTTCCGAAGCGCTGCTGCGTCGTCCGGACGTGCGCCTCGCCTATGCGACGGTCGAGCAGCGTGCGGCGCAGGTGGGTGCCGCGAAGGCCGAGCGGTATCCGAAGTTCTCGCTCAATCTGAGCGATGGTTTGCTCGCGGCGTCGTATCTCGGCTTGCCCACGCTCACGGACAACCTGTTCAGTGCCGCGCTCGGCGTGACGAGTCCGATCTTCAACGCGGGCCGCATCAACGCGGATATCGCGAAGCGCGAGAGCCAGATGCGCGAGTCGCAGTTGGGTCTCAATGGTGCGGTGCTCAACGCGTTGAAAGACATCGAAGACACGCGTAGCGATCTCGTGAGCGCATCTGGTGCCGTCGAGCGGCTGGGCGCCGCGCTCGGTGCATCGGGCGATGCGCTGCGTCTTTCGAACGAACTCTACAAGGGCGGAGCGTCGAGCTTTCTCGACGTGTTGACGGCGCAGGAGAGCTATCTGCGCGACGACGAGTCGCTGAACGAAGCGAAGCGGGATCACGCGCTCGCGGCGGTTGCGATGTATCGCGCGCTGGGTGGGGGCTGGCGTGTCGAAGCCGGCGGCGACGCGGTCGCGGCAAACGCACTGCGAACGGATTCGGCGGCCCTTGCCGCCGCGCACGGAGCCGCTCAATAAGCGCGCAACTCATCATGAACGACGCAGATTGCTTCGACGCATCCCACGGCTTTGCGATGCGTCGGGCCGCGCGCTATATCAGCAAGCTCTACGAGCGACACCTGAAAGCGGCGGCACTCACGCCGACGCAGTTCGCCATTCTGGGCCGCCTGAGTGGGGGCGAAAAGCTCACGTTCTGCGAACTCGCGGACACGCTGTTGCTCGACCGCACGACACTGGTGCGTGCCGCGAGTGCATTGCGCCGGGCCCGACTCGTTCGAGCCGAAGCCACCGGTGACGACGCGCGCACGCTCCACTTCGCGTTGACCGACGAGGGCAGGGCGGCGCATCGTGCAGCGCGTCCGCTCTGGGACGCCGCGCAGCAGGAACTGGAACGCGAATTTGGCCGTGAGCGCGCACAGGGCCTCAGGCGCGAACTGCTCGAACTCGCGAAACTGGGGCGACGATAGAGGATCACCGCTCGTACGTGCGTCGATCCCTTCGCGGCGCAACATCCCCACCGCGCCATCGCAGTGACACAATACCGGCTTGGCGGCTCATCGGAGGTGAAGATGCGCAGGCGTGGTCAAGTACGAGCGATAGTGGGCAGGCGGACATGACGCGCATCGACTCCCCGCACCGCAGCACGGAAGCGAGCGAGGCCGAGTGGCTCGAAGCCGACGGGCGGGGCGGCTTCGCCTCGGGCACGGCCGGTGGCGAACGGACGCGCCGCTATCACGCGCTGCTGCTTGCGGCCACGCATCCGCCGGCGGGCCGTGTCGTGCTCGTCAATGGCATCGAAGCGTGGATCGAGTCGGCGCGTGGCGGCCGTTATCCCCTTACGCGGCATCGTTACATGCCGGATCATCTGCATCCGCCCATTACGGCCGACCTGATGTCCTTCAACACCGAGCCGTGGCCCACGTGGCGCTTCTGCATCGGCGGCGGTTGGCAGGTCACGGCCGAGGTGTTCGTCGCGCACGGTGCCGGGCAAACCGTGCTGAGGTGGCGACTCGAAAGCGTGTGTGCGAGCGACGTACAACATGAGACCCAAGCCGGACATGAAGCGCTCACGTTGAAGGTGCGCCCGCTGCTTTCGGGCCGCGACTATCACGCACTGCATCACGAAAATCCGGCATTCGACTTTACGGCGCACATCGTGAGCGACTGTGTTTGCTGGCAGCCTTACCCGGATCAACCGGTTGTCGCGGCGCAGAGCAACGGCACCTATACGCACGAACCCGACTGGTATCGCAACTTCTGCTACACGCAGGAACGCGAGCGCGGGCTCGATTACAACGAGGACCTCGCCACGCCGGGCCTCTTCTCGTTCGACCTTGCACAAGGCGACGCGGTATTGATCCTGAGCGCGCAAACCGCGGCAAACGCGGAGGCAGCCGCACCAGAGGAAGCCGCACCGGAGGAAGTCGTCTCCGCCGCCGCGCTCGCGTTGCGTCTCGATGCGCTGGAGCGCGTGCGGCGCGCATCGTTTGCCGGCCGTCTGCAACGCAGCGCCGACGAATATGTGGTCGCGCGCGGCGCGGGCCGCACGATCATCGCCGGTTATCCATGGTTCACGGACTGGGGCCGCGACACGTTCATCGCAATGCGCGGCCTGTTGCTTGCGTCGGGGCGCTACGCGGAAGCGGAGTCCATCCTGCTTGGCTGGACCGAGACGATTTCCGAAGGCATGTTGCCCAACCGCTTTCCCGACGACGGCGGCGCGCCCGTCTACAACGCGGTGGACGCGTCGCTCTGGTTCGTGGTGGCCGTGCACGACTATCTACAGACGGCCCACGCCAGCAGTGCGACACGCGAGCGCCTGCAACAGGCGGTCAACACGATCGTGCAGGGCTATGCCGACGGCACGCGCTTCAATATCGCAGCCGACGACGACGGTCTCTTGCGCGCAGGTGTGCCCGGCGTGCAACTGACGTGGATGGATGCGAAGGTAGGCGACTGGGTGGTGGCGCCACGCATCGGCAAGCCCGTCGAGGTGCAGGCCCTCTGGATCAATGCATTGCGTATCGCGCTCGCCTGGGACACGCACTGGAGCGAACTCGAAACGTTGGCGAGCACCTCGTTCGCCGAGCGCTTCGTGAATCCCGCGACAGGCGCGCTTTACGACGTGATCGACGTGGACCACGAACCCGGCCGGGTTGATGCCAGTGTGCGGCCGAACCAGATATTCGCGACAGGCGGCTTGCCCCATGCCGTGATCGACGTGGTGCGGGCACGAGCCGTGGTGAGCCAGGTGGAAGCGCAATTGCTGACGCCGCTCGGCCTGCGGTCGCTCGCGCCGTGCGATCCCGCCTACGTGGGCCGCTACGAAGGCACGCTGTTGCAGCGCGATGGCGCCTATCATCAGGGAACGGTGTGGCCGTGGCTGCTCGGGCCTTTCGTGCAAGCGTGGCTGCGCGTGCAGCGCGCAGGGGGCGTGCCGGATTCGGCGAGCGTTGCCGCGGCCCGCGCACGATTTCTCACGCCGCTCTATGCTCATCTCGACGCGGCCGGGCTGGACCATGTGAGCGAAATTGCCGACGGCGACGCGCCGCATACGCCGCGCGGCGCGCCATTCCAGGCGTGGTCGCTCGGCGAATTGCTGCGTATCGAAAAGCTGCTGGGGACATGACGAACGATGGGCGCATGCGCAGCGGCGCATGGGCTCGCATCGGAGGTGCTATGTCAGCGTTACGTGCCAATCTGTTGAAAACAGCCGAAGGGTTGCGTCTGCACGGCCCCGAGCTCGATGGCTGGCGCCGTTGGGGGCCGTACCTGAGTGAGCGGCAATGGGGCACGGTGCGCGAGGACTACAGCGAGAACGGCACCGCGTGGGACTACTTTCCGCACGATCATGCGCGCAGCCGCATGTACCGCTGGGGCGAAGACGGCCTTGCGGGATTCGGCAACGACCCGCTGAACTGGTGCGTCTCGCTCGCGCTCTGGAACGGGCGCGATCCCATCATCAAGGAACGCCTGTTCGGTCTCAACAACGAAGAGGGCAATCACGGCGAGGACGTGAAGGAGCTGTACTTCTACCTGGACGGCACGCCCACGCACTCGTACATGCGCATGCTCTACAAGTACCCGCATGCGGCGTATCCGTACCAGGACCTCGTGGATGAAAACCGCAGGCGCGGCGCAGACCAGCCCGAGTACGAGATTCTGGATACAGGCGTGTTCGACGACGACCGTTACTTCGACGTCTACGTCGAATACGCGAAGCACACGCCCGACGACATGGCGATGCGCGTAACAGTGGAGAACCGCGCGGACGTCTCGGCCTCGCTGCACGTGCTGCCGCATTTCTGGGCGCGCAACCGCTGGGCATGGTCGACGAAGCACAGCAAGGCCGCGCTTACGCTGAGCCGCTACGAAGACGGCGGCGCAGGTGTGCTTGCGCAATACCCGTCGCTCGAACCGCTCGTTGTGACGGCGACGGCACCGCAGCCCATCGAGTGGATCTTCTGCGAGAACGAGACGAACGTGCGCCGTCATTTCGGCATGGAAGGCGAAGGCCCTTTCAAGGACGGCATTAACGACTACATCGTGCATGGCGACGAGCACGCCATTCGCCGCGATCGCGGCACGCGCGCGGCGGCCCACGTGTGCCTGCATCTCGAACCGCATGGGCGTGCGGTGCTGTATTTGCGCTGGCATCCGGAGGCGGCGGCCAGCACGGATCCACTCGATCTGGACGCGCTTTTCGCGCAGCGGCTTGCCGAGGCCGACGAATTCTACGCGGCGCTTCAGCACGATGTCGAAGACCCCGATGCGCGGCTCGTGCAGCGTCAGGCGCTGGCGGGCATGCTGTGGTCCAAGCAGTACTACCAGTTCGACGTGACGCGCTGGCACGATGGCGACCCAGGCCAGCCGAAGCCGCCGCGCGCCCGCCGCCACGGCCGCAACGCGGACTGGCGTCACATGTGTAATGGCGACATCGTATCGATGCCGGACAAGTGGGAGTACCCGTGGTACGCGTCGTGGGACCTCGCGTTTCATGCGGCGGCGCTCGCGCTCGTCGATCCGGACTTCGCAAAGAAGCAATTGCTGCTGCTCGTGAAAGAGCGCTACCAGCATCCCAACGGGCAACTGCCCGCATACGAATGGGCGTTCGGCGATGCCAATCCGCCGGTACACGCGTGGGCCGCGTGGCGCGTGTACGAGCTGGACCGCGAAGTCACAGGCGAGGGCGACCGCGAGTTTCTCGAACTCATCTTCCACAAGCTGCTGCTCAATTTCTCGTGGTGGGTGAACCGCAAGGACGCCGAAGGCCGCAACATTTTTCAGGGCGGTTTTCTGGGCCTCGACAACGTCGGCATATTCGACCGCTCCTCGCGGCTGCCTGCGGGTGACCGTATCGATCAGGCGGACGGCACTGCGTGGATGGCCTCGTATGCGCTGGACCTCATGCGCATCGGTCTCGAACTCGCCGTCACGAACAAGGCCTACGTGGACATTTCGGTGAAGTTCTTCGAGCACTTCCTGTACATCGCCGAAGCCATCTGCTGCAGCGAAGGGTGCAGCACCGGCCTGTGGGACGACGAAGACGAATTCTTCTACGACGTGCTGCACTTTCCCGACGGCGGGCGTATGCCGATGCGCGTGCGTTCCATCGTCGGGCTGATTCCGTTTTTTGCCGTGCACGTGCTCGAGGAACGCGTGCACGGCAAGCTGCCGGGGCTGCGCGAACGGCTCGACTGGTTTCTCGATCATCGGCCGAATCTCGCGCGCCTCGTGTCGCGCTGGACCGAACCCGGCAAGGGCAACACCACGCTGCTTTCGCTGTTGCGCGGGCATCGCATGAAAGCGCTGTTGCGGCGCACGCTCGATGAAACGGAATTTCTCTCGCGCCACGGCGTGCGTGCACTGTCGCGCGCGCATTGCGAAGCGCCCTACGTGTTCGAACACGATGGCGCGCGCTTTGGCGTGCGCTACCTGCCTGCCGAATCCGATACGCGCGTGTTCGGCGGCAACTCGAACTGGCGCGGGCCCATCTGGATGCCCGTCAACTATCTGCTGATCGAGTCGCTGTACGAGTTCTACCGCTACTACGGCGACGACTTCCGCGTGGCGTGCCCCACGGGCTCGGACACGATGCTCTCGCTGCGCGAGATTGCCGACGAACTGACACGCCGCGTGACGACGCTTTTTTTGCGCGACAAGGAAGGGCGGCGTCCCGTCATGGCCGCTTATCCGCAATTGCAGGACGATCCGCGCTCGCATGACCTCGTGCTTTTTCACGAGTACTTTCACGGCGACAACGGGCGCGGCGTAGGCGCATCGCATCAGACCGGATGGACGGGGCTCGTCGCGCTGCTGTTGCAGCCGCATCGCGTGCAGGTCTCCGGCGTATTGCCTGCGGTGGATGGACAGGCGCGTGAGGAAACCATCACGTCGGCGCGATAGCGCGCCGACGAGGTTGTTCTGTCACTCTGAAGCGCTCGTGCTAATACCGGCATCGCCTGGCTGCCGTCCGATGCGAAAAAGCGGGCCGCTTTACTGATCCATCACGAAAATACGCGTCGTTTCGTACCGCTCGACCTGCGCTGAACGCTCCGCCGCCGCAGGCGACAGGTACGTCTTACCAGTGCCCGCACGCTCCTCAAAAAAAGAACGGCAAATCCTCCTAAAGTCACACCCATCGCCGCCGTTATACAGGCCGGCGTCGGAATGTTCGCTCCGGATTTCTCCCTCCAGCAACCGTCGGCCCCAACGGTCCCCATTGGGGCGGCACGCGGCTCTCGCGTCCTCACTTCCCGAACTCTTCCTTTCTGAAGCTTGCGGCTTTCTAGCCGGTTCATTACACGTATTCAGGTATCCGTATCATGTCGTCCAGAAATGTTTTGGCGCCGCGCGAAGCACGCGGGCTTGCTATTGACGCGCCCGTGTCGCGCCGGAAATTTCTCGCGGGGCTGCTGGCGGGGGCGGGGAGCCTGACGCTCGCCGCGTGCGGAGGCGGGGGCGGCGGTGGAGGCAGCACCACGACGACCACCACCTCGAATACGAGCGGACCGAACACGACGACGAATGCAGGCACGACGGCGACCGGCGCGACGACCGCCACGGCGGGCACGTCCACGACCTCGAACAATGTCGCCACGAAACTCGCAGAATCCACGTCGGGCACCACATTGCCCCCTGCCACGCAGCTCATCGACGCGGCCGGCATGAACTGGACGATCTCGAACGGCCGCGTGATCTGCGGGCACACCAACACGCTGTGCCCCATTACGCCGAACATGTTGCTGTACTGGAACCACACGGTGTACGCGCGCAACGTTGCCGGCGTCTGGTACAAGAACCTGAACGGCGTCTGGAGCATTGCGTCGGACCCGCGCAGCGCGCCCATTTTCTACGGGCTCAACGGTCATCCGCTGCAGACCACGGGCGCGTATGCCACGCAGACACCCGCGCAACAGATCGCGATGCTCGCCGACCTGGGCGCCACGGTTTACCGGCTCGATTGCTACGGCGCTACGAGTGACGCGCAAACGCTTGCGCGCTACGCGCAGGCCGCTGCCGGCACGAGCGTCACGATTCTGCCGTGCCTCGCGTTCCATCAAGCCATGTTCACCACGACCGAACAGGACAACTACGATTGGGCGTTCCAGTGCGGCGTGAATACCGCTACCGCATTGCAGGCGTATTGCTCGATCTATGAGATCGGCAACGAGATTGACGACTACTGCTGTATCGGCGTGGGCGAAACGCCGTCCTCGTTCGACAACACACGTTTTCAGCTCGTGCGCGGCCTGCTGCGCGGCGCAGCGGACGGTATCAAGTCCGTACAGCCGGGCGCGAAGATCATCCGCGGCGGCGGCGTCACGACGCTCATCGGCTTCAACAACATGCTGTGGAACGGCACCCAGCCCGACGGCACGTGCGGCCACCCGCGGCTCACGTGGGACTACACGGGCTGGCACTGGTACGAGACGAGCGGCAATATCATCACCGCCTACGACGGTACTGCGACGCCGCTCAACATCCTGCAGAACCTGCAGCAGTACGGCGTGCCGGTGTGGATCACCGAAGTGGGCTTCAACACCGGCGACACCGATCAGGGCGCGGCCTACATTACGCAGGTTTTCAACCAGTACTTCACGGACCGCTCCGCCTACAATATCGCCGGCATCTGTTTCTATGAGATGTTCGACGTGGCGGCCGAGGGCACCTTCGGTCTGGTCAATGCGGACGGTGTGACGAAGAAGCAGGGCTACGCCGCGTACAAGAATTTTGCGAGCGCCCATCCGGTCTGAGCGATGCCGACGCACCCGGCAGCAGTGACATACCGCGACATGATTCTGTAGTCGCCTTCGTCTGCGTACGCCTCTAAGATTCGCCTGCCACTGCCCACTGCACGAGATGCCGCACGTTGCCGGCGCCGTGCCGGAGGGCAGAACGACACGGAGGAATTCATGAAACGCGTACTCGTCACGCTCGCCTTTTGCATCCTTTCCACGGCCGCGATGGCACAGACCGCCACGCCGCCCGCAGGTGGCATGCGTATGGAGCGCATGCTCCAGCAACTCCAGACCCGCTTTGCCAACGCGAACACCACCCACGACGGCAAGCTCACGCGCGAACAGGCAGCCGCCGGCATGCCCAGGGTCGCGCAGCATTTCGACGAGATCGATACGCAAAAAATGGGCTTCGTGACGCTGGCGCAGATCGAAGACTTCATGAAGCAACGTATGGCTTCACGTTGAGCGGCACCACCCCTCAAGCGTATTCGGCTCGCTGCGCTACTGGAGCGCAAACCCGGGAACACGCGGAACAGACCCGCATCGTGTCGAAGTTGATGCACAATCGCGACGAGGCACAGACCCGGAGACGCGGCATGGAGCGGGCGGAGAAGATCATCGTGCTCGACGACGAGGCGGAGTTGCGCAACATGCTGCAACGCTTCCTCGCACAGCACGGCTTTCACGTGCGGGTGGTGGCGGACAGCCGGCGCCTGGACCGTTATCTGCAGCGCGAGCCGTTCGACCTGCTCGTGCTCGATCTCATGATGGAGCCGGAAGACGGCCTCTCGGTATGCCGCCGCTTGCGCGCCGAAGGGTACACGCTGCCCATCCTCATGCTCACGGCGAAGGGCGACCCGGTGGACAGAGTGGTCGGCCTCGAGACAGGCGCCGACGATTACCTTGCAAAACCCTTCCTGCCCGGCGAACTCGTGGCCCGCATTCGCGCGTTGCTGCGCGGGCGGAAGATGGCGGCCGGCGACCCCGTCGTGGCCGCGCAGGCGCTGCGCTTCGGCGAGTTTCGCTTCGACGTCGGCCGGCAGACACTCACGCGAGGAGGGGAACCGGTGGAGGTGCATTCGGCGCAGATGCTGTTGTTGCAGGCGCTGGGGGCCTCGCCGAACCGGCCCGTGAGCCGCGAGAATCTGCTGGCCCGCGCGCGCGGCCGCGATCACGAGGCGCTGGACCGCAGCATCGATGTCCAGATTCTGCGGCTGCGCCAGATCGTGGAGAGCGATCCGTCGAAGCCGCGTTTCATTCGAACGGTGTGGGGCGTCGGCTACATGCTGGTGGCCGACATCGAATCATGACGAGCCACGTGCCGTCCGCGATGGATCAGACACCGGCGCGCAACGTGCCGCACTCGCTGTCGCCGCGTTCGCTCCTTGCGCGCAACATCGTGTTGCTGGTCGCACTCGTGGCATTCACCCAGATTTGCTCGCTCACGGTGCTGCTGCATTACGTGCAGCGTCCGCGTGTAGAACGCGCGGCGATCGCGTTTGCCGACTACGTGCAGCGTATCGACCGCACGCTCGCGCCGTTGCGGGCCGACGAAGGCCGTGCGGCGGCCGCGCGGCTGGGCGCTGTGGAAGCGCTGCCGTCCACGATCGACGACGAGCCGCGTCGCGATCCCGTCCACTTCTACCGCATGATGCAGCGCAAGGTGTTCCTCGATGCACTGAGGCGTCACCTGCCCGCCGATATGCCCGTCATCTGGCAGATCGGCAGCACACAGAAGCTGTGGATTCGCGTGCACGTGGCCGGTGCGCCGTACTGGATCACGTTGCCCCTGAACGAAGAGGCGGAAGTGAGCGGCGTGACCACGGCGCTCGCGCTTTCCATCGTGCTGGCGCTGGCTGCGGCGCTGACGGGCTATGCGATCCAGCGGCATATCAACCGGCCCTTGCGCGAACTCGCGCAGGCGGCACAGCAGTTGAGCGCGGGCGAGTCGCCCGCGCCGTTGCCGACGGACGGCCCCACCGAAATCGCCCAGATGAGCGGGGCGTTCAACCAGATGATGGAGGCGCTACGCCAGGCAGAAGCAACGCGCGCGCTGATGCTGGCCGGTGTGTCGCACGACATTCGTACGCCGCTCACGAAGCTGCGTCTTGCGCTGGCAATGAGCCCATCTGCCGACGGAAGCCGCGAAGTGGCCGACGATTCGCTCTCCGCCGCCGCGCAGCGCTACCTCGACCAGATCGACACGATCCTCCAGCAGTTCATGGACTATGCCGGCAGCGGCGAGCGAGAGATCGCACAGCCGGGCGACCTCAACGCGCTCGTCAGTCAACTGGCCGCGGATTTCGCGGGCCTCGGCCATGACTTCGAACTCTCGCTGGGCGAGGTGCCTGTGTTCGCGTTTCGCCCTGTCGGCACGATGCGAATGCTGATGAACCTCATGCAGAACGCAGTGGCGTATGGACGTACCGGCCTTGCGGTACGAACATGGACGGAGGCCGGTATGGCCTGTGTGGCCGTGGGCGATCGGGGCAAGGGCCTCGCTGCGGACGAACTCGAACAGTTGAAGGCACCGTTCAGCCGTGGCAGCAATGCACGCACGCTGTCGGGCGGCACGGGCCTGGGCCTCGCAATCGTGGAACGGATTGCGCGCCTGCATGGCGGTTCGTTGCAGTTCCGGCCGCGCGATGGCGGCGGACTGGAGGCGCTGGTGAGAATGCCGCTTCGGGTACAAACGCGTTAACTACCGACGCGCGTGCAGCGTTTCGCGCATCGCGAAGATGCCAGGAGGCTGTGATGAAATTCGACTACAAGCAGTTTCATATCGACGCATCGCCGCTCGACGAAGGTGGCCACTTCTACGCGCGCGCGAAGATTTTCCGACGCACGGGGCAGGGCAACGCGCCCGTCGAAGTGAAGTATTCGGGCGACCTGGGCGACTATCATTTCGACACCGACGCAGTGGCGGCGGCACAAAAGTGGGCCATCCAGTGGTGCGACGAACACACCGAATGAGGCGCTGGCGTTGTGTTCAGGCGCCGAGGCCTTCGAGATAGGACCACGGATAGATGCCCCGGCGGTGGCCGTCGGCGAAGGCGAGTTGAAGACCGTAGCGGCCCACAGGTTGCACGTCGAGCAGTGTCACGTCTTGCGGCACGTCCACTGTCCGGCCGCTGAGTCGCACCTGGCGGCACGCCGCGCACGGGCACGCGGCGCGTAACACCGCACAGCGAAGGGAGATTGTTCGCGTAGCGCTCCAGCGCAGGGTCAGGATGCCTGCTGCGCTGTTCAGCGTGACCTCTTCGGGCGGATTCATCGCGCCACGCTTTCCAACTGGATTAACGCGATCCTCACGGCCTTGCGCACGTCGGGGTCGCGATCGTCGCGTGCGGCCTGCAACGCAGGTACGGTGCGTGGGTCGCAGAGTTCGCCGAGTGCGAGCGCGGCCTCCTTGCGCAGATTGCTGATGGCATGGGTGAGCAGACTCGCGACGTTGGGCGCCGCGTCGATATCACCAAGGCGTCCTAGCGCGCGTACGGCGCGAACACGGACCTGCCAGAACGGGTCGTCGAGCGCGGCAATCAGAGGTTCGCGCGCGATCGCGGGACGCAGCTTGCCGAGCGTCGTGGCCGCTTCTTCGCGCACCTGCCACGCCTCATCGAGTAGTGCGGCGAGCAGGGCGTGGGTGGCGACGAAGTCGTCTGCTGCGGTGAAGCCCAGGGCGCCGGCAGCGGCCCGGCGTACGTCGGCGTGATCGTCGTGCGTGACGAGACTTGCGAGCGGCGCGAGGGCGCGTGCGTCGCGCAGCCAGCCGAGCACACCGACTGCTTCCAGGCGAACGTTCGCGTCGGCATGGCCGAGTGCGTCGAGGGCGGGCGTGAACGATTCCGCCGCCCGCAATTCCCGCAACGCGCGTAGCACCGCAGCCAGCACGTGAGGCTCAGGACGCGCAGCCCAGCGACACAGTGTTGTTGCCGACGCTGCCTGCTTCAACGCGGCAAGGCTTTGCGCCGCCGTTTCGCGCACTTCGTCCGACGTATCGAGCAGTGCGCTGCACAGTGCATCCACCGTTGTTTCGTCTTCCCAGGCAGCGAGGATGCGGGCGGCCTCAGCGCGCACGGCCGCGTCGGCGTCATGGCGCAGAGCGTTGCGAACCGGCGCGACGAGGTCGGGGTCTTCAAGGTCCGCGAGTTCGATGAGCGCGACGCGACGCACGGCGGCATCCGTCGCGGAGAGTTTCGCGAGCAGCGTCGACGTTTCGGTCGAAGCAGCGCTGGCGACCATGCCTTCGCGCATGGCGAACGGTTGAACGGTCATGAGAAGCAGGTCTCCATTCAGGCGCATCAACGCAACAGATAAGGAATGTCCACCTTCACTGCGCCGGTCGGACAGTCCTGCTCGCAGGGCATGCAGTACCAGCATTCGTCGAACTGCATGTAGGCCTTGCCTTTGCTGAGGTCGATGGCAAGCAGATCAAGCGGGCAGACATCGACGCACACGGTGCAGCCCTTGTCGGCAATGCACTTGTCTTCGTCAATCGTGACCGGCGCCGAACTGCGATGAAGAATGTCGCGTGGGGTGTGCGGTGCAAGCGTCATGACGTGCTCCATAACGTAATACGTGAAGGGAGTATTCAGGCGAACTGCGTTTCCGCAGGCTTCGTTTCGATGCGCAGCTTCGTATAAGCGTCGCGTTCGCTGTCGGCCAACGGCACGACATACGGCTCCACGGGGCGCTTTCTGCAAGCCATCTCGCCGCGCTCGTTCTTGTACAACTCCGTGTGGCAGAACCAGTCGTGGTCGTTGCGCTGCGGAAAATCGACGCGATGGTGATACAGGCCCCAGCGGCTTTCCGTGCGAAAAAGCGAGGCCCGTGCGGCCATTTCCGCACAATCGCGAATGGCGCGCACTTCCGCCGCACGCATGAGTTCGTGCGCGTTCTGCGCCTTGATGACGTCTATGTCGTCGACGATGGCCGCAAAGCGCGCGAGGCCGATCTCCATCTTGCGCGTCACCTTCGGCGGTTGAAGATAGTCGTTCACCATGCGGCGCAGTTTGTATTCGACCTGCGCGGGCGCGAGTCCGCTTTCGCGTTCGAGCGGCGCATAGATGCGCGCGCGTTCCGCTGCGATTTGCGCCTCGTCGAGCGGGGCGTGCGAGCGGCCCGCCACGTAGTCCGCCGCATGCTGGCCGGCGAACCATCCGTAGGTGAACGCGCCGAGCATGTAGTTGTGCGGGACCGCGGCCATGTCGCCGGCCGCATAAAGCCCTGGTACCGAGGTCTGCGCGTGTTCGTTCACACGCACGCCCGACGCACTGTGGCCGCTGCAGAAGCCGATTTCGGAGATGTGCATTTCCACCATCTGTTGCCGGTAGTCGGTGCCGCGTCCGGCGTGGAAGCGACCGCGGCTAGGGCGTTCGTTGGTGTGCAGAATCTGCTCGATGGTCTGGATCGTTTCTTCCGCAAGGTGATCGAGCTTCAGGAACACGGGGCCGTTGCCGCTTTGCAGCTCCTGGTAGAACTCCCACATCATCTGGCCGCTCCAGTAGTCGCATTCGATGAAGCGTTCGCCCTTGCTGTTCGCGGTGAAACCGCCCAGCGGACCGGTGACGTAAGCGCAGGCCGGTCCGTTGTAATCCTTGATGAGCGGATTGATCTGGAAGCACTCCAGATTCGAGAGTGCGGCGCCCGCGTGCCATGCCATCGCGTAACCGTCGCCGGCGTTGGTGGGGTTCTCGTAGGTGCCCATCAGATAACCCGACGCGGGCAGGCCGAGGCGCCCAGCGGCGCCGCAACAGAGAATCACGGCCTTTGCGCGGACCACGTAGAAGTCCGCGGTGCGGCAGTCGAAACCGAGTACGCCACATACGTTGCCATGCGAATCGGTGAGCAGCCGCGTGGCGACGATGCGGTTCGTGATCGCGACGCGGGCGCGTTTCAACTGCCGGTACAGCACCTTTTTGATGTCGTGGCCTTCGGGCATGGGCAACACGTATGAGCCCATGTGATGCACTTTCTTCACGGCGTAGTCGCCCGTGGCGTCCTTTTCGAATCGCACGCCCCAGCGGTCGAGCTGTTCGATCGTCGCGAAGCTGTGCCTCGCGTAGGCATACACCGTGGACTGGTCGACGATGCCCTCGTTCGCAATGGTGATCTCGCGCGTGTACTGCTCCGGCGTGGCATGGCCTGGAATCACGGCGTTGTTGAGGCCGTCCATGCCCATGGAGATCGCGCCGCTGCGCTTCACGTTGGCCTTTTCGAGCAGCAGCACGTTGAGCGTCGGGTCGCGTTCCTTCGCCTTCACGGCGGCCATTGGGCCGGCGGTGCCGCCGCCAATCACGACGATGTCGTATTCGAGCACGTGGGTGTTCATGACGCTTGCCTTGTGAATGAGCGGGCGCTTTCGCTATCGGCGCGTTCGCGGTCTATCCGCAGCCGGTACTGGAAGGCGTCGCCGCGGAAGTAGAGATATTCGTAGTCGATGGGCACGCCGTTGGCGTCGTGCGTGAGGCGCTCGATGCGCAACACGGCGCTTCCTTCCCCGACATTCAACGCGCTCGCCACTTCGGCGCTGGCGAGCGTGGCGTCGACTGCGACGTCGGCGTGGCCCAGCGTCACGCCGCAATCGTTCTCGATGACGAGGAAGATGTCGCGCGTCGCGAGATCGGCCCTTGCGAGCCGCTTGCCGATTGATTCGGGTACCCAGGTGATTTCGTAGGACACCGGCTCGCGGTCGAGCAGCCGCACGCGCCTGACCTCGATCACGGTCGTGCCTTCGGCAAGTGCGAGCCGCGCGGCGACCGTGCCGTTTGCCGTCAATGCACGTACACCCTGCACCTGGTTGACCACCTCGTGACCCACCGAAGACATCGCTTCGGCGAAGCCTTGTAGCGACGTCACGTTCTGAAACGCCTTGGGCCGCGAAACGAACGTGCCCTTGCCGTGCTGCCTGAAGAGCAACCCTTCCTTCTGCAGATCGCCGAGCGCTTGCCGCACGGTGATGCGGCTCACGCCGAACGACGCGCACAGTTCGTATTCCGAAGGCATGCGGCCGTGCGGCGCGTAGGTGCCGTCCAGAATGCGCGCACGCAATATGTCCTTGATTTGGGCATAGCGCGGTTGAGGCGGCAGAGCGGCGAGAGGCGGTGTGGCAGTGAGCGGGGGCATTGGGTGAACTTGTCATGACAAGACGAGTTCGCAGTCTAGCCAGCGCAGCGTGTACCTCAAACGAAGGATTTCCGATATCGATCTGCGCATTTGCGATGAACGTCCGCGATATACGGGAATATGCGCGACCGCGAAATGGATAGCAGAAAAAACTGGAAGCAGCGCGTTGACCGTGCGCTTATGAGCCACGCATGATGGCACTTCCTGTCTGGACACTCGGACATCCGGACATCACTAAGCACAAAACACCTGCGAAACACAAGGCCAGGCGAACAAACCATGACATCGAACCATTCATCACACGACGACATCGAATCACGCGCGCATAACGGGCAACGGCGCTCGCTACTCAAGCATGCAGTGGCAGGCACGGCGGCACTCGCCGCCGTGCGCGTTGCAGGCATTACCGGCGGCCTGGGCGCGCTCGGGGCCAGCATCGACGCACGTGCTCAAGGCAGCGGCAAGGTGTTGCGCGTGGGCTACCAGAAGTACGGCAACTTCATCGTGCTCAAGGCGAGCGGTGCGCTCGAAAAGCGCCTGGCGCCGCTGGGCATCACGGTGCAGTGGACCGAGTTTCCCGGTGGTCCGCAATTGCTCGAAGGGCTCAACGCAGGCGCCGTGGATGTGGGGACGGTGGGCGAGACGCCGCCCATCTTCGCGCAGGCGGGCGGCGTGGATTTCGTCTACATCGGCAGCGAGCCGCCCGCGCCGAAGGCCGAAGCCATCGTGGTACCGCACGATTCACCGATTCGCTCGGTGGCCGATCTGCGCGGCAAGAAGGTGGCGCTCAATCGCGGCTCCAACGTGCATTACCTGCTCGTGAAGGCGCTGGAAAGCGCGAAGGTCGGTTATCAGGAGATCGTGCCCGCGTATCTGCCGCCTGCGGACGCTCGCGCGGCATTCACGCAGGGCAGCGTGGACGCGTGGGTGATCTGGGATCCTTATCTTGCAGCCGTGCAGCGTCAGGCGAATGCGCGTGTGCTCGTGGATGGCGAAGGGCTCGTGCGCAACACGCAGTACTACCTCGCGGGCCGCAAGTTCGCGAGTGCGCAGCCGCAACTCGTGCATGCGTTGCTGGAGGAGGTGAGCCGTATCGACACGTGGGCACGCGACAACATCCCGGCCGTGGCCGCGCAGCTCTCGCCGCAGGTGGGGCTCGACACGGGCACGCTGGAACTCGCGCTGAAGCGCACGACGTATGGCGTGCAGCGTGTGGATGCGGCAACGATTGCGTATCAGCAGCAGATTGCCGATACGTTCACGAATCTCAGGCTGATTCCGAAGAAGCTCGACGTTGCGCAGGCGCGCTGGGAAGCGGCGTCGTAGGTTGGCAGTGAAGCCGCGCGCGAGCGGACGGAGAATGCGCCGCTCGCGCCGAAGGCCTAAGCCTGATGGCAGTTAATGGCAGTTCTTGCTGCCTGCGCCGCCGTGCTCGTGCGCCTGTTCGTCCATGCACACGTCTTCTTCAATCTGCACGGTGACGTGATCGATGTTGAAGCGCGTAGCCAGCCGGCGCTGCACGGCGCTCACGACTTCGCGATGCGGCGCACCCTCCGCGGGATGCACGTGCAGCGTGACCATGTGCTGTTCGCCGGTCATGGACCACGCGTGGATGTGATGCGCGTTGCGCACCTGGGGCACGTTTTGTTCGAGGTCTGACTTGATCTCGGCGAGATCCGTGCCTTCGGGCGAGCCCTCCAGCAGGATATGCGCCGACGACCGCACGATGCCCCACGCGCTCTTGAGAATCACGACGGCGACGAAGATCGAGAGAATAGGGTCGATCGGCGTCCAGCCCGTCAGCAGAATCACGCCCGCGGCCACGATGGCCGCCACCGAGCCCAGCATGTCGCCCAGCACATGCAGCCATGCCCCACGCAGATTGAGGTTTTCGCGGTTGCCGCCGTGAAGAACGAGAAACGCAACCACGTTCGACGCGAGACCCGCAATCGCCACGATCATCATCGTCTTGCCTGCAACGGGCACAGGCGAGGCGAACCGCTGCACGGCCTCGATCACGATCCACGCGGCAATGACGAAGAGCGCGCAGCCATTCACGAACGCAGCGAGAATTTCGAGCCGTTTGTAGCCATAGGAAAGTTGCGCGGTGGCGGGGCGCTTGCCGTAGTGAATGGCGACCCAGCTGAAGCCGAGCGCGGCGGCGTCGCTGACCATGTGGCCGGCGTCGGCGAGCAGCGCGAGCGAGCCGGAAATCAGGCCGCCCACCACCTCCACCACCATGAACAACGCGATGACGACGAACGCCCAGCCGATGCGATGCTGGTCCGTGACGCCGTGCAGATGGTTGTGACCCGCGTGGCTGTGGTCGTGGCCGCCATGGCCGTGGCCGTGATCGTGATCGTCGTGATGATCCGGATGGTCGTGGTTGTGCGGATGATCGTGGCCGTGCGAGTGTGGATGTGCCATGGGAGGGTTGCGTGGCTAAACTGGAGGTCTGGGGATTATATACACATATAAACATCTATTGATGTGATCGCTGAGGAGCGTGGATGCAACCCTTCGAGTTGAGCGATGACCAGGTGGTGGAACTGGCGGAAATGTTCCGGCTGATGGGCGACCCGAGCCGGTTGAAGATCATCGCGTCGTGCCTGAGCGCGCCGATGTGCGTCTCGGATATCGCCGCGAAGCACGGCCTCTCGCAGCCGCTCGTGAGCCATCATCTGCGGCTGCTGCGCGCGGCGCGCGTGCTGCGGGCGGAACGGCGCGGCAAACAGATCTTCTACGAGGCCGCCGACGAGCACGTGAAGCGCGTGATCGACGACATGACCGAACACGTTTGCGAGCATCTGTCCTCTGATTTCGACGAGAGCCAGAAAGACGTCTGAGCCTTGCATGTCGCGGCCATTATTTTCTTAAGCAACTGGTAAGAAAAATCGGGCAAGATGCGTCCCTGTCAATTTGTCAGGGAGTGACTCATGACCAACACCCAACACGACGTGGGCCGGTACGACCCGGTGGCCCGTCTGCTTCACTGGCTCATCGTGGCATTGGTTTGCGCCCAGTTCGTACTGGGCTGGACGATGCCCGAAGTGCATCGCGACACGCAACCCGTCGGCCTCATCGCCTTGCACCTTGCCGTGGGCGCCGCGCTCGTGGCCGCCATGGTGCTTCGTATCGTGTGGCGTCTCACGCACCGTCCGCCGCCTGCCAATCTTTCGCCGTTGCTGAATACGGTGTCGGGCGCCACGCACTTTCTGCTCTACGCTGCGCTCGTGGCCGTGCCGCTGCTGGGTTGGGCCAACGCGTCGTCGCGCGGCTGGGCTGTTGAGCTGCTCGGCGCAATCCCGCTGCCCGCGCTTTCCGCAACGGGTTCGAGCGTAGGCCACGCCATGGGCGACGTCCACAGCGCGCTCGCATGGGTGCTGCTCGTGTTGATCGGCATGCACGTGGGCGCCGCGCTGTTCCACCGCTTCGTGCTCAAGGACCGCGTGCTCCAGCGCATGACCTGGTAACCAGGTAACGCGGCGGCGGTTGCCACGGTAACCGCTGCAGGCATGCCCCGAACGGCCCGTTCCCTTTGCCGGGAACGGGCCGTTTGCCGTTATGCGCCTTGCTGCGCGATCAAGGCGAGCGTGCGCGCGTCGAGCTCGCCTTCGAAGTACTTGCGCAGCGCGTCGAGAAACACCGTGTTGTCCGTGGCGGCCTTTGCAAAGAGGCTCATCGACGAGCGGAATTTCAGGTCATCCGGATAGCCGAAGATGTCTTCGATGGCGCGACCCTCCACGGCGTTCACGATCCCGGTGGTCTGCCGCAGCCGCGGGCCGAGCACGGGATGGCGCAGATACGCCTCGGCCTCGGCGAGCGACGAGATGGCGAAGCGCTGCGCCATGGCGCTGTCGCCCAGGCCCTGGATCTGCGGAAATACGAACCACATCCAGTGGCTGCGTTTGCGGCCCGCCCGCAATTCCTCGCATACGCGGGCATAGACGGGGTCCTGGGCATCGACGAAACGCTGCAGATCGTAGGCGTCGTCGTGTTCTGGGTGGTCGTTCATCGTGTCCTCCTTCTGTGCGCCCGGCGCGCTGCGCGCCGGCATCGCGGCCTGCGCGCTTTGACAGGGCACGTGGTTCGTCCCTACATTACACACACGCCGACAGTCGGCGCGTCAGCGCCCAGGCACCATTCCGCCTTCGCCGAGCAAGCCGTCTCCGGGAAAAGCGGTGCGTGCCGGGGCTTTTCCGGCGGGGGCCATGAAGCCATATCGATTGCGCCGTCAGACCTTTCTGCGCGACCACGCGTATCCCGTGTGGCGCGACGTGGTGCTCACCGCGGCACCATTCGTTCTGTTCTTCGGCCTGCTCGTCGCCGCGCTGGTCTGGATCGTGGACCCGGCGCCGCCCGGCAGCATCACCATCAGCGCCGGTCCGCGCGACAGCGTGTTCATGCAGAACGCGCTCGAATACAAACGGATTCTCGCGCGTAACGGCATCACGGTGCGCGTGCTCGAATCCGACGGCTCGGTGCAGAACCTGAAACGTCTGCTCGATGCGCATCAGCATGTGGATCTCGCGCTCGTGCAGGGCGGCGTGTCGGACGGCTTGCCGATACAGTCGCTCATGTCGCTCGGCAGCGTGTTTTACGTGCCGATCGTGGTCTTCTATCGCGGCAGCGGCATGACGCAGCTCTCCGAGCTCGAAGGCAAGCGCATCGCGATCGGGCGCGAGGGGAGCGGCACGCGCATGCTCTCGCTGAAGCTGCTCGATGCGAACGGCATTCATGCCGGCGGCGAAACCACGCTGCTGCCGCTCGACGGCCTCGACGCCGCGAAGCAACTGGTGGCCGGCAATATCGACGCCGCCTTGCTGAGCGGCGATTCCGCAGACCGCGGACTCATGCTGCGGCTGCTCGCCATTCCCGGCGTTTCCGTGATGGATTTCGCGGAGGCGAGCGCCTATACGCGCCTCTTTCCCTATCTCGACGAACTCGACCTGCCGCCCGGCGTGCTCGACCTTCGCCGCAAGGTGCCGCCGAACACCGTGCACATGATCAGCCCCATGGTGGAGATCGTGGCTCGCCGCAACCTTCATCCGGCGATTTCGGACCTCATCATCGAAGCGGCTCAGAAAGTGAACGGCACCGCGGGGCTGCTGCAAGGCGCGGGCCAGTTCCCGAAGCTGGTCGCGCACGAATACCCCATCAGCGAAGATGCGGCGCGCTATTACAAATCGGGCAAGAGCTTTCTCTACCGTAGTTTGCCGTTCTGGCTCGCGACGGTGGCAGACCGCATGCTCGTGCTGCTGCTGCCCGTTGCAGTGCTGCTCTTCCCCGCGCTTCGCGTCGTGCCGGCGCTATTTCGCTGGCGCGTGAGGTCGCGGCTCTACCGCTATTACGGCGTCCTCATTGCCATTGAGCGGCGCGCCATGCGGCACGCAACAGAAGCGCAGCGCAAGTCGCTGCTCGATGAACTGGACGGCATCGAGGCGTCGCTCAACAACGTGCGCGTGCCGCTTGCCTATGCGGACGCGTTCTACGTGCTGCGCGAGCACGTGAGCTTCGTCCGCTCGCATCTGGTCGAACCGCATTCCGCGTAGTGCACCTAACTAAGGGACGGAACCCGAAAACACTGCCGCACGCCCGTGAAAGTACGCATATCATGAGAGATGCTGCGTCCGGCTTTTGCGCTGGCGCGTTGTTCGAGCGATTTCCTCACCAGTAAGCGGAGGTGGATATGGCTACGTTTGCTATCGACGGCATACGCATCAATCCCCATACGGACCGCGTGACCCACGTGCGCTGGGCCGCCATCGATCCGAAATCGCATGCGTCGCTTTCTTCAGCGCAGATCGTGGAAGTGGGCGACGTCGTCAACGCCATCCATGCCGGCAACATCGTGTGGTCGCTCTTCACGCTGGGCGGCACGCGCTACCTGGGGCCGAAAATCAAGACGGTCTCGCATACGGACGGGCACGACGGCATCGACACCGACGAGCCCAACGGCACGGTAGAAAAATCCATCGACGATCTGCCGCACGTCTGACCGCGCGGTCCGTCCGCGATTCGAGGCAACACCCGCCGTTTTACTTCTGCGCCGTCTGCAGCGGATATCCGTCGTCCAGCGTCTTCAGAAACGCGATGATGTCTTTGATGTCCGCGTCGCTCATGGCGGGCGGCTCGCCGAAATGGCGGTCGAACGGCGCGTCTGTCACGTCGATGTTCGCGTGGAAGCGCTCGGGCAGATCGTCGTACTTCATGACCTTGCCGTCGGGGCCGCGCGGATAGATTTTGCCGGGGTCCGTGTCGCGCAGGTTGTAGAACTTCATCACGTCTTCGAGCGAGTGATAGACGCCGTTGTGAAAAAACGCCTGACGCGTGGCCGCATTGCGCAGCGAGGGCGTGAGGAACATGCCGCAGTATTGCGTCTGAGTCGACAGATCCGTGCGATGTGGGCCGCACACGCCCATGTCGTGAAACGCGGGGTCACGGTTCACGGCGAGCGTGCGATTGCGCGGCACGCCCAGCGCTTCGTACTGGAAGTCGGTGAACATGGGCGGCAGCCCGTCTTTGCCCGGCGTGGCGAGATGGCACCCCGCGCAGTTCGCGCGGTTCTTGTCGGTGAAGAGATGCAGGCCGCGTATCTCCGCGCGCGTGAGCCTCACCTTGCCTTCGAGCCAGTAGTCGTACTTGCTCGTGTAGGGGTGGAACGACGGGTCTTCCACCTGGTAGCGCGCAATGGCGAACATCGCTTCGGACACGACCCGCGCCGGATCGTTGAAGATGGCCGGCCCGAACAACTGCCGCAACGTGGCGGCGTAGGGTGCTTCGGCGATCTTTGCCGCGACGGTCTTCACATCCGTGTTCGCCATTTCCACCGGATTGAAGAGCGGGCCGTAGGCCTGCGCCTGCAGCGTATCGGCGCGGCCGTCCCAGAACAGGCCGCCTTGCGGCACCATGGCCGGTGCCGCGGGCGCGGCGCCCGCCACCTTTTGCGCGCGCGGCGTGCTGGCAGCCTGCGCGGCGGTGTCGGCGAGGCTCGCGGTGGTTTCGGCTTCGCCATCGTCGGGACCGATGCTGAAGTTCGGCTGCCGATAGAGGTAGGTCAGCAAGGGCACGGCGCGGTCGCCTTGCAGCGACATGTGCGCGCCGCCAGGCTGCACGGGCAGCGCATTGGGCGGGCCGTACGCGTGCTGGGGACTATGGCACGTTGCGCACGACTGCTGGCCCGAGGCCGAGAGCCGCGGATCGAAGAACATCTGCTTGCCGAGCAGCGCGACGGCGCTGAGCGGCGCGGTTGCGGGTCGCATCAGCGTGACCGGATGCGGATTCGCGCCCGTCAGCGTTTCGACGTACTCGCCGATCGCGGCGGGCATCTGCTGCGGGAACACGAGCGCCCAGACGGACGCGAGCGCGAGCACAGCAAGCGCGTAGAGCAGGGCGTGCACGGCACGACGGCGCAGCGTGCCCTTCGGGCGCGCTGACGGGCCATTCGTGGAACCGGTGTTGGGTTGCGGCAGGGAAGGAGCGTTCACGATTCGATGCGGCAAATGACTCGGAGGAGTTGAACGCCGCGCGTGCAGCGCGGCGGCTGCAGTGGCGCGGGCGTCGACACAAACGTTGATGCAAGCGTTGCTGCCAGCCTGGCTTCAAGCAACAAACCGGCCTCGCGGCCGGTTTGTGTTTCAGACGTCAGCAAACGAGACAACGGGCGTATCAGCTTGCCGGCGGCGTGGCGACCACCGTGCCTTGCGTCGGGTCGACAAAGACCGGCGACGTCTTCGGCGTGCCCGTGAAGTCGAACAGGTTCATCATGCTGCCCGCGCTTGCGTCCGCGGAGCCGCCACCCAGGCGCTGACCGTTCAACCAGTTGTCTTCGATGAAGCGGACTACCGACGACTGGTTGATCAGCGTGTGGTCGACGAAGTTCGTCTTCGCCCACGGCGAGATGACGAGGAACGGAATGCGCGTGCCAGGGCCGCAGCGGCCGTTCACGGGCTTGCCGTTGACGCCGTTCGGCGCCGTGCCGCTGCCGCACACGCCTGCGCCGTTCAACTGGTCGGCGAGCGGGTGGAACGAAGCGAGCGTCGGCGACGTGTAGGCATGGTCATACCAGCCGTCCGAGTCGTCCCACGTCACGACCACCGCGGTGTTCTTCCAGTCGGGCTGCTGTTGCAGGAAGTTGACGACCTTCGCCGTGAACGCCTGTTCGTCGAGCGGATCCGAGTAGCCCGCGTGGCCGTCCTGGAACGCCGGCGCCTTCACGAAGCTCACGGACGGGAAATTGCCCGCCTTCACCGCGGCGAAGAAGTCGTCCGCGTCGTACTGGTGGTTCGCCGGCTCCGGCGTCTTGCCGTCCGTCTCGAGGCTCGAACCGATGGCGGCGGTGCTGCTCGGCCGCGTGTGCTGCGGGTTCGAGGTGGACTTGTAGTACTGGAACCAGTTGTGGTGCGGAATGTAGTCGGCCGTGCTGGCGTTCACGACCGGCGAGAGCGTGCTGCGCTTGCAGCCCGTCGTGCCGTTCGAGTTCGTCTGCGACAGGTCGAAGCCGCCCATGAAGCCGCCCCACGTGATGTTCGCGCTGTTGAGCAGGTCGCCGATGTTCTTGCCCGTCATCATCGCGGCGTTGGTCGTGCTCGAGCACACGTCGAAGCCCGGATCGACGTCGTTGATCATCGTGAAGCCGCCCTGGCCGTCGTCCACGTAATACGACGACGTGGCCGTGGCGGAGACCGGCCCGGTGTTCGCCACGACGACCTGCATGCCGTTGGTCTGGCCGGCGATCACGTTGAGCGCGCCTGGCGTGGACGGGCCGTAGCTCGTCGTATAGGCGTTGTCGCTCATCGCGTAGTGCTGGGCGTAGTTCCAGAGGCCCGTCACGGTGTTGCCGTCGTAGTAGCCCATCACCTGGCCCGTGGTGCCGAACGCGCCGGCGCCGCCGCTCGTGCCCTTGCCCGTGAACTTCGGGAAGAGGTCGGCGAGGCCGTTGTCGTAGGCTTCCTGTTCCGCGGTGTAGGCGTGGTTCTGGTCAGCCGTGGCCGCCTGCGTGCGGTCCAGACGGAACGGGTTCGAGGCGCCCGCGCCGTTCGCCGTGTTCGTGAAGTTCGGGTTTGCCGTGAGCAGCGAACCCGAGAGCCCGTTGATCGACGGCGTGCCGGCTGCCGCCGTGAATGCCGGCTCGCCCGTCGGGTTCGAGGCATTCGGGTAAGTCGCGAAGTAGTGATCGAACGAGACGTTCTCGTTGAAGATCACGACGAGGTGCTTGATCGGCGTGGCCGTCGTCAGCGCGTCCTGGTTCGAGACGGTCTGGTTGACGTCGTTGCCGCTGCTGCTGCAGGCGGCAAGGGCGAGGGCGGTTGCCCCGGCGGCTGCTGCGGCGCTCAGCGCGCAGGCCTGGCGAAAAGACATTCGATTCTCCCGAGTCGTGGTGGGGTCAGTTGTGTTTGTTCCTTGCAGAACCTTCCAGAATCGCGCCAGATTGAAACACGGCCCTGTGAAAGCCCCGGGGCACTGCACTTTCAAAGAGGCTTCAACCGTCTGACGAAATGGGGACAGCGTTCGGCCGAGGAACGGCGCCGTAGCATGTGCGAGCGCGGATGTCCAACACGAAGACGCACCAGGATGCGGCAACGGCGCGACATAGCGACGCGATATATCACAACGAGATATAATTCGCGGCCCTGCCGGGTGGCATGAGTGTCCCGCCTTTCGGGTGGCCTCCCGGCGCCATCGCTTCGTTCGTTCTCACTGGTTCAAGCCGTGTCTCGTTCTGTCGTCACCCGCTGGTTCGCCAGCTTCATGCCCGCCACTGTTGCGATCCGTTGGTCTGAACGCGTGCGCTCCGCGGTGGGCGCGCTCGTCGGCATTGCGCTCACGGGCACGGCGATGCGGCTGCTGCTGCCCGCGTCCGACGTCAACGTGCCGCTGCTCGTGGCGCCCATGGGCGCGTCCGCCGTGCTGCTGTTCGGCGTGCCTGCCAGTCCGCTTGCGCAACCGTGGTCGATCATGGGCGGCAACCTTGTGTCGGCCGTGGTGGGCGTGACGTGTGCAACCCTCATCGCCAATCCGGTGTACGCCGCGGCCACGGCGGTCGCGCTGGCCATCTGCGCGATGTTCGCGCTGCGCTGCGTGCATCCGCCGTCGGGCGCGGTGGCGCTTACCGCGGTGCTGGGCGGGCCCGCCATTCATGCGCTGGGCTACGGATTCGTGCTTGCGCCTATCGCGACACAGTCGGCCGTGCTGCTCGGCGCGGCGATCGTCTATCACAACCTCACGGGCCACCGCTATCCGCACGCGGCGCCGAAGCAGGACCGCCCCGTGCGCGCACCCGGCGTGCCCGCGCCCGCGCAGACCTTCGCGCGCGCCGATCTGGAGGCCGTGCTGCGCGGCCGCAGCGAACTGCTTGACATCGACACGGGCGACCTCGAAGCGCTGCTGCGCGACGTGCAATTGCAGGCGTGGAGCCGCTCGTTCGACGAACTGACCTGCGCCGACGTGATGTCGCGCGACGTGGTGACGGTATCGTCCGGCACGTCCGCGTGGGCCGCGTTGAAACGGCTCGAGCGATACAACATCAAAGCGCTGCCCGTGGTGGACGAACGCCGTCACGTAGCGGGTATCGTCACGCGCGCGGACCTGGCCCGCGCGAGGCCGCGCAAGTTGACGGGATGGTGGGGCACAAGCATGGCGCTCGTGCCTGGTTTCGCTGGGCGCGCGCCGGCTGCACAACGCGCCGTCACGGCCGGTTCGCTGATGAGCCGCAGCGTGCACACCGTCCACGTGTCGACGCCGATTGCGGACCTCGTGCCCGTGTTCGCCCACTACGGGCACCACCATATTCCCGTGCTGGACAACGAACGCCGGCTGGCCGGCATCATCACGCAGGCGGACCTGATTGCCGGGCTGTATCGGCAGACGTCGCACGAGCAGCGTCTCGCCGCGTGAATTCCATCTGAGTGCCGCCTCTGACGCTTTGGCGTGGGGCGGTGGTTCCCCTTCACAGGGGCCGGGTAGATATATCAAGAAATGATATGTTTACCGTTTAGTCACGGGAAATCGCTGTTAATGAACAAGAAGCTTCCAGCGCTCGCGAAGGCCGATTTCGAGCAGCTTTCGGAATTCCGCTACCAGATGCGCCGGTTCGAACGTTTCTCCGAACAGGCCGCGCAGAGCGAGGGCATTACACCGTTGCAGTATCTGCTGCTGTTGCACATCAAAGGCTTCCCGGGCCGCGAGTGGGCCACCATCGGCGAGCTGGCCGAACGCCTGCAGACGCAGCATCACGGCATGGTCGCACTCGTGTCGCGCTGCGAAGCGCTCGAACTGGTCGAGCGCAGAACGAGCGAAACGGACCGGCGCCAGGTGGAAGTGCATCTGCTCAAAGCCGGCGAGCGCGTGCTCGCGAAGCTCGCGCAACTGCATCGCGCCGAACTGAAGTCGCTGGAAGGCCAGTTCCGCGTGCCGAACATCGATCTCTAAAACTTGCCTTTCCAGGACCATGAGCACGAGCATGAGCACCGCCCTGATCCACACCCACAAGCGTGACTTTTCCGCGAACGCGAGACTGCCGGTGATCTGCGCGATCGCCGCCTGCACCGGCGCGCTCGCCACCCTGGCGGCGTTCGTGCTGCTGAGTCTCATCCATCTGTTCACGAACCTGTTCTTCTTCGGCAGCTTTTCCTTTGCCGATCACTCACCCGCGCACAACACGCTGGGCCTGTGGGTGGTGCTCGTGCCGACCGTGGGCGGTCTCGTGGTGGGCCTCATGGCGCGCTTCGGGTCCGACAAGATTCGCGGCCACGGCATTCCCGAAGCCATCGAGGCGATCCTGTTCGGCAAGAGCCGCATGTCGCCGAAGGTGGCGGTGTTGAAGCCGCTTTCGTCGGGCATCGTGATCGGCAGCGGCGGGCCGTTCGGCGCGGAAGGTCCCATCATCATGACGGGCGGCGCGCTCGGCTCGCTCATCGCGCAGTGCGTGAAGCTCACGGCGGCGGAGCGCAAGACGCTGCTGGTCGCGGGCGCCTCGGCGGGCATGACGGCCGTGTTCGGCACGCCGCTCGCGGCGGTGCTGCTCGCGGTCGAACTGCTGCTGTTCGAATGGCGGCCGCGCAGCTTCATTCCCGTGGCGCTGGCCTGTGCCGTAGCGGGCTTTGCGCGTGCCGTGTTCTTCGGCACCGGTCCGCTCTTCGCGTTGCAGACCGCACCCGCCGACAGCCAGGCGCTGCTCTGGTGCCTGCTCGCGGGACTGCTTTCGGGCGTGCTGGCGGCGAGCCTTTCGGCGGCGCTCTACAAGATCGAAGATCTGTTCGGCGAGCTGCCCGTGCACTGGATGTGGTGGCCCGCTATCGGCGGTCTCGTGGTGGGCATTGGCGGATTCTTCGAGCCGCGCGCGCTCGGCGTGGGTTATGACGTGATCGGCGACCTGCTTCATCAGCACATTGCGTTGCAGGCCGCCATCGCGATTCTCGTGGTGAAGGCCGTGATCTGGGTGATCGCGCTGGGCTCGGGCACGTCGGGCGGCGTGCTCGCACCGCTTCTGATGCTGGGCGCCGGGCTCGGCGTCGTGCTGGGCCACGTGCTGCCTGGCCACGATGCCGCGCTCTGGCCGCTCGTGTGCATGGCCGCGACACTGGGCGCCACGCTGGGCGCGCCGCTTACGGCCATCGTGTTCGCGTTCGGGCTGACGCACGACGCCAACGCGCTGCTGCCGCTGCTCGCGGCCACGCTCATCGCGCACGGCTTCGCGACCGTCGTCATGCGGCGCTCCATCATGACGGAGAAGATCGCTCGACGCGGCTATCACATCTACCGCGAATACAGCGTGGACCCGCTGGAGCGCCACTACGTCGACGAAGTCATGACGCAGCAGGTCGAGACCATCGACGCGAGCCTGACCGTGGCCGCCACACTCGCGTCGTACTTCGGCCCGATGCAGACGCATCGCGCGTATCCCGTGGTCGAAGAGGACGGCGTGTTCGTCGGCATGGTGGACCGCACGCTGCTCGAAGCGTTCGCGGCGGACACCGTGAAGTACGGGGCCGACGCGCCATTGCATGCGGCGTTGCGCGACCGCCAACTCGTGACGGCGCTGCGCGAGGAAACGTGCCGGCTCGTGGCCACGCGGCTCGCGGTGCATGGTCTCGAGCGGCTCGCCGTGGTGACGGACCGCGAATCGCGCAAGCTGGTGGGCATCGTTTCGCGCAGCGACCTCGTCAAGCCGTCGCTCGCGCTCTTCGACGAAGAGCACAAGCGCGAACGCTTTCGCCGCATTGCGCCGGTGGTGGCGCGCCGGCGCCTGGCGCCGCTAGGCGGGGCGCGGCGGCCTTGATGTAGGCGCACGGCCCCCGACTCACGTCGCTTGCTGCGCCCCATTCGCCGTGCCGCTCAGCGCGTCGATCTCTTCATCGCTGTAACCGAGCCCGCGCAGCACGTCATGCGTGTGCTCGCCGACCTTCGCGATAGGCAGGCGCGGCGGCAGGCGTTGACCGTCGAGCGAAAGCGGCAGCAGCGGCATGCGCGTCTCGCCGCCGTCGTCGAGTTGCAGCGGCGCGAGGCCGCCGCTTGCGAGCAGATGCGGGTCGTCGAACAGCTCTTCCGGCTTCGTGATGGCCGCGAACGGCACGTGGTGGCGCTCGAACAGCGGCGCCAGTTCTGCCGCTTCGCGCGTGGCGAGCGTGGTCGCAAGTTCGGCAAGCAGCCAGCTGCGCGCGCGAACGCGGTCGTTGTTGCTGGCAAGACGCGCGTCGGCCAGCAGGTCCGGCCGGTCAAGCAGCGCGCACAGCGAGCGCCATTGGGCGTCGCCCGTGGCGGCAATGAACATCTGCTCGCCGTGCGCGAGCGTGAACACGTCGTAGACGGCCCACGCGCTGATGCGTTCGGGCATCGGCGAAGGTGCGGCTCCTGTCGCCGCGTATTGCTGCATGTGCTGCGCAGAAAGCAGCACGCAGTTTTCGAAGAGCGCGCTCTGGACTTCCTTGCCGTGGCCCGTGGCGTGGCGTTCGTGCAGCGCGGCCAGCACGCCGATGGCGCCGAACATGCCGCCCATGATGTCGTTGACCGAGCTTCCCGCGCGCAGCGGGCGGCCTGCGGGACCGGTCATGTAGGCGAGGCCCGCCATCATCTGCACAACTTCGTCGAGCGCGAGGCGATGTTCGTACGGGCCCGCGAGAAAGCCCTTGTGCGAGACGTAGATGAGCTTCGGATTGCGCGCCTTGAGCGAGGCGTAGTCGAGCCCGAGGCTTGCCATGCGGCCGGGCTTGAAGTTTTCGACGAATACGTCGGCGGTATCCGCGAGCTTGCGCAGCGCGTCGAGACCGGCCTCGGTGTCGAGGTCGAGCGTCACGCTCTTCTTGTTGCGATTGAAGGTGCGAAAGAAGCCGGCGCCGGTGCCGATCAGACGCCGCGTACTGTCGCCGCGCGGCGGCTCGACCTTGATGACTTCGGCGCCCAGGTCGCCCAGGATCATGCCGCACGTGGGGCCCATCACCATGTGCGAGAGCTCGACGACGCGGATGCCGGCGAGCGGCATGGGAGGCGATGCGGAAGCGGTATTCATGACGTGGTGCGCGTAACCGATGACGTGCTGCGTTGCGAGTCGAACGTGGCGGGCAGACCCGCCCGCGCGATATAGCCGTAGAGCGGCTCGCCGGGCAGCGCGTCGGCCAGCACGCTGCGCGAGGCGAGCAGGGCGGGCAGGTGGATGCCCGTGTCATAGCCCATGCTTTCCAGCATGAACACGAGGTCTTCGGTGTTCACGTTGCCCGTTGCGCCCGGCGCATGCGGACAGCCGCCCAGGCCCGCGAGCGATGCATCGAATTCGCGAATGCCGTGCTGAAGCCCGACGAGCGCGTTGGCGAGCGCAAGGCCGCGCGTGTCATGCAGATGCAGCGCGCGCAGCTTGCTGCCGGCAATGCCACGCGCAAGCTCGATGATCTCGCCCACCTGGCGCGGCGTGGCCATGCCCGTCGTGTCGGCAAGCGAGAGAACGTCGGCGCCCGCATCGAGCGCGAGCCGCGCGATGCGCGCCACCTCTTCGCGTGGCACGTCGCCTTGCAGCGTGCAGCCGAACACCGTGGAAAGCCCGGCCACGAGTTCGGCACGGCCTTCGCAGAGCCTGCGCATGTCGGCGAAGGCCGCGATCATCTCGTCGGGCGTCTTGCGCACGTTCGCGAGGCTGTGCGCGGTGCTGACCGAAATGGGCACCACGATGCGCTGCACGCCGGCTTCGAGTGCCCGTTCCGCGCCTTTCACGTTGGGCACGAGCGCCGTGACCACGAGGTCCGCATAGCCGAGCGCGTGGGCCACCACGTCGGCGGCGTCGGCCAGTTGCGGCAGCAGCTTCGGCGGCACGAACGACGTGACTTCCATGTGCCGCACGCCGGCGGCATAGGCGGCGTCGATCCAGCGTTTCTTGGCGTCGGTGGGCATGATGCGCGCAATGCTTTGCAGGCCGTCGCGCAGGCCCACCTCCATGACGATGACACGCTCGGGGCGTGAGTCCATCGGGATGCTCCGTGTCGGTGAAAAGGGGGAGAGAAGCTGGCGGCGGCCCGCCAGACGAGCGACGCGAGCGCTGAATCTATCACGCGAACCCACGCGCGCCCAGGCGGGATTTCACCGTCGCCGCCCGCCGCAGCCAAGCCTGGCGCGGCATTGCATGTGCTGTATAAACATACAGTAGAATTTGACACCTACGCCGCGGACGGCGTTCCGGGTCTCACGCATGGCGCGCCCCAGCGCATATGCCCCGGCCGCCGTCCCGGTCCCACATTTTGACCAGCCGGAATATCTGCCCAAGTGAGCGATAACCGAACCATCCGCATTCGCGGCGCCCGCCAGCACAATCTCAAGAACCTCGACCTCGACCTGCGCACGGGCGAGATGACGGTGGTGACCGGTCCTTCGGGATCGGGCAAGTCGAGCCTCGTCTTCGACACGCTCTACGCCGAAGGCCAGCGCCGCTACGTCGAGACCTTCAGCGCCTACGCCCGCCAGTTTCTGGACCGCATGGACCGCCCGCAGGTGGACCGCGTGGACGGCGTGCCGCCCGCCATCGCCATCGATCAGACCAATCCGGTGCGCAGCTCGCGCTCCACGGTCGGCACGATGACGGAACTCAACGATCACCTGAAGCTGCTCTACGCGCGTGCGGCGAGCCTGTTCGATCGCGAGACGGCGCTGCCGGTGCGGCACGACACGCCCGAAACGATCTATGCCGAACTGCGCGCGCGCACCGCGACGGACGACCCGCGCCTCGTCGTGACGTTTCCCGTCGAGTTGCCCGACTCGGCTACCGAAGAGGAAGTCGCGCAGTGGCTCTCCGCGAGCGGCTACACGCGCGTGCAGGCGCAGCGCGAGGTCGTGACGGCGGCGGGCAAGCGCAAGATGCTCGACGTCGTGGCCGACCGCTTTCGCCTGCAGAACGCGGAGAAGAGCCGTGTGGTGGAGGCCATCGAGGCGTCACTCAAGCGCGGCGCGGGCCGCGTGAACGTCTATGTCGTGCGTGAAGGCGAGGCGGCCGTAACCGCGGGTGAGGCGCAGCAGCCGGAAATCTGGCGCTTCTCCACCGGCCTGCATTGCCCCGAAAGCGACCTGCGCTACGCGGACCCGCAGCCCGCGCTGTTCTCGTTCAACTCGGCCTATGGCGCCTGCGAGACGTGTCGCGGCTTTGGCCGCGTGATCGGCGTCGATTGGGGTCTCGTGATTCCCGACGAGCGCAAGACGCTGCGCGGCGGCGCCATCAAGCCGCTGCAAACGCCCGCCTGGAAGGAATGCCAGGACGACCTGATGCGCTACGCCGCGAAGGCCGGCATTCGCCGCGACGTGGCGTGGTCGCAGCTCACGCAGGCCGAGCGCGACTGGGTGATCGAAGGCTCGCCCGAGTGGACCGGCAAGTGGCAGACGCAGTGGTACGGCGTGAAGCGTTTCTTCGGCTACCTCGAGTCGAAGGCGTACAAGATGCACATCCGCGTGCTGCTCTCGAAGTACCGCAGCTACACGCCCTGCGAGGTGTGCGGCGGCGCGCGGCTCAAGACCGAGTCGCTGCAATGGCGCCTTGGCAGCAAGCCGAACGCCGACGCCGTGCTGGACCCGCACGCGCGCTTCCTGCCGCACGGCGTGAAGTGGCAGCGCGCGCAGCTCGAAGCGCTGCCGGGGCTCACGGTGCACGACCTGATGCTCTTGCCGATCGAGCGCATCCGGCGTTTCTTCGACGACCTCACGCTGCCTTCGGCGCTGCTCGACGACGCGCTCAAGCTGCTGCTCGCCGAAGTGCGCACGCGGCTCAAGTATCTGTGCGATGTGGGGCTCGGCTACCTGACGCTGGACCGCCAGAGCCGCACGCTCTCGGGCGGCGAGGTGCAGCGCATCAACCTCACCACGGCGCTCGGCACGTCGCTTACGAAGACGCTGTTCGTCCTCGACGAGCCCAGCATCGGGCTGCATCCGCGCGACCTCAATCGCATCGTGGAAGCCATGCACCGGCTGCGCGACGCGGGCAACACGCTCGTGGTGGTGGAGCACGACCCTTCCGTGATGCTCGCGGCGGACCGCCTGATCGACATGGGCCCGGGGCCCGGCGAGCGCGGCGGCACGATCATCTACGACGGCACGCCCGACGACATCCGCGAGGCGGCCACGCTCACGGGCGACTACCTGGGCGGCCGCCGGCACGTGGCCGACGCCTCGCGCTGGGCGCGCCGGCCCGTTGAAAGCACCACGCCGCGCCTCGTGCTGGAAGGCGCAAGCGAGCACAACCTGCGTGACGTGACGGTGGAGCTGCCGTTGCAGCGGCTCGTCTGCGTGACGGGCGTGTCGGGCTCGGGCAAATCGACGCTCGTGCAGGACGTGCTGTACCCGGCGCTTGCGCGCCATCTCGGCAAGGCGACCGAATCGCCGGGCGCCTATCGCGCGTTGAAGGGCGTGGAAGCCATCAGCGACGCCGTGTTCGTCGATCAGTCGCCCATCGGCAAGACGGCGCGCTCGAACCCGGCCAGCTACGTGGGCGCGTTCGACGAAATCCGCAAGCTGTTCGCGAAGGCGCCGCTCGCGCTGGAGCGCGGCTACGGCGCGGGCATGTTCAGCTTCAACTCGGGCGAGGGCCGCTGCCCGACCTGCGGCGGCTCGGGCTTCGAGCACGTCGAGATGCAGTTCCTGAGCGACGTGTATCTGCGCTGCCCCGACTGCGACGGCAGCCGCTACCGCGCCGAGATTCTCGAAGTGAAGATCGCGCGCGGCGACCGTGCGCTTTCTATTGCCGACGTGCTCGACCTCACGGTGAGCGAGGCCACCCAGCTTTTCGCCGCCGACGCCGAAGTGCTGCGCGTGTTGCAGCCCATCGTCGACGTCGGCCTCGAATACGTGAAGCTCGGTCAGCCCGTGCCCACGCTTTCGGGCGGGGAGGCGCAGCGGCTCAAGCTCGCGGGCTTCCTCGCCGAAACCGCGCCCACGCGCAGCGGCCAGACTTCGAGCGAAGAAGGTCGTCTCTTCATGTTCGACGAACCCACCACGGGCCTGCACTTCGATGACATCGCGAAGCTCATGCAGGCCTTCGGCAAGCTGCTGGCGCGCGGCCATTCGCTCGTCGTGATCGAGCACAACCTGGACGTGATCCGCGCGGCGGACTGGATCGTCGACCTGGGCCCCGAAGGCGGCGACGCGGGCGGCGAACTGGTGTGCGCGGGCACGCCCGAAGACGTGAAGGCCTGCGCGCGCTCGCATACGGGCCTCGCGCTGCTGCAATACGACGAGGCGCTCGGCACGCTGGAAGCGCGCGAGCAGGGCGTGCCGCTGCAGCGGTCGCTGAAGGCGGCGCGCGCACGCCGTGCCGTGGAAGGCGAAGACGTGGTGCGCATCGTCAATGCGCGCGAGCACAACCTGAAGTCGCTCGACGTGGACATTCCGCACGGCCGTTTCAACGTGATTACGGGCGTGTCGGGCTCCGGCAAATCGACGCTCGCGTTCGACATCCTCTTTCACGAAGGGCAGCGCCGTTACCTCGAATCGCTGAACGCTTACGCGCGCTCCATCGTGCAGCCGGCGGGCCGTCCCGAAGTGGATGCGGTCTACGGCATTCCGCCCACGGTCGCGATCGAACAGCGGCTCTCGCGCGGCGGACGCAAAAGCACGGTGGCCACCACTTCCGAGGTGTGGCACTTCCTGCGGCTGCTGTACGTGAAGCTCGGCGTGCAGCACTGCATCCACGACGGCACGCCCGTGACGGCACAGAGTGTGGATTCGATTGCCGCGCAGTTGATGCGCGACCATCGCGGGCAGCACGTGGGGCTGCTCGCGCCGCTCGTGGTGAATCGCAAGGGCGTGTATACGGACCTCGCGAAGTGGGCGAAGGCGCGCGGCAACAGCCATCTGCGCGTGGACGGCGAGTTCGTGCCGGTGGACCCGTGGCCGAAGCTCGACCGCTTCCGCGAACACACCATCGAGCTGCCTGTCGCGGACCTCGTGATCGCGCCCGAACGCGAAGCCGAACTGCGACGCGCGCTGGATGCGGCGCTGGAAGCGGGCAAGGGCGTGGTGCATCTGCTTGCGCCGCTCGACGGGCTGGACCGTGCGATGGGCAACGGCAAGCCGACGGCGCGCATCGGCACCGTGAAGGTGCTCTCCACGAAGCGCGCCTGCCCGGTGTGCGGCACGAGCTATCCCGAACTCGATCCGCGCATGTTCTCGTACAACAGCAAGCACGGCTGGTGCACGTCGTGCGTGGGCACGGGCCTTTCGCTCACGCGTGAACAGCGCGCGGCCTACGACGACACGATCACCGCCGACGACGGCCGCGGCCGCGAACAGACGCTGCCTTCCGAGGAACTGGAGCCCGAAGGCGTGGGCGAGGAGCCGTGCCCCGACTGCGGCGGCACGCGCCTCAACACGGTGGCGCGTGCGGTGACCTTCGACGCGCACGCCATCGTGGACGTCGCGCAATGGACGGTGGCCGACACGCGCCGCTGGGTCGACACGCTGGAACTCTCGGGACGCGACGCGGAGATCGCGCGCGACGTGATCAGCGAAATCCGCAGCCGCCTGCAGTTCCTGGAGGAAGTGGGGCTCGGCTATCTGAGCCTCGACCGCGCGGCGCCGAGCCTTTCGGGCGGCGAAGCGCAGCGCATCCGGCTTGCGGCGCAACTGGGCAGCAACCTGCAAGGCGTGTGCTACGTGCTCGACGAACCCACCATCGGCCTGCATCCGCGCGACAACCAGATTCTGCTCGACGCGCTGCGCAGCCTGGGCGAGAAGGGCAACACGCTCGTCGTGGTGGAGCACGACGAGGACACGATTCGCCGCGCGGATCACATCATCGACATCGGGCCCGGTGCGGGCAAACGCGGTGGGCGCGTGATCGCGCAGGGCGGCGTGGCGGATCTCGCCGCGCATCCCGAATCGCTGACGGGGCAGTTCCTGGCGCGGCCGATGGTGCATCCGTTGCAGGCGCGGCGGCCGGTGGCGGTGCCTGGGGCAAAAGCAAAGGCGCGGCAGGCAAAGGCGCAGCAGGCAACGGCGAACGTGAACGGAAGCGCCAACGGCGCAGAGATGCCGTCGTTGAACTGGCTCACCGTGCACGGCGCGAAGCTGCACAACCTGCGCGACGTGACGGTGCCGATTCCGCTGGCGCGGCTCGTGGCGATTACGGGCGTGAGCGGTTCGGGCAAATCGACGCTCGCGCGCGACGTGCTGATGGCCAACATGCTCGACGCGGTGGGACGCTCGGTGCTCTCGTCGCCTGCGGAGCGGCGGGCGCGCAAGGCGGCGCAGGGCGATAACAGGAGCGCGATGGCCGCAAGGCGCTCCAGCGTGCTCGCGCGGTCGGCGGTTCGGCCGAAGGTGGATGTCGCACACACCTGGCAAGGGTGCGATTCGATCTCAGGCTGGGAAAGCATCGACCGCGTACTGGAAGTGGACCAGACGCCCATTGGCAAGACACCGCGCTCGTGTCCGGCCACGTATATCGGCGTGTGGGACGCGATTCGCCGGCTGTTCGCGGAAACGCTCGAAGCGCGTGCGCGCGGCTACACGGCCTCGCGCTTCTCGTTCAACACCGGCGACGGGCGTTGCCCGGCCTGCGAAGGCCAGGGCGTGCGCACCATCGGCATGAGCTTCCTGCCCGACGTGAAGGTGCCCTGCGACGTGTGCCACGGCCAGCGCTTCAATCCCGAAACGCTTGCGGTGAGCTGGCGCGGACGCAACATCGGCGAAGTGCTCACGATGGAGATCGACGAGGCGGTCGAGTTCTTCTCGGCAGTCACGAACATCGCGCATCCGCTGCAGCTGATGAAGGACGTGGGGCTCGGCTACCTGACGCTCGGCCAGCCGTCGCCGACGCTTTCGGGCGGGGAGGCGCAGCGCATCAAGCTCGTCACCGAACTCTCGAAGGTGCGCGACGACATCACGCGGCGCGGGCAGAAGGCGCCGCACACGCTCTACGTGCTCGACGAACCGACGGTGGGGCTGCACATGGCCGACGTCGCGAAGCTGATCCGCGTGCTGCACCGGCTCGTGGACGGCGGGCACAGCGTCGTCGTGATCGAGCACGACCTCGACGTGATCGCGGAAGCCGACTGGATCATCGACCTCGGTCCGGAAGGCGGCGTGGGCGGCGGCGCCATTGTGGCCGCTGCAGACCCCGAAGGGCTCGTGCGCGTGGCCGGCAGTCACACGGGCGTGGCGCTGCGGCCGGTGCTCGCGCGGGGCGAGGGCGTGCCGGCGAGAGCGGCGAGAGCGGCGGGCGGCGAAGCGTGAGGCGGATCGCGGTGCCTTGAACGATTTGGACGCTTCGTACGCCCCGGACGCCGGGCATTATTCGGTGCCGGGGCGGTTTGATGAATCGACACGTGCCGTGGAAAAATCGCGCGAAGACGTACGCAAGAACTCGAGGACCGCCCCATGACCCTCCGCAAACGCTATGTGCTGGCCTTCTGGCTCATTGCCCTATTTACCGCGTCGCCGTTCATCTCGGTCTTCATTGCCGGCGCCGTGGCGACCGCGAACGGATGCCGGCTGGACGAGGCGGGCTTTTACCCCTGCGTGATCCTGGGTCACGACTTCGGCGAGTTGCTGGGGTCCATGGGCGTGCTGGGCTGGATGGGCCTCATGACGCTGCCGATCGGCAGTTTTCTGATGTTCTTGCTCGGCGTTGCCGCGCTCGTTCATTTCTTCCGGGACAGGCGCAAAGCGGCTTCGAAGGCGTCGCCGGACGCTTGAGGCCTGACGCTTGAGGCTTGATGCCCCGCGCTGCGGGCCGCAAACGCCTCACGTCCCCGCAACGAAGGCTTTCGTTCAACTCAGAGACAGCTTCCCGAAAATAAATTATTGAGAATCATTCTCGATAACGGTACTATCCCCGTCTTCCAGAAAACTTACAAATGGATTCGGGGTACCGGATGGAAAGCAGCAAGCGGCGCACGAGGCGCCGAGGATTGGCATGCGCGGCATCGCTCGTGGTCGCGCAGGGATGGGCGGCAACGGCCGTGCGCGCGGACGCGGTGACGGGTAGCGCCGTAACAGGCGCAGTGAGCGACGCCCAAACGGAAACCAGGACGCCCCAGGCCGACACCACGCCGTCATTACCGGCCGTAAAAGTCAGCGCATCGAAGCCGCTCGACGAAACGGGCTACCAGCCGCGGCGTGCCTCGGTGGCCACGCGAACCGACACGCCGCTCATCGATGTGCCCCAAGCGGTCAACGTCGTCACCCAGCAGCAGATCGAAGACCGCGCACCCGACAGTCTTGCCGACGCCCTCGCCACCGTGCCCGGCGTGCGCATGGGTAATACGCTCGGCGGCACGCTCGATGCCATCGTGAAACGCGGCTTCGGCGACAACCGCGACAACTCCATCCTGCGCGACGGCATGCAGTCCGTGCAGCCGCGCAACTTCACGCCCACCACGGAGCGCATCGAAGTGCTGAAAGGCCCGGCGTCGATGCTCTACGGCATTCAGGACCCGGGCGGCATCATCAACGTCGTGACGAAGAAGCCGCAACTCGAAGCACAGAATTCGGTGTCGGGCTTCGCGAGTTCGTACGGCGGAGGCGGCGCGCAGATCGACCTGACCGGGCCTGTCGGCACGTCGGGCCTCGCGTATCGGCTGATTGCCGATCATCAGCGCGTCGATTACTGGCGCAACTTCGGGCAGACGCGCCAGGAGACCATCGCGCCGTCGCTCGCCTGGTACGGGCGCGATACGACAGTGCTGCTGCAATACGAGCACATGAATTACTCCGTGCCGTTCGACCGCGGCACGCTGATCGACACGCGCACGGGCAACCCCGTGGCGATTCCCGCCGACGAACGGCTCGACGAGCGCTACAACGTCTCGACTGGCCGCTCCGATGCGGTCAACCTGCGCGTCGATCACAAGCTGAGCCCGAACTGGACCGTGCATGCGGGCTACGGCTACAACCGCACCTACTACAACGACTGGCAGGCGCGCGTGCTCTCGGCGAACTTCAATACGGGCGTGCTCACGCGCCGCGTGGACAGCACGCAGAACGGCGTGCAGGACGTGCACAACCTCACGTTGAACCTGGAAGGCAAGGTGCAGCTTTTCGGGCTGCAGCACGACGTGCTCGCGGGCGTCGATTACATGCGCAACTATCGCGTGCTGGGCGACCTTTATCGCGGCAAGAACAGCTCGAGCTTCAACCTGTATGCGCCGGTGTACGGCCTGCTTTCGCAGACCAGTACGCTCTCGAAGGCCGACAGCGACCAGACCGACAAGCTCATTTCGCGCGGCGCGTTCGTGCAGGACGCGGTGCATCTGGGCGACCGCTGGATCGTGATGGGCGGGCTGCGTTACGAGTCGTTCGGCGAACTCACGGGCAAGGGACGGCCCTTCGTGACCGGCGCCAACGTGCACGCCGACAAGGTGGTGCCGCGTGCGGGCGTGGTCTACAAGATCGATCCGGCGTGGTCGGTCTATGCGAGCTATAGCCAGTCGTTCCGGCCGAATACGTCGATTGCGCAGCCTATCGGCGATCTGCCGCCCGAAGAAGCGAACGCGTGGGAAGCGGGCTCGAAGCTGGTGACCGATCGGATCACGGCGTCGGTCGCGCTGTTCGACATCCATAAGCGCAACATCCAGACCACGGAAACCATCAACGGCGTGAACTACACGCGCAATGCAGGGCGTGCGCGCTCGCGCGGGCTCGAACTCGAGGCGAACGGCAAGCTCAGCAGCACGTGGAGCGTGATCGGCAGCTATACCTACACCGAAGCGCGTTATGCCGATGACCCGAAGCTCGCCGGCAATCCGCTGCCCAATGCGCCGAAGCACGCGGGTGCGCTGTACCTCACGCACGATTTCGGCAACGTCGGCGAGGCGCCCGTGAGTGGCCGCGTACGCGCCGGCGTGGGCGGTCGCGTGTTCAGCAGCCTGCCAGTGGGCGATGGCACGGGCAAGGTGTACCACCTGCCGTGGGGACACGTGGTGGATGCGTTCGTGGCGTGGGATTCGCGCATTTATGGCCGCTCCATTGCGTGGCAGTTGAACGCGAAAAACCTCTTCAACTCGGCGTACTACACGTCGAGCTGCTGTACGGGGCTGCCGTTCGTCACGATTGGCGAGAGCCGCGAGTTTCTGCTCTCCGCACGGCTCGATTTCTGATGCCGTGAGAGCCTTGCCCGGCGGGGCTTGCGCACGACCCTGGGCGTCGCGACAACCCCTTGATAAGCGGGCCTGACGCAGGGTATGATGGGCGCCGTTTGCGGTATCTGGCACAGCGCAAGGTATTGATTTGCGGGCGGAGCGGCCCATCCAGTCCATCTCCGGAACGCACACCGCGGGTTCGAATCGAACGCGGTCTCGCCCCCGCCCTCGTCAAAACAAACAGTAAGGCTTCGCTGGCATCAGCGAAGCCTTTGTCCTATTCAGTATTCAAAACCCTTTTGAGACGTGCATTTTCCGACACGGAACAATGCGGCACGTCGTGACGGAGCGAGAGGACTTACGAATGTTCGACCTCGACGGAGAGGCGCGCGAACGGCTGATCGTGTGGATTCGACGCCGTATGGATGAATTCGGGATTACGCTGGAAGACCTTGAAGCCTCCATAGCGGCCGATGCGCAAAAGTCCCCCATGTACCGCGATGCATATGGCAACACCTGGGACGGCCAGGGCGAGCGGCCCGAATGGCTGACCCGGGCGGTCAATGCGGGCCAGAACATGGAGCATTTCCGCTGCTGAAGCGGTAAAGCGCATTGCTGTGTTTTCGCGAATAGGTGATGCGCGTTATTCCAGCCGCCGTTATTTTCGTATCAGGACCGCCGCTCAATTCCGCTGAATCCCGGCAATAAAAAGTATTTGGCAGACGGATATTCCGCGGCGGGATTTTGCACCACGGCACGCGCGTGCTGTTCAGTCGATTCAGGAGCTTTCCGCATGGCGGCCACCCCGAATTCATCAGCATCCACGACCGCAGCGGCTGCGGCTTCCTTGCGTTACAGCGACGACGAATGGGCCACCCGCTGCGATCTCGCCGCGCTTTATCGGCTCGTTGCGCATTTCCGCATGACGGACCTGATCGACACGCATATCACCGCACGCGTGCCGGGTCCCGAGCACCATTTCCTGATCAATCGCTACGGCGTGTTGTTCGATGAGATGCGTGCTTCCGATCTCGTGAAGATCGACCGCGACGGACGCGTCGTCGAGCCCGCCGTATCCGACGACCCCGCACGCTACCGCGTGAATGCCGCGGGCTTCACGATTCACTCCGCGGTGCATATGGCGCGTCCCGACCTGCGCTTTGTCGTGCACACGCATACGGCGGCGGGGTCGGCGGTGTCGGCGCAAAAGCACGGACTCCTGCCGATCAGCCAGCACGCGCTGAAGTTTTACGGTCACCTCGCGTATCACGACTACGAAGGCATTGCGCTCGATCTCGGCGAGCGCGAGCGGCTGATTGCCGATCTGGGATCATGCAACGCGATGATCCTGCGCAATCATGGCTTGCTGGCGGGGGGCGCGTCGGCGGCGGCTGCCTTTCAGGAGATCTACTTCCTCGAGCGCGCTTGCCAGATTCAGGTCCAGGCGCTGGCGGGCGGCGCGGAACTCTCGATGCCTTCCGAGGCGGTCTGCAAGCTCACGGCCAGTCAATTCCAGCGGGACGAAGCCGAAGGCATCGTGCAACTCGCATGGGAAGCCGCGTTGCGGCTCATCGACAACACGCTTTCCGACTATCGCAGCTAGCGCGGGCTGCGTCGTCCGTTCAACGGCTGCCTTCGACTCGTGCAGCCGTTGAACGGAACATCACATAACCCGCACAGTACTCACGACCTGCACGACATCACTGACGCTTCTGCTGCAACTGTGCCTGTTGCTGTTGCAGATACTGCCGGACGTCGCTCATCGACACGCGTCCCGTATGCGACGTATCGATCTGGTCGAAGTGCTTGGCGATATACCCGAGCCCGCTCGTCTGGGCCTGCGCCTTGGTGATGGCAGCGCCGTTGCTCAGCACCGTATTGGCGCCGAGGCGTGCTTCGATGCGTTGCTGGGCCTGCTGCTGGAGCTGGGTTCCGGTGGACGGCACCACAGGCACGGGGCGGTTGGTCGGGAAGAACGGACCATCCACGCCGTGGCCGCCTTTGGGCAGCGTGACGGGCGCGACGGACTGAAGATCGGACGCCTGAACGTTGCCGACCACGGCGCCGAGCACGATTAGCGGCAGAACGCGCCGCAGCATATCGATTGGAGACATGATCACTCGCAATAGAAGGGCATGATGGGGCGGGCGCCCGCGCGAACGGATGCCCGCGTTTCTCCTTAGCTTACTGCGCGGCCGCGGTCTGTGCTGCGGCGGCCGTGGGTGTGCCGGCCGGGCTCTCGTCGGGCCACGGCGCCGGCAGCGTCCACAGCGAGAGTGCGAGCGGAATCGGCTGGCCGCGGTAGTAGTCCACGAGGTCGGTCTTCATCTGCGGACGGGCCACGTCGTCCAGATAAATCATGTGGCCGCCCTGGAAGAAGTTCACCTGCAGGTTCGGATTCATGCCCGGCACCGTTTGCAACCGCGCGAGCTGCTTTTCCGTATTGAAGAACGGCGTGGCGAGATCGTGATAGCCGTTCTCCGCAAGTACCTTCAACTGCGGGTTGAGCGTGATGGCGCCGAGCAGATCGGGCAGCGTGTCCGGCAGCGGCTGGCCGTCATGCGAGAAGTCCCACACCTGGATGATGGCGTCGTTGAGCGGCATGTATGTCGCGTTCGGCGCACGGTAGCCCAGGTAGTTCGGCATCTGCGTCTGCAGTGCGGTGGTGAACGGCTGCGAGATCAGGATGTCCGACGGATCCGAATCGCTCTGCAGACGCGGGTCCGAATTGGGCAGCGAAACGCGTCCGTCGTAGCGGCCAATCGTCGTGCCGGGCAGCAGCGCCGTATTGAACGGATTCACGTTGAAGTAACCCTGCAGCGCCTGCAAGGTCAGGCTCGACGGCCAGCGCCACGATTCCAGCGTGCGCGTGGCCGGAAACACCGGCGTGCCGAGCGCGTCCGGAATGCCGAGCTGGCTCAGTACCCACGACTGCGCATACTTCTGGAAGTGGTTGTACTGGCCCGTCGCGAATATTTCGGATTGCAGCGCATAGAGACCCATGTCGAGCGGCGGTGGCGAGACCTGATTGAAATAGGCCGCCACGGCTGCATAGCCGGGGTAGTAGCCCGCGAGCGTATCGGTATCCAGCATCAAGCCTTCCGTGGATGCCGTGATCGCGGTGGCCTCGATGGCGTCGGCGAAGTAGTTGAGGATGGACGACTGCAGCACGATGCCCGTGAGGTGCACGCCCGAGGACTCGAGCGCGAGCGCGAGCATGTCGGTGCGCGGCGTGCCATACGATTCGCCGTACAGATAAATGGGCGAGCTGCTGCGGTTGTTCACCGTCAGATAGCGCGTGATGAAATCGCGCATCACGTTCACGTCGGGATCGCAGCCCCAGAATTTCTGGTTCGTGTTCGGCAGGATCGCTTCGGAAAGACCGGTGCCCGGAGGATCGATGAACACCATGTCGGTGGTGTCGATCAGGCTCTCGCTGTTGTTGACGAGCGGATAGTTGGGCCAGTTGGTGAGCAGCGGGTCAGGCGTGGCGACGCGCGTGGGCGCGAACGAGCCCAGCCGCAGCCAGATGGATGACGAACCGGGACCGCCGTTATAGAAGAACGTGACGGGCCGTGGCGAGCCGTCCGCGTTCGGGGCCGTATAGGCGACGTACGACATGGTCGCTTCGGGGTTGCCGTTCGCATCCAGAGCTGTCAGATGGCCGGTGGTCGTCGTGTAGTTGACGGTGCTCTGGCCCGACGTCCACTGGTAATGCATGACGGCCGCGCGTTCCTTCACCTGCGAAAGCGGCAGACCGTCATTGGCATTGAGCGAGTAGGCCACCGGGTCGGTGTAGGGCTGATTGGCTTGATTGGCCGCAGGCGTTTGTGCGGCGGCCTGATTTGCGGCCACCTGGCGCATGGCGCTTGCCGCAGACGATCCCGAGCCGCTATCGCCGCCGCCGCAACCCGCAAGAATCAGTACGCTCGTGAGCAATGCGCCCGGCACTGCGAGCCAGCGCCCACGGCGCGCGCGGCCGGCGCGGGCCGGCGCGATGGCGCGGCTGCCGCTGGAACTACGGTCTGGTTTCATTTCTGTCCCTGTGACTGGTGAGATACCACTACACAAGACCGCGTTCGCCGGTTGGGCACATGAGAAACAGACAGCGCGTGCAGAACCCGCCGGCACCTGCGGCTGACGTTCGACTTTCACAACTGCCTTGAGCTTGAACTGACCGATATGAATAAGAGTACTAACTACATGCCGTGAGGCATGGTCAGTAACTCCTACTGTTTTGAGGCTTTCGCCGCCTTGAGAAAGATTTGGTAAGGACGCGCGACAAGGGAAAAATAGGAGGGGTCACATGACCTTGTCAAGCGGCGCCCATGTGTGCGCAGTCGGGGTGACGGGCCTGTAGTTCGGTTTCTTGTACGTGGCTTCGCGGCGGACAGTCGGGGTGTGGCAGTGGGCTCGTGGTTGGTGCGCAGACGAAAGCGATGCCGCGTGTAACGCGGCGCTCGCGTCAAGCTTGCGGATCGGTGTGCGCAATGGACTGCGGTGGTATGTGATACACGACAGCGCGATATTTAGGCTCGATTCGCTGTTCGACCACGACGCCGCCGAGCCCTTCGGCAATTCGGCGACTTGCGCGATTTTCCTCTGCTACGGGATACGTGAAGCCTCGTTGTATGCCGAGGATGCACGTTGCCCATCGAGCCACAAGGCTCACGGCTTCACGGCCGAAACCTTCGTGGTGGCGATCTTCGCGAATCCAGATGCCCAGTTCCGGGTGTTCGCTGTGCAGCCGGTGCAAGCCCGTCAAGCCAAGAAACGCTGCACTTTCGCGTTCCCGTATCGCGAAGACAAACTCCGATCCTTCTGCGGCAGCCAGCTGCCATTGCTGCCAGATGCGATTAAAGGCTTCTTTGTTGGCGGGTGGATCCCACGCCATGAACCGGGTGAGGGTAGGCGTAATGCAGCTGAACGCGGCGTCTGCGTCGTCGGCGGAAAACGGTTTGATTGAAAGCCGTGCCGATGCAATTTCGATTTCGCTTAGCCGTGGCGCCATTCGCCGTGGTTTATTCGGGTTGTCGTCCATGCGTTCTCGACATCAAGACGAAATAGCCTTGCCGACGTGCGCGTCGAAGTGGTTTCTATACCAGTCGATCATGCCGCGCATGAACGCTTCGGCGGGCGGCGACTTGCCTGCGCCGACCAGTTCCGCGCAGGCCGTCGCGATGGCCACCAGAATGCGCGACGTCTCGGGCACATACGGCAGATCAAGGCCGTGGTCGTGTCGCTCGCGAATGATTTCGTAGCGGGCGTTTTCCGCCAGCGTCCACGCGCTGACGAGGAAGTCCTGTACGCTGGCGCGCTGTCCGCCCACGTCGATGGTGATGCCTCGGTGTTGTTCGGCGTAACCCGCCTGTTCGAGTTTCTCGCAGCTGTCGATGGCGGTGTTGATGACTTCGCGAATCAGATTCCAGTTCGTTTCCATGCGGGGGCTCCGGGATATGCCGCTTGCATTCGCTGGGTATGTGGTGAAGGGCGCGATGGCACGAACGGCTGCGCAACAGTATCAACGACAAAATCGCACGACCACAATGCATGCGAGTGGTGCATCGAAATCCGAAATCTGAAATCTGAAATCTGAAATCCGAAATCCGTTTGTCAGCCGGCTCGAATTCGGGCGACAATCGCCGCCATCTTCATGCAGCCTGCGCGAGGTGCTAGACATGTCGGTGCTCATTATCGGGTTGGTGGTCTTTCTCGGGGCTCACTCGGTTCGCATCGTGGCCGAAGACTGGCGGCGCGCGCAGATTGCCCGCCTCGGCGAGAAGGGTTGGAAAAGCGCGTACTCCGTGGTGTCGTTGATCGGATTCGTGCTGCTGGTGTGGGGCTATGGCCTCGCCCGGCACAATCCCGTGGTGTTGTGGACGCCGCCGCCGTGGGCGCCGCATCTCGCTGCGCCGCTCACGGCGCTTGCGTTTATCCTGTTTCCCGCGGCGCATGTCCCCGAAACGCATTTCAAGTCGCTGCTGAAGCACCCCATGGTGACGGGCGTGATGCTCTGGGCCATCGCGCACCTCGCGGCCAACGGCACGCTCAATGCGCTCGTGCTGTTCGGCGCGTTTCTGGTGTGGTCAGTCGTGGACCTCATTGCGGCCCTGCGGCGCGATGCAGCGGCCAACGTCGTTTATCCACCGGGCCGGTTCTCGAAGGACCTGATATGCGTGGTCGCCGGCCTCGTTGCGTGGGCGATCTTCGCATTGTGGCTGCACGGCGTGCTGATCGGCGTGCGCCCGTTCGGTTGAGACCCATCGCATAAAATATCGAAAGACCCATAAAAAAAGTGCCCGCGCGAGGCGGGCACCGAATGTGTCTCGGAGTTTTGCGATCAGGTTATCGCGGACTGCATCGTAGTCCCGATATGTGAAAGCCTCGTGAAAGCGGCGTGACGCGTCGCCGAAGCGTGCACGTCCGCGCTTTCGCCGTGTCGTTACACGTCGAAGAACACCGTCTCCCGGTCGCCTTGCATGTGGATGTCGAAGCGATAGATCACGCGGCCCACGTGTTCTTCGCGCTTCGCGACCAGCGTCGTGCGGCGTTCGGCCGGCACGGCCGACAGCACCGCATCCTGTCCGTTCGCCGCGGCTTCATCGTCGAAATAGATGCGTGTGAAGGCGTGGAGCAGCACGCCGCGCATCGTCACCGTGACGTCGATGTGCGGCGCGCCGTTGTCCGACGCACGACCGGGCTTCACGGTTTCGACAATGAAGCGCTGCTTCGCATCCGTACCCGTGCCCACGCGGGCAAAGCCGCGAAAGCCCGTTTCGTTCGCCTCCTGGCTCGTCTGCGGATAGCGGCCATCGCTATCGACCTGAGTGAATTCGAGCATCGCGTCGGGAATCGGCGCGCCGTCGCCGTCGAACACGCGACCGATGATCGTAATGTGCTCGCCCCGCGCTTCGGGCGTGACGAGCGCCGGCGTGAACAGGCTCTTGTGGTCGAAGTTGTATTGCTCGGGACACAGGCCGTAGGCGAAATACGGGCCGACCGTTTGCGAAGGCGTTTGCTTGAGAGTCATGGTTCAACGCTCCATCGGGGTTTCGTTGCGGCCGCGCAGCACGATGTCGAACTCGTAGCCAAGCGAGAAGCCTTCTTCGGTGGTGTCGAGCGAGAAGCGCGAAATCAGCCGCTCGCGCGCGCCTTCAGGCACGCCCTGATAGATCGGGTCGAACGCGAGCAGCGGGTCGCCGGGGAAGTACATCTGCGTGACGAGCCGCTGGCCGAAGTAGTCGCCGAAGAGCGAAAAGTGGATGTGGTTCGGCCGCCACGCGTTCGGATGATTGCCCCAGGGATACGCGCCCGGCTTGATGGTGAGGAAGCGATAGCGGCCTTCGTTGTCGGTGAGGCAGCGGCCCGCGCCGAGGAAGTTCGGATCGAGCGGCGCGTCGTGCTGGTCCTGCTTGTGCACGTAGCGGCCCGCGGCGTTGGCCTGCCAGACTTCCACGAGCGTGTTGCGCACCGGCTTGCCGCCTTCGTCGAGCACCTGGCCCGTCACGATAATGCGTTCGCCGAGCGGCGCGCCGTTCCTGGCTGCATTGCGCGTGAGGTCGTTGTCGAGCGGCCCCAGGTCTTCGGCGCCGTAGACGGGCGCGTGCTGGTCGCGCAGCTTTTCTTTCAGCGGAATGAGCGGACGCGTGGGACCGCGTTTCACCGACGACCGATAGCCGGGATCGATGTAGGCCGGATGAGAAGGGAAGTCGCGCGCGGACAGAATCGAATCGTCCATCGGGTGTCTCCTTGATATCGTTGTGGAGTGGGGGTGATGAGGTGCAGCGGGATGATGCGACTTTATCGAACCCGGAAAGTTATGCAAAATGACGTTTTTTCGCGTTTCGTATAACGGACGGTTATGCAACGACGTCTCGCCGACAGCCGGGTCAAGTTCCGCCATCTGCAGTGCTTTCTCGCCGTGGCGCAGTTCGGCAGCGTGCAGAAAGCTGCCGAGAGCCTTTCCATCACGCAGCCGGCCGTGTCGAAGACCGTCGCCGAACTGGAGGCGGTGCTCGGCGTGAGGCTATTCGAGCGCGGCCGGCGCGGCGCCGTGCCCACGCGCGAAGGGCTGCTATTCATGCCACACGCCAGCGCCTGCGTGAGCGCGCTGCGCCAGGGCGTGGATCTGCTCGCGCGCGACGGCAACACGACCACGGCCACGCTCGATATCGGCGTGCTACCCACGGTCGCGCCGTCGCTGGTGCCGGCCGCGCTGCGGGTGTTCGCGGCGCACTGGCCGCATGTCATCGTGCGGCTCGCCACGGCGGCGAACGCGGAGTTGCTGGAGCGGTTGAAGTCGGGCGCGATTGCATTCGCGGTGGGGCGGCTGGCGGACCCCGAGCGCATGGTGGGCTTGAGCTTCGAGCAGCTTTACAGCGAGCCATTGCTCGCCGTGGTTCGTGCGGGCCACCCGCTTGTGGAGCACGCCGATCTGCACGCGGCGCTCGATCGCTTCACGATCGTGCTGCCGCCGTACGGCACGCTCATCCGCCAGGCCGCGGACAATCTGCTCAAGGCGTGGGGTGTTCCGCCGTTGTCATCGTTCGTGGAGATGCTGTCGGTTTCCGTGGCGCGGCTGCTTGCGTTGCAGAACGACGCGGTGTGGTTTGCACCGGCCGGCGCCGTCGAGCACGATCTGCAGCAAGGCACGCTCGTGCGTCTGCCGATGCCGCACGCGGGCACCGAGGAACCCGTCGGACTCATTCAGCGTACGGATGCCGAGCCTTCGCCGGTGGCCCGCGCGCTGATCGACGCGGTGCGCACCGTGGCGCGCGAGCGGGCCGCTTCATTGAGCAAACCCGTGGGCAAACCCGCAGCCAACCCCGTCACCAAACGCGCCGCTAAACCGGCACGCAAAACCGCGCCGCGCCGTACCTCGACAGGGGCTGCCGCAGCGGCCGAAACAGGGCGTTCGCGCGGCCGTCGCTGAAGCGCGGTCGGGGTGAACCATACAGTACAAATTGCAGTTGCGGCAGACCGCGAAGCCGGTGTAAAAACACGGTTCAAATCAGGCCGCAGCGCGCCGGCGGACCGCAGCAGGCGCGCCGCGCCGCGCAACACGATCCGGCGAGGCGAGCGGCATTGCCATCTTCGATGTATCTAGTGCCTCGACAAGGAGAAACCATGCCCAGCGACCTGCCCGATCCCGCCGCCGCCCAGCACGCCGCCGCGGACCGCGAGCACAATCCGCTCGGCACCGCGGGCCTCGAGTTCGTCGAATTCGCCGCACGCGACCCGCAGGCGCTCGATCAAACCTTTACGCGCCTCGGCTTCAAGCCCATTGCGCGCCACATCAGCAAGAACGTCACGCTGTACCGCCAGGGCGAGATGAACTTCCTCATCAACGCGGAGCCGGATTCGTTCGCTGCCCGCTACGCGGAGGAGTACGGCACGGGCATCTGCGCGATCGGCATTCGTGTGAACGATGCCCAGCGCGCTTTCGAGCGCGCCGTGGAACTGGGCGCCTGGCAGTTCGAGGGCGAGAAGATCGGCAAGGGCGAACTCTATATTCCGGCCATTCAGGGCATCGGCAATTCGCACATCTACTTCGTGGACCGCTGGCGCGGCCGTGGCGGTCAGCGCGGCGGCGTGGGCGACATCTCGATCTTCGACATCGACTTCCGTCCCATTCATATCGATACCGCCCACGCGGACCTCAGCCACGCGGGCAGCGGGCTCGTCGCCGTGGATCACCTCACGCAGACGGTGGGCGTGGGCCGCATGCAGGAGTGGGTAGATTTCTATCGCGACCTGCTCAATTTCCGCGAGATTCACGAGTTGCACGCGAACTGGCACGTTTCGGCGGAATCGCGCGTGATGGTGTCGCCGTGCGGGGCGATCCGCATTCCGCTCTACGAGGAAGGCACGCCGCGCACGAGTCTCATGCACGAGTATCTGCCCGATCATCCGGGCGAAGGCGTGCAGCACATCGCGCTCGCCACCGACGACATCTTCGCGTGCGTCGACGCGCTCACGGCCAACGGCGTGCGCTTCGTGGAGCCGCCGCCGCGCTACTACGAGGGAATCGACGCACGGCTGCCGGGGCACGGCCTCGACATCGAACGTCTGCGGCGCGCGCACATTCTCGTGGATGGCGAGACGGGCAAAGGTGCGCCGCAACTCTTCTTCCAGACCTTCGTGCGGCGCAACGCCGGCGAAATCTTCTTCGAGATCGTGCAGCGCAAGGGACACCACGGGTTCGGCGAGGGCAACCTCGCGGCGCTGGCGGCGGCGCGCTGACAAAGGCGGGCTGAAAAAGGCGGGCTGAAGGCGCGGGCTGGAGCGGGCGCCTGAAAGCGGCCGTGTGAAAGAGGCTGTCTGAACGCGGCTGTGTGAAGGAGACGATGAAAGGGACGACGTGAACAGGCGACCTGAAGGGAAGAATTAAAGAGAGAAATTAAAGAAAGGAACTAAAGGGAAGGCCTGACAGAAAGTCCTGAAGGGGCCGCTCAGCTCAGCGCTTCCCGCCCGCAGCGGGTGCCGGCGGTGCCACCTGCGCGGACTGTGGCACATCAGCGCCCGTGGCCAGCCACAACACTTCGGCGTCTTCCTCGCTCGTGGAAACCGCCGCGTGGCCCGTGCGGCTGTCGAAGTAGATGCTGTCGCCCGCTTCCAGTTGCGTGGGCGCGTACAGCTCCGAATACAGGCACACGCTGCCGCTGATCACATACAGAAACTCTTCGCCTTCGTGGCGGCCCCAGTCGTCGAACGCGTCCAGCGTATGCGCCGTGATGCGGATGCGAAACGGCAGCATGGCCTTGTGCGCGAGGTCCGTGGCCAGCACTTCCATCTGATAGCCGCGATACGCGTGGCGTTGGCCCGCGTTCTTGCGCGTGATCGCGCGCCGGCCGCTTGCGTTGAGCTTCGGCGTGGAGCCGAATAGCTCGGCCAGATCGATCTTGAGCCCCAGCACGATCTTTTGCAGCACATCGAAGGTGGGCGACATCAGGCCGTTTTCCACCTTCGAGAGCGTGGAGCGCGATACGCCGCACAGGCGGCTCGCCACTTCGAGCGTGAGGTCTTGCGCCACGCGGGCGGCGCGCACGCGGCGGCCCAAGTCCGTCGTGGACGATTCGGCCGGTTTGGTGAGGTTGGTGTCCATAAGCGCAATCGATGCAGGCGCCGCTCCGGGCGCGCGGTGTTGCCGATCATAACATCGGATTTTGTTCCTATAGGAAACGCGAGGCCTGGACCGGAAATCGGGGGGCTGGGGCGTCTCGCGAAGTGGCGGGAAGGGCGCGAAGGGCGCGCCGATCCTGCCCGATTGGCCGCGACAGACGTGCTGGCAAGGCTTTTGCCCAACGCCTATGATGAATGCGCAGCAATCTCGGCATTGCCGTCGCCGGGCACGGCGTGTATAGTCGCCGGACGCAAGTTTGTTTCTTATCGGAAATAAGGGAAACGCCATGAACGCTTCGACCATCCTCGCCGATCTCGGCATTGCGCAGGCTGTCCAGTCCGGCGACATCGAGGTCCACTCGCCGATCTCGGGCGAACTCATCGGCCGCGTCGCGAGCCACACCGTGGCCGATGTCGATGCCGTGCTGGCGCGCGCCCAGGACGCCTTCAGCCGCTGGCGCAGCGTGCCCGCGCCGCGCCGCGGCGAGCTGGTGCGTCTGCTCGGCGACCGTCTGCGCGAGAAGAAGCAGGCGCTCGGCAGCCTCGTGTCGCTCGAAGCCGGCAAGATCCTTCAGGAAGGCCTGGGCGAAGTGCAGGAAATGATCGACATCTGCGACTTTGCCGTCGGTCTTTCGCGTCAGTTGTACGGCCTCACGATTGCGTCCGAGCGTCCCGGCCACCGCATGGGCGAGACGTGGCACCCCATGGGCGTGTGCGCCATCATCTCGGCGTTCAATTTCCCGGTCGCGGTGTGGTCGTGGAACGCGGCGCTCGCACTCGTCTGCGGCAACGCCGTGGTGTGGAAGCCTTCGGAGAAGACGCCGCTCACCGCGCTCGCCGTGCAGCAGATCATGACGGACGTGTTGAAGGAATTCGGCGATGCGCCCGAGGGGCTCGTTGCCCTGATCCACGGCGGCCGCGAAGTGGGCGCGAAACTGGTTGCCGACCCGCGGGCCGCGATCGTCAGCGCGACGGGCAGCACCGAAATGGGCCGCGCCGTGGGTGTGGAAGTAGCGAAGCGCTTCGGCCGCTCCATTCTCGAGCTGGGCGGCAACAACGCCGGCATCGTGACACCGAGCGCGGACCGCGACCTCACGCTGCGCGCCATCCTGTTCTCCGCAGTCGGCACGGCGGGCCAGCGTTGCACTTCGCTGCGGCGGCTCTTCGTGCACGAGAGCGTCTACGACGCAACCGTGGATCGTCTCAAGCAGCTCTACGGCAAGGTGCCTATCGGCAACCCGCTCGAAACGGGCACGCTGATGGGACCGCTGATCGACCGCCAGTCGTTTGCGCGCATGCAGGAAGCGTTGCAGCAGGCGCAGGCCGAAGGCGGCAAGGTGCATGGCGGCGAGCGCGTCGACGTGAAGGGCCTGGAAGGCGGCTATTACGTGCGTCCGGCGCTCGTCGAAATGCCGGCGCAAAGCGCGATCGTGCTCAAGGAAACCTTCGCGCCGATCCTCTACGTCATGCGCTATCGCGACTTCGACGAAGCCATTGCGGCCAACAACGCGGCGTCGCACGGTCTGTCGTCGTGCGTCTTCACAACCGACCTGCGCGAGGCCGAACGCTTTCTTTCGGCCACGGGTAGCGACTGCGGCATCGCCAACGTCAACATCGGACCGAGCGGCGCGGAAATTGGCGGTGCGTTCGGCGGCGAGAAGGAAACCGGCGGCGGCCGCGAGTCGGGCTCGGATGCGTGGAAGGGCTACATGCGTCGTGCGACCAACACGGTCAATTACTCGTCCGCGCTGCCGCTTGCGCAGGGCATCGACTTCAATATCGGCTGAGGGGCGCGGGTTTCCGCGGCTCGCTCAATGGCGTGGACAACGGCGTGGTCAACGCTTCGGCGCGTGGGCGTCGAAGCGTTCCTTTACGGAGTGACAGGTGAGTGCGAAAGTCGTCATTGTCGGCGGTGGGGTAATCGGCAGTTCGGTTGCGTATTTCCTGCGGGCTGCCGACCCAACGGTTAGCGTGACCGTCATCGAGCGCGACCCGACATATGCGCGCTCGTCGTCGGCGTTGTCGGCCGCGTCTATCCGGCAGCAGTTCTCGACGCCGCTCTCCATTCAGATGTCGCTGTTCGGCATCGAGTTTCTGCGCTCCATCGGCGAGCGGCTCGAAGTGGACGGCGTGCAGCCGTCCATCGATCTGCATGAGGGCGGCTATCTGTTTCTCGCCACGCCCGCGGGGCTCGATACGCTGCGCGAGAATCACGCGCTGCAAAAGCGCCTGGGCGCCGACATCAGCCTGCTCGATCGCGCTCAACTGGACGAACGCTTTGCGTGGCTCAACACGGAAGACCTCGTGGCAGGCGCGTTCGGCGAAAGCGGCGAGGGCTGGTTCGACGGCTACGGTCTCGTGCAGGCGCTGCGCAAAAAAGCGCAGGCATTGGGTGCGCGTTATGTGCCGAGCGACGTGACAGGGCTCGTGCGCGATGGCCGGCGCGTCACGCATGTCGTGGACGCGAACGGCGAGTCGTATGCCTGCGACGTGGTGGTGAACGCCGCGGGCGCGTGGTGTCGCCGTATCGCGGCAATGCTCGGCATCGAGATTCCCGTGTTCGCGCGCCGCCGCAGCATCTTCAACGTGAGTTCGCCGGCGCAGCTGGAACGTTGTCCGCTGCTGGTCGACCCGACAGGCGTGTACTTCCGGCCCGAAGGGCGCACCTACATCTGCGGCACGTCGCCGTCGCCCGACAACGATCCCGACGACCTGCCGCTTGACGAAGTGGACCATGCGCTCTTCGACGAGGTGATCTGGCCCACGCTCGCGCACCGCGTGCCGCAGTTCGAAGCGTTGCGCGTGGAGAACTGCTGGTCGGGCTACTACGAGTACAACGTGTTCGACCACAACGCGATCATCGGCGCACATCCCGATATCGATAACTGCATCTTTGCGAACGGCTTCAGCGGCCACGGTCTGCAACAGGGACCGGCGACGGGGCGTGGCGTGAGCGAACTGATCCTGCACGGCCGCTATACGACGCTCGATCTTTCGGCGCTCGGCTTTGCCCGTGTGCTGGAGAACCGGCCCTTCGTGGAAAAGAACGTGGTGTAGCGCCGACTGGCGCGCGCTTTGCAGTGCAGCGCGCCGATTCGCTGGCGCGTCAGTCACTTGCGCGCAGCTTGCCCAGGATATCCACAGGCTTGCTCACATTTTCTGTTGATAACTACGGACGACAATTTCGGGCGATAGCGACAGGCGGACGCGCTCGCGTTTCTGCCGGGCTGCACTCAGCCTTACGGCAGAGCCTCAAGCCCGAAGCCCCTCAAACCCCAGGCCTCAAGCCCGAAGCCTCAAGCCCGAAACTTCAAACCGCGCAGCGCGCCACGTGAAAGCGCATTTCCTCTTCCGGCGGATCGTTGGGCGCGTTGTCCGGATGCACCACGCGCACCACGGACCCGTTCGCCGACGGCGTCAACGTGACGAAGTACGACGTGTTCGAGCGGGAGCCCACTTCGAGTTCCGTGGCGCCGTTCGCACGCGATTCGTGCACGCGACCGAGACGGTTCTCGAGGCAACGGGAAATCGACGCGGGCGCATGCATCGACGACACGTAGATCATCGGCGTCGGGCCGTTGGCGAGGGCGGCGTTCTGCTGAGGGCCGCTGGGCGAACCGCAGGCGGCGAGCAGCAGGCTCGGGGCGAGAAGGAACGATTTCTTCATGGCGGGCTTGACCTGGGCGTTCGTTGTACCGATCCGCACCCGGCCTCCGGCGCCTGTGCGCCGACGTGGAGGGGATGCGTGGCCTGGCGCGCCGTCTGAGCGGCGACGCGGTGCGCAGCAGTATACGCACGACATCACGCGTGAGTGCGTAAGAAGATGCAACAGGAAGGGGCAGCGAGGCGGGGTGCGTGGAGGGGACTTGCAGGCCGCGACTCGGCAATATGCGCGCCGGTATTCGGGGCGCTACGCGGCAACGCCAATGGCAATACGCGCGCATGGTTCACACCACGCGCGCGTATCGCACAGCACTTTGCACAGGGACTTCAGGCAGGCAGTGATGCGTCAGGTGCAGCGAGCGTGCTGCAGCTTCCCGACGCGACTCCGCGCCTGCCAAACTTCATTGAGCCTTAGAACCGGTGACGCAGGCCCACTGCCACGGCCGTCTGGTTCTGCGTCGACGACGGCGACAGCGTGTTGATGGCCGCCACGTTCGCCCCCAGGTTGCCGAACTCGCCCGATGCGTGCTGGTACACGCCTTCCAGGTACACGTCGGTACGCTTGCTGAGCGAGTAATCGCCTTGCAGCGACACGGTGTGCCACTTCGGGTCGCCCGTACCGTTCGAGCCCGTCACGCGACCGTCGGTGAACGTGTACGCAGCGGCGAGGCTCAATGCCGGCGTCAGGGCATAGCGGCCGTTGATCTCGTAGTTGTCGAGGTGCAGGTTCGTGCCCGACAGGCCGCCGACGAACGTGCCGCCCACATTCGTGCTCTGCATGTTGTCGAACTGCGTGTGCGTGTACACAAAGCCGACCGTTGCCGGGCCGTACGTGTAATTCACGCCTGCGCCATACGTGCGCTGCAGCGCGGCTGCGACCTGCGCGCTGCCGTCACCCGCCGACACGGCGCCGCCCGTGTTGTTGCTGCCCGAGTTGTTGAGCTGCAAGTAGGCGGCCGCGACGTTCAGCGGACCGTTCGCATACGACGCGCCCACGCTCCATGCGCGGTTGTTCGAGAACTGTCCTGCCGCATTGCTGAAGCCATACAGGCCGCCGAACTGCACACCGGCGAAATTCGGGCTGGCGTACTTAACGGCGTTCTTGATGGAGAACGAGTTGTCGAGGTTGTCGTTGTCGAACGGGTGTCCGGCAAGGTTGTTGCCGTAGCCGTAACCCGCCGCCGAGATCGGCGCGAGGTAGTCCACCACGGAGTCATACTGGCGGCCCAGCGTCACCGTACCGAACTGGTTGCTTTGCAGGCCCACGTACGCCTGACGGTTGAACAACGTGTTGCTTTCGCGGAACTGGCCGTTGTTCAGATTGAAGCCGTTCTCCAACTTGAAGATGGCATGCAGGCCGCCACCCAGGTCTTCACTGCCGCGCAGGCCGAAGTACGTGTTCGACACCGAACCGCTGCCCTGTTGCCAGTTGCTATGGCCCAGTTGGTTGTTCGAGTAGACGAGACCGGCGTCCAGCGTGCCGTACAGGGTCACACTGCTTTGCGCATGAGCCGAGGCGGCTGCGAAGGCACCTACGATGCCCGCGACAAAAAGGGTTTTTTTCATGATTTATAACTCTCCGAGACAATCCAGAAGAATCGCATCAGCGTATTCACCGCGAGAGGCGAGTGGTCTGACGATTCGGGGGAAAGTGTATTCGGGTGACGGCGGACTTTAATTCCAAATCGCACAACAGTGCTTTCCGGGATTTGTAATGCCGCCAATTCGGCACGTAAGTGCGTGCGAATAAAAGATTATTTCGGTTCGTTTCGCGGCGTGACCGAACCTGGTTGATCCGCGGTATGTTGCTTATGCGCGACGGCCGGGTCTGGCGCGCCTATTGTGCCTCAGGGCTGTGTGGCCGATTGGTCCCGTTTCGGGCAAAGCACTATTCCCGGTTATTGCCTCATTCGCGGGCGCCGAAAGTCATAAAATCCGTTTTGCCCCTTGACCAAGGGCAGTCTTTTTCATCTTTTTCAGGCGGCCTTCGGGCCGCTTTTTTTATGCACGCGATATGGCGTGTCGTATTAAGTTCCCGGAAAATCAGAAAAACTTTATTGCGGGAATAGAAATGTGCGAATGAGAAAGGAACGTGCCGCCACTTAACTGCGCGGACAGAAGATCGCTGTCATGAGCGGTCCGACGTGCCGCACGATGGCGGGGCTACCCGCCGCCGCCACGGCCGACTGCACTTTGCTGTCGCTGCCGATCACTACCGCGCCGTAGGCCGATTTGCCCACGGGTTCGCCGCTGCCCGTGCGGAAGATGGGGTCGTCCTTTTCGTAGCCCACGATGGCGAACACGCGAAAGCCGAACGCGGTGACATCGGCGTCGTGCATCGGCCAGAACGCGTTGATGGAGTTGCTCTCCACGCGCATGGCATGCGGCTGGATCAGGTTCTGGTCGATCAGGCCGGAGACGAACTGATGGGCGGACACCGTGCACGCGAGCGGCGCGTCCAGCGCGGCCGCCTGGCAAAACAATGGCGTTGCCGCGAGCAAAAGGGCAAAAAGACGACGTTTCATCGGATCGGTGGAATGTTTCGCGGCGCGTGCTTTTTTAGGGGACGCTATATTCAGGGCCGCAACAAAAGGCTTGCCGTGCTTATTTAATAGGCATGCGACAGGTTTCGCACTTTACCCGCCTTTTGACAATTGTGCTCGCCGCGTTGCGTGCCGGTCACAGCCTTGCGGGGTGAGGGTTTGCGCGGCGCGCGCGGCCACTCGCGAATGTTGCACATACAACATAGGCTGCGCTCCGATGCCATAATGGCGCTTTTACGCGGACTCGCGGATTGCCGCGCCGCCGTCTCCATGCCCCTCGCCCTCGGCCCCTTCATCGTTCCGCTCATCGTCGCGTGCGCGATGTTCATGGAAAACGTGGACGCCACGGTCATCGTGACGTCGCTTCCCGCCCTCGCACGCGACCTTGGACACGACCCCATCTCGCTGAAACTCGCCATCACGAGCTATGTGATCGGCCTCGGCGTGTTCATTCCCATCTGCGGCTGGGTGGCCGACCGCTTCGGCTCGCGCACCGTGTTTCGCGTGGCGATCGGTATCTTCATGACCGGCTCGCTGCTGTGCGCGGCGGCCACGTCGTTGTCCGCGCTCGTGGCTGCGCGCTTCGTGCAGGGCATTGGCGGCGCGATGATGGTGCCGGTGGGGCGCATCCTCATCTTCCGTTCGGTGCCGAAGTCCCAGTTCATTCGCGCCGTCAACTACCTCACCGTGCCCGCGTTGCTAGGGCCTGTCGTGGGGCCGCCGCTGGGCGGCTTCATCACCACCTATTTGCACTGGCGCCTGATCTTCTTCGTCAACATTCCCATCGGTCTCTTCGGTATCTGGCTCGCGAATCGCCACATTGCCAACATGCACGAAGAGCATCCCGGTCCGCTCGACTGGATCGGCTTCGTGCTTTCTGCTGCGGGCGCATCGCTCTTCATGCTCGGGCTTTCGCTCGTGGGCGGTGAACTGGCGTCGGCGAACGTGGCGTTCGTGATGACCGTGACGGGCGCGTTGTTGCTCGCGCTCTACTGGTTCTACGCGCAGCGCGCCGAGCGGCCCGTGCTCGATCTGCGCTTTCTGCGCATTCCGAGCTTTCATGCAAGCGTGGTGGGCGGGTCGCTGTTTCGCATCGGGCTGGGTGCCGTGCCGTTCCTGCTGCCGCTGGCATTCCAGGAAGGGCTGGGCCTGACCGCGTTCGTGTCGGGCTCCATTACGTGCGCCTCCGCGTTCGGCTCCATTTTCATGAAGACCATTGCGACACGCGTGCTTGCGAAGTTTGGCTTCCGCAAGGTGCTCATGGTGAACGCCGCGCTCGCAGGTGCGTCGATTGCCGCGTATGGCTTCTTCTTTCCCGGCACGCCGCATTGGGTGATCTGGTGCGTGGTGCTGGTGGGCGGCGTGTTCCCGTCGCTGCAATTTACGAGCCTCAACTCGCTTGCCTACGCGGACATTGCGGGCCGCGACATCGGCCGCGCAACCAGCGTGGCGAGCGTGATCCAGCAGATTTCGCTGGGCCTCGGCGTGACCATCGCGGGCATCGTGTTGCAGATTTCGCGCGACCTGCAAGGCCATGCCCACGTGGTGTGGTCGGACTTCTGGCCCGCGTTTTTCGCGGTCGCGCTGTTTTCGGTGGCGTCGATTCCGGTTACCGCGCGGCTGCCACACGGCACCGGCGACGAGATCGCGCGCGGCGTGCGCGGGAAGGTCGGCAAGGCAGCTTAGCGCGCAGCAACGGCGCGGTAACACGAGCGGAATAACAGCCCGCGTCCACCCGCCCGAGCTTCCCTTACATCGCTTCTTTCACCGCGCGCAGGAACTGCTTCGTGCGCTCGTGTTCGGGCGCCGAGAAGAACTGCTGCGGCGGTCCCTGCTCGATGATCTTGCCCTGCGAGAAAAAGCACACGCGGTCCGCGAACTCTTTCGCAAAACCCATCTGGTGCGTGACCATCAGCATCGTGAGGTTGTGCTCGCTGCCCAGACGGCGGATCACGTTGAGCACTTCGCCGCACAGTTCGGGGTCGAGCGCGGAGGTCACCTCGTCGAACAGCATCACCTTGGGCCGCATGGCGAGCGCCCGCGCAATCGCCACGCGCTGCTGCTGGCCGCCCGAAAGCTGCGACGGGTAGTGGTTGCACTTGTCTTCGAGGCCCACAAGACAGAGCAGTTCGTGCGCACGCTCCGTGGCTTCCTTGCGCGAGAGGCCGAGTACCTGCATGGGCGCTTCGATCGTATTGGCGAGCGCCGTCATGTGCGGAAAGAGATTGAAGCTCTGAAACACCATGCCGATCTTGCTGCGCACGCGCCGCAGGTGGCGCAGCGAAGCGGGCACGAGCGAGCCGTTCTTCACCATGTGCGTGAGCGGTTCGCCGTCCACTTCGATCATGCCGTCCGTGAGCGGGTCGAGCGTCATCAGCACGCGTAGCAGCGTCGATTTGCCGGAGCCGCTTGGCCCGATGATCGCCACCTTCTCGTTGCGGCCCACTTCGAGGTCGAGCCCGTCGAGCACGGTCAGCGCGCCATAGCGCTTCGTCACGTTGCGAAAGCGCACCATGGGCGCTTCGCCGTTGCTTGTGGCGGCGGGCGTGTACGCGGCGGCGGGGTCACGTTTCATTGCTTGCTCCATTACGGGGGATCCGGAATTCGAGGCGCTGGGCGCGCCGTCACGCATGGCGGTGGGCAGGTTCATGGCAACCTCAGGCTGAATTCGAGCCGCCGCACGAGGTGGGCGAACGTCACGCTGAGCACGAGGAAGAACAGCCCCGCGAGCGTGATGGGCTCCAGATAGCGGAACGTTTCGGAGCCGATGTTCTTCGCCTGCTGCATCAGCTCCACGACGGTGATGGCGGAGAGCACGGGCGTGTCCTTGAACATGGCGACGAGATAGTTGCCGAGCGCGGGCACCACGGGGCGAATGGCTTGCGGCAGGATCACGCCGAGGTAGGTGCGCCGCGGCGAGAGCGACAGCGCGCAGCACGCTTCCCACTGGCCGCGCGCAACGCCGTTGAGGCCGGCGCGATAGACCTCGGACGTATAGCACGCGTAATGCAGCGCGATGCCCGCGGTGCCGGCCGTGAGCGCACTCATCGTGATGCCGTAGACCGGCAGCACATAGAAGAGCACGTAGATCTGGATCAGCAGCGGCGTGCTGCGGACGAACTCGACGACGAAGCCCACCGTCAGCGCCAGCGGCCGGAAGGTGCTGCGCCTCAGAATCGCGAACACGAGGCCCAGCACGAGCGCAATGGCAAAGCCGACGAGCGTGATCAGGATCGTGTAGAGCGAGGCGTGCAGCAGGGCCGGCAGAATCTGCGCGGCGTAGTGAAGATCGAAGAAGCTGTTCATCGGGCGACTCTCTGCAAGAAGCGGCTCATGGCGGTGCCGGCGGCGAGGCCCCTCGCTGCGCGTGGCCGGCTGTTCGCGATGCCGTGATTCACGCGGCGTTCGAAGTAGCGCATCAACGTCGCAATGCACTGGGCCAGCACGAAGTAGATGACGAGCGTGAGCCCGAAAATCTCCGCGGTCTTGAACGTGGCTTCGTCGAGCTGGCGCGCGCGGAACGTGAGGTCGGAGAGCGTGATCAGCGAAACGAGCGACGTGCCCTTGAGCAATTCGATCATGAGGTTCGTGGCGGGCGGCAGCGCGTTGATCATGGCTTGCGGCAGCACGATGCGGCGCATGCGCGTCAAGGGCGAGAGATTGAGCGCGAGCGCGGCCTCGAACTGGCCACCGGGCACCGAACGCAGCGCGCCGCGCAGAATCTCCGAGCCGTAGGCGCCGTAGTGCAACCCGAGCCCCACGATCGCCACCGTGAGCGGCGTGAGTTCGATACGAAACGGCGGCAGCGGCAACACGAAGAAGAACCAGAAGAGCTGCACGAGCAGCGACGTGCCGCGGAACACTTCGACATAGACGTTGCCCACCCAACGCAGCGGTGCCCACGGCGCGAGTTTGGCGGCGGTGGCCACGAACGCCATGACGATGGCGAGCAACGTCGCGCCGATCGTAATGCCGATGGTCACCAGAGTGCCCTGCATGAGCAGGGGAAACAATTCACGCATGGCGGTCCTCGCTTGCATGATGGCGTGCGGCCCGCCGCGCTGTGCGCGGGCCGCAACGGTGGTGCGTCCGCCTGCCGGCTTCACAGGGGCCGACGGGGTCGGCCAGAGCCGGCGCGAATACCGGGGGGCTACACCCGGCCGGCAGACTTGCGACTGACTTGCGGCGTATTTACCGCGTATTTACCGCCTGTTTGCGGCTTACTTGCCGCTGCAGATTTCCGCGGCAGTCTTCGTCGTGATGTTCGACTTGTCGAAGCCGAACGGTGCGACGGTCTGCAGATGATCCGGCGTGCCGAGCCACGCGTGCAGCTGCTTGTTCACGGCGTCGCGCAGATCCGTGTCCTCGGGCCGGAAGGCGAGCGCGCCATAGCCCGTGTGCTTCGGATCATCGGTGAAGTCGGAGACGGTTTCCACCTGGGCCGCGTCTTTCGAGGCGAGACCCTTCATCGTGAGTGCGGTGCCTGCGGCGGCATCCGCGCGGCGCGCGCGCACGGCCTGCAATTGCGCCGTCGTATCCGGTACCTGGAGCAACTGAGCATCTTTCACGCCCGCATCGCGCGAGTTGCCCAGTTCCACCGCGCCCGCCATCACCGCCAGCTTCACGTCGGACTGTTTTGCGACGTCGCCGTAGCTGTGCAGTTTCTTCGGATTGCCTTTCAGCACGAGCAGCGTGTCCTGAATCTGGTATTGCGGATCGGCGAACGCGACCTGCTTGCAGCGCTCGGGCGTGATGTACATGCCTGCCGCGATCACGTCGAAGCGGCCCGCACGCAGGCCTGGAATCAGCGATCCCCATTCGGTCAGCACGCCATCCACCTTCTTCACGCCGAGCTTCGCGAAGATCTTGCGCGCGATTTCGGGCGACTCGCCCGTCACCTTGCCGTCGGGCGTCGTGTAGGCAAACGGTGCTTCGTTCGCGTAGCCAATGCGTACCTCGCCGGTGCGTTGAATGCGCTGCAGCGTGGTTTCGGCCGCCGCGTGCTGCACGTGCATGAGCAGGCCGGCCGCCGCGATGCACGCGATGCTGAAAGCCTGGGGCAGTCTGGAATGGCGCTTCGGGTTCATGTCGGTCCCATTGCGTGGGGTAAGGATGGCGCGGTGCGTCATGCGCCGCGGAGTCAGGCGGGGGGTCCGTGAAAACCCGATGTGGTGTCGTGGTACACCGCCATTGGAACCCAGCATACAAAGCCATATTTTTGTTTCTGATTGCTCTAGGACAATAATTTTCCAACGGGTTTTGCCCGCACTATCCGAACACCGACGAAGACCCAACGAAGACCCGAGCCATGGAGAAGACGGTGAGAGAGCAGTGGCGCGAAGCGGTGCGCGCGGCGCACGGCGCCGAATCGAAATACAAGCGGCTGGTGAAGGCCATTGCGGGCGACATCGAAAGCACGGTGTTGCGCGCGGGCGAACGCTTGCCGCCGCAGCGCGATGTGGCGGCGGAACTGGAAATCAGCGTGCAGACGGTGACCAACGCCTACAAGGAACTGGAGCGCCAGGGCCTGATCCGCTGCGAAGTGGGGCGCGGCAGTTTCGTGTCGGGCCGCGTGACGGAGACCATGTCGAACTACATGCTCGATACGGCCGAGCGCTCCGTGGTGGACTTCTCGATTGCACGCATCATCCACACCGCCGAGCACGACGCGATGTGGCGCAAGGTCTGCGCGACGCTCGCGGGCCTCGACGATCAGCCTTGGATTCGCGCATTTCGCCCTATTGCGGGCTTCGAGCATCATCGCCAGGCTGCGGCGGCGTGGCTCGCCACGCTCGGCATGCCGGCCTCGGCGGACACGCTGCTCGTCACGAACGGCGCGGCGCACGGCATCTTTCTCGCACTGGCGTCGCTGGTAGGGCCGGGCGACACCGTGCTCTGCGAAAGTCTGACGGACCACGGCGTGATCGGCAGCGCAAGCGTGCTGGGGTTTACGCTGAAGGGACTCGAAATAGACGAGTACGGCATTCACCCCGAGCACTTCGAAGAGATGTGCGACAGCGAGCGCATTTCGGCGCTCGTGTGCACGCCCACCTTGAACAACCCCACCGTTTCGCTGATGCCCGAGTCGCGCCGCCGCGCGATTGCGCGCATTGCGCAGCGCTACGGCGTCTATGTGATCGAAGACGACGTGTACGGTCCGCTGCTGCCCAAGCGCGTGCCGCCCATTTCGAGCCTGATTCCCGAGCTTTCGTTTTACTGCACGAGCCTCACGAAGTCGGTGCTGACGGGCTTGCGCATCGGCTATCTCACCACGCCGCGGCGCCTCGCGCTGCGCGCCGAGAGCGTGCTGCGCGTGAACAGCTGGATGGCGACGCCGCCCATGGCCGAAGTCGCCACGCGCTGGCTCGTCGACGGCACCGCGGCGCGCCTGCTCGAAGTGCAGCGCGAATGTCTCTCACGCCGCCAGGCGCTCGTGCAGCAGATTCTGGGCAGCTACGTGCTGGGCGCACATCCGCACGCGCTTTCGGTATGGCTGCGCGTGCCTTCGCACTGGCAGACCGACCGGCTCGTGCGCGAGCTGCGCAATCGCAATATCGCGGTCACGTCGCCGGACCCGTTTCTCGTGCGCGGCGGCGAGCGGCCCGATGCGGTGCGCCTGTGCGTGGGCGCGGAAGTGGGCGAAGACACCTTCCGCGCGGCGCTCGAAACCATGCGCGACGTGTTCGAGCAATACCCGCAGGTGCACGACTTCGCGTAAATGTACCAGGACAATCGAAAACAATTTTTAGAACATTAGACTCGGTCGCATTGAAGGACGCTGCGCCATCCGGCGCGGCGCCGAACCCCTCACTGCGGCCTGCCTCATGTCTGTCGTCTGTCCTGCCGATGTCTACCGCGCGCGTCAGCGAATCGGGTCGCGTGTGCGGCGCACGCCGCTCGTCGAATCGCCTTCGCTTTCGGCGCTTGCCGGTACGCGCGTGCTGCTGAAACTCGAAACGGTTCAACCCACGGGCAGCTTCAAAGTGCGCGGCGCGACCCATGCGCTAGCCGTGCTTGCGGAGCAAGGCTGCACGCGCGTGGTCACGGCCTCCACGGGCAATCACGGACGCGCCGTTGCTTACGCAGCGCAGGCGCTCGGCATGCAGGCCACCGTGTGCATGTCGTCGCTCGTGCCGGCCAACAAGGTGGAAGCCGTGCGCCAGCTGGGCGCGCAGGTCCGCATTACCGGCGCAAGCCAGGACGATGCGCAGCACGAAGCGCGGCGGCTCGCGCAGGAAGAAGGCTTCGTGTTCGTGCCGCCGTTCGACGACCCGCACGTCATTGCCGGGCAAGCCACCATCGGGCTCGAGATCGTCGAGGACTTGCCCGATGTCGCGAACATCGTCGTGCCGCTTTCGGGCGGGGGCCTTTTTGCCGGCATCGCGCTCATGGCGAAAGCCTTGAACCCCGCCATTCGCATGACGGGCGTCACGATGGCGCGCGGCGCCGCGATGCACGCGAGTCTCGCAGCGGGGCGACCTGTGATCGTGGAAGAGGTCGAGTCGCTTGCCGATTCGCTGGGCGGCGGCATCGGTCTCGACAACCGCTACACGTTCTCCCTCACACGTGACTTGATCGACGAGGCGTTGCTGCTCGACGAGGCGTCCATTGCGCGCGGCATCGCGCACGCGTATCGCGAGGAACGGCTCGTGGTGGAAGGCGCTGGCGCGGTGGGCATGGCAGCGGTGCTCGATGGCGTGCTCGACGCGACGCAGTTGCGGCGTGGCCCCGTCGTGCTCGTGGTGAGCGGCTCGAACATCGATATGGGTCTGCATCGCCGCGTGGCGGCAGGCTGAGCGAAAGGCCACGCGCCATCTGAACAGGACACTCGATATGTCATCCATCACGTTGCTGGGCGAAAGCGAACTGCGCGAACTCGTGCCACTCGATCTGGCCGCGATCGATCAGGTGGAATCCGCGTTCCTCGCGCTCGCGACCGAAGCGGTGGCGATGCCGCCTGTTCTGCGGCTCGATCTGCCCGAGTATCGCGGCGAGGTGGATGTGAAGACCGCGTATCTGCCGCGCTTCGAGAGTTTTGCGATCAAGGTGAGCCCCGGCTTCTTCAACAACCCGCAGCTCGGGCTGCCCAGCCTCAACGGACTCATGCTCGTGCTTTCGGCGCGCACGGGCCTGACCGAAGCCGTGCTGCTGGACAACGGCTACCTCACCGCCGTGCGCACCGCGGCGGCAGGTGCGGTTGCCGCGCGCTGGCTGGCGCGTGAAAACGCGCGGCACGTGGCGGTGATCGGCGCGGGCGAGCAGGCGCGGCTTCAGTTGCGTGCGCTCGCGTGCGTGCGACGGTTGGAGCGCATCTCCGTATGGGCGCGCGACCGCGAACGCGCAACGCAGTTCGCGCGCGAGATGGGTAAGCAGTTCGCCGTCGAGGCCCGCGTTGCGCAAGACGTGCACGACGCGCTGTGCGAAGCCGACATCGCGATCACCACCACGCCGAGCGAGACACCGCTCGTGCAGGCGCGTGACCTGCATTCGGGTCTGCACATCACGGCGATGGGATCCGACGCGGAACACAAGAACGAGATCGCGCCCGCGGCGCTCGCCGCCGCACGTTACGTGTGCGACCGTGTGCAACAGACGCGCGTGCTGGGCGAGTTGCATCACGCCATCGAAGCAGGCGCTGTGGCCGGCAACGCGCGCTTTGCGGAGCTGGGCGAAGTGATTGCGGGCGGCGTGCCTGGACGTACGAGCGACGACGACATCACGATCTGCGACCTCACGGGCACCGGCGCACAGGACACGGCGATTGCCGCGCTCGCGCTGGCCCGTGCGCGCGCCGCGGGTGCAGGCACGACGTTTCACAACGATGCCCTCAAACACGCAAGCGAGTGACAAGCCGTCCACCTGAGCTCAGAAGGCCAGGACGCGCAGGCAAAGCAGCACGAAGGGCAACAAACCGAAGGACAAGGAAGGGACCACCATGCCAGAAACCATGCAACAGAAACCGCACGCGACGAGCGGCGTGGCGCCCGCCGCACCCGCCGCGCCCGCCGTGCGCCTGCCGTTCGAGCGCGAGGAGTACGCCGCGCGCATTGCCCGCACGCGCCGTGCCATGCAGGAAGCCGGCATCGATCTGCTGATCGTGACGGACCCGACCAACATGGCGTGGCTCACGGGCTACGACGGCTGGTCGTTCTACGTGCACCAGTGCGTGCTGCTCGCCATGGAAGGCGAGCCCGTCTGGTTCGGTCGCGGCCAGGATGCCAACGGCGCGCGCCGCACGGTGTTCATGAAGCACGACCAGATCGTTGGGTATCCAGATCATTACGTGCAGTCCACGGAGCGGCATCCCATGGACTACCTCTCGCACGAGGTGATCGAAGCGCGCGGCTGGGGCCGGGGCCGCATCGGCGTGGAACTCGACAACTATTACTTCAGCGCCGCGGCATGGGAAGCGCTCAAGCGCAACTTGCCGCAGGCGCAGTGGCGCGACGCGACCGCGCTCGTGAACTGGCAGCGCGCGGTGAAGTCGCCGCGCGAGATCGAGTACATGCGCATTGCGGCGCGCATCGTCGAAAAGATGCATGCGCGCATCGTGGAGCGCATCGAGCCCGGCATGCGCAAGAACGACCTTGTCGCAGATATTTACGCCGCGGGCATCACGGGCGTCGAAGGCTACGGCGGCGACTATCCCGCCATCGTGCCGCTGCTGCCCACGGGCGCCGACGCGGCCGCGCCGCACCTTACCTGGGACGACACGCCGTTCGCGCGCGGTGCCGGCACGTTCTTCGAGATTGCCGGCTGCTTTCGCCGCTATCACTGCCCGCAGTCGCGCACGGTTTATCTCGGCAAACCGCCGAAGCATTTCATCGATGCCGAAAGTGCCGTGGTGGAAGGCATCGAAGCGGGGCTTGCCGCCGCGAAGCCGGGCAACACCTGCGAAGACATTGCGAACGCGTTCTTCGCCGTGCTGCGCAAATCGGGCATCGAAAAGAACAGCCGCTGCGGCTACCCCATCGGCGCGAGCTATCCGCCCGACTGGGGCGAGCGCACCATGAGCCTGCGGCCCGGCGACCGCACGGTGCTGCAACCCGGCATGACGTTCCACTTCATGCCGGGCCTGTGGCTCGACGACTGGGGTCTCGAAATTACGGAAAGCATCCTGATTACCGATTCCGGCGTCGAGACCTTCTGCAACACGCCGCGCAAACTGTTCGTGAAGGAGTAGGGCATGCGCGCATCGCCGATTACACCGACCGTCGACTTCGACGGGCAAGGGGTTCAGCACGGTTTTCTGAAACTGCCGCACTCGCACGACAGTTCAGCGTGGGGCGCGGTGATGATCCCCGTCACCGTCGTGCAGCGCGGGCACGGGCCCACGGTGCTGCTGACAGGCGGCAACCACGGCGACGAGTACGAAGGGCCCATCGTGCTCTCGCGGCTCGCCTCCACGCTGAAGGCCGAGGATGTGGCGGGTCGCGTCATCATCGTGCCGTTCATGAATTACCCCGCGTTTCTGGCGGGAAGCCGCACGTCGCCCATCGATCGCGGCAACCTGAACCGCAGCTTTCCGGGCCGCCCCGACGGCACCCTTACCGAAAAAATCGCGGACTACTTCCAGCGCTATCTGCTGCCGCTTGCCGACTACGTGCTGGACCTGCATGCAGGCGGACGCACGCTCGACTTCGTGCCGTTCGCCGCCATTCACGTGCTGCACGACGCGAAGCAGCAGGCGCGCTGCGAGGCCGCAATGCGTGCGTTCGGCGCGCCGTACTCCATGCGCATGCTGGAACTCGACAGCGTCGGGCTCTTCGATACGGCGGTGGAAGAGGCGGGCAAGGTGTTCGTCTCGACCGAACTGGGCGGCGGCGGCACGGCTACCGCGGCGAGCGTGGCCGTGGCGATGCGCGGCGTGCGTGGCTTTCTGCAGCATGCCGGCGTGCTCGCGCCGCCCGCGGGCGAACTGTTCGAGGCGGCGAGCCGCGCGTGGGGCGAGGCATCGCGCACCACGACGCTGCTCGATATGCCCGACGGCAGCTGCTATACGACGAGCGAGCACGACGGCCTGATCGAGCCGTGCAAAGACCTGGGCGAGATGGTGGAACACGGGGAGGTGATCGCCCGTGTGTACGACACGACGCGCTCGGGCGCGCGGCCCTTCGAATATCGCGCGGCGCGCAGCGGGCTGCTTGCGGCGCGCCATTTCCCGGGGCTCGTGCGCGTGGGCGACACCGTCGCGGTGGTGGCCGACGTCGTAGAGCGCGGCATTCCGGTGGCGGCCTGAGCACCGCCCGCCACAGGCACGCGATACATCCATGAAACTCGACCGCTACGACCTCGCGATTCTGCGCACGCTGGCGCGCGATGGACGCATCACGAAGTCGCGCCTCGCCGAAGAGGTCAACCTGTCGATCTCGCCGGCGTGGGAGCGCGTGCGGCGTCTCGAAGAAAGCGGGCTGATTCGCGGCTACCGCGCCGACATCGACTGGATCGCGGCGTTCAAGGGCACGCGCATCGTCGTGGAAGTCACGCTCGCGCGCCATACGGCGCACGACATGCGCCGCTTCGAGGAGCGCGTGGCTCGCGCTCCCGAAGTCGTGCAGTGCCACGCCACAGGCGGCGGCGTGGACTACGTGATGCACGTCGTCTCACGCGACATCGACCAGTACCAGCGTTTCATCGATTCGCTGCTCACGGACGAGCTCGGCATCGAGCGCTATTTCACCTACATCGTGACGAAGGTGGTGAAGCAGGCAGGGGATACGGTGCCGGACTGGGTTGCGGATTCAGGCGAGGCGGGCTGAGGGCCGCACCCGCCCGAAAGCACGCCACAGAAAAAACCCCTGAAATTCCAGCTCGAAAACAGAAAGAACGCACAGCGTCGGACCGCAACACAGAAAGAGCAGAGGGCATGCCAGCCCTACAGTGGAAGGCATTGAAACAACGCGACAGAGGCAGGTTCTGGCCAATGTCGTCGCCACTCTGCCGGCCAATCATGGAGGAAGTCATGCTGCTGGGCCATCCCGTTCTATTCAAGTCGCTGTGCTATGTCGACGGACGCTGGGTTCACAGCGACACGGCATCCACCGTCGCGGTGCAGAACCCTGCCGATCAAAGCGTGATCGGCCATGTTCCGATGTTGAGCGCCGCGCAGATCGAGGAAGCCGTGTCCGCGGCGCAGCGCGCGTTCGAAGCGTGGCGCTGGGTGCCGGTGGCGCAGCGTAGCGCGCTGCTGCTGCGCTGGCACGAACTCGTGCTGCGCCATCGCAACGATCTGGCCAGCATGCTTGCGCTGGAGCAGGGCAAGCCGGTCGCGGAGGCGCGCGGCGAGATCACCTATGGCGCAAGCTTCATCGAATGGTTCGCGCACGAAGCGAAACGGCTGGGCGGCCGCACCATTGCCTCGCATATCGACGGCGCGCAGCTCGGCACGATGATGGAGCCGGTAGGCGTGGCCGCACTCATCACGCCGTGGAATTTCCCCTCGGCGATGATCACGCGCAAGGCCGCGGCGGCTATCGCGGCGGGCTGCACCGTAGTCGTGAAGCCCGCGCACGAGACGCCGTTCTCGGCGCTCGCGCTCGCGCAACTCGCGGAAGAAGCGGGCTTTCCCGCAGGCGTCTTCAACGTCGTGCTCGGCGAGCCGCAGACCGCGATGGAAACGCTCGTGCGCGACGCTCGCGTGCGCTCGGTCAGCTTCACGGGTTCCACGCGCGTGGGCACGCTCGTCATGCAGGCCGCGGCGAGTGCGGACATCAAGAAGACCGCACTGGAACTGGGCGGCAACGCGCCCTTCATCGTCGCGGAAGATGCGGACCTCGAAGAAGCCGTGCGCGTGGCCGTGGCCGCGAAGTTTCAGACCTCGGGGCAAGACTGCTGCGCAGCGAACCGCATTCTCGTGGCGAAGCCGCTCTACGAAGCATTCGTTGCCCGCTACAGCGACGCCGTGCGTGCGTTGAAAGTGGGCGGAGCATTCGAAGACAGCGTGGACGTGGGTCCGCTCATGCACCAGGCGGCGCTCGACACCACGCGCGAACGCGTGGCCGACGCCCGCGCGAAAGGCGCACGCATCACCGTGGGCGGCGAGCCGCACGCGCTGGGCGGTTGGTTCTTCGAACCCACCGTGATCGCCGACGCGCGGCCCGGCATGCGCGTCTACGACGAAGAAAACTTCGCGCCCATCTCGGCGGTGTCGCCGTTCGAGACGCTCGACGAAGCCATCGCGCTCGCCAACGACACCGAATACGGCCTTGCCGCCTACTTGATGTCGACGAACCTGAACACCGTCTGGCAGACCCTTCGCCGACTCGAATTCGCGATGGTCTCCGTGAACGGCGCGAAGTTCACGGGCGCGCCCATTCCGTTTGGCGGCATGAAGGCCTCGGGCCTTGGCCGCGAAGGCGGCATGGAAGGCTTCGAACCCTTCGTGGAAACCCGCTACTACTGCCTGGGCCAACTTGGCTTGCCTCACGCGAACGCCGCATCGATGCGGCATGCGGCTGCGGCATGACGCGCGAGCAGGCCCGCCCCTCAATTCAACCGATCACGACATCATCACGGAGAAGCACATGACCTCATTCGACTCCCTGCTCACGGCCGACCGCGCCCACTTCATGCACCCCTCCACGCACGCTCACGACCATGCGAGCGGCGCGCTGCCGGGTCGCATCGTCACGGGCGCGAAGGGCATTCGCATTGAAGACCACACGGGCAAGTCGTTCATCGACGCCTTCGCGGGTCTCTATTGCGTGAACATCGGCTACGGCCGCACCGAAGTGGCCGAGGCCATTTACGAGCAGGCGAAGAAGCTCGCCTACTACCACACCTATGTCGGCCACTCGACGGACACCATCATCGAACTCTCGTCGCGCATCATCGACTGGGCGCCGGCCGGCATGAAGAAGGTGTACTACGGCATGTCCGGTTCGGACGCGAACGAAACGCAGATCAAGATCGTCTGGTACTACAACAACGTGAAGGGACGCCCGCAAAAGAAGAAGATCATCTCGCGCCAGCGCGGCTATCACGGCTCGGGCATCGTGACGGGCAGCCTCACGGGGCTGCCGGGCTTTCACCAGTGCTTCGACCTGCCCGTCGAGCGCGTCAAGCACACGGTGTGTCCGCACTGGTATCGCCAGGCGCCGGCGGGGATGAGCGAAGAGCAGTTCGTCGCGTACTGCGTGGATGAACTCGAAAAGCTCATTGCGCGCGAGGGCGCGGACACCATTGCCGCGTTCATCGGCGAGCCGGTGATGGGCACGGGCGGCATCCTGCCGCCGCCGAAGGGCTACTGGGCGGCCATCCAGCCAGTGCTCAAAAAGCACGACATTCTGCTGATCTGCGACGAAGTGGTGTGCGGCTTCGGGCGGCTCGGCTCGAAGATGGGCGCGCAGCACTACGGTATCGAGCCCGATCTCATCACGGTGGCCAAGGGCCTCACGAGTGCGTATGCGCCGCTCTCGGGCGTGATCGTGAGCGAACGCGTGTGGGACGTAATCGATCAGGCATCCCAGGAACTTGGCGCCATGGGGCACGGCTGGACGTACTCGGGGCATCCGATTTGCGCGGCTGCGGCGCTCGCGAATCTCGACATCCTCGAACGCGAGTCGATCACGCGCAATGCGGCCGAAACGGGTGCGTACCTGCAACAGCAACTGCACGCGGCGTTCGATGCGCACCCGCTCGTGGGCGAAGTGCGCGGCGAGGGCATGCTGGCCGCGCTCGAATTCATGGCCGACAAGGACGGTCGCATTCCGTTCGATGCCGCGCTGAAGGTCGGCCCGCGCGTGTCGGCTGCTGCGCTGCAACGCGGTCTGATCGCGCGGGCGATGCCGAACGGCGACATTCTCGGCTTCGCGCCGCCGCTCATCGCATCGCGTGCGGACGTTGACGAGATCGTGCAACTGGCGAAGGCCGCAGTGGACGAGGTGGCCGGGCGGGTGCTCACGCAGAAAGCGTCGGCGGCCGCGTAGAAGTAAATCGAAGGGCAGAAGCAGTAGAGGCGACAGAGGCAGCGCGGGCGCGGTGTTTGCGCCCGCTCGTGCTCGCAAACCGATCATTGGCGTGATATAAGCCCAAGGCAGAGTTTTCGCTGCGCACTCAACTCACTGCGCACGCAAGTGCCATGCAGTGTTGCCATGGGGGACGTCCAATGAAGTTAATCGAAAGAAGCAAAGTCGCTGCTAGTGCATTCGCGTTCGTCTCGCTCGCATCGGTATCCGCGGGCTTTCTCGAGAGCACGCCCGCTGTTGCGAAGGTACCGCAGCAGCCGGCCATCCTTACCGGCTCGGCGGTCGCCGTAGCGGACAAATATGCAGCCGACGCCGCCGAACAGGTCTTCAAGGAAGGCGGCAATGCGGTGGATGCCGCCGTCGCCATCGCGTTCACGCTCGCGGTCACGTATCCCGAAGCCGGCAACATCGGCGGCGGCGGGTTCATGACGCTCTACGTGAACGGCAAGCCGTACTTCATCGACTATCGCGAACGTGCGCCGCTGGCCGCCACGCGCAACATGTACCTGGACGACCAGGGCAACGTGATTCCCGGCAAGAGCCTCTATGGCTACGACGCCGTAGGCGTGCCCGGTACCGTGTCGGGCATGTGGGAAGCGCAGCGGCGCTTCGGCAAGCTCAAGTGGAAGCAGGTGCTTGCGCCCGCCATCCATTACGCGCGCGACGGCTTCGAAGTGAGCGACCAGCTCGCGCAGCGTCGCGACGCGGCATCGAAGGAATTCGCGGGCAAGACGAATTTCGATCAGTACTTCGGCGGCATGAACGAAGGCGTCAACTTCAAGCAGCCGCAGCTGGCGTCCGTGTTGACGCGCATCGCCAACGACGGCGCGAAAGATTTCTACAGCGGCAAGACCGCCGACCTGATCGCCGCCTCCATGCGCGGCCACGGTCTCATCACGAAGCAGGACCTGCAGCAGTACAAGGCCGTGTGGCGTCAACCGATCGAAGCGAACTGGAACGGCTATCGCATCATCACGGCGCCGCCGCCCAGCTCGGGTGGCATCGGGCTCGTGCAGCTCTTGAAGATGAAGGCCGATCTCGCGCCGTATTTCAAGGGCGTTTCGCTCAACTCGGCTCAATACGTTCACCTGATCGCCGAGATCGAGAAGCGCGTGTTCGCAGACCGCGCCCAGTACCTCGGCGACCCGGACTTCTATAAGGTACCCATCGCGCAGCTGACCGACGATGCCTACATCGCGAAGCGCGCGGCGGAGGTCAACGAGAACACGCCGTCCGATACGAAGAGCGTGCAGCCAGGGCTTGGCACCTCGATGCCGGAGAAGGCGGAGACCACGCACTTCTCGGTAGTGGACAAGTGGGGCAACGCGGTGTCGAACACCTACACCATCAACGGCTATTTCGGCTCGGGTGTGGTGGCGGACGGCACGGGCATCGTGCTCAACGACGAGATGGACGACTTCTCGGCCAAGCCCGGCGTGCCCAACATGTTCGGCGTGGTGGGCAGCGACGCGAATGCGATCGCGCCGAAGAAGCGGCCGCTTTCCTCCATGACGCCCACCATCCTCACGAAGGACGGCAAGGTGTCGCTCGTGATCGGCACGCCTGGCGGCTCGCGCATCTTCACGTCGATCTTCCAGGTGATCAACAACATCTACGACTTCCACATGCCGCTGAAAGACGCGGTGGCGGCAATGCGCTTCCATCACCAGTTGCTGCCGCCCAATACGATCTTCTGGGAGCCGTATCAGCCCATGGACGGCGAGCTTGCGAAGGCGGTCGAGGCGAAGGGCTATGTGCTGAAGGGGCAGAACTTCAGCGGCGACATCCAGGCCATCAAGATCGACGGCGACACGCCGCTGCCCGCGGCGGACCCGCGCGGGCGCGGGGTGACGCGGGTGGTTCAGTAAGTAGCAGGTCAGCAGGAAGCTGGAGTGACGAGGCATCGCACGGGTAGCCGTGCGATGCCTCTTTCGTTTTTGCCGGACTGCGACGAACGGATGCTTTCCGCAGCGCTCAGCTCACCCCTTCTGCTCCACAGGCGTCACGTCCAGTTCCAGCCGCTGCACCCCGCGCAGCACGGTGATCTTCACCGCGCGATCGATACGCGATGCGTCGAGCGAACGCTGCAACGCGTCCACGCTGTCCACGGGCAGCGCGTCGATGGCGACGATCGTGTCGTCCACGCGCAGGCCGCCCTGAGCGGCGGGGCTGCCTTTCACCACTTCGAGCACGCGCACGCCCGCGGCCTGATCGAGCCCGAAGTAGCGCTGTGCGCGCCGCGATACGGGCGACACGGTGCCCGCCACGCCGATATAGGCGCGTCGCACGCGGCCATACGCGAAGATCTGCATGATGACCCACTTCGCGGTGTCGATTGCGGTGGCGAAACTGATGGCCTGCGCGCCCTGAATGATCGCCGTGTTCACGCCGATCACCTGGCCTGCCGAATTGATCAGCGGACCGCCCGAATTGCCGGGATTGAGCGCGGCGTCGGTCTGGATCACGTCGTAGATCATGCGGCCCGTGGTGGAGCGCAGCGAGCGGCCGAGCGCCGAGACGACACCGGTCGTGACGGTCTGCGCGAGGCCGAGCGGATTGCCCACCGCGATGGCGATCTGCCCCACGCGCAGCGACGACGAGTCGCCTAGTTCCACGTGCGGCAGCGGCTCCGCGCAGCCGATGCGCAGCACGGCGAGGTCGCTATCGGGGTCGTCGCCGACGAGGTCGGCGTCGTATTTCGAACCGTCGGCGAGCGTCACGCTGATGCGCGTGGCGCCGTGCACGACGTGGCTGTTGGTGAGCAGATACCCGTCGGGCGTGAACAGGAATCCCGAACCGGTGCCGCCGCGCACGCGCGGCGCGCGGCCGGTGTCGCCGGGCAGGCTGCGTTCGACGGCAATGAAGGCGACGGCCTGCTGCACGCGGGCCAGCGCGCCGATCACGGTGCGCGAGTAGGCGTCGAGCAGGGCGTCGTCGCTTAATGGACCCGGCGTGGCCGGCTGAGGCGTGGCCGGCTGAGGTGCGGCCGGCTGAGATGCGCCCGGCTCAGGCGCACCGCGCGAAAGATCGTCGATAAAACGGGGACGGCTTCCCATGTTAGGGCTCCGGATGAAGAGGGCCGCAGATGCGGGGTCATTGCCCTGTTTTTCAAGGGTGAGGGCAAGCGGTGCCGCGTTTCGCGCGGCCGCCCTGCTGGACAGCGAGTCATGCGCGGGGTAATACGGTTGACACCGTGGCATCAGATAATGGGGCGCGCCATTTTGTGCCGCGCCATGTGTGCAATCCGCGCAAGCAGCACGCGACCCATTTTCGTAGCGAGGAGGAAGCCGATGAACGACGAAGACCGCAAGCCCGATATGTCGCTCGAGCGGCAGCGGCGGCTCGAGGAAGAACTGATCGACGCATACGACGAAGAACTCGAGATGGAGGTGGACGACCGCATCCTCGACGGCGAGGCCGCGTTCACCGACGAGGCTCGCAGCACGCGCCGGCTCTACTTCAAGGAGCTATTCCGCCTGCAGGGCGAACTCGTGAAGCTGCAGGACTGGATCGTGCACACGGGCCACCGTCTCGTCGTGATCTTCGAGGGGCGGGATGCGGCCGGCAAGGGCGGCGCGATCAAGCGCATCACGCAGCGGCTCAATCCGCGCGTGTGCCGCGTCGCGGCGCTGCCCGCGCCGAACAGCCGCGAGCGCACGCAGTGGTATTTCCAGCGCTACGTGCCGCATCTGCCGGCAGGCGGCGAGATGGTGCTGTTCGACCGCAGCTGGTACAACCGTGCGGGCGTGGAGCGCGTCATGAACTTCTGCACCGACGATGAATACGAGGAGTTCTTCCGCTCCGTGCCCGAGTTCGAAAAGATGCTGGTGCGCAGCGGCATCCAGATCGTCAAGTACTGGTTTTCGATCACGGACGACGAACAGGAAATCCGCTTCCAGAGCCGCATCAACGACCCGCTCAAGCAGTGGAAGCTGAGCCCGATGGATCTGGAAAGCCGGCGCCGCTGGGAAGCCTACACGCAGGCGAAGGAAGTGATGCTGCAGCGCTCGCACATTCCCGAGGCGCCGTGGTGGGTGGTGCACGCCGTGGACAAGAAGCGCGCGCGGCTCAACTGCATCCACCATCTGCTGAGCCAGGTGCCGTACCACGAGATCGAGCATCCGGCCGTGGCGTTGCCGGCGCGCGTGCATCATCCGGACTACATCCGCCAGCCCGTGCCGGGGGCGATGATGGTGCCCGAGGTGTATTGAGCCGTGGCGCTGCGGGAGCGGCGCGCCAACTGTAACCGCAGCGGTTTCAGAGCCTGAAAGACGAAACGCGCGGCGCGGACACTGGTTTCTGCCAGTGCCTGCGCCGCGCGTTTTTTGTTGCCGGCTCCGCCGAGGCGGGGTTGCTGCTGACCGTCGCGGTGTCGTTCTTCAGACCGCCACGGTCAGCGGGTCACTGCGACATCACCGCGGCATTACTGCGGCATTACTGCGACACGTACGCGACGTAGGGCCCCGTGCCGCCGCCGGTCGACGTCTTGCCGACGATGCCCACGTACACGTGACGTCCGTAGAAGAACGGCAGGCCGAAGTCCATCATGCCGCTGGCCGTGCCCGCGATGTCGTTGAACGCGAAGTTGCCGGTGTTGGCGAGCACGATTTCGTTGGCCACGTTGAAGTTCAGCGCCGTGGTGGTCGCCGAGGCATTTCCGCTCGAATTGGTGAGCGAGGCCGTGAGCGGCAGCGTCGTGCTGGGCGCGTACCACGAACCGCTGCGCGTAATGGTCGAGTCCGGGAAGAACAGGCCGTTGGAGCCGGAGTCGAAGAACGCGTTGTCGGTGAAGGTCTGCGTCTTGTAGGTGGCCGTGAAGTTGCCCGCGTTGTTGGTCTTGAGCAGCGTGGCGCCCATGCCGGACAGCGTGTTGTTGCTTGCGGTGTCGATGCCGAACACGAGCGTGCCTGAGGCGGTTGTCGCGCCCAGATCCGCCACCTGCGCCATTTCCACGATCACGCCGTTGTTGTCCGTCGGGAAGAGGGCGACCGGGTTCTGCACCTGCGAGGCGAGCGGCTGCGTCGTAGCCGTGCAGGTGGACGGGGAACCCGAGCACGTGTAATACGCGCCGCTCTGCGCGCCGCTCACACACCCGGTGCCGCAGTCGTATTGATTACTGCCGACGCCGAGAATGCCGTTGGCAAAGGCCGCATTAGGCGTGTTCATGGCCGTGCCGATCTGGCATTCGCTCGGAGCCGATGCCGAGATATTGGAATCCCCGATGATTTGCACCGGCACGTTTGCGGCGACTTCCGTGCCGAGCTGGATATCGGCCGTGCGCACACCGCCCCAGGTGTAACCGCTGACAAACAACCCGCATTCGGCGACGTTGTTGCTCCCTTGCGTCTGCGGCGCCATGGCGCTCAGCGTGCCCGAGGGCACGACCGACGCGAACAGCCGCAAGCCGTACGAGCCCGTATCGAGCAGGACGTTATGGATCGTCGAACAGTTGGTATTGGTCGCCGCACCGCCTCCGGGGCAGATCGTTACATCCACCATCGGCGCATTCACGAGCCCATACGGCTGGTTCGACACGCTGATCGCCACCGCGTTGGTGTTGTTGACCGCGGTCGGCGTAGCCGTTGCATCGGCCCACGGCGTGGTGTTCGTGGAATTGGTCGAACTGCTCGTGCTGCCGGACGTCGTGGTGCTGCCCGACGGCGTGCCGGAACTGGTCGTCGTGGTCGTGCTGGAGCCGCCGCCACCGCCGCCGCCACAGGCGGCCAGAACGAGACAGAAGCCGGCGATCGCGCCAAACCATGCGAATTTGCTGGACATGAGGGTTATCTCGCTTACTGGATATCGTCAGTGTTGAAACCGGCCGGCACCGCGAGCGGCAGCCATGCACGGCCCGTGAAGGAACCCATGTGTCCGCCCGTCTGAACCACGAGGTTCGACTGCTGGACGGTGGCGGGTCCGTATCCGTTGTGCTGCGCCGCATGCGCAGTAGCGAGCCCCTGTACGTAGGCAGGGAAGTAGGTGCCGAGCAGCGTGTTCAGCGGCGCCATCTGCGGGCCTTGCCACGCAATGGCGAACACGGTGCCGTTCGTTCCGACGTATTCGCGAACCACCGTGCCGCTCGGCAGCGTGGTCTCGTTGACGCGGAACAGCACGGCAGCGGCGTTGATGCGCTGCGTCATCCGCGTGTTGGTGGTGCTGGCGGGCTGCCAGGTCGGAGCGGCGCCCAGCTCGGCATAGGCCGGCGAGGCGGAAACGATTGCGGCCGCGGCGAGCGCGACAGCAACGGGCGACAAAACCCTCGTATCGAATCTTCTCATTCGCGAATATCCAACGTTTTATGTTTATTGGGTGAGTGGTGCGACAACAGGTGATTCATGGGTCACCCAATGGGGAATGACGGCAGTTAAAGGGAATTCTTAAGGGCGATTACGCCGGTAAGCAGTCGCAGCCCCGCTGGGCTTGGCGTTCGCGGCAGCGGGTAAGACGCGGCAACGCCATCGTAGCGGAACAGCGTTCGATCAATGATCCGAAATGAATGGCCGCGGGAGCGCCTGGCGCGTGCGACACCCTCAGGCTGACAAGGCGGAACGGAGAAAACAGCAGCGCGGAAAATGGGGCGGCCGCGACGTGTGTGGCGCGTCCGCCGACCGGAAGGTGCGAGGCGCGGCTTACCCATCGGAAGGCCGCGCGGAAAGGCAGCGCGTGGCGGCTCATCCCTCGGAGGGTTGTGCGGAAAGGCGGCGCGTGGCGGCTTTTCCTTCGGAAGGCCACGCGGAAAGGTGGCGCATCCCGGCTCATCCTTCGGACGGCCGCGCGGGAACGTAGTGCGCCGCATCCCGCCCGCCGAATGGAGGCGGCGCACCGCGCACCACGTCCGTCCGCCCGTCAGAACGCGTGGCGGAACACCCAGTACAGTGCGCCCGCCAGTGCGATCGAGGCCGGCAGTGTCAGCACCCAGGCCAGCACGAGGCTGCGCACCGTGCCCCATTGCAGGCCCGAGCCGTTGGCCGCCATCGTGCCCGCCACGCCCGACGAGAGCACGTGCGTCGTGGAGACCGGCAGCCCGTACACGTCGGCCGCGCCAATCGTCGCCATGGCGACGAGTTCCGCCGAGGCGCCTTGCCCGTAGGTCAGATGTTGCTTGCCGATGCGCTCGCCCACCGTCACGACGATGCGCTTCCAGCCCACCATCGTGCCCAGCCCGAGCGCGATCGCCACGGCCACCTTCACCCAGGTCGGGATGAACTTGGTGGCGTGGTCCACCTGCTTGCGGAAGTTGTCGATGGCGCCCGCATCCGCAGCCGCGAAGACCGGCTGCTTCGCCTTTTCCATGAGCCGGATGGCTTCGGACACCACGTACATGTCGTTGCGCACGTTGCCCACTTCACTCTGCGGCACGGCGGCCATGGAGGGCGACGCGCCCACCTGGTCCGCAATGCGTAGCGTGAGCGCCTGAATGGCCGGCACCGTGGCGGGCGACAGCTCCCGGCTCGCGATGTAGCGTTCCGCCTCGATGCGCGGCTGCGCGGGCGCCGCTACGCCGTTCGTGTACTTGCCGAAGGTGGCGGCGGCCTCGTGCGCCACGGCGATGAAGGTCTGCGTCTCGGCCGGCGTGACCGCGCGGTTGAGCGCGTAGGCCGTAGGCACCGTGCCGATCAGGATCAGCATGATGAGCCCCATGCCCTTCTGGCCGTCGTTGGAGCCATGCGCGAACGACACGCCCGTGCACGTCAGCACGAGCAGCGCGCGAATCCAGAACGGCGGCGCTTCGTTGCCCTTGGGTTCGGCGTAGAGCGCCGGCACGCGCACGAGCGCCTTGAGCACGAGCAGCAACAGCGCGGAAAGCAGGAAGCCGACCACCGGAGAAAACAGCAGCGACTTGCCGACGCCCAGCGCCTGGCTCCAGTCCACGCCGCTCGTGCGCGAGGCGCCGTGCATCAGCTGGTTCATGAGCCCCACGCCGATGATGGAGCCGATCAGCGTATGCGAACTCGACGACGGCAGCCCGAAGTACCACGTCCCCAGGTTCCAGATGATGGCCGCGATCAGCAGCGCGAACACCATCGCGAAGCCTGCGCTGCTGCCCACCTGCAGGATCAGCTCCACCGGCAGCAGTTGCAGGATGCCGAACGCGACCGCGCCCGTGGACGTGAGCACGCCCAGAAAATTCCACGTGCCCGACCAGATCACGGCCGCATTCGGCGTGAGCGAATGGGTATAGATGACGGTGGCCACGGCGTTCGCCGTATCGTGGAAGCCGTTCACGAATTCGAAGCCGAGCGCGATGGCGAGGGCCACGCCCAGCAGCAGCCAGGGCAGGATGGAGCCCTCGCGCACGGGCGCGAGATCGCCGATCAGGTGCGTTGCAACGTAGACGGCGCCGATCAGCAGCACGGCGAGAAATGCGGCCAGGCTTGCGTTGCGGCCGCGCGCGGCGCCGGCAGTGGCCTGCTGGGGATACGAAAGGTCTGGCATTGCCTTGTCTCTCCTCATTAGGGTGTCGAGATCGCGAGCGGCCCTGGCAGGACGCGGCCGAGGCGGGGCCGCTCGGGATCGGGCCTGAAAGCGGCCTTGAAGGGGTTTTGAAGCAGGCCCTGAAGGGGCCTTGAAGCAAGCCCGAAACCGGCTCAAAACGGGCCAGAAGCAGGTTCGAAAGCAGGCTCAGAGCGGGCTCAGAACGATCTCAAGCGCGTGCCAGAACAGCGCACCGAAAGCTGACCCGAAAGCCGACCGAACAGCGGACCAACAAGCGGGTCCCCGTCCATCGTGGCGAATGCGAATGTCGGCTTGATGACGGTTTTGTATGGATGCAGCCGCGTTGGGGTGGGTTTGGGGTGGGTTTGGGGTGGGTTTGGTTTGGCGCGCGCAGTTCCGAGCGGTCTTCGGCTGCGCGGACGTTGGTAGAAGACCGCTCTGGCGTCGCTCGCGCAGACTCGTGTTCTGCAGGAGCGCGCGGGCATCAACCGAGGGAGGAAGGCATGACCGTTTCCCGTCTCAAGATGATTCCCGGCATTGGCGTGGACCGCATGGGCGACGCCGCGGACGCGCAACACAACCGCAACATCCTGCGGCTCGAAAATCTCGACACGGACCTGCGCCCGCCCGCGGAAGCCATCCGCGCGACGCACGCGGCCATCGATGACGACGACGCCAACAGCTACCTGCCGTTCACCGGCCAGACGGCGCTGCGCGAGGCCGTGGTCGCGCGCATGCAGCGCACGGCCGGTGCCGTCTACGATCCCGCCAGCGAATGCATCGTTTCCGCGGGCGGCCTCGCGGGCATCCTCAACGTGTTGCTTTCCATCCTGGAGCCCGGCGACGAAGTGGTGCTCACCGATCCGACCTACGCGGGCCTCATCAACCGCGTGCGGCTGGCGGGCGGCGTGCCCGTGTTTGTGCGGCTCGTGCCCGGCGCTGCGGGCTGGCGCCTCGATCTGGATAGTCTCGCGGCAACCGTCGGGCCGCGCACGCGGGCGTTCCTCATGGTGTCGCCTTCCATGCCGGGCGGTTTCGTCGCGAATGCCGAGGAATGGAACGCGATTGCCGATCATTGCCGCCGCGCCGACGCATGGCTCGTCTACGACGCCGCGATGGAACGCATCCTGTTCGATAGCCGCGAGGTCATTCATCCCGCGGCGCTGCCCGGCATGCGCGAGCGGACCATGACGGTGGGTTCCGTGTCGAAGGAGTACCGCATGATCGGCTGGCGCGTGGGCTGGATTGTGGGCCCCGAGCCGATCATGGCCGACGTGCGGCTCACGAGCCTCTCGAACGTGGTGTGCCAGGTGGGCATCGGCATGCCGGGGGCGACGGCCGCGCTCACCTGTGCCGACGACGGTGTCGCGCAGGCCGTTGCCGAATGGCAGGCGCGCCGCGACTGTCTGCTCGATGCCTTGCGCGGCCTGCCGGTGGTGCCGCCGCACGGCGGCTGGTCGCTGCTGATCGACACGGAACAGTTGGGGCTCGCGCCGCAGGAAGCGTCGCGGCTGCTGCTCGCGAAGGGCGAGGTGGCGGCTACCGCGATGTCGGGCTGGGGGCCTGACGCGGGCCGTTATCTGCGCTTCGTGTTTTCGAACGAGCCCGTTGCGCGGCTAGCGGATATTCGCGAGCGCGTGCGACGCGCCTGGGGCGTGTAACGTCGCTGCCGCTTGCCGCTTGCCGCTTGCCGCTTGCCGCTTGCCGCCGCTCTCGCGGCGTTCACGCCGTGCATTGCAGCAGCGGCTCGCGCGCGAACACGGCCGCCACCCAGTCGACGAACACGCGGATGCGGTGCGGCAGCTGCCGGTTGGGCGAGTAGAGAATCGAGATGGGGCGCGGGATGGAAGGGTAGTCCTTCAGGATCTCGCGCAGCGCGCCGCTTGCCAGATAGGGCTCCAGAATGAAGCGCGTGCCCTTCACGATGCCGAGCCCTTGCAGTCCGCAAGCCACGTAGGCGCCCACCTCGTTCACGGCGATCATGCTTTTCATGTCGAAGAGTTCGGTCTTGCCGTTCACCTGGAAGTCCCAGGCCCGCACGCGCCCCGTGTTGCTCGACACGTAATTGACGCCGATGTGGCCGCTCAGATCCTCGGGCGATTTCGGCTCGCCGTATTTGTCGAGGTAGGCGGGCGCGGCGCAGGTCACGCGCCCCATGTTGCCGATGCGCCGTGCCACGAGCCCCGAGTCGTCCAGCTCGCCGGTGCGGATCACGCAGTCCACGCCTTCTTCGACGATGTCCACCTGCCGGTCCGAGAGACCCATTTCGATTTCGATGTCGGGATACGCCGCGAAGAATTCGGGCAGCGCCGGAATGATCGAGGTTTTCGCGATCAGCGCCGGCATGTTGACCTTGATCTTGCCCTTCGGGCTCAGCCGGGCATGCGTGAGTTCCGACTCCATCTCGTCCACTTCGGCGAGCACGCGCAGCGAGCGCTGGTAGTAGCGCTCGCCGTCTTCGGTCACGCTCGCGCTGCGCGTGGTGCGGTTCAGGAGCCGCGCGCCCAGATGCGCTTCGAGCGCCTGGATGATGCGCGAGGCCTGCGGCGCCGTGAGTTGCAGCGTTTCGGCTGCCTTCGTGAAGCTGCCGGATTCGACCACGCGGGCGAATACCTTCATCGCCAGAAACCGGTCCATCATGTCGCGATCCTCGTTCGTTGTTGTGCCTGAGTCGGCATGGCGTGCACGCTGAATGCGCTTGGCGCGCTCAATGCGTCTGATGATGCGTCGGCTAGTCCGCCGAATCCTCTGATTCCACGAACACCGCGCGGCCCTGCGTCATATCCCGCAGCGCATCGCGTGCGCGTTCCACCATCGTGGCCGGCATGCTGATGGTGAATTGAACGCCCATCGCGTAGTGGCTATCCGCGAGCGTGAAACCTTCCTGTTCCATCCAGCGCCGCACGCGCGTTTCGTCGGCATAGCCGATCTCCACGGTCAGCAAGGCCTGAGCGATGCGCTCCACGCGCGGCGCGTCTTGCAGCGCGGTGGCAATGGCGTCCGTGTAAGCACGTACGAGGCCGCCCGCGCCCAGCTTCACGCCGCCGTAGTAGCGCACCACGGCGGCGAGCACGCCGTCCAGGTCGTGATGGCGCAGCACTTCGAGAATGGGGCGCCCCGCGGTGCCGGACGGCTCGCCGTCGTCCGACATGCCGGACTGGCCGCCCGCCAGCAGCGCCCAGCACACGTGCGTGGCCGTGGGATGTTCCTGGCGCAGGCCGCGCAGCACCTCCATTGCGGCGTCGCGGTCGGCAACGGGCACGGCACAGGCGAGGAAGCGGCTTTTGCGGATGTCGAGTTCCGCGGTGACGGTGTGGGCGAGCGTGTAGGTCATGTAGCGGTTTGCCGGAAACCCCGCGATTTTACCGTGGCGGCTTATCGACCCATCTGTCGGCCCATCTATCGGCCCGGCTATCGGCCCATCTATGCCGATTGAATTTTTAAGCTGGCGCTGGGTTTATTGGCTTTGTTAGATGTATGTCATTCAGCTGTCGAATGACAGATAACTAACCAACACGCTAATCAACCCACTCACCACACCGCGCGATGCGACCCACCTTCGCCCAGACCGTCGAAGCCAGTTTTGCCGGGCTCACGCCCACCGCCAAGCGTATTGCGAGCTACATGCTGGCGAACCTCGACCGCCTCGGGCTCGAGACCGCCGACGAGATCGCGCAACGCACGGGCACGAGCGGCATCTCGGTGGGCCGTTTCCTGCGCAGCGTGGGCTACCGCAACCTCGACGATCTCAAGCGCGAGCTGCGCGGCGCGCTCGAACGGCCCTGGATGATTACGGACCGGCTCGACGAGTACCGCCGGCGCGCTGCCGCAGGCCAGAATGGAGCCGGCCATGACGACGCGGCTACCGCATCGAACGGCGAAGGAGCACCCGCGGCAGCCTCGTCGCAGATCGCCTCGCCGCCTGCCTCGCCAGGCGCGCCGAACGCACTCGAACTCGAACTGGACGCCATCCGCCACGTCTACGCGCTCGCGCAGAGCGAGGCGTTCGCCAACGTCTCGAAGCGTATCGCGCATGCCGAGGCCGTCTACATTCTCGGCATCCAGTCCACGCGCGGCATTAGCAACGCGTTCTACAGTTACCTCGAATACATCCGGCCGCGCGTGTTCTACTCGGACGGCATGTCGGGCTCGTACGTGGACTCGCTCAATGCCGAGTTCGCCGAGCCCTACCTGATCGTGACCGACACGCGCGCGTACTCGCGCATCGCGCGCCGCTACTGCGAAGCCGCCGCGCGCCGCGGCCTGCCGTTCGCGCTCGTCACGGACCTCTACTGTCCCTGGGCGCGCGACTTCGCCTGCGACCTCATCCAGGTGAAGACCGACGTCGGACAGTTCTGGGATTCGCTCGCGCCGCTCACGTGCCTGTTCAATCTGCTCATTACGTCGGTGGTCGAACGGCTCGGCCCCGCCATCGACGCGCGCGTGGCCCGCAACCGCGAGCTGCAGCGCGAACTCGAACAGTTCGACGTGCCGGCGTCCCGTCAATCGCATCGCACTACGTCTGCCTCTTCGTGACCCCATTCATGACCCAACCGCATCGCCTCGTCCCCATCACGCCCGAAAGCCACGGCGTGGATCTCGACATCGTCTACGCGACCGACCGCAACCTGACGGGCAAGCCCATCTACAAGGCGGCCCACTGCCTGTTGCTCGAACCCGCGGAAGCCGCGCTGCGCCGTGCCGTGGAGATTGCGCGTGCAAGCGGCTACACGCTGCGCATCTTCGACGCCTACCGCCCGCCGCAAGCGCAGCAGGTGCTGTGGGACTTCCTGCCGGACCCCACTTACGTGGCGGACGTGAAGCGCGGCTCGCACCACAGCCGCGGCGTGGCACTCGACCTGACGCTGCTCGACACCGAAGGCAACGCGCTCGAAATGGGCACGGGCTTCGACGCAATGACCATCGAATCGGAGCACTTTCACCCCGGCCTGCCCGAGCACGTGCAGCGCAACCGGCTGCAACTGATCGGCGTGATGCACGCCGCGGGTTTCACGCACATCAAGAGCGAGTGGTGGCATTACGAACTGCCCGGCGCAATGGCGTTGCCTCTCATCGACAACGAAGAAAGCGGCCCGTTGCGGTTGATGTAGCGCCCAGATATAGCGTCCTGACGCAGCGCATAGCGGATAACTAGTTGTGCCGATACACCTCTTTTCACTACCACTGCACGACCACTTACGGGAGCGAACATGAATCGCGTTTTGCGCAATGGGCTGGCCGCGGCCAGCATGGCGGCAGCTCTGGGCTTCGGATTCGGCGCGCCGGCGCTGGCCGCCACGCCGAAAGACATGCTCGTGATGGCCACGATGCTCGACGAGTTTTCCACGCTCGATCCGGGCGAAGTCTATGAACTCGTGCCCGAGGAATACATTGCGAACACCTACGACCGGCTCGTGCGGGTGGATCTCAAAGACCCCTCGAAATTCAATGGCGACGTGGCGCAGTCATGGACGGTGAGCCCCGACGGACTCACCTTCACGTTCAAGATCAAGAGCGGCCTCAAGTTCCACTCGGGCAACCCGCTCACGGCAGACGACGTGGCCTGGTCCATTCAGCGCACGGTGCTGCTCGACAAGGGCGCGGCTGCGGTGCTGCAAGGCATCGGCCTCACGAAGGACAACGTGCTGCAACGCGTGAAGAAGATAGACGACACGACGGTCAGCATCACCACCGACCAGAAGTACGCGCCGACCTTCGTGCTCAACGTGCTGGGCGCGTGGCCGGCATCGGTGGTGGACAAGCAGCTGCTGCTCACGCACCAGAAGAACAATGACTTCGGCAACGAGTGGCTGCGCACGAACGAAGCTGGCTCCGGCGCGTACCGGCTCGTGAAGTGGACGGCGAACGAGAGCATCGTCTTGCAGCGCTTCGACGGCTACCGCCTGCCGCTCGCCATGAAGCGCATCGTGCTGCGTCACGTGCCCGAAGCGGCGAGCCAGCGGCTGCTGCTCGAAAACGGCGACGCCGACGTGGCCCGCAACCTGAGCCCCGACGACCTCGCCGCGCTCGAAAAATCGGGCAAGGCGCACATCACGGCGGTGCCGCAGGCTACGCTGCTGTATCTGGGCCTCAACGTGAAGAATGCGAATCTCGCGAAGCCCGAAGTGCAGGAAGCGATGAAGTGGCTGATCGACTACAACGGCATTCAGACCAACATCGCGAAGACCACCTTCAAGGTGCACCAGACGTTCCTGCCCGAAGGGTTCCTCGGCGCGCTGAACACGAACCCCTACCATCAGGACGTGGCGAAGGCCAAGGCGCTGCTCGCCAAAGCCGGCCTGCCGAACGGCTTCAACGTGACGATGGACGTGCGCAACGGCTACCCCTATAGCGAAATCGCGCAGGCCATTCAGGCCAATCTCGCGCAGGGCGGCATCAAGGTGGAGATCATTCCCGGCGACAACAAGCAGACGCTCGCGAAGTACCGCGCGCGCCAGCACGATATCTACATCGGCGAATGGTCGGCGGACTACATCGATCCGCACAGCAACGCGCAGGGCTTCGCATGGAATCCGGACAACTCGGAGAAGTCGGCCTACAAGATGCTCGCGTGGCGCAATTCGTGGGACATCCCCGACCTCACGAAGGAAACCAACGAGGCGCTGGCCGAGTCGTCGTCCGCGAAGCGCGCGCAGCTGTATCAGACCATGCAGAAGCAACTGCTCGCGCGCTCGCCGTTCGTCATCATGTTCCAGCAGGTTTCGCAGGTGGCTGCGCGACCCGGCGTGACCGGCCTCGAAGTGGGCCCGATCAACGACCTCGTGTCGTACCTGCACGTCAAGAAGCAATAAGTGTGGCGATAAGCGTGGTAATAAGCGCGGCATGAGAGGCGCGCCCGCGCCTCTCGCTGGAGGAAATCAACATGTCCCTGTCGATGCCGGCTACGCCGCTCGAAACTCTGCGCAAAGGCGCGGCGCGCCACGCGAGTGTGCGCTGGACACTGCGCGTGCTGCGCTGGGCCGTCACGCTCGCCATCACGTTCGTGGGGCTGCTCGCCGTCACGTTCGTGATTGGCCGCAAGGTGCCTATCGACCCGGTGCTGATGGTGGTGGGCGACCGCGCCTCCGCCACGGCCTATGCGGCGGCGCGTGCGCAACTCGGGCTCGACCAGCCGCTCGCGGTGCAGTTCTGGCTCTATGCGCGCGACGTGCTGCACGGCAATCTCGGCGTCTCGCTACTCACGGCGAACCCCGTGATCGACGACATCAAACGCGTGTTCCCGGCCACGCTCGAACTCGCCACGCTCGCGACGCTGATCGGCGTGCTGATCGGCGTGCCGCTGGGGGTGATCGCCGCTGCGCGGCATAACCGCTGGATCGATCACGTGGCGCGTTTCGTGGGGCTGATCGGCAGCTCGGTGCCGGTGTTCTGGCTCGGGCTCATGGGGTTGCTGTTGTTCTATGCGCGGCTGCATTGGGTGTCGGGGCCGGGCCGGCTCGACCCCATGTTCGACGGCATGGTGGATACGCACACGGGCAGCCTGCTGATCGACGCGTTGATTGCGGGCGAATGGGAGGTGTTCTTCAACGCGCTCTCGCACATCGTGCTGCCGGCCGCGATACTGGGCTACTACTCGGTCGCGTATCTGAGCCGGATGACGCGCTCGTTCATGCTCGACCAGTTGAGCCAGGAGTACATCACCACCGCGCGTGCGAAGGGCGTGCCCGAGCGCCGCGTGATCTGGGTGCACGCGTTCGGCAACATCATGGTGCCGCTGCTCACGGTCATTGCGCTCTCGTATAGCTTCCTGCTGGAAGGGTCGGTGCTTACGGAGATCGTGTTCGCCTGGCCCGGCATCGGTTCCTATCTGACCGGCGCGCTGCTCAATGCCGACATGAATGCCGTGCTGGGCAGCACGCTCGTGATCGGCGTCACGTTCATTGCACTGAACCTGCTGACGGATGCGCTTTACCGCGTGTTCGATCCGCGTGCCCGTTGATGTTCTGGAGAACCCTTTCCGTGCACCCGCGTTCCGATTCGACCGACCTCGTCAAGCTTCCGGACGGTGCCGCGCGGGCGTCGCAGGACGAGGCGCCTCATGAGCCCGTGGGCGCCGCGCAGGCCGTGATGGAGCCGACGCCCGCCATGCACTGGCGCGCCTGGCTTCTGACCGACGCGCCGCGCTCGCGCGGCCAGGCGGCGCTGGGCCGCGCGTACCGGCGCTGGCGGCGTTTCGCGAGCAATCCGCTCTCGCTCTTCGGCCTCGCGATTCTGGCGCTGCTCGTGGCGCTTGCGGTGTTCGGGCCGCTCGTCGCGCCGCACGATCCGCTGCGCCAGGTGCTCTCCGACCGGCTGCTGCCGCCGGGCTCCGCATCGCACTGGCTCGGCACCGATCAACTGGGCCGCGACATTCTCTCGCGGCTCATCTACGGCGCGCGCATCACGCTTTCCATCGCGGTGCTCGTCGTGCTCGTGGTGGTGCCCATCGGTCTTCTGATCGGCACGACGGCGGGGTTCTTCGGCGGCTGGATCGACAACGTGCTGATGCGCGTGACCGACATCGCGCTCGCGTTTCCGAAGATCGTGCTCGCATTGGCGTTCGCGGCTGCGCTGGGCCCGGGCGTCGTGAACGCGGTGATCGCGATCTCGATTACCGCGTGGCCCGCCTATGCGCGCCTTGCGCGGGCCGAAACGCTGCGCCTCGTGCAGGCCGACTTCATTCACGTGGCGCGGCTGCAAGGCGCCTCGCGCGCGCGGCTGCTGCTGCGCTATATCGTGCCGCTCTGCTCGTCGTCGGTGATCGTGCGCGCCACACTCGACATGGCCGGCATCATCCTGACCGTCGCGGGTTTGGGGTTTCTGGGCCTGGGCGCGCAACCGCCCAGCCCCGAATGGGGCTTCATGGTGGCATCGGGCCGCAACGTGCTGCTGGAAGCGTGGTGGGTCGCAACCATTCCGGGCTGCGCGATTCTCGCCGTCAGCCTTGCGTTCAACCTGCTGGGCGACGGCTTGCGCGACGTGTTCGACCCGCGGCATGGAGACTGAATGATGGCAACCGAACGCTCTGGCAGCGCGCCGCTCGCCGAAATAGAAGATCTTCGTATCGCTTTTCGCGGCCACGACGGCGCGCTCACTGAAGCGGTGCGGGGCCTCTCGCTCACCGTGAAGCGTGGCGAGCGGCTTGGCATTGTGGGCGAATCGGGCTCGGGCAAGTCGCTCACGGGCCGCGCGCTGCTGGGTCTTTTACCGCCCGCCGCGCAACTGAGCGCGAAGACGCTGCGCTTCGACGGCGCGGACCTCATCGGCATGCCCGCGCGCGAACGGCGCAAACTCTGCGGCCGCGAGATGGGCATGATCCTGCAGGATCCGAAGTACTCGCTGAATCCGGTCATGACCGTGGGCGCGCAGATGCGCGAGGCGTTCGCGCTGCACGAACCGAAGCTGGGCCGCCGCGCCATGCGCGAGAAGATTCTCGCGGCGCTCGCCGCGGTGCATATTCGCGATCCGCAACGCGTGGCCACGGCGTATCCGCACGAACTCTCGGGCGGCATGGGGCAGCGCGTGATGATCGCGATGATGGTGTCCGCGGGGCCGAAGCTGCTGGTGGCCGACGAGCCCACCAGCGCGCTCGACGTGCTCGTCTCCATGCAGGTGCTCGCGATTCTCGACGAGATGATCGAGCGGCACGACACGGGCCTCGTGTTCATCAGCCACGACCTGCCGCTCGTGATGTCGTTCTGCGACCGCGTCGTCGTGATGTACGCGGGACGGGTGGTGGAAACCTGTGCGGCGCGCGACCTGGTGCACGCGCAGCATCCTTATACGCGCGGACTGCTGGCGGCCAATCCGCCGCTCACGAACCCGCCGGATATCTTGCCGGTGCTCGAACGCGACCCCGCGTGGCTGAATGACCGCGCCCATCAAGCCGGGACCGGCGAAGGAGTGCGACCATGATCGACGTCGATGCCATCACGGTGCGCTTTCGCACGCAAACCGGTCCGTTCGATGCCGTGCGCGGCGCGAGCTTTCATGTGGACGAGGGCGAGGTGTTCGGGCTCGTTGGCGAATCGGGCTCGGGAAAGTCGACCATTCTGCGGGCGTTGACGGGTCTTGCGCCCATCGTCGAAGGCCGTGCGCAGATCGCAGGCCACGCCGTAGGCGCGAAGCCCGATCGCGCTTTCCGGCGCAACGTGCAGATGGTGTTTCAGGACCCGTATGGGTCGCTGCATCCGCGCTTCACGGTGGACCAGACGCTGCGTGAGCCGCTCGCCATCAACGGGCTTGACCGCGAGGACGAACGCATTGTCGATGCGTTGCGCGAAGTGGGGCTGGGGCCGTCGTTCCGGTTTCGCTACCCGCATCAGCTTTCGGGCGGACAGCGGCAGCGCGTGGCGATTGCACGGGCGTTGATCGTGGAGCCGCGTGTGTTGCTGCTCGACGAGCCGACATCGGCGCTCGACGTTTCCGTGCAGGCCGAGATTCTCAACCTGTTGCGAAGGCTGCATCGCGAGCGCGGGCTCACGATGATTCTCGTGAGTCACAACCTCGCGGTGGTGGGCTTTCTGTGCGCGCGCGTGGCCGTGATGCGCAACGGCGAGATCGTGGAGCAGCTTTCGGTGGAAGCCGTGCGTGCGCAGCAGGTGGAGCACGATTACACGCGCAGTCTGCTGCTCGCGACGGGCGGATATCACCGCAAGGCGGCGGCCGGCATGGGGGTTGATGCGGCGCTTTGAGGTGGCGCTTTGAGGTGGTGCTTTGATGTGGCTCTGTAGCGGCCTCAGTGGCCGCTCTATGGCCGCACCACGGCGGCTTGATGCGACGCCGCTGGTTGCCCGGCGCGAATGCGCCGGGCGGCAAGGTAGTCGGCTAAATCAACGGTTCAATCAACGATCGATGGCAAGCTTCGCGCCGAGCCCCAGCAGCACCGTTCCCATGACGGCATCGATGGGCTTGCGGATCTTCGCGTAGCCACGCTGCACGCTCGCCGTGGAGAGCAGTACCGCGACCGTGCTGAACCAGCCGATGGAGACCGCAGCGACGGTCGCCACCGTTGCACCGTGCACCCACATGGGCGCGTGCACGGGCAGCAGCGTGACGAACAGACTGCCGAAGAACGCGGCGGCCTTCGGATTCGTGAGCCCGACCAGCACGCCGCGACGGTACGAATGCCAGCCGCTGCCCGTGTACGCGGCGGTGGCTGCGGGTTGCGGCTCGGACGGCTGGCGCAGGCCCGCAAGCGTTTTCACGCCGAGGTACAGCAGATAGAGGGCGCCCGCAATGCGGATGCCTTCGTAAAGCCACGCGAGCTTCGCGAGGATCAGACCGAGCCCGAACACGGCGAGCGTGGCCCACAGTGCGTGCGAGGTGGCGATGCCGGCCGCGGCGCAGAGCCCGGCACGCCGGCGCGAGAGCGCGTGCGACGTGACGGCGATCAGGTCGGGACCGGGGCTGATGCAGGCCAGCAGCATCACGCCGGCTACGGCAGCAAGTTGGGCAAGATAGGGCATCGGCGAACCTCTACGGAAGGAGCGGGGAAGCCACCGATGTTAACGTATCGTGCCGCGGCGCGCGCGCTGCGGCGGGCCTGAAAACTGCTGCGTGGCCTGGGTGTGGCCTGGGTGTAGCCGGGGTATGACTTTGTATGTCCCCTGAGCCAGGCCTCGTCGCGAAAGGAGGGAACCGATGACGAACGCTCACCGAATGCCATTCGACCTCATCGGGACGCGCGTGCTCGCGCGCCTCGTGCCGGCGCTTTGCGTGCTGCCTGTGATGGAGAGCACCGCTGCCGCCGTCGTTCAACCCGAAACGCTGCGCCTTGCGCCGAACGGCTGGATCCCGAATCATCCGCGGCTGCCCGTGCTCGTTTATCGAGACGCGATTGCACCGTCCGGCCGCGACCCCGCCGCGCGCTTCGAAGCGCGCTTCGCGCAGAACGGCTGGCCGCCGCAATGGCGCAACGGCGTGTATGACTTCCACCACTTCCATCCGTCCACGCACGAGGTGCTCGGCATTGCGGCGGGCACGGCGCGCGTGATGCTGGGCGGGCCGCTGCCCGGTGGGCACGAGGTCACGCTGCGTGCGGGCGACGTGGTCGTGCTGCCCGCGGGCACCGGGCATTGCCGCATCGACGCGAGCCGGGACTTTCTCGTCGTGGGCGCGTATCCGCCGGATCAGGACACCGGCATCAGCCGCACGGCGCTGGACGCCGAGCGCCTCGCAGCACTGGAGCGCGTGGGGTATCCGAAGTCGGACCCGCTCTACGGCGCGCAAGGTCCGCTCGTGAAGCTGTGGCATGGGGCTTGATCGAGCCGCACGGTATCGTGCCGGCGCACGCCGACTCAAACGCGGGGCACGGCGGCAAACGCGCAAATGTGAGCAACAGGCACGCGCTGGGCTCCAGCTCATCGTCGAAACACGCCGTGCCGTCAGCGTTTCCCGGCGTGCTGCAGCGTGCAGGGAATGCGAGTTGTGGCAAGGGTGGTCGGGCTTCTATTCTGGCGTCGTTGGGCGAGATGGCATGGGGCCATCGCCACGCTTCGAGAGACTCACGATGACCGATACGATTCAACGCACCTCAGAAACCACGACACAAACCACGACACGCGCCACGGCGCAAACCATGAAGCTCAATCATCTGAGTTTCCCGTCGGCCGACACCGCCGCCACCGCCCGCTTCTTCGAGCAGTATCTCGGCTTCACGATTGCCGGCACGTGGGAGCAGTCGTACATCCTGAAGCGCCCCGGCTTCGACGTGGTGATCGATCACGCGCGCGACGACGTGCCCGCCTGGCCGAAAGCCTTCCACGCGGGCTTCGAGCTACCGAGCCTCGCGGCCGTGCGCGCCTTGTACGAACGCTTCAAGGCAGACGGCGTGCAGATGGAGACCGAGGTCTTCAACAACGGCCGCGGCTCGCGTTTCTTCTGCCGCGCGCCGGGCGGCGTGATGTTCGAACTGAACACCCGCACAGACGCCGCCCCCGAATATCAAGGCACGTTCGACAACTAGCGCGCAGCGGTGTACCGCGGCGCCGGCACGTTGCGCGACAACTCGTTGAACATGGCGAGACGCGCCGCGTTGTAGGCGTCCCACTTTTCGCCCGCGTGCAGGGACGGAATGGTGACCAGCTCGCCGCGGTCGAAGCCCACCAGCGCCGCGTCCACCATGTCCGGTGCGGGCATCACGATGTTGCTGTCCAGGTGTTCGAGCGGCAGGCCGCCCGTCTGCCAGAAGTCCGTGGCGGTGGCGCCGGGCAGCACGGCCTGCACCTGTACGCCCTTGCTCGCCAACTCGTGGTGCAGCGACTGGCTGAACGCCAGCACGAACGCCTTGGTGCCGCCATACACGCCGTTGAGCATTTCGGGCGCAATGGCGACGATCGACGCGATGTTGACGATGGCGCCCTTGCCGCGCGCAACGAAGCCGGGCACCGCGGCGTAGGCGAGGCGCGTCAACGCCGTCACGTTCAGCTCGATCATGTCTGTCATGCGTTCGACGTTGCTCTCCAGCAGCGGCGTGTGCGTGCCGATGCCCGCGTTGTTCACGAGCAGACCGATGCTCGCGTCTTCCTTGAGTTTCGCTTCCACGGCAGCCAGCGCGGCGCGGTCGCCGAGATCGGCTTCGATCACCTCCACGTTGCGGCGCGTTTCGGTGGTGATGCGGTCGGCGAGCGTGACGAGGCGTTCGCGATTGCGCGCCACGAGCACGAGGTCGTAGCCGCGCCGCGCGAGGCGATCGGCGTAAATGGCGCCGATGCCCGACGATGCGCCCGTTACCAGCGCCGTGCCTTGATGTGCCTGAGTCATGATTTGCTCCTTGCGGTTGAGTGGTGTGGATTCGGCAAGGCAAATCGTAGGCGTCGCGGAGGGTGGCGTAAATGACGTTTATGGGTATGTTTCAGGACATGAAGTCTGAAGGCATAGATGCTTGACCACAGAGCAGCGAATGCACGCTTTCCACCACGGGGGGGCGCGTTGCGTTGCGTTTGCATCGGTTCGCCGAACGGTCTGCGCACAGGTGCGAGAGGGTACAGACGGGTTCCGTCAGCGGGGTGGAGAGCGAGCTTCGTTTCGAGGTCCTGGCGCGCGCGTTCATCGGCGCTTTGTTCCTGGAACATGCGTCCTGGAACATGCGTCGTTGAATATGCGTCGTTGAACATGCCCTGTTCAGGACGCGATAAGGGCTATCCCTTGCTTTTCGTTTGCCGCGGTTTTGCTCATATCAATCCGGCCTGTTTTCGATCAACCGTCCCTAAAAGACCGCTCTCAAGTAATGCGCCCGTCTGCCGTTATGCCTCTTGCCCCCTATGAGGAAAGAGACAGAGAGGAGTTCTGCATGATCGACAAAGCCCAGCAGGACATTGAGCAGCGTGTCAGATTGGCCGGCAACAACATGTTCGAACTGCTGCTGTTCAGGTTGGGCAGCGCGCCCGGCTCGGACCAGCGCGAGCTGTACGGCATCAACGTGTTCAAGGTCCGGGAAATCGTGGAGATGCCGCCCATTACCGCCCTCGCGGGCTCGCGTCCCGAAGTGATGGGGGTGGTGGATATTCGCGGCCAGGTCATGCCGGTCATCGACCTGGCGCAGACCATCGGCTGTCGCACGGCGGGTGGCCCGCGCATTCTCCTCGTCACCGAATTTGCCCGCACCACGCAGGGCTTCGCGGTGGAAGAGGTGGATGACATCGTGCGGTTGGAGTGGAATCACGTCATTCCCGCCGATGCGTCGCTTGGCAAGGGCGCCGTGACCGGCTTCGCGCGACTGGACGGCAACACGCCCGATAGCCGCCTCGCGCAGGTGATCGACGTCGAGCAGATTCTGCGCGACGTAATGCCCGACCACGGCGCCCAGCCCGAGCAGGAGACAGGCCGCATCACGCTGCGTCCCGGCTCGAAGGTGCTGGCCGCGGACGATTCGGGCCTGGCACGCAAGCTGATCGAGCAAAGCCTTGATGAAATGGGCGTGTCCTACGTCACGACCAAGAGCGGCCGCGAGGCGTGGGAGTTCCTGCAGGGCGCCGTGCAGCGTGCGCGCGATCAGGGCAGCCGCGTTTCCGACGAGATCGCGCTCGTGCTCACGGACCTCGAAATGCCCGAGATGGACGGCTTCACGCTCACGCGCATGATCAAGTCCGACGACGAGCTGCGCGCCATTCCCGTGGTCATCCACTCGTCGCTGTCGGGCAGCGCGAACGAACAGCATGTGAAGAAGGTAGGCGCAAACGGCTACGTCGCCAAGTTTGCCGCCGCGGAACTGGCCGATGCCATGCGCCATGCGCTGGCCGAGGCATAAAAACGAACCCTGAAATGCAGACGTCTTCTCTTTCCATCCGCTTTCCCATCTCGGTCGGATCGACCACTGAAATCGTGGTCGCGCCCGGCAAAGTCGTTCGGGTGTTTCTGGTCGACTCGCTCGTCCCGCTCTACAACGTCGTGTATGCCGGCTCGCGTTTCATGGCGAATCGCGAGCAGGTGATGCGGCAGATCGAGGCGCTTGCCGCGCACGGCAGCGAAATGCCGGCGCCCACGTGGGAATGGAAGCTCAACGCAGGCTTCGACCGTTCCGTGGATGGCCATGCGAAAAAAGGCTGGATGCTGATCGAACACCAGGAAAGCTGACGGCTTTTCCGGCGTGCCGAAGCCGGCACGCCGGATAGCGCTCAGGTTCGGCTCGGGTCCTTCCGCGTTGTTTTCAGGCGCCGTTTTCAGGCGTCGGGCGGCACGCCCAGTAGCTTGAGCGTGCCTTCGGTCACGCCCGCGAAGACGGGACCCGCCACCGTGCCGCCGTAGAAGCCCTGGCCGGCAGCGGGATCGTCGATCATCACGGCGACGATCACGCGCGGGCGGCTCATCGGCGCCATGCCGACGAAGAGCGAGCGGTAGCGGTTCTTCGCATAGCCCTGGCCCACGTGCTTTCTCGCCGTGCCGGTCTTGCCGCCCACGCGGTAGCCCGGCACGTTCGCGGCGCGGCCGGTGCCGCCGTCGCCCGTGGCCATCTCCAGCATTGAACGGATCGCAGCCGCGGTGGCGGGTGTCGTCACGCGGCGCGGCTGCGCGGGTGCGCTGATGTTGGGTGCGCCGTTTGCGTCGGTGGCCGGGGCGCTTTGCGTGAGACGCACAGGGTGCAGCGTGCCGTCGCCTGCATACGCGGTGTAGACCTGCGCGATCTGCAGCAGCGACATCGACAGGCCGTAACCGTAGGCCATCGTGGCCTGCTCGATGGGCCGCCAGCGTGCGTATGGCCGCAACTGCCCCGACGCGGCGCCCGGGAACGCGAGCGCCGGCTGGTGGCCGATGCCGTAGTCCTGATACTTGCGCCAGAGGGTTTCGGCCGGCAGGTTCAGCGCGAGCTTCGCGAGCGCGACATTGCTCGATTTCTGCAGCGCCTCGGCCACCGTCACGCGGCCATGATTCGACGTGTCGTGAATCACGGCGGGGCCGATGCGCCAGGTGCCCGGCGACGTATCCACGATGGTCTGCGCACGCACCTTGCGCTCGTCCAGCGAGAGCGCGACGACGAGCGGCTTGATCGTGGAGCCGGGCTCGAACGTGTCCACCACCGCGCGGTTGCGCAACTGGCTGCCCGTGAGCCGGGCGCGGTCGTTGGGATCGAACGACGGCCAGTTGGCGAGCGCGAGAATCTCGCCGTTGTGCGCGTCGAGCACGACCACGCTGCCCGCATGCGCGTTGTGCTTCGCCACCGCGGTCTTCAGCTGCGCGTAGGCCAGTTGCTGAATGCGCCGGTCGACCGTGAGACGAACGGTCTCGCCGTTGCGTGCGGGCACGGGCGGACGCGTTTCCAAGACCACGCGCCCCAGGCGGTCGCGAATCACTTCGCGGTGCCCCGGCGTGCCGGAAAGCTGCGCATTTGCCGCCAGCTCCACGCCTTCTTGTCCCTTGTCTTCGATGTCGGTGAAGCCCACCACGTGCGCCGCGGATTCGCCCTCGGGATAGAAGCGCTTCGTATCCGCAATCTGCGTGATGCCGGCGAGCGCGAGCCGCTCGATGTGCTGTGCCGTCTGCGCATCCACCTGACGTTTGAGCAGCACGAACGAGCGGTCGCTGCGCAAGCGGCGGCTCAACTCGTCGAGCTGCATGTCGAGCAATTCCGCGAGCGGACCGTACGCCGCTTCGTCCACGAGCTTGGGCGTGGCCCAGATTTCGTAGGTGGCAAGGCTCACTGCGAGCAGACCGCCGTTGCGGTCCACGATGCGCCCGCGCGTGGCATCCAGTTCCACCGTGCGTTGATAGCGCTTTTCGCCCTGCACGACGTAGAACTCGCGATTGGCGACCTGGACCCACAGCGCGCGGCCCGCGAGTGTGGCGAAGGCTGCGGAGGCGAGCAGCACGACGAACTTCGAACGCCACGAGGGCAGGCGCGCCGCAAGCGCGGGATGAACACTGTTGCGGGCATAGCCGGCAGGCCGTTGCCGGTTCTTCGTGTAGGTCATGAACGAGAGCGGACAGCGGTCGCCGTCACGAAGCGGGTGGGTAGGCCGTAATCATAATGTAATGAACGTGTGAAGTGACGGCCGGAGCGTGGCGTCGCGACATGATTTGCCCTCGCGATGAGCGCGGCGCCGGCGTTTGCAGGGGAAGGACCAATGCGCGCAGAGAAGGCGCGCAGAGAAAGCACGCAGAGAAGGCACAAAGACCGCGACCGGGCCGTGTCGCGACCCTTTCAAATTCCGCGCCGCTCACTCGTCTAGTGAGTGCGCCATTCCGGCATGGCGTGGTTTCGAAGACGCCCGGCGCACGCGCCGGCGTCTTCATTTTTTGCAGAGACCAGCGAAGCCGGCCTCTGCATGGTGGCGATCAAGCCGGCAACTGGAAGCTCGCAATAGCGTCGCGCAGCGCGCTTGCCTGGTCCTTGAGCGAATGGGCCGCTGCGGCAGCCTGTTCCACGAGCGCCGCGTTCTGCTGCGTCACCTGGTCCATCTCGCCCACGGCGCGGTTCACCTGCTCGATGCCCGCGCTCTGCTCGCGCGAGGCATGGCTGATCTCTTCGAGAATCTCGTTCACGCGCTTCACCGACTGCACGATCTCCGTCATCGTCGAGCCCGCGTTCGAAACGAGCGCCGCGCCGCCTTCCACGGTGTCTGTCGATTTCTCGATGAGCGCCTTGATTTCCTTCGCCGCCGTGGCCGAGCGCTGCGCGAGGCTGCGCACTTCCGCTGCGACCACCGCGAAGCCGCGGCCCTGTTCGCCTGCGCGTGCCGCTTCCACCGCAGCGTTCAACGCGAGGATGTTGGTCTGGAATGCGATGCCGTCGATCACGCCGATGATGTCGCCGATCTGCTGCGCGCTGTGCGTGATCTCGCCCATGGTGCGCACCACGTCGTCCACCACGCGGCTGCCGCGCGTGGCGATTTCCGCCGCTTCGCTCGCAAGCGTTGCCGCCTGCGTGGCGCTGTCCGCGTTCTGCTTCACGTTCGAGGTCATCTGGTCCATGCTCGAGGCGGTCTGCACGAGCGCGGCGGCCTGTTCCTCGGTGCGCTGCGAGAGGTCGGTGTTGCCCGCCGCAATTTCGTTGGCGCCCACGTTGATGTTCTCGGCGCCGCTGCGCACGCGTCCCACGGTGTTCACGAGCGACTCCTGCATGGCGCGCAGTGCGAACAGCAGGCTGCGCTCGTCGCGGCCTTGCACGGTGACGTGCGCCGTGAGGTCGCCCTGCGCGATGCGGTGCGCCGTTTCCAGCGCGGTTTCCAGTTCGCCGCCCAGGCTGCGCCGCACGCTGCGCAGCACCAGCACCATCACGGCCGTGGCCACCGCGCCGAGCGTCACCGTGATGGCGAGCCAGCGCGCGAGGCTTTCGAGGAACGCCGTGCGCACGTCGTCCATGTACATGCCCGTGACGGCGATCCAGTCCCACGGCGCGAAGCGCAGCGCGTAACTCGTCTTGGGCACGGGTTCCTGGCTGCCCGGCTTCGACCACAGGTAATCGACGAAGCCGCCGCCTTCGTTGCTGGCCGCATTCACGATGTCCGTGAACATGTGATTGCCGGCCGGATCGGTGAAGTTCGCCATCTGCTTGCCGACCAGTTCAGGCTTGATGGGATGCATCAACATGACGGACTGCGAATTGTTGATGGAGATGTAGCCGTCCGCGCCGTAGCGCATGGCGGCGATGTCGGCGAGCGCCTGTTTCTTCGCGTCGTCTTCGCTCAGCACGTGCTGCTGCGAGAGGTCGTAATAGTGTTTGATGACGCCGTTGGCTTGCTGGATGAGCGCGACGAGTTGGGTGCGTCGTTCGGCGATCATCGACGTGCGGTTTTGCCACGCGCCGGACGCACCGATCAGGATCAGACCGATCCACAGAACGACGATCATCGAACCCAGTTTCTGGTTGAGGGTTAGCTTGTGCATGATGGGGGCTCATTCTTTGTAAGGCCGCTCTCGGGCAACGCGCGTCCCTGGCGGGGTTACTTGCCATAACGGCACTGCGGATGCCGCAGCGCAGCAGGGGAAACCCGTAATTTCGAGCCTCATGCTCAGGCTGTTTGTCGCACGCTTGCCTGCGATGCGAATGCGCTCCCTCGTTGTTTGCAGCGCCTGCTATTCCTTGCGATGTGTCGTTGCTATTCGCAGAGCGAGAGGGCGTCGCACGACACTGCGACGTGTTCTGCACATTCGTCGTATTCGTCGTATCTGTCGTGTGCATGATGTGCGCCCGGACGCGTGACCGGATCTTTCTCGGGCGGCCCTTCGGGGCGCTGAGGTTCGTCGTTGTGATGGCCCGGCGTGGGCGGCGATGTGCGCTCGCTGTCGGGGTCGCGCGTGGGGTCCGCCAGCGGATCGGGTAGGGGGGCGGTATGCATGCGGATCATCAACTCACCTCGCGGGAAGGAGCGAGGCCGGCGTGCTTCGAAAGTACACGTAAAGTACAGGTGAAGCAGCCGGCGCTCGCCGGTCGTCGTCTTTCATAGCGTAGGCGATACCGCGCGGCGATGCAGGGACTTCGGTGCGCCGCGCGTCGCTCACCACACCGGCTTCCTCGCACGTTTGCCGTGCGCCCGGATGGCATCGAGCTGCCAGTAGCGTTCGGGCGCGAACACGTCGTCGTAACCGTTGGGCAGCGCGCGCAACTGGCTTTCGTAGGCGAGTACCGCTTCGCGTTTGGCGAACGCCTGACGCGATTCGTCGAGCGTGTGATCGTGCGCGGGATGCGCGGGCGTGGCGGTAATGCCGCGTTCGAGCAGATCTGCGAGGCGTTCCTGCACGAGGCCCGGCAGGCGCCGGTAAATCGCTTCTTCATAGGCGAACCACGAGAGATGCGCGAGCCGCGGCAGCACTTCGCAGCACGCCGCGAACACGAGCGCGTGGTCGCTGTGAAAAAGCCCGAGCGGCATCAGCAGCGTATTGGCCGTGGACCCATAAATGACCTCTTCCAGCGCGGCCGCGAGCGTGCTCACGGTGGGCGAGTCGAGGTACTGCGCATCGAGAAACGGCATGCGGACCGGAATCGCATCGAGCAAGTCGAGCGCGCGGTCGTCTTCTGCCGCGCGCATGCGAATGGCTTCGTGCGCGCCGCTGAAACCGGACTGCTTGTCCCAGGGCGTGGACAGGTCGTGCTCGGGAGCACCGGCGAACACGGTGCAGACGGCGGCATCGGGATGCGTGGCGAGCAGGGCGCCGCATCCGAACACGGCATCGTCGAAATGAGGGGAGACGACAAAGAGGCGCGGGTTGGTTTCGCTCATGGGCGTGGGAAGGGTAGCGGGCAGTGGCGCGCGACAGCGGGTCACCATCGTCGCAACAACGACGACTAGCGGCAAGACCGGTGAGAGCGGCGGTCACATCAGCTTAGACAATGGCACGCTGCTTTCGTAGGACATTTTCGCGGGACTTGAACGACGTGGGGCAAGCGATGTGCCTGCGCGCGAGCGTGGCGCATCGACGCGTCGTCTGTCGTCTCATTCGCCCTTGAGGTCGGCCGGCGTATCGACGTCGCGCAGGATGCCGGGGTCGTCCACCTCGATGCGGGTCACGGCCTGTGACGAGAAGAGCGCGCGTGCGCCGGTGTCGCCGTCCAATGCCACGAGCGCTTCGCGATGCGCGGCACCGAAGCCCACCGGGTGGCCCCGCTGCCCGCGATAGTACGGCGCGGCGAGCGGCGCGCCCTGATCGACGGCGCGCGCCACGGCTTCAACGGTGGAGACCGCGATCCACGGCATGTCGGCAAGGGCAACGACCCAGCCTTGCGCATCGTCCGTCGCCTCGACAGCGGCGGCGAGGCTTGCGCCCATGCCGCGCTCGGCCGCGGGGGAGAAGATCACGTCGCAGCCCGCTTCGTTGAGCACGCGCGCGAGCGCGTCTGCGCCAGGACGAACCACCGCTACGACCTGAGGCACGACGAGCAGCAGACGATGCGCCGCCGCGTGCGCGACCGTCGTGCCATCAGGCAGCGGCGCGAGCAGCTTGTTGCGCAGACCGTCGGGATCGAAGCGTGAGCCCGTACCGGCGGCAAGCAGCACGCCGGTCGCGAACGATTCGTAGGAAGGCATGAGAACGGCCAGGTGGGGAATGAGGCCGATTGTGCGGCGCAACCGGTCGTGAGGCAAGCGTCGGGAATGGCGGGCGCTTATAGGCCTGGTGCGAGGCTTGCTGCGAGGCCCGATGGCTTATAGGCCGAGTGCGGATGTGCCTGCGGCACATGCGTGCTCAACTGGACTGCGTATCGGCGCCCTTCGGCCCGGGCTGCGCCGGTTGCGACCGTTGCGAAGGCTTCGAAAACATGGCCTGGCACGCGGGCTTCAACTCGTCGTAGTGCGATTGCAGGCAGTGGGCGATCTTCTGCTTGTTGGGAATGTCCTCTGCACAGAAGTGAAATGCGTCGCCCTTGCAGGCACTTTCTTCCTGCTTGCGCGACTGGGCAGGGGACGACACGCTGAGCGCGAGCCCTGTGGCGAGCAGCGCGCAGGCGAGTACCGAGCTTGTCGAGACGCGAGTCGTCATGGTTCCTCCCGGGCGTCCTTGCTGTGGCTGAGTGTTGGATTGCTGGGGCTGCGCAGTTGCAATAGCGGGTTGCCACGCATGCGATGCACCCACTGGCCGCTTCGCACGAAGCGTGCCCGGCACGCGGCTTGCAGCATTGCGTGCATGCAATGGAGGAACGGTCATGACACGTTTTCGCCTCTTGCCCGCCATCGCCACCTTGGCGGCAACGATGACAGCGGGGCTCGCGCTTCCCCTCGCGAGCGCGCGGGCAGACGATACGCCGAGCCCCTGCGCGGCGCTCAAACGCATCGTCGCGGCAGCGCCCCAGGGCTTCCAGTCGCTCGGTCCCGACGACGGACGCGCCGTCGCCCAACCCTATGGCGACGACGCGCGCTGCACGCCGTCACGCGCGGCGTATCGATGCGAATGGACGCCGCACGACGCGGGATCGTCGGCGGCTGCGTTGCAGGGCGTGGGCGCCGACATCGCCTCGTGTCTGCCCGATGCCACGCACGACCAGAACTCGCCCGCGCGCCAGCACTTCTACCTGGGCGCAGGGGGCGATCGTACGGAAATCACGGCGGCGGCAGCGGGCGCTTCGCGCGTCACGCTGACGGTTTCGAAGCCGTAGCGGCAGCGCTGGTCGAGCGCGCAGCGGGCGTTGATGGAAGGCGCCCGTTTGTAATTTCTTCCGCGGGTTCGCATCGCGTCACGGCTTTTTGCGAGCGGGAAGCTGTGACGCGATGCAATGCCATGCGATGCAATGTGCGAAGACCTTATCCCTGCGCGGTCAGATCGACGAGATCCGGAATGGCGACGTCCGGATTCACGTCGGCGTCGTAGTTCACCGACGCGAGGCCGAAGCCGAAGAGCCGCAGGAATTCCTGCTTGTAGCCGGCGAAGTCCGTGAGTTCGTAGAGGTTCTCTTTCGTTACGTGATTCCAGAGGTCGCCGATGCGCGTCTGCACCTCGGGCGCCAGTTCCCTGTAGTCGGCCCGCAGGCGGCCTTCGTCGTCCCGATGCGGCGCGGCGCCGTAGAGGCTCTCGCGATAGAGCCCATACACCTGCTCGATGCAGCCTTCGTGCGTGCCGTTTTCCTTCATGACCTTGAGCAGCAGCGCGAGATACAGCGGCATCACGGGAATGGCCGAACTCGCCTGCGTGACCACGGCCTTGAGCACGGCCACGCGCGCGTCGCCGCCGTGCGCGGCGAGCTTCGCGCGGATGTCGAGCACCTTGCGGTCCAGGTCCTTCTTCGCGGCGCCGATGGTGCCGTTCCAGTAGATGTCGTGCGTGAGCGTGTCGCCGAGGTAGGTGAACGCCGTGGTCTTCGCGCCGTCGGCGAGCACGCCGGCTTCGCTCAGTGCATCGATCCACATCTGCCAGTCTTCGCCGCCCATCACGGCCACCGTGTTGTCGATCTCGGCCTGCGTGGCGGGCTGGATCACCGTTTCGCCGATGGTTTCCTTGTCGGTGTCGAGGCCGCGCAGCGTGACGGTCTTGCCGATGGGCTTGAGCGTGGAGACGAAGGTCTCGCCGGTGATTGGGTGCGTGCGCCGCGGTGCCGCGAGGCTGTACACGACGAGATCGACCTGGCCCAGATCGCGGCGAATGGCGTCGATGGTTTGCTCACGCACGGCGTGGGAGAACGCGTCGCCGTTGATGCTTTTCGCGTAGCGGCCCGCTTGCCGCGCGAATTTTTCGAACGCGGCGCTGTTGTACCAGCCGGCCGTGGCCGGTTTGCTTGCGCTGCCGGGGCGTTCGAAAAACACGCCGAGCGTATCGGCCCCGTACGCGAACGCGGCCGTGATGCGCGCGGCGAGTCCGTAGCCCGTGGAGGCGCCGATCACGAGCACTTTCTTCGGCCCGTTCGCCACCTCGTCTGCAGCGCCGTCACGGCTTTGCGCCGTCACGTAATCGATCTGCTCCTTGACGTTGGCTTCGCAGCCGGCGGGATGGGCCGTGACGCAGATGAAGCCGCGCACGCGCGGTTTGATGATCATGTACTCCCCTTGTCGAGATGCGGGCCGTGGCCGCGGACGCAAAAAATGACGGCATTTTAAAGGAGCCGGCCAGCAAGCGGACGCGACACGCGCGTGTCGCACGCCGCTTGCCGGCGGCACGCGCGTGCTCATGCCCGGCTGGCCGATGCCTTCGGGCATGGCGCGGTAGACTGCGGCAACTTCGATGTGAGGCTTTTATGGGCCAACTGACAGGCCAAACGATGGACCAAACGACGGACCAACCGACGGACTAAAGCGACAGGCTAAATGGACAGAATCGACGCCATGCGGGTGTTCGTTGCGGCGGTGGACGAAGGCAGCCTCGCGGGCGCGGGCCGGCGCCTCGGACGCTCGCCCGCCGCCGTGAGTCGTGCCGTCGCATTCCTCGAAGAGCACACGGGCACGGCGCTGCTGCACCGCACGACGCGCACGCTGCGGCTGAGCGAAGCCGGCGAACGCTATGCGGGTGCGTGCCGACGCATTCTCACGGATCTCGAAGAGGCCGACCTGCTCGTTGCCGGCGAGGCCGCGGCCCCGCGCGGCCTGCTCACGGTCACGGCGCCCGTGGCCGCGGGCGAGGAGCTATTGCAGCCCGTGCTCGAAGCGTTCATGGCGCTCCATCCCGACGTCACCGTGCGCCTGCAGTTGCTGGACCGTCCCGTGAGTCTCATCGACGAAGGCGTGGACGTGGCGCTGCGCATCGCGCATCTGCCGGACTCGTCGCTGATCGCCATTCCCGTGGGCGAAGTGCGGCGCGTGGTGGCCGCCGCACCGCACTATCTGGGCGGGCATCCGCCCATCATGCAGCCCGCCGATCTTGCGGGCCATCGCATCATCGCCATGACGCATTTCGGCCTCGACTCGTGGAGCTTCCCGCCTGCGGGGCGCTCCACGGTGCCTTTCGTCGTGCAGTTCACGCCGTGCTTCACCGTCAACACGGTGCGCGCGGCGGTGGCCTCGGCCTGCGCGGGGCACGGCGTGACGCGCGTGTTCTCGTATCACGTGGCGGACGCGGTGCGCGGCGGTGCGCTGAAGATCGTGCTCGAAGACAACGAGCATGCGCCGCTGCCGGTGCATCTGATCACGCCGCAAGGGCGGCTTTCGGTGCCGAAGGTGCGTGCGTTCGTCGACTTCGCGGCGCCCCGTTTGCGCGAACAGTTCGCCCAGCGGCAGCGGATTACCGACCGCCGGTAACGTTGCGGCCTGCCTCGCGTGGGCCTTGCATGGGCCTTGCGCGAGGGCGATGATTCGATCGCTGCGCGGAAGAATGTCTTCCGTGGCGAGCCCATTCAGTTGCAAAACGATTCAATCTAGACTGCCTTTCAGCGAAGGCCGGGACCTTTTCTCCCTCCCCGGCCGGAAGGAGTCGACGATGGATTACGCAGCAACCAAGGGCAGGGCCGCAGGCGCGGCCTCCTTCAATCTCTGGCGCGGCACCGTGGCGGGAGCGAGTGCGAGTCTCGTCGGCATTGGCCTCGCGCGTTTCGCGTACACGCCGCTGTTGCCCGCCATCATCGGCGCGCATTGGTTCGACGCTTCGACGGCCGCGTATCTGGGTGCGGCCAACCTGGGCGGTTATCTCGCGGGCGCACTCGCGGCGCGTGCTCTCGCGAAGCAGTTTCCCGCCGCGTGGGTGCTGCGCGCGATGATGGCGCTCGTCACGGTGGCGTTCGTCGCGTGTGCGCTGCCGGTGTCGTTCCTCTGGTTCTTCTTGTGGCGGCTCGCGTCGGGTGTGTCGGGCGGCGTGCTGATGGTGATGGCCGCGCCCACCATCCTCGCGCACGTACCGCCTTCGCGGCGCGGCTTCACGAGCGGGGCGATCTTCACGGGCATCGGGCTTGGCATTGCAGCCTCGGGGACCATCGTGCCGCTGTTGCTGCATCAAGGTCTGACGCAGACCTGGCTCGGGCTCGCCGCGGTCTCGCTCGTGCTTACCGTTGTCGCGTGGAACGGCTGGCCGCATGAGGAGCCGACGGTGCACGCGTCCACCGCCACGCACAACCCCCACGCCGCGCACAAGGCCCCACCGGTTCGCGGACTGCGCGCGCTGTACGCGGGTTACGGCTTGAATGCGGTGGGTCTCGTGCCGCACATGATCTTCCTCGTGGACTACGTGGCGCGCGGTCTCGGCAAGGGCGTGGACGGCGGCGCGCAGTACTGGGTGCTGTATGGCCTTGGCGCGATGGTGGGTCCGCTGGTGAGCGGTCATCTTGCCGACCGGGCGGGCTTTGCGCGGGCGCTGCGCATCGCATACGGGGTGCAGATGATCGCGGTGGCGCTGCCGCTGCTGGGGCTCGGCCCCGTGCCGTTGATGATCTCGAGCGTGGTGATGGGCGCCTTCGCGCCCGGCATCGTGCCGATCGTGCTGGGCCGCGTGAACGAAATGCTCGCGCATCACCCCGCGGCGCAGAAAGGCGCATGGAGCAAGGCGACCACGAGCTTCGCCGTGATGCAGGCGGTGGCCGCGTATGGACTGTCGTTCCTGTTTTCCCGCACGGGCGGCGGTTACGCGATGCTGTTCGCCATCGGCGCGGTCGCTCTGGTGCTCGCGCTGGCACTTGATCTGATCGTGACAGAGAAGGCGAAATGAGCCGGCCCGCCGACGTGGACGGAACGGTGGAAGCGGCCGCGACGGCTGATGATGTCACCGCCGTAGCCGACGTAGCAGCGCACGTGCAGGCGTCAGCCCCTCGCAGCTATGCCGGGCGCAACGAGCGCTACTGGCGGCGCAACCTGACTGTCTGCGTGTTCGGCTCGTTCACCACGCTCGTGAGCCTCAGCATGTTGCTGCCGTTCCTGCCGCTCTATGTGCGGCAACTCGGCGTGAGCTCGCAGGCTGCGGTGATTCAGTGGTCCGGCGTGGCGTTTGGCGCCACGTTTCTGGGCACGGCGGTGACGTCGCCGCTGTGGGGCCGGCTGGCCGACCGCTACGGACGCAAGCCGATGCTGGTGCGCGCCGCTATCGGCATGGCGGTGGTGATGTCGCTGATCGGCGTGGCTCACACGGTGCATCAACTCGTGGCGCTGCGCCTCGTCGCGGGGCTGGTGGGCGGTTATGCATCGGCGTCCACGGTGATGGTGGGCACCCAGGCGCCGCGCGAACGCGCAGGCTGGGCGCTCGGTGTGCTGTCGACCGGCGCGCTCGCGGGCAATCTGATCGGGCCGCTCGTGGGCGGGCTGCTGCCGGGCTGGATCGGCATTCGCGGCACCTTCTTCGCGGGCGGCGCGATGATCGCCGTGGCTGCTTTGCTTACGATCTTTGTCGTGAAGGAAGATTTTCAGCGCGGCGACGGGATGGCGCGGGCATCACGGGCGGCATCGCGCCCGGCCGTTGACGGGCGCAACGGCACACGCTTGCCGCATCGCGCCAACTACGCGGTGATCGCCGCGCTGCTCGTCACGGCGATGATGGTGTTGCTCGCGAACATGTCGCTCGAGCCCATCATCACGGTCTATATCGGCGGGCTCGGCGTCGCGGCGGATCGGCTGACGCGCGTGGCGGGCGTCGTCATGGCGTGCTCGGCACTCGGCAGCATGTTGACGGCGGCGCGCCTCGGCGCGCTCGCGGATCGCATCGGCAGCTGGAACGTGATCGTCGGTTGTCTCGTGGCGACAGCGCTCGTCATGATTCCGCAGGCGTTCGTCACGGAGTGGTGGCAGCTTGCGGGACTGCGCGTGCTGATGGGCATGACGCTCGCGGGGCTGCTACCCGCCATCGCCAAGCTCGCGCGGCACGCCGTGGACGAACGCAGCACCGGCCAGATGCTCGGTTATCTGCAATCGGCGCAGTTCAGCGGGCAGGTGGCGGGCCCGCTGATTGGCGGGCAGATTGGCGTGCTGTTCGGATTGCACGCGGTGTTCTTCGTCACGGGCTCGCTGCTCATGCTCTGCGCGGGGCTTGCGCATTGGGCGCGCAAGCCTTGACGTGCGCGGCGGCGTTCGGCGTGCCGCTGCGGTGGACGGCGCTGCTCACGCCTGCGCGGGACCCATCACCTTGTCGAGCGTGATCGGCAGATCGCGCACCCGCACACCCGTTGCGTGATAGACGGCATTGGCAATCGCAGCGGGCACGCCCGTAATGCCGATCTCGCCAATGCCGCGAATGCCGAGCGGATTGAAATGCTGGTCGTTCTCGTCCACGAACGTGACGTCGATGTCGTGGATGTCCGCGTTCACGGGCACGTGATACTCCGCAAGGTTCGCGTTCGTGAAGCGGCCATGGCGCAGGTCGAGTTGCGTGCCTTCTTCGAGCGCGGTGCCCACGCCCCACACGATGCCGCCCATCAACTGGCTGCGCGCGGTCTTCGCGTTGAGCAGCCGCCCCACGCTGTAGACGCCCACGATCCGCGCCACGCGAATGGTGCCGAGTTCCGCATCCACGTGCACTTCGGCAAACACGGCGCCGAACGAGTGGAACGAGTAGCGCGCTTTCTCTTCGCCAGGCTTCGTGGTGCTCTGCGCCTCGATGGGCTGGCCGCCCGCCCGCGCGATGATGGCCGCGGCCGGATCGCGCCGCGAGTTGTCGCGGCGGCTCGTCACCCGGCCGTCTTCCACGGTGACGTCTTCGGCTGCGGCGCCGAAGAGCGGCGAGCCCTTGTCGGCAATGGCCGCGGCGATCAGCTTCGCGCGCGCCTGCAATGCTGCTTCGCGCACCGCGGGCGCGACGCTGGCCGCCGACTGGGAGCCGCCCGACCCTGGCGCGCGCGGCAAGGTCGAATCGCCCAGCGCGAAGCGGATGTTCTGCGGGGGAAAGCCGAGCGCGTCGGCGGCCACCTGCGTCATCACCGTATAGGTGCCCGTGCCGATGTCCTGCGTGCCCGAGGCCACCATGGCCGTGCCGTCGGGCAGGATGCGCGCGATGGCCGATGCTTCGCTGCGATTCGCGGGATACGTCGCCGTCGCCATGCCGAGCCCGACCAGCGTGTCGCCGCGGCGCATGGAGCGCGGCGTGCTGCTGCGGCGCGACCAGCCGAAGCGCTGCGCGCCCACGCGATAGCACTCGCGCAGCGCCTTGCTCGACCATGGTTTGCCATCCTGAGGATCGACCTCGGCGTAGTTGGCGAGCCGCAGCGCGACGGGGTCCATACGCAGGCGCCACGCGAGTTCGTCCATGGCGGATTCGAGCGCGAACGAGCCCGGCGTTTCGCCCGGCGCGCGCATGAAGGTGGGCGTGCCGACGTTGAGCGGCACGAGCCGGTGCGTGGTGGCCTGGTTCGGCACGGCGTAGAGAATGCGCGTGGCGAGGCCGCACATCTCGGTCCAGTCTTCGAAGGTCGAGGTGTTGGCGAGCGTGTCGTGGCGCATGCCGGTGAGCGTGCCGTCGTGGCGCGCGGCGAGCACGAGGCGCTGCTCGGTGTGCGGACGGCCGCCCACGGGCCCGAACATCTGCGGACGCGTGAGCGCAAGGCGCACGGGGCGGCCCGTCTGCTTTGCAGCCATCGCGCACAACGAAACGTGCGACCACGACGAGCCCTTGCAGCCGAAGCCGCCGCCGAGGAACGGCGAGATCACGCGCACGTTGTCGGGCGCGATGCCGAACACGGCGGCCACCGCCGTGCGCGCGCCCGACACGCCTTGCGTCGAGTCGTAGAGCGTGAGTTGCGGGCCGTCCCAGTGGGCCATCGTGGCGTGCGGCTCCATGGGATTGTGGTGCTGCATCGGCGTGGTGTAGGTCACGTCGAGCACGGCGGCGCCTTCGTGCAAACCGGCCTCCACGTTGCCGCGCTGCGTGGCCATCGGGCGGTTCTGCTGGTCAGGCGGAGTGTGAGCCGCAGCCTTGGCGCGATCGAAGTCGAGTGCGGCGTTGCTCGCGCGGTACTGGATGCGTAGCGCGTTCGCGGCGTCCGTTGCGCGTTCGAGCGTGTCGGCCACCACTACGGCGACAGGCTCGTTGCTGTAGCGCACCTGGTCGTCCTGCAGCAGCGTGAGCCGGCGCCCCGCGGGCGGCGACAACGGCGAGCGCCCGCTGTTGGGCAGACGCATGGCGTTTTCGTGCGTCATGACGAGCAGCACGCCGGGCATGGACTGCGCTCGGCTCGCATCGATGGATGCGATGCTGCCGCACGCAATCGTGCTCGTGACGAGCACCGCATGCGCGAGGCGCGCTTCGGGAAACTCGGCGGCGTAGCGTGCCTCGCCCGTCACCTTGAGCACGCCGTCGATACGATCGAGCGGCTGGCCGGTCAGGTTGTTCATGCGAAGTCTCCAATCTGTCCTGCGGCGCGCTTCACGCAGCGCACGATGGCGCGTTGCGCGAGCGGCACCTTGAAGGCGTTGTCCTCGAGCGGCCGGGCGTCGCGCAGGGCGAGGGCGGCGGCGTCGCGCAACGTGGCATCGGTGAGGCGCTGGCCCGCGAGCCGCTGTTCCGCCGCCGTGGCGCGCAGCGGCTTGTGCGCCACGCCGCCCAGCGCGATGCGCGCTTCCTTCACGGTGTGGCCGTCCATCTGCAACGCAGCCGCGACCGAAACGAGCGCGAACGCGTAGCTCGCGCGGTCGCGCACCTTGAGGTAATGCGCGTGGTCGGCGAAGCGCGGCGGCGGCAGATCGACCGCGGTGATGAGTTCGCCGGGTTCGAGCGTGGTGTCGAGATCGGGACGGTCGCCGGGCAGACGATGAAACGAGGCGAACGGGATCTGCCGCTCGCCGCTCGGGCCGCTCACGAGCACGACGGCATCGAGCGCCGCGAGCGCCACGCTCATGTCCGACGGATTTACGGCCACGCATTGCGGGCTCGCGCCGAGTATGGCGTGCATGCGGTTGTGGCCACCCATCGCGGCGCAGCCGCTGCCCGGGTTGCGTTTGTTGCACTGGGCGAACGCGGGATCGTAGAAATACGCGCAGCGCGTGCGCTGCATGAGGTTGCCGCCCACCGTCGCCATGTTGCGCAACTGTGCCGAGGCACCGGCGAGCAGCGCCTGCGAGAGCAACGGATAGCGCGTGCGAACGAGCGCGTGATTCGCGGCGTCGCTGTTACGTACGAGTGCGCCGATGCGTAGCGCGCCGCCCGGTCGTGTATCGATCGAATCGAGGCCGCTGATGCGCGTGATGTCGATGAGCTTGACGGGATGCGCCACGCCGCCCTTCATGAGGTCCAGCAGATTCGTGCCGCCGCCGATGAACACCGCGCCCGGTTGCTGCGCGGCACGCACCGCGCTTGCGACGTCGGTTGCGCGTTCATAGGAGATCGCTTCCATGTGGGCTCGCTCCTGTCTGTTGTCTGTTGCGTGGATCAGTGGATCGATGCGTGGGTTATGCCTTCGCCGTATGCACAGCGCGCACGGCGGCCACGATGTTCGGATACGCGCCGCAGCGGCACAGGTTGCCGCTCATGCGCTCACGGATCTCGTCGTCGGAAAGCTGTGCGGGACGCGTGCGAACGTCGTCGGTGGCGGCGCTCGCGGTGCCTGCGGAAAACTCGTTCAAGAGGGCCGTGGCCGAGCACAGTTGGCCTGGCGTGCAATAGCCGCACTGAAACGCGTCATGTTCGATGAACGCCTGCTGCATGGGACTCAGCACACCGTTGTTCGCGAGGCCTTCCACGGTGGTGATGCGCTCGCCCTCGTGCATGACGGCAAGCGTGAGACACGCGTTGATGCGGCGTCCGTTGGCGAGCACGGTACAAGCGCCGCATTGACCGCGGTCGCAGCCCTTCTTGGTGCCCATGAGACCGGCGTATTCGCGCAGCGCATCGAGCAGCGTGACGCGCGGTTCGAGTTGCAAGGTGTACTCGCGGCCGTTGATGTCGAGCCGCACAGGCTGCGGCGGGACGGCTGCGCGCGGCGGCGTGGGCGAGACCGATGGCGGCACGGCAGAGGGCGCCGCCACCTGAGGCGCCTGCGCGCGCAGATGCGGCGCCGCGCCTATCGTTGCGGCCGCCGCCGCGGACTGCAGGAAGCGGCGTCGGGCCGTATTGGCCGGGGGCGGCGCGCTGTCGGCATCGGAAGCGTGGGGCCGATGAGTCGATGCCGTCGCCTCGTCATCAGGCGTCTCGGCATGGGTGGGTGTCGTCGTGAATCGATCGCTGGACATGACGTTCTGCTCACTCCATGAAGGTGGGTGCAGAGGCAGCAATTTCAGTGCCGCGCGCGGGGGTGCAGGCCCGCGCATCAACGTCGCACGTTGCACGCAACACGCGGCAAAGTAAAGCAGATGTCGCGACTTTCGTTCGATATGACAGCGGTCTGGCGCGAGGCTGTCACGCAGGTGTCGGCATGCTGTCGTGATCGACAGAAAAGGGCTTGGAGGGGCGTGAACGACGTTGCACCGAAGGCTTGCGATTTCGCTACGGGATTTCGCTACGGCACGCTCGAACGCGATGGGTCGATGGGTGGCGTGTGCGATCGATCGACGGCTTGCGCTGTTGCGCTGCTACGCCCCTTCGTTCACCGCATCGCGTTTCGCCTGCGCGCGCCATTGCGCCGGGGTCACGCCCACGTGTCGTTTGAATACGCGCTGGAATGCGGCGTCGGACTGATACCCCACCGCTTCACCGATCTCCGCCACGGAAAGCCGCGTTTGCGCCAGCTTGCGGCCGGCCAGCGTCATGCGGATTTCGGTCAGCACGTCGACGGGCGAACGGCCCAACGCTTCTTCGAAGTGGCGCACGAACGTCGCACGCGATATGTGGCAGCGCGCGGCGAGTGCGGGGAGGGTCCACGGTTGGGCGGGCTCGTCGAACATCGCGGCAATGGCCGGTTGCAGACGCGGCCTCTGCGCGAGTGCAAGCAGGCCACGCGGGGCGTCGGCAGATTCGCTCGCGCAGCGCAGTGTCAACGCGAACAGCGCACCGGAGAGTTGATTCACGATCGTTCCATAACCGGGGCGCTGCTCGAACGCTTCTTCGCGCATGAGTTCGACGAGACGCGCAAGACGACTGGCCGCGAAGGCGGTATCGCGTTCGTCCTGCTCGACACTCGCGGTCATGCTGCTGACGATGAGGCGTTGCGGCAGATGATCGCGTAGCAACTGCTGCGGCACGACCGGCAACACGAACCATCCGCAGAGCAGGTCGGCGCCACCACGCGTGCCGCCGTTGGTCGCGATGGTCAACCCGTCAACCTGTTCCTCGCGCACGGCGCGTGCCCGTCTGCCGCTGCCGTCGTGTACGGTGTGCGCGCTGCCGGACGGGAACAGCACGATGTCGCCCGCCTTCATGCGCACCGCGGATTCGCCGCGTGGCGCGCCGGGTATTTCCACGACGGCTTCGCCACGCAACAGCACGTGATAGCGGATTTCCCACTCGCCGGCGCGTGGCTCGTCGAGCCGCCACGGGGAGCCGAAGTGGCAGCGCACGTCGAGTCGCCCGGCGACGGGCATCAGCGAAAGGAGTCGGTCGAGTAGTTCCATGTGAGACGTTTGAGCATGAATTTGCGCAATTGTGGCATTAAACGGCTCGCGGTGTGTGCCTACACTGACGTCCATGCCATACGACATGGCTAACCTCTCAACTCAGGAGCACATCATGACCCGTCTCACCAGCATCCGCCCCGAAGCCGCCACCGGTGCCGCCGCCGAAGTGTTCGCGAAGATCAAGAAGGCCGTCGGCAAGGTGCCGAACGCTTACGCCACGGTCGGCACGCACAGCCCCGAGGCGCTTTCGGCTGTGCTCGCGTTCGACGCCGCGGTGGCCGCCAGCACGCTCGGCAAGTCCGATATCGAAGTCATCAAGCTCGTGGTGAGCGAGCACGTGGGCTGTGATTACTGTGTCGCTGCGCACACGCTGATGGGCAAGCTCGCGGGGCTCTCGGCCGAACAGATGAAGCAGGCGAGGTCGGGCGCGGCAACCGGCGACGCGAAGCGCGACGCGCTCGTCACGTACGTACGCACGCTCGTCGGCACGCGCGGTACGGTGCCGGCTGATGCGGTGGACGCGATTCGCGCCGCCGGCTACACGGAGCGCCAGGTCATCGAGATCAATCTCGCGATCGCGTCGATCACGTTCACGAATCTGGTTAACCGCGTGAATGACACGGACATCGATTTTCCGGCTGTCGCATAACGTTGCGTGACGTTGCATAAGGTCGGTGTGTCGGCACGCGAACGCCGATTGTATGGCTCGCCAAAACAGTGATTTCAGGCGCGGCCCGTTTAACGCGGCCCGCGCAACTCCTACACTGGCATCCAACAGCTTCAGACAAACAACGGTCTGCGGCTTATCCGATAAACAACTTTTGGAGGTTCATCATGAAATCGCTTATCAAGTCCGTGGTTATCGCGCTTGCCGTCGCTGCACCGGTGGCTTCGTTTGCGCAGTCGAATGCGCCCGTGACACGCGCTCAGCTGCGCGCCGAACTGGTGCAACTGGAAAAGGCCGGCTACAACCCGGTTTCGGACCGCGTCGACTATCCGGCGCGACTGCAGGCAGCGCAAGCGCGCGTGGCCGCGCAGAACGGTGACGCGCAGGCTTATGGCGGCACGGTAGCGGGTTCGTCGCAATCGGGCCAGCGCACCGACGTGCAAGTGTCGTCGTACTCGGCGCCCATCTTCGTGCGTCATTGATGGAATCAGCGCCGGCCGGATGAATGGGCTGGCGCGTGATTTGAGCGGTATTTGAAGGTTCTGGCTTTGAAGGCGCTAGCCCGCCACTCCCGTTAATGGGGAGTGGCGGGCTTGTTTCGTTTGGGGAGTTATTTGGCGGTCGTTTTGCAGGCGCGACGCGATTATCTCGCCAGACAAAACAGTGATTTCGGGCGCGGCCCGTTTAACTCGGGCGGCTCAACTCCTACACTGCTCTCTAACAGCTTCAGACAAACAGTGGTCTGGGGCTTGCCGGACAAACAAACTTAGGAGGTCCATCATGAAATCGCTCGTCAAGTCTGTGGTTATCGCCCTTGCTATCGCTGCGCCGGTGGCTTCGTTCGCGCAGTCGAATGCGCCTGTGACGCGTGCGCAGGTTCGCGCCGAACTGGTGCAACTGGAGAAGGCCGGCTACAACCCGTCCGGCGACCGTACCAATTACCCGTCGGAATTGCAGGCTGCGCAGGCACGTGTAGCCGCGCAAAACGGTGACGCGCAGGCCTATGGCGGCACGGTGGCGGGTTCGTCGCAATCGGGTCAGCCCGCTGAGCGGCAAGTGTCGTCGTACTCGGCGCCTATCTTCCTGCATCACTAAAAGCGCGCGCGGGGCGCGTCGATGCGCCCCGCGGCACGCATCAGTCGATGCCGTGAAAGATCGCGTCGTCCGGCCCGAGCCATGCGGGCCGTTTCCATGTGGCATCGCGCATCGAATGCTGGACGAGTTTCTCGACGCCAAGCAGCACTGCGAAGATCGCCATGCGCACCGGAATGCCGTTGTCCGTTTGCCGGAAGATGGCGAGACGCGAGTCGTGGTTGAGGTCGGTTGAGAGATCGTTGGCGCCCGGCCGGCTGTCGCGCGGCAGCGGGTGCATGATCAGCGTGTCCGGTCCGCACACGGCATCGACGAGCGCCTGGTTGATCTGGAATTCGGGCGTGTAGCCCTCGAACGATTCGTCCGCGAAGCGTTCTTTCTGGATGCGCGTGGCGTACACCACATCGGCGCCGCGCAGGCCTTCCGCGAGCGCGTGCGTCTGTTCCACCACATGATCGTTACGCGAGATCTGCTCGATGATGTAGCTGGGCATTTCGAGCGTGGGCGGCGAGATCAGCGTGAACTTGATGCCGCGATACAGCGCAAGCAGTTTCACGAGCGAATGTACCGTGCGGCCGTACTTGAGATCGCCTACGAGTGCGATGTGCGCACCGTCCACGATCTTGCCGAGGCGCGAGAATTCGCGCTGGATGGTGTAGAGGTCGAGCAGGGCCTGGCTCGGATGCTCGCCGGGACCGTCGCCGCCGTTGATGACGGGAATGTTGGTGGCGCGCGCGAATTCGGCCACGGAGCCTTGTTCAGGATGACGAATCACCATCGCGTCGACGTAGCCGCTCATCACGCGGCTCGTATCGTAGATGGATTCGCCTTTCGCCATCGACGAGAACGTGAAGCCCGTCGTGTCGCATACCGATCCCCCGAGCCGGCAGAACGCCGCGCCGAAGCTCACGCGCGTGCGCGTGCTGGCCTCGAAGAACAGATTGCCCAGCACGGCGCCTTCCAGCACGCGCGAGATTTTCCGGCGCTGGGCGATGGGTTGCATGATGTCGGCGACGCGAAAGAGCGCTTCTACGGCGTCGCGCGAGAACTGGTCGACGGAAAGCAGTTGGGGCTTGCCTTCGAACAGCATCTGGCTGGCAAGCGACTGTGAATCTACGCTTTGCGTATAGCCTTCGCCGGGCTCGGCATTGACCACGATCTCGGAAACGAAGCGCTCCACGATTTCGGGCATGCCGCGCGATTCCTGCGAATCGTCGGGCAGAAGCCATGTGTCAAGCGCCCGGCGGGACACGCCGATGCGGCTTGCGAAGGAGTCGCGGGTCATGTTCAGACGCCGCATGGCGTCGCGAAGGAAGGCTTGTTGGGGGACGCTCATGGTGGCACCGTGCGGTTGGTCGGCGAAAGGAATCTATACGCGGTGCGTATATTAGTTCGTCGCCTGTGGAAGTCAAGCGGATTTGGCCCGAGCTTGCGCCTGCGCACGGCTTTGTCTTTCCGCCGCGGGCGCCACCGCCGTCCAAAACCGGTTAAACTGCCGCCCATGCATTCCGCCGCCTTTTTCCAACATCGTGTGTTCCAGTCCGCCGGTCTCGCCGCGCGGGCCGCGGTGGCGTGCATGTTCGCCGGCTCGAAAGCCAAAAAACAGCTGCTCATCTGACCGGAGCTTGCTGTTCCGTCAGATGTGCGACGGAACAGTTGGCAACCCCCGGCCCCGCAATATCCCCCGCCGTTTCTGTAGTCCCCGGGTCTTCACCAGCCTCGCCGCGCACCGCTCTGCGGATCTTCCATACGGTCGCATTCGAGGTATGTCATGTCGATTTTTTCGGGTATCTGGATTCCTGTCGTCACGCCGTTCGCCCATGGGGCCGTGGATCACGAGGCACTTGCCGCGATGGTTCGCCGCCAGGCGCAGGCCGGGGTAGCGGGATTTGTCGCGCTGGGCACGACGGGCGAGCCGGCTGCGCTCGATGCAGCCGAGCAGGCCGCCGTGCTCGCCACGATCCTGCGTGCCGCAGGCCCACTGCCCGTGGTGGCCGGCGTGAGCGGCAATCAGGTGGCAAGCGTGCGCGAGCAGATTGCGATGCTCAACGAGAAGCCCATTGCGGGGCTGCTCATCAGCGCGCCGTACTACGTGCGGCCGTCGCAGGCCGGGCTCATCGGTTATTTCTCCACACTCGCCGAGGCGAGCGCGAAGCCGATCCTGCTCTACGACATTCCACAGCGCACGGGCGTGCGTATCGATCTGCCGACGCTGCTTACGCTCGCGGAACATCCGCGCATCGTAGGCGTGAAGGATTGCTCCGGGTCGCTCGAAACGACGCTGGCGCTGATTCTGGATGGCCGGCTCCAGGTGCTGTGCGGCGAGGACCTGAATCTGTTCGGCACGCTGTGCATGGGCGGTAGCGGCGGCATTACGGCGTCTGCGCACGTGCAGCCGGAGCGTTTCGTGGCGATGTATCGCGCGCTTGCCGAGGGGCGCCTCGACGAAGGACGCGCGCTGTGGCACGCGCTCGTGCCGCTCGTGCGCGCGCTCTTCGCAGAACCCAACCCGGCGCCCGTGAAGGCGGCGCTCGCCGCGCTCGGTGTCATGCGCAACGAACTGCGCGCGCCGATGACGCCGGTCAGCCCGGCGTTGCAGCGTCAGCTGGAGACGCTGCTGGCGGCGTAGTGTCGAGCGCGAAGCCCTCGTCGAGCCAGCCGGTGATGCCACCGATCATGACCTTCACCGGCCGGCCGAGTCGGGCGAGACGGATGGCGCCACGCGCGGCGCCGTTGCAATGCGGGCCGGCGCAGTAGGTGACGAAGAGCGTGTCCGAGGCGTAACCCGCGAGCTTCGACGCCACGATCTTGCCGTGCGGCAGATTGACTGCGCCGGGCACATGGCCGCGTGTGTAGAGAGCAGGGCTGCGCACGTCGAGCAACACGAAGTCGGGCGTGCCGGAAGCGAGCGCATCGTGGACGTCCCAGCAATCGGTCTCGAAACCCAGCGACGATTCGAAGTGCGCGAGGGCCGCGGCACTCGGGGCCGCGGGTACGGCGGTGACGGCGTTCGGTGCCGCGTCCGGCGTGGCATCGATTGCGTGGGCGGTGGTTTCGCTGCGCGAAAACTCGGGCGGCATGGCGGGGCTCCTCTTTGATCGGGATGGAGTCCACATGGTGCGATGGCGACGCCGCGCCGGTAAGTGGCGCAATCGACAATCTCCGGTAACATCGCGCCATGCCAGATCATCTCGTCGTCGCGCTGGTCTACGACCGGCTCTGCACCTTCGAATTCGGCTGCGTCACCGAGGTGTTCGCGCTCGAGCGCCCGGAACTCGGTGTGGACTGGTACCGCTTTGCGGTGTGTGCCGTGGAGCGTGGACCGATACGCGCGGCAGGCGGCATCACGCTCGCTGCGCCTCACACGTTGGCGTTGCTCGACCGTGCGCAAACCATCGTCGTGCCGGGTTGGCGCGATGCCGCCGAACTGCCGCCGCCCGCGTTGCTGAAGAAGCTATACGCCGCCTGGCGGCGCGGCGCGCGTCTGTGCTCGATCTGCTCGGGCGTGTTCGTGCTTGCGGCCGCCGGCGTGCTGGACGGCAAAACCGTCACGACGCACTGGCGCTACGCGCAGCAGTTACAGCAGCGCTACCCGCAGCTGCGTGTGAAACCCGACGCGCTGTATGTCGATGAAGGGGACGTGATGACGTCGGCCGGGTCGGCGGCCGGGCTCGACATGCTGCTGCATCTCGTGCGCCGCGATTACGGGCCGGCGGTGGCGAATCGCGTGGCGCAGCGCCTCGTCGTGCCGCCGCATCGCGACGGCGGGCAGGCGCAGTTCGTGCCGAGACCGATGCCGCCCGACAACGGCGGTCGTCTTGCGAAGCTGATGGACTGGATGCGCACGAACGCGGCGCAGACCCATACGCTCGCCTCGCTCGCGGAGCGAGCCGCGATGAGCCCGCGCACGCTGCAGCGCCAGTTTCGCGAGGCCACGGGCCAGGCGCCTGTGGAGTGGCTGATTCGCGAGCGAGTGGCGATTGCGCGCGAACTGCTCGAAGCGTCCGGCGAGATGCCGATCGCGCAGGTGGCGCAGCTCGCAGGCTTTGGTTCGGAGGAGTCGCTACGCCGTCACTTCAGGCGCATTGCGCTGACGAGTCCGGCGCAATATCGCAGAAAGTTCGGCGTTGGCGCGTCGGCTCGCCGTACGGCGGCGTGACGGGATTCAGGCAGCGACCACGTTCGCCACGTTACGCTTCGCCGTTCTGAAGAACCCGCCGCCCCGGGACATGGGATGCGACCACGCGCGCGATATCCAGCGCGCTGCTTTCGGCGGGCACGACCTGGCGCCTCGCGTCTTCGTCGTCAGGCAGTGTCCATTCGACAAGCCGGTACGAACGTCCGAACGGATGACGCTGCGGCGCCGATATCCTGCAGCTTTGCACGGGCTTGACTGCGGTATCGCGCTGCATGGTGTGAAGCAGTTGAAGCACCGCGCTCTCGTCCAGCACTGTTTTTCTGGTCATTGTGGTTTCTCCCCACGTGTCAGCGACCCTGGCACGCCCTGTGAGGCTGCAACAGCCCAAAAAAATGCCGCCGATGCTTTGGCGGCCGAACAGGGGATGGTCGTATGGTTGCAGCGAAGAATTAAACGAGCCTTAAAGCACGCGGTGAGGTTGTATCAGTTCATTTCGCGAGCGGATGCGCGGACAGCGCCGGACGGTGTGCGCAGGGTGCGTGATGGAGTCGCGCCGCATATCGGCGGAGCAGGCGGAGCAGGGCATACGAGCGAGGTGCGTGCAAAAACCTGCACGTTGTCAGTGAGTGCCGCTGACCAGGGGTGTGCCCGAGCATGCGACGCCGCTGGCGCAGCGTCGACTTCAAAAGCAGGGAAAAGGAGAAGCGGCGGGCTTACTTCGCGCCGCGCGTGTGGCTATGCCGTAGCGTTTCGCGAACCTTTTTCGCGACGAACAGCGGCACATAGTCGAGGATGCGGGCGTCGGCCCGGTAGTCGTCCCATGTTTCTTCGTACATTCTTGCCACCGTTTCTTCGGGCGTATTGGTTTCAGCTGCAATGGCGTGGACGACTTCCGCTTTGTTGGGCTGAGCCATGTTGCTCTCCGGGGGCGACAGGACGAGGGAAGAAAGACGCGCAGGTCTGATTAGAGAACACCGGATGGCCCGATGCAAATTGAATCGCACTATCGGTCCGGCGCCGGGTAAAAGAAGTAGACCGGGTTCCACTACACCCGTGCCGTGTATGCAAGATGCGCGCCGTGAATCCGGTATGGCCATGCGGCATGACGGCGCAGTGCGCTACCCATCTTTTTGCCATATTCGCTTCGTACGGCCGTGGTATATATGGCGACGTTCCCACATTCTGGTGGACGGCAACTGTCCGCTATATCAGTCACTCGCTTTTGACGGAGCGTGACGATGAAAACGCTAAAAATCGCCGGGTATTGCGCGCTCGGTGTCGTGGTGGTCGCATTACTCGTGAGCCTCAGCGCTATTCTGCGCGACAGCGTCATTAACCGGCAGATCCACATGCAAGGCCCGTCCGACAGCAGTGTGGTGGCACAGAGTACCGATACGCCGGCGTCCGCCGTTATCTCGTCCCGCTAATAGCCGCTGTTTTTTCTCTTTTCGCCATGCACGTCGCTATGCACGCGCGGCGGCCTTGCCGCGCAGCCGACATGGGCGCGTCATTCCTAATCTGACGATCTTTGACATTCGCCCTCGTGACGTTCCAATAGAATCGATTCGCAGGAGAAACTGGCCGTCATCGTAAGTGTTAAATCTCGCCGAAATTTTTTCGGTCGCGAAACCGATTGGCCGTTTCGATTATCGACTTTATTCCCGAACGTCAGTGCCTTGCGCTCGTGCGCCTGCTCGGCGCGGCCGGCTGAAAGAACGGCAAAAAGAAGGGCAAAACCCAATGCAAACGGATCAGACGCGATAGCGTCCGTTTGGTTTGCACGCGGCATGTGCGTCATCGTTGCGCGCCGTTTGCCGTCTTCAGTCGCGCCGCCGCGGCAGCGCCCGGATGTTTCGCCAACGCGACAGGGCCGCACCGGCTCGCATGGTTGTCGCGTTCACAGTGACGGAGTGCCGGGTGCACCGGGAACAAAGCCGCCATGTTGCAGCATTGCGGGGGGAGCATGAGGATAGCGATTCTGGCCGCGGACGTGACGCGCGCCGACTTTGCCGCTCAGGCGCTGTTGCGCGGCGGCCATACCTGCCGGGCATTTTTCGACGGCGTGTCGCTCGCGCACGCGCTCGAACAGCAAGCACTGGATCTCGTGGTAATCGACTGGGACATGTCCCGCATGCGCGGCGACATGCCGCTGGGCTGGGCGCGGCAACGCAGCCCGGCCAGAACGCCGGTGCTGTGCATTGTGCAGGCCGGGGGCGCAGCACCGCCTGGCGTAATCGGCGATGTCCCCGTGGACCGTTGCGTGATCGGGCCGCTGTCCGCATCGGCACTGCTCGGTGAGGTCGATGCCATGCTGGCCCGGGCGCTTGCCGAGCGCTCGGTCGCGCTTGCTACACACGGCGCGCACGGATACGCGGGCATGAACGGCCATGCGAATGGCTACAGGAACGGCCAGGCCATCGACCGGAAGATCGATCACAGAATTGACCAGAGTACGGGCAAGGCTGTGTTCGGCGACTTCGAATTCGATTTCGGCACACGCGCAGTGTTCGTGAAAGGGCGAGCCGTCACGCTGACCCAGAAAGAATTCAGCCTTGCCCTGCTGCTCTTTCAGTGCATCGACGCGTCGCTGTCGCGCGAGCAGATCTTCGAAGCGGTGTGGCCGTCCTCGGCTGGCGCGCCGTCGCGCACCATGGACACGCACATTTCCGTGGTGCGTACCAAGCTCGGGCTCAGGCCGGAAAACGGCTACCGGCTCTCGCCCATCTACGGCTACGGCTATCGTCTCGAGCAGCTGGTGAATCGCGATAAGGCATGACGCTTCACGGCGGCGCACCGCTACAGGTGCGCCGCGCACGGTCGATTCACGGTACGGCGTTTCAGACCGTCCGCAGCATCCCGCCATCCACGAAGTAGGTCGCGCCTACGCTGTAACTGGCCCGCGGCGAGCAGAGGAACACGATAAAGTCCGCGAGTTCCTCCGGCGTCGCGAAGCGCCTGATCGGCGCGTGCTCGTCGGCCACGCGCTGTAGATAGGCTTCCCAGTCTCCACCGTCCTGAGCGCTCAGCTGTTTCGCCGTCTTGATCCAGTCCGGCGTCAGCACGAGCCCGGGATTGATGGTATTCACGCGGATGTTGTCGCCGACGAGTTCGTTCGCGAGGTTCTTCGAGAACATCATGAGGGCGGCCTTCGTGACGTTATAGATGGGCTCGTAGCCGAGCGGCTGCACCGCACAGATCGACGCGTTGTGCAGGATCACGCCACCGCCGCGCGCTTTCATGCCCGGCGCGAGCCCGCGTGCGAGCCTGACCGCGGCCATCACGTGCAAGTCCCAATACGCCTGCCATTTCTCGTCGGGCGCGGCCATGATGGTCTCGTTGCTGCCCGTGCCCGCGTTGTTGAAGAGGATGTCCGCGCCGCCGAAGCTTTCGAGTGCGCCGCGCATGAGCGCCTCCACGCCCGCGGATGTGGCGACGTCGCAGGCCACCGGCACGGCCTTGACGCCGTGTTTCGCGGCGATCTCGCGTGCAGTGGACGCAAGGCGCGCCTCCTGCCGCGCGGCGAGTACGAGGTTCACCCCTTCGGCCGCCAGGCCTTCCGCCACCGCGAGTCCGATGCCCACGCTTGCGCCCGTCAGCACCGCCACCTTGCCGCGCAGTTTCAGGTCCATTGCTGTCTCCTTGTCATGAAAAGTTCACCGGATAAGGCCGGCCCGCCGCGTCGTCATTCTTCTGCAACGTCTGACGGCGATCAATTATTTCGGGAGCACGTCATACAGACTTCCTCGTGTCTCGTGCTTCGAGCCCGACTCCACCCGACTCCACGCTCCCGATCACCTTCTGACGTCGACAGGAATCCCATGAACACGCCTACTCCCGCGTCTGGATCCGCTTCCCGCTCACACCGCAAGGACCGCGCGCCGGCGCTGCCGTTCTTCTGGCCGATCGCCGCCGCGGCCGCCATGGTTCAAACCGGCATCCAACTGTCCGCGAAGAATCTGGCCTTTCTCGCCGAAGAGGAGAAGATCCACTTCGGTTTGCATCCGGCCCTCGCGACACCGAGCCGCCCGCTGCTCGATCTGCGCACCATGGTGCTGCGCGACTACTCCTCGACGCCGCACGCGAACCACAGCGCCGCGGCATCTCACGCTGCGTCGTCCGACACGGTTCTACCGACCATCGTGGACGCGCCCTACGCGGGCCACAGCGCGATGATCGCGGACTTCCAGCCCGGTCAGAGTCTCATGGAAACGCTGCGCAAGCATGGCCTCAAACGGCTTTATCTAACCGACTGGAAAACGGCAACGCTCGACATGAAGGATCTCGAGATCGACCAGTATCTCGCCGAACTGAACGTGTGCGTGGACGAGTTGGGCGGCCGCGTGAACCTGATCGGCCTGTGCCAGGGCGGCTGGATGGCGGCGATGTTCGCGGCGCGCTTTCCCCACAAGGTGGCGAGCCTCGTGCTGGCCGGCTCGCCCATCGATACCGACGCGGGCGACGGTCCCATCAAGCGGATGGCCCACACCTTGCCCCTGTCGTTCTACGAAGACCTGGTGCGCCTGGGCGACGGCCTGATGCGCGGGCGGTTCATGCTGCGGGGCTGGAAGAACATGCATCCGGACCAGCACTACATCACCGACCACGTCGACCTCTACGAGCACATCGACGACCCGGCGTATCTGAAGAAGGAAGAGGCGTTCGAAAGCTGGTACGAGAATCCCGTCGATCTGCCGGGGCGCTGGTATCTCCAGGCCATCGGCCAGATTTTCAAGGAGAACCGGTTCGCGAAGGGCGAGTTCGTGGCACTCGGCAAGCGCCTCGACCTGCGCACGGTGACGTGCCCGGTCTATCTGCTGGCGGGCGAATCCGACGACATCACCACGCGCGAGCAGGTCTTCGATGCGGACAAATACCTCGGCACGCCGCCCGCGGACATCGTGAAGAAGCTCGTGCCCGGCGGGCACATCGGGCTTTTCATGGGGTCGCGCACGCTGCGCGAAGCGTGGCCCGGCATTGCGGCCTGGGTCGCCAGTGCCTCGGCGCGATCTGCCTCAGCCTGACTGTTTCGCGGGCTGCTTCAATGTGGGAGCAGGCCACGTCAGCGTGACGGTCACGCTGCCGTGGCGAGGTATGTCGATGGTGCGGGCGCGTTCGACCCGGTCCGACGTGGCGATCAGCCGATAGTGGCCCGCAGGCAGCTTCGCGTACAGGAACGGACCGTCCGAGCGCGTGGTGAAGAGCGTCGAGCCGTCCGCGTTTTCCACGCGCACGGCAACGTCGGAGAGATACGTTCCGGCGGACGTCGCGAACGTGGCCCGCATGCTGTAGTCCGCGCGCACGGCGCGCATGGCGTCGACCTCGTCCTGACCTACGCCGCCCGAGACGTAGGCAATGCCATTCGCGTAGTGCACGTCGAGGCCAGGCGCCTGAGCCGCCACGGCCCCAGGCTCGCCGCTGTCCACCATCAGCCCCACCTTGCCGCAGTCCATACCGTAGCTGCGCATCGTCGCCTCGCCGTTCGGACCCACGCCAGATTTGCCGCCGTGCATGCCGCTGTCCGCGCCGCTCCGCGCGCCACCTTGCGCGCCGCGCATGCCGCGGCGCGTCGGCGAGGGTAACGCCACGCCTTTTTCCTTCGCGCGGGCCACCAGCGTGTCGCGCATGCGACGCGCGATGGCGAGGCGCTCGTCGAGCGTCGAGGCGTTGTGCATTTCATTGCAGTAATCGAGCCGCTCCTGGGGCGAAACCAGTTCGCGCGGTTCGACGACGGGCGGCTTGCCCGGCCCCTGGGCGATGCTGGCAGACGAAACGGCAAGGAGCGCGGCAACCAGCAGCGCGGCCTTGAACAAGGGACTTCGAACAACGGACATGGACATTTCCCCGGGCAACGGATGCGAACGCGAGTGCGTTCCATCGTGCCGCCGGGTGTTGCTGCGACGTTGATTTGGGTCAAGCGTGAGGCGTCGCGAAAGGGCCGTCCTCAAGAAGGGCGGATAAGCGCGCGTCTGTGCTCCACGCGCCAAAAAGGTGTGGAGGCCGGCTCAGCCCGGCCGATTCTGATCTCCCGGAAAGTTCGCGCAGCGCGAACTGATTTATCATCGCCGACTTGCGGGTCCCGAAAAGGGAATACTTGCGGTGAATTAGGCGCTCGCAAAATTTTTTATTGCGGCACTCGCAAAAAATGGCATATCCAGTTTGCATATATGCATCCGGCTTGCCGTTTCCGGTTTGGTCGCGCAGCCCCCTGTTGCGGTAGCGGCGCCAGCGGTGCCCCATCCGGGCGCAGCCTCGTCGGGCCCACCGAGCCGGACCCCGCAGCCGGATTCCTCGTCTCCGTTGCTTCATGGCGAGGGCGGCCAGGCGAGGGAGTCGCCTCAAGTAATCTAAAGAACTGCCGATAAACGGACACTGGCTGTCAGTCCAGGCTGGATCGGCCGGCTATGCGAGTGCATCGCCAGAGTGCACCGCGCGCATGCACCCCGGGCGGCGTCCGCGTTCTGAATGGATTGTGCGCATCGCTCTTTTTCGGTTTGCGGCTTTCCAGTCGTTACTCGGCGCCTAGACAAGAGATGAACAAAGCAATGTCATTCAGTGGATTCAGGCTGTACAGCGGACGTCGGAAAACGCCGGATCACGCGGCCTGGCGCGCCGTGGCACGCAGGTCGGTCCGGGAAGCCATGCGCTCGGTCGAGGAATATTCGATTTACGAACTCGACGCCCGCGGCCGCATCGCCACCTGGAACAGCGGCGCCGAGAGCCAGATGGGGTATCGCGCGAGCGAAGTCATGGGACGCCATTTCGGCCAGCTGTTTTGCGCCGAAGAGGGGCGGGTAAGCGAGGCCGAGCGCAGCCTCTCGAGCGCCACGGCCGAAGGCCGCTTCAGCGGCGAGCTATGGCTGCGCCGCAAGGACGGCACGCAGTTCTGGGCGCGCATGGTCGTGACGCGGCTTTCGCACAGCATGCGTCGCGCTGCCGGCTATCTCGTCATCACGCACGATCTCACCGATTTGCGGCGCCGCGAGGAAACGGTGCGGTTCACGCTGGATAGCGACGAGCAGGCCGTGATCCGCACCGACGCCCATCAGTGCGTGACCTTCATGAACACCGCCGCGGAGCGCACCACGGACTGGTCTTCGGAGCGCGCCATCGGCAAGCCGCTCAAGGAAGTGCTGCGCATCGTCGACCGGCACGGGCGCCCCTGCAATTTCGACCCGCGCCAGTGGAGTTCGCGCGGCGCGGCCGCGGAGCGGCGCGAATTCAACAGCATGCTGGTGAGCCGTCACGGCAAGAGCTACGACGTCGACGTGTCCGTGTTCGCGATGCCCGACACAACGGGGCGTCACGGCGAAGCACTCGTCGTGTACTCGGACCGCACGAAGCATCGGCGCTTTCATCGCGAACTCGTACGAGCCGAGATGCACGATCGGCTCACCGGCCTGCCGAATCGCGCCGCGTTCGAGGCACGGCTCGACCAGGCGCTGCATCAGCATGTGGACCATGGTCGTGTGCACACGCTCTGCATGATCGATCTGCACGGCTTCGGCATGATCAACGAAGCCGACGGCAGCCTTGCGGGCGATACGCTGTTGCGCCAGGTGTCGCGGCTGCTCGTCCACGAACTGCGCGATACCGATCAGCTCGCGCGCCTCGGAGCCGACGAGTTCGGCGTCTTGCTCTACGACTGCCGCCTGCATCAGGCGCAAAAGATCTGCGCACGGCTGCTGCAGGAAATTCGCGCGCTGGAATTCGCCTGGGGCGACCACGTCTACGATCTGGGCGCGAGCTTCGGGCTGACCGAATTCGCGGACCGCACACGTTCGGTCAGCGACCTGATGAGCGAGGCGGGCATCGCGCGTTCGTCTGCGAAGGCTGCGGGGCGCAACCTCATCTTCACCTACACGCCCGGCGTGGGCGACGCAGCGCGCCAGCATTCGGCGCTGCGCATCGCGTCGAGCATCAAGTCGGCGGTGAAGGCGAACCGCTTTCGGCTCTATGGGCAGGAGATTCGCGCCCTGCCGGCATCGGGCGATGCGCGGCCCCACGTCGAAGTGCTGGTGCGCATGGTGGACGAGGCGGGGCAACTGGTGATGCCGGGCGCCTTCATTCCGGCCGCCGAACGCAACAACCTGATGGTCGACATCGACCAGTGGGTAATCGGTGCGGTGATTCGCGACATCGGGCCCACGGTGGCGGATCTGCCTAACGTGATGCTCTCCATCAATCTGTCGGCGAATTCGCTGAGCGACCCGTCCATGGTTTCGTTCATGCAGGATCTGCTGGATGGGTCGGCGCTGCCGCCCGAGCGGCTCTGCTTCGAAGTGACGGAGACCGCCTTCGTCACCAATCTCAAGCAGGCGATGGAGTTGATCGAGTTCCTGCGCTCGCGGGGTTGCTCGGTCATGCTGGACGACTTCGGCGCGGGCGTAAGTTCGTTCGGATACCTGAAGCAGTTCCCGGTGGACTACATCAAGATCGACGGCCACTTCGTACGCGACATCGTGAACAGCAATGTGGACCGCGCGATCGTGGAGTCGATTCACGAGATCAGCGGCAAGCTCGGTGCGCGGACCATCGCGGAGTTCGTCGAGTCGCCGGCCATTCTGGGCGTGCTCAACGAGATCGGTATCGACTACGCGCAGGGCTACGCGATTGGACGGCCCATGCCGTTCGCCGATCTGCTGCAAACCCTGCGCGGCGGCCAGGCTTGAATGGCCGGAGTGGGGCGCGTGCCGCTCACTCGTCGTCGCCGTCTTCGATGGCTTTGCGCTCGCGTCGTTCTTCGTTGCCGCGCCTTGCGCGCAGCCGCTGACGCGAGAGCTGGACGATCACCTCGCCGGTGCTGGCGCCCGCAGGAATCTCGTTACGGATCACGTCGGGCACCATAGGCAGGCCCGAGCGCTGCCGCCGCAGCGCCTTTGCAATGGCCCTCCGGCACTCGTATCCGTGGCAGTCCCATTCGTCACGGATCTTTCCGCAGTAACGGCACTTGTTCATGACGAACAGTCTAACCGCATTCGCCCATGCCGCCGGGCGCGTGCGGGTACGGGCGTTGCTCGTCTTTGGGCATGGAGCCAGCACAACCCATATCCCCTTTCCACGCGAACCGGCGTCCCGGCTCGCTTTTCCGTTTCGCTTCGTGGGTGCAGTGGCGAGGCGCGCACGCCATCGCGGCGCATACGCGCGTACCGCCGCCCTCCGGTCCCGGCCGCAAGCCGCCGCCCGACCCGTTGCCTGAAATCGATCCGGATCGTATGCCGCCGCCCGGCGACGATGACGACGCGGATCTTCCGCCCGACCCGGACCGTTTGCCGGAGGTCGATCCGCCGTCGCGCGAGCCGCCCGTTGGTTTGTGCGGCGCGTGAAGCGGGAATGGAACGGAAATGAAGCGGAAATGAAGCGGGAACGAAGCGTAAAACAGACCGCCATCCGGCTCACCTGCTGATTTGCCGTTCCCTGCCGCTCAGGTGGTCGCGGGCCGCGGCTTGCCGGCCCAGCGTGCGGACGCGCCGGCTGTTTCGGGCGTCGTCGCGTAGCTCTGCTGGGCGAGCACTTCGATCGGATCGTAGCGCCTGCGCACGAGATAGATGGGGCGGTGCTTGGTCTCGAAGTACACGCGGCCCAGATACTCGCCGATTACGCCGATGCCGATGAGCTGAATGCCGCCGAGAAACAGGATGATGCTCGCAAGCGACGCATAGCCCGGCACCGCGTTGCCCTTGAACAGCGTGCGCACGACGATGAACGCGCCGTACAGCACCGCGAATGCCGCCACCGTGGAGCCCACGTAGGTCCACACGCGCAGCGGCAGCGTGCTGAAACTCGTGAAGCCTTCCAGCGCGAAATTCCACAGCTTCCATCCCGAAAACTTGGTGCGGCCCGCCACGCGCGCATCGCGCACGTACTCGACCACCGTGGAGCGAAATCCGACCCACGCGAAGAGCCCCTTCATGAAGCGCTGCCGCTCGGGCAGGAGCTTGAGCGCTTCCAGCACTTCACGCGTGAAGAGCCGGAAGTCGCCCACGTTTTCCGGTATGTGCTGCGGCGCGAGTGCGTTGTGCACGCGATAGAACATCGCCGCCGTCTTGCGCTTCGCGAAGGTGTCCGTATTGCGATCCACGCGTTGCGCGAGCACCACGTCATAGCCTTGCCGCCATTTTTCGACGAGCCGTGGAATCACTTCGGGCGGGTCTTGCAGATCGGCATCGAAGGGAACGATGACGTCGCCGTTCGACTCGTCGAGGCCTGCCGTCAGTGCGGACTCCTTGCCGAAATTGCGCGACAGCTCGACCAGCTTGACTTTGCCGTAGCGGCGCCGCACGGTCTGCAGTTTGGCGAGCGTGGCGTCGCGGCTGCCGTCGTCCACGCAGACAATCTCGTAGTCGAGTCCTTCGAGCGAGGCGAGCACGGGCACGACGCGCGCGAACAGATGGTCGACGGTATCTTCTTCGTTGTAAAAGGGCACCACCAACGAGAGGAGCATGGTTCTACCTGGAAGTTCGGGCTGCAGGTTCGGATGATCGGCGCGCATGGCGGGCACCGCGAATTGCGTATAACCGTGCGCCTCGTGCGCCGGGCCTTCGGTGCGAAAGCACACATACGCCCGGGTGGCGCGCCTTTACGGTGACCTCTGCACATGCTTGCGGCAATCTTCTCGCCAGTCGTCGGCAGACCATGGATCGCGCCTCGCGCGCACAGGGACCCCATCGATGAACACGACGAACCCGGGCACGGCACCCGACCCTGCAGCCTATGAGACCACCGCGCAGGACACCGCGCGCACGTCGCGCGTACAGCGCTCCGCCGCCGATACGCTTTTCGTACCCATCGCGCTCGCCATCTTCGGGCTCGCGGTGATGCTTCGCGTGTACCACCTCGACTATCTGCCGTTGTGGAACGACGAACTTTTTTCGCGCTACTACTACGACCTGTTCGGCGCGAAATTTCTCGTCACCACGGGGCTCACGCTCGAACCCACGCCGCCGCTCTACTACTTCATGCTCGAACCGTGGATGACGTTGTTCGGGCACAGCGAAGCGGCGTTGCGTTCGCTTTCGGTGGTGGCATCGCTCGTGGCCTTGCCGCTCGTCTATGCGGTGGCGCGCGAGCTGTTCGGGCGCACGTCGATTGCGCTCGCCGCGGCCGCGCTGTTCGCCGTCTCGCCCATGGCCGTGTATTTCTCTCAGGAAGCGCGCGTGTATATGTTCACGCTGATTCCCGCGGGCATGATGTTGCTGGGCATTGCGCGATATCTGCGACAACAGCGTAACGGCGACTTGCTGCTCTACGCGGCAGGCGCCGTGATCTCGCTCTACAGTCACGCGACGTTCACGCTCGTGGTGGCCGCGTGCAACGTGGTGGTACTCGTGTCACTTGCGTTCGGCGCGCTGCCACGGGCCGCTGCGACGGATAGGGAAGCGCGCGCCACGCAACACGCCCGCGTGAGCGCGATCGTTCGCTGGCTGGCGGCGAACGTCGTCGTCGGCATGCTGTGGCTGCCGCTTCTCATGGCGATGCTTTCCATCGGACGACACGGCACCGGGCTCTCGTGGATTCCACCGCTGTCGTTTCGAGATCTGCTCGTGGTGGCGAGCGGGCTCGTGGCAGGCCCTATCGCGAGAATGCGTTTTCCCGGCATCGAAGTGGCTGCGCTGTTGCTTGCGGTCCTTGCCGTGACGCTAAGGACCACGCGCATGCCGCGGCGCGCGATGGCGGTGCTGGTCGCCATCCCCATGCTGTTCGTCGTGCTTGCGACTGTCGCGAGCATCAAGCAGCCCATTCTGTTGCCGCGCATTCTGTGCTGGATCACGCTGCCGCTCTCGGTGGCGCTGGCCTGGGCCGTCGTGGTGCCGTCTAAGCTGCGCCTCGCGGCACGTGTGGCCACGCTCATCGCATTCGGTGTGGGCCTCTACTGGCAGATCGCGCTCGCCGACGGCGCGAAGGCACCGCTGCGCACCGTGTTCGGCGACACGCGCACCGAGCTGATGCAGGCCGACGAAGTTGTGCTCGCGCCTTATACGTCGGCGGTGCTGCTTGCCTATTACGGGCCGCCGCTGCGCCAACTGGTCAAGTGGCACGACCCCGCGGTGACGGGCATCGAGAACGAAGAGATGATCGAGAAGCTCGGCATCGCGCGGCGCGACGTGCAAGAGGTGGTCAACGATATTCGCGCGGGCAAGCCGGTCGTACTCGTTTCGGCGTCGCCGGACGCGCGCTTCATGCCGTTGCTGATGGACCAGGTGCCGGCGCCCGTGCGTCGCGTGGAATCTACCTGCAACGTGGTGCCGCTGCATGGCGTGAAGCCGCCGCCTTGCATTGCTGTCTACGCCTGGAACACGCGCAGCGCGACGATGTCGGGGAGCGCAGGCAATGTGGGCAATGCAGGCAAGGTGGGCAACACCGGCAACGGACCCACCCAATGAGCACACAGGAAAGGGCCGTGCGCGACGAGTCCGCCCGCCATCCCATCGACGATGGCGGGAAGCGCCGCTTCAAAGCCCGCGTACTGCGCTTTGCGCGCTACGCGCTGATGGGCCTCATGGGGACCGCCGTGCAGTACGCGCTGCTCGTGGCGCTCACCGCGACGCATGCCGCGAGTGCCGTCATCGCTTCCACAGCCGGTGCGGCGGCGGGAGCGGTGGTCAACTACCTCCTCAATTACCGCATCACGTTTCAAAGCAGCGCGAAGCACGCACACGCGGCGCCGCGTTTTTTCGTGGTTGCGGCGGCCGGCATGGCGGTCAATGCGTGGGTGATGCACGCACTCGTCGAGCGCCTGCACGTCTATTACCTGCTCGCGCAGTGCGTGGCGACCGGCGTGGTGCTGCTGTCCGGCTTCGTCGTCAATTCGGTGTGGTCGTTTCGGGCGCGATATTCGGGCTGAAGACCGCCGGACGCGCCGCGCGCGGCGTCCACGCACGCCTCGGTCAGCGCGGCGAACGAAGCGGCGGGGCGTGGCAGCTCGTCGTGAGCGGAGGCATCGTTCTCGCGGGCCGATGGCGCGAGATCGGACACATCGGGTACGCCTTCGGTGTCGTTCGGCAATGCGATGCCGAGTACCAGATTCGTCGCGCGCGGCTGCAATCGCCGTATGAGATTGCGCAGCCAGGGCGGGGCTTCGCGCGCGTGCAGCGTCGCGATACAGATCACGGTGTCGCGAGGCGGCCGGGCGTCGTCCATGCGCGTGCGGGAGAAGCGGTCCGAGCCCGTCACGGTGGCTTCGACGCCGCGCCGGTTCAAGAGCTGGGCCGTGGCGGCGGCCACGATGCCGTCGTACTCGCCGCGGCCGCGAACGCAGAGCACCGGCCTGCACGTGCGGTCATTCATCGGCGCGCCGCGCGCAGCACTGCCCGGCCGCGCCTGCCGGCCTTTTCGGCGCTCACCGTGTTCGGACAAGGAGGCCGAAGCCGACGCAGAGGCCGCCATCCCGGCCGCATCGCTGACTGCGTCCCCGGTGCCGGCCGCATTCGACCCCAGCCCGTCCATCACCGCGAACGCCGTGCGGCGCACGCGCGTGATCTGCTCAGGCGGCACGACGCCGCGCTCGACGTCGTCGTAAGCCAGCCGCAGGCAATCCAGCAGCACCTCGTCGTACCACGCTTCCAGCGGCCGGCCCGCGAGCACCGTATCGGCCTGGGCGAGGGCGTCGGCGGCGTCGCCGGCCAGCAAACGGTGATAGAGGTTTTCGCCGGGCGTGAGCACGGGGTGGTCGCCGAACAGCACGTCGAGAAATTCCACACGCTCCACGTGTCGCCCCAGCGTGACGAGGCAAAGCGTGAGCGGTGTGGACAGAACGAGCCCCACAGGCCCCCAGATCCAGCTCCAGAACAGCGCGGAAACGATCACGGCAAACGGCGAGAGTCCCGTGCTGTTGCCGTAGAGCAGCGGCTCGACGAACTGCCCGGCGGCGAGTTCCACCGTCACGAAGAGAATCGCCGTCCACGCGGCCATCCACCATCCGGGCCCGATGGCCGCGGCCAGCAGCACCGCGAGCAATCCCGCGATCCATGCGCCCACGTAAGGCAGGAAGCGCGCAAGCGCCGTTACCACGCCGAACAGCAGCGCGCCCGGCACGCCGATGATCGCGAGGCCGATGCACGCCAGCGCGCCCACGCCCGTGTTGATCGCCACCTGCGCGAGGAAATAGCGGCTCAGACGGCGAGCGGCTTCGTCCATGGCGGTGGTCGTGCGATGCAGGTCGCGTGCGCCGAACAGGCGGATCAGCCGGTCGCGCAGGTCTTCCCGCTGCAACAGAATGAAGATCGCCACCACGGCGACGATGCCGGCCGTCTCCAGCGGACTCACCACCGGCGAGGCGAAGCGCTGCATCAGCTGGAGCGGCGAAGGCGTGGGTTCGTGGACTTCCACGGGCATCGGCGGGCGGTCTGAAGGACTCGCCGAGCGCTCGCGGTTCGCTTCGTCGCCGCGCGGCGGCGCGACGTGATTGAGCGCCCCGGAGGCGCGGCGCAGCAACGCGTCCGCGCGGCCAATCGTCTCTTCGTGCAGCACTTGCGCCTTGTGTTCGAACGCCGCCTGATAGCGGGGCAGGTCGCCGGCAAGCTGCGCCACCTGGGCGCCGATCAGTACGCCCGTCGCGGCGATCACCGAGAGCGCCACGAGCACCGCGGCGATCACCGACGGAACGTGGCGAAAGCCCACCCGCTTGAGCGCCGTGGCGAAGGGCGCCAGCAGGAAGCTCAGCAGCACGGCCAGCGTGATGGGCATGAGCACGGCGCGACCGAAGTAGAGCGCGCAGATCGCGATGACGCCCGCCACCATCGAGGTCAGCGTGCGCAGGCCGGGCACCTCGGGCGGCCGCACGCGGGCGTTCTCGCGTCGCGGGGGAAATGACGGATTCATGATAGGGACAAGGCGAGCAAGCCGCATGCCGCCTCTGCACAAAAGGCCGCCGAACACCACAAAAAGGCGCGACGGCGGGCGCGCGGCTCACTTACAATGGCCTGCGCCAGAACCGGTCGTTCATGTTTCCAGCATGCTGCGGGCGGATGTCCTGGGCCAGATCATTGCCGCCAGCACGCGGGCGCACCGGCATCAAAACTGCGTCACCTACGAGAAGCAAAACGCGACGGTACACATGTATTCCATCCTGCCTGCGTTCGTATCCGCTCTATTTCTGGGGTTTGGGCTTTATGTGCTGCTCACTGAAGGCGTGACGCGCCTCTCGGTGCCATTTGCATTGATGTGCCTGACCACGTTCGCCTGGCAGGGCACGTGGGCGTTCCTGTTCCAGACGTCGAACCCCGAAGTGGCCGGCGTACTCGTCAAGTGTGGTTACTTCTTCATCCTGTTCCTGCCCACCACGTACTACCACTTCGTGACGGAAGTAGCGGCGCGGCGTGGGGAGCAGCCGCTTCTCGTCGCGTCGTACGGCGTTTCGGTGGTGCTCGCCATCCTGCTGCTGGTCACCGACGAGGTGATCTCGGGCTACGGCACGTTTTTCTTCGGCGATTACCCGCGCGCGGGGCGCCTGCATCCCGTGCACGTCGTGCAGACGGTGCTGCTTGCCATGCGCAGTGCATGGCTGCTGATTTCGGCGCGCAGCCAGTCGCGGGCGCGCGCGCGGCAGCGGCTGCTCGACCTGAGCCTCGTGAGTCTGGGTTTCTATTCGATTGCCGCCGTCGATTACGCCGTCAACTACGGCTGGCCGTTCTATCCGCCAGGGGTGTTGTTCATCGCGGTAAGCCTCGGCATTCTGGCCGTCACCATCGTGCGGCACGGGTTGATGCGGCCGTATCTGATTGCGGCCACCGTCGCTCACGAGGTGGCGACGCCGCTTGCCGCCATCGGCATGCACGCCGAGGAACTCGGCACCGCCTTGCCCGAACTGCTGCGCGGCTACCAGCTCGCGGTGCAGCACCAGTTGCTCGTGAACGGGCTGTACCCGGGGCAGTCGGAGCGGCTGCCCACGCTCGCCTCGGCGATCCAGCGTCAGGTGGACAGCACGAGCACGGTCGTGGAGATGTCGCTTGCCTCGTTCACGCTCGACCGGCTGGACCGCCGCAGCTTCGTGCCGCATGCCATTCACGAGTGCATCCAGGCCGCGCTCGACCGCTTTCCGTTTGCGGCCTCGGACCGCGAGCGCGTCCTGGTGGCGCCCATCGATCCGTCGCTGCGTTTTTCCGGTTCGGATTCGCTGATCATTTTCGTGATCTTCAATCTGCTCAAGAATGCCTTGCATGCGATCCAGCATGCGGGCAAGGGCAAGATCGAGATCAGCGCCGTGCTCGAGGGCGGCTATTGCGTGCTGCGCTTCAGCGACACGGGGCCGGGCATCGCCCCCGAGGTGCTGCCGCATATCTTCGACCCGTTCTTCTCCACCAAGGGTCACGGCAACGGGGCTGGCATGGGGCTCGCGTTCTGCCGGCGCGTCTGCGAGGTGTTCGGCGGCGACATCGAGTGCGAATCGGTGCCCGGCGAGCACACCACGTTCACGCTGCGGCTGCCCGAGCCCGGGTCCTCGGCGGACCGCGCGCTGCACGATCCGCCGGGACGGTCTCGGCGCTGGGGCACGGGGCAGGGGTATGCCGGCTAGGCCGGCTTCAGGACTTCATGCCCGCCTGCCTTCACAGCCTCGCGTCCTCATGCCCTTGTGCCGTCACGCCGTGATGCCGTGATGCCTTGAAGCCCGTAGCGGGCTTGGGCAGGCGATGGCGGGTGGTCCGCTCAGTTCGCGAGCGGCGGCAGGATCAGCTCATATTCCTTGACGCGTTCGATGATGCCCGCGGGGAACCGCCGGATCCGCTTGTTCGTGTCCGAGAAAAGAATCTGCTGATAGCCGAGCGAGACGGGGCGTCCGTCCACGCAGAAGCGAAACAGCAGATACGCCGAGCACTGCCGCACCTGGAACGTGTTGAGGTAGCAGTCCACCCGCTGGAACGGGAACGTCTCTTCGACGTATTCCTGGTGCGCGCGCTTGGTGACAAATGCGCCGCCCGCGGCGAGCAGGTTGTTGTGCACGCACTCGTGGAACCAGCGCTCGCGGCACACGCCTTGCCACTCGAAATAGCGTGCGAAGTAGGTGTTCTGGAAGGCATTCGAGTCCTTGAGGTAGATGTCGATAACGTGATGGAAGGTCTTGCAGGGACCGGACTCCATCATTTCCGGCGAAAGCATCGCGATACCGCGCGTGAGGGCCGGGGGAATCGTGTCTCGAACCAGCATGGGGAAACTCCTGAAACGAAAGGCTGCAGGCGGCAGCCGCGCGTTCCTTCCATAGGGAGGAACGCCCCATTCTGGCTTCCGAAAGCTCCGTCAAAATTTTTGAGGGCGGCGCGAACGGAGCGGGAGCAGCGTCGAACGCGGCATGGCCCACACCTCGGCCAAACGGGGAGTTGCGCCGGGCGAGGATGCCGCCGGATAATCGTGGCGGTTTATCCGTCATTGGGCGGCAACGGCGTACTAAAACAACGATCGCCGGCCTGCGCGTCCCGTGACGTCCGTCCGGCGGGGGCAATGCGTGCGGTTCTGCATGCGCTCACAGGCACGCCGCACGGGCATTCACGTCAACCGGGGCATGCATGAATTTCTTCACCAGACAACCGTTGTTCTATCCCACGTCTGTCGTCTTCGTGGACGACAGCACCGACTTCCTGCATGCGTTGCAGGGCATCTTCGCCGACCGGCACCTGAACCGCTTTTTCACCGACCCTGCGGCGGCGCTGGACTTCCTTTCCTCACGTGCGCATGACGTGCCGCAGGAACGGTTCTCGGGAGCCGCCTATTCCGAGTTCGAAAAGAAAGGGGGCAACGCGTTCGGCCAGGACGCGCTGCATAACGAAGGGCGCTTCGAAGAGATCGCGGCCATCGTGGTGGATTACCAGATGCCGGGCATGGACGGCATCGAGCTGCTGTCGGCACTTTCCGGCATGGCGTGCGCCAAGGTGCTGCTTACTGGTACGGCGGACGAGCCGCGAGCCGTGGATGCATTCAACGACGGTCTGATCGACTTCTACCTGAAGAAGTCCGACGCCGGCATGTCGCGCAAGCTCACGTCGGCCATCGGGCAGGCGAAGCGCAAGCACTGCGCGCAGCGCGGGTACATCAGCGTGCACGACGTCGGCGCAGCCTATCGCGATGCGCGCACGCAGGCCGCGCTGAACGAGATCGCCGCGCGCGAGGGCGTTGTCGAGTATTACTGGCGGCCGGATCAGAACGCCGTGCTGATGTTCGACGCTGAGGGCGCGCCGAGCGTCTTTCTGGCCTGGGACGCGGCCGAATGGCAGTTCCAGTGTGAAGTCGTCACGGACGAAGGCGGTCCTCAAGCGTTGCGCGAAGCCATGGAGGCGCGCCGGCGCATGCCCGTGTTCTGGCCATCGCAGGCGTATCGGCCAGGGCTTGCCGAGCCGCGCTTTGTCGCGCCCACGGCCATTGCCGACTGGGAAGGCGCTTTTTACGGCTGGACACGGCTGGATGCCGCGGCGGTGGAGCCCGGCGTCATGACGTTCGCGCGCTGGCGCGAGACGAGAGCGGCGACGCTGGCGTCGTCGTAACAGGCGGGTTCGGGATGCGGTTCAACGCGGCGCACAGCGGTTTGCGTTGCCGCGTGCGGCGCGGCGTGCCGGCATAAGGCGCGGCCGGCCGCCGCTCGCGTTGCAGCGCTGTCGCACACATTGGTCCGCTCAGCTTCCAAAGTAGAGCTGGCAGAAGCTGACCGGACCCACACACGAAGACATCGGCGTCTTCGCTTTCATGAACGTGTCGGGCAGGCCTGCGGCGCTCGATCCCGATACCGTGCCGCCCATGCTGCTCGCGGCATCCGCATGGCCATGGCTGTTCGCCTGCGCGACCTGTTGCTGATAGATCGGCGCGACGTCGGGGTACGAGGCGTCGGTGACGAAGCGCAGGCCGTTTTGCTCGGCCTGGACCAGTTCCGTACGTACTTCCGCGCGCGTCTTTTCCGCCGCGGACGCGGTCGTTGCGACACCGGCGGTCGCGAAGAGGGCAACGGCAAGGGCGATGAGTGAACGCGTTTTCATTTCGGTATCCTTAAGTAATGGATGGGGTGACCAGAGTCTGTGTTGCGGTACTCGGGAGAACACAGGCGAAGCGGGCTTTATTCCCGCGTCGCGTTTTCAGGTTTTCCTGTGTGACGCCTGCGCGGGTGGCGTGGCGTCGGGCATGAAGCGCGGTTCAACGGGCGCTCATGCAACTGTGAACACAGGATTCGCGGCGGTTATTCCCGCCATTTTGCGGTGGCGAGAACAAACCGGCCGCTCATGCCCGGCCGAGGCGCACGGAAAGCGGTAGCCGGCGGGAGGAGAGGGAGAGGCAGGAGAGATGAGAGCGAGGGGAGCGAGGGTCAACCTCGCCCCGAAGCAGAGCGCGGGCGCGAATCGAGTCACCCATGGGGCCGCCGATGAATCGCGGACCGCGCCTGATCAACCGCGTAAAACCGAAACGAATATGCGGCGGCTACCGCACTACCGGACTACCAGCCCCCTGTGCTGGCGCTCCAGCGGCAACAGGCAGGCGCGTCAAGTCACATTGAATCAGGTCAAACCGCGTTGGCTGCCGTGAAGTTCTTGTACGCCGCGTACGACGACTTCTTCGTCACGCCGTCCGACAGCAGCACGCCGAAGTCGTCGCCGCCGCCCATGTCGATAAGCTCGTACATCATCACGCACTGCAGGTTGTACGTGGTGCGCAGCGAGTAGTACTCCTGCAGCGTGTTGGTCACGTAGGCCGCCTGGTTGGTCGACGTGTCGCCCGTGTAGTAGCCCCATTCCGTGATCCAGATCGGCACGCCGAACGAGGTCTGCAGGATCTGCAGCACGTTCGTGAGGCCCTGCGAGCCCGCGCGCACGATGTCGCCCGAGGTTTCGTACCAGTGGTACATCGTGATGTCCCAGCGCACGGGCGTGGCGCCCGAGGTCGGCGTGGTGGTGCCGTTGGGCGTCTGGCCATTCCACAGCATCTGCAGCGCGGTGTAGGCGAGCGGCACGCCCACGTTCACGCCGCACTTGATGTTCGGGTCCACAGACTTCACGCCGTCGATCATGCCGCGAATGATGCCGCGGAACGCCGGCCAGTACGACGGGTTGTAGTTGGACGGCGAGTTGCCCGCGCCGTTGCTGATGAGGCCCGTGGCGTCGAGTTCGTTGCCGCACTCGATGTAGCTGACAAGCCCCTTCAACACCTGCGCAATGGATTGCGCGAGCTGGTAGCCGTAGCTGTATGCCGTGCTCTCCGACGCGGTGAGGCTGTAGTTCATCGGGTTGATGCACGGCAGGATCGAGATGCCGCTGCCTTTGAACGCACCGTTCAGCGCGTTGGCCACCGTTTGTGCCATGCCCGCGTCCGCGACGTCCGCGCGATAGTTGGTCACGCCCAGGTCCTTGAGGATGGACACCTGCTGCGCGGCGGTCATCGATGCATACACGCCCGAGGTCCACGCGACGTGGCCGTTCATGCCGAAGAAGATCGGCCCGGGAGCCACGGCGGCAGCCGCGACGGTCGAGGCATTGCGCGGGTCCGTGGTCGCATTCCAGACGTTGTTCTGGGTGATGTACCAGTGGCCGCTCGCGTCGGCGGCGTAGATGGTGTGATTCCAGTACAGCAGCAGCGACGCCGCAACGGGGCACCCGGTATTCGCGCCGTTGCGCAGCACCGCGCCGTTGGCGAGGGTCCAGGGCATGCTGTTGCCGTCCGTGATTTCACGCTGCGGCGGAACGGTCGAGCCCGAGGCGGATTCGCGCGGATCGTAGGAGGCGACCCACGCGCTGTTGCGGTTCACGTACCAGAGGCCCGAGGCGTCCCAGGCGTAGATGGTGTGGTTCCAGTACAGAATCCACGAGGCGAGTACCGGGCAGCCCGTGTTCACGCCGGCGCGCAGCACCGCGCCGCCGCTCCAGGTCCAGCTCACGCCGTTGCCGTCCGTGATCGAGGCGGCGTTTGTCGGCACGACGGTGCCCGAGGCGGATTCGCGCGGATCGTTCGACGCTTTCCAGACGTTGTTGACGTTGATGTACCACGCGCCCGAAGCATTGGCTGCGTAGATCGTGCGGTTGTAATAGAGCACCACGGTGGCCGACACCGGGCAACCGGTGTTGGCGCCGGCGCGCAGCACGGCGCCGTTCGAGAGCGTCCAGGCCACACCGTTGCCGTCGATGATCGAGGCCGCGGGCGGCACCGTGGTGCCCGACGACGATTCGCTCGGCGTGGCAGCCGCGATACGCTGGGACATCGAGGCGTTGGTGGCCGCAGCACTGCTGCCCGACGACGTTCCGCTGCCGCCCCCGCATGCGGCCAGCGCGAGGCTGCCGGCGCCGGCAAAGAGCCCGGCGAGGAAGCGGCGGCGCGTGGCCGGCCGGTTGCCGTCGATGGCGAAACCCGGAATGGCCGGGACTACCGGAAGCGTCGCGCTTCCCACTGCGTGTTCTACCGAATGTGCTGTCTCTGTCGTCTTACCCACTTTCCGCGCCTGTCGAGAAATTACCGAAGGCGCGCAGTATAGGGTCATCCTCTTTCCATTTATTACCGTGTTAATAAATCAAATAAAATTAGTAATAGAAGTCTCGGATCAGGTGGCTTCGCGAAATGTTATTTCTTCGGTACAAGTTGCTTGGCGCTGTTTGAAAGGCTTGATAAGCGATTGATATGAAAAGACAAAAATATTGATGCGTGTTCTTTTTTACCTGGCACTTTTTTGTGCGGCGGAGAAATAACGTCCCTTTTGCGTTTTCTGCTTTTATTTGTACGATTAAAGCAATTAAGTGTAACTTAATGTAAATTAGGGGTCGAAATCGGGAATGACCGGGCATACCGAATTCGCGCTTCATCTCGTCTTGCTCCGGGGAGTGCAACCTCGCTAAACGGAGCGTCGGGGCTTGACTCATACGCCGTCGTCGACCAACCTCGTCGCATCGTTCGCATGAGGTTCACGCATGGCACTTCCCCTCGTTCGGCTGGCTTCCCTTGATCCGGTCCGCGGCTTCGTTGCGGTCGGCCGGCGCATGAGCATCACGCTCGCGGCACAGGATCTTTGCCTCACGCAATCGGCTGTGAGCCGCCAGGTGCAGGCGCTCGAGCAGATGCTGGGCGTCGCGTTGCTCAAGCGCGGTCATCGAACGGTTTCGTTCACGCCCGAAGGCGAGCGGCTCTTTCGCGCGGCGGACAGCGCCGTGCAGCAACTCCAGGACGTCTTCGAACTGCTGAGCCAGTCGAAGCAGCGGCGCCCCGTCACCATCACGGCGAGCATCGGCGTGGCGTCGCTCTGGCTGTTGCCGCGGCTCGGGCGCCTGCAGCAGCGCCTTCCCGGCATCGACGTGCGCTTCGCCGCCACGGACAAACCGCTCGATCTCCAGGCAGAGGGCGTCGATCTCGGCATTCGTTACGCGCCGGCGGCGAGGGCGCCGGCGAGCGCGCAACGTCTTTTCGAGGAAGCGATCGTGCCCGTGGCGCACCCGTCGCTCGCGGTGACGCAGCTCGATGCCGACACGCTCGAGCAGCACGTGCTGCTCGAATTCGACGGTGCGCGCCGGCCATTCCTGCAATGGCGCGACCACCTGGTTTCCATCGGACTGGCCGACGCGCCGGTTCGCAGCATCGTGCGATTCAACCAATACGATCAGGTCATTCAAGCCGCGCTCGCGGGGCAGGGCATCGCGCTGGGCCGCGTGCCGCTCGTGAGGCCGTTGCTCGCCGAAGGCCGCCTCGCCGCGATTGGCCCGGACACGAACGGGCGCTCCACCGACTACGGCTACTGGCTCCATCAGGCCGACGAGCATCCGCGCGACGACGTGCGCGCCGTCGCAGCGTGGATCGTGAGCGAAGCGGAGTCTGGCGAGGCCTCTGGCACGTCGGGGCTGTAAACCTGCGCCCGGGTTTGCCCGGTTCGCATGCGTTCGGCGCATGCGACGCATGCCAAAGAATCGATTGAGACGTGGGGCTTCCAGGGCTCTAATGCGCCAACACGCGAACGCGTAAGGACGCTTGAACGAACCCTGAAGGAGACCACCGTGATCGAACCCGAAGCCGCCTGGCGGCGGCGCTGGCTGCTCGTGCTGGCGGGCGGCATTGTCATGGGCGCCGCCCTCGGCGTGCGCAACGTGCAGGGCCTTTTCCTGATGCCTGTGACACTGGACCATGGCTGGCCGCGCGAAGTCTTCGGCTTCGCGCTGGCGCTGCAGAACCTGCTTTGGGGCGTGTCGCAGCCTCTCACCGGCATGGTGGCCGACCGCTTCGGTTCGGCGCGTGTGATTGCCGCAGGCGCCGTGCTCTATGCCGTGGGACTGGTTGTGATGGCGCATTCCGCGACGGCCGGCTTCTATACCCTCGGCACGGGTCTGCTGGTGGGCGTGGCGCTGTCGGGCTGCGCGTTCGGTGCGGTGTACGGCGCCCTGAGCCGGCTTTTTCCCGCGGACCGTCGCGGCTGGGCACTTGGCGTGGCCGGCACGATTGGCGGCCTCGGTCAGTTTTGCATGGTGCCGCTTGCCCAGGACATGCTGACGGGCATCGGCTGGCGCAATGCGACGGTCGTGCTCGCGATCGTCATGCTCACCACGGCGCCGCTCGCGGTGTTCCTGCGCGACCGCCCCGTTGCCGCTCACAACGCGAATGCCGATGGAACGACCGCTGGCGTGGCGGCGCAAACCATCGCGGCCGCCGTGCGCGAGGCGCTTACGCATCGCGGCTACTGGCTTCTCAACGTCGGCTTCTTCGCGTGCGGCTTCCAACTCGCCTTCATCGCTTCGCACATGCCGGCGTATCTGCTCGATCACGGTCTCACCGCGCGTCATGCGAGCACGGCGCTTGCCATCATCGCGCTCGCCAATACCGCCGGCACGTTCCTGTGCGGATACGCAGGCGGCTTCCTGCGCCGCAAATATCTGCTCAGTGCGATCTACTTCGTGCGCGCGGCCACGATGCTGCTGTTCGTCCTGCTGCCGCTCACGCCTGTGAGCCTCTATGTGTTCTCGTTCGTCATGGGACTGATCTGGCTCGGCACGGTGCCGCTTACGAACGGCATCGTCTCGCAGGTGTTCGGCGTGAGGTACATCACGACGCTATTCGGCTTTGTTTTTCTGGGCCACCAGCTGGGCAGCTTCTTCGGCGTGTGGCTGGGCGGCGTGGTGTATGACGCGACGCACTCGTACGATCTGCTCTGGTATGGCGCCGCGGCGCTGGGCGTGGTGGCCGGCATGCTGCACCTGCCCATCGACGACGCACGCGTCGCGCAACGCGCGCGGCCTCTTGTGCCGGCGGCGTGATGAAAGTAGCCGCGCGCATCGTGCCGAGCGGCCCCGCGGCGCTGGCGATAATCGGCCTCGCTGCCTTCGCGGTCTTCATTGCGTGGTGCTTCGCGGGCTACCTCACACCCGCCGCGCTCGTTTCACTGCTCTCGGGCCTTTCGTTTTGCGGATGAAACGCGGTGTGCACGCGGCCGCGCGGCTCACACCGCGCGCTTCTGTTCTCGAATGGCCGGTCCTTCTTCGGCGAGGTCCCAGAACAATCCCGCCATGATCTGCAGCGACTGGCGCGCGATGCTGCCAAGCAGATGCTCGTTCGGCGCGTGCTGGGAACAGGCCGCGTACGAGTGCGGTACCCACAGCGTGGGCAAGCCGAGAATGTGCGCGAAAACGTCGTTGGGTAGCGACCCGCCCAGGTTCGGCAACAGCGCCGGCGTTTCGCCGGTGGTGTGCTGTATCGACGCGAGGCACCAGCGCACCCAGGGATCGTCGGGATCCAGCCGCGTTGCCGCCATGCGCGTGCCGCGTTCGCTCACTTCGATGTCAGTGAAGCCGTAGGCGTCCAGATGCTCGCGAAGGTGACGCACGAGGTTCTCCGTGTCCGTGCCCACGACGTAGCGCAACTGGCAATGCGCGACGGCGTGGCCTGGAATCGCGTTCACGGGCGCATCGGGATTGCCGGTACGAAACGCCAGTATTTCCAGCGCATTCCACGCGAACACGCGTTCCACGGGCGTGAGGTCCGGCTCGCCCCAGGCGGGATCGATCTCGGGATCGTTGGGGCCGCCGCCCACTTCGATGGAGTGCAGCGCCTCGCGCACGCTTTCCGGCAGTGTCTCGGGCAGGAGCCCTTTCACGAGAATGCGGCCGTGCGCATCGACCATCGTAGAGAGCGCGTTGGCGAGGCGAATGCCGGGGCTGCGCAGCAGGCCGCCCCAATTGCCCGAATGATGCGCGCCCTCGCGCAGCTTGATTTGCAGCGTGAAGTTGAAGTTGCCGCGCGAGCCGAGAAAGAGCGTGGGGCGCGTGGCCGCCACGCGCGGGCCGTCCGAGGCGATGAAGACGTCGGCGCCGAGCGCTTCGCGGTGCTGCGCGCACACCTCGGCGAGGCCGGGCGAGCCGGTTTCCTCGCCCATCTCGATGATCGCCTTCACGTTGTAGCCGAGGCGTCCGCCGCGCGCTTCGATCACCTGTTCGAGCGCCGCGAGGTTGATGGTGTGCTGGCCCTTGTTGTCGGCGGTGCCGCGCCCGTACCAGCGGTCGCCGTCCACGACGACGCGCCAGGGCGCGAGTCCTTCGCGCCACTGCGCGTCGTGTCCGGGTACCACGTCGCCGTGCCCGTAGGTCAGCACAGTGAGCGCTGCCGGATCTTCGATGCGCTCAGCGAGCAGGAACGGGCTCTTGCCGGGCACGGGGTTGTCGACGATGCGCGACGTGAAGCCGAGCGCCGCGAGCGCGGGCACCATGTGCTCGCGCAGATACGCATAGAGCGCGGGCTGCGAGTCGGGCAACTGGCTCTCGGTGCGCATGGCGACGCGCTCGTCGAGCACGTGCATGAAGCGGCCGTCGTCGAAGTAGGAAGTGGCCATGTCGATGGCGCGGCTACGGCTCATCGTGTCAGTCTCCAGATGGGGGCGATGCATGAAGCGCGTCGGGGCCGGGCAGGCCGAGCCCCGGCGCGGGCGTCAAGACCGAGGAAAGCAGCGTCTGTGTGTAGGGATGCTCGGGGTTCGAGAAAATCTGCTCGCAACGGTTCTGCTCGACGATGCTGCCGCGATACATCACGGCGACGCGGTCCGCGAGATGCTCCACCACGCCGAGGTCGTGGCTGATGAACAGATAGCTGAGCCCGAACTCCGCTTTCAGATCGAGCAGCAGATTGAGAATTTGCGCCTGCACGGAGACGTCGAGCGCCGACGTCGGTTCGTCGCAGATCAGGATGGCGGGCCGCAGGATCAGCGCGCGGGCAATCGCCACGCGCTGCCGCTGGCCGCCCGAAAGCTGATTCGGATATTGCCCGTGCGTGCGCTCCGGCATGCCGACGAGGTCGAGCATGCGTTTGACTTCGGCGGCCTGCTCTGCGGCAGTGCCGCGTTTGTGCAGCCACAGCGGCAACCCGACGATCTGCGCCACCGTTTTTCGTGGGTTCAGGCACGAGTAGGGATCCTGAAAAACGGGCTGGATTCGCTGCGCCAACTGTCGCGCGCCACGCGGATCGATCTGGCGGCCGTCCACGAGAATGCTGCCCGAGGTGGGGGTGACGAGACCCAGCAGCATCTTCGCGAGCGTGCTCTTGCCGCAACCTGATTCGCCGACGAGGCCGAGTGTTTCGCCGCGATAGAGCCGCAGCGAGACGTCGTCCACGGCCTTCAATGGACGCGGCTTGCGAAAGAGCCCACGGTCCAGTTCGAACGTGCGGGTGAGTGCGCAGAGTTCGAGCGCGATGTCGCGGGTCTGGGCGGTCGCCGTGTTGACCCCGCCCATGCGCGGCGGCAGCTCGGCTTGAGCCGGGATGGCAGGCAACGAATGCGCAATGGCGTTCATGACGTCACCTCGGCAGTCGCGCCGGTGGAGAGCACACAACGGGAAAGATGCCGGGCGTCCACTTCGGCAAGTGCGGGCGTTTGCAGGCATGCATCGTGTGCCAGCGAACAGCGGTTGCGGAATGCGCAGCCCGAGAACTCGCCCACGAGCGACGGCACGACGCCCGGAATGGCTTCGAGCTTGCTGCCGGGCCGCGTCTTGCCGCGCACCGGAATGCAGTTGAGGAGCCCGCGCGTATAGGGATGGCTGGGCTGCGCGAAGAGATGCGGCGCAGAGGCTGTTTCGACGATCTGCCCCGCGTACATCACGGCGACGCGATCCGCGATGCGCGAGACCACACCGAGGTCGTGCGTAATGAACAGCACGGCCGCGCCCATTTCCTGCTGCAACTCGCGCAGCATGTGCAGGATTTGCGCCTGAATCGTGACGTCGAGCGCGGTGGTGGGTTCGTCGGCCACGATCAGGTCGGGCTCGCACATCAACGCCATGGCGATCAGCACGCGCTGGCGCAGGCCACCCGACAGCTGATGCGGATACTGGCCGAGCCGCTCAGCAGCATTCGTCACGCCTGTTCGCTCGAGCAGGTAGACCGCGCGATCGCGTGCCGCCCGGTGCGTCACCTTGCGGTGTTGCTGCAACGCTTCGCACAGCTGGTTGCCGAGCGTGTACGACGGGTTCAGCGACGTCATGGGCTCCTGAAAAATCATCGCAATGCGGTTGCCGCGCAGACGGCCCATGGCACGGTCGCCGAGCGCGAGCAGGTTGGTGCCGTCGAAGGCGAGACGTGTAGCGTGCCGCGTTGCGCGGCGCGGCAGCAAACCCATCAGCGCGAGCGACGTCATCGATTTACCGCAACCCGATTCGCCCACGATGCAAAGCGTCTCGCCGTGCGCAATTTGAAAGTCGATGCCGCGCACGGCGTGCAGCGTGCCGTTCGGTGTGGGCAGATCGACCCGCAGGTTTTCGACGTCGAGCAACAGGCTCATGGCTCGCTCCTTGTTGAGTGATCGTCTAGCGGCCGTCGGGCGTGGTGAGATCGCGCATGCCGTCGCCCACCAGGTTGATGGCGAGCACGGTGAGCGCCAGCGCCGCGCCGGGAATAAGGATCACCCAGGGCTGGAAGAACATATACGTCTTGCCTTCTGAAATCATGAGCCCCCACGAGGGCATGGGCGGCGGCACGCCGAGACCGAGGAACGAGAGCGTGGCTTCGAGCAGGATGGCGTGAGCCATTTCGAGCGTCGCCACGACGATCAACGCACCCGCGATGTTCGGCAGCAATTCGCGCAGCAGAATGTACGGCGTGGAGGCGCCCACGGCGCGGGCGGCCGCGATGAACTCGGCGTCGCGCAACTGCTGTGCCACGGAGCGGGATACCACCGCGAAGCGGTCCCACAGCAACAGGCCCAGCAGCAGGATCACCGTCTTCAGCGACCCGCCGATCAGCGACGACATGGCGAGCGCCACGAGCACCACCGGCATGGCGAGCCGCGTGGTGATGAGGTAGCTGATCACCGCGTCGACGCGTCCGCCGAAGTAACCCGCCAGCACGCCGAGCGTGGTGCCGATCAGCGCGGAAAGCGACGCCGCGCATACGCCGATCACAAGCGACACGCGGGCGCCGTAGAGCAGCCGGCTCAGATAGTCGCGGCCCAGCTTGTCGGTGCCGAGCACGTGGAGCCAGCTGCCGCGCGGATTCCAGACGGGCGGCAGGAGCCGGCTTGCAAGATCCTGGGCATAGGGGTCGTGTGGCGCGAGGACCGGCGCCAGCGTCGCGGCGATGACGATGAGCGCAAGCAGCACCGCACCGACCACGAGACTGCGATGATCGAGTGCGCGGCCGAATACGCGCCGCAGAACATGCCGGCGCGGCGGCAAGGCGAGGGTGAGCGCGGGATAGTGCGGCGGAGGCGATGACATGGGCGGCTCCTAGCGCGTACGAAGGCGAGGGTCGAGCGCGGCGTTGGCGATATCGGCAAGAAACGTGAGGCCGATGTAGAACATCGCGATGATCAGTACGACTGCCTGAACGACGGGAAAGTCATTGCGCGAAATGGCGTCCCAGGCCAGCTGGCCGAGCCCTTGCAGCGAGAACACCGATTCGATCACCACGGACCCGCCCAGCATGAAGCCGAGTTCGACGGCGGCGAGCGCGACCACGGGAATCAGCGCGTTGCGTAGCGCATGGCGGATCACGACGCGTGCCGGCGTGAGACCTTTGGCGCGCGCGGTGCGGATGTAGTCGGCGCCGAGCACGTCGAGCATGCCGGTGCGCGTGAGCCGCATCATGGCTGGCGTGGCGTAGTAGCCCAGCGCAATGGCCGGGAGTACGAAATGCTGCCAGCTGCTGTTGCCCGCCACCGGCAGCCACTTGAGTCCCACCGCGAAGACGAGGATCAGCGTGAGGCCGAACCAGAAGCTCGGCATCGCCTGGCCGATCACCGCGACGAAAAGTGCGAGGCGGTCCACCCAGGTGTCCCGATACAGCGCGGCAGCCACACCGAGCGGAATCGCGACGAGTACCGCGATGGCAAGTGCGATGCCGCCCAGTTTCAGCGTGACGGGCAGCCGTTCCGCAACCAGATCGACCACCGACGACTGGAAGAAGAACGAACGCCCGAAATCCAGATGAACCGCGTGCCAGAGCCAGTCCAGATACTGCGAGGTGACGGGGCGGTCCAGTCCGAACTGGTGGCGCAGCGTTTCCACCTGCGCGGCGGTGGCTTCCGGTCCGGCGATGGCCGTGGCGAGATCGCCGGACAGGTGCAGCAGCGCGAAGCTGATGATCGACACAGTCAGCGCGACCGCGATGGCGAGCGCGAGGCGGCGAAGCGTGTAGGCGAACATGGCTGGACCAGTGAGTGACGAATGGGTAGTCGCTGCGGCTTGTGGTCGTGCGCCTACTTCCAGGAGGCTTCGTAGAAACGCGGCAACTCGTCCGGGTACGCCTTGAAGTTAAGCGACGAGGTGAACGCGTAGTTGGTCGAATACGAGAAGAGCGGCGCCCAGTAGGCCTGTTCGCTGATGCGTGTGAGCGCCTTCGAGTAATTGACCTTGCGGATGCCCGCATCGTTCGAGGAGTCCGCGGTATCGAGCCACTTCTCCACGGTCGGGTCTTTGGCGCTGTCGTCTGGGCCGCCCTTGAAGTAGACGCTCGTGAACGCGGAGACGTCGTTCACCGAGAACGAGCCCCAGGCCTGGAACGTCATGGGCGTCTTGCCCGCGCGTTGCGCCGTGCGCAGCGCCGCGTATTGCAGGTAGTGAAGCCGCGCGTTGATGCCCACCTTGCGCAGATCGCCGATCATCGCTTCGGCATACTCGCGTTCGCGATACGCGTAGAGGTCGGTATCGAAGCCGTTCGGATAGCCCGCAGCCTTGAGCAGCTCGCGCGCCTTGGCCGGGTTGTACTCGTATTTCACGACGCCTGTCGTGTCACAGCCGAACTGGGTGCGAAAGCAGGCGGAGTAGACGGGCTGACTACCGCCGCGAACCAGGTTCCGGGTGAGCGAGGCACGATCGATGGCGTAGTTCACGGCCTGGCGCACGCGCACGTCCTTGAACGGCGAATTGGATGCGGAAGTGCCTTGCGCATCCATGGAGAGGTAGCCGACGCGCATCGTCTCGCCGCCCACCACCGTGAGATTGGGCATCGACTTCAGCGAGTCGGCCTGGTCCGCGGGCACGCGCCAGATCCAGTCCACCGCGCCTGTCATGAGTTGCGCCGAGCGCGTTTCCGGATCGGGAATCACGACGAACTTGATCGTGCCGATTTTCGGTGCGCCGAGCGGGCTGTTTTTGAAATAGTTCGGATTCTTGACCATCGTTACGCCGACACCGGGCGTGACTGCGGTAATGCGATAAGGACCCGTGCCGACAGGCGCCTTGCTGAACCCTTCGAGCCCGACCTTCTTGAAGTACGCGGCCGGATAGATGGGCGTGGGGCCCGAAAGATATTCGAGCGCGGCCGGGAAGGGCGCCTTCAGGTTGACGCGCACCTGATAGTCGCTGATCTTCTCTGCGTTCTTGATCCAGTCGGTGTTTTGCCGCGTCACGACCTTCGAGTCGGGCGAGACGACGTAGTTGAAGGTGAACACGACGTCGTCCGCGGTGAAGTGGTCGCCGTTCTGAAAGTTCACGTCGTGGCGCAGGTCGAGCACGAGCGAGGTGGGCGACTCCCACTTCCACGTCGTAGCGAGTTCGGGCTTGTAGGCGCCCGTGGTGGGGTCGCGGTAGATCAGCGTGTCCCACACCATGTGCGCGACGATTACGCCTTCGCGCAGGTTGTTGTGATACGGCGAGATGTTCTCGGGTTCGCTGTCGGACGCGTAGACGAGCGTGTCGTTCGCCTTGCCGGCGTACGCACTAACAGGCGCAAAGAGCGCAAGAGACAGCGAGAGACATGCGCCGGCGGCGAGTGCGAACGCCCGGGTACGACGGGTCATGGCGAGACTCCTGTGAACGCGGTGAATGTCCAAAGCGTTGCAATGACCCACCGGTGTGCCGGCGCGTCATACGACCGTGCACCAAGACTAATCGGTGAATTTTGTTGCGACTATTATGGAAACAATAAATCTGCGTTGCCGAAATGGCACGGCAGGGCACGGCAGCGTATTGCCCAGCGGCGACCGCGTTCGAAGCACAAGCGAGCCACCGGCAAAAGGGACACGATGAAACATCACCACCTTCAGGAAACGGCGCTTCGTTACTTTCTCGAAGTCGTGCGGGCCGGCTCGATCAGCGAGGCTTCCACTCGCCTGAACGTTGCCGGTTCCGCGATCAGCCGGCAGATCGCACATCTCGAGGACGTACTGGGCACGCCGCTCTTCGAGCGACGCTCGCGCGGCATGGTGGCAAGCGCGGCCGGCGAAATGCTCGCGGTCTACGCGTTGCGCACAGCACTGGAGGCGGACCGGCTCGTTCAGGACATCGACGCATTGCAGGGGTTGCGGCGCGGACAGGTGCGGGTCGCGACGTCGGAAGGATTCGCCATCGAGTTTCTGCCGCAGACCATTGCCGAGTTTCGCAAGAAGTATCCGGGCATCGTCTTTCACACGGCTGTGTGCGCGCCCGCCACAGTCTCGCGGCGCGTGCGCGAGGGCGAGACCGACATCGGCGTTACGTTCAGCCGCACCCCGCAAAGCGACATCAAGATCGAGCACCGCGAGCCTGCGCCAGTGATGGCCGTCATGCGGCGCGACCATCCGCTCGCGCGTTTTCCGCAGGTGTCGCTCGCGCAGCTTTGCGCGTGGCCGCTGGCGTTGCCGGACACGAGCACGACCATCCGCCAGCTCTTCGACGTGGTGTCGAGCCAGCAGCGGCTCGCTATCGAACCCGTGATGGTCAGCAACTACATCGTGTCGCTGCACAACTTTGCGCTGGCCTCGGACGCGGTCTCGATCTCAGGCGAAGTCACCGTCCGCTCGCGACAGGTGCGGGGCGAGATGGCGCTCGTACGCATCAGCGATCGCGGCATGGACGCGCGCAGCATCGAACTGCAGACGCTCGTGGGACGCACGCTGCCCAAGGTGGTGCAGTTGTTTCTGGAGTTCTTGCGCGCGCAACTTGCGAATATCGGCGCAAAGGCGGACAGCGCTTCGTGAGAGCGCAGCAAGACCCGCGCGAGCGCGCTCAGGCGCAGCGTGCGAAGCTTGAACGCACGCGTGCAGGGTAGTGCGACAGCTATCGGGTGGCGATGGCGGCGGCTGCGCCCGCCATCATCGTCGCGCTCACGCGGTTGGCGATCTTCACGGCGCGGCGGTTCGTCAGCAACTTGCGCGCGCGAGCCGCCACCACGGTCCACCCGAAGTCCACCATTATCAGGACGATCAGCATGGTTGCCGTCAGTTCGAGCCACGCTACCGTGCCCACGCGTGAGAGGTCCACGATGGTGGGCAGCAGCGCGAGATAGAAGACCATGATCTTCGGATTGCCAAGCGTCACCATGAGTCCCGCCACGAACATGCGCCATGGCGACTGGCCACGCGGCAGCGCGCTTTCGCGCACGTCGGCGGGCGCGTGCCACATCTTCCACGCGAGATAGAGCAGATAGGCGACGCCCGCGAATTTCACGGCCATGAATGCAAGGGCGAACGTATGGGCGAGCACGGCGAGCCCCGTCACCGCGCAGGTCAGCCACAGCGCTTCGCCAATCCACATGGCGGCCAGAAAGGGCAACACGTCGCGCACGCCATTGGTGAGCACGCGTGCGACGAGCGCAGCGATGCTGGGGCCGGGCGAGCCGGCGGCCACGATCAGCGCGAGTGCGAATACGGACAGACCTGAGAGTGTCATTGACGTGTCTCCATGCCGGACGCTGCCTGCGGTGGCCGCGTGGTTGCGGGGTGGCCTCGGTGCCTGAAGGCGAGCGGACGTGGAGGTCCGCTTCGAGGCCGTGGCGAAATGGTAATACAGCCCGCGCGTGGGCGTTTCGCCGTTATTGTTGTGATGGGGCGGCCGGCAAGGTGTTGACGGCGAGGGGCGGCTGGCGACGTTTAGCGCGCCGCAGCGCCGCGTTCGCCTGTCTACGATTAACTTCTACTCAGTACAGTTTCTTTGGCGGCAACGATCGCTTGATCTGTTTTCGCAGCCGGGCGACCGCCGCGTCCTTCTTCCGTTTGCGCTTCGCCGTGGGCGTTTCATAGGCCATTCTGGCGCGCAATTCCTTGAGAAGACCCGTGTTCTCGATGGAACGTCGGAAGCGACGCAGTGCAACCTCTACGGGCTCGTTCAGCTTGGGGGTTACGGTAGTCAATTCTTTCCTGGATATGAGTTGGCGTGGTGAATCATCTGGGCATCCGCGGCGGCAATGCATTGCGCCATCGACATTGAACGACATTCGACGGGAGGCCACTGTCTGTACGGCGCCTCCTGTGCCCGGCGTTTTTGCTCCCCGGCCGCACGATATTCACCCGAGCCGAGGGATACGATTCGGATTCCGATCGAATGCAGTGCGGAGTGCGGCGCTGCTGCTGAAGCGCACTATACGCATGATGCCTGAGTGTGTAACGCTATTTCCTGCTCAAATTACCGGCAATTCCGCATCTTTCGTGCTGTTACGTTTGGCGACGTGAAATGAGTTGACCCGGTTGCGCGATCCGCGTATCGTACGCCGCTGAAGTATTCAGGAAGTTCAATTGGTGTCGTCTCTTGTCCGCCATTTGCGCGGAGTTCGTTTTCCTCTTTCTCCCTCTTGGTGCTTCCCCGCTGCCCCGTGGCACGGGAATGATCAATTTATTTTTTGAGGGATTCATCATGAATACCGGTACGGTCAAATGGTTTAACGAAGGTAAGGGTTTTGGTTTCATCACGCCGGATGAAGGCGGCCCCGACCTGTTTGCGCATTTCTCGGAAATCTCCGGCGACGGTTTCAAGACGTTGGCTGAAAACCAGAAGGTCAGCTTCGAAACGAAGCGTGGCCCGAAGGGCCTTCAGGCGTCCAACATCAAGCCGCTGTAAGTCTTTCGAGCGTTCGCCGCACTCGCCGCGAACGCTTTCTCATCGTATTCCTCGACCGTTTTTCGGCGGGGAATACACCTCAGGTTGCATCCCCCAAGGCTGGTTCTCCGATCTGAATAGATCTGCGTTCCTTTACGGAAAGGCGCGGTCGCACACCCATGTTTAATTTCATCACCAATAATGCAAATTTCTTCCACCAGACAATACCGCGGTTATGCGGTTTCGCCGTCTGCGCACTGTTTGCCTGACGGCTGTTTTTCCTCAAACGTATTGCTCTCGCGGTCCGACGTCCATTCCGGATCAGCGGTTTACGAGTTTTATTCGATCGGATATTTCAGTTCCGAAGAAGACGCCATCGGCTACTCTGACCGATGGGCGCGCGACTGGATCGATACGCGCGGCTGACGCCTCGCTGTCGACACACAGATCGCCGATCGCGCGTCGCTTAGCCGAAACGCGCGTCCAGCCACTCCTGTGCCCAGATTTTTGCGTACGCAACAGCGTCTTCGCGTACGTCGAACCCCGCCAGATCGCCGCTCGTATGAATGTCGCATGCGCTACCGTCCGCGCGGCTAGTGCTGATGCGGGCGTGCGCGATGTATTCGCCGTCGGCCCGACGTGGTGTGGGGTCAATGGTGAATCGCGTCGAATTGAAGTGCATGTGCTTTCCTTGCCTGACTGCCGCGGTCGCGGCCGCGGGTGCGAAGATCGCCCCTGGCCCCTGTTCACGCCTGCAGATCGAGAACGTTCGTGTTCAGAGGGCAGGTATCGATGAGGTGTTCCGCGTACGCGGTCGATGCACGCCTCGCGTCGCCGGCGTTCCGGAAGGGCGTTGCGCTCGACAGCCTGAATACGCGGCTGCGCGATATCCCGTTCGAGCTTCCTGGTTCCTGGATTCGTACAGCAGCGTCGAACCCTTCGTCGTAGTTATGCCCCAACCCGGGCTCGGTTGCGCGATGCGGATAGACCAGCGGATAAATTTCCAGACCGCGATAAAGACGCAAACCTGTTGTCATGGGATACCTTTGAGGCCGCATCACCACGCGGCGGAGGGGAGGGTGTGTGAGCGGCCGGATTCAGTGTTCACACGATCGGCCGGTTTGTTCGGCCCGCAAGGAAGGCGCGTGGCCGATTCCCATTCGACAGGAGACGGGCGGGGCGCCGGGAACGGACGAGGGGCAATCGACCGCCTCATGCTACGCCCATTGCCCGATTTGTACAGCGGAAATTCTGGAGCTATCGCGGCGGTCGCGAAGCGGGAGAAGAGCATCGACCGCCGGCGTCTACGCTGCATCACGCGCGCAGACGAGGTTGCAGCCGGCGCTCTCGTGCCTTCGCGTCTCAGCGGCGGCGAAAGGCTGCGCGTTGCGCTGTGCCGCCGCTGCGCTCGTCTTTGTGCCGGAAATTGATCCGGCCTTTCGTCAGGTCATACACCGACAGTTCCAGCGTGACGCGGTCGCCCGCAAGAATGCGGATGTGGTTCTTGCGCATACGGCCCGATGCGTAGGCGCCCACCACGACGCCATTGTCCAGCGTGACGCGGTAGCGGCTGTCCGGCAGCACTTCGTCAACGATACCGTCGAGTTCAAGCAATTCTTCTTTAGCCATTCAAGGTTCCTGGTCAATGGGCGCGGCACCGGTCGAGATGCCGCACGGGGAAGAAGCCACGAGCGTTGTACAACAAGCGCTCGCGCGGGAATGGAAAGCCTGCGGTCTGCTGGTGCCCAGCGTCCGGAATGGATCTCACGGGCGCCGCCCGTCCAGGCGGCGAAGCGCGTGCGCGAGGGAATGGGAAGCCGCGGTGGCCCTTAATGCCGGGCCAATGGAAGTCAGGACGTACAGTTTTGAGAGGCTGCTGCCGGCCTCACTGCACGATCGTTCAAGGGGACATTCACAACGAACCGCACATGTCTTGTTATGTGCTGTTCGAAGCAACTTGAATCCACATTGTAACCGAAGAGCGCCGTTTTCACCGCGCTGCCGCGCACAGGCCCGTCACAGCTGCCTGCGGCGGGCCGTGCAAACGGCGGTTCACCACGCAACGTGCGAAAAGAAGCGTGGCCCGAATACATCGAGCCACGCCTTTCTTCCACAACAACAGCCTTCACATCCAGACGGATCCGCACGATAGTGCGGCCGCGCTGCGCTTATGCCGCCTGTTCGTCCAGCGACGGGTAATCCGTGTAGCCCGTCTCGCCGCGCGCGTAGTAGGTCGCCGGATTCGGCGCATTGAGCGGGGCGTTCTGGGCAAAGCGTCGCGGCAGATCCGGGTTCGCGATGAAGAGTTGACCCCATGCCACGGCATCGGCCTCGCCCGCGTCGAGCACCTGTTGCGCGGTTTCCTTCGTGAATTTCTCGTTGGCGATGTACGGGCCGCCGAACGCTTCCTTGAGCATGGGGCCGAGCCGGTTGTCACCCAACGATTCGCGGGCGCAGATGAAGGCGATCTTGCGCTTACCCAGTTCACGCGCCACATAACCGAACGTTGCCGGCGGATTCGAATCGCCCATCGTATGGCTGTCGCCACGCGGCGCAAGGTGCACGCCCACGCGCGAGGCACCCCAGACGTCGATGCATGCGTCCGTGACTTCGAGCAGCAGTCGCGCGCGGTTTTCGATCGAGCCGCCATAGGCGTCCGTGCGGTGGTTCGTGCTGTCTTGCAGGAACTGGTCCAGCAGATAGCCGTTGGCCCCGTGCACTTCGACACCGTCGAAGCCTGCGGCCCTGGCGTTTTCCGCGCCCTTGCGATAGGCGGCCACGATGCCCGGAATCTCGTCGAGCGAGAGTGCTCGCGGCGTCACGTATTCGCGGATGGGGCGCACGAGGCTGACGTGACCTTGCGGCGCGATCGCGCTCGGTGCAACGGGCAATTCGCCGTTGAGGAAGATCGGATCCGAGACGCGGCCCACGTGCCACAGCTGCAGGAAGATCTTGCCGCCGGCGGCATGCACGGCTTCGGTCACGAGCTTCCAGCCTTCCACCTGTTCCTGCGACCAGATGCCCGGCGTATCCGCATAACCCAGGCCTTGCGGCGTGACGGACGTGGCCTCGCTGATGATGAGGCCTGCCGTTGCGCGCTCGGCGTAGTACCGCGCCATGAGCGCGTTCGGCACGCGTTCTTCGCCCGCACGCTGACGCGTGAGCGGCGCCATGATGATGCGGTTGGGCAGGGTGAGATCGCCAATCTGGATCGGGTCGAAAAGAGTTGCCATGTTGTGTTCACCTGTGGAGGCGGGCACGCGGCCCGCGGCTGGGTAAAGTGATTAGGGGATTAGCGCAGTGTTTGGCGCGGTGACGAGCTTGATAACGAGTGCGACGAGAGGCCCCCGGCGATACGGCGCCGCCATGCAGGCCACGCGGCGATGCGTGCGCGTGCGTTCAGAGTTCCGTATTCATGCGTTCGATAAAGGCCTTGATAACCGCGTCATTGCGCTTGAAGAACACCCATTGGCCCACGCGTTTCGACGTCACGAGCCCCGCGCGCTGCAAGGCAGCGAGATGGGCCGACACCGTGGATTGCGACAGGCCGCAACGGGCGTCGATCTTGCCGGCGCATACGCCGTGATCGAGCGGCAATTCCTGATCCGCGAAATGCGCATACGGATCGCGCAGCCAGCCCAGAATCTCCCGCCGAACGGGATTGGCGAGCGCCTTCAGAACGGCGTCGATATCGATGGCTGCTGCTGCGGGTTTTCTTGAACTCATGAAGAGCGTACCGGTGACACACGAAATTAGCATCGCTACGGGACGAATTGTATATCGTAAAATGACGATATTGGCAATGGCACTACTGCGGGTGGGGGTTGTGTCCTGTCGACACACAAAAAAGTCGGCACTTCCGTACATCAGGAATCGCGCGCACCCGTAGAAGAGGGGGCGGGTCATTTCGAAGTCGCTATCATGCACACCTCTGTCCATCCATCAGCTCGATGGAGCCGCACAGTGCCCCCTGCGCCCATCTTCGCCTTCGAAAAGGCTGCGTGACGGACTTTATTCTTGCAGATCAGCACACCAAAGCCGCCGAAACGAACTGCCCCCAGAAGTTGAACCCCGACCCAACCTTTGTGGGCAATTCATGGTCGATAGACCGTCGGGGGCTTTTTTTCATTTTTCCCGGCCGCGAGCAAGCGTCTTGACGGCGCCTGCACCGCACCGCCCATCACATCTTTATAAGCATTCGTTCGTTGTCCGCCGGCCGCGAAGCACGATAGTGTGCGCGGATATCGCCGCAGCCTGCGCCCGCAGCTGCAGTGCCACGATGTTCTCTTTTGTCCGCCCTTCGCGCCGCGTGATGCCATCTCCCGTTCTGCAAGTCCTCGGTATAGGCAAGCGCTTCGGCGCCAGCATCGCGTTGGACCACGTCGATGTTTCTATCGGCGCCGGCGAAGTCGTCGCTTTGATGGGCGCGAACGGTGCGGGCAAGTCGACGCTCGTCAAGATTCTCAGCGGTGTCTATCTGCCGGATCGCGGCACGCTTGCACTGCGTGGCACACCGTTTGATCCGTCGTCGCCGCAGGATGCGGCGCGGCGCGGCGTCGCCACCGTGCATCAGTCCATCGCGGATGCGGTCGTGCCGAACCTGCCGGTCGCGGACAATCTGCTGCTCGACCGGCTTTGCGGCGGCTCGTCCGCCTGGTATGTGCCCGCGCGCGTCCGGCGTGCCGAGGCCGCGCGCCGGGCCGCGCGTATCGGGCTCGCCGTCGATCTCGATGCGCCGCTCGGAACACTGCCGCTTGCGGCCCAGCAGCAGGTGACGATCGCGCGCGCAATGGCGACGCATCCTGCGTTGCTGATTCTCGACGAGCCGACCGCGAGTCTTTCCGCTGCGGAAGCGGATCGCCTGTTCGAGCTGATCGCACGGCTGCGTGACGAGGGCGTCGCGACGCTGCTCGTCTCGCATCGCGAACGCGACCTGCGGCGTATCGCCGATCGCGTGGTGGTGCTGCGCGATGGTCGCGTCGTAGGCGACGCGCGAGGCCCCATCGACTTTCGCGCGGCACTCGAAACGATGCTCGGGCGGCCGCTGCAACGCTTGCATGAAACGTACGAGACGCCCGACAGCACCGACACGCGCACGGTATTGAGCCTGCGCAGTCTGCGTCTCACGCCCGCGAGTGCGCCGTTCGATCTCGACGTACGACGCGGGGAGATCGTCGCCGTCGTCGGACCGGTTGGCAGTGGCAAGTCGCGCCTTGCGCGCATGCTGTTCGGTGCAGCGCGTGCGAGCGACGGCGAGATGACGCTCGACGGCCTGCGCTGGCAGCCGCGTTCGCCTGCGCAGGCCATCCGCGCAGGCGTTTTCATGCTCGGCGAAGATCGGCGCCGCACCACGCTCTTTCCCGACAGCGTTCCGTTTGCCACGATCGCCGGCACGATCGGCTTTCCGTTCATGTCGCGCTGGTTTCTCAACGGCTTCGTACGCGCACGGCGCGAGCGGCAGGCGGCCGTGGAGGCGATCGAACGTTTCGGCATTCGCTGTCGTGGCGCGGACGACCGTCCCTCGCGCCTGTCCGGCGGCAATCAGCAGAAGGTCGCGCTTGCGCGCTGGCATGCCGAGCCCGCGCGTCTGCTGCTGCTCGACGAACCGTTCCAGGGTATCGATGCCGGCGCGCGTGCCGACATCGTTCGTCTGCTGCGCGGCGAAGCTGCCTCGCGCGCGACGCTTGTGTTCGTCAGCGACCTCGATGAAGCGCTTCAGGTGGCCGACCGCATCGTGCATTTCGATCGCGGCTCGCCTGTCGTGCACGCCGAGCCCTCAGTTCCTGTCCACGCTCTGTGAGCCCATGAAGACCCCTTTGCCTGCCAGCGACCCTGCCGCTACTGCCCCGACGACCCCGCCGTCCGCTGCCATCGCGCACGTGTCGCGCATGCAGACATGGCGCAGACAGCTCGAAAAAAGCGGCATGCTGTTCGCACTCGCGGCGCTTGTCGTCGTGTTCGCGATTGCACAACCCGCATTTCTCAACGTCGACAATCTCTTCAGCATTCTGCAGGCGATTTCGATCACCGCCCTGCTCGGCATCGGCGTCACGATCACGCTGGCCGTGGGCGGCTTCGATCTGTCGGTGGGCAGCATCGCGGCGTCGGCGCAGATGGCCGCGAGCTACGTGCTCGTCGTCTGGCACGGTAGCGCGTGGTGGGCAGTGGCGGCCTGTATTGCGCTCGGTATGGCGGCGGGGCTGTTCAATGCGCTGTTGATTACGCGGCTGCGCGTGCCGGATCAGCTCGCCACACTCGGCACGCTGTTTCTGCTCGCGGGGCTGCAACTCATTCCGACCGGCGGACGTTCGCTTTCGACCGGCACGATCTTGCCGGACGGCACCGAAACGAGCGGGGTGTTTCCGGCCGCGTTTCTCGCGCTCGGCCGCTTGCGTGTGCTCGACGTCGTGCCGCTGCCCGTGATCGTGCTCGCGGTGTTGACGGTGTTCGCCTGCGTGGTGATGGAGACGACTCGCTGGGGCCGCGTGCTTTACGCGATCGGCGGCAACGAGACCGCGGCCCGGCTCGCCGGTGCGCCCACCGCCCGCTACCGCGTGGCGGCCTATGTGGCATCGGGGGCCATCGCGGCGCTGGGCGGCGTGCTGATTGCGGCCCGCGTGGGGCGCGGTGACGTGAGCGCCGGGCACTCGCTGCTGCTCGATGCCGTCGCGGCCGCGCTTGTGGGTTATGCAGTGGGCGCCGCGAAGCGGCCGAATGTGTTCGGCACGGTGATCGGCGCCGTGTTCGTCGGCGTGCTGCTCAACGGACTCACCATGCTCAATGCGCCGTACTACATGCAGGACTTCATCAAGGGCGCCTTGCTCGTCGGCGCGCTGGCGTTCACGTTCGGTGTGGGCAAGCGCGACGACGCGCATGCATGACGGGCGCAAGGTGCGCAAGCGGCGCAAGGGACGCAGTAAGCAGCGCCCCGTCGCGTTTGCACTTCATGCGTACCGCGCGCCTCGTTGCGCAAAGCTGATCGCCAGCACGGCAAGAATCACGGCGCCGGTGGCCACCTGTTGCCAGTAGAAGTTCCAGCCGATCAAGAGCAGCCCGTTCGCCACGAGGCTCAGCAGCAACACGCCCAACAACGTGCTCGCCACGCTCGGGCGATGCGTCGTGGAGAGCGTGGTGCCGATGAACGTGGCGCCAATGGCGTTCATCAGATAGCCATTGCCCGCGAGCGGCACGTACGCCTTCACCGTCGAAGACAGGAGCAGGCCGACCACGCCATAGAGCAACGCGCTCGCAACGAACGCCGCACTCACGATGGCCGGTACCGGCAGACCCGCGTGACGCGCTACACCAGGCTGCGCGCCGAGCGCAGCGAGCTGGCGGCCGAACACGGAATGCGCGAGCGCAACATGCAACGCGAGGGCCAGCACGACGACGATGCCCAGCGGCACCGGTACGCCCGCGATGCTGCCGTGCGCGAGCGCGCCGAAGAGCGGCGGCAGGGCCACGTTGAGCAGATAGACCGGCTGTCCGCCGTCCGTTGCCAGTTGCTGAACGGTCTGCCCGATGAACAGCGTACCGAGCGTGGCGAGGAACGGCGCGATGCCGATGCGCGCGACCAGCACGGCGTTCAAAGCGCCGGTCGCGAGCGCAGCGGCCAGGCCGCCGAGCGCCGCGGCAAACAGATCGACGTGGTGCGCACACAGCAACACGAAAACGAGGCTGGCTACGTCGATCGATGTGCCGAGCGACAGATCGACCGCGCCCAGCGAGACCGCGAGCGTCATGCCGAGCGCCGCGATGGCGAGCAGCGCGAAGTTGTTCAGCAGCACGTCCGCGAGGTTGCCCACACGCGCAAAGCCCGGTGCGAACACGGCAAAAAAGGCAATCACGACGACGAGCGCCCCAACGAGCGCGAAGCGCCGCAGGCCAGTGAGCCGCGACGCGAGCGAGAGGCGCTCAATCATATGCACTGCTCCTGCCATGTCGGCGGCGCACGATTGCCGTCGTCGCAACGACGAACAGGATCAGTACGCCTTCCACACCGTTGACGTAATAGCTCGACAGGTTGTCGAGCTGGAACCCGTTGACGATCACGCCGATGAACAGCACCGCGCAGAGCGTGCCCGGAATGGTGGGCACGAGCCGGCGCGAGAACACCACGCCGAGCAACGCAGCGGCCACGACTGCGAGCAGGTTGTCGCCGGCGCCGGGCGAACTGCCGCTCAAAAGCGCCGCCGACGCGAGCGCGGCCAGCGCCGCAGCGATACCGCACAGCACGTAGCTGGCGGCGACATAACGCGCGCCGTGGATGCCGGCCGCCCGTGCAGCGTCGCGATGGGCGCCCACGGCCGCAAGACGCAAGCCGAACGGCGTTTCGTGAACGAGTACCGTGAATGCCGCGCAGGCAAGCAGCAGTGCGTAGGCGAGATGCGGCACGCCGAAGGGTCCGTCGCGCAGCAGGTATGCAAGCAGAGCGCCGTTTGCCTGGACCGGCGTGTTCTGCGTCAGTACGAGTTCGAAGCCCGCCGCGATGTTCATCGTGGTCAGCGTCGCAAGCAGCGGAACGATGCGTAGCGCGATGACGGCGACCGCGTTCAACGCGCCCGCCGTCGCGCCTGTGGCGAGCGTCAACGCGATCGACAGCAGGGCCGGATACCCGTCGCGCTGCGTGACGGCGAAGACGGCTGCGCACAATCCGAGGTTGGCCGCGACCGAAAGGTCGAGCCCGCCGCGAATCGGGTCCGGGCCGCCTGCAATCAACACGATCGTGAGACCGAAGCCGAGCAGCCCGATCACCACCGACTGCTGCAACACGTTGGCGAGATTGGCAACCGTGAGAAACAGCGGCGACGTGAGCGCGAATGCCGTAACCACGATGGCGAACGCGAGCAGCGCGCTGCCGCGCAGCCAGAACTGCGGGTCACGCAGCCTCGCGCGAAGGCGATGTGCCCGTCCGGGGCCGATGCCGGGCAACGTGCGCCCGTCGGCCAGCGAACGGGTAGGGGACGACGGGACGTTCATGCCGCCTCCCGTTCCTGCATGGCCGTCTCGCGCGCACCGCTCGCCCAGGCGAGCACGGTTTGCGTGTCCGTTTCGTGCGAGACGAGTTCCTGCACGATGCGGCCGCGCTTCATGACGAGGATGCGATCGGTCACGCCCACAAGTTCGATCAGGTCGCTCGAAAACAGCAGTACGCAGGCGCCGTTGCGCACGAGTTCGTCGAGCAGCCGGTAGATTTCCGCCTTCGCGCCCACGTCGACGCCGACCGTCGGTTCGTCGAGCAGATAGACCGTCGATTCGCGGCTGAGCCAGCGTGCCAGCGCCACCTTCTGCTGGTTGCCGCCGGATAGCTGCCGTACCGGCGTTTCCGCGCTGCGCGTGCGGATGGCGAGCGCGGCGATGAGTCGTTGCACGAGCTGCGTTTCGCGCTGTCTCGCGAGCAGCCCGAAGCGGCTGATGCGCGAGAGGCTGGCGAGTGTCGTGTTTTCGCGCACGGAGAGCGAGCCCGCCACGCCGTGCGCGCGCCTGTCTTCGGGCACGAACGCGATGCCGCTGCGTACCGCGTCGGGTGGGCGGCGTAGTCGCACGGTGCGTCCCGCCACGCTCACGGTGCCCGTCGTGCCGCGCTCGAGGCCGAATAGCGCGCGCAGCACCGCTTTGCCGCCCGAGCCGAGCAACCCCGTCACGCCGACGATCTGCCCGCGCCGCACCTCGAACGACACGTCTTCGAAACGGCCGGGCGCGCCGAGCCCGCGCACGTCGAGCGCGACGTCGCCCGGCGTACGCGCCGAGACTGCCGCCGGTGCGATCTGCTGCGCGCCGATCATCGCCTCGACGAGCGATTCCGTGGGCGTCGTACGCGCATCGACGTGGGCGACGTCGATGCCGTCGCGCAGCACGCTGACCGTATCGCAGATCGACGCAATTTCGTCCAGATAATGCGATACGTAGAGGATGGTGAGGCCGCTCGCGCGCAGCGTGTCGATGGTGTGCAGAAGACGGTCCACTTCGCGTGCCACGAGTGCCGCAGTGGGTTCGTCGAATACGAGCACGCGCGGCTCGCCCGCGAGTGCCCGCGTGATCTGCACGATCTGCTGCTCGGCTACGGTGAGCTCGCCAATCAGGCGGTCGGGATGCAGGTCGATGCCGAAGTGCGTATGCAATGCCTCGCGTGCCTGCCGTTTCAGCCGGCGCGTATCGAGCACGCGCAGCACGCCCGCGCCGCGTGGGCCGAACGCGGGCTCGTGACCGAGCGCGAGCGCTTCGGCCACGGTCGAGGTGGGCGGCAGCAGGCGCTCCTGGTGAATGAATGCGATGCCCCTGGGGGCAACGCCGGGGGGCTGCGGCTCGCCGTGCACGGTGACGGTGCCGGCGTCTGCCGTGTGGATGCCCGCAAGGATCTTGATGAGCGTCGACTTGCCCGCACCGTTCTGGCCGATCAGGCCATGCACGGTGCCCGGGGCCGCGTCGAGCGATGCGCCGCGCAGCGCCGGTACGCCGTCGAAGTGCTTGACGATGCCGCGCAGCGCGAGGGCGGGCGCATGAGCGGGCGTGTCCTTCGGCGTGCTCACCGCAGTGCCCATTCTGCGGCGCTCGCTTTCGCGGCGTTCATTTCGCGGCAATCTGGCCGAGCGCCTGCTGCAACTGCGCGGCGTTGTCCTTCGTGACGAGAATGGACGGCACGTAGGTGTACGGCGGCAGGCTGCGATCGCCGGCAAGGTAGCGCGCGACGTTGTCCACCGCGGTCTTGCCGATCAGTGCGGGCTGCTGCGCGACGACGGCCGCCGCGCTCGACTTCGGGTCTTTCACGAGCGAAACGACGTCGGGGCTGCCGTCCACCGCGTAGGTTTTGATCTCGTTGCGATGCGCAGCGTCCACGGCCTGCGTGGCGCCCACCTGCGGCACGTCCCACGCGGCCCAGATCGCCGCAATTTGCCCCTTGGGGTATTTCGTGAGCAACTGGCTGACCTGCGCATACGCGCTCTGTACCGTATTCGGAATCACGTCGCGCAACTCGGGCTCGATGATGTGGACCTTCGGGTAGTACTTGAGCACCGCTTTCAACTGGTCGTAGCGGATCGCGCAAACCGGAACGCCGTAGAAGCCGTTGAACACGAGGATGTTGCCTTCGCCGTGGATGTCGTTGACGAGCTTCAGCGCGAGTTGCTCGCCGATGAAGAAGTTGTCCGAGGTGGTGTCGTTCAGGCTGGCGGGCGACGCGGTGTCGATCGTGAAGAGCGGTATGTTGGCCTGGCGGATTTTCTGCAGCCACGGCTCCAGCACCGAAGCGGTGCCCAGTTGCTCGATGATGGCGTCGGGCTTTTGCGCGATCAGCGTCTGAATCTGCGCAATCTGGCGGTTGTCGTTGCGGCCGGCGTCGAGCGCGATGGGCGTGCCGCCCAGCCGTTTCACCTCGTCGATCGCGCCCTGGTAGGCCTTCAGATCCCAGTAGTGGTCCGTGCCGATTGCAGTGATGCCGATGCGCTTGCCTTTGAGCGACGGTATCGCGCTGTCGTTGCTCGCGGCGCTTGCGTTGCCCTCGGAATGGGCGGGTAGTGCGATGACCATCAAGCTCAGCGCGGCGGCGGTGACGAGACGCACAAGTGGCACGAGGGCGCCACGTGTGCGGCGCGAAGAAGAACGGGAATGGGGCGAGGGCAGTGTGCGGTGGATCATGTCGTGATGTCGGATGCGAGAGTGAAGGGCCGCAGAAAAGGAATGCGCAATCCGGACCGACTCTACGCAACGATATGCCGCGATTGAAACCAACGATTGACGCTATCGATATGCAAACTCCGACGATTTGCAAATCGGCTGCGGCGAAAACGATCATGGGTCATCCGAAGGAATAACGATGTTCCAAACCTTCGTTTGGGCCACGAGCGGCGCGCTGATAAATTCTGCCGATACTCATTGCAGCGGAGCCGGCGAATGGTAACGATCGACGAAACGAAGTTCTTGCGCGTGGGCACCGGGACTGAAGCGGCAAACGGCGCACACGTGATCGGCAGCGACGAGGAAGCGCTCGCCGTTGCGCACGCGCTTGCGGAGCGTCTTGCGCAAGAGGCCGCGCAACGGGACCGCGAGCGGCGCTTGCCGCATGAGGAAATCGAATGGTTCTCGCAGTCGGGCCTGTGGGCCATTACGGTACCGAAAGCGTACGGCGGCGCCGGGGCGGCGTACCAGACGCTGGTCGAGGTTGTGAAGATCGTTGCAGCGGCGGATCCGTCGCTGGGGCAGCTGCCGCAGAATCATTTCGGCCTTGTCGACGTGATTGCACTCACGGGTACCGATGAACAGAAGCGCCACTTCTTCGGGGACATTCTCAGGGGCAAGCGCTTCGGCAACGGTTTCTCCGAAAAGGGCACGAAAAACGTGCTCGACCTGAAGACGCGCGTGACGCGCGACAGGAACGGCGACGACGGCGATTACGTCGTGAACGGCACGAAGTTTTATTCGACCGGCGCGCTGTTCGCGCACTACGTGCCCGTGCTGGGGCTCGACGAGGACCGCAAGGGATGGCTTGCGTATATCCCGAAGGGCACGCCGGGCCTCACGGTGATCGACGACTGGTCGGGCTTCGGTCAGCGCACCACCGCAAGCGGCACGGTGGTGCTCGATAACGTACGCGTGCCGGCGTCGCACGTGTTTCCCGCGCATCGCGTGTCGGACGAGCCGACGCTGAACGGTCCGCTCTCGCAGATCATTCAGGCCGCCATCGATGCGGGCATAGCGCACGCCGCGCTTGCCGACACGCTGCGCTTCGTGCGCGAACGCTCGCGCCCGTGGATCGACAGCAACGTAGAGCGCGCGAGCGAAGACCCGTTGACAGTGCGCGAGGTCGGCCGGCTCCATATCGATCTGCATGCAGCCGACGCGCTGCTCGACCGCGCCGCGCGCACGCTCGACGAGATCGCGGCGCAACCCGTCACGACGGAAGACGACGTCGCGCGTGCCTCGGTTGCGGTTGGCGAGGCCAAAGTGCTTACCACCGAAATCGCGCTGCTCGCGAGCGAAAAGCTGTTCGAACTGGCCGGCACGCAATCCACGCTCGAAGAGCACAACCTCGATCGCCACTGGCGCAACGCGCGCACGCACACGCTGCACGATCCGGTGCGCTGGAAATACCACCTCGTCGGCAACTACTACCTCAACGGCGTGAAGCCCGCACGGCATCCATGGAATTGATGCGAGCCGTCGCATCCGCGTGCATGGACAAGACATGACCAGACAGATTCGCCTTAACGCCTTCGACATGAACTGCATCGGGCATCAGTCGCCCGGCCTCTGGGCGCATCCGCGCGACGCTTCGTGGCGCTACCGCGAACTCGGCTACTGGACAGAGCTTGCGCAACTGCTCGAACGCGGCCTGTTCGATGGCCTTTTCATTGCCGACGTGCTGGGCCTCTACGACGTCTATCAGGGCAGCGGCGAGGCTGCGATTCGCCAGGCCACGCAGGTGCCGGTGAACGACCCCATCCTGCTTGTCTCCGCGATGGCACACGTCACGCAGCATCTCGGCTTCGGCGTGACGTGTTCGCTCTCGTACGAACACCCGTATCCGTTCGCGCGTCGCATGTCCACGCTCGACCACCTCACCAACGGACGCGTAGGCTGGAACATCGTCACGTCGTACCTCGACAGCGCGGCGCGCAATGTCGGTCTGCCGTCGCAGGCGAATCACGACGAACGCTATGCGCTGGCCGACGAATACCTCGAGGTCTGCTACAAGCTCTGGGAGTCTTCCTGGGATGACGATGCCGTGGTGCGCGATGCCGCGCGGCACGTATTTACGGAGCCCTCGAAGGTCCATCCCATCGCGCATCGCGGGCGTTTTTTCGACGTGCCGGGCATTCATCTGTGCGAGCCCTCGCCGCAGCGTACGCCGGTGCTCTATCAGGCTGGCGCGTCGAAGCGCGGCAAAGACTTCGCCGCGCAGCACGCCGAATGCATCTTCATTGCGGCGCCGTCGCGCGTGGTGCTCAAGGAATTCGTCGCAGACATTCGCGAGCGCGTGAAGCGCTTCGGGCGCGATCCGCACGACGTGCTGATCTTCAACCTCCATACCGTGATTACAGGCCGCACCGAAGCCGAGGCGCATGCGAAGCATGCCGACTATCGCCGCTATGCGAGCGACGAAGGGGCGCTTGCGCTGATGTCGGGATGGACCGGCATCGATCTCTCGAAGTACGACCTCGACGAGCCGCTGCGCTACGTGGAGAGCAACGCCGTGCAGTCGGCGGTGGAAGCGCTGTCGAGCGCGGACCCCACGCGCGTGTGGACCGTGCGCGAGATCGCGAAGTGGGGCGGCATTGGCGGCCTCGGGCCGCTTACGGTGGGCGACCCGGCGCAGGTGGCAGACGAACTGCAATCGTGGGTGGAGGAAACCGACGTGGACGGTTTCAACCTGGCCTATGCCCTCACACACGAGACGTTTAGCGACTTCGTCGAACTCGTCGTACCCGAGTTGCAGCGCCGCGGCGCCTACAAGACCGAATATGCGCGCGGCACGTTGCGCGAGAAGCTGCACGGCGGCGGCGCACGCCTCGCCGAGCCGCATCCGGGGGCCCGCTATCGCTCGGCGCCGGTGGCGCCCGTGGTCTGAGCAGTCGAATGGATCGAACGAAATACGACGAACAACAAGGGGGTTCCGATCATGGCAAGCGGGTTTGGTGAGCGCGTGGTGCGCAAGACATGGCGTGCGGCAGCAGGGTTGATGGTGGTGGCCGCGGCACTCGGATGGACCCCCGGCGCGCGTGCCGCCGGCATTCCCGGGGCACCGCCGCCGTTCGACAAGGGCGGCGTGAAGATCGCGCTCGTCAACTATCTCTCGACGGGCGATTTCTTCCAGGCGTATGAAGCGGGCGCGCAAAAGCAGGCGAAGGCGCTCGGTATCGATCTGCGCATTTACGAAGGGCGCCAGGACGCGGCGGAGCAACGCGAGCAGATCCAGCAGGCCATCAGTCTCGGCGTGTCGGCGATCATCGTGAATCATGGCTTGCCAGAATCGCTCAAGGACGTGGTGCAGCGCGCGCTCGACAAGGGCATCAAGGTCGTCGCGTTCGATGTCGATCTGGCCAACCCGAAGGTGCCGCAGATCGAACAGAGCGACCACGATCTGGCCACGCTGCTGCTCGACCAGGCCGTAAGGGACAATGGCGCGACGTTTTCCGCGGGCTACGTGTACGTGGCGGGCTTCGCGCCGCTCGACCGGCGGGATGCCGTATGGCGCGCGTTCAAGAGCGCGCATCCCGGCGTGCAGGAAAAGGCGCGTTGGGGCACGGTGGACAACCCGATCGCGCAGTCGGTCGCGAACCAGGCGGCCGCGGCCTATCGGGCGCATCCGGAGATTCGCGTCGTGTTCGCACCTTACGACGAGTTCGCACGCGGCGCGAAGCTGGCCGCCGACGAAGCCAGTCTCGGCACCAAGCTGCGCATCTACAGCGCCGACATCTCGACGGCGGACATCGAAGCGATCCGCGCGCCGAACAGCCCGTGGGTGGCCACCGCCGCCACCAACCCGGCCGTGGTGGGCGCCGTGTCGGTGCGGGCCGCGGCGCTGCTGGTCGCAGGCGAGGACCCCGGCCATCGCATCGTGGTGAAGCCGACCTTGATCACACGCGACGACCTCGTGAAGAACGACATCCATACCATTGCCGAACTGGGTGCCAGGTTCCCCGCGTTCCGCGCGAGCGACGCGGCGACAGCGGCGTGGATCGGCAAGGCAGGACGCGACTGACGGCGCCGTTCGCGACAAGACGACGAACGCAACGGGCCGTCAGTGCGCGACGATACGCCGCACGAGGCCGCCGAGCCCCGTATGACGGCCCCACGTGCCCCACGGAATATGCATTTTCCACATCGTTAGTAGGGCGCATTACCTGCCGCTGATCTAATGGCCTCCGAACCGCCTCCTCGTGTGGGAGGCGCCCAACCTCTTTCGGGGAGCCCCTCATGAGTCTCGACATATTCTGGTTTTTGCCGACGTCAGGCGACACGCGCTATCTGGGTCAATCGGATTCGGGGCGCGCGCCTTCGAACGCCTACATGCGGCAGATCGCAGTGGCCGCCGAGGAACTCGGCTACGACGGCCTGCTGATTCCAACCGGCAGCAGTTGCCTCGATCCATGGGTGACGGCGGCGAGCCTTGCGCCCGTCACGCGGCGCATCAAGCTGCTCGTCGCGTTGCGCACTTCGCTCGGCAACGTCACGGCTTCCGCGCGGCAGGCCGCCACGCTCGACGAGGCGCTGGGCGGACGTCTGCTGCTCAATGTCGTGCCCGGCGGCGACGCGACGGAGCTTGCCGCGGACGGCATCTTTCTGGACCACGACGAACGCTATGCCCACGCGGACGAATTCCTCACGGTGTGGCGACGGCTGTTCGCGGGCGAGCAGGTGGATTTCGAGGGCAAATACATCCGCGTGGAGAAGGCGAAGAATCACCTCTCGCTCGCGGAGCAGTCGCGTCCGCCGCTCTTCTTTGGCGGCTCGTCGCCGGCTGCGCACGAGATTGCCGCGGAACACGTCGATACCTACCTGACCTGGGGCGAGCCGCCTCACGCCGTGGCGCAGAAGTTTGCGGACGTGCGCGCACGTGCTGCGCGACACGGAAGGGAAGTGCGCTTCGGCGTGCGGCTGCACGTGATCGTGAGAGAGACGAACGAGGAAGCATGGGCCGCAGCCGACGCACTCATCAGCAAGCTGAGCGACGAAGACATCCAGCGCGCGCAGCAGAATTTCGCGCGCATGGATTCGGTGGGCCAGCGGCGCATGGCACAACTGCACGGCGGGCGCCGCGACCGGCTGGAGATCAGCCCGAACCTGTGGGCGGGCGTGGGCCTCGTGCGCGGCGGCGCAGGCACCGCGCTGGTGGGCGACCCCGCTACCGTGGCCGCACGGCTCGAAGAATATGCGGCGCTCGGCGCGACGCGTTTCGTGCTCTCCGGCTATCCGCATCTGGAAGAAGCCTGGCGTTTCGCAGAACTCGTGTTTCCGCTGCTGCCGGGCAAGAAGCCCGTGACGACATCCGGCGGCGTTCAGACCGGGGGCGCGTTCGACGTGCGTGCGGCCTCGGCTTCCTGACGAGGCACCGCGAGCGGCGCCTCGCGGGCTGATTAGCAACTGACAATAAGTTAGAAGCACTGCGCGTGCAGCCGTCCATAATCGACGGCCTGCACGCCTGTACCTATTTTCCGGAGTGAATTGATGAACCGTATTGTCCGTGCCCTGCTGCGTGCGGGTGCGCTCGCTTCGCTGGTTGTCTTGCCGGCTTTCCTGAGTACCGCGGCGCAAGCCGACACGCGCGAAGTGGTGATTGCCTACCAGGACATGGTGGTGCCGTGGCGCTATGCACAGGCCACCGGCGAAGTGGAGAAGGCGACCGGCTACAAGGTCACGTACCGCAAGCTCGCGAGCGGTGCCGACGTGATTCGCGCGCTCGCGTCGGGCTCCGTGCAACTGGGCGAGGCGGGTTCGAGTCCGGTTGCGGCGGGCCTCTCGCAAGGCGTGGACATTTCGCTCTTCTGGATTCTCGACAACATCAACGACGCCGAAGCGCTGGTGGTGCGCAACGGCTCGGGCGTAACGAGTCTCGCGCAGTTGAAGGGCAAGAAGATCGGCGTGCCGTTCGTTTCGACCTCGCACTTCCATACGCTGGTCGCGCTGCAAAACGCAGGCGTGAATCCCGCCGACGTGAAGATCGTCAACCTGCGTCCGCCCGAAGTGGCCGCGGCGTGGGAGCGCGGCGACATCGACGCCACGTACATCTGGGACCCGGTGCTCGCCAAGGTGAAGAAGAGCGGCAAGGTGCTGATTACGTCGGGCCAGGTGGCGCAGTCCACGGGCAAGGCGACCTTCGACGGCTTCGTCGTCGACCGGCGCTTCGCGAAGGGCAACGCCGAATTCATGACGCGTTTCGTGAAGGTACTGGCCGCCGCGGACGAGAACTATCGCGCCCATCGCAACACGTGGGATGCGGCCTCGCCGCAGGTTGCCGCGGTGGCGAAGGAGTCGGGCGCCAATGCCGACGAAGTGCCCGCAAGCCTTGCGCTCTACGCGTTTCCGTCGCCCGCGGAGCAGGCTTCGAATGCGTGGCTGGGCGGCGGCGCACAGTCGGGTGCGGCGAAGTCGCTGGCCGCGACGGCGGCATTCCTGAAGACGCAAGGCACTATCCAGAACGTGTTGCCCGATTACTCGATCGGCGTCGATCCGCAGTTCGTGCAACGGGCGGTGGCGCATTGAACGCGTCTTCATGGAGCACACCGTGAGCATGCTGGAGATTCGCGGCCTCGCCGTGGCCTATGGCGACCCGCGCAAAGGCGAGGGGGCGATGGCGCTGGCGAACGTCGATCTGCGTATCGAGGCCGGCGAATTCGTCGTGGCACTGGGCGCGTCGGGGTGCGGGAAGACCACGCTGCTCAACTGCATCGCGGGCTTCGTTACGCCGACCGAGGGCGAGGTGCTGATCGACGGCCAGCCGGTGAACGGGCCCGGCGCGGATCGCGGCGTGGTGTTCCAGAAATACGCGCTGATGCCGTGGCTCGACGTACTCGACAACGTGGCGTTGGGCCTGCGTTTTCAGGGCGTGCCGAAGGCGGAACGCGAACGCAGGGCGCGCGAGATGCTCGCGCTCGTCGGACTCGAGCGACAGGCCCATGCCCGCGTCTATACGCTCTCGGGCGGGATGCAGCAGCGCGTGGGCATTGCGCGCGCGCTTGCAAGCAATCCGCGCGTGCTGTTGATGGACGAGCCCATGGGCGCGCTCGACGCCATGACGCGCGAGTCGATGCAGGAACTGGTGCTCGACGTCTGGGACCGCACGCACAAGACGGTGTTCTTCATCACGCACAGCGTCGAAGAAGCGCTCTTTCTCGCAACGCGCCTCGTCGTGATGACGGCGGGGCCCGGGCGTATCGCGCACAGCTACACGCTTCCGTTCGCACGCCGCTATCTGGAAACGCGCGATGCGCGGGCGGTGAAGTCGTCGGCCGAATTCATCGCGTGGCGCGAGCGGCTGGTGCGCGAACTGCATGCCGGCGTGAAGCAGGAGGAGGGCGCGTGGTGAGTGCTTCGAACGAACGCGCGGGCGACGTGACGCTCGCGACGCACGGGCAGGCAGGTTGGGCGCATGCCGAGCACGTGCGGGACCGCGCCGTGCCGGCGCGGCGCGCGGCGAACTTCTGGCGCTTGCGGCCCGCACGGCGACGCTCGACCGCATGGCGTTTGCCCGGCGAAGGTCCGACGCTGGCGTTGAGCGCTGCCTCCGTTGCAACACTCGCGCTCGCATGGTGGCTCGCCACTCATCTCGGCTGGCTGCCGCCTCTCTTTCTGCCCACGCCCGAAGCCGTACTGCGCGCTTTTGCGGACGCGTGGCACGGCCGCATTCAAGGCGGCCTGCCGCTCTCGACGCATCTCGCGTGGAGCACGGTGCGCGTGTTCGGCGCGTTCGCGCTTGCCGCGGTCACGGCCGTGCCCATCGGCATCTTGATGGGCGTGAGCCGCGTCGCGCGCGGGCTGCTCGATCCGCCGCTGGAGTTCTACCGGCCGCTGCCGCCGCTCGCTTATCTGCCGCTCGTGGTGATCTGGTTCGGTATCGACGAGACGGCCAAGATCATCGTCATCTATCTCGCCTGCTTCGCGCCGATCGCATTGGCCGCGCGCGCCGGCGTGCGCAGCGCGACGGCCGAGCAGATCGGTGCGGCGTACTCGCTGGGCGGCAGCTTCGCGCAGATCGTGCGCCACGTCGTGTTGCCCGCGGCGCTGCCGGAGATACTGACCGGCCTGCGCATTGCGGCAGGCTTCGGCTGGACCACGCTGGTCGCCGCAGAAATGGTGGCGGCCACGGCGGGCCTCGGCCAGATGGTGCTCAATGCGTCGAGCTTCCTGCGCACGGACGTGGTGGTGATGGGCATCGTGCTGATCGGCGCCATTGCGTGGCTCTTCGATCTTGGAATGCGGGCGCTGGAGCGGCGCCTCGTGCCGTGGAAGGGGCGCGTCTGAAGGCGGGCGTCGAAAACGGTCTTGTTCCCGAGGTGCTGCTCGACGGCCAGTACGGCCACCGCCTGCATTTCTGGGATCTGCATACGCGGCAGCACAAGCCGGTGCTCGATTTCGGCGCGGAAAACCAGCTTGTGTGCGAACTGCGTCCCGCGCACAACCCCACGCGGCCCTATGGCTTCGTGAACTCCGTCATCAGTTTGAAGGACCTCTCTGCATCGATCTGGCAGTGGTATCTGGACGGCGATCGCTGGGCGGCGCGCAAGATCATCGAGATTCCCGCCGAGCCCGCCGACCCTGAATGGCTTCCGCCCATGCTCAAGAGTTTTGCGGCCGTGCCGCCTCTCGTCACGGATATCGCCCTTTCGCTCGACGACCGCTTCGTGCTCAAGTGGCCGAAGTCGCACCGGCCGCACCAGATCCGGCTGGAGGGCGGTAACTGTTCGTCCGATTCGTACTGCTACCCCTGAACCGCTGTGAACGTGCCGAGTGCGCGATGAGCGGCCTGTTCGACGCGAACTGGACCATCTGGGCTGCCGTGATCGGCAGCGGGGTCTTTCATGGCGTGACTCCCGCGATGGGGTGGCTTCTTCGCGAATGGACAGCTACCTCTGGTCCTGACTGCTCTCAGGAACCCCCCACTTTGAGGTCTGGCGATCTACGGCCCGCTGGAAGGCGGGTTAATGAATCGTCGCTACCGGCCGGGCCATCCGAGTTGCTGTGCCCGGTCGAGCGAGGCTCGCACGACGAGGCGATGGAAAGGAGCGATAAGGCCAAGATAGGCACGGCCCAGCAGACGATTGTAGAAGACAAGCGTAGTGACTATCAGGCGCTGGGGGCGGTCCTCAGATGCGGGCTGCACGAGAACCGACACACGGAAATCAAGATGCCTGTCGTCCTCGCCCAGAATGATCTCGTCTTTATGCCGTTCGAACACGCGGAAAATGCTTAGCCGGTCGTCCTTCGCGATTTTCAGATCGACCGTTTTTTTAAGTCCGAATGGCCATACGGCAACGTCACGAACTCCCTGCAGAATCGCGATCCACCCGGGTTGCCCGCCAAAGATGTGTCGAGCGAGAGACTCTGCGTCGTTGCAGGCCGTCGCCGGCAAGTCCACCGAGAATGCGTCGGCAAAATCAGCCTTGCCGTACGACCGGCTCAGCCGTGAGGTCGCCGGCAGGCCGACCTGTTCAGCTTTCTTCGAATTCGTCTGCATGCCCACTCTCCATGCGTTCAAATTTCCCCCAGCGCGACCCAAGCGAACGCGGTCCAAATTAGCGTGACATATTCCTGCTGAAGCGGAAGCCAACCCGATGGCGGCGATCCGGCAATGGACAATGCCAAAACATTCATCCGGTGGCTGCGCATCTGCGAGTCGACATTGGCGAAAAACGGATGGTCTCCATATGATGATCGACGCCGCTTTCGTCCGACCGGGAACATTGGACCGGATCACCCCTCCGGGGCAGCCCACCTTTTAGCCTTCTCCGTACTGATGCTGGTCCATTGCGCAAACCTTACGAATAGTGCCTACACGCTCTCACGCTCGCACTGACGCAAACTGACGGCGTAGCGACGTTGCAGGCGGTATTCGAACGGTACTGAAAAACAGGGCAACGTGGACGTGTTCAGCCAGCCTTCACGCCCAGCGTGGCCATTTCGCGCTTCATCGTGGTGTGGACGAGCTGCAGAAAATTCTCGACGACGGGATTGGCCTGCTGCAATTGCGGACACAGAATGAAGCCGCGAAAAAGAATCTCCGGCACGAATGGACGAAACACGATACGCCGACGGTCCGCTTCGAGCGCCGCCAACGGATTGACGATGCCGACGCCCACGCCGCGCGAGACCAGCGCGCAGATTGTCGCGCCGTACGGCGTTTCGACGGCAGGCACCTGATCGGCTCCTGCGGGCCGCAACGCGCGATCGAGCGGCGTGCGGGTATCGTCTGCATAGGACGGCAGGATCAGCCGTTCGCCGCGCAGGTCCGCGGCCTGAATACGTTCCCGCGCCGCTAGCGGATGACGCGCCGGCAACGCGCATAGCCCAGGCAGACGATACAGTTCGGCGCTCGTCACGCCGAACGCATCGGGCGTCGCCGTCGCAAAGCCCACGTCGCAATGTCCCGACGACACCCAGCGCTGGATCGTGCCTTCGCTGCGCATTTCCAGCGACACCGCTACGTGCGGATACACCTCGAGGAAACGCTCGATCACCGTCGGCAGGAACGACAGCGCCAGCACGGGTGCCGCGACGATACGTAAGCGCCCGCTGCCGAGCTGACGGATCTCACGAGCCGAATGCCCGAGTTTTTCGAGCCCGACGAAGCTGCGATCCACCTCGCGATAGAAGGCACTGCCCGCATCTGTCGCGCGGATGCGCCCGCCGTTGCGCACGAACAGCGTCAATCCCGTCGAGGCCTCCAGTTCTCCAATCAGCCTGCTGATGCTCGGTTGCGACGTGCCGAGTTCTTCCGCTGCCGCCGTCATCGAGCCACGCAGCATGACGAGCCGAAACGCTTCAATTTGCCTGAGATTCATGCACTCTCCGATGCGACGCAGCATGCACAAGGCGACAGCTTGCCATATCAGAAATGAATAGAAGACGTTTTTGTCGCTATTTGACCGGATGATTTGCAGCGACCTAGACTGGCCTCACGTCGAGCTTACAGATCTTCATCCATGCGCCCCGATGCCTTGCTGTTTCACCAGACGTTCAGCTGCACGCCTTACTGGTGGGAAGCCGCGCCGCCCGAAACGTCGGCCGCGCCCTTGCCGGCGAACGTCGATGTCGCGATCGTAGGCAGCGGTTATTGCGGACTGTCGGCGGCGGCTGAAGCGGCGCTTCATGGCGCACGCGTCGCCGTGCTGGATGCGGCCGAAATCGGCGCAGGCGGCAGCACGCGCAGCGGCGGCATGGTGTCGAGCGGACAGAAACTTGCGTTGACCAACGCGATTCGCGGCGTGTCCGCCGACCGGCTCACGCGGTTGATGCAGGAATCGATGGCGAGCTTCGATTATCTGAAGCGGCTCGTCGCGGATGAATCGCTCGACGCCGATCTGAACATCACAGGCCGCTTTTTCGGCGCGTACACGCCTGCGCATTTCAACGTCTTGCGCCGCCAGGGCCAACTGCTGCACGACAAGACGGGTGTGACCGTGCATGTGATCGAACGCGATGCGCAACGCGCAATCATCGGTTCGGACTACTACTACGGCGGCATTCTCGTCGACGAATATGGTGGGCTGCACACCGCGAAATATCATCGCGCGCTCCGCGACCTCGCACGGCGGCGCGGCGCGACACTGCATTCGCATGCGGCGGTGCAGCGCATCGAAAGGGACGGCGCGCAGTTTCGCGTGCATACCGTGCGAGGCACGCTGGAGGCACGGCGCGTACTGGTGGCGACCAACGGCTACACGGGCGCGCTGCTGCCATTCTTTGCGCGGCGCGTGCTGCCCGTTGCGAGCTATCAGATCGCCACCGAAACGCTGCCCGAAGGCCTGATGGATGCGCTCAATCCCGGCCGCCGCATGATCAGCGATTCGAAGCGCAATCTGTTCTATACGCGCCCATCGCCCGATGGCACGCGCATGATCTTCGGCTCGCGCCCCTCTATTCGTGAACTGAACGAACGCGAAGCCGCGCGACGGCTTTACGCGAAGCTGGTGCAGCTATGGCCCGCGTTGCGCGACATGCGGATCACACACGCATGGAAAGGCTATGTCGCGATGACACACGACAAGCTCGCGCACGTCGGCGCACACGACGGCATCCACTACGCGCTCGGCTGCAACGGCAACGGCGTCGCGCTGATGAGTTATCTGGGACATCGCATCGCGAAACACATGCTCGACATCGAGCGCGATGCGGGCGCTTTCGGCGAAGGCACGTTCCCACTGAATGGCGCTGGCATGGTGAGCCGACTTGCCGTGCCGCTCGGCACGGCGCTCTACAAGGCCGACGACATGTGGCGCGGCCGGGTGCGCAACGCGTTGTCGTGAGCGTACGGCACGGGCAACCCCTGTTTGATGGATTGGGAGGAACACGATGATCGAATTGCACAAGGTCTCGAAATGGTATGGCGGCCATCGGGTGCTGTCCGATTGTTCGGCAACCATTTCGCGCGGTGAAGTCGTAGTGATCTGCGGACCATCGGGCTCCGGCAAGTCGACGCTGATCAAAACCGTCAACGGGCTCGAGCCCGTGCAAAGCGGACAGATTGTCGTGAACGGCATGGACGTCACGGCCAAAGTGGCGAATCTTAGCCGGTTGCGTGCGAAAGTCGGCATGGTGTTCCAGCACTTCGAACTGTTTCCCCATCTCACCGTGCAACGCAATCTGATGCTCGCGCAACGGAACGTGCTGGGCCGCAGCCGCGACGAAGCGGCCGACAAGGCGCGCGCCTTGCTGCGACGCGTCGGTCTTGGCGAGCATGAGGACAAGTATCCGTCGCAACTCTCGGGCGGCCAGCAGCAGCGTGTGGCGATCGCACGCGCGCTGTCGATGGATCCGGTTGCGATGCTGTTCGACGAACCGACTTCGGCGCTCGACCCCGAAATGGTCAACGAAGTGCTCGACGTGATGAGCACGCTTGCGCAGGACGGCATGACGATGCTGTGCGTCACGCACGAAATGGGTTTTGCGAAGCGCGTGGCCGACCGCATCCTGTTCATGGACCGCGGTGCGATCGTCGAAGACGACACGCGGGAAGCGTTTTTCGACAGGCCGTGCTCCGAGCGCGCAAGAGAATTTCTGTCGCGCATTCTTCACTAGCCGGCTTGCGAGTCGTACCAAGTCGCGCGCGAGTTTCGTTTATCGAGGTTTCTACCTGGGGAGTGTCAGATGCGATTCCTTCAATTTGCACGTAGCTTTGCTGTCGCCACATCGCTGTGCCTCGTCGCTGCAACGGCGGCTCATGCCGAAGATGTCGGCACGCTGACGCCAGGCAAGATCGTTGCGGGCGTCGATGCGAACAACAAACCGTATTCGTACGTCGACAACGGCAAGATGACAGGCTTCGACGTCGAACTGATTCGCGCGATTGCCGCGAAGCTCGGGCTCTCCGCCGATTTTCGCGCGCAGGATTTCGCCGGCCTGTTGCCGAGCGTCGCGAACCAGCAGATCGATCTCGCAGCGGGCTCGATCTCGATCACGAAGGACCGCCTGAAGATGGTGGATTTCTCCGACGGCTATCTGACGGGCCTGCTTTCCGTCGCCACGCTGCCGGGCAGCACGATCAGCGCGGATGTAGCTTCCGTGAAAGACAAGCGCATCGGCGTCGTGCAAGGCACGATCGAAGACACTTACTCGGCCAGCTATCTGCCCGGCGCACAGATCGTGCGCTTCCCTAACCTGAACGCGGGGTTCCTTGCATTGCGCAACAAGTACATCGACGGCTATTTCGTCGACAAGACGCTCGTCGAAGGTCTGCAAAGCAAGTATCCGCAAGCGAATATCGCCGACAAGCTCGATATCTCCGCCGTCAATCTGCCCGCCGGCTTTCCCGTGCGCAAGGGCAACACGAAGCTCGAAGCTGCGCTCAACAAGACGATCGGCGAACTCGTTGCCGACGGCACGTGGATGAAGTTATATCTGCAGTTCCATCCGGGTTATCCGAAGCCTACCGATCTTCCGCCGTACGCGATGAAGTAGGCAACCCTTCACGCCAACGCTGTAAGCAACGGGCGCGCGGGAGAGTGCGGTCGCTTTTCAACGTCGGACACGCTTCAGGAGAGCGCAGATGGATGCCTTCTTGCAAAACTTTCTCGACTGGCCGCTTTTGCTCGATTCGCTGCCTGGCCTGCTTGGCACGGGCCTCGTGAACACGCTGATCCTGTCGCTGTTTTCCACGGTGCTCGGCATTCTGGCGGGCATGGTGCTGGCACTGATGACCGTGTCGAATACGCGCTGGCTGACCTGGCCTGCCCAGGTATTCATCGATGTGTTTCGCGGCCTGCCCGCCGCGCTGGTGATTCTCGTGGTCGGCCAGGGCCTCGCGCCCATCGGGCTGTCGCTGTTCGGGCCGAATCCGTATCCACTCGCAATCGTCGCGCTCGCGCTGATCTCGTCGGCGTATATCGCGGAGATTTTCCGCTCTGGCATCCAGAGCGTGGGGCGCGGCCAGATGTACGCGTGCCAGGCGCTCGGCATGACGTACTGGAGCGGCATGCGTCACGTCATCGTGCCGCAAGGCGTGCGACGCATTCTGCCCGCGCTCGCCAACCAGTTCATCGCCATCGTCAAGGACTCGAGCCTCGTGTATTTCCTGGGTCTGCTGACGTCGCAGCGTGATCTGTTCACGATCGGCCAGAACGCAGCCGTCAATACGGCCAACCTGTCGCCGCTGGTGGCAGCGGGTTTCGTGTATCTGCTGATCACCGTGCCGCTCACGCATGCGATCAATCACATCGACCGTTGGACCAATCGCTTCAGCAATCCCGGCGCGCGTCGCGGCCGTCGATCCGCGCGCGTACTGCGCAGCCTGCGCCGCGAAGAGGCGTTGCAATCGCAGGCGCCCGCCGCTGAACATCGCTACTGATAACGAACCCTCACACACATTAATCAGAACATGGGACCGAAAGTCGACATCGTCGCCGACGATATCAAGCTGCCGGAACGCGCCGACGTCGTCGTGATAGGCGGCGGCATCATGGGCGTGTCCACGGCGCTCGCGCTGAGCGAAAAGGGATTGAGCGTCGCGTTGTGCGAGAAAGGCCACATCGCCGGCGAGCAGTCGAGCCGCAACTGGGGTTGGGTGCGCGTCACGCGGCGCGATCCGCGCGAATTGCTGCTGAGCATCGAAAGCCTGAAGATCTGGCGCACGCTCGACGAGAAGCTCGGCATACAAACCGGCTTCAACGAGTGCGGCATTCTCTACGTATCGAACGATGACGCAACGCTGGAACGTCATCGCGACTGGCTGCGGCGTGCGCGCGAGATTGGCGGCGATGCGTTCGATACGCGCGAGGTCGATACCCGCGACATCGCCGCGTTGTTGCCGGGCGCGACGCGTTCGTTCAAAGGCGGCATATTCACGCCTGGCGACGCGCGCGCCGAACCGCAAAAGGCCGCGCCCGCCATCGCGAACGCGCTGAGAAAGCGCGGTGTCAGCATCCTCACGCCCTGTGCGGTGCGCGGCATCGAAACGAGCCGCGGACGCGTCAGCGCTGTCGTCACCGAGCACGGCACGATCCGCTGCGATGCCGCCGTTGTCGCGGGCGGCGCATGGACGCGCTATTTCTGCGGCAATCTCGGCGTCGATCTGCCGCAACTGCTCACGCGTGCCTCGGTGCTGCGTACCGAGCCGCTGGAAGGCGGCCCGACGTGCAGCGCCAACAATGAGGAGTTCGCGTTTCGAAAGCGTCTGGACGGCGGCTATACGGTCGCCTATGGGCTGCGCACCCATGCGGACCTCACGCCCGATTCGTTCCGGCTGTTCTTCAAATACATCGAGGCGCTGAAAAGCCAGATGGGCGCATTGCAGATCAGCGTCGGCAAGCGCTTCTTCGACGAACTGAAACGTCCGCGCCGCTGGTCGCTGGACGCGCCGACGGTGTTCGAATCCATCCGCACGCTCGATCCCGATCCTGTCGTTCCGTATGTCGACAAGGGTTTGCAGGCGTTCGTCGCCGTGTTTCCGCAACTGGCCGGCGCGCGTATCGCGCAGCGTTGGGCCGGCTATATCGACGTCACGCCGGATGCGATTCCCGTCATCTCGGAGGTCGCGAAGGTGCCGGGACTATTCATCGGCACGGGTTTTTCGGGGCATGGCTTCGGTATCGGGCCGGGCGCGGGCAGGCTGATGGCAGATATCGTGCACAACGACAAACCGCTCGTCGATACGCACGCGTTCAGGCTGATCCGCTTCAGCGATGGTTCGAAAATCACGATCGATGCGGGCTTTTGATGCGCACGCATGAACGAGACGCTTCGCAAGGATTCGAGCATGCAAAAGGTAGCGATGGTGTCAGGCGCTTCGCGCGGTATCGGCAGCGAGATTGCAAACGAACTGGCGCGGCGAGGCTATGCGCTTTCGCTTGGCATGCGCGAGCCGCGCGCGTTCGAAGGCATGGCCGATACATTCATTCACGCCTATGAAGCGCGTGACCCGCAGGCGGCACGCAACTGGGTGGATGCGACGATCCATCGATACGGCCGGCTCGACGTGCTCGTCAGCAATGCCGGCATCTGCAAGATGATCGACTTCGACAACGGCGACGATGCGCTGCTCGCGGAGACATTCGACATCAACGTGCACGCACCCTTTCGTCTTGTGCAGGCCGCGTTGCCGCATCTGCGGCGTTCGGGACGTGGGCGCTTCGTACAGCTTGCGTCGTTGTCGGGCAAGCGCGTCAAGAACCTGAACGTCGGCTACCAGATGTCGAAGCACGCGATGGTCGCGTTGACGCACGCGGTGCGCCGCGCGGGTTGGGACGACGGCGTGCGCGCAACGGCCGTGTGTCCCGGCTTCGTGAATACCGATATGGCGTCGGGTATCGCCGATCTTGCGCCCGAGGCGATGACGCAACCGCAGGATCTGGCGCTGCTCGTGGTCAATACGATCGAACTGCCGAACACCGCGAGCGTCGCGGAACTGCTCGTCAATTGCCGGTATGAGGAGACGCTTTAGCCCGCCTGGAAGCTGGAGCCAGACGGCAATTCAACCTGCGTGCGGGCGATCGATCGGTCCCGCGTTTTTCAATTCCTTTTTCGAGTATGCGTCGAGGAGCGACGCGCCTGAAGGCTTCAACAAGCGCGAGTTGGAGGGCGCTACGCGCGCGACGGCACGCGTGAGGTCCGATAGCCGTGCAATAACAGAACTGGTGATCTGGTCCCACGGATTCTGCCGCGAAACGCGACATCGTCTGCTTAGATGTCGCGCCTCACGAAGCCGGAGGAAAAGTCATGTGCGACTCCGGTTGCCCGGATCATCTCCTTTCTGATTCTGCCTCTTCAGTCGGGCGAGCGACCCGAGGCACGAGGCGCCTCCCGTCGACGACGAGATGAACTCGTTCCAGGCCGAAGGCAGCGTCAACAGGCGCAGCGTGTGGCCGGTCGGCGGTTGACGCCAGCCGCCTCCAAAAAGCGGTCAGCGATCCCCCGCCGCTATCTTGTTTTCGTCGCTCGCGGCAGACGCGTGCGCCTCGGGCAGTTCCGGGTTCCATCCGCCGCCGAGCGCCTTGAACGTCGCAATCGCCGCGCGAGCCGATTCCGTTTGGGCTTGCGCTCTCGAGTCCGCGGCCTGCAGGAGCGTTTCATCGGCGTGCAGTACGTCGATGAAGCTTGCCGCGCCGCTGCTGTACGCCGCCATCGACGAGTCTCTCGCCTTCGACAGTGACGACTCCGCCTGCTCCAGCATCGTCGTTTGCGCCTCGCGGTTCACAAGCGACGAAAGCGAATTCTCGACGTCTTCGCTCGCGCGCAATACGGCCTGGCGATAGCCGGCCAGCGCCTCGGCATCCTGGCCTTTTGCCTCGTTGACTTCGGCGTTGATGCGTCCGAAATCGAACAGGCGCCAGCGCAAGCCGACGAGCCCCGCCGCCTGCGTGGCGCCGCCCGTGAAGAGCGTGCCGGCCGACACCGCAGTCGCGCCGCCTGCGAGGGCAGAGAGCGAGAGCTTCGGGTAGTATTCGCTGATCGCCGCACCGATCCGGGCATTCGAGGCGGCAAGGTGGCGTTCGGCCGCGATCAGGTCCGGACGTCGTTGCAGCAGATCGGCCGGGGTGCCCATATCGGAGATGGAGGGCGCATCCGGGATGGGCGCGGCTGCGAGGAGTTCGCCACGATGCGTACCCGGCGGCGTGCCGAGCATGACGTCGAGCGAGTTCATCGCCGCGTCGAGACTGGCGTTGAGCACCGGCACGGTGGCCTGAACCTGGTCGAGCGATCCTTGCGCCTGCTGGACCTGATAGTCGGCGGCGGCGCCGTTCGCATACAGGAGCCTGACTCTCGCCAGCAGGTCCTGCTGGGTCTTCACCTGCCTTTGGGCAATATCCAGCCGCGCCTGAAGGCCGCGGATCGTAACGTAGATGTCCGCCGTCTGCGCAGCGACGGCGAGCCGCGTAGCGACTGCCGATGCCTGGGTCGCGGAATAGTCGGCGAGTGCGGCTTCGCGCTGCCGGCGCAGTCCGCCAAAAATGTCGATTTCCCAGCCGGCTTCGAGATCGGTCTCGTATTCGCTGCCCCGGCGCTGGTAATTCGGCGTCGCGTTGAGCAGTTGGCCTTCGGGCGTATCGATGGACTGGTACGCCCGCGCCGCGGAGCCCGAAACCGTCGCCGAGGGCAGCAGCGCTGCGGTGGCGCCGCCGAGGCGCGCGCGGGCCTGGTCGATTCGCGCGACGGCCTGGGCAAGGTCGAGGTTCTGGGCCAACGCGAGCGAAACATAGCGGGCGAGGAGCGGGTCGCCGAACCCTTCCCACCAGGCGGAGAGATTCGCCGCGGGAGCCGCTGCGGCGGCTCCCGCTGACGCGGCGGACGGCCGGGCCGTGTAGCTTTGCGCGAGCGGAACATCGGGCCGCCGGTAGTCCGGACCCACCGTGCAGGCCGAGAGCACGGCGGCGCTCAGCAGAAGAAGGACGGGGCGACGTGAAAGCATGATGAGCCTCAAAGTGATAACGCGGTGACTAATATACAATATGGTCACTTGTTGTCAATCACTGTCTGAGAGGCTAAGCTTGAGGTATGACTAATCCCATCCCCCCCGCCCAGCCGTCCCGCGGCCCCACGGACCACGAGGTGCGCGCGCAGATTGTCGATGCCGCCATGGAATACTTCAGCCGGTATGGCTATGAGAAAACCACCGTTTCCGACCTCGCGAAAGAAATCGGTTTTTCGAAGGCCTACATCTACAAATTTTTCGATTCCAAGCAGGCTATCGGCGAGGTGATTTGCGCCAATCGCCTCGCGATCATCGTCGCAGCCGTGAACGAAGCCGTCGCCGACGCCTCCAGCGCCACCGAGAAATTTCGCCGTATGTTCAAGGTGTTAGTGGTCTCTGGCAGCCAACTCTTTTTCCAGGATCGCAAGCTTTACGACATCGCCTCGGTGGCCGCTGCGTCGCCGTGGCCTTCGGTGAAAGGCTACGAGGCGCAGATCCGTCAGTTGCTGTCGGACATCCTGCGGCTGGGCCGCGAGACCGGTGAATTCGAGCGCAAGACACCGCTCGACGAAACGGTGAACGCGATCTTTCTCGTGATGAAGCCTTACTTCAATCCGTTACTGCTCCAGTACAACTTCGATTCCGCCGAGGAAGCGACGACCCAGCTCGCGAGCCTCGTGCTCAGAAGTCTGTCTCCGTAAATTTTTGCTGTGACCATTGACTAAATTGGTCACTAGAACCAGAATGAGCGCTCCCACTCGTCGCAAGGAGCGACCTCATGTTTCGGCGTCGTCATCTTCTTTACACACTGAGCCTGACATCGCTTGCTCTTGCGGCATGCGGTGACGGGCATGTCTCCGACCCGCGCACCGAGATTCCGCTGGTGCGCGCCAGCATCGTCCAGCAGGCCCCGGGCGCGAGCCGCTCGTTCACGGGCGTGGTGGGCGCCCGCGTCCAAAGCGATCTCGGCTTCCGCGTTCAGGGAAAAGTCATCGAGCGTCTGGTCGACGTAGGCCAGACGGTCAAGCGCGGCCAGCCCCTGATGCGCATCGATCCGATCGATCTTGGGCTGCAGGCGCGCTCGCAACGGCAGCTTGTCGACGCTGCGCAGGCGCGCGCCACGCAGACCGCGGACGACGAGGCCCGTTATCGCAGCCTTGTGGCGGCGGGTGCGGTTTCGGCATCGACATACGAACAACTCAAGGCGGCCGCCGACGCGGCACGAGCCCAACTCACCGATGCGAAAGCACAGGCCGACCTCGCGAGCAACGCGGTGGGATACGCCGTTCTCGTAGCGGACGCCGACGGCGTGATTGTCGAGACCCTCGCCGAGCCGGGTCAGGTGGTCAGTGCGGGGCAGATTGTCGTGCGCCTGGCGCACGCAGGGCCGCGCGAAGCCGTCGTGCAACTCCCCGAAACGCTGCGCCCGGCTGCGGGTTCGATTGCGCAGGCAACGCTCTACGGCGCCGGCAAGAAGGCGGTGCCCGCCACGTTGCGCCAGCTCTCGGATTCCGCCGACCGGCTCACGCGCACCTACGAGGCCAGGTACGTTCTTGGCGGGGCGCTTGCCGATGCGCCGCTCGGTGCCACTGTGACCATCGATCTACCGCGCCCGGCCGGTGAGGGCGGCCAGCACGAGGCCGCGCTGGAGGTGCCGGCGGGCGCGGTGTTCGACCCGGGCACGGGCACCGGCGTCTGGACGATCGAGGGCGCTCCGGCGCACGCGTCCTGGCACAAGGTGCGCGTCACGGCGCTGGGCACAGATACCGTGACGGTCATAGGCGACCTTCGCGAAGGCGAACGGGTGGTCGCGCTGGGTGCTCACCTGCTTCACGACGGCGAAAAGGTGCGACTGGCCGATGACAGCATGGCCACGGCTTCGGTCGCCCAGAAAGGGGACACGCAATGAGCGGCTTCAATCTGTCGGCCCTCGCGGTTCGTGAGCGGTCCGTCACGCTGTTCCTCATCATCCTCATCTCCGTTGCCGGCATCGTCGCCTTCTTCAAGCTGGGGCGAGCCGAAGACCCGCCGTTCACGGTCAAGTCGATGACGGTCATCACGGCATGGCCGGGCGCCACGGCACAGGAGATGCAGGACCAGGTGGCCGAGCCGCTCGAAAAGCGCATGCAGGAACTGCGCTGGTACGACCGCACGGAAACCTATACGCGTCCGGGCCTCGCGTTCACGACGGTAACGTTGCTGGATAGCACGCCGCCCGGCGAGGTTCCCGAAGAGTTTTACCAGGCGCGCAAAAAGCTCTCCGACGAGGCCAGCAATTTGCCGGCCGGCGTGATCGGCCCGCTCGTCAACGACGAGTACTCGGACGTTACCTTCGCCTTGTTCGCGCTGAAAGCGAAAGGGCAGCCCGAGCGGTTGCTCGTGCGCGATGCCGAAGACCTTCGTCAGCGGCTCTTTCACGTGCCGGGCGTGAAGAAGGTGAACATCGTGGGCGAACAGGCCGAACGCATCTTCATCTCGTTCTCGCATGACCGCCTCGCCACGCTCGGCGTGACGCCGCAGGACATCTTCGCTGCGTTGAACGGCCAGAACGTCCTGACGCCGGCCGGTTCGATCGATACGGCCGGCGCGCAGGTGTTCATTCGCGTGGAGGGCGCCTTCGACAAGTTGCAGAAAATTCGCGACACGCCCATCGTCGTGCAGGGCCGCACGCTGAAGCTTTCTGACGTGGCTACCGTCGAGCGCGGCTACGAAGACCCGGCCACTTTCCAGATACGCAATAGTGGAGAACCGGCGTTGCTGCTCGGTGTCGTCATGCGCGACGGCTGGAACGGGCTGAACCTCGGCGAGGCACTCGACAAGGAAGTGGCGAAGATCAACACGGGCCTGCCGCTCGGCATGAGCCTGACGAAGGTGACCGACCAGGCTGTGAACATCCATTCGGCCATCGACGAGTTCATGGTCAAGTTCTTCGTCGCGCTGCTCGTGGTCATGATCGTGAGCTTCGTGAGCATGGGCTGGCGCGTGGGCATCGTGGTGTCGGCGGCCGTGCCGTTGACGCTCGCCGGGGTGTTCGTCGTCATGGCTGCCACCGGCAAGAATTTCGACCGCATCACGCTCGGCTCGCTGATCCTCGCGCTCGGGCTGCTGGTGGACGACGCCATCATCGCCATCGAAATGATGGTCGTGAAAATGGAGGAGGGCTACAGCCGCGTGCAGGCATCGGCCTACGCATGGAGCCACACGGCCGCGCCGATGCTCTCCGGCACGCTTGTCACGGCGGTGGGCTTTATGCCGAACGGCTTTGCGCGCTCCACGGCCGGCGAATACACCAGCAACATGTTCTGGATCGTGGGCATCGCGCTGATCACTTCGTGGATCGTGGCGGTCGTGTTCACGCCGTATCTCGGCGTCAAGCTGTTGCCGGACATTCCGAAGATCGAGGGCGGCCACGAGGCGATCTACAACACGCCGAATTACCAGCGCTTTCGCCGCTTCCTCGTGCGTGTGGTTCAGCGCAAGTGGATGGTGGCGGGTATCGTGGTGGGGGCTTTCGTGGTGGCGGTGATGGGCATGGGCGTGGTGAAGAAGCAGTTCTTCCCGACCTCCGACCGCCCCGAGGTGATGGTCGAAGTGCAGATGCCCTATGGCACCTCGATCGAGCAGACCTCCGCGGCCGCGGGCAAGGTGGAGGGATGGCTCGCTAAGCAGCCCGAAGCAAAGATCGTGACCTCGTACATCGGGCAAGGCGCGCCGCGCTTCTATCTGGCGATGTCTCCGGAATTGCCCGACCCGTCGTTCGCCAAAATCGTGATCCGCACGAATGACGAGAAAGAGCGCGAGGCGCTCAAATTCCGTCTGCGCGAAGCGGTTGCCGAAGGGCTGGTGCCCGCAGCCCAGGTGCGCGTGACGCAGCTCGTGTTCGGCCCGTACTCGCCGTATCCCGTCGCGTTCCGTGTCATGGGACCGGACGCCCGCACGTTGCGCACCATCGCCGCGCAGGTGGAAGGCGTCATGAATGGAAGCCCCATGATGCGAACCGTGAATACCGACTGGGGTCCGCTCGTGCCCACGGTGCACTTTACGCTGGACCAGGATCGGCTCGCGGCGGTCGGTCTGACCTCCAGTTCGGTTGCGCAGCAGTTGCAGTTCCTGCTGACCGGCATCCCGGTGACGAACGTGCGCGAGGACATCCGTTCGGTGGAAGTCGTCGCGCGATCGGCCGGCGAGATTCGGCTCGATCCCAACCGCATCAGCGGATTCACGCTGGTCGGCTCGGCAGGACAGCGCGTGCCGCTCTCACAGGTGGGCAAGGTCGATATCCGCATGGAGGACCCGATCCTGCGCCGTCGCGATCGCACGCCCACCATCACGGTGCGCGGTGATATCGCGGAAGACCTGCAACCGCCCGACGTGTCCACGGCGATGCTGGCCAGGCTGCAACCCATCATCGCGAAACTTCCGGAGGGCTACCGGATCGAGGAGGCCGGTTCCATCGAAGAATCGGGCAAGGCGACGAAGGCGCTCGTGCCGCTCTTTCCGATCATGATTGCGCTGACGCTGCTCATCATCATCTTCCAGACGCGCTCGATTGCCGCCACGATGATGGTGTTCGCGACGAGTCCGCTCGGATTGATCGGCGTGGTACCCACGCTGCTGCTGTTCAATCAGCCGTTCGGCATCAATGCACTCGTCGGGCTCATTGCGCTGTCGGGCATCCTGATGCGCAACACGCTGATCCTGATCGGACAGATCGAGCATAACGGGCGCGAAGGGATGACGCCGTTCCATGCGGTGGTGGAGGCCACCATCCAGCGGTCCCGGCCGGTCATCTTGACGGCGCTCGCTGCGATGCTCGCCTTCATCCCGCTGACCCATTCGGTGTTCTGGGGCACGCTCGCCTACACGCTGATCGGCGGAACGTTCGCGGGCACGATCCTGACGCTGGTCTTTCTGCCGGCGATGTACTCGATCTGGTTCAAGATCCGGCCCGATGCCGGCGATGCACCGGCTCCCCATGTGGAGAGCGAGACAGCGGTTGCATAAGCGTCGCCACGTGCATGCCCGCAATGCCACCCCCGGGCCGCGCCGTTGCGGCCCGGTTCTCCATCAAACAACAGCGTGCGTACGTCCGGCTGACGCAAACACTTCCGGAGCCGCGGCACATTCCATCACCGACATCCACTCAGGAAACGACGACGGTACGGAAACATGTCCTGCGATCAGCAGGTTCGACCCATCGTGACGATGGCTGAATCGAGCATCGACACATCGATAAAGCCGCCAATACACTCCAGTTCGCCGATGGCACCGGCCACCGTGATCCAGTTTCGGATTTCGGACGACCCCGAGCAAAGCGACTGCTGTGGAATGCTGGTCAGCGTGACCTTGTCGCGGTTCTTGATGGCATCGATGGTCTGTCGGTCGAACGCCGCTTCGCACAGAAAGTGACTCAGTCCGCCGGAGGCGATGATTGCCACCTTCGCGTCGATGGGGGACGCGCCCATCACCACGGCGTCCACCTGTTTGCACGGCATGAAAACCGAAGTGCTGCCCGATTGTTGTCCATGTTGATCTCCGCTGTCCTTGTCCTCGTCCTGGGCCGGGGGCTGCTCCTGCCGCGACCGCCTAGCGAAACGCGCTCATTTGCGACGAGATCATCTGCAGCATCTTGTTCGATGCAACGGACAACGTGCGTCCCACACGCGTCACGAGATGTGCTTCGGCGTTCTGAAGAATCGGGTGTTCGATGGGAATGGCCTTCAGTTGCCCAGCCTTGAGTTCGCCGGCAACAGCAAAAGCCGGTAGCACCACGATCCCGAGTTCGGAAAGAGCGAACTGCTTCATGATGTTGATGGAGTTGGTCGTGACGGCCAGCTCCAGCGTGATCTTCTCGGCGAACTCGACCGCCTGCAGCATTTGCCGTGTGCCATAGGTGGCATGGGTCGCGGCAATCGGATACGACGCCAGTTCCTGCACCGTAAGACTCTTGCGCCTGATCGTGCGCGCCATCCTGGTGCCGACGATGGCCATCATCGGCTGCTGGCGGAACGCACGCGATACGATGCGCGGTTCGTTCGGCGGATTGTAGACGAGGCCGATGTCTCCCTCGTCCTCCGCAATCTTCGTCACCACGTCGTTCGTGCTGCCCACGTCGAGATTGACCTTGATGTTCGGATACTGTCTGCAGAAATGCTGCATCGGTCCCGACAGCATGTCGGATACGAATCCTTCTCCCAGCACCACGCTGACGCGGCCGGTACGCAGGCCGCGCAGTTCCTGCAGTCGGGACAACAGGTCTTCGCGATGCGCGCGCTGCTCCCGAAAATACTGGATGACGAACTGGCCGGCCTCGGTCGGTGTAACGCCACGGGCGTGACGTTCGATCAGCGGGGCGTCGAGTTCCTTTTCCAGCAAGGTGATCTGGCGGCTTACGGCAGAGGGTGCGACATCGAGCCAGTCAGCCGCTGCGCGGATCGTGCCGCAACGCACCGCTTCGAAAAAATAGGTGATCCGGCTTTCGGTCAGGCTGTCTGCCATGGTGGTGTTCGAATTATTAGAACGATTCGAATATTGGCACTTATTGGTTGAAACGGTCAATGCGCCGAATATCGACGTCAACGGAGCGGACCAGGCCTCGAGCCAGGCGCATCTCAATGTACTGACCAGGAGCGCAGAAATGAAAGCGGTAGGTGTCGTCGGACTCGGAAACATGGGGCGCGGGATGGCCCTGTCGCTGAAGCGGGCAGGCTTCGACGTGTTTGGATTCGATACCAGCCAGGACAGCGCGAGGAAGCTGGGCGAAGAGGGTGTGCGGCCTTGCGCATCAGTCGCGGAAATCGCCGCCGCGGTCGACGTGCTGATCCTCTCGCTGCCGACATCGGCGATCGTCGAGCAGGTCGTGCTCGGCGATGGCGGCGTAGCGTCCCATGCGAAACGCGGTCTGACCGTGATTGACACGACGACCGCCGACCCGAACAGCACGCGCAAGGTCGCTGCCGCACTCGCGGAATGTGGCGTTGCGTTCATCGATGGTCCGGTGAGCGGAGGTCCGAAGGGCGCCGCCACGGCCACCATGACGATGGTGCTGGGCGGTGCCGATGAACATATCGCCGCCGTGCGGCCGATTCTCTCCGCAATCAGCGCGAAGCAGGTTCACGTCGGGCCGGTGGGCGCGGGCCACGTCACCAAGCTCATCAACAACCTCCTGACGGGCGTTCATCTGCTGGTGACGAGCGAAGCAGTCCGCGCAGCGGAGTCCGCGGGCGTGGATGGCGCGCGTCTGATCGAAGCGCTGAGCGGCGGCTCCGGCAGGAACAGCGCGACGCTGACCAATTACCCGACGTGGATCCTCAACGGGAAATTCGACTCGGGTTTCACGATGAAACTGATGCGCAAGGACATGCGCCTCGCGCTTGAGCTGCTGCGGAGCCAGAACGTCAGCGCGCCGGTCGCGAAAGAAGCGGGACGGCTGTGGGCGAAGAGCGAGGAATCGATTGGCGATGCAGAAGATTTCAATCGCATCGTTCAGTTCGTCGACGGGCAATGAGCGCTCACGGAATACAACGAGGAAACGCTATGGAACACAGCATCGCAGATAACCTGCTCAAGGCATTTCAGCACTTCTTCCCGAATGCAGAAACCGTGGGTTCGTATGTGAACGGGGAACTGGTCGAAGGCAGGGGCGAAACCATCCAGCTGTACGACGCCGCTTCCGGCGAGAAGAGCATCGCCTACCGTGATGGCGGAGCCGAAATCGTCGCGCTCGCGGCTTCGGCGGCGCAGACTGCGCAACAGCAGTGGTGGTCGCTGACGCATGCCGCGCGCGGCCGCACGATGTTTGAGGTGGCCCGTCATATTCGTCAGCATGCCGAACAGCTGGCACGCCTCGAATCGCTCGGCGCGGGCAAACCGATCCGCGATTGCCGCGGTGAAGTCGCGAAGGTCGCCGAAATGTTCGAGTACTACGGCGGCTGGGCCGACAAGTTTTACGGCGACGTGATTCCGGTGCCCACTTCGCATCTGAACTACACGCGCCGCGAGCCTGCGGGCACCGTGCTTCAGATTACGCCGTGGAACGCGCCGGTGTTCACCTGCGGCTGGCAGCTCGCGCCGGCCATTTCGATGGGCAACGCGGTGCTGCTCAAGCCGTCGGAACTCACGCCGTTCAGTTCGCTCGCCGTCGGCATGCTCGCCGAGCGTGCCGGCGTGCCGAAGGGGCTGATCAACGTGCTCGCGGGCTATGGCCACACCATCGCGCAGGCGGCGATTGCGCACAGGGTCATCAGGAAGGTCGTGTTCGTAGGCTCTCCGGCAACCGGTGCCCGCATCGCGGAAGCGGCGGCCAAGCGCGTACTGCCCTGCGTGCTGGAACTGGGCGGCAAGTCGGCCAACATCGTGTTCGAGGATGCGGACCTGAAGCGCGCGGCGCTCACCGCACAGGCCGCGATCTTCGCGGGAGCGGGTCAGAGTTGCGTGGCGGGCTCACGTCTGCTCGTTCAGCGTTCGATCTACGAGCAGTTTGTCGCGATGGTGTCCACGGGTGCGAAGAAGATCAAGGTCGGTGTACCGACCGACGACGCCACCGAAGTCGGCCCTATCTGCAATCGCGCCCAGTACGATCATGTGATGAAGATGATCGCGAGCGGGGTAGAAGCGGGCGCGACGCTCGCGGCCGGATCGGCGGAGAAGTCGCACGGCGGCTATTTCGTTTCGCCGACCGTACTCGCGAACGTGAACAATCAGATGGACGTGGCGCGCACCGAAATCTTCGGGCCTGTGGTGGTCGCGATTCCGTTCGACACAGAGGAAGAAGCGATCGCCATCGCCAACGACACGGACTTCGGCCTGGCCGGCGCGGTGTGGACGAACGACGTGGCGCGCGCGCATCGCGTGGCCGCACAGGTCGACGCGGGTACGTTCTGGGTCAATGGCTACAAGACGATCAACGTGGCTTCGCCGTTCGGTGGTTACGGCATGAGCGGTTATGGCCGTTCGAGCGGCGTCGAGGCGTTGTACGAGTACACGCAGACCAAGAGCGTGTGGGTTGAAACGGCAAAGGCGCCGTCGACCGCGTTCGGCTATCTGTGAGCGCAACCTGCCTGCGCCCAGGGGGGGCGCAGGCAGGTTGCGCCATAAACTCAGTTGAGTTGTTCGACGAAGACGACAAGCTTGATAACCTTGATATCGGGCCATTGTGCCCTGGGGCGGAGACCAGCATGGAACACACGATAACGACGGACGGTGCATCGGGCAGCGGTTTCAGGGGCGCAAAATTGCTGGTCTACGCGGCTGCGATCCTGCTGGTCGCGCAGTGCATCGGCGCATTCACGTTCAAGGTGGGGCCGGGCAAGGTGGTGCTGTTGCCGATGGTCTGGGCCCTGTTGATGGGCGGCGCGCTGGGGCTGGTATCGGAGCGCTGGCGTAGCAGCATGCGGCTGGACGTGAAGACGCAGTTTCTGGCTGCCGCCGTGCTACAGCCTGCGTTGCTGCTTTTCGTATCGAAGCTCGGTCTGATGGTCGGCAGCGCATTGCCGAAGCTCGCCGCAGCCGGCTGGGCGCTCGCCTTTCAGGAACTCGGACACTTCGTCGGCACGATCCTGCTGGGCTTGCCGCTTGCGCTGCTCCTCGGCATCAAGCGCGAAGCCATCGGCGCAACGTTTTCCGTGGGCCGTGAACCTAGTCTTGCCATCATCGGCGAAAAATATGGGATGAATTCGGCGGAAGGCCGCGGCGTGCTGGCCGAATATCTGACGGGCACGGTGTTTGGGGCCGTGTTCATCGCCATTTTCGCGGGCTTTGTGGCGAGCCTGAACATCTTCCATCCGCTGGCGCTCGCCATGGGCGCGGGCGTCGGCTCGGGCAGCATGATGGCTGCTGCGTCTGGTGCGATCGCGGCGGCACAGCAGTCGCCGGAAGTCGCAAGGGACGTGCTGACTTTTGCTGCGGCCAGCAACCTGATCACGACGACCATCGGCACGTATTTCACGCTGTTCATCTCCCTGCCGCTCGCGGTGTTCGGTTATCGCGTGCTCGAACCGCTCATCGGGCGTACGACGAAGGCATCGGGCGCATCCGAAGCTGTGGATGCAGCGCGCCCGAAGCTCGGCGACGTCCAGACCGAAGCACCCTCGCTGAGCTATTCAGGCAAGATCGCGGCTTGGGGTTTGACCGCGATCTTCTCGCTCGTGTGCGACTGGATCACGCACGGCACGACACCGCTGCAAGGGCTGCCGGGTATGGGCTTCATGGTACTCGCCACCATAATCGGTGATGCGTTGTCGACTGCTACACGACGCAAGATTCCGGCGGTGTGCTGGGTGTCGATTGTCGCGATGTTCATGACTTCGCCTCTGTGCCCGTGGGCGTCGCAGATCGCGGCGATGAGCGCAAAGAACGACTTCCTGGGCGTCGTGACGCCAATGCTGACCTTCGCCGGCCTTTCGATCGCAAAGGACATCCCGGCGTTCCGCCGGCTCGGCTGGCGCATCGTGCTCGTGTCGTTCGTCGCCAACGCCGGCACATTCATCGGCGCCGCACTCGTCGCACAGATCTTCCACATCTGACCTGTCCTCTGCGTGCAGCCGACGTTCCCCCGGCTGCACCTCGTTGTATTCCATCTGTTACGACATGACACCGACGGCTGACATCGAAGCGCTTGCGCCTGCTCTCAAAGCGCTTCGGCGCGATATCCACGCGCATCCCGAACTCGGCTACGAGGTTTTCCGGACATCGAACCTGGTGGCGCGCAAGCTGGAAGAGTGGGGCATCGAGGTGACGCGGGGCGTCGGCAGGACTGGCGTGGTCGGCACGCTGCGCCGCGGCGCGGGCACGCGCTCGATCGGTCTGCGCGCGGACATGGACGCCTTGCCCATGCAGGAAACCAATACGTTCGCGCATCGCTCGACGGTGGCCGGTGTGATGCACGCGTGTGGACACGATGGTCATACGGCGATGCTGCTTGGTGCGGCCCGGCACCTGGCGAGCCATGGCGACTTCGACGGCACCGTGCATTTCATTTTCCAACCCGCTGAAGAGGCGGGTGCAGGTGCGCGGGCGATGATCGACGACGGCCTGTTCGAACGCTTTCCAGTCGATGCCGTATTCGGCGTACACAACTGGCCCGGCATTCCCACTGGCCATTTTGCGGTTCGTCCGGGGCCGCTGATGGCCTCGACGAGTCTCTTCAAAATCACGCTGCGTGGTGCAGGCTGCCATGGCGCGATGCCGCACCTTGGCCGCGACCCCGTCATCGCCGCGGGCCATGTGCTGCTCGCGCTTCAAAGTATCGTGTCGCGCAACAAGAATCCGGTGGAAGCCGCTGCGTTGTCCGTCACGCAGATTCATGCGGGCGAGGCGCAAAACGTCGTGCCGGCCGACGCCTGGCTCGGCGGCACCGTGCGCACATTCACGACGGCGATGCTCGACCTGATCGAATCACGCCTGCGCGCAGTCGTCGCGGCGACCGCCACAGCATTCGATTGCGAATACGAGATTGCGTTCGACCGCAACTATCCGCCGACAGTCAACGACCCAGCACAGACCGCGTTCGCGGTCGAGGTGATGCGCGAGGTGGTCGGTACTGAGAAAGTCGACCCAGCGGTCGATCCCACGATGGCCGCCGAAGACTTCTCGTTCATGCTGAAGGCACGGCCGGGCTGTTATGCGTTCCTCGGCAACGGCATGGGCGACCATCGCGAGATGGGACATGGCGGCGGCCCGTGTCTGCTGCATAACAGCAGCTACGATTTCAACGACGAACTGCTGACCATCGGCGCGCGCTACTTTGTCAGGCTGGTTGAGCGTTTCCTTCAGACGTAGTTCTGAGGACTGCACGCATGCCACGGTTCCGTCGTGGTGGCGCGACTGACGGTGTGGCAGGTATTGGACAAAGGGGAAAGAATATTGGCGGAGGCGGGTAGAAGAATACTGCACTGGCATCTGCGATGCCGTTCCCTTTGCACGCGATTCAAACCCGATTGACCGTGAGCTCTTTCGGGAGGTCCCCTGGAGCCTCACACGTACGAGGCGCAGGGCAGCTTGACCTGAGGGCTCGGGCCGCAGCGCTTTCGGGCGGCGACTATCTGTTTCCGGGGCGCATCCACGACTCGCCGCACCTGTCGACGCGAGAATACGCCCGACTGGTCCATCGCTGGATACGAGCGATCGGACTGGATGATGCGGCTTACGGAGCGCATACGATGCGCCGGACCAAGGCTTCGCTGATTGATCGTCGCACGAAAAATCTGAGGGCAGTTCAGTTACTGCTCGTACACACGAAGCTAGCGAGCACGGTTCGATACCTCGGAATTGAGGTCGATGATGCGCTCGAGATGGCTGAGCAAACCGACGTGTGTGGGGACGTAGGCCGGACGGCGTCGGGTCGCTGCCCGGCCACCTGCTGTCATTCATCACCGTGCAGCCTGGGACGTGAAAACGGTCGTTCCGCAGTAGATGGCGGACGTTCGCTCGCCAACCTCTACCGTCGCGTTCGTGGCCATCATGGCGCCGCAGATGTCGGTATTGGCGAGGGCACTGCAGCCGGATGCGCGGCGGGCCCGCGTGTTGACGGGCAATGTCTACGGCGCGGTCATGAAGGCGCATGCCGCGGCGCCGCGTAGCGTTCCGATAGCGCTTCGTACAAGGGGGGAGCGAAGAGCCGCGATACCCGGCTGGCAATCAATGCCGTCGCCATCAGGGAGATAACGAGGGCGTGGCCGTTGATCATCTCAATCACGATGACGAACGCCGTAATGGGGCTTTGCGTGACTGCTGCGAGATAGCCGACCATGCCGAGCGCGATCAGCATGGGCAGTTGCATCTGCGAGAACACCATGTGAACGGAATTGCCGATACCTGCGCCGATTGCCAGCGACGGCGCAAAGAGGCCGCCTGGCGAGCCGGGCAGATAAGAGCCCACCATCGTGACCATCTTGAACACGGGATAGAGCGCTGTGAATTCTCCGTGCCCTTCCAGCATCGAACGCGCTTCCGCGTATCCGCTACCGAACGTATGCCCTGAGCTGACGACGCCGATCACTGCGATGATGAGTCCGCAGAGCGCGCCAAACATGACCGGGCGATCGAGGCGCATCTGCAGCACGCTGGGCGGCATCCAGCGCTTCGTGTTCAGCAGCAGCCAGCAAAAAACGCCACCGGCCACCCCTGCGATTACGCCGATCAGCGGCACGGCCGCAACAAGGAGATCTGGCAGGTGCGAGCCGATCTCGATTGTGCCGAAATAGACGTAGTTGCCCTGCAGACCCAGTGATACGACGCCCGCGAAGATGATCGCGGTAATCAGCACGCCGCTCGTGCGCTGTTCGAAACTGCGCGTGAGTTCCTCGATGGCAAAGACCACCCCGGCGAGCGGCGCGTTGAAGGCCGCCGAGAGGCCAGCCGCCGCGCCGGCCAGCGCTAGCTTGCGCTCGAGTGCCGCCCCGCTGATTGCCCGAAAACGCGCCGGGTAGAACTGCCGCAGGCTGAACATCAGTGCGGCGCCCACATGAATGGTCGGCCCTTCGCGGCCGATCGTCAGTCCACCCATGATAGCGAGAAACGAAACAAGGATCTTGCCGACGAGAATGGGGAGCGTGAGCAGCCGCTGGCCCAATTCCCGCGGGCCGTGCAACGCGGCGATGACCTGCGGAATGCCGCTGCCTTCCGCTCCTTCGAAGAAGCGTCTCGTGATCCACACACATAGCGCACTGATCGCCGGTGTGACGAGCAACGGCAGCCAGCGATTGTGCGCCAGGTACGTGAGAAAGAGGGTGTATCCAAAATCGATCAGGCGGGCATACAGTACCGCGACGAGCCCTGCGGTAACGGCCCCCATCCAGAAGACGCCGTAGTGAAGCCACAGTTTGTAGGCGTGCCTGAAAGACCATTTGTCCATTAGGATCGGCATTGGTATGGGCGTGCGGTTCATGCGGAAGGCGGAAGTATACCGTTGCGCATCCCTGCGAGCAGTCGCCTGCACGAGCGGTGTTCCCTGCGGGGGAGGGGTTGTCCCTATCCTGCGTCGCGCAATCTTGGGGAACTGTCCCGCGCAAAATGGCTCTCTGCGATCGGCGGGCAAGGCTCATGCCCTCCCGCCGTAATTCGAATGAAAGACCAGCACGCCTGTCGCAAAAACCGGACCGCCAAGGCGGTATCCGCAAACGGGAGTCAGAAAAATGACTGTAAAGGCCGAAAAACGGGTGTTCTTCAGCGTCGCGAGGGCGTTGTGCCAGATCCTGCTCGGCGGCGCACTCGCCGCTATCGCGATGGTGGGTGTGAGCATCGTGGTGGGCAAGACTGCCCTTCCCCCTGACCATGCGACGCCCGTGTCCGTCGCGACGGTACTGGCCGCGGTACCGGGCACTCAGTCGGCGAACGACGAATTCTTCAGCGCACATGACGCGGGCATCAACATTCCCAACGCGATGGGGATTCCGATTCCGAAGCCGCTGAGCTCGGTGCTGACAAGCGATGCGACGAGCCAGCCCGTTCTGAACGGCTGGCTCGACGACATTCCCGTGCAAAATCGACCCGCTTTCGTCAACGGTCTTGCTGCGGTGGTTGCTGCGGCCGACCAGCACGCGACGTCGTGGGAGTGGGACAACCGGCAGCACTACGTCGCGGCGGCGATGAGCGAGTATGCGCGCATGACCATCGACCGCCTCGCAGAGGTTGCCGACGCCCGCAAGCGCGCGGCCGAAAAGCTTGACGAGTATCGCAATGCTTTCGGCACGCTGCTCGGAGTTGCCGCCACCCTCACGCTATTGCTGACCGTCATGGCCATCGAGCGCAATACGCGCCCTCGGCAGACTTGAGCGCCTGCGCGCCCGGTGTCGATGGGCCATCGGGCGGTTCGGTCAGGCGGTCATACTGACGTCCGGGCGTCGGCTCAGCATTCAACAACGGACGCACGACCGGTAAGGGACGTCCGCGCCAGTGACGCGTCGGGCAACTGATCAGCTGAGCCATTTAGCGATACGCACGTCATCTTCCCCGACCTCCGGTGCGCTCAGTAAATCGATTAGGCGGTTCCCTTGGTTACCGAGATGGGCGTGGATGGGATACAACCTCAAGGTGGGGGCATGTCCAGGCGCGGCAACTGAGAACGAGCCAACAGGCGCCGCCCCCAAGGCCATATGGCGTCGAATTGAGGAAACCGCTTGGAGGCGAAGGCTTCCGCTGACGAGCACAGGCGACGCCTCCGGGAGCCTCCGCCATCGCTCGCAAAAACTGTCGCGTGCGCTAATGCTGCGGTGCGGAGATCTGCCTTGACTACCTCGACGCTCCACGGAGCACCTGTTGCGTTGACACGTCGGCGGCGTCGCCGCTGCCTTGGCTCTGCCATGCAACGTCGCGCTTTTGTCTCTGCTGGTCTGGCGCATCAAACGCTCGAGCCCACGCGAGCGGCGCTACGCGTGGAGCGGCGTGCAGCCGCAGCTGCAGCCGCAGCGAGTATCTGATCACGCCTACCTGGCCGTGCTCGAGCAATTGATCAGCGCGGCGGGGAGAGCACGATAGAGCGCAGCTCAGGCACCGGCTTAGACAGTGCGTCAATGTCCGGCACAGGGCGGCGCAGGGCGTCGTCCGTGGAAAATGCCCCTTCGAGCGCCTCCGAGACATCGAGCAGCATCGGCATCGAGTATGAATCGGATGGCTGCTCAAGCTGCGGCTTGCGAAGGCGAGGCTTGCACCACACAGGCGATGATCGCATCGCGCGTGTTCTCGAGATGCGCGCGCGTCTGCTCATGCACGGCGCGCGTATCGCGCGCGCGGAATGCGTCGAGGAGATCCGCATGCTCGCGGTTGTTGCTGTCGAGCATATCGCTTTTGACGTGCATGGAAAGCGACACGTATGGCCGCGCGATGAGCGACAGCCCTTCGACCATTTCGGAGAGACGCGTGCCGGCGGCGCTCGTCATCAAATGCTTGTGGAACCCTTCATTGAGTACGGCCCACGTTTCTGCCGACGATGTCGCGCACATCTGTGCATGAACGTTTGCGGCAGCGGTGAGGTCGCTCTCGGTGGCATGCGCGCAGGCACGCCCGGCCAGCATCGGTTCGAGCACCATGCGCAACTCGTAGATTTCGCTCACGTCCGCAGCCGTGAGCGGGCGCGTGACGACGCCCTTGTTGGGATCGATGGAGACAAGCCCTTCCGCGCGCAGGTCGCGAAACGCTTCTCGCACTGGCGTCGTGCTCACGCTCAGGCGTTTGGCGATCTCTTCCTGCCGCAGCCGCGTGTTCGGTGCATGGATGCCGTTGAGTATCTCGGCGCGCAACGTGCCGAGCACGTATTGCTGAATCGTGCGAAAGGGCTGGCTCATGCGCGTCTTCGTGAGCGGTTGTCATTGTCTGCCGCGCATGCCGATCCAGCAACGATAGCGCGTGGTTCGAATTCCAGCATGCTTTCGATGCGCGCGGCCACGCTTAGCAGCTTCGCATCATCGCCGAACGCGCCGACGATCTGCAAGCCGAGCGGCAGATTGGCTTCGCTCCATCCGGAGGGCACGTTGATGGCGGGCGCACCCATGAGGCTCCACGGCGCACAGAAGCGGGCGTCGCCGGTATCCGCATGTCCGTGAGGCGCTTCGCCGCTGGCAGGCAGGGTCACGAGCGCGTCGCAGCCCTGCATCAGTGCGGCGGACTGCGAGCGCACGTGCGCTTGCAGCAGCAAGGCTTGCTGATACCGTTCTAGCGGCATCGCCGCGCCTTCGGACAACAGCACGCGCATATGTTCGCTCATGAGGGCGGGTGCGCGCGCGGCCACATCGCCGATGGCGCGATACGCCTCGACCGCGAGGATGGTCAATGTCGCTTCGCGCATGCGCGGCAGGTCCGCGCCATAGTCCAGCTCGACGATGCGCGCGCCGCCTTCGGCGAGCGTCTGCAACGATGCCTCGAAGTTCTCGCGTTGATGCGGCGCGATGAGTTCGTCCCAGAACGGCGTGCGAACGACGCCGAGCGTGAGCGCGGACGTATTGCGCGGAAAGTGACCGCGCCACGCCGATTCGCTTTCCACCGCGTGCGGCGCGCGTTCGACGAACAGTGCATGCGCCACGGCCACGTCTTCGACGGATCGCCCGAAGAACCCGACGTGATCGAGCGATGCAGCAAGCGGATGCACGCCTTCGCTCGGCACCGCGCGATACGACGGCTTGTAGCCGACGACGCCGCAGTACGCCGCCGGACGAATGATGGAGCCGACCGTCTGCGTGCCGATGGCAAGCGGCACGATGCCCGCCGCGACGGCCGCCGCCGATCCGCTCGACGAACCGCCCGGCGTGTGCGCACGGTTCCAGGGATTGACGGTCGCAGCCGGACCGCGCCAGGCGAACTCGGTCGTCGCGGTCTTGCCGAAAATCGCGCCGCCGAGCGCGCGGATCGTCGATACGATGTGCGCGTCGCGCTCGGGCCGATGGCCGTCGTAGGCCGGCGAGCCGTAGCCCGTGGGCATGTCGGCCGTGTCGGCCAGGTCCTTGACGCCGATGGGCACGCCGGCGAGTGGATGCGCCACCGCGCTATGCACGTCGTACGTATCCGGCCGATGTATGAAGGCTCGAAGCCAGGGCTCGAGCGCATCGGCGCGGGTCTGCGCGGCGAGGAGCGTCGCACGCGCGGCAGCCTCGTCGTGACGGTTCGCGAGCAGCGTCGCGAGCAGGGAACGAGCGCGCTGGGTCATGGCTACTTGCTCACGGCCGCGGCGAAAGTGTTGTCGACGCCATTGGCATAAGTGATCGCGCCGGGCTTGATGTTGCCAATCGACTCCTGAAGGTCGAGCGCATTGCGGAAGGCCTGCTCGGAAATATCGGGCGTGGCCGCATAGATCTTTTGATCGATGAGGCGCTGCACCGCTGAATCGACGATCTTCGGATCGAGCGAGGGGAACTCCGCGCGCGCGACGCTCTTCGCCGTATCGTGCGATTGCTGAATCAAGGCTTCGGCCTCGCCGATCGACTTCACGAACGCGGCCACCATCTTCGGCTTGCTCTTGACGGTGGAAGCGAGCGTGTCGATGGTCGAGAACGCATACCCGCCCGGATACGCCTTCGGGAACGCATAGACGATGCGATACCCTTGCGCGAGCCCCGTTTCCGCTTGCGGCATGTAAAGCGCGGCGGCTTCGGACCGGCCCGCGGTCACGGGTGCGAGTTCGGTACCGATCTGCACCGTGTTCATCTTCACGTCCGTGAGCTTCTGTTCGCTGATGAGGCGCTGCAACAGGTACGTGCTGGTCGATGGCGGCAACGCGGTGGCCACGCTCTTGCCCGCGAGGTCGCCCACGTCCTTGACCTTCGAATCCTTCGGCGCGATCACCCAGACGGGCACGCCCGCGACGACGTTCGCCACGTTCACGAGCGATGCGCCCTTGAGGTTTGCGAGCATCGCGGTCATGGGGTCTTGCAGCGAGAAGTCCGCGTGACCGCCGATCACGGCCGCCACGCCCGCCGCGCCGCTGCCGGCAGTCACTTTCTGCACGGCCAGCCCGTTCTTCTCGAAGATACCCTTGTCGATGGCGACATAGAGCGGCAGATACTGTATGGACTGAAACGCTTGATAGATGACGACCGGCTCGGCGGCCGCCGCGCTCGTCGCGCCGATTCCCGATGCAACGAGACATGCCGCCGCGATACTGTTGAGCAGAGCGTGTGTCTTCTTCATTTTTTCTTCCAGGAAATGATCTTCGCTTCCGCGAGTTGAACGATCCAGCTGAGAACCGAGGCCATCAAGGTGAGCACGATGATGCCGAGCCAGACGGTATTGAGATCGAAGAGGGAGCCCGCCACGAACACCGCGTGACCCAGCCCTGCTTGCGACGCGATGTATTCGCCGACGACCGCGCCGATCAACGCGAAGCCGATGTTCACGCGCAGCGTCGAAAAGATCCACGGCAGCGCGCTGGGTACGATGAGCCTGGTGAAGATCATCGACGGCTTCGCCTTGAACGAGTGGAAGAGATTCAGCAGGTCCTTGTCGACTTCGCGCGCGGCGGCGCAGGACGAGATCATGGCGACAGCGAAGGTGGAGATGCCAGCGAGCCATATCTTCGAGGAGGCGTCGGAACCGAACCAGATCACGATGAGCGGGCCGAGCGCGATCTTCGGGATACTGTTCAGGATCACGGACAAACCCTCGGCGACTCCCGACACGGCGGGCAGGAACCATAGCAGCAGGCCAAGACCGATTCCGAGGCCGCTGCCGATGGCGAGACCCGCCAGCGTTTCATACAGCGTGACCCACGTGTCGGAGACGAGCGTGCCTTGCGTCAGTCCGATGACGGCGGCCTCATAGATGCCGGATGGCGAGCCGAGCAGCTTGCCGTTGATCGAGCCCGCGCTGACAGCAAGCTGCCAGAGGACGATCAGCGCAACGACGATGCCGACCACGGCGCCGGTCGTGCCGAGCTTGCGGGACGCGCGGTGTCCGGCTTTCTTCTGCGTGACGTGCGTGGAGAGAACGGCTTCAGTCATGGACGGCTCCTGCCAGAGTAGTCGGTTGAGCGACTTGATCGGTGTCGCGCGCGGCGACGTTTCCGCGCAGGCCGTTCCAGATGCGCGCGTGGTAGCCGCGGAATTCTGGCGCTTCGCGCGCGGACACGGCGTTGCGCGGTCCGTGCGTCGTCAGTTCGATGAGGATCTGATCTTCGATGCGCGCGGGACGCCCGCCAAGCAGAATCACGCGGTCGCTCATCGCGATGGCTTCTTCGATGTCGTGCGTGACGAGCACGACACTGGTGCCGCTTTGCGCACGCAGCGAGATGATGTCGTCCTCGAGTGCGAGCCGCGTCTCGTAGTCGAGCGCGGAGAAGGGTTCGTCGAGCAGCACGAGCGTCGGATCGACGAGCAGCGTGCGCGAGAGCGCAACGCGCTGTCTCATGCCGCCCGAAAGCGAATGCGGATAGCCATCGGCGACGGCGCCGAGCCCGTAACGCGCGAGCATTTGCCGCGCGCGGGCCACATCGTCCGGGCGGACTTTGCGATATAGCTCGATGCCGAGCAGTGCGTTTTGCAGCACGGTGCGCCACGGCATCATGAGGTCCTTTTGCAGCATGTACGCGATGCGGCCCGCTTCGCCGTCGGCGCGTCTGCCGACCGATATCTCACCCGACTGCGGCTTGAGCAGGCCCGAGATGAGATTGAAGAGCGTGCTCTTGCCCGCGCCGCTTCGTCCGACGATCGACACGATCTCGCCTTGCCGCACGGAAAAGTCGAGCCGGTCGAAGATGGTCACGGTCGAGCCGTCGGGCGACTGGAAACCGTGAATGAGCTGCCGCACGGTCAGCGTTTCCGGGAACGTGTCGGCTGCGGTTGCGTTCGATCCCTTCATGTCGTTCCTCGCAAGGTCTCGCACAAGTGAAGTGGTTCCTGAAATGCATAATGCACAATCAAAAACAGGAAGGTGTTTTCCCCAAAAAAGTTTTTAGCGTGGAGTCCGAACGCGACGCGTCATGCGCACGACGATGCCGCAAGGGCCGGGATAAGCGTCATCGTGGAACACGGCAGGCTTCACGTGCAGCGCAGTCTCGTTCGAGCCGATGCCACGCATGCCGCGTTCGCAGGAACGATTCACGAACGCGCGTCGCCATCGGCCCCGACGGACGATCATGCCGCCGTGTTTTTCAGGAAGCGGGTGCGCATCGGCTTGAGCACGAAGAGCGCGAGCGCGGCCGTGACGATGTCGAGCGTGATGGCGGCGCTGAAAACCGGCACCCAGCTTCCCGCATGCTGATGCAGGAGCGCCGCGAGCGGGCCGCCGAAGATCGATCCGATGCCCTGCGAGATATACAGCCACCCATAGTTCTCGGTGGCATGGCGCGTGCCGAACGTGTCGGTCAGGGTAGAAGGAAAGAGCGAGAAGATCTCGCCCCAGCCGAAGAACACCACGCCCGACAGCAGGACGAACAGCAGGGCGTTGTCGCGCGTCAGCAGCCACAGCGCCATCGCGATGCCTTCCAGCGCGAACGCAAAGAACATTGTGTTTTCGCGGCCGAAGCGGTCCGAAACCAGCCCGAACAGCGGACGCGTGAGGCCGTTGGTGAAGCGATCGATGGTCAGCGCGAGCGGCAGCGCGGCCATGCCGAACACAATGACTTTCGTGATGCCGAAGTCCGCCGCGAAGGTAGCCATCTGCGAGGTGACCATGAGGCCGGAGGTGGACATCATCGTCATCATCGCGAACATGAGCCAGAAGAGAGGCGATTTCATCATCTGCGAGGGACGAAGGTTCGGCACGTTCGATGCCGCCAGCGCCGATGTCCTGGCCGGCGTTGCATCCTGCGGCACGCGCAGACCCTGCGATGCGACGAAGCCCACGATCGCGAACGCGATGCCGTAGATCCACAGCGTGGCGTCGAGTCCGCGCGTCGCCAGCGAAGCGGACACCGGGAACGTGGTGACGATCGCGCCCATGCCATAGCCCGCCGCCACCGCGCCGGCCGCGAACCCGCGCCGATCCGGAAACCAGCGAACCATCAGGCCGACCACGCCGACATACACGATGCCCGTACCCAGCCCGCCGACCAGCCCGTACGTGAGATACAGCATGGACGTGCTCGTGGCCATCGACGCGAGCACCCAGCTCAGCCCCGACATCACCGTGCCGAGCGAGATCAAGAGACGCGGGCCGAAGCGGTCGATCAGCTTGCCCTGAAACGGCGAAAAGAACGTCTGCAGGATGATGAGCAGCGAGAACGTCACCTGCAATTCGGGCAACGGCACGCCGAGCTTCGCCGAGAGCGGCCTGGTCAGCAGCGTCCAGACATATTGCGGGCTGGAAATCGCCATCATGCAGAGCAGGCCCAAGCCCAGTTGAAGCCAGCGGTGCCAGGCCGCGACGGCGGGCGCGCTCGCGGCGGCATCATCGTGCAGCGTATGAATGCGTGTGTTCATGTGCGTTCCCCGGTTGAATCGCGAATCGAAAGAATGAAAGGTGCCCTCCGGTCCGACGAATCGCGGGACCGGGGAGATGAAGCGGTGACGTTATGCGCGCGTGGCGCGCTACCAGCCTGCGGCAGCGCCGTCGCTGCGCGGATCGGATCCCGCCTCGAACAATCCATCAGGATGCCGAATGATCGCGCCTGCGTGACCCATCACTTCGTCGTACGGGGCGAGGACGTCCACGTCATGGCCGAGCGCGCGCAAGGCGTCGACGGTCTCTCCGGAGAAACGCGCTTCGAGCTTGAGCGAATCGGTCGACTGGCCCCAGGTACGGCCGAGCAGCCAGCGCGGCGCATCGATTGCGGCCTGCGGATTCCAGCCGAATCGCGCGATGCGCGAGAACACCGCGCTTTGCGATTGCGGCTGGCCGTCGCCGCCCATGTTGCCGTAGACCATCGTGCGGCCATCGGCGAAATGAGCCAGCGCCGGATTGAGCGTGTGGAACGGACGGCGGCCCGGCATCAGCGGATTGAGCGACGACGGGTCCAGCGAGAAGCTGCAGCCGCGGTTCTGCCAGTTGATGCCGGACTCCGGCAGCACGATGCCGCTGCCGAATTCGTGATAGATGCTCTGGATGAAGCTGACAGCGACGCCGTCGCCATCGATGACACCCATCCACACCGTGTCGCCGGGACCGCGCCCACGGCCCCAGGGCGCGGCGCGCGTCATTGAGAGTCGGCTCGCCATGGTGTCCAGCGAGGCGGGATCGAGTTGCGTGACCGCGTCGATACGCATGTGATCCGGGTCCGTCACGTGTTCGTCGCGCACCTGGAAGGCGAGCTTCGTCGCCTCGACGCACGCATGCACGAACTCGGGCCCGAGCGGGTCCATGTCGTCGGTGAGCACGCGGTCCAGCACGCCCAGGATGAGCAGCGAGACGAGGCCCTGCGTCGGCGGCGGCATGTTGTAGACGGTGCCGAGCGTGTGTTTCAGCGCGAGCGGCGTGCGCTCGCGGGCGCGGTGCCGTTCGAGATCGTCCAGCGTGACGAGCGTTTCGAGCGACGACAAATCGTGTGCGATGCTGCGCGCGAGATCGCCGCGATAGAAGTCGTCGAGGCCGGCATCGGCGAGGCGTTGCAGCGTCGCGGCGAGACGCGTGTTGACGAAGCGGTCGCCGGTGCGCGGCGCGCGTGCATCCGGAAGGAAGGTCTGCGCGAAGCCGGGCGCGCACGCCAGCTCGCCGCGCCTGGCCGCGATGCAGTCGGCCTGACTGCGCGTCACGGGAATACCCTGCTTCGCGTAGTGGATCGCGTCCTCCAGCAGGCGCGCAACGGGCAGGCGGCCGGCGAGCGCGTCTTGCGAGAAGCGGTGCGCGAAGTCCCAGCCGGACACCGTGCCCGCGACCGTGTTGGCTGCGAGCGGACCGCGTGCGGGAATCGCGCTCAGGCCGAGTCCGCGATACGTGTCGATGTCGGCGCGCATCGCCGCCGCGCCGCACGCCTCGATGCCGATCGGTGCATGACCGGGGCGCGAGATCAGCCAGAAGCCGTCTCCACCGATGCTGTTCATGTGCGGATACACCACCGCGATGGTCGCGGCGGCGGCGATCATTGCCTCGACCGCGTTACCGCCTTCGCGCAACACGGCGAGCGCGCTTTGCGATGCAAGCGCGTGCGGCGCGACCGCCATGCCGCGCGATCCGCGCGTGGGATTCAATGTGTTCGCCGCGATGTGCGGGTGAGTCAGAGGCATTGACGTTTCCTTGTATACATGGAAATCCATCAACGCGAGATCCGTGCCAGGCATCGGTGCAAACCCTAAGAAGGCTTGCTGCGTAAGGCCCGGCGGCCTGCATGCTAGAGCTTTGGATAACGTCTGACGATGTCGTCAGATGGTGCGCCGAGGCCGCGCTGGTGCCTCGTTGGTGACCGTTCGCCCCGTCTCGGTGCGGGCGGCGAGCAGGCGTTGCAGCGTCAGGCTGCTCACGCTGGCCTGGCTGCCGCCGATATGGCGCGAGACGAGTTCGACACTCTGCGTGGCGTCGCCGCGACGAATGGCGTCGAGAATCGCGGCGTGCTCGTCGTAGGTTTCCGCGATGCCGTCGCCATGCACGAGATCGAGCCGTCGCACGACGCGGATGCGGTCGGTGACGCGCTGCATCGTCGAGGTCAGTTCGTCGTTGCCCGCGGCGGCTACCAGTGCGTGGTGCAACGCTTCGTCCAGTTCGACGAGCTTCCGGCCGTCGGCAATGCGCCGCGCGCGCTCGACTTTCCAGATGCGGTCCAGCGCATCGAGCAGCAGATGCAGTTCGGCTTGCGGTGCGTCGCCCGCGCAGAGCTTGCGCACCGCGAAGGTTTCGATCATCTGACGCATTTCGTAGAGATCGTCGAAACGCTTGTTGTCGATCGGCACGACTTCCCAGCCGCCGCGCACGTAGCCTTGCATCAGGCCATCGCTTTGCAGGCGCTGCAGTGCTTCCCGCGCAGGCGTGCGCGAGACCGCGAAGCGTTCGGCTATCGCACCCTCGGTGAGCCGGTCCCCCGGCAGGAGGCGCATGTCGAATATTTCTGCCCGCAGCGTGTAATAGACGCGATCCGCGCGCGAAAGCGCGGCGTCCGGCGTGATGGCAGGGGGCTCGTCGGGCGTCATGTTCAGCTTGATGTCGGGCATGGCCGAAGAGCTTAACAAAGGACCGCGCGTTGCAAAAGGTCCGTGGCTTCGGGTTGGCTGCGCTTTTGGTGTGCGAGCAACCGGCGGCAAGAGCGCGTGACACGAGGGCACCCTCTTCGAGGCGCTTCGAATTCACCGGCAAGCGCTTTCATCATTTTTCTCGCCGTGCCAATGAGCAAACCGATCTCGTATGCCCGTCCCTGCGCGCGCCGAGAGCCGTTCGCCGATCTTGGAAGCCGGCTTCTCGGAGCACTGGGTTTGGAAGGACGGCAAAGCGACCAGGTCTGGCCGCTTGGCAGATGACCGGTGAGCGTCGTCTACGACCGACGAATTGCCGTGCCCCGACAGCGCGAACGACCGCTGTCCTTGGCGGATTCAACCGGTTGAATCCGCCATCGCGAGCGGCGCGCTTGCCGTATTTACGCTAGACATCTGCGAGGGAAAGCGGGAGCGAAGACAACCTTCTGCGGCGAACTGAGGTACCACGGACAGCCGCCCCATGAATGTGGCGCACCACTTGTACGGCCAGAAGTCGTACCCATAGCGGCCGCTGAGTCGCTCAACGGCCGAAGAGCAGTAGCGGGTCGCGTAGAGTCGGTCGCCCGGACGGCTCGCTGACGTTTCGCTGCAAAGCGCATGATTCGGTGGTCGGCCGGAGCGGTCCTTCGACTCCGACGGCCAGATGGCCCACAATCGGCATCGCACATTGCCGCCTGAATCGCTATGACCCTGTACACACCCACGCTACGTCGAATCGACCGTCGATCATCGGATGACATAGAACGTCTGCAAGCTGTGCTCGAAGGCGCGCCGGGTTATAGCCTTGCAGTGGAAGGCAAGCTGCCCGCGCCGAACGCCGCGATCGAGTTACTTGATGCGCTGCCGCCCGGCAAAAGCCACTCGGACAAGTTCGTCTTTGAAATCTCCCACGATGTCGAGGCGGTTGGGTGTATCGAGATGGTGCGGGGCTATCCTGAGGTCGATATCGCTTTCATCGGCTTGTTGTTGTTCCGGGAAAGCTCGCAGGGACGGGGCTTGGGTCCGCAGGTTCTACGCCTCGCCGAAGCGATCGGGATGGGGTGGCAATGTCGCGCATTACGCATTGCCGTCATCGACACAAATTCGAGAGCGTTCGAATTCTGGAAACGCGAAGGCTTCATTGAGTTGCTTCGCAAGCCTGCGATGGATTTCGACGGGCAGGCAATCGTAATGGAGCGCGCTCTAGCGGCCGCAATACCTGCCTAAGGCAGATCTTGCCCCAACAGGTTGCATACGTCGCCTCTGTTTGTCGTCAACATCACTCTGCGGCGAATTCAACCGGTCACTCGGCAAGACAACGAGAATTGGAGACAATTTAGTTCGGCGTATCCTTAGCGATCGATTTCCGACACCCTTGGCCACGATTCCGATAGCAAAATCCGATGCAAGCACATCTTAGAATCGCCAGACCTGTCAGCGACCTTTCGCGGGCAGAAAGCATGTATTGCGCAGCACTCGGCCTCGTTGTCCTGGCAAATTTCCAAGACCACCAGGGGTTCGACGGAGTGATGCTGGGACGTCCCGGCATGGATTATCACTTCGAGTTCACACAGTGCTGCGAACATCCGGTAATGCCAACACCAACGCGTGAGGATCTGCTGGTGTTTTACGTCCCGGATCACGTTGAGTGGAAGTCCACTTACGAGCGCCTCGCCGAAAGCGGATTTGTTCGCGTGACGTCGCTTAATCCTTATTGGGACGTGTCAGGCAGAACATTTGAGGATCACGACGGCTACCGCATCGTTTTGCAAAACTCGGCGTGGCCCTCATGACGCGTACGTAATGTCATTAGGCGTAAGCCTGATCGCTTTGCAGCAACTCGTATGGTCGCGCGAAAGGCAACCCTGGCCACGAAGAGAGGTTCCGGCGTATCAATCGTACGTCCACTGAGGGGAACGTTTATGCCCATTGCATGGGTCTCAAGCTCCAATCGCTCGATGGCGCCTGGCCGGACGCTGTCGTGAGCGGACTATATTGGCGTCTGATACATTCGGTTCGTATCCATTGGGGGACTCGTCATGAAGCTTCGGACCGTGTATTTGAAGGTGAATGAGATGGAGACATCCACTTCGTTTTGGGCGAGACTCCTCGGATATGAACCGCTTAAGCGGTCCGGGAAGTGGACTGAGTTCATGATCGGCACTAACCGGCTGGGCCTGTTGCTAAACGACTTCGGAGACGAGATAAAGGGTAGCGGTTCAGTCCCTGTCTTTGAGTTCGAAGAAAATGCGCTTCACGAATTTTTGAAGCGAGCAATAGAAAACGGAGCTTCGGTCGTGATGGACGGATTAAAAATAGAGTCGATGAAAAGCATCGTACTGAGCAGCCCCGACGGACACGAATTCGAGCTTTGCACGTGCCGTAACTAAACTCGCGGCCCTGCTGCTTCTCGCATTTCCTTACGAACGACTGCCTCGCGTCGGCGACAGGTCGTTTCACGAGTCACGTGGAATGGCACTTCCGGTCCGGTCCATGCCTTTTGGCTTGGATGCATGTCCAAGGAAGATCGCTACGCTCGATCGTGGTGCGCTGGTCTGCCATGAAGGGCCTGTCCGAGAAAAGTGGTGAGGTAGCATCATCGAACTCAACAGGGGGAAGACGGTGATCCGGCAAATCAAGGCTCGCATAAGCTCGATCGGCGTCCCTCTTGCGAGTCTGCTTCTCAGCGATCTGATGAGGATCGTGGCAGAAATGGTTGGCTATATCACGCTCCCCTGGTGGATCGTTCACCGGGCCGGCGCGCATGACCTGGCGGTCTACACCGTAAGCATCGCCATCACCACGATTTTTGCAATGCCGCTGCTTGCACCACTCGGGGATCGCTACGCAAAGAGACAGCAGATTGCATGGGGTATATCGATGTATTCGCTTAGAGAGACGAGCCGCACCTTTTGCTGCTCCAGATCGACCATGATGCTGGCAAGGTGCTGCAGCGAACGCCCCAATCTGTCCAACCGCCAGACCACCAACGCCCCCCCGCTGGCGACGGCTTCGAATGCCTGGCGCAAGCCGGGCCGGTCGAATCGTGCCCCCGAGATTCCTTTGTCGAAGAAGACCATATTGCATCCATGATCTCTTAAAGCCGTCAGCTGCATGTCCAGATGCTGTTCCTCAGTGGAAACACGGGCATATCCGATCTTTATTTTTTTGAATTGCATTTTTAAAAAATGAATTGGAACGGTAATTTTTTTGGAAAAACGCTATTAAATCTATCTTTCTTCAATCTCGTCCCAGACGAGCCGCACATATCGCCCTTCTCGCGCTTGTCCAGGGGGGCGTGTGCCATCAGAAGCTTGCGCTGGTTGTAGTGATCGGCGGCGAATCCCGTCCAGGGCAGCAGCAGAAGCTGTGGCCCGAACTGGAGCGCCATCACGGTGCCCACGGCGGCCGCATTGTGCCGTGTGAGTTGGGTCAGCACCAGCCAGTCCTGGGCCGTACGTTGCATCCACGTGCCCACGTTCGAAACCAGCGCGCCTGCCGCCCAGATGCGGTAGTTGACGTTTCTCAGCGAACGGAAGACACCGGTTGCCGGAGGGCTCACGAATGCCCCGGTGTATTGCCGCCGTGGAAGCGGCCGAAATGTCGTGCCGTGGGCAGGCTGAGTACCAGGACGCCGAGCCCGAGCGCGATGGCATGCTTGCGGCACTTGCAGAATTCGAGCGCGGGCTGATCAGTGAACGGACGCGCGCTGGAATGGCGGCTGCGCGTCAGCGGGGCAGCAGCATTGGGCGTCCGTCAGGAATGAGTGCCGCGCAACGCGAACAGGCACGTGCTCTTCTCAAGAACCATTCGGCCAACGTAGTCGCCCAGACGTTCAACGTCCACCGGAGCACACTGCAGCGCCATTTGCGAAAGCCCGATTGAGGGCGGTTCCGAAGCCTCGCGCAGTGGTGCCCCGGGTCAGAATGGATGTCGGTGTGCCAGAAAGCAAAGCGACCGAGGGTCGCTGTACATGCTGTAGCCGTGGTGACCCTGTCCACACCGTGCGGCTCTGGCAGCGACGCTAACCCGCGCCAGGCCAGCCCTCGCCTCACGGAAAGTCATACTGCCTTATCCGACCGCCCGGTTTTGCTCGGCCACCTCTACGTTCCAGCTTCGAGCAGGGCGGTATTTCGGTGAGCCGCGCACGCTCGCTGCGGATACGGTCGTTGCGGTGCTCGATGTCGTCGGGTCGGACGGCAGCGACCGGGAATTCGCGAGGCGGGAAGTCACGTGGGGCGAAATACGCTTCGATGCCTTTGAATCCTTCACGCTTCGCGTCGATGCGGCGCTGCCCGTGTCGGCGCTCGAGTGCCGCATCTATTCGACGGGTGCGTGCGAACTCGAAGCGCCGCCGGTCCTGCGGATGGACCGGGATGAGGCCGGCGAAAAGGTGCTGGAATTGAGGTTGACCACCGTGTCGGGTTGATGCGTGTTTCTCTGCAAGGCGGCGGCGCGAATTTCGCTGAATTTGTGGCCAAATTCGCCGCCGCATTCGCTCAGCTGCGGCGATCGTCATGCGCCATCATCAGCGCGCGCATCTGTGTCCACATGCCGAAGTAATGAACGATGAAGCTGTGTGGGCCGCGCATGAACCACGGCGTATTGAGCAGCAGCGGACTGTCGATCAGGTCTTCGTCCAGCAGGTTGTGCTGACGCATCACTTCGATGAAATAAAACTGGTCGCCGTTTCCGGTATAGACGCCTGAGCGGTCGGGCAGCGCGGCGATGCGCTGCATCAGCGCGGCGAACCGGTGCGCAGCATCGTCGGCGGCGATGCCGTTCTGTATTGCGAATGTCTTTCCACGGTAATCAATTCCCATGGGCGTCAGTTGCGTCCTGTCCAGTTCATTCCGTCGCTTGAGCGTCTCCAGCTCATTGGCGCCTTTGACCGGCACGTGTTCAGACAGGCCATTACGCTGCTGCGATCCATGCCTGAAGTCCGGCTGGGCATCAACATCTCGGCCCAGAGTGCGGTGGCCGACATCGCATGGGAAGCCATGCTTCATCTGGTTGAGCGCGCCCCGGACGTTGCCACGCGGCTCGTTGTGGAAATCACCGAAACCGCGCCGCTGGACGCCGGGCAGGGCCGGCGCTTCGCACAACGCCTCCGGCAGGCCGGCTGTCGTGTGGCGATCGACGATTTCGGCGTGGGCTATGGCGTCGAGACAGCCATCGGTATCCAGACACCGGACATCATCAAGATCGATGGGTCATTCGTTGCCGCTGCGCGGCGCGGCGAAACCTACCTGGCGCGTCTCGCGCGCCTTGTGCGGCTCGCATCCGAACTGGCCGGGGAAGTGGTCGTGGAAGGAGTCGAGCAGCAGGATGATCTGACGCATGCGCGCGAATGCGGAGCGAAATGGGCGCAGGGCCGTCTGCTTGATGAGTCGCAGGACAGCGTGAAGCAGGGTCATGTGGACAGGACGGCAACAGCCGGGCAAGCGGGCGGGGAGATCTGACATGGGTGCATCGACACGAACGATGGCTTCACGTGAATGGAAGTCAATTCAGTTATCCGAAACGTATAGCCGGGCCGACCTGGGGGTCCGAACGCTGGCCACCGTGCTGGCCGGAATTTCCTCTTTGGCGAACAGTGGCACCGGGCAGTCGGGAGCCGACCGGGACGGGCTGCGGACCCGGGTGGAGTGGTTCCGGAGGTCGGTACACGCGCTGATCCGCGTGTAATACAGTCGCAGGGTCCATGCCTGATGGAACGACGTATCCAGCGGGTACAGCACCTGTCGATGGAAATGGGGCTTACTCGAACGTCGCGGGATGCAGCGCTAACGGGGGGAATTTTAAGGGTGTTACGCTCTTTGGTTCTTTCGCAACTGCTGCGAACTCCGGGGCTGTTGCATTAGGGTTTGCTTCGTATGCAAATCTATATGCAACGGCGACCGGCCCAAATGCCACTGCGTCGGGAAACTATGCTGTTGCGATGGGCCACGACGCTTTGGGGGCGGGTGATTACTCGAGTGCGATTGGCTCAAATTCGACAGCGTCCGCGCAAAATGCGACAGCTCTTGGCAGTTCATCGACTGCTAGCGGGCAGGCTTCGGTTGCTATTGGCTCCAGTTCGACCGCAAGCGCAACTAACGCGAGTGCAATTGGGGTATCGACGACCGCTTCGGCGAATGGCGCGCTTGCTATCGGCGTTTCGACCACGGCAAGTGCGACTTCGTCGATTGCGATGGGTAGCGGCAGCATAGTTGCGTCAGGCGCTGGTTTAGGGGCAACAGCTATTGGCTACAACTCGACGGTATCAAGTGGCACAGGGGCGGTGGCCATCGGGAATACACAAACTGCCTCAGGGAATGGGGCCGTAGCTATTGGTGATCCGAACTCGGCAACTGGGACTGGTGCGGTAGCGGTGGGGGCCAATAACACGTCGTCTGGTCAGGGCGCTGTTGCAATTGGCAATTCGAATGTGGCTAACGCTTGTTGCAACGGCAGTGCTCGCAGCATGTTCAAGCTCGCAGGGGCCCACGTGGAACGGATATTCGGTGGGCCTGCCCAACGGGCAGCGCGCGTTCCGGGTGGACTGTCACGGCATCTTCGAAGGGCAGGACACCTGCTATTCGAAGGCGGCAGAGATCTGCGGCGGCAAGCAGCAGGTGCGTCCCATCGAGCAGGTGGCCCCGCTCGCGGATGCCGATACCACGCGCGACGTGCGTGTCCTGACGTTCCAGTGCGGACCGGCACCGCAGCCCGTGCAGCCGGCACCGGTGCCCGTTCCGGTACCTCCGCCGCCTCCGCCGCCGCCTGCACCGGCGCCGAAGCACATCACGCTCGAGGGCGACGCGAACTTCGACACCGACAAGGCAACGCTGCGGCCGGACGCGCGGGCGAAGCTCGACGCGCTGATCGACGCTGCGCGCGGCACGGCGTTCACCTCGGTCACGGTGAACGGCTACACCGACTCGAGAGGGTCGGCAGCGCACAACCAGAACCTGTCGGAGCGGCGTGCGCAGTCGGTGGCGCAGTACCTGCACGATCACGGCCTGCAGTCGCAGCGGTTCGGGACGCATGGCTACGGGGCGAGCAATCCGGTCGCCACCAACGCGACGGCGGCCGGCAGGGCACAGAACCGTCGCGTGGAGATCACGCTGGAATAAGAGCGAAAGAATGCCAGCGCGATGGTGTCGTCCGCAGCGGCAGGCGGACGTTCGGCGGACTGCCGCTCCCCGAGGCGGTCCGTCATTTTTTTCCGCGTCGCCCCTGGCGTTGCGGCTGTGGTCATGACAGTCAACCCACCGGATACCCGAACACGATGAGGATAGGCATCTCCGTGCTGACCCACGCCGGCCAGAGCATCTGGGAAAACGGGCTTGGCCAGAACGTCTTTTACTTCGTGCAGCTGTTGCGCACGCTGCCGTTCGTCACCGGCATCGTGCTGCTCAACTGCGGCGACCAGTCCAGCGTGGCTGCGGAAGCGCAGGCGCTCGCCGACGGATTGCCGCTCGTCGCGCCGCGCGATCTGGATGAGCCGCCCGACGTGGTGTTCGAAATGGGCGGCGGTCTCGACGTCGAATGGCTCGACTACGTGCGCGCACGTGGCTCGAAGGTGGTGTTCTTCTGCTGCGGCCAGCCGTATGTGGGGCTCGTCGAGCCCAGCGTCTTCGCACGCGGCGGGTATTTCACGAGAGCCACACGGTGCGACGAGATCTGGACGCTCGGCAAGGACCGCGTCTTCGCGCCCATGCTGCGCACGCTGCATCGCTGCCCCGTGGTCGACGTGCCGTTTCTGTGGGACAGCACGTTCATCGATCAGCGCGCGGCCGCCCTTGACGTCGCGGGCCTGCGCTTTGGCTACGCGCCGCGGCCGGCCGGCAGGGACGGCACGCCGCGCGGGCTGCGCGTGGCCGTCTTCGAACCGAATATCTCGGTGGTGAAGTGCTGCATGGTGCCCATGCTCGTGTGCGACCGCGCCTTTCGCACCGACGCGGCAGCCGTTGCACGCCTGCATGTCCTCAACAGCGTGCAGATGCAGGCGCATCCGTCCTTCGCCTTCCTGCTGCGTTCGCTCGACCTTCACTACCGCGAGCGCGTGAAGCTCGATGGCCGCCACGACTTTGCCGGCTTCATGAGCCAGCACGCCGATGCAATCGTCTCGCACCAGTGGCAGAACGAACAGAACATCGTGTACCTCGATGCGCTGTACGGCGGCTATCCGCTCGTGCACAACTCGCCGTGGCTCAGGGATCTCGGTTACTACTACCCGGACTCGGACATTGAAGCGGGTGCTGCCCAGCTCGCGCATGCCGCGCGCCACCACGATTCGCAGCAGGAGCGTTACGTAGCGCGCGCCCGCAGCTTCCTCGCAACGCTTTCGCCGCGCCATGCCGAAAACGGATCGCACTACGCGCGGCGGCTGCTCGCCTTGACGTCGGACACCGGCCCGGGGAGGGCGTCATGCTGAACGGCCGGCGTCTCAAGGTAGGCGTGACGATCTTCCTGCGCCAGGGCTTCCAGTCCATCTGGGAGAACGGCATCTTCCAGAACTGCTATTTCCTCGCGACGCTGCTCGCGCATTCGCCGCTTGTCGAAGCGGTGTATCTCGTCAACGGCGGCGACGGCGACCCGGCTGAGGCGAAAGACTTCCTCGCGCTCGCGCCCGTTCCCGTGATGGACCTGGCAACGGCCCAGCGTTCGCTCGACGTGGTCATCGAACTGAGCGCGCAACTGGACCCGGAATGGGGACGCACATTCGCCGCGCGCGGCGGAAAGATCGTGGGCATGCGCGTGGCCAACGACTACGTGATCGACATCGAACGCATGATGTTCGACCGGCCGCCCGGCATGCTGATATCCGGCACGCCTTACGACGCGCTGTGGACGCTGCCTGCCTTCGTGCGGACCTGCGGCGGCTACTACGCAAACGCACTGCGCGCGCCGGTGACGGCCATGCAGCACCTGTGGAGTCCGGCGCTGCTCGAACGCGCGTCGGGCGGTGTGTTCGGCTACGAGCCAGGACGTGGCCGCTGGCGCCTCGCGATCCTCGAACCGAACATCTGCATGGTCAAGACGTCGCACATTGCCATGCTCGCGGCCGACCTGGCGCATCGCCAGCAGCCCGGGATGGTGGACTACCTGCGCGTCTTCAACACGATGGAGCTGAAGGGCGACGCGCAGTTCGTCGGCTTCGCGCGCAGCCTCGATCTGGTCACGCAGGGGCGCGCGACCTTCGAGCCGCGCCTGCCCGTCTACGAGATTCTCACGCAGCAGGCCGACGCGGTTGTTTCGCACCACTGGGAAAACGCACAGAACTACCTCTATTACGAGGCGTTGCACGGCGGCTATCCGCTCGTGCACAACTCGGACCTGCTGGGCGGATGCGGCTACCGCTACGACGATTTCGACTGCGAAGGCGGGGCGCTGGCACTGCGCGAGGCGTTTGCCGTACACGACGCGACGCTTGCCGGCTACCGCAGCGCCGCCCGCGCCTTTCTCGCGACGCTCGACCCGCTCGCGCCGTCGAACGTCGAACAGTACAGCGTTGCCATTGCAGCCCTCTGGTCATGAACGCACATACCGTCATCCGGGAGGAAACATGAACGGCCCATGCCCGCGCGGGCTGCGCATCGGCATCACCATCGGTCTGCGCGATGCTGCCGAGAGCCTGTGGATCAACGGCATCAAGCAGAACGCGCTGTACCTGTCCAAGCTGTTCCAGCACTCGCCGCTGCGACACCAGGTGCTGCTCGTCAACAACTGGGTGTCTTCATCGCCTGGGAAGCCTCGCTCGCCGTGGAGGAACTGATGTTTCACGTGCCGCCCGGGCATGCCGCTTCGCCCATCGGGCGGGCGGCGCTGGCAGGTGCAGCGGCCGCCGGCGTGCTCTTCGCGGGGCCATCGCTCGCGCGGTGTGCCCTGCGCCGCTGGCCAGAGCCGGGCGAGCCCGGCACACCACCGTACCGGCTGTGGTGCACACGTCTTGCCGGACTGTTACTGGGGCTGATGACGGCACTGGCCGCGTAGGCCGCGATGGCTGCACCGCCTGTCTATTGCATGGAGAACAACGGATGACCTGGCTGAACAAGGTGGAAGGGATGATTGCGCGCGGCGACCTGATTGCCGCCTCGCGACTGCTCGATGCCCATCGCGTCATGGAATCGACGCGGCCGAAGGAACTGGTGATAGGCAGCCGGTTGTGGTGTCTGCGTGGTCGTCTTGACGAGGCGAGAGACCTGCTCGATCGCGCGCTGGATGCCGACGCGGCGAACGTCGACGCGCTGATCGAACGCGCGCGCCTTGCCATTCGCCTCGGCGACGATCCCGGCGCGAACGGCTGGTTCCAGCGCGCCTGGGACGAGGGCGCGCGCGGCGACGACTGGATGGTGGACTGGATCGACGTGCTGCTGCGGCTCGGCCGCCACGAGGAGGCGCGCAACATCGCCATGGTTCGCTGCGAGCGCGCGCCCGAAGAGGCGCACACCTGGTTCCGGCTGGGGCTCGCGCATCAGCAGGACCGCCATCATCTGCAGGCGCTGGACGCCTATCGTCACGCAATGCGGCTCGATCCGCGCCTGCCGATGCTACGCAACAACATGGGCGCGGCGCACCTCGAACTGCGGCAATACGACGAGGCAAAGGCACTGCTGGAAGCCACTCTCGCCGAAGAGCCGGACCACGCGCTTGCCTGGACCAACCTCGCCACCACGCTGCTGCGCATGGGCGAGACCGGCGACAGCCTGGTGGCGGCCGAACGCGCCTGCGCGCTTGCGCCGAACTACGTCAACGCGCTGCAGACGTATTCGTACGTGCTGCGCGAGTGGCAGGAATTTCCGGCCGCGCTTGCGGTGGCCGAACGTGCGCTTGCGCTCGACCCGCAGAATGCTTCGCTCCTCTGGACCGTCGCCATGCTGCAACTCATGCTGGGCGACTACGGGCGGGGCTGGCAGAGCCACGAGGCACGCTGGCACGGCTCGCCCGAATTGCGCGACGTTGTGCCCAACATCCCCGCGCCGCGGTGGAACGGCGAACCGCTAGCGGGCAGGACGCTCTTTGTCTGGGGCGAGCAGGGGCATGGCGACGTGCTGCAGTTCGCGCGTTTCGTGCCGGCGATCGCGGCGCGCGTGGAACAGGAAGGCGGCACGCTCGTCTACTGCTGCTTCGACAGCCTGCATACGCTGCTCATGCGCAGCCTCGGCGATCGCGTGCCGACCATCATCGCCCACGACCAGCGGCCGCTTCCGCCGTATGACTTTCATCTGCCGCTCGCGAGCCTTCCGCTCATGCTCGGCACAGGCCTCGCGGACCTGCCGGGCGCGGTGCCGTACCTCAAGGCCGATCCGGCGCAAACGCAGGCCTGGGATGCCCGCCTGAGGCGGGGTCGCCAGCTGCGCGTGGGACTCGTATGGACAGGCAGCCACGACCATCAACGCAATGCCATGCGATCGGTCGATCCGCTCGCCTGTGCCCAGGCCTTTGCCGCCATCGAAGACGTCACGTTCGTCAACCTGCAGCTCGATGCCGCAGCCGACGTGCAGCGTATGCACGACGCCGGCCTCGCGCTTGTCGACCACACGGCGGAACTGGGCTCATTCGACGAGACGGCCGCGCTCGTGGCCAGCCTCGATCTCGTCATCACGGTGTGTACGTCGGTTGCGCATCTCGCGGGCGGTCTTGGCGTGCCGGTCTGGGTGCTGCTCGACGTGAATCCGCACTGGCCCTGGATGAGCGGGCGCACCGACAGCCCCTGGTATCCGAGCGCCCGGCTGTATCGCCAGCCGGCATATGGAGCGTGGTCCCCGGTCTTCGACGCGCTCGCGCGCGACCTCGCAACACTGGCGCACGAGCACCGCGAGCACGCCGCAACGGCGGGTCGCACAGCCGCGTGAGGCATGCATGGAGGACGAACTTGCCGGTGCTGCACGAGCGCAGCCCGATGCGTTTCGCTTTCCGAGCCTGCAGGTGGAGCCGCACCTGGCACGGCGATGCGACTGGCCGTTCTACCTGAGCCGCAGACAGCGTGCGTGGCTGCGGCGTTTGCGGCAGGCATGGGGCGACGACGCGGTGATCCAGATCTATGCCGGCTGCGTGCGCATCTGCGGTCAGTGCGGCGACTGGCGGTTCACCGACGACAGTGAACTGCGCACGGAAACCGCGCGGACGACGGCAATGGCCCGCTCGCCCTGACTGCCCTGACTTGCCCTGACACAGCGGCGCGCCGATGCCATACGCGGCTTTCTCGTGAATGCGGGCGTACCGGCGGCGTCGCTGGTTGCGCGTGGGTACGGGGCGGACCGCGCAGTGGCCGGCACGCTGACAGCCGCCGGACGTTTTGAGAACCGGCGCATCGAGTTTGTGCCGCTCTGAGCGTGGGAGGCGTGTATGCGAGGCGAAGCCGCAACCAGAGCGCCCCACGAAGGGCGAGACCCGCACGCATTGCCACGCGTGGGATGGCTGATTGCCGCGGTGCTGCTCGTCATCCCGCTATCGGTGCTCGCCGCGTGGATGTTTCTCAGGCTTCTCATCGCCATCGTCTTTCCCCGCTGATGCACCGGCAACGGGCTACTGAACGGAGTCACCGACATGATCCTGCACCGCTTGCTCCACCTGCTCGCCGTCGTGGCCGTCCTCGCGCTGTCCGGCTGCTCGCTTCTCGGCTGCGGCATGAACGCAACCAATGGCACAGCGGCCGGCGGCTGCCAGGCCGGCACCTCGTTCTGACACGGAGACCCGTCCGCATGAAGCGCATCAACATCACTGTTCCCGTGCCGGCTACGGCAGCACGCGTCGTGGCGAGTGACCTGCCCCGCGATGACGCGCGGGTGTGGCGGCCGTTCACGAATACCGCAAACGAAGCGGAGCAGCCATGAGCGATTACGGCTTCGTACCCATGCCTTGCCTCGCGATACCGGGCGCGGTGTCGGTCAAGACGCTGCACGCCGCGCTCTCGAATGTGCAACGCACCTTTCTTGCGCGGCTCGTCGAGCACGCGCTGAGCGACGACGCTTTCCTCGTCGCGCTGCTGGTCGTGCCGCTGCTCGATTTCGGCCAGCAGCGTCCCATTCCCGATCTCGACCTGCGCGCGGCCTGCGGCTTTACGGCCAGACGCTGGACCGATGCCGTCAACGAACTCGTGCAGCTCGGCGCGTTGCAGCGTTCGCGCCCGCGTCTGCCGGCACGGCGCATGTCTGCCTTCAGGCTGGGCAGCCAGTTCAGACCGCGTTACGTACACGAGGCTCACGATGGATTGCGCGATGACCCGCACGTCTGACGCGCTCTGGCCACGCGGCGACTTTTCCGGGGACGCGTGACGAGAGCACCCATCCGCTTGGGCCATGCAAAACGCGAGGTAGGGCCGTGCAACGACGTGCGTGAGCGCCGGGTGAATGGCCTGTTAAACCGTCACGGTTCGAGCAGACGCAGTAGCCGCAGTTCTTCCAGGTCGAGTTCGGACTCGATGCGGTGGAGCACCGCATCGTCGACTTTGCCGGCGCGGTGCAGGGCGAGCAACGTGTCGCGCGAGACGCCGACAAGCTCGAGTTCGACGCGCAGGAAGCGCGCCCGATGTTCGATCCGCTCTTCGCCCGCGGTGTGCGCATTCTCGTTCGAGGTGACGCGCACGCGGTATTCCGCTTGCAGTCGCGCGAGCATGGCCGGCTCGATGCCGTCCTCGCGCTTGCCGATGTCCGCAAGCGCCGCGAGCGAGGCGCCAAACGTGCGCGCACGCGTCTCGTGCTCGGACATCGTGTGGCGCGCGGGCGCCCGCAGCTTCAGCAGCCGGATCAACGGCGCGAGGCTGCCGCCCTGCACGACGAGCGTGGTGATGATCAGCACAAACGTGCTGAAAATGATCACGTCGCGGCCTGCGAAGTGATCGGGCAGCGCCAACGCCGCGGCCAGACTGACCACGCCGCGCATGCCGGCCCATCCCATCACGGCCGCTTCGCCGAACGACCAGGCGCGGCCCCCCGTGCGCCGTGCGCGCAGACGGCCCGGCAGCCAGATCGCGGCGAACACCCACACGAGCCGCGCGACGACAGCCGCCGCGGTGGCCGGCAACGCAACGCGCAAGCCCGCCATGACCACTGCGCCTTCCTGGTTCACGCTGGCGAGAATGCCGTGCAGCGCGAGCCCGATCAGCACGAACACGAGCGCGTCGAGCACGAACACGATGGCGTCCCACGTGGCTTTGGCCTTGATCCGCATGTCGGCGCTGAATACGCGATGCTGGCGTATGCCGAGCACGAGTCCGCAGGTGACGACCGAGAGCACCCCCGAGCCGCCGATCGCTTCGGCGACGCCGTAACTCGCCCACGCCATCGTGAAGGTCAGCACGATGCCGAGCTTCGAATCGACGAGGCGCGTCAGCACCGCGCACATCGCCTGGCCGCACACGAGACCCACGGCGATGCCGAGCAGGATGAGCTTGAAGAAGAGGCCCGTGCCGCTCGCGACCGTAATCGTGGTAGCGGCGAGCGCCGCTGAAACCGCCATCTGGTAGAGCAGCAGACCAGACGCGTCGTTCACGAGGCTTTCGCCTTCAAGCACGGCCACGAGCCTTGGCGGCAGCGCATAGCGCTGCAGGATCGCTTTCGCGGCGACGGCGTCCGGCGGCGAGACGATTGCGCCGAGCGTGAAGCACGCGGCCCAGGGCAAGCCGGGATTGAACGCATGCACGGCGAAGGCGACCGCGACCGTGGTGAACGCTACGGCACCCAGCACGAGCGAGACGATCGTGCCGAGTTCTGCGCGGAATTCCTTCCACGCCGTATAGAACGAACTCGACATCAGCAGCGGCGGCAACACGGCCACGAGCAGGAGGTCCGGGTCCATGCCGGTCACGCCCTTGCCGGCCACGGCGATGACACAGCCGCCCAGCAACAGCACGACCGCCGGCGGAATCGAGATCCGGTCGGCCAGCCAGGTGAGCGCGCTCGCGCCAGCGATCAACAGCAGCAGGTAATGGAACAGCTCGACGTTGGTCATGCGCAGATTGCCGGATGGTGCGAGGGTGCCCGAAAGGGTATCGCGTTTCAAGAACCTGAAAGGTCCCATTAAGATTAATTAAGAGCGGATTTCCTGAATCAGATTAATTAACTTTTTTTATCTGTCGGGCCCGCGATTTTGCGTGTCCAATAAGTGCGGCTGTACGGCCACTCTCCCGGCGCATCACACACGAGGCTCCGCCCGTCCGTTCGTTCATTCGGCGCGGGGGCTTTCTTTCACCCGTTCACAGGATATTTCTGCCATGAGCAATCCCAATCTTGAAGTCCTGACTCCCCACAACAGCCAGCTGATCATTATCGATCAGCAGCCGCAAATGGCTTTCGGCGTGCAGTCCATCGACCGCCAGGTGCTGAAGAACAATGTGGTCGGTCTCGCCAAAGCGGCCAAGGTATTCAACATTCCCACCACCATCACGACGGTCGAGTCGCAAAGCTTTTCGGGCTACACCTACCCCGAACTGCTCGACGTGTTTCCCGATCACAAGGTGCTCGAGCGCACCTCGATGAATTCGTGGGACGACCAGAAAGTGCGCGACGCACTGGCCGCGAACGGCCGCAAGAAAGTCGTCGTGGCCGGCCTGTGGACGGAGGTGTGCAACACCACGTTCGCGCTTTGCGCCATGCTCGAAGGCAACTACGAAATCTACATGGTGGCCGACGCGTCGGGCGGTACCTCCAAAGACGCGCACGACTTCGCGATGCAGCGCATGGTCCAGGCCGGCGTCGTGCCCGTCACCTGGCAGCAGGTGATGCTCGAGTGGCAGCGTGACTGGGCGCGCCGCGAGACCTACGACGCCGTCATGGCCATCGCGAAGGAACACTCGGGCGCGTACGGCATGGGCGTCGATTACGCGTACACGATGGTCCACAAGGCCGCGCAGCGCACGTCAGTGCCCCACGAAATACTGGCCGCCGTGCCCGCGAAGTAATCGCGCCCCCGCTGTTCCCGAAGCCGACAGGACGCGTTCGGCGCGAACGCGTCCCATTGGTTTCGCGCCTGTACTCAACGAAGGAAACTCCGTTATGAAAGCCATTCGCTGCGCACTGGTTGCGCTGATGATCGCGGGCGGGCTCGTCGCCGCGCCCGTGTCGTTTGCGAAACCGCCCGTGATGCCAGCCACGCCGCCGGCCGTTGCCGTCGGTCCGCAGTACGACACCACGCATGTCTACGTCGCGCCCGAAGACTTCGACCGCTTCACGGACAGCTTCGTCGCGACCTTCGGCGGCAGCAAGTCGAAGCAGGGCGTATTCCAGGTCACGCCCACGCCCAGCCAGACCATGTCGCAACTCGTCTTCACGCCCTCGGGCACGATCTCCGTGTTTGGCTTCAAGACGCCGATTCCGTATCCGTTCGGCGCGGAGCGCACCGGCTATCTCGTGACCGACATGGATGCGGCGGTCAAGTCGGCACGCGCGCTCGGCGCGGACGTGATCGTCGACACCTTTCCCGATCCGATTGGCCGCGACGTCATCGTGACCTGGCCGGGCGGCCTCAACATGCAGCTGTACTGGCATAACCGGGTTCCGCACTACGACGCGCTGCAGACGGTTCCCGAGAATCGGGTCTACGTTTCGCCGCAAAGCCTCAACAAGCTCGTGCACGATTTCGTGAAGTTCTCGCACGGCAAGGTGGTGTCCGACGAGGCGAAGGCGCCCGGTATCGAGATCGGCCGGCCTGACGAGACGTATCGCCGCGTTCGTATCGAGTCGGGCTTCGGCAAGATGACCGTGCTTGCGACCGACGGCCATCTGCCGTACCCGTTCGGCCGCGAAACGACCGGCTATGAAGTGGCCAATCTCGACGCCACGCTGGAGAAGGCCAAAGCCGCGGGCGTGACGGTGCTCGTGCCGCCGTTCACGGCAGACGGGCGCCATGCCGCGATCGTCCAGTTCCCGGGCGGCTACATCGCCGAAATCCACGCCGACGCAGCGAAATGAAGTCCGCCGACGCGCTTTTTGCCGCATTCCTTGCTGGGCTCGTGCACAAGCGCAGGGTGTTTCCGGCGTTCGTCGGCGGCTTGTTGCTGACGGGCGCGGACGCGGCGCTCGCCGATACCGTCGCGGTGCCCGCTAACGCAACGGCCGCCGCTGCCGCCGCTGGGGGAAGCGCCGCCACGCAGGTTGCTGCATGCAGCGCCAAACGCCCGGTCGTCATGTTCAATCGCTGGCAGGAAGACTGGTCGGTGCTCGCGAACCCCTGTGTGCCGCGCGAGCCGCTCGATGCGCTCAAGTACATGCCGTTGCCGGGCATACCGTCTTCCTGGCTCTCGCTCGGCGTCAATCTGCGCGAGCGCATGGAAACCAACAACGCACGGCTCTTCGGCGTCGGCAAGGCGCAGTCGGACACGTATCTGATTCAGCGCGTGGAAGTGCATGCCGACGCACGCGTCGGCGAGCACTGGCAGTTCTTCGCGCAACTGGAGGACGCACGCGCATGGGCCAAGGATTCCGTCACGCCGGTAGACAAGAACCCGCTCGATCTCGAGCAGGCGTTCGCTACCTACACCGGCGCGCTGGGCGGCGGCATCTTCAAGTTTCGTGTGGGCCGGCAGGAGATGGCGTTCGACTTGCAGCGTTTCATTTCCGTGCGCGACGGCCCGAACGTGCGGCAGGCGTTCGACGCCGTGTGGGCCGACTACGAATACCAGAAGTGGCGATTCATTGCCTACGCGACGCAACCGGTTCAATACCGCGACGCCACCGCGTTCGACGACGTATCGAACCGCGACCTCACGTTCAGCGGCGTGCGTTTCGAGCGCCAGTCGGTAGGACCGGGCGACCTTTCCGGCTACTGGTCGCGCTACAACCGCAGCAACGCCCGGTTTCTGGATGCAGCCGGCGCGGAGCGTCGCGACGTCTGGGACCTGCGGTACACGGGCACGCACGGCCGCTTCGACTGGGACGTGGAAGGCATGCTGCAGACGGGGACGGTGGGCAACAGCACGATCGGGGCGTGGGCGATCGGCTCGATCGCCGGGTACAAGCTCGACCTGCCGTGGTCGCCTCGTATCGGCCTGCAGATCGATGCGGCGTCGGGTGACCGGCACCCGCACGATGGCCGCGTGGAGACGTTCAATCCGCTGTTTCCGAACGGCTATTACTTCACGCTTGCGAGCTACACCGGTTACTCGAACCTGATCCACGTGAAGCCCTCCATTACGGTGAAGCCGACAGCGAACCTCGCGCTGCTGGGCGCGCTCGGTTTCCAGTGGCGCGCGACGACGGGCGATGCCGTGTACCAGCAAGGCAGCCAGGTGGTGCCCGGCACCGCGGGTAAAGGCAGCCTGTGGACGGGCATGTACGTGCAGCTGCGCGCGGACTGGACGATGGCGGCCAACCTGATCGGCTCCATCGAAGCCGTGCATTTCCAGGTGGGCAACACGATACGCGAGGCAGGCGGGCGCAACGCCGACTACGCGGGCGTCGAACTCAAATACGGGTGGTAGGACTCGCGGGTGCTTGCGGCGAGGGAATGGAGCCGCATGGATCGTCTTCGATCTGCCGCCCGCGACAGCGCGTCTTTCATGTCGACCGATCAAGCCAGGCGCTCATGAAGCAAGGGGCATTCGGTGTCCGATGTGTCGGACTGCCCGCCCCTCATTCACGCCTGCCGACAACCTCGCGATCGCGAGCGGAGCGTTTGCCCGCGTGCCTTTCGCGCTGGTTTAAGCAATCACTGTAAAGACGTCGGGGAAGCGGCCGATAACCAGGTGGGGCCGTGTCGCGTCGATGCACGGAACTCTTACAGAACGTAATAAAGGTCTCCGTCACGATGCTTCGAACCCACATCTCCATCAATGGCCGCCTGGTTGCGGCCATGTCCTTCTTAGGCGTCCTGCTGGTCATTATTGGCGCCCTCGGCATTGCCGGCATGGTCACGAGTAACAACGCGAACCGGCGCACCTATTCCGAGCAGTTGCCCAAGTCCATTGCAGTTGGCGAGATGACCATCATGGTGGGCCGGCAACGCACGTCGCTCGACCGTGCGGCGATCAATCCCGGCTCCGAAGATGCGCTGAACATGTACAAGAAGGATGACGAGGTCAAAGCCGCGGCGGCCGCGGCGTGGAACCAGTATCTTTCGCTGCCGCGCGACGCTGAAGAAGACCGGCTTGCCGCAGGCGTGACCAGCCAGTACGAACAGACCGAAGCCGAACTCGCACGTTTTCGCGAAGCGACGAAGAGCGGCGACCGCGACCAGATCCTCAAGCTGATGTTCAGCGTGGGCAAGATCTACACGAGCATGCAGGAAGCCGCGAACGCATTGAAGCGCTACCAGTTCAACCAGTCGAAGGAAGAGTACGAAGCAACGGAGCGTCAATACCAGCTGTTCCTTGCGGGCAGCATTGCGGCGATCGTCGCAGGCCTCGCGGCCGCGGTCGGCGGCTGGTACTTCCTGCGCAAGGCAATCCTCGTGCCGGTCAACGATGCCGTGGCGCACTTCGGCGAGATCGCGCAGGGCAACCTGGGCCGCCGGATCGAAGCGCGTTCGCACGACGAGATGGGGCGCATGCTCGAAGGGCTGGCTGAAATGCAGTCGAGCTTGAGGCGCACTGTTCGCACGCTGAGCGAAGGCAGTAACGCCATCGCGACGGCGACGCGCCAGATCTCGGCCGGCAACGCCGATCTGTCGGCACGCACCGAGTCTCAGGCCGCGGCGCTGCAGGAAACCGCATCGAGCACCGAGCAGTTGTCGAGCACCGTGCAGCAGAACGCCGACAACGTGCGGCGGGCGAGCGAGCTGTCGTCTTCCGCATCGGATATCGCACGGCGCGGCCATGACGTCGTGGCGCGCGTCGTGAACACGATGGGCGCGATCAGCCAGAGCTCGACAGCCGTTGCAGAGATCACATCGATCATCGAGGGCATTGCCTTCCAGACCAACATTCTCGCGCTCAACGCGGCAGTGGAAGCGGCGCGCGCAGGCGAGCAGGGGCGCGGTTTCGCGGTGGTGGCGAGCGAGGTCCGCTCGCTCGCGCAGCGCTCGTCTTCGGCCGCGAAGGAAATTCGCGACCTGATCGCCAACTCCACTTCGCGCATCGACGAAGGCGCGAAGCTCGTGAACGAGGCCGGCGACACGATGAGCGACCTGATCGACGCTGTCTCGCGCGCGAACGCGATCATGAGCGAAATCTCGGCGGCGACCCAGGAGCAAAGCCACGGGCTGAGCCAGGTGAGCGTCGCGGTGAACGACATGGACCACGCGACGCAACAGAACGCCGCGCTCGTGGAAGAGGCGGCGGCCGCCGCACGCTCGCTCGAAGACCAGGCGCGCACGCTCGCGGACGCGGCGGCACAGTTCACTCTCGGCGAGCACGTTGCCTGAAGGGCGGCATGTCTTGCCTTGCCGCTCGATGCCGCCGACGTTCTCGCGCATGGGCGGCCTTGAAGGTCGCCCGAGGATGGTTTGAACGCGGCGTGTGCGCGACCGGCGACCTGCTTCAATGAGGCAGGGCCGGTGCAACGCGCGCGCCTGTTGCCGGCCATCTTGCGATGCTTCGCTCTCCTTGCGTCAGCCTGTCGATGCACAGGCTGATACGCAGTCCGGGGCACTTCACAACAACCCACGAGAAGACCGATGTCAAATAAACCGGAACCGCGCCGTCGCTTCCTGCGACAGGTGTTGGCCATCGTGCCCGCCGCCACTGTCGCGTCGGGCGCCACGCTTACGCAAAGCGCCTGCAGCAACGCCGCTTCTTCCTCCGCTACCGAGGGCGCAGCGTATCGACCTGCCTATTTCACCGACGCGGAATGGACCTTCCTGCACGCCGCAGTGGACCGGCTGATTCCCGAGGACGAACACGGTCCCGGTGCCCTCAAGGCCGGCGTGCCCGAATACATCGACCGGCAGATGGAGACGCCGTACGGCCACGGCAAGCTCTGGTACATGCAGGGGCCGTTCCATCCCGACGTAGCGCCCGAGATGGGCTACCAGATCAATTTCGCGCCGCGCGACATCTACCGCCACGGCATCGAAGCCTGCGAGAAGCACTGCAAGAAGCAGTACGGCAAGACGTTCGCGCAGCTCGATGCGAAGACCCAGGAGCAGGTGCTGCACGAACTCGAGCACGCGAAGATCGCGTTCGAGACGGTGCCGGCGCGCACCTTCTTTTCGTTCCTGCTTGGCAATACGAAGGAAGGATTCCTCTCCGATCCCATCTACGGCGGCAACAAGGACATGGCCGGCTGGAAGATGGTCGGGTTTCCCGGCGCACGCGCGGACTTCATGGACTGGATCGATCAGCCGGGTGCGAAATATCCGTACGGTCCGGTGTCGATCGACGGTAAGCGGGGGTAAGACGTGACAATCAAAAAGAACAAGGTGGACTGCGTCATCGTGGGGTTCGGCTGGACCGGCGCGATCCTCGCACAGGAACTCACCGATGCGGGGCTCAACGTCGTCGCGCTCGAACGCGGCGCGATGCGCGATACGCCCACCGACGCGAACTATCCGCGGGTGGCCGACGAACTCAAGTACGCCGTACGCGGCGCGCTCTTCCAGGATCTATCGGGCGAGACCGTGACCATTCGCCATGGCGTGGACGATCTCGCGGTGCCGTACCGCCAGCACGGCTCGTTTCTGCTCGGCAACGGCGTGGGCGGCGCGGGGTTTCACTGGAACGGCATGCATTACCGGATGCTGCCCGAGGAACTGCAGCTGCGCACGCGCTATGAAGAGCGCTACGGCAAGAAGTTCATTCCGGAGAGCATGCAGGTGCAGGACTTCGGCGTGACCTACGACGAGATGGAGCCGTTCTTCGATTTCGCGGAGAAGGTGTTCGGCACGTCGGGCAAGGCCGGCAATCTGAATGGCGAGATCCAGGCGGGCGGCAATCCGCTCGAAGGCCGGCGAACCGGCGAGTTTCCCACGCCGCCGCTCACGAACGGCCTCGGTGCGACGCTGTTCGAAAAGGCCGCGCGCGAAGCGGGTTTTCATCCGTACCCGGCGCCCGCCGCGAATGCATCGACGCCGTACACGAACCCGTACGGCGTGCGCCTCGGGCCGTGCAACTTCTGCGGCTTCTGCGAAGACTTCGGTTGCTACATGTACTCGAAGGCCTCGCCGCAGACCACGATCATGCCCGTGCTGCTCAAGAAGCCCCATTTCGAGCTGCGCACGAAATCGTACGTCACGAAAGTGCTGCTTTCGCCGGACAGAAAGCGTGCAACCGGCGTGACGTACATCGATGCGCAGGGCCGCGAAGTGGAGCAACCGGCCGACATGGTGATCGTGGCCGCGTTCCAGATGCATAACGTGCGGCTACTGCTGCTCTCGGGTATCGGCAAGCCGTACGACCCGAAGACGGGCGAAGGCGTGGTAGGACGCAACTACGCGTACCAGATGAACGGCGGCATCAATGTGCTGCTGCCCAAGGGGACGCAGCTCAATCCGTTCATCGGCACGGGCGCGGGCGGCGTAGGCATGGACGACTTCAACGGCGACCAGTTCGATCACGGACCGCTCGGCTTCGTGGGCGGCGCGAGCATCCGCCACATTCGCACCGGGGGCAGACCGATCAAGCAGGCGGCCACCGTGCCCGGCACACCCACGTGGGGCAGCGGCTGGAAGGCCGGCATCACGGACGCGTACCAGCGCTACATGACGATCGGCATTTCCGGTTCGGTGATGCCGTATCGCGACGCGTACCTGGATCTCGATCCGACCTATCGCGATGCGCACGGTTTGCCGCTCTTGCGCATGACGTTCGACTGGCACGACAACGAATACGCGATGCTCGACTACATCGGCACGCGCATGGAGGACGTGGCGAAAGCCATGCGGCCGGAGAAGTACTTCCGGGCCATTCGCAAGAAGGGCCAGCACTACGACACGCGCGTGTATCAGTCGACGCATACGACCGGCGGTGCGGTGATGGGGGCGTCGCCTGCAACGAGCGTCGTCAACAAGTATCTGCAGAGCTGGGACGTGCCCAACGTATTCGTGATGGGCGCTTCGGCCTTTCCGCAGAACATGGGCTACAACCCGACCGGCATCGTGGCCGCGCTCGCCTACCACTCCGCGAAGGCGATCCGCGAGCAGTACCTGAAGAACCCGGCTCCGCTGGTGCAGGCATAAGGAGACGGCGATGACCCCAACCAGAATCACGTTGACCGTTCTTTCGGCGGCCGTGCTTGTTGCTGCCGGTTTTGCGGCGGTGGCATCGGCGCAGACTGCGCCGGCCGCGAGCGCCGCTCCGGCCGCCGCCGTTACGACCGCGACAGCGACAGCGAGCGCGACACCCGTTGCGGCGAGCGCAGATGCGGCACTGATCGAGAAAGGCCGTTACCTCGCCGCCGCGGCCGATTGCATCGCGTGCCACACCGCGAAGGGCGGCAAGCCGTTCGCGGGCGGCCTCGGCATCGCGTCGCCTGTCGGCACGATCTACTCGACCAACATCACGCCCGATGCGGCATCCGGCATCGGGCGCTACACGCTGGAAGAGTTCGATCGCGCGTTGCGGCACGGCATGGCGAAAGACGGCACGTCGCTCTATCCGGCGATGCCTTACGTGTCGTACGCGAAGGTCAAGCCGACCGACGTGAAGGCGCTATACGCCTACCTCATGCACGGCGTCGAGCCGGTTTCGCAGGGCAATCGCGCGTCGGACATTCCGTGGCCGCTGTCGATGCGCTGGCCGCTGCGTTTCTGGCGTATGGCGTTCGCACCGGATACCGTCGCCGACGACGCCCCGCTGCCGAACGACCCTGTTGCGCGTGGTCGCTATCTCGTGGAAGGGCTCGCGCATTGCGGCGCATGCCACACGCCGCGCGGCTTCGCGCTGCAGGAAACGGCGCTCAACGACGACGGCAAGACGTTCCTGTCAGGCGGCGTTGTGGACGGCTATCTGGCGAAGAGCCTGCGCGGCGATGCGAAGGATGGGCTCGCGAGCTGGAGCGCGGCCGATATCGTCGCGTTCCTGAAGAGCGGGCGCACCGCGCATTCGGCGGCATTCGGCGGCATGACGGAGGTGGTCGAGAACAGCACGCAGCACATGAGCGATCAGGATCTGGCGTCGATCGCGGCGTATCTCAAGACCCTCGCACCGGCCGATGCGTCGGGCCGTGCGCTCACGGCCGATCCGGCCGCCGCCAGGGCGTTGCGCGCCGGCACCGACCGCAGCAACGGCGCGCTGACCTTCATCGACAACTGCGCGGCCTGTCATCGCACGGACGGCCGCGGCTACGGCGGCACGTTCCCGTCGCTCGCGCTGTCGACGGTGGTCAACACGAACGATCCGACTTCGCTGATCCACCTCGTGTTGCAAGGCGGTGCAATGCCATGGACGAAGGCCGGCCCCGCACACTACGCGATGCCGGGTTTCGCGCAGCGGCTGACGGATCGCGACGTGGCCGACGTGCTGACGTTCGTGCGCTCGAGTTGGGGTAACCGCGCGTCGGCCGTGACGGCGGCGCAAGTGGCGAAGGTGCGCAAGACGTCCGATGCGTCCGCGCAGCCCGTTCGCGCGGAGAATGAATAACGGGCGACGTATTGACAGTGCAGTGCCGGGATCGGCGTGCGGCTCACCACGGTCCTCCGCACGCCGACGTCCGGCAGGGCGCGAATCGTGACTTGCACGCCTCACGTGTCGCGTACCTGGACGGACGCATTGCGCGGACCCCGTGGGCCGGCTCGACTTTGGGCGCCCACGGATACGCCTCGTCTTCGGTGCATCAAAGTGCCGGATGAAGGTCTCGCACAACGCTCACGCTTTCCAGTAGCGAGGCAAGGTGCAGGATGGTGGATTCGGCGAGCCAGCTGCCGACCAGCTGCACATTGATGGGTAGCCCCTCCTTGCTCGTTCCGAATCGCATGGAGAGGCCGGGCAAGCCGGTGATGTTGAGCGGTACGGTTGCGCCCTGAAGGAAGGTCGCATCGACCGATCTTCCATTGATGACGAAGGTATCGGCACCATGCCTGTGTGCCGGAATCGGCAGGACGGGCGTAAGCAGTGCATCGTATTCCTGGAAGCAGGCTGCAAACCCGTCGCGCAACCGTTCAGCCGCCTGCTCGGCGTCTATGTAGTCCTTCATGGACGTCTCGGGAAGGGCGCGCATGGTCTTCGCCATCTTGTACAGCTCGTCTTCGCTATGACCGGCCGTCACTTGCGCGAATGCGGGTTTCATCTCCATGACGTGCAGGCGATTGAAGACATCCAGAGCGAAGTCGCGCTCGAGCGCGGCAATTCGCACGGGCGCCACATCGACACCGTTGCTCTGCAGCGCGTCTGCGGCTGCCTTGACCGTGGCGGCAACTTCCGGGTCAATGGGCCCGAACCCCGGTTCCACGAGCCAGCCCACGCGCAGCGGACGATGCGGCGAGCGCCCTGCGCCGGCGTCGAAGTTCGCGGTGCTCGACGCGTATGCGTCGAGCCCATCGGGTCCAGTGAGCAGGGAGAAAGCGAGCGCGAGGTCGCGGATACTCCGGGCCATCGGTCCGACGTGCCAGAAGCGGCGCGGCGCACGCGGGAAAATGCCTGTCATCGGAACGCGCCCGTGCGTCGCTTTGAGCGAAACAATGCCCGTTTGCGCGGCCGGGCCACGCACGGAAATGGCGAGATCGGTGCCGAGGCCCAGCGGCGACATGCCCGCCGCGATGGCCGCCGCCTCGCCGCCGCTCGATCCTCCCGGCGTGCGCTCCAGATCCCATGGGTTGTTTGAACGCCCGCTGAGCAGATTGTCGCTTTCTATCCAGTACGAAAACTCCGGCAGATTCGTCTTTGCCAGCAAAATCCCGCCCGCCTTTTTCAGCCGGGCGACGCTCGTCGCATCGGTGTCCGGCACGCGCCCCCTGAAAATGGGCGACCCGCGTTGGGTCAGAACACCGGCGGTGTCGATGGAGTCTTTGGCCGTGAAGGGAACGCCGTGCAACGGGCCGAGCGTCTCGCCGGCCATGACGGCCGCTTCTGCTTGCCTCGCTGCCTTGAGCGCGTCGTCGGCAACGGTGACGATGGCATTGACCTTTGGGTCGACAGCCTCGATGCGTTCGAGATGGGCCTGCATGACTTCGACCGGGGAGATCTGGCGGGTGCGGATCAGTTCTGCCAGCCGGGTGGCGTCCTGAAAGACGATGTCGGAACTCACAAATGAACTCACAAATGACCTCACGAAATTGAAGACGATTGAAGACGGGAAGAGACGATGAAAGACCGCGCTGATTTTCTACCTAACGATAGTTAGGTTTACCATAGGCGCTATAATTCTGGCCGTCAACAAGTTCTCTCTTCAAGGACGCGGCCAGTGAAGAATGCAGAAGGCACCAACTCCAGCGACAAGATTCTGATGGCCGCAACGAAGATCGCGCAGGCGCATGGTTACGGCGGGCTCAATATCCGCGATCTCGCGCAGGCTGTCGGCATCAAGGCCGCAAGCATCTACCATCACTTTCCGAGCAAGGCCGATCTTGCGGCCGCTGTAGCGAAGCGCTACTGGGAGAACTCAGCCGCGGCGCTGGAGGCAATGTGGCTGGACTCGCCGGAGCCCGCGCGCTGGTTGCGACGGTATCCGGCCACCTTTCGCAAGTCCCTTGAGAGCGAAAACCGGATGTGCCTGTCCAGTTTCATGGCGGCCGAGTACGACGATTTGCCGGACGTGGTCAAGACCGAGATTCAGAAATTCGCGGACGTGAACGTGGCCTGGCTCAGCAAAGTTTTGTCTGCCGCGGGCCATCTCAGTAACAGGGAGTCTGAAAGGCGGGCCCGCGCGATCTATGCGGCAGTGGCCGGCGCGCAGTTGATGGCGCGCGGCCGTTCGGACATATCGCTCTTTGATTCGCTGATCAAGACTTACCGCGAATCGGGGCTCCTGCCCGGTTGAGCCGTCTGTGAAGGCTTGGTCGTACACGAGCGATTGAATAGGGTCGCGTCCACGCATTTCAAATGAAAGCGATGAAAGCGCCGCGCTTCACGCGAACCAACGACACCCCAAACGCAGGACCTTGTGTATCTGGTGGTGCCCTTTCTCTGGCATTGCGCGTGGACTACAGTGCCCCGCCAGGCGCCATACAGATGGATTTCAGTCTGTCTGATACAGGTGTTTTCAGCCGGAATTCAGGACTTTTTCACGATGTCCTCCTACCTTGATACGTGTGGTACACCCGCGCCGCGCCGTTTCCGCGCGCGGCTGTGGGTGCCGGCGTCGCGACCGTGATCGTGGTTTTCCCCATCCGGTCGAGCCCTTTCAACTGTGAAAAGGAGTCAAGCATGGCCAGCACTACCATTGCCGCCTACCTTGCCGCGACACTCGCCGCCGCGGGTGTCGAACGAATCTGGGGCGTGACCGGCGATAGTTTGAATGGGCTCGCCTACAGCCTCGATCAGGTCGGCTCGATCCGCTGGATGCACACTCGCCACGAAGAGGCGGCCGCCTTTGCCGCCGGTGCGGACGCGGCCTCGACCGGACGCCTCGCGGTGTGCGCAGGCAGTTGCGGCCCGGGCAACCTGCATCTGATCAACGGCCTTTTCGACTGTCATCGCAACCAGCAGCCGGTGCTGGCCATTGCCGCGCACATTCCGTCGACCGAAATCGGCCTGGGCTATTTTCAGGAAACGCACCCCCAGGAACTGTTCAAGGAGTGCAGCCATTACGTGGAGGTGGTGTCGTCTGCCGCGCAATTTCCTCGCGTGCTCGCGCGTGCGATGCGCACGGCCGTCGAGGAACGCGGCGTGTCGGTGATCGTGCTGCCGGGCGATGTGGCGCTGAGCGAAGGTCCCACCGAAGTGCCGTCCTGGACGGAAAGCGCGCCGCCGCGGATTCTGCCGGCCGAAGCGGATCTCGATCGCCTCGCCGCCATGCTGAATGCTTCCGACGCGGTCACGATCATGTGCGGCAGCGGCACGCAGGGCGCGCACGACGAAGTCGTCGCGCTTGCCGATGCGCTCGGCGCACCGGTGGTCCACGCGCTGCGCGGCAAGCCGTTCGTCGAGTACGACAATCCCTACGACGTCGGCATGACCGGCCTGATCGGCTTTAGCTCGGGCTATCACGCAATGATGTCGTGCGACACGCTGCTGCTGCTCGGGTGCGACTTTCCCTATCGCGCGTTCTATCCGGCGAACGCGAAGATCATCCAGATCGACTGGAAGGGCTCGCAGCTCGGGCATCGCGCGCCCCTCTCGCTCGGGCTGGTGGGCACGGTGAAGGAAACCGTCGCCGCGACGTTGCCGAGGTTGCAACGCAAGACGGACCGCAGTTTCGTCGACAACGCGCGCAAGCACTATGCGTCCGCCCGCAAGGGCCTGGACGATCTGGCGACACCGGCCGGTCCTGGCCGTCCTGTCCATCCGCAGTATCTGGCGAAGATGATCGACGAGGCCGCCAGCCACGATGCGATCTTCACCGCGGACGTCGGCACGCCAACCCTTTGGGCGGCGCGCTATCTGACGATGAACGGCAAGCGTCAGTTGCACGGCTCGTTCAATCACGGGTCCATGGCCAACGCGATGCCGCAGGCCCTCGGTGCGCAAGCCGCGCATCCCGGACGGCAGGTCGTGTCGCTATCGGGCGATGGCGGTTTGTCGATGCTGCTCGGCGATCTGCTTACCGCCCGGCAGCTCGATTTGCCGATCAAGGTGGTGGTGTTCAACAACAGCCTGCTCGGCTTTGTTTCGATGGAATTGAAGGCGGCCGGTTATCTCGATACCAATGTCGATCTCAGTAAAACCGACTTTGCGGCCATTGCGAAAGGCGCCGGCATTTTCGGCATTCGCGTAGAGGAGTCGGAAGACGTGGCGGGCGCGCTGAAGCAGGCGTTCAGCCATCCTGGTCCGGCGCTTGTCGATGTGGTCACGTCGAAACACGAACTCGCGATGCCGCCCACGATTGAACTCGCCCAGGCGAAGGGCTTCAGTCTCTACATGATGCGTGCCATTCTCAACGGGCGCGGCGACGAGATCGTCGAGCTCGTGCGTACCAACCTGCGTTAGCCGCACGCCCGGGTTCGCCGCGCGGCGCGGGAACCCGGCAGGCCCGTTTCACGACTGCCCGCTCGCGCGACGCAGCGGACGGAAGAAGGCGCGGATATCTTCGACCAGCAGCTCGGGTTGCTCCAGCGCTGCGAAGTGGCCGCCGCGTGGCATGGGTGTCCATCGTTGCACGTCGAAGACGCGTTCGACCCAGGAACGCGGCGGTGTCGGTAACTCGTGGGGAAATAGCGCGACGCCTAGCGGCGTGGCTACCCGTTCGTTCGGACCGAAAGCGAGCGGGCGTAGCCGGTTTTCCCTGTAAATGCGAAACGACGCGTCGAGCATGTGGCCGAACCAGTAAAGGGAAATATCGGTCAGCAACTGGTCCATCGTGAAGACGCGCTCGACATCGCCGTCGCAATCGCTCCAGCTGCGAAACTTCTCGACGATCCAGGCGGCAAGCCCCACGGGCGAATCAGTCATCGCGTACGACAGGGTTTGGGGTTTGGTGCTTTGCACAGCCGCATACGCGCCTTCTGCGGCTGACCAGGCCGCAGCCGTGTCGAGAAACGCCTGCTCGTCCGCGCTCACCGGCGGAACGTTGCCGGTGAGCGATGGCCGGAAGCTGCCGGGAATGTAGTTGAGATGGGCGCCGATGATCTGCTCGGGAAACCGGCGCGCCAACCACATCGAGACGCCGGCTCCGATGTCTCCGCCTTGCGTCGCGAAGCGATCGAAACCGAGCCCGTTCATCAGCCTCAGCCACAGCCCGGCGACATGATGAGCGCTGACGCCGGGGCCTGCCGCAGCCGCGGAAAAACCGAAGCCCGGCAACGAAGGGACGACCACATGGAACGCGTCGGCCGCATCGCCGCCATGCGATGCGGGGTCTGTCAGCAGCGGGATCACGCGTTCCATCTCGACGAAGGAGCCCGGCCACCCATGCGTCAGGACGAGCGGCATAGGTGCGGGCCCTTTGCCGGTCTGGTAGACGAAGTGAATGTCGTGTCCTTCAACCGTCGCCTGGAACTGAGGGAGGCGGTTGAGCCGCGCTTCCTGCGCACGCCAGTCGAATTGATGCAGCCAGTAGTCTGCCAGGCGCCGGACAAAGGCGAGGCTCGCACCGTCGTCCCACTGGTCTGCATCCAGCGCGGCAGGAAAGCGCGTGTTACGCAGACGCAGCTTCAGGTCTGCAATCTGGCCGTCCGGAACGTTGATCTTGAAGTCTCGCAGGTCCATGCTCGCGTCCCGCTTTCAAGGAGAGTGACACCCGCCGGGGCCGGTTGTCCTGGCGTCCAGGCGCCGGTGAGGCGCCTGGACATGGGCTCATGGCACATCGTGCCCCTGCCGTTTGCGCGGCCTGAGCCCGAGCTGCATCGTGCGCGTCACTTGCGCTTGAGCAGCGAAACGTCGCGCACGGCGCCGCGGTCGGCGGACGTCACCAGCGCGGCATAGGCCTGCAACGACTGCGATACGACGCGCTCGCGATGAGCCGGCAGCCACGCTTTGTCGCCGCGTGCATCCATGGCGGCACGGCGGCGCGCCAATTCATCGTCTGCGACCGCCAGATGGATCTTGCGCTGCGGAATATCGATCTCGATGACGTCGCCCTCCTGCACGAGACCTATCGTGCCGCCGGCGGCTGCTTCCGGCGACGCGTGGCCGATCACGAGCCCTGACGAGCCGCCCGAGAAACGGCCATCGGTAAACAGCGCGCACGTCTTGCCGAGGCCTTTCGATTTCAGATACGACGTGGGGTACAGCATTTCCTGCATACCCGGGCCGCCCTGAGGACCTTCGTAGCGGATCACCACCACATCGCCCGCCACCACCTTGTCGCCGAGGATCGCTTCCACGGCATCGTCCTGGCTTTCGAACACGCGCGCGCGACCGGAGAAGACCCACTGCGATTCGTCGACCCCCGCCGTTTTGACGATGCAACCCTTCTCGGCCAGATTGCCGTACAGCACAGCGAGGCCGCCGTCCTTCGAATAAGCGTTTTGCCTGCTGCGAATACAACCGGCTTTCCGGTCCGTATCGAGTGCAGCGAAGGTGGCTTCCTGGCTGAATGCGACCGTCGTCGGAATGCCGCCAGGCGCTGCGCGATAGAACTTCTGCGCTTCTTCGCCCGCGCCGCCCAGGATGTCCCAGTTTGCGATGGCGTTACCGAGCGTGCCGCTGTGCACGTTGCCGCACGACAGGTCGAGCAGCCCGGCACGAGCGAGTTCGCCAAGAATGCCTAGGATGCCGCCCGCGCGATGGACGTCCTCGATATGGTATTTGTCGGTCGCAGGCGCGACCTTGCACAGGCACGGCACCTTGCGGGAGATGCGATCGATGTCCGACATCGTGAAGTCGACGCCGGCTTCCTGCGCTGCCGCCAGCAGGTGCAACACGGTGTTGGTGGATCCGCCCATCGCGACATCGAGCGCCATGGCGTTTTCGAACGCTTGCCTGGTGGCGATGCTGCGCGGCAGAACCGAGGTGTCGTCTTCCTGGTAGTAGCGACGGCACAGATCCACGATCAGGCGTCCCGCCTGTTCGAACAAGCCCTTACGCCATGCATGCGTGGCGACGATCGTCCCGTTGCCGGGCAACGACAGGCCGATCGCTTCTGTCAGACAGTTCATCGAGTTGGCGGTGAACATGCCGGAGCACGAGCCGCAGGTCGGGCAGGCGCTGCGCTCGACCTCGGCCACTTCGGCGTCGCTGATTTTCGGGTCGCCGGCTTTGATCATCGCGTCGATGAGGTCAATCTTGGCGATGACGTGGCCGTCTGTCGGCGACTTGACCTTGCCCGCTTCCATCGGACCGCCGGACACGAACACGACGGGAATGTTCAGGCGCATGGCGGCCATCAGCATGCCCGGCGTGATCTTGTCGCAATTGGAAATGCAGACCATGGCATCGGCGCAGTGCGCGTTGACCATGTATTCGACCGAGTCGGCGATCAACTCGCGCGAGGGCAGCGAATACAGCATGCCGCCGTGGCCCATGGCAATGCCGTCGTCCACGGCGATCGTGTTGAATTCCTTGGCTACGCCGCCGGCCGCTTCGATCTCTTTGGCGACGAGCGCGCCCAGATCGCGCAGATGGACGTGGCCCGGAACGAATTGTGTGAACGAATTGACGACGGCAATGATGGGTTTGCCGAAATCGTCGTCTTTCATGCCGGTGGCGCGCCACAAGGCACGGGCGCCGGCCATGTTGCGACCGTGCGTAGACAGGCGTGACCGATAGTTAGGCATCTGTGTCCTCTGGTGTTGCTGTTTATCAGGGTTGGAAAAAGCGCCGCCTTCAAGGAGGCGTCACGGCGGCCAGTGGCGGCCGTGCGGATAGGGTGCGCGCAGTTCGGTTGCCAATACTGCGAGAACTTGCCTGCGTCGTCCAATATATTTTGCTCGATCAATTGATTCGCCGCGCGTATGGGTAGACAAATGCTGCTCCAGCCGAGCCACGCGGCAAGACACCGTGCACCGCAAAAAATGCGTATCCTGCCGCGGGTGGGCGAAGGATTTGCCAGCTGAATTGCCAGATAAGTTTTGCCAAATAAGTTTGCCAATCAAGTTTGCCAGGTAAGTTTCCAGGTAAAGCACCAACGCTGCTCACACGGGATGCTCATGCCGAGACCGCGACCGTCGTTCGCCACCCAGCTTTTCGCACTCTGGATGCTCGTCGCCGTTCTCTGCGGCCTGCTGAGCGCAGCCGTATGGCTCGTCCTGTCGTCTGCGCTGGGTGAGCGCGTGGCGACCGCGAAGCAGCAGGCGGCTGCGGCGTGTACGGCGGTCGCCTCCCGCTATGACCTGTCGATGCAACGTCCCGGCGAAGCCAACGTCGATCTCATGCACGCGGTGCTCGATCTCGTGCTGATTCGCACCGACGGTATAGAAGGCGGTTTCTGGACGAGCGAGCCAGCGCCGGGCGCGCCGAACGGCTTTCTTGCCTACGCCTTTCCTACCTACGACGGCAGCGGTGTCAAACGCGATATCCCCGAAGCCGAGACGCCGCTCATTCTGCGTACGCTGAGAAAGGTAGCGAGCGCACGGCAGACACAGGCCGACGTTGTCTCGAGCGGAGCGGATGCCGTCGTCGCGGTGGCGTGTCCCGTGCCGCGCCAAACGGACGTGTTCGCGTGGGTGCTCACGCGTGCGCGGCCACCGCTCGGGCCTTACGGCGAACGCGCCGTGACCATCCTCGCGAGCGTGCTGGCCATCATCGTCGGGCTGGCGGGGGTTCTGGCGCTGGCACTCCGGCGCTGGAAGCGCAATCTCGCACGGCTCGAACATGCGCTTGCGCCGGATGGCGAGTTCGAACAGGGCAGGCGGCTCGAACGGCTCGGCGAGCGCGACCTGGATCAGATCGTGGATGCGCTCAACCGCTATGTCGAACGCGCCGAACGCTTGAAGCGGGAAGCCAACGCGCTCAGTGCGCAGCTTGCGCAGGCCGAGCGGTTCAGCACGCTGGGCAAGATGGCTGCGCAAATCGCGCATGAGATTCGCAACCCGGCCGGCGCAATGCGTCTCAAGGCCGAGAACGCGCTTGCAGGCGACGGTGCGCGCCGCGAAGCCGCCTTGAAGACCATCATCGAACAGGTGGGGCGCATCGAGACGCAGGTTGCGAGCCTGCTCGCGCTGACACAGCCGATAACGGTCCAGGCACGCGAGGTCGACTTGCGCGCGTGGCTCGACGAGATGGTGCGCACGCATGAGTCGCGCGCTGAAAGCCGTCATGTCGAACTTAGTGTCGACATGGCCGGTTGCGAGGCGAACCCGGTTTTCGACGCGGCGCAACTGGCCCGCGCGCTCGACAATCTCGTCGTGAACGCGCTGCGGCATGCGCCGTCCGGCGGTCACGTCACGATTCGCGCAGGCAAGGCAAGCTCGGACGAGGGCGAGCGGCTCAGGCTCGAAGTCGTCGACAATGGTCCCGGCGTGAGCGCGACGGAACGTGAGCGCATCTTCGAGCCTTTTGTGACCGGGCGGCCTGACGGTTCGGGTCTTGGCCTCGCCGTGGTGCGCGAGATCGCGTCTGCGCATGGCGGGCGGGCGTATCTTGCGGATGATTTGAACATGACGCGTTTCGTGATCGACTTGCCATGGCGACCATACTGATCATCGACGACGACGATGCCTTTCGCGAAGGCCTCGCTGAAACGGTACAAGACCTTGGCCACCGGCCGCTCGAAGCGCGCTCGGGCAAGGAAGCGTTCGAGCGGTTGCACGAGCACGCTGCCACCGACTGCGTCTTTCTCGACTTCCGTTTGCCGGGCGCGGATGGCCTTGCCGTGCTCGAAACGCTGCGTAACACGCCGGGATGGCAGACCGTGCCGGTCGTCATGCTCACGGCGCACGCGACGAGCGACAACACCATCGGCGCGATGCGGCTCGGTGCCTTCGAGCATCTCACCAAGCCGGTGGGCCGCGACGAGATCGCCGCGCTGCTCGAACGCATTTTTTCCACCCAGCGCAACGCGCCCGTTGCGCGCGCGTTCCAGGATGAAGCCGCATCGCGCGAGCCGCAACTGCTCGGTGTGAGCGAAGCCATGCGTGACGTGCAGAAACGCATCGGCCGCGCGGCGGCAACGAACTCCACCGTGCTTATCACGGGAGAAACGGGGACCGGAAAGGAGGTCGCAGCACGTGTGCTCCATCGCGCATCGGCGCGCGCCGGCGGTCCGTTCGTTGCGGTGAACTGCGCGGCGATTCCCGACGACCTGCTCGAAAGCGAACTGTTTGGGCACGCAAGGGGCGCGTTCACGGGCGCCCAGAGCGACAGGGCAGGGCGTTTCGAAGAAGCGCACGGCGGCACGCTGTTTCTCGATGAAGTCGGCGACATGCCGCTTGCCATGCAGGCCAAGCTGCTGCGCGTGCTACAGGAGCGCCAGGTCACGCCGCTTGGAACGAACCGCGTCGTGACGGTTGACGTGCGCGTCGTCGCGGCAACGCATCGCGATCTTCCCTCGATGGTCGCGGCAGGCACGTTTCGACAGGACCTTCTGTTTCGCCTCGACGTGATTCCGCTGCACATGCCGCCATTGCGCGAGCGCGTGGCCGACATTCTGCCGCTTGCCGAACACTTTCTTTCGAGCGCATCCAGCGGCACGCAACGCAAGCATCTTTCCGCCGATGCGCAGCGTCTGCTCGCCACGTTCGCCTGGCCGGGAAATGTCCGCGAACTGGCCAACGCGGTCGAGCGTGCGAGCGCGCTGGCGCCGGGACAGGTGCTCATGCGCGAAGACTTCGGTTTTCTCTCGGCGGCGAAAGGCGGCGCGGATGACGCCATTCCTCCCGACCTTCTCGAACTGCCCCTCACGCAAGCCGTTGCACGGCTCGAACGTGCGCTGATTGTCCACGCGCTGGCCGCATCGGAAGGCAATCGCGCCGAGGCGGCGCGCAAGCTCGGCATCAGCCGTCAATCGCTCTACACGCGTATGACGAGCCTGGGCCTCTCCGGGAACGCGTCGTAACGGCAAGGGTGTCAAGGAAGCGGACAGCGTATGTCCGGTTTCCTGACACGTCGACGCTTCTGCATCGCGCAAATCACCACGGAAGCCCGAGAACACAGACTCGGGACGAATGGCATGGCCTTTGCAAAACACTCCGCGCAACATGAAAGGAGTGAACCGTGCCATCGACCCCATACCCCAGACAACGCATCGCCGTCCGCGTCGTGAGCGCAATGAGCTTCGCCGCCTTGCTCGCGGCAAGCGCCGGATGCGCAGCGCAACCTCGACCGGAAGGAGCCCCGGTTCCCCCGCCGCCGCCCGTGGCACAGGATGCCCCGCCACCGCCTCCAGCAGCGCCGTTAGCCCAGTTAGCCCCGTTAGCCCCATTGGCGCCGCCTGGGGACGTTCCGCCGCCCGGCCTCGCCGATTCAGGCGCATTCACCACGACGCAAGTCACCGTCACCCGCTTTCTCACCAATCCGGACGGCGACGTGGACGGCTTTCTCACGCGTGATGGAGTGCTGGTGAGGTTCCCGCCTCACATGAGCGCGCAGCTCACGTCGGCGGTCCGCCCCGGCGACGTGGTGCAGGTCAGTGGCTGGCGCGACGCGGGAGGCAGCTTCGACGCCCAACGCATCACCAACGCCCGAAGCGGTCAGCAACTCGTCGATCAACCCCCGCCGCCGGATGCCCGGCCCCTGCCGCGCGAGTTGCGAGGCGCAGGCCTCGCGCTGATGAGCGCTCAAGGCCAGGTCGCGTATGTCACGACCGCAAGACGAGGCGAACCCGACGGCGTGATCCTCGCGGACGGCACGGTCATCAAACTCACGCCGCCTGTCGCACAGCAATTCGCGGCGCTCGTCAGGACGGGCGCAACGGTGTCCGCGCAGGGTTACGGCACGCGCAACCAGTACGGCACGGCGTTGCAGGCAACGTCGTTCGGCTCGCCCGGCAACCTGACCCAGATCTACGGACGCTACGACCGTATTCCGCCCGCGCCCTGAACGAGCGCTACCTGAACAATCTTTGGCCCACATCGATTTCGGAGAAACGACATGCATTGGATCGACCCCGCAAGCCTTCCGGAAACCCGCGGCAAGGTCACGCGCTTTCTGTTGAATCCGCACGGCGAACTGGACGGGCTCGTACTTGGCGCGCGCCAGGTGCATTTCCCGCCGCATCTGTCGAAACAGCTTGCGCGGCACGTCGCGCCGGGCGATGCGGTTCGGGTGCGCGGGGTGAAGCCCCGCAATGCGGACATGATTGCCGCCGTTTCCCTCACGACAACGAGCGGCGTGCTCATTCTCGACGAAGGTCCACACCACGAGGGGGAGAAGCATCGGAAGCCGCCTGTCGAACGCAAGCCGATGGAGGCGTCCGGTGAAGTGGTGCTGTCGCTCTTCGGCCCGAAGGGCGAGTTGCGCGGGGCGTTGCTCGACGACGGCACGTCGTTGCGCATGCCGACTCACGCGGCGGCAGAGCTGGCCGGGTATCTGGCCGAGTACCTGGCGCCGGGCGCGCATGTCCAGGCCTGGGGGGCTGGCATCAAGAACCGCCACGGGCGAACGATCGAGGTGGACGAGATTGCGGAACTCGTCGATACGCCGGTAACGGCCTGAGCGCATGGCGGCACACGCACAACCTGGGCCCCCATGAATCCCCGATACGCACTGGAAGGGCTCAACTTCTTCGTGGCCGATGTGCAGGCGGGCATCGGGCCGTTCCTTGGCGTCTTTCTGCAGGCACAGGGCTGGCATCCGGGCGCGATCGGAACGGTCATGACGCTCGGCGGCGTCGCCGGCATGCTCGCCACTTCACCGGCCGGTGCGCTCGTCGATGGCACGCGTCACAAGCGCGGCGTCGTCGTGATTGCGGCGGGCATGACGACACTCGCATCGCTCGTCCTATGGGTGTCGCACAGCTACTGGATGGTCGCCGCTTCCCAAATCTTCACGGCCGTAACAGGGGCCGCATTGGGGCCCGCGTTAGCGGGCCTGACGCTCGGTATCGCGCGCGAACAGGGCTTTGACCGGCAGTTCGGTCGCAACCAGGTGGCCAATCACGCGGGCAATGTGGTGGGTGCCGCGCTTTCGGGCTGGCTGGGTTGGCGGTATGGGTTCGGTGCGGTGTTCGTACCCGCCGGCGTATTTGGCGTGATGACGGTGATCTCGACGCTGCTCATCCGGCGCGATTCGATCGATCACGACAGTGCGCGAGGGCTGGGCGGTTCGTCGGCGGCAAGCCATGAGCACGCGAGCGGCTTTCGCGTGCTGCTGAGCTGCCGGCCGTTGCTGCTGCTGGCCGCCTCGTTGGCGATCTTCCATCTGGGTAATGCGGCGATGCTTCCGCTCTACGGGCTGGCGGTGGTCGCCGCGCACAAGGGCGATCCAGGCGCCTTCACTGCGCAGACGATCGTGGTTGCGCAACTCGTCATGGTGGTCGCGGCGTTCCTGGCGAGCCGCCTCATCCGGCGTATCGGCTACTGGGGCGTCATCCTGATCACGTTCCTCGCGCTGCCGCTTCGCGGGCTCGTTGCCGCGATGTTCATCGACGCGTGGGGCGTGTGGCCGGTGCAGGCGCTCGATGGCATTGGTGCCGGCCTGCAAAGCGTGGCGGTGCCCGCACTGGTGGTGCGACTGTTGCAGGGAACCGGGCGCGTCAACGTCGGGCAGGGCATGGTCATGACCGTGCAGGGCATGGGCGCTGCGCTCAGCCCTGCGTTGGGCGGTGTGCTCGCCCAGCACTTCGGTTACGCAACCGCCTTTCTCGTGCTGGGTGCCGTGTCGACAGGGTCGCTCGCGCTCTGGCTTCTGTTTGGCGCCGCGCTTAAAACGGCGTGCGCCATTCAGCGTGACGTCGCAAGCGATCCGTCTTTGGCCGCATGAATCCGGTTTTCCGGTCGTGAGGCAGGGTGTTCGCTCTCATGCGCGGCATCAGCGTGCCCGTTTCGGTGGCCCGATGTTGTCGGCCAGATCGAATGCCTTCAACGAGAGACAACTGACCAGGATCAAAGAACCCGTTGCCCGCGTGGCTAAGGTGAGATTCGGGCGCCGAATCAAGACAGTTGCTTGCTGGCCGTTGCCGGAAATTCCGGCGTGCAGCCGACCATGCAGCGCGAGGCGCGAGCGCAGGCAAGGAAAGACGGACATGGGCATGTTGAGCTGGATGTGGCATCGAAACACTGCGGTACCGCCGGCCGCAAGCGACGAGGTGCGCGACGCCGTGGAGCGCATCGTCAAGCTGCATCCGCAATTGCGGCTGGTCGGGCAGTACGAGGCACACCTTGCGCGTGCCGTGAGTGTTTCGCTGCAGTACGTCGAAGGTCTGGTCGAGTCGCTACCGCCTGCACGCGAGGCCAGCGCCGCGGCATGGTCTTCCGACGCCTGTATTCACGCGTTCTTCACCGCGCCCGACGACGTGGCCCCGGCGCTCAGCCGCTCCACCGATTTGCAGCACTTCTTCGATGAATGTCCGGCCGCCGGCGAGGTCTTCGCGGTGCTCGGCATGGCGATGACCGAACGTCGTGCGCCGGGCGCAAAACAGGTCGGGCTCGAGGTTCGCTCTGACGTGATGCGTACCACGGTTAGCTTCGGCGATTATCAAGTCCGTGTATGCGGACTCACGGAGACACTCCTGCGGCGCGAAATCGTGCGACGCGTGCTCGATCAGCTGGCCCTGGAAGGGCTCTCGCACGTCGAAGCCGATACGGCCCGGCGCGATGCACTCCAGCAGGAGCGCGCGCTGCTGAAGGCACGCATGCAGCTGCTCGAGCGGGGCGGCGTGGGCATGCGCCAGGTGATGGGCAGCGGCACGGCGCCCGACCTCGCGGAGCGCGCGAAAATCCAGTCGCTGATGGACGAGAACGAGCGCAGCCTCGCCGACCTGGGACTGCAGACCGACGCCCTGCAACGCGAACTCCAGCTGATCTGCGACGTGCTGGCCGATCCGGCTTCGCATCTCGACGTGACGAGAAAGCGCTTGCGGCTCAACGCGATGAACGTGGTGCTCGAAGACAACGATCCGGCGAAGGGCGAGGAGATCGAATTTCGCCTTGCGCGCCTCCCCGCCGACCCGGGCACCTGGCGCGCATTTGCGCTCGTGCGCTTCTCGCGCGCCGACCTGCTGCCGCCCGCGAGCATGCACGAGGAGGCGAGGCACCTGGTGATCTGAGTCTGCTGCCGGCTGCCGGCGGTCGGATGGTCGGGTGGTCGGGTGGTCGGATCCTGGCGGTTTTTTCGACGGGCATCTGTCAAGCCAGATTCGAAATATCGATATACGAGCACGTTATTAGGCGGCCGGCTTTGAATCGCGCGGAATGCTCGCCAAGCCCCGTCTGACGAGCCTTGCGGGCTCGCGGCACGAGGCGCGGCAGCCCTTGGCGCGAGGCGCCGCGGCTCAGGGTGCGTCCCAGCCGAATCGTGACATTTCGATATACTTGCGAACTTTCCCCTAACGACTTTTCGCGGCCTTTCGCCCGCGCAGCGACCGCCCGTTTACCGGCGTGCCGCCCCCGTGCGCTGAGCGCGACCGCTTCCGCTCACTATGTCCGATCTCTCCACGCCGTTCGGCGGCGCGTCTAGCCGGCTCGTCAACATCAATCCGAAGCCGCTTGCCGTTGCGCTCGCGCTCGTCGTACTCGGTGCCCTCTATCTCGCGCAGACCGTCAGCGCGAAGCAGGCCACGCTGTACGTGCTGGGCGCGCTGCTCGGCATGACGCTCTATCACGCCGCGTTCGGCTTCACGTCCGCGTGGCGCGTGTTCATCGCGGACGGGCGCGGCGCCGGTCTGCGTGCGCAGATGCTGATGCTCGCAGTGGGCGTGCTGTTGTTCTTCCCGGCGCTTTCGGCCGGCACGTTGTTCGGTCATCCGGTGGCGGGCGAGGTGGCGCCCGTCGGCGTGTCGGTCCTGATCGGCGCGTTCATCTTCGGCATCGGCATGCAGCTGGGCGGCGGCTGCGCCTCCGGCACGCTCTACACGGTGGGGGGCGGCAGCACGCGCATGGTGGTCACGCTGATTGCGTTCGTCGTCGGTTCCGTGGTGGGCACCGCGCATCTGCCGTTCTGGAGCGCGCTGCCGCATCTGCAGCCCATCTCGCTCGTGAAAACGCTGGGCGCGGGCCCCGCCATCGCGCTGAACCTCGTGGTGTTCGCGTTGATTGCGGCGCTTACCGTGCTGATCGAAAAACGCCGTCACGGCCGTCTCGTGAGCGACGACGCACCGAACACGTCGTCGTGGCTGCGTGGCCCGTGGCCGCTGCTCGTGGGCGGCGTGGTGCTCGCCGTGCTCAACTTCGTGACGCTTGCGATCTCGGGCCGTCCCTGGGGCGTCACGTCGGCGTTTGCGCTGTGGGGCGCCAAGGCGTTCTCGGCAATGGGCGTCGACGTTGCGAGCTGGCATGTGTGGAGCACCGGCCCGAACGCGGCGGCGCTCGCCGCGCCGGTGAGCCACGACGTGAAGTCGGTGATGGATATCGGCATCGTGATCGGCGCGATGGTGGCTGCATCGCTCGCCGGCCGCTATGCGCCGGTGTGGCGGCTGCCGCTGCGCTCGCTGATCGCGGCCGTGGTGGGCGGGCTGCTGCTCGGCTACGGCGCGCGTCTTGCGTACGGCTGCAATATCGGCGCGTATTTCAGCGGCATCGTGTCGGGCAGCCTGCACGGCTGGCTGTGGCTCGTCGCGGCGTTTCTCGGCAACGTGGTGGGCACGAAGCTGCGTCCGGCATTCGGGCTCGCCGTGGAGCGCGTGAAGCAGACGGGTTGCTGATCGCAGCGGCTTCGGCCACGAATTCCGGTGGTCGATGGAGCAAGGAAGGCAACGCCTCGCGCGTTGCCTTTTTTTATTCGACGGGAAGGCAGCAGGCGGGGTGCGCCGTCCGCTTTTTTCGATCACTCAAAGGAAGCCGCATGTACTCGTCCACCTTCGTTTTCAAGGCCGGTCAATTCGACGACGAGTTCCATCGCCTCGACAAACAGATCGCGGAAGCCGCGCGCGCGATTCCCGGCTATCTCGGCGAGGAGACCTGGGAGAACGCAAGCGCGGGGCTGATCCAGAACATCTACTACTGGGAGTCGGAAGCGGCGCTGCGGCAATTGATCGAGCATCCGGCGCACCGCGAAGCGAAGGGCAAGCAGGCGCGCTGGCTCGACGGCTACCGCGTCGTGATCGCGAAGGTCATCCGGCAATACGGCGACGGCGGAGTTTGAGCCTGGTTTGAACCTGGTGTGAGTCTGGTATGAGCGCGGCGCACGCTCGCATGGACCCTCGCGTGCTTACTCGAGCGTTCGTATCGAATTGCTGATGCCTCGCGCGCAATCGATCACGGCCGGTGCGAGCTTTAGCCGTGCGTCGTCGAAAGTCCATCGGCTGGTGGGCGCCACCACGTGTACCGCGGCGACGGGGCGCCCCTGGCTTCCCACCACCGGCGCCGCGATCGACATATCGCCAATGAACAACTCTTCGCGGTTCGTGGCATAGCCGTTCTGGCGCACTTCGGCGAGCAGTTCGCCGAGCCGTGCCACGTCGGTCACGGTGTTCGCCGTGAACGCCACGCGATTCATCTGCTCGAGGCGCGCGCGTGCCTCGTCCGCAGGCAACGCGCTCAGGAATGCGCGCCCGCTGCCTGTGCAATACATGGGGATGCGGCTGCCGATGGGCATGTGTATCGGCACGAACTTCGTCGAGACGAAGCGCGAGACGTACACCATCTCGTCGTCATCGGGCTCCGTGAGGTTGGTCGTCTCGCCCGTGATGTTCGTGAGTTCCGAGAGGAACGGATTCGCCACATCGATCAAGGTGTCCGCAGCCAGATAGTTGAAGCCGATCTGCATCACGCGCGGCGCCAGCTGGTAGCGGCGCGTGAGCGGATGTTTGCGGATATAGCCCAGCTTCTCCAGCGTGTAGACCATGCGCTGCGCCGAGCTTTTGGACATCGACGCCGCCTCGGCCACTTCGGCCAGCGTCATCGTGCGGCGCTTCGCGCTGAACGCGCGCAGCACGTTCAACCCCTTTTCCAGCGACTGATTGAAGAGCAGGTCGGTGCCGTTTCCGGCGTCATTGTCGGCAGGCGAATTGTCCATCGTGGTCCGTCCGTTGAACGCGCGTTGAGTGCAATACCACATCATATCGTATCGAATATCGATACACAAAAATCTATTTGCGATTTTTTTGATTCGACTATCATGATCTCGCGGTCACAAAACAACATTGCCGACGGTTCATGTCGATCCGGCGGCGCCTTGCCAGGAGAAATGCATGGTCACGTTCGTCAAACGCCTTACCTTGCTTGCAGCCGGCTTTGCCACCTGTTTCGCCATTTCCTCGGGCGCCGCGCGCGCCGAGCCCACCTGGAAGGTGGGCGCAACGGCCACGGGTGTGCCGTTCACGTTCCTCGACGTCAAAACCAATTCCATTCAGGGAATGATGGTGGATGCCATCGAAGCGGCGGGCCGCGCGGGCGGCTTCAAGGTCGAGGTGCAGCAGAGCGTGTTTTCCGCGCTGATTCCATCGCTGACCACGCAGAAGATCGACATCATTTCCGCGGCCATGCTGAAGACGCCCGCGCGCCAGCAGATCGTCGATTTTTCGGACACGGTCTATTCGTACGGCGAAGGGCTCGTCGTGCGGGCCGACGACAAAGGCCACTACACCTCGATGGACGATCTCAAGGGCGAAGTGGTGGGCGCGCAGGTGGGCACGGCGTTCGTCGATGCGTTGAACAAGAAGGGCATCTTCAAGGAAGTGCGCACCTACGATTCCGTCGCGGACATCATGCGCGACGTGGCACTGGGCCGGATCAAGGCGGGTTTCGCCGATCAGCCCATCGTTGCCTACCAGTTGCAGCAGGGCGCCAATCCGCAGGTGCGGCTCGTGCCCGAGTATCAGTCGGCGGTGAAGGGGCAGGTGTGCTTCGTCGTGCGTAAGGGCGATACGGCCATGCTCGAACAGCTGAACTCGGCCATCAGGAAGATGAAGACCGACGGCACGCTGCAGCAGATTCTGCAGAAGTGGCACATGAGCTAACGGCGAGACGTTGCGCTGTATTCGAAGCTGTCCGTGCCCCATAGCGGCCCGGACGATCTGCAAAGTGTGTCGGGAGACGCGATGTTCGTGCAGAACGCAATCGACTTTTTGCCGATCCTGCTGAAAGGCGCAGTCATCACGATCGAGATCACGGCCTGTGCATTCGTGCTCAGTTCGGTTCTCGGTCTGGTGCTCGCGTTGCTCAAGGTGTCGCGCAACCGTGCCGCATCGGCGTTCGGCAGCACCGTGATCAATCTGATCCGCGGGCTGCCGATCATCGTGCAGCTCTTCTACATCTATTTCGTGCTGCCGGACCTGGGCGTGCAGCTGTCGGCGTTTCAGGCCGGGGTCATCGGGCTTGGCATCGCTTACTCCGCGTATCAGGCGGAAAACTTTCGCGCGGGCATCGAAGCCATCGACCACGGGCAGATTGAAGCCGCGCACGCCATCGGCATGCGCGGCCCACTCATCATGCGGCGCGTGGTGCTGCCGCAGGCGTTCAGGATCGCGCTGCCGCCCTATGGCAATACGCTCGTCATGCTGCTGAAGGACTCGTCGGTTGCCTCCACCATCACCGTTGCCGAAATCACGCGCGCGGGGCAGCTGATTGCGTCGTCGACCTTCCAGAACATGACGGTCTACACGCTCGTCGCGCTGCTGTATCTGGTGCTGAGCCTGCCGCTGATGTTCGGCGTCAACCAGCTTGGCAAGCGGCTTGCCGTGAGGAAAAGCCGATGATCGAAATCAACGCGATACACAAGCGCTTTCACCACCAGGAAGTGCTCAAGGGTGTGAGCCTCAACGTCGAGGCGGGGGAAGTGGTGTGCCTGATCGGGCCGTCCGGGTCGGGCAAGTCGACCGTGCTGCGCTGTATCAACGGCTTCGAGACCTACGATTCCGGGTCCATCACGATAGACGGCGTGCGCGTGGATGCTCACGCGAAGAACATTCACGAATTGCGCATGCGCGTGGGCATGGTGTTTCAGCGCTTCAACCTGTTTGCGCACAGAACGGCCCTCGAAAACGTGATGGAAGGGCCGGTCTATGTGCGCCGCACGCCGGTTGCGCGGGCTCGCGACGAGGCGCGGCACCTGCTCGATAAGGTCGGCCTCTCGCATCGGATGAATGCGTATCCTGCGGAGCTTTCGGGCGGTCAGCAGCAGCGTGTGGCGATTGCGCGCGCGCTTGCCATGGAGCCGGCGGCGCTGCTCTTCGACGAGCCCACGTCCGCGCTCGATCCCGAGCTCGTGGGCGAAGTGCTGGCCGTGATGCGCGCGCTCGCACGCGACGGCATGACGATGGTGGTCGTCACGCACGAAATGGCCTTCGCCCGCGAAGTGGCCGACCGCGTGTGCTTCCTGCACGGCGGCACGATCTGCGAGACGGGGGCCGCGCGCGAGGTCCTGAGCCATCCCCAGCATCCGCGCACGCAGGACTTCCTGCGGCGCCTGCTGTCTCCTGACGGCACGCCCGCCGGCGCTAACCCGAACTGAACATGATCGAAGTGAAAGAAGGTGCAATGCTGCCCGATTCGTTGTGGGCCGCAACGGCGCAGCCTGCGCCCGATACGCCGGCTCTGCGCGAGTCGGTATCGTGCGACGTGGCGATCGTGGGTGCAGGGTTCACGGGCCTCTCGACGGCCTTGCATCTGGCGGAGCGCGGCGTGAAGGTGTGCGTGCTCGATGCCGCGCAGCCGGGGTGGGGCGCCTCGGGCCGCAATGGCGGTCAGGTGATTCCCGGGCTCAAGTACGACCCCGACGAACTCGTGCGGCGGTTCGGCGAAACAGCCGGCAATCGTCTGGTGGAGACGGTGGGCGGCGCGGCCGACAGCGTGTTCGAGTTGATCGAGCGGTACGGCATCGATTGCGAGGCGGTACGGGGCGGCTGGATCCAGCCGGCGCCGTCGCGTGCCATGCTCGAAACCGTGACGCGCCGTGCGCAGCAGTGGGCGGCGCGCGGCGCGAAGGTCAGCCTGCTCGATGCCGCCGGCATTTCGCAGCGGCTTGGCACGAGCGCTTACGTGGGCGGATGGATCGATCATCGCGCCGGCAGCATCCAGCCGCTCAGCTATGTGCGGGGTCTCACGCGCGCGGCCCAGACGCTCGGCGTTGCCGTGCATGGACACACGTCGGTCAAGCGCCTCTCGCGTGACAAACGCGGCTGGCAGGTAGAGACGCACGGCGGTGCGAACGTGGTCGCGCAGCACGTGGTGATCGCGACCAACGGCTATACCGGGGCGCTTTGGCCGGGCCTGCGGCAGTCGGTGATCGCGGCGAACAGCTTTCTCGTCGCTACGCGGCCGCTGGCTCCCGGCGTGGGCGACGCCATTCTGCGCGGCGGTGAAGTGGCCTCCGATTCGCGTCGTCTTTTGCTGTACTTCCGGCGCGATGCGGCAGGGCGGTTGTTGATGGGCGGTCGCGGGCCTTTTTCGGACCCGCGTGCGAACAGCGACTGGGCGCATCTCGAACGCGCCGTCGAGTTGATGTATCCGCAATTGAAGGGCATCGAGTATGAGTATCGGTGGGCGGGGCGCGTCGCGATCACGGCCGATTTTCTGCCGCACGTCCACGAACCCGCGCCGGGGCTCAGCATCGCGCTTGGCTACAACGGCCGCGGCATTGCGATGGCCACGACGCTAGGCAAGCATCTTGCCGCGCGCATTGCAGGCGACGCCCGCGCTCCGTTTCCGTTTGCCGTCACCGCGGTCAAACCGATCCCGTTCCATGGGCTGCAGCGCTTTTACATCGCGGCGGGCGTTGCGTGGTACCGGCTGATGGACGCCATCGCCTGAGCGCGACAAGACCTTCCTCCAGCGCCGCAAACCTCGGCGCACCTTTCTTGCTACACGGTAGAGCCCGCTGCATGTGCTGCATGTGCAGCAGGTTCGCGGGCACAACGTCCGTCACGTGAAAGCCGCCGTCCACTGGAGGAAAGCCATGCAACGCATGAACGCAAGGGGGTGTGCCGCAATTGTTGTCGCGATGAGCCTGCTGACCGCGGCGTGCGGCGGCGGAGGAACCGGCTCGGGCAGTAGCGCCGGCACGGCGGGCCCCGCTGGCGGCGTGCATCTCCAGGTGGTGTCGTTCGGCGACAGCCTCTCTGACGTCGGCACCTATGCGCCGCTCGCGGGCGCCCTGGGCGGTGGACGCTTCACGACCAACCCGGGCCAGGTGTGGACGCAGGATGTCGCGCAGTACTACGGCGACACGCTGACGCCCGCCTTTTCGATCGACGCCAGCCACAAGCTCAGCGCGCAAAGCGGTCTGGGCTACGCAGAGGGCGGCGCCACGGTGGCCACGCCCGCGAACCTCTACGACTATCTGACCGACGTGCTGGGCAACATCGAAATGCCCATGAACCAGCAGGTGTCGAGTTATCTGGCCGCGCATGGAAGCTTCAACGCGAACCAGCTGGTGCTGGTGTGGGCCGGCGCAAACGATGTGCTGCGTGCCGGCTCGCTGCCCGCTGCCGCGCCCACGGTGCAGACAGCAGCGAACACGCTCGTCCAGCTCGTCGCGCAGATCGTGCAGAGTGGGGCGACGCACGTCGTCGTGGTCAATCTGCCCAACATCGGGCTATCGCCCAAAGGCGTGACGTCCGCGGACGGCGGCGCGAATCTGACGCAGCTTTCGCAACGCTTCAACGACACGCTGAACGCGGGTTTGCAGACCAACGGTCTTCAGAGCAAGGTCATCGAGATCGATGCCTTCACCTGGCTCAACCAGGTTGTCGCGAATTTCCAGGCCAACGGCTTCGCCGTCTCCAACACGGGCACGGCGTGCGACCCTGCGAAGACGCCGCACGACACCGCATTGCTCTGTTCACCGCCCACCTACACGACGCCCAACGCCGACCAGACCTACATGTTCGCCGACGACCTGCATCCCGCCACCCGCCTGCATACGCTCTTCGCGCAGTTCGTGGAGCAACAGATTGCGAAGAGCGGGCTCGGGCGCTGAGCAGTGTGCGGAACTACTGCGGCGCGCCGTCCCACGCGGGCAGCGTGGCGCCGCGATAAACCTTCAGGATTGCGGCGGACACATTGGGTTGCTGATAACTCTCCACGAGGTCATGGACCCACGGCGCGTTCGCGTCCTGCTCGTTCACGGCGATGAAGTTGCGATACGGATTGTTCGGCACCTTCTCCTGCGCGATGCGTTCCTGCGGAATCTTGATGCCCGCCTTGATGGCCCAGTCGGTGTTCACGACGGCCGCATCGAGGTCACCGATGGCACGGCCGACGATGCCGGCATCGAGTTCCTTGACGTGCAGATTCTTCGGATTCCGTTCGATATCGCGCGCCGTCGGCAGGAGACCCACGGCGGGCTTCAGCGTGATGAGGCCGAGCGATTGCAGCAGGAGCAGCGCGCGCCGTTCGTTGCTCGGGTCGTTTGGCACGCCCACTGTCGCGCCTTGCGGAAGGTCGGCAACGGACTTCACCTTGCGCGAATAGAGGCCGATGGGCTGCACATAGGTGTAGCCCACGGGCACGATCTTGTAGCCGCGCGCCTTGATCTGCGCCTCGAGGTAGGGCTTGTGCTGAAACGAGTTGGCGTCGAGGTCATGCTGGGCCAGCGCCTCGTTGGGCTGCGTGTAATCGGCGAACGTGGTGACCTTGATGGCGAGACCATGCTTTGCCGCATTGGCGGCAACCACTTTCCAGACGTCTTCGTCCTCGCCGGACATGATGCCGACGCGAAGCGTCTTTTCCGTGGTTGCGGCCGAGGCGGCATTCGCAATACTCCAGCCGAGAAGGAGCGCTGTCAGCGCCGTACCGAGCAGTTTTCGTTTGTGCATGTGGGGGTTCGTTTTGGGGTCGACAGGGCTCGATGCTAGAGAACGGCATGACGGGCTGACAAATATTTTTGTCTGCGTTCGTCATGCAGTGCGTGGTTATATGGACAGGTCGAATCGTGCATTAGAAAGGGTGCCGCCGGGGCCATCATTGGGCACACGCGGTGAGCGCCTGTACCAGAGCATCGTGTCCGGAGGGGTTTTGAAAGAACGCTTCCAGCGTCGTGTGTTCTTCTTTGGCGATCTGCGCGAGACATCGCGCGTTGTTCACCGGAACGCTTTTCATTGCAGAGACGGCGGCCGTGACGAATAGCGCGATGGATATTGCGGTGATCGTGAGCCCTGCAATCCACTTTTGTGCGTCACGGGTTATCGCCCGGCGTTGCTTGCGTGGCGCGATGCACTTCTTCGATTCTCGTATCGCAGTGCCTTTCATGCTGGCTCCATTTAGTTAGCATCACAACTATTTGTGATCAAAAAAAGCGTTAGCCCAACGCCTTTCTGACGTCCCGCATGCTGCTGATCGTTGTGTCGAACAAGCCGGTCCCGATTCGTCCGCGCAGTGCCTTGGCGACGTTGGCGCTTGCCGCATTGATCGGTTTGTCGAGCGCCTTGCCCGCGGCCGTGGGGTATAGACACCATTCTCTGCCGTCGGATTTTCCTTGCCGGCGCTCCACGAGCTTCTTCTGGCAAAGGTTGTCGACGAGCCGCGTCGCCGTGGGACGGGCAATGCCCAGCATGTCGGCGACCTGGCTGGCGAGACATCCAGGCGAGGCGAGCACGACGCGCAAAACGAAGCCCTGCGGCGGCGTGAGGTCGAATGGGGCATAAACGGCGGTCCATTCTCGCTCAACGAGGCGGGCCAGGGCAGCGGAATTGAAATACAGGCAGTGATCGAACATGGCGGCGATTAGACCATGAAGTGGTTAGCAACGCAATCATATGTGGCTTCGTGTCAGCATGGAAGTTCTCCAGGCGCGAACCGACGCATTTCGGCCCGTAGGCTTTCCTTGCCCTCATCCTCGCCGCCCATATCACTCCCGCTTCGAAGCATTCGGTATTCTGGCCGGGACGCGCGCGCGGCGCGCTTTTAAGATAGCGGGTTGAACCCGCTCCCATCCCGTGCTGGAGGCAAGACCCATGTCCTTATCATCCGAGTCCGACTTCTCATCGATTCAGCGGACGATTGACCGTCTCGTGCAAGACTTCGCCGCAACGGCTGCCGAGCGCGACGCACGCGGCGGCACGCCGAAAGCGGAGCGCGATGCGATTCGCGGCAGCGGCCTGCTCGCGCTCTCCATTCCGAAGCAGTACGGCGGGCAGGGCGCGAACTGGATCGAAACGCTTGATACGGTCAGGCAGTTCGCGCGCGTGGACAGCTCCATCGCGCACGTCTACGGTTTTCATCATCTGCTGCTGGCCACGGTGCAACTGTTCGCGCGGCCCGCCCAGTGGGAGCCCTGGTTCGAAGAGACAGCACGCCACAACCGGTTCTGGGGCAACGCGCTCAATCCGCTCGACAAGCGGACGGTCGTGCGTAAAGTCGATGGCGGCTATGAGTTTTCAGGCCGCAAGAGCTTTTGCTCCGGTGCGTTCGATTCGGACATGCTGATTGCGTCCGGCGTGGATGAAGCCAGCGGCAAGCTGCTGATTGCCGCGGTGCCCACCGCGCGCGCGGGCATCACCATCCCTTCGGACTGGGACAGCTTCGGCCAGCGTCAAACCGATAGCGGCAGTGCCGCGTTCGATCAGGTACGCGTTCAGGAAAGCGAAATGCTGCTCGATCCGGGGCCGCTCAGCACGCCGTTTGCGTGCCTGCGGCCGCTGCTTGCGCAATTGATCTTCGCGCACCTGTTTCTCGGCGTGAGCGAAGGCGCGTTCGCGCAGATGAAGCACTACACGCTGCACGAGTCGCGGCCTTGGTTCAAATCGCCCGCGAAGAGCGCGAACGAAGATCCTTACACGCTGTTGCGCTATGGAGAGTTTTGGGTAGGCCTGGAAAGCGTGCGGCTTCTCGTGCAGCAGGCGGCGTCGCGCTTCGACGCGGCATGGAACGAAGGCACGGCGCTGGACGAAGCAGGACGAGGGCAGGTGGCCGTGGCGGTGGCAACGGCGAAGGTAGCGGCCACGCGCGTGGGGCTCGATCTGACGAGCCGGCTGTTCGAAGTGGCCGGTGCTCGGGCCACGCAAGGCGCGCTGCGACTCGACCGCTTCTGGCGCAATCTGCGCACGCAGACGCTGCACGATCCCGTCGATTACAAGCTTCAGGAACTCGGCGAGTGGGCGTTGAACGATACGTTGCCGTCGCCTTCTTTCTATTCGTAGACGACTCGCTGACGGATTCCTGCGGGACCACCGCAGGACCGCTCAGGACCGTGGGGACCGCTGCGTCATTCCGGACCTATATACGGGCACGTCCGCCGTTGTCCCGTTACCTTTTATTACGCCGCCTTCCCGCTTTCCCCGCCGGTGCTCACGCCGGCGGGCGATTCCCCGTCGCAACGATGGCTTCCCCCTCAAGTTTGTCCCGTGCCCGACGATAACCCGGACATACAGGTTGCTGGAACGGACCGCAGCAAGCGAGCACCACCACCATCGTCCTGTTACTCAACCGGATACCCAACCGAATTCATTAGAGGAAGCCATGCTGAACATCAACACCAACATCCTGTCGCTGACGACGCAGACCAACCTGTCCGGTTCGCAAAGCGCCTTGTCGCAAGCCATTACGCGTCTGTCGTCGGGCAAGCGCGTGAACACCGCCGCTGACGACGCAGCCGGCCTCGCGATCGCCACGACGCAAACCGCCGCCATCAACGCGCTGAACCAGGGCGTGATGAACGCGAACAACGGTATCTCGATGGTGCAAACCGCCTCGGGCGCGATCTCGTCGACCGTGGCCAACCTGCAGCGTATCCGCCAGCTGGCCGTGGAATCGGGCGACGGCTCGCTCGGCTCGGCAGCGCAAGCGAACCTGCAGACTGAAGTCACGACGCGTCTGACGGAAATCAACCGCGTTGAAACGCAAACGACGTTCAACGGCCAGAGCGTGCTGGGCGGCCTCGGCAGCGTGAACTTCCAGATCGGCGCATCGGCCAACCAGACGATCACGGCGAACTTCGGTTCGACCACGTGGAATGCGTCGGGCCTGGGCGTTTCGGGTATCGACATCTCGACGACCTCGGGCGCGCAGAACGCGATCACGGCGATCGACGCAGCCCTCTCGCAAGTCAACAACTTCCAGGCAACGCTGGGTGCAACGCAGAACACGTTCCAGTCGGCCATCAGCAACACGCAGACGGAATCGACCAACCTGAATGCCGCGCAGTCGCAGATCGTCGACGCGGACTTCGCTTCGGAAACGGCGAACCTCTCGAAGGCGCAAGTGCTGCAACAAGCCGGTATCTCGGTGCTCGCGCAAGCGAACTCGCTGCCGCAGCAAGTGCTGAAGCTCCTGCAATAAACGTCCACGCAGTACCTTCGGTGACGCGCCTCTTGCGGGGTGCGTCACTTTTTTTGGAACGGGCTCTACGCGGCTTTCGGGCGGCGTAGGGCTCGTTTCGCTTTTGGGGCTCGTTCTCTGGTCCTTTGGTTGCCCACCGAGCCGGCCAGCATGGCTTTCTCACGTCGATAACGCCCTGAAAATAGGGCGCAATAAAACGCCTCCGGTACGGCAATTGCTCATTCCCCGTGCCGAAACGCGCAGCCCACGGCGGACTCTGCATCGGCAAGACACGCAGTCTTCGCGGCCTTCGGGCCGCGCGGGAGACGCACATGCACCGCTTGCTCCACCTCCGCGAGGTACAGACCCGCGCCACCGCGCGCCGCGGTACGGCCTTCGCGACAATGGCATGCCTCATCGTCGCAATTTGCGCGTCGTGCGGCGGGGGAGGCGGTGGATCCGGCAGCGCAGCCGCAACGTCCACGCCGTCCGCGCCGGTCAACACCACGGTATCGTCCCCCACGGACGTGCTCATGTATCACAACGACGCCGCGCGCACAGGCCAGTACCTGGCCGAACCGACGCTCACGCCGGCCAACGTCAATCCCGCGCATTTCGGCAAGGTCGCGTTCCTCGCGGTGGACGGCAAAGTGGACGCGCAGCCGCTCTACGTGAGCAGCCTCTCGATGGGCGGCACGCCGCACAACGTGGTCTACGTTGCCACCGAGCACGCCAGCGTCTACGCATTCGATGCGGACACCAACACGCCGCTCTGGCAGCGTTCGCTGCTGGGCTCGGGCGAGACCACGAGCGACGATCGCAACTGCCAGCAAATCACGCCTGAAATAGGCATTACCGCGACACCGGTGATCGATCGCACGCGCGGCGCGAATGGCGTGCTCTATGCCGTCGCCATGAGCAAGGACGCGAGCGGCGCCATTCACCAACGCCTGCACGCGCTCGATCTCACGACGGGCGCCGAGGCGCTCGGCGGGCCGGCGCAGATCGCCGCGACCTATCCCGGCGCGGGCGCGAACAGCAGCAACGGCGTGACGGTGTTCGATCCGCAGCAATACGCGGAGCGCCAGGCGCTCGCGCTCGTCAACGGCAACGTGTATCTGGGGTGGACCTCGCATTGCGATCAGGGCGTGTATGGCGGCTGGGTGATGGCGTACAGCGCCGCCACGCTCACGCAGACCAGCGTGCTCAATCTCACGCCGAACGGCAGCGAGGGATCGGTGTGGATGTGCGGCGCGGGCATGGCCTCGGACGGCACCTCGCTCTATCTGCTCGACGCGAACGGCACGTTCGATGCCACGCTCGACGCACAGGGCTTTCCGTCGAGCGGCGACTATGGCAACACGTTCTTGAAGCTCGCGACTTCGCCTCGCCTCGCAGTCGCGGATTATTTCGCGACCTTCGATACGGCGGCGCTTTCGTCGCGAGACCAGGACCTCGGCTCGGGCGGCGCGCTGGTGCTGCCCGATCTCGCCGACGCGAGCGGCACCGTGCGTCATCTTGCGGTTGGCGCCGGCAAGGACGCGAAGATCTACGTGGTGAATCGCGACGCCATGGGCAAGTTCAACAGTTCGACCAACGTGATCTGGCAGGAGATAGACGGGCAACTCGCGGCCGGCGTGTTCGGCATGCCGGCGTTCTACGGCAACACGGTCTACATCGGCGCGCTCGGCGATCACCTCAAGGCGTTTCCGATCAACGCTGCACGTCTCGCCGCTACGCCGGCTTCGCAAAGCGCGGGCACGTTCCAGTATCCGGGCGCGACGCCCAGTATTTCCGCGAACGGATCGAGCAATGCCATCGTCTGGGCGGCGGAGAACGGCAGCGTCGCGGCGCTGCACGCGTTCGACGCCGGCAATCTCGCCAACGAGCTGTACAACAGCAACCAGGCCGGCTCGCGAGACGCGTTCGGCGCCGGCAACAAGTTCATCACGCCGATGATCGCGCATGGGCACGTGTATGTCGGCACGACCAGCGGCGTGGCGGTGTTCGGACTGCTGCCGTAGTGCCTTTTACAGAAGAGAAAGGCCGGGCACGCCGCATGCGCGCTCTCACGACAGCATCCCGATGAGCACTCGAGTACGTGAGGTGGATATGCAGAACGCCGAAGCCAATCCTACCCAGCAGCAGCAAAAAGAGATGGCCGCGAAAAGCCCGGCCAAGACGCCCGCGGCCGGTGATTCGCCCGACGCCGCCACGCAGGCGAAGGAGTTCGGACAGACCCGGCACGCCAGCTCCGCCGAGGCGACTTCGACCCGCGATAAGTCCGCGTTGCCGTCCATCGACATGGACAAGGTGACGCGCGAGGCGGGAGACCCGGTGCAGCGCGCGAACAGCCGCATTGTTTCCGTGGACAGCGCGGGCATGGACGCCACCGACAACACCGTAGACACCGACGGCAAGTCGCTGGAAGCGAAGCGGGACGCGTCGGTCTGGCACGACAACGTCGTTACGTCGAATGCCACGCTCGACAACTACATTCCGGCGCCCGCAGCCGGGCTGGGCGGCGTGGACAGCAGACCGGCCGGCAACCTGCCGGAGGTGAGGGCGCGCGACGGTTATCGCGTGGTGTATTGCGGCACGGTGTACCGCGAAGAGTCGAACGGCACGAAGGCCGAACAGATGATCCGGTTCGAGCGCATCGGCAACGATCCGGAATAGCGGTTCGCGCGAAGCGAACGGGCGGGGCGGGGCTGGGCTGGGAGGTGGGGGCTTTGCCGCGCGACTTGCAACGCTGCCGCCGCGCCGCTTGTGCGGGCCGCGGCAGCGTTATGGGCTGAAGGTGGGCTTGAGAGGGGCGGGGACCAACGCGGGCTGCGCCACGCCCCGCTCAAGTAGCCCGCTCAAGCCGCCTGATTAAGCCGCCTGATCGCCGCCCGCCAACGCACGCCGCAGCAATTCGTCGACGAGACCGTTCATGCCTTCAGGATGCCCGGCCGCGCGCGCCTTGAGCGCTTCCACGAGCTCGCTGTCCAGCTTGCACGCGAACGGCACGAGCCCCTTCGCCTGGTCCAGCTTGCGCTGCTCCTTGCGGCTCACGGGTGCTTCGGTCGCGCCCTTGCCGAAGCGCTCGGAGTGCGTCTGTTTCATCGAATGAGTCAGCTTGAGCGCCTTGTTCTTCTCAAGGTCGGTTTTCTTCATTGCCATACGAGGGCTCTTTTCGGGAATCGGAGAGCCCGTATTGTACGCACCGGCCACGCGGGGTCTTCGCTTTCAGCTTTGGGGCAGGCGCTGCATGAAGCGGCCGACCAGCGCCGCTACTTCGTCTGCGCGTTCGTCTAGCGCGAAATGACCGGCGTCGATCACGTGAATCTCCGCATGGGGCAGATCGCGTTGGTACGCCGCGGCCTCGGCCACCTGGAACGACGGATCGTAGCGGCCCCACACCACGAGCGTGGGCGGCTGTGTCTTCCTGAGCCACGCCTGCCACGCGGGATACGACGCCACGTTGGTCCGGTAGTCGTAGAAAAGGTCGGTCTGGATTGCCTTCTGCCCCGGGCGTGTGAGAAACGCGTATTCGTCGGTCCACAGGTCCGGGTCGTAGCGCTCGGGATGCGGGCTCGTGCCCACGTGACGCTGCTTCGTCGTGTCGAACGAAAGGAAGGTGCGCTGCAAGTCGGCTTCGTTGGCTTCGCGGTTTGCCCAGAACGCGCGGCGCTTTTCCCACAGCGGGCCGAGACCGTCTTCGTGCGCCACCGCGTTCTGCACGATGAGCCCGGTCAGGCGCTCGGGATGCGCAAGCGCGAGCCGAAAGCCGACCGGTCCGCCGTAGTCCTGCACATACATCGCGTAGCGCCGCACGCCCAGCGTTTCGAGGAAGTCGTTCGTGACGGCCGCGAGATGGTCGAACGTGTAGGCGAAGTCCTGCGGTGCGGGCGCATCGCTATGGCCGAAGCCGGGGTAGTCCGGCGCGATCAGATGGTAGCGCTCCGAGAGGCGCGCGAAGAGCGGCTCGAACATCCGCGACGACGACGGAAAGCCGTGCAGCAGCAGGATAGTGGGCGCATCGCTCGGGCCGGCTTCGCGATAGAAGATGTCGAGGCCGTCCACCTTCACGGTGTGGTACGTGGTGGGGTGGCGCGGCGCGCCGGCATTGACGGCACGTGCATGGCTGGCTGAACCTGAAGCTGAGGCCGAAGCCGAGGCCAACGCGGCCGACGCGCCCAGCGTGGCGAGTACGGCAAGCAGAATTTTCTTCATGACGGGTCCCGATCGATGATGCGAGTCGCACGGCGTGCGGTTGTCGCGATGGATGTGAGTCTAGGATCGGGACCCTTGCGGCGGAAGTCGTCGAGGGTTTTAAAGTCAGTTCACCTGGAGTGGACAATGCGCCGGGTCTTTACCTGCGCTCATCCTCCACATACGCCCGAATCACTTCCACAAACGACGCATCCCCATGCAGCCCCAGCCGTTCGGCCCGCGAGGTGTCCCAGCGGCCCGGCCAGCTCACCACGATCTTCGCGATGCGGTCGTCCACTTCATGGCGAATGCGCTTCACTGCGTCGTCGCCGGCCACTTCGCGCAGCGCCGCGATCATCTCGTCCACGCTGACCGAGATGCCCGGCAGATTGACGACGCGCCGGTTGCCCGGCAGCGCATCGAGCACCGCGGCGTCGAGTTCGCAGCCCGCCACTAGCGCGTCGATGGCGCGGCGCGGCGAGAGCAGCCACAGGCGGGTGGAGCGCGGCACGGGGCACACGCTCGTCTCGCCGTTCAGCGGCTCGCGAATGATGCCGCTCGCAAACGACGACGCCGCCGCGTTCGGCCGCCCCGGCCGCACACTGATGGTGGGCAGGCGCAGCACGCGGCCGTCCACGAAACCGCGGCGCGTGTAGTCGTTGAGCAGCAGTTCCGCCATCGCCTTCTGCGTGCCGTACGACGACTGCGGGTTCAGTGCAGTGTCGTCGCGCACCACGTCGGGCAGCGTGCCGCCGTAGACGGCGACCGAACTCGTGAACACCACACGCGGACGGTGCCCGCGCGCGCGGCACACCTCGAGCAGCGTGCGCGAGGCGTCCAGATTGATGCGCATGCCCAGATCGAACTCCGCTTCCGCCTGGCCGCTCACGATGGCGGCGAGGTGGAACACGGCGGCCGTGTCGGTATCGATGGCCTGTTCCAGCACCGCGCGATCGGCGATGTCGCCCACCATCGTCTTCACGCGCACATCGCTGAAATCAGGGGCCGCGGCCACGTCGAGCAGCACGAGCGTCGAAATCTTTTCGGCGCGACCGTTCGGGCCCGCGAGTTCGCCGCGTTCAAGCAGCCTGCGGGCGAGGCGCTGGCCGAGAAAGCCGGCGCCGCCGGTGATCAGTACCTTCATGTCATGTGCCTCGTTTGAATGGCTGAAACAGCAACGGTGATGGTTGCAGATACAGATTCGAATGGAGCCGCAAGACCGGACCGCGCCTCACAGATAAGGCTTGAGCCAGCCAAGCCCATCGGAGGTGCCCGCCTTCGGCCGGTACTCGCAGCCAATCCAGCCGTCGTAGCCCAGCGCATCGATCAGCTCGAACAGGTACGGGTAGTTCAGTTCGCCGATGTCCGGCTCGTGCCGCTCCGGCACGCCCGCAATCTGGATGTGGCCGATGCCCGCGAAGTCGCGCTTGAGTTTCATCGCGAGGTCGCCTTCCACGATCTGGCAGTGGTAGCAGTCGAACTGCACCTTCAGATTGGGCGCGCCCACTTCGGCGCGAATCGCATGCGCGTCGTCCTGGCGGTTGAGGAAATAGCCTGGCATGTCGCGCGTGTTGATGGGCTCCATCAACACGGTGATGCCCTGTGTGGCAGCGGTTCGCGCGGCATAGGCGAGGTTCGCGACGTAAGTCGCGTGATAGCGCGCGCGGTCTGCGCCCGCCGCGACGAGCCCGGCCATGACATGCAGCTTCGTGTTGCCGAGCACGCTGGCGTAGCGCAAGGCCGTATCGATGCTGCGCTTGAACTCGTCTTCGCGGCCCGGCAACGCCGCGATGCCGCGTTCGCCCGCGACCCAGTCGCCGGGCGGCGCGTTGAAAAGCGCCTGTACGAGGCTGTGTTCGTCGAGCTGGGCGCGCAGCGCCTCAACTTCGAAGTCGTACGGGAACAGATATTCGACGGCCTTGAAACCGTCGCGCGCGGCAGCGGCGAAGCGGTCGAGGAACGCGTGCTCGTTGTACATCATCGAGAGGTTGGCAGCGAAGCGAGGCATGGCGGCAAGTCCTGAAAGGTGAGTGGGGCGCAGGGCACGCTCGCGACGTGTCCGCGCAGATTATGGGTTGACCCGCGTCGTCGGCGTGAGCCACGGCAAGGGTGCCGATCACGTAGCGGCTCGCGGAGCCTGTGCTTACGCAGTGCGGAAACCCTTCCACGTAGCCGCGTCCACATGGCGTGCAAAAAACGGCTACCAGCGTGCGCCGAAAGTCGAGCGCAATTCGTCGATGGCTGTTTCGGCAAGCGGCTCGGGCCTCGGTTGCGTCATGAGCCAGAGCCGTGCTGTCTCCTCGAGTTCTTCGAGTGCATACGACGCCTGCGAGACCGACTCGCCCCACATCACGGGGCCCAGGCGTTCCAGTAGCACGCCGCGCACGCGATCCGCGAGTGCTGCCACTTCGGCGGCAACCTCGGGGTCGCCGGGCCGGCGATAGCGAATGAGCGGCACGTGTCCCACTTTCATCACGTAGTACGGCGTGATGGGCGGCACCACGTCGGTCTCGCGCCACACGCCCGCGAGCGTGAGCGCGACGAGATGCGTGGAATGCGTGTGCACGACGCCGTGCGCTGCCGCATTGCGTGCATAGATGCCGCGATGCAGGGTCAGCGTTTTCGACGGCCTGGCGCCCGAGACGGCCACACCGTTCGCGTCCACCTTCGCGATCTGCGCGGGATCGAGCCGGCCGAGGCACGCGTCGGTGGGCGTGATGAGCCAGCCGTCCGCGAGGCGTGCGCTGATGTTGCCCGCGCTGCCCACGGCATGACCGCGTGCATAGAGGCTCGCGCCCACCGTGCAGATTTCTTCGCGCAGCTTCGCTTCGGCGCTCATCAGCGGGCTCCTTGCAGTTCGCGCAGCGCCTTCTCGAAGAAGTCCACGGCGCCGAAGTTGCCCGACTTCAGCGCGAGGCCGAGCGGCCGCACGCCGATGGTCGCGGTGGCGGGCACGCCCGGGTCGATCTGCGCGCCGATCTGCAACGACTTCACGCCGAGTGCCTGCACGACCGCGCCCGAGGTCTCACCGCCTGCCACGACGAACTTCGTTACGCCGGCTTCGCGCAGGCCCTGCGCGATGGCGGCGAGCGTGCTTTCCACGAGGTGCCCTGCGGCCTCCACGCCGAGTGTCTGCTGCACGGCCTTGACTTCGTCGGTCGTGGCGGTGGCGTAGATCAGCACGGGCTCGGGCAGATGACGGCGCGCAAAGGCGAGTGCTTCGTCGACGACAGGCTCGCCGCGCGAGGCCGCGAGCGGGTCGATGCGAAACGCCGGACGATGCGCGCGCCACGCGGCCACTTGGGCGTTGGTCGCCTTCGACGCGCTGCCGGCCAGCACCGCGGCATGGCCTTCGATGCGCGGCAGCGCGTCCGCGTCGTCGCGTTCGGGCAAGAGCCCCGCTCGGCGGAAATTCGCGGGCAGGCCGAGCGCGACGCCGGAGCCGCCGGTCACGAGCGGCAGGTCCGCGCACGCTTCGCCGAGCACGTAGAGATCGCGGTCTGTGAGCGCGTCCGCAATCGCGAGGCGCACGCCTTCGGCGCGCAGCTGGTCGATGGAGGCCCGCACGGCCGCGGCCCCCAGCGCGATCGCGTCGTAGCGAACCAGGCCGACCTTCGATGCCGTCTGCCGTTGCAGCACGCGCACGAGGTTGGCGTCTTTCATCGGCGTGAGCGGATGGTGCTCCATGCCCGACTCGTTGAGCAGCGCGTCGCCCACGAAGAGATGCCCGCGGTAGACCGTGCGTCCGTTTTCGGGGAACGCGGGGCAGGCAATCGTGAAGCCGCGGCCGGAGGCATTGGCCAATGCATCGCTCGACACATCGCTCAGTGCATCGAGCAGCGCATCGGCCACGGGGCCGATGTTGCCCGCGTCCGTGGAATCGAACGTCGAGCAGTACTTGAAGAAGAACTGGCGACAGCCCTGGGCGCGCAGCCATTCGAGCGCGGCGAGCGATTGCGCGACGGCGTCCGCAGCGGCAATCGTGCGCGACTTCAGCGCGACGACGATGGCGTCGGCGGCGAGCATCGGCGCGCCGTTTGCATTTTCGTTTGCGTCGGGCTCGGGCACGCCGATGGTCTGCACCGTGCGCATGCCGCTCTTCACGAGCATGTTGGCGAGGTCGGTGGCGCCCGTGAAATCGTCGGCAATGCAGCCGAGCAGGGGACGGGAAGCGGCTTGGGCGGTTTGGATTTCGGTATCGGTACTCATGAGGGGCTCATGAAAGACGTTCTTTGCGGGCCTTACAACGCTCGATGCGCTGCGGCGGCAGATCAGCGGGCGCCCGGCAGCGTGATGCCGGGGAAGGTCTTGATGACCGCGGCGTCGTCTTCGCCGCCGTGGCCGGCGCTCGATGCGCTCATGAACATCTGGTGCGCCGTGGCCGACAGGGGCAGCGGGAATTTCGTGCGGCGCGCGGTGTCGAGCACGAGGCCCAGGTCCTTCACGAAGATGTCCACGGCGGACAGCGGCGTGTAGTCGCCGTTCAGGATGTGCGGCACGCGGTTCTCGAACATCCACGAATTGCCGGCGCTGTGCGTGATGACGTCGTAGAGCGCATCGGGGTCCACGCCTTCGCGCAGGCCGAGCGCCATGGCTTCGGCTGCCGCGGCAATGTGCACGCCCGCGAGCAGCTGGTTGATGATCTTCACCTTCGACCCGGCGCCGTGCGCGTCGCCCAGCCGATAGACCTTGCCCGCGATGGCGGCGAGCACGTCTTCGCACGCGGCGTAGGCGGTGGCCGGGCCCGAGGTCATCATCGTCATCTCGCCCGATGCCGCGCGCGCGGCGCCGCCGGAGACGGGCGCGTCGAGCATCTGCACGCCGGCCGCGTCGATACGCTTGCCGAGCGCCAGGGCGAAGTCCGGCGCGACCGTGGCGCTCGCTATCACGACGCTGCCCGGCTTCATGGCAGCCACGGCGCCGTGCTCGCCGAACAGCACGGTTTCGGTCTGCGCCGCGTTCACCACGAGCGTGATCACCACGTCGCATTGCGCGCCGAGGTCGGCTGGCGTGGCGCAGGCCACGCCGCCTTCAGTAGCAAACGCTTCGAGCACGTGGGCACGCACGTCGCAGGCGTGCACGCGAAAACCGGCGCGCAACAGCGAGCGGGCAACGCCCAGGCCCATGGCCCCCAGGCCGATGACTCCAACATTTCGTGACATGGCAGATCCTGGTCATTCGCAAGAGAGAGCGGCGCGTTATTGCCGCCGCATTCGGCGCATTCCGCGCATTCAGCGCGTTCAACTGATGCCGGCTTCCGCGAGGCGGCGCGCGGCGTTGTACAGATGCGTGCGGGCGGCGTTGCGGGCCGCCATGGGGTCGCGCGAGCGAATCGCGTCCACGATGGCCGCGTGCTCTTCGCGGACCTGCCGCGAGAAGTCCTCGCGCGTGGCTTCGTTGCCGCGCGTCACCTTCATGCCCGCTTCGAGGTACTGGTTCAGAAACGAGAGCGTTTTGAGGAAGTACGGGTTGCCCGTCACGACCGCGATGGCGCGATGAAACGCCATGTCTTCGGCCACGCCGTCGCGGCCTTCGGCCACGGCTTCTTCGATGCGATGCAGGGCGGCGTCGATCTCTTCCATGCCGGCGGCGGTGCAGTGCAGGGCAGCCTCGGCGGCCACCTCGGCTTCGATGGCGCGGCGCACGGCGAGCAGATGCGCGAGCGAACCCGACGACTCCACGGCCTCCGCGTAATCGATGCGCAGCGGCCGGATGGCCGCATGCCGCGCGATATAGACGCCGCTGCCCTGGCGCGGCTCGACCACGCCTTCGCTCTTGAGCCGCGAAACGGCTTCGCGGATTACCGTGCGGCTCACGCCGAATTCGCGCGCGAGCACGGCTTCCGTGGGCAGCTTGCCGGTGCTGTTGAAGCTGCCGGCGTCGATCTGCGCGAGCAGTTGCTGGGCGACGCGCTCGCTCATGGCGGGCGCGGAAATGGTCTCGAACATGGTGCTTAGGTGATCGGGTGATATGGTCATCATACAAATCTGTGCGTACGACGACATCCGGGATAACCCTCGACGGCGGCGTGCTTCCGGTTGCCCTGGGTCCCCGCCGTTACGGCGACGGCGCGTCCGCGTAGATCACTTCCACGCCCATGCCGTCGAGCCACTTCGCGTATTCGGGCGCGAGGCCGCGGTCCGTCACGACCGTATGCACGCGGTCCATCGCACCGAACGTGGCGAACTCGCGGCGGCCGAACTTCTGCGAATCCGCGAGCAGATAGACGTGCCGCGCGGCGCCGATCATGCCGCTCTTCACGTGCAGGTCGATGAAGTCGGGATACGAAATGCCGCCTTCCTTCGAGACGCCGCCCGCCGCCAGAAACAGCTTGTCCACGAACATGCCTTCGAAGAACGCCGACGCTTTCTCGCCGGACACGGCAAGCGTCTCCGGCATGAACTGGCCGCCTGTGAGCATTACGCGGTTCGACGGTTCGTTGCCAAGCAGCATCGCGATGTTGAGCGCGTTCGTGACGATGCGCAGATGCTGGCGGCCCACCAGGTTCTTCGCCATTTCGGTGGTGGTGGCGCCGCAGTCGAGGATCATGGAGTCGCCGTTGCCCACCAGCGTGGCCGCCTTCGCGCCGATCCACACCTTGGCGGCCGTGGGTTGCAGGTGACTCATGCCCGTGCCGTCGAACATGTACGAGAGCGTCTTGAGGCGCACGAGCCCGTGCACGCGCTCCACGAGCCCGTCGCGTTCCAGCGCGTCGACGTCCTTGCGGATGGTGGGCATGGAGACGTTGAAGGTGCGCGCGAGGTCCGAGAGCCTCACGGCCTTCATGTCGCGCACGCTCGCGTAGATGTTTTCCCAGCGGGTTTTCTGATCCATCGTGCTTTCCGGTAGGGCGCCTGCGGGCCGGCCGTCGCATCGCGTCGTGGGCGGCGATGCCGGGCGCAGCTGCGCATGGCTTCTTGCGTATGGTTTCCGTCGATTATAGCGCGGCTTTCTTTTTGGAAAGTCGTGTGACGCGTTGCCCGCGCGCGAGAGCGTCTCTGTGCAGCGCGCAATGGCGGCTTGTCCGAGGCTATGCCTTACTTCGAGGGTATTCCCTGGCCCGGAAAGCATAGGAAACGCCTTGACTTTCTCTTCCCTGAAATAGAAACTGAAGACAAGCAAAAGGAAACAATTGGAAAGTACATGGAAAACCCATTCCGGCTCGATGAACCCGACCTGAAGGCGCGTGCGCGGGCCATCCGCAAGCGCATCTGCGTGATGAACGCGCATGCGAAGAACGGCCACACGGGCGCGGATATGTCCGAGGTCGACATTCTCGTGGCGCTCTACTTCCGGGTCATGCGTTACCGCGCCGAGCTGCCGCAGGCACCGGTCTGGCACGACCAGTTCGTGCTGAGCAAGGGCCATGGCGTGGGCGGTCTCTATTGCTGCTTCGCCGAGCTGGGGTGGCTCGCCGACGAGGAACTCTCCGGCTATCTGCGCGACGGCACGCGCTTGCCCGGCCACCCGGTGCGCCAGAAGCTGCCCGGGTACGTGACCGTCAATACCGGCGCGCTCGGGCACGGCATGCCCATCGCCACCGGCCTCGCACTCGCGAAGCGCCGCCAGGCGCCGGACGGCGGCGTGCCGGGTCGCGTGTTCGTGCTGACCGGCGACGGCGAACTCGAAGAAGGTTCGAACTGGGAAGCCGCGATGGCGGCCAGCCACTTTCGGCTCGACAACCTCGTCGTGATCGTGGACCGCAATCACCTGCAACTGGCGGACGCCACGAAAAACATCATGGATCCCGAACCGCTCGGCGAGAAGTTCGCCGCCTTCGGCATGGAAGTGCACGAGGCGAACGGCAACGACCCCGCCGAACTTTCGAAACTGATGGAAAGCCTGGATTTTCGCAATGGCAAGCCCAAGGCAGTCATCGCGCAGACCGTGAAGGGCCGCGGCGTGTCGTTCATGGAGAACGTGGCCGCCTGGCATCACAAGTACCCGAACGAAGACGAGCTCGCGCTCGCCCTGAAGGAGCTGGACCATGCATGAAGCGGCGGATCTGCGTGACGGTGTGGTCGGCGCGCTCACGGAGCTGGCCGACGGCGGCGCCGATGTGATCGTGATGGTGAGCGATTCCACCTCCACCTCGAAGATCGGCGCGTTCCAGAAGCGTTACGCCGACCGCGTGGTCAACGTCGGCATCGCGGAGCAGAACATGGTGGGCATGGCGGCGGGCATGGCGCTCGCCGGCCACGTGGTGTTCACGGCGAACGCGGCGCCGTTTCTGGTGGCGCGCGCCAACGAACAGGTGAAGAACGACGTCTGTTACAGCCAGACCAACGTGAAGATGCTGGGGCTCAACGCGGGCGTCGCTTACGGGCCGCTCGCTTCCACGCACCATGCCATCGACGACGTTTCGATCATGAGCGGGCTCGGCAATGTCCAGATCTTTGCACCGTGCGATGCGCTGGAGGCCGCGCAGATCGTGCGCTACGCGGCGACCTTCGAGGGCCCGGTCTATATCCGGCTCGACAACGCGAAATTTCCCGTGCTGCACGAGGCGGACTACGCCTTCCAGCCCGGCCGGCCCGACGTGCTGCGGCGCGGCCAGCCCATCGACGAAGCCGGCGGGCGGCGCGTGGCGATCGTGGCGCTCGGCTCCGTGGTGGGCGAGGCGTTCGCCGCCTGCGAGGCGCTCGGCGCGCGCGGCGTGGCGCCGACGCTCGTGAACCTCTCGTCCATCCGGCCACTCGACTCCGACCTGCTCGCCGACATACTGTGTGCCCACGACGACATCGTGACCGTGGAAGAGCATTCGCTGCACGGCGGCATCGGCGCGCTGATCGCGGTGCAGCTTGCAAGGCGCGGCGTGGCGCGGCGGCTGCGCATGCTTGGCGTGACCGAAGGCGAGTTCGCGCACTACGGCACGCGCGCCGGTATTCGCCGTTACTACGGCATCGACGCGCAGGGCATCGAAAGCGCGGTGCTGGAGCTGGTCGGCATGCCGCTCGCAGCGGCGTAGGGCCTCAGGGCCTTAGGGCCTTATGGCCTGATGGCCTGATGGCCGCGGGGCGGCGCCCACGCAAAACCCACCTAAAAATCCCGGCCTAAAGCATCCGACGAAACAGGCAGACATTCAGGAGATGGGCATGGCAACGCAGTACGACATGTCGTTGAGACACGGCGTCGATTTCAATTTCCGGCTGGATGGCCAGGTGGCTGTCGTGTCGGGCGGCTTGGGCGGCATCGCCATGGCCACCAACGAAGCGCTGATCGCCAAGGGCGCGCGCGTTGCGATTTTTTACCCGCGCTTCGAAGAGGAGCGCGTGGCCGCCGCCATCGAAACGCTGGGCGCCGACCACGCCGCAGCCTTTCCCTGCGACGTGGGCAACGAAGACGACGTGGCCGCGGCCGTGGACGCCGCAGCCGAACGCTTCGGCGCGCTGCATCTGCTCGTGAACGCGGCGGGCACGATCACGCTCACGCCCGCCGAAAACATCACGCTGGAAGAATGGCGCCGGCAGATCGACGTGAATCTGACGGGGCCGTTCCTGTGCTCGAAGCACTTCGCGCGGCATGTCTTCGCACGCGGGCATCGCGGCAAGATCATCAACATCGCGTCGCAGGCGGCCACGGTCGCGATCGATCAGCACTGCGCGTACACGTCGGCGAAGGCTGGCCTGATCGGCATGACGAAGGTGCTCGCGAAGGAATGGAGCCGGCGCGGCATCACGGTGAACACCGTGTCGCCCACGGTCGTGCTAACGCCGATGGGCGCCGCCGCGTGGGAAGGCGAAAAGGGCGAGCGCATGAAGGAACTGATTCCCGCAGGCCGTTTCGCCTATACCGACGAGATTGCCGCTGCGATCCTGTTCCTCGCATCGAACGGCGCGGACATGATTACGGGCGCCGACCTGATGATCGACGGCGGATACACGATCTGCTGACGCGGCCGGGTTTTGCGCTGTGTTTTTGCGCTGTGTTTTCGCGCGCGGCTGCCTTGGCGTTCTGCGTGCCGGTGGCGCGAGCAGGGTGCGGCGCCAATGCGCGAGTCGAGCCGCGAGTCGAGTCGCGTGCCGAGCCGCGAGTCGAGCCGTGCAGCAAAGGGAAAAACAGGAGACGAGACGTGAGCAAGTCCATCGAAAACAGCGTTGAACTGCCGGACCGCGCAGCCGGCCGTTCCGGCGCCGCCGGTGCTGGCAGTGCCGCTGCCGGGTTCTCGCGCCGCGCGTGGCTTCCCGTGCTGCTCGAACAGGGGCCGCTCATCAGCCTCGTGCTGCTGTGCGTGGTGATCTCGCTTCTCACGCCGTCGTTCCTCTCGGTGCGCAATCTGCTCAACGTGCTGGATCAGATCACGGTGCTCGGCATCATGGCGCTCGGCATGACGGCGGTGATCATCATCGGCGGCATCGATCTTTCGGTGGGCTCCGTGCTGGCGCTCGCCATGATGGTGATGGGCTGGCTCGCCAACACCGCGGGCCTGCCGTTCGTCGTCGCGATTCCCGCGAGCATTCTCGTGGCCGGGCTGTGCGGCCTCGTCTCGGGGTTGCTCAACGTCGTGATGCGCCTGCCCGCGTTCATCGCGACGCTCGCGATGATGTCCGTGGCGCGCGGGCTCGCCAACATCATCACGAACGGCGAGCAGATCGTGGGTTACCCGGACTGGTTCACGGCACTTTCCATCGACCGCCATTTCGGCTTTCTTTCCGCGACGGTGGGCCTCTTCGTCGCGCTGATGGTGGTGGGCTTCGTGATCCTCAAATACCGCGCGGCGGGACGCAGCCTCTACGCCATCGGCGGCAGTGCCGAGGTGGCGCGCCTTGCGGGCATCAAGGTGCGTGCCACCACGCTCGCGGTCTACACGCTGTGCGGCGCGCTGGCCGGCGTGGCGGCGGTGGTGCTGGCGAGCCGCCTGGACTCGTCGCAGCCCAGCGCGGGCACGGGCTACGAACTGGACACCATCGCGGCCGTGGTGATCGGCGGCGCGAGCCTCGCGGGCGGCACGGGCACGGTGCTCGGCACGGCCGTGGGCGTGCTGACCATCGGCGTGCTGCGCAACGGGCTCAACCTCATCGGCGTGTCGCCGTTCGTGCAGCAGATCGTGATCGGCCTCGTGATCGTGCTCGCCGTGGGTGCCGACACACTGCGCCGCCGCAACGCCGCGTAGGGATCTGGCCGGCCGCGGCTCGCTTTTCACTTGCCGCAAGCCGGGCCGTATGGCGCAGGAATGCGCGGGCCGTTTCATCGCTTCCGGGCGGCTTCGCTTCGAGCCGCTTCGCTTCCGGGCCTCTCCGCTTCAACGGCATCACCTCAACCGCGTCACCTCAACCGCGTCACATCAACAACAAGCATCACCAGGAGACAGACATGAATCGACGTTCCGCCAGTGCATCCCTGCTTGCCCTTGCTGCCTCGCTCGGCTTCGCGCTGGCCGCGCCCAGCGCGTCGGCGGCGGGCACCACCACCATCGGTCTTGCCGTTGCGAACCTGCAGGCCGACTTCTTCAACCAGATCAAGCAGTCGGTGGAAACCTACGGCAAAGAGAAGGGCGTGAACGTCATCACGGTCGACGCGAAGGGCGATGCCGCCACTCAGGTCAACCAGATTCAGGACCTGCTCACGCGCAAGATCGACGCGCTCATCTACATTCCGGCCGGCGCGACGGCTGCCGGCGTGCCGGTGCGCGCCGCGAAGGCCGCGGGCGTGCCCGTGATCGCCGTGGACCGCAACCCGCCGGACGCCCCGGGCAACACCTTTATCGCGACCGACAGCGAAGCCGCCGCCGAGCAACTGGGCGAGTGGATCGTGAAGCAGACCAAGGGCACCGCGACGCTCGCCGAACTGCAAGGCCAGTTGGGCACGACGCCTGAACTCGCGCGCGAAAAGGGCTTCAGCAAGGCCATCGCGAAGGCGCCGGGCATCAAGGTAGTGGCGCGCCAGCCCGCCGAGTGGGCGCAGGACAAGGGCTTCGCGGTGGCGCAGGACATGCTCCAGCGCAATCCCAACATCAACGTGATCTTCGGCCACGCGGACGCAATGGCGCTGGGCGCCGCGCAGGCGGTCAAGGTCTCGAACGTGGGGCACAAGGTGCTGATCGCCGGCTTCGACGGCGACTTCGCCGGCCTCAAGGCCGTGCGCGACGGCGTGATCGACGTGACCATGACGCAGCAGACGCAGCGCATGGGCCGTATGGCCGTGGACTCTGCGCTTGAGCTCATCGCGAAGAAGAGCGTGCCGGCCCAGCAGCTGCTGCCCGCTACGCTCACCACCAAAGAGAACGTCGGACCGTTCATCTCGCAGCATCCGTAACGGAGTTCATCATGATCGCGAGCGCAGCCGCCTCGGGCCAGATCAGCGACGGTATGCCCGACGTGACGCACGACGGGCTCGTCGTGCGAGGCATCGGCAAGACCTTCAACCGCAACACGGTGCTGGACGGCATCGATCTGGACGTGCGTCCGGGTAGCGTGGTGGCGCTGCTGGGCGAGAACGGCGCCGGCAAATCGACGCTCTCGTCGATCATTGCCGGAGCGCTCGAACCCGATGCCGGCGGCCGCATGTTCTGGCGTGGTGAGCCGTATGCCCCGCAGTCGCCGCGCGACGCGCTCGCGAGCGGCATCGGCCTGATCCATCAGGAAACGCGGCTGCTGCGCGATCTCTCCATTGCGGAGAACGTCTTCGTCGGGCGGTTGCCCATGCGGCACGGCAAGATCGACCGCGCGGAGATGTCGCGCCGCGCCGAAGAGCAGTTGCATCGACTCGGGCTCGACGTGTCGGCCAGCCGGCTCGTGCGCACCTTGCGGGTGGCGGCGCAGCAGCAGGTGGAAATCGCCAAGGCGTTGACGCTCGACGCGCGCCTGCTGATTCTCGACGAACCCACTGCCGCGCTGGGCGGCGCGGAAACCGACCGGCTCTTCGAGCAGATCGCGAAGCTGCGCGCGCAGGGCGTGTCGTTCATCTACATCAGCCACCGGCTGGAAGAAATCGAGCGCATTGCCGACCGCATCGTCGTGCTGCGCGACGGGCGGCTGATTGCGAGCCACGACAACGGCAGCGTGCCCGTGAAGACGCTGATCGAGCAGATGGTGGGCCGCAACGTGGAGCGCATCTTTCCGCACTTTGCCGCGCCGCGCGAACGCACGGTGCTCGACGTGCGTTCGCTGACGTCGCAGCAGGCCGCATTTCGCGACGTTTCGTTTTCCGTGCGTGCGGGCGAGGTGTTCGGCATCGCAGGCATCGTCGGGGCGGGGCGTACCGAACTCGTGCGGGCCATCGCGGGTGCCGATCCCGTTTCGTCCGGCAGCGTGCTCGTGGAGGGCGAGGCGCTACATCTGCGCAGCCCGGCACAAGCCATTCGCGCAGGCGTGGTGCTCGTGCCCGAAGACCGCAAGGAGCAGGGCGTCGTGCTCGAACACTCCATTGAAGACAACTTCGCGTACGGCAGCCTCGACCGCCTCGGCGCGCGCGGCTGGGTGCAGCCGCAGCAGGTGCGTGAGTTCGCCAATGGGCTGATCGCGCGGCTCGGTGTGAAGGGGCGGCCGCAGCAGCGCGCGGGCAGCCTCTCGGGCGGCAACCAGCAGAAGGTCGTGCTCGCGAAGTGGCTGGCGCGCGAACCAAAGGTGGTGATTCTCGACGAGCCCACGCGCGGCATCGACGTGGGCGCGCGCGCCGCCATCTACGAGGTCATTGCGAAACTCGCGGCGAGTGGTGTAGCCGTGGTGGTGGTGAGTTCGGACCTCGACGAGGTGCTGGGTCTGTCTCACCGCGTGATGGTGCTGGCGCGCGGCCGCTGCAAGGGCGTGCTGCCGCGCGAGGAAGCGAGCGACGTGCGCGTGATGGAACTCGCCACGGCGTGAGGCCTGCCTGCGGGTGCCTGGTTTCTTGCATCCAGACCCCAGGCCCTCCAGCCTTGCCGCGCCCGCCAATAGCAAACAGTGTTGAAACTTCACGGACTTCGTCACATGTCCTCAATGCAATACGTGCTGGCCATCGACCAGGGCACGAGCGGCACCAAGGCGCTGATCTTCGACGCAGAGGGCACCGTTCGCGCGAAAGGGTTCGCGCCCGTGCACTGCACGTACCCGCAGGCCGGCTTCGTCGAACAGGACCCGCACGCGCTGTATGGCTCGGTGCTCACGGCTGCGGCCCAATGCCTCGCGGCCTTCGATGGCGACGTCGCCGCACTCGCGGGCCTGGCCATTTCGAACCAGCGCGAAACGGCCGTGCTCTGGGACGCCGCGGACGAGCCGCTCGCGCCCGCCGTGTCGTGGCAGTGCCAGCGCTCGCTTGGCATCTGCGAGCAATTGCGCCGCGACGGCATGGCCGCGCGCATTGCCGAGCGCACGGGGCTTTTGATCGACCCGTATTTTTCGGCGTCGAAACTGATCTGGCTGCGCGGCAACGACGCCCACGTGGCCCGCGCGATGGAGGCGGGCGAGGCGCGCTTCGGCACCGTCGATAGCTGGCTGCTGTTCAAGCTCACGCGCGGTGCGTCGTATCTCACGGACTACACCAACGCGTCGCGCACGATGCTGTTCAACCTGCACACGCTGAACTGGGATCGCGAGTTGATCGACGAATTCGGGCTTGCCGCGCTGCGGTTGCCCGACGTGAAACCTTCGGCGGCGGATTTCGGTTCGACGGACCTGGACGGCTTGCTGCCGAAGCCCATCCCTATCGTGGCGATGATCGGCGACTCGCATGCCGCCGCCGTGGGCGAAGGCTGCCTCTCGCCGGGCCTTGCCAAGGCCACGATGGGCACCGGCTCGTCGATCATGATGAACGTGGGGCCGCGGCCGCAGGCGCCTGTCGACGGCCTCGTCTCCACGCTCTGCTTCGGCGCGCGCGGACGCGTGGACTATGCGCTCGAAGGCATCGTGATCAGCGCGGGTTCCACGCCCGGCTGGCTCAAGGACAAACTGCGCCTCTTCGACGACTTCGCTGCCGCCGAGCAGGCCTTCAGCGAAGTCGATAACGGCGGCGTCTATTTCATCCCGGCGTTCTCCGGCATCGGCTGCCCGCACTGGAAGTACCCGGGCGGCGCGCAGATCGTCGGGCTCGACTTCTCGACGTCGTGGCAGCACGTGGTGCGCGCCGCGTACGAGTCCATCGTCTATCAGATCAAGGACGTGATCACCGTGATGGAACGCGCGGCGCAACTGCCGCTCGTGGAACTGTTTCTGGACGGCGGGCTCGTGCAGCGTCCGTTTCTCATGCAGTTTCTGGCGGACACGCTGGACCGCCCGGTGAGCACGCTCGAACTGACGGAAATTTCGGCGGCGGGCGCCGCGGCGCTCGGCCTGCTGCAGTTAGGCCTGACGAGCGAGCTGGGCGCGAACCGCGCGCAGCGCAAGGTGCTGCGACGCGTCGTGCCCGGCAGCGGCCGCGAGCAGGCGGCGAAGCATCACGCGCAATGGCTGCGCTGGATCGCGCGGCTCGAGTGAGGGCATCGGCACCCGCGGCATGGCCACTAACCAGCAAGGACAAACCCACATGAACGACGCAATCAGACGTTTCGCGAACAAGGTAGTCGTGGTGACGGGCGGCAGCCGCGGCATCGGCCTCGGCATTGCGGAGCGCTTTGCGCGCGAGGGCGCGAAGGTGTGCCTGTGCGCGAACGAGAAACGCGTGTTCGACGCCGCCGCGCAACTGCGCGAGTCGGGCTTCAACGCCATCGCGGTAGAAGCCGATGTGACGGACAAAGCCGAGGTGAAGGCGCTTTACGACGAAGTGGCGGCGAAGCTGGGCGAGGTGGACGTGTCGGTGCAGAACGCGGGCGTCATCACGATCGCGAAACTGCAGGACCTCACGGAAGAAGAGTGGGACAAGATTCTCGCCGTCAACACCAAGGGCGTGTTCCTGTGCTGCCAGGAGGCAGGGGCACGCATGCTCGCAGCGGGAAAGCCGGGCCGTCTCATCAACACCGCTTCGGGCCAGGCGCGCCAGGGCTTCATCTATACGCCGCACTACGCGGCGAGCAAGTTCGGCGTGGTGGGGCTCACGCAGAGCCTCGCAAGAGAACTGGCGCCCACGGGCATCACCGTCAATGCGTTCTGCCCCGGCATCATCACGACCGAGATGTGGGCCTACAACGACGAAGCCTGGGGCAAGTTGCTGGGCGACTACCAGCCCGGCGAACTCATGGCGGAATGGGTGAAGGGCATTCCCATGAAACGCGCGGGCAGCGGCGAGGACGTGGCGGGCCTCGTGGCATTCCTCGCCTCCGGCGACGCAGCCTATATCACCGGACAAACCATCAACGTGGATGGCGGGATGTTCATGTCGTGAGCCGCGCCGGTGCCGGAAGGCAACAGTCGCGACGGCGAGTGGGCGCGAGCAAAACGCGGCAGCGACCTTGCCGCGCTTGCATCCACCCTTTTCTTCGCCGCCGTTCCCATGACGAAGCTCGGCCTCAACCGTCGATGCGCACTTCGACGCCGCCCGAGTTGTAGAGCGGCGTCACCTTGAAGCCGTCCACCACGACCGAATCGAAGCGCCCCTGCAACTGCGCGCTGTCGATCAGCGGCACGATGTCGCCCACCTTCGGCGCGGCGCCCGCCGCGAACTTCACGTGCAACGTGCCGCCCACAAAGGTGGTGAGCCCGGCCACCGCGAGCCGGCCCGTGTCGCCCGCGCCGCGATCCAGTTCGAGCGTGGCGTTCTTCAACTGCGTGTACTGACCGTTGATGCTCATGCGTGCGCCCGTGCGGACGACCACCGTGCCGCCGCTCGCGTAGACGTCGCCGGCACCGAAGGCCTGCGGCGAGGCGGCTACGAGCGTGCCGCCCTGGACCTCGGTGCCGCCGCTATAGCTGTTCGTGCCCGCCAGCGTGAGCGCGCCCGTGCCCGCGAAGGTCAGCTTGCCGCTGCCGCCGATGTTGTTGCGCCATGTGTCGGCGGCGTTGAAGCCGCCCTGGGTGGCGTCCATCGTCACGCTCACGTTGCCGGAGAACTGGCCGTATCCGTCCGCCGCCGCGAACAGGTTGAGGCGGCCCCAGCCTTCGGCGTCGTCGAGCAGCGGGTAGCCCGAGGCGAGTTCGGTCGTTTTCAGCACGACGCGGCGCTGGTCCGCGCTGAGGTAGGGCAGGCGCGTTTCCAGCAGCACCTCGGCGCCCTTCGGCACGACGGGCGCCGCAGTGGTCGCGGCGATGGGCGTGAAGCCGTAGGTCAGGCGACGCAGATAGTTGGCCTTGTTGGTGGCGTAGTCGGCGAAGCGGTCTGTCGCCGTCGTGCCCGACTCCGCGAACGCTGGGAAGGTAGCCGCCGTCGTGCCGGTGGCGGCGTAGAGCGTGGCATGCGCGAGCGAGACGGCGGTCTGCTTGAGCGTGGCGTTGGTCGGATCAGCGAGGTTCGCCGCGACCACGGCTTCGGCGAGTATGCGGCCGCCCATCACGTCGAGCGGCGAGTGCATGCCCGCGAAGATGCGGTTCTCGCCCAGTTCGAGCCCGCGGCTCAGCATTTCCTGGTAGCGCTCGGGCACCACGTAGGCCATGGCGAGCGCATCGCGCAAGGCTTCCGCCGCGTGGCCGCTCGGGAAGCCGCCGTCCGTTGCGGGCGTGGTGCTTTCGGCCGGCACGAGCGTGGGCGCGACGACGACGCTCGAACTCCAGCGGTACGGCCGCTCGTACTTGTAGAAACGCTTTGCGGGTTCCGTGGAGCCGTTCGTGCCCATTGCGTTGACGAGGTCCACCACGGCGCCGAACTGCGCGTTCGCGCTGCCGCCCACGCCCGTGTTGTTGCCGCTGTCGTTGTAGAGCGTCGTGGTGGCGTCGGCGGGAATCGTGGTGATGCTCGTGGTCTGCTGCGCCGCGGTGCGCCACGCGGTGGTGAGCGGTCCCATGCCGTCCGTGACGCTGTAGCCTTTGCCGCGGCGGTCGTCGAAGTAGGCGGCTGAAGCCTGGGCCGCGGTGCGCTGCGTGGTGGCGCCCACCACGTACTGGATGTTTGCGTTGAGCACCGTGGGGTTGAGCGCGGTGCCGTTCGGCGTGCCGTCGTTCGGCAGGCCGGTCCACGTCGACGCGGTGATGGCGGGGAAGCTGCCGACAGCGGGCGCGTTCACGCCGGCGTCCACGAGGTCCGTGAGCGGTTGCCAGAGCGAGCGAAAGCCGTTCAGCACGCGCACGCCGGCGTTCGTGCTCATCGTGGCGTAACGCGCGTCGCCGCGCTGGTTCGTGGCCGCGTTGTCGACGAAGGCGAGCACGTTGGCCTGCACCGGCGCGCTGTCGACGAAGCCCGGGTCGGCCGGCGGCGAGGGCACTTTCGCGACGGTGGCGGGCGGCGCGTTGTCGCTCACCCCGCCGCCGCCGCAGGCAGCGACGAGGAACGAGACGGCGACGGCCATGGCGAAAGCGTGAGGCGAAACGAAGCGTGGCGTGCGGTGCACGGGCATGGTGTGATTCCCGGATCGTTGTCAAGAAAGCGAGCAAGATACGGTCGCTTTATGAAAGATTCGAGAAAGGCGCGAGAAACATTGAATAAGACGAGGGCTAGAAGGCGTAAAAGTGTAATGGCGGATGACTGAAATGGCGTCGAATCTGCTCAGAATATGGGATGGGCCTCTTATATGACAATTCGGTTAAACGCTTTAACGAAGGCGTTAAATGCGCCGGGGCAGTGGGGAGAGAAAGACGTCATTTGTCTGCCTCTATTTGCGGGCGTCGACGCGACGTGGCGGATGGGGTGGGCTTCAAGCGATCACATCGGCAACCCGTGCTGCGATTCGGCCTGCCGTGACCGTGAACGAACTGCGCGCTATTTTCGCGGCTTATTCGTTTTGTCGTCGTTTTGTCGGTTGGAGGTAATAGCGTTATAGCGCCCGATACTCCGGCAGCGATTGTCATTCAGGCGACGTTCGGCTGTCACGCGATTTACGCATTGCGATTGCCCAGCCTTGCTTCTCCTGGGCGCCAATGAACTCACGTCTGATATAGGCGCATATCGACAAAGCGATCCGCTGCGAATAATCCGCCGCAGATTCGCCTGCTCATGCGATTGAAGCCGATGGTCCCGGCGCGTCAATTCTTTTCGCCACGCGCTTTCTGGCGACCTACACTGTGCTGCATGGGAGGAAGAAATGCAGCGCGTCTATCAATATCGGGGCTATGAAATTACCGTCGAGGCGGACAGCTTGCCGGACGCCATTGTCGGTGGGACGGTGCTGGTCCGAACGGGCTATCTCGCCATCGTGAGCGTGCGGCACGAAATGTCGTCCCGCGCGTTTCCCGCGTGGAACTTGTCCGACGATAACGATCGGCCCTTCGACAGTGCCAGCACGGCGCTGATGGCCGGCTTCACCGCGGGGCAACGCTTCGTGGACGACGTGTTCGCGGGCCGTCAAGGGCGCGACCAGGTGGATGGGCTCGACGCCTGATCAGGCGTGGGGCGTGGGGCCCGAGGCGTATCGCGGCGGCGGCGGCGGCCGCCGTCAGACCGCCTCGCCGCGAAATAGCGCAGCGACCAGCGCCGGATTCGACGGCCAGTAACCGTGCATATAGGTCGCGAAGATCGACCCATGCCGCCACACCGGTTCGCCTTGCGCATCGCTTTGCGCATGGCGCGTGTAACGCAGCGGCGTAAGCGCCGTCGTCATGCGCGAGTAGTGGAACGTGTGCCCGTGGAGCGTGCCGTGTGTCGTGTCGAGCGCCTGCATGCCGAGCGCCGCGAGCCGCGCCTGCATCGTGGCATGGCCAGGCAGCAGACCGAGCATGGGCGTCGATTCACCGTTCACGTCAGTGAGCGTTTCCAGCAGATACAACATGCCGCCGCATTCCGCGACGATCGGCTTGTTCTTTGCCGCGTGCTCGCGAATGGATGCCGCGGTGCGCGCCGCGTTGTGCACATTGCCCGCCAGCGTCGCGGCGTGCAGTTCGGGATAACCGCCCGGCAGATACAGCGCGTGAGCGCTGGCAGGGACGGGCTCGTCCGCGAGCGGCGAAACGAAGCTCACGTGCGCCCCCAGCGCTTCGAGCAGCGCGAGGTTCGCGGGATAGATGAACGAGAACGCGGCATCGCGTGCCACGGCAATCTGCAGGCCGGCGAGCAGCGGCGGCAACGTCTCGCGCGGCTCGGCCGCGAATTCGATGGCGGGCGGCAACTGTGCCAGCGCGGTATCGGCCAGCGCATCTGCGGCGCGTTCGATGCGTGCTTCGAGGTCGTCTATTTCATCGGCTTGATGCAGGCCCAGATGCCGGTCGGGCAGGGCCATCTCCGTGGCGGGCGCGACGTGGCCGAGCCAGCGAAGATCGTTGGGTAGCGCGCTTTCCAGCATCTGCGCATGACGTGCCGAGCCAACGTGGTTCGCCAGCACGCCGTAAAAGGGCACGTCTTTCCGAAAGCGTGCGAGGCCGAAGGCGATGGCGCCAAAGGTCTGCGCCATCGCCTTCGCGGAAATCACGGCGGCCACGGGCACGTTGAAGGTGGCGGCGAGGTCGGCGCTGGAGGGCGTGCCGTCGAAGAGCCCCATCACGCCTTCGATCAGGATCAGGTCGGTTTCGCGCGCCGCCTCGGCCAGCAGTTGACGGCACGCCGTTTCGCCCACCATCCAGAGGTCCAGCGTCTGCACGGGCGCGCCGCTCGCGCGCGCGAGAATCATCGGGTCGAGAAAGTCCGGGCCGGTCTTGAAGACGCGCACGCGCCGGCCAGCGCGCCGGTGCAGGCGCGCGAGGCCAGCCGTGATCGTGGTCTTGCCCTGGCCCGAAGCCGGCGCGCTCACGAACAGCGCGGGGCAGCGCGGCGGCATACCGGGTAGATGCGGCACCTCAGAACTCCACGCCGCGCTGGGCCTTCACGCCCTGCTCGCGATAAGGGTGTTTGACGAGCCGCATTTCGGTGACGAGATCGGCGGCGTCGATGAGCGCATCCGGCGCATGGCGCCCCGTCACCACGACGTGCAGGCTCGGGTCGCGCGCTTGCAGCACGCCGAGCACTTCGTCGAGCGGCAGGTATTCGTACTTCAGCACGGTGTTCAGTTCGTCGAGAATCACCATGCAGTATTCGCCGCTCTCGATCATGCGCACGGCCTCGTTCCAGCCCTTGCGCGCGGTGGCGATGTCGGCGTCGCGGTTCTGCGTGTTCCAGGTGTAGCCGTCGCCCATGGTCACGAAATCGCACTGCGGGTGAGTGCCGAGGAAGTCGCGCTCGGACGTGTGCAGCGCGCCCTTGATGAACTGCACGACGCCAAGGCGCTGGCCGTGCCCCAGCATGCGCACGCCCATGCCGAAGGCGGCGGTGCTCTTGCCCTTGCCGTTGCCGGTGTGCACGATCAGCAGGCCCTTTTCGACGGTGGCCGCCGCCTGCTTCTTCTCGTGTCCTTCGCGGCGCCGTTGCGTCATGCGCTGATGCGCGTCGGGATCGGTCTTCATGGTGTCCTCATGGGTGGCTGATTAGGGCTGTGACGGGATGCGTGCGCGTCGGCAATGGCGACTGTCACGCCGTCGCAGGCGCGTTTCGCTGCAACGAGCCGGCCGCCTCGCGCCGCGAGCAGCGCGCACGGCTCGCACACGGCTGCTACGCCGACATGGTCGAGCGCGGCGGGCGAACGGGCGAGGTCAGGGTGCTCACGCAGGCAGGCGGCGATTTCGTCTGCGGAAAAAACCTTCAGCGGCAATGCGTGACGATGGCAGAACGCAAGCAAGGCGGCCTCGTGCGCTTTCGAGTCGAGGGTGGCGAGGCAGGCGACGTGTTCAGCGATATGCGTTGAAGCGCGGTGTGCAGCGTCATCATCGTCTGCCACATCGCGCAGCGCCGCTTGCACCGCGGCTTCGATCTGAGCGATCGACACGCCTCGCCGGCAGCCGATGCCGAGCACGAGCGAGCGGCCCGAGCGGTGGGTGGCCGCGCGGTTGGCGGCATCGGTGGCTTGGGTGGCATGCGTGGCATCGGCGTCGCGAACCGGCTGTGCGGTTTGCGCGTTCGCGGCGGTCAACGAATCCGGCATTGCGGTGCGGCTCATGCTGGGTTGAATCGACTGGGTTGGATAGGCCCGCGCCCATCCGCAGGCGGGCGCATACGATAGCACAGGCCCCTCGCACAGGCCGCTGACCCAAGCCCCTCACCCAGGCCTCTCCCCCAGGGCCTTTGCAGCCGCCGGGCTTCCTTGACGCGGCCTGCCGTGGCACCTACACTCCGTGGCGATCTGGTGCTCCCGCGCGCGTTCCTTGCGCGCGCAGTTAAACGGGAAACAGCGGTTCGCCGTCTATTGACGCACGGTCCGAACCAAACTGTGCTGCCCCCGCAACGGTAAGCGAAAGCATCGCGACATGCGATGCGGAGCCGGCTTCGATGTATGCGCGCAAGGCCGCGCATGCAGACAACCACTGCGCGAGAAACAACATCACTCGCGTGGGAAGGTGAAGCGGCGCTTTCGCCAGCCCGGATACCGGCCAGAGCGAAGAGTGGGCGCTGCGGGTGAGCGGCGTTCCGCTGGGTCGGCATCGTTATGCGCATGCCGGCCGTTGCTCAATCGGCTCGACCCGCCAGGGCGCCTGACTGCTTTCCAGCGTGGCTTCTTTTGCTTCGGCAAGTCAGGTTGCTTCATGCATCTTCCATGCGACGCGTGAGGCGCGCATCGTGCGGCGTGGCACGGCCACTACCTGAACCATCGAGGCCCCGCATGTCAGAACTCATGCGCAAGATTCCCGTGACCATCGTCACCGGCTTTCTCGGCAGCGGCAAAACCACGCTGCTGCGTCACATTCTTCGCGAGGCCAACGGCCTGCGCGTCGCCGTCATCGTCAACGAGTTCGGCGAACTCGGCATCGACGGCGAAATACTGAAGGGCTGCGGCATCGGCTGCGATGAAGGCGACAACGAAGGCGGCAACGGGAGCGAAGGCCAGCTCTACGAACTCGCGAACGGCTGCCTGTGCTGCACGGTGCAGGAAGAATTTTTTCCCGTGATGGAAGCGCTCGTGGAGCGGCGCGCGCAGATCGACCACGTGCTGATCGAAACGTCGGGGCTCGCGCTGCCCAAGCCGCTCGTGCAGGCCTTCAACTGGCCTTCGATTCGCAACAGCTTCACCGTGGACGCCGTCGTGACGATGGTGGACGGACCCGCCGCCGCGAGCGGCCAGTTCGCCGCGGACCCGAACGCCGTGGACGCGCAGCGCCGCGCCGATCCGAATCTCGATCACGAGTCGCCGCTGCACGAACTGTTCGAAGATCAATTGAGCGCCGCGGACCTCGTCGTGCTCAACAAGACGGACCTCATCGGCGAAGCGGAGCAGGCCGCCGTGGAGGCGCTGATTCGCGAAGAACTGCCGCCGCACGTGAAGATTCTGCGCGCGCAGGGCGGTCAGCTTGCGCTGCCCGCGTTGCTCGGGCTCGCGGCGGCGTCCGAAGCCACCATCGATCAACGTCCCGACCATCACGGCTCGTCGAACGATCCCGACCATCACCATCACGACGACTTCGATTCGGTCGTCGTCACGGGTGCGCCGGCCACGCGCGAGGCGGCCATTGCGGCGCTGGGCGCGCTCGTGGAACGTCACACCATCTACCGCGCGAAGGGCTTCGCCGCGCTGCCCGGCGCGCCGATGCGGCTCGTCATTCAAGGCGTGGGCCGGCGCTTCGACAGCTACTTCGACCGCCGCTGGCGTGAGGATGAAATGCATGACGAAATGGGCCACCAGGCGCGCACGAGCCGCTTCGTCCTGATTGGCGAAGACCTCGATCAGGCCGTGCTGCAAGCAGCGTTCGACGCGGCGCTGGCCTCCACCACCGCCGAAGCCACGGGACGCTAGACCGCCATGCATCTGCTGCGCACCGTACCCGGCGGTTTTGTCGACGACACGGCGGGCGTGATCCGCATCGATCAGCGTCCGGCCGACATCGTCGTGCTCAGTTCGGCCGACACCACGCTCTCGCTGCTCGCGAGCGTGATCGAGCACATGGAGCCGGGTTTTCCGAGCCTGCGGCTTGCGAATGTCGCGTTCCTGCGCCAGCCCGCGTCGGTGGATTTCTATATCGACGACGTGTTGCAGCACGCGCGCGTGGTCGTGGTGGACCATCTGGGCGGCGAAGCGTATTGGCCTTACGGCATCGAGCGCGTGGTGGAACTCGCGCAGCGCAAGGGCCAGACGCTCGCGATGTTTTCGGGCGACTTGCAGGAAGACCCGAATCTCATTGCGAGAAGCACCGCCGATGCCGCGCTGTGCCGGCAACTGTGGCGCTATCTGCGCGAAGGCGGCCTCGCGAATGCCGAAGGCTTCCTGCGCGCTATCGCCTGGCACGCGCTGGGCTGGGGCCGCGAGCCCGCGCCGCCCGTGCCGCTGCCCGCTGCGATGCTGTACTACCCGGCGAATCCCGCGAATGAGGCCCGCACGGCGGCAACCGTGCCGACGGTCGCAGACTGGCAGGCCCGCTGGCGCGAAGGCGCGCCGGTGGTCGCGCTGCTCTTCTATCGGGCGCACGTGCAGGCTGCCAACACGGCCGTGTTCGATGCGCTGATCGAAGCGCTCGAAGCGCGCGGCATGAACCCGTTGCCCATCGCCGTGACGTCGCTGAAAGATGCGATGAGCCGCGACGTCGTCGCGCAGTTGTGTGCCGACCATGGCGTCGCGCTTGTGCTCAATACGACGGCGTTCGCGGCGTCGTCGCTGGATGATCCCGCTGCCCCTGCATCGCTCGCGCTCACGGGCGACGCGCCTGTGTTCCAGGTGATTCTGAGTTCGGGCAATCGCGACGACTGGCTCAAAGACAACCAGGGCCTGCATTCGCGCGATATCGCCATGCACGTCGCGCTGCCCGAGGTGGACGGGCGCATCGTCACGCGTGCCGTGAGCTTCAAGGGTTTCGCGTGGCGCTGCCCGCATACCGAAGTGGACGTGGTGCGCTATCAGCCCGACGCGGAACGCGTGGCGTTCGTGGGCGAGTTGAGCCGGCGTTGGTGCAGGCTGCGCAGCTTGCCGAACGGCGACAAGCGCGTGGCGCTCGTGCTCGCCAACTATCCGATGAGCGAAGGGCGCATCGGCAACGGCGTGGGGCTCGATACGCCGGCGTCGGTGGTGGGCATTCTGCAAACGTTGCTTGCCGAAGGCTATCGCGTGGCCGAAGTGCCCGCAAACGGCGCCGTGTTGATGGACCGCCTGACCGAAGGCGTGACCAACGACCCCACCGTGCGCGACCTGCGTCCCGCCTTGCAGAGCCTTGCGCTCGACGACTACCTCGCGCACTTCAACGCACTGCCCGCCGAGGTGCGCAACGCGCTGAACGCACGATGGGGGGCGCCCGAGCAGGACCCCACGGTGCGCCGCGGCCGTTTCATGATCGCGGGATGGCGCTGCGGCCACGTGTTCGTGGGCATTCAGCCCTCGCGCTCGCGCGAGGCCGCGGACTACGCGAGCTATCACGACGCCGACCTCGTGCCGCCGCACGCGTATCTCGCGTTCTACTTCTGGCTGCGCCACACGTTCGGCGTGGACGCGATCGTCCACGTGGGCAAGCACGGCAGCCTCGAATGGCTGCCCGGCAAGAGCGTGGCGTTGAGCGAGCAGTGCTGGCCCGACCTCACGCTGGGGCCCACGCCGCATCTCTATCCGTTCATCGTCAACGACCCCGGCGAGGGCAGCCAGGCGAAACGGCGCGCGCATGCGGTGATCGTCGATCATCTGATGCCGCCGCTCACGCGCGCCGAAAACTACGGGCCGATGCAGGACCTCGAACGCCAGGTCGACGAATACTACGAGGCACTGATGGTCGACGCGCGGCGCGCGAAGCTGCTGCGCGCAAGCATTCTCGAGACCATCGTGAAGCACAGGCTGCACGAGGAACTGAGCGTCGCAAAACCGCGCGGGGCGGACGAGGAAGACGCGCTGCTCGTGCGCGTGGACGCATGGCTCTGTGAGCTGAAGGAAGCGCAGATTCGCGACGGCCTGCACGTGTTCGGCCATTCGCCCCAAGGGCGCGAGCGACGCGACACGCTGCTCGCGCTCGCACGCTTTCCTGCCGGCGACGGCCAGGGCGCGAACGTGGGCTTGATCGATGCGCTCGCGAAAGATCTCGGCATCGCTGAGTGCTTCGATCCGCTGACGGCGGAATGGTCCACGCCGTGGACCGGCCCGCGGCCCGCGTGGCTCGAAGCCGTGAGCGATGCGCCGTGGCGCCACAACGGCGACACCCGCGAGCGGCTGGAGCAACTGGCGGAGGTGTTGCTCGAAGGCGTCTGCGAAGCGACGGCGGGCGATGCGGCTGAAGGGATTGATGCGGAAGAAGAGGCAGAAGCGGCAGAAGCGGCGGAAGCGGCAGAAGCGGCTCGCGCGGATGCGGGGCCATCCCGCCTTGCCGGTTTGCTCGATGCCGCGCAAGCAGCAACCGCCTTGCCGCTCGCGACCCAGGTGCTGCACCGTCTGCGCGACGACGTGCTGCCGCGTCTCGACGCCTGCGGCAGCGAAGAATTGCGCCAGCTCACGCGCGGTCTGGAAGGCCGCTTCGTGCCGCCGGGCCCCAGCGGCTCGCCGTCACGCGGCCGCCCCGACGTCCTGCCCACGGGCCGCAACTTTTATTCGGTGGATACGCGCGCCATTCCCACTCAGGCCGCGTGGGCGCTCGGCGTGAAGTCGGCGCGCCAGTTGGTGGAGCGGCATCTTCAGGAGCACGGCGACTATCCGCGCGCCATCGGTCTCTCGGTCTGGGGCACGGCGACCATGCGCACGGGCGGCGACGACATCGCCCAGGCGCTGGCGCTCATCGGCGTGCGGCCGAAGTGGGCGGCGGGCAGCCATCGCGTGACGGACTTCGAGATTTTGCCGGCGGGCGCGCTGGAGCGTCCACGTATCGACGTCACGCTGCGCGTGTCGGGCTTCTTTCGCGACGCGTTTCCGAACGTGATGCATCTATTCGACGCCGCCGTGCAGGCCGTGGCGGATCTCGACGACGAGCCCGAGGACGTCAACCCCATCCGCGCGCGCGTGCTGCGCGAGCGCGACGCGTGGATTGCACGCGGGCTCGACGCGCAGGAAGCCCGCCAGCGGGCCGGCTGGCGCGTGTTCAGCGCGCGGCCCGGCGCCTACGGCGCGGGCTTGCAGCAGATGATCGACGCGCGCCAGTGGCAGACCGACGAAGACCTTGCCGAGGCCTATCGCGCCTGGGGTGGCTACGCCTACACGCAAACGGGCGCGGGCGAAGCCGCGCACGGCGCGTTCGCTACGCGGCTTGCCACCATCGACGTCGTGCTCCAGAACCAGGACAACCGCGAGCACGACGTGCTCGATTCGAACGACTACCACCAGTTCCACGGCGGCATGACGGCGGCCGTGCGCCATTTCGCGGGACAGCAGCCGCAGGTTTATCACGGCGACCACAGCAACCCGGCCGCACCGCGCGTGCGTCCGCTCGCCGAAGAGATGGCGCGCGTGATCCGCTCGCGCGTGGTCAATCCGAAGTGGCTGGACGGCGTGAAGCGCCACGGCTACAAGGGCGCCGCGGAAATCGCCGCGACCGTGGACTACCTGTTCGGCTACGACGCGACCGCGCGCGTCGTCTCGGACCATCAATACGCGCTGGTGGCGGACGCCTACGTCAACGACGCCGACACGCGCGCTTTCATGCAGCAGCACAATCCGCACGCGCTGCGTTCGGTGTGCGAGCGGCTGATCGAGGCGATGGACCGCGGCCTGTGGCAGGCGCCCGGCGAACGGCGCGCGCAGATCGAAAGCCAGTTGCTCGCCATCGACGAGCGCATTGAAGAGAGGTCATCGTGAACGCATCCGCTGAATCCGTGCCCGGCATGTTGCCGCGGTCCTATCCGTTCAGTGCCCTCGTCGGCCAGACCGCGTTGCGCGAAGCGCTGTTGCTCGCCGCCGTGGACCCCGGCGTGGGCGGCGTGCTGGTGAGCGGGCCGCGCGGCACGGCGAAATCGACGGCGGCGCGCTCGCTGGCCGAACTGCTGCCCGAGGGCCGCTTCGTCACGCTGCCGCTCGGCGCGACCCAGGAGCGGCTCGTGGGCTCGCTCGACCTGAACGAAGCGCTGCGCGGCGGCAGCGTCACGTTTTCGCCAGGCTTGCTCGCGCAGGCGCATCACGGCGTGCTGTACGTGGACGAGGTGAACCTGCTCGACGACGCGCTCGTGGACGCCGTGCTCGACGCCGCCGCAAGCGGCGTGAACGTGGTGGAGCGCGACGGCGTGTCGCATAGCCACACGGCGCGCTTCGTGCTGATCGGCACCATGAACCCGGAAGAGGGCGAACTGCGCCCGCAGCTGCTGGACCGCTTCGGGCTCATGGTCGAACTCGACAACTGCTTCGATGCGACCGCGCGGCAGCAGATCGTGAAGACGCGGCTCGCATTCGACGCGGATCCCGATGCGTTTTGCCGCGCCTATGCCGACGAGCAGCAAACCGTGGCGCAACGCATCCGCGAGGCCCGTGAAGCGCTGCCCGCGCTCGCCTTCGACGACGCGATTCACGCCGACGTGAGCGCGCGTTGCATCGAAGCCGGCGTGGACGGCTTGCGTGCCGACCTCGTCATGTTGCGTGCAGCCCGCGCGCTGGCCGCGCTGGAGCGCGCCACGGCCATCACGACCGCACACGTGGACCGCGTGGCGCCCGCGGTGCTGCGGCATCGGCGACGCGAGGAGGCGGGCGGGCAGCGAGACGAGCGGGCTGCATCGCCTGGCTCGTCGTCTGCACCGCGAGGTGACACGGCTGCCGGGGCTCACGAAGAGAAGGGCCGTTCCACAGAAAGCGGTGACGTTCGTCATGGATCGCCGCCGCACGCGGCAGCGGCGCAACCCGATGCCGGAACGCCGAGCCCGGGCGGCGAGCGCGACTGGGGCTACCTTGCGCCCGAGCACACGGGCATCGCCAACGTGAAGGGCGTGATCCCGCTGTCCGTAAAAAAACGCTGAGCCATCGGAAAGGCGCCGCCGCTGACTCGCGCAGCGGATTCCGATGGCCGGGTGAAGTGGGCGTGAGCGCACGGCGCGATGGCGGACCTCGCACGAGCATCGGCACAGGCAGCAGCAGCACGCGCATCGCGTGGCCCGCCACCTTCGCGCGCAAGCGCAACGCGCCGCTGCGCGCGGACCATCTGCGCTACGTGCGCCAAACCGCGGAGCGCGGCGAGTTGCATTGCTTCGTGCTGGACTGCTCGGCGTCGATGCTGGGCGGCGAACGTCTCGCGCTCGCCAAGGGCCTGCTGGTGCGCTGCTTCGATTCCGCGGCGCGGGCACGCGTCGAGGTGGCGCTGGTCTCTTTCGGCGGTGTGCGCGCTGACGTGCGCTTCGGTCCGGGCGTGCCGCGCTGGTGGAACGAACGATGGCTCGCGCCCGTGGGCGGCGGAGGCGGAACGCCTTTCGCGCTCGGCCTGCGCACAGCGGGCCAGGTGCTTCAGCGTGCCGCGCGCAGACAACCGGCACAGCACCGCGCGCTCTGGATTCTCACCGACGGCCGCAGCAGCGAACGTCCCGCGAAGCCGGCTTGGGCCGATCGCATCGTGTTCGTGGACTTCGAGCGCGAGGTGCCGGCGCTTCAGGTTTGCGGCCGGCTCGCGCAGGCGTGGGACGCGGAGTGGGTGCGGGCGCAAGCGCTGACCGGATGAGGTGAGCGGCGAGCAGGGCGCGGCAGACCGGTCACGACTGAAAAAAGCCGGCGCGCCAACCCGCCCTTACGCCTCATACCACCGCGGCGTATAGATCCACTCGCCGTGGGGGCCGCCTGCCACGCCGCGCGTGGTCGACGACCCGACGATCACCATCGTGCGCATGTCCACCTGATCGGCGCGCAAGGCGCCCAGCGTCGTCGTGACGAGCGTGGCGCCGGGCCGGCCGATGTCGCGGCCCAGCACCACGCGCGTCTGCGGCGCGCGGTAGCCGCGCACGATGTCGAGCGCGCGGTCGAGCTGCCAGGGCCGCGCGCGGGAAATCGGGTTGTAGAACGCCATCACCAGATCGGCCTCGGCGGCGTGGCGCAGGCGTTGCTCGATGATGCGCCAGGGCTTGAGGTTGTCCGAGAGCGAGAGCATGCAGAAGTCGTGGCCCAGCGGCGCGCCTGCCTGTGCCGCGGTGGCCATCGCCGCCGAAACGCCCGGCACGATGGCGAGTGCCACCTTGCGCCAGCGCGGGTGGTCGGCGGTATCGAGCGCTTCGAGCACGGCGGCTGCCATCGCGAATACGCCGGGGTCGCCGGACGAGACGATCGCGACGCGCCGCCCCTCGCTCGCGAGCGCGAAGGCGTGGCGCGCGCGCTGAAGCTCTTCGCGGTTGTCGGTGGGATGCACGCGCTGATCGTCGCGGAACGGGCCGGCCATGTTCACGTAGGTCGCGTAGCCGAGGATGTCGGTGGCCTCATGGAGCGCCGTGCGTGCGGCCGGCACCATCAGTTCGGCGCTGCCGGGGCCCAGACCCACCACCGTCACGCGTCCGCGCGCCTCGCCCGGCAGAGCCGCCGCAACGGGCCGCGACGCGACCGCAAGGGCAATGCCGTTGTGGTGCGTATGGATTTCGTGAGGCACGCGCAACGCTGTGCGGAGCAGGTGTCCGGCGCGCTCGTGAGGCGCGCTGCCTTGCTCCGTTGCGTCACCGGCGGCGCTAAACCGCAGCGGCACGCCCAATGAGCGCGCCGCTTCTTCGAGGGCGTTGTCGTCCATGCGCTCTTCAGGCGCGAGCAATGCGGCGAGCGCAAGGGGTGCAAGACCTTGCGCTCGCAGCGCCTCGTGAACGCGGTGCACGAGGGAGGCGGCCTTGGTGATTGGCGTGCCGGTCGAGTCGGGTTCGCCATCGGAACCGGAGCGGCTGTGGAGGCCTGGTGCTGCGATTGAGTGGTCGGTCGAGTCCAGATCGTTCTCTTCGCCGCTCGTGTTGTTCTTCGCCGTCAGGTCGTGCGCGCCGTTCTTCGTTGCGCCATCGTTGCAGGCCGTATGCGCGCCATCCGTCGCGTTCAAACCCCCTACCGCCGCCACCACACTCTTCGGATGCACCACGAGTTCATCGCGCCGTTCGTCCGGTACCTGGGCCGTCACGCGGATCGTGAGCCGCGCGGATGCGTCCACCGGCAACGGCACGCCGTCGAGCCACGGCGCTTCGCCTTCTATGCGCGCATGTTCGCCCGCCAGCAGATCGGAGACGAAACGCTTGCCTTGTTCGAGGCTCGCGAGCGCGTAGCCTTCGGGTGGATTGAGCAGGCAGGTGCCGAAGCGCAGTTCGCCGCTCGTCGTGATGGCGGGCGCTACGCCGAGCGTCGCGGCGATCTCGCGCGCCATCACGTTGACGCCCGCAAGTCCGCCCAGCAGCGGCACGACGGCGCTGCCGTCTTCGGCCACGGCGAGCACGGGCGGCTCGCTGCCCTTGTTCGCCAGGGCGGGCGCGAGGCTGCGAATCACGATGCCCGCCGCGCACAGCGCCACGATGGGCGTGCCCTGCGCGTAGAGCGTGCGCAGATGGACGCCGAGTTCGGTGAATGCCACGTCGGCATCCACGCGCGCGTGCAGCCCGTGCAGTTGCGCGCCCGCGTAGCTCGCCTGAATGCGTCGCGCGGTGTCGAGCGCCCCCGGCCCCAGCACGACGATCGCGGGCGGTGCGCTTACCCTTGCCATTTTTCCCCCGGCACGACGAGCAGCGAAAAATACGGCGACGCCATGGGGTCCACCTCCGCGAGCGGCACGATGCGCTGGTTCGCCATCGTGGCGCGCTCCACGTAGAGCGCACGGCTCGCGAGACCCAGTTCATCCAGCACGCGCCGCACCTTCTCGAAGTTCCGGCCCAGTTTCATGACGACGGCCGCATCGGCGTCCTTGAGCCTGCGGCGCAGTTCGTCTTCGGGCAGCACGCCGGAGAGCACCGAAAGGCTCTGGTTGCGATAGACGAGCGGCGCGCCCAGCACCGCCGCGCCGCCCAGCATCGAACAGACGCCGGGCACCACGTCTACGTCGAAGTGGGGCGCGAGGCGGTCGTGCAGGTACATGTACGAGCCGTAGAAGAACGGATCGCCTTCGCAGATCACGGCCACGTCGCGGCCTGCATCCAGATGCGCGCTCACCACGGCGGCGGCCGTGTCGTAGAAGTCCGCGATGATGGCTTCGTACGACAGCGGTGGCGCAAGCGTTTCGGTCGTTACGGGGTAGATGAGGGGCAACTGGATCTGCTCGTGGGCGAGGTGCGCTTCGACGATGCTGAACGCGTTGCCCTTCTTGCCCTTCGCGACGAAATACGCGACCACGGGCGCGGCCTTGAGCAAACGCAGCGCCTTGAGCGTGAGAAGCTCGGGGTCGCCGGGGCCGACGCCGATGCCGTAGAGTCGTCCGCGCTGTGTCGTGCGCTCTGTCGTCCTCTGTGTCGTCATTCAGCCTCCGAGGCGAGCGCGTTCACGGCAGCCGCGGCCATCGCGCTGCCGCCGCGCCGGCCTGCCACGATCACGTAGGGCACGCCGCGGCTGTCGGCGGCGAGCATTGCTTTCGATTCGGCGGCGCCCACGAACCCCACCGGAAAGCCGAGAATCAGCGCGGGCCGCGGCGCGCCCGCGTCGAGCATGTCGAGCAGATGGAAGAGCGCCGTGGGCGCATTGCCGATGGCGACCACGCTGCCTTCCAGATGAGGGCGCCAGAGTTCGAGCGCCGCAGCCGAGCGCGTGTTGCCAAGCTCGCGTGCCAACTGCGGCACGGCCGGGTCGCCGAGCGTGCAGAGCACCGGGTTCGCCGCGGGCAACCGCGCGCGCGTGACGCCTTCGGCCACCATGCGGGCGTCGCAGAGAATCGGGGCGCCGCGCTTGAGTGCCTCGCGCCCCGCCGTGGCGGCGCCCGGCGAAAACCTGAGCGCTTCGACGATATCGACCATGCCGCACGCGTGGATCACGCGCACCGCGAGCTTTTCGAGGTCGGGCGGGATGCGGGAGAGATCGGCCTCGGCGCGTATCGTCGCGAAAGACTCGCGGTAGATGGCCTGGCCGTCGCGGACGTAATCAAGCATGGGAAGAAACTCCGGCGCCCGGGCGTGCCGCGTGAAGGATGCGGGCAGCCTGGTCGAGGGTGAGGTGGGCAGCGAGGCGTTCGCCGAAGCGCGGGTGTTCGAAGCGCGGGTTTTCGGGGCGCGATTTTTTGGGGCGCAAGGCCAGGTCAAGAGCTTCGTTTTCATCGGAAGGCGCTTGCGCGGCCGCCTGCTCGATGCGCCGATAGACGTCGTAGCGTCCCGGTTCCACCGCCAGCAGCGTATAGGGCGCGCAGTGCGCGGCGGCGCACGAGCGCACGCAGCCGCTCAGGTGGACTTCCACGTTCATGTCCGCGGGTAGGTGCGGCGCGAGCACGAGGGCATCGGCTTTCGTGTCGGCATGCGCCTTCACGCAGCCCGGTGAGCCGGCGCACGCGACGAGCCTTGCGAGCGGATGCCGCGCGTCCTGAATCAGTCCGAGTGCATCCAGCCCACGTTCGACCTGCGCTAGCGCGGCCGCTTCGAGGTCGGGCAGCAGCAGGCCTTGCCAGGGCGTGGCGCGCAGCGTCGCGTGGCCGTGCTTTGCGGCGACCTGTTCGACCAGCCGCGCGAGTTCGTGCAGCGCGGGCGCATCGAGCCGACCGAGCGGCGGCTGGGCCCCCACGTACCAGCGTTCGCCATCGCGTTGCCGATGCGCGCCGAATCGCAGCGATGCATCGGCCGGCTGGCGGCGCCACGCGTCGACGGCGGCGTCACGGCGCAACGGAAAATCGATACGGCGTGCCAGGTGTTCGAGCAGCGCGGCCTCGCCGTGGGTGGCGACGAGGTGGCGCATGCGCGTGTCGTCGGGGCCGGCGAGGTCGAGAAAGAGCGTGAGCAGTGCGCGAACCAGCGCGGGCACGTTGGCCGTCTGCACGGCGGCCAGTGCGCAGCGCTGCGTGCACGAAGGCTTGCCCGCGAGGCCGAACGCGAACCACGTTTCGTCGGCATGTTGCTCGGGCGCGATGGCCGAGAGCCAGATGTCGTGCGGATGATCGAGCGCCGCGAGCTGCTCGCCACCGTCGAGCAGCAACGCGAACTTCGGCGAGAGCGCCGCGAAACGCGGCTCGCCTTCCAGCAGCGCGAGCAGTTGCGCGGCGAGCGGACGCGTGTCGATGAGCGCGCCGGCATCGCGGCCCGCGGTGGGACTCACCATCACGTTGCGCACGTCGTCGGCGGCAGCGAGGCGCGGGGTCAACGACGGAGCGTTGCATGACGCGTCAGACGCAAAGGGCGACGCGCCCGGCAGTTGCCGCGGCCCGAGCCCCGCCGCGAGCAGTCGCGCGATCAACGCGGCCTCGTGACCCGCCCGCACGCCGCGTAGTTGCACGTTGGACCGGTTCGTCAGTTCGATCACGCCGGACGCGTGTTCGCTGGCCGCCTCGGCAATCGCGACGGCCTGCGCGGCGAGCAGTTCGCCGCCGGGCAGCTTGATGCGGCACAACCCGCCGTCGCGTGCGTTCACGATGCGCGTAAGCGCGGGACAGGCGGAAGGCCGAAGCGAAAGAGAGAAATCGTGGCTCAATGCGCAGCGCTCGTTCAGTGAAATCGGTGAGAAGGCTCAACGAAGAATCAGGCGTCGCGCTGCGGCCAGGTGCGCTCCCTGCGTGGCGAGGAGAGCACGCTGCACCGGTGCACCCCGCCCGGTGTTGGCTTGCACGAACGTTCTTGCCGGCAGGTCTCCTGGCTCGCAGCTTGCCGGGTTGCCTCATGGACGACGCACGAAAAAACGCGCTGAACACCATGTGCGACCCGGCGTCCGTGCCGGCCTTCCCGGTGGATCGGCTGGCTTGCCCGATCGTCCAGTGGCGCGTGGCGGCGCGGACTTTCTGCTCACAGTTGCGGGGGCAGCCACAGCTTTGCTGTGTTCCCTTTTCAGCCCCGTAGGGCACCGGCGAGGCGGTATTATCCTCTTTTTTGCGACGGGCACGACCCCGTGGCGAGGCCGCATGGAAGCCCGAACAAGCGAAGGCGAGGCGGCACTGATCAAGCTCAAAGGAAACGATGCGATGCCGGCCTGGCTGACGGTGGTGGGGGTAGGGGAAGACGGGTTTGCCGGGCTCGGCCGAGCCGCGCGGCGCGCGTTGCTCGAAGCAGATGTGGTGGTGGGTGGCGAGCGGCACCTCGCCATGCTGCCCGCGCGCATTGGGGCGCAACGCGAGCCCTGGCCCTCGCCGTTTGACATTGCACCGGTGCTCGCGCGTCGCGGCAAGCCGGTGTGCGTGCTCGCGAGCGGCGATCCCATGCTGTACGGCGTAGGCGCTACGCTCGCGCGGGCATTGCCCGCCGACGAATGGCGCGTGCTGCCGGCGCCGTCGTCGCTCTCGCTCGCGGCGGCGCGGCTCGGGTGGGCGTTGCAGGAAGTGGCGGTGGTGTCGCTGGTGGGCCGCCCGCTTGCGGCACTGAATGCGCATCTTCACGACGGCGCGCGCATCTTCGTGCTGAGCCGCGACGGCGGCTCGCCGGCCGCCATCGCGGCGCTGCTGTGCGAGCGCGGGTTCGGTGCCACGCGCATGCACGTGTTCGAGCATCTGGGCGGCGATCGCGAACGGCGCATCGACACGCGCGCAACCGCCTGGCAGACCGACGAAGCAAAGGACGTGGCCGCGCTCAACGTCGTAGCCCTCGCGTGCGAGGCCACCCACGCGCGTTCGTTGCCGCTCACCTGCGGTCTTCCCGACGACGCTTTTCTCAACGACGGCCAACTCACCAGGCGCGACGTACGCGCCATCACACTCGCGCGTCTCGCGCCGCGTCCCGGCGAACTGCTCTGGGACGTGGGCGCGGGCAGCGGCTCGATCGGTATCGAATGGATGCGCGCGCATCCCGCATGTCGCGCCCTTGCTATCGAAGCCGATGCGGGGCGCCAGCGTTTCATCGAGCACAATCGCGACGCGCTCGGCGTGCCCGGGCTCGTGCTGGTGGCGGGCCGTGCGCCCGATGCGCTGGCTGGCTTGCCGGCACCCGATGCCGTGTTCATCGGCGGCGGCGTGACCGTGCCCGGCGTGCTGGAGGCGTGCTGGTCGAACCTGCGCGAAGGCGGCCGGCTCGTGGCCAACGCGGTGACGTTGCAGGGCGATGCTGCGCTCGTGGCATGGCGCGACCGTTGCGGCGGCACGCTCACGCGCATCGCACTCAACGAGGCGCTGCCGCTGGGCAGCTTCGACACATGGCGGCCGGCGCTGCCGGTCACGCTCTACGAAGTCACGAAGCCTTTACCCCCTTTACCCCATGATGGCGGCGCGACCGCTCGCAACGGCGAGCAACGATGATGCGCGACGAAACGTCTGAAACGCCGCGGCCACTGCGCAGCGGCTACACCACGGGAAGCTGTGCGACGGCAACGTCGCTCGCGGCGGCGCGTCTGCTGCTGGGCGGCGAGACAGGTGATGTGGCTGAAATCGTCTTGCCGAAGGGGCAGCACGTTGCGATGAAGCTCAAGTACTGCCGCTTCGTGAACGGTCATGATGGCGCCGAGGGTGCCGAAGCCGGCACCGTGAAAGATGCCGGCGACGACCCCGACGTCACGCACGGCGCGGTGGTCTTCGCGCGCGTGCGATTGAGCACGGAACCCGGCGTGCGCTTTCACGCGGCGCCCGGCGTGGGCACCGTGACGCGCGCCGGGCTCGTCGTGCCCGTCGGCGAACCTGCGATCAATCCCGTGCCGCGCCAGATGATGCGCGACCACCTCGCGCAACTCGCGGCGCAGTATGCGTACACGGGCGGCTTCGAGGTGGCGATCGGCGTGGAAGGCGGCGAGGCTCTCGCGCTCAAGACCATGAACCCGCGGCTCGGCATCGTGGGCGGGCTCTCGATTCTCGGCACCACGGGCATCGTGCGGCCGTTCTCGTGCTCGGCCTACATCGCGTCGATCCATCAAGGCATCGACGTGGCGCGCGCCAACGGCATCACGCATATCGCCGCCTGCACGGGCAACGCGAGCGAAGACGCCATGCGTCGCCGCTACGGCCTGCCCGACATGGCGCTGATCGAAATGGGCGACTTCGCGGGCGCCGTGCTCAAGCATCTGCGTCGCGCGCCCGTCGCCCGGCTCAGCCTGTGCGGTGGATTCGGCAAGTTGAGCAAGCTCGCCGCCGGGCACCTCGATCTGCACAGCCGGCAGTCGAGCATCGATTTGCCGCTGCTCGCGCAATGGGCCGCCGAACACGGCGCGAGCGACGAACTGCAGGCCGCGATGCGCGCGGCCAACACGAGCCAGCAGGCGCTCGCGCTTGCGCAGGCAGAGGGCATCGCGCTGGGGGACATCGTGTGCCGCGAGGCGCTCGAGGTGGCGCGCGGCATCGTGCCGCCCGAAGTCGCCGTGGAAATGTTCGCCATCAACCGCGAGGGCCGCTTCGTCGGCGAAGCACGATGAAGCGCCTGTTACTGCTCGGCGGAACGGGCGATGCGCTCAGGATCGCGCGAGGTCTGGCGCGCGACGACGTCTATAGCCTCGTGGGACTCGGCAAGGTGCCCGGCGATCTGGCATGCCAGGTGCGCGTGGGCGGCTTCGGCGGCAGCGACGGGCTCGCGCGGTATCTGCGCGAGCAGCGCATGGACCTCGTGGTCGATGCGACGCATCCGTATGCGGCGAACATCAGCGGGCATGCGGTCGCGGCGTGCCGCACGGCTCGCGTGCCGTGCTGGGCGCTGCGGCGTTCCGCATGGCAGCCGGGGCCGCACGACGACTGGCGTTTTGTGCGCAACTGGTCCGAACTGATGGCGGCGCTCGCGCCGTTCGCGCGGCCTCTCTTCACCTCGGGGCGCGAGCCGCTCGCGCGTCTCGACGAAATTCCCGCGCATCAATACTGGACCGTGCGCTGCCTCGACGCGCATGCCGGCAACGCGCGTTGCCGCGTGATCGGCGCGCGCGGTCCGTTCACGTTGGAAGGCGAACGTGCGTTGTTCGACGAGTGCGGTACCGACGTCGTGGTCAGCAAGAACAGCGGTGGCGTCGCGACCGAAGCGAAGCTCGACGTGGCGCGCGAACGCGGCTTGCCGGTGATCCTGCTGCAGCGTCCCACGCTGCCCGAAGCGGACCGCGCGTTCGACGACGCAGCAGCGCTGCTCGACGCCATCCGCGCGTGGCGCGCCGCGCACCGGTGGTAATCCGACGAATCATCACGGAGCGAACGAATGACGGTGTACTTCATCGGTGCGGGGCCAGGCGACCCCGAACTCATCACGGTCAAGGGGCAGCGGCTCGTGCGCAGTTGTCCCGTGATCCTGTATGCGGGGTCGCTCGTGCCGCCCGCCGTGCTCGCGGGCAACACGGCTGAACGCGTGGTCAATACGGCGGATCTCGACCTCGATACGATCGTCGCGCTGCTCGCTGAGGCGCATCGAAACGGGCAGCACGTGGCGCGCGTGCATTCGGGCGACCCGTCGCTCTATGGCGCGATCGGCGAGCAGGTTCGCCGCATCCGCGCGCTCGGCATTCCCTACGAAATCGTGCCGGGCGTGACGGCGACGGCGGCGTGCGCGGCGGCGCTCGGCTGCGAACTCACGTTACCCGGCATCTCGCAGACGCTGATTCTCACGCGCTATGCAACGAAGACCGCGATGCCCGAGGGCGAGCAGCTAGGCGACCTCGCGCGTCATCGGTCCACCCTGGCGATTCATCTGGGCGTGCGTCACATGGCGCGCATCGTCGACGAACTGCTGCCCCACTACGGCGCGGACTGCCCCGTCGCGGTGATCTACCGCGCGAGCTGGCCGGACGAGGAACGCGTGACGGGCACGCTCGCCGACATCGCGGGGAAAGTCGGGCAGACCGACATCGAACGCACGGCGCTGATTCTCGTGGGCCGCGTGCTGGCTGCGGAAGGCTTCGCCGATTCGTCGCTGTATGCCAGGGCGCTGACCGGCGGTCAATGAAGGTTGGGCAGGGCGCCAACGCATCTCGCCGACGCATCTGACTGAGCCCAGCCCGTGCGCCGCTGGCGCAATTCGTCATATCCATGTCGGATGCGCGCAAAATTTCCTGACGTGTTCTGACGTCATCCCGATTGGGCCCCGCGATCAATCGTTCGACACGTGTTCGATTCTTCGTTCGATTACCGGGCGCCACACGCAGCTCGTTCATCCGAACCGGGGTATCCCGCGCCCAGCCGGCATGCGCCGGCCGGCGCTTCAGGGCACGTCATGCGAAAACAACTCACCATCCGCGGCGGGCTGGCCGCGACCATCGGCGGCTATACCGTCCTGCTCATGCTCGTGGTCGGCGCCTGCATCGCCGGGCTCTATGCGGGCAACGCCTCGCTCGAAGCCATGTATCGCGACGATACGGCTGCGCTGCTGCATCTGAAAACCAGTTCCGAACGCATGCTCGTGCTGCGCGGCGCGCTGGGCGACGTGGGGCAGATGCTGAGCGCGGGGCAACCGGCGAAAGAGGCGATTGCGCGGCTGCATGAACTGCTCGCGCAAAGCAATGCGGAACTCGACGCCTACACGCGCCTGCATGCGGCCGACGCGGCGGAACAGGCGCTCGTCGCCACGCTGCAGCAACACCGCCAGGCGCTGCTCGATCAGGTGGTCACGAAGGCGCTCGCGCAGCTCGATCAGGACGACACGTTCAATTTTCTCCAGACCCAGCGCGAGATGCCGCCCGCGCTTTTCGCGTCCTACCAGCAGGCCATCGGCGCGCTCGAAGACTTCCAGGTGGCGCGCGAAAAAGCCCGCTACGAAGCGGCGGATGCGCGCCTGCGCAAGCTTGTGGGCGGCATGGCGGGCGTGGCGCTCTTCGCGCTCGTGATCGGCGTGGTGGCGCAGCGCGCGCTCGCAAAGGCGGTGGTGGGGCCCATTCATCTCGCGGTGGATCACTTCCAGAAGATCGCGCAGGGTGACCTCACCGCTCACGTGGTGGCGACGCGCCGAAACGAGATGGCGTACCTGCTCGACGCCCTGAAGCAGATGCAGACAGGGCTCGCGAAGACCGTGCTGCAGGTGCGCACGAGCGCACACACCATCGTGGGCGACGTGCGCGCGATTGCGAGCGGCAACGTCGACCTTTCCGCTCGCACGGAACAGCAGGCGGTTTCGCTCCAGCAGGCGGCCGCGAGCGTCGAGCAACTGACGGCGGCGGTGCGCCAGAACGCCGACAACGCGCGCGACGCGCGCAGCCATGCCGCGGGCGCCGCAGATCTCGCCTCGCGCGGCGGCGATGCCATGCAGCGCGCCGTATCGACGATGGGCTCGATTTCGGAGAGCGCGTCGAAGATCGCGGGCATCGTGAGCGTGATCGAAAGCATCGCGTTCCAGACCAACATCCTCGCGCTCAACGCCGCGGTGGAGGCGGCGCGTGCGGGCGAGCAGGGCCGGGGCTTCGCCGTGGTCGCGGCCGAAGTGCGCGGGCTCGCGCAGCGCTGTGCATCGGCGGCCAAGGAGATCAAGGAACTGATCGGCGACTCGACGCAGCGGGTGGAGGACGGCAGCAAGCTCGTCACACAGGCGGGTTCGACAATGAGCGCGCTCGTCGATGCGGTGGCGCGCGTGAACACGATCATGAACGAGATCAGCCTCGCCTCCGACGAACAGTCCGCCGGCATCGAACAGGTGAACGCCACCGTGACGCAGATGGAGCAGACGATGCAGCGCAACGCGGCGCTCGTGGAGGAAGCATCGGCGGCGGCGCTCTCGCTGGAAGCGCAGAGCGCGCGGCTCTATGAGGCCGTCGCGCAGTTCAACGTGCGGGACGAGGCGATGGCGTGAGCGCATAGGTGTACGGACGCGTTCTGCGGCCTGCGGCGATTCCGGTTAACCTGTGCGCCTCACGCTGCGCACAGGGCGCGGCCGCAACCGCTATCGCTTTCAGGAACGCAATGACCCAACCGCTCAGAATCGATTTCGTCTCCGATATCGCGTGCCCGTGGTGCGCCGTCGGCCTTTCTTCGCTTCAACTTGCGCTCGCACGCCTGGGCAACGAGGTGGACGCGCAGGTCGTGATGCATCCCTTCGAACTGAATCCGCAGATGGGCCCGGGCGGCGAGGCCATTGTGGACTATCTCGGCAAGAAATATGGCCGTACGCCCGAGCAGATCGCCGAGACCCAGACGATGATCGGCGAGCGCGGCGAGAGCGTGGGCTTCACCTTCGGTCCGCGCACGCGCGTCTACAACACGTTCGACGGGCACCGGCTGTTGCACTGGGCCGGCATCGAAGGTAAGCAGTTGCCGCTCAAGCTCGCGCTGCTGCGCGCCTATCACGGCGAAGGCAAAGACCCGAGCGATCACGAAGTGCTGGTGGAGGCGGCGCGATCGGTGGGGCTCGACGCCGACGCGGCGCGCCAGGTGCTGCAAAGCGGCGCCTACGCCGACGAGGTGCGTGCGGAAGAAGCGCAGTACCAGTCGATGGGCATTCAGTCGGTGCCGTCCATCATTTTCAACGGCCGCTATCTCGTGACAGGCGGCCAGCCGGTGGAAGCGTTCGAGCAGGTGGTGCGGCAGGTGCTGGCGGAGGCGCAGGCTTGATGGGGTTGTGAAGCGGCCGTGATCTGCGGCGGGTCTCCAGCGCTCTGCGTGCCCTGTCGGGTACGACAAATGCGGCTCTTGCGCCCATGTGGCGAGCACGGCGCGAGATGTCTTCAAAGCGTTTGCAGACCGTCTGCAAACGCACTGCAAAGCGCTTTGCAGAGTGCGTCACCGCACAAAGCGTCCGTCGCGACGTTGAATTGTCGGCACGGTCTCTTAGAATGCATTGAGCATGGCTCGCTTCGGCGTGGACCCTTCGCCGGAGCGCAGTGGGCTGCGGTCAGGCCTTGCCGCCGGCCGCCAGGGTTTGCGCCGCCGGCCTCTGCGGCGCGTGCGCCGGCCCGTCGGGCCGGGCATCACGGACGGGAGCGGCGAATCATGCAAGACATTCCCGACGGGTCGCGCGTTCCAGTCTGGTGCGCGGCCGTTTTCCTCGTTGCCATGCCGGTGACGGACGCCTTCGCCAAATCGGCATGTCCCGCTTACGTCGAACTGCCTTCGGGCAGCGCATTCGACATTGCCCACCTCGTCAAGGACGCCGGTTCGCCTGAGGCGGCACTCGGCAAAGTGCGCGACGCGCTGGCTCGAATCGATGCGGACGGCGGCTGTCCGCACTCGGTGCGCCCGCTCGTGTGCCAGGAAACGCTGGCCGTCGCGCGAAAAGCGATGGCGGCGCTGCAGGCCTGCTCGTCCTCGCTTTCCGCGCTGCCGCCCGTGCAGCAGACTACGCGCGACGCGGCACGGTAGGCGGGCTGCGTGCGGTTGCCGGCGGGATTTGCCGAAGATCGGCTTGAAGGCTTGAATCCGTGAAGGCTCGAAGGCTCGACGCCGTGAAGGGGCATTGCCGCCGTTCCGCCGTGGCCTCGTTTTCGTCAAGCACCAGCCGAAGGCTTGAAAGATTTTGAAACGCGTGTAATGATAACGATTCGCATCTGGATGCGTGGCGACATGCCGCGCATCGTCCGATGATCGCAACGCAAAACTAATCGTAGCCAGCCTCGCACCTTCGCTCCGCGCGTAAAGGTCGCCCCGCCAGCCAGCATCGCGCCGCCCCCGGTTTCGTTCGACCGGTTGGCGCGTGTTCATCTTCGACGGGGATTCCATGTTCGACAAGAAGCCGCTGGCCACAGCGATGGCACTGCTGTGCGTCACATCGGCCGCCACGCACGCGTCCGCTCAAACCTCATCCGCTGCGGCTGCGGTGCCTGCCGGCGCCAGTGGAACGCGCAGCGCTACAAGCACCACCAGCACCACCAGCGCCCAGGCGAAGGACGGCACCCAGCTTGCCAGCGAAGGCACTTTGCCTGCTGTCGTGGTGTCCAGCGCCACCGACCAGCACGACTTCCAGGCCGACCGCGCGACCGTGGGCGCGAAGACGCCCACGTCGCTGCGGGACATTCCTCAGACCGTTACCGTCATCAACAAGGCGCTGCTCAACTCTCAGGCCGCCACGTCGTTTCAGGACGCGCTGCGCAACGCGCCGGGCGTGACGATCGGCGGCGCGGAGGGCGGGCAGATCGGCAACAACGTGAACCTGCGCGGCTTCACGGCGCAAAACGACATCTACCTGGACGGCTTTCGCGACCGCAACCAGTACTATCGCGACACGTTCGACCTGGAAGCCGTGGAAGTGCTGTACGGGCCTTCGTCGATGCTGTTCGGCCGCGGCTCCACGGGCGGCGTCATCAACCAGGTCACGAAGAAGGCGAATCTCACGCCCTCGGCGGAAATTTCCACGATGATCGGCACCGACGACCGCTACCGCACCGCAGTCGACGTGAACCGGCCGCTCACGGATACGTCGGCGATCCGGCTCAATGCGTTCGGCCAATCGCTCGGCTCGAGTCGCGACGAGATGCACAACAAGGACTACGGCTTTGCGCCCGAAGCGCGCTTCGGTATCGGCACGCCCACCGAGATCACGCTGTCCGCGCTCATCCAGCACAACTACGATCAGCCCGACTACGGCGTGCCGCCGCTCAACGGCCATCCCGCGCCCGTGTCGCGCAACACGTATTACGGCATCACGTCGGACCGCACGATCCAGGACGTGCAGACGTTCAACGCGAGCATCAAGCACCGCTTCAACGACCACTTCACGATCACCAACCGCACGCAGATTTCGCACTCCATGACGGACGCGCGCGAAACCGCGCCGCAGGCGGTGCTCACGGGGCCGCTCGCCACGAGCACCGCGCTCTCGAACGGCAACTACACGCAGATTCCGCTGAGCCAGTTGTACGTGAAGCTGCAAAGCCATGACCGCGTGATCCAGAACCACGCCATCTACAACGACACGATGGCGCAGTACAAATTCACGACTGGCCCCGTCGCGCACGACCTGATCGCGGGCGTCGAACTGGGCCACGAGACTTACTCGAACCAGGCCTACACGCGCGGCAACCTGCCCGTGGTGTCGCTGATCGATCCGGTCTATCTGTCCGATCCGGCCGGCGTGACCACGACGAAGGGAAACTATGCGTCGTCGTCGGCGAATTCGATTGGGACCTACGTCAACGACACGGTCTCGCTCGGCCAGCACTGGAAGGTGGTGGGCGGGCTGCGCTGGGACCGCTACCAAGCGCACATCTCGAACACCATCAACGCGCCTTCGTATGCCGCGCAGACCAACAACTACACGAGCGTGCGCGGCGGTGTGATCTGGCAGCCGAGCGACTGGCAGTCGTATTACGCGTCGTACGGCACGTCGTTCAATCCGTCGCTGGAAGCGCTCACGGTCACGAACCTCACGCAGAACCTGCCGCCCGAAACGACGCGTTCGTTCGAAGTGGGCAGCAAGTGGGACCTGCTGAACGGCAACCTCTCGCTGACCTCGGCGCTGTTCCAGCAGGAAAAGCGCAACGCGCGAACCCAGGTGTCGTCGACGGAATACACGCTCGACGGCGACGTGCGCGTGAACGGTTTCCAGGCGAGCGCGACGGGCCGCCTCACGGAGCGCTGGCAGATCTTCGCGGGTTACACGTACATGGACGCGCGCATCGTCTCCGCACGCGACGGCACCCAGGGCCACGTGCCGGCCAATACGCCGCGCAACACGCTGACGTTGTGGAGCACGTATGCGATCACGCCGCACTGGCAGATTGGCGGCGGGCCGACCTACATGTCCGCGCGCTATGCGGCGAACACGAATCTCGTCGAGGTGGGCGGTTATACGCGCTGGGACGCGATGGCGGGTTATCACACGAAGCGCTACGACGTGCAGTTGAACGTGCTGAATCTGACGAACAAGCGCTACTACGACGCGCTGATTCAGTCGGACGGGGGCCGGTCGGTGCCGGGCATCGGGCGCACGCTGCTGGCGACGGCGAATTACCGGTTCTGAAGCCGGTTCTGAAGCCGGTTTTGAACGCGCTTTCAAGCTCGCCTCTGAATGCGGCGGGCGTCATTCAATCTGTATCGAAGGTCCACCCATGCTGCTGCCCATTCCCGATGTTTTGACCGCCGACCAGGTGCGCTACGTGCGCGAGCGTCTGGAAGGCGCAGGCGACGCGTGGGTGGATGGCCGCGCGACAGCGGGCTATCAGGGCGCGCCCGTGAAGCGCAACCAGCAGATCGCCGAGCATTCGCCGGTGGCGCGCGAACTGGGCGACGTGATCGTGGGCGCCATCGAGTGCAATCCGCTCTTCATCAGCGCGGCGCTGCCGAATCAGGTGTATCCGCCGCTCTTCAATCGCTACGAGAGCGGGATGACGTTCGGCAGTCACGTCGACGGCGCGGTGCGCGTGCTGCCGAACGGCGTGAAGCTGCGCACCGACGTTTCGGCGACGCTCTTCCTGTGCGACCCCGACGAATACGACGGCGGCGAACTCGTGATCGAAGACACCTACGGCATGCATCAGGTCAAGCTGCCGGCCGGGCACATGGTGGTGTATCCCGCAACGAGCCTGCATCAGGTGACGCCGGTCACGCGCGGCACGCGGCTCGCGAGTTTCTTCTGGGTGCAAAGCCTCGTGCGCAGCGACACGCAGCGCGCGCTGCTGTTCGACATGGACACGGCGATCCAGCGCCTCAACGCGACGGGCGCGGACGACGCGGCGCGCCGCAGCCTCGTTGGCTGTTATCACAACCTGCTGCGACTCTGGAGCGAGACGTAGGCCTGAACCGGTAGGACTAGACGGGCAAGCCGCCTGCGTCTCAGCCGGCTTTCTTCACCTGAAAGATCTTCACGGCTTCGGCCAGCGTTTGCGACTGTTCCTGCAGCGACCCGGCCGCCGCCGACGCCTGCTCGACGAGCGCCGCGTTCTGCTGCGTGGCGTTATCGATCTGCGCGATCTCGGTGTGAATCTGCTCGATGCCGGTGCGCTGCGCGGTCGTGGCCGTGCTGATCTCGCCCATGATCTGCTCGGCCTGCTTCACGCTCTTCACGATCTCTTCCATGGTGCGGCCGGCCACGTCCACGAGCCGCACACCCGTTTCGATGCGCTCCACGGAGCGGCTGATGAGCTCGTTGATCTCCTTGGCTGCCGTGGCGCTGCGCTGCGCGAGCGCGCGCACCTCGGTTGCGACCACGGCGAAGCCGCGGCCCTGCTCGCCGGCGCGGGCGGCTTCCACCGCGGCGTTGAGCGCGAGGATGTTGGTCTGGAACGCGATGCTGTCGATCACGCTGATGATGTCGCCGATCTTCGTCGCGCTCGTGTTGATCTCGCCCATCGTCGCGACGACTTCGCTCATCGTGCGCCCGCCTTCGGTAGCCACTTCGCTCGCGGAGGCGACCAGTTCGTTGGCCTGCGCGGCGTGCTCGGCGTTGTTCTTCACGGCGTCCGTGAGCGCGGCGATGGAGTGCGCCGTGCGCTGCAGGCTCAGTGCCTGCTGCTCGGTGCGCGTGCTCAAGTCGTTGTTGCCGGCGGCGATCTCGCACGAGGCCTGCGCCACCGTCTCCGCGGACTGTCGGACTTCGGCGATAGTCGACTGGAGCTTCTTGCGCATCATGTTGAGTTCGTAGTTGAGCCACGCGATTTCGTCGCGACCGGCCGATTCGATCTTCGTCGCCAGATCGCCGCCCGCAATGCGGCCCACGGTAGCGACCACGCCCTCGACCGGCGTCTTGATGGCGCGCCGGATGCCCCAGCCAAGCATCACGCCTACCGCGACCGCCAGCCCCGACGACACGATCACCACCGGCACGAGCGCGCTCGCCGCTGTGCTTGTGGCGGTGCCCGCGGCGTGCTCCGAACTGGCGAGTTGCACCGCCCATAGCGCGGCGCCGCTCGCGCAGAGCACGAGCAGGATCATTGCGGCGAAGCCTGCGGAAATACGCGTCGTGAGACGGAAATTGGAGAGTCGGATCACAGTCACCTCGGTCACGCTTTTATAAAGGCTGCCAGGCACGCGGCTCGAGTGGCGCGCGAGGCATCGGCGCGATGTTCCATTCCGCGGCCGGCCAGCATCTACGCGTTATTACGGCAAGGCGGGGGACGGCGACTCACGGGGGTTTACGCGAAGCGTGCAACAGACTTGCAGCGTTTTTTCGGGCGATGCATAAGCGATCGTTTAGTCAATTCGCGCGGCGGCTTGGCGGGGCGCTTTCTGGGCCCGTCTTTGGACCGGTTGTTGGGCTGCTTTCCGGTCTGCTTTCCCGGTCGCTTGCCGGCGATGGCGGGCGGCTGCCCGTGCGGGGTGCTTTGCCTTCGTATTCGGGCAGGGGCGGGAGGTGCGCATCGAGCCCGAGGCGGGTCATCAGGCGGCGCGCGTCGAACGGTGCGCGCACCTTCACGTCGTTGTCGAAATAGCAGAAGACATCGCGTTGGCCGCGCGGCTTCGGTGCCGGGCGGCCGATGCGCCGGGCGTCCGCGGGCTCCGCGCCCGCATGCCAGGCCGCGATCCGTTCGGCCCAACGGGCGAGGGCGTCGTCGGGATAGGCGCCGTGGTACATCTGCTCGCTGCCATGCAGCCGCAGATAGACGAAGTCGCTCGTCACGTCTTCGGCATAGGGCCACTTGCCGGCGGAATGCGCGAACACGAGTGCGATGCGATGGCGGCGCAGCAGATCGACGAAGGTTTCGCAGAGGAAGCTTTCGTGCCGGATCTCGATGGCGTGGCGCAGCGGCCGCTTGCGGTCGATAGCCAGAGTCGAGCGGCCGGCAACGCGCTCATCGTGATGCTCGCGTGCGAAGTCGAGCGCCGCTTGCGTGTCGCGCGGCAGCAGGGCGAAGAAGTGCTCGAAGCGCTCGGCGTCGAACCGAAACGAGCCCGGAAACTGCCAGAGCAAGACGCCCAGCTTTTCCTTGAGTTCGAAGACGCCCGATGCGAGGAAGTTGCCAAACGCGGCTTCGATGTTCTTGAGGCGCAACCGATGCGTCAAGAAGCGCGGCGCCTTGACGGCGAAGACGAAGCCGGGCGGCGTCTGCTCGTAGAACCCGGCGTAATCGGACGGGCGCATGAGGCTGTAGAACGACCCGTTGATTTCGATAGTGGGCAACGCCTGCGCGGCGTAGTGCAGTTCCTGCGCCTGCCGCAGTTCGGGCGGATAGAACACGCCGCGCCACGGCGCATAGCGCCAACCCGAAATGCCGATGCGGATGGTTTTCATGCCGTCCCCCTTGTTTCCCTTATCGCGGCGCGCCGGCGCCGGATATCGGGTGAGACAGCGTGAACGCGGACGGCGTTTCGCTGGCGAGCGAGCGCATCGGGGCGTGACGTCCCGAATGTTTGTTCGCAACTAACGGTCTGTCCCGCAGGGCACCTCCGGATCGGTTCCGGTCACCTGCCTGCTCGATCCATCGTGCTTCGCCGGCTGGCAAGCGACCGGGGCGGGCAGGTATGCCGGTCAGCGGTTCCCGTCAAGCAGGTCGTTCAGCAATTCGTCGAACGCTGCCTGGGCTTCTTCGAGTTCCTCCAGCGCGGCGTCGAACGTCTGCAAGGCGAGTTGCGACGGGCGTCCGTCGCCCTTGGGCGGAAACTGGGACTGAAGGGCGGCAAAGGTGGTGTGGACGCGCTGCGTCGCCGCGAGCACACGGTCCATTGCGCGGGTTTCTTCGGCTCGTGCTTCTTCGGGTGTCATGGATGCTCCGTCAGGTTCAAATCAGATTCGGGAAAAACGGCCCGCGTTCGGCGGGACCGTGGATCGGAGTGGATCGGGCGTGCGGCGCGCTGCGGAAGGCGACGGTGCGAGCGACGACGAGATCCGCCCGCAGGGCGGCAAGGTCTCTGCGGCGCGGCCGCCAACCCGTGCTGCTCACGGCACGGGCAGTCCGCCGTTGGCCTTCACTTCGCGCAGCGACAGCGACGATTCCACGGACGTCACGCCCGGCAGGCAGCGAAGCTCGTCGCGCATGAACGTACCGTAGTCGTCCAGGTCGCGGGCAACGACCTGCAGGATGTAATCGGCACTGCCCGAGACGTTATGACACGACAGGATGCGGGGAATGGCCAACACCTCGCGTTCGAAGCGGTCGGCGAGCGCGCGGTCGTGGACGGCGAAGCGCACGTACACGAACGCCACCACACCGAGCCCGAGCGCTTCGCGCGAGAGCATGGCCCGGTACCGCTCGATATAGCCTTCCTGTTCGAGTCGTTTCAGACGCCGAGCACAGGGCGTTTCGCTGAGCCCCACCGTTTCGGCGAGGCGCGCGTTCGGGATGCGGCCATCCGCCTGTACGGCGGAGAGGATGGCGCGGTCAATCCTGTCGAGTTCGGGGTTGTTCACGGCGAAAATGGAATTCTCGAAATTAAGTGTGGATGTTAGCGTATTCCTCCAGGCGAAGCCGGTCACGGACTGAAAGTCGCCAGACATCCCTCGTGTGGCGATAGCAAGATAGAGCCCGACAAAACGGGTTCCTGCCGGGGTTTTCTGCGATGGTTTCCACTCACCTTCTGGTCGTCTTCGTTGCCGCACTGATCGTTGTCTATGCCTTGCCGGGCCCCGACATGGCCTTGATCCTGCAAACCAGTATCGGACGAGGCGTGCGCAGCGGCCTCGCGGCCGCAGCCGGCCTGGGCACGGCGCGCGCGACGCACGTGACGCTGTCTGCGTGCGGCGTGGCCGCGCTGCTTCACAACGCACCCTGGCTCTACGAGGCGGTGCGGTATGCGGGCGCGGTTTATCTGGCATGGGTCGCCGTGCAGATATTCCGTTCGCCCGTGTTTGCGTTGCCGGGGGCCGGAGCTGGCGATAGTCGCGCGGCCACGCCTCGTCAGCCTGCGGCCAGCGCAGCCGCGGTGTCGGCGGCGCTGCAGCGGCCGCGGCGCGTCGACTTCGTCAAGGGGCTGCTGACGAACCTGCTCAACCCGAAGGCCCTGCTGTTCTGCTCAGTCCTATTGCCCCAGTTCGTGCGTGCCGACGCTGGCCCCGTGGCGTTTCAGGTGACGGAGCTGGGCGTCGTGCTGGTCACAATGGGCGCGTGCTTCGACGCCCTCTACGTGCTGGGTGCGGCACGCATCGCGAACTGGGTCCGCGCGCATCCACTCGCGCAGACTACGCAGCGCTGGGCATTTTCCGCTGCGCTGATCGGGTTCGCGGTGCGACTCTCGCTCGATTGAGGCGATTGAAGCGATTGTTGAGGCGATTGTTGAGGCGATTTGGGCGATCAAGACCGCCGCAGCGGCATTCTCCACCGCCTTCTACATCTTCAAGCGCCCCGCTTTGCTCCGAGGTAATCCAGCTTGCCCAGTTCCACACCGTTGTGGCGGAGGATGTCGTAGGCCGTGGTCACGTGGAAGAAGAAATTGGGCAGCACGAAGTGCAGCAGATAGCTCATGCCCGTGAATTCGATGGGGCCGGTGCGCATCTTGAGCGTGATCGTGCGCTCTTCGGAGCCGTCGATCTGCGCGGGCTTGAATTCCTTCAGGTAATCGATCGTCTTCTGGATGCGGGCCTGCAATTCGTCGAACGTGAATTCGACGTCCTCGTAGCGCGGCGCTTCCACGTCGGCCAACCGCGCAGCACAGCCTTTGGCGGTGTCGGTCGCGATATGGATCTGGCGCGCGAGCGGCAGCATGTCCGGGAACAGGCGTGCGCCCGTGAACACCGAAGGATCGATCTGCTTTTCGGCCGCGTGCGCTTCGCCTTTGCCCAGAATGGCTTGCAGGTTGGTCAAGCCGTGCAGCAGCACGGGCACCGATGCTTGATACATGGAAATGGACATGGGAATTCCTCGTTCTTCGATAGTGTGCGCCGCGCTTCGCCCGGTTGCGCACTGCGACGCACCGGAAGCTGCGGGCGGCCCATTATGCGTCATCTTCTGAATGCGTCGCCATCGGCCATACGGACAGGTGCCCGTGCGGAGGAACTGTGCTTGAATGGTTTTGTCGGACGGTTCTGCGCTATCCCACTGAAACGAAAATCCCCTCGGGTTCGAATCGCAGCGTGCGTGCTGCGGCCGTGCCCGGCGCGGGCAACGCGTGGCTACCGTCGTGCATTCCGGAGGTGTCGAAACCATGGCGAAACATCCGCTGGCAGGAAGTGAGCGTGCAGTTGCTGAAGGATCAAAGGTGGTTGGGCATTGCGACCCGGCCGAGGTAATCGAGGTGGTGGTCATGCTGCGTCGCCGGGACGAACCGGCGTTTCACGCGCTCATGCAGAAGCTGGAGTCCGGCGCCCCGGACGCGAAGCCGCTTTCGAGGGAAGAGTTCGCGAAGCGCTTCGGCACGCCCGCTGACGACCTTGCCAAGGTGCAGGCTTTCGCGGCGCAGCATGGGTTGACCGTCGTCCGTTCCGACGCCGCCGCGTGCACCGTCGTACTGAAGGGCACGATTGCCGAATTCCAGAAGGCGTTCGACGTCGAATTGCAGCATTACGAGCATCACACCATCGGCCGCTATCGCGGGCGCACCGGGCCGGTCAACTTGCCAGACGATCTGCACGGCGTCGTCACCGCCGTGCTCGGGCTGGACAATCGTCCGCAGGCGCGGCCGCACTTTCGTATCCGCCCCCCGTTCCGGCCGGCCCAGGCGCGCGAAACCGCGTCGTTCACGCCGCCGCAGTTGGCCGCGCTCTACGACTTTCCGGCTGGCGACGGCGCCGGCCAATGCATTGGCGTCATCGAACTGGGCGGCGGATATCGCAACGCCGACCTGCAGCAGTATTTCTCGAGCCTCGGCGTGCCGGCGCCGAAGGTGGTGGCCGTGGGCGTGGACCAGGGCAGCAACCTGCCGACAGGCGACCCGGGCGGGCCCGACGGCGAAGTAGCGCTCGATATCGAGATCGCGGGCGCCGTTGCGCCGGGCGCGACCATCGCTGTCTATTTCACTCAGAACAGCGATGCCGGCTTCGTCGACGCGGTGAGCCGTGCGGTGCACGACACCACGCACAAGCCATCCGTCATCGCGATCAGTTGGGGAGCGCCGGAAACGGCGTGGACAGCGCAATCCCTGCAGGCCTTCAACAACGTGCTGCAAGCCGCGGTCGCGGTGGGCGTCACGGTATGTGTGGCATCGGGCGACAGTGGATCGAGCGACGGGGTGAGCGACGGCGCAGATCACGTCGACTTTCCTGCATCGAGCCCTTATGTGCTTGCCTGCGGCGGCACGAGCGTGCAGGCATCGGGTCAGTCGGTGACGAGCGAAACCGTCTGGAACGACGGACCTTCAGGCGGCGCGGGCGGTGGCGGGGTGAGCGGGGCGTTCCCGGTCCCTGCCTGGCAGGAAGGCTTGAGCGTAACGCGAACCGGTGGTTCGAAAATTGCGCTTTCCGGCCGCGGCGTGCCCGATGTTGCGGGAGACGCATCGCCTGCAACAGGCTATGAGGTGCTGGTGGACGGCACGCAAACGGTGGTGGGCGGAACGAGCGCCGTGGCGCCGTTGTGGGCGGGACTGATCGCGCGCATCAATGCAGCGAAGGGCCAGCCGGCCGGGTTCATCAATCCGAAGCTGTATAAGGCTCAACGCGTGTGCAACGACATCACCCAGGGCAACAACGGCAGTTTCGAGGCGGCGCCGGGCTGGGACGCCTGCACGGGGCTTGGCAGCCCCAATGGTCAGAAAATCGCCGCGGCTCTATAGTCGTTGGCGAACGTGGTGTGGTGAAAGGGCCGCCGGCTTGCCGGCGGTTTCCGTCTGGCGCGGCTCGCCACCGGGCGGTCGCGTGGCGTGAAAACGCATAACGAATCCGATGGAGCGATCATGACGAACCCCGATTCAGCTTCCGGCAGTGTGCAGTCGTCCCACAATTCCCACGCGTCGCCCGCATCGCGCGCGTCGGTAGCCTCCGCGGCTTCGTCCGCACTGGCGGCACCTTCTCCGGCGCCGGTGCCGTCGTCGCCGGCAGCGCACCGCAGCGGCGACCAGCCATTCTTCGACCCCGTCGCCTACGGCAACGGTCCCGACGATTCGGTTACGGATACGAGCGAGAGCGCGGCCATTACGAAGCATTCCATCGTGATTGGCGGCAAGAAGATCAACTACACGGCCACGGCGGGCCACCTCGTCACGGTCGACCCGAGCAGTTCGCAGCCGAATGCCAGGATCTTTTATGTGGCGTTCACCGAAGACGGGCAGAAAGAGGAAGCGCGGCCCGTCACGTTCTTCTATAACGGCGGGCCGGGCTCGTCTTCGGTGTTCGTCCTGCTGGGCTCGTTTGCGCCGAAGCGCATCAAGACTTCGATGCCGGGTTTCACGCCGCCCGCGCCGTATCAGCTCGAAGACAACCCGGACAGTCTGCTGGACAAGAGCGACCTCGTGTTCATCAACCCGGTGGGCACAGGCTATTCGGCAGCCATCGCGCCGCACAAGAACCGGGATTTCTGGGGCGTGGACAAAGACGCCGACTCCATCAAGCAGTTCATCAAGCGGTTCCTCACGAAGAACAACCGCTGGAATTCGCCGAAGTATCTGTTCGGCGAGTCGTACGGCACGGCGCGCAGTTGCGTGCTCGCGTACCGCTTGCATGAGGACGGCGTGGATCTGAACGGCGTCACGCTGCAGTCGTCGATCCTCGACTACACACAGGCGGGCAATCCGGTGGGTGCGCTGCCTACGGCAGCAGCGGACGCGTGGTATCACCGCAAACTCGGCGTGGCGCCCACACCAACGGACCTGGGTGCGTTCGTGGAAGAGGTCGCGCAGTTCGCGCGCACCGACTATCTCGCCGCTCTGCGCAAGTTTCCATCCACCGACGACGCCACGGTGGAAAAGCTCTCCGAGTACACCGGCATCGACAAGACGACGCTGCTTGCATGGAGCCTCGACGTTGCAGCCTACGACAGCCGCGGCAATTCGCTCTTCCTGACGACGTTGCTCAAATCGAAGGGCGTGGCGCTGGGCGCCTATGACGGTCGCGTCACCGCTATCGATACCGGCATTGCCGGCAAGATCGATCCGAACTCGGGCGGCAACGATCCGACCATGACGGCGGTGAGCGGCGTCTACACCGCGATGTGGAACCAGTACCTGAACGAGCAGCTCAAGTACACGTCGAACTCGTCGTTCACGGATCTGAACGACCAGGCGTTCCTGAACTGGGACTTCAGCCACATCGACCCAACGGGCGAACAGAAGGGCCTGGACTCGAAGGGCAACATCGTGCTTTATACGGCGGGCGATCTCGCGGCCGTGATGGCGCTCAACGTCGATCTCAAGGTGCTTTCGGCAAACGGCTTCTACGACTTCGTCACGCCGTTCTACCAGACGGTGCTCGATCTCCAGCAGATGCCGCTCGTGAGCCAGTCGGTGCGGCAAAACCTGTCGGCGCGGTTCTACCCATCGGGGCACATGGTCTATCTGGACGGCGGATCACGTACCGCGCTCAAGGCTGACCTCGCGAAGATGTACGACGCAACCGTGTCCGACACGGCGGCGGTGGGCCGCATTCGGGCGCTCCAGGCACGCAAGACGAGTTAGCGGCGTCGCGGTTAAGCGCCAGGCGTCAGGTGGCGGCGTTGCGCTTGCCGTCGGCCTCGGTGGCGGCAAGCGCGATGCATCTGCGACGCATTGGCGGTGTGTCGACTGCGGTGGTGTCGCGCACTATTCCGGCTTCGCTTTCGACAAGCTCACCGGCTTGTGCTGCAACCAGTTCAGCGCCTGGCTCAGCATGAAGTCGCCGGGTTTGCCGTACACCACCGGTGGAGTCGTCGGCCGCCTACCGACGCTCGGGTTGGACGACTGCGCACGTTGAGCCTCGATTGTCTGCTGTTGCCCTGTGACCTCACGCGCATGCGTTTGCTCCAGCGCGGTGTCCGGGCGACCGGCCTGGCTCGATAGATGGCGATCGAGATCGATCTCCCTCACGGCAGGCAGGTCGCCGGATTGATCGGGCGGTTGGTCGTCCACGGGCACATCCGGTTGAACGCCCACGTTCTGGATGGACCGGCCCGTTGGCGCGTAGTAGCGCGCGACGGTCGGCATGAGGCCGGTGCCGCCTGTCAAGGGACCGGTCACCTGGATCGTCCCCTTGCCGAACGTTGCGCTGCCCATCACGACGGCGATGTGTGTCCTGCAACGCTGCGGCAGCCGAAGCCTGGTGCCGGGCGCTCCAACGTGACGTTGTTTTGGTGAATGAATGCGCGCGTCAGAACGAAGGTCATCGACCGGTCTTCTGCCGGCCGGTAGACGAGTCGCACGGTTTTCAGGCGAGGCAATTGCCGCATTACGCGGGGCGCGACGTGACTCGCGCCCCCACGATTATTCGCCTGACCGGCCGCGGCCTATCCATCGATCAAGCAGCTTGCCCGCCGCCTCGCGGCCGCCCAGACCGAACGAGAGCGCGACAGCGACAGCGATTGCGCCGAGCACGAGGCCGAACGCGAGTTGCACGATCTCGTTGGCAATGCCCATCGCGCGAAGCCCCATCGCGAACACGAGGCCCAGAATGGCGAACTGCGCGATGCGGGCGAACAGCTCGCTATGTTCGTTGTCCGCTTGCTGGATGACGCGACGCGCGAGATTCGAGAGCCAGAAACCGATCACGAGGATCACGCCGCCCATCAGCACATGGCCGCCGAACTCGATGAACAGTGTCACGACGTCGCGTACCTGCGCGAAGCCGAGCCGGTTGGCCGCCTCGACTGTCGCGAACAGCATTGCGAAGAACACGATCAGGCGCGCGGCCAGCACGGACGGCTGCAGCATGCCGGAGAACACGCGCTCAAGACCCAGTGCGCCGGGTAGCCCGTCGACGCCCGCGGCGACGAGCAGCTTTTGCGCGAGCGCGGCAACGAAGCGCGCAACGTAGAACGTGACCGTCACGATCACGATGGCCGCAAAGAGGTCCGGCACCGCGCCGAGAAACTGGTTGAGCATGTTGGTCGCAGGACCCGAGAGCGCCTCGATTTTCAGGGCATCGAGCGCGGAGATCAGCGTGGGCACGAATACGAACACGTAGACGAGGGTGCCAACGAGACTCGATACGCGCACCGGCGTCGGGCTGTCCAGGTTCTGCGCCAGCTTGTCCGCGCCCGCCGCGGCGAGCAGGTTGGTCACGAGCCCGCGCAGCACGCGCGCGACGATCCAGCCCACGAAGCCGATCACCGCCGCCGCAAAGAGGTTCGGCACGACGCCGAGCAGCTTGTCGATCATGCCTTGCACGGGCGCGAGCAGCCCGGACAGCGCAAACGCGGACAGTACCGCGGGCAGGAACATCAGGATCACGAGCCAGAACAGAACGTCGCCCAGATAGCCGCTCACCGGCGCGATGCCCGCGCCGCCCGTGAGCTTGTCGTCGAACTTGCCCGATCTCAGCGCGCGGTTCGCCAGACTACGCAGTAGCGATGCGACGAGCCACGCGATCAACGCGAGCGTGACGCCGCCGATCAGGTTCGGAAGGTAATCCACCATCCGCGCAATGAGCGCGGAAAAGGGATTCGAGACAGCGGAGAGATTCAGCGCGTTGAACACGCCGACAACGGTGACGAGCATCACAAACCAGAACACGCCCGCCGCGATGCCCTGTTCGACGCGAATCACCTGACCTGTGCCATGCGCGATCTGCTGATTCACCTTCAACGCGGACAGGAGCTTGCGTACGACCACTCGAAGAATCGCGGCGACGATCCAACCGACGATCAAAAGACCAATGGCTCCGGCGATCTTCGGTAGAAAACCTCCCAAGGCGGCCAGCAATGGCGAAACGAAACTGGATACGTCCATTTTTATTCCCTCCCCGTTGTTGAAACACAATTTGGACTACGTAGGACATCAGCAATAGAACCTGCTCGCTGAGCATACATCGCGGTAGCGCTGACAGGTGCCGGATTTGACTATTCGTGACAATGCGGCATCGGATCTTTTTAAGCGTGCCCCTCCGCTCGAGTGCGCCTCGCAGCTCGGCCATGGAGGAAGAGATGGCTAGCGAAATGCGCCTGGCCTGAGCGCCGACCGGAGTTCAGAAATATTCACAGTCTCCATGCGTGCATGCGGCATAAGTCAAGAATTGCCCTCTCGCCTTAAGGGCGCGTTAAGGGCGCGTTAAGGGCGTCACGACATAACTTCTAGGAGGCAGGTCCATGAGCCGTACGCGCCTTGTCACGAAGTTGTGTCGGCTCGCACACGGGCACATTCGACACACCACGACTCCTTGCAGATCCAACGGTCGGTCAGCCGAAGCGAATGCTTGAGCATGCATCGCAAGCTTTGCTCCGGCAGCCTGTTCGCAAGGCGGCGCGTGAGCAACGGAATCGTCGAATACGTGCGTCAGCAGCGAAGCTCTGCCGGCTGCTGCGGTACTCGGGGTAGCGGCTCGTCGGCGTTGCGCAGTGATCGTCGATCCAGTGTCGCTGGCCTTGATCGTGGTTGTCGGCGCCCGCTCCGCGCAGCGTGAACGCCCGAATGTGCTTGGTTGTTGGCACGCCCATTGCCAGGCGATTGGGTGAGGCGCGTCACACCGGCCGTCGACTCGCTGTAGCGTGACGCATTCGGATTGCCTTCCTTGCCGGCCACCGAGGCGATGTTGACGATACGTCCCAAGCCCTTTGCCACCATGTGCGGTACCACGCTGCGGCACGTGAGGTAGGAGCCGATCAGATCGACTTCGATCATTCGATCACGCGTCGCCACACGGCCGGCTCCAGTTGCCGGTGTTCCGTTCGCGTGCCGCTTGCCCGCCGACCGCCGGCCACACGGCCACCTCGGGGCGCTCGCGAACAAGCGGCGTGAAGAACGACACGATTCTGTTTTTCAGATGGACAAGTGCCATGTCTTCGATGGCCAGGGGGGTGCCAATTTGACGCTATGAATGGCGGGCGTGGCGCATAGGCGCTGGCCCCGACGCTGCCGCGGCGCATGCGACCACGGCAGCCTTTCACGACGCAGCCATCCTCGATATGTTTTAATTGCCTTTAACTCATCCATTCCGCATCCATGGTGTGCCGACCAATGAACGCAGGGAAAACAGCCAGCACAGGAAACACATCGGACGCAGACACAGAAGAGAATCGCCAGACGGCGCGCCTGTCGCCTGGTGGAGGCGTGAAGACGCTGCGTGAGCGGAGAGTACGCACCGTACTCGCAATCGCAATCGGGCTGATCGGCATGCAGGGCATGCACACTGCGTGGGCGCAAGACGCGGCGCTGCTCGACGATCGTGTGACGCAGCATTCGGTTGCCGACACGATCTGCCGGCCCGGCTATGCCGACGCGGTGTCTCCGTCGCTCGACAGCATCATGGCCCGCAAAGACCGCATGCTGGCGAGGCACGGTATCGATGCCGAGGACGGCACCTCGTACGCGCTGGATCGCCGCGTGCCTATCGTGCTGGGTGGTTCTCCGGACGCTGCCGCGAATTTCGAGCTGCGCCCATGGGCCGGGCACGCCGGCGAGCGCCGCAAGGAATTGCTGACCGCGAGGCTGAAGCGATGCGTGTGCGCGGGGCGCATGACGCTGGCCGAGGCACAGGCCGCCATCGTCGGCAACTGGCCGGCGCGGTACGGGCGTCTTGGGCGCCGCTGCGATGGAGAGCTTGACGACGGCGCGAGCGCGAGTGCCGAAAGGTCTGGCGACAACGGCTCTTGAGAGGCTTGAGGGTGCTGGCATTCCTCAGCGCGAGCCCGCGTTAATAGCGGGAGCGCGTGCCAGTGCGCGAAGCGAGTGAAGCGCTTGAAGCGCTCGAAGCGCTTGAAGCGCTCGAAGCGCTCGAAGCGCACCACGCGAACGCCACGTGCTCACGACGTCAGGCGCCCCGCGCAAACATGATGCCTCGGCACCGGCCTCGCCGTAGCCCCCACGCTTGCCCGTCGACGCGTTGACTTCACCCGTCGCGGCCAGGCCACTCGTCGTATGGCGTGTAAGGCAATGCGCGCTTGTGCCGCGTGACGTCATAGAAACGGAGGATGGTCTCGCGCGCCTCTTCGCTCACGGGCTTGCCTTCCAGAAAATTGTCGATGACCTCGTAGGTCACGCCATAAGCCTCTTCGTCCGGACGCTGCGGCCGTAACGTTTCGAGATCCGCGGTGGGAATCTTCTGCGTCAGCGCTTCGGATGCGCCCAGCGCTTTCGCCACCGCGCGCACCTGCCGCTTGTCGAGGCCGGCCAGCGGCAACACGTCGGCGCCGCCGTCGCCGTACTTCGTGAAGAAACCCATGACGGATTCCGCGGCGTGATCGGTGCCGATCACGATGCCCGTGCGTGCGCTCGCCACCGCGTATTGCGCGATCATCCGCTGCCGCGCCTTGACGTTGCCGTGCACGAAGTCCTGTTGTTCGTGGCTCGCGAATGAAAGGCCGCTTGCGGCCAGCGAGGTCATCATCGCGTCCGCGGCCGGGCGGACGTCGACAGTCAGCGTTTCGTCGGCGCGTACGAACGCAAGCGCTTGCCGGGCATCGGCTTCGTCGTGTTGCGTGCCATAGGGCAGACGCATCGCGACGAAGCGTGCCTCGTAGTTGTCGGCGCGCAGCCGTTCCACCGCCAGTTGTGCGAGTCGCCCGGCCGCGGCCGAGTCGATCCCGCCGCTGATGCCCAGCACGTAGGCTTTCAATCCGTTAGCACGCAGATAACGCGCGAGAAACGCGACGCGACGTTCGATTTCGGCGGCGGGATCGATGTCGGGCGTCACGCGCATTTCCGCGCGGATGCGCGCCTCGTGCGCGGCATGATTCGATGGCTTCATGGGGCGATCTCCTTCGTGGTCTCGCGGGCAGCGGACGTCATCCATCTGCTCCACACTACTCAAGATTGGCCAGGCCAGTTGTTTCGGGCATGCATCATGCGTGATTGTTCATGATGCGACCTCGATGCGCGGCCTTACGACGCGCGCGTCGATGCGCCTGAACGCACTAGCCTTCATGATACGCAGAAGCCTGTTTTCGAATACGTCATGAAACAGAACGGAGAAACGTGTGCCGGCACGGGCTGTATCGGCACACACGGGGAAGGTATGGACAATCGCCACGAAAGTGATCGCGCGCCGGATCGCCGCATGTTGCCGGCGAAAGCTCGGGCGCAGTCACGATGGGCCGCGCACGTCGTCGCGACGTTCTTTGTCTGCCTCACGACCGGTGCGGTCGCAACGGCCGCACTGGCGCAGTCGTCGCTGCCGGCGTCGTCCGCATCGTTGCCGCCATCCGAACCACCCGCGCAGGCCGCATCGACGCCCGCCGCATCGAGCCTGTTCGTTCCCGAAGGCGCAAAGCCCGGCGACCCCAACGCGGCCCTGAAGATGCGCGACGCCTTCGCGCACGAAGTCACGCGCCGTCTCGACGTGCCCGACGCGGATCAGCACTTCTATGCCGGCCAGTTGCAGGGCGCGCTCGCGGCGCACAACCTGGGGAGCCTTGCGGGCGAGTACGTGGTGCTCGTGGATCGCAACGAGAACGTGCAGGCGCTCTTCATCTACTATCGCGCGCTGCCCGTGGATGGCTGGCAACTGCTCGGCGCGTCACCGGTCGCGACCGGCCTGCCGGGACAGTACGATCACTTCGTCACGCCGCTCGGCGTATTCGAGCACACGCCGGCGAACATGGACTTTCGCGCGGAAGGCACCATGAACGAGAACGGCGTGCGCGGTTATGGCCAACGCGACATGCGCATTTTCGATTTCGGCTGGGCCGAGGCCGAGCGCGGGTGGGGCAAGGGCGGCACCTCGCAGATGCGCTTCCAGATGCACGCAACCGATCCCGATCGCCTCGAGCCGCTGCTTGGCGTCCGGCACTCGAAGGGCTGTGTGCGCATCCCCGCCTCGCTCAATGCGTTCCTCGATCACTACGGCATTCTCGATGCCGAATACGAAGCGACCGTCGAAGCCGGCAAACCGCTGTGGGTGCTGCATGGAGATCGCGTCATCACGCCTTGGGCCGGGCGCTATCTCGTGGTCGTGGACTCGGAGCGCAAGGTACGCCCGGCATGGTCGCCCTTGCCGGGGCCGAAGGCGGGAGCCAACTTGCCGCCGGGCGGCGACACGGCGGATTGAGCGCGAACGGCCGAAGCGGCATCGAGAGAAAGCCGGCACGGCCCGAGCGGACGTGACGCTCCGAGTGGAGCGGATGCCCCGCGCCAGTGATCAGCGCTTCACGACCGGGCCAGCGTCACCCCTGCAAGCGCCAGTACGAAGCCCGCAATCTGCACCGGCAGCAGCGTCTCGCCGAACCCGAGATACCCCTCGACGGCCGCGAGCGGCGGTGCAAGAAAGAGCAGCGCAGTGGCGCGCGCGGCATCGCCACGCCGAACCATCCACACGAGCAGCGTGACGCTCACACCGGAGAGCATGACGATGCCCCACGCGAGCGAAACCCACAGTGCCGGCGAAGGAATCCAGCGGTGCTCGCCGAGCGCAAGCGCGAGCAGGCACGCGACGAGCGCGGCGCCAAAGTTCTGCACGGCGCTCGCGCTGCGTATGTCGGCCCTTGCGAGCGACGTCTTCTGAAACAGCGTGCCGGCGGTAATGGCGCCCACCGCGAGAATCGAGACGGCCACGACGAGCCACGGCGGCGCGGCGCCGTGCGTCACCTGCCCGGCAGGCGCAGTGATTTTCGGCGCGAGGACCAGCGCGACGCCGGCAAGGCCGAGCGCCATGCCGGCCCAGCCACGTCGATGCAGCCGTTCGCCGAAAAGCGGAGCCGCCGCAGCCGCCGTGAAAAGCGGCTGCAATGCCCCGAGCAGCGCCATGACGCCGGCACTCAGCCCTTGCGCGACGGCCCAGTATCCGGCGCCCAGGTACACGCCCTGCAGCAGGGCGCCCGCGAACAGATGCTTGCCGAGGTCGCGTCCCGAAGGCCACCGTGCCCGCGCCGCGAGAGCCGCAAGCGCGAATAGCAGGGCGGTGCCGCCGAAGCGAGCGAGCAGGAACAGGTTGGGGTCGGCGAACGGCGTGATGGCACGGGCGACAACAAAGCCCGTGGACCAGAGCACGACGAACACGGCGGCAGCCAGCGTGGCAATGAGCATGGGTGGGGCAATCGGGCGTGGGCAGTCGAAAGCCCGCAGTATCGCGTGAGGCCCGGGGCCGCGTCTTGTTCAGTCGTGCAATGCCGGCGTATGTGTGGCCCGTGCGGCCCGTGCCGCCTGTGCCGCCTGTGCCGGCTTCGATCCGGCGCAGCGGTTATTCGATGGAAAAGGTATCCACCGGCTGATTCGTGCTGGTGTCGCCGGCAAAGCGCGTGCGCAACTGCTCGTAGAGCCGGCGCGCCTCGTCCAGCGTGAGATCGATCCAGTAAGGATCGCCGGCTGCGTCGTTGAGCCGTTCGGGTGGAAACTGGATTTCGACCGCAATTCCCTTTCGGTACACGTCGCGTGCTCCTTTGAACTGACGAGCGCGCAGTGTAGCAACGCAACCGCCCCGAATTCGTGCCCGCTGCGAAATGCAGTCCTGCCGATCGCGGCTTGACGAAGCCCGAATTTCCTTCGCGATTCGCACGCGAGCCGAGCGCCGCTTAGCTTTGCCGCTGCGCGAACTCCGGCGTGAAGCGGCAGCCCAGCCGGTAACGCGAGCCGGGATGCACGAAGCGTGCGTAGGTCACCGCGACGCCGTTCGACCACGTGCGGCGCACGAGCGTGAGACAAGGCTCGCCCGGCGAGATGTGCAAAAGCTCGGCCTCTTCGGGCGTGGGCAGGCCGGCGTCGACCACGTGCTCGATGTCGTGCACAGGCACGACCGCATAGAGATATTCGGACGGCCGCACCGTCGAAAAATCCTGTTCGATGAAGGCCGGCGCCACGGCGGGATTCACGTAGCGGTCTTCCAGTTGCACGGGCAGGCCGTTCTCGCGATGCACGCACGTCACGTGAAAAACCGACGCGCCCGCGGGCAACTCCAGCGCGTTCGAGACTACGAGCGGCGCCGTCTCCCGTTGCGTGAGCAGCGTTTCGCAGGCGTATTCGTGACCGCGCGAGCGGATCTCGTCGCCGATGTGGGCGATCATCAGCAGCGTGGATTGCGGCTTGGCCTCCGCGACGAACGTGCCCACGCCCGAAAGCCGCGTAAGCCAGCCTTCGCCCGTGAGCTCGCGCAGCGCGCGGTTCACGGTCATGCGCGAGACGCCGAGCGAGGCCACCAGATCGTTTTCGGATGGAATGCGGTCGCCGGGCTGCCAGGTGCCCGCTTCGATCGAGGAGCGGATGTAGTGCTTGACCTGCTCGTAGCGGGCCACCGGCGCGTCGCCGGCGTGTGCCGGGCTGGCCGCCCCGGCTTTCTCGCGTGCCCCGTGGTGCGTGGTGACGGACATCGCGCAGCCTCCTCGTTCAGTGATGCGTGTAATGCGTCGATAAAGCTCGCGTTGGGCACGCGCGCGGATGGCGCGCGCAACAGCGACGCGTGCTGCGGATGAGCCTCGCCAAGCCTTTGAGGCTCATGCCGTGCCCAGCGCGCCGGGCGCAACAGTCGCCGCGATGCCCGCCGTTCGCCATCATGCCGCGCCCGGGCCCACGTCTTCCGCGCGCGTCCAGAACGCATTGCGGTCGAAGTAGTTCTGCAGAAACTGCCGCAGCCGCGGATGCGACGCGTCGTGAAACACCTCGCGCGGATTGCCTTGCACGGCGATGCGGCCCTGGTCGATGAACACGACCTTATCGGCCACCTGCGCCGCAAAACCCATTTCGTGCGTAACGACGGCCATCGTCATGCCGTCGCGCGCAAGCTGCTTCATCACCTGCAGCACTTCGCCGACGAGCTCGGGGTCGAGCGCGGACGTCGGCTCGTCGAACAGCATGATGTGCGGCTCCATGGCGAGCGCGCGGGCTATGGCCACGCGCTGCTGCTGGCCGCCCGACAGCTTCGCGGGGTAGGCGTCGCCCTTGTGCGACAGGCCCACGGTTTCTAGCATCGCGCCCGCGCGGCGCCGCGCTTCGTCGTGCGGCAGGCCGCGCACGCGCACGAGCGCTTCCATGACGTTGCCGAGCGCCGTCATGTGCGGCCACAGGTTGAACTGCTGGAACACCATGCCCACGTTGCGCCGCACGCGGTTGATCTCGGCCGCGGTGGCGCGCACGCGGCGGCCGTTGCGTTCGCTGTAGCCGAGCAGTTGGCCTTCGATGAGCACCTCGCCCTCGTCGTAGGTTTCGAGCGCGGCGAGGCAGCGCAGCAGCGTGCTCTTGCCCGAACCGGATGGCCCGATGATGCAGACCACTTCGGAACGCGCAATGCCCAGGTTCACGCCGCGCAGCACTTCGACGTCGCCAAAGCGCTTGCCGAGCCCGCGCACTTCGATCAGCGGCGTCGCGCGGCCGGTGGCTTGCGCCGGCGCGCCGGAAGAGGAGGAGGGCAGGTCGGTCATGACGTTCATCGGGTTGTTCCGCTTGTTCCGGATCCTTCCGGGATGTTCCGCTTTGCTGGCGATCGGGCCGGGAATCGCGAGGCAGGCAATCGTGAGGCAGCAAGTTGTGAGGCAGCAGTCAGAGCGCGAGGCGCGTGAAGGCAGTCTTCACGCTCAGGCCATAAACCGTGCGAGCCGCGCCTCGGCCCACTGCCCGGTGCGCGACGCGAGTTCCACCAGCACGAGATAGCAGACGCACAGCGCGAGCAGCGTTTCGACGAAGGCAAACGTGGCGGAGCCGATGCCGGTCAGCACGAACGTCAGCTCGGGCACGGTGACGATCGAAAGCACCGCCGTTTCCTTGCTCAGCACGATGATGAGGTTCACGAGCGCCGGCACGATCAGCACGGCCATCTGCGGCAGCTGGATGCGCCACACCGCTTGCCAGCGCGTGAAGCCGAGGCACGACGCCGCTTCCAGATGTCCGCGCGGCACGGAACGAAAGCCCGCGCGAAACACCTCGGCGAAATAGGCGCTGCCGTACACGCCGAGCCCGAGTACGCCCGCGGTGAGCGGTTCGAGCGTGATGCCGAATGACGGGCCGCCGTAGTAGAGCAGGAACAGCTGCACGAGGAACGGCGTGCCGCGCAGCAGTTCGATGTAGACGCGCAATGCGCCGCGCACCCATCGTCCGCAGAAGAGTTGCAGCAGCGCGATCACGAAGCCGAGCACGATGCCGATGGCGACGCCGGCAAGCCACGTGCCGAGCGTCATCGCGAAGCCCGCGCCGATGGCGGGCAGGTTGTGCGTGATGACGGTGGGATCGAGCTGCTGCATGGCGGTCTGTGCGGTGGGCGGCGTGCGCTAACTCTGCTGCAGGCGTTCGTCGGCGGCGTGCGCCACGAGCGCGAGCGTGCCGCAGATCACGAAGTAGATGAGCCCCGCGGCGACGTAGGCTTCGAGCGGACGATACGTGCTCGCGGCGATGTTCTGCGCCGTGCGCGTAATTTCGGCCACGCCCACCACGGAAATCAGCGACGACGCCTTGATGAGCAGCACCATCTCGTTGACGAGCGAAGGCAGCGTCAGACGAAACGCCTGCGGCACGAGAATGCGGCGCAGCGTATCGAACGAACCGAGCCCGAGCAGCCGCGCGGCCTCGATCTGTCCAGGCGGAATGCTGAGGAATCCGCCGCGCAGAATTTCGGAAATGTACGAGGCCGAGCACAGCGACACGGCGCTGATGGCGGCCACGAGCGGCGGCACGTTGATGCCCGCGAACGGCAGCAGGTAGTAGACCAGCAGCAGTTGCACGAGCATCGGCACGCCGCGAAAGAAGAACACGTAGGCGCCGGCAAAAAGCCGTGCGGCGCGATGCGACGAAAGCCGCGCCGCGCACACGCCCACGGCGACGAAGAAGCCGATCACGAGCCCGGCGAGCGAAATCGAGACAGTGGCCACCGCCGCGTGCAACAGCAGCGGCAGCCCCTGCACGAACGCGCTCAGGCTGAACATGTCAGGAGTTCAGTAGTTCGGGGAGGGCATCGTGGAGGGCACGTCCATCGCGACGCCGAACCACTTCTTCTGCAGCGCCGCGAGCCGGCCGTCCTTGTTCATCTTCACGAGCGCCGCGTTGAAGGCGTCGGCGAGCGGCTTACTGTCGGCGTCCTTGCGCAGGCAGTAGGCGAAGTAGACCTTCGCGCCGAACGGCGGCTGCACCACCGCGAACGTTTCGGGCCGCTGCTTCGCGACATACGCGATGTTGGTCATCGAGTTGGCCACGGCCACGATGCGCCCGGCGGCGAGGTCCGCGTAGGCCTGGTTGTTGTCCACGTATTCGCGAATCTCCGGCGCCTTCGGCAGCGTGGCGACATAGCTCTTCAACTGATCGAGCTGCGCCGAGCCCTTGCCCGCGCCCACGGTCTTGCCCGCGATGTCGGACGACTGCTTGATGCTGGTGTCGTTGGCGCGCTTGAGCAGCGCATCGGTGGCGTCGGCGATGGGCAGCGTGTACGTGTAGCGCTCCATGCGCGCCTTCGTGACCGTGAGCGGGCCGCCCACCATGTCGAACTTGCCCGCTTCGAGGCCCGGCAGCACGCTCGGCCACGGCAGGTCGATGAAGCGCACCTTCACGCCGAGTTCCTTGCCCACCTCGGCGAACAGGTCTTTGTTGAAGCCCGCCTGCTGGCCATTTTCGAGGAAGTCGAACGGCGCGAACTGCATCTCGGTGCCGACAACCAGTTCGCCGGCTTTCTTCACCTTCGTGAGCTGATCTTCGGCGTACGCCGCGAGGCTCGCGGAACACAGCGCGAGCATCAGCAAACCACGCTTCCAGCCTGCAGCGATCTTCATGGGTCTCTCTCCGGGTGGCAAAGCGAAAGTCGCGCGGGAACGCGAAGCGGCGCGAGTATGCGGCGCAGTATATACCGCAGGTTTGGCGCGAAAAAAATAAAAACCGCAGGGATAAACGGCCACGCGCGGCCTTGCGGGCGCTATCCGGCAAGCGCTTGCGGCTCCGTGAAAACACGCATTGCGATGCAGCTTGCGGCCGGCGTTTTGGCGGTATATACCGCTTCGATACCTGCGCCTTACGTACCCCAGAAGCCCATTCGAGGAGCTGCCGATGCCGTCCGTTGCCACCATTCCCGTGATCGACTTCGCCGGCGTGCGCGCGGGCGACGCCGCTGCGCTCGCGCGCGCCGGCCGCGAGATTTACGACGCGTGTAGGACGATCGGCTTCTTCTACATCGTGAATCACGGCGTGCCGCAGCACGTGATCGACGCCGCAGAAGAAGCGGCCCGCGCGTTCTTCGCGTTTCCGGTGGAAACGAAGCGGCGCGCGGCAGTCAACAAGCGGCACCGCGGCTTCAATTCGCTTGGGGACGCCACGATGTACCAGGCGACGCGCCCCGACTACAAGGAGTTCTTCAGCATCGGCCTGGAACTGCCCGAAGACGATCCCGACGTGCTCGCGGGCCAGGCCTTGCGCGGGCCGAACAACTGGCCCGACTTCATGCCGTCGCTGCAGCCGGTGCTCTATGGCTACTACGAAGCCGTCGCGCAGTGCGGCGCGGACCTGCTGCGCGCGGTGGCCGTGGGGCTCGGCATTGACGAACACTTCTTCGCCTCGCGCTATACGAAGCGGATGCAGCGCACGCAGATGGTCTATTACCCGCCCCAGCCGCCGCAGTCCGACGAAGACCAGTTCGGCGTCGCGCCGCACACGGACTACGGCTGCATCACGCTCTTATGGCAGGACCAGGTGGGCGGGCTTCAGGTGCGCGAGATCGCGAACGAAACGTGGGTCGATGCGCCGCCCATGGCGGGCAGCTTCGTGGTGAACGTGGGCGATCTGCTCGCGCGCTGGACCAACGACCGTTTCCGCTCCACGCTGCACCGCGTGATCAATGCATCGGGCCGCGAGCGCTATTCCATCGCGACCTTCTACGATCCCACGTACAGTGCGACGGTCGACCCGCGCGATCTGGGCACGTCGGCCGCCGAGGTGCGCTATCCGCCTGTGGCGGCGGGCGACTACATCCTTGGGCGCATCAACGATTCGATGGGCTATCGCAAAAAACTCGCGGCCCAGCAACAGCAACACCCAGGACAACAGGAGAAAACGGCATGACGGATTCGGGCGCGGGCGAGAGCGAGAGCGCTTCGCTTGCATCGACTCTCGCGGCGCTGCGCGAGGCCTTGGGCAACGACGCGGTGCGCACAGGCGACGAAATTGGCGAGCGTTCCATGACGGACTGGACGCATCACGCCCCGGCGCGTCCCGCGGCGCTGCTGCTGCCGCGCACGACCGATGACGTTTCGCGAGCGCTCGCCATCTGCAACGCTGCGCGTCAGCCCGTGGTGCCGCAAGGCGGCATGACGGGACTCGCGGCAGGCGCTGTGGCGCGCGCCACCGACATCGCGATTGCGCTCGACCGTCTCGCGGGCGTGGAAGAGATCGACCGCGCCGCGGCCACCCTGACCGTGCGCGCGGGCACGACGCTGCAGGCTGCGCAGGAAGCGGCCGAGGCGGCGGGCTTCGAGCTTGCGCTGGATCTCGGCGCACGCGGCTCGTGCCAGATCGGCGGCAACCTCGCGACGAATGCGGGCGGCAATCGCGTGATCCAGTCGGGCACGGCGCGCGAGCAGGTGCTGGGGCTCGAAGCCGTGCTCGCGAGCGGCGCCGTGCTGAGTTCGATGAACAAGATGGTGAAGAACAACACCGGCTACGACCTGAAGCAGCTCTTCATCGGCTCCGAAGGCACGCTCGGCATCATCACGCGCGCCGTGTTGCGCCTGCAGCCGCGACGTGCGGCGCGGCATACGGCGCTCGTCGCGCTCGAAAGCTACGATGCCGTGGTGAGTCTGCTGCGGCGGCTGTCGGCGCGGGTGGGCAACGACATCGGCGCATTCGAGATCATGTGGCCGGACTTCTTCGACTTCGGCGTCGCGCTCACGGCAAGCGCGCGCTCGCCGTTCGCCACGGCGCACCCGCTCTATGCGCTCGTGGAGCACACGAGCTTCGATGCGGCCGACGGCGGCGAGCGGTTCGCCACCCTGCTCGGCGAGGCGCTGGAAGACGGCGCCATTCGCGATGCCGTGATCGCGCAGACGGTGGCCGATGCCCGCGCGCTGTGGGCCATCCGCGAATGCACGGCGGAGTTTCCGTCGCGGCTCGATCCCGTCAACTTCGACGTGAGCCTGCCGATTGGCGACATCGGGCGCTTCGTCGATCATTGCCGCGCCGAGTTGGACCGCCGGTGGCCCGGCAATCGCTCGTATTTCTTCGGGCATATCGGCGACTCGAATCTGCACGTGACCGTGGACGGACACTCGGTGCCCGGCGTCTCGCATCACGACGTCTACGCGTTCGTCTACGCAATGCTCGCGCCGTATGGCGGCTCCGTTTCGGCGGAGCACGGCATCGGTTTGCTCAAGAGGGAGTTTCTGCCAGTGTCGCGCTCGCCCGAAGAACTGGCCGCAATGGCCGCGATCAAGCGCGCGCTCGATCCGAACGGGATTCTCAATCCGGGCAAGGTGATTTAGGCCGGCGCGCTGCGCGCCTTTCCCGCAAGCGCCACGCCGTTTTCGTTCAGCGAACCACAGTCAGCACGATCGCGCTGGCGCCCAGCACCCCGCCGCAGAGCGCGCAGGCCCACAGCAGCGCACGCGTGCGCCGATGTTCGCGCCGGATGTCCGCGGCAAGCCGCAGCCGCGTTTCACTGCGATCCGCGCGATGCTCGTGCTCCAGATAGCGCACGAGTAGCTGCGGCATGCGCGGCACCATATGCGCGAGGTGCGGCAGTTCGCGCGAGAGCCGTGTGATCCAGCCGCGATGGCCCAGATCGCGCCGCGCGATATCGGCCAGCACGCCGCGCGCAATGTTCCACGAATCGATCTCGGGATGAAGGGCACGCGCAAGCGTCTCGGCCTGGCTAAAGGCCCGCTGCGCGGTGACGAGCCGCGCGGGCACGGCGCCGTCGAATGGCTGCACAGCGTGCAGCAGATGGTGGAACGCCGCGCCCGCCGAACGGTCTTCGGGGGCGGCTGCGAAATGGGCCTCGCTGCGCGTGCGCAGTTCGGCTTCGAGCTGTTCCGTGCGCGTCTGAGCGGGCACGTGGCCGGCGGCCTGGTGGATCTGCGCAAGCCGTCCGTAATCCTGTTCGAAGAGCGCGGTGGCGCCGTGCACGAAGAAGTCGCGCTCCGGCGACGAGAGGCTCGACATCACGGCGAACTCGGCCAGCACGAGCCGCCCGCGGCTCTCGGGCTCCACGCTCACGCGCACGCGTCGTGCGTCGAGCGCCGCATGAAAGAAGCCGTGCTCGAACGCCTGCTGCGTCACGACCTCGATCAGATGCACGGCCACTTCGGCTACGTTCACGTGGTGCGCGTGCAGCGCTGCGATGTCGAGGGCCGGCACCGCTTCGACGTGCTGCACGACGAGCGTGCGCGCCGTGCACAGTTCCCAGATCACGTCGGGCACCACGAGCCGCGCGTCGCCTTCGAACTGTCGACCGGTCTGGCTGAGGCTGGCGGCCTGCTCGCGCAGATCGAAGCGGCGCTGAATATCTTGCGTGAACGACTCCGCGAGCGCCTGCGCGTTGAGCCGGCGAGCGGCGGCGAAGAAGCGTTCCATCCAGTGGGCGGCGCCGCGCAGCAACGCGGCTTCGTCGCCCACCTGTTCGACTTCGTGCGCGCGCAGCAGCTTGATGGCCACGGTGCGATGGCCGTTGACCGGCACGGCGAGCTGCGCGATGTGGGTCTGCTCGCAGAAGCCCGTGTGCACGGGCGTGAGATCGATCGCAGTGAAGAGGTCGGCGAGCGGGCGGCCGAAGGCGGTGTGCAGCGCGGCCTCGGTGGCGGCGGGGGCAAGCGGCTCTTCGAGATGTGCGACGGCGTCGAGCGCGTCGTGCAGCGTGCTCTGCGCCAGTTCGGGGTGCGCTGCAAGCGCCTCGGCGAATGCACCGGCGACCGGCGCGAGACGCGGCAGCGCAGCGGCGAGTCCCGGCGGCGCGTTGCCGGCCTCGTGCATGCCCGAGACAAGCGTGACGAACCAGTGGAGCTTGTGGTGCTCGGGCGCCGCGCGCCGGAGCAGGCGGGCGCCGTAACGCAAGGCACACAGGACGAGCAGGAAGCGACGGAACAGTGAACGCATGGAACGCACGGAATGCAGGAAAGCAGCGGAAGAGCGACGGTGCCGCCTGCAAGGCGGCGCGCGTGCGGGTCTTCGACACGCAATCGGAGCGTTGAGGGTAACAGGGAACGCAGTGGGGCGGGGCATCAGGGTTTGCGCTCAGGGCCGCATACAAGGGCGTAACCAGGGCGTCACCCGAGCGTAACCAAGGCGTAACCCCGGGCCTAACCACGAGCCTAACCGCGAGCGTCGCGAGGGCTGCGTTCCAGCAGGCTGGACGCTTTGGCGCAGGCCGCTCGCATGGGGCTTTTCATGCCGGGGCACGCATTCTGTCGCGCGGTTTCACGTAATACAATACGGCGGCTCAACCTTACCGCTGCTGCCCCGGGGCCCGGACAACGCGATGCTTGCAGAACAACGTCATCAATACATCCTTACGCAGGTCGCGAAGCACGGCGCACTCTCGGTGGCCGAACTGGTACGCGAGCTGAACGTCTCGCGCGAAACCATCCGGCGCGATCTCAATACCCTGGCCGGCCGCGGCCTGATCGTGACGACACACGGCGGCGCGCTTTCCAACGAGCGCCGCGAACCCGACCTCGACGTGCGCGAAGCGGCGAATGCCAGCGCGAAGCGCGCCATCGGTGAACGAGCGGCGCAACTGGTGCCCGACGGCGTGTCCGTCATCATCGATTCGGGCAGCACCACGCATGCGGTGGCGCGCGCGCTCACGGCGCACCACCGGCTCACCGTCTATACCAACGACTGGCGCATCGCGCTGCTGCTGGGCCGCCGCAACGACAATCGCGTGACGCTGCTGGGCGGCGAGCTTTCGGACAGCGAAGACGCCGCCTTCGGGCTCGACACAGTGCAGCAACTCGCGCAATACCACGCCGATTTCGCGTTCGTGGGCGCGGGCGGCATCACGACCGAAGGCTATCTGACCGACTATTCGCGGATGGTGGCCGAGGTGCGCAGCCGCATGCTGGGCGCGGCCGGCACGGCCATCGTGGTGGCGGACCATTCGAAGTTCGGCCGCGTCACGCCCGTGCGCATCAACGGCTTCGAGACCGTGCGTTACGTCGTGACCGAACTCGCGCCGGAGCGCGCCATCGCGAAGGCGATCACGGCGCGCGGCCCGGAAATCGTGGTCGCCTGATTACCTGACGTGCAGCCCAAGGGCCGCCACCGTGCGGCCGATCGCGGCGACGGCGTTGTGCATCTCGTTGGCGTCGATAGCGCCGATGCAGCCCACGCGGAACGTCTCCAGCTGCGTGAGCTTGCCGGGATAAAGGATGTAGCCGGCTTCGCGCACGGCGGCGTAGAAATCCGCGAAACGCCATGCCGGGTCGCGCGGCGCGTGGAACGTCACGATCACGGGCGCCTGCACTTCGCTCCGTAGAAACGGCTCGAAGCCCAGTTCCCTCATACCTTCTATCAGCACGGCGCAGTTGCGCGTGTAGCGCGCGCCGCGAGCGGGCTGGCCGCCTTCGGCCGCGAAGCGGTCGAGCGCATGGCGCAGCGCCGCAACCACGTGCGTGGGCGGCGTGAAGCGCCACTGCGATGTCTTCTGCAGGTAGACGTACTGATCGTGCAGATCCAGCGCGAGCGACGGCGAGCGCCCCGCACATTCCTCCAGCAGCGCGCGGCGCACGATCACGAAGCCCATGCCCGGCACGCCCTCCAGACATTTGCCGCTCGCTGAGATCAGGGCGTCGATGCCGCCGTCGCGCAGATCGATGGGCAGCGCGCCGAACGAACTCATCGCGTCCACGATCAGCCGCTTGCCGTGCCGCTTGCACACGGCAGCGATGGCTTCGAGCGGGTTCAGCAGCCCCGCGCTCGTTTCCAGATGCACGAGCGCGACGTGCGTGATGCGCGAGTCGCGGTTCAGCGCGTCTTCCACGGCGGCGGCCGTCGCGGGTTTGTCCTCGCCGAGCGGCAGCGCCACGTGGGCAATGCCCATGCGCTCCAGAATGCGCACGATGCGCGCGCAATAGGCGCCGTTGTCGGGCACCAGCACGCAGCCGTTGCGCGGCACGAGCGTGCCGATCGCGGCTTCCACGGAGAAGGTGCCGCTACCCTGCAGGGGCACGCAGACATAGTCATTTTCGCCGTGTACGATCTGCACGAGATCGGCGCAGACGCTTTGCGTGATGCGGTTGAAGGCCGCGTCCCAGGAGCCCCAGTCGCGCAGCATCGCCTCGCGCGTCGAGGGCGACGTGGTGAGCGGGCCGGGCGTGAGCAGGACGGGATCGTTTCCGAGAATCAACATGGCCTCCGGCGAAGGGATTGGACGGCAAAGAATGCGAACGGCAGGGGACACGAACGGGCGGCCCAGCGTCTCGATGATATGCACTTTATTGGCGGATTGTGTCATTTTATGGAAATTGATCCAATCGTCATGGCGCTGTCACGAAACACTGTGATTCTTGCCGTGCCCGGCAATACGGGGCTTTGAGGGCTTGAGCGGCGCACGCCGCGAAGCCCGCAAGCGCCTGCGCCCGGGTCGCGGCGCGCAGATTGTTTGCAATCTGCAATTCCTGCCACATCCGGGATACCGTCGGCCGGCGGCGCCGTCGTCCCAATCACAACTGCTACCGGGTTTGTCCGCATGCCGGGCGTCCCGTCTGATCTTTATGCCTTCGGAGAGCGACATGACAATGAAGCATCCCCTTCTCGCAAGCGCAGTCCGCAAGCTGGTGCCGCTGCTCGCGGCAGCGGCGGTGATGGAAGGTGCCGCGATGCCGGCCCACGCAGCCGACGCCGTCGTGCTGTACACGGCCGATGGGCTCGAAAATCTCTACCGCGACGTGCTGCCTGCCTTCGAGAAGAAGGAAGGCGTGAAGGTGAACATCGTGACGGCGGGCAGCGGCGAGGTGGTGAACCGCGCGACCATCGAAAAGGACGCGCCGAAGGCCGACGTGATCGTCACGCTGCCGCCGTTCATCCAGCAGGCGGCGCAGGGCGGCCTGCTGCAGAACTATCAGAGCGTGAACTACAAGAACGTGCCGGCCATCGCGAAGGCCTCGGACGGCGCGTGGGCCACGTTCGTCAACAACTACTTCTCGTTCGCGATCAACCCGGAAGTGGTGAAGACCCAGCCGAAGACGTTCGCGGACCTGCTGCACCCCGACTACAGCGGCAAGATTGCGTACTCGAACCCGGCCACGGCGGGCGACGGCATGGCGGTGATCATCCTCACCACGTCGCTGATGGGCGAGGACAAGGCGTTCGACTACCTGAAGAAGCTCGAACAAAGTGCGAAGTTCCATACCAAGGGCACAGGCTACCTCGACGTGCTGCTCTCGCGTAACGAGATCATGGTCGCGAACGGCGACCTCCAGATGGATCTGGATGACGCGGCGAACGGCGGTCTTTCGCTCAAGCCGGTGTTTCTTGCCGCCGAGTCGAACGGCCAGCCCACCACGTTCCAGTTGCCGTACGCGATCGGCCTGATCAAGAACGGCCCGAACCAGGCAGGCGGCAAGAAGCTGATCGACTATCTGATGTCGAAGGAAGTGCAGGCGAAGGTGCCCGACGTGTTCGGCATTCCGGCGCGCACCGACGTGCCGCTCGCGGGCAAGAACGGCGAAACCGTGAAGCAGTCGATTGCGGGCGTGAAGCTGATCCCCGTGGACTGGAACCAGGTCATGACGAAGAAGGCCGACTGGACCACGCGCTGGAAGAACGACGTGATCGGCAGCTCGGGCAAGCAGACGGAAGTCGTGAAGCCGAAGCAGTAAAGGTGGGTGGTGCGGCGGACGGGCAGGGGGCGTTTCAAGCGAGTTTCATGTGCGGCTTCGCACGGGGTTTCGTGTGAGCCTTGTGCGAAGTTCAGGTGAGCTTCGCGTGAACTTCAAGCCAGTCTTCGCCGCAGCGCTGCTGCCATGTTCTGAATCCCGGGCCTGTCGCGTTTGCCGCGTACAGGCTCGACGTCTGGAGGATGTAGCGGGTGACAACTGAGAGCACGGCGCAGGGCGCGGCGGCGCGTGCCGCTACGGCGGCTGTGGCCGCGTCGCCGCTGGCGGGCGAAGCGGGCCTCGATGTGCCTGCGGCGGCGGCCCGGCCCGCCGCTGGCGCGCAGTCAGGCGGGGTGGTTGGCGCGGCGGGTGTGGAGATCGAACATCTCACGGTGCGCTTCGGCTCGCGCACGGTGCTGGACGACCTGTCGCTCACCATCGAGCGCGGCGAACTGCTCACGGTGCTGGGCCGCAGCGGCTGCGGCAAGACGACGTTGCTGCGCTTCATCGCGGGCTTCATCGAAGCGGATGGCCTGACGGGCACGCTCACGGTGGCGGGTCACGATCTGACGCACGTGCCGCCGCATCGTCGCAATCTGGGGCTGCTGTTCCAGAGCTATGCGCTGTTTCCGCATCTCTCGGTGTTCGAAAACGTCGCGTTCGGCTTGCGGGCGCGGCGCATTGCGTCGAAGGAAATTGCGCGGCGCGTGGCCGATGCGCTCAAGCTCGTGCAGCTCGGCGATGCGGGTCACGTGATGCCCGCGCAGCTCTCGGGCGGCATGCAGCAGCGCGTGGCGCTCGCGCGTGCGCTCGTGATCGAGCCCGACGTGCTGCTGCTCGACGAGCCGCTGTCGGCGCTCGATGCGAACCTGCGCGCCTCGGTGCGCTCCGAACTCAAGGCGCTGCACGAGCGCCTGCCGAATCTCACGATCGTCTGCGTGACGCACGACCAGGACGACGCGCTCGTGCTGTCCGACCGCACGCTGCTCATGCGCGATGGCCGCATCGCGCAGCTCGGCACGCCGCAGGCGCTCTACGACACGCCCAACGACGCCTACGTCGCGCGCTACCTGGGGCCGGCCAATCTGCTGCCGCCGCACGTGGCTTTTGCATTGGGCGACGCGCGTTACGTCGAGCGCGACCGTCTTGCGTGCCTGCGTCCCGAGAGCCTGCGCATCGTGCCGCTTGGCGAAGGGCAGTTGCACGGCACGATTGCGTCCGTCGAATGGTATGGGCCGGTGCTTTCGGTTTCCGTCGCGCTGGACGCGTGGCCGGCCGAACCGGTGCTCGTGACGGCCCAGCGCGGCGTGGGCATGACACCGGAACGCGGCGCGCGCGTGTCACTGCGTTACGAGGCAGACGATGTCGTCCTTGTTCAATCCTGAAGCGGGTGCCGCGGGTTCGGCCGACGTGGCCAACGCGGTCGACGCCGCCAGCAACCGCCGGGCCGCGATGGCCGCCTCGCATGCAGCGGCGGTGCGGCGTCGCGAGCGGCTGGCGCAAGGGCATCTGCTGTTGCTGGCCGTGATCGTGCTGGGGCCGCTCGTGATCTATCCGCTCGTGCGGCTCGTGCTGCTGAGTCTCACGGGGCCGCACGGCCTGAGCCTGCACGCCTATGCCGCGTTCTTCCAGAATCCGGAGTCGCGCGGGGTGGTGGGCACGACGTTATGGGTGCTGTTCGCGAGCGCGAGCATTGCCTCGGTGCTGGGGGTGGCGCTCGCGGCCATCCTGTTCTTCAAGCCGTTCCCGGGCGCGCGGCTCGTGACGCGCTTCCTGGAACTCTTCGTGGCATTCCCGTCGTTTCTCGTCGCCTTCACGCTGATCTTTTTGTATGGCTCGCAGGGCTCCGTGAGCATCGGGCTGCAACGGCTGCTGCATCTGGATTCCGCGTCGTTCGATTTCCTGTTCGGCATTGGCGGCGTGATTCTGGCCGAGGTCGTGTTCTATTCGCCGTTCGTGGTGCGTCCGACGCTGGCGTCGTTCGCGCTGCTCGACATGCGGCTCGTCGAGGCGGCTCGCAGTCTCGGCGCGAACGGCTGGATGGTGGCCGCGCGCGTGGTGCTGCCGCTCGCGTGGCCCGGCATCGCGGCGGGCACCATTCTCTGCTTCCTGCTCACGCTCAACGAGTTCGGCATTCTGCTCGTGCTGGGCAGCGCGCATCTCGTGACGCTGCCGGTCGCCATCTACAGTTCCGCGACCGTGGATCTCGACCTGCCGATGGCCGCCGCCGGTGCGGTCGTGATGCTCGCGATGTCGCTGTCGCTCTACGCGCTGTACCGGCGCGTGAACCGACGCAAGCTGGGAGGAGCCGGCGATGGAAAGTGAGCGCATGAGCCGCGTGGACTCCGCCTTGCCGACCCCGGGGCCGGCCTCCTTGGCGCCCGCCGCGCTGCCGCCGCTGCACGGACGCGCGCGCGCCGTGCAGCGCAGCCTGCCCGCGCGCATCGCGGGCGGCGCGCTGCTCGCGCTCGCCGGGCTGCTGTGCTTCTGGCTTTTCGTGCTGCCCGTGATCGTGGTGGCGCTCTCGAGCGTCGCCGCGCACTGGTCCGGCACGATCCTCCCCGACGGCTTCAGTACGCGCTGGTTCGAGCGTCTTTCGTCGAGCGATTTCGATGCGGTGATGACGAGCCTCGAGATCGGCTTCGGTGTATCGGTGCTGGGTACGGCGCTCGGGCTGTGGCTCGCGCTGGCGCTCGAAGGCCGCGACCGGCGCGGTCTGGGCGCGGTGCTCGACACCGTCGCCATGATGCCCAACGGCGTGCCGAGCGTCGTGCTCGGGCTCGCGGTGCTGATCGCGTATCACAAGGCGCCGGTCGATCTGTCGAGTTCGGCGGCGATCGTCGTGCTAGTGCAGCTCGCGCTGGTGCTGCCGTTTTGTTATCGCTGTGCGGCGGCCGCGCTGCGGCCGGAACTCACCGTGCTGAGGGAGGCGGCGGCAAGCCTCGGTGCGCCGCCTTCGATGGTGCTGCGCCGCGTGGTGCTGCCGCAGCTGGTGCCGGCTATCCGCGCGAGTCTCGCGCTCGGTTTCGCGCTTTCGCTGGGCGAACTGGGCGCGACGCTCACGGTTTATCCGCCGGGATTCGCGACGGTGCCGATCGTCGTGGTGGGCCAGGTGGAGCGCGGCTACTACCTGCCGGCGTCGGCGCTCTCGCTGATTCTTTTGTTGGCCTCGCTCGCGGCGTTGTTGCTGATTGCCGCGCGCGCGCCGCGTCGCCGCATGGATTGATGCTGGTGTGTGTTTTTTCTCCACCGGCGCCGAGGCGGCTGCCGTGCCTGGGTCGCACGTGCGAAGGTGGCAAAATGTGTCGAAATGACTGAAAATATGCAATCCGATTCCGTCGACGTCATCGAGGTGGTGCGCAGGCATTCGCTCACGGCGCTCGTGCGCGACGAAATCGAGCGGCACATCGTGCAGAAGGCGCTCGCACCAGGCGAGAAGCTCACCGAAGCGGACTGGGCGGCGCGCCTCGGCGTATCGCGCGGTCCGGTTCGGGAAGCCTTCCGGGCGCTGGAGCAGGCGGGGCTCGTGCGCACCGAGAAGAATCGCGGCGTGTTCGTGCGCACCGTCTCGCTTGGCGAGGCCGACGAGATTTACGCCGTGCGCGTCGTGCTCGAAGAGGCGGCGTGCCGGATGTTGGCGGACCGCGTCGATGCCGCGCAGGTCGAGCGCCTGCGCCGTTGCGTCGAGACGATGCGCGAGGCGCTCGATGTGCACGATCACGACGCCTATGCGCGCGCCAATGTGGCGTTTCACGATGCCATCGTTGCGGGCGCGGGCAACGCGAAGCTGTATGAAACGTATCGGCGTCTCGTGGGCGAGCTGAGCCTGTTTCGCCGCGCAGCGCTCGCCGTGCGGGCCGATGCGATGGAACAGTCGCTCGCGGAACATCGCGAGATCTTGACAGCGCTCGCCTCGCGCGATGCCGAACGTGCCGCGGCGTTGATGCGCGCGCATGTCGAGGGCGGGCGGCGCCGGGCGCATGAGGCGTGCGAGGGGCAGGTGCGGAACGCAGGCGTCGCGGGCCGCGGTGGAATGGGTCGAATGTGATAGCCCGGGGCCAGAGCCTGGCGGGTGAAGTGGATTGCGAGCAGGGGAAACGAGCGTGCAAGGAAATACGAACGTGCAGGACACATCCGCGCGCAGCATCGGCGGCGACGTCGCGGTGAATGGCCGCGTCTATCGCGTCGGGCAACTGGCGTCGAAGCCAGTGGCGGTGATCTGCGTCGACGGCTGCGAGTACGACTATCTGGAAGCCGCGGTCGCGGCCGGCGCGGCGCCTTTCATCGGCCGCATGCTGAGAGAGGGGACGGCGGCGAAGGGCGACTGTGTGATTCCGTCGTTCACGAACCCCAACAACCTTTCGATCGTGTGCGGGGTGCCGCCGTCGGTGCACGGCATCTGCGGCAACTACTTTTGGGACCCGCAGGCGAACGGCGGCAAGGGCGCCGAGGTGATGATGAACGACCCGGCCTATCTGCGCGCCGGGACGATTCTCGCTGCGGCGGCCCGTGCGGGTGCGCGTGTGGCTGTCGTGACCGCGAAGGACAAACTGCGCCGTCTTTTGGGCTGGCAGCTCGAAGGCATCTGCTTCTCGGCGGAAAAGGCCGACGCGGCCACGCTGGAAGAAAACGGCATCGAGCACGTGCTGGAATTCGTCGGCCGGCCGGTGCCCGACGTGTACAGCGCCGAGCTCTCCGAATTCGTGTTCGCGGCAGGCGTGCGGCTCGCGCAGAGCGGGCAGGCCGACCTCATGTATCTCTCGACGACCGACTACGTGCAGCACAAGTGCGCCCCGGGCAGCGACGGCGCGAACGCGTTCTACGCGATGATGGACGGCTATCTTGCGACGCTCGATGCGCTCGGCTGGACCATTGGCCTCACGGCTGATCACGGCATGAACGCGAAGCACGACCGGGCGAGCGGCGAGCCGAACGTGATCTATCTGCAGGACGTGCTCGATGCGTGGCTCGGCGCGCGCGCATCACGCGTGATCCTGCCGATCACCGACCCGTATGTGGTGCATCACGGCGCGTTGGGGTCGTTTGCGACGGTGTATCTGCCGGCACAGGCGAATGCGGCCGAGGTGATGGCGCGCATGCGTTCGATCGATGGCATCGAGCTTGTGCTCGACAACGCGGCGGCGTGCGAGCGCTTCGAGTTGCCGCGCGATCGCGTCGGCGACGTCGTCGTGATTAGCCGGCAGGACGTCGTGCTCGGCACGCGGCGCGAAGAGCACGACCTCTCGGGGCTCACGGTGCCGCTGCGCTCGCACGGCGGCCTCTCCGAACAGACCGTGCCGCTCGTGTTCAACCGGCGCATCGAGGGTATCGAGCGCCTTTACGGCGGCCGGCGGCTGCGCAACTTCGACGTCTTCGACCTGGCGCTGAATCACGTGGAGGTGTCGTGAACAAGGTGGCGAACGAGGTGCGACGCGATCATCCGGCTCATCCGGCTCATCCGGCCTTTCGCGCCGAGACGCTGCGGCTCGCCGGCGCGCGCGTGGCGCGCGAACGCACGCTCGACGTGTTCGATCCGTACAGCGGGATGCGCGTCGGCACGGTGCCGCTTGCGAGCGTCGACGACGTGCGGGCTGCGTTCGACTACGCAGGCGCGTATCAGGCAAAGCTGACGCGCTATGAGCGCTCGCAGATTCTGGAACGTGCGGGCATGCTGCTGCGCGAGCGCGCCGAGGAAGCGTCGGATCTGATCTCGCTCGAATCGGGTCTCTCGAAGCAGGACTCGCGTTACGAGACAGGACGCGTGGCCGACGTGCTGAAGTTCGCCTCCATCGAGGCGCTGCGCGACGACGGCCAGAGCTTCTCGTGCGACCTCACCCCGCACGGCAAGTCGCGCCGCGTGTTCACGCAGCGCGAGCCGCTCGCGGGCGTCATTGTCGCGATCACGCCGTTCAACCATCCGATGAACCAGGTCGCGCACAAGGTGGCGCCCGCGGTCGCGACGAACAATCGCGTGCTGCTGAAGCCTTCGGAAAAGGTGCCGCTCTCGGCGCTGTGGTTTGCCGATCTGCTCTACGAAGCGGGGTTGCCTCCCCCGATGCTGCAGGTGCTGACCGGCGATCCACGCGAGATCGCCGACGAACTGATCACGCATCCGCTCGCGGAACTGGTGACGTTCACGGGCGGCGTGGCGATCGGCAAGTACATCGCGTCGAAGGCGGGCTACCGGCGCACGGTGCTGGAGCTGGGCGGCAACGATCCGCTGATCGTGCTCGACGACGCCGACCTCGAACGGGCGGCGACGCTGGCCGTACAGGGCTCGTATAAGAACTCGGGGCAGCGCTGCACGGCTGTGAAGCGAATGCTCGTACAGCGCAACGTGGCCGAGCGTTTCACCGAGCTTGTGGTCGAGAAGACGCGCGAATGGACGTATGGCGATCCGTTCGATCCATCCAGCCAGATGGGCACCGTGATCGACGAAGCGGCGGCGAAGTGCTTCGAGGTACGCGTCGACGAAGCCGTGGCACAGGGTGCGCGACTGCTCACCGGCAACCGGCGAGAGGGCGCGCTCTATGCGCCGACGGTGCTCGATCGTGTCGATCCGAGCATGACGCTCGTGCGCGAGGAGACGTTCGGGCCCGTGTCGCCTGTTATTACGTTTGACACCATCGACGACGCCATCCGGCTCAGCAACGGGACGGCGTTTGGGTTGTCCGCGGGAGTGTGTACGAACCGGCAGGACGCGATCGTGCGGTTCATCAACGAACTGCGCGTGGGCACTGTGAACGTGTGGGAAGTGCCGGGGTACCGCATCGAACTCACGCCGTTCGGCGGCATCAAGGACTCGGGGCTCGGATACAAGGAAGGCGTGCAGGAAGCGATGAAGAGCTTCACGAATCTGAAGACGTTTTCGTTACCTTGGGAGTAGGAAGACGTGGCATTGAATGTTGACGACGTCCGTACGCTGTTCGAGCAGTACGGGAGCATGTCCTATAGCGGTGAACCGGTGAGCCAGCTCGAACATGCACTGCAGAGTGGTGCGCTGGCGGAGCAGGAAGGCGCGAGCGAGGAACTGATCACTGCGGCGTTCCTGCACGACCTCGGGCATCTGTTGAACCAGCAGGGCGAAACGCCGACGGCGCGCGGCATCGACGACGTGCATCAGTACTTCGTGCTGCCGTTCCTGCGGCCGGTGCTGCCCGATAGCGTGCTGGAGCCCATTCGGCTGCATGTGGATGCGAAGCGGTATCTGTGTGCGAGCGATCGAACGTACTTCGATCGCCTGTCGGCCGATTCCAGGCGGAGCCTGCAATTGCAGGGCGGCGTGTTCGACGAAGAGGGCGTCGAAGCGTTTTTGCGCAAGCCGTTCGCTCAGGACGCGGTGCGGCTGCGCCACTGGGACGATCTGGCGAAGGAGCGGAACAGGGCCACGCCCGATATCGAACACTTCCTTGAGATAGTGCGGCGCGTGATGGACCGGCACGGAGATGTAGTTTCGCAGTGAACGTTAGAGCTTTTTGCGCAACCGGCTTCGGATGACGCCCGATTGCTTCGATTGCGGTACGAGCACCGCGTTCTTGAGGCTTCTTTTAGTTCGTCGGCAAGAGCCTAAAAAACTGCTTGCCACGGGCGCGGGAGGTGACTAGAATCTCGCTCTTTCGCGCTCCGGGAAGCGGGGCGCGGAGAGACGGGAAGGCCCGCGTGGCGTGGCATTCCGGGCGATGGTGGTGAAGTTGGCGGGTTGGGAAGCGGTAAAAAACCTGTTGACGGCTGACCCGGAAGTCTTCATAATCTCGTTTCTCTGCTGCTGATGCAGCGACGCAGGCGGTGCTGGAGGGAAGTGACTCTGGTGACGGTGCGAACGATCTTTAAAAACTTACAGCCGATAAGTGTGGGCGCTTGATGGCGGCGTGCCCCGGTGACGTTGTGTTGCCGGGCAAGCAAAGGTATCAAGAGTCTCACACGGTAAGGAATAGGAAGTGAAGCAATTCACGACCTGTCAGTACCGAGTTGAGCGACCTGTCCGGAGACGGACAGAGACAGTAACAGGTTTGAACTGAAGAGTTTGATCCTGGCTCAGATTGAACGCTGGCGGCATGCCTTACACATGCAAGTCGGACGGCAGCGCGGGCTTCGGCCTGGCGGCGAGTGGCGAACGGGTGAGTAATACATCGGAACGTATCCTGGAGTGGGGGATAGCCCGGCGAAAGCCGGATTAATACCGCATACGCTCTGAGGAGGAAAGCGGGGGACCTTCGGGCCTCGCGCTCAAGGGGCGGCCGATGGCGGATTAGGTAGTTGGTGGGGTAAAGGCCTACCAAGCCGACGATCCGTAGCTGGTCTGAGAGGACGACCAGCCACACTGGGACTGAGACACGGCCCAGACTCCTACGGGAGGCAGCAGTGGGGAATTTTGGACAATGGGGGCAACCCTGATCCAGCAATGCCGCGTGTGTGAAGAAGGCCTTCGGGTTGTAAAGCACTTTTGTCCGGAAAGAAATCATCGGGGCCAATACCCCTGGTGGATGACGGTACCGGAAGAATAAGCACCGGCTAACTACGTGCCAGCAGCCGCGGTAATACGTAGGGTGCGAGCGTTAATCGGAATTACTGGGCGTAAAGCGTGCGCAGGCGGTGCTGTAAGACCGATGTGAAATCCCCGGGCTTAACCTGGGAACTGCATTGGTGACTGCAGCGCTGGAGTATGGCAGAGGGGGGTGGAATTCCACGTGTAGCAGTGAAATGCGTAGAGATGTGGAGGAACACCGATGGCGAAGGCAGCCCCCTGGGCCAATACTGACGCTCATGCACGAAAGCGTGGGGAGCAAACAGGATTAGATACCCTGGTAGTCCACGCCCTAAACGATGTCAACTGGTTGTTGGGGATTCATTTCCTTAGTAACGTAGCTAACGCGTGAAGTTGACCGCCTGGGGAGTACGGTCGCAAGATTAAAACTCAAAGGAATTGACGGGGACCCGCACAAGCGGTGGATGATGTGGATTAATTCGATGCAACGCGAAAAACCTTACCTACCCTTGACATGTACGGAACCCTGGTGAGAGCCGGGGGTGCCCGAAAGGGAGCCGTAACACAGGTGCTGCATGGCTGTCGTCAGCTCGTGTCGTGAGATGTTGGGTTAAGTCCCGCAACGAGCGCAACCCTTGTCCCCAGTTGCTACGCAAGAGCACTCCGGGGAGACTGCCGGTGACAAACCGGAGGAAGGTGGGGATGACGTCAAGTCCTCATGGCCCTTATGGGTAGGGCTTCACACGTCATACAATGGTCGGAACAGAGGGTTGCGAAGCCGCGAGGTGGAGCCAATCCCAGAAAACCGATCGTAGTCCGGATTGCAGTCTGCAACTCGACTGCATGAAGCTGGAATCGCTAGTAATCGCGGATCAGCATGCCGCGGTGAATACGTTCCCGGGTCTTGTACACACCGCCCGTCACACCATGGGAGTGGGTTTTGCCAGAAGTGGCTAGTCTAACCGCAAGGAGGACGGTCACCACGGCAGGATTCATGACTGGGGTGAAGTCGTAACAAGGTAGCCGTATCGGAAGGTGCGGCTGGATCACCTCCTTTCCAGAGCAGCGCGTCCAAAGTCAGAGCGCTCACACTTGTCGGCTGTATGAATGACAGACTCAGGGGTCTGTAGCTCAGTCGGTTAGAGCACCGTCTTGATAAGGCGGGGGTCGTTGGTTCGAATCCAACCAGACCCACCAACTTTGTCTGTGACGGGCAGTCCCCTGCAGGAGTCGGTGAGGGGGCATAGCTCAGCTGGGAGAGCACCTGCTTTGCAAGCAGGGGGTCGTCGGTTCGATCCCGTCTGCCTCCACCAGTCCCCAGCGCGCAGTGTCGGTGAGACACGGGTACTGCGCCCTGGCGACTGCCAGCCAGACGGCATGAGGTTGATGCCGCTGTCGTTCTTTAACAATCAGGAAGCAGCAGTAATTTGACTGATGCGAAAGCGCCTTGTGAGATGGGCGTGAGTAGGTCAGTCAGGGTTGTGATTGTATCGAAAGTATCTCAGGGCCATCGAAGGATGGCATTGGAATACGGCACAACGCTAAAACTCAACCTGTAGCGGTCGAGGTCTGTTCCCTGTGTGGGAAGAGACACACCCGTTATAGGGTCAAGCGAACAAGTGCATGTGGTGGATGCCTTGGCGATCACAGGCGATGAAGGACGCGGTAGCCTGCGAAAAGCTCCGGGGAGCTGGCAAACAAGCTTTGATCCGGAGATGTCCGAATGGGGAAACCCACTCCTTCTGGAGTATCCGTGGCTGAATACATAGGCCATGTGAAGCGAACGCGGCGAACTGAAACATCTAAGTAGCCGCAGGAAAAGAAATCAACCGAGATTCCCAGAGTAGTGGCGAGCGAAATGGGAGCAGCCTGTACTCTTTATCTGAACTGTTAGCCAAACGCTCTGGAAAGTGCGGCCATAGCGGGTGATAGCCCCGTAGGCGAAAACAGGTTGGAAGAACTGGGTGTACGACAAGTAGGGCGGGACACGTGAAATCCTGTCTGAAGATGGGGGGACCATCCTCCAAGGCTAAATACTCGTGATCGACCGATAGTGAACCAGTACCGTGAGGGAAAGGCGAAAAGAACCCCGGGAGGGGAGTGAAACAGATCCTGAAACCGCATGCATACAAACAGTCGGAGCCTCGAAAGGGGTGACGGCGTACCTTTTGTATAATGGGTCAGCGACTTACATTCAGTGGCGAGCTTAACCGTATAGGGCAGGCGTAGCGAAAGCGAGTCCGAACAGGGCGTCCAGTCGCTGGGTGTAGACCCGAAACCAGGTGATCTATCCATGGCCAGGCTGAAGGTGCGGTAACACGTACTGGAGGGCCGAACCCACTGACGTTGAAAAGTCAGGGGATGAGCTGTGGATAGGGGTGAAAGGCTAAACAAACCTGGAAATAGCTGGTTCTCTCCGAAAACTATTTAGGTAGTGCCTCGTGTATCACCTTCGGGGGTAGAGCACTGTCATGGTTGAGGGGTCCATTGCGGATTACCTCGCCATAGCAAACTCCGAATACCGAAGAGTGCAATCACGGGAGACAGACATCGGGTGCTAACGTCCGGTGTCAAGAGGGAAACAACCCAGACCGCCAGCTAAGGTCCCCAAACATGGCTAAGTGGGAAACGAAGTGGGAAGGCTAAAACAGTCAGGAGGTTGGCTTAGAAGCAGCCACCCTTTAAAGAAAGCGTAATAGCTCACTGATCGAGTCGTCCTGCGCGGAAGATGTAACGGGGCTAAGCCATGTACCGAAGCTGCGGATGCGAGCTTGCTCGCATGGTAGGAGAGCGTTCCGTAAGCCTGCGAAGGTGCACCGGAAGGTGTGCTGGAGGTATCGGAAGTGCGAATGCTGACATGAGTAGCGATAAAGGGGGTGAAAGGCCCCCTCGCCGTAAGCCCAAGGTTTCCTACGCAACGTTCATCGGCGTAGGGTGAGTCGGCCCCTAAGGCGAGGCAGAAATGCGTAGCTGATGGGAAGCAGGTCAAGATTCCTGCACCGGCGTGAAATGCGATGGGGGGACGGATCGCGGAAGGTTGTCCGGGTGTTGGAAGTCCCGGTCGCTGCATTGGAGAAGGTGCCCTGGCAAATCCGGGCACGCAATTCAAGGGTGTGGCGCGAGCGGCCTCGGCTGCGAAGCAACTGGAAGGGGTTCCAGGAAAAGCCTCTAAGCTTCAGTTTCACGTTGACCGTACCGCAAACCGACACAGGTGGGCGAGATGAGTATTCTAAGGCGCTTGAGAGAACTCGGGAGAAGGAACTCGGCAAACTGGTACCGTAACTTCGGGATAAGGTACGCCCTGGTAGCTTGACCGGCCTGCGCCGGAAGGGTGAAGGGGTTGCAATAAACTGGTGGCTGCGACTGTTTAATAAAAACACAGCACTCTGCAAACACGAAAGTGGACGTATAGGGTGTGACGCCTGCCCGGTGCCGGAAGATTAAATGATGGGGTGCAAGCTCTTGATTGAAGTCCCGGTAAACGGCGGCCGTAACTATAACGGTCCTAAGGTAGCGAAATTCCTTGTCGGGTAAGTTCCGACCTGCACGAATGGCGTAACGATGGCCACACTGTCTCCTCCCGAGACTCAGCGAAGTTGAAGTGTTTGTGATGATGCAATCTACCCGCGGCTAGACGGAAAGACCCCATGAACCTTTACTGCAGCTTTGCATTGGACTTTGAACCGGTCTGTGTAGGATAGGTGGGAGGCTGTGAAGCGTGGACGCCAGTCTGCGTGGAGCCAACCTTGAAATACCACCCTGGCTTGTTTGAGGTTCTAACCCAGGTCCGTGAATCCGGATCGGGGACAGTGCATGGCAGGCAGTTTGACTGGGGCGGTCTCCTCCCAAAGCGTAACGGAGGAGTACGAAGGTACGCTAGGTACGGTCGGAAATCGTGCTGATAGTGCAATGGCATAAGCGTGCTTGACTGCGAGACCGACAAGTCGAGCAGGTGCGAAAGCAGGTCATAGTGATCCGGTGGTTCTGTATGGAAGGGCCATCGCTCAACGGATAAAAGGTACTCTGGGGATAACAGGCTGATACCGCCCAAGAGTTCATATCGACGGCGGTGTTTGGCACCTCGATGTCGGCTCATCTCATCCTGGGGCTGTAGCCGGTCCCAAGGGTATGGCTGTTCGCCATTTAAAGAGGTACGTGAGCTGGGTTTAAAACGTCGTGAGACAGTTTGGTCCCTATCTGCCGTGGGCGCTGGAAGTTTGAGGGGGCCTGCTCCTAGTACGAGAGGACCGGAGTGGACGAACCTCTGGTGTACCGGTTGTCACGCCAGTGGCATCGCCGGGTAGCTATGTTCGGAAGAGATAACCGCTGAAAGCATCTAAGCGGGAAACTCGCCTCAAGATGAGACTTCCCCGGGGCTTCGAGCCCCTTGAAGGGTCGTTCAAGACCAGGACGTTGATAGGCCGGGTGTGGAAGCGCAGTAATGCGTTAAGCTAACCGGTACTAATTGCCCGTAAGGCTTGATCCTATAACCGGTGTGTTTCAGCACACCGCTACAGTTGCGCGTTGTGCCCAGTCACAACCCCACAGTTACATACGCTGCTTCCCGATTGGCTGCGCCGCAGCCGGGCCTCATACCGGCCCCGCCCACGCGACGCAGCAACCCGTCATGCCTGATGACCATAGCGAGTCGGTCCCACCCCTTCCCATCCCGAACAGGACCGTGAAACGACTCCACGCCGATGATAGTGCGGATTGCCCGTGTGAAAGTAGGTAATCGTCAGGCTCCTTACCCAGCAAAGACCCCGCCACCCATGTGGCGGGGTCTTCTGCTTTGCGCGCGTGCTTCCCTCAATCCCCACTGGCAGCCCGACAGGCCTCCGGTATTCGCCACGACAGCTTCCAGCAAAGTCCACACTTAAGCCAGTTCCTGAAATGCGCCATGAGCGTTTAGTGTTGGCCGATGTTCCGCTCCAGACACTGCTGCTGAAAACGGCAGGGCGACGCTCCGGAGTCGCCCCTCGTTGCTTTGCATTTGGCTCGCGGGCTCAGGCTTCCCTTTAGCCACCACTTGCAACGCATCCACATGTACTATCGTGTCTGCCCCCAGATTCTTCGGCCGCGCGTTCCCCTGCCCCTAGATCCTCTGGCGCGCCTCCAACACATCCAGCCCGCCGAACTCCCGCCGAACGTATAAAACGAAGCGTTACCGAACCCGTGCTCGCTGAGCAGCTCTTTGTCCGGCATACCGCCCGCAGCTTCCTTCAGGAACCCGACGATTGCTTCGCCGCATCGAGCTCTATTCTCCGACGGCCGACTTCACTGAACTTCTGTTGGCCCTGCCGCGCAGGCGGCAGGTCAGGCGCTCCGCCGTCCTGTAGCGCTCAATGCAAGATGAGCATATTCCAGTGGAAGGTGAAGTGAAGCGCCGTGCATTGCAGCTCATGCATTGCGCTGCATGACCGCTTCGCTGCACGATACTTCACTCCTTTATTGCCAAAGCCGGTGCAGGCGCGGACGTCGTCGAGGCGGGCATCGGAACGACTGTTTCGTCCAATTGCGCCTGTGAGAGCTCGTCGAGCAGCGCCTTATCGCGCGCGAGGACCTTGGGCAGATGTGTCCGGAGAAATTCAACCCACGTCTTCGTTTTTGCATCGACGAATTTGCGCGACGGATAGAGCGCGTAGATGTTCATCTTCTGCAATGTATGCTCGGGCAGCACTCGCATGAGTGTGCCGTCGCGCAACCCGTTGATTGCCGCATAAACGGGCAACATGCCGATTCCCATGCCTTCCCGAATCGCCACCACGAGACATTCCGCAATATTCACCTGGACCGGTCCGTCGACTTCCATTCGCTCACTGCCTTCGGGCCCATCGAGCACCCATTCGTGTGCGGGGAATGCGGGCGTTTTCAGAATCAAACACTCGTGGCGGGCGAGATCGGCCGGCGACTGCGGCACACCTCTTGAGCGTATATAGGCGGGCGACGCGCAAAGCACGCTGCACGTAGAGCCCAGTTCATGCGAGACGAGATCCGAGTTGGGCAGGGATGCAGCGGTGACGATTGCGACATCTGCACTGCCTTCGAACAGATCCGGCATGCGTTGCGAGAGCGTGAGCTCGACGGTCACTTCAGGATGCTGTGCACGGTAGCGCGAGATCGCCGGTAACACGTAGTGCTGACCAATGCTGGCATAGCTGTGCATGCGCAATGCGCCGCTGGGACGTTCATGTGCGCAACTTGCTTCCTCTTCAGCCTTACCGACGTCTGCAAGAATGTGCAGGCAGCGCTCCAGATAGCGTTCGCCTGCCGTCGTCAACGCGAGTCTTCTTGTCGAACGATTGAGTAGCCGTGCACGCAGGTGCGCCTCGAGTTCGGACACTGCACGCGACATTGCACCGGTGGTCGAGTTCAGGGATTGCGCGGCGGCGGTAAAGCTGCCGGCTTCAACGACGCGGACAAACACCCGCATATTCTGTAACGTATCCATCAACCCTTCTTGATCAATAAAGAAGCGATATTGTCCGCCTGACACACGACGGCATTGTTGTGCATTCCATAACGGACGTTCTCTGCATGTCCCGTTAATTCGTGCGCGGGGCACTCCTACAATCGGCGCCGTCCAGCCGGTATGTATTTGCCGTTGCCGGCTTCATTTCCTGGAACAGCCGGAGCGGAATGTCGTGCATTTCATGAACCGGCAGCAGGCGATCTCGCGCACGTCGCCTCTGCATCGGCGCAGCGCAGCAATGCTGCAAGCCATCAAGCGCGCGGCCCGTGAGTGGGGAGCGGGCGAAGGCCTTATCTGGCTGCATCTTTTCAAGACGGTAGTGGCCGTGCTCGGAGCAATGGGCATTGCGATGCTGCTCGACCTGCCGCAGCCTCGCATCGCGATGACGACCGTGTTCGTGCTGATGCAGCCGCTTTCGGGCATGGTGCTCGCGAAGAGCTTTTATCGGATCGTGGGCACTGCGGTCGGCACGATCGCGGCGCTCGTGTTGGGCGCCGTATTCGTACAGCAGCCGGAATGGTATGTATTTGGCTTGACTGTCTGGGTTGCTGCCTGTACGGCAGCAGCAGTCCGGAATCGACATTTTCGTTGGTACGGCTTCGTGCTTGCGGGATACACCGCGGCGCTGATCGGCACTCCGCTCGTGATGCAGCCAAATGCACTTTATCTTGCGGCGCTCGGACGTGCAGCGGAAGTAGCAGTTGGCATCGTGTGCTCGAGTGCAGTCAGTGCATTGATCGTACCAATGCAGACCAGCACGGTGCTACTGCGGACGCTACATGTGCGGTACGCGAATTTTACCGCGCTCGCCTCAAGCGTGCTTTCAACCCGGCTGCCTCGCGGTACCTTCGAGCGTCGTTTTGCCGATCTCGTCGATGCGATCGTAGGTTTCGAAGCCACGCGAGTGTTCGCTGCCTTCGAGGACCCATCGATTCGTATGCGAAGCCAGCATCTCGCGCGGTTGAACAGCGAATTCATGGACCTGTGCGCGCGATTGCATGCGTTGCGCCAGCTGCTGAAACGTCTGCACTGGCGCGGGGAAGTGATCGAGAGCGTTGAACCGTATTTTCATGAGCTTGCGAGCCTGTTGTCGGCGCCGCCGCGTGACGGCGAAAGCGATGGCGCGCATGCCAGTCGCGTGTCTGCGGCACTCGGGACGTTCCAGGCGTCGCTGCCGAAACGCATGCGGTCGACACGCCATGCCGTCGAAGCGCGCGCACCTTCGCTGTTGCCTGATTTCGATACATCGGGTGAATTGCTCTACCGCTTTGTCAGCGAGTTCATGCTCTATGCGAACACCTATGCATCGCTTGCTATCGAAGACAACGTAAGCCGCGAGCCGGGCATTGCCCCCTACATGAACAAGACGAATGGCTATGTCGTCGCGTTCATGTTCCTGCGGACAGCGCTGGTCATGGCCATGGTGGGATGGTTCTGGATCGAGACGGACTGGCCCAGCGGCAGTCTCGCCCTCACCGGCGCGGCGCTCACTTGCGCGCTCACGTCGTCGGCGCCGAATGCGACGCGCCTCGCATTTCAGATGGCAGTGGGGGCCTTGTTCGCCACGGCAGCGGGATACATATTCACCAGTTTCGTGTATCCCGCCATCGACGGCTTTCCGCTCCTATGCGCTGCGCTCACACCGGTGCTCGCTGCAGGTGCGTTCCTGATGACCCGTCGGGGCATTGCAGGCTACGGCGTCGGCTTCTCCGTGTTCTTTTGTCTGCTCGCGGGGCCCGACAACGTCATCGCCTACGCTCCGATGCCGCTCATCAACAACGGCATGGCGATCGTGGCGTCCATGCTCGCCGCCTCGGTTGGATTCGCCGTCGTGTTTCCTCCAGACATGGGCTGGCTGATCGACCGCATGTGTGGAGATCTGAGAAGGCAGGGCGTATTCGCATGCCACGGCGTGCTGCCTGGGCTCAATCGACGCTTCCAGTCCGGCACGCACGACTTGATGTTTCAGTTGCGCATGTTGCTCACGCGACGCTCGCGAAGGCATCGCGATGCACTGCGATGGATGCTCGTCACGCTCGAGGTCGGCCATGCCATCATCGATCTGCGCAAAGAGTGCGCGGCGGCGGCGTACGTGAACCAGATGAACTCGCGTTGGAACGCGAGCATCGACGACCTGAGAGGCGAGATCGCGCGTCTCTTCGCGCGACCCGATAAACGCCGCCTCGTACGCGCATTGCTTGCCGTTAGAGCCGCCACATGGGTGGCGCAGGACGTACTCGATCGTCTTCGCCACGATCGCGACCGGCGGCACGACCTGCAGCGCATGCTGAGTTGCCTGCACTTCATTCGCACAGCGCTGCTCGATCGCGACGCGCCGCTCGGCACGCTTCGTATGCGTTCGCCGCGTTCCGCATGGTCCATCGCAGCGGCCCGATGAGCATGCCGGCATCGAATCTTGCCGCCGCCTGGAAATATGCCTTCCAGGCCGCCTTCTTAATCTCAGACAGACGCAGTCCTATAGTGTTCGCACTGCCACGCAGTAACCGTACGAACTGGAGAAACACAATGAAATTGCTGAATATCGCCGCTGTAACTTGCACCATCGTTTGTTCTACGCTCGCCGGCGTCGCGCAAGCGCAATCCTCGAACAACAACGCGCCGGAGAAGACCCAACAGGTCGCCGAGGTCGCTGGCTCGCACCAGGAAGGCGCCGCATCGGCCGCAGGGCGGGAGTCCGTGAAGCAGCGTTCGAAGACGGACGAGTGCGTTGGTCCCGTCAGCTTCTGCAACATCTACTTCGGTAGCTAAGCACGCAACACAACGCCCATGATGCGACTGCAAGGTTGCATTGCATGGTGCAAGACGGGCCGCGGCGCGAGCACACGCATGACGCCAGATGACACCACGCCACGGCCTGGCCGTTCCTTCAAGAACAGGGTCCGGTCTGCGTTCCCGGCCACATCGAAAGAGCTCGGGCGCCGCATCAGAAACCGCAGCAAGCGGTGACGGCAAGACCGGGTGACACTGGAGACAAGATTCATGTACGACGATCGCATCCGCTGCGCCGCGCTGCGCGAAAAAATCACATCGGCCGAAGAGGCTGCCCAACTCGTGAACGACGGCATGCGCGTAGGCGCGAGCGGCTTCACACGTGCCGGCGATGCGAAGGCCGTTCCCATTGCGCTTGCGAAGCGCGCACGTGAAGCGAACGAGCCGCTGCGTATTACGCTGATGACCGGCGCTTCGCTTGGCCACGATGTCGATCGCATGCTGACCGAGGCGGGTGTGCTCGCGCGTCGCTTGCCGTTTCAGGTGGACGCGACGCTGCGCCAGGCCATCAACCGCGGCGAAGTGATGTTCGTCGACCAGCATCTTTCCGAAACGGTGGAGATGCTGCGTGCCAACCAGCTCGGCAAGCTCGACCTCGCAATCATCGAAGCCGCGGCGATCACGGAAACCGGCGGCATCGTGCCGACCACCTCTGTGGGCAATTCGGCGAGCTTCGCCATTCTCGCGGAGCGCGTTATTGTCGAAATCAATCTCGCGCAGCCGCTCGCATTGGAAGGGCTGCACGACATCTGGATTCCGGGGCGCCGGCCACATCGCGATCCGCTTCCCATCGTGCGTCCTCAGGATCGCGTGGGGCAGACCGCAATCGAGATCCCGCCCAGCAAGATCGCGGCCATCGTCCTGACCGACACGCCCGACAGCTCGTCCACCGTATTGCCGGCGGACGAAGAAACCGCGCAAATCGCGGGCCATCTCATCGAGTTCCTGCAACACGAGGTTTCACGCGGACGCATGCCTTCCGCGTTGCCGCCGTTGCAGGCGGGCATCGGGACGATTGCCAACGCTGTGCTATCCGGCTTCGTCTCGTCGCCGTTCGAAGCCCTCACGATCTATTCAGAAGTGCTTCAGGACTCCACCTTCGATCTGCTCGACGAAGGCAAGGTCACGTTCGCGTCCGGCGCGTCCATCACGCTGTCGGCCGCGCGTCAGAAGCAGGTGTTTGGCGAACTCAATCGTTATCGCGACCGGCTCGTGCTGCGTCCGCAAGAAGTCAGCAACCATCCCGAGGTGATTCGCCGGCTTGGGCTTATCGCGCTCAACACTGCGCTCGAATGCGACATCTACGGCAATGTGAACTCCACGCACGTGGGCGGCACGCACATGATGAACGGCATTGGCGGTTCCGGTGATTTCGCGCGCAATGCTTCGTGCGCGATCTTCGCGACGAAGTCGGTGGCGAAGGGCGGCCGCATCTCGAGCATCGTGCCGATGGTGCCGCACTGCGATCACAACGAACACGACGTCGACATCATCGTGACGGAGCAAGGTCTGGCCGACCTGCGTGGGCTCGCGCCGCGCGAGCGGGCGCAGCAGATTATCCGCAACTGCGCGCATCCGCTCTACCGCGATCTGCTGCTCGATTACTACAGGGAAGCGTTGCGGGGAGGAGGGCAGACGCCGCACCAGTTGAATCAGGCGTTTGCATGGCATCTGCGGCTGGCGGGAAGTGGCTCGATGCTGCCCGATGGCTTCGGTGCGGTGCCGGCTGCCGAGGCGCGCAGAGCCTGAAAACAGGCCCGAAAAAGAAAAGGCCGGGCGCCTTGCAGCGCCCGGCCTCTCGCCAACCGGTTCTAGCCTCGTCGGAAGAGCCGGATGACGAACAGCAGGATGACGGCGCCGATAAGCGCGGTAATGATCGAGCTGATCCATCCGCCGCCGATCGAGATGCCGAGAACGCGCGCGAGCCATCCGCCAATGAACGCGCCGACAATGCCGACGATGATATCGACGATCAGTCCGAAGCCGCCGCCCTTGACCAGAAGTCCGGCCAGCCAGCCTGCGATTGCGCCGATGATGAGCCAGGCGATGATGCCGTGTTCCATGTTGTTGCTCCATGTTGACGTGAAGAATTCACGGTGAAAGGGAGCTTAGACGAACGCACAGAACGCGTCCACACGTTGCGACCCGATTTGACATTATCTGAAATTCTTTGCCGGGCCGGCACGATGGGCTGTGAGGGAATTGAAAGCAGTCGTGGCATCGACTGCAGTCATTCGGACACCGTAGGTTCAACGCGACGAAGTTGAATCGTCTTATTCCGGGGCCGGCTCCGCTTCCGCCGCCGTCCAGCTGACGCTCGACACGCTTTTCTCCATGCTGAGGCGGCTCGCCATGAGTTCCAGCTTCGACTGGTCCTTCGGATGCAGCTTCAACGTCGCTGTCACGCGAATACGTCCGGGCTGGTCCGCCACGTCCTCGCTCGTCAAGCTCTGAAACGATAGCGGCGCTGCGTACATCGAGTTCGAAATCGCCGTGCGAATATGAATCTCGTCTTCTTCGCGGCACACGATAGTGAGCGCGTAGAACTGCACGAGGTCCGCAGCGGAAACGGGCGTCGCATTGATCATGCGGCTCACGTCTCGCAGCACGGTGTTGGTGAGCAGCACGACGCCCGTGCCTGCAAATGCCGGCAGGTAATGGCCCGATCCGCACAACACGCCGACGGCCGCGGAGCACCACAGTGTGGCCGCCGTATTGATCCCCTGGATGGATCCTTTGTCGCGCATGATGACGCCGCCGCCCAGAAAGCCAACGCCCGACACGACATAAGCCGCGATCTGCGTGACGCCTGCCACACCGTTTCCGGTGAGTACGCCGAGCGTGACGAAGAGGCAGGCGCCACTGGCGACGAGCGTGATAGTTCGCAGGCCGGCGGTACGTTGGCGCATCTGGCGTTCGAGGCCGATGGCGACGCCACAGGCGAAAGCGGCGGCGAGCCGCAGGGCAAATTCGAGAGTCATCGTTTTCTTGTGGTCGTTATCGCATGTTGAACGGCATGCATGACACGCATGCGAAGGCCGACCGGAAACCACGCGCTCACGAGCGAACGCCCGGCACGCGCGATGAGCCCACGCGTGGGACGTCGCACGGCGAGCGTGCAACAGCGATTGGAAAGGAATAACGGCGACGCACACCGTCCTGCCCGGCAGGCAAGACGGCGGCAGAAGAGAATCTGACGCGAAGCTTGCGGATCAGCGGGCGGAGCGGGCTGTGGGTCGACTACAGCTACTGTCCAAGATGAGGTTTCCTGTTCGGCGATGGGCCGGATTGTAGGGGCCGCGGCAAAGCGACGTCAACCTTTGAGGCGCGCGTTCAGGGCAGGCGCGAGCAGCCTGCCCGTGTCCTGTCATGCGGCCGCTTCGATCGTTTCGATCATCACCCGCTTCCAGCCTCCTTCGGCGTGCTGCGAAACGAGCGCTCCGGTTTTCGCGACGATGCGCCTCGATTCCGACGCGGGCAGCCAGACCTCGACAGGCCCGAGGAGCTGAGTTGGCCGCTCCATGCGCCCGGCCCATGCAACCGAGAGCGCGAGCGTTTCGTCGTCGCCTTCTGCACGCACTTGCCAGAAGCCGATCGTGCCGTCTCGCCAGGCTTCGCTTTCACCGTCGTCCTCGATGCATTCGGCTGTCGTGACGCCCGTGCCCTCCTGTGGCACCACGATGAACGCACGTCGTTCCGCCGGCCTCGCGAAATGCTGTTCGGCCACGTTGAGCGGCACCACACTGCCTTCGCGGACGAGCACGACGGGCTGATCCCACGGCGCGGGCAGGGTGACGTGCTGGCCACCGTCGAAGGTTTCGCCGCTCCAGTACGACACCCAGCGCGCGCCTTCTGGCAGCCACACCGTGCGCGCGATTTGCCCCGGCTCCACCACCGGAGCGAACAGCAGCGCGCGGCCAACCATCATGTCGTCGCTGTCCGTTGGGCAGCGTGCGTCGTTCGGGAATTCGGCGAACACGGGCCGCAGTACCGGCTCGTAATGCTGCGTCGAGTTCCAGAGCAACTGGTACAGGTAAGGAATGAAGCGATAGCGCAGTTTGATGAGCTCGGCCACGTGCGCGGTGGTCTCGGGATACATCCACGGTTCGTTGACGGTGCCGTCGTCGTTCCATGAGTGAATCGAGAAGCGCGGCATCAGGATGCCGAACTGTACCCAGCGCACGAACAGTTCGGGTTCGGGCGCGGGGCCCGAGAAACCGCCAATGTCGTGACCGATGTTCGAGACGCCCGACATCGCGAGGCCCAGCCCCATCTTCAGGTTGTAGCGCAGCGTTTCCCACGACGTGTAGTTGTCACCCGACCAGGTCTGCACATAGCGATGCATGCCGACGCCGCCCGACCGCGAGACGAGGAACGGACGCTGTTGCGGCGCCCACGCGCGCTGCGCGTCGCGCGAGGCGCGCATCATCAGCATGGTTTGCAGCACCTTGGCTTCGCGTGCCGGGAACGGCGCACCGAAGCCATGCGCGATGGCATCCGGCGACCAGATCTCGAACTCGTTGTTGTCGTTCCATGTGGCGGCGATGCCGTATCGCAGCAGGGCGGCTGTGACGTGTTCGCGCCACCACGCGATGGTGGCCGGATTCGTGAAGTCCAGATACGCGCCCACTTCGTCCCAGAACTGGACCCACGCCGGTTTGCCGTCGGCAGAGCGGATCAGCAAACCTTCGGCGTGAGCCAGACCGAACTCGGGATGGTCCTGCAGCAGGCACGGCTTGATGTTCGCGCACAGCTTCACGCCATGTTCCAGGTAGCCGCGCACGAAGCCTTCCACGTCGGGGAATTTTTCGTGGTTCCAGTTGAACACGTAGCGCTTCGCGCCGATCGATGTGTAGCCCGAAGAAAGATGAAACGAATCGCAGAGGATGTCGTGCTCGCGGCAGCGTTCAATGAACTCGCCCATGCGCCGCTGTGCATCCGGCGCATCGGTGTAGGTCATGGTGGAGCCCGAGTAACCGAGGCCCCATTTCGGCATCAACGCCGGGCGCCCTGTGAGCCACGTGAAGCGGCGCACCGCGGCAAGCGGCGTATCCGGCGAAGCGATGAAGTAATAGTCGAGGTCGCCATGCTCCGCCACGAAATAGCGGTAGTGGCCGTGATAGTTATCGAGTTCGCGGCCCATGTCGAAGGTGCAGTCCGCGAGCGTGTCGTAGAAAAGGCCGAAGCCGAGCGACGCTTCGCGCCGCCATGTGAGATAAAACGGAATGTGCTTGTAGAGCGGATCCGTCGTGCGTGCGCTGTAGCCCATCGCGTCCACATTGACCATCGTGTAGCGCTGCCCGGCGCGGTCCAACTCGCCCGCGCGTTCGCCGAGGCCCAGATACATCTCGCCTTTTTCGCGGCGCAGGTAGTGATACGCGCGGTCATCCCACCAACCGAAGTTGTAGGCCTGGGTCGCGCGATCCTGCATCACGGACTGCCAGGCATTTTCGCGTCGCAGTGACCACGCGCAGTAGCCGCCATGCAGCGCCACCTCGAGCCGCACCTGCGAAGTCTCCACGACGATCCGCTCCGCTTCTTCTCGCAGCGAAAAGCGCGGCAATGCGAAGCCCGAGAGGTCCAGCCGCTCGCGACCTTCGAGCGGCACGTCGTCCACACCCGGCGCGATCGACCACGTGCGCGGACTGCGCACGGTGCCGTCAGGCAGCACCCGCACGCGGACAATGTCCTCTTCCAGCACGAAAATCTCGATCACCGGGCCCATCTCGCTCACGAGACGCAGCGTATTGCCTTCTCGTTGCGCAAGTTCGAAGACAGGCGGATGCAGTAACGACGTCATCAAATTTCCTCGATTGGGATGCGAATGCGGCTCACGCAGCGGACAGCGCACGTTCCTGTCGCGTCTGACCGCGAATCAGCAAGATCAGCAGCACGGCCCCGATCAGGTCGAACGCGCCAAGGCAGGCGAACAGCGGACCGAACCCGACGCGATCGGCCAGCGCCCCCACCACCAGCGAAAAGCCGAGTCCGCCGGTCCACGCCGCCATGCCGCCGAAGCCGCTCGCGGTGGCCACTTCGTCGGGGTCGAACACGTCCGCGGAGAGCGTGTTGACGAGCGCCGAAATCATCTGGTGCGCAAAGCCGCCCACGCAGAACAGCGCGATGGCCGTGTACGGTGACGCGACGAGCCCGATGCAGGCCGGCCCGACCATCATGAAGGCGCCCAGCACCACGCCGGCCACGCGCGACCACACGAGCGGAATACGGAAGTGCTTCATCAGGAAGGGCGACAGATATCCGCCCAGTATGCCGCCAAGGTCGGCGGCGAGGAACGGCAGCCACGCGAAGATGGCGATCTGCTTGAGATCCATGTGCCGCTCGGTGGCGAGATAGAGCGGGATCCAGAAACTGAACGTCTGCCAGGCCGGTTCCGCGAAAAAGCGCGGCAGCGCGATGGCCGAGAAGCGGCGCGAAGTCAGGATGTCGCGCACGGGGCGCTTGCTGGCGGGCGGTGCCTGGGTCTGGCCGTCCTTGATGAGCGCGAGTTCGTCGCCCGAAATGCGGTCGTGCTTTGCGGGCGAGCGGTAGAGCGCGTACCAGAGCGCGGCCCATACGAAGCCGAGCGCGCCCGTCACCATGAACGCCGATTGCCAGCCGAGGCGCAGCGAGAGAAAGATCACGAAAGGCGGCGCGATGAGCGCGCCAAGCGAGGTGCCCGCGTTGAAGTAGCCGACCGCCACGGACTTTTCCTTGTCCGGAAACCATTCGGCCACGGCTTTCATGCCCGACGGAATGGCCGCGGCTTCGAAGAGGCCGAGCAGGCCGCGCATGGCGCCGAGCGACATCCAGCCCGTCGCGAAGCCGTGCATCACGCCGCTTGCCGACCACAGCGCCGCGAATAGTGCGAAGCCGAGCCGCAGCCCGACCAGGTCCACGATGATCCCGCACACGGGCTGCATGAGCGTGTAGCCGATCTGAAACGCGCCGACCACGTACGAGTACTGCTGGGTCGACATGTTGAGCACGTGCTTGAGTTCCGGCGCGAGCACGCCGAGCGAATTGCGCGCGACGTAATTCATGATCGTGCCGAGGCAGACGAGCACGATGATCCACCAGCGCAGACCTTTAATCGTTTTCAAAGTTGTCTCCATCCTGTTTGTCTCGTTTGCTCGTCCTTGCCGCCGCGCTGGATGAAGGGCGCGATCGAACAAGGCGGCTCTCTCTTTGATGCCGCGACGGTTGTCGGTCGTTCGGCTGGTAGGTTGTCACACAACTTGGTCGGCTGAACCACCGGTGTCGCGATCCTCTCTGCAACGCCGGGAAGAGGGTCATTGGGTGAGTCTGCGCGGGCTTTTCTGCCAATCCGGCTTCGACTCCAGACCAACGCCTTGGGCCGCACACAGAGCGATTCTAGTTGTCTGATAACTGATGTTATGGCTACCTGATCCGCATCGTATGTTCGTAAAAGAGCGTCGTCAAGCCTTTTGATGTTCGATCGAACATCGAACGAAAAAGCGCGGCGTTCAGGTCGGCACTTCGCGTTTGCCCGAGCTTGCCGGCAAAACTGACACCGTTGTCATCAACGGGTCAGCATCCAGTCACCCCCTCTCGTCCATTCTCCAGACTGGCACGAAACCGGATGGACAGGAGTAGGCAATGGATACGCTGCGCAACATGCGGATGTTTGTAAGAGTGGTGGAGTCGGGCAGTTTCACGAAGGCAGCCTCGAACGAGGCCATGACGACGGCTCAGGTCTCGCGGGCCATCACGGACCTCGAATCGCGGCTGCGCACGCGCCTTCTGAACCGTACCACGCGTCGCATGTCACTCACCGAGGCGGGCGAGCGCTACTTGCAGCGCTGCGAGCGGATTCTCGCCGAGATCGACCAGGCCGAAGCCGAAGCCGCCGATGCCCAGGCCAACCCCGCAGGCCGCCTGAAGGTCTATGGCGCATCCAGTTTCGGCCATTACGTGGTGCCGCTCATTGCGCGTTATCGTCAGCACGCGCCGGAAGTCTCCGTCGACCTCACGCTGTCGCAGCGCATGCCCGCCGTCGTGGAAGAGGGCTTCGACGTCTCGATCGTCGTGGCTGCGGAACTCGAAGATTCCGCGCTGATTTCGCAGCATCTGGGCACCACGTCGGCCATTCTTTGCGCCTCGCCCGACTATCTCGTGAAGCACGGCGCGCCGCGTTCGTTCGCGGACCTCGAGCGGCACACCTGCGTGCATCTGACCGAGGCCGGATTGCCCGCGAGCCAGTGGGTCTCCACCGGGGCGGACGGCGAGCGTTTTCGCCACGCGGGCTTGACCTCGCTCCAGGTGAACAGCCCCGAGGCGCTTGCCATTGCGATTCGCGAAGGCATGGGCATCGGTCCGCTGCCGGTACCGGTTGCACTGCCGGGCCTCGCCGACGGCTCGCTCGTGCACGTGCTGCCTGCGCATCGCCTGCAGCAGTTCAACGTCTACGCGCTCTATGCGTCGCGTCGCTACGTCGACGCAAAAATCCGCACGTTCGTCGAATTCCTGCGCAAGAGCGTGCCGCAGATGCTCACGGAGCAGGAAGCCGCGCTGCGTGCGCACGACGGCAGGCTCGCCGAATTCGGCATGCGTCACCGTGCATCGCGCGATGTACGCGACGTGCGGGACGTACGCGACATCCGCGAAGCCGAGCGACTGCGCCTCGTGAACTGATTCACGCACTGAATCGCCGACAACGTACCGAAGCACCCACGCCCGTCCTGTTCTCTTCGAAGAGGCAGGATCGGCGCTCGTGCAACGGCAAGCTGCCGTTGCGGCATGCGTCTTTCCTGACAGCCGCGCCATTTTGGCGTCATCGGCACGCCCCGCGCGCTTTCCTATCATGCGGAACCGCCCGCGCCTGGGCATGACCGCCTTTTGCTCCTGCCCGACGCTGTCACATGTGGATCGTCAATCTCGCGTTAAAGCGGCCGTACACGTTCATCGTGATGGCCATCATGATTCTGCTGGCCACGCCGTTCGCGTTGATGACCATGGCAACCGACGTGCTGCCGTCCATCAACATCCCCGTCATCAGCATCATCTGGAACTACACGGGGCTTTCGGCGAAAGACGTGGCCGACCGCATCACGTCGGTGAATGAGCGCGGGTTGACCACGACGGTCAGCAACATCGAGCACATCGAATCGCAATCGCTGCCGGGCATCGCCATCATCAAGCTGTTCCTGCAGCCCGGCGCGAGCCTGCAGACCGCCATCGCGCAAACCGTGGCCTCGGAACAGGCGCAGTTGCGCCAGATGCCGCCCGGCGCCACGCCGCCGCTCGTCATCAGTTATTCGGCGTCCAGCATTCCGGTGATCCAGCTGGGGCTATCGAGCAACACGATGAGCGAGCAGGTGCTCAACGACATCGCGATGAATTTCCTGCGTCCGCAGTTGATCACGATTCCGGGCGCGCAGGTGCCGTATCCCTACGGCGGCAAGACGCGGCTCATTTCCGTGGATATCGATTCGCAGGCGCTGATGTCGAAAGGCCTCACGCCTGCGGACGTCGTGAACGCCGTCAACGCGCAGAACCTGATCCTGCCCACCGGTACCGCGAAGCTCGGGCAGACCGAGTACCGCGTGGACATGAACGCATCGCCGGACACCATCGCCGGTCTCAATCGCATTCCCGTGCAGACAGTGAACGGCGCGACCACGTATCTGGGCGAAGTGGCCCACGTGCGCGACGGCTTTTCGCCGCAAACCAACGTGGTGCGCCAGGATGGACGGCGCGGCGTGCTGATCTCCATTCTCAAGAGCGGCGATGCGTCCACGCTGCAGGTCGTGAACACGCTGAAGTCGCTGCTGCCGCATGTGCGCGATACGCTGCCGCAAGACCTCAAGATCACGCCGCTCTTCGACCAGTCCGTGTTCGTGAGCGCGGCGGTGCAGGGCGTGTTGCGCGAGGCGCTGATCGCCGCCGCGCTCACCGCGATGATGATCCTGCTCTTTCTCGGCAACTGGCGCAGCACGGTGATCATCGCGGTGTCCATTCCGCTTTCTATTCTCTCTTCGCTGCTTGCGCTCGATGCGCTCGGCGAGACCATCAACATCATGACGCTGGGTGGTCTCGCGCTCGCGGTCGGGATACTCGTGGACGACGCGACCGTCACGATCGAGAACATCGAGCGCCATCTGCATCTCGGCGCGCCGCTGCACGACGCCATTCTGGAGGGCGCGGGCGAAATCGCCGTGCCGGCGCTCGTCTCCACGCTGTGCATCTGCATCGTGTTCGTGCCGATGTTCTTCCTCACCGGCGTGGCGCGCTATCTGTTCGTGCCGCTCGCGGAAGCGGTGGTGTTCGCGATGATCGCGTCGTATGTGCTCTCGCGTACGCTCGTGCCGACGCTCGCCATGCTGCTGCTCTCGCACCGCAAGGCTGCGGCGAGTGCGGCGCCTTCGCGGTTCGAGCGCATCCATCATGGCTTCGATCGTGCGTTCGAGCGCATCCGCTCCGCTTATATCGTGCTGCTGAGTCTGCTGCTCGCGCGCCGGCGCTTCTACGCGAGCGCGTTTCTCGGCTTCTGCGTGCTTTCGCTCGGTCTCGTGTTCGTGCTGGGCCGTGACTTCTTCCCGAGCGTGGATGCCGGCGACATTCGCCTGCACATGCGTGCGCCCACGGGCTACCGGATCGAAGAAACGGCGCGGCTCGCGGACGAAGTCGAGAGCACCATTCGCGAAGTGATTCCGCCCGCGCAACTCGCGACCATCGTCGACAACCTGGGGCTGCCGTATAGCGGCATCAATCTTTCGTACAGCAACGCGGGCACGATCGGCACGCTCGACGGCGAAATCCAGGTCGCGCTCAAGGACGGGCACCCGCCGTCGCGCACCTACATCGACCGTCTGCGCATGCTGTTGCCGCAGCGTTTTCCGGGCGTCGAGTTTTTCTTCCAGCCCGCAGACATCATCACGCAGATCCTCAACTTCGGGCAGCCCGCGGCCATCGACGTGCAGGTGATCGGCGCGAATCAGGACGCCAACATGGCGCTGGCAAGCCGCCTCCTGAAAGAGGTCCGCCAATTGCCGGGTGCTGTGGACGCCCACATCGCGCAGCGCAACGACGAGCCCGCGCTCGGGCTCGTGATGGACCGCACGCGCATGCAGCAGTTGAACCTCAACGCGCAAAACGTTGCGCAGAACGTGCTGATTTCGTTGTCCGGCAGCTCGCAGACCTCGCCCGCGTTCTGGGTGAATCCCGCCAATGGCGTGGAATATCCGCTCGCCGTGCAGACGCCGCAGTACAACGTGGCGTCGGTCGGGCAGTTGCTCAACACGCCGGTTTCGGCGCGCGCCGACGCACCGCTGCAACTGCTCGGCAATCTTGTGCAACTGGATGCGCACACGAATCCCGCGGTGGTCACGCACTACAACATCCGGCCCGTCATCGATCTGCTGGTGAGCGTGGAGGGACGCGATCTCGGTTCGGTGGCGGGGCAGATCGAACAGCGCATTGCCGGCGTGCAGGCCACGGCGCCGCGCGGCACGACGATCACGATGCGCGGCCAGGTGAGCACGATGCGTTCGTCGTATCTCGGCCTGGGCGTTGGCATTGCGATGGCCATCGTGCTCGTCTATCTGCTCATCGTCGTCAACTTTCAGTCGTGGGCCGACCCGCTCATCATCGTCAGCGCGTTGCCTGCGGCGCTCGCGGGCATTGAGTGGATGCTGTTCGTCACGGGCACGCATCTGAGCGTACCGGCGCTTACGGGCGCCATCATGACCGTGGGCGTGGCGACCGCCAACAGCATTCTCGTCGTGTCGTTCGCGCGGCAGCGCCTCGCTGCGGGTGCGCCGCCGCTCACGGCCGCGCTCGAAGCGGGCGCCACGCGCATTCGTCCGGTGATGATGACGGCGCTCGCCATGATGATCGGCATGGTGCCGATGGCGCTGGGTCTAGGCGAAGGCGCGGAGCAGAACGCGCCGCTCGGGCGCGCCGTGATCGGCGGGCTGCTGTTCGCGACGGTTTCCACGCTGCTGTTCGTGCCGCTCGTGTTCGCCGGCGTGCACAGCCGGCTCGCGCGGCGCGCGGCGGCCCGTGCGGGCGAAAGAGGAGGAGACGACATGACCGGCCCGCGTTCGCATGCAAGCGGCGACGGCAACGACCACGACGGCGCGCGCGGCGGGCACTGAATGCGGCCCGACCCTGAGCCCACATCGATCGATTGACGACATGAACGACCACCAACATCACTCCTCTCTGGACATCCAGGCGAGTACGCGCGAGGGCGGCCTCGATCTGCCGTCGCGCAGCCTCGTGTGGCGGCGCGGCCGCATCGCGGTGCTGCTCGTCGCGCTGCTGCTTGCGGCCGGCGCGACGCACACGATCCTCGCCAACCTGCGCGACGCGCGCCGGCTCGAAGGCATGACCGAGCAGAACGCGCGCCAGTACGTGACCGTCGTGCGTCCCGTGCCCGCGGGCGACGACGGCCGGCTCGTGCTGCCCGGCACGCTGCGCGGCTATGTGGAGTCGCCCATCTACTCGCGCGCGAGCGGCTACGTGGTGCGCTGGTATGCCGATATCGGCGCGCACGTGCAGCAGGGTCAGTTGCTCGCCGAACTCGATACGCCCGAGATCGACCAGGAACTCGCGCAGGCCATCGCGCAACGCGAGCAGTCGGCCTCCACGCTCGCGCTCGCGAAGACCTCGTTCGATCGCGCACGGCAGTTGCGCGAGCGCGATGCGGTCGCGCAGCAGGAACTCGACGACCGCCAGGGCGCCTACAACCAGGACGTCGCGAACCTCGCGGCAGCGGATGCGAACGTGCGCCGTCTCACGCAGCTGAAGTCGTTCCAGCGCATCGTGGCGCCCATCACGGGCGTCATCACGCAACGCAATATCGACGTGGGCGACCTCATCAACGCGGGCAATGGCGGCGTGGGGCGCGCGCTGTTCGCCATTGCCCAGGCCGATCCGCTGCGGCTCTACGTGCAGGTGCCGCAGGCCTACGCGCAACAGGTCGCGCGCGGCCAGCACGTGAGCGTGACCCAGGCCGAGTTGCCGGGCACGACGTTCGACGGCACCGTTACGCGTACCGCGGACGCCATCGACGTCGCCACGCGCTCGTTGCAGGTCGAGATCACGCTGCCCAATCACGACGGCAAGCTCATGCCGGGCGCCTACGTGCAGGCGGCGCTGCATACCGACGCACCGGGCACGCTCACGGTGCCGGGCAATACGCTGCTGTTTCGCGCGGAAGGCCCGCGCGTCGCCGTAGTGGATGCGAATGGGCGCGTGCATTTGCAGCCGGTCACGATCACGCGGGACCTGGGGCAGTCGCTTGTGATCGGCACGGGCGTGTCGGCGCAGGACCGCATCGTCGTGAACCCGAGCGATTCGCTGGCTGACGGCGACAGCGTGATCGTCGCGCAGGCTCCTGCGCGTGGCGAACCGGGCGGACGCAGCGCGCCGGGCACGCCTGGCACACCTGGCACACCGGGCTCCGTGCCTGGCGCTCAGGCGCGTCAGGCTACCGCGGATAGCACGAACGGTGCCCATGCAAAGTCAGCGCCATCGCAAGGAGGAGCCGCGTCGTGAAGCGCGAGGCCGTGAAAGCGAACGTGAACGCCATGCGAGCGACCGCCGCGATGCTTGCGGCGGCGATGCTGGCAGCGTGCACCGTGGGCCCCGACTATCAGCGCCCGGAAACCGCTGCGCCGGCATCGTGGCGCGTCGCCCAGGGCGACACGTGGTGGCAGCCGGCGCGGCCGTCTCACGCGCCGCTCGATCCGCAGTGGTGGCGCGCATTCGGCGTGGACGAGCTGAATACGCTGGAAATCGAGGCGCTCGCGAACAACCAGACGCTGCAAATGGCCGTCGCGCACTATGCGCAGGCGCGCGCCACGCTGGCGTCCGTGTCGTCGGCGCTGTTTCCGCAGATCGATCTCTCCGCCTCCGCGGAGCGCGCGCGCATTTCGCAGAACCGGCCGAAGCTCAACTACGCGACGCAGAACATGTCCACGGTGCAGAACGATCTGACCATCGGTCCCACCGTGAGCTACGAGACCGATCTGTTCGGCCGCATTCGCCGCTCGATCGAATCCGCGAAGGCTTCAGCGCAGCAGGCCGGCGACGACCTCGCGAACGCGCGGCTCGTCCTCACCGCTGAACTTGCTACCGACTACTTCGCGCTGCGCGAGCTCGACAACGAAGTGGACGTGGTGAACCGGTCCGTCGTGCTGCAACAGAAGGCGCTCGATTTCGTGACCGCGCAGCACGACCTGGGCGCGGTATCGGGGCTCAATCTGTTGCAGCAGCAGGCACAGCTCGACGCCACGCGTACCCAGACGCAGTTGCTCATCAACCAGCGCGCACAGTTCGAGCATGCCATCGCAGTGCTCGTCGGGCAGCCGGCGCCCACGTTCGTGCTGGCGCCCGTGGTGAAGGCGCTGCCCGTGCCGAAGCTGCCCACGGGCATGCCGAGCGACCTGCTGCAGCGCCGGCCCGACGTCGCGTCCGCCGAGCGCGCCATGGCGGCGGCCAACGCGCAGATCGGCGTGGCGCGCGCCGCGTATTTTCCGGACCTCACGCTCACGCCGGGCATCGGCTGGGAAAGCACGCGCTTCGCGAGTCTCTTCAGCTTGCCGAGCCTCGTGTGGTCCGTGGGTGCGTCCGCAAGCCAGGTGCTCTTCGACGGCGGCCAGCGCGCAGCGGGCGTCGCGTTTGCGCAGGCGGGCTACGCCTCGGCCGAGGCGAACTACCGGCAGACCGTGCTCACCGCGTTCCAGGAGGTGCAGAATGCGGTCACGGGGCTTTCCGTGCTCGAAGAAGCCGCGCGGGAGGCGCACGCGGCGGTGGTGGATGCGCGCCAGCTCGTGGACCTCGCCGAGGCACGTTACCAGGGCGGCCTCGCGGCGTTCATCGACGTGATCAGCGCCGAGCAGCAACTGCTCACGAGCGAGCGCCAGGAAGTGCAGATCGAAGGGCAGCGCGCGGCGCTCGTGGTGTTTCTTGCGAAGGCGCTGGGCGGTGGCTGGAGCGCGGACGACGCGACGGCGCATGTCGCGGGCAGCATGGGGCACGATGGAGCGGGTGTCGAGACGGCCGGGGCAGCGAATCAAGCGGCGAATCAAGCGGCAAATCAAGCCGCAAATCAAGCGGTGAGTCCAGCCGCAGACAACCGAGGCAAGCGCGGCGGCTGAAGCGGTCAGCCCGTGCCATGGCGCTCGCCTTCGTGAACGCGCCATGCTGCGGCCCGCACGGCACACCGCGGAGCGCAAGCGTAAGGAAGGGGATATGAAAGTATTGGTGATCGAAGATGAACGCAAGGTCGTCGACTATCTGCACAGTGGCCTGACGGAACAGGGCTGGATCGTCGACGTGGCGATGGACGGCGAGGAAGGCGCGTGGATGGCGATCGAATACGACTTCGACGTGATCATTCTCGACGTGATGCTGCCGAAGCTCGACGGCTTCGGCGTGCTGCGCACGCTGCGCGCGCACAAGCAGACGCCCGTCATCATGCTCACGGCGCGCGACCGCGTGGATGACCGCGTGCACGGTTTGCGCGACGGCGCCGACGACTATCTCACCAAGCCGTTCTCGTTCCTCGAGCTCGTTGAGCGCCTGCGCGCGCTGACGCGGCGTGCGCGGGCGCAGGAATCCACGGTCATTTCGGTGGGCGATCTACAGGTGGATCTCATCAGCCGACGTGCCATGCGCGACGGCGTGCGGCTCGATCTCACGGCGAAGGAGTTCCAGCTGCTTTCCGTGCTCGCGCGGCGGCGCGGCGAGATTCTCTCGAAGACGCTGATCACCGAACTCGTGTGGGACGTCAACTTCGAAAGCAACGCGAACGTGGTGGAGACCGCCATCAAGCGGCTGCGCGCGAAGCTGGACGGCCCGCATTCCGCCAAGCTGCTGCACACCATACGCGGCATGGGCTACGTGCTCGAAGTCCGCGAAGAGGGAGGGCCAACATGAAGCGCTCCATTTCCATGCGGCTTTCCGCGATGTTCGCGGTGGTCTCGCTAATCGTTTTCACGCTCGTCGGCGTGGGGCTCTTCGTGATGATGCAGCGACAACTCTTCAACGAGCTGCGCGCCACGCTCGACACGCGTTCGCGCGTGGCGACGGTCATCGTCTCGCATTCGCCGCTCGCCGCGAAATGGCATTTCGTGCAAGAAAAGCTGGCTGATCTTTCCACGCCGGACAGTCACACGAGCTATTACATCGAGAGCCCCGACCCGCGCTTCACGTTCGGCACGCCGATCAAGGGCACGCTGACTGCGGCGCCCGAAGGCCGCTACGCGAAGATCCGTCTGCCGGGCCATCCCTACGACGTCATCACGGCCACTTACGACATACCGGGCGCCGGCGAGCGTCCCAACCTCAAGCTCGTGGTGGCAAGCGACTGCGAACGCACCGAACGCATGCTGCATCGCATCGGCGTGGCGCTCGGCCTGCTGATCGCGCTCGCGACGCTCGTCGTGCTGCTGCTGAGCCGGGCCGTTACGCGCTTCGGCCTTGCGCCGCTCACGCGTCTGTCGAGAGAGGCCACGCAACTGAGCCCCGTGAATCGCCGGCAGCGTTTGCATTCCGACGAGTTGCCCGAAGAACTGCACGAACTGGCTACGTCGTTCAACGGCGCGCTGGAACGTCTGGACCGCGCCTACGAACGGCTCGAATCGTTCAACGCCGACGTTGCCCACGAACTGCGCACGCCCGTGAGCATCCTGATCGGCCAGACCCAGGTGGCCCTCACGCGCGACCGCTCCGTCATGCAGTTGCGCCAGACGTTGCAATCGAACCTCGAGGAATTCGAGCGGCTGAAGGTGATCGTCAACGACATGCTGTTCCTCTCGCGTTGCGATCGCGGCGAACGCGCGAGTGGCCTGATCGAAGTCTCGCTCGCAGGCGAGGTGGCGCGCATGCTGGAGTTCCTGGAGATTCCGCTCGAAGAGGCGCAACTGCACGTCACGATGCACGGCGACGCGCGTGCGCCCGTCAATACGTCGCTTTTCGGCCGCGCCATGAGCAACCTGCTCGTGAACGCCCTCCAGCATTCGCCGGCGGGCACCATGCTGCACGTCGCCATCGTGCAGCAGCGCGAGCATGTGGAGATTGCCGTGTCGAATCCGGGCGAGCCGATCGACGCCGAGGCGCGCGAGCACATCTTCGACCGCTTCTACCGTTTGCAGGAAGCGCGCTCGAATAGCCGCGAAAACCACGGTTTGGGGCTCTCCATCGTGAAGGCCGTGGCCGAGATGCACAACGGCAGCGTGTTCGTGCGCAGCGAAGGCGGCATCAACACGTTCGGCTTTTCAGTGGCGGCCGGCGGCGGCGCGCAACCGGCGCCATCGAGCGAACCCGCGCAGCCGCGGCGCGCGGGGCGCACCACGTTGCCGGCTCGCGCGTCGACTTGAGCGGGGGCGTTGCACGCGGGGCTGTCTGGCGCGTTCGAACTGTGCGTTCAAGCCGGTGTGTTCGACCTTACGTGTATCGAGCGAGCCCGCTCATTCGTTGTCCGCTTCGCGCTTGTCGCGAGCGAACAGGTCCCAGCAGGCGATGAAGAGGGCTGCGACGAGCGGGCCGATCACGAACCCGTTGATGCCGATGAGCGACATGCCGCCCAACGTCGAGATCAGGATCACCCAGTCGGGCATGCGGGTGTCCTTGCCCACCAGCACGGGCCGCAGCAGGTTGTCGACGGTGCCGATCACGAGGGCGCAGAACAGAAAGAGCCCAATGCCCTTCGCGAGCGCGCCGGTCAGCACGAAATAGATCGCGACCGGCGCCCAGACGAGCGCCGCGCCGATGGCGGGTAGCAGCGAGAGCAGCGCCATCAGCGCGCCCCACAGCAGCGCGCCCTGAATGCCGATCACCCAGAACGCGAGGCCGCCCAGCGTGCCTTGCACGAGCGCCACCACCACGTTGCCCTTCACCGTCGCGCGAATGACGGTGGTGAACTTGCGCAGCAGATATTGCTTGCGGTCGCGGTCGAGCGGAATCGCGTCGCGCACGATGCGCGAGATGGTCTGACCGTCGCGCACGAGAAAGAAGAACAGGTACAGCATTACGCCGAAGCTCACCAGGAATTGCAGCGTGTTCTGCCCGATGGAGAGCGCCTGCGTGGCGACAAACTGGCTGATCTGCGCTGCGCCTGCGGTGAGCTTCTGCTGCAGGCCATGCAGGTCGAACACGCCCAGCCGGTCGAGCAGCCGTTGCAGCCACGCGGGCGCCATGTGCACCATCTGGTTGAAGTACTCGCCGAAGTTCAACCCGCCCGACTTCATGGCCGTATAGGCCGTGACCACTTCCTGCACGAGGGTGCCCGCCACCAGCATCAACGGCAGGATCACCAGCACCACGCAGATCAGCAGCGACACGAGCGCCGCCAGGTTGCGGCGCCGGCCGAGCCGCGCAAGCAGCCAGCGTTGCACGGGCTGAAAGATCATGGCGAGAATCGCGGCCCACAGAATCGTGCTGAAGAAGGGCAGCAGAATCAGGCACAGCGCGATGGAGACCGCGAGCAGCAACAGGTGGAACGACGTCTGGTTCAGGTTCTTCTTGTTGTCCATGGGCGGGGGCGGTGCTCGCCGCGCGGGCCGTAACGGACATAACAGGCGTAACGGGCCAGCGCGGCGAACCGGTCGAAAAAGGGATGCAGGAAGTATACGGTCGGCTTACAAAGCCGCTACCAGCCCTTTGACCAGCCGCAGCCGGGTAATTTCCGACGGCGCGCCCAATCTTTTCGGCGGCCCCCAGTAGCCGGTGCCCCGGCTCGTGTAAACCCACAGCCCGTCGAGGCGCGCGAGGCCCGCCGTGAAAGGCTGCTGCAGGCGCACGAAGAAATTCCAGGGGAAGAACTGGCCGCCGTGGGTGTGGCCGGAAAGCTGCAGCGTGTAGCCCGCCTGCGCGGCGGCGAGCGCGGTACGCGGTTGATGCGCGAGCAGAATCTTCACGCGGGCATCGGGCGGCGCGCCGTGCAGGGCGGCCGCGGGGTCGCTGCGATGTTCGGGGTCGAACTGCTCCGCCGAATAATCGGTCACGCCGGCCACCACCACGCGCGCGCTTTCGTGCTCCACTACCGCGTGCTGGTTGAGCAGCACGCGCAGGCCGAGGCGCTGGAATTCGTCGATCCACGCATGGGCGCCCGAGTAGTACTCGTGGTTGCCCGTCACGAAGTAGGCGCCGTGCCGCGCGGCGAGGCGGCCGAGCGGTCGCGTGTGGTCGGCGAGCTGGTCCACGCTGCCATCCACCACGTCGCCGGTCACGGCAATCAGGTCGGGCTCAAGGCGGTTTACTTCGTCGACGATCGCATTCACGTAGTCGTTCTTGATGGTGGGGCCCACGTGGATGTCGCTGATCTGGACGATGGTGAAACCTTCCAGCGCCTCGGGCAGTTGCTCGATGGGCACGTCGATAGTTACCACGCGCGCGCGGCGCCGCGCATTGACGAGGCCGATGACCGAGAACGCCACGGCGAGCGCGACGGCGAACGCGGCCGTGTCGGTGCGCCAGCGCGCGAGCGCGAGCACGTGCGGCCAGATGGCGTCGATGGTCAGCAAGGAGGCGAGCAGCACGTCGCGCAGGAAGGTGGCGACGAGCAGCGACGAGAAGAAGCCCATTGCGGAAAGGCCGATCCAGGCGAGGCGGTCCGCGAGCGGCTGGCGCTCGATCATGCGCGCCAGCATGCCGGGCGGAATCAGCAGGCACGAGAGCACGAGGTACAGCCCGGCGAGCCACTTGCCGGTGGGCGAGACGGCCAGGTCCGGAATCAGCCGGAAGCCGACATACACGTGCAGTAGCACGCCGATGACGATGAAACGGATGAAAAACGAGGAGAAGCGTCGCATACGGGCGGTGAACGGAGGGGAAGGGGCGCCTTGCAGGGGAGGCGGTGCGGCATGCGGCGGCAGGGCCGGTCGCGCAAGTGCACAGCCTGGACGCCGCCGCGAAGCACGCGGCAGCGTCCGCGAAAGCGTTGGCTGCAATGATTCTACCCAGAGTCGCTACAGGCTGCCGGCTACGCAAAAACGGCGGGATGGCGCGGGCGCACGCGGCTGTGTGCGGGTTGGGTGCGGTGCGGTATCAGAGCAGTATCGGAGTGGGCTGACGCCTTGGAGAGCCGCCGGCGCGACAGCACCCCGCGTCGCCGAAATCTATGTTGGGGTCCGAATTAAGCAGGCTTTGAAACAGACCCGCCATCGACTATTCTCGAATGGAACCCTGCCGCCACGGGTCTTGAGCGCTTCGAGCTTCTCAAGCGTATCGAGCGCGGACCACCGTCCTGCGCACGTTTTTTGGCCGGCAGCGCGTTCGATCGCCGTCGGACGGCGGCGGGGGAGACAACCATGAGAATGACAAGGCTGGTTCACCACGGTCATCACGCGCACTCGACTCACCATCTCGGGCACGAAGGCAGTCATGTGATGCTGCCGCTCGTCGTGCTTTCGCTGATGGCGTTGGGCGTCTGGTACGGCGTGCGGCACATCGCCTTCTCGGAGCTGGGACGCACCGCGCTCTTCGACGCCGTGATGGTGTTCGTGGCGCTCGGCATTGCGGGGCTCTTCGGTGTCGCGGCCGCCTGGCTGCGCACGAGCACCGACGAGCCGCCCGAGGGGTTCTGCTTTCTCGGTGCGCTGGTGGGCGCGGTGGTGTTCTACATCGCGCTGTTCGCGTGAGCGGGCGCTAAACGAAGGCCGCTAAACGATCTTCGCTGCTTCGTCGAACGAGAGCCGGGGGTTGCGCGGATGCAGCGCGGATGCGTCGCCGTGGCCCAGGTTGATCAGGAAGTTCGACTTCACGGTCGTCCCGGCGAAGAACGCCGCGTCCACCTTCGCCTTGTCAAAGCCGGACATCGGCCCTGCATCCAGGCCAAATGCCCGCGCCGCGACGATCAGGTACGCGCCCTGCAGCGAGGCGTTGCGAAACGCGGTGTCGGCAATGGCCGCATCGTTGCCGGCGAACCAGCTGCGCGCGTCGGCATGCGGGAACAGCTTCGGCAAGTGCTCGTAAAAGGCCATGTCCATGCCGACGATCACCGTGACCGGCGCCGCCATCGTCTTGTCCACATTGCCCGGGGCGAGCGCGGGCCGAAGCATCTCTTTCGCCTCGCGCGATTTCACGAACACGAAGCGGCCGGGGCTCGAGTTGGCCGACGTCGGTCCAAGCAACGCGAGTTCGACGATGCGATGCAGCAACGCGTCGTCCACAGGTTCGTCGCGCCACACGCTGTGGGTGCGCGCTTTGCGAAACAACTGGTCGAGCGTGTCGTCGGAAAGAATCATGATCGGAACCTCTTGACGTGGAGGAGGAAGGGCCGCGACCGGATGCAGGCTCGCACGCGAACGACACAGCAAGGCGCGGGAAGGCACGTGCTTTTCAAGCGCCATAATAACGATCGACGCAGACGTTTTTATCCGCGCACCCCCGCTTTTTCCGAACCTTTTTTGTTACGTCCAGCTACACGCTCTGTCATGTTCGATCTGTTCGACGACGCTGCGCAACCCGATGTCGCCTGGTATCCCGACTGGCTCACGCCCGCCGAGGCGTCGCGCGCGCTCGACGACGTGATCGCGCAGACTGCATGGCAGCAGGACACCATCGGCACGCCCGCCGGGCGCGTGCCGCTGCCGCGCCTGACGGCATGGCAAGGCGAGCCCGACGCGGTCTACGTGTATTCCGGCATTCGCAATGTGCCGCAGCCGTGGGTGCCGGCCGTGGCTGCGCTGAAAGCGGCGGCCGAAGCGGTGTGCGGCGTGCGCTTCAACAGCGTGCTGCTCAACCGCTACCGCAGCGGCACGGACAGCATGGGCTGGCATGCCGACCGCGAGCCTGAACTCGGGCCGGAACCGGTCATCGCATCGGTCAGTCTGGGCGCGACGCGACGCTTCGATTTGCGGCACAACGCGACGGGCGTGGTGCGCTCGTTCCAGTTGAAGGGGGGCAGCCTGCTCGTGATGCGCGGCAGGACGCAGGCCGAATGGCGGCACCGCGTGCCGAAAGCGCCGGACGTACGCGGCGAACGCGTGAATCTCACGTTCCGTTGGGTGACGCCGCGGCGTTGAAGGTCCCCTGAGCGCGACGAGCGCGAGTGAAGTCCGCTTGCATCAACGCACCGCTGTGACGGGCACGCGTGCGATGCGCACGAGCCGGTCGAGCACGCTTTGGCGGGCGATGTGCCGGATTGCATGCAGCACGCTCTTGGGCGGTGCGGCGACGACGATCTCGTCGCAGCGTTGCTCGTCGGCGCAATGGGCGATCGTCGGGGCGAGGGGGCCTACCTGCACCGCTAGCGAATAGCGCACGTGGGCGTCGTCGAGAATGCGGGCGGCGCGCTCCAGCGCCTCGTTTGCGGCAGCGGCTTCCATGGCGCGCAGTTCTTCGAGCGGGTAGAACGCTTCGAGCCGCGTCGATTCGAGCGGCGGCTGCACGTTTAGCAGCACGACTTCGGACACGCATCGCTCGTGGTAGAGAAACGCCGCGTGCCGCACGGCCTGCAACGACCGTTTCGAACGGCCCACGGGAACCAGCAGCTTCAGCATGACAGGTCCTTCCTTGCGGATGAGGGAGTGAATTTCACCGGCCGAAGGGGGTGACAGCGTGCTGGAACCGGCATTCGCCGTTGCCCTCCGGTTGCTGACGGGAAGAGTAGGCGGCGGCGCGTAAAAAGGGTGTCAAAAGCGCGACGTAACGGGAAATACATTGTTATTGCTTGTAAATATCGCTCAACGTCTTTCAATATCGCTCAACTTTCCCAATTTCGCCCGGCGGAGTGTTGTCCCTCGTGCGGTTCTCTCGCACGAACGCGAAAAAAACTTTATGCGCATAAAAACCGGATACGCGCACATCGCCCGATAGCGTTTCGTCACACGTATGACACGGTCGTGCGATTCAGCTTCGCCCGTTCGTCTCCCGGTTCGCAGGGCGGCCGTAAGGATCGCGATCAGGACCTATAGTCGCCTTGCTGTGGCTGTGCCTGCCGTCTGGCGGGCGAGTCCCTCATTGGAGAGGCGATGTGACGACGATTGGAAACTGGCTAAAGAACCATTTGCTGCCCTCCGCGCCGCAGCAGCCCACGCCGGCCACCCCGAACGAGCCCGCGGCGGTCAAGCCGGTTGCCCAGACGCGCCCGGCCGGCACCCAGCTCGAGCCGCTGCGCGCACTCAACCAGGCGGTGCGTGGCCAGCCCGCGCAACCGGATGAAAAAGCCGTGATGCGGACGGACCTGAAGGGCGACGTGGGTCGCAAGTTCCGCCCGGGCACGCGTTCCCTTCCGGTACTGCCCGGCTACACGAAGAATGCCGTCGACGCCATGCCGGCCCAGCCCGACGTCCAGCTTCACAAGCGCCAGGTGCGCACGCCCGACCCGAAGGCGACTGCGCCGGCCGCGGTCGAACGCCTGCGCAACAAGGACGTGAAGAGGGTGACGGGCAAGACCGACCGCACGCGTTCGCAAGCCAGCTTCGAACTCAATCACGCCGGCCCCGCGGCGCAGCGCATTGCGTCGGGCTTCACGCTCGGCACGCATCCCACCGCGCGAGACGAGCGGGCGGCGCTCGGCGAAAAAATCCGCGATGCCATTCCCGCGGACAAACGCGGCGAGCCGCCTCACACGCTCGCATTGATGCTGGGCCGCGCGCTCGCGGAGGTGTCGGGCGGCGACGTGGGCCGTGCGAACACACTGCTCGACCAGTTGCGCGATTCGTCCGTGCCGCGCTCCGACGACGAGCGCCGCGATCTCTTCGCGCTGACGTGCGCACTGTCCCGTGCGCCGCTCAGCTTCGAGGCGCTCTCCATCGTCGCGCCGCACGAACTCACGCAACTGCAGTCCTCTTCGTTCAGCAAGACCGAGAACAAGATTCACAACGACGCGAATCGCGAAACCCGGCGTGCCGCCGACAAGCTGCTCAAGCACTGGCCGCCGAACGAACCGCGTCCGCGCGACATCGGCGAGATGCTGGTGGCCGCCAACACCGTACTGCCGCGCGCCGACCGCCACCCGGGACTGGCGAGCGACGCGCCCGATACGGTCGCGAAGGCGCTTGGCAGCGAACCGCTCGCTGCCAAGGCGCTGATCTGCGGCGCAGCGCTCATCGACGATCCGCGGGCGAATCCCGAAACGCGCTTTCGCTCGGCGTATCTCGCGTTTCGCAATCACATCAGCGAAGAGAAGCTCGGGCAGGTGCAGTCGCGCATGTACCACATGGTCACGCAGGCGCAGCGCACCGCGCAGAACGCGCAAACCGGCTCGTGGCTGCGTCGCGCCGCCAATTTCATGAAGAGTCCGAGGCGCATGGCGCAGGCCGCGCAGCACACCGTCGGCACCAATAATTCGGCGCACGACGCACTGAATCTCGGCACAGCAGGCGGCCTGCTTCAGCATCCCGAAGACGACTTCAGCACGGTGCTTTCCATCGACGTCGTCATGAAGCAGCTCAACAACCGCATCGTGGCTGCGCCCGTCACGCCGTACGGGCAGCAGCCGGACCCCCAGCTCGTGCAGAATGCGGTGCGCGCGGTCGCGCTCGGTCAGTGGCAGCAGGCGATTGGCGCGAAGGGCAAGCTGCGCCGGGGCATTGGCTTTGGACGCACGCAGCGCGGCATCATCGAGCGCGAAGTCGCGAAGATGCTGCACGTGGATCGCAAGACGGTACGCGAAAGCCAGGCGTTCAAGGACCTGCCCAGGCAGATGACGGCCGACGAACTCGCCACCTGGGCCGAGGAATCCGGCGCGGCCATGGACGACGTGGTGCCCGATACGAGAGACCGCACGCTGCGCCAGAACATCGAACGCATGAAGGTCGTGCTCTACGAACCGGACCCGCAGGCGAGCAGCAGCGTGGAGGGCATTGGCGATTCGCTCTGCTACGTGATCGGCAACATGCCGCGCACGTGGCAGATGCAGCTTTCGAGCGGCGGTGTCTACGGCGTCAACGCAAACATTTCGGATAACCTGGCGACAGCGCTCGGCATCGTCGGGCTGCCCGCAGCGGCCATTGCGCCCGACGTGGCGCTTCTGCGCGGGCGGCATTCCGTCGTCGAGGTGGGTTCGTCGGCGCACAACGGCCAGCTTTTCATCGGCACGGACAAGCGCGTGTCGATGCACGCGGGCATGGGCGGCTTTATCGGCTGGTCGTTGCTGGGCGGCCGGCTCATGGCGAGCGGCTACGGTAGCGCCGTAGCGGGGCGCGACACGAGCAAGCCGCGCGGCGTGATGTTTCGCGCACGCGTGAGAAGCACGGAAGATCCCGCAGGGGAACCCGAAGCGTGGCGCGACAAACTGCAGTCGGTGGTGCGCAACATCTATCGGTCCGGGCCTGGCGCGCAGGCGCCGCGCTCGCAGACGGAGATGTGGGACGGCCTTGCCGAAGAGTTCTACAAGGACCCGGACCTCTCCATCAACTGGCTCGAGAACAACTCGGCAACGAACTACGTGTCTGTCTCCGGTACGGCAGGCGCGCGCTACGTGAACCCGGACGGCTACAAGTTCGGCCCGTATGCGACGGCGGAAGGGCGTGTGAGCGGCAACACGATGCATCGCGAAGACGCCACCGGCATGCAGACTGTCGAGACCGCGGTGAAGGGGCGCACGGCCGGCGTGAACGGCAGCGCGTCGCTGGTTGCGGCGCCGGCGCCCAGCCCGTATTCAACCGGCAGTCCGTTCGGCTCGTCTTCGCTGCCGAGCACGCCCGCGTTCGGCATTGGCGTGTCGGTCCTGCAGTCGGCCACCGGCGCGGCACTGCGCATTGCCGAGGAGGACGGCAACGTGGTGCCGGAGCGCACGTTCCGCGACACCGAATTCACGAACGTCGATCACTATCTGCAATACATCGACAGCCGCAACGCCGACTGGAGCGCGTCGGCCGAACACGGCCAGCAGCAGGTCAACGAGTACCTCACGAAAGTGAAGCTCAACAGCGGCCACGGCAACCAGATTCATGGCGAGCGCCAGCGCATGACGCCCGAAGCAGGCGCGGAAATCAACGCGTATCGCAACGTGCTGCGTCTCTACGACGAAAGCGGCCGGCCGCACAGCGACGAAGACAAGAAAGAGATTGCGCGTATCCAGGGCGAGATGGCGCGCGTGCTGGAGTCGCCCGCGAGCTGGACGAACCAGGTGCTGTACACCTACGAGATCAACGTGAAGCAGCAGGTGAAGGGACCGATGTACGTGATCGGTGCGCAGTCCGTGAAGCAGGTATCGGCGGAGCGGGAGGTGAGTACGCTGACGGCGCGGAACTCATAGGGTTCTCGCGACGACTATGTCATTTGCGCGTGCTGGCGCATTCTCTTTCAAACTCCCGTCGAATCGAATTAGTGCCCTTGTATAGTGCTTGTGTAAAGCATTCATCATAAAAAATGTTTACATTGATCAGGATTTGCAAAAACTGCCAAAAAATCATGGGCGAGGCACTAGCCGGGGGCAATGAGAGGTAAACGCCATTCCTCATATTTGCGTCTAATAGAAATCCCGCGTGTGGCGGTGCGCGCCGAATGGCAAGAGGACATCAGCCTTGCAGTGGTTTAAATCAGCAACAGGAACGTAGGCAGCGCCCGATACAGCAACTACCCCATCATTCGAACTCAGTGGGGCGCCAATCGACTTCTCATTTATCAAGCAATGAAATTTCTCTGTCTTGATCCGCATAGGGGAATTGAAATATTCTGCGCTGTTCGGTGCGTTATCACAGTATGCACGGGTCGAAGTGGCGAATGGCGCTATAAATACGAGCTAATTTTTCGCAGAAGAGGCTCCTTGTTCATGCACTTAAACTGATTCGAGCTTGTCGGCCTTGCAGAAGGAAGGTTTCGAGGAAACTATTTTTCCAGGCAATGCTGAGTCTTGAATTTCGGAATATGCGCCGCGTCAAACAATTGAGTCCTTTTTTTCTTGATATTTATTATATCTACTCCAAATTGGTTATTTACAACAACAAAATTCTTGTCAATGCTAAACGCAGCATCGTACACGCCACCCCCATATACCTCCTTTTCAATGAGTCGAAATTTTGGTTTCACCAAAAAAACGGATAGATGCGTAACCTGCGGATAATTCGGATCAATCTTCCTGGGTGGCCCAAATGCTACTAATATTGAATTATCGAGACTAAATACCCCTCCCCGAATAGTATGGTCGATTTTTGCTGATCCAATATTTCGCTCGCCATGATTTATCATTACCTGACCGCGAACATTGTCTACTGCCGAATAATTCCCGTCACAAGAACTGACAACACCTGCCCATGCATTGCCAAGGTGAGCCGCCAAAAGAAATAATAAAGAATATCTTTTCACGTCTGATCTCCCAATGCTCGATATGAATTTTGTGTCTCCCGCCAACGCAAGGGTGGACTTTTTACGTCGTACGGATTAACTATTTTGGTCACTGTGCGCGAAACGGACTCTGAAATTCCATGATCTGCTGCCTTTTGAAGCGCAGTATGAACACAAAAAAATCCCGCAATGTCAACGCAGGAGTAGGTGTCATTTCCGATAAGTTCTGGATTATTTATTTTTGGGCCGGGCTTGAAATTATTGCCTTCCTTCTTCTTAAACCACGTGTGATCGTACGATTTGCGATCGAGCCATCCTCTATATATCCAATACTCAGAGTAATTATATCGTCCAGTGAGTTGCTTAAAGCCCCTTCCGCGAAATTTTATTCCATCGCCTGGATCGGTATTTCCCAAATTTATATTTCCATCGTATTGGCTAAAGTATGTCTCATCTATTGGGGTGGCGGCAGGCGAGCGAAAATATCCATTCAATTCAGGAATAATCGAAGGGTGATTTGTCTTAACTGCTTTACCAATGGCGGTGGAGCTTTCGCGAACCACCATCATATGGTATGACTCGATTGCGCATTGCCCAAAAAAATGAGCGCTACGCATCGGATCATGAATCCTGTATTTCCTAAAAACGGCATTAATGGCTCCGCGATAAAGTTCCCGATATTGCTCGCCCGTCTTCCCTAGCGCTGTGTATGTTGACTCATCGTAGATTTGGGACAATTCCCCCTTGCTTAGCCACCCACACTTCCTGAAATGCCGGATAAACGCGAGCGGATGGAAAAACCAGAGCTTCTGGCCGGCAGGCAACCCCGTCACGTCCCAGAACTGAAGTTCCTCGAGGTACTTCAGAAAATCCTCGTAGCCCTTTCGGTTGCCGTGATAGAACCCGCCCTCGTCGAGCAGCCTCGCGAAGCGCGTCTCGTTGTGCGTGCTATCCCATTCACTCGGCGCGTTGCAGATGAATCCGCGCAGGGTTCGACGTACCTCATCATGGCCCTTCACGTAGTAAGAAAGCGCGTCTGCCTTCTGGACTTCGGTTGCGTCCTTCACTACTGCGGGCTGCTCGTTGGCCGCGGCGTCCCTGACGAGCTTCTTCAACATGTCGACATCGCACAACCCGTCACTGCCGAAGGGCGTATTGCCATCGCTGATCTTCTGCCAGCCCATGAAGGACGGGAAATCCGCGTCAGAAAGTTTCCTGACCTCTTCCTTGCTGATATCGATGTAACCCTGCTTCCCCGTGTCGTAGGGTATCTGCACCCACGTCGCACGGACTGCCTCCGGGAGGGTCGCAGGCGTGGACAGAATGCGCCCGAAGCGCAGTATCTCGTATCCGTCGCTCGGGCAGGCTTCGTAGAGCGCCGTTGCACGATGGTACAGATCGTATTCGTAGTCCTTTTCCTCGACCGGCTCTGGCGTCAGAAGTGTGCGCGAGCCGTCCGCAGCAACGCTCCAGACGTTGGTGTACTTCGCCCCCTTGCTGAAGTACATCTCGACGACAAGGGGCAGGGCGTTCGTGCCTGCGAGGCCGGCCTTGAAAGCGATGCCGTGGAGTTTGCCGTGCGCGTCCGTTCCCTGAGGCAATGCGTAAAACTGCTGCCCTGCTGGAATGGTGAACCAGGTATGCCCCCAGCAGTCCGACGTTGTCGCCGTTCCCGGCGAGGCCACCCCGAGTTGCGTGTGCCCGAAATACGCATCGAAATCGCCCGGCGTCATGAATATCTCGAAATGCATGTAGGTGACGCCCTGATAGCGGCCGAGAAAACCCAGCACATCCTTGCGCCGCACCTTCTCGCCATTCCCCTTCGCCGCAGGCGTGACCTTCCCGCGGGTATCCGGGCCGGACGGCTTGTGCAGGAACGCCGGTAGCTGGGTCCCGTCGTGTCCGAACGTGTGGTATTCCGCAAGCGGCAGCAGGTGCATGTAGAGCGAATAGAACGTCAGCGTGCGTCCATCACCGGTTTCGGTGGAGTGTTTGAGCAGCACGAAGCCCGCATTGCCGTTGCCGTCATCCATCGCATGCTGGCAGACGCGGTACGCCACCACCTCGCCGTCGGCGATGGCATGGACCGGGCCGTGCATGTCCGGCGCAAGATGGGCGCCGCAATGCCAGCTCCGGTCGGCTGCAACCGGATAGATGCCGTGCGCCAGCTCGAATTTGTCGACGGCATCCATCATGGGGTCAGGCCTGGACGCGTCACTGGACGTCAGGCCCGATGCGGGCAGAAAGGGGGGACTGATGATCATGACGTGTCAGTTCGTATGGGGAGGACGGTCGTTGACCTTGAGGTCGCTTTTCGGCAGGACAGGCAACTGCGCGGGCACGTTATCGGGACCGACGAACGTGAACGACGCCACCTTGATCGGGAACGCGCCGGGATAGTCCCCAGCGAAGCACGGCTCGATGCTCTGTTCGTACGCCGCTTCGTCGCGACTCGTGTGGATGCGCTTCCAGCGCGTCGCGGCCCCATTGAGGGGTGGCCGCCGTGTGGTCCACGGAAGTGACTGTGACATTGACCACGTAGTTCTTGCAGATACCGCCGTGCGCCCTGAAGTCGAGCACATCAGGTCGTGGTCCTCACTGCCGGTCCACAACGTGAGATGCCGGGTCAGACGTGCTCTCGGGCGGAGCCACGCATCGGTAAAACGCTTTGCGGGAGTATTCATTCCGTGCATTCCTGTCCGGTTTAAAGGAACGATGCGAAGCTGGTCAATTCGCACGTTATCAAATCGGATAAACGTAGCAGAAACGCCACGTGGATATTGTCACTAATGGTCAATAGACTTGGCCGTTTTTTCAGAGGACAGTAACTTCTGATAAATGCCATGCTCCGCGCATGCTGTTAAGAGTCGCTAACAACTCGTCCGCGAAGCGCGAAGGGCTAATGGCATCAGAAAGAGACGGCAACGCGACATGAATATTGAGATCCCACTTAAAGCGAACGCGCAGTTTGTCGAGGCTAGCAAACTGGCGGAATCGGCTCGACCATCTAGCGATACCGTCCGAGGCGTTCCCTGCCGTCCTCCTGGCGATGGGCGATACCGGTGTGGCGTGGCTTCGGGTAATGCCGACAGCGGGCGAAGTCATAGCGCTAGTCCGCCTGCAACCTGCCGGGGCGTGTGTGCGTTTGGCCATTGGGGCTGGCACCACTGGAATGGCGGCGGGCGTGGACTGGAGCGCTATCGAGTCGTGCCGGTTGATACCCGTCACAGCGATGGTAATCGGAATACCGCGTCCGTCCGCGGCAATGCGCCGTTTTGACCCGCGCTTCCGAGGGGCTGTCGGGATGGTGCCGCTTTCCTGGCCCGCCGGGTCCGGAAACATTGATCACACCAAGGCGCGCCCACTTCCAATCAATCTGGTAATGCGCACGCAACGGCCAGGCATCGCCGGATGCAACGGCTTCAACACGCCGCGAACCTGCCACACCGGGAACAGCCGCCAGCACGTCATGTCGCTCTACTGAAACCCAGTTTCTTCGACAGGCCTTCCTTAGAAATGCTTGTCGCAGGCCATACAGGATGCCATTAAATGCTGCACCATCATTCGCCGTTCGGCGTTGCGTGCCGTTGGGCGATGGCACAAACACGGAAACAGCGGTTCCAATGCCCCATAACGCGTTACTGATCTTGCGCCTCGAGGCGCCGCAGGGATATGACGTCTATCGCCTCATGTCCGTCATGTTGGCCACTCTAACTGTCCGCAGCACTACGGGCGGGGGAGCTCTATTCTCCGTCCGTGCCGAGCCGCCGCCGCAACGTGGCGGCGAAGCGATCGAAGGGCAACGTGGAGGCCGCGAGCGCCGTGACGTCGGGGTACGCCTCGCGCGCGATGTCGGTCAGCACCTGGCCCGGGGGCGCCTCGGCGAGCACCGTCGCGCCCATTTCCACCATGACCGTGAGCGCGTCGAACCAGCGCACGGTATAGCGCATGTTGCTCGCGAGGTCTGTGCGAATCGCCTCGCCGGTGTAGAGCGGCCTGCCGCCGCGATTGCCGACGTAGGTGCGCTGCGGCGCGCGGAAGGGAAGGTCGCGCGACCAGGCGCCGAGTGCATCGGCGGCGTGGGCCAGCAGCGCGCAATGCGACGGCACGCTCACGTCGAGGCGCGTCGCCTTGCGCGCGCCCGCCGCGAGTGCGCGTTCGATGAACGTGTCGAGCGCCGCGTTCGCGCCCGCCATCACGATCTGGCGCGGCGCATTGACGTTGCCGACGTAGACGCGCGGATGACCGTCGCGCGCGTGCTCTTCGGCAAGCCGCTCGCATTGCGCTTCGTTGAGACCCGAAATGGCGGCGAGGCCGTAGCCCGACGGGTACGCGCCTTCCATCAGCTCGGCGCGACGGCGCACCATCTTCAATGCGTCAGCGAACGCGACGGCGCCGCAGCTCACCGCGGCAGGATAGGCGCCCACCGAGAGCCCCGCGCAGATCTGCGCGTGCAGCCCTTCGCGTTCCAGCGCCCGCCATACGGCCACGCCGGCCACCATGAGCGCAATCTGCACGGCTACGGTGGAGTGCAGCGCGTCGGCGGTGTCGAGGGCGAGCACGTCCTGGTTCAGCACATCGGATGCTTCGGCGAGCGTTTCGCGCACCGCCGCATGCTCCGGCAAACGATGCAGAAACCCTGCGCTTTGCGCGCCCTGGCCGGGAAAGAGCAGCGCGAGCATCACGCTGTCTCCGCAGGCAACGCCCACGGGTCCGCCACGAGCCGTGCCCCCGCGGGATCGCGCACGAGCACGCGCGGCTTGCTCATGGCGAGTTCGGCCAGCGCGACGCCGCCCATGGGCGTTTCGATCTGCACGTCGATGCGCAGGCCCGCGTGCGTGGCGTACTCCGCGAGGGCGGCTTGCAGGTCGCGCGCGGTGGCGCACGCAAGCCGGTGGGGCGTGCGGACTAGCAGATCGAGGTCGCTCGCTTCGGTTACGCAGGGCATGCCTGTCGCGAGTTCGAATCCGCTGCTTCCGGTAGGACCCCAAACGAACGATGCGAGCGGCGACGCCGCGCTGCGCAGCGCTACGAGCGCGCGCATGGCGGGCAACGCGCGGCGGGTGGGCACAGGCGCTACGTGGAGAAGGTCTTCGGGGGCAATCGACGCTTCGATGTCCGCCGTTTCGGCCCACGTGCCATAGCGCTGCGCACGCGCGCTGCCGCGCACGCCGACAGCGACGAAACCCGTTGCCGCAAGCGCTCGCCGCACCACGACGAACGGCGCGCGCGTCCAGGCCTCGCGCACCCAAGGCGGCTCGTTTTCATAGGCAGACAGGCGCGCGAGACGCAGCAGATCGTGCGCGCGCCAGCGTGCGTCGGTTGTGAGGTCGGTTGTGAGCTCAGCGGCGGCCTTCGCGTGAGCAGTGTCGGCGTTTGCATGGCCGACTCCATCAGCGAATTCGTCAGCAGGCCTGACGCCGGCCTTCGCGCCCGACTCCGCGACTGCAAACGGCGGTGGCGCGCACGCGCGCATTACGCCTCGTTCCACTGTTCGGCTAGCCGCCGGCGCACTTCGATGGACGCGGCGCGCGTCTTCTTCGCAGTCTCGGACTGCAAGCGATGCGAGAGATCGCGCGAACCGGCGCCCACCTCGCGGACCTCGCGCACCATCTCCACCAGCACGCTGCGCACGCGTTCGATCTGCGCGTCGTTGGGGGCGTCGGCGTCCACGCCGTCGATGAGCCGGTCCAGCAGACCGAGCTTCGCGAACGACGCCATCGAATACGACATCGGCACGATGGTCTCGCCGAGCGCATCGAGCGCTTCCACGGTGCGGCGCGTCACGCGCGCCGCGGCCTCCTTGCCCATGGCGTGGACCATGGTGCCCGGCGCGTCGAGCGCGACGATACGGTTGGCCTGATAACCGTGCGCGAGGAACGCGCCCGACATCGCCGGCCCGACGATCAGCGCGACCACGGGATGCCCGGCCTGGCGCGCCGACGCGTAGGCGTCCACGGCGGCGGCGCACGCGAGGTGAATGCCGAGCATTTCCTCGCGATAGCCGTACGCCTGGCTCTTCACGTCCACCACGGCGACGATGGGCCGGCGCACGTCGCGCGCGGCGTCTTCGGCAATCGCTTCGCGAACGGCCTGGGCAAGGCGCCAGCCCTGTTCGAGGCCGACCACGTTGGTCGTGGCGCGCGGGAAGCGGTTGCCGGCATCGGGCACGACGGCGATGAAGCGCGCGCGTTCGTCGCCGAGCGGCGCGTCCGCGCTCCAGACGGGCGCAGACGTCGCGCTCTCGCCCGCGAGCGCGCGAAACCAGTGCGCGCCGCGCGTGTCGGGTTCGATTGTCTGAGCCGCCTGGGGCGTTTGAGCCGGAGGGTCGCCAGCGCGTGCAGGTTCCCCACCGTGAAACACCGCACGCATGGATTCGGGCGTCACCGTGGCGGGGTCGATCTGCGCGAGGCGAGCCAGATAAGCTTCCACCTGCGCGCTGCGCGGCGTGCCATCGAGGCCGCGCGCGAAGGCCGCGCGCACGGCGTCGCGCATGGCGTGGGCGTCGTCGTCCACGAGCGCATCCGCGAGACCCGTGGCCGCGCGCTGCGCGCCGCCGATCAGTTGCCACACGTGGCGGCGGTCGCTCGAATCAAGTTCTTCGATGCCCGCTTCCTGTTCGATCACTTCAGGGCCGTTCATGCCGAGCCGCCCCTGTTTCGTGATGACGAGCGACGAGCACAGCGCCGCCGCAAGCGACATGCCGCCGAAGCACCCCACCATGCCCGCGATCACGCCCACCACGGGCACGTGGCGGCGCAGCGCGACGATGGCCGACTGGATCTCCGAGATCACGGCGAGCCCAAGGTTCGCTTCCTGCAGCCGCACGCCGCCCGTCTCGAACAGCACGACGGGACGCACGATGCGGCCGCGCTCGCAGTCCGCCAGCGCGAGTTCGAGCGCCGCGGCTATCTTGCTGCCCGAGACTTCGCCGATGCTGCCGCCCTGAAACGCGGACTCGATGGCGGCCACCACGGCCGGTTCGCCGTCGATGCTGCCGCGCGCGATCACGACGCCGTCGTCCGCCTGGCAGACGATGCCTTGCAGCGGCAGCCACGGCGATTCGATGTGGTCGAACGGACCCAGCAGTTCGCGGAACGAGTCCGCGTCGAGCAGGGCGCGCGCGCGTTCGCGCGCCGAAAGCTCGATGAAGCTGTCGCGCAGCAGCGGTGCCTGAGCCGCTGCGGTTTGTACGCCGGCTTCGCTCATGGGCGGCCTCCCTCGTTGTTGCTTTCTGCGGACCCGGTGGCCTCGGCGGCTTCCACCGCTTCCGCGAGACGCAGCGCGACGACGCCGGGCGTGGCGCCAAAGTCGTTGATTTCGATGCTCGCGGCGCCGTCGTAGCGCGAGAAGAAGCGGTCCAGCACGCTTTTCCAGATGTGGCCGTAGCCGTCCACGCTCGTGCGCACTACAACGTGCGCGCTCATCGCGCCGGCGGGCGAGAGCAGCACTTCGAGGTCGCCCGAGCCCACCACGCCCACGTGCGCACGCGCCGTCAATGCGCGGTGCGCCGGGTAGTCGAAAGTCAGTTGTTCCATGAGCTTGTCCTTCCGCGGGTGCGGTGTCGAACCAGTCTGTCGATGAAAAGGGTGGCGGCGAGCAGGTCCGCGGCGCCGCCCGGCGAGGCGTTCAGGTCGAGCAGGCGCCGCTCCAGTGCAGCGAGCGCCGCGCGGCCCGCGGGCGTGGCGCTGCCGCCCTGATCGAGCACGCGCTGCGCGCCGCCGCGGCCGGCTTCGAGTCCCGCCAGACCCGCGCGATGCAGCAGGCAGGTGTCGTCGAGCGAGGCCATGATGGCGAGCAGCGTATCGAGCCGCGCCGCGGTTTCGCCGATGCCGCGCGCGCGTGCCGTGCCGAGCGCGGGCAGGCCGATCTTGATCACATGTGGAAAGCCGTCTTGCGCTTCGCGCCGCGCGCCGCCTACCTGGAAGCGGGCGCGCACGCGCTCGCCGTTGCTGTGGGTGGGCACGGCGTGAAGATCGGGGAAGGCGGCGATCTGCGCGGCGAGCGAGCCGATGCGGGCGGCGCGGGCGTAGTGGTCGTCGTGCTTATGCTCTGGGGCGCTGCCCAGGCAGCGCGCGACGTCGCTGAAATCGCGGTGGGTGCCGCTTGCAGCGAACGCACAGCTTTCCGGCGCCGCGTTCGGCCACGCATGCGAGGCAACGGCGGCTGCGTTTGCAACAGCAGCACCAGGCGAGTCGATTGCCGCGCCCGCCACGAGCAGACCCACAATCCAGATCGCCCCGCGATGCGCGTTGCTGCCGCCCGTGGCGCGCAGCATCTCGGCTTCGCCGTGGCGTCCGATGCGTGCGAGTTCCGTGCGCATCGCTGCCGAGGGCTCGCCGTGCGCGAGCGCCGCGCGTGCGAGCGCGGCGAACGTCGGCGCGAGCGTGTGCGCGGAACGCAGCATGGTGGCGAGATTCAGATCACGATGTGCGCCGCTGCCGCGTGTGTCCACGAGCGCGGGCTTCGGTGTAAGCAGTGCTTCGTCCACGAGCGCTTCGACGGCAAGGCGCGCGAGCAGGGCGTCGGTTTCGCGTGGCAGGGACGCAGCGGCGAGCGCTTGCGCGCGGGCGAGTTCGTTGCCCGCCGCGGCATCGACTGCCGTCCCGGACGTTTCCGCGCAGCCGTAGCCAAGGGCCGCTGAATCCCGCGTCGCGCACTGAGGAGGCATCGCGCTCACCAGCTGCGAAAGCGGGCCGGCGGCGCGTAGAGTCCGCCCGACCAGGTCACGAGGTCGTCGATGCTGCGCGCCGCCAGCAGCGAGCGCTTCGCATCGCCGCGGCGAATGCCGAGATCCTCGGGGAAAGCGACGACGCCGCGCCGGCGCAGCTCGTCGGTCTTCTCGCGTTTTGCCGTGAGGCCGATGGGCGTGACGCCCGCCACCGCGGCGAGCGCGGCGCGCCGTTCCTCGACGCCTTCGGCCTTGTGCAGATGCGCGATGCCTTCCTCGGTCACCACGTGGCTCACGTCGTCGCCGTAGATCATCACGGGCGCCACGGGCATACCGCTTTTCTCGCCCACGGCCACCGCGTCGAGTTCTTCGACGAAGGTGGGCTCGCCGCCTTTCTTCCAGGTCTCGGCCAGTTGCACGACGAGCTTGTGTCCGCGCGAGACCGGCCCCTGGTCCTTCAGCAGCTTGAGCCACGCTTCGCTCGCGTGGCGCCGGCCGCGCGGATCGTGGCCCATGTTCGGCGCGCCGCCGAAGCCCGCCAGGCGCCCGCGCGTCACGGTGGACGAGTTGGCGTCGGCATCGATCTGCAGTGTGGAGCCGATGAAGAGATCCACGCCGTACTGGCCCGCCAACTGGCACAGCACGCGGTTCGACCGCAGGCTGCCGTCGCTGCCCGTGAAGAAGACGTCGGGGCGCGCGGCGATGTACGCCTCCATGCCCACCTCGCTGCCGAAGCAATGCACGCTCTCCACCCAGCCCGATTCGATGGCGGGAATCAGCGTGGGGTGCGGGTTGAGCGTCCAGTTGCGGCAGATCTTGCCCTTGAGCCCGAGGCTTTCGCCGTAGGTGGGCAGCAAGAGTTCGATGGCGGCGGTGTCGAAGCCGATGCCGTGATTGAGCGAACTGATGCCGTAGGGCGCGTAGATGCCCTTGATCACCATCATCGCCGTGAGCACCTGCAGGTCGCCGATGTGGCGCGGGTCGCGCGTGAAGAGCGGCTCCACGGCGAAGGGGCGGTCCGCTTGCACGACGAGGTCCACCCACGAGCCCGGAATGTCCACGCGCGGCAGCGTATCGACGATCTCGTTGACCTGCACGATCACGATGCCATGCCGGAACGCCGCGGCTTCGGCGATGGTGGGCGTGTCTTCGGTATTCGGGCCGGTGTAGAGGTTGCCGTGGCGGTCGGCTTTTTCCGCACACAGCAGGGCCACCTGCGGCGTGAGGTCCACGAACATGCGCGCGTACAGCTCCACGTAGGTGTGGATCGCGCCCACTTCGAGCTGGCCGTCTTCGAGCAGTTGCGCCACGCGCAGGCTCTGCGGCCCCGCGAATGAGAAGTCCACGCGATGCGCAATGCCGCGTTCGAACAGCGCGAGATGCTCGGGGCGGCTGATGCTCGAAATGAGCAGATGCACGTCGTGCACGCGTTCCGGGTCCACCTTCGCGAGCGAGCGCGAGAGGAAGTCGGCCTGCTTCTGGTTGTCGCCTTCGAGCGCCACGCGGTCGCCTGGGCGCACGAGCTGTTCGAGCGCATCGACGATACGTTCGCGCGGCAGCACGCCGTCTTCGAGCCACGGTGCGACAGCGGCAAGGCGCCGGGCCTTTTCGTCGCGCAGCGTGGTCCACGAACGCGCGGCGCCCGCGGTCGGAGAAGCGGAGCCTGCGGCGTGGTTCGGCAACGGGGAGAGCATCTCGGCTGGGGGCTTCATCGGCAGGTTCAACTCCCGTTTTGAGCGCGCGGGCGACGGCCACGCGCGCGGGGTGTCCGTGTTCCTACTCCTGCGGCGGCATCGGCACGCGCGCGGTCGGTAAGAAAACGATGGATCAGTTCGCCCGTGCCGAGCAGATGCGCGGCCACGAGCGACTGTGCCGCCGCCGTGTCGCTGCGCACGACGGCATCGACTATGGCGCGGTGCTCGGCGTCCGATTCGCCCTTGTACTCGGGCAGCCCGAACTTGAGCCGCAGATAGCGTTCGCCGCGCCGGTGCAGCGCGGCGATCATCTCGATGAGGCGCGGCCGGCCCGACGGTTCGTAGAGGCACATATGAAACGCCTCGTTGCGCGTGACGTAGAGCGACGGGTCCGGCTCGCCTTCGGCGGCATTGCAAAGCGCACGCGCGCGAGCCAGCGTTTCGGGCGTGTGATGCGGAATGGCGAGCCCGAGCGCGAGGCTTTCGAGCGCCGAGCGGATCTCGTAGATCTCGCGCGCCTCGTCCGCCGAGAGCGGCGCGACCGTGGCGCCCTTGTTCATCTCGACGTTGACCCAGCCTTCGCTTTCCAACTGGCGCAGCGCTTCGCGCACGGGAATCGCGCTTACCGAAAAGTGGCGCGCGATCGTGTCCTGACGCAGCGGGGCGCCGGGCGCGAGCGTGCCATCGATGATCGCCGTGCGAAGCGCGTCGGCAATCACCCGCGAGGTGCTGGCACGAGGCGCGACCGCGACCCCAAGGCGAGGCGTGGCGGTGCGATCCAGGGGAAAACCATTCGTTGCGTCATTCATGGGATTGCATATTATATATAAAAACAACCAAATTCCAGTCAGGATCGGCCCCAGGGTTGTACTGCCCCGAGGCCTTTTTTCTACTGCATTCCAACCGTATCCCCCGGAGACAGGAGCATGTCGAATTCAATCACGGACCGCGCGCAGGGCGCGCCACGCGCGGCGCGTACGCCGCTCAACCGCTCGCAGATTGCGGGATTCTGGGGCGCCTGGGCGGGCTGGACGCTCGACGGGATGGACTCGTTCATCTACGCGCTCGTGCTCACGCCCGCGCTCACCGAACTGCTGCCGCGCTCGGGCTATGCCGCCACGCCGGGCAACGTCGGCCTGGCGGGCTCCATTCTCTTTGCGCTCTTCCTCGTCGGCTGGGGGCTCTCGTTCATCTGGGGGCCGCTCGCCGATCGCTTTGGCCGCACCAAGGTGCTGGCTGGCACCATTTTCATGTTCGCCATTTTCACGGGGCTTGCGGCAACGTCCCATAGCGTCTGGGAACTGGGCGTGTACCGCTTTCTCGCGGGCGTGGGTATTGGCGGCGAATGGGCGCTGGCCGGGACCTACGTCGCGGAATCATGGCCGGAGGACCGCCGCAAGATGGGCGCGGGCTACCTGCAGACCGGCTACTACGCGGGCTTCTTCCTTGCCGCCGCGCTGAACTACACGGTGGGCGTGCACTTCGGCTGGCGCGCGATGTTCCTGACGGGCGCGGTGCCGGTATTGGTCGCCATCCTCATCCTCACGCGCGTGAAGGAATCGGAGAAGTGGCAGAAGGCCGAGGCCAAGGTGGTGCGCACGCGTCCGCTGCACGAGATTCTCGGACCGGCTTACCGCCGCCGTACGTGGGTGGCCTGTGCGCTCCTGACCATCGCGATCATCGGGCTGTGGGCCGGCGCCGTGTACGAGCCGTCCGCCGTCATCCAGCTCGCGCTGAAGTCGGGCATGGCGAAGGCCGATGCCATCAAGACGGCGTCGCTCGCCACGGGGCTGCTTTCGATCGGCACCATCCTCGGTTGCCTTGCGCTGCCGCCGATGGCCGAGCGTATCGGCCGCAAACGCACACTCGCGGTGTACTTCTCGGGCATGGCCGTGGCGATTGCGGGCAGCTTCGGCTGGGCGTTCTATCTGCCCAACGGGCTCGCGCCGTTCATCGCCTGGCTCTTCGTGCTCGGCTTCTTCGGCGGCAACTTCGCGCTCTTCAGCCTGTGGCTGCCCGAGCAGTTCGAGACGCGCGTGCGTGCCACGGCGTTTGCGTTCTGCACGTCGTTCGGGCGCTTCGTCGGGGCGGGCGTGAACTTCCTGCTGGGCGCCGCGGTGCTCAACATGCACACGCTCGGCGTGCCGGTTGCATTGACGGCCATCGTGTTCGTCGCGGGTCTCTTCATCATTCCGTTCGCGCCGGAAACGAAGGGTGAGGTGCTGCCGCAGTGAGCGGTGAGGGAAGTGAGTGGTGAGGGGGCGGGTTTTGGGGTTCAGCCCGAAGCGCCCCAAGCGGGCGGGCCGGCCTATCATGACGCGTGCGGCGGTTGATTGGGCACGACCCAGCGAGATATGACCCAAGCGGGGCACGACCCAGCGGGACACGACCTGGCGGGACATGACCTGGCGGGACATGACCCAAGCGGGACCCGACCCGACGGTTCGCCGCCCCACGAAACACCGCCCGTCACCCTTCGCTCCCGAAGCGATCACTGCCCATGCCCTTCGATCCCGACCGATATTTCGCCCGCATCGGCTACCGCGGCGCCCGCGTGCCGACGCTCGACGTGCTGACGGAGCTGCATCGGCTGCATCCGCATGCCATTCCGTTCGAGAACCTCGACCCGCTCGCGGGCCGCCGTGTCGTGCTGACGCTGCCCGCCATCGCGGAGAAGCTCGTGGAGAGCCGTCGCGGCGGTTACTGCTTCGAGCACAACACGCTGTTTGCGCACGTGCTCATGCAACTAGGCTTTCGCGTGACGCCGCTGATCGCGCGCGTGCTCTGGGGCCGCGGACCGGACGCTGTAACGGCGCGCTCGCACATGCTGCTGCGCGTCGATCTGGACGACGGACCCTGGATCGCGGACGTCGGCTTCGGCGGGGTCACGTTGACCGCGCCGCTGCGTCTCGCGGCGGGCGGCGTGCAGCAGACGCCGCTGGAAGCGTGCCGTCTCACCGAAGCCGCAGACGGCGCATTCGACTTCGAAATCCAGGCGCCTCGCCAGGAAATTTCCCAGGAAATCTCCCAGGAAACTTCACAGGAAGCTTCGCAAGACACCGCGCAATCCGCCGCCGATAGCAGCTGGATCAAGGTCTACCGTTTCGATCTGCGGCCTGCCGAGTGGATCGACTACGAAGTGGCGAACTGGTACACCTCCACCTGGCCCGAATCCATCTTCACCCACAACCTGATGGTGTGTCGCGTGATGCCGCACGGTCGCGCCACGCTCTTCAACGACCGGCTCACCGAGCGCGCCAGCGACGGACGCGGCACCGACCACGCCATCGGCAGCGCGGCCGAACTTGGCGAATGTCTGCACGAGCGCTTCGGGCTGGACATCGCCGGCATGGATCTGGACGCCCTCTACGCGCGCGTGCAAGGGCGCGGCATGAACGTTTGATCGGGCGCCGGCCCGGCCTCCTTCTTTTTCTTCGGCACGACGGCACCGTGCCGGCCCGCGCGAGCGCGTCACCGCGCCGACGCGCTCGCGTGCCCGTATGGGCCGCTCGCACACCGCCTAAGCCCACCCAGCGCGCATCGTTTCCACGTCAACCTGTCTAGACAAAACGCACCGTGCTGGCGTGCTTTTGCACCGCCCAAGGGACGTAAACGGCCGTTTTCGAAGCACGGCACGCCGGGCAGACCGGTCGTTCCCGCCCCGTGTGGCGCGGAAAGGCACGCCGGTATAAGGGCATACCCGAGGTCGGCCACATTTCCACGCCGATGCACTTGCGCAACTGTTTTTGACTGTGCAAGCTTGTCTATACAAATTTTTAAACCTCGGCACTCAACCTGATCAAGTGGGCGCCCGGCCGCTGAATGATGTTCCCTCAGAGAAAAGGAGATTCGACGTGATGGTCAAGCGCATGACGTGGGTGGCAAGGATGGGCGCCGTGCTCGGCGTAGCGGCGGTGCTCGCCGCGCCCGTGCAGGCGAAGGAATGGAAGTCGGTCACGGTCGCGCTGGAAGGCGGCTATGCCCCCTGGAACCTGACGTTGCCCGGCGGCAAGCTGGGCGGCTTCGAGCCCGAACTGCTGGCCAATCTCTGCACGCGCATCAAGATCCAGTGCAACATGGTCGCGCAGGACTGGGACGGCATGATCCCGGGCCTGCAGGCGGGCAAGTTCGACGTGCTGATGGACGCGATCTCCATTACCCCCGAGCGCGAGAAGATCATCGCGTTCTCGCGTCCGTATGCGGCCACGCCCGCCACGTTCGCCGTCACGGACACGAAGGTGCTGCCGAAGGCCGCCGCCGGCGCGCCGGTCGTGAAGCTCACCGGCGAAGCGAAGACCGACCAGCCCACCGTCGACGCGCTGCGCAAGCAGCTGAAGGGCAAGACCATCGGCATCCAGTCGGGTACGGTCTACACGAAGTTCATCAACGACAGCTTCAAGGACGTCGCCACCATCCGCGTCTACAAGACGTCGCCCGAGCGCGATCTCGACCTCGTGGCGGGCCGCATCGACGCCTCGTTCGACGACGTCACGTACTACGCGGCGCTGATGGACAAGAAGGAGAACGCGTCGATCGTGCTGGCCGGGCCGAAGATTGGTGGCTCGATCTGGGGCCCAGGCGAGGGTCTGGCGTTCCGCAAGCAGGACGCCGATCTGCGCGCGAAGTTCGACACGGCCATCGCGGCGGCCCTCGCGGACGGCACGGTGAAGAAGCTTGCCGCCAAGTGGTTCAAGACGGACGTCACGCCTTAAACGTGGCGACCTAAGCGTGGCGACCTAAGCGTGGCGACCTGAGCGTAACGACCTGAGCAGCACCCCCGCCGTCTTTGGCGGCACGCGCATCGCCTCGTGCGATGCGCGCATCTTCATGACTCGCATCGAGCGAGGAGCAGGCGAATGGAATTGATCGAGATGCTCGGCTTCGGCCCGCAAGGGTGGGGCGGCGTGCTGCTGCTGGCGGCGCTGATGACCGTGGTGTTGACGCTCGCGGCGCTCGCCGTGGGCGCCGTGACGGGCGCGGCCATCGCGGCCGCGAAGCTGTCGCGCTTTCGCGTGGCGCGCGTGCTGGGCGACGTGTACACCACCGTGTTTCGCGGCGTGCCCGAACTGCTCGTCATCTATCTCTTCTACTTCGGCGGTTCCACGCTCGTGACCACGGTGGGGCAATGGTTCGGCGCGGAAGGGTTCATCGGCGTGCCGCCGTTCGTGATCGGCGCGCTCGCGGTGGGCATGATCTCGGGTGCGTACCAGGCCGAGGTCTATCGCGCCGCGGTGCTCGCCGTCTCGCGCGGCGAGCTGGAGGCGGCGCGCGCCATGGGCATGGCGCCGCTCACCGTGTTTCGCCGCATCCTGATTCCACAGGTGCTGCGCTTCGCGCTGCCGGGCATCGGCAACGTGTGGCAGTTGAGCCTCAAGGACTCGGCGCTGATCTCCGTCACCGGTCTCGCCGAGCTGTTGCGCACGAGCCAGGTCGCGGCCGGCTCTACGCACCAGTACTTCACGTTCTTCGTGGCGGGCGGTGCGCTCTATCTCGTCATGACGGGCATTTCGAATCGCATTTTCAACAAGGCCGAAGCGCAGGTGGGCAAGAGTTTTCGCCGCAACTTCGCACGCAACTGACGGGAACCGCCGCCATGCCCATCGACTTCGACTTTCTCTTCGACACCACGCGCCAGCTGCTCGCGGCCGTGCCCACCACGCTGAGTCTCTTCGCGTGCTCGCTCGTGCTGGGCGGGCTGCTTTCGTTCGTGATCGTGGCGATGCGCGTGTCGCCGCACTGGCTGCCGAACCGCTTCGCGCGCGCCTACATTCTCGTGTTTCGCGGCTCGCCGCTTCTGATCCAGATGTTTCTCGTCTACTACGGGCTCGGCCAGTTCGGCGTGATCCGCGAGAGCTTCGTGTGGCCGGTGCTGCGCGACCCGTACACCTGCGCGGTGCTCTCGCTTGCGCTCTGCACGGCGGGCTACACGGCCGAGATCATTCGCGGCGGCCTGATGGCCGTGCCGGTGGGCCAGATCGAAGCGGGCTACGCCTGCGGCATGTCGGGCTTCACGCTGCTCTTTCGCGTGATCGGTCCGATTGCGCTGCGGCAGTGCCTGCCCGCGTATTCGACGGAAGCCGTGCTGCTCGTGAAATCGACGGCGCTGGCGAGCCTCGTCACGGTTTGGGAAGTGACGGGCGTCGCGCAGCAGATCATCCAGCAGACCTATCGCACGACCGAGGTGTTCATTTGCGCGGCGCTCATCTATCTGCTGCTCAATTTCATCGTCGTGAGGCTGCTCGGGTGGCTCGAATGGCGGCTGTCGCGTCATCTGCGCGCGGCGCCCCTTCAGTCCCAGACGCTGCCGCCCACGGCGAGCGCGCAAAGCGGCGCGCGGTGAGGCCTGACCCGGACACACCTTTGCATACCCTCATTCCTCTTTATCCAGCTTCACCGCTGCGGAGACAGTCATGAACGCACCCGCGCCCGTCGCGCTGTCGGCGAAAAACATCCACAAGTCGTTCGGCGAGCATCACGTGCTGAAGGGCATCTCGCTCGATGCCCGCGAGGGCGACGTGATTTCGATTCTCGGCGCGAGCGGCTCGGGCAAGAGCACGTTCCTGCGCTGCCTCAATCTGCTCGAAACGCCCGACGACGGCTCCGTCGCCGTGGCGGGCGAAGAACTCGTGCTGAAGCGCCGCGGCGACGGCAAGCTGCAGCCGGGCGACCGGCGCCAGGTGGATCGCATCCGCTCGCAGCTCGGCATGGTGTTCCAGAACTTCAACCTGTGGTCGCACATGACCGTGCTCGAGAACTGCATCGAAGGACCGATGCGCGTGTTGAAGCGCCCGCGCGCCGAGGCGATCGAGGAAGCCGAAGCCCTGCTCGCGAAGGTCGGGCTCGCGGAAAAACGCGGCCACTATCCGGCGCATCTGTCGGGCGGGCAGCAGCAGCGCGTGGCGATTGCCCGCGCGCTCGCCATGCATCCGAAGGTCATGCTGTTCGACGAACCCACGTCCGCGCTCGACCCCGAACTCGTGGGTGAAGTGCTGCGCGTGATGCGCGCGCTCGCGCAGGAAGGCCGCACCATGCTCGTCGTCACGCACGAGATGGGCTTCGCGCGGCACGTGTCGAACCGCGTGGTGTTTCTCCATCAGGGCTGCGTGGAAGACGACGGCACGCCCGACCAGGTGTTCGGCGAACTGCGCTCGGAGCGCTTCCGCCAGTTCGTCTCGAGCCACCAGCACCGTACCGCCCACTGAGTTTCGCGAGGCTTGCCATGACCGTGATCCGTTCCGACCGTCCGCTCGACTGGCGCGACATCGCCGCCGTCGCCGCAGGCGAAGCGCTGCAACTCTCGGCGAGCACGCGCGAGCGCATCGCGGCGGCGCGCCTGCTCGTGGAGCGCATCGTCGAGCGCAACATTCGCGCCTATGGCGTGAACACCGGCGTGGGGGCGCTCTGCGATGTCGTGGTGTCGCCGGGCGAACAGCGCGCGCTGTCGCACAACATTCTCATGAGCCACGCGGTGGGCGTAGGTGCGCCGCTCTCCGCCGTGCAGACGCGCGCCATCATGGCCGCCGCCGTCAACAACTTCGCGCACGGCCATTCGGGCGTGCGGCTCGAAGTGGTCGAGCGGCTCGTCGCGCTGCTCGATGCGAACTGCCTGCCCGAAGTGCCCGCGTTCGGGTCCGTCGGATATCTGAGCCATATGGCGCACATTGCGCTCGCGTGCATCGGCGAAGGCTATGTGCGCATGCATGGCGAAGGCTGCGCGCCGGAAGGCGAGCGTATCAGCGCGAAAGAGGCGCACCGGCGCCTCGCGCTCGAACCGCTCGTGTTGCAGGCGAAGGAAGGTCTGAGCCTCGTGAACGGCACGCCCTGCGTGACGGGGCTTGCGGCCGTTGCAGTGGCGCGCGCGGAACGGCTGCTCGACTGGGTGGACGCCGTCGCCGCGATGAGCTTCGAGAACCTGCGCGGACAACTGGCGGCGTTCGACGCCGAATCGCTCGCGCTAAGGCTGTCGCCCGGGCTCAACGCCGTGGGGGAACGGCTGCGCACGGCGCTTGCGGATAGCGGTGTGCTGGCCTCAGCCGTGGGCCGACGCACGCAGGATCCGCTCAGCATGCGGACCATTCCCCACGTGCACGGCGCCGCGCGCGACGTGCTGGCGGAAACGGCGCGCGTGGTGGACCGCGAACTGGCGTCGATCACGGACAACCCCATCGTGGCCGGCACGCCCGACGCGCCGAAAGTCTACTCGCAGGCGCATGCGGTAGGCGCATCGATTGCGCTCGCCATGGACAGCCTCGCGCCCGCCATTGCCCAGGTGGCCGCCATGGCCGAGCGGCGTCTGGACCGGCTCGTGAATCCGCTCGTGAGCGGTCTGCCCGCGTTTCTCGCGCAGCCGGGCGGCACCTGTTCGGGCTTCATGATCGCGCAGTACACGGCGGCGTCGCTCGTGGCCCAGAACCGGCGGCTCGCCGCGCCTGCGAGTCTGGACGGCGGCATCACCTCGGGGCTCCAGGAAGATCACCTCTGCCACGCGACGCCGGCTGCGCTCAAGGCGCTCGAAGTTGTGGAGAATGCCGGCCGGATCGTGGCAATCGAACTGCTGGCAACGGCGCAGGCCTGCGACCTTCAGCCCACCGACGCGCCGCGCGCCGCGCTCACGGAAGCGCTGTGGCAGCGCGTGCGGGCGAAGGTGCCGGCGTACTGCGACGACCGGCCGCTCGCCGACGACATCGCCGTGGCGTTCCACCTGATCGCCGACGAAGCGCCGCCTACGTGGCCGCAGCCGGGCAAGGTCGAGGGCGGTTCGGAAACGGCGGCGCTTGAAGCGGCTGCGACCGGCCAGGCTGCTGCGCATGGTGTGGCTACGTCGGGCGTCGCTACGTCGGGCGTCGCTCCGTCAGACCCGGCCGCCAACGACCCGCATGCTGCCCATGCCGGCTGAACAGAGCTCGGGCCGCGTACTCGCGGGCAGCGGCAGCGGTCCGGTTCTGCCGCTGCCCGCGCCCGCATGCGAAGACCCGTTGCGTTGTGCTCCGCCCGCCATCCATGAGGCCCATGTGAATACGAACGAGGAAAGCTCCGTCAGTACGCCGTCCCCGCGCGCCGCGGTGTCGCGGCAAGCTGTGCCGGCCTACGAGCAGATCAAGCGCTATGTCGTGAAGAACATCGCCGAAGGCGTGTGGAAGCCGGGTGGCCTGATTCCTTCCGAAGCCGAACTCGTGAAGGAATTCGGCGTAGCGCGCATGACCGTGTCGCGCGCGCTGCGCGAACTCACGACCGAGCGCGTTCTGACGCGCGTGCAGGGCTCGGGCACGTTCGTGGCGCCGCGGCACTACGAATCCACGGTGCTCGAAATCCGCAACATCGCCGACGAAATCGCCGCGCGCGGGCACCGGCATACGGCTCGCGTACTGACGCTAGAAGCCAGCGACGACGCCCTGGCCCGCGACGCCCTGGGCCTCGCTACCGGACCGGTGTTTCACTCGCGCATCGTGCATAGCGAGGAGGGCGAGCCGATTCAGTACGAGGACCGCTACGTCAATCCGCGTGTCTTTCCGCATTACCTCGAGCAGGACTTCGCGGTGGAAACGCCGAATCACTACATGGTGCGGCTTGCGCCCATCCAGCACGCCGAATTCCGCATCTACGCGCAAAAGCCCGATGCTCACGTGCGCCGGCATTTGCTGATGGAGATCGGCGAGCCGTGCCTCTTGCTGTGGCGCCGCACCTGGGTGGGCGAGGACATCGCGACTTCGGTTCAGCTGTGGCACCCCGCCTCACGGTTCCATTTGGCGGGGCACGTTTAGGGCCTGTTTTCAATGTGACCAGGCCCCGGGCTTACCTGCTCTTACGGATGGGGCTCTTGCCCGGCCTCTCCTGCGCCCGGCGTCGGCAGCTCGTCCGCATACCGCCGATAAAGCCACGACAGCGACGACGCGGTCAGCACCACGAAGAGCGCGTTGATCACGCCTTCCACGATGGCGACGACGGGCCGCAGCCACGTCGCGTCGGGCATCGAGAAGGCCGCGGACATCAGCACGAGCAGCACGCTGCCGATCACGATGACGGGCAGGACAGCGACGCCCGTCACGCCGGTCAGGCTCCAGAAATGCCCGCGGGTGTCATGCCACGTGGCGCGCAGCGCGATGGGGCCGCCCAGCGCGATGGCGGGAAACACGAGGCTCAGGCGCACCATCAGGTAGATCCACGCCAGATAAAGCACGATCAGGAGGAAGACCGCGCCGCCCACGTGCTGCGGGCGCAGCACCAGGGTGAGCAGCAATGCCGCGAGGATGATGGCCAATCCCATGCCGACGGCCACCGCGACATACCGCAGGAGCGGCTTGCCGTTGAGCGGAATCATCGGCTGGGCGCCCTCCCGGAGCAGCACGAAGCGATGCACCTTGATGGACAGCACGGCGTAGAGCACGAGCTGCACGACAAGCATGGCGACCGACGCCAACGCGCGGCCGGCCATATGCATCGCGCGGTCGGCCTCAGGTGCGTCCATGGGCATGTGCGGCAGGGAGACGAACGCCGCGACGGCGAGCACCGCCGCACACGCGGCGAAAAGCGTGGACATCTGCGCAATGGCCTGGCGCGCGCTCGCCCAGCTGCCCGTCACGCAGTCCCGAAAGGTCATCTGTTCCATGGTTGTTGTTCGTCGTTGTTGCAGGTGGCCGCAGTGTAGCGCGCGGCCGCCTGCACGACGATGACAACATGGCCCGTACCGCGCTTCGTCAGTGCATCTTGCATCCTCAGTGCGCGTCCAGATGCCCGCGGATCAGCGGGTACACGTCCGTGGCCGCATGTTTGCCGAAGATGCAGTCGATATGACCGTAGCCCGGAATCACGTGCCGCTCGTACTGCCCGGGCCCGAAGCGGTCCACGAGCATGCCGAAGGTGGTTTCGGTGCTCGCCGGCACGTAGCAGCGGTTTTCCGCGCCGTGCAGGAACGTGAGCGGCAGTTGCAGGCGATCGAGGTGCGGCAGATAGACGTCCTCGCCATCGGCATCCACGAGATGGCCCGCACGCACCATCGCGGCGAGCTGGTTGAAGAGCGTGACGTCGTGAATGCCGAACAGCTCGTCGAGATGCGCGTGCAGCGGCTCGTCGAGTTGCATGTGTTCGTAGAGCAGGCCATAGAGAAACGTCGCGCGATGACAGACGGCGTTGTTGCAGCCCTCGTCGTGGCCCACGGGGAAAAAGCGCAGCGCTTCGTCGAGCAGGTTGCCCGGCCACGACGCTTCGCGCGTGTAGGCGCTCAGGTCTTCCACGCCGAGGTGCTGGAGAATCTGCGGCGTGTGCAGGCCCGCCTTGATCTTTTGCAGCAGCCCCGGCACGGGATGCGCCGACACCTGCGAGAGCACGGCCGAGCGCACGCCTTCGAGCCCCGCGAGCATCGACATGGTGAACGCCAGTGCGCCGAGGCAATGCGCGACCACCTGGATGGACGCGGCGCCCGTCAGTTCGCGCACCTTGGCAACGGCGGCGGGAATGTCCTCGCGGGCGATGGCGTCGGCGGTGGTCGGGTCGCCCGCGCCCGGCAGCTCGATGCTCACGCGCAGGTCGACGAGCCACACGTCGTAGCCCGCCGCGCACAGATACTCCACGAGGTTGGTCGCGATCAGGTCCGTCGAGAAAATGCGGCTCGATACGCCCGAGCCGTGGATCAGCAGCACCGGGCCCTTCTGTTCCTTTGCGTCGCCTTGATAGCGCGTGAGGCGCAGCGTCTTGCCGTCCGCGGTGGGAAAGAACGTGAGTTGCGGCGCGGGCGCGCGCAGCGCGCGGCGCACGCGCGGCGTCTGCGGCACGGGGTCGCCCGCGAGACTGCTCGCGTACTGCAATGGCGCCGCCACGCCGCCGTATTCGGTGAACAGCACGCCCGCGAAGAAGCGGCCGAAGCGCAGGGTCCAGGCGAGCCGCGTCTCGAGATCGGGCGCGTTCGTCACTTCGATGGTGCGCATCTGCTTGAGGAAGTTCTCGGGTGTGATGATGAGCGTGGCCTTCCCGATGACCTCGGGCGTGGGTTCGGCGGACGCAGCTGGCCAGTCGCGCACTTCCACGTAAAGCGTATTGGTCTGCGGCCACAGCTCCAGCAGCGACGAATGCGTGACGATCTTTTGCCCGAAGAACGCGTAGCGTCTGCCCTCCGCCGACTCCAACGTCATGTGGTAGTTCATGTTGCGCCGGTCCACGTTCTCTTCATCGGTGACGAAGAGGTTGAAACGGCCATCGGCGATGGTGAGCGGCTGCGCGGAAAGTGCGGGGCAGGTGAGCGTGCCGGCCATGCGCGCTTCGTGCTGCGGGCTCGCGAGCATCGCCTCCAGATCGTCGGACATCACCGTGAGCGTGAAGCTCATGGGCGACGGCGCGCTGCCGTCCGCGGGCGTGTAGGTGCCCACCATGGTTTCCGTGAAGCGTAGGCCGATGCGCGGCGCGGGCGGCGGCGCGGCATTGCCCGCCGCGGCGTAGTCGATGGACCAGCCGTGCGCAGCGGCCAGCTTCGCGCAGTTGCGCTCCGCGAGCGCGGAGATGGTGAGCAGCGGATTCACGCCGAGCGACATCGGCATCGTGGCACCGTCCATCACGTAGAGGCCTGCGTGCACCGCATCGCCGCTCGCGCCGCGGAACACGCGGCCTGCGTCGTCCACCACGCCGTGCGCGGCGTCGTCGGCCATCGCACAGCCGCCGAGCGGATGCACGGTGACCGTGCGGTCGTTGAAGAGGCCCGTGGAGATCGGATTGCGCACGTAGTCGCCGGCCAGCGCCGCCGTGGCCGCTTCGAGCGTTTTTTCGATGGCCGCGTAGACGGGCTGCTTGCCCGCGTTGGGCCAGGCAACGCGCGCGCGGCCCTCTTCCACGCGGATTTCGCCGCTCTCGTCGTCGTGAGCCATCACGAGGTAGGTCTGCGTGTTGCGCATGGCGCCGTGGTACGGCCCGCGCAGCACGCTTTGTGCGAGGCGGGCGGCGGCGCGCAATTCGGCATCGGCTGCGTCGGCTGCATCAGCGGCATCGGCCGTATCGGCCACCGGCACGCCCTCGGCCGCGGACGCAATGCCGAGCACGCCCATCATCGCCTCGCCGATGGGCGCTGCGAGCGACCCTTCCTCGATCACGTAGCCGTCCCGCACGTCCGGCGTATTGCGTTGGTCGATGATGCCCGCGATGGTCGGTCCCACGGGCGGCACCACGCCGGGCGCCTGCGCGCCCCAGCCCACGCCGTTGATGTCGTGGTCCGTATTAAAGGCGAAGGCGAGCACGTCGCCGTTGCCCGTGAAGTGCCGGCCCACCAGCGGCGAGAGCGGCAGGCCCGCGGCCTGCGAGCGCAGCAGGATCGCCGTGGAGCCGAGCGTGCCGGCGGCGAGGATCACCACGTCGGCGGTCAGGAAGAGGTCGGGCGCGCCGTAGCTTTCGCGTCCCAGGTCCACGAGCTGATAGCGCACCTGCCAGGGCTGCGTCTCGTCGTCGCGTGCCACCGAATGCACGCAGACGCCCGTGAAGATCTGCGCGCCGTGCGCGACGGCGTCGGGCAGGTAGTTCATGTGCGTCGAGTTCTTCGCGCCGTGGTTGCAACCCGAGTTGCAGTCGCCGCAGCCGATGCAGCGCGTCTGCTCCACGCCCGCCGCGTTCTTGCCTGTGGTGAAGGTCACGGTGACGGGCGGCCGGTAGAACGACTGTTCCATGCCGAGCGCGGCGGCCGACTGCTGCAGCGCGTCGAGCTTGGGCAGGCGGGCGAAGTCGGTGGGCACGGGCGAAGGTTGCAGCATGGCCGTGGCGCGCTCGTAACCCTCGGCCACGCCGAGGCGGTCTTCGCGCAGCGCGGCGGGCCAGCGCGGGTCGTCCCAGAGCCGCGGTTCGGGATGCAGCGCGACATTCGCGTTGATGAGCGACGTGCCGCCCAGCCCGCAGCCCACCACCACGTTGACCTCGGGATTCACGTGCACTTCGATGAGCGCGAGCGGCGAACCGATCTGCCCGGCCGCCGTGTTGTACTGCACCTGCGTGAGCCCTTCGAGCGGCGTGGCCGGGAACTCGCCGGCCATGAACTCGCGGCCCCGCTCCAGCACGCAGACGCTGCGCTTCGCGCGCGCCATGCGGTTTGCGGCGATAGCGCCGCCGTAGCCCGATCCGATCACGACGACTTCGTAGTGCGGCTTGAGCGCGTCGATGGCGCTCGACAGACGATTCATGGCCATGCGGTCACCTCGTGTTGTTGACCGGGCGGCCACGGACCTGTGCCCTGGCGTGCCCGAACGTGTTGTGCGCTGCGGGAATGGCGGGAATCAAGCGGACGGCGAAAACGGCGGGACGCGTATTGCGCGTATTCATCGTAGACGGTGCGGGCGGAAAGAAAAGCCGGGCCGCGGCGCAGGCGGTCCTTCGCGGGTGCGGTGCCGTCGCGATCCCGGCACCCGCGCACGCCTGCGCGTCCGATCATGCGGCGGCTTCGTTGAATTCGGGCTCGGCGCTTTCTTCGCAATTGGCGAATTCATCGCGTTCATCGCGTGAATTGAGCGAATTGCGCGACTCCTGCGTATCCCGTGATTCCCGCGATTCCGCCGCGAGCAGGTTGAGCACGACCAGAATGGCCGCGCGATTGTCGGGCTCGATCTCGATGTGAAGCACCTGCGTGAGCCACTGGCCGATTTTCGTCGTGGAAAAATCGGCGGCGTTGCCCGTCTTCTTCGTGGTGACGCCGAGTTTCACGGCGCGGTAGTGATACGAAGGCACGCCGTGCGCCGCGGCCACCGCGGCGAGGCCGCCCTTGTATTCGGAGCACCAGCCGAGACTGCCGGCCAGCACGATGCGCTCCGGTTCGTCGAGGCTCGCAATGAAGGTGCGGGCCGCGGCGCGCACGCCGCACTCGTCGAGGCCGTAGTCGAGCAGCACGCTGCGCACCGGGTCGTCGATGCTGTGAGTGCGGCGCTCCATGTCGAGCAGGATGCCGTCTTCCTCCATCGAAACGTTGCGCTGGTGGCTCGCGCTGCGCAGGCAGTCGATCAGGTAGCGGCGAAAGTAGGCGCACAGCGCGTAGCCGTTGGAGGGCGCGCTGCCCGCGCAGGCTTCGGTGTCTTCGCGGCCGGGCGCGAGACGCAGCACCCGCGCGTAGATGAACTGGGACACGAGTTCGTCCTTGTCTTCGCCCAGCGCGTAGAGCTCGTGCGGGTGGTAGCTGCGCAGCGTGCGGCGCACGAGGTCGTACATCGAGACCATTTCGTCGTCGGAAAGCGCGGTGCGGCGGCGCCAGAGGTCGGGCAGGATGGCGTCGTCGGGAAGGCGGGACGCAGTGGGGGTGGGCGTTGGCGTCGGCCGGCTGCTTGCCGCGGTGGTCAGGGCGTTCATGGCGGTCTCCATCGGGGAATGGCTTGCGCGCGACAAACGGGGGAAGCCGGCGGGGAGGCCCGTGCTGCGGGCGTCCGCGAGGTTCGCGGGGAAAGCGGGGCGCGCGGAAAGTTGCACGCAGTATGGTTTTTGGCCCTCCGTTCGCCTATATGGATTAAGTGATAGCTGGTGGGTAAACTGCGCGGGTAAACCGTCAGGCGCAGGAACGGCGCCCGCTGAAAGGGCGGCGCCAACCGTTGCCGACGCAGCCCAACGGCGCACGTGAATGCAGCCGAACGCAATCGAATGCAACCGGGCGCCAGCGGGCCGCAGCCCAGCAAAGCCAAAGCCCAGCAAAGCCAAAGCAGCCGCACCCTCTATCCGGCAAGGAGACCGCGCGATGCGGGCCAACCCCGTCCAGCAGGCCATCGACGAAGATCAGGTCCGCGTGCTCTACGCGCAGGACCCCATCGCCTTTTTCACCCACTGGTTTTCGCTCGGCACGCTCGTGGCGATCTACTGGTCCGAGCGTCCGCACTGGTCGGCGTCGTACTCGCATCTCTTCACGGCATGGATGGCGTTCTACAGCGCCGCGAACGTGGCCGGGCTCGGGCTGTGGCTGTGGCACCGGTACGCGGCAGGCGCGCTGAGCGCGCGCAGCTGGATCGTGCTGCACGCGCTGCGCGGCGTGTTCATCTACAGCGCCCCGGGGCTGTCCATCTGGTTCGCGTTTCATAGTACTCAGGCCGATCTGCCGGTGCTGCACACCGTCATGCTGGTCACGCTGGCGGCGGGTGTGTTCATGTCGAACGGCTTCGACTTCCTCAACTTCTCGACATCGATTCCGTTCCTGCTGCTGCCTTCCATCGCGCTTCACTTCAGCGCGCACACGTTCGATCGCACGATTCTCGCCATCGTGTTGGCGTTTTTCTTCTGCGCGATCAACGTCTACGCCGCGAGCTACCGACGGCTGTTCCGCCGCGTGGTGGAAGCGCGCGTCGATCAGCAGCGGCTCGCCGAGACGCTCGCGCAGCAAAAGCTGTTGGTCGAAGAGGCGAGCCTCGCCAAGACGCGCTTCTTCGCGGCGGCAAGCCACGACCTGCGCCAACCGCTGCATGCCATCGGATTGCTGGCTGCGTCATTGAACGATCCCGGCGGCGCCGCGGGTCCCGGCGCGGGGAAGGGTGGGGGCAAGGGCGGTGAAGCGGGTACCGAAGCAGGCTCTGGCACGGGCGATGCCGCCCAGGCCGACACCAGCGCCAACCCTAACCCCGATGCCGCGGCGCAGCGCGAGCGGACCGCGCGCCACATCGTCCACAACGTCGAGGCGTTGAACCAGCTGTTCAATCAGGTGCTCGACCTCGCGCGCCTCGAAAGCGGCGTGACGCAAGTGATCCGGCTGCACTTCCGGCTCGCGGAGCTGTTCGAGCGCGTGGGCAACCAGTATTGGCCGCAGGCGGCGGCGAAGGGGCTCGCGCTGCGCATCGCGCCGACGCAGGCCGTGCTCTACGACGACCCGGTGCTGCTGGAGCGCGTGCTCGGTAACCTGCTCTCGAACGCGATCCGCTACACGGAGGAGGGCGCCATCTGGATGGGTTTTCGCCGCGGGGGACGGCCGGACGGCGGCTATATCGAGGTGCGGGACTCGGGCATCGGCGTCGCGGCAGAAGAGCAGCAGCGCATCTTCGACGAGTTCTACCAGGTGGCGAATCCGGCACGCGACGCGCGCCAGGGGCATGGCCTTGGGCTACCCACGGTGAAGCGGTTGATCGACCTGCTGGGCAGCGAACTGCAATTGCGCTCGGCGCCGCAGCGGGGAACGGTGTTCCGCTTCGCGGTGCCCAATGGCGACGCAAGCCGCATCGTGACGAGCCTCGACGATACGGTGACTGCGGGCGCGGCGCCCGAAGGCCGGCGCGTGCTGTGCATCGACGACGAGCCCGCCATTCTGGCCGGGCTGGAAAGTCTGCTCGCGCGCTGGGGCTGCGAGGTGCGCGGCGTGCGCAACGAACATGAGGCCGCGCGGCAGATCGAAGCCGGCTTCGCGCCGGACGCGGTGCTCTGCGACTACCAGTTGGCCGACCATCGCACCGGCGCGCAGGCGCTCGCCGCGGTGCGCGAGGCGCTGCATCGCGCGGGCGTGGTGGACCCGGTGACGCTGCTGATTACGGGGGACATGGCGTCGTCGGAGCTGCATGCGCTCGCGGCGCAAGGCATTCCCGTGCTGCACAAGCCGGTGACGCCGGCGCGGCTGCGCCGCACGCTGCAGACGCTATGGCAGGAGCGCGAGGAGCAGCAGCACCAGCAGCACCAGCAGCACCAGGAGGTGGACTCGGCAAGCGCGACGCTCACAGTGTCTTGCCCGCCTCCAGCCATCCATTGATCACGGCGATCGCCGTGGAGCGGTTGTGTACGCCGAGCGCGCGAAAAATCACGGAGAGGTGCACCTTCACGGTCCCCTCGGCTACGCCTAGCTCGCGCGCAATCATCTTGTTGGTCCAGCCGCGATGGACGAGCCGCATGATGTCCTGCTGCCGAGGCGACAGGTTTTCGAGCAGATGGCGCTGGTGGGGTTGCAGGAGCGAGGTCGTGGCGGGTGTATCGGAGGTAGAAGCGGCGCTGCCGGCGGATCGCGTTGCGCCGGAGTCTTCGTAGAAGGGTGCGGACGGCGCCGCTTCGCGCTGGGCGCCGTCGCGTGCGCCGAGCAGGCTTAGCGCCTCCATCGGCACGTAGGCGCCGCCCGACAGCACCAGTTCGATCGCCTTCAGCATCACGCTGGCCGGCTGCCGCTTCGGCACGAAGCCGAGCGCGCCGGCGGCGAGCACGGCGCGCATTTCGTCGGGTGACTCTTCCGCTGAGAGCACCACCACCGGCAGCGCTGGGTTGCCCGCGAGCAGCGTCGCCAGCGACGCCGCGCCGCTCATGCCCGGCATGTGCAGATCGACGATGGCCAGATCGTGGTCGGCATCGGGCCGCGCGGCGGCCACGAGGGTTTCCCAGCTGTCGGCCTCGTCGAATTGTGCGTCCGCGTCGAGCCCGCGCAGCAGGCCCTTCACGCCCTGGCGGATGAGTTCATGGTCGTCGGCCACAAGAAACTTCATGGTGTCTCCGCGTGCCGGCCCTGCCGGTTGATTGCGCCGCTGCCGCTGCCGGTACGTTGTGCCCGCTGCGCCGCTTCGTTTGCATCGCGCTTGTCCATCGCTCTCGACATCCGTTCCCCGCATCCGTTGCATTCGTCGCGCCTCGCGGCCGGTCCATCGTCAGCCGGCAGGCGCGCCGCTCCCCGTGCGGCGGCGTCTGCCGGCTCCCCGTCGATGGCGGCGGCGAATGTTGCAGCGAACGCTGCAATGTCCCGCCGTGCCTTGCCGGCTTCGTCTCGCGCTTGCCTCTCGCGCGATGCGTGATTGTTCGCACGGCTCGCGAACGATTGCAACGGTTTCGGCGAATGAAAGATTGGTCCCCCCGCGCGCCGTGTTCCCTGCGCCGGCACTCTATGGTCTGTCTGCGACCCAGCGCGTGGTTCGTGGCGTGGCCACGGGCCTTCGCGTCCGCACTGCAGCGAGGCCCCGGCGGCGCTTACGCCGGAGCCTGTTTCGAAGACGGAAAGCGGGAGGAATTTTTGAAGCGCCGGCCAGAGGGGCGGCGAGTGGCCAACGCGTGGCCGGCGAATGGCCGGCAAGTGGTCAGCGAGTGGCAGGCACGTGGCCGGCGAATGGCAGGTCAGGCGCTCACTTCACGGCGAACAGCGTGAGGTTCATCAGCACCTTGAAGGCGAACCCGAGCCCCATGGCGGCGCCCACGCCGCCGCACCACAGCGCGACGAACCAGAACCAGCCGGGCAGGTGGCTCGGCGACCCGACGGAAGGTGTCCGTGCGGCTGCCGCATGGGCAGCCGCGCCGGAGACTGCGGCATTGCGCGTCGTGTCGGTGGCGACGCTGGCGATGCCTCTCGTGCCCGCGACGGCCGGGATGCCCGACATGTCCGACACACTCCGCACACCCGACCCGCCGCCCGTTCCCGCCGCCTGCTCAGTGATAGTGATGTTGGTCGCCATGGCGCACCTTGCCGCGAAAGACCCAGTAGCCCATCGTCGTGTAGCCGATGATGATCGGCAGAATGACCACCGTGCCCGCCAGCGTGAACATCTGGCTCGAGCGCGGCGCCGCCGCCTGCCATACGGTCAGGCTCTGCGGAATGGCGTACGGCCAGAGGCTCACGAGCAGCCCCACGTAGCCGAGCAGCACGAGCCCGAGCGCGAGCACGAACGGCGTGACGTGCTCGCGCCGCTTCACGGCGCGGCGCATGAAGAACGCGCACGCGGCCACGAGGAACGGCACCGGCAGCAGCCGCCAGAAGAGGCCGGAGTCGAACCAGCGGGCGGCAATGTTCGGGTCCTGGAGCGGCGTGCACAGGCTCACGAGCCCGATGAACGCGAGCAGCACCACCGTGAGCGGCCACACCACGCGATGCAGCCGCCGTTGCAGGTCGCCTTCCGTTTTCGCCACGAGCCAGCAGCAGCCGAGCAGCGCGTAGGTCACGACGAGGCCGAGCCCCGTGAGCAGGCTGAACGGTGAGAGCCAGCCGAACGGGTCGCCGGCGAAGCGGCCGTCGTCCATGGGAATGCCTTGCAGGAACGCACCCAGCGCAATGCCCTGGAAGAACGCCGCGCCCGCCGAACCGCCGATGAACGCGAGGTCCCAGAGATGCTTCGTCCGGTTGGCCTTTGCGCGAATCTCGAACGACACGCCGCGGAAAATCAGGCACGCCAGCATGAAGATGAGCGGCAGATACAGCGCGGAGAGCACGGTCGAGTAGACCACCGGGAACACCGCGAAGAGGCCCGCGCCGCCCAGCACGAGCCAGGTCTCGTTGCCGTCCCAGACGGGCGCGACCGTGTTCATCATGAGGTCGCGTTCGCCTTCGTCCGGGAAGAACGGAAAGATGATGCCGATGCCGAGATCGAAGCCGTCCAGCACCACGTACATGAAAAGGCCGAGCGCGATGATGGCGGCCCAGATTGTCGTGACGTCCATTGTGTCCTCGTGGGGTGATCCGATAGTTTTCGTTGCGGTGCTCAGGCGTGCGCAGTGGCCCTCAGGCGTCGATCAGCCCGTCCGCGGCCGAAAGCGGGCGGCGTGCCGTGTGAGCCGGTTCGTGGTCGGGTACGCCGTTGGGCGTGGTGCCGGGCAGCGCGGGGCCGGAGCGCATCAGCTTGAGCAGGTAGTAGATGCCCGTGCCGAACACGAGGAAGTAGACCACCACGAAGGCCATCAGCGAGACGCTCACCTGCTGCGCCGTGAGCGGCGACACTGCCTGCGAGGTGCGCATCACGCCGTATACCACCCACGGCTGGCGGCCTGCTTCAGTGGTGACCCAACCCGCGAGCAGCGTGACAAAGCCGCTCGGTCCCATCGCGATGCAGAGCTTGTGGAACCAGCGCGCCTCATGCAGCCGGCCGCGCCGTTGCAGCACCCACGCCGCCACGGCGAGCGCGATCATCGCGATGCCTAAGCCCACCATCACGCGAAAGCTCCAGAACACCACCGTCGAATCGGGGCGGTCTTGCGGCGGGAAGCTCTTGAGGCCGCGAATCTCGCCGTCCCAGCTGTGCGTGAGGATCAGGCTGCCCAGATGCGGAATCGACACGGCGTAGCGCGTGGTTTCGGCCTTCATGTCGGGAATGCCGAACAGGTTGAGCGCGGTGCCGCCTTGTTCGGTGTCCCACAGACCTTCAATGGCCGCGATCTTGGCCGGCTGATACTCGCGCGTATTGAGCCCGTGCTGGTCGCCCACCACGGCTTGCAGCGGGGCGAGTACGAGCAGCAGGCCGAGCGCCATCGAGAACATCTTCGTCACCGCCTTGTCGCGGCGACCCTTGAGCAGATGCCATGCACCCGTTGCCGCCACGACGAGCGCCGCGACGATGAACGCCGCAATCGCCATGTGCGCGAGCCGGTACGGGAACGACGGATTGAAGATGATCTTGAACCAGTCGGTGGGCACGACGTGGCCGTCCACGATCTCGAAGCCCTGCGGCGTCTGCATCCAGCTGTTGGAGGCGAGAATCCAGAACGTGGAGATCAGCGTGCCGATGGCGACCATCAGCGTGGCGCCATAGTGCGCGCGCGGGCTCACGCGGTTCCAGCCGAACAGCATGATGCCGAGGAAGCCGGCTTCCAGAAAGAACGCGGTCATGACCTCGTACATGAGGAGCGGTCCGGTGACGGGACCCGCGAACGACGAGAAGCCGGACCAGTTGGTGCCGAACTGGTAGCTCATCACGACGCCGGAGACGACGCCCATGCCGAAGGCGACTGCAAAGATCTTCGACCAGAAGAGACAAAGATCCTTGTAGTACGCCTTGCCGGTTTTGAGCCACATGCCTTCGAGCACGGCGATGAAGCTGGCGAGCCCGATGCTGAGCGCGGGGAAGACGATGTGAAACGAGACAGTGAAGGCGAACTGGATGCGGGCCAGATCGAAAGCCGAGAGTGCGGTGTTCATATGCCGATGCCAGATTGACTTGATGCGCCGGCTCATGCCGGTGCGCTTGTTGCTGGTCAGTTCATGCTGCTCAGTTGTTGCTGCTCAGTTGCTACTGAAGCGCTGCCGGATTGTTGTCGAACGACCCCTCGGCAGACGGCGTAAGCGTAGGCCAATGCGTCTGGCTTTGCTGCGACGCGGGGTGTGCCAACACGTCGCAGGCGTCAATGATGCAGATCCTGAAAATGCGGCTAAATCGTTGAGGTGCATCAATTTTTTGTTTCATGTCACGACGAAGCCTGCGCGCGGGTGTGCGGCAAAGTGCGTCAATACACCGCGCCGCACCATGCGGCGACGGCGGCAACAGGTACGGGAAGTGCGGGGGCGGGCGCGTCGAACGGCGCTTCGGAAGCGCAGCGCGCCGAATGCGGCAATGGCGTTACGATGGAGCGCGGCTGCCTGGAGGCAGGAGGCAACGCGTTGACGGACGGCGACGTTGTGTCTCCGGCATCACGAACAGCACAGACGGCACGAACAGCACGAACAGGAGAGGAACATGCGCGAAGTGCGATGGGCATCGGCGGAAGGCGACGGCATCGAGCATCTGACGTTCGACGCGCGCGACGACGGCTTCTACGTGGAGAGCGTGGTGGTGGGGCAGCGCTACAGCAAGCCGTACGGGCTCTTCTACCAGGTGCGCTGCGATCTGCAGTGGCGCACCCTGCGCGCGTACCTCAAGATCGCGGGCGGCGGCGAACTGGAACTGCTCGGCGACGGCGCCGGCAACTGGCACGACGGACACGGCCAGTGGCTGGGCGGCATCGAAGGCTGCATCGATATCGACATTGCCGCCACGCCGTTCACGAACACGCTGCCCATCCGCCGCCTGCAACTCGCGCAGGGCGAGCGTCAGCCCATTTCAGTGGCCTACATTTCCACGCCCGACCTGCAGGTGACGCGTGCCGGGCAGGCCTACTCGTGCGTCGAACTGAACCGCGAGTATCGCTACGAAGGCATCTTTCGCGACTTCACGGCGAACCTCACCGTGGACGAGGACGGGATCGTCATCGACTACCCGACGTTATTCCGGCGGCTTGCGCCGTTGCCTTTGCCGCCGCGCTGAAAGCAGGCGGCACGATGGGCCGCCCGGCCGCCCGGCCGAACGATAGGCGGCACGGCGCGCGTTGCCGTTGCATTGAGAACGGCAGCCCCGCAGGCCGTCATCACGCTCAGGCCGCAGCCTGCACGCGCCGACGTGTCGCCTTGCGCACGGCGTCGGGGTTAGTCGCATTCGCAGCATCCACCGCGGCGACGAGCGAATCGATGCGGGCAAGATGCTCACGATTGTCGTGGTCCCAGGGGTGAAAGCCCGGCCGGAAGAAGCTGAGCCACTCGCCCGCAATGCCCGGAAACACGCCGTGGCGCGGGCCATACAGGAACTTCACGGTCTGCCACAGGCCGCGCAGATGGCCGCCGCGCTTGCGGTCCGCAATCAGCAGGCGCACGTGGTAGTCGAACACGATGAGCCAGAACAGCACCGTGGTCGCGAGCATGGTGCCCGTGCGTAGCAGATAGCGGCCCACGCCGGGCTTCATCACCGTATTCCAGACGTCGAACGAAACGGCCTTGTGCTCCGTTTCTTCGAGCGCGTGCCACGTCCACATGCGCGTGTAGCCGGGCTCGGAGCCCTCGATGCGCGTGGCGTCGGACAACAGCATATTGGCGAGCATCGCCGTGTAGTGTTCGAGCGCCACCGTGATGGCAAGCTGGAACGACTGCGGCAGCGTCTTGCGGAACAGGTCCAGCATCCACCAGAGGCGACGGTCGAGCTTGTGCGCGGGCAGGCCCGCGGCGTCGAGCAGATCGTTGTATTCGATGTGTTCGCGCGTATGCATGGCTTCCTGACCGATGAAGCCGAGCACCTGTTGCTTGAGCACCGGGTCGTCGATACGGTCGCGATAGTTGCGCACCGAGTCCATGAAAAAGCGCTCGCCCGCTGGAAAGAGCAGCGAGAGCGCGTTGAAAAAGTGCGTCACGTACGGCCCCTTCGCGTGCCACGTGCAGGCGCGCTCGGGCGGCAGGGCGAAACGCAGGTCGCGGCGCACGGGCATCATGGCCATCTCTCCTCGGGGTTGCGTCGGTTTCGCGGAAGGTTGCGTGGATGTTTCCATGGGGGCGCGTGCGTCGTTCATGCTTCGTGCTCCACGGCATGAGCGCGCGCACGGCGTTGCGCGATGCGCCGCATGCGGCGCGTCTGCCACACGACGAGCGCCTGGTACGCGGCGGGCAGACTGCGCGCGAGCCAGTCGGCGGCGCGCGCATCGCGCCCGATCAAGATGCGCCGACGGTTGCGGCGTACGCCGGCGAGAATCGTGCGGGCCGCATCGTCGGCGCTCGTGATGAAGAACTTCTCGAAGTCGTCTTTGCCTTGCTGTTCGTCCTCGATCATGAAGCCGACCATGTTCTTCGCGATGCGGCTGGCCTGCGCGATGTTGGTACGAATGCCACCGGGGTGCACGCAGGTGGCGGATACGCCGCAGCCCATCAGATCGAGTTCTTCGCGCAACGCTTCGGTGAAGCCGCGCACCGCGTATTTCGTCGCGTTGTAGCCGCTCATGCCTGGCTGCGCGAAGAGGCCGAACACGCTCGACGTATTGACGATATGACCTTCTCCCGCCGCTTTCAGATGCGGAAGAAACGCCTTCGTGCCATGCACCACGCCCCAGAAGTTGATGCCGACGATCCATTCGAGGTCGGCGTATTCCATGCCTTCGATGGTGCTGGAGAGCGCCACGCCCGCGTTGTTGAACACGAGGTTCACGCGGCCGTGAGCGGCGACGGTTGCGTCAGCCCAGGCGTACATGGCGGCGCGGTCCGCGACGTCGAGCACGCAGGTCGTGACGGTGAGCGGCGCGCCGATCCTGTCGGGTGCCGCGGCGCGCGCGAGCCTGGCCGTTTCGGTGAGCGTGGCGACATTGCGATCGGCGAGTGCGAGGTGGCAGCCTTCGCGGGCGAGCGCCAGCGCGAGCGAGCGGCCCATGCCCGAACCCGCGCCCGTGATGGCGGCAACCCGGTCGGTGAAATGCTTCATCGTGGTTCTCCTGTTCTCCCTGGTGTTGCCTGGTGTTGCCTGGTGTTGCTTTGCATTGCCTTGTCGTTATGAGAGGTGCTTCGCGGCCTTTGATTGCCTCATGGCGTAGTTGCGACGTTGCGCGTGCCGCTGCCGTTTTCAGCGAGTGCGGTGACTGCGGCCGGCGTGGCTGGACGCACGGCTGGCGGCTGAGTCCAGGCGAAGTAGTCGGCCATGTTGAAGGTCGCCGTGGCCTGGCGGAACCGGTAGGCGAAGCCGGGCCACAGTGTCGTGTTCTTGCCCGTGCGCGGATCGAGATACCAGCTCTTGCAGCCGCCCGTCGACCAGATGGTGCGGCCCAGTTTCTGCTGGATGCGCTCGTTGTAGGCGCGCTCCACGTGCGGGCGCACCTCGATGGCGTCGGCGAACTCGCGCTTCATCGTGCGCAGCGCCTGCACGATGTATTCGACCTGCGACTCGATCATGAACACCATCGAGTTGTGGCCCAGCCCCGTGTTCGGTCCGACGATCATGAAGAAATTCGGATAACCAGGCAGTGTCGTGCCGAGGTACGCGTGCGCGCCGTCGCGCCAGGTGTCCACGATATCGACGCCGTTGCGTCCGATGACCGCGCCGCGCGGAAACGGGTCCGCCACCTGGAAGCCCGTGCCGAAAATGAGGCAGTCGGCGGGGTGCCGCACGCCGTCGAGCGTGACCACCGCGTCGGCCTCGATACGCTGGATGCCGCTCGTCACCACCTTCACGTTCTCGCGCGAAAGCGCTGGGTAGTAGTCGTTCGAAATCAGCACGCGCTTGCAGCCAATCGTGTAGTTCGGTGTCAAGACCGCACGCAGCTGCGGGTCCGGCACCTGGCGGCGCAGATGGCGCAGCGCGATCTTCTGCACGGTTTTCATGAGCTTCGGATGAATCGCGAAGCCGAGCGCGCGCGATTCGAGCATGCAGTAGAGCCCCGCGCGCATGAGCTTCTGCGTGAAGGGCAGACGGCGGAACAGCCACTGCTCGAACGGGCGCACGGCGCGATCGGGCTTCGGCATGATCCACGGCGGCGTGCGTTGAAAGAGATCGAGATGCGCGACGCGCGGCGCGATCTGCGGCACGAACTGAATGGCGCTCGCGCCGGTGCCGATCACGGCAATGCGCTTGCCCGCGAGGTCGTACGTGTGGTCCCACTGCTGCGAGTGAAATGTCTTGCCGGCGAAGCGTTCGAGGCCTGGCAGGTCGGGCAGCGCCGCACGCGAGAGACCGCCCATGCCCGAGATCAGCACACGCGCGGACCATTGCTGGCCGTTGACGAAGCGCAGGTGCCAGCGGTGGGTGGCTTCGTCGTAAGTGGCGTTCGCAAGCTCGTGGCCGAAGCGGATATGGCGCGTCACGCCGAAACGCTGCGCGCAGTCTTCGAGGTACGCGCGGATTTCGGGCTGCGGCGCGAACATGCGCGTCCAGCGCGGATTCGGCGCGAACGAGAACGAGTAGACGTGCGATTGCACGTCGCAGGCGCAGCCCGGGTAGTGGTTGTCGCGCCAGGTGCCCCCTACGGAGGCGGCTTTTTCGGCGATAGCGAAGTCGGTGAATCCCGCTTCGCGCAGGCGGATGGCCATGCCGAGCCCGGCAAAGCCCGAGCCGATGATCGCGACGTCGATCTCCGCGGGCGCGGCGCTTTCGGCGGGCAGGGTGCGCGCGTTCATCCGATCCGTCTCCTTTTTATTCAGTGTCAACTGTTACATCGGTGGATGTAACGATAGAGGCTGAAAACGGAAGGCGCAAGGAGCGGGTTAGAAAGGGGACTCTATGGAAGCGCCTGGGCTGGGGGAGGTGTGCAGCCGCGCGGGGCGGTAGATAGCGGAACGCCTTGGGCGCGTATGGAGCGCCCGTGGATGGGGGTAAGCGAGGGGTCCGGGCCGCTTGCGAACGAAACGCTCGGCCTTAGGCGACCCGATCGCTCGAATCGCTACGTGCGGCCACGTCCGACCTTGGTCGTGTTGCTCCTCGCCGGCTTGCCAGCGGAGCCGCGGCCCGTGGTTCCGGAGGCCGCTGCGTGAGATGCGGCTTTTTTCGCCGTTGCCCGTTTCGTCGCGGCGGCCTTGTCGTCTGCCGTGCCCGCCTCGCCGTGCCCCAGCTTTTCCATGATCGCGGCCACGCGCGTGCCCAGGTAATCGCCAGACGCCTCTTCGAGCGCGCGGTTCATTTCGGTTTCCACGAGCACCATGCCGAGCGGCCGGATGCGCCAGATCGCCTCCACGAGCGCGGGGACGTCCGCAGGCGGCGGCAGGTCGCCGCTCTCGTAACGGTCCAGTTGTCGCACGACGAGATCGACCATCGCCTTTGCCACCGCGCCGAAATGCGGGCGGGCGGCGCGCACGGCGTCGAGCAGGTCCGCTGCAGGAATGCCTTCGTGCGCCATGGCGGCGCCGGCGTTGAGCGCCGCGGGGCTCTTCGCCACGAACGAGAGGCCGTCGCGTTCCAGCAGCCCGAGTTCGAGCGCCTTCGCGAGTACGGTGGGTGAGGCTTTGCTGCCGAACATCCTGCCGAGTTCGACGAGCGAATACTTCCTGGGCCTTTCATGCGACCAGCGGCTGCCAATGGCGCTTTCGAGGCCGAGGATGGAGCGCAGGTCGTGGCCTTCGTCGATGGCCTTGATGAGGTCCTGAATGTTGGCGAGCGTGTAGCCGCGCGCGAGCAGGTGATTGATGAGCTTGAGCCGCGAGACGTGCGTGTCGTCGTAGACGCCCACGCGCCCGCGTTTTTCCGGCGGCGAGAGCAGGCCGCGGTCCTGATAGGCGCGCACGTTGCGCACGGTGGTGTCGGCCACGCGTGCGAGTTCGTCGACGGTGTACTCGTTGCGCGGTGGATCGGACGGCTCGTTGGACGGCGCGGCGGGAGAGGGCGTGTTCGGCATGCCGGAATTCTAACGCGGCGTCGTCTCGCGAGACGCCTGGGCTGCGTGGCGCATGGGCTGCTCAAGGGCTGCGCTCGAATGCGGGCTGAGCGCTGCTCGAGTGCCGCATGAGTGTCGTTTGAGTACAGCGGACATCGCTGGCGAGCCACCGCGCTCAACCACGCTCGACCACGCTTAACGCCACATCACGCGCCGGGCGGCACCGCATCGCCTTTGCCGAGCACGCGCTGCATCAAGGTCGTATCGAGCCATCGGCCCTGTTTGAAGCCCACCGACTTCAGCGTGCCGATCAACTCGAACCCAAGGCTGCGATGCAGCGAGAGCGATCCGCCGCGTCCGCCGTCTGCAATGACCGCGATCATCTGGCGCCACGGCCCCTGTTCGCAGCGCTCAATCAGCGCGGCCAGCAGCACGCGGCCCAGGCCGCGTCCGCGAAAGGTGTCGTCGATGTAGATCGAGTCTTCCACCGTGTGTCGGTATGCGGGGCGCGGGCGGTAGGGCGTCGCGTAGCAGTAGCCGGCCACCTTGCCGTCGATCTCGGCCACCATCCACGGCAGGCCGAGGCTGCGCACCGTGGCGAGGCGCGTGCGCATGTCGTCGACGGTGGGCGGCGTTTCCTCGAACGATGCCACGCTGTGCTGCACGTGATGCGCATAGATGGCCGCGATGGTGGGCAGATCCTGCTCGGTGGCGTCGCGCAAGGTGGCGTCGCCGTGAGGAGAAACGGAAGGGGAGAGTTCGCTCATGGCTGCTTCGCTGTGTGGCCGCCGTGTATGCGGCGGGCGATGTGGCAAGGCACGGCGCGGCGCCGCGCGTTCTGCCGTCACCTTACCTGCATTCGGCGGCGCGTTGAAGCGGACAAAATGGGTTCCCTGGTGCTCTTTGACACCGTTTGGCACCGTTTGGCACCGTGGCAAGACAGGCTCTTGTCGGCGCTTTGCGCTACTTTGCGCTACGCCGGCCGAGGCGAGCCCGGCGCGTCATCCGAAAGACGCGCCATCTGCATGCGCTCGAACGCATCGACAATGCGTTGCACGAATGCGTTCTTGTGCGCGAGCGGCCCGTCCATCGGTTCGCGGTGCACGAGCATCGTGGCATTCGCTTCGAACACGAAGACGCGGCCGTCGGGCAGCAGCGTGAAGTCGATGCCGCCGTAGTCGAGGTCGAGCCGTTGCGCGATGGCGACAATCGCCCGCATCGCGCGTTCGCCGAGCGTCGCGGCCGGGTCTTCGAGGAAGCGCCGCTCTTCGGCGATCTTCCACGCCGCATCCATTTCGGCCGTGTAGTAGTGGACCATCCAGTGCGGCGCGATGGCGAGGTGGTAGGGGAACGGCTCGCCGTCGACGAACACCATGCGGTACTTACGGAAGTAGCCGTCGGCGCTGCGCACGTCATGGAACGCGGTGAGATAGCAGGGCGCGGCGAGCGCTTCGAGCGCGGGCCAGAGCGTCTCCATCGACGCGTGCAAGGTCAGGCCGTCGCCGCCGTGCGTGGCGAGCGGGCGCATCAGCAGCGGGAACGCGAGCGCGCCGACGGCAAGGCAGCGTTCGAGCACGTTGGGCGACGGCGGCACGCTGTCGAGCCGGATGCAGGCCGCCGTCACGACGTCGTCGAGTGCGTCGAACAGCGCCGGCATGCGGTGGCGCTGCGTATTCGCGACCGCGCCGGGACGGTTCAGGAGCGGCTTGCCGCAGCGCGCCGCGAAGCGTTCGATGCGCGGCGTGAGCGGCGTGGCGATATCGGCCTCGCCGATTGCGTTGAAGACGAGATCGAACGGGGGCAACTGCGTGTCTTCGGCGTCGTCGGCATAGTCGATGGCGTATTTGATGCGCGAGGCGGTTTGCGGGTCGAGCAGCGTATCGAAGGGCACGTTCCCCGACGCATGGCCCGAGCACAGGATCAGCAACTGGCGTTGCGGGCGCTCCACGGGCTCCACGAACACGCGTTGCAGGCTGTAGGCGCGCGAGCGGTGTCGTTGCGCGTCCGCAGCGCGGCCTTCTTCGTCGTAGATCGCTGCGAGGTTCTGGTGTGCGATCGCCAGGTTCGGATTCACGGCGAGCGCGTGCGCGTACCAGTGCTTCGCGCGCGCGGGCTCGCCGCGCAGGTAGAACGTTGTTGCGAGGTTGTAGAGCGGAATCGCCGCAAGATCGGGGGCGCCCGCCGCGATGGTTTCGGCCGTCACCACGGCGATGCGGTGCGCGAGGAAGCCACTTTCGTCGCCGGCTTCGCGCATGGCGGCAAGGATGGCGCGATGCAGGTCCATGTCGAGCGGCGCAGCGTCGAGGGCGCGGGCGAGGCTCGTCAGCGTGTCGGCAGTGTTCGTTGCCGGTACGCTCGCGGACGTGGCCTCAGCGCATGGCGCGGCGAGAGCGGTGGCGGGACTGGCGTTGGCTTCCGGCATGGCGCCCGGTTCTTCGTTCGGCGTGGCGCTCATGCTCATGCGCGTTGCAGCGCGAACTCGGTCAGCGCCTCGCAGAGGGTATCGACAGCCTGTTCCGTCACCGCGTTGTAGAGCGAGGCGCGCAGCCCGCCCAGCGAGCGATGTCCTTCCAGTCCCACGATGCCCTGTTCGCGCGCGGCCGCGACGAATGCCTCGTCGAGCCGGCGGTCGCCGAACGTGAAGGCCACGTTCATCTGCGAGCGCCACGGTGTGTGTGCGTGGATGCTCACGGCGTCGCCGAGTGCGTCGAGCGTGCCGTACAGACGCGCCGCCTTGCGTTCGTTGATTCGTTGCATGGCGGCCAGTCCGCCGATCTCGTCGCGCAGCCAGCGCGTGACGAGCGTGAGCACGTAAATGGCGAACACGGGCGGCGTGTTGTAGTTGGAGCCGTGGGCGACGTGCGTGCGAAAGTCGAGAATGGCGGGCAGCCCCTCGGGAATGCGTTCGAGCAGCGACCGGTGGATCACGGCGACCGTCACGCCCGCGGGCCCCAGATTCTTCTGCGCGTGCGCGTAGATCATCGCGTAGCGGTTGCAGGCAATGGGCTGCGACAGAAAGTCCGACGACATGTCCGCGATCAGCGGGGCGGGCGGCGTGTTGTCGAAGACAGGGAACTGCAGGCCTTCCACGGTTTCGTTGGAAACGTAGTGCAGGTACGCGGCGTCTTGCGCGACGTCGAGCGCATCGAGCGCCGGCAGTTGCCGGTAGCCCGTTGCGCGGCCATCCCAGGCCACGCGGCGGGCCGTCACCTTGGCGGCTTCCTGCGTCGCGCGGCCGCTCCAGTATCCGGAGGTCACGTACTCGGGCGGCGAGCCTGCGCCGCGCGCGAAGTTCATCGGGATCATGGCGAACTGCAGGCTGCTGCCGCCTTGCTGGAACGTCACGGCGTAGTCGTCGGTGAGTCCGAGCAGCGCGCGCAGGTTCTGTTCGGCTTCGTCCACGAGCGCCTTGAACCAGGCCGAACGATGGCTCATGCCAAGCACCGAGAGCCCCGTCTCGGGTAGCGCGACGATGGCCTCGCGCGTCTGTTCGAGAACGGACTCGGGCAGGGCGCCGGGACCGCCGGAAAAGTTGAGTGCGTTGGACGTCATGGTGGCCGAAAGCTTGCCGTCAGTTCGCTGTCGGCGCGTTGTGCGCCGGCAGCGGGAATCGAGGATCGGGTAGGCAACCAGACTAGCAGCGCGGGCGGTGGATCAAAGAAGAGAGCAGAGGGCCGAAGTACCGCTTATTCCGCAGGAATGTCGACGGGCCGGACGGCGCGCGCCACCCGGCCGCTCATACACGTCAGTGATGTTCGCGCAGCGGTACGTCCTGAAGCAGCCAGGAGAGCGCGAACGCCAGCACCACGACCACGGCGGCCACGACATAGACCGTGTGCAGGGCGCCCGCGAACGCCTGGAGATAGTCGTCGTGGAGCGCCGCGGGCAGATGCTGGATCGCGGTGGGCGTGAGCCCCTGCGGCAGACCCGTGTCGGGCGGCAGAATCTTGTCGAGCCGCGCTTCGAGGCCGTGCGAGAACACCGCGCCGAATGCCGCCACGCCAACGGAGCCTCCAATCGAGCGGAACAGCGTGGCGCCCGACGTGGCCACGCCGAGGTGCCGGAACGCCACCGTGTTCTGCACGGCGAGAATGAGTACCTGCATGATCATGCCGAGGCCGCAGCCGAGCAGGCCCATGTAGAGGTACATCACGCGGATCGGCGTTTCGATTTTCAGCGTGGAGAGCAGCACCATCGCGACGCCCACGAGCAGTGACCCCACAATCGGAAAGATCCGGTAGCGTCCGATACGGCTGATCAGTCGTCCCACCACGATCGACATGACGAGCAGGCCGCCCATCATGGGCAGCATCTGCACGCCGGCCTCGGATGGCGTGGAGCCCTTCACGACCTGCAGGTAGAGCGGCAGGAACGTGACGCAGCCGAACATCGATACACCCACGACAAAGCCGATCAGGCTCGCTAGCAAGAACGTGCGTTCGCGAAAGAGTTCGAGCGGCATGATGGGTTCGGCCGCGTGCTTTTGCTCGTGGATGAAGCCCGCCACGCACACGAGGCCCAGCACGAGCGTGAGCCACAGTTGCGCCGACGACCATGGCAGCACCGAACCGCCTTCGCTCGTGAAGAGAATGATGCACGTGAGCGCGCCGGCCAGAAACGCGGCGCCCATGTAGTCGATCTGATGCTTCACGTGCGCGGTGCGCGGCTTGAACACGGCGCCGATCACGACGAGTGCGACCGCACCGAGCGGCACGTTGATGTAGAAGATCCACCGCCACGACAGATGCTCGACGAGAAAGCCGCCCAGCAGCGGACCGACCACCGTCGCGAGGCCGAACACGCCGCCGAAGAGGCCCTGGTAGCGGCCGCGTTCGGCGGGCGGCACCACGTCGCCAATCGCGGCCATGGTGATGACGAGCAGCCCGCCGCCGCCGAGACCTTGCAGCGCGCGCAGCACGATCAGCTGCGGCATGTTCTGCGCGATGCCGCAGAGCACCGAGCCGGCGAGGAACAGCGCGATGGCCGCCTGCAACACGACCTTGCGGCCGTACAGGTCGCCCAGCTTGCCGTAGAGCGGCACGACGATGGTGGACGTGAGCAGGTAGGCGGTGACGACCCACGAAAGCTGGTCGAGCCCGCCCAGTTCCCCGACGATGGTGGGCAGCGCCGTGGAGACGATGGTCTGGTCGAGTGCGGCGAGCAGCATGACGAGCAGGAGCGCCGGAAACAGCAGGCGGATGGGCGGATGCCCCTGTGCTTGCGTTGGTGTCTGCGGCTGCGAACCGATGCCGCCAGCCCCTTCACGGTGCCCTTCGCCTTGCGCGGAGGTTTGTAGTTCCATGGGAAGTGCCTGACGTTGAATTAATTAACACGAAGATTAATATATTGCGGATGAGCGCCTACGTCAAACGGGACTCTGTTACCCTGCGTAAATTCGCCGGGCGCGCCGTGTCCGTGTCGCCGTGCCGGGCGCGATGAACCGAACCGGCGCCCGCAGCACCATGCGCCGCCATTCCAGATTCAGCATGTCAGAACCGAAACAGGATCGAGCAGGAAGCGCGCGAGCCGCGCTGCACGTCAGAAACCGCGTGCCGCGCGGGACCGTCGGGGCCAATGCCCGCGATGGGGGCGATGGGGGCGATGGGGGCGATGGGGGCGATGGCGCCCAGGCCCTGGCCGCGCGAGGCGAGAAGTTGGGAGACAACGACCCGCCGCGCCGCCCGGGCCGGCCATCGGGTAGCGCCCGGGGGCCGCAGCAGCGCGAGAAACTGCTCGAAGTGGCGCTTGGGCTGTTCGCGCGGCAGGGCATCCTCGAAACCACGCTGGGCGCCATTGCCCGCGAGGCCGGTGTGACGCCGGCGATGGTCCATTACTACTTCAACACGCGCGACCAGCTGATCGACGTGCTGATCGACGAGTGCTTCGTGCCGCTTCGCGCGCAGTTCGGCGAGCCGTTCCGCAACCATCCCGACGATCCGGTCGCAGCGCTCACCGACCTCGCGCTGCTGTTCGTCAAAGTCGCCGATGAGAACCCTTGGTTCCCGCCACTCTGGGTGCGCGAGGTGATCAGCGAAGGCGGCGTGCTGCGCCAGCGCATGCACGAACGCTTCGGCAACGCGAACCGCAAGGCGGCGCTCGTCGCAATCCGGCGCTGGCAACGGGAAGGGCGGCTCAACCGCGCACTCGAACCCTCGCTCGTGTTTCTGACGCTGCTCGGGCTGACGGTGCTGCCGTTTGCCACGTCGAAGCAATGGCGCGATCTGCCCGCGCGTCGCCAGGTCAGTGCGCAGGCCATCGCCCGGCACGCCGTAGCACTGCTCCTGCATGGCGTCGGGCCGCAGGACTGAAGCGCCGGGCCGAGGGTTCCCGCCCTTTCAGTGCGTCTTTTTCCACGCCTCGTAGGCGGCCTTCGTCACGTCGTTGGGCGGATACGTGCCGGGCAGCGTGGCGCCCTCGCGAATGCGTTCGGTGAGGAACGTTTCGAGCCGTTCCTGTTCCGCCGCGGCCGCGGCGACCTCGGCGGCGATGCCACGCGGAATCACGACGACGCCGTCCGCGTCGCCTACGATCACGTCGCCCGGAAACACCGCGACGTCGCCGCAGCCGATCGGCACGTTGAAGTCCACCGCGTGATGACGGATCAGGTTCGGCGGCGCGCTGGCGCCGGCGCAGAACACGGGCAGGCCAAGCTCGGCGATCGTGGCGCTGTCGCGCACGGGACCGTCCGACACCATGCCTGCCACGCCGCGCACTTTGAGCCGCAGCGTGAGGATGGAGCCGAACGAAGCGCTGGCGCGCTCGCCGCGGCAATCCTGCACCAGCACGTGGCCTGCGGGCGCCGTCTCCACGCACTTGCGCTGCGCGTACTCCGGGTCGGCGAACAGTTCGAGCACGTCGATGTCTTCGCGCGACGGAATGTTGCGCAGCGTGAAGGCCGGACCGACGAGGTTCGGCCCCGTATGCGCGGCGAGCGGACTCACGCCCTGCATGAAGGTGTTGCGCAGTCCGCGCTTGAACAACTGCGTGGTGAGCGTTGCCGTGGTGACGTGGCGGAGCGCTTCGAGAGTGGCGGCGTCGAGTTCCTGCATCGTCGTGTCCGGAAAAAGGAGGGAAGGGTCCGCCATGATAGCGCCGCACGGCGCGCGGCTGACATCGGCCGAAAAGCCAGTGCGATCGCCGGCACATCCCCGGGCGCCGGGCCCGGCCACGACGGCGAACAGACCTTCGGCCATGATTTCAGACAGCACCCGAAGCATCGTCGATGGGGCCGCAACGCCTTTCACAAGGCTGTCTTTTTGCGGCGCTATCGTCCGCACCGCGACGTAGCGTGAGCCTGGCGCCAGTGGGTGCAGAAAACTGGAACGTATTTTGCATCCGTCCCCTGGAACATCGCTGCAATGCGGGTATCCAAAGCCGGGTATCCAAAGGCGTCGTATCCGCGTGCGCCCGTCAGCCAACGCCAGCGGCCGGCACGACGCGCGCGGCATGCCGTGCAGGGGAATCGTCCTCGTGTGCGGCCCCTGAATCTGTCTTTTTGCATCAAGGTACATGAAGGAACTACAAGGACTCGATCAGGCAACGATCGTACTTGTCGAAGACGACCCGCAAAGCCGGGAGTCGCTGACAACGTTGCTGGAGTCGGAGGGCGCGCGCGTTGTCGCTGTAGCCGACGCGGAAGAAGGCGTTGAAGCGGCGCTTCGGCTGCTGCCCGACGCCGTGGTATGCGACCTCGACCTTCCCGCCATGGACGGGTTTTACCTCATTCAACGCCTGCGCGACCATGAAATACGCTGCGATCACACGCCTTCCGTCGCGATCGCGCTGACCGGCCACACCGGCGAAAGCTGGCGGCTGCGCAGCATCGGCGAAGGGTTCCAGCACTTCATGACCAAGCCGGCCCAGCCCGACAAGCTCATCGCGCTGCTGCGCGAATCGATCGACGCGCGGGTTTAGCCGGCAGGTTTAGCCGGGTCGGGAACATGCCCAACACGCAGAACATGAAAAAGAGCGAACCGCCGGAAGGCCCCTCTGCCTCCACACTCATCGACGAAAAAATCCAGCAACTGGGCGACTGGCGCGGCGAGATGCTGGCGCGGCTACGGGCGCTTGTCAGGGAAGCCGACCCGGACGTGGTCGAAGAGTGGAAGTGGCGCGGCGTGCCGGTGTGGTCGCACGGCGGGCTGATCTGTACAGGCGAGACCTACAAGAGCGCCGTGAAGATGACGTTCGCAAAAGGCGCGTCGCTGGACGACCCGGCCGGTCTCTTCAACGCGAGTCTCGAGGGAAATACGCGGCGCGCCATCGATTTTCACGAGGGCGACGCAATCGAGGCGGAAGCGCTGAAGGCACTGATTCGTGCTGCCGTGCTGCTGAATACGTCGAAGGGGACCCAGCGCGTGAAGACTGGGAAGGTTGTGAAAGCTGCAAAGACGCCCGCGTCTGCCGCAGATCGGCCCACTGACTGATCGCGCCCCAGCACCGCGTCGCATTCAAAGACAGGCAACCGCAGCCGAACATTCCAGCGCGTAGGCCTACGCTTCCGCTTTCGCCGCTTTCACCGTTTTTGCGCCCGGCGCATCTTTGGCCGCGCGTTCGGCCGCCTGGCAGTTGGCGCAGACACCCTTGAGTTCGATGTCGTCGCTCGCGAGCCGGTAGCCCGCTTCTTCGATCTGCGCCACGAGCGCTGCGCGCAGCGTGGGCTGATGCAGTTCGGTTACGTTGCCGCATTGCTGGCACACCACGAGCACGCCATGCCGGCACTGCGTGAGATCGTGGCAGACCGTGAACGCATTGATCGATTCGATCCGGTGCACGAGCCCCGCGGAGAGCAGGAAGTCGAGTGCGCGATAAACCGTGGGCGGCGCGGAGCCGGGATGGATCGCGCGCATTTCGTCGAGCAGCGAATACGCCTTGGTGGCGCGGCCCGATGCGAGCAGCAGTTCGAGCACCTTGCGGCGAATCGGCGTGAGCTTCTCGCCGCGCTCCCGGCAGTAGGCATCGGCGAGCGCGAGCGCTTCTTCCTGCGAGGCGGGCGTCCCGGCATGCGAAGCGCCTGGGGAACCGCCCGCCGTGTGCGAGTCGTGCTGGCCGCCGTCGTGGTCATGCGCATGACCGGCTGGGCGAGCAGCCGGTTTCCGGTCGACGGGCGAGGATTTTGCGATCTTCATGCGGCGATTATACGGGCGGGCGTTGGCTGGCATTGGCTGGCGTTGTGGGCGCGCCGGGCGGCGCGCCTTGTCGGCGCCGCGTCCGCTCAGGCTGCGCGGGCTGCGCTCGCGGGCGTGAAACCGTCGAGCGCGGCCCGCAGGTTCGCTACCACCGAAGCCCAGTCGCCCCGGGCGGGCTGGCGGAACAATCGGGCTTCGCCATACCACGGGCTGTCCGTGCGCCCGAGTTGCCAGCGCCAGTCGGGCGTGAACGGAAGCGCGATCCAGACGGGTTTGCCAAGCGCTCCGGCGAGATGGGCAACCGACGTATCCACGCTGATGACGAGATCGAGCTGGGCCACGAGCGCTGCCGTGTCGGCGTACGTGTCGAGCCGGTGCGAAACGTCGAGCAGCGCCGGCGTTTCGGCAAGGCACGCCCGGTCTTCGTCGCGCACGTCTTTCTGCAGCGAGACGAAGCACATGGGCGCATCGAAGAGCGGCGCGAGCTGGGCTGCGCGCATCGAACGGTTCACGTCGTTCACGTGTGTGCGGCTGCCCGACCATGCAATGCCCACGCGCGGCCGCTCGCCTGCTGCGGCCATGACGTCGTGCCATTGCGCGAGCCGGGCGGCGTCGGCCGCAAGGTACGGCGTCTTCGCCGGAATGCCGGCGGCACGCGTGCCGAACGCGAAGGGCAGGCTCAGCAACGGACAGTGCCAGTCGAACGCCGGCACCGGATCGTGTTCGCCGATGACCGCCACGGTTCCCGGGTAGTCGCGCAGGAACGGCAGCAACGTGTCCTGAACGCGCAGCACGACGCGCGCGCCGGCGTCGGCCAGCAGGTCGACGTAGCGGACGAATTGCAGCGTGTCGCCGAGGCCCTGTTCGTGATGCACGAACAGCGTTCGGCCCGCCGGGGGCTGCGCTTTCGGGCCTTTCCACAAGGTGGCGTCGGGAAAGCCGTGCGTGTCGGTGCCGTCGCGCCAGCGCCATTCGTATTCGCGCCAGCCGTGCTCGAACTCGCCGAGCAGCAGGTTGGTCTGCGCGCGATTCGTACGGGCGCCCACGTCGTTGGGGTCGATAGCGAGCGCCTGGCGAAACTGGGCGAGGGCTTCGTCGAAGCGGTGCAGATCGCGCAGGGCGACGCCGAGGTTCACGTAGGCCGGCGTGAAGTTCGGCTTGATGGCGATGGCGCGCCGGTAGGCTGCCATTTCCTCGTCGTAGCGGCCCAGCGTGCCGAGGAGCTTGCCCCGGTTGTAATGCGCTTCGTGGAGCTGCGGATGGCGCGCGCTCAGGCGGTCGAGGGTTGCCAGCGCACGTTCGTGCTCGCCGTTCTGTACGAGCGACATCGCGAGTCCATGCAGCAGCGCCGGATGATCGGGGGCCCGCGCAAGACAGCGCTCGAAGAGGTCGATCGCCTCGCCGTGCCGCTGCGCGAGCTGGCAGAGCTGCGCGGCCCAAAAATACTGCTCGTGCGAAACCGCTCCTTCGGCGCGGCTTTGCAGCAAGCGCGTGGCGCAGTCCGCGGCGCGCGCGTAGTCGCCTTGCCGGGCGGCAACGTGAGCAAGACCTTCCAGTGCCTCGCGGTGGTCGGGCGCCTGATCGACGGCTTCTTCCAGCAGGCGGCGCGCCTCGTCGAGGCGACCGGCGGCGAAGTGCCGGTGGGCCGCGTCGAGCATCGCGGCGATGTTCAACGTCATGTCGTGGAGATCGGTGTGAGCCCGTGCGGCGTCAGGTCAGCGGCAGATCGATGTACTTCTTGAAGCCCTGGCGGGTGGCAAGCCGCGAATACCAGCGTTCGAGATTCGGCAGCGACGGCCGCTCGACGCCTTCCAGATCGAACCAGCGCTTCGCGAACGTGCCGATCACGATGTCGGCCAGCGTGAACTTGTCGTTCTCCAGAAAGAAGCGGCCTTGCAGATGGCGATCGACGATCGTCCAGAGCGCCGCGGCCGCCTGCCGGTCGGCCTCGATCGCGGCGGCGTCACGCTTTTCCGGCGGCGTGCGCACGAGCGCCATGAAAAGCGGGCGCTCCGTGGGCGCGAGCGTGGAAAGCGACCAGTCGAGCCAGCGGTCGATGCTCGCGCGCACCTTCGGATCGGCCGGATAGAGCTGGCTGGAGGCGCCGTATTGCATCACGAGGTAGCGCAGGATCGAGTTCGATTCCCACAGCACGAACTCGCCGTCCACGAGCGTCGGCACGCGGGCGTTCGGATTCAGCGCGAGATAGTCGGCGTCGTGGGTGCGGCCGAACTGCATGCCCGCATCGATGCGGTCGTACGGCAGCACGAGTTCGTCGCAGCACCACAAAAGTTTCTGCACGTTCGCCGAGTTGGCGCGTCCCCAGATCGTGATCATCCGGCCGGTTCTCCTTCAATAGGCTTGCAGACAGATTGCGCACGCACGGCGCGCGCGATGAACCAGTAACGATACACGATCCGCAAGGCGGCTTCCGGCACGCTGACCGCTGCTTGCCGCCATTTGCCATCGTCCGCCGCCGTTCGCCATCGTCCGCCGTCGTTCGTCGCGTGGTTCGCGCGCTTCGGCAAACGGCCGGCATGATGCGGTGCGGGGCCGCGTGCGTAAAATACCGGCAGCCGCAATTCCGCCAGTCACCCCACTGCCCGCAACCCACCCAACCGACCACGACGAGGCGCCGCATGGCCCGCATTGTTCCCGACGACTGGAAGCATCTGGCCGCCACCGGCGCGGCCGCGCGCGAGCGCGAAACGCTTACGCTGCTCGAAGAAGCGCTGCCGGCCGACTACACCGTCTACCACGGCGTGCACTGGACGCGGCTCAACCAGAACTTCTCGGTATTCGGCGAGGCGGACTTCGTGATCGTGAGTCCGGCAGGCCGCGTGATGATCGTCGAGCAGAAAACGGGCTTCCTGCGCGAGACGCCGAAGGGCCTCGTGAAGGTCCATCTGCAGACTGAGCGCAATGTGGCCATCGCGCTCGCGCGCACCATCGAAGGCCTGCATCGGCGCTTTACCGCGGCGTTCGGGGCCGGCACGTATTTCATCGAAGAGCTGCTGTATTGCCCGGATCACGTCGTGAGGAACGCGGCCATTGCCGGCGTGAACCCGGCGCGTATCGTCGATGCCACGCGCAAGGACCGGCTCGCCGCCATCGTGCGCGAAGCGCTGCCTGCCGACGAGCCGCGTCTGCCATGCGCCGCGAAGATTCACCATTTTCTCGCCGACGAACTTGCGCTCACGCCCGACGCGAGCGCGCTCGTGGGCGCGGCCGGCACGCTCGTCACGCGCCTCGCGGGCGGCCTTGCCACCTGGGCGCGGCGGCTCGAATTCTCGCCGTTCCGGCTGCGCGTGATCGGCACGGCGGGCTCAGGCAAGACGCAGCTTGCGGTGCAGGTGATGAAAGACGCCGTGGCGCGCGATCAGCGTGTGCTTTACGTGTGCTTCAACCGGCCGCTCGCCGACCATATCGCGCGCGTGGCGCCTCCCGGCGTGAAGGTGGCCAACTATCACCAGCTGTGCGACTGGATTGCACGCGACGCGGGACGCGCGCCGGATTTCGGCCGCTCCGACGTCTTCGACCAGCTCGAACAGACCTTTGCGCAGACGCCCATCGACGCGCGCTGGCAGTTCGACGTGTTGATCGTCGATGAAGGCCAGGACTTCATGCAGCCGTGGGTGGCGGCGCTCGAACGGCTGTTGCGGCCGGGTGCCGCGTGGTGGTGGCTCGAAGACCCGCTGCAGAACCTCTATATGCGCGAGAGCGTGACGCTCGATGGCTGGACCGTGCTGCGGGAATCGACGAATTACCGCAGTCCGCGCGACATCCTCGACTACGTGCGCGAGGTGGCGGGGCCGGTGTCGCAGGACGCCGCGCGCCTTGTGGCCGGCAGCCCGTTCGACGGGTCCGACGTCGCGGTCTCCACCTACGACCATCACGACGGCCCGCAAGCGACCGAAGGCATCGTCGACGCCACCAAGCGCGCCATCACGCAGGCGCTCGGGCTCGGCTTTCGCCGGCAGGACATCGTGGTGCTGTCGTTTCGCGGCCGCGAGGGCTCGGCGCTCACGGCGCTCGACCATCTCGGCCCGCACCGGCTGCGCAGTTTCACGGGCAAGTACGACCTGTTCGGCAACCCCGAATACCGCGAGGGCGACGTGCTGCTGGAGTCGATCTATCGCTTCAAGGGGCAGGCCGCGCCTTGCGTGATCTTCACGGAAATCGATTTTGAAACGCTCGACGAGCGTGTTGCCCGCAAGCTCTTTGTCGGTGCGACGCGGGCCACCATGAAGCTGATTCTCGTGGCATCGCAGCGCGCCGCGCGGCAATTGCGCGTGCCTGAATGAAGCGGCGGAATGAAGCGGTTGAATGAAGCGGTCGAAGCGGCGCTCGATTGCGCCAGCCGCCAGCCGCCAGCCGCCAGCCGCCAGCCGCCAGCCGCCAGCCGCCTGGAGCCTGGCCGGCGCTAAGCGCCTAGCGCCAGGCCGACGCCCCGATCAGCGTGCCGCTCTGCGTGTGCGCGTTCCACCAGACCACATGGAGCAGCGGGGCCTGCTGGGCGATCAGGATGGCTTCGAGCGGGTCGCCTTCCACGAAGTACGTCACGCCGCAGCGCTGCGCGGCTTCGGCCTTGTGCGCGGCCTGCGCCGACGGCGATGCGTCGTGCGGGCCGGCCTCGCGCATGATGAGTTCCACGCCGTTGAAGCCCTGGCGTTCGAGCCACTTCTGCACGCGCGCCCGCTCGGCTTCAGCACGGTCGGTCACGACCGCCCGCACGCGTCCGATCTCTACGCCCGAAAACTTGCGGAACGGCTGCAGCGCCTCGCGCTCCTCCAGCGTGGCGTCGAAATCATCTTCGGCGGCAAGCGGCGTGTCGGGCGGCACGATGCCGTCCAGGTCGATGGCGTAGGTGGCGTATTCGCGGTCGGTCGCGATCAGTGCATCTGTTTGTGCGCCTTCGCGCGACCAGCTGGAACGGTAGCGCTGGGTGTAGCTCTGGCGTTCCTGCGGAAAGAGCGTGAAGAAGCTGTCGGCGTCGATCGAATAGTCGGGGCGCAGGCGGCTCAGGTCGTCGTAGGCGCCTGTCAAGGTGCGCACCGTGAGGCCGTGCTCGCGCAGGAACGCGATGCAGTCGGTCAGCGTGAAACCCAGACCCGCGATGTCTTCGCACAGCAGCACGCGCGAACCCGGTTCGGGCAGCGGCAGCGTGGAGTCCCACGTGACTGCGCGCGTGGAGCGGTCGTAGCGCAGGAACGCCACCGGCGCGCCGGTCACATGCGAGGCCATCAGCGCGAGCGGCGCGCCGCCCCGCAGAATGCCTACGATGACCGCGAAGTTTTCTGCGCGCAGCGCCGGTTGCAGCGACTCGATCCACTGACCGAGCTGTTCGTACGTGAGCGGAAGAATCGGCTTGTTCATGTCGTGACGGAGCGCGAGACCCGGCGGCTGCGGGCACGGCGTCGTGCCAGGTTGGAATTTGACGATATTATGCATGGGCCTGCGTGAACACGCTCCCCGGCTCAAGGGCGGCGCGGCAAACGCAGCGCCAGATCAAAGCGGACGAATAACGGGGCATGAAAGAAATGCACGAAGACCAGGCTTCGGCCTCGCGTACGGCGGGGCGGTCGCGCAGGCTAGGGGGAATGCGGGCCGCGCTCGTGTGCGCGGCATCGTTGATCGCTTCGCACGCGCTTGCGGCCACGCTGTCGCTCGACGTGAAAGGCAAGATCGCCAACACGAACGACGCAACGCACACCGTCTATCACTTCAGCGAAGCGCAACTGCTCGCGCTGCCCGTGCATGCCATCACGACGTCCACCACCTGGACACCGCGCTCCACGTTCACGGGCCCGTTGCTTTCCGACGTGCTGAAGACGGTGGGCGCGAATGGCACGCAACTCGAAATCCATACCTTCGACGACTACACCTGCGTCGTGCCCATGGCCGATGCCGGTCGCTACGGCGTCGTGCTCGCCTACAGCATGAACGGGCAGCGCCTGAAGATGAGCGACTTCGGGCCGCTTTTTCTGATCTATCCGCGCGACACGTTCCCATCGGAACTGGGCGGGCCTGGCGGCGATTCGAAGTTCGCGTGGCAGATCAAGTCGATCGTCGTCAAGTGATGCGCCGTCCGTTACGCCGCTTCGTTCTCGTCCTCGTGTGGCTCGTGGCGATTGCGCCACCGGTCGCGGCGGTGGGCTATCTGCTGTACGCGAACCTGATCGATTCGCGCGCCACGCAGCGCATCACGGGCGCTTACGACGGCTATTACTGGGACGCCGCGCAGTTGCAGATCGCCTACGCCCGGCTGGAGAACCAGCTGCTGCAATACCGCTTCGGCGCCAATCGCGATTACGCGAAGCTGCAACTGCGTTACGCGGTGCTGCAGTCGAAGCTGCATGTGCTGGCCGGGTCTACGCGGAACCTCGCGTCGCAGCCGGACTTGCAGCGGCGCCAGCAAGCGGAGCTTGCGGCGCTCGATGCGCTCGTGGCCGAAATCGATCCGCAAATCGCGGCGCTCGAAGCCAATCCCGACCTCGCCGGCCAGGTTTTCGCGGCGCTGCACAGCCATTGGAACACCGTCAACGAACTTGCGCTCAGCCGGCGCTTTGCCGACGTGGAAGACCGCGAGGCAATGAGCCGCGACTTTCTTGCGAAGCGCCGCATGCTGTTTGCCGCAGGTGTCGGTTTGCTGCTGCTTTCGGCGGCGGCCACCGCGTTGCTCGTGTTCAACGGGTTCCGGCGCACGCGGCTCATCAACCAGCAAAAGGCGTTGCTCGCCGCCGAGCACGACGCAAGCCGTGCGGCGCGCGAGGCGAGCCTCGCGAAAGACGCGTTTCTCGGCATGATCAGCCACGAATTGCGTACGCCGCTGCACGCCATCGTGTCGTCGATCGAACTGCTTGGGCTCACGCCGCATTCGGAGGCGGACGGCAAGGTGATCCGCCGGCTTGAAATCGCGGCGCGGCAGCTCGAAACGCAGATGAAGGACCTGACCGACTACGCGCGGCTCGGCGCCGGCAAGCTGGAGTTGCGCGACGAGGAGTTCGATCCGCGCGAACTGCTCGCATCCATTGCCGATCAGCATGAAGCTGCCGCGCGTGCGAAAGGACTTGTGTTCGAGCGCGCGGCGCGTGCCGAGCGCGGCGGCGGGCGTGTGGTGTCGGACCCGCATCGCATCCGCCAGATTGCGAACAACCTCGTCACCAACGCGATCCGCTACACGGAGCGCGGCTCGGTTCATCTCGAGTTCGTGATGTTGCCGGACCTGCTCTCCATCGTGGTCCGTGATACGGGGCCTGGTGTGCCGCACGCGCAGATTCCACAGATTTTCAGGGAGTTCACGCAGCTTGACGCCTCGCGCTCGCGGCGCTTCGAAGGCGCGGGCATGGGGCTCGCCATCGTGAAGGGGCTGGTGGATCTGTTCGGCGGCACGATCGAGACCGACAGCCGCCTGGGCGAGGGCACGACCTTCACGGTGACCGTGCCGGTGCGGTCCGTGCCGGGCAACCCCGCCGCGCATGCCGCGACGGATGCGCGCAGCGCCGCGCCGCCGCAGGTGCTGGTAGTGGACGACAACCCGCTCGTACGCGAATCGCTCTGCGAGATGGTGGCGCACATGGGTTACAGCGTGCACGCGGCGGCCGATGTCGAAGAAGCCCTGGCCTGGCTCGACAGCCAGCGCTGCGACGTGATGCTGCTCGATCTGCACATGCCTGGCCGGGACGGCTATTCGCTGATGGCCGATCTCGACATGCGCGTCGGCACGGGCGCTTACCCGGGCGGCCTGCCGCGCGTGATTGCCGTGAGCGCGTACATGTCCGACCTCGACGCGCGCGGCCCTGACGGCGGTGGGCAGACGTTCCCGGCAGCGTTCTTCGACAGCCTCACCAAGCCCGTTCATTACGACGTACTGCGGGCCGCGCTTCAGCGGGCGCTGGCCGCTGGCCGCTCGCGGCCGCGCTCCGGTCTGACCGAAGCGCAGCGCTGAACCAGACGCGCAGAAGGCCCAGTCTCAGCCCCAGCCTCAGCCGCGATTGAGCCGCTTCGAGAGGTCCGCCGCGATGATCGCCATGCGCGCGGGCTTCTCGTGGCAGGCCACGTCGTAGGCGCGAATGATTTCGCCGATCTCCGATTCGCTCGCCTTGCCCGTCAGCAGTTCGCCCGTGAGCACCAGGATCGGCGCGTCGGGGTTTTCGGAGGCGCGCACCGCGCGAATCGCCTCGGCGGACGTCTGCGTGCCGAACAGCCAGTCGATCACCACGCCGTCGAAGACCTGGCTTTGCAGCGCCTCGGAAAACGCCGTGAGGCCGTACAGCGCGAGCGCCGCAAAGCCGTTGTGTTCGAGGTAATCGCGCAGGTTGTCCGCGGAGGTGCGGTCGTCGTCCACCACAGCGATGAGCGGCCGGTCGTTCTCGGGCCGGCGCGGGTAGATCTCGATCTTGTGAACCTCGTGCGCGTTCTGATAGAGCGCGCCGTCGTGGCGCACCACGCGCCACTGGCCCTGCTTCGAGTACGCGATGAATTCGGGCCGGCTGCCGGGCTCGATGGGCGCGCCCACCCACGCCGTACAAGGCATTTCGATGGCGGCCACCGCGAACACGGCCTCGTGGGCGACCGCGCCCACCATGCCGGGGTCGAGCGACTGCGCGCCGAACAACTGCGCCGCCGGCTCGCCGAATGCCTCGGCGACTTTCTTGATTTGCGAAAGCGTCCAGGGACTATTGCCGCGCAGCTTGCGGTGCCCCTGCGAAAAACTCAGATCGAGAATGCGGCACAACTCGGTGGTTTGATGGCGCTTGCCGATGCCATGGCGGCTCATCAGTTCGCGCACACGTTCCGCGACCGCAAGCGAGTCGGGTGATTGTGAAACGTTGGCCATACTGCGTGGATGTCCGTCGATTGAGGTTATATCGGGGTGATGGACGTCATGCGGCTCAAGGGCGCCTGTCTCGGCAGCGCCCGCCCCGCGAGCCGACCGGCTACGCAGTACGAAGCAGCGATTACGCGAAGGTGCGGCGCGCCCAGCAGGCGGCGTGCCGTCTTCACGTGCCGGCGCGCGTACCCCCGTGTTAAACGGCGCCGGATCGGGCGTTATTCTAAACGCATAAATTGCAAAAAACGTGTAATGAAGTGTTTCGAGGCATGGAATTTTTCGCTGATGGAATCGCATGCTGCACGAAGCGTGCATTTTTACGAAGTAACCGATTAACTGGGCAGGCATTTAATCCTCTGATGAAATAGCGTGCCCGGAGTTCGGGCATTTAAGCAATTCATCAGGAAGCGTTAAGCTGCGGCTCGCCACAATGGGCGTTTGGTGGTCCGCAGCGCAAAGGGAGGGGGAAGGGAATGCGGCTTTTGCTGGTCGAAGACGACGACATGATTGCCGAGCCGGTGCTGGAAGCGATGCGCCGGGCGGGCTACGCCATCGACTGGGCGCAGGACGGCCGCGCGGCCGAGCTGTCGCTCGGCAACGGCGTCTATGATCTGGTACTGCTCGATCTGGGGCTGCCGAAGAAGGACGGCATCGACGTGCTGCGCGGCTACCGCAATCACGGGGGCGCGGCGCCCGTCATCATCCTCACCGCGCGCGACGCCGTGGACGACCGCATTCGCGGCCTCGACGCCGGTGCCGACGACTATCTCATCAAGCCGTTCGATCTCGACGAACTGGCCGCCCGCGTGCGCGCGCTGCTGAGGCGCCGCACGGGGCAGAAGCAGCCCGTGTACACGCATGGCGAACTCGCGCTCGATCCCGCCTCGCACGAGGCGACGAGGAACGGCGAACCCGTGGCCCTCGTGCCGCGTGAATTTGCGCTGCTGCAGGTGCTGATCGAAGAGCCTTCGCGCGTGTTCACGCGCGCGGAACTGGAAGAGAAACTTTATGGATGGGGCGAGGAAGTGGGCAGCAATACGATCGAAGTGCACGTGCACAGCTTGCGCCGCAAGATCGGCGCCGATCAGATCGTGACCGTGCGTGGCGTGGGCTACCGGCTGAAGCGCTGCGAATGAGGTCCATCCGTCGCTGGCTGCTGGGCTGGCTCATCTTCGGTCTTGCCGTCGCGGCGCTCGCCGCGGGCGCCGGCATCTTCCATAGCGCGAAGCACGAGGCCAGCGAGCTTTTCGACTACGAACTTCGCGTGGTGGCGATCTCGCTGCCGTCGAATCTCGCTGCCGGTAGCACAAACCGTAGCGGCGGCCCCGCGTTCGGCAATATCGGCGACGAACGCATCGTGATCGGCATCTGGGACGCTGCGGGCCAGCTCGTCTACCGCTCGTCGTCCGCGCCGGCGCTCGCGCGCTATCCCGAAGGGCTGAGAACCGTCGAGCACGCCGAGCACCACTGGCGTGTGTTCGGCGTGCAGCAGCCGGGGCGTTTCGTGCAGGTCGCGCAGCCCATCGACGTGCGCGAAGACCTCGCCTTGCGGCTCGCGTTGCGCACGCTCTGGCCGCTCGGCGTGCTGATCCCGCCCACCATTGCGCTCGTGCTGTTTGCAGTAGCACGCGGACTCGCGCCCATCGGCCGACTCTCGCGCGCGCTCGCCACGCGTTCCATCGATTCGCTTCAACCGCTGCAACTCGACGGGCGCGACGTGCCGGTCGAGATCCGGCCGCTCGTGGAAGCGGTCAACGACCTGCTGCACCGGCTCAACGTGGCCTTGCAGGCGCAGCGCACCTTCGTCGCAGACGCCGCCCACGAACTTCGCTCGCCGCTCACGGCGCTCAAGCTGCAGCTTCAGGGCGCCGTGCGCGACGGCACGCTGAAGGGTGACGCGGCCACCATCGAACGCGTGGAAGGGCGGCTCAATCGCATCATCCATCTCGTGCATCAACTGCTCACGCTCGCGCGCGAAGATGCCCAACAGCCGGCGCCGATGAAGGCCGTGAGCTTGAGGCGACTCTGCGAGCAGACGGTGGGCGACTTCTCGCTGCTTGCCGAAGTGAAGTCGATCGATCTGGGGCTCGTCGTGTCGCGCAACGGCGCCGCCGCAGACGACGATGCCTGCATGGCGCTGGCCGAGCCGAATTCGCTCGGGGTGCTGCTCTCCAATCTCGTGGATAACGCAATCCGCTACACGCCCCCAGGCGGGCGAGTCGACGTGATGTTGACGCGCGACGGCGGCAAGCTGACGCTGGAAGTGGCCGATACCGGTCCCGGCATTCCCGAGAGCGAGCGCGGCCGCGTGCTGGACCGCTTCTATCGCGGCGAGCATGCCATGGGGCAGGGCAGCGGACTGGGCCTTGCCATCGTGTCGCGCATTGCGGGCCGTCATCACGCAACGCTCTCGCTTGGCAATGTTTCGCCGCAAGGCGGACTGTCGGTCAAATTGAGCGGCCTGCGGGCGGTCGAACCGGTCACGACGACCTGACCCTGTGCCGGTGTGGCGCCGGGGGGCCACCTGAGTGTCCACCTCGGTGTCCACCTCAGTGTCCACATCCGGCAACACATAGCTCCTCGTTTTTTTGGCGTTCTTTTTGGTGTGCCAGGGCTAAGGCTCCGTTAAGGTGTACTGGCTATTCTGACCTTGTGCATCGTGAGGCATCTTCGCCCGGATCGGCCGGGCGGAAACACGAAGCAGGTACAAGGAGAGCACCATGAAGACCTTTATTTCAACGCTGGCTGTCGCCGTCGCGCTTATTGCTCCGGTCGCGTCCTTCGCTCAGACCGGCACTACCGGCACTACCGGCACTACTGGCCCGCTCATGCGCAGCGACGTGAAGGCACAGATTGCCCAGGCCGAACAGAACGGCACGCTGCATCAGGACAAGACGAAGTACCCCGCGTACAACGCGGCGAATGGCCCCGCGGCCAACATGGCATCGGCTCAGACGTCGAATGAAACAACGGGCTATGGCTCGGGTGTGTCGAGCGTGTCCCAGTCTGGGCAGCCTGGCGTACTGCCGCACTACGTCGTTCCGCATTCGCTCTTCGAGCATCATTGATCGGCGGGCCGCGAGGGCGGCGAAGGTGACATGCACGGCGGCATAGAAGGCTCGACGTAGTGCCGCGAGAGGGACTCTGCGCATTTGCCATGCGGCGACGGGCCTGCGAAGATGCACGGTCCGACCGCAAGACGTTGCGCTTATTCGTCCCCCTTCGCCCATGACGACCACCTACCCGCTGCACGCCAACCTCTCGCCTTCCAACGAACCGTTTCCCACTCACGCCGACGTCGTCATCGCTGGCGCGGGCATCATGGGCTGCGCCGCTGCGTACTATCTCGCGCGGCGCGGGCTCAAGGCCGTGGTGCTCGACAAGTCGCGCATCGCAGGCCAACAGTCCACGCGCGCGTGGGGCTTCGTGCGTCAACAGGGCCGCGAGGCAGCCGAGGTGCCGCTCATGATGGCGGGCATCCGCCTCTGGGAACAGCTGGAAGCGGAACTCGGCTTCGACCTCGAGTGGCGCCAGGGCGGCTGCCTCTATGTCGCGGGCAATGACGAAGACTGGGCCTCGTTCCAGCAATGGACGGAGGTCGCGCGCCAGTACGGACTCGACACGCGCGTGCTCTCGCGCAAAGAGATTGACCGCTATGTGAGCGGGATGCACGGCCCCGCACACGGCGGCCTCTACACGCCGACCGACGGCCAGGCCGAGCCGCGTCGCGCGGCGCCCGCGTTCGCCGCACGCGCGGTGGAAGCGGGCGCGCGGTTCATCGAAGGCTGCGGCGTGGTGGCCGTGGAGCGCGAGGCGGGCGCCGTCGCTGGCGTGGTGACGGAGCGCGGCACGATCCGTACGCGCCATTTCGTTTGCGCGGCCGGCGCGACGAGCTGGCGCCTGCTTGCCACGCTCGGCCTGGAACTCCCGCAGCAAGCCGTGCGCGGTACCTGCATGCGAACCAACGCACTGCCCGCCGTGACGGCGTCCACGTTCTGGGGTCACGGCCTCGGCATCCGTCAGCGCGCCAACGGCGCCATCAATCTGGCCGACGACATGCAGGTGGACGTCGACATCACGCTCGGCCATCTGCGTGCGCTCAAATGGTTTTTGCCGGAGCTTTGGGCGCGGCACGAGGCATTTCGTTTTCACCTGAACGGCGCGTTCGCACGCGATCTCTACGAGCGTTTGCCCGGCGTGGTGAAGGCGGGCGAGCGCGTGATCCATCCGCGCGATCCGCAGCCGCAGCCGAATGCGCGGCACGCGCCGCGTGCGCTCGCGAAGCTGCGCGCGTTGTTCCCCGCGCTGGCCGGCGCGCAGGTGGTTGAGGCATGGGCCGGTTTGATCGATGTGCTGCCCGACGGCATTCCCGTCATCGACGCGCCACCGCAAACGCCCGGCCTCGTCATCGCCACGGGCTTTTGTGGACACGGTTTCGCGATGGGGCCCATCGTGGGGCGGCTGGTGGCCGAATGGATTAGCGACGGTCAGCCTTCCCTCGATCTCTCGGCGTTCCGGCTGCAGCGCTTCTTCGACGGCACGATGCAACGGCCGCGGAGCATGCTGTAATGCCGGGGGCGCCTTGCCATCCGCCGGCGTGGCGTTCACCGTTGCGTCCGTCCCGCCTGACCCCATGACGCCATGACCGCGAAGAAGCAGTCCCCGCCGTCCCGCTCGCTCGATACGTTGCTGCGCGAGATCCGCGCGTGCACGATCTGCGCGCCTGTGCTGCCGCACGCGCCGCGTCCGGTGCTGGCTGCGGCGGCCGAGGCGCGCATCCTGTTGATCGGCCAGGCGCCCGGCGCGCGCGTGCATGCGTCCGGCGTGCCCTGGAGCGACGCAAGCGGCACGCGTCTGCGCGCCTGGCTCGGTGTGGACGACGCCACGTTCTACGACGCCACGAAGTTCGCGATCGTGCCCATGGGTTTCTGCTTTCCGGGGCGGGGCGCGAGCGGCGATCTGCCGCCGCGTCCCGAATGCGCCGCGCGCTGGCACGACGCGCTGCTCGCCCAATTGCGCGACGTGAAGCTGACCTTGCTCGTCGGTCAGTACGCGCAGCGTTTCGGTCTGGGCGACGCCTTCGGCCCCACGCTCACGGACACGCTGCTACGCTGGCGCGAGTTCGGCCCGCAGGTGATGCCGCTGCCGCATCCGTCGCCGCGCAACGTCGCGTGGTTCAAGCGCAATCCGTGGTTCGACGCGGAGGTGCTGCCCACGTTGCGCGAGCGCGTGGCCGCGGCGCTTGGGCGTGTGGATGGGCGTTGAGGGGCTTTGAAGGACTTTGATGGGAGTGGAGGGCGTTGCTGCGAGCGCCTGCCTTGCCCTCCTCGAGATTCGAGACAAACGACATGAACAAGAACGTCTATCGCCATGTGCGCGTGCCGTACTACGCGCAGTGGGGCAGCCCCGAGTGGGTGCGGGCGATCGTCGAAGACGGCGCCGACCCCTGCGCCGATCCCGCCTGGACGCGCAGCGGCTTTACCGACCCCGAGCGCTACCGCTTCTGGGCCAAACGCCTGTGCGGGCTCACGTGCCTGGAATCGCTGCTCGACTATTGGGCCATCGCGCATGGTTCGCGTGCGCATCTGCTCGACGAAGCACTGCGTCACGACGTCTACCGTCTGCGCGACGACGGTGGCGTCGACGGGCTGATCTATCGACCCTTCGGCACGTGGGCGGAGCGCGCATTCGGCCTGCGCGTGGAGGTGCTGGGCACCGTGACGCTGGCGGATCTGGCGGCGCGCATCGACGAGAACACGCTTGCCATCGCCTCGGTCAGCCCGGAGATTCGCTACCCGGAGCGGCCCAACGCAAGGCAGGGTGGGCATCTCGTGCTGCTGCACGGGCGCGATGCGCAGGGCGTGTGGTTCCACAACCCGTCGGGCGTGGCGCCGCATCAGGCCGACGCGTATTTGCGGTTCGACCAGATGACGCGTTTCTTTGCCGGGCGAGGGATGACGGTTGCGCGGCCGGCGAGGTGCGGCCGGCTGAGATTTGATTGGCTGAGGCATCCCGGCTGAATCAAGCCGTGTTATTCGAAACGCCGGTTTCGATTGCCCGATATCCCGGGGATCGGCAATCCGAAACCGGCGCGCATTCCGGCGTGTCGCCTGACATCGACTTCAATGCCGCCTTCAGCGGCCCCTCTGACGCTCCCCCATCTCTCATCCCACCCGCAAAATGCGCTGCCCGACATGCCCGACATCAACACAGGCAGCATCCGCATCACCACGCACGTTGGTTTCCCTCATCGCCGCACGCTGCGGTCGAAACTGCCGGCCGTCGCCCTGACAGGTTGATGCAGGCCCCAAGCTGGTCTACATTCCGGGCCAGTACAGAACAAGGGCAGGCGAAGTGCCGCCTGGCGCCGCTGCCTTACTGTCACATAGACGACCACATGAACCAGGAAACCACCATGACCGCCAGTCACACGCCACCGGCTTTCGATGCGGCCGAGACCGCCCGGCGCCTGCCTTACGCGGCTCTCGTCGAGGCGATCCAGATTGCCGCCGTCGACTACGCGCACGGGCGCATCGCGAGCCCCGAGCGTCTCGTCGTGCCGCTCAACAGCGGCGGCGTGATGCTCTCCATGCCGGCCACGGCGCCGGACATCGCGATTCACAAGCTCGTCAACGTGTGTCCCGGCAACCGCGCGCGCGGCTGGCCGACCATTCACGGCCAGGTGACGGCGTGCGATGCGGACAGCGGTGTGCCGCTCTTCATGCTCGACGGTCCCACGGTGACGGGGCGCCGCACGGCGGCGGTCTCGATGCTGGGCATCCGGCTCTTTGCCCGCGCCGCGCCGCGCGACGTGCTCGTGATCGGCACGGGCACGCAGGCGCTCAATCACGTGGAGGCGATCGGCGAACTCTTTCCCGCGGCGAAGGTGCGCGTGCAGGGCAGTTCGCCGGCACGCGCCGTGGCGTTCTGCGAGGCCCATTCGGCCCATGCGGCCCGTGTGCCGGGCGGCCTCGTGCCGCTCCTGGAGGCGGGCGTGCCCGAGTCGGTGGACCTCGTGATAACGGCGACCACGAGCAAGACGGCCGTCTACGACGAAGCACCGCTCGCCGCGCGGCTTGTGATCGGCGTGGGGGCCTTCACCGCCGACGCCGTCGAGATCGGCGCGCGTACCGTGCTGGGCAGCGTGCGTTACGTGGACGACCTCGCCGGCGCCGCGCACGAGGCGGGCGACTATATCCAGGCGGGCGTGGACTGGACGAGCGTGTCGAGTCTTGCCGACGCGATCCAGTCGGCCGGTGCGTCAGGCGCATGTGCCGTCGTGCAGGGCGGGCAGCCGGTCATGCTCAAGAGCGTCGGCTGTGCCGCATGGGACCTGGCGGCGTGCCGCGTGGCGCGATCCATGATCTGAGGCGGCAGGTAGGCGGCGAGTAGGCGACAAATCGTGCGCTCGTCTTGAAGCCAGTCGGGCTGGTTGCGGTACGCCGCAGTCCGAATGTGGTCTGAAACGTGGCTAGAAGCGTGATCCGAAACGCGGTCCAAAGCGCGGTCGTGGCGAGAAGCGCAGTCCGAAGCGCGGTCCGAAAACGTGGCGGAAAACGTCGCCGAAAACGCAGCCCCACCGCCCGCTCGGTCAACAACGATCAATAAACGTCGACTCGCCCCGGAAACGTCTCGTCGAGCGCTGCGGCGCCCGCGTCCGGCGTGCCCGCGCGCTGCTCGCGAAACGCGACGGGCGGCACGCCAAACTGCTTGCGAAACTCGCGCCCTAGGTGCGAGGCATCGGAAAAGCCGCAGCTCGATGCGATGTCGGCCACGGTACGGTCCGAACTCGTGAGCAGCCAGGCCGCGGTGCGCAGGCGCACCTGCTTGGCGAACGCCTGCGGGCTGCGTCCCGTTTCCGCCTTGAAGAGCCGCTCCAACTGGCGCGGCGAGAGGTCGAGCTTGCACGCCAGCTCTTCGAGCGGCAGCGTGCGGCCCACGTGCTGTTCCATCACGAGGATGGCACGCTTCACCTTCGGGTGCGTGGCGGGCGCGAGTCCCGGTGGATGCGGCTGCGGCGCGTTGCCCTTCTGCATCTCGCCCACGAGCAGGATGCGCAGCGCCTTTTGCACCGTGGCGTGCTCGAAGTGGCGCAGCAGAATGGCGGCGGCCACGTCGATGGAGGCGCGGCCGCCCGAGCAGGTGATGCGTCGCCGGTCGATCACGAACAGGCGGTCCGCGACGAGGCTATCCGCGTTCACCGCCGGAAAGCGCTCCACGAAGTCCCAGTAGTGGAACCAGCTCACGCAGATGCGATGGTCCTCCAGCACGCCCGCGCGCATCAGCGCGAACACGCCCGTGCAGATGCCCACGAGCGTCGCGTTCGCGCGTGCCGCGCTGCGGATGAACTGCAGCGTTTCCTCGTTGGCCTGCGGCCCCGAATGGAGCAGGCCGCCCACCACCACGAGGTAGTCGAACGGTTCGGCCTCGGCGAAGGTCTGCCATGGCGTGATCTGGATGCCGCAGCTTGCACGCACGGGCGCGAGCGTGTCGCCCACCACGCTCCACGAGCAGCGCACCGGCTTGCTGTAGTCGCCTTCGTCGGCGGAAAGCCGCAGCATGTCCACGAAACCGGAGAACGCCGTCAGCGTGAAGTTCGGCAGCAGCACGATGGCAAAGCGGATGCGTTCCTTCGGTGCGCTGTCGACGGAGTAGAGCGGAAGCGGTTCAGCGGTGTTCATGGTCGGCTGCGCAGGTAGGGGCAGGCGGTTCGGCACCCAGGTTTGCGTGGGCACGAACGCTTGCAGGCGTTGTCTCGGCAGACGGCATGGTGCGGCGCACGAGCGAGGCGGGGTTCGCGACTGAACCGACCCTAGCGTCGCCCATCCCCACGCGCCCGGCTTGCGTTTTTCCGTCGCCAATCTTCGCAGAAGCGAACGGAGCCCCCGTCTTGCGGGGCCGCTGGCGGTGGCGTCCCATTTCCATGCCGTTTTTGTTCTATCGCCGGATTTTACGCTTTGGTGTACTGGCGGCACGCTGGTGAACCGCACGCGAAGTCCGTATAAAACGCTGCGGCACCGGCATCCCACCCACCCGAACGGAAGCCCGCGCACCATGAACGTCAGCGTCTTCGATCTGTTCAAGATCGGCATCGGCCCGTCCAGCTCGCACACGGTCGGCCCGATGATCGCCGCGTGCCGCTTTGCCTCGCACATCGAGGACGCGAACCTGCTCGCCTTCGTGCGCCGCGTGAAGGTGGAGCTCTATGGTTCGCTCGGCGCCACCGGCAAAGGGCACGGCACCGACAAGGCTGTGCTGCTCGGCCTCGAAGGGCATCTGCCCGAATCGATCGACCCCGACATGATCGAGCCGCGTCTCGCGCAGATTCGCGGCGACCGCGCGCTCGCGCTGCTCGGCAAGCAGACTGTGCGCTTCGACGAGAAGGAGCACATCGCGTTCTACCGGCGCCTGATGGGCGGCACGGGTGTCGTCCATCCCAACGGCATGCGCTTTCAGGCCTTCGACGAGAACGGCCAGCTGCTCGTGGAGAAAGAGTATTACTCCGTGGGCGGCGGCTTCGTGGTGAACCGCGACGGCGACCGCGTGAACGGCGTGCGTGCGGCCGGCGAGGTGCCGTACCCGTTTCGCACGGGCGAAGACCTGATGCGCGTGTGCCGCGAAAGCGGTCTTTCCGTCGCGCAGGTCGCGTTTCGCAACGAATGCGCGCTGCGCGCGGCGTCGGGCAAGGACGACGCCGACGTGGCCCGCGAAGTGCGCGAGGGCCTCGCGGCCATCTGGCGCACGATGGCGGCCTGCGTGGAGCGCGGCTGCAAGGTGAACGGCGAACTGCCCGGCCCCATGAAGGTGAAGCGGCGTGCCGCCGAACTCTCGGCGCAGTTGCGCGCGCGCTCCGAAGAGTCGCTGCGCGATCCGCTTTCCATGCTCGACTGGGTCAATCTCTACGCGATGGCCGTCAACGAAGAGAACGCCGCGGGCGGGCGCGTCGTCACGGCGCCCACCAACGGCGCGGCCGGCGTGATTCCCGCCGTGCTCCATTACTACGTGAAGTTCGTGCCCGGTTCGAACGAAGCCGGCATCGTTGACTTCCTTCTGACGGCTGCCGCCATCGGCATCATCTACAAGGAAACCGCCTCCATCTCCGGCGCCGAAGTGGGCTGCCAGGGCGAGGTGGGCGTGGCCTGCTCGATGGCCGCCGCCGCGCTTGCCGCGGTGATGGGCGGCACGGCGACCCAGGTGGAGAACGCAGCCGAGATCGGCATGGAACACAACCTCGGCATGACCTGCGACCCGGTGGGCGGGCTCGTGCAGATTCCCTGCATCGAACGCAACGCGATGGGCGCCATCAAGGCGCTCAACGCTTCGCGCATGGCGCTCAAGGGCGATGGCCAGCATTACGTGTCGCTCGACAGCGTGATCAAGACCATGCGCGAAACCGGCGCCGACATGAAGACGAAATACAAGGAGACGTCGCGCGGCGGTTTGGCCGTGAACGTCATCGAGTGCTAACCCGAGAGGCAGAGATGAGCCGCTATTCGATATTCAGCCTGTTCCGCAACGGCCTGTCGTATCACGAGAACTGGGAGCGCCAGTGGCGCAGCCCGGAGCCTAAGCGCGAATACGACGTCGTGATCGTGGGCGGCGGGGGCCACGGCCTCGCCACCGCGTACTACCTTGCGAAGGAGCACGGCGTGCGCAACGTGGCCGTGCTCGAAAAGGGCTGGATAGGCGGCGGCAACACGGCGCGCAACACCACGATCGTGCGTTCCAACTATCTGTGGGACGAGTCCGCGGCGCTCTACGAAAAAGCGATGCAGCTCTGGGAAGGGCTCGCGCAGGACCTCAACTACAACGTGATGTTCAGCCAGCGCGGCGTCATGAACCTCGCGCACACGCTGCAGGACGTGCGCGACACACAGCGCCGCGTGAACGCGAACCGCCTCAACGGCGTGGACGCCGAGTTCCTCACGCCCGCGCAGATCAAGGAAATCGAGCCCACCATCAACCTCAACGCACGCTATCCGGTGCTGGGCGCATCCATCCAGCGGCGCGGCGGCGTGGCGCGGCACGACGCGGTGGCCTGGGGCTTCGCGCGCGGCGCGGACCAGGCCGGCGTGGACATCATCCAGAACTGCCAGGTCACGGGCATTCGCCGCGAGGGCGGCGCCGTCGTCGGCGTGGACACGGTGAAGGGCTTCATCAAGGCGAAGAAGGTCGCGGTGGTGGCGGCGGGCAATACGACGACGCTTGCGGACATGGCCGGCGTGCGGCTGCCGCTGGAAAGCCATCCGTTGCAGGCGCTCGTCTCCGAGCCCATCAAGCCCGTGGTCAACACGGTGGTGATGTCGAACGCGGTGCACGCGTACATCAGCCAGTCCGACAAGGGCGACCTCGTGATCGGCGCCGGTATCGACCAGTACTCGGGCTTCGGCCAGCGCGGCAGCTATCAGGTGATCGAAGGCACGCTGGAGGCCATCGTGGAGATGTTCCCGGTGTTCTCGCGCGTGCGCATGAACCGGCAGTGGGGCGGCATCGTGGACGTGTCGCCGGACGCCTGCCCCATCATCAGCAAGACCGACGTGAAGGGCCTCTACTTCAACTGCGGCTGGGGCACGGGCGGCTTCAAGGCGACGCCGGGCTCGGGCTGGGTGTTCGCCCATACCATCGCGCGCGACGAGCCGCATCCGCTCAACGCGCCGTTCGCGCTGGACCGCTTCTACACGGGCCATCTGATCGACGAGCACGGCGCTGCCGCTGTCGCTCACTAAACAAGCCACCGCTTCTGACGGGAGAAACCCATGCTGCTGATCGAATGCCCGTGGTGCGGACCGCGCGCCGAAAGCGAATTCCACTGCGGCGGCGAAGCCGATATCGCGCGCCCAGCCGAACCTGAAAAACTGTCCGACCGCGAATGGGGCGACTACGTGTTCATGCGCAAGAACCCGCGCGGCGTGCACCGCGAGCAATGGGTGCATACGCAGGGCTGCCGCCGCTGGTTCATCGCGACGCGCGACACCGTGACGTACCAGTTCCTCGGCTTCGAGAAGTTCGGCAAGCCGGCGGCCTCGGCGTCGGGCGCGAGCGCCGCGCAGAGCGGGGCAAACACGACGGGCAACACCGCAAACGGGGGCAACAGCCAATGAGCCAGAAAGATCGCCTCGGCACGGGCGGGCGCATCAATCGCGCCATTCCGCTCACCTTCACCTTCAACGGCCGCACGTATCAGGGCTACCAGGGCGACACGCTCGCCTCGGCGCTGCTCGCCAACGGCGTGCATTTCGTCGCGCGCAGCTTCAAGTACCACCGGCCGCGCGGCATCGTCACGGCGGGCGTCGAGGAACCGAATGCCGTTGTGCAGCTGGAGCGCGGTGCCTACACGGTGCCCAACGCGCGCGCCACGGAAGTCGAGTTGTATCAGGGGCTCGTGGCCACGAGCGTGAACGCGGAGCCTAGCCTCGAGCACGACCGCCTCGCCGTGAACCAGAAGTTCTCGCGCTTCCTGCCCGCGGGCTTCTACTACAAGACCTTCATGTGGCCGCGCAAATGGTGGCCGAAGTACGAGGAGAAGATTCGCGAAGCCGCGGGTCTGGGCAAGGCGCCCGACACGCCCGACGCCGACCGCTACGACAAGTGCTTTGCGCACTGCGACGTGCTCGTGGTGGGCGGCGGCCCCACGGGCCTGGCGGCTGCTCATGCGGCCGGGAAGGCCGGGGCGCGCGTGATCCTCGTGGACGACCAGCGCGAACTGGGCGGCAGCCTGCTGGCGGGCCGCGTGGAAATCGACGGACGGCCCGCCATGCAGTGGGTCGAGAAAGTGGAAGCCGAACTCGCCCACATGCCCGACGTGAAGATTCTCACGCGCAGCACCGCGTTTGGTTATCAGGACCACAACCTCGTGACGGTGGCGCAGCGCCTGACCGACCACCTGCCGGTCTCGATGCGCAAGGGTTCGCGCGAACTGCTCTGGAAGATCCGCGCGAAGCGCGTGATTCTCGCGACAGGCGCGCACGAGCGGCCCATCGTGTTCGGCAACAACGACCTGCCGGGCGTAATGATGGCGTCGGCGGTATCGGGCTACATCCATCGCTATGGCGTGCTGCCGGGCCGCGAGGCCGTGGTGTTCACCAACAACGACGACGGCTACCAGTGCGCGCTCGACCTCAAGGCGTGCGGCGCGAAGGTGACGGTGGTGGATTCGCGTGCGCAGGGCAACGGCGCGTTGGCGGCGGCGGCGCGCCGTCAGGGCGTGAAGGTGCTCAACCAGGCGGTGGTCACGGCGGCGCACGGCAAGTTCAAGGTGAGTTCGGTACAGGTGGCGTCGTATGCCAACGGCGAGGTCGGCGCTCAACAGACCGACATGCCCTGCGACCTCGTCGCGATGTCGGGCGGCTTCAGCCCGGTGCTGCACCTCTTCGCGCAGTCGGGCGGCAAGGCGCACTGGAGCGACGAGAAGGCGTGCTTCGTGCCGGGCAAGGCCGTGCAGCCGGAATGCAGCGTAGGCGCGGCGGCGGGCGAGTTTCGCTTCGCCAGTGCCCTGCGTCTTGCCGTGGATGCCGGCGTGGAAGCCGCGAAGGCGGCGGGCTTCGAAGCCTCACGTCCGCAGGCGCCGGTTGCGGCCGACGTCGCAAGCCAGCCGCTCGAACCGCTCTGGCTCGTGGGTAGCCGCGAGCAGGCCTCGCGCGGTCCCAAGCAGTTCGTCGATTTCCAGAACGACGTGACCGCGGCCGACATCCTGCTCGCCGCGCGCGAAGGCTTCGAATCTGTGGAGCACGTGAAGCGCTACACGTCGATGGGCTTCGGCACGGACCAGGGCAAGCTCGGCAACATCAACGGCATGGCGATTCTGGCCGGCGCGCTGGGCAAGTCGATTCCCGAAACGGGCACCACCACGTTCCGGCCCAACTACACGCCGGTCACGTTCGGTCTCGTGGCGGGCCGCGAACTGGGCGACCTGCTCGACCCCATCCGCAAGACCTGCATTCACGAGTGGCACGTGGAGCACGGCGCCGCGTTCGAGGACGTGGGCAACTGGAAGCGCCCCTGGTACTACCCGAAGCCCGGCGAAGACCTGCATGCGGCCGTGGCACGCGAGAGCCTCGCGGTGCGCCAGAGCGTGGGCATTCTGGATGCCTCCACGCTCGGCAAGATCGACATTCAGGGTCCCGACGCCGCGAAGCTGCTCAACTGGGTCTACACGAACCCGTGGAGCAAGCTCGAAGTGGGCAAATGCCGCTATGGCCTGATGCTCGACGAGAACGGCATGGTGTTCGACGACGGCGTGACCGTACGCCTTGCTGACCAGCACTACGTCATGACCACGACGACGGGCGGCGCCGCGCGCGTGCTCACGTGGCTCGAACGCTGGCTGCAAACCGAGTGGCCCGACATGAAGGTGCGGCTCGCCTCCGTCACGGACCACTGGGCGACCTTCGCCGTGGTGGGCCCGAAGAGCCGCCAGGTGTTGCAGAAGGTGTGCGGCGACATCGACTTCGCGAACGCCGCGTTCCCGTTCATGACGTACCGCGAAGGCACGGTGGCGGGCGTGGCGGCGCGCGTGATGCGCATCAGCTTCTCGGGCGAACTCGCGTACGAGGTCAACGTGCCCGCGAACCTGGGCCGCTCGGTGTGGGAAGCACTGATGGCCGCGGGCGCCGAGTTCGACATCACGCCGTACGGCACGGAAACCATGCACGTGCTGCGGGCGGAGAAGGGCTACATCATCGTGGGCCAGGACACGGACGGCTCCGTCACGCCGTACGACCTCGGCATGGGCGGGCTCGTGGCGAAGTCGAAAGACTTCCTCGGCAAGCGTTCGCTCACGCGTTCGGACACCGCCAAGGAAGGCCGCAAGCAGTTCGTCGGCCTGCTTTCCGACGACGCGCAGTTCGTGATTCCAGAAGGCAGCCAGATCACGGCGGGACCGGTGCAGGGCGATACGGCGCCGATGCTGGGCCACGTCACGTCGAGCTACTACAGCCCTATCCTGAAGCGCTCCATTGCGCTTGCCGTGATCAAGGGCGGCCTGTCGCGCATGGGCGAGAAGGTCAACATTCCGCTGGCGGACGGCCGGCAGATCGGGGCGAAGATTGCGAGCCCGGTTTTCTACGACACCGAAGGAGCCCGTCAAAATGTGGAATGAGGCACGAAGCAATACCGCGGCTAAAAGTGCGAGCGACGCAGGCGGTGCATCGGGTGCCGCACGCGGGCCGTGGCAGGAATCGCCGCTCGTCGGCGCGGCCGATGTTCTGCGCGCGCAGCACGCCAACGTGCAGAAGAAATTCCGCTTCACGGAGCGGCCGTTCATCGACCTCGTGAACCTGCGCGGCGACGCCGACGACCCTGCATTCGCAAGCGCCGTGGCCAGCGTGCTGGGCTGCCGTCTGCCCACAACGCCCAACACGGTGGCGCAGGGCGAGGGCGCCGAAGTGCTCTGGCTCGGGCCCGACGAATGGCTCGTGCGTTCGCGCGAAGCGCAGGCCGCGGTGCTGGAAAAGCGGCTCGCAGCGGCGCTTGCGGGCCAGTTCGCGTCCGCCGTGGACGTGAGCAGCGGCTACACCGTGATCGAACTGGCGGGCGAGAAGGTGCGCGACGTGATCGCGCGGGGCTGTCCGCTCGACCTGCATCCGCGCCTCTTCGCGCCGGGGCAGTGCGCGCAGAGCCACTACTTCAAGGCGTCCATCGTGCTCGTGCCCACGGCGGCCGATACGTTCGAGGTGATCGTGCGACGCAGCTTCGCCGATTATTTCTGCCGCATCATGCTCGACGCCGCGGCGCCGCTCTTGCTGTGAAGCGCCTGCCGTCCGACTTGTCATCCGACCTGCCGCGCGAGACGGGCCGCGGCTGGCGCGTGTTTATCGACGAACTCGTGGTCGCGGCACACGTTGGCATTCACGCGCACGAGCATGGCAAGCCGCAGCCCGTGGTGATCGACGCGAGCCTCGTCTACGCGGGCGAACCGTGCGAGAGCGAAGCAGCGGCAGGAGCGATGATCGACTACGAGCGTTACTGCGCGCGCGTCGCGCAGTTCCTCGACACGCGGACGCATACGCGTCTGCTCGAAACGCTCGCGCTGGACCTCGCGGAGTTGTCGTTTCGCGAGTGGCCCGCGCTGGCCGCGCTCACGCTCGCGTTGCACAAGCCCAAGATTCGCGAGGGCACGCGGCGCATCGGCGTGGAACTCGACTGGACGCGCGCCGATTACGAGGCGCGGTGTGCGCGGACGGCGATGCGAGCGGGGCAACCGCAGGCGCGCGGCGTGACCGGCGCGGTAGGCGTGCCAGCGGGCGCGTCTGCGCACGTCCCGTGCATCGAACCTGCCGCGGCCGCCGTCTGAACCCCACGCGAGCGGACCCCCGTCATGCCTCGCACGGAAACGTCGCGTCTCGTCAGACTCGCCTGCGAAGCCGGCGACCCCGACGCTGCGCTCGCGCTGCTCGAGCAGAGCATCGCGCTCGGTCATCGGCGCATCGCGTTGATCCGCTATCTGTTGGCGGAGCGCCTTCGGGCGCCGCTCGAAGCGCGCCACCACGATTACGTACGCGACGTGGCCGCGCGCATGAGCGCGAAGGCGCTCGCGCGCGTGGCGGGCGAGGCACGCGCCCGCGCCCAGCGCACGCGCCTGGCTGTTGTCGATGCGAATGCCCCCGCGCCCGACAATCAAGCCGGCTGCAACCCCCGCAGCAGTTGATGCACGTGCGAGAGGTCGCTGTCCATCAGGCTGTCCATCAAGCTGTGACCCTCGAACAGTTCGGCAAGCCAGTCCACGAAGGCGCGCACGCGCGGCGACACGCGCCGGCTCTTCACGAACACCGCCGAAACCGGCATGGGCAGCGGCTTCCATTGCGGCAGCACTTCCACTAGCTGTCCCGTATCGAGGTAAGGCTGCGCCGTGAGCCGCGCAGGCTGGATCAGCCCGTAGCCTTGCAGCCCGCACGTGAGGTACGCCTGCTCGTCGCCCACGCGCACGAAGCCGTTCATCTTCACGGCGGCGGCGGCGCCGTCCACTTCGAAGTCGAGCGCATCCGGACGCGACGCAACGGGCGCGAGGCAATTCACGGCAACGTGCTGCGCGAGGTCGTCGAGGCTGGCCGGCATGCCGTAGCGCCCGACGTAGGCCGGACTCGCGCACGTCACGTGTTCGAGCGCGCCAAGACGGCGTGCCGCAAGCCCCGAGTCCGGCAATTCGCCGAACTGGATGCTGCAGTCCACGGCCTCGCCCACGAGGTCCACGTTGCGCAACGTCACGCCCACGGCCACGTCGAGATTCGGATACCGCGCGTGGAAGTCGGCGAGCGCGGGCAGCACGATCGCATTGGCCACCACGCCCGGCATCTCGACGCGCAGGCGGCCGCTCAGCGCGTCGGTGCTGTTGCGCAGGCTCGCTTCCATTTCGTCGATGTCGGCGAGAATCTGTGCGCAGCGCTCGTAGTAAGCCGCGCCTTCGGCAGTGAGGCTCAGGCGTCGCGTGGTGCGCACGAGCAGTTGCGTGCCGAGCAGCGCTTCGAGGTTCTGCACGATGGTGGTCGCGCTTGCGCGGGGAATCTCGAGCGATTCGGCGGCCTTGGTGAAGCTGTTGGTATCGACGATGCGAATGAAGGTGCGCATCGCCTGAATTCGGTCGAACACGGGCAATCTCCTGTGCGAAAGAGAGTCATCCGGACGAAGCCGGGGGTAAGCAAAACAGCGAAAGACAGCGCGAACCGCCGCGACATACGGGCTTCAGCGGGGCTTCAGCGTGCCGGTCATGCGGTCGGACGCATGGCGGCGCACGTGTGGCGGGCGAGGGGGACTCGCAGCCGGAAGCCTTCTTCTATTCACCCGAGGGCGGTGAATGCGAGCGGTACCGGCTGCGTTGCGAGGCAGGGGCCGGCCGGGAAGATGTAACCCGGCGCGACCCGGCGGGTCAGGGGGAGCGTGATGCCCTTCAGCGCAGCGAAGGGCGGGTAAGTCCTGAAGGTCCTGACCGCGTTACTGCCGCAGCGAGTCGATATCCACCACGAAGCGGTACTTCACGTCGCTCTTCAACATCCGTTCATAGGCATCGTTGATTTTCTGCATCGGAATCAGTTCGATGTCCGACGTGATGCCGTGCTGGCCGCAGAAATCGAGCATTTCCTGCGTTTCGGCGATGCCGCCGATCAGCGAACCGGCCAGACGGCGGCGTTTCATGATGAGCCCGAAGACCTGCGGCGACGGATGATCGTGCTCGGGCGCGCCCACCAGCGTCATCGTGCCGTCGCGCTTGAGCAGCTCGATGAACGGATTGAGGTCGTGCTGCGCGGCCACGGTGTTGAGGATGAAATCGAAGCTGTTCGCGTGCGCCTGCATTTCATCGAGGCTCTTCGAGATCACCACTTCGTGTGCGCCCAGACGCTTCGCGTCCTCCACCTTGGAACGCGAGGTGGTGAAGAGCACCACGTGCGCGCCCATTGCGCGGGCGAGCTTCACGCCCATGTGGCCCAGACCGCCAAGGCCCACGATGCCCACTTTCTTGCCGGGCCCCGCGCCCCACTGGCGCAGCGGCGAGTAGGTGGTGATGCCCGCGCACAGCAGCGGCGCGGTGGCGGCCGGGTCGAGGTTGTCGGGCACGCGCAGCACGAAGGCTTCGTCCACCACGAGGTTGGTCGAGTAGCCGCCGTAGGTGATCTCGCCGCTCACGCGGTCCACGCCGTTATAGGTGCCGACGAAACCGTTCTCGCAATACTGTTCGAGCCCTTCGGCACAGCTCGGGCAGGTGCGGCACGAATCGACGAGACAGCCCACGCCCACGAGGTCGCCTGCCTTGAAACGCGTGACGCCGCGCCCCACGTGGGTGACGCGGCCCACGATTTCGTGGCCCGGCACCACCGGATAGATCGAGTTCTTCCATTCGTTGCGCGCCTGGTGCAGGTCCGAATGGCACACGCCGCAGTACATCACCTCGATCTGCACGTCGAGTTCGCGCAGCGCGCGGCGCTGGAATTCGAACGGTGTGAGAGGGGTGTCGGCGCTGCGTGCTGCGTATGCATAGGTAGTCGGCATGTTCGCTCCTGCAAAAAGGTATGACGTCAGGGTTCACATGCTAGGCATCGGGCCCCACCCAGGGAATACCTGAAGCTACGGAACATTTGCCTGATTCTCCTGGCGGCAAGCGGGACGCCTGGTTTGGTGCTAGATTTCGAGCCTGATTCTCTCGAACCGTCATACATCCGTCATGACTACCGTTCCCTTATATCCGCTTGAGACCTTGCTTGAGGCCTCGCTTGAGACCTCGCCTGAAACCCTGCGGGACGCCGCCACGCCGGGCACCGCCGTCGCGCAGGTTGCCGCGGGCGCCGGCCCGGCCCAGCGGCGCATGGTCGAACTGCTCGCCACGCTCGCACCCGCCGAGGGCATGACCCAGTCCACGCTCGAAGGCGTGAAGTTCATGCGCGCGAACCGACCGCATCCGCGTCAGCCCGTGATGTACGAGCCGTGCATCGTGATCGTCTGCCAGGGCCGCAAGCGCGGCTTTCTCGCCGAGCAGTCGTTCGTCTACGACGCGCAGCAGTACCTCGTGCTTTCCGTGCCGCTGCCCTTCGAGTGCGAGACCGAGGCGAGCGCGGCCGAGCCGTTGCTCGCCATTTCGATTCGCGTGGACCTGACGCTCGTGGCCGAGTTGCTGATGGCGCTTAACGACACGCGCGGCGCCGTGCACAGCGAGCCGCGCGGCATCTACGCCACGCCGCTCGACCGGCCGCTCAGCGACGCGGTGCTGCGGCTATTGGAGTCGCTGGTGTCGCCGTTCGACGCGCGCATTCTCGGGCCGTCCATCGTGCGCGAGATCTGCTATCGCGTGCTCACGGGCGAGCAGGGCGACGCGATTCGCGCCGCGCTCACGCATCAGCATCACTTCGGGCGCATCGCGAAGGCACTGCGGCGCATTCATACGGACTATCGCGGCGACCTCGACGTAGAGACACTCGCGCGCGAAGCGGGCATGAGCCTCGCCGTGTTTCACGCGCAGTTCAAGCAGGTCACGTCGACTTCGCCGATGCAGTACGTGAAGACCACGCGGCTGCATCACGCGCGTTTGCTGATGGCGCAGGATGGGCTCAACGTGAGCGCCGCCGCGGCGCGCGTAGGTTACGAGAGCGCGTCGCAGTTCAGCCGCGAATTCAAGCGGCTTTTCGGCTTGAGCCCGATCGACGAAGTGCGCCGCATGCGCGACGCGTTCGCGGCGCCGCCGCAGCGTGTGGCGCCGCCGGGGCCGCAGTATGTGACGGTGGTTTGAGGGTTGAAGTCGCGATGCGGCGCTCGCCGCGTGCGCTGCCCGGCTCGTGTTCTGAAGCGCGACGATGCCATTACAATCCAGCACTTCGACCCGGCCACCGCCATCGCTCTCGCACCATGAACGTTTTCGCTGCATCCGCTTCCAGGGCCATCGTCTGCGCGGCCGCCACCGTTATCGCCATCGCCGCCAGTGCGCCGGGGCAAGCTCAAACCCAAGCCCAGACCGCCGGTAGCAGCGATGCGTCGCAGCCGCCTTGCGCCATTGGCGTGGTGAGCGGTATCGGCGGGGCGGCGGCCAGCATGCGCGAGTACCTCGCCACGCCGGACCGCGACAAATACCGCTACCTCGCGGACCACCCGCTGCAATGCAGCGTCTCCGACGAAGGCCGCACGTCGGGCTGCACCGGCGTTACGAACCTGCGGCGCGAACGTGTGAGCGTCTACGACGACATCGACAGCACGACGATGTCCGTGGTGGCGCGCGTGGAACTGGAGCACGGCACGTATCCCGCGATCATCGTGGTGCGCAAGCAGGACGTGCAGTGCGAGCAGTGACCTTGTGAGCGTGCCGGGCGGTGCTCAGCGTGGCTCCGCTTCGGGTCGCTCCCGCTCAGGGCCGCTCGTCTTCATGACAGCACACACAGAGCTTGTTGCCGTCAGGGTCACGAAAGTACGCGCCGTAATAGTGCGCGTGGTATTGCGGCCTGAGCCCGGGCGCTCCTTCGCAGGTGCCGCCGTGCGCGAGCGCCGCGGCATGCACGCGGTCCACCATCGAACGCGTGGGCGCGAGAAACGCCGTCATCTGCCCGTTGCCCGGGCTCGCCGCGAGTCCGTTCCAGGGCCGGCCGATCAATAGCAGCGGGCGTGGCGCGTCCGTTGCCATCCATCCCGCCCATGGCACGTCGTCTTCCCTGAACTTGAGCACGTGGCCCAGCTCGTCCATGAGCGCGGTGTAGAACGCGAACGCGCGTCCGAAGTCCGTGATGCCGATGAACACGTGTGAAAACATCGCTTCGTCTCTCCCTTGAACGATTCGCAGAGATTCTCAGACCGGGCCGCCGTGCGGGCGGACCTGTGCATGCTCATGCATCTGCCCACCTGACGCAACAGCGCGAAACGTAATCGCACGGCAAGCCTTCCGTCAGCAGCGGTACACGCATCCGACACACGGCCGTCCCGAGATCTTCACCGCGCATCTTTATCTTTCTTACCGCCGTAAGACTTGATAACAAGGTTGCGCCTCCACGCGAAGACGCGGCCATCCCCATTCCACACGCCACATCACCCGTGCTTTTACGCATCACGTCATGGAGGCGTTAATGAGTCGATTTGCCCAGGTAGTCGGCAGCCCGTTGTTACGAGGTTCGCTGTTATGCGCCGCTGTTTCGCTCGCAGTGGCGTCTGCCGTATGGCCCGCCGTTGCGGAAAGCCAGCAGAACGCCGCGGCCCAGGATCCGTCGCTGAAGACGGCTTCGCCCATCAAGCACGTCATCGTGATCGTCGGTGAAAACCGCACGTTCGATCACGTGTTCGGCGCGTATCAGCCGCGCGCCGGCCAGACCGTTTCGAACCTGCTCACGAAGGGCATCATCACGGCCGACGGTCAGCCGGGTCCGAATTTCAGCGCCGCCGCGCAATACACGGCGAGCGCCACCAACCCGAACCTGTTCGAGATGGCGCCCGGCGGCAAGCAGCCGTATTCCGTGCTGCCCGCACCGAACACGGGCGGCACCACGAGCGCGCCGAGCGACACCAACCCGCCGCCGTTCGCGACGCTCGCCGCCGCGCAGGCCGCGGAAGGCAGCGTGCTCGAGCCGCAAGACGTCGTGAAGCTCACCACGGGCGCGAGCGGCCTGCCCAAGGACGTGCCCGACACGCGCTTTGGCGCCAACACGTTCAACCTGCCGAACGGTCCGTACCAGATCTCGCGCGTGGGCCCCGACTACGACCAGTACATCAACAGCCCGGTGCACCGCTTCTACCAGAACTGGCAGCAGGCGGACTGCAGCACGGCGTACGCCACGCCCGACAATCCGAGCGGCTGCAAGATGGACCTGTTCGCCTGGGTGGAGACGTCGGTGGGCGCGGGCGCGAACGGCAAGGCCCAGCCCACGCCGTTCACGGACCAGACCACGCATGAAGGCTCCACGGCGCTCGGCTACTACAACACGACGACGGGCGACATGCCGTACTTCACGCATCTCGCACGCGAGTTCACGATCAGCGACAACTATCACCAGCCGGTGATGGGCGGCACGGGTGCGAACAGCATCATGATCGGCACGGCCGACGCGATCTACTACACGGACAGCAACGGCAACCCGGCCAAACCGCCCGTCAATCAGATCGAGAACCCGCTGCCGATGGCGGGCACCAACAACTGGTACACGCAGGACGGCTACTCGGGCGGCAGCTACAGCAACTGCTCGGACCTGCATCAACCGGGCGTGGGCACGCTGCGTCACTACCTGAGCAGCCTCTCGTACAAGCCGGATGCGAAGTGCGCGCCGAACACGTATTACCTGCTGAACAACTACAACCCGGGCTACAACGGGGACGGCACGGTCAATACGAGCACCTTCACGATTCCGCCGTCGCCCGTGCGCACCATCGGCGACACGCTGCTCGAGAAGAGCATCTCGTGGAAGTACTACGGCGAAGGGTGGAATACGTTCGTGAGTTCGCCGTCGACGAGCGTGTACTGCAATATCTGCAACCCGTTCCTGTACGAGAAGGCGATCATGACGAACCCCGCGGTCGTCAAGGCGCACCTGCAGGACACGAGCGACCTCTACTCGGACATCACCAACGGCACGCTGCCGGCGGTCTCGTTCGTGAAGCCGGGCGGCCTGCTGGACGGGCACCCGGAGTCGTCGAAGTTCGGCCTGTATGAAGCCTTCGTGCACAAGCTCGTGGACGCGGTGCAGCGCAACCCGGCGCTGTGGGCCTCCACGGCGATCTTCATCACCACGGACGAAGGCGGCGGCTACTACGATTCGGGCTACATCCAGCCGGTCGACTTCTTCGGCGACGGTCCGCGCATTCCGCTCATCGTCGTGTCGCCGTACTCGCGCGGCGGCCGCGTGGTGCACCAGTACTCGGATCACGTGTCCATCGTGAAGTTTATCGAGCGTAACTGGCACCTGAAGCCGATCACGGATCGCAGCCGCGACAACCTGCCGAACCCGGTCCAGATGGCCGCGCATCCGTACGTGCCGGTCAACGCGCCGGCGCTGGGCGATCTGTTCGATTCGTTCCAGTTCCCGCGCCAGCATGGCGACGGTGACGATAGCCACGAAGGCTCGGGCGGCGGCAAGGGCTGGTGGCCGTTCTGAGTTCCGGGTCTTGAGCTTTGCGTGACCCGGGCCGGTTGAGCCGTTCGCGGCGTCCACCGGTTTGATCGAAGCGCATTACCGCATGCAGGCTTTCGCGTCGTGAGGCGCGAAAGCCTGTTGCGTTTGGGGCGGGCAAAGGCTTGTTAAACTGGCGCCTGTTTGCCGTTCTTCCGCCGCTTCTCTGGCGTTGCTCTGTCGCTTCCCTGTTGTTTCGTTGCCGTTCGATCCCGTGCCGCCGGGTTCATTGCGTACCAACCTTGCGCCAATCCGGTGCCAACTCCGTGCCCACCCTGCGCCAACCCCAGGCCAACCCGCAAACAGGTCATGAAACCTTCCCTGCTGGTTCTGATTGCCCTCACCGAAGCCACTCTCGCGGAAATCACCGCCGCGTTCGACACACACGCTCCCGTTCCACTCGACGTTCTCTACGCACCCGACGATGCACAGCGCAATCAGGCCATCGAATCGCACGGGGCCCACGTGCGCGCGGTGCTGACCAACGGCACCACGGGCCTCACCGCCGCTGAGATCGACCGCATGCCGGCGCTCGAATTCGTGAGCGCGCTGGGCGCGGGCTACGAGAACATCGCGCTGGACCATGCCCGCGCGCGCGGCATCACGCTCGTCAACGGCGCAGGCACCAACGACGACTGTGTGGCCGACCACGCGTTCGCGCTGCTGCTGGCTACCGTGCGCGACGTCGTTCAACTCGACGCCGCGTGTCGCGCCGGCGTATGGCGCGATGCGCTGCCGCTCACGCCTTCGGTCTCGGGCAAACGGCTCGGCATCGTGGGGCTCGGCAATATCGGGCGCAAGGTGGCGCGCCGCGCCGAGGGCTTCGCTATCGAAGTCGGCTATCACAACCGCCAGCCGCGCGAGGGCGTGCCGTATCGCTACTTCGACAGCGTGCTCGCGCTTGCGCAATGGAGCGATTTTCTCGTGGTGGCCACGCCGGGCGGTGCCGCAACGAAGCACATGATCGACGCCGCCGTGATGCAGGCGCTCGGGCCGCACGGCTATCTCGTCAACGTGTCGCGCGGCAGCGTCGTGAATACGGCGGCGCTGGCCGAGGCGCTGGACCAGGGCAGCCTCGCAGGCGCGGGGCTCGACGTCTACGAAGGCGAACCGCAGCCGCCTGCCGCGCTGCTGCATCTGAAGAACGTGGTGCTGACGCCGCACGTGGGCGGTCGCTCGCCGGAGGCCATCGCGGCATCAGTGCGCAATTTCATCGCCAACGCGACGCGGCACTTCGCAGGCGAGGCGCTGCTGACGCCGATCTGAATCGTGGGCCGCTGCTCGCAGCAGCGGGCCCGCAAACTTTTTCGTCGACCAGAAGAAAAGGAGCATGCATGGCAACGCACACGGCCACGATCGAATGGAGCGGCAACGGCAGCGTATTCACGGACAACCGCTACAGCCGCGCGCATCACTGGACGTTCGACGGCGGCGCCGTGGTGAGCGCGTCGAGTTCGCCGCACGTGGTGCGCGTGCCGTTCTCCGACCCGGCGGGCGTCGATCCGGAAGAAGCCTACGTGGCCGCGCTCTCGAGCTGCCACATGCTCTGGTTCCTTTCGATTGCCGCGGGCGAGGGCTACGCAGTCACCTCGTACCGTGACGAAGCCGAAGGCACGATGGCGAAGAACGAGGCGGGCAAGGAAGTGGTGACACGCGTGGTGCTCAAGCCGCACGTCGTTTTTCACGGTGCCAAAGCTCCCACGGACGAAGCGCTTGCCCATCTGCACCACCGGGCTCACGAGGAATGCTTCCTCGCGAACTCGGTGAAGACGGTGATCGATGTGGAGGGAAGCTGGGCCTGGCAGGCCGCCTAGATCTTTTAGACCGTTCAGACCGAGGTCTGAAGCTGCCCGACGGGCATCGCCGTTTCGCGGCGTTCCTTCGCCACGAAGCACAGCACGAGCGCGCCCACGATGTCGAACAGCGCCAGCAGCACGAAGAGCGGGTTGTAGCCGATGCGCGTCACGAGGAAGCCGAACAGCAGCGTGAAGAGCGTCGCGCCCAGGTAACCGCTCATGCCGCCCAGACCCGTTGCCGTGGCCACTTCGTTGCGGTCGAACATGTCGGACGTAATCGAGTAGAGCGCGCCGGAGAGCGTCTGGTGCGCGAACCCGCCCACGCAGAAGAGCGCAATCGCCGTGTACGGGCTCACTGCCAGCCCGATGCAGGCCGGTCCGATCATGCACAGCGAGCCGAACACCATCACCATCTTGCGCGAGGCGAAGAGCGACACGTTGCAGTACTTGTGGAAGAGCGGACTCAGGTAGCCGCCCAGCACGCAGCCCACGTCGGCGGCGAGGAACGGCAGCCACGCGAACAGCGCGATCTCCTTGAGGTTCATGTGCCGCTCGGTGGCCATGTAGAGCGGAATCCAGGCGTTGAAGGTCTGCCATGCCGGCTCGGAAAGAAAGCGCGGAATCGCAATGGACCAGAAATTGCGCGAGACCACGATCTCTTTCCAGCTCGCTTTTTTCGCGGTGCCGTTCGACGTGCCCTGATCTTCCTGGCCGGAGACGATGTAATCGCGTTCGGCTGCTGATAGGCGCTTCTGCTGCTTCGGATGCTTGTAGAACGCGAGCCAGAGCACCGTCCACACGAGTCCCAGCACGCCGACGATCACGAACGCCCATTCCCAACTGCCGCGCAAAATCGCCCATACGACGAGCGGCGGCGCGAGCAGCGCGCCCACCGACGAGCCGATGTTGAACCAGCCGATCGCGACCGACCGTTCCTTCGCCGGAAACCATTCCGACGACGCCTTCACGCCGCCCGGAATGCCGGCCGCTTCGGCCACGCCGAGAATGCCGCGAAAGAGCGCAAGGCTCTGCCAGCCCGTGGCGAGCGCCGTGGCCGCACAGGCAAGCGACCACGCCGCCGCGAAAATCGCGAAGCCGATCTTGGTGCCGAGCGCATCGAGCACGTAGCCCGCCACCGGCTGCACAAGCGCGTAGCACACCTGCCAGGCCACCACGACATACGAGTACTGCTGGGTGGTCACGTGCAGCTGTTCCATGATGGTCGCTGCGGAGACCGACAACGTATTGCGCGCGAGATAGTTGACGATGAGCCCCACGGTAACGAGGCTGATCATCCACCAGCGCATGCCCTTGACTGCTTTCATGAGATGACTCTTTCCTGAGTGGTTGCGGCTTGATTGATGCGGCTTGAAAAAAAGGGGCGTCAGCGTGTATCGACGATCGACGTGTTCCACGTCGTGCCCGCGATCAGCACGTTGGCGAGCGTGATGGCGTTGACGTTGAACGCGTAGACGGGGCCTGGTGTGCTCGCCGTGACCGGGCCCGCCGCGACCGGCGTGTCGGCCTGCCGGCACACGCTGTCGTGCCGGCCGCCTGCTGCATGACGGTCTGGGTGGGTCACGTCTGTCTCCGGAAAGGCGGTGGGGCCGCCTGGTGCTCGTGGGGTCTCGGCGTCCCGGTCCGTCGCGGCCGTCTGCCATGAATCAGTGGCAGGTCGTGAAGCGGTTATCGGACAACCTCGAAAGTCAGCCCATGTTGTAAAACAACGTTGGCAAGTCTAGCCGCGCGGCATGGGGGTGGGACACCTGGTGCTTACCCTGATCCATTGCCCGGGACCGCTTTAGCCTTATGACGCCGTAGAGCCACTCGTGTCCCTGTTTTCCGTCGGCAGACCAAGGCGTGACGGCACGTGGTAGCGCGGACGCAAAAGCGTCACGAACGTCCCAAATCTTGCCGGCGATGTTGTAAGATGCCAAACAACTTGAGCCGGGAGCTTGCAGCAATGAATCAGCGGTTGAACCTCGTTGGGCGCTACATCCGTGTGCATCCGAACGACAACGTGGGCGTCGTGGTGGACGACGGCGGCCTGCCGCCAGGCGCGGTCTTCCCCGATGGCCTCGCGTTGCGCGAAGCCGTGCCGCAAGGGCACAAGGTGGCGCTCGTGGACCTGGCGGCGGGCGACCCGGTGCTGCGCTACAACACGGTGATCGGCTACGCGCTCACCGACCTCGCGGCCGGCAGCTGGGTCAACGAACGCACCATGCGCATGCCTGAGCCGCCCGGTCTCACGGACCTTCCCATCGCTACCCGAGTCGAGGCGCTGCCGCCGCTCGAGGGCTACACCTTCGAGGGCTATCGCAACGCCGATGGCTCGGTGGGCACGCGCAACGTGCTGGCTATCACGACGACGGTGCAGTGCGTTTCCGGTGTGGTCGAACACGCGGTGCAGCGGATCAAGGCCGAACTGCTGCCGCGCTACCCGAACGTCGACGACGTCGTCGGGCTCGAACACACCTATGGCTGCGGCGTCGCCATCGACGCGCCCGACGCCGTGGTGCCCATCCGCACGCTGCGCAACATCAGCCTGAACCCGAACTTCGGCGGCGAAGTGATGATGGTGAGCCTTGGCTGCGAGAAGCTTCAGCCCGAGCGCCTGATGCCGCCGGGCACGATTCCCATCGCGGCCTCATCTGCGAACGGCGAAGGCGACGGTGCGGCGCAGGACGCGAACGGTTCGGTGGTCTGTCTGCAGGAGCCCGCCCACGTGGGCTTCCAGTCGATGATCGACTCCATCATGCAGACGGCCGTCGCGCATCTGGAACGGCTCAATGCGCGGCGGCGCGAAACGGTGCCGGCATCGGAACTCGTGGTCGGTATGCAATGCGGCGGCAGCGACGCGTTTTCCGGGCTAACGGCGAATCCGGCACTGGGCTTCGCAGCCGACCTGCTGGTGCGCGCGGGCGCTACGGTGATGTTCTCCGAGGTGACCGAAGTGCGCGACGGCATCGCGCAACTCACGGCGCGCGCCGCGAATGCCGACGTGGCGCAGGCCATCGTCCGCGAAATGGCCTGGTACGACAGCTACCTGCAACGCGGGCAGGTGGACCGCAGCGCCAACACCACGCCGGGCAACAAGAAGGGCGGCTTGTCGAACATCGTCGAAAAGGCGATGGGCTCCATCGCGAAGTCGGGCAGCGCGCCGATTGCCGGCGTGCTGTCGCCCGGCGAAAAGGTTCGCCAGAAAGGCTTGATCTACGCGGCCACGCCCGCGAGCGACTTCGTCTGCGGCACGCTGCAACTGGCCGCGGGCATGAACCTGCACGTATTCACGACCGGCCGCGGCACGCCTTACGGCCTTGCCGCCGTGCCGGTGGTCAAGGTGGCCACGCGCAGCGACCTGGCGCGACGCTGGCACGATCTGATGGACATCGACGCGGGCCGCATCGCCACGGGCGCGGCGAGCATCGAAGACCTCGGCTGGGAACTGTTCCACTTCATGCTCGACGTGGCGAGCGGCCGGAAGAAGACGTGGGCCGAGCAGTGGAAGCTCGCCAATGCACTGGTGCTGTTCAACCCCGCGCCGGTGACCTGATCCATCGACTGCGAGCTGCCATGCTTCGCTACGCGCGCAGCTTTTCCATCAGAAAGTCCACGAAACACCGCACGCGCGACGACAGATGCCGCGCGTGCGGGTAGAGCAGCACGAACGGCCGCGAGCCGCCGCCGTAGTCCTTGAGCACCTCGCGCAGCGTGCCGTTCGCCAGGCCCTCTGCCGCCACGAATCGATAAGTCTGGAAAAGCCCGGCGCCGTGGCGCGCCAGCGTGACGCCCGCGAGTACGTCGCCGGCTGTGCTGTAGCCGCCGCGCGTCATTGTCTCCGCGGCTTCGCTTTCGTCTTGACGCTTGAAGAGCCACGGAAGGTTGCGGCCCGTGCTGGGCAGCGCGTACTGGATGCATTCGTGATGGACGAGATCGTCAGGCGTAGCGGGTTGGCCCGCCCGTTTCAGATAGGCCGGCGAGGCCACCACCACGAGTTCCGCATCTTCGAGCTTGCGGGCGATCAGGCCGGAGTCGTCGGGCGCGCGGCCGCGAATGGCGAGGTCGAAACCTTCGTCGGCGAAATCGATGTTGCGGTTGCTCAGATGCGTTTCCACGGTCACGCCCGGAAAGCGCGCGCGGAATTCGGCGAGCAGCGGTAGCACGCGGTAGTGGCCGTAAGGCGTCGGCATGCTGATGCGCAGCACGCCGGCAGGCGAGCTCTGCTCGCCCGTCACTTCGCGTTCGGCTTCGGCGAGACGGGCCAGCGCTTCGCGGCATTGTTCGAAGTAGCGGCGTCCCGCGTCCGTGAGGCGAATCTGTCGCGTCGTGCGCACGAAGAGCCGCACGCCGAGGCGCGACTCCAGCCGCGCCACCGACCGGCTCACGGCGGCAGGCGTGACGCCTGCCGCCGTCGCCGCTAACGTGAAGCTCTCCAGTTCCGCTGCAAGACAGAACAGCTCGATGCTGCCGAGCAGCAGGTCTTCGAATTGACGTTGCATCGACTCTCCCACGGCGTGCGTGCGGGCAAGAATATCAGGCCGAACGCGAGAGAGCGACGGGGCGCACGATGCGGACCGGCACGCGTCACGGCTGCTGCGCGGCACGCTGCCTGCGATACGCTTGCACGGGCAAACCGCCCCAGCCCCAGTTCGCGGTATCGACTTCCTCGATCACGACGAAGGTGGATTCGAGCGGCTTGTTCAGCACGTCGAGCAGCAGGTGACTCACGCCGTGGATCAGGCGGGCCTTTTCTTCCGCGGTGACGGATTCGCGGCCGGGCTTCGTGCCTTCGCGCGTAACCTGGATGGTGACGATGGGCATGTCGGGCTCCTGAAGTGTAGGAACAAATGCGGCAACCACAGGGTGAGGTAACTACAGGTGACAACCACAGGCGCCGCGCACGGCGGCGCGCTGTGATGCTGCAAAGGCGCTGAAAAGGCTCAGTGGCCTGCGCTCTGGCCGCCGTCCACGTGCAGGATCTCGCCCGTCACGAACGGCGCGGCATCGAGGAACAGCACCGCGTCGACGATATCGCGCATCTCGCCCATGTGGCCCATCGGGTGCAGCGCACCGAGCGCTTCGTGCGTTTCGGGTGCATGCATCGGCGACTTGATGATGCCCGGCGACACCGCGTTGGCGCGAATGCCTTTCTTCGCGTACTCGATGGCGAGCGACTTCGTGGCGGCGTTGATGCCGCCCTTCGTGAGCGATGCCAGCACCGAGGGCACGCCTTGAACGGCATGGTCCACGAGGCTCGTCGTGATGCTCACCACGTGACCGCTGCCTTGCTTTTCCATTTCCGCCACGGCGAGCTGCGTAATGTGAAAGAAGCCGGCCACGTTCACACCCATCACCGACGCGTAATCTTCCGCCGTGTATTGCGTGAAGGGCTTCGCGACGAACACGCCTGCGTTGTTCACGAGCGTATCGATGCGGCCGAACCGGGCCAGCGCTTCGGCCACGACGCGGCGCGCCGTTTGCGGGTCGGCGATGTCGCCTTGCACGGCGGCGAGGTTGGGATCGTTCGTGGGTTGGATCGAGCGGGCGGTTGCGACCACGCGATAGTCGAGCTGGCGGAACGCCTTGACGATTTCCGAGCCGATGCCTTGCGATGCGCCGGTCACGACGACCACTTTTTGCTGCGTTGCCATGATGAGTTCTCCAATGATGAGGATTCGGAAAAGCTGATCGGAGCGCGGCTCCGATGGGTGCTCAATCTAGGCGCATGGCCGCGAAATTCGAACACCCGCCATGGACAAACAGTCTTGCGTCGCCGTCATAAGTGGCGCCATGCCCCCCCGGGCTTGCGTGCCCCGGGCTGCGTGCCCCGGACGCCTGCTCAATCCTTTTCCGCCAGCGCGTGCTGGATCGCGGCTTCGGTCTGCGCGTAGTTCCCTTCACCGAAATGCGAATAGACGATGCGCCCTTTGCGATCGAGCAGATAGAACGCCGGCCAGTACTGGTTGCCCCAGGCGTTCCAGGTGGCGTACTCGTTGTCCTGGGCGACCGGATACGAGATGCCGAAGCGCGCAATCGCGGTCTTCACGTTGTCCGTGTCGCGCTCGAACGGATACTCGGGCGTGTGCACACCGATCACGGCAAGGCCCTGATTGCGGTACTTCTCGTTCCACTGCTTCACATAGGGCAGCGTGTGAATGCAGTTGATGCAGGTGTAGGTCCAGAAGTCCACCAGCACGACCTTGCCGCGCAACTGCTGCAACGTGAGCGGCGGGCTGTTGAGCCATTTGTCGAGGCCTGTGAATTCGGGCGCGGTGGGTGCGGCCGCGGCGGCATGGCCGAGCAGGGGAAGGGTCGCGAGCACGGCCGCGGCCGTGAGAGTTTTGATCCGGTTGAGCATGTCAGAGTCCTTTCAACGAAGGGAAGAAGCTGGAGAGATAAGCCACGACGAGGGTGTCGTACTGGAAATAGATGGCGGCGGCGGTGAGGATCACGAGCACGCCGAATACTTGCTGCAGACGCTGCGCGTGAGCCGCGATCGCTCGCGACTGGCGCAGCGCGTACTGCCCGCCATAGAGAATGCCGAGCATTGGAATGGCGGCGCCTGCGGCGTAGAGCGTGAGCAGCAATGCCGACCACCGAAGGTTCTGAGCCTTCACGACCAGCACCAGAATGGAGGCGAGCACGGGGCCGGCGCAGGGCGTCCATACCGCACCGAGCGACATGCCGAGCACGAAGCCGCCGGCGTTGCTGCTGCCGGCTTCGCTCGCAGCGTGGTGAGTGCTGCCTACGCTCTGCAGCCACGTCATGCGAGCCATCAGCCATTCGAACGGGCGAGGCCACAACCGCAGGAATCCGAACAGTGCGAGCAAGGCGATAGCGGTATCGCGCAACGCCTGCTGCGCGATGTGGACCGTGCTGGAAACGGCACCCAGCAACAGCGCGAACGACGCGAAGCTGAGCACGAAGCCTGCGATCACGAAGAGCGGCCGTGCGCCCGCCGGCCGCTCGACAGCGGTGCCGAGCAGAATGGGCATCACGGGCAGTACGCAGGGCGACGCGATGGTGAAGAGCCCGGCGAGCAGGGCGAACAGCGGTTCGAGTGGGGCGTGCATGGTCGGCGTTCAGGTTGATGACATGGCGCCATTGGACCGCTTGCGCGTATCGCGCTTGTGTCGCGCGGCGGCCTTGAATGCAATGTCTTGTGTCCGTGTAGGGCGCAGATACAGTGCGATACAAAACGCCCCGGTGCTTGCGTGGCGGTTGCGTTATAAAGCACGCGTTGCCTGACTCATTGACCTATCCACCCACGCGGAGCACGACATGAACGACCGTCTCTACAAGGGCGCCTGCCACTGCGGCGCCGTGAAATTCGAGGTGCGGGCCGCCATTACGCCGGCGGTACGCTGCAATTGCAGCCTGTGCCGCCGCAGGGGCGCGCTGATGAGCCCGCCGTTCGACGCCGATCGGCTGACGATTCTGCAAGGCGAAGACGCGCTCACGCGCTACGAATTCAACACGGGCGTCGCGAAGCATTACTTCTGCCGGCATTGCGGCATTTATCCGTTTCATCAGACGCGGCTCGATCCGCGGCGCTGGCGCGTCAATCTGGGGTGCCTGGAAGGCGTGGATCCGTATGCGTTCGAATATTCGGTCGCCGATGGTTCGAGCCTTTCGGTCGTGGAGGACGCATGAAACGCGTCATGGCGATGATCCTCTTTGTGGCCGGGGGCTTTGCGACGGAAGTTGCGCATCCGGTGTACTGTTCGCTGCTGGCGCCGAGCATGCAGAGCGCCGCGCGCGAACGCAAGCGCGAACAAAACACAGACAGCCGGACATGAGGACAACGCCATGACCGAAAAGCCCGACCACATCCTGATCGTGGACGACGACCGCGGCATTCGCGAACTCGTTGGCACCTACCTCGAGAAGAACGCCATGCGCGTGTCGCTCGCGGCGAACGGACGCGAAATGCGCGCCGCGCTCGAATACGGCGTGCCGGATCTGATCGTGCTCGATCTCATGATGCCGGGCGAGGACGGGCTTACGCTGTGCCGCGAACTGCGTGCGGGCAAATTCCGTACGGTGCCGGTGCTGATGCTGACCGCGCGCAACGAGGAAACGGACCGGATTATCGGCCTCGAAATGGGCGCCGACGACTATCTGCCCAAGCCGTTTGCGGTGCGCGAACTGCTCGCGCGCATCCGCTCCGTGCTGCGCCGCACGCGCATGCTGCCGCCAGGCATGCAGGTGACCGAGGCCGCCGAAATGCTCGCGTTCGGCGACTGGCGGCTCGACACCACGGCGCGCCATCTGCTCGACGCGGAAGGCACGATGGTGGCGCTGAGCGGCGGCGAGTACCGTCTGCTGCGCGTGTTTCTGGACCATGCGCAGCGCGTGCTGACGCGCGACCAGTTGCTCAATCTCACGCAGGGCCGCGAGGCCAATGCGTTCGACCGCTCCATCGACCTGCTCGTGAGCCGGCTGCGCCAGCGTTTGCGCGACGAGGCGCGCGAGCCGCGCTACATCAAGACACTGCGCAGCGAAGGCTACGTGTTCTCCGCGGCGGTGACCGTGGTCGAAGTGCGCTCATGAGATCGGGCGCCATGATGTTCGACCGCTTGCTGCACTGGCCTCGCACGCTGTTCGCGCGCGTCGCGCTGATTCTCTGCGTGGGTCTCGCACTGGCGCAGGGGCTCTCGTTCTGGCTCACCATGACCGAGCGCGACGAGTCCACCACGAACATGATGATGGGTTACATCGAGCGCGAGGTGGCCAGCTCCGTCGCGCTGCTCGACCATCTTTCGCCCGAAGAACGCGAGCAATGGCTGCCTCGCCTCGCGCGCCGCAGCTACCAGTTCGTGCTGGGCCCGGGCGTGAGCGGTGCGCCCGTGAATGCGCGTCTTTCGGCGCGCGTCGAGCAGACCATTACCGCGGGCATCGGCAAGTCGTATCACGTCACCGCCAATGCGTTGCCGGGCGAGTCCGAACACCTGCAGGTCCACCTCCGGTTGAGCGACGGCAGCCCGTTGACCATCGACCTTCATCCCATGTACGGCACGCCGCTGTCGCAGTGGCTGCCGGCAGTGCTCGTGCTGGAGTTCGCGGTGCTGGGCGCGGGTTGCTGGTTTGCCGTGCGGCACGCGGCGCGTCCGCTCGCGCAGCTGGCCGAGGCGGCCGACGCGCTCGGCCCCGACCTCAAGGCCGTGCCCGTGCCCGAGGACGGTCCCTCGGAAGTGGCGCGCGCGGCGCGCGCGTTCAACGCGATGCAAAAACGCATCGCCACGTACACCGCGGAGCGCATGCAGATTCTTGCCGCTATCTCGCACGATTTGCAGACGCCGATCACGCGCCTGCGTCTGCGCGTGGACGTGATGGACGAGAGCGAGCAGGCCGCGAAGATGCGCCAGGACCTGCTCGAAATGGAGAGCCTCGTGAAAGAGGGCGTGGTCTACGCGCGCACGCTGCATGGCGCGACGGAGACGGCGCGGCGTATCGATCTGGATGCGTTGCTCGACAGTCTGGTCTGCGACTACGTGGATGCCGGGCAAGCGGTCGTGCTCGAACGACGTTTGCCGGTAGCGGTCGTGGCGCGTCCGGAGGCGCTGCGGCGCATTATCGGCAACCTCGTCGATAACGCGCTGAAATTCGGCGGCTCGGCTTCGATCGACGTGGCGCGGAGCGCGGAGGGTGCCGTGAGCATCACGGTGCTCGACCGCGGTCCGGGTATTCCGGAGGCGCTGCTCGAGCAGGTGTTCGAGCCGTTCTATCGCGTGGAAAGCTCGCGCAATCGCCATACGGGCGGCACGGGCCTCGGGCTCGCCATTGCGCGGCAGCTCACGTTGGCGCTGGATGCCACGCTTGCGCTGCGCAATCGTTCCGACGGGGGCGGGCTGGCTGCCACGCTTACGTTGAAGACGTCGGGTTGAGCGCGTGCTGGGGTTTGACGCCGCCGTGCACGGGTGTTTGCTGCCTCGCGGTTTTTTTCAGCCGCTTCTTCTAACCGCGACGCGAGGCACGACCCCTGCTGCCGGACGACGTCAGGCGCGTATCACCGTCACGCCGGCCTGTTCGATCGGCTCGGTGAGCTTCGCGTCGGTAGCGGCCTCGACAATGACCGATTGCGCAAGACCGATTTCGCCAATCCGGTAGGGCGAAGCCGCATTGAGCTTCGCCGCGGACGCGAGTACGACCGTTTCTGCCGCCCGCGCGGCGAGCGCGCGCTTGATCGCCGCCTCTTCGAAGTCGCCGGTGGTGAGTCCGGCGGTGGGATGAACGCCGGTCACGCCCATGAAGTAAATGTCCGCCTGTATCTGCGATATCGCTTCGGCCGCGGCGGCGCCTACGCTCACGATCGAATGCTTGTAGAGCCGCCCGCCGATCAGGATCACCTCCACTGACGGATGCTCCACCAACGCCACGGCCACGCTGGGGCTGTGCGTGACCACCGTCGCTTCCAGGTCTGCGGGAAGGCTACGGACCAGCAGCGCGGACGTGGTGCCGCCGTCCACGATCACGACCTGGCGCGGCGCGATCATCTGCACGGCGCGTTTTGCAATACGGCGCTTGGCGGCGGACTCCATTTCTTCGCGCTGGGCAAACGGCGCCGTTGCCGGCGAGGCGGGCAGCGCGCCACCGTGCACACGCTGGAGCAGCCCTTCAGCGGCCAGTTCACGCAGGTCGCGGCGCACCGTGTCTTCGGACACGCCAAAGGCGGCGCTCAACTCGCCTGCCAGAACCTGGCCGTCGCGTTTGAGCGCGTCGAGAATGGCTTTCTTGCGTTGACTCGTCAGCATGAGATGAACCGGAAGGACGTGCAGCAAAGTGCCGGCACAATAATGCAGTGCACGAAATTTCTTGATATTGCACGAAACTGCACGTTACCATGAGACTCATCCGCTGTCGAATGGGGGCACTCATGACGTCGATGAACGATAGAGCAGGCAATGACCGGGTTCGCATTGTCGAGACCACGGTGTTGTCGAACGACTGGTACGTGCTGAAGAAAATCACGTTCGACTTCCTTCGCCGCGACGGTAGATGGCAGCGCCAGAGCCGCGAAACATACGATCGCGGCAACGGCGCGACGATCCTGCTGCACAACCCTGCCACCGGCAATATCGTGCTGACGCGCCAGTTCAGGATGCCCGCATTCGTGAGCGGCCATGACGGCATGCTGATCGAGGCGGCGGCGGGTCTGCTCGATAGCGCCACGCCGGAAGAGCGCATTCGCGCCGAGGCGGAAGAAGAGACCGGCTACCGCGTCCACAACATCCGCAAAGTTTTTGAAGCGTTCATGAGCCCCGGCTCCGTGACGGAAAAGCTGCACTTCTACGTGGGCGAGTACGACGCCTCGATGCGCGTGAGCGAAGGCGGCGGCCTTGAACACGAAGGCGAGGACGTGGAGGTGCTGGAAATGCCGCTGCGCACGGCGCTGGAACACGTGGAGCGGGGCCGCATCGTAGACGGCAAGACCATCATGTTGCTGCAACATCTTGCATTGGAGCAGCTGAAGCAAGGCCGGACCCTATGAGCCATGCGTTGAATACGGCCGAGGGGCTGTCCATAATCGGGGTTCGAATCGATCGGGAAATGTTGCTGCAAAACCCGCCGCGTTTAACGACTGCTTAAAAAGAATGATGCGAATAAACCATACGCGGCGCAGGGGATAATCGACATTGCATGGCATAACGCATAGAACCCGTGTTTTCTGATTTACATCAAATGATGCTGGGTCTTCTGCGCGTTATAAACTCCCTCCAACGAAAGGGCGCTCGCCTTACGGCCGCTTTAAGCGTTTCTTGATACGGGTTCTCGATAAGTGGTAAATCGATGATTTTCCGTTACGCTTCGTGACCGCGGGCTTCATGAACTCCAGGAGTTTTATCCGCCCGCGCCGCGTCGTGCTGAATAGAAAGTAGAAAGACGGACCGCGGTCAGCTTCTGATACGCACACACCCTCATCCAGGCATTTCCGCCGGTATTTCATACGGTTGTTTCAGCGCTATTCCCGCATGGCCGCGCAAGCGCCTTGCGGAAAAGCAGCTTCGCGCCGCGAAGCGACCGTTCGTGCTGAAAGAGCGGGAGCCGATGTGCGCGAATTATGGGGTCGTTACTTTAGTCCGCTTCAACGAGCCGGTGCGGTGGGTCTTTCCATCGGGATGCTGCTCGCCGGCCTTGGCATTACAGCAGTGGTTTATCTGATCAGCGTCGATCTGATTCAGCGGGAGGCGCATTTGCGTTTCAGTGCCGACACCGCGGATATCCAGCAGAAAATCAGTACGCGTGTTCGCCTGTATTCCGACGTGCTCGTTACGATGCAGGCCCTATTTAGCGCAAGTGACGATATTTCACGCACTGAATTTCGTGATTTCGTCAACGGCCTGAATTTGCCGGACCGCTACCCCGGTTTTCAGACGCTCAATTACGCCGCCTACGTTCCCGACGAAGATGCAGCGGAGTTCATCGCCGGGCAGCGGATCGACCCCATGCTGCGCGCAGCTCATATGGATTTTGCGATTCGTCCGCCAGGGCGGCGTCCCGCGTATTTCGTGCTGACCTATGTCGAGCCGCTGCAGGCCAATCTGCCGTCGGTGGGGCTCGATCTCGGCGTCGAACCGGGGCGGCTCGCGGCGTTGGCGCGGGGGCGTGATACCGGGGAGCCCGTCAGCAGTGGGCGTCTGATCTTCGCGCAGAGTACGCATCCGCACATCGGCATTGCATTGCGTTTGCCCGTGTACCGCCGCGGCATGCCGCACGACACCGTGCCCGAGCGGCGGCGCGCCTACATCGGCTCCGTGGGCGCCGGCATCCGGCTCAACGATCTGATGGCGGGGTTGCTGGCGGCCAACACGTCGGCGGCCATACGTCTGCGCATCTATGAAGCGGGCCGGCTCGACGAACCTGCCGTGCTGCCGTCCAGCGCCACGCTGCTGTTCGACAGCGCCAATGCAGGTGCGCGCGGCGAGACGAGTGCTGGCGCTTCCGCCGCGACGGTTTCAGCAACGAACCCGATTCCGGGTGTGAACCCGGACGCAATCGACCACGAATGGTCCACGAGCGTCGTGCAACCTTTTGGCGGCCGCCGCTGGCTGCTCGTCGTCACGGCCGATCCCGTCGCGCTCGCCGGCACGCAGTGGATGCTGCCGCGGTTTGCTGCGCTGGCGGGCGTTGTCATCAGTCTGCTGCTGGCTGGTCTCGCGTATTCGCTCGCCACGTCGCGCGTGCGTGCCGTGAGACTCGCCGAACGCATCACGGGCACGCTGCGCGAGAGCGAAATGGCGCGCGCCGAGGCGCAGCGCATCGCCCATCTTGGCGACTGGCGCGTCGATGCCGACGGCGCGGCCGTTCATCTGTCCACCGAAATGGCGCGTCTCATCGGTTGGCGCGGCGGCAGCGCGGGCGTCGACGATCTGCTCGCGGCAATCGACCCGCACGATCGCGCCGCACTCGTCGTGCATGCGAGAAAAACGCTGCGCACGGGCGAGCCGTTCGAACTCGAATGCCGCTACCGGTCCGTGCGCGGCCGGCGTGGCTGGCTGCAACTGATCGGCCGGCCTTGCGGGGTGCAGGAACGGCGCGCGCTGCGCGGCACCGCGCTCGAAATCACGCCGCGCAAGCTCGCCGAGCGCGCGCGGCAACTGGAGCACGCGATTTCGTTGATGCTCGCCACCGCCGCGAGTGAAGCCGTGATCATCCAGCAGATCGTCGATACCCTGGCCGAGGGCATGGAGTGGGACGCTGCTGCGTTCTGGCCGGACACCTCGGGGCAAACGCACGCGCTTTCAGTCGCTTTGCATGTACGCGAGGCGCAAGCCGGGCAGTGGCTGTTGTCGCGTCCCGCGGGCTTGCGGTGGCAAAGCGCCTGGGAGGGCGGACAGCCGTGCTGGCGCTCCGGCAGGAAGGCGCTTTCGCGGCTGCCGCATGCGGCGTGGCTCGCCGCCGGCGGCATGACGACGGTGTTCGCCTTCGGCATCCGCGCGGGCACCACCATGCTTGGCGTGGCGGAATTCTATGCGCGCGAACGGCGGCCCGCCGAGTCGAATGCGCTGACCATGGCGGCTTCCGTGGTGATCCAGACGAGCCATTTCCTGCAGCGCCGCCAGGCCGAAGACACGCTGCGTTTTCTCGCCACGCATGATGTCCTCACCGGGCTGCCGAACCGCCTGATGTTCCGCGAGCGCCTGGAAGAAGTGCTCGCGCGTGCCCGTCACGACGGGACCGCTTTTCACGTGCTGTTCATCGACCTCGACGAGTTCAAGGACGTCAACGATCTGCTCGGCCACAACGCCGGCGACCTGCTGTTGCGTGCGGTGGCCGAGCGTCTGCGCGGGCAGGTCGCCGCACCTGGCGACATCGCGCGCCTGGGCGGCGACGAGTTCGTCATGCTGGTGGAAGAGCCGCCCGGCACACCGTTCGACATCCGGTGCACGGTCGATGCCATTCACGCCACGCTCGAACGGCCCTTCGCCGTGAGCGGACGGCAACTCGCGGTGACAGCAAGTATCGGCATCGCTTCGTATCCGGGCGACGGCGACGATGTGCAAACGCTGCTCAAGCACGCCGACATTGCCATGTACGGCGCGAAAGAGCAGGGCCGCAACACCTGGCAGCTGTACGCGCGACAGATGAGCACGTCTTTGCAGCAACGCATCGAAATGGAATCGCACCTGCGCCGCGCGGTGGAAAACGGCGAACTCGTGCTTTATTACCAGCCGCGCATTTCGTTGCGCACCGACCGCTGCACGGGCGTTGAGGCGCTCGTGCGCTGGCGTCATCCCACGCTCGGGCTCGTGGCGCCGATGGCCTTCATTCCGCTCGCTGAGCAGACGGGCGCGATCGTGCAGATCGGCGCGTGGGTGCTGCGCGAAGCATGCCGGCAGAACGCCACGTGGCTCGCCAGCGGCCTCGCGCCGGTACGCGTCGCGGTCAACCTCTCGGCGCGCCAGTTCGCGGACAAGGAACTGCATCGCGAGATCATGGCGGCGCTTTCAGACGCGCAATTGCCGGGCGAAATGCTCGAACTCGAACTCACCGAAAGCATGGTGATGCGCCACGCGGAGCAGGCCGCGGCGTGGCTCTCCAACCTCAAGCGCACCGGCGTGCGCCTCTCTATCGACGACTTCGGCACCGGCTACTCGTCGCTGGCCTACCTGAACCGCTTTCCGATCGATACGGTCAAGATCGACCGCTCGTTCATTCACGACATACCCGCAAGCAGGAGCGACGCGCAGATCACGAGCGCGGTAATCGCGCTTGGTCACGGCCTTGGCCTCGAGGTGGTGGCCGAAGGCGTGGAGACCGAGGCGCACGTCGAATTCCTGCGCAAGGAAGGCTGCGATGAAGTGCAGGGCTACTTCTACAGCCGCCCCATTCCCGCGAGCGAAATGACGTTGTTCCTCAAACGCTGGCAGGATCGCGACCGCGCCGAGGTGCGGCCGCTGCAATCCCGGCGCGCCTGAAGCGAAAACCGAGGCGCGTCTTACTGACGAAAGGAGTGGGACCATGCATGAGCAAGAGACAGACGTAGCACGGATGTGGCTCGCGATCGATGCACTCGACTTCGCGCGGATGAAAGCAAAGCTGCTGCACCGGCGCGACGGGCAGTGGACGCCCGAAACGGTGGCGCGTGCCGAGGCGGGCTACCGACAGTTCCTGAAGCTCGCGGCGCAGTACCCGGGCACGGCGATCGTGCCGAACGAGGAAGTGGATCAGTTCTGGCACGCGCACATTCTGGACACGAGGCGCTATGCCGACGACTGCGAGCGCATCTTCGGGTTCGTGCTGCATCACAACCCGTATGTGGGAATCGATGGCGCGGACGATGAGGCGCGCCTGTTCGAACTCGCGTCCGCTACCGGCGCGCTGATGGAGCGCACGTTTGGCGCTGGGGCACAGGCGCAGGCTGCCGCGTATTGCGCGGTGACACCGGGTGCCCAGGCACAACCGGCGTACTGTGCGATTGCGCCGGGCGCCGAGGCGCAGGCAGCGTATTGCGCGGTGACGCCAGACGTGGAGGCGAAACCCGCTTACTGTGCGGTGACCCCGAGCGTGGGAGCGAAACCCGCTTACTGCGCGATCGCGCCTGGCGCACAGGCTGCGCAACCGGCTTACTGCGCGGTGACGCCGTCGCAGGGGCAAGGCGGCGAGGTGAGTCGGACGCGGCATTGATGGCATGAGGCACACGGATCGCACGATTTACCCCGGCGATCCGCTGCAAGCCTCACTTCAGGCGGCCTTGGGCGATATCATCGGCAGGCGGTCTTACGCCACGCCTCAATGCCCTGGAGGACGCTTACGCCATGCCACCGAACGCCACCTCGTCCCCGTCGTCTTCATGGGCTGGCACGCCGGCGTTTCAAGCCGAGGGCGAGCGGCAGACGTTCGGCAACGCCGCGATTGCGATGGGCTGGCGTGTGACGGGTAGGCGCTTATGCGACTTCGTGCTCACCGACCGCTTGCATGCACGCACGCTGTCCGTGAGCACGCCGTTCGCGCTCACGCTCGCCGATGGTCGCGTGCTCGACATGCGAGACCTCACGCTGCTCGCGCCGCCGCACGAAGAGGCGCTTGAAGCGGATGCATCGGCCTCGTGCCTCGCCACGCGAATCGCCGGCAAATGCATCGTCGCTTCTTTCACCGATGACGCGGCACGCTTTCTCATTCGCTGGTGTATCGAGCAACGCGAGGGTTCACCGTATCTGCGCGAACGCGTGTGGCTGACGGCGGAGAAGCAGGACGAGCACGTGGCGAACGTCGCCATGCTGTGCGTCGATGCCATCGATGGCATCGATACTGCTGAGGCCGGCGAGGGGCTCGACGGCGTGCCCGTCATTGCCGGTGACGTCTATCTCGGCATCGAACTGCCGCGCGCGCAAAATCGCGTGCGCAACGGCGCGGTGATGCTCACGGTTTCGCGTGCGCTGCCGTTCGGCAAGAGCAAGACCGTCGAGTACAGCGCCGTTGCCGGCGTGGCGCGCCGCGGGCAGATGCGACGTGATTTCGCGACGTACGTCGAACGCGAGCGGGCGTATCCGTCCCGTCCGTTTCTCCACTACAACAGCTGGTACGACATCGGCTACCTGACGCCGTACACGGCAGGGCAGGCGGTAGAGCGGATTGAAACGGTGGGGCGCGAACTGCATGCGAAGCGCGGCGTCCACATCGATTCCTTCATGTTCGACGACGGCTGGGATGACCTGAGCGGTAGCTGGCATTTCAGCCGCGATTTTCCGCAAGGTTTCGTGCCGCTACGTGATGCCGCCGCGCGCTTCGGTGCGGCGCCTGGCGTGTGGCTCTCGCCCTGGGGCGGCTACTGCGCGCCGCGCGATGCTCGCGTGGAGCGGGGCGCCGCGAGCGGGTACGAGGTGGTCGATCATGGCTTTGCGCTTTCGGGGCCGAATTACTACGCGCGTTTCTACGCGGTAGCGATGGCGCTGCTCGGCGAGCATGGCGTCAATCACTTCAAGTTCGACGGCACGGGCAATGCGGACCGCGTCGTGCCGGGCAGCCGCTTCGACAGCGACTGGGACGCGGCGATTCATTTGATCGAAGACATTCGCGCGGCGAAGCCCGAGACCTTCATCAATCTGACCACCGGCACGCATCCCTCGCCGTTCTGGTTGCGCTTCGCCGACACCATCTGGCGCGACGGCGCGGACCACGGCTTCGCGGGCGAAGGCTGCGACCGGGAGCGCTGGATCACGTATCGGGACGCGCAGACCTATCACCACGTCGTGGTGCGCAGTCCGCTCTTTCCGCTCAACTCGCTGATGTTGCACGGGATCATCTGCGCGCAGCATTGCAGAGGGCTCGATGCCCCGCAGGGCGAGGCATTCGTGCACGAGGTGCGCTCGTTTTTCGCGAGCGGCACGCAATTACAGGAGCTTTACCTCACGCCGTCGCTGCTTGCGGAGCGCGACTGGGACGTGCTCGCGCAAGCCGCCCGATGGGCGCGCGGCAATGCAGAGGTCTTGCGCGATTCGCACTGGATTGGCGGTGTGCCCGACGCGCTCGAAGTCTATGGCTGGGCGGCGTGGTCCCCGCAGCGCGCTGTCGTGACGCTACGCAATCCTGATCGCCGTATGCAGCGCTTCGTGCTGGATCTGCGCGAAGCGTTGGCCTTGCCCGACGACGCCGCAACGCGTTTCGAACTGCACGAGCCACCATGGGGCTGTTCCCACACACGATCGATGGCGGCCATCGTCGATGCCGCCCGCCCGCTCGCGTTCGAGCTCGAGCCTTTCGAGGTGCTGACAGTCGAGTTCGTCGCCCGGTAGACGTGCTGTAAGGCGCAGCAAGTTGCGCTACGAAAGCGTGCTAAGAAAGCGTGCGCACAAGATCGACCGGCCTCGCCTCTGTCTGATGAATATCGAAGATCAGCACGTTGTTTGCGCCGCGCACGAGCCACGGGGCCGGACAATAGAGCCGCGTTTGCGGTCCGATATGCCAATAGCGGCCCAGGTTGTGTCCGTTGACCCACACCACGCCCTTGGTCCAGTGACGCATGTCGAGATACGTGTCGCCGATCTCGTCGAGCATCAACGTCGCCTTGAAGAACACTCCAGGCCGGTGGGGATGGGTGCAGACGGGACGCAAGGCCGCGATGAACGCATCGTCCATGGGCAACAGAAAGACCTCCCAGCCTCTCAGGGTTTCGCCCTTACCGTTGGCATACCGAAGCGTGACGGGCCCGGGCATCCCCTTGCGATCCACCATCGCGTGACCGTAGTTCACGCGGCCCATGCCTTCCACGAGGATGTCGAGCTGCGTCGATGAGCGCTGCGCCTGCCGCGTGGCGTTTTGCGTACCCGCGGTCGCCGGCAGCATAAGCGGGGCGTCTGTCTCGTTCACCACGCCGTATCGCTTCGCGGAGTGCGCGGGCATGCGGGCTCGCGAGATGCCGCCCACATACTCGCCGTCCACGAATACGGTGGCGTAATCGTGGACGCCGCTGGTTTCCAGCCGGCTATCCGCCTGCATCGCTTCGGCGGGCAACGTCGTGCGATAGAGCGCGAAGCCGAACGCCTGGCCATCCATCTCGAACGGCTGCGGATCGATGGTGTCGCCTGCAGGCAATGCCTCGGGCAGGTTGTCCCAGATCGACGCGCAGGCCGCGGGCATCAGCGCGGCGCGGCCCAGCCGCTCGATCGCGGGAAGCGGCGGCGGCACCTCGGGTAACGGCGAGGGCAGGTAGCGCGCGATGATCTCGCGATACTTCGCGTACTTCGGCGTGGCCGCGCCTTGCTCGTTGATAGGTGCCGCGTAGTCGTAGCTCGTGATGTCGGGCTGGTAGGCGCCCGTGCGGTCGTCGATATTGGCGCCGGCGTAGAAGGCGAAGCTGGTGCCGCCGTGGATCACGTAGAGGTTGAACGAGAGCCGCTCGCGCATGAATGCGTCGAGCTTCTCGCCGATATCGACAGCCGTGCCCTGGAATGCCGCGTCGCCCCAGTGCGTGAGCCAGCCGGGATACACCTCGCCGGCCATGACAGGCACGCCGGGAAACGCCGCGCGTGCCGCCGCGATCTGCGCCGCGTCGCCGTTGCTGAGCGCGATGGCGCCGCCCTCTACGTGGCTGCGATTTTGCTGGAGTTGCATCAGGCCGTCTTCGGTATAGAACGGACCCGTGATTTCGCCTTGCAGCCAGAGCGCGCGGATTTCTTCGAGGTACGGCGGGTTGTGCGCGTAAGAGCCGAACTCGTTCTCGATCTGGACCATGAGGATGGGCCCGCCCGCCGCCATCATGAGCGGCTTCACGCGCGCGGCCAGTTCGGCGACGTAGCGTGCCACGGCAGCCATGTAGCGCGCGTCACCAGCCGACCCGGTTCTCAGCACGATGTCGGGGTAGCGCAGGAGCCACCACGGCAGACCGCCCAGGTCCCACTCGGCGCAGACATATGGGCCGGGGCGCAGCAGCACCCACATGCGCTCGCGCTGACACAGTCGAATGAACGCTTCGATGTCGCGATTACCGGTTTCGAAATCGAACACGCCGGGCTGTGTCTCGTGATAATTCCACATCACGTAAAGCGCGATACAGTTCATTCCCATCGCGCGGACCATGCGAATGCGGTGCTGCCAATATTCGACGGGAATGCGTGCCGGGTGCAATTCGCCGCTGCGAATCTGGAATGGCTCGCCATCGAGCAGGAAATGCGCGCCGTCGGCGCTGAAGGCGAAAGTGCGGTGAGGCCTGCCGTCGGGTTCGTCCGGGCGCGGAACCCATGGGACGCGGCGTTCGCCGAGGGGCGGAGTATCGTCTGCCGTGCCGGTTGCCATACGTTCCGTTTGCCTCCATGGGGCTCGGGTATTCGCGAACGCGGCGCGGCTTGCCGAAACGGGCAATACGCGCGTCAGCGAGCAACGCACGCGATTGGTTATCATATCGGCGATTATTGGATCAGAGAGATTTCGTGAAAACCGCAACCCAACCGCGCCGCGCACTGAGCTTTCGCGAAGGCCTGCAGGAAATCAAGAAGGCGCTCGCGTCGAACCCCGAACGGCAGGACGAGGGGCAGGCCACACACGCTGCGGCCGAAGCGCCTCGCCAGCCGAGGCCAGCCGATACGAAAAAGCCCAACGCGCAGAACGCGCGATCGGGCGGGCCACAGGGGCGGGCGGGCCAGCCCGGCAAGCCGCCGCATCCGCGGCGGGGCGGCCCGAAGCCCGACAGCGCCGCCAAAGGGCCGCGCGGTCCGAATCCGAACCCGGCGCCGGGCTCGCGGGGACAGAAACCGAAGGATCGCGGCGCGCCCCGGCGTCCCGCAGACCCGGTGCTGGCTGCGCGTATCGAGCGGGATCAGCAATTGCGGGCCGTGCGCAAGCGCTTCGGGGAGCAGCATCCTGCGTTTCGCGACTGGCTCCCGCTCAAGATCGGCGTGCTCGACGATCTCTGCGCCCAACATCCCGAACTCGACAAGGCCCTCATTTCACTCGTGCTGAAGCTGCACGTGAATCATCCGCGCTATCACGAGCACGTGGCCGTGGGCGGGCCGCGCTACGAGCTGGACGGTACGGCCTCGCCGGGGCCGGGCGTGGAAGCCTCGCACGTCACGCGCGCCACGCGGGCGCTCGAGCGGCAGAAGCAAAGGCAGGGGCAGAATCACGGCCCGGCACAGCAAGCGGCTGCCAAAGAGGAGCCGGAGGAGCCGGCAACGGCGGAACAACCGGCCGCGCAACAGCCGCCTTCTGAAGCTGAGCAGCCGGCCGCGGCTCCGAGCACCGCGGCGCAATGACCTCCGGCGCGCAACGAAGCGCGTGCGTGCCGGCGTTGGGGCGCCATGTCCCATGCGGGTGCCGCGTGCCGTCGCGGGTGGCGAACGGCGTGGCGAACTGTGCGGCGAACCCCGGGGCGCGAAGCGATTTCGCGACGCAGCGTGTTCCGCACGGAGCCCCGCATGGCGCCTGACCATGGTGATGCGTCGGCTGCCTCGCCTGCTGCGGCGTCTTCGTCCCGCACCGTATTGATCTGGGACTGGCCCGTCCGTCTCTTTCACTGGTTGACAGTGGCGCTCGTGGCGGCGGCCTACGTGACCGTCCGCCTCAACTGGATCGACTGGCACGTGCGCATCGGCGAGGCGCTGCTCGTACTGGTGGTGTTTCGCCTGCTGTGGGGCCTTCTGGGAAGCCAGACCGCGCGGTTCACCAGCTTCGTGGCGGCGCCCGCCGCGGCGCTCCGGCATCTGCGTGCAGTAGTGCGCCGCGAGCCCGATGTGCAGGCGGGCCACAACCCCGCGGGCGGCTGGATGGTGTTGCTGCTGCTCGCGCTGCTGGCCGCCGAGACGTTGACGGGGCTCTACGTCTACAACGATGTCGCCGACGAAGGCCCGCTCTCCGAAGTCGTGCCGGCCGTTGTCTCCAACACTATCACGGCCCTGCATTCGATATTGTGGGACGCGCTTGCTGTGGCCATTGCACTGCACGTCTGCGCCGTCGCGCTCTATGCCTTCGTGTGGGGACAGAATCTCGTGCGCCCCATGCTCGACGGGCACAAGTCATTGCCCGCGCATGTTCGCGAGCCGCGGCGCGCACCGCTCTGGCTCGCCATCGTTCTGCTGGCTGTCGCCGCGGGCGGGGTGACGCTACTCGCGAGCGTGCTCTAGCGCGTTGCCTATTGGGTCACCCGCCAGCTGCCATCGGACTGACGGCACGCTGTTCCATAAACCTTGTCGCGTTTGCCGCCTACGACCGAATCAACCGTGAATTCCCGGCATGGCCCGGTCGATGCATCGAACGTGCGCGTGGGCACGACCGTGTATTGATTGCCGGTGTCCGGATTGCGCCAGGTAGAGGGGACTCCGGTCCGAACGCCTTCGAGTGTCTGCGCCGTTTTGAGCCGGTCGGTTTCGTCCATCGACCGTCCCACGGCACCGCCAACCGCGGCGCCCGCCAGCACGCCGACGATGGTCGCGACGGTCTTGCCGGTTCCTCCGCCAACTTGCGAGCCGAGCACGCCGCCCAATGCTCCACCGATCAGCATGCCGCCTTGCTCTTTGGTGGGCGGCTGCGTGCAGGCCGCCACCGAAAGTGCGATCAACGCAACTGACGCATAACGAAGCTTCATTTCCATCACCAGCCTCCTTCGGTAATTCACGACCGCGCGCCGGTGCACTCACGTGAGCACGACGGCACGGCCAAAATGGTTGGCATGACTATCTAATCCGCAACATCCACAGGACGAATCCGCAACGGTGCGACGATCACTTCGGTGCCGGTGTCGGGCAGCGCTGGCAAATCAGCATGACGTCGTGGCGGTCGGGGTCGTCCCAGTAAAAGTGCACGTCGATGCCGCCCTGGCGTGGCACCACCACCTGTTTCGTGATCGTTACGTGCCGGTCACGCGCCGTGATCCGATAGCTTCCCGGCGGCACGCGGGCGAACAGAAAGGGGCCTTCCGTGTGTACGGCGAGTACCACCCGTTTGCCGGAAGCAATGCTCACGTTGATGTCGGAAAGATAGTGGCCAGCCTTCGACGCGAGCGTGACGCGCAGGTTGTACTTCGGCGCGACTTCGCGGAACGCGCGGACTTCGTCCTCGCCGATGCCTCCCGTGATGTACGTCACGCCGTTACGCTCGACCGGCGTGGGTACTGCTGGCACCGCTGGCACCGCTTGTGCCGTTTGCGCCAGGGCGTAGGTGTTCGCGAACACGCATGACAGAAGCAGCGCGGCGAGTACGCGGGCAGAGATGTTCGACATAGAGACCTCCAGACATGCGTTCGCGGCTGCGAAGGAAAAGGCGGGGCACCGTTACGCGATGGAGTCGCGCCTCGCGTCAGATATCCCGCCCAACGCATGGACCGCTCATTGGCCAATGCAGAATGACGTGCCGGCCAAGGCGCGGTGTTGACGTGTATCAAGCGTGAGCGGGAGAGGCGAAATGCGCGGCGCGGGCAGAGGGGCGGCGCATGGGCAGCGCCTTATAACACCTTAAGGCACCTTATGGCACCTTATGGCACCTTATGGCGCGTCATGACGCGCTATAAGCGGGGGTATTCGACGAATCGGCCGGCCCGGTGTTCAACAGGAACATGGACGTCGTTCGCGCGCTGGATGTGAAACGCCTGACGGTGCGGTATTCGGCCAAAGAGAAGGGGGAGCGCCGGGTAGCCCGCGGCGAACTGCACGAGAGAACAGGGCACGTGATCATGCCCGGCCGAAGCCGGGCTGCCGTCTTTGCGTGCTATCGCGGGGTATTGAGCGCGAGGTTCACTTCGGTGGCAGCACCTGGCCGCGAATTTCCCCCGAAGGGTGATCCTTCGTGTGCACGTTGATGTACATGTCGCCTGCGAGGAATTGCCTGGCCTGCTCAGGTGTCAACGTGGCCTCGCCGCTGATGGGACTCGATATCGCCGTTGAGCCTTTTTTCGTGAGCCAGATGACGGGCGGCGCATTCTTGCCGGCCGCGGCGGGCGCGTGGAAGTGCGCCATAGTGGCGTCGCTCGAAAGACCGCTGTACGTCACTTTCCACGTCACGACGTGTGTATCCGCGTCGTACGTCAGCGCCGCGCTGCCGTTGCCCGAGGTCTGCACAGGCGGCACCTGCTGGTCGCCTGTGAGCGGCACCGTGAGCGACACGGGAGCCGCGTGAGCCGCCGCCATGGCGGTCGCGCAGGCGAGGCCCGCCACGGTCGCGGCCGCGCGCTGCCACACTGATTGCCTCATTGATTGTCTCATCTGCCATCTCCTTTTCCGGTGAGTGCCGGCCGAACCACGACGTGCGCCGTTGTGAGCCGGTGTGGGGGAACTGAAACCGCCGTGTCGGTGAGTCAGCAGCGAATGCGGGCTTCAGCGCGATATCGGCGAGGGGTGCGCTCGGCATGCAAGCGCGAAACAAGAAGGGGGCGAAGCCTGAGGCGATTCTAGCCCAGCGTCTGCGGCGGCGCAGGCGCGTGCTCGCGCGCGTGGACGGCCTTGCGCGTGGTGCCAGGCGCGCACGCGTTGCGCTTCGTTCCAGCAAATCGCAACGCGGCTGTGGGCATATTGAAAGCCATGCCGTCTGCATGGCTGCGCGCAAATTTCCGATGAGACGAGTATGCTCCGGGGTTCGTTCAGTGGACGCATCGTTCGCAATTAGAACATTTGCACATCGTCGCTTCGAGGCACCGAACGAGCTTTTCAGTACCCCTTCAGCACCACATAACCACACGGATCGAAGTCATGGAGAAGACAGATACCGGCTCGCACGCCGGCATGGCGGGCGTCGTTCATCCCGCCAGCACAACGGGAATCCCGGGCGTAACAGAGAACCGGCCGGAAAAACCGCGCGGCCGCGGCGTTGTGGCAGGCCTCGTTTATGTATTCGAGCAGGTCATGCCCGACCCGTTCGTCCTTTCGCTCGGCCTCACCTTCGTCGTGATCGTGCTTGCCGCGTTGCTCGCGCCGCACGGCACGCTGCCCGTCATCCTGACCTCCTGGTATGACGGCACGTTCCACATTCTCGGCTTTGCGCTGCAGATGATCCTGATTCTCGCGACGGGCTACGCCATCGCGGATGCGCCCATCGTGCAGCGTGGCTTGCGTGCGCTCGCGTCGCGGGTCACGTCGCCCACGCGGGCGGCGCTGCTCGTGTTTCCGGTGGTTGGCGTGGCGGCGTGGCTCAACTGGGGGCTCGGGCTCATCGTGGGCGCGTTGCTGTCGCGCGAAATCGCGCGTCGCGTGAAGGTGGATTTCGCGTGGCTCGTGGCCGGCAGCTACTCGGCATGGTCCGTGTGCAACAGCGGGCTGTCGAGCTCCATTGCGTTGTCGCAGGCATCGCACGGCAATGCGCTCAACCTCGTGGAGAAAGCGACCGGACATGTCGTGCCGCTCACCGATACCGTCTTCGCGCCGTTCGTGTTCGTCCCGACGGTGCTCGTGGTCGTCGTGATGACAGCGATCTTCATCCGCATGCATCCGAAGGCGGAGCACGTGGTTGCGTTCAGCGAGTCGCGCGAGGCCGGCGCGAATGCCGCCGACGATAATGGCGACCCGCACGCGCGTGCCGCGGGCACATCGTCGGTGGCGGCGCGCATGGAGCGCTCGATGCTCGGCACGCTGCTGCTGCTCGCACTCGGCATCGGCTACCTCGCGATGACGTGGCATGCGAAGGGCTTCGAACTCGACATCAACACGACGATCCTGATCTTCCTGCTCGCGGGTCTCGCGCTGCAACGCACGCCCATTGCCTATGCGGACGCGATTCGCCGCGCCGCGCGTCAGACGGGATCCATGCTGCTTCAGTATCCGGTCTATGGCGGCATCATGGGCATCATGACGGGCACGGGGCTCGCACCCGCGATCGCGAAAACCTTCGTGGCGGTTGCGACGCCCGCGACGCTCGCGCTCTGGAGCTACCTCAGCTCGCTTATCATTACGCTGCTCATCCCGAGTGCAGGCGGACACTGGGCCGTGCAAGGCCCGTTCGTGCTGCCCGCCGCGCTGGCGCTGCATGCGAGCGTCGCGCACACGGCGATGGGCGTGGCGATGGCAGAGAACGTTTCGAACATGCTGCAGCCGTTCTGGGCGGTGCCCGTGGTCGCGATTGCGGGCATTCGCATCCAGCGCGTGATGGGCTACACGGCGGTCACGTTTGCCGTTTCGCTCGTGATCTATGCCGCGGCGTTGTGGCTGATTCCGTGAGGCACCGCGCGCGGACGAACTCTGTCGTCGGGTCTTCACCGCGCGCTGCTGCTTTTGGCGTCAAGCCTTACCGTCATCCATGAACACGAGCAACGAATCCATCGAACGTCCGTCCAGCCGTCAACTCACGCCACTCGAAGCACGCGTGTTGGGCGTGCTGGTGGAAAAGCAGCACACGGTGCCCGACACCTATCCGCTTTCGCTCAACGCGCTCACGTCGGGCTGCAACCAGAAGACCGCGCGCTCGCCCGTGATGAACGCGACCGAGGCCGAGGTGCTGGAAGCGATCGAAAGCCTGAAGCACCCGAGCCTCGTGTTCGAAAGCAGCGGCAGCCGCGTGCCGCGCTTCGAGCACAACATGAATCGCGCGCTTGGCGTATCGAGCCAGAGCGTAGCGTTGCTCGCCACGTTGATATTGCGCGGACCGCAGACCGCAGCCGAGTTGCGGTTGAATTCGGCACGGCTGCATGGTTTCGCGGATACGTCGTCTGTCGAAGCGTTTCTCGACGAACTCGCAGCAGGCCAGCCGCCGCGTGTGGTGAAGCTCGCACGCACGCCAGGCGAGCGCGAGAACCGCTGGGCGCATCTGCTGTGCGGAGAGGTGAGCCAGGACATGCCGCAAGCGGCGGCCGGCGGCGAGGATAGCGTCTCACGCACCGAGTTCGAAACGCTGAAGGCGGAACACAGGCATATGGCGAGCGAACTGGCGCGATTGCAGACTGTGGTCGCACAGATGGCGGCCGAACTCGGCATTCAGATCGACGGCGCGCGCGAATCGTAGGTTCGGTGCATGCGGCGCACGCAATATCGCGCGTGTGCCGCAACATGCGTCTGTGCGGCTTCGCACACAAGGCCGGCCGTCACGTTTTGTTCCAGGTTCGCGATTGATCTTCAGCGCAAACTGGCTCATATTGCATGTGGCAATTGCGCCCGGCCAGGCGTCTTTCATATTCGTTCTCGTCCTTTCGCCATGGCCGCTCCGGCGCAACGCCGCTCCACCTGACAACGGGTCGGATCAGTTTTTCGACGTCTCTCTGGAACCAGCAAGACTGCCCATGCCTCGCGAAATCGGCTCGGATCAATACGTTCCGCTGCGGTGCGCACATTGCAATGCCAAGTTGGCGTCACCGTTTGCGTTCTGCCCTCATTGCGGCGCGAATCAGCTCGGCCATCAGTCCGATACTGATACGCGCGCGCCTCACGACGCGCGTGCCGCGGCCGGTGCACGCGGCCCGGCGTCGCCTGCGTCGTCTGGCGCCCGCGGTCCAGCAGAGCCGACATGGCGCCCGCCACTCGACGAGAGCGGCGGGCGCTTTGCGCTCTACGGCAGCGGATCCGGTGCAGGCGGACTCGAGCATCGGGACTATTTCGGCGATACGGAGCCAAGGCGCTGGGTCGACACGCGCTGGCACGCAAAGGTCAGCCACTACGCCATACCTGTGCTCGTCGCCGCGGCGCTGCTTTTCACCGCGCACGCATTTTTCACGCGCAAGAGCGATTCGCCCGATCTGCCGCCGCAAGTGGCAAGCGGTGCCGTGGCCGATTCGGGGCAAGGCGCCGGCAACGGCGGCGCACAGGTCGATCAGGCGTACCAGGCGAATCAGGCGAATCAGGCGAATCAGGCGAATCAGACCTATCAAGGAAACCCGGGATATCAAGCCGGCCTCGCGAATCAAGGCAGCACGTCTGCGCAACCTGTCCCGCAGATGCAGCCGAACACGAACGTGCAGGCCGCGCCGACGCAACCGGACACGGCACAAGCGCCGGCGCCCACCATCGCGAACACGCCCAATACGGCGAGCGAGACGGGCATGGCCAATGCGCCCTCATCCACGACGGCGTATGCAAGCGCACCCAGCGTCAGCACGCCCCCGCAGCCTGCGCGTATGGCGACGCAGAAATCGCGCACGACGAGTCGCGTCGATGCCGACACCGCGCGACGCATACGCGAGGCGACGGTGGCCCAGCGTCGCAGCGACGAAGTCCGTTCGCGCGTTGCCGCGAGTCTGCAGAGCGCGCGCATCAATCTAGACAAGAACAATCTGGGTTCGGCGCGCGCGGCGCTCATGAACGTGCTGGCCGAAGACCCGAATAACGCGGAAGCGCTGCGTATGCGCGGCGACCTGATGGACCGCGAGCAGCAGCGCGATTCGATGCTCGCCAGCGCGCGCGGCTGCGAGGCGCAGGGGCGCTGGACCTGCGTGTGGCATAACGCCGGCAATGCGTTGACCATCGATTCGAGCAACGGCGAAGCACACTGGCTGCTTTCGCAGGCGCTGATGCGCGAGTCCGAGCGCCGTCAGGCGAACAACGGCATCTTTACGCCGGACGTAGGGCCTCGCGAAGGCGAGAACCCTGCCATCGGGCCGTGAAGACACCGTGAAGGCACCGTGAAGGCAAAGGGGCGGCGCCTTAATGCCCACACTACGCCAACACTAACCGCCGCCAACAACATCGGCTAGCCGCCGCTCAACGGACCTCGTCCGCCGCGCCTTGCCAGGCCACCGTGTCGCCGGGCTGGGTTTTCGATGCCAGCGTTTCGAGCACGAGCCCCTTCGTTTCAATGCCCATCACCCACACGGCGAGCGCGGCCACGGCGAACGACAGTGCGCCCAGCGTGAACACACCGCCCTGGCCGAACACGGGTAACACGACGCCCACCACATACGGGCCGATCAGCGAGCCGATGCGTCCAATCGCCGATGCAAAGCCCGAGCCCGTCGCCCGCGCGCCGGTGCCGTATAGCTCCGGCGTGTAGGTGTAGAGCGCGGCCCACATGCCGAACAGGAAGAACTGCATGGCGAGTCCCGTGCAGATCAGCAGCGTTTCGCTGCCCGCGTGCAAGGCCGTTTGTCCATAGACGTAAGCCATCACGGCGCCGCCCGTGAGCGAGGCGATGGTGGTGGGTTTGCGTCCCCAGCGTTCGACGAGCCAGGCCGCACACAGAAATCCAGGAATGCCGCCGAGCGAGATCAGCACGGTATAGAGCACCGACTTCGTCACCGCGAACCCCGCTTGCTGCATCAGCGCGCCGAGCCACGAGGTGAGGCCGTAGAAGCCCAGCAACGCGAAGAACCAGAGCAGCCACACCATGACGGTGCGCTGCCGGTACGCGGCGCTCCATATTTCGCGGAAGGCGCTGCGGCGGTTGGCTGCGGCATCCGTATCCACGCTCGATGCAACCAGCAAGGGCGTCGGCAGTGACGTCAGACCCTTCGACCGCATGACCTTGGTCTCGACCCGAGCCAGTACCGCATCCGCTTCGCCCAGACGGCCGCGATGTTCGAGCCAGCGCGGCGATTCCGGCACCACGCGGCGCACGATCAGCACGAAGACCGCAGGAATGGCGAGCAGCGCGAACACCGTGCGCCAGCCGAAATGCGGCAGCACCAGGTACGAAACGCATCCCGCCGCAATGAAACCGAGCGGCCAGAAGCCGTCCATCAGCGCGATCAGCCGGCCGCGCGACGAGGCGGGCACGAACTCCGAGAGCAGCGTCTGCGCGATGGGGAATTCCATGCCCATGCCGATGCCGAGCAGCACGCGGTAGACGATCAGCGTCTCTACCGACTGCGCCGTGGAGCACAGGTACGATGCCGCGCCCCACAGCACCATGCTCCACTGAAACACGGGGCGGCGCCCGAAGCGGTCCGCGAGCAGTCCCGCGACCGCGGCGCCCAGCACCATGCCGAAGAAGCTCGCGCTCGCCACGAGCCCGGCCGCCGCCGTCGACAGATGGAACTCCGTCTTGATCGAGCCGAGCACGAAGGTCATCGTGCCCAAATCGACCGAATCGAAGAAGAACGCAATCGCGATGATGATGAAGAGCGTGCGGTGGTAGCCCGAAAACGGCAGACGCTCGAGACGGGCCGCCGCAGTGGCGCGACGGGAGGCGGAAGAGGCTGAAGATGCAGCGACGGTCGGCATGGCGTCCCCTGAGCGAATGAATGGAAGGGCACGCCACGCGCAGACCGCTTTCGCTGCCGTCCGTTCAGATACGTGTGCTGCGGCCCACCTGGCGTTCAGTAGACGCGGCCATTATTCGCACACATAGAACGGATGCGGCATGGCAATGGAACGGGTTCGCCATGTACTTCGCGTGATGCGTTCCCCGCGCGCGTCGCGTCTCGCGCTCAGTGCGTGTGCAACGCGGCGTCGTGCGCGCCCGCCGTGCCCGGCGATGGGGCGTCGCTGGTTCCATCGTCGCTGGCTCCATCGATACGCAACGGCTTGCCGCGTGCCGGTGCGCCGTTGGCGACGTAATAGGGCGTCTCCGCACGCGCGAGCGGCGCGCGCCCGCGAATGCGGTCGGCAATCTTCTCGGCGAGCATGATGGTGGGTGCGTTGAGGTTGCCTGTGGTGATGCGCGGCATGATGGAGGCGTCCACGACGCGCAGCCCTTCGATGCCATGCACGCGGCCTTCGCTGTCCACCACCGCCATGTCGTCGTAGCCCATCGCGCACGAGCACGACGGGTGGTAGGCGGTTTCGGCGCGGCCGCGTACGAACGCATCGAGCTCGGCATCGGTCGTGAGTTGTGCGCCCGGATTCAGTTCCTCGCCGCGATAGCGGTCCAGCGCGGGCTGCCGCATGATTTCGCGCGTGATGCGGATGGCGTCGCGAAACTCGCGCCAGTCCAGCGCCTCGGCCATGTAGTTGAAGAGGATGGACGGATGCTCGCGCGGGTCGCGCGAACGCAGCTTCACGCGGCCGCGGCTGGGCGAACGCATGGAGCCCACGTGCGCCTGGAAGCCGTGCATGCGGATCGCGTTGGTGCCGTTGTAGTTGATCGCGACGGGCAGGAAGTGGTACTGAATATTTGGCCACGGGTCGTCGTCGCGGGTGCGAATGAAGCCGCCTGCCTCGAAATGATTGCTCGCGCCGATGCCGGTGCCGCGCAGCAGCCATTCGATGCCGATAGCCGGCTGGTTGTGCAGCAGCAGGGCGGGGTACAGCGAGACAGGTTCCTTGCAGGCGTACTGCATGTACATCTCGAGATGGTCCTGCAGGTTCTGGCCTACGCCGGGCAAATCGAGCACGACGGGCACACCCGCTTCGCTTAGCCACGCGCCGGGGCCCACGCCCGAGCGTTGCAGGATCTGCGGCGAGGCGATGGCGCCGCTCGAGAGCAGCACTTCACGACGCGCGTGCGCCGTGACCGTCGTGTTGCCTTGCAGATAATCCACGCCCACGGCGCGCTTGCCCGAGAACAGGATGCGGTCCGTGAGCGCGTGCGTGACGATGGTGAGGTTGGGGCGCGCGCGGGCACGGTCCAGATAGCCGCGCGCCGTGCTGGCGCGGCGGCCCTTCGGCGTCACCGTGCGGTCCATCGGGCCGAAGCCTTCCTGGCGATAACCGTTGAGGTCTTCCGTGCGCGGGTAGCCTGCCTGCACACCGGCTTCCACCATCGCCTCGAAGAGCGGATTCGCGCCGGGCTTGCTCGTGGTCACGTGCACGGGACCGTCGCCGCCGTGATAGTCGTTGGCGCCGACGTCGCGTGTTTCCGCCTTGCGAAAGTACGGCAGGCAGTCCAGATAAGCCCAGTTTTCAAGGCCTTTTCGTTCGGCCCAGCCGTCGTAGTCGAGTGCGTTGCCGCGGATGTAGCACATGCCGTTGATCAGCGACGAACCGCCCAGCCCCTTACCGCGCCCGCACTCCATACGGCGGTTGTTCATGTGCGGCTCCGGGTCGGTCTCGTAGGCCCAGTTGTAACGGCGGCCTTGCAGCGGATACGCGAGCGCGGCCGGCATCTGCGTGCGGAAGTCGAAGCGGTAGTCGGGGCCGCCGGCTTCGAGCAGCAGTACCGTGACGTCCGCGTCTTCGGTGAGACGCGTGGCGAGCACGTTGCCCGCGGAGCCCGCGCCGATCACGATGTAGTCGTATTCCTTCGCTGCCATGCTGTGCTCCCTGTCTTGAGCCGTGCGTCTCTCGGTGCCGTTGTTCGCGTTGTGCCCTGTCTGTGCAGTGCGTCAGAACACCGCCTGATAGCGGCCCAGTTCCACCTGGACCGACTTGATGCGCGTGTAATGCTCAAGCGTGGCGATGCCATTTTCGCGGCCCACGCCCGACTGCTTGTAGCCGCCCACCGGCATTTCAGCGGGCGACTCGCCCCACGTGTTGATCCAGCAGATGCCCGCTTCCAACCGGTGAATCACGCGATGCGCGCGGGCCAGGCTCTCTGTCACCACGCCGGCCGCAAGGCCGTAGTGCGTGGCGTTGGCGCGGGCGATCACCTCTTCTTCGTCCCTGAACGTGAGCAGGCTCATCACGGGCCCGAAGATTTCTTCGCGCACGATGCGCATGTCGTCGCGGCAGTCGGCGAACACGGTAGGGGCGACGTACTGGCCCGACGCGAAGTGGCCGTCGACGAGGCGCGTGCCGCCCGCCACGAGCCGTGCGCCTTCGCGCTTGCCGCTATCGATATAGCCGAGCACCTTGTCGAGTTGTGCCGCGCTCGCGAGCGGACCGAAATTGGTCTGCGGATCCGACGGCTTGCCGATGCGAATGCGTTTCACGCGTTCGAGCACGCGCGCTTCGAACGCGGACTGCACCGCGGCGTGCACGAATACGCGCGTGCCGTTCGTGCAGACCTGGCCCGCGCTGAAGAAGTTGGCGGTGACGGCGATGTCCGCGGCGCGGTCCAGATCGGCGTCGTCGAACACGATGAGCGGCGACTTGCCGCCCAGCTCCATCGTCACTTCCTTGAGCGATGACGCGCCCGCCATCGACATCACTTTCTTGCCCGTTTCGACGCCGCCCGTGAACGACACCTTCGCGATGCCTTCATGCGCGGTAAGCAATGCCCCCACGCGTCCGTCGCCCTGCACGACGTTGAACACGCCTGGCGGCACGCCGGCTTCGATATAGATCTCCGCGAGCTTCGAGGCCGAAAGCGGCGTCACCTCGCTCGGCTTGAAGATCATCGCGTTGCCCGCGGCGAGCGCAGGCGCCGACTTCCAGCACGCAATCTGGATCGGATAGTTCCATGCGCCAATGCCCGCCGTCACGCCGAGCGGCTCGCGCCGCGTGTAGACGAACGACTCTGCGCGCAGCGGAATCTGCTCGCCTTCGATCGCGGGGGCGAGGCCGGCGTAGTACTCGATCACGTCGGCGCCGGTCACGATGTCCACCGCGCGCGTTTCGGCAATCGGCTTGCCCGTGTCGTGCATTTCGAGTTCCGCGAGCACGTCGTTGCGCTCGCGCAGCAATTCGACGGCACGGCGCAGGATGCGCGAACGCTGCATCGCGGTGAGCGCGGCCCACGTGCGCTGACCTTCGCGCGCAGATTCCACGGCGCGGTCGATGTCCGCGGCACTGGCCTGCTGGACCGTGGCGAGTTTTTCGCCCGTGGCGGGATCGAACGTATCGAAGGTTTCGCCGCTGGTGGCATCGACATATTCGCCGCCGATGTAGAGACGTTGCAGGCCGTAGGAAGGCATCGTGTTTCTCCTTGAATGAGGCGGGCGCGTTGCAGGGCTATGCGCCCGCTTCGAGCAGCATGTCGATGTAGTCGTTGGCGAGGCGCAGCGCCGCGCGCGTGTCGAACGGGTCGCCCGAGAGCGCGCCGCGCAGCCAGAGCCCGTCAATCATCGCGGCGAGGCCGCTTGCCGCACGCCGTGCCGCGCTACGCGGCAGCGCTTTGGCGAATTCCGCGCAGAGATTCGAATAGAGCCTGCGTGTGTTGACGTGCTGCAAACGGCGCAGCGCGGGCTCGTGCATGCTCTGCGACCAGAAGGCGAGCCACGTCTTCATGACAGGGCCGCTCACCTGGCTCACGTCGAAGTTGGCGGCCACGACCGCACGCAGACGCGCACGCGCCTGCGGCTTCGCAGCGATGCGGCGCCGCCGCGTGGCCGCCCACAGGTCGCGCAGGATGTGGCGCATCGTGGCTTCGAGCAGACCGTCCTTGTCGCCGAAATAGTGGCTCACGATGCCCGTCGAGATGTTGGCGCGCTGCGCCACGGACGCGAGCGTGGTGCCGGCAAGGCCGGCTTCGTCGATGGTGAGCAGGGTGGCGTCGATCAGCTGCGCGCGACGCACTTCGCGCATTCCGACTTTGGGCATGGTGAACGGGAAGGTACGTCTAAAGGAAGTCGCATCGTAGCTATTTTTTATTGAACGTTCAATCAATAAAAAAGCGCCGAAACACGCGTGTCGGCGGCGGCCAAACCCGTGTCGGTTTTTGCACAATCGGCACCGGCCCATCGCGACTACGCTGCTGATAGCAGTGAGAGCGGCAGGCGCGCGCGTGCCGCCGCGAACGACGACGTCATCAGACGAACATGGAGACAGAACGATGAGCAGCAATCGCGGTGTCGTGTATACCGGGCCGGGCAAGGTCGAAGTGCAGTCCATCGACTACCCGAAGATGGTCGATCCCCGCGGCCGGGCCATTGGCCACGGCGTGATCCTGAAAGTGGTGTCCACCAACATCTGCGGCTCGGACCAGCACATGGTGCGCGGACGCACCACCGCGCCCACGGGCCTCGTGCTCGGGCACGAAATTACGGGCGAAGTGATCGAGGTGGGCCGCGACGTGGAAACACTGCGCGTGGGCGATCTCGTTTCAGTGCCGTTCAACGTGGCCTGCGGGCGCTGCCCCACCTGCAAGGAGCAGCACACGGGTGTGTGCCTGAACGTGAATCCGTCGCGCGCGGGCGGCGCTTATGGCTACGTCGACATGGGCGGCTGGATTGGCGGCCAGGCTGAGTACGTGCTCGTGCCGTACGCCGACTTCAACCTGCTCAAGTTCCCCGACCGCGATCAGGCGATGGCGAAGATCCGCGATCTCACCTGCCTCTCAGACATCCTGCCCACCGGCTACCACGGCGCCGTGATGGCCGGCGTGAAGCCGGGCGCCACGGCCTATATTGCGGGCGCGGGGCCTGTGGGCATGGCGGCGGCGGCCTCGGCGCGCCTCCTCGGCGCGGCATGCACGATCGTCGGCGACATGAATGCGGAGCGTCTCGAACACGCTCGCAAGATGGGCTTCGAAACGGTGGACCTTTCGCGTGACGCGTCGCTCGGCGAGCAGATCGCGCAGATACTCGGCACGCCCGAAGTGGATTGCGCGGTGGACTGTGTGGGCTTCGAGGCCCGCGGGCACGGTTCGCACGGCCACCACGAAGAGGCGCCCGCCACAGTGCTCAATTCGCTTATGGACATTACGCGCGTGGCCGGCTCCATCGGCATTCCGGGCCTTTACGTGACGGACGACCCCGGCGCCGTGGATCCGGCGGCGAAACGCGGGAGCCTGAGCATCCGCTTTGGCCTTGGCTGGGCGAAGTCGCATTCGTTCCATACCGGCCAGACGCCCGTGATGAAGTACAACCGCAATCTCATGCAGGCCATTCTGTGGGACCGCCTGCCGATCGCGGATATCGTCAACGTGACCGTGGTGTCGCTGGACGAGGCGCCCGAAGGCTACCGGCAGTTCGATGGCGGGGCGCCACGCAAGTTCGTGATCGACCCGCATGGGTTGTTGAAGGCGGCTTGAGGGGGCCATACGGCCGCCTGGTTTTGCCGCCGCTCCGCTAGCGGAGTGTCGCGGTATGGACGTTCACGCGAGCCGCTTTCCGGAGCGGCTCGCGTACTTCTGTTGTTGCTCGAGGCGCGATGCCGAGCGCTCTTCGCTCAATGTGTCACAGCCAGCGCTTTCGTTGTGCGAACGCACATTCCATACTCAGAAAAAATTCCCACTTCTGATTAAATAGATAACCGCATCAGAACTAATTACCGAAAACGTTTTTTTTACCTCGGTTGACTGGCTGATTCCTCGGAGGTTTCGTAAAATCGCTCGCACGCGCGGGAGCGTAACGACCAGAAGAGGCGGTATGGGTGCTCAAGACTTAATAAGGGGGATGCACGCCGGATTTTTGCAGCATGACCGCCTGCTCAAACTGGATAATCCGATCGGCAGTAACCTGCTGTTACCTCAACGGGCTACGGGGCATTCGCGAATTGGTCGCCATTTCGATTGGACCGTGGATGTCGTTTCGACATCCGAAGCCATCGAACTGAAGACATTGATTGCGCAGTCGGTGACGCTCTGGATTCAGCAGGGCGATAAATCATATTTGCCTCATCAAGGTTATGTTCACACCGTTCGGCGCCTGGGGTCCGATAGTGGATTGACAACCTTTCAGATCGGCTTCGCGTCGTGGATGCACTTCCTGCGCTTTCGCAAGGACGCGCGTATCTGGCAGGAAAAACCGGTCGATGCCATTCTGAGCGATGTCTTCAATATGCATCCGCAGGCACGAGGTGCCTTCCGGTTCGAGCTGAGCAGATCGCTGCCACCCCGTTCTTTTTGCGTCCAATACGACGACGACTGGAATTTCGTCCACCGGCTCATGGAAAGCGAAGGGTTGTTTTCGTATTTCGAGCAGGCAGACGACGGGAAGTCTCACACGCTCGTCGTTGTCGACGATATTTACCGGCTCGAGCCACTTTCGCCACAGACCGTCGAGTTCTATCGCGCCGGTACGAGTGTTGAAGCGAATGCCCTGGTGCAGTGGTCCGGCACGCGTACGCTGCAAAGCACATCCCTTTCGACGCGAACTTTCGATTACAAGGCTCCGGGTTCGTTTTCCCATCCGAAGGGCGTAAGCGTGCCCACGGTCCCAGATCAGGGCGATCTGCCCGCACAAGCAGAGGTGTACGAGTACACGGGAGCCTATACCTATGGTCCGCAGGACCGTGGGGAATCGCTTTCAAGAATCCGCGTGGAGGAATGGGAGTCTCGTGCGAAACGGTTCTATGGCTGCGGTGGCGTGCGAGCGGCAGATGCCGGACGGTGGTTTGAATTGCTGAATCATCCCGACCACGAGCGAGATAACGATCCGCAAAGGCAGTTCGCTATAGTCGAGGCGGCGTGGTTCATCGAGAACAATCTACCGGTATCCATCCAGGCCGCCGATTTTCCGCATGGCCTCAAAGGCGTGCTGGCAGGAGCCAAAGCTCGTCAGACAGGCCAGACGGTCAGCCACTCTGACGGCAGCGAAGGATTCTTTCTCGTCGAGATCGAAGCGCAACGCAGGGCCGTGCCCTATCGCAGTCCATTCGAGCATCGCAAGCCGGATATGCACATGCAGACGGCGATCGTTGCTGGCCCTCCCAACGAAGAGGTCTACACAGATTCGTTGAATCGTATCAAGGTGCGCTTCCACTGGGATCGACTCAATGAGGGTGACGAGAAAGCGTCATGCTGGGTGCGCGTCGCGATGTCCGATACGGGCGGTGGATACGGGGGCGTGCATGTGCCGAGAGTCGGCGAGGAGGTCTTGATCGACTGGGTGGACGGCGATTGCGACAGGCCTCTGGTGACCGGAAGGGTCTATAACGGCGCGACGCAACCGCATTGGCACACCAACGGTCTGTTGTCCGGCTACAAATCAAAGGAATATCAGGGAAGCGGCTACAACCAGATGGTGATGGACGACTCGACGGGGCAGAACCGGGTTCAGCTCTATTCGTCGAGCACCAATGCGCTGCTGCATTTGGGCTACCTCATCGACCAGACTGACAACAACAGGGGCGCCTATCTAGGTAGCGGTTTCGACCTGAAGTCTGACGCCTACGGCGCAGTGCGTGCCGGCCAGGGGGTGTATATCACCACACATCCGGTGACCGCTCAACAGCTGGATGCACGAGACTCCGTCTCGCAACTGCTGAATTCGGAGAGCGTGCTGGAATCGATGTCGGACGCCAGTACCACGCATCAAGCCGAAAGTCTCAAGAGCGGATACGACTCGCTCAAGTCATTCGCAGACGCTGTGCAGAGCAGCGTCTCCGGTGGGTCGGCTGGCGCAAAGACGGGCAGTGGCGGGGCCGGCAACGCGAATGCGTTCAAGGAACCGATCATGCTCTTCGGTAGTCCTGCGGGAATCGCGTTATCCACGCAGCAATCCGTTCATCTTGCCGCTAACGCACAAGTCAATTTTGTTAGTGGACAAAGTGCGCATATTGCTACCGGTAAATCGCTGGTTGCCAGCGTGGCAGAAAAGCTCAGTCTATTTGTCCAGAACGCCGGCATGAAGTTGTTCGCGGCCAAAGGAAAAGTGGAGATTCGAGCGCATTCCGACAACATCGAAGTGACCGCCCAGAAGACCGTAAAGGTATTGTCTGCGACGGAAGGTATCGAGGCGGCGGCGAAGCAGGAAATATTGCTGACGTCGGGTGGCGCGTATATTCGCGTCAAGGACGGCAATATCGAGATACATGCCCCGGGCAAGGTTGATATCAAGGGAGCCCAGCACTTGTTTGCGGGACCGACCAGCATGCACGAGGCAAACAATCTGCAGGGGAAAAAGGCCGATATGCGCCTCAAGTATGTCGATGCCGAAGGCAATGTGCCGCCCGGCGAGCCGATCAAGCTGATGGCCGAAGATGGCACAACACACAATGTCGTGCTTGATGGCGAAGGCAAGGGCGAATTGAACGGTATCAGCTTTGGAAGGTTTGTAGCTAACCAGGTCAAAAGAAGCGGAGAATAAATATGGGCGACAGCGCTTTGATGCAGCACACAGTCTGTATCGACTTGCCCGGTGAGCCGGTGGATTGCTGGGCTGATACGGAGACGACGGTGTTACTTCGCAAACATCGGGATGTGATTTTCGATATACACATCAATAGCGGCGCCACTTACGTTGTCGAAGCAACCGACGATTGGATTTACGACGTTGCAAAGAAGAAGCGTGCCAAGCAAGGGCAGTTTTCCGATGGTCAGCGCTATCACGTCTGGATTAGCCGGGATTTCAAGGGAGAACTGCTGCTCAAGCGTGGTGACAAGATTCTGTATCGTTATTCGATGAAGCAGTTCGGCGTATCGAATGTCGGTTCCGATCCAAAGGCCAAGCCGGAGCCCATTATCATCGCGGTCAGGGAAAATACGGCAACGCATCTTCCCCCAACATCTTCTTCCGCGCCGGTGGCTGCGACGGGTAATCGGTCGATGATCCAGTTTCCGGAGCCCGCTGTTCCTGATTACTTACGTTGGGGAATCAGGTCCGATCCGCTGCTTTCGCCTACGCTGTCGCGTGATGCCATGGCATGTCCGTTGCCGATCAAACTGGCGCAGAGCACGACAGTTGAGCCTCTGCAGGAAGCGCATGTTCTTCAGGTCAACAAGGAATCAATCCCACAAGATGTCCTCGACGCGCTAGCATCAGGTGGTTCCGACGAGACTGCGCTCGATACCAACAAAATTACTACTCGTAACTGGTTGATCGCTCAACTGGCCGGTGCCACGGCCTTTCTTAACGACAACAAAGAATGGATCGGCGAGCTTTGGTCCGAAAAATTTCGCCTTACCAAGGTAGTTCACAAAAATGTCGGTGAACGACTGTACGTGGTTTTTACTGGTAACCCGCGGTTGAGAAAGCTAATCACTGCTGCGCGCTATGGAGTGAAGAACGAAAAGGTGTTCACTATTGCCGGCGGTGCCGGTACGGTGGAGTCGGGCGCCGCCGCAGCGTGGGAAGGAAGCAAGGGCGCATTCAAAAAAGCAGGGCTGATCGCTTTGATATTTACGATAGCGCTCGATACCGCGGAGTGGCTGCACGACTATGAGCAGACTGGCCCCGATGGAAAGCGCAAGAAGGATTTCGCCGACCTGTTAGGCAAGATTGGCATCGATCTCGTCAAGGCCGGGCTCGGCGCCGCGATCGCTTCGGTACTCGTCGGTACGGTCGTGGCGCTGGTCGCGGGAACTGTCGCGGTTCCCGTCGCGGCCATCGTGGTCGGGACTATTTTCGTCGCAGCCGCTGTTGGGTATGGGCTGGACTGGGTCGACAAGAAAACGCACACCACCGAGCGCGTCACATCCTGGTTACGCTCCCTTGGCCAATCTCTGAAAGACGGTGCCGAGTATCTCGGAAAATCCATGCCTAAGGACTACGGTTCATACCCTCTGATGTATATGCCCTGAGTTCACCACCTGGAATCACATAACAATGTCAAGAGCACGCACGATCAGGCAGTCTTCTTCCGGCCTCAGCGACCCGGTCCGGGACGCCGCGAAAAAGGCGGCATGGGTTTGCGTATTGTTTCCGCTGCTGGCTGCCGGTGTGTCGTATGCGGCTTACGCTGATGATCTGGCCGTGTCTGAATGGCCTTGGCGAATTGCGGTAGTCGTTATGGTCGTATCGCTTGCCGCGCTGGGCGTGTTGCTCACGCGTGCAAGAGGATCGAACCTGTTGTGGGTGTTCGGGCTCACGCAATGTATTGGCTTCTTTGTTCTTTACTTTTTCTTCGGCGTTTTCGGCTACTTTTTTCTGTTCCTTTTTGCGCCGCTTCCCCCGCAGGTCAGGTGGCCGGGCTTGCTCGGAGGAATCGCGATAACGGGTTACTGGCTATACATGTCGAGAAAGAATGTGCTGCGCGTCGTTGAGCACACGGCATTTATCGGGAAAGCGTTCGAGGAACAGGCCGCCGAGTTCCAGTATGGCATGGAGGCCGGCATGCAGCAGTTCGAGCGACTGAGTACGGAGAAGTCGCCTTTTCCGAGACTTTTTGCGCTGGTTGTGGCCTGCATCGCGCCGTTTTATCTCATCGTGCAGCGCGTGTTGACAGCCAGCTTTGGAACGCCTGGCGTGCTGTTTTTTCTCGCGGTCATGGGCATGCCCGTTTCGCTCTGGTTTGCGGGCTTGCTGGTGCGGATCTACATCATCATGGTTGCGCTGCCGGCGCGACTCCGGCGAGAGCACAACAAGCCTGTCGTGGTGGCGCGCTGAAGTGAGGTGATAGAGCGCGGGTGCGTCTCATGGCCGACCAGGCCCACCGACGCACCCGCTCCGTTACCTCACCCACACGACCCAATCTCCCCGCACGCCGTGCAGAAGTCGCAACCGTCTTTGCGGATCACGGCGTTTGCGCCGCACGATCCGCACTTGCGGCCGAACATCGTGCGCGGTTCGGGCGTGTTGACGCTGGCTGCCGTTGCTTCGTCGGCGGCGCCGGCGTCGCTAGGGGCTGCTGTATCGAAGTCCCCGGCATGCATCGTCGTGCCGTGACCCGCCATTGCGCCGCGCGGCAGCCTTGCGAGCAGACGCGATGGCACCTGGTTGCCTTCGGCATCCAGAAAGCCGCGCCGGTGTAGGATCTGCTGGATCGCGTAAGCGAGCGCCGCCACTTCGGAGTCGTGCCAGAGCGGAATGCGGCGGCCATCCAGCCGCTGCGTTTCGCCCAGCCGCACCTGGCCGCGGTCCCATGAAACCTTGCGCATGTCCTGCAGGTTGCGCGCCACGAACCCGCCGCGCGCGGCGAGCGAGAGCGAACGCATGGTCGCGGTAATCCACTGCTGCGACTCGTCGCGCTGGCCCACGGGAATGAAGAACTCGATGGGCCGTTCGATGGTGACTTCCTCGCCGCCCACGCGGCCCGTCACTTCCATGAATGAGACGGCCACGTAGAGCGACTTCTTGCCCAACTGCGTGAGGTATTCGACTTTCTCGATGATGGCGGGCAACTCGCCCTTCGGCCGGTGATCGATGGCGATACGCAGCGGGTCGAAATCGGCCTCGGCGAGCGTGTCTTCGGGTTCGGTCGTGTGGAGCACGGCGCCCAGCGTTTCGTTCGGGCGATAGGTGGCGAGCCCCTTGAGGCCGCTTTGCCACGCGTCGAAGTAGAGGCTTTCGAAGTCGTTGAACGGGTAATCGGCGGGCACGTTGACCGTCTTCGAAATGGACGTGTCCACGTAGGGCTGCACCGCGGCCATCATTTGCAGGTGGTCGTGCGCCGACATTTCGAGCGCGCTCACGAAGTAGTCGGGCAGGGCGTCCATGTCACCGCCCAACTCGCGGTACACGCGGTACGCGTAGTCTTCCACGGCGAAGCTCTGCTTGCTGCCGTCGGCCATGACCTTGGTACGCTGATAGGTCCACGAGAACGCGGGCTCGATGCCGTTGGACGCGTTGTCCGCGAACGCGAGGCTCACCGTGCCCGTGGGCGCGATGGAAAGCAGGTGGCTGTTGCGGATGCCGTCGCGGCGAATGGCGTCCTTGATGTCGTCGGGCAGGCGCGAGGCAAAGGTGCCTTCGGCCAGGTACTGCTCGGCGTTGAAGAGCGGGAACGCGCCGCGTTCGCGGGCGAGTTCCACGGAGGCGCGATACGCCGAGTCGCGCATCACGCGCGCCACGCGCGTGGCGAACTCGCGGCCTTCGGGCGAGTTGTAGCGCAGACCCAGCATCACGAGCGTGTCGCCCAGCCCTGTGAAGCCGATGCCGATGCGGCGTTTCGCGTCCGCTTCGGCGCGCTGCTCGGGCAGCGGCCAGAGCGTGATGTCGAGCACGTCGTCGAGAAAGCGCACCTGCGTGCGCGTGCGCGCAATGAGCCCGTCCCAGTCGAACGTGCTTTCGCCGCCTTGCAGCTTCGCGAACGGGTCCAGCACGAAGCGCGTGAGATTGAGCGGCCCGAGGTTGCAGCAGCCGTAGGCGGGCAGCGGTTGCTCGCCGCAGGGGTTGGTGGCGCGGATCGTTTCGATGGCGCGCAGGTTGTTGTCCTCGTTCATGCGCGAGATGAACACGACGCCGGGCTCGGCCACGTCGTAGGTGGAGCGCATGATCATGTCCCAGATCGCCCGTGCGCTCTTTTCCGCGTAGACCCACAGGCCGTCTTCGCGCTGATGCAGGTCGCCCGCGGCGCGCAGTGCCGGTGACGGTTCGGCGCGGTGCACGAGCTGCCAGGGCAGATCGGCTTCCACAGCCTGCATGAACGCATCCGTCACGGCCACGGAAATGTTGAAGTTGTTCCAGCGGCCCTTCGAATGTTTCGCTTCGATGAATTCGAGCAGGTCGGGGTGATCGCAGTCGAGCACGGCCATCTGTGCGCCGCGGCGAGAGCCCGCGCTTTCCACCGTGCGGCATGAGGCGTCGAACACGTCGATGTAGCTGCACGGTCCCGATGCGCTCGAACCGGTGGAATGCACGTAGGCGCCGCGCGGACGGATGGCCGAGAAGTTGTAGCCGACCCCGCCGCCGCGCCGCATCGTTTCAGCGGCCTGGAGCAGTGCAACATAAATGCCGGGCAGGCCGCGGTCGTCCAGGCCCTGAATGCAGTCGCCCACCGGTTGTACGAAGCAGTTGATGAGCGTGGCCGCAATGCCGCTGCCCGCGGCACTCATGATGCGGCCGGCGCCCAGCGCGCCGTGGCGCAGGTTGTCGACGAAGCGGGCCTCTATCTCGGCGCGCAGTTCCTGCGGCTCGGCCGCCGCGACACCGCGCGCGACGCGGCGGTAGATGTCGTCGGCGGTGCGCTCGTCGCCTTTGGCGTACTTTTCGAGCAGCACGTCGGTCGAGAACTTTTGCGGCGCGATCTGAAACTCGGATTCGATAGTTGCCATAGAGGGACCTGAACGGTGCGCAGTGAGGTGGTTGGAAAGCCGGACACTATAGCGACGGCGCTGCGGCAACCAGGAGCGGTGCGTTGCCACATCAGTCGGCACATCAGTTGCCGCACGGGTTGCCACATGATGCGGTGGCACGGGGTTGCTGCAATCAGCTGACGCGATCAATTGCGACGTTATTTGCCGCAATCGGGAAAACAACATTCCAACCTTAGCGCACGCGTCAGTTCGCCGCAATGCGTGCCAGAGGGGGCGTGGCATGATTGCCCATCCATTTTTCGAGGATCGCCGTTGCCCATGCGCACGATCGTCCCGCCTGCCGCTGAGGCGCAGGCATCGCTATCTGCTTCTGCTTCCACGACTGCCGTCCTACACCCGCCCCTCAGGATTCCCGAGCTCGTTTGCCCGGCAGGTAATCTGCCTGCACTGCGTACCGCCGTAGATGGCGGTGCCGATTGCGTCTACGTCGGCCTGCGCAACGACACCAACGCACGCGCTTTTCCCGGTCTCAACTTCGACGAAGCGACGCTCGCGCAAGGCATCGATTACGCGCATCGCGCGAATCGCAAAGTCTTGCTCGCGATCAATACCTACGCACATGGCCGCGACCTGTCGCGCTGGACGGCCGCCATCGATCTGGCCGCACGCGTAGGCGTGGACGCTGCCATCGTGGCCGACCCCGTCGTGATGGCGTATGCGGCGCGGCAGCATCCCGAGCTGCGTCTGCATCTTTCGGTGCAAGGGTCGGTGACGAATCACGAGGGCATCAACTTTTTGCAGCGCGAGTTCGGCATTCAGCGCGCCGTGTTGCCGCGCGTGCTTTCGCTCGAACAGGTCGAGCAGACGGTGCGACAGACGTCGGTGGAGATCGAGGTGTTCGCGTTCGGCAGCCTGTGCGTGATGGTGGAGGGGCGCTGCATGCTCTCGGGGCACGCCACGGGCGAATCGCCGAATCTCAACGGCGTGTGCTCGCCGGCGCGCCACGTGCAGTGGGTCGAGCGCCAGGAGGGCACGCAAAAGCGGCTCGATGCGCGCCTCGGCGGTGTGCTCGTGGACAGCTACCGCGAGGACGACAAGGCCAGCTATCCGACCATCTGCAAGGGGCGCTTCGAAGTGGCCGGCAAGCGCTACTACGCGATGGAAGAGCCCGCGAGCCTCAATGCGCTCGAACTCTTGCCCGAGCTTGCGCGCATGGGCGTGGCGGCGGTGAAGATCGAAGGCCGTCAGCGCGGTCCCGCCTACACCGCGGCCGTTACGCGCGTCTGGCGCGAAGCGCTCGATGCGCTCACGCGCGAAGGTGTCGCGGCGCGGCGCGCGGCGACATGGCACGCCGCGCTCGGCTCGCTTGCCGAGGGGCAGCAGGACACGCTCGGCGCCTATTCACGTCCATGGAAGTAAGCCTCATGAAGCTCGCGCTCGGTCCCATTCTGTATTACTGGCCTCGCAACCACGTCATGGCGTTCTATGCCGACGTGGCGGCTTCCGCGGCAGATGTCGTCTACGTCGGCGAGGTGGTCTGCTCGCGCCGTCACGAACTGCGCTTTTCGGATTGGGTCGCGATTGCGCGCGAACTGGCGTCGGCCGGCAAAGAGGTCGTGCTCTCCGCACTGGCACTCGCCGAAACCGAAGCGGACCTGCGCCAGGCGCGCAAGCTCGCCGAGAACGGCGAGTTCATGCCGGAAGTGAACGACATGTCCGCGCTCGCGCTCGTCGCGCGACGCATGCCTTTCGTGGCGGGGCCGCATCTCAACTGCTACAGCGCGCAGATGCTCGAATGGCTCGTGAGTCTGGGCGCACGGCGCTGGGTGACGCCCGTGGATTGCTCGCGTGCCACGCTCTCCGAAATTCGCGGTGGCATCACCGATGCGAACGGCGCCGCGAGCGAGCCGACCTGCGAGATCGAGTACTTCGCTTACGGCCGTGCGCCGCTCGCCTTTTCGGCGCGCTGCTTCACCGCGCGTCATCACCATTTGCAGAAGGATCATTGCGAACGCCGCTGTATCGACGACCCCGAAGGCATGACCGCTTTCGCTCAGGATGGCAAACCGTTCGTCACGATCAACGGCATTCAGACGCAGACGGCGCAGGTGGTGAACCTGGCCGGCCACACACACGGTCTGGCGAGCGAAGGCGTATCGGTACTGCGCATCAGCCCGCAGGCGAATCGCACGGTGGCGGTGCTCGATATCTTCAAGGCGGTATGCGACGGCGAACTCACGCCGCGGGATGCGTATCGCGAGGCCTGCGCGCAGCACGACGCACCGTCCTGCAACGGGTTCTGGTTCGGGGAGCCGGGCCTGGCTGAAAAGGCGGCCGCTAATGCAGGCATCGCAGACCTCACGAGCGCCACGCCGACCGGCAATCCATCCGCCGCAGCAGGCACGACCGGAGTCCGCACATGAAGCTACCGAGCCCTGTGCCCCTGCTGCGCTACTGCGCGGCCCGTCTGCCCGCTACGCCGCTCGCGTATGCACTTTGTGTGGCGCTCAATCGCCATGTGCTGCCCGTGCTCGACACCGATACGCGTGCGTTGCTGGCCGGGTATCTCTACGAATTGAACGTGACGGACATCGGCCTCACCGTGCGCCTCACCGTGGGCGCGGATCGTTTCGAACTCTGGCGTGGGGAGGCACGAGCCCCGGACCTGATCGTCGCAGCGAGCGGCCCCGACTTCATCCGGCTCGCGGCGCGCGACGTGGATGCCGACACGCTGTTCTTCAGCCGGCGCCTCATCATGCAGGGCAGCACGGAACTCGGGCTGATCGTGCGCAACGCGGTGGAAGCTATCGACTTCGAGAAGATGCCGGGCGGCGCGCTCATGCAGACGGCGCTGCGCCGCGCGGTTCAGGTGACGGCGCGGTTCGCTTGAACGTGCGGGATATCAGCGAACGTATCAGGGAACTTCAGGCGGACAGAAACGCGTGGTGCGCTGAGGCTGCCGCTGGCGCCGGCACAGTGCCCGGAGCGCCCACCACTTCGGCAAGCGGCGCCACCTGCTTGCGGCGCTCGCGCGTGGGCGCCGTACCGAACGCATCGCGATAGCTCTTGCTGAAATGGCACGCGGACTGGAAGCCGCAGGCCATGGTGATGTGCATGATCGACATGTCGGTCTGCAGCAGCAGCTCGCGTGCACGACGCAGACGCAGCGTGAGGTAGTAGTGCGTCGGCGTCATGCCCAGATGTTCGCGGAAAAGGCGCTGCAATTGCCGTTGCGACATGTTCGCGAGCCGCGCGAGTTCTTCGCGCGAGAGCGGCTCTTCGATGTTGTTCTCCATCAGCGAAATCACTTCGAACAGCGACTTGTTCGCTGAGCCAAGACGCGCCACGAGCGGCATGCGCTGCTGCGCGCTCGTATCGCGCACGTGCTCCACGATGAACTGCTCGGCGATCTGCGTCACGCGCGCCGTGCCGATGCGCGAGGCGATGAGATTCAGCATCATGTCGAGCGGTGCGACGCCGCCCGTGCAGGTCACGCGATCGCGGTCGATCACGAACAGCTCTTTCAAAAAGCGCGTGTCCGGAAACTCTTCCTTGAGCGCCGACATGTTTTCCCAGTGAATCGCACATGCATAGCCCGCGAGCAAGCCGGCTTTCGCGAGCGCGTAGGTGCCGGTGCACAGGCTGCCGAGCGCCACGCCTTCGCGCGCGAAGCGGCGCAGCGTGGCCAGATGCGTGGCCGTGGTTTCGCGCTGCACGTTGATGCCGCCGCAGACGAATACGATGTCGGGTTTGCCGACGCAGTCGGCCGGCCCCGTGTCTACGGAGAGGCCGTTGCTCGCGCTCACGAGGCCGCCGTCGGGGCTGATGACGGACCAACGGTAGAGCGGCTGCCCACTCAGGTAATTCGCCATGCGCAGCACTTCGATCGCGTTGGTGAACGCGATCATGGTGAAGTTGGGCAGCGGCATGAAAGCGAAGTGGGACAACGACGCGGTACGGTCGGGCGACATGGTGCGGTGTTCCTTCGGCTCTCTGACTTCGGCTCTACAGCTTGACGGCCGGTGGGGCGCGGCCGCATTTATTCTCGTGTTGATGGCAACAAGCGTGCCATACGTTGTAACCCTGGCCAAACCCTGGCGAAACCCCGGCCAAACCCTTATTCGTCCCACTTATCGAGCATTCGCACGGTCGTGCTGTGCACCTGCACTGTGCGGCACGAGCACCGTGGGCGGGCGCACGCCGCACGCAAGCGGTGCTCCTGAAGGGTGTTTGCGCTGCAAAGCAGCATTGGCCGTGCGGCCTGCTTTTTCCGACGCTTGAAAGCCGACTTGTCCAAAACGGACTCGCATGGCGGAAATGGAAAAGAACGCGTCTGAATTCATCAATTGGCGCAAAAGGCGAAAGACAAGAATAGAGCCGTCGGCAGCCCTGAGCCTTATGTGCTGCGCTTCGCATGCCTGAATACGCTGCTTTTCCTGACCAACGGACGCCCCATGTCGAACGCCAACCCTTTCTTTACGCAGACCCTCGCCGAACGCGACGCGCCCGTGCGCAGCGCGGTGCTGAAGGAGCTCGAGCGGCAGCAGTCGCAGGTCGAACTGATCGCCTCGGAAAACATCGTCTCGCGCGCTGTGCTGGAAGCGCAGGGCTCGGTGCTGACCAACAAGTACGCGGAAGGTTATCCCGGCAAGCGTTACTACGGCGGTTGCGAATATGTGGATGAGGTCGAAGCGCTCGCCATCGATCGCATCAAGACGCTTTTCAACGCGGGCTATGCGAACGTGCAGCCGCATTCGGGCGCGCAGGCCAACGGCGCCGTGATGCTCGCGCTCGCGAAGCCCGGCGACACGGTGCTGGGCATGTCGCTGGACGCGGGCGGGCACCTCACGCACGGCGCGAAGCCCGCCCTCTCGGGCAAGTGGTTCAACGCCGTGCAGTACGGCGTGGATCGCGAGACGCTGCGCATCGATTACGACCAGGTGGAAAAGCTCGCGCACGAGTACAAGCCGACGCTCATCATCGCGGGCTTCTCCGCGTATCCGCGTGTGCTCGACTTCGCACGCTTTCGCGCGATTGCCGACAGCGTGGGTGCGAAGCTGATGGTGGATATGGCGCACATCGCCGGCATCATCGCCGCGGGGCGTCATCCGAGCCCTGTCGGCCACGCGCATGTTGTGACCTCGACCACGCACAAGACGCTGCGCGGCCCGCGCGGCGGCTTCGTGCTCACGAACGACGAAGACATCGCGAAGAAGATCAACTCCGCGGTGTTCCCGGGGCTGCAAGGCGGCCCGCTCATGCACGTGATCGCGGGCAAGGCCGTGGCCTTCGGCGAAGCGCTGCATGCAGATTTCAAGACCTATATCGACAGCGTGCTCGCCAATGCGCAGGCACTGGGCGAAGTGCTGAAAGAAGGCGGCGTGGACCTCGTCACGGGCGGCACGGACAACCATCTGCTGCTCGTCGATCTGCGCCCGAAGGGCCTCAAGGGCACGCAGGTGGAGCAGGCGCTGGAACGCGCAGGCATCACCTGCAACAAGAACGGCATTCCCTTCGATACCGAGAAGCCCACGGTGACCTCGGGCATTCGCCTCGGCTCGCCGGCCGGCACCACGCGCGGTTTCGGCGTTGCGGAGTTCCGCGAGATCGGGCGCCTCATTCTCGACGTGTTCGATGCGCTGCGCGAGCACCCCGAAGGCCATGCGCCTACCGAGCAGCGCGTGCGCCGCGAGATCTTCGCGCTGTGCGAGCGCTTCCCGATCTACTGAACCCGAACCACGGAGCTACGGCATGAGCACCCTGCACGAGAACAGCATCATCATCGACGGTCTGAACATTTCGAAGTTTGACCGTTCGGTGTTCGAAGACATGAGAAAAGGCGGCATCACGGCGGCGAACTGCACGGTGTCCGTGTGGGAGAGCTTCGCGAAGACCGTGGACAACATCGCGCTCATGAAGCAGCAGATCCGCGCGAACAGCGAACTGCTCACGCTCGTGCGCACCACCGAAGATATTGCGCGTGCGAAGAAGGAGAACCGCACGGGTGTGATTCTCGGCTTCCAGAACGCGCATGCGTTCGAAGACAACATCGGCTACATCGAAGCGTTCGCCGACATGGGCGTGCGCGTGGTGCAGCTTTGCTACAACACGCAGAACCTCGTGGGCACCGGCTGCTACGAGCGAGACGGCGGGCTCTCCGACTTCGGCCGCGAAGTCATTACGGAGATGAACCGCGTGGGCATCATGGTCGATCTGTCGCACGTGGGCAGCAATACGTCTTCGGAAGCCATCGCGTTTTCGAAGAAGCCGGTCTGCTATTCGCACTGCCTGCCTTCGGGGCTGAAAGAGCATCCGCGCAACAAGTCCGACGCGCAGTTGAAAGAGATTGCGGACGCAGGCGGTTTCGTAGGCGTGACGATGTTCGCGCCGTTCCTGAAGCGCGGCATCGACGCCACTATCGACGACTACATCGAAGCCATCGATTACGTGGTGAACCTGATCGGCGAAGACGCCGTGGGCATCGGCACGGACTTCACGCAGGGCTACAGCGTGGACTTCTTCGACTGGCTCACGCACGACAAGGGCCGCTACCGCCGCCTCACGAACTTCGGCAAGGTGGTGAACCCCGAAGGCATTCGCACCATCGGCGAATTCCCGAACCTCACGCAGGCGATGGAGCGCGCCGGCTGGAGCGAGACGCGCATCCGCAAGATCATGGGCGAGAACTGGGTGCGCGTGTTCCGCGACGTGTGGGGCGCGTAAGGCTTCAGCGCCTTACGACCCGACACACGACCACGCTCGTCCATAACGACACGCCACACACCGAAGAAACCTCACGCTCACCCCACGGAGCTTTCGCGATGCAACCGCAACTGCCCATCGACGTCGATGCCGAAACCGGCGTCTGGACCACTGACGCGCTGCCCATGCTGTACGTGCCGCGTCACTTCTTCACCAATAACCACACCGCTGTGGAAGAGGCGCTGGGCCGCGAAGCCTACGCCGGTATTCTGTACCAGGCCGGCTACAAGTCGGCGTACCACTGGTGCGACAAGGAAGCGAAGCAGCACGGCATCAGCGGCATGGCGGTGTTCGAGCATTACCTGAAGCGTTTGTCGCAACGCGGCTGGGGTCTGTTCCGCATCGTCGAGGCGGACCCCGCCAGTGCACATGCACGCATCGAACTGCGCCACTCGTCGTTCGTGCTCGCGCAGCCGGGCAAAGCGGGCAAGCTCTGCTACATGTTCGCCGGCTGGTTCGCAGGCGCGATGGACTGGGTCAATGACACCAGCGACACGAGCGGCGCCAGCGGCCACGCACCGCGTGCGCAGTCGAAGGAAGTGCAGTGTGCGGCCGAAGGCCACGACCACTGCGTGTTCGAAGTGTCGCCGCTCGCGAACTGAACGACTTGTACCGGTCTGCCGGGCACGCCCCACACCGACTCAATCCCCACACCCACGCCCGAGGTTGTCTGCGATGCGTTACCCCAACCTGTTCAAACCGCTCGCGCTGAACCAGCTCACGCTGCGCAACCGCATCGTCAGCACGGCGCACGCGGAAGTCTATGCGGAGCCCGGCGGGCTGCCCGGCGACCGCTACATCCGTTACTACGAGGAAAAGGCGAAGGGCGGTGTGGGCCTTGCCGTGTGCGGGGGCTCGAGCCCGGTTTCGATCGATAGCCCGCAGGGATGGTGGAAGTCCGTGAACCTTGCGACGGACCGCGTGATCGATCCGCTCGGGCGGCTGGCCGAAGCCATGCATCGGCACGGCGCGAAGATCATGATCCAGGCCACGCACATGGGCCGCCGCTCGGCGTTTCACGGCGAGCACTGGCCGCATCTGATGTCGCCTTCGGGCGTGCGCGAGCCCGTGCACCGCGGCAACGCGAAGATCATCGAGGTGGAGGAAATCCGCCGCATCATAGGCGACTTCGCGACCGCGGCGAAGCGCGTGCAGCAGGCCGGCATGGACGGCATCGAAATTTCCGCGGCCCACCAGCACCTTATCGACCAGTTCTGGAGCCCGCGCACCAACTTCCGTACCGACGAGTGGGGCGGCAGCCTGCAGAACCGTCTGCGGTTCGGCATCGAAGTGTTGAAAGCCGTGCGCGAGGCTGTGGGCCGTGACTTCTGCGTGGGCCTGCGCATGTGCGGCGACGAGTTTCACGAAGACGGCCTCGACCACGAGCAGTTGAAAGAGATCGCGCAAGCCATGGCGGAAACGGGCTTGATCGACTACGTCGGCGTGATCGGTTCCGGCGCGGACACGCACAACACGCTCGCCAACTGCATGCCGCCCATGGCGTTGCCGCCCGAGCCGTTCGTGCATCTGGCCGCGGGCATCAAGTCGGTCGTGAAACTGCCCGTCATGCACGCGCAGAGCATTCGCGACGCGGGCCAGGCCGAACGCCTGCTCGCCACGGGCATGATCGACCTCGTGGGCATGACGCGTGCACAGATTGCCGACCCGCACATGGTCATCAAGATTCGCGACGGACGCGAAGACGAGATCAAGCAGTGCGTGGGCGCGAACTACTGCATCGACCGCCAGTACAACGGCCTCGACGTGCTCTGCGTGCAGAACGCCGCGACGTCGCGCGAAGCCACCATGCCGCACGTCATCGAAAAAACGCGCGGGCCGCGCCGCAAGGTGGTCGTGGTGGGCGCGGGGCCGGCAGGACTCGAAGCGGCGCGCGTGGCGCGTTCGCGTGGTCACGACGTGGTGCTGTTCGAAAAGAGCGACGCGGTGGGCGGCCAGATTCTGCTCGCCGCGAAGGCGCCGCAGCGCGAGCAGATGGCCGGCATCGTGCGCTGGTTCGACATGGAAACGAAGCGCCTTGGCGTAGACCGGCGCCTGGGTGTTGCCGCCGACGAGAAAACCATCATGGCCGAGAAGCCCGACATCGTGGTACTGGCCACGGGCGGCTCGAGCTTCACGCAGCAGGTGCCCGCGTGGGGCGTGGCCGAAGGCCTCGCCGTGAGCGCGTGGGACATTCTCTCGGGCAACGTGCAGCCCATGCAGAACGTGCTCGTCTATGACGGCGTGAGCACGCATGCAGGCGCCGGCGTGGCCGACTTCATCGCGAGCCGCGGCTCGAAGGTGGAGATCGTGACGCCCGACGTGAAGGTAGCCGACGACGTGGGCGGCACCACGTTCCCCATCTTCTATCGCCGGCTCTACGCGCAGGGCGTGATCCACACGCCGAACTACTGGCTCGACCGCGTCTATGAAGAGAACGGCAAGAAGATCGCCGTGATCCGCAACGAGTACACCGAGGAACAGGAAGAGCGCGCCGTCGATCAGGTGGTGATCGAAAACGGCGTCACGCCCAACGACGCGCTCTACTGGAAGCTCAAGCCCGAGTCCGTGAACCGCGGCCAGGTGGACGTGCACAAGCTCTTCGCCGCCGAACCGCAGCCGTCGCTTTCGGAAGAACTCGGCAACGGCCGCTTCCTGCTGTTCCGCGTGGGCGACTGCATCTCCATGCACAACATTCACGGTGCGATCTACGACGCACTGCGTCTTTGCAAGGACTTCTAGCCATGAGCCCGGCGTTCCTCATCACCGCGCTGCTGTGGGTTTCGGTGGCGGGCCTCGCGTTCGCGGTCGCAAAGCGCGCGTCGTACTGGAAGCTCGGGCGCGCCACGGCGGCGGGCGCGTTCGGCTTCGCGAACCTGCTCGCCATTCCGAAGCGCTATTTCGTCGATCTGCATCACGTCGTGGCGCGCGACCCGTACATCGCGAAGACCCATATCGCCACCGCGGGCGGCGCGATTGCGGCGTTCGCGCTGGTGTTCGTCAATTACGGGCTCGCCATTTATTCGCCGTGGCTCGACCGCCTGATCCTGCTTTGCGCGCTTGCGATGCTGGTGGGCGCCGTGTTCGTGTGGCGTCGCCGTCACGACACGAAAGGCGTACCCGCGCGGCTGTCGCGCGGACCGTGGAACACGTTGCCGTGGCTGCTCGGTTCCTTCGCACTGGGGCTCGCGCTCTACGTGGCGGTGCCGGCCGGGGCGATGTCGGGCGGGCTCGCCGTGATCTTCGCGCTGCTCATCGCGGCCGGTGCGTTCGCGATGACGTTCGGCGCGGCACGCGGCGGTCCGATGAAACACGCCATCGCGGGGCTGCTGCATCTCGCGTTTCATCCTCGGCAGGAACGTTTCTCCGCTGAAAAGACGGCCCAACGCGATGCCGTGCCGCCCACCGCGCTCAAGGCGCCCGCTCTGGACCACAACGGGTACGGCGTGGGCAAGCCCGTCGAATTCCGCTGGAACCAGTTGCTGAGCTTCGATGCGTGCGTCCAGTGCGGCAAGTGCGAAGCCGCGTGCCCGGCGTTCGCGGCAGGCCAGCCGCTCAATCCGAAGAAGCTGATTCAGGACCTCGTAACGGGCATGGTGGGCGGCACGGATTCGGCCTACGCGGGCAGCCCGACGCCGGGCATTCCGGTGGGCCGCCACGGCGGCGAGCCGCAGCGTCCCATCGTGTCGAGCCTGATCGAAGCGGACACCCTCTGGTCGTGCACCACGTGCCGCGCCTGTGTTCACGAGTGCCCCATGCTGATCGAGCACGTGGACGCCATCGTCGACATGCGTCGCAACCAGACGCTCGTGCACGGCGAAGTGCCGGGCAAGGGCCCCGAGGTGCTCGCGAACCTGCGCGAGACGGGCACGGCGGGCGGCTATGACCGCGCGGCGCGCTACGACTGGTCCGTGGATCTCAACGCAGCGCTCGCGCAACCGGGCAAGCCCGTGGATGTGCTGCTCGTGGCAGGCGAAGGCGCGTTCGACATGCGCTACCAGCGCACGCTGCGTGCGCTCGTGAAGGTGCTGAACCAGGCCGGCGTGGACTACGCGGTACTGGGCGCGGGCGAAACCGACACTGGCGACGTGGCTCGGCGCCTCGGCGACGAGGCGACGTTCCAGCAACTCGCGGCCACGATGATCCAGACGCTTTCCACGCTCACGTTCCGGCGCATCGTCACCGCGGACCCGCACGTGATGCATAGCCTGCGCAACGAGTACCGCGCGTTCGGCGCGCGCTACGAAGTGCTGCATCACACCACGCTGCTCGCGCAACTGGTGGAGGCGGGCAAGCTCGCGCCGAAGGCTGCCGAGGCGCTGGCGAGCCGTCGCATCACGTATCACGACCCCTGTTATCTCGGCCGCTACAACGGCGAAACGGACGCACCGCGCAAGCTCCTGAAGACCATCGGCATTGAGGTGGTGGAGATGGAGCGCCACGGCACGCGCGGCCGCTGCTGCGGCGGCGGAGGCGGCGCGCCGCTCACCGACATTCCGGGCAAGCAGCGCATTCCCGACATCCGCATGGCCGACGCACGCGCTGTGGGCGCCGAGGTGGTCGCGGTGGGGTGCCCGAACTGCACGGCGATGCTGGAAGGCGTGGTGGGGCCGAGGCCCGAAGTGCTCGACGTGGCCGAACTCGTTGCCGCGTCGCTGGATTGAACGGAGCCGCGCCATGAACACGATCAAACGTATCGATCCGCGCCGGCCGTTCGTCATCACGGCCGCCGGTCTCAAACGCATCACGCTGGGCGAAGTGGGCACCGCCGATGGCTCGTTCGACACGAGTGCTGCCGCGGCCTCGCTGCACGGGCGCGCAGCCGCGAAGCCGCGCCGCACCGTAGAGCCCGCGCAACGCACGATTCTCGTGGCCGCGCACAGCGACCGCGGCGCGCTCGACGAGCATGCACGCGAAACGGTTGCGGCCGCCGCGCTGATGGCCGACGCGAAGACGCAGGTCGCGCTGATGGTATTCGGCGAACTGAAAGAAGACGCCGCCGCGCTGGGCGCCGACAAGGTGATCGAACTCGCGGCCTTCGACCGTCGCGCGTTTGCCCCTGAAAGCGAGGTGCAGGCGCTTGCGGCCTGCGCAGCGCAGTTCGCGCCCGTGCATATCTTGCTGCCCGACAACGCTGCGGGCGACGGCGATCTGGGCCGCCGCTACGCAGCCCAGGCGGGCGCGAGTGTGGCCGCGCACGTGGTGGAGATCGACGCCGCACACGTGAGCGTCTACGTGCACGCGAAGAAGGCCGTGGCGAAGCGCACGGTGCCCGAGGTCGTGTTGCTCGCGCCGGGTGCCGTCGATTCGCGTTTGCCGTTCGTGGGCGCAGGCGAAGCCATGCAGATGGGCAGCTTCGACACGGCGGCTTCAGCAGCCGCGCGTTATCGCGATCTCGGTATCGAGGAAACGGATGCGTCGCAGATGGCGCTCGAAGAAGCCGACTTCATCGTGTCGGCCGGCAACGGCGTGACGGACATCGCCGCGTTCGAAGCGCTCGCGGGCGTGCTGGGCGCAGCCATCGGCGCGAGCCGCGTGGCCGTGGACAACGGTCACTTCACGCGCGACAAGCAGGTGGGCGCCACTGGCAAGACGGTGCAGGCGAGCGTCTACATCGCGTTCGGCATTTCGGGGGCGGTTCAGCACTTGCAGGGCATCAAGGACTGCCGCCACGTGATTGCCGTGAATCTGGACGCGAGCGCGCCCATTGCCAAACGTGCGGACCTGACCATCGTGGGCGACACGCGGGAAACCATTGCGTCGCTGACCGAGGCCATCGCGCGCGCCCGTGCCGCGCATGGCGAAGCGAGCCGCGCCGCGGGCGCGCCAACCGTCGTGGAGGGAGTCGCGGCATGAACGTACGAGACAACATGGAAGCACGCGAGGCAGCGCGCCTGAAGCGCATCGCGGTGCTCGTTTCGGTGGGGCGGCATCCCGTGAGCGGGGTGGCGCGCTATAGCCGAAACGATGCGGCGGCGCTCGAAATCGGTCGCACGCTTGCGGGACGCTGGGGCGCGCAGCTCGACGTGCTGCATGCGGGCGACGCCCGGAACCCGGTGCTGGAAGCGTATCTGGCGCTCGGCGCCGAACGCGTCGAAGTGCTTGCGTGCGGCAATGCAGATGAAGAGGACCAGGGCGCCGCTGTGGCTGCGCTGGCGGCCCGCGTGCAGGGTTACGACCTCGTGCTCACGGGCACCTGCGCCGAAGGCGCCTTCGACAGCGGCCTGCTGCCGTATCAGCTTGCGGACCGGCTGGGCTACCCGCTCGTGAACGCGGCCGTGGAAGTTGCGCCGGAGCCGGGCGCGGCAGGTGCGCCTGCGGCGGTGCGCGTGCGCCAGTTCTTGCCGAAGGGCCTGCGCCGCGCGGTGGCGGTGACGCTGCCTGCTGTGGTGGCCGTGCACCCGCTCGCGGCCGTGGCGCCGCGCTACGCCTATGCGCGGCTGCGTGCTGGGGAAATCGTGCCGGGTCGGCCCGCGGCGGCGGCTGCTCAGTCGGGGTCTAAGCAAGCCGCGCGGCCAGGCTTGCAACCCGGCTCGCAACCCGGCTCGCAGCAGGCGTCGCTTTCGGGGCGCGAACAAGGCGGCCCGGCAGACCGGCAACCCGCAGCCACAACCGCTGCCGCCTGGACCATCGGCCCCATCGAGCGGAAGCCCGTGCGGCTGGCCGCCGCCGAAAAGCGCTCCGGCCATGCCCGCATGCTCTCCGCTACCACGACTGAAAGCCGGGGCGGCAGCGTCGTAATTGAAGGGACTTCGGTCGAAAAAGCACAAGTGATCCTTGGCTATTTGCGGGAGCATCAACTCATCGATTACTAGCCCGCGGGCGAACCGTTCACGACCCCGCCCCCGGCCAGGATTCCAGAAACAGGCTCAAGCCGCCCCATTACGCTTTCCGGAGCACAAGATGAAAGTATCGGCAGACGTGCGCGCGCTCATCGAACGGCGCAAGAAGGGTTACAGCCTCGAAGCACCGTTCTATCTGAGCGACGAGATTTTCGCGCTCGACATGGAGGCCATTTTCCGCCAGCACTGGATCCAGGTCGGCGTGGAGCCCGACGTTCCCGAACCCGGCGACTACGTCACGGTGGAACTGGGCCACGACTCGATCCTGATCGTGCGCGACGACGACATGCAGGTGCGCGCATTCCACAACGTCTGCCGCCATCGCGGCGCGCGGCTGTGCAACGAGGACAAGGGGTCGGTGGGCAACATCGTCTGCCCGTATCACAGCTGGACCTACAACCTCACGGGCGACCTGATGTTCGCCGAGCACATGGGCGAGCAGTTCGACCGCTGCAAGCACAGCCTGAAGCCTGTGCACCTGCAGAGCCTGGCGGGCCTGCTTTTCGTGTGCCTTGCCGACGAGCCGCCCGTCGACTTCGAGCTGATGCGCGCCGCCATGGAGCCGTACATGCTCCCGCACGACCTGCCGAACTGCAAGATCGCGGCGCAAGTCGACATCATCGAAAAGGGCAACTGGAAGCTCACGATGGAGAACAACCGCGAGTGCTATCACTGCGTGGCCAACCATCCCGAACTCACCATCTCGCTCTACGAATACGGCTTCGGCTACCAGCCGTCGCCCGCGAACGCCGAAGGCATGGCCGCGTTCGAGCGCACCTGTGTGGAACGTGCCGCACAGTGGGAGTCGATGGATCTGCCGTCGGTGGAGATCGACCGCCTGACGGACGTCACGGGCTTTCGCACGCAGCGCCTGCCGCTCGACCGCAGCGGCGAGTCGCAGACGCTCGACGCCAAGGTGGCCTCAAAGAAGCTGCTGGGCGAGTTCCGGCAGGCGGACCTGGGCGGACTCTCGTTCTGGACGCAGCCGAATTCGTGGCACCACTTCATGAGCGACCACATCGTGACGTTCTCGGTCATTCCGCTGTCGGCCGGCGAAACGCTGGTGCGCACGAAATGGCTCGTGCACAAAGACGCGAAAGAGGGCGTGGATTACGACGTGAAGAACCTCACGGCCGTCTGGAACGCGACCAACGACCAGGACCGCGCGCTTGTGGAGTATTCGCAGCGCGGCGCTTCGAGCAGCGCCTACGAGCCGGGCCCGTATTCGCCGTTCACGGAAGGCCTCGTCGAGAAGTTCTGCGAGTGGTACATCGGCCGCCTCGAAGCGCAGATCGAAAAGTGAGCGTTCGTGGGTGCGCGTGACGTGGATTGTTCAAGCGCGTAGACCCACGCCTCATGGCAACAGGAGCAGACAATGATGCGGGATGCGGCCACCTTTGAGCCCGTGGAAAGCCGTGTGACGAAGCCGGAATTCTGGCGCGCGTTGCCCGCGCGCTGGACGAGCGAAGACGAGGAAGCGCTGGTGTGCTGCCACGTCCGGCAGGAAACGCACGACGTGAAGAGCTTTTTCTTCCGCTCGCCGCAGGGCCGCGCGTTCGTGTTCGAGCCAGGACAATTCATCACGCTCGAACTTGAGATAGACGGCGAGACCATCAACCGCTGCTACACGATTTCGTCGGCGCCTACGCGGCCGCATACCATTTCGATTACCGTGAAGCGCGTGCCGGGCGGCAAGGTGTCGAACTGGCTGCACGACAACCTGCAGGCGGGCATGAGCGTGCGCGTGCTGGGCCCGGCCGGCGAATTCACGTGCGCGCGGCATCCGGCGCGCAAGTTTCTGTTTCTCTCCGCGGGTTCGGGCGTCACGCCGCTGATGTCGATGAGCCGCGCGCACCACGAACTGGGCGACGACCAGGACATCGTGTTCGTGCACAGCGCCCGCACGCCCGACGACATCATCTTCGCGCGCGAACTCGATCTCATTGCGTCGAACCAGGCGAACTTTCGCACCTCGTTTGTCTGCGAGCGGCTGGGTGCGCGCACGAACTGGCCTGGTGTCACGGGCTTTCTCACGCTGCCGCTGTTGAAGCTGATTGCGCCGGACTTCATGGAGCGCGAGGTATTCACGTGCGGCCCAGCGCCGTATATGAAGGCCGTGCGCGATCTGCTGGACGAAGCGGGCTTCGATCGCAGCCACTACCACGAAGAGAGCTTTTCGTTCGAGACGCTGGCCGCCGAAAATGCGGCAAGCGGGGCGGCGACCGAAGGCAGCGAGGCGGATGCGCAGTCGCAGGCCGGCCATGGTGTCGCGCGTTTTGCCGTGAGCTTCGCGCGCAGCAATCGCGAGATCACGTGCGGTGCCGATCAACCGGTGCTCACCGCCGCGCGCGAGGCCGGCGTGAGGTTGCCCGCCTCGTGCACGCAGGGCATGTGCGGCACCTGCAAGGTCAAGCTCGTCTCGGGCCAGGTCGACATGAAGCACAACGGCGGCATTCGCCAGCGCGAAATCGACCAGGGCATGGTGTTGTTGTGTTGTAGCAAGCCGCTTTCGGATCTCGTCGTCGACAAGTAGCGAAAGGCGTGTCATGGCGCGCGTGTTTGCACACGTCGTTACACGCGTCGCAATTCGACAATCACGTGTCGCAATGTCTTTAGCGAGTCGATTTCTGGCTGGTGATTCTGAAGGCTCGGGACCGCGCGGACGTGCGGCGAACAGGAGATCGACGATGAAACCCTTGAAGAGAAAGATGCTGTGCGGCGCGGTGGGCGCTGCGCTCGTGGTGGCGATGAGTGCGTCGTTCAGCACGGGTGCCGTGGCCGACACGAAACCGACCATCAAGATCGGTTATGTGGAAGGCTGGGACGACAGCGTGGCCACCTCGAACGTGGCCAAACGCGTGATCGAAAAACGCCTCGGCTACCAGGTGGAACTGGTGCCGGTAGCGGCAGGCATGATGTGGCAGGGCGTGGCGCGCGGCGACCTGGACGCGACGCTCTCCGCATGGCTGCCCGTCACGCAGGGCGCGTACTGGGACAAGTTCAAGACGCAAGTGAAAGACCTCGGCGTGAATTTCCCTGACGCCAAGATCGGGCTGATCGTGCCGGCCAACGCGCCCGCGAACAGCCTGGCCGACCTCGAAGCACAGAAGGCGGCGTTCGGCGGCCGTATCGTCGGGATCGACGCCGGCGCCGGCGTGATGAAGAAGACCGCGGACGCCATCAAGGCCTACAACCTCGACTATCAGCTCATGCCGAGTTCCGGCGCGGCAATGACGGCCGAACTCGCACGCGAGATCCAGGCCAACAAGCCCGTGATCGTGACGGGCTGGGCGCCGCACTGGATGTTCGCCAAGTGGAAGCTCAAATTCCTCGACGACCCGAAGAAGGTATTCGGCGAGGCCGAGCACGTGGACAACGTGATCAATCCGTCACTTGAAACGAAGGCGCCGCCGGTGGTCTCGTTCCTCAAGAAATTCCAGTGGAAGCCGGGCGAAATCGACAGCGTGATGCTGGCCGCGCAGAACGGCACCAAGCCGGAGGCCGCGGCCGATGCCTGGATCGCCGCACACACCGATCGCGTCGACAGCTGGGTGGCGGGCGCGCATTAATGCGTCTTCTGACGCGAATGGCTTGAACGTAGTGAAGCGGTATCAGTGAAGTTCCAGCGCGGACCCTTCCGGTCCGCGCTTTTTCGTTGACGGCGCTACGCTGTCAAAGCACCACCGTCCTCTCCCCATTGATGAATACGCGCCGCTCCACGAACGCCTTCACGGCGCGTGCGAGCGTGATGCATTCCACGTCGCGTCCCACGGCGAGCAACTGCTCGGGCCGGTAGGCGTGATCCACGCGCTCCACCACCTGTTCGATGATCGGGCCTTCGTCCAGATCGTCGGTGACGAAGTGCGCCGTTGCGCCGATCAGCTTTACCCCGCGCGCATGCGCCTGGTGATAGGGCCGCGCGCCCTTGAAGCCGGGCAGAAACGAGTGATGGATATTGATGGCGCGGCCCGCGAGGCTGCGGCTCGTGGCGTCGGACAGTATCTGCATGTAGCGCGCGAGAATCATCAGCTCGGCGCCGGTGCGTTCGAAGAGATCGAGCAGTTGCGCTTCCTGCGTCGCGCGGGTTTCCACGGTCACAGGCAGATGCCAGAACGGCAAGCCGTGCTGCGCCGCAAGCGGTTCGAAGTCGGGATGATTCGAGCCGATGCCGACGATATCCACCGCAAGCTCGCCCATGCGCCAGCGGAACAGCAGGTCGGCAAGGCAGTGTTCGAGCTTCGACACCATGATGAGCACCTTGGGCCGCACGGTCATGTCGTGGATGGCCCAGCGCATCTGGAAATCCGCAGCCACGGGTGCGAATTCGCGCTTGAGTGTGTCGATCTGCAACGAGGTGTCCGAAGCGGCCACGCCGTCGCCGGTGCCATGAAAGACGCAGCGCACGAAGAAGCGTGCGCTGATGTCGTCGTCGAATACGGTGAGTTCGTCGATGTAGCAGCGATGCCGGTCCAGACATCCCACCACGGCGGCCACCTGGCCGGCGGCGCTGGGGCAGTCGAGCGTCAGGGCGTATTGATGCGAGCGAGCGGTGGCGGTCATGCGGGTTCTCTCCGGTTGGCGTGAAATACCCGCGCGGTGCCTGGCATGCGTCAGCACGCGCGGCAAACCATTACGCAGGTAGCCGAAGTAAACCAGCGCGACGTGTGCCGCGAATAGAACCGATGCGCCGTGCTGCTGGTATCCATACGCCAGCGCTTCGCAACGCGGGCGGCGCCTACATACCGGGCTGCGCAACCTCCGCGAGCAGCCAGCGCCGGAACAGCGGCGTGGCTGCCGCTTCGGGCCGCGCGGGCGGGCAGACCAGAAAGTAGCCGCTCGATGTCTTCACGGGCTCGCCACAGAGGCGAACCAGTTGCCCTGTTGCCACCAGTTCATCGACGAGCGGCCGCCAGCCGAGCGCAATGCCCTGATTCATCAGCGCGGCGTGGATAACGAGCGCGTAGCTGTTGAACATCATGCCGTGCCGCTCGTCGGGCGCTTCGAGTTGCTGCGCCGCAAACCAGCCGCGCCACGAGAGCCAGCGCTCGGGCTGCGTCGGTTGCACGTGCAGCAGCGGCAGATGCGCGAGGCCTGCGGGCGTGGCGGCCTCGGGATGCGCGGCGAGAAACGCCGGCGAGCACACGGGTGTCACTTCTTCCTGGAAGAGCCGCGTGGACGTGCAAGGCGCCCAGTCGCCGTTGCCGAACGCAATGGCGATGTCGGCGTGATCGCGGTGCGGATCGTAGCCGTGCTGCGAGGTGACGATCTTCACGCTCAAACCCGGCAGACTTTCCTTCAAACGCATGAGGCGCGGCATGAGCCAGTAGGTGGCGAAACCGAAGTCGGTGAGCAGGGTGAGGGCTTCATTGGAGCGTCGCGCGCGAATGTCGGCCGCCGCCACGCGAATGGATTCGAGACTCACGCGTACCGCCTCGTAAAGACGTTCGCCGTCGGGCGTGAGCGTGACGCCGCGCGGGGTGCGCTCGAAGAGCGGCGCACCCAGGTCGTTTTCGAGCTGCACGATGCGCTGGCTCACCGCGGGCTGCGTGGCGCCCAGTTCGCGCGCCGCGGCTGAAAAGCTCGTGAGGCGCGCAGCCGACTCGAATACGGCGAGCGCCTGCATGGGCGGCAAGCGGTCCTGCACGGTCATAACGGTCCCTTATGTCCTTATAAGCATGCGCCGGCTTCCCACGGCGAAATTGAGCGGCAATAGTGCAGAGGTGCCGCATTGCGCTGCGTCCGGCCGCTTCATTGGCAGCTTCATCCGCCGCTTCATTGGCGTAATCGATGCGATGGCACCGCACTTCAACTCTCAACCACCCGGTTCCACTGAACATGACCTCCGGCAGGAAGCCTAACATTCTCGTTCTGATGGCGGACCAGATGACGCCGTTCGCGCTGCGCGCCTACGGTCATCGTTTGTCCATCACGCCGCGCATCGATGCGCTCGCACGTGAAGGCGTCGTCTTCGACGCCGCCTATTGCGCAAGCCCGCTCTGTGCGCCCGCGCGTTTTTCGATGCTGGCGGGCAAGCTGCCGTCGCAGATTGGCGCCTACGATAACGCCGCAGAATTCCCCGCGCAAACGCTGACCTTCGCGCACTATCTGCGCGCCGAAGGCTACCGCACGATACTCGCGGGCAAGATGCATTTCTGCGGCGCGGACCAGTTGCACGGCTTCGAGGAACGCCTCACCACCGACATCTATCCCGCCGACTTCGGCTGGGTGCCGGACTGGGCGCATCCCGAGGTGCGGCCCAGCTGGTATCACAACATGAGTTCCGTCCTCGACGCGGGGCCGTGCGTGCGCACCAACCAGCTCGACTTCGACGACGAAGTCACCTTCACCTCGCGCCAGAAGCTCTTCGACATCGTGCGCGAGCGGGCCGCGGGCCGCGACGATCGGCCGTTCTGCCTCGTGGCGTCGCTTACGCATCCGCACGACCCTTACGCGATTTCACAGCCGTACTGGGACCTCTATCGCGACGAGGACATCGATCTGCCCCGCACGTCGCTCACCTTCGACGAGAGCGACCCGCATTCGCAGCGCCTGCGCCACGTCTGCGAGACGGACCGCACGCCGCCCACGGACGATCAGGTGCGCCGTGCACGCCATGCCTACTACGGCGCGCTCTCGTATGTGGATGCACAGTTCGGCGCGATACTCGATGCACTCCAGCAGACGGGCCTCGCCGAAGACACCATCGTGGTGCTCACCTCCGACCACGGCGACATGCTGGGCGAGCGCGGCCTCTGGTACAAGATGACCTTCTTCGAAGGCGGCGTGCGCGTGCCGCTGATCGTGCATGCGCCGGGCCATTTCGCGGCGCATCGTGTGGCGGCGCCGGTTTCGCACCTCGATCTGCTGCCCACGCTGGTTGAACTCGCCACCGGCGAGCCGCGCGCGGAATGGCCCGATGCCATCGACGGCACGAGCCTCGTGCCGCAACTGCTTGGGGAACGTGGGGAACGCAGCGAAGGCCTTGCGATCGGCGAATACCTTGCAGAAGGCGCCATCGCGCCCATCGTGATGATGCGGCGCGGCGACTACAAGTTCATCCATTCGCCTGCGGATCCGGACCAGCTCTATGACCTTGCGCGCGATCCACAGGAGTTGCGCAACCTTGCGCAGGATGCGTCTTTCGCCTCGCTCATGGCAACGTTTCGCGCCGAGCTGGCGCAGCGCTGGAACCTGAAGGCGCTGCACGAAGACGTGCTCGCGAGCCAACGGCGGCGGCGCTTTCACTTCGAGGCGACCACGCAAGGGCGCATCCAGTCGTGGGACTGGCAGCCATTCACCGACGCGAGCCAGCGCTACATGCGCAATCACATCGAACTCGATACGCTCGAAGCGCTCGCGCGGTTTCCGCGCGTGCCGGCAGGCTCATCTACACGTTAGCCACGCGTTGGTTTCACGTTAGTGCAATCGTTATCAGCATCTCGTTCCATACCAACATTCAAGATGGAGGCCTCAATGAAACACCGCTGGATTGCAGTGCTGCTGTGCACCGTTGCCACTGCCATGCCGTTCGCCGCGGCGACGTCCACGGCGAACGCCGCCGAACCGCCGGCCTGCACGACGGTGCGCATGGCGGACCCGGGCTGGACCGACATCGACGCGACCAACGCCGTGACGGGCGTGATCCTGAAGGCGCTCGGCTATCAGCAGAACGTCTCCAACATTTCGGTGCCCATCACGTACCAGGGCCTGAAAAAAGGGCAGATCGACGTATTCCTCGGCAACTGGATGCCGGCCCAGGGGCCGCTCGTGAAACCGTTTATGGACGACCACGCCATCGACGTGCTGCACGCCAATCTCACCAATGCGAAGTTCACGCTCGCGGTGCCCGACTACGTGGCGAACGCAGGCGTGCATACCTTCGCCGACCTCGCGAAGCACGCGGACCAGTTCGACAAGCACATCTACGGCATCGAGCCCGGCGCACCCGCCAACCAGAACATCAAGAAGATGATTGCCGACAAGGCATTCGACCTTGGCAGCTGGTCCATCGTGGAATCGAGCGAAACGGGCATGCTCACGCAGGTGGAGCGCGCGGTGCGCGACCACAAGTGGATCGTGTTCCTCGCGTGGGAGCCGCATCTGATGAACACGAAGTTCCACCTGACGTATCTGGGCGGCGGCGACGCGTATTTCGGGCCGAACTACGGGGGCGCCACGGTCAATACGGTCACGCGTGCGGGCTTTGCCGGCGAGTGCACGAACCTTGCGCGCCTCTTCACGCAGATCACGTTCAACGTCGATCTGGAGAACCACATCATTGCGAACGTGCTGCAGGACAAGGTGGACGTGACCACCGCGGCACGACGCGCGCTGCAGAGCAATCCTGCGCTGCTGCAGCCGTGGCTCAAGGGCGTCACCACCGTCAACGGCGCGGACGGCCTGCAAGCCGTGAATGCCTCGCTCGGACTGCATTAGGTCTCCGACGTATCGCATCCCTGAATGGAATTGAACGGAAGTCGAACAGGAATGGGCCCGGCATGCATGCGGGCCCATTCTCGTTTTCCCCTGGTGTCGCAATCAGACCAATCGATGTCGCCTTCGGTCGCGTTGCACGAAATATGGGCTTGTACTGTGCCTTCATCGTCGCGCGCGTCATGCAATGGGGATACGCGGCGGCGACCGTGCTTTGACGCGGCACGTGCGATCCGGGCGAAGACGACGACCCGCGTATTGATGTCCGTGTAGCCGAAGCCCTCCATCCGTCCAGACCGACAAGAGAAGCCAACGATGAAAAGACTGAACGCCGCACTTTCAGGGGTCGCGCTTGCGCTCGCAGGCATGCCGGCCGTGAGCCACGCACAGAGCAGCGTGACGCTGTACGGCATCCTCGATGCCGGCATTACGTGGGTGAACAACACGGGCGGCTCGCACGTCGTGAAGTTCGACGACGGCATTTCGTACGGCAACCGCTGGGGCTTGAAGGGCACCGAGGACCTGGGCGGCGGTCTGTCCGCCGTCTTCGTGCTGGAAAACGGCTTCCACCTGGGCAACGGGCAGACCGGTTTCGGCGGTGCGGAATTCGGGCGCCAGGCGTACGTGGGTCTCTCGAACAAGTGGGGCACGCTCTCGTTCGGTAATCAGCTCGACATGACCGAGGAGATGGTCTATCTCAACAACGTGTCGGCGTGGGCCTCCGGCTACGCGATCCACCAGGGCGACTTCGACCGCTTCAACGGCGACCGTCTGCCGAATTCGGTGAAGTTCCTCTCGAACGAGTTCGCGGGCTTCATGTTCGGCGGCATGTATTCGTTCGGCAACGTGGCGGGCAATTTCCATCAGGACAGCGCATGGAGCGTGGGCGCGCACTACGCGAACGGGCCGTTCACGCTGGGCGCCGCGTATACGCAGCTCAACAATCCGCACGGCATCTACGCGTTCGACCCGTACGCGATGATCGGCACGAGCACCTTCCTCGGCCGTCCGACCATCAGCGTGGATCCGGCAACGGGCGCGATCACGGACCTCTATTCGAGCAACTCCTTCCCCGTGGATCGCCAGGGCACGTTCGGCATCGGGTCGAGCTATGCCATCGGCAACGTCACGCTGATGGGCAACTTCACGTACACGCAGATCAAGGCGTTCGGCAACACCTCGCACATGCAGGTGGCCGAAGGCGGCGCGAGCTGGCAGGTCACGCCGGCGTTCAGTGCGATTGGCGGCTACCAGTACACGCACTTCGAAGGGCACCACTGGAACCAGCTGTCCGCAGGGCTCCACTATCTGCTTTCGAAGCGCACGGACGTGTACATCTCCGGCGACTGGCTCAAGGCGTCGAGCGGCGTGAATGCGGTGATCGGCTACAGCTTCACGCCTTCCACCACCACGACGCAGGCGGACGTGCGCATCGGCATGCGGCATTCGTTCTGAGCGTGCTTCGTGGCTTGAAGCGCATTCGCCTTTGAGCGAACGGGTCCGGTCCGCGGCGTCATGCAGCCTCATGTCGCATAGCTCTACGTAGCGCTGCACCGCGCGGACCGGACCGCAATTCACGCTTCGCGCTGGAACGCGACCGTCCGCTTCGGGCGTTCGTCCACCGCGAGCGAAAACACGTCGGGCCGCGCGTAGTGGCCCACCACGTCGAAGTCGTAACGCGCGCGCACCAGCTCGTCAGTGTCGATTTCGGCCGTGACGAGTCCCGCTTCGCCGCGCAGCGGTCCCGCGAGCACATCGCCCAGCGGCCCGACGATCACGCTGCCGCCGTTGATGAGCGGCCGGTTCGGGTCCCAGCCCGGCACCTCGATGCCGAGCGCCGCGGGCGAGGGCTGCACCTGGCAGGCGCTCACCACGAAGCAGCGGCCCTCGTGCGCGATGTGGCGCATCGAGCACTGCCAGACATCGCGTTCGTCGACCGTCGGCGCACACCATACCTGCACGCCCTTCGCGTACATCGCGGTGCGCAGCAGCGGCATGTGGTTCTCCCAGCAGATTGCCGCCGCCGCCGTGCCCGCGGCTGTTTCGACTACGGGCAGCGTGGAGCCGTCGCCTTGCGCCCAGATCAGGCGCTCCGTTCCCGTGGGCATCAGCTTGCGATGCTTTGCCACGAGCCCTGCGCCTGGGTCGAAGAAGAGCGCCGTGCAATAGAGCGAACTACCCGCGCGCTCGATCACGCCGATCACGAGGGTGGCCTCGCAGCGCGTGGCGAGTTCGGCGAGCGCTTCGGTCTCCGATCCCGGCACGTCGATCGCGTTGTCGTAGTAGCGCGCGAACGCCTCGCGGCCTTCGGGCAAGCGGTAGCCGAGCCGCGTGCCGAAGATCTCGCCCTTCGGATATCCGCCCAGCAGGGCTTCCGGCATAATCACCAGCTTCGCGCCCGCGGCGCGGATGCGTTCTTCGAACGAGAGAATGTGCTGCAACGTGTCGGCCTTTCCGCGCGGGGACGCGCCTATCTGCAATGCGGCAACAACGGATCGGGGCATGACGGACTCCTCTCGGGAACAATGAAGGCCCTCATCATGGCGCGGCCGCTGCATCCGCAACACGCACACTCCAACTTTCAGCTATGAACCGCGGTGATATCTCCGGCGTCGATCTGAATCTGCTCACGATCTTCGAGGCGCTGTTCGAGGAAGGCGGCGCAAGCCGCGCGGCGATCCGGCTCGACATGACGCAGTCCGCCGTGAGCGCGGCGTTGGGGCGGCTGCGCACCTTGTACGCGGACCGGCTCTTCGTACCGACGGGGCGCGGGCTGTCACCCACGGCACGGGCGCGCGAATTGAAGCCCGTGATCAGCGAGGCGCTGGACCGCTGCCGCCAGAGCCTCGCCATGGCCTCGCCGGATACGGCCGCATTTCATGGCCGCGCGGTATCGATCGGACTGTCCGACGACTTCGAACTCGCCCTTGGCCGGCCCATCATGGAACGCGTGACACGCGAGGCGCCAGGCCTGCGCGTGATCTTCCGGCAAACCCATAGCCAGATTGTGAGCGAGGCGCTCGCGCGGCAAGACATGGATCTCGCGATTGCTGCCGGCGGTTTCGGCGCGCGCCTCGGCCACGAGGTGGTCGGGCAGGGCGGCTATGCGTGTCTGCTGGACGGCGATGCGGTGCCCGATGTCGGCTACGCGCTCACGCTGGAACAGTATGTGTCGCTGGGGCACCTGCTGATTTCGTCGGGCGGCGTGGTGGGCATCGTGGACGAAGCGCTCGCGGCGCTCGAACTGAAGCGCACGGTGCTCGCGTCCACCACGCATTTCGCCGCGCTGCCGTGGCTACTCAAAGGCTCGCGCGCCGTTGCGACGATTCCCGCACACGCCGCCGACGCGATTGCGCGCGTGACGGGCCTGCGGCGCTTGCCGTGCCCCGTGAATCTGCCGGCTTATCCCGTCGAACTGGGCTGGCGCAGCAGCGCGCTGCGCGACGCGGCGGTAGTGAAGGTGAAGGCCGCGATCGAGGCGTGTTTTGCGGCGTGCTTCACAGCGCGCGTGCCTCAGTGATGCGTCAGTAATGCGTCAGTAACACGCGGCTTCGCGTCGGCCGTCACGCGTACCACGTCCCGCATCACATTCTGCATCACATCTCATCACGCCGCCCCGACCGCTTCCTCATCCTCTCTCTGGCTCCGACGCGCCCCGTCGTGCGGTCGCCGGTCGCGTCGCGGGCTCGTGCCGAAGCGCGCGCGGTAGGTGCGCGAGAAGTGCGACGGCGATTCGAAGCCGCACGCCACGCACACGGACATAATCGACATATCGGTCTGCTGCAGCAATTCGCGCGCGCGGTTGAGCCGCAACTGAAGGTAGAAGTGCGTGGGCGTGTCCTGCAGCGCGGAGCAGAACAGCCGCTCCAACTGCCGGCGCGTCACGCCCACTTCGCTTGCGAGATCGTCGGGCGAGAGCGGGTCTTCCATGTGCTGTTCCATCGCGCCGATCACCTGAATCAGCTTGCGGTTGTGCACGCCGTAGCGCGCCGCGATTTCGAGCCGCTGATGGTCCGAGCGCTGGCGAATGCGCGAGAGCACGAACTGCTCGGACACCTGCGCCGCAAGGTCCGCGCCGTGGCGGCGGCCGATCAGGTCCAGCATCATGTCGATGGAGGCCGTGCCGCCCGCACACGTGATGCGCCGCTCGCCGATCTCGAAGAGTTCCTGGCTCGCGTCGAGCGCGGGGTAGCGCTCGCGGAATGCCGACAGCGCCTCCCAATGCACCGTGAGGCGATCGGTCTTGCGAAAGAGGCCGGCCTCGGCCAGCACGAAGCCGCCCGTATCGATGCCGCCCAGCGTCGCGCCCGCCCGATCGAGCCGCGCGAGCCAGTCGCCCAACGCGCGGGTGTAGCAGACGAGCGGCTCGAACCCGGCCACGACGAAGAGCGTGCCGACGGCGCGCACGTCGGCGTCGCCGCATGCGGCCTCCGCATTCAGCGTGATGCCGTTGCTCGCCGCGACGGGCGCGCCGTCCACGCTCAGGATGTGCCAGCGATACAGCTCGCCGCGAAAGCGGTTGGCGACGCGCAGCGGCTCCACGGCGGACATGAAGCCGATAGCCGAAAAGCCCGGCAGCAGCAGGAACGAGATGTCTTCAGGCATTGCTCGATCAGACGAAACGGACGGCGGCGCCGCCGGCTTGCGGCGAGCGTAGCAAGCCGCATGGACACCGACAAGGCGCCAATATTCAGGCGGCCAGGTGTGGCCGGCTAGGTGCGGGCGGGCGCGCCTGAGGACGATGCCTGGCGCCCGTGTCGGCACGCACCGTGGCGCCGCTGCCGCTGCCGCTGCTGCTGGTGCCATCGCCGCAGCCAGTTCCGCGCCGCGGTCCCCGAGCCCGCCTCTGCTGGTTTTCCCTCATGGTCGCAGCGGGGCAAGAACGGGTCGCAGCCGGTCGCTTTGGGGCCAATATGGACTTGTACTTTTACGTCACGCGAAGAGCGTCACGCAATCAGGACGTACCCACCGTTTCAGCCTCGACTCATAAACCGGATACACCAAAGAAGGGGACCGCCATGAAGTCAAGCCTCCACGCCCTTGCGGCGACCGTGGCCACCGCCGCTGCGCTGGCCGTCACGTCCGCGCAACCCGCGCTGGCGCAAGACCCGCCCAGTTGCCGCGCCGTGCATTTCGCCGACATCGGCTGGACCGACATCACCTCCACCACGGCGCTTGCCTCGGCCGTGTTCGAGGGGCTCGGGTATCAGCCCACCACGACGGTCGCCTCCGTGCCCATTTCGTTCGCCGGCCTGAAGAGCAAGCAGCTCGACGTCTCGCTCGGCTACTGGTGGCCCGTGCAGGAAAAGGCGCTTGCGCCGTTCGTGGCGGCGAAGTCGATCCAGGTGCTGGAACCGCCCAACCTCTCAGGCGCGAAGGCGACGCTCGCGGTGCCGGGCTACGAGTACGAGGCGGGCCTCAAGACCTTCGCGGACATTGCGAAGCATCGCGAGCAGCTGGACGGCAAGATCTACGGCATCGAGCCCGGCAGCAGCGCGAACGCGAAGATCCAGAAGATGATCGACACCAACCAGTTCGGGCTCGCGGGCTTCAAGCTCGTGGAGTCCAGCGAGGCCGGCATGCTCGTCACCGTGCAGCGCGCCATTCGCGACCACAAATGGGTGGTGTTCCTCGGCTGGGAGCCGCATCCCATGAACATCGAAATGAGCATGAACTATCTCGCGGGCGGCGACGACGTGTTCGGGCCGAACTACGGCGAGGCGCGTGTCTACACGCTCACGTCGCCGGACTACGTTACGCGTTGTCCGAACGCGGGCAAGCTCGTCTCGAATCTGCGCTTCACGACGCAACTGGAAAACCAGGTGATGCAGGCCGTGATGGCGAAAGAAAAGCCCGCGGATGCCGCGAAGGCGTATCTGCGCAAGAACCCGCAGGTGCTCGACGCGTGGCTGGCCGGCGTGAAGACCTACGACGGTAAGGACGGCCTGCCCGCGGTGAAGGCCTGGCTCGGGCTCTGAGCGTTGTCGCGCGGGGTAGAGCGACGGAACCCACGCAACCCCGCGCCACGCGCACGCACCATTCCATCCGCAACGACAGGACAGCACGTATGAACTACGAAGTGATCGTGACCTGCGCGGTCACGGGCGCCGGCGACACGGTCGGCAGGCATCCCGCCATTCCCGTCACGCCGAAGCAGATTGCCGAGGCCGCCATCGAGGCCGCGAAGGCTGGCGCCACGGTCGCGCATTGCCACGTGCGCGACCCGCAGACCGGCCGCGGCAGCCGCGATCCGGCGCTCTACCGCGAAGTGGTGGACCGCATCCGCTCGGCGGACACGGACGTCATCATCAACCTCACCGCGGGCATGGGCGGCGACCTCGAGATCGGGCCCGGCGAGGAGCCCATGCGCTTCGGTCCCGGCACGGACCTCGTGGGCGGCCTCACGCGGCTTGCGCATGTCGAGGAACTGCTGCCCGAGATCTGCACGCTCGACTGCGGCACGCTCAATTTCGGCGACGGCGACGCCATCTACGTTTCGACGCCCGCGCAGCTGCGCGCGGGGGCGAAGCGCATCCAGGCGCTCGGCGTGAAGCCCGAACTCGAAATCTTCGACACGGGCCACCTGTGGTTCGCCAACCAAATGCTGAAGGAAGGGCTGCTCGATGCGCCGCCGCTCTTTCAGCTGTGCCTCGGCATTCCGTGGGGCGCCCCGGCCGACACCACCACCATGAAGGCGATGGTCGACAACCTGCCGCAAGGTGCGCAGTGGGCGGGCTTCGGCATTGGCCGCATGCAGATGCCGATGGTCGCGCAGGCCATGCTGCTGGGCGGCCACGTGCGCGTGGGGCTCGAAGACAACCTCTGGCTCGACCGTGGCGTGCACGCGAGCAACGGCTCGCTCGTGCAGCGGGCGCGCGAGATCGTCGAACGGCTGGGCGGCCGCGTGCTCACGCCGGCCGAAGGCCGCGCGAAGCTCGGCCTGCCCGCGCGCGGCGAGCGGCTGCTCGAACGGCGGCCGGTGGCAGCGTTCGTCTGAACACGCAGCCAGGCAGCAATCAAAGGACTCTCGAAGGACTATCAAAGGACAAGGCGCAATGGCAGTGATCGAGGACATCAAGACTTTTGCGGCAATCGGCGCCGGGGTGATCGGCAGCGGCTGGGTGGCGCGCGCGCTCGCGAACGGGCTCGACGTCGTAGCCTGGGACCCGGGTGCAGGCGCCGAACAGCAGTTGCGCGACAACGTCGCGAACGCGTGGCCGGCGCTCGAACGCGTGGGGCTGAAGCCGGGCGCGTCGCCCGAGCGGCTGCGTTTCGTGAGCACCGTGGAAGCATGCGTGGCCGAAGCGGACTTCATTCAGGAAAGCGCGCCCGAGCGCGAGGACCTCAAGCTCTCGCTGCACGCGCAGGTGAGCCGCGCCGCGAAACCGGAGGCGATCATCGCGTCGTCGACCTCGGGTCTGTTGCCCACGGACTTCTATGCGAGCGCCTTGCATCCCGAGCGCTGCGTGGTGGGGCATCCGTTCAATCCGGTCTACCTGCTGCCGCTCGTCGAGGTGCTGGGCGGCGAGCGCACCGCGCCCGACGCCGTGGAGGCCGCGATGGCGATCTATCGTGGCCTCGGCATGCGGCCGCTGCGGGTGCGCAAGGAGGTGCCGGGCTTCATCGCGGACCGGCTGCTCGAGGCGCTCTGGCGCGAGGCGTTGCACCTCGTCAACGAGGGCGTGGCGACGACGGGCGAGATCGACGACGCCATTCGCTTCGGCGCGGGCATCCGCTGGTCGTTCATGGGCACGTTTCTGACCTACACGCTCGCGGGCGGCGACGCCGGCATGCGACACTTCATGCAGCAGTTCGGCCCCGCGCTCGAATTGCCGTGGACGAAGCTCGTGGCGCCGAAGCTCACAGACGAACTGATCGACCGCGTGGTGGCAGGCACCGCGGAACAGGTCGGGCCACGGTCGATCAAGGCGCTCGAACGCTATCGCGACGAGTGCATCACGAACGTGTTGGCGGCGGTGGGCGAGGCGAAGGCGAAACACGGGCTGCGCTTCGAAGAGTGAAGCGCAGCGACGCTGCAACGACAAGTGGAGGAGCGATGGAGAAGGTTGTGCAACGCGTGGCGTATCGCGATACCGTGCGCGCGGAGTGGGTGGACTACAACGGCCATCTGCGCGACGCGTTCTACATGCTGATTTTCAGCTTCGCCACCGACGCGCTGCTCGACGCGATCGGTCTCGACGACGCCGCGCGCAAGGCGCGGCATCGCTCGGTGTACACGCTCGAAGCGCATATCCACTACCTGCACGAGATCAAGGAGGGCACGCCGGTGCGCGTCGAGATGCGCGTGCTTGCGCACGACGCGAAGCGGCTGCACCTCTACCTGGAATTGTTCGCTCATGGCCACGACGAGCCTGTGGCGGCGGGCGAGCAGATGCTGCTGCATGTCGATACGACAGGGCCACGTTCGGCGCCCTTCGATGCGGACGTGCTCGACCGCGTGCGTGAGCTCGCGGCGATGGAGGCGGGCGTGCCGCGGCCCGCGTATGTGGGCCGCGTAATCGGGCTGCCCGAGAAGCGGGGCGCCTGAGCGCCTCGCGAGCCCCGCTTGATGACGCGCAGCGGGTGAGACGATGCTGGAGCCAGAGATCGCGGCCTTCGCTGAACGCACGCTGGCGTTCTACCCCGCGGGCGCCGCACGGCTTCCTGTGCAGCAACAGCGCGCGCTCTACGACCGTTATGCTGCGGCGTTCGCACCTGCGTTGCCGCCGAACGTGGCGGTCGATCACGCGGTCTGGCGAGCAGAGGCGGGGCATGCGATCGCGCTGCGGCGGTATCGGGCACTCGATACGCGGCGGCTGCGCGGCGTCGTGCTGTTCTTTCACGGCGGCGGTTTCGTGCTCGGCTCGCTGGACAGCCACGCGGCGATCACGGCACGGCTTGCCGCCGACACGGGGCTCGACGTCGTCGCCGTGGATTACCGGCTCGCACCGGAACATCGCGCGCCGGCCGCGCATGACGATTGCCTCGAGGTGACGCGCGCGGCGCTCGCCGCACGCCTGCCGTTTCCCGATGTGGCCGGACCCGTGCTGCTCGCGGGCGACAGCGCGGGCGGCACGCTGGCCGCAGGCGTCGCGCTGAAGCTGCGCGACGAGCGGCTGGCCGGAACCATGCGGACTGGAGAGCGGTTGCACGGCGTGGCGCTCGTCTATCCGATGCTGGCCCGTGAGCCGCAGCCGCCGGCGCGCGACACCGAAGCGCACGCGCCGCTGCTGAGCCTCGCCGACGTTCGCGTGTTCGCTCGCCATTGCTGGGCCGATGCGCCAGCGCCTGCGTGGACCGTGCCACTCGACGCGGCGCGTTTCGACGGTTTGCCACCCCTGCTCGCGATTGCCGTGCAGCACGATCCGCTGCGCGACGATGCACGTGTGTTTGCGCAGCGCGTCGAGGCGGCGGGCGGACGCAGCCGGTTCGTCGTGCTGGACGGTCTCGTGCACGGCTGCTGGCGCGCGCTGGCCACGAGCCCTGGCGTTCGGCGTCTGCACCGGGAGGTGTGCGCTTTCCTGGTTGAATCCGCGGTTGCCGCTCGCCATTCGGCGCGCGGCGGATGAGTTTCGAACCGCTTCGCGCCCCCACTTTCGCCCGCCGAGCGCCTGCTTTTCACCCCTTGCGCAGCGGTCCATCCGGCAACCCTTGCCATACCTGCGTTTGAAACCCATCACCTGTAGCCCGCTCGCCTTGCACGCGTAGGAAAACGCTGACAGCACGGTGGACGTGACTACGCCATCTTCAGGCGCCGCTGATTTCGCTCGCCTTAGCGCTGAACAATACTTCCGTCACAAGAAATTCACGTTTGCCGGGGATACGAGCCGGCCCCAAGGCAGGTGTTACGACGGGGCCGCGCGACCAGGAGACGCTCATGAGCCGCACCGCCCAGGACCTGATCGAACTGCTTCGCCTCGCCGAAGGTGGCGCAGGCGCCCTGACGCAGCATCTGCTGCGCGAACTGGCGCGAAGCCTCATTGCGTCGGGTGTGGCGAGCGTCCATGCGGACCGCTGCATCGCCCTCCCGGCAACTGTTTGAAGCAACACGGCGGCTGAGGCTGAACTGCTGGTTGCAGTCGCTGCCTGGTCGCCGGTTTAGCGGCATAGGCAGTGCGAATCGAAGTCAGGACCGAAGTTTCAACCCACGTTTCAACCCACGTTTCAATCCGGACCCACCTCACCAGGAATGGCCATGAAGAGCTGCGACGCGCTGGAATCGATCCGCGAAATCAATCTGTCTTATCTGATGCTCGCCCAGCGCCTGCTGCGCGAAGACCGGCCGGCGGGCATGTTCCGCCTCGGCCTTTCGGAGCCGCTCGCCGACCTGCTCTCGGGCCTGTCGCTCGCGCAGACGGTGAAGCTCGCGGCCTGCGACCAGCTGTTGTGCTTCTTCCGTTTCAACGACCACGCGATGCTCGGCGCGCTGATGTCACAGGACAAGACCGCCGGCTTTGCGCAAACCCATACGGCCGTCCTGCTGTCGGGCCGGCCGGCCGAACAGTTCGCCTGATCGGCGCGCCTTTCGCGTTGCCTGTTTTACATCGTTCATTTCACGTTGCTCGTTTCACGCCACTCACCGAACCCAGGAAGCACCATGCCCACGAGAAGCCTGACGGAAGACGCCCAGGAAGTCCTGCGCGCCATTGCATTGATCGAGCTGGGCGCGCGCATGCAGGTGCTCGAAAGCGAACTCGCGCTGCCGCGCGACCGCCTCGTCAGGCTGTATCGGGAAGTGAAGGGCGAGTCGCCGCCGAAAGGGATGCTGCCGTCGTCGGCGGACTGGTACATGACATGGATGGCGAACATCCACGCCTCGCTCTTCTACAACACCTACGTGTTTCTCAAGAACGAGGCGAAGTGCTCGCATCTGGATGCGCTCACGAAGGGGTACCGGCTCTATCGCGAGCACTGCACGCATGCCGGGCTCGAACCGCAGCTCGACCTCACGCGCGCCTGGACGCTCGTGCGCTTCTTCAATGGCGGCCTTCTGGAAATGACGCAGTGTTCGCGCTGCAGCGGCAAGTTCATCGGCCACAAATACGAGCTGCGGCGCAACAAAGCCTGTGCGATCTGCCAGCCGCCGTCGCGGGCGGGCAAGCCCGCGAAGCCGGCTCGCGACGAGGGGCAGGCCATGCCACTGCCGATGGGCGCCGCGGCCCGTGAAGTGGCTGCGCCGCTGGCGGCGTAGATGCCGGAGGGCTTGGGCCGGCCTTGAGCGCATCGAGCGCATCGAGCGCCTTGAGCGGCTGGACGGCTGGTTCGGCGGTGGCCCGCACCGCGCGTCCTGCGCCGTGTTCGAGCGTTGGCTAGCTGGTGGGCTACCCGCGCGGCCGACTATTCGAGTGCCTCGCTGCGACTGTTCCGGCCGCCACTACTCGGCCGTGGCGAGGCTGCCGAATACCTCGGCGGCGATCATCACCGATGCATTCAGCGGAGCCGGCCGCTCGGCCGGCTTGAAAACGGCGTCGCCGCGGCGGATCTTGCGGCGCGTGACTGCGCATGTCCCCGAGGTGTGTGCCGAGCGGCGGCGCCAGCGCTGTTCGCCGTAGTGACATCGGCCGGGTTCCACCCAGCGGATCACCAGCGTCGTGTCGGACTGTTCGAGAATTTCGATCCGTTCGCCGTTCGCGCCGTCAAGAGCAAGCAGGGACAATCTGGTCTTCATTGTCGGCTCCAGGAAGAGGTGTGCCGAATGTAGACCTGCGGCGCAGCAAGTGCCATTGTGTCGCGGTTGAAACACCATTCCGCGAGACGCAACAATGCGCGGAGGTATCGCGCGAAGGCCGAACGAATGGGGTTCTGCGGGCGTCGGCTGCGATATCTAACATTTTTGCAACGCAGTGTTGTCCTACGCGCGACGACCTGGACCCAATCTTTGCGGTGTCTTGCGCTCAGTTGCGGCTGTCCGCCCGCGTCGGATGCCTCATGGCGGGGCACGGTGCGCCTTGTCTTAAGATTGAGGCTTTTGCCGGTCGGGCGGCCCGCGCGTGTGCAGGTGCCGCTCTGCCGCCCGGTGCCCGAGGTTACATGAACCCGCATTCGCCTGCTCCCAAACTCACCACCCAGCAACAGACCCAGCGCGCCGCGGCCGCTGTCCTCTATACGGCGCTGGTGCTCCTCGCGCTGTGGATGGTCCGCGAGTTCATTCCCGCCGTGGCCTGGGCGGGTGTCATCGCCATCGCTTTGTGGCCGGCCTTTCGCGGCATTGAAAGCCGCCGCTGGTTCAAGGGACGCACGACGCTGATCGCGGCGCTGCTGACGCTCGCCGTCGGCCTGCTCGTGCTTTTGCCGGTGGCGTTGGGCATTGCGCAGGCGGCCGGCGAGGCGCATAGCCTGATCGGCTGGGTTCGCAGCGTGCAGGAAACGGGCGTGCCGGTGCCGGATTTCGTGACGCACCTGCCGTTCGGCGGCCGCCAGCTGACCGACTGGTGGCAGGCCAATCTCGCCCAGCCGCTCGGCGCGTCGCCCGCCATGAAGGACCTGCACGGCAACGCCGTGGTGGCGTTCGGCCAGCGCTTCGGACTGCGCGCGGCCCACGCGCTGTTGCATTTCGTCTTTACGCTGCTGACGGTGTTCGTGATCTTCCAGGCGGGGCCGCGCCTCTCAGGCACGCTCCTGCGCGGCGCCGAACGCGCTTTCGGCCAGCGCGGCGTCGAACTCGCGCAACGCATGGGCGCCGCGGTGCGCGGGACGGTGAGCGGGCTCGTGGTGGTTGGACTGGGTGAAGGCGTGCTGCTCGGCGCCGGCTACGCGATGGCCGGTGTGCCGCACGCGGCGCTGCTCGGCGCCGTAACCGCGGTCGCCGCGATGCTCCCGTTCTGCGCGCCCATCGTGTTCTGCGGCGTGGCGCTGTGGCTGGCCCTCGTGCCGGGCGCGACGGTGGCCGCGTTCGCGCTTGCCGCCGCCGGTTTCGTCATCACCTTCGTGGCCGACCATTTCGTGCGGCCCGTCCTGATCGGCAACTCCTCGCGCCTGCCGTTCCTGCTGGTGCTGTTCGGCATTCTGGGCGGGGCGGGGACGTTCGGGCTGCTGGGTATCTTCATCGGGCCGGCGCTCATGACCATCCTCATGGTGCTGTGGGACGAGTGGCTGCAGCCGGGCAGCGGCGAGACGGCGGCGAGGCGGTGAGGCTCGGGTGGGGCGGGTAGGGCTGGTATAGCGGGCAGGGAGGGCAGGGCGGCCGGGATTTTTCGGCACTGGCCGCCTGCGCGCCTCACCGCTGCTGGACTGCTGTGCCGCTGCACCGCTGCGCCGCGATATGGCCGGCGTCTTCAGCGCACGCAGTCGAGCGTATAGGTGAGCGCCGCCGGCAACAGATCGCGCCACACGTTCCAGGTATGCCCGCCATCGACGATCCTCAGGGCCGCCGGATTGTTCGCGAGCCGCAGCCGCGTGTACAGCTGCGACGCCTCCGCCTGGATCACGAGATCGCCGTCGCCGGAGGCGATGAACATCGGCACGCGCCACGGCTTCGCCATATAGGCCTGCCACAGCGCCGGGTAGTTGAGCGCGTGCCAGATGTGCGGGTCGAACTGCCGGTCGCCGAACACGCCGACATAGCGCGCGGCCGACGAGAGCGGCGGCTCGTTCGAATAGACGGCGGGAGACAGCAACAGCGCGCCGCAGAAGCGCTCCGGCTGCTCCAGGGTATAGCGCAGCGCGCCGAAGCCGCCCATCGACACCCCGCCGATGGCGCGCCCGTTGCGCTGGTTCGACACCGCGTAGCGCCGCTCGATCTCGGGCAGCAGGTCGTCGAAGAACGCGCTTTCGATTTTTTCCTTGCGGTCCACGTACCAGTCCGTGCCGCCCTGCGGCATCACGATCACCACCGGCACAATGGCGTGGCGCTCGATCAGCGCGTCCGCCGTGGCCTGCAGCCGGCCCTGGGTGACCCAGTCCATCGCGTTGCCGTTGTTTCCATGCAGCAGATAGAGCACGGGATAGTGGCCCGCGTCGTTGCGGTACCCCGTCGGCAGATAGACGACGTACGACCAGTCACGTGCCAGCGCGGGCGAGTAGAAGGTCGCGGTCGATACGGTGCTGGCCTGCGCGGCTGTAGCCTGCATGGCCGCAGCGGCGCCCAGTGAAAGCACAACAGACAGCAGAACGGACCGAAAGACAGGACGGAGAAGTCGGCGCATCGAAGGCAAGGGCAAGAAAAGCCGCGCAGGGCTCGCGCTGTGTGGGCCTCCATGCTAGCAGGCGGCCGCGGGCAGGCCGTCGCGTAACCAGCCTGCGGCGTTCGCTATTCCGGCGACGGCGCCGGATGAATCGCGTCAGCCGTCGCTATGCCGTCGTCTTCACCCGCACCGTGAGCACACGCGTGATCGGCTCCGAACTCTTCGCGACGAGAAGCAGCGTGCCGATGGCGATGGCATCGGCGGCAAGGCCCAGCGGGTAGTTGAGGTAGCCCTCCGTGAGCTTGAAGAGCAGCGAGTCGACCACGAGCGAAATCGCCGTGCCGCACACGAAGCACAGCAGGCCCTTGCGCCCCACGAGGCCGATCCACGGTAACGCCCGTGCCACCTTCCTGACCCAGCCGGCTTCGACAAGTCCTGCCGCGAGCCAGGCAATCGCGATGAAGTTGCCGAGGCGGAACCACGCCAGGTTCTGCTTGAAGCTGCCGTCGGGCGGGGCGGTCTCCACGCCGAGCCGGTACCAGGCGGCAACCACGAACGCCACGCCCGCGGCCACGGTGACAAGCCAGCCCAGACGATGCGCGCTCACGCGCTGATAGATGGGCTGGCACTTCGCGAGTACGCCCAGCACGAAGAGCAGTTGCCAGGCGAGCGGATTGAAGTCCCATTGGACGTCTTCGGCGTGAGGCAGCCAGTCCGCCGCGTAAGGCGCTGCTGCCCACAGTACGATGCTGCCCACGAGCAGCACCACCGGCCGGCGCCGGGCGAGCGGCAGCATCGCGGGAACCGCGAGCGCGAACAGCGCATACATGGGCAGCACGCCCGCGAGGTAGGGCTGACGGCGCATCAGCAGGATGTCGGCCAGTGCGGAGAGCGGCGTGGCGGCGAGTTCCTCGATGTCGGCGGTGGTTACGTTGGGCGCGTCAATGCCGAGCATCAGCATCACGGCCGAGACCACCAGCATGAGCGCGGCTGTGACGAGAAACGCGCGATAGATCTCGAACGCGCGGCGCAGGAAACGCTGGCGCGCCGCGGACTCGGTGCGGCGCGCCACAAGCGCGCCATAGGCCACGGCCGTCGCGTAGCCGCCGAGAAACACGAACACTTCGGCGGCATCGCACAGGGCATAGGCGTGCAGCGTGAACCGCGAGAGGATGCTGCCGCCGATATGGTCGACGACGATCACGAGCAGGACGAGCCCGCGGAAAAAATCCAGTTCGACAAGGCGCGAAGACGCGGAAGCTTGCATGGGCATTCAGGGCAACAGCGACGTGCGCGACGCAGACAGCCGGACGTCACGCGGAAGAAAGCGGAAGCGATGCCGGCGAAAGGGGATGCAAGAACGCGGTTCGACGGCACGGCGACGGACGGCGCCATCCGCATGGGACGACCCCGAAGATTAGGGATGACCCTGGGGGGTGCGCAGAGTTCCGTAAAAGGTGAGAGGAATGGCCGTCTTGATGTTACGAATGGTTGAGGTTGCCCGGCATCCCGCCGAACTGCGCCCGACATGCGGCCGAACCGCGGCCGACATGCGCCCGAACCGCGGCCGAAACAGGGCAGACAGTCAATCTGCCGGATTGATGCACCGGGCGTGGGCATTTAGCAACGATTTCGTCACGGGCAGCGCCCCCCCCAATAGACGCGCCCAATTCGGCGTGCAACGATCATTTCCGCTATCTCGCCCGGTTTGACGGCCGCTTCAAGACGGCCCGGCGGGCGACATAAAGACAACAAGTTTCTGAAAGTAGTACGTCAGAACCAATAGCAAAAGGGAACGGAGATATCCATGAAAAAACAGGTCATCGCGCTTGCCGTATCCACTGCCTTCGCCGCGTTCGCGGCGCCCGCGTTTGCCCAGAGCAGCGTGACGCTGTACGGGGTGATCGACGAAGGCTTCAATTACACGAGCAACTCGGGCGGCCACTCGGCGTATCAGCTCGAGAGCGGCTATGCCCAGGGCAGCCGATGGGGCCTGAAGGGCGCGGAAGATCTGGGCGGTGGCCTCAAGGCGATCTTCACGCTCGAAAACGGGTTTGACGTGAACTCGGGCCGTCTCGGCCAGGGCGGCCGGATGTTCGGGCGCCAGGCCTTCGTCGGCCTGACCTCCAGCCAGTACGGCACGGTCACGCTGGGCCGCCAGTACGACTCGCTGGTCGATTACCTTGCGCAGACCACGGCAAACGGCAACTGGGGCGGCTACCTGCTCTCGCACCCGTACGACAACGACAACACGGACAACTCGTTCCGCGTCAACAACACCGTCAAGTACGCGAGCCCGGACATCTCCGGCTTCCAGTTCGGCGGCACGTACAGCTTCAGCAACTCGACGAACTTCGCGAACAATCGCCAGTACAGCCTGGGGGCTCAGTACGCGAACGGCGGCCTGCTCGTTGCGGCCGCCTACCTGCAGGCCAACAATCCGGGCACGACGTCGGGCGGCGCGATTGCCGGCCCCGGCGACGACGAGAACTTCGACTCGAAGCGCCTGCGCATCTTCGGCGGTGGCGTCAACTACACGTTCGGGCCCGCGACGGTCGGCTTCGCGTACACGAACACCAACGTGACGCAACCGGTCAGTTCGGCCTACGTCGGCTCGATTGCGTTGCCGTCGGGCGAGAACCCGTCGTCGCTCAAGTACCAGAACTTCGAAGTGAACGGCAAGTACCAGCTGACGCCGTCGTTCTTCGTGGGCGCGCAGTACGTCTACACGCTGTCGAAGTTCGATGCCTCGACGGGCAACCCCGAGCCCAAGTACCACACGTTCGGCCTGATGGCGGACTACAACCTGTCGAAGCGCACCGACTTCTATCTGCAGGGCGCCTACCAGAAGGTGGCTGGCGACCGGACCGGCACGATCCTCGACGACGCCTATATTCCGGGTTCGGCCGGCGTGTCGTCGTCGCAGCATCAGTTCGCGTTCCGCGCGGCGATCCGCCACAAGTTCTAAATCCAAAGGGTGCTATTCCGGCGCGCGGTAGGCGCGCCGCGCCCCTGTTCGTACGCGGCCCGTTGTTCGCCGGCTTGTCTTGCAGGCCGTGCGGCAGCGGGTTTTTCGTTTCCCGCGCGGGAAGCAATTCCGCCGTCGGCATATGTCGTTTGAAACACCTCTCCCGAACGACGCTCCAGCCTCAAGTTGCGCCAGCCTTTGCCGTTATGTCGCGTTATAGGGCACGCCTTTTCCCACGATGCCGAGCCGCGCCGAAAGCGCATTCAGCTTGATCAGGGTCGATAAACATTTGTATCAGAGTGTTTGAAACGCCCCGTCGACTGTCATGTGCATTTTACAATGTTGCGTAACTTTGGGGTCATATCAGGCCATTTTGTGCAATTTTGACAGCAGAAGCGCCGCATTTCTTGCATAGCGAGACAGCGGGTGCGGGCGCCGCGTCCAGAAGGCGTGGCAACTGCGGACATTTCGAGCAGGAGTCAAGCGAGAGATGGCGAGAAGTCGTTTCAACAGTTTCTACCGGACGAGAGCGGGCTTGGCCGGCGTATGGGTAGCGGTCGTGCTGGCCGGGTGCGCGGCGAATCCCGAGCAGCCCACCGTGGTGCCGGATCCGGTGGCATCGGGCACGGGTGCAACACCCGGTGCGACGACGTCGGATGCTGCCGCGGACGCAGGCCAGGGGGCGGCCGGTGCAGGCGCGACAACCGTTGTGACGAAGACGGTTTTCTACAAGGTGCGTCGCGGCGACACCTTGCAGCGTGTTGCGCAGAGCCATGGATGTCCGGTGAAAGACCTCGCAGCGTGGAACCGGCTGAAGCCGTCGAGCCGCATCAAGCCTGGCCAGACGCTGCGTATCGTGTCGCGCCAGACCGTACCGGTTCAGGCGAAGGGCGGCGTGGATACGCACGGTGTTGCTTCAGCGATTTCGCGTCACGCCTCGGCCGTGTCGCTCGCGTGGCCTGCACAGGGGCAGGTGGTGGAGTCGTTCCAGCCCGGCGAGAACCGGGGCATCGAGATCGGCGGCAAGGAAGGCGATCCCGTGCGTGCTGCCGCCGACGGCAAGGTGATGTTCGCGGGCACCGGTCTCAACGAATACGGCAGTCTCATCATCGTCCAGCACAACAAGGACTTTCTGACCGCTTACTCCCATAGCCGCCGGCTGCTCGTGAAGACGGGCGACATCGTGCGCCAGGGCCAGCAGATCGCCGAGATGGGGGCCGACAATCGCTCACGCGCCGCCGTGCTGTTCGAAGTGCGTCGAGACGGCAAGCCGGTGGACCCGATGGCGTATTTGCGTAGTCAGAACGGGTGAGCGTGGTGGCGAGCGCCGGAAGTTCGCCGCCGGCGCGAAGGTTACGCACCTATACCGTATCTCCCGGCACCCGCACCCAACCCTCCATCAGCACGCGGGCGCTGCGGCTCATCACCGCCTTGGTGACTTTCCACTCGCCGTCGATCTGCGTCGCTTCCGCTCCAACGCGCAAGGTGCCGGACGGGTGACCGAAGCGCACCGCCTCGCGCGGGCCGCCGCCTGCCGCCAGATTCACGAGCGTGCCAGGAATCGCAGCTGCCGTGCCGATAGCCACGGCAGCCGTACCCATCATCGCGTGGTGCAGTTTGCCCATTGAGAGCGCCCGCACCAGCAGATCGACGTCGCCTGCCGCGACGCGTTTGCCGCTCGACGCCACGTAGTCCGCCGGCTTCGCCACGAACGCCACTTTCGGCGTGTGCTGACGCGTGGCGATCTCGTCCAGTTGCTTGATGAGACCCATGCGCAGCGCGCCGTGCGCGCGGATCGTCTCGAACATTGCGAGGGCCTTCGGGTCGCCGTTGATGGCGTCCTGCAACTCGGTGCCCGTGTAGCCGATCGCCTCGGCATTGACGAAGATGGTCGGAATGCCGGCATTGATCATGGTCGCCTTGAGCGTGCCGACGCCCGGCACCTCGAGGTCGTCCACGAGGTGGCCGGTGGGGAACATCGCGCCGCCGGCGCCTTCTTCCTCGGCAGCCGGGTCCATGAATTCGAGCTGGACCTCGGCCGCGGGGAACGTCACGCCGTCCAGTTCGAAGTCGCCGGTCTCCTGCACGGCGCCCGCCGTGATGGGCACGTGCGCGACGATGGTCTTGCCGATGTTGGCTTGCCAGATGCGCACGACCGCCACGCCGTCATGCGGAATGCGGCTCGAATCGACGAGTCCGTTCGCAATCGCGAACGGACCCACGGCGGCCGAAAGGTTGCCGCAGTTGCCGCTCCAGTCGACGAACGCGCGGTCGATGGCAACCTGGCCGAACAGGTAATCCACGTCGTGATCGGGCCGACTGCTCTTCGCCACGATCACGGTTTTGCTGGTGCTCGACGTCGCGCCGCCCATGCCGTCGATCTGCTTGCCGTACGGGTCGGGGCTGCCGATCACGCGCAACAGCAGCGCGTCGCGTGCCGCGCCCGGCACGCGTGCGGCTTCGGGCAGGTCTTCGAGGCGAAAGAACACGCCTTTGCTGGTGCCGCCGCGCATGTACGTGGCGGGAATGCGGATCTGGGGCAGGTGAGCCATGGTGATGTCGTTTCCCTTTTTTCCGTCTCGTTCAGACCGCCGCTTTCGACTGCGCGAGGAAGTCTTGCGCAAAGCGTTGCAGTACACCTCCCGCATCGTAGATCGACACTTCCTCGGCCGTATCGAGCCGGCAGGTGACGGGCACTTCGACGCGTTCGCCATTGCGGCGATGAATGACGAGCGTGATATCCGCGCGCGGCTTGCGCTCGCCGATCACGTCGAACGTTTCGGTGCCGTCGATGCCGAGCGTTTGCCGGTTCACGCCGGCCTTGAACTCGAGCGGCAGCACGCCCATGCCGATCAGGTTGGTACGGTGAATACGCTCGAAGCCCTCGGCCACGATCGCTTCCACGCCCGCGAGGCGCACGCCTTTCGCAGCCCAGTCGCGCGACGAGCCCTGGCCGTAGTCCGCGCCCGCCACGATGATGAGCGGCTGCCGGCGCTCCATGTAGGTCTCGATGGCTTCCCACATCCGCACGACCTTGCCTTCCGGCTCGATGCGCGCGAGCGATCCCTTTTTCACACTGCCGTCCACCACGGCCATTTCGTTGACGAGCGTGGGGTTCGCAAACGTCGCGCGCTGCGCGGTGAGGTGGTCGCCGCGGTGCGTCGCGTACGAATTGAAGTCCTCTTCGGGCAGGCCCATTTTCGTGAGGTATTCGCCCGCGGCGCTGTTGGCGAGAATCGCGTTCGAAGGCGACAGGTGGTCTGTCGTGATGTTGTCGCCGAGCACGGCGAGCGGCCGCAGCCCTTGCAGCGTGCGCACGCCGGCAAGCGCGCCTTCCCAGTACGGCGGCCGGCGGATGTACGTGCTTTGCGGGCGCCAGTCGTAGAGCGGGCTGATCGGCTCGGCGCTTGCGGCGGTGGCGGCGAACATGGGTTCGTAGACGCGGCGGAACTGCTCGGGCTTCACGCTCTGCGCGACGATCGCATCGATCTCCTCGTCGGACGGCCAGATGTCCTTGAGATAGACCGGCTCGCCTTGCGGACCGGTGCCGAGCACGTCGCGCTCGATGTCGAAGCGGATCGTGCCCGCAATCGCGTAGGCCACCACGAGCGGAGGCGAGGCGAGGAATGCCTGCTTCGCGTACGGATGAATGCGGCCGTCGAAGTTGCGGTTGCCGGAGAGCACCGCGGTGGCGTAGAGGTCGCGCTCCACGATCTCTTTCTGGATGACGGGATCGAGCGCGCCCGACATGCCGTTGCACGTCGTGCATGCGAACGCCACGATGCCGAAGCCGAGTTTTTCGAGGTCCGGCAGGAGCCCGGCGTCTTCCAGATAAAGCTCGACCGCCTTCGATCCCGGCGCGAGCGAACTCTTGACCCACGGCTTGCGCGTGAGCCCGCGAGCGTTCGCGTTACGCGCGAGCAGCGCAGCGGCAATCACGTTGCGCGGATTGCTGGTGTTCGTGCAGCTGGTGATCGCGGCGATGATCACGGCGCCATCGGGCATCTGGCCCGGCACGTCTTCCCATTTGCCCGCGATGCCGCGCTCGGCGAGCGCCGACGTGGGCAGGCGCCGGTGCGGGTTCGACGGCCCCGCCATGTTGCGCACCACGCTCGAAAGATCGAACTTCAGTACGCGCTCGTACTGCGCGTGGGCAAGCGAATCGGCCCACAGGCCCGCGGCTTTCGCGTAGGTCTCGACGAGCTGCACCTGCGCGTCGTCGCGGCCCGTCAGGCGCAGATAGTCGAGGGTCTGGCTGTCGATGAAGAACATCGCCGCCGTGGCGCCGTATTCGGGCGCCATGTTGGAGATGGTCGCGCGGTCGCCGAGCGTGAGCGTCGAGGCGCCTTCGCCGCGGAACTCCAGATACGCGCCCACCACCTTTTCCTTGCGCAGGAATTCGGTGAGCGCGAGCACGATGTCGGTGGCCGTGATGCCGGGTTGCCGGCGGCCTGTCAGCTCGACGCCGACGATGTCGGGCAGCCGCATCCACGACGCGCGGCCCAGCATCACGTTCTCGGCCTCCAGCCCGCCCACGCCGATGGCGATCACGCCCAGCGCATCGACGTGCGGCGTGTGGCTGTCGGTGCCGACGCAGGTGTCGGGGTAGGCCACGCCGTCGCTCACCTGGACCACCGGCGACATCTTCTCCAGATTGATTTGATGCATGATCCCGTTGCCCGGCGGAATCACGTCGACGTTGCGGAAGGCCCGTTTCGTCCAGTTGATGAAGTCGAAGCGGTCTTCGTTGCGGCGATCTTCAATCGCGCGGTTTTTCGCGAACGCGTCAGGGTCGAAGCCCGCGCATTCCACGGCCAGCGAGTGATCGACGATCAGCTGCACCGGTACGACCGGGTTCACCTGAGCCGGGTCGCCGCCCTGCGAGGCGATGGCATCGCGCAGGCCCGCCAGATCGACGAGTGCGGTCTGCCCCAGAATGTCGTGACAGACCACGCGCGCCGGGAACCACGGAAAGTCGCGATCGCGGCGGCGCTCGATCAACTGTTTCAGCGATTCAGTGAGCGTGGCGGGGTCGCAGCGGCGCACGAGGTTTTCGGCGAGCACACGCGAGGTATAGGGCAGCGTGTCCCACGCGCCGGGCTGGATCGCCTCGACGGCGGCGCGCGCATCGAAGTAGTCCAGCCGGGTGCCGGGCAGGGGTTTGCGATAGGCGGTATTCATGGCATTGCGGGGGCGGAAATGATCGTCATGATCGGGGGCAGGGGCGCGGCGGGTCAATCGGCTGATCGGACGAGGTGCGGCGGAACCCACCTCGTCGCACAATCGCCCAGGCGAGCGGCGTGGTAACGGAGTACGTTACACCGCCGCTCGCAAGGCGTCTCAGCGTTTTTCGATGGGCACGAACTTGAGGTTCTCCGGCCCCGTGTAATTCGCGCTGGGGCGGATGATCTTGTTGTCGATGCGCTGCTCGATGATGTGGGCGCTCCAGCCCGAGGTGCGCGAGATCACGAAGAGCGGCGTGAACATGGCCGTGGGCACGCCCATCATGTGATACGAGACCGCGCTGAACCAGTCGAGGTTCGGGAACATCTTCTTGGCGTCCCACATCACGCTTTCGAGCCGCTCGGCGATGTTAAAGAGCTTCATGTCGCCGGCTTCCTTCGAGAGCTTTTTCGCGACGTCCTTGATGACCTTGTTGCGCGGGTCCGAGATCGTGTAGACCGGGTGACCGAAGCCGATCACCACTTCGCGGTTTGCTACGCGCTGGCGGATGTCGGCCTCGGCCTCGTCGGGCGTCTGGTAGCGCGACTGGATCTCGTAGGCGACCTCGTTGGCGCCGCCGTGCTTCGGCCCGCGCAGCGCACCGATGGCGCCCGTGATGGCCGAGTACAGGTCCGAGCCCGTGCCCGCGATCACGCGGCCCGTGAACGTGGAGGCGTTGAACTCGTGCTCGGCGTAGAGGTTGAGTGAGACGTGCATCGCGTCGACCCACGACTTGCGCGGCTCGGTGCCGTGCAGCAGGTGCAGGAAGTGGCCGCCGATGGAGTCGTCGTCGGTTTCCACCTCGATGCGCCGGCCGTTGTGCGAATAGTGGTACCAGTACAGCAGCATGGAGCCGAGCGAGGCCATCAGGCGGTCGGCGATGTCGCGTGCGCCGGGCACGTTGTGGTCGTCCTTCTCGGGCAGCACGGTGCCGAGCACGGAGACGCCGGTGCGCATGACGTCCATCGGGTGCGCGGAGGCGGGAATCCACTCGAGCGCGGCCTTCAGGTTGGCGGGCAGGCCGCGCAGGGCCTTGAGCTTCGTCTTGTAGGCGGCCAGTTCGGCGGCGTTGGGCAGCTTGCCGTGCACGAGCAGGTGGGCGACTTCCTCGAATTCGCAGGCGCCGGCGATGTCGAGGATGTCGTAGCCGCGGTAGTGCAGGTCGTTGCCGGTGCGGCCCACGGTGCACAGCGCGGTGTTGCCGGCGGTCACGCCCGAAAGTGCGACGGATTTCTTGGGCTTGAAGCCGCTGGCGGTTGCGGTGGTGTTGTCTGCTTCGCTCATGGTGTCGTCCTCAGTCTTTGTATGGGGGTTACTTTTTGCCGGCAAACAGCGCGTCGAGCTTCTGCTCGTACGCGTGATAGCCGAGATAGCGGTAGAGATCCTCGCGCGTCTGCATCGTCGGCACCGCGGCTTTTTGCGTGCCGTCGCGCTTCACGGTTTCGTAGAAGTTCAGCGCCGCTGCATTCATGGCGCGATACGCGCCGCAGCAATAGAGCGCGATATCGACGTTCGCGTCGCGCAGTTCGTCCACGGTGAAGAAGGGCGTGCTGCCGAATTCCGTGAGGTTGGCGAGAATCGGTACCTTCACGGCGGCCTTGAAGCGGCGGTAGTCCTCGAGCGTTTTCATCGCTTCCGGAAAGATCATATCCGCGCCGGCTTCCACGTATGCAACGGCGCGCTCAATGGCCGCATCCAGCCCTTCGGCAGCGGCTGCATCGGTGCGGGCCATGATGACGAACTGGTCGTCGGTGCGGGCGTCCACGGCGGCTTTCACGCGGTCCACCATCTCTTCCTTGGGCACGCATTCCTTGCCCGGGCGGTGGCCGCAGCGCTTCTGCCCGACCTGATCTTCGAGGTGAACGGCGGCTACGCCGGCCTTGATGAACGAGCGGACGGTGCGCGCGATGTTGAAGGCGCCGCCCCAGCCCGTGTCGATGTCGACGAGGAGCGGCAGCGGCGTGGCGTCCGTGATGCGGCGAGCGTCGATGAGCACGTCGTCCATCGTGCTGATGCCCAGATCGGGTACGCCGAGCGAGTTGGCCGCAACGCCGCCGCCGGAGAGATAGAGGGCTTTGAAGCCTACCGCTTCGGCCATTTTTGCGGCGTAGGCGGTGATCGCGCCGACCACCTGCAGCGGCTGCTCGGTCGCGACGACCGCGCGGAAGCGGGCGCCCGCGCTGGCGAGGGATGCGTTGTTCATGGTTCGTCTCCTTGGGGGCGGCGCGTCGGCGCGCAATGAGGAATGAGCGGGGGGAACCGGCCTCGGCGCAGAAGAGCAAGTCGCACGAGCCGGTTCCGGCTGCGCAAGTACTGCAAGGACCGGGCCAATAGCGGGCCGAGCCCTATCCCGGGCGATAACCTGTTGATTCGGTGGGAAACTGCTCGAAGAGGCATGCGAGCCAGCACAGGCCGTGGTTTCATATGTGGAATATCGAATTTCAAAAACGCAACACGTAGTCCATAATGAGGCTAGATCCTCTGCTATCCCGGCAGCACCTTGCCGTCAACGTTCCATCGTCATGAATCGCCTTCCCGAACCCGGCCCGCGACCGCGCGTGTGGGCCATCGGCATCAGCCGCCTGCGCGACCTGTTCCGCGACATCGCGTCGGAATACATCGAGCGCGCGGATCTCCGCATCGTCTCGCGCGGTTACGAAGACGCCGCGAACGAAATCGCCGCGGCCGGCGCGAGCCGGCCCGACGTGGTGGTGGCCGCCGGTTCGAACGGCACCTATCTGAAGGCGCGCATCGATGTGCCGGTGGTGCTCGTCATGCCCACCGGCTTCGATGTGATGCACGCGCTGGCAAGGGCGCGGCGCGATGCGTCGTCGTCCGTCGCGCTGGTGACGTATGGCGAAACGCCGCCCGAGGTGCGCCGTTTCGTGGCCGCGTACGGCATCGACGTCGTGTTCGCGTCGTACCAGTCCGCCCAGGACGCGGAGACCTGCGTGCTGGACCTGCGCGACCGCGGCGTAGGCACGATCGTCGGCCCCGGGCTCGTGACGGATCTGGCGGCGCGCGCGGGGCTGGCTGCCGTGTTCCTCTACTCGCGCGCCTCGGTGCAGGCCGCATTCGACAACGCGCTCGACGTCGCCCAGGCCACGTGGCGCGAAGGCGTGCGGCGGCAGCGGCTCGACAACGTGCTCCAGCATCTGCGCGACGGCGTGGTGGCGCTCGATGCCGCCGGCCGCGTGGAAGCCATCAACCAGCGGCTCGCCAATGTGCTCGGCATCGACCCGAATGCCTGTGCGGGGCGCCGGTTCGCCGACCTCGCGCCCGACGTGGCCGCGACCGTGCGCGACATGGCCGTATTCGGACCCGACGGGCAGGGCGAGTCGCTGGAAACGGTGCGCGGCTCGAGCTACGTCCTGCATCGCGGACCGATTGTCGACAAGGGCGTGACGACCGGCACCGTGCTGACCTTCCAGGAGTCACGTGCCGTGGAGCGGCTCGATCGCACGCTGCGCTCGCGTCAGCGCGCGCCGCAGTTCGTGGCGCGCTACCGGCTGGACGATCTGGTCGGCGAATCGCCCGCGATGCAACGCGCGCGGCAGCTTGCGCTGCGCTACGCGGCCTCGGACGCCACCGTCCTGATTCGCGGCGAGAGCGGCACAGGCAAGGAAATGGTGGCCCAGGGGCTGCACCGCGCGAGCGGCCGCCGCGACTTTCCGTTCGTCGCAATCAACTGCGGAGCATTCCCCGAGGCGCTGCTCGAAAGCGAACTGTTCGGCTACGAGGAGGGCGCGTTTACCGGCGCGCGGCGCGGCGGCAAAGCTGGCCTGATCGAAGCGGCGCATCGCGGCACGCTGTTTCTCGACGAGATCGGCGAGATGCCGTTGCCCCTGCAGAGCCGGCTGCTGCGCGTGCTGCAGGAGCGCGAGGTGATTCGCCTCGGCGCAACGGAGCCGACACGCGTGGACGTGCGCATCGTGGCTGCGACGCACCGCGCGCTCACGGATGCCATCGAGACCGGCGAGTTCCGCGCCGATCTCTACTACCGTCTCAACATCCTGAACATCGCGCTGCCGCCGCTGCGCGAACGCACGGCGGACATCATGCCGCTCGCGGCAGAACTGCTGCTGGCCGCTGCGCGCCGCGAAGCACGGCTCGCACCGCGCGTGACCAGCCTGACGGATGCCGCGGCGATGCTCGCGCCGGCAGCTGAACCGCTGTGCCGCCACAGTTGGCCCGGCAATGTGCGCGAGCTGCAGAACGTGATCGAGCGTGCAGCGGTGGAACTGGCCGATTCAACGGACCCGGGCGCAACGCTGACGGATGAGGTGTTGCACTCGATTGCCCCCGAGCTGTTCGACAAGGAGCCGGCGGAGGCTGCAGTCGCCGATACGGAGGGCAGCGCACCGGCGTCGGCTGCGCTCTCGTTGCGCGAACGCAGCCGACGCGTTGAAGCCGACGAGATTCGCGCCGCACTGGACGCCTGCAACGGAGATCGCGAACAGGTGTGCGCGATGCTGGGCATCAGCAAGACGACGCTGTGGAGAAAGCTCAACGCGGGCGCGAAGCCTTTGACGTCTGCGGCTGGCCTGCAGGCGGGCGGAAGCGGGCGCAAAGGGCAGTAGGGAGTGCAGTAGGTATGCAGTAAGTTGCACGGCACGATCGTGCATGGCCGGCAACGGCTGGCGTGCATACCACCGAGCCCCTGCTGAGCCTCTAACGAAGGAATTCGAGTGCCGCCGCGACGATGGCCTCCGGGGCATCTTCCTGCATCAAATGTCCTGCGTTCGGTACCGCCCGGAACCGCGCCGACGGAATCACGCTCGCGAGATGACGGCCGCGTTCAAGCGGAATCCATTGATCGTCTTCGCCCCAAAGAATCTGCACGGGGCAGCGAATGGTGCCGTAGCGCGGCTCCACGTCGTCCGTGTAGCGCTGATCCATCTGCGCAATCTGGCGATAGAAAGCGGCCTGGCCCGTTTCGCCGAGCCACGGAGTCACATAGGGCTGCAACTCGCCGTCCGGAATGGCACGCGCCACGGCGCCGCGCACGTAGGCCTTGACGGCGGCTTCGTGGATATACGGCGGCATGCCCGCAAACGCATCGACGTGCTGGCGCACGTGCCGCACGAACGGCGAGCCCCATGGCGCCACCGCGACCGGATCGATCAACGTCAGGCTGCGGTACTCGCATCCGTTGATGAGATGCGCGCGTAGCGCTGTGGCGCCGCCGAAGTCATGCGCGATCACATCGGGACGATCCAGTTCCCAGTGCGCAAGGAGTTGCGCGAGCAGTTCGTTCTGTACGCCGAGCGAGACCTCCTGCCCCGCGCGTTGCTCCGACTGACCGTAACCCAGCAGGTCATAGACGTAGACCGTGCGGATCGATTCGAGCCACGGCGCGACGCGGTGCCATACCCACGACGAAAACGGCGTGCCGTGGATGAGCACGAGTGGCCTGCCGCTGCCGCTTACGCGAAACGGTACGGATTGACCCTGGAAGAGATAACGCTGATCGAGCAGCCATGGCTTCATGAACGATGCCTCGCGAAAGATGAGGGCAATGGGATGAGGGCAACGAATCGGTCGAGCGTCAATCGTCCGCGCGCTACGCGGCTTCCACGGTTCGCAGCACTTGCGCGACGCGCGCATGCTCGTGAAGCACGCCGGGACTCTGTTGCAGCAACGCGCGATACCGCTCCAGAAACGCCTGCTGCATGCCTTCGTTGCCGAACAGCGCCCTGACCGACTGTGCGGAGCCGATGCGGTCGTCGGCGGTGGCGTCTTTGCCGTCCAGCGTTTCGTCGATATTGGCGATCACCGTAGAGAGCGGCGTGATCCAGCGAAACGCCTCGCCATTGATGAGAACCTGCAGGAAGCTCGCGGCTGTGGTGGGGCCGTACTCCGCTTCATAGGACGCGCGTTCGTGGTCGAGTATCGCCTTGTGGAGCGCGAGCAGGGGCTTGCGCACTTCAGTGAGGAACTGGATGGCGCGCTGTTCGTTCATGGTCGGGCTCCTGTCGGTGGTCGGAAGACGCAATGCGATGCGATGCACTGCAATGCAGTTGCTGCGTAGCGAGGATGGGGTGGCATGCAATGCATGATGCCTCATGCGGCATTGTGCAGTCTGGCGACGCGTCTTGCCGGCAGCGGCTACAATTTTTTGCCGCTCTCGATTCGCTCCGGATTCACTGCATTTTCGTGCAATGCAATCGCGTTCTTTCAGTCTTCAATCGACCATCCGTGCGCAATGCAGAACAGTTCATCCGCATGGCGCTTCATTGGCCCGTGTTCACAAACAATAGCCCACAATCGGAGTTGTTCATGACGACGCTAAACATCAACGGCGAGATCCATACGGTGGACGCTCCGCCCGATATGCCGCTGCTCTGGGTGCTGCGCGATCTCGTCGGACTGACGGGAACCAAATTCGGCTGTGGTATTGCACAGTGCGGCGCCTGCACGGTGCATCTGGATGGCGCGGCCGTGCGCTCCTGTGTCTTGCCCGTCGCCGCAGTGGGCGACAAGAAGATCACGACCATCGAAGCCGTAGGCGCAACGCCTGCCGGCCAGAAGATCCAGCAGGCATGGCGCGAGGTCGATGTGGTGCAGTGCGGCTATTGCCAGTCGGGTCAGGTCATGACCGCCACTGCGCTGCTCGCGCAAAACGCTGCACCCAGCGACGCCGACATCGACGCCGCGATGGCCGGCAACATCTGCCGCTGCGGTACCTACAACCGCATTCGCGCGGCGATCAAGCACGCCGCGAAGGGGGCGTGACATGTCGCGCGGACTCCTCGAAGCAGGCAAGCACGCACAAGGCGACGCGCCCGAAGCATTCGAAGCGGCAGACGCGACGCTCGCGCCGCACGAACGCGGTCTCTCGCGCCGCACCTTCCTCAAGGCCGGCATGACGCTTGGCGCGCTCGCCGGCGGCGGTCTGCTGCTCGGCTTCAGCGTGCGGGCGGCGAGCGGCGACGAAGCGGCGGCGAACAACGCTGCAGCCACCGATACAGGCGGCGCGGCACGCAAATCCGTGGTGGGCGGCGATGCGAGCGAACCCGCGCCCGCGGGCGTATTCGCGCCCAACGCGTTCATCCAGATCGACCGCAACGGCCAGGTCACGCTCGTCATGCCGAAGGTCGAAATGGGCCAGGGCGTCTACACGTCGATTCCGATGCTGATGGCCGAAGAGCTTGAAGTACCGCTCGAAAGCGTGACGCTCGATCACGCGCCGCCCAACGAGAAGCTGTTCATGGACCCGCTGCTGGGCGGCCAGCTTACGGGCGGCTCCACTTCGATCCGCTATGCGTGGGAGCCGGCGCGCCGCGCGGGCGCGACCGCGCGCGTGCTGCTCGTGACAGCCGCCGCGCAGCAGTGGCAGGTGGACCCGGCGTCGTGCCACGCCGAGAAGGGCGAGGTCGTGCACGCGGAAACGAACCGGCGCATCGCTTACGGCCAACTCGTGGATGCCGCGGCGAAGCTGCCCGTGCCGCAAGACGTGCCGCTCAAGAAGCCCGAGCAGTTCACGCTGATCGGCAAGCCGACGAAGCGCCTCGATTCGCCGGAGAAAGTGGACGGCACGGCGCGCTTCGGTTTCGACGTGCGGCTGCCGGACATGGTTTATGCCGCGATCGTGAACAGCCCCGTGTTCGGCGGCACCGTCGCTTCCGTCGACGACACGAACGCGAAGAAGATTCCGGGAGTGCGCCAGGTCGTGAAGATCGACAACGCCGTGGCCGTGATCGGTGACCACACGTGGGCCGCGAAACGCGGCGCCTCCGCGCTGGTCGTTACATGGAACGAGGGGCCGGCCGCAACGCTTTCGATGCAGCAGATCGTGGCCGATCTCGCCGATGCCTCGAAACACGACGGCGCGGTGGCCCGCAAAGACGGCGACGTGGGCAAGGCGTTCGGCGAAGCGAAGACGCGCATTGATGCGGTCTACCAGCAGCCGTTCCTCGCGCACGCCACGATGGAGCCGATCAACTGCACGGTGCATGTGCGTCCCGACGGCTGCGATATCTGGGTGGGCACGCAGGTGCCTACGCGCGCCGTGGATGCGGGCGTGAAGATCACGGGGCTGCCTGCCGAAAAGATCGTCGTGCATAACTTTCTATTGGGCGGCGGTTTCGGGCGACGCCTCGAAGTGGACGCGATCACGCAGGCGCTCAAGATCGGCAAGCAGGTGAACGCGCCCGTGAAGGTGGTCTGGACGCGCGAGGAAGACATCCAGCACGACATGTATCGCCCGTACTACTACGACACGCTTTCGGCCGGGCTCGATGCGAACGGCAAGCCGGTGGCCTGGCAGCATCGCATCGCGGGGTCGTCGATTCTTGCGCGCTTCGCGCCGCCCGCCGTGAAGAACGGCGTGGATCCCGACGCGGTGGAGGTGGCCGTCGATCTGCCCTACGACCTGCCGAACCAGCTGATCGATTACGTGCGGGTTGAGCCGCACACGGTACCCACGGCGTTCTGGCGCGGCGTGGGTCCCACGCGCGGCACGTTCGTGGTGGAGAGCTTCATCGACGAACTCGCCGCGCAGGCGAAGGCCGATCCCGTGAAATATCGCCGTGACCTGCTCGGCAAGTCACCGCGCGCGGCGCACGTGCTCGACGTCGCCACGCAGGCGGCAGGTTGGGGCAGCGCGCTGCCAAAGGGACAGGGCCAGGGCCGCGGCGTGTCCGTCATGCACGCGTTCGGCAGCTATCTCTGCATGGTGGCCGACGTCACCGTGGACCAGCAGGGCGAGGTGGCCGTGAACCGCGTGGTGTGCGCCGTGGATTGCGGCATGGCCGTGAATCCATCGACCATCGAGGCGCAGATCCAGGGCGGCGTGATCTTTGGCATTACGGCTGCGCTGTATGGCGAGATCACGATCCGCAACGGTCGCGTGGAACAGACCAACTTCACGGACTACCGGATGATGCGCATCGACCAGACGCCGCCCATCGAGGTTCACATCGTGAAGAGCGCGGAGGCGCCGGGCGGAATCGGCGAGCCGGGCACGGCGGCGCTCGCGCCCGCCATCACCAACGCGATCTACGCGGCTACGGGCAAGCGGCTGCGGCAATTGCCGGTGGGCCGCCAGCTTCAGAACGCTCAAACCGCCTGACGGGAGGCACCGTACGATGAAGCGATTCAACGCAATGACGGTGGCCGCTGGTACGGCCACCTCGGTGGCCTCCGCAGTGGCGACCGCTGTGGCCACTGCATTGACCACCGCAGTGGCCACATTCACTGCCACCGTCCTGTTTGCCCCGCACGCCCATGCTGCGGACAATCCTGCCACCAACGCAGCCAGCGACGCGCTGGTCGCACGCGGCGCCTACCTCGCGAAAGTGGGCGACTGCGTGGCATGCCACACCGCGAAGGGCGGCAAGCCGTTCGCGGGCGGCCTGCCGATGTCCCTGCCCATGGGCACGCTCTACACGACGAACATCACGCCGGACCCGGAAACCGGCATTGGCGGCTACACGGAAGAGGACTTCGCGCACGCGCTGCGCGAGGGCGTGGCGAAGGACGGCCACAACCTGTACCCGGCGATGCCGTACGCCTCGTACGCGAAGATCAGCGACGACGACACGAAGGCGCTCTACGCGTACTTCATGCACGGCGTGGCGCCGGTCAGGCAGGCCAACCGCGTGCCGCAGATTCCCTGGCCGCTCGGCATGCGCTGGCCGCTCAAGTTGTGGAACGCGGTGTTCCTCGAGAAGGGCGTTTATCAGGCGAAGAGCGGTCAGGACGTGGCGTGGAACCGTGGCGCGTATCTGGTGCAGAGCCTCGGGCACTGCGGCTCGTGCCACACGCCGCGCGGCGCGCTGTTCCAGGAGAAGGCGCTCGATGAACGTGGCGGTCTCTATCTCTCCGGCGCGCTGCTCGACAACTGGTATGCGTCGAATCTGACGGGCGAGCACAACGTCGGGCTCGGGCGCTGGTCCGAGGCTGAACTCGCGCAATTCCTGAAGACGGGGGCGAACGCGCATGCGTCGGCGTTCGGTTCGATGAGCGAGGTGATCAACAACAGCACCCAGGCCATGACGGACAGCGACGTCGGGGCGATCGCGCATTACCTGAAGTCGCTGGCGCCCGCGGGCGGCAACGGACAACCGCAGTACGCCTACGACGCGCAGGCCACGAAGGTGTCGCTCACGCGGCCGGCCGGCGATGCAGGGGCGAAGGTCTACGCCACCTACTGCATGCACTGCCATGGCACCGACGGCCGCGCGTTCGCGCCGATGCTCGCGCCGCTCGCCGGCAACCCCAACGTGCTAGAGAAGGACGCGTCGTCGCTCATCAACGTCACGCTGAACGGCACGCCCGACCTCGTGATTCAGGGCATTCCGGCGCCGTATCCGATGCCGCAGTTCGCCTCTGTGCTGACGGACCGGCAGATCGCGGACGCGCTCACGTTCATTCGAGCGGGCTGGAACAATCACGCGCCGGCAGTCAGCGCGGACGACGTGGCGAAGATACGCCGCGGCACGCAGACCGCGATGCATTGAACGAAGCGATGAAGGACAGAGCGGCGGGCAGGCGGTGCGCGTTCGGCATCGCTTGCCTGCCCTCGCTTATGGTGCGATCTGCGGCCAGACAGGCTCGGCCAGATAGGCTCGGCCGGACAGGCGCTCAACGCTGCGCGACCCGCTGACGCCGTTCGAGCGAACGGGCAAACCACGTGAGCGGAAAACACATCGCGAAATAGATGAGCGCCACCATGCCGTAGATCGGAAACGGGCGGAACGCCGCGTTGGTGATCATCGTGCCGGTCTTTGTGAGTTCCACGAAGCCGATGATCGAGGTGAGCGCCGTGCTCTTCACCACCTGCACGAGAAACCCGACAGTGGGCGCGACCGCGATTTTCAGCGCCTGCGGCCACACGATGTAGCGCAGCTGTTGCCCATGAGTCATACCGAGACTCGCGCCGGCCGCCCACTGACCGCGCGGCACCGCTTCCACGCAGCCGCGCCAGATGTCCACGAGATAGGCGCTCGTGTAGAGCGTGAGCGTGATCGTCGCCGCAAACCACGGCGAGACGTCGATGCCGACGAGCGGCAGCCCGAAGAACGTGAGGAAGAGTTGCATCAGGAGCGGCGTGCCCTGAAACAGCTCGACGTAGAGCACCACGACGCGGCGCAGCCAGGCCACGGGCGACACGCGCATGGCGAGCAGCACGAGGCCCGCCGCGCCGCCGCCCCCGAACGCGATGAGCGAGAGCAAAACCGTCCAGCGCGCGGCAAAAATCAGGTTGCGCGCGATGTCCCAGAGCGTGAATTCGATCATGACGAGCGCTCCGTGCGAACGGCCGGCGAAACGGCGGGCGAGTTCGCGGTAGTGTCGGCAATGGATGCGCGCGCGAACAGCTTGCCGCGGCGCCGCGTTCCAGCTTGACTCACTGCCGACGTGGCCCGCGCCGCACGACCCGCGAAGAGCCGCTTGCCGAGCCGGTTGAGCAACTGGCGCAGCACAATGGAGAGCACGAGATAGGCCGCGGTAATGATCACGTAGCTCTCGAACGAGCGGAAGTTGCGCGACTGGATGAAGTTGGCCGCGTAGGTGAGGTCGGGGACCGAAATCTGCGAGACGACCGCGGAGCCGAGCATCACGATCAATACCTGGCCTAGCAACGCCGGAAAAACGTTGGCAAGAGCCTGCGGCAGCACGACGTGACGAAACGTCTGGCGCGGATGCAGCCCGAGCGCCATGGCGGCCTGCACCTGGCCGCGCGGAATCGAATCGATGCCGGCGCGCACGATTTCCGTGGCGTAGGCACCCAGATTGACCGTCATGGCCAGCACGGCGGCCTGCACCTCGTCGATGTGGATGCCGAGGCTGGGCAGCCCGAAGAACACGAAGAAGAGCTGCACGAGAAACGGCGTGTTGCGGATCAGCTCGACATAGGCCGCCACCACCGCGCGGGCCGTGCGCGGCCCCGACACGGCGATGCTCGCGCCCGCCACGCCCACCAGCCCGCCCAGCACGGTGGAAACGGCGGTGAGCCCCACGGTCACGGCCGCGCCCCGCGCGAGCATGCCCGCATAGAGGCCGAAGCCGCTGAAATCGAACGCGTATGTCATCGAGGGGAATCACCGTTTCCAAAAAGCGTGCAGCGCACGGCGGCGCGCGCGGTGCCGCCCCAGAGGCCTCAGAGACTTCAGAGATCGGCGGGCAGCGGCGCGTGCAGCCACTTCTGCGAAATTGCGTTCATCGTGCCGTCCTTGCGTGCGCGGGCAATCGTGCTGTTGACCTGCTGCATCAGGCGCGGTTCGTTCTTGTTCAGGCCGACGTGGTCGGGCGAGCTGAACAGCGAAAATTTCTGTTCCGGGTCGTTGGCGGGGTGGCGCGCCAGAATCGTGGCGCCCACGTCGTTGCCGACCACGAGCAACTGTACCTGACCAGAAATAAATGCAGAAATGGCGCCGTTGGGGTCGTCGAAGCGCTTGATCGATGCGCTCGCCGGCGCGATCTTGCTCACCGACAAATCTTCCAGCGTGCCGCGTGCCACGGCGATGGTCTTGCCGGCCAGGTCGCCCGCGTTTTTCACGGCGAGCGCCTTCGGTCCGAAGACGGCCAGGTAGTACGGCGCGTACGGTTGCGAGAAGTCGATGACCTTGGCCCGCTCGGGCGTCTCGCCCACCGAGAGCAGCATGTCGGCCTTGTGGTCCGCAAGGTAGGCCATGCGGTTGTCGCCCGTCACGGCCACGAGTTCCACCTTGGCGTGGAGCGCCTTGCCGATCAGGTTCGCGACGTCGATGTCGTAGCCTTGCGGCTGCATGTCCGGACCGATGGACCCGAACGGCGGATAGTCTTCGAACACGCCGATCTTGACGACGCCGGCTTTCGCGATGGTGTCGATGGCGTCGGCATGGGCCGCGGGGGCAAGGGCGATGAGCGCAGCCGCACCGATGCAGGCTGTGCGAGCAACGCGCGACGCATGGGCGTACAGGCGCGCTGGGGCTGAGGCAAAGCGGCGTTCGGCGTGCTGGCCGCGCACGGATGGAGAGCGGTTCATCGTTTTCCTCTGTCGAATGGGACCGCAGGGGGCCGCAGGGGCACTGGCGGACCGGAAGCAGCCCCGAAGGATGGGGTTCGAACGCACTCTAGGTTTGCCAAAATCCCCCAACAATCGAAATCTCTGCATGGGCGGCATGAGCGGGGCTCATGGGTGAGAGGCGGGTGAGCACGGGCGCGTTGGTCCGAGGTGTTGTTAGCGGACCGGGCTGCGGAATGACGAGGGGTGCGGCTAGCGCTGGATGAGCGTCGACCGGCAGCTTCGAGGCTTGCGCGCGGGGTCGTGCATCGCGTCCGAAGCGATGTCTCCCACCTGGAGCGGGCTGGCGGGAGACTCCGCCGACGGGTATTCCGGTTATCGACTGGAGAAATGGCAGGGTCGCGAGGGCCAGGCCGGCGTGCTGGCCGCGCGCCCCCTCACGGGCGTCACTGGTTCATCGCTTGCCGCGCGCGAATGCCGCTATAGGGTCGGTCTGCGTGGGATCTGTCTGTGTCACGTCCGTCCGCGAGGCCGACGGGGCGCTATGCCGAGCACGCTGCATTGCGCGCTTGTCGCGAGCCTCGGGCCGATGCGGAGGGCGGCTGGAGCCAGGCGCGGTCGCCGAATGCTTTTGCGCTTCCTTTCTGAGTTCCGCCGGACTCAACCACTGTTCCCGGTATTCTGCGCGGGCGAATCCCGCAACAAAAAGAAGCACGAACGACGCGCAGACGCGCCGCGCGTGGCATCGGCCGTGCCCGATACGTCCTGCACTTCCGGTATGCCGTGGGCTCGATTGGACTACATTCGCCTGGTACTGCCTTGAACTGTTCGACATAAGAAATCGCTTGTTGCTACTACTTTCCGGGTGAATCAACTGTGTTCCTGTACGCGCCGCTTCAGACGCATGCGTCCCGGCGGCTCGAAATACGTGCCGAAGCGCACGAGCCCAGCCTTCTTCAGGTGGCACGTCAGCTCGAAGCTCACGAGTACGCCGGGGTCGTTGTTTTCGATGATCCCGACGTCGATGGAACGGATGCGTGGCTCGTACTTCAGCAGCGTGGCCTCCATCTGCTGCTTGAGCATGTGCGAGGAGGCGGGCAGTGCCTTGTAGATGTTGGTCAGATCCGGGAGACCATAGTCCGGCAGATGCTTGAGCGCTCCCGCGCGCGTGTTGAGAATGCGCTGCACGTTCTGCTGCACGCTCATGCATTCGAGCGTGCGGTCGTCGTATGCGGCCAGCGGCTCGCCGCCGATCTGTCCGAGCAGCATGTCGTAGAGGGAAGGGCCGACCGGCATCGTGTGCGCTCCGTCAGGCGACTACCGACGCGGGCGCGGCGTCGCTATCGACCATGTCGGCCTCGCCGGCCTGGTCGGCGAAGTCGATCGCGAGGTTGCCTTCAGCGGAGCTGGAGAGCGCAATCTTCCCCGGCGCCGTGCCGCTGGCCATGCGCGCCAGCAGCTCACGCGATACCGTCGGCAGGATGCGCTGGTTGAGGAACGCATCGACGTTGCGCGCGCCGGACTCGCGTGCCAGACACAGTTCGGCCATCGCGCTGATGAGCGATTCGTCGCATGTCAGTTCGACGCCGTGCTGGCGGCGTAGACGGTCCGCGACCTTCGCCAGCTTCAGTCGCACGATGGAGGCAAGCGCCGCGACATCGAGCGGCCGGTAGACGAGCGTCTGGAAACGCGCGAGCAGCGCGGGCTGGAAGTGCGCGACCAGTTCGGGGTGAATCGCGTCGAGCAGGGCGGCGTGCGCAATCTCCGGGTTGCCAGCCGTCGCCTCGTCGATCTGGGCGCTGCCCAGGTTGGAGGTCATCAGGATCACGCAGTTGCGGAAGTCGATCTCGCGGCCTTCGCCGTCGCGCATTGTGCCGCGGTCGAACACCTGATAGAACATGTCGAGCACGTCGCGGTGCGCTTTCTCGACCTCGTCGAGCAGCACGACGCTGTAGGGCCGCTGGCGCACCGCTTCGGTGAGGACGCCACCGCGGCCATAGCCGACGTAGCCGGGCGGCGAGCCCTTGAGCTGCGAGACTGTGTGGGCTTCCTGGTACTCCGACATGTTGACGGTCGTGAGCGCTGCTTCGCCGCCGAACAGCAGGTCCGCGAGCGCCAGCGCCGTTTCGGTCTTGCCGACACCCGAGGGTCCGGCCAGCAGGAACACGCCGAGCGGCGCGTGCTCGCTGCGCAGGCCTGCCTTCGCGGTGCGCAGGCTTTCGGCGAGCGCAGACAGGGCGTCATCTTGCGCCACCACGCGTCGGGCCAGCTGCGCTTCGAGCGTGAGCAGGCTCTGCAGCTCGTCTTCCACAAGGTCGCCCACCGGCACGCCGGTCCATTCGGCCACCACTCGCGCGACGGCCTGCGCGTCGACGTCCGCGAAGACGAGTGGCGTCTTGCCCTGCGCCTGGGAGAGCGCCTCGCGGGACTGGGAGAGTGACGCTTCATCGCGCGCAGCCGGATCGATGCCACGCTGTTCCAGCAGCGTCTGGACCAGCTTCAGTTCGTCGTCGTAGCGGGCCTGGAACTGCTCCAGATCGGTCCTTGCCTGTTCCAGTGCGCTATCGAGCGCGGTGCGGCGCGCTGCGCCATCGCCGATACCGGCGCGTGCGTCGTCATCGAGCGTGGCGCGTTCCAGTTCCAGCGCCGACACGGCGGCGCGGGCGCGCTGCAGTTCCGCGGGCGGAGATTCCAGCTCCATGCGCACGCGTGCAGCGGCGGTGTCGATGAGGTCGACTGCCTTGTCCGGCAACTGGCGTGCGGGAATGTAGCGGCGCGAGAGCTTCACCGCAGCGACGAGTGCGTCGTCGCGGATGTGCACGGCGTGGTATGTCGCGTAGCGGCTCCTGAGGCCGCGCAGCATCAGGCAGGCGGCATCGTCGTCGGGCTCGTCGACCTTGATGACCTGAAAGCGCCGTTCGAGCGCGGCGTCGCGTTCGAAGAATTCCTTGTATTCGGACCACGTGGTGGCTGCGATGGTGCGAAGCTCGCCGCGCGCGAGCGCGGGCTTGAGCAGGTTCGCCGCGTCGGCGCCGCCGGCAGCATTGCCTGCGCCGATCAGCGTATGGGCTTCGTCGATAAAGAGCAGGACGGGCACGGCCGACGCCTGCACCTCGTCGATCACGTTCTTCAGGCGCTGCTCGAATTCGCCCTTCACGCCGGCGCCGGCCTGCAGCAGGCCGAGATCGAGCGTGAGAATGCGCACGTCGCGAATCACGTTCGGCACGCTGCCTTCGGCCACGCGCAGCGCGAGGCCTTCGACGAGCGCAGTCTTGCCGACACCGGGCTCCCCGACGAGGATCGGATTGTTCTTGCGGCGGCGCGCGAGCACGTCGACCATCTGCTGGATCTCACGGTCGCGTCCGAAGACGGGATCGATCTGGCCGTTGCGGGCCTTCTCTGTGAGGTCGATGGCAAAGCGGGCGAGGGCTTCGCCTTCGGTGCTGCGCCGGGAGGGCGGCGCCTGCGTGGCATTGCCAGCGCCTGTGCCCGGTGGGATATCGGTGGCGGGTTCAACCGCAGTTTCTTCTGCTTCCGGTTCATCGTCTTCGGGCCCGTTCTCGCACGACAGGTGACCAAGACGCCGCAATAGGCGCCCGATCTGCGCGCTGCTTATCGACAGCAGCGGCCATGCCTTCTGAGCGCGCAGCGCATGCGGCGTATCGACGATCGCCTGCAGCAGGTGTCCCGAGCGGATCAGCGCGTCCTCGCCTTCGTCGGATGCGCGTACCCATGCAGCTTGCAGCACGGTGGCAAGCTGGACAGAAAGCGCCGGTCTGCCTCTAAGGTTGCGCGGCACGTGTTCGATGGTGTCGAGGAGGGCCTCCCACACGAAATCGACGTCCACCGCGTAGTGGTCGAGGATGGCGGGAATGTCGCCGTCGCCCTCCTCGAGAAACTTCAGCAGCCAGTGCTCGACGAAGATCTCGCCCGCGAGGCGTCCCTGACAGAGGCTGGCAGCCGCCTCAAGTGTTTTCGCGCAGTGGGGATTGAGCCTGCGGAGGAGGTGAGTCGTATCGCGGAGAGTCATGAGGGGACGGACCGGATTGAAAGGAATCCGCACTGTTTAGCAGCGAGACTCCGGAGAAAAAGGACCAGTCCGCAAGCCGGACTGGCGGACCGGAAAAAACGGGACCGGCGGAGGATCACGCGGTCCCGGCACACACTGCGGATATCAGGAACGCTCGTTCCACGTGTCCTTGTGGATGATGTTGCCGTCCTTGTACGACCACGTGATCGTCTCGTAGCGCAGCTCGACGTTCTCGAGGTGGTTGTGCTTCTCGTAGTCCGGGTTCTTGATGTCGTACATCACCGGATTGACCGCGACGATCTTGACGTTGTCGAGCTTGGTGTTGAAGTACTCCTTCTCCTTGCCCGCGTCGTCGATCTTGTACCACTTGATCTCAACCGACTTGAGCGTCTGGCCGCTCGTTACCGCCTTGTACAGGTACGGCGTGGAGGCGTCCGTTTCCTTCGTCAGGGTGATGGGCTTGTGAACGCGCGTGCCGGTCAGCTTGCCGGTGTTGCCGTCGGTCGGGATGTGCACGCCGTGATTGAAGGCGACAAGCTCGACGCTGCCCTCACGGCCCTGCACCGTCACGGAACCTTTGATGTCGGCGCCGCCATCGTCCTTGAGCCACATGTAGGCCGGAATTGCCATTGCTTAACTCCCTGTTATGTACTGCTTACTACGACGATTGCCCGGAGCCTGTGGCCGGGCACTGGAATCCCGAAGCAGGAAGCTTCGGGGACTAGAAAGCCTTAACTCTTCGATGCTTCGGACGATGGCGCGTCTTTTGCCGTGTCGGGCACCAGCGTGATCTCCACGCGCCGATTTCTTGCGCGCCCTTCGGGCGTATCGTTGGTGGCGAGCGGACGCGTGTCGCCGTAGCCCTGAATGGCAAACTGCGTGGCGGGGAGGGCGGATGCCTCGACCAGCCAGTCGCGTACGGCTTCGGCGCGCGCTGCGGACAGCTTCAGGTTGCTCTCTGGCGTGCCGACGTTGTCGGTGTAGCCAGCCACGAGAATCCGCTTGTCCGGATGCGCCTTGATCATCTCCAGTGCACCGACCATCGCACGCGTCGAACCGGGCCTGAGCTGTGCCTTGCCGCTGTCGAACAGCGACATGCTGTCGAGCGTGACGACGGCCGGCGGCGGGGGAGGCGGGACATATGAGGCGATCGCGTCGTTGAGCGCAGGCATCAGCCGGGCGCCGCGGAACATGCCGAACGACAGACGCAGCGGGACACCGATACGCGTGTACCGGTCGAGCTCGTCCCGGTCTGCGACGAGCGCATGCAGGGCGTCGTGTCTTGCCGTGTCGTGCGATACGGGGATCATCGAATAGCGCCCGAGATCGGCGCCGATACGCGTGAGCAGCGCATCGTTGTTTCTTGCGGAGGCCCAGAACGCGGCGATGGCCGCACACGCGAGCAGCGCGATCGCATGGGCCAGGGCCGCAAGACGCGGCGACATCCAGTGCCGCCGTGGCATCGCCTCCACAAGCGGCTGCGGCAACGGCCACGGTAGCGGTGAAGCAGCCGCGTCCGCACGCAGGACGTGCGTTTGCATCGCGACGTCGCGCTCCCATGGGCGGTCCGGTCTGGTGGCGGGTCCGCAGTCGATCCAGCCGGCACCGAACAGTGGCCAGGGCGTGGCCGGCTGCTGCCGGTCGGCCAGTGTGCCGAGTACGACGCGCTGGGTCCATCCGACAATCGACGCGAGCGCGGCTGCTCGTTCCGTGGTCTTCCGGTCGCCAGCCGTCAGGCGGGCTTCGTCCTCTGCCGCCTGGATCACGCCATCGAGCCGTACGGCGTCTACGAGCGGCGCCGCAGAAGAGACGCCATACCAGCGTGGCGGCAGGGCCAGGCCGACATCGGCAGTGCCGGCCGCTTCGCTGTCCGCCGCACCCGACGTTCCCGTCGTGGTGAGCCGTTGATAGACCGCCACATACCCGGGCAGTCTGGTGCCGAGTACCCGTGCCGCATCCGCAACGGACTGGCGCACGACACGCAACTGCTGCGTCATCATGTCGGCGCCGGCGTGCAGGGCGGGCGCGACAGAGAGCACCACACCGTCCGGTGCCCGGCCGTCGCGCCACTGCCTGACGGCAACGGCGAGTCTCGGCAATTCCTGGGGACGATCGACCCGCAGCCAGATCGCTCCATCGCCGACATGCGCGAAGCGCGCCCCGGCGTTCCGGTCGAACAGCGCGGGCAGGCCGTCGCCGGTCACCAGAACGAGCGGCATGCGCGTGCGCAACCTGACGGGGATGTCGGCGGTTGCCGCTCCCAGTGCGGCAAGCACGTGCGCGGCCTGCTCCCGTGCGCGGGAAAGCTGGTGCGTGCGCCACCACACCAGTGCCAGCGTGAGCGGTGCAATGGTCGCGGTCAATGCCCAGGTCACGCCGCGTCCAGCGGGCAACACGAGCCAGATCACGGCGAGCGCGAGCACGGCCCCAAGTACGGCCATCAGCCGGAACGGGTAACCGAGCCCCTCGTGGCCATCGTCGGGTGGCCGCACACCGGACGGAGCAAGCATAGGGAGTTCGGACTTCACGGCCGCAGCGCCTTCGCCGGCGCGAGCTGCGCGACGTGCAGATCGAGCGCTGCGGACCAGGCGCCCCAGACGATCGCAGCAACGAGGCACGCCAGCCCGGCAACGGCCCACGGCGAAAGCCGGTAGAAGAGATCGGAAAACCTGCGTCCCGCGCGGTCGACAACGAAAGGACGATCCGCCGATGGCCGAAGTTTTTCCAACTGGGCGTTCAGCGATGAGATCAGTCCGGCGCGCTTCGCCTCGCCTTCGCGTGCATAGCGTCCGGTAAAACCGATGCCGAGGATGGCCGCATAACACTCCAGCAGATCGATATGTGGTGCGGCCTCGCGCATGCGCGTTTCGAGCCGCTCGAACACCCGCTCCCCTGCATCGTGCAGACTGAACCTTCCCACCTGCAGTGGCGCGAGTTCCCAGTCGGCGCGGACGTCCGGCGGTAGATACCGGAGCGCCGTTTCGTCGAGCAAGGCGCACTGTGCCATGACGGCGTCGTGACGCACGTCGTCCGGATAGCCGCGTCGTCCCAGCGCGCCCGAAAACTGGTCGATGATCTGCTCGCAGCGGCTACGGAACCCCACAGGATCGTCGACCTTCCGGCTGCCAGCGAGCGTCGTCACGAGGAGTGCTGTGTCGCGCAGAAGGTCGCGTATGCCGCGGGCCGATGTGCGTGCTTCACCGGCATCCATCAGGGCTGGCTCGTGGCGATGAGAGGGCAGGACGTTCATGAGCGCAGCACCGCGTAAAGTTCGAGCGACGCATCAGGCACCGATGCCGGCAGATAGACCTGGCATGCGCGGGCGGCCAGCATCCGTGCGTGCGCGGGATCGCTGGAATCGAGCGCGAAATACTGATTGTCCAGACGCACCGGTATCGCGGCGGGAACGCGCTGTACCGCCTTCAGCCCGATGCCGGGCAGCGCGGAATTGACGATGTGTTCGACGTCGTCCGGCGCGCCGATCTTGCACAGCCGGGGAAACTGTTCGACCAGCTGGAACACGGACACGGGCGCGTTGACGGACAGATACCAGTCGGCCGAGTCTTCCACGATCCGGCTATCGAGAAACTGTCCGGCCCAGGTGGTCGGACTCTTGCGGGTCAGGCCGATCGATACGACGCGCGACGGAATGATCGCGTCCAGCAGGTCGCGGATCATGTTCTCGAGCTTTGAGAAAACCTCGTCGGCACGGGCATGGTCGTAGGACGGAATGTTGGTGAGCGACGTTGCGGTCGAGAACGTCGTGAGCGCACTGGCGAGCTGCGCGAGGGTGCCGTACAACTGCTCCGGCGAGCGGGCCGGATGGGTGGCGAAGAGGTGCAACTGCGGCCACGCCGCATGGATACAGTGAAGCAGCCAGAAGAGCTGTACGTCAGCTACGCCGTACTCGGCAACCTGTTCGATGCGCTCGCTGCGGCGCGCGCCCAGCGCTGCGCTTTTTGCAAGCAGGATATCGGCGAGCCGGTTGATGCGTTCGAGGTGCAACGGGTGGCTGGCAAGCGTCAGGCACGGCGGCACGAACCGGTGGTCGACCTGGAACTGACCGCCCGCTCCGCGAGTGAGCCGGGCGACTGCACAGACTGTGTCGTCGGCGTGCGGCTCGAAGTCGAACAGCAGGCGCACCGCGTGACGCTCTGCGGCAATCTCCGCGTCGCCGGTGCCATTCATGTCTGTGACCTTGACGAACTCACGGTACGTACGGCGTGGACGCGCAAGCGACGTCTCGTCGAAGCGGCAGTTGCTGCCGTTGGCGTCGGGCAGGGCGAGTGCCGCGAGCACGGTGACGGACTGGAGATCGGCGGGCACGCCACTTGTAAGGTCTCGTGCCGGAGGAAGCGGGTCGGCCACCGTCGTGTCCACTGGGGTGCCATCGGGAAAGCGCAGTTTCAGCCGCGTGAGCTTCACGCGTCCCGTGGCGAGCGCTTCTTCGTCGACCTCGATGCCGAGCGTGCCCCAAGGATCGGCAAGCGCGACGGATGCGACCTGCTGCATCGCGAAGCCGGTCCATCTGTCCTGTTGCTGGAAGTGCTGCTGGGAGAGGATGAGGCCCTCATGCCAGAGCGGTTTGTCGATCCGCATGGTCTGCTGTTTATCTGGTTATAGCTTACGGGTGCGCAAGCCTGATATACGGGCTGGAAGACTAATGAATACACGATGAACTTGGATTGCCATTTTAATGGCGTGGTTGATTGAATTATGAATAATTGTCAATCCTGATCTTGCGGATTCTATTTTTGTGATCGATGGTTTCTTCGTAACCCGGAATCGAATGTTTGTTAAATTGGAAAACTCAATGCCCAAATTGAATTTCCTGTTTGCCAAGAATCAATTCAATCAATACGCATATAAGAGATTGAATCTAACTGTCGAGCTGATGAGGTAGATGAGGGTGCCGGCAGTCAAGCTTGATAATCCTTGACAATTGGACATCCCTCTATCGCGTAACCTTCTGCGACGCTCTCCCGTTTGCCGTCCGAAGGTGCTGTTCCATTTCGCCGTATAGGGCAAATCACACGATCACGCAACCTGCGATTGTTGATGGCGCTCAATACGACCGGTAATAGCCATGCCTAAGCATCCGGAGGGGCGTTCCGTGCACAGCACAGGCGTGCACTTCCTCATAGCTCAAATCGCCCCAAAAAGAGGACTACCAATGGATAGCTTCCAACGAGAAATTCCGAAGAGTCGCGTTTCAATTACGCTGGATCTGCATACGGGCGGAGCCCAGAAGAAGGTTGAACTGCCCCTCAAGCTGCTGGTCGCGGGCGACTTCAGCGCCGGCCGTGAACAGGCGCCGCTGGCCGAGCGCAAGAAGATCAATATCGACAAAAACAACTTCGATGCGGTGCTCGCCGACTATGCGCCGGACCTCAAGATCGCTGCGGATAACACCCTGGCCGCCGATGGCTCGGAGTTGCCCGTGAATCTGTCGTTCCGGTCGATGAAAGACTTCGAGCCGGAGCAGGTTGCCCGCCAGATTCCAGAGCTGCAGGCGTTGCTCGCCATGCGCAATCTGCTGCGCGACCTCAAGTCGAACCTGCTCGACAACGGCACGTTCCGCCGCGAGTTCGAAAAGATCCTCAAGGACAAACGTCTGTCGGACAGGCTGCGCGGCGAACTCGCGCAGGTCGCCACGGCCGCGACACAGCCGGAAGGCCATGCCTGAGCGTGGAAGGTCGAAGACGGCCTTTACCGCGTTCCGCAACCACGTCGCCATACGAAGAACCGAGTCATCCATGAAACAGAACGAATCCCGCCAGGGCGCAACCGAGACCGTTGTGCTGGAAAACGACAGCGTCTATGCATCGCTGTGCAACAAGATCAACCTGAAACCCGTCGCCGAGGCGCGTCCGCTCGAAGCGTTCCGCGACAACGACACGCTTTCGGAAGCCTCGCCCGACGAACGCGTGGCGCGCGGCATGGACGCGCTGCTCAACCTCATCGCGAAGGAAAGCAAGCCGGTCGACCGGCTCGACAAGTCGCTGCTCGATTTCTACATCGGACAGCTTGACCGCCAGATCAGCCAGCAACTGGACGCCGTGATGCACACGCCGGAATTCCAGGCGCTGGAAGGCCGCTGGCGCGGTCTCAAGCTGCTGGTTTCGCGTACGGATTTCCGCAAGAACGCGCGCATCGAAGTGCTCGACGTCTCGAAGGATGCGCTGCAGCGCGACTTCGAGGACACGCCGGAAATCATCCAGAGCGGCCTGTATCGCCTGACCTACATCGAGGAATACGACACGCCGGGTGGCCAGCCGATCAGCGCGATGGTCAGCGACTTCGAGTTCACGAGCTCGCCGATGGACGTGGCGCTCCTGCGCAACATCTCGAAGGTCGCGGCGGCGGCGCACATGCCGTTCGTCGGCTCGGTGGGGGCGGCGTTCTTCGGCAAGCAGTCGATGGAAGAGGTTGCCGCCATTCAGGACATCGGGAACTACTTCGACCGCGCCGAGTACATCAAGTGGAAGAGCTTCCGCGATACCGACGACGCCCGTTACGTCGGCCTCGTCATGCCGCGTGTGCTGGGTCGCCTGCCTTACGGCAAGGACACGGTGCCGGTGCGTGCCTTCAACTACGAAGAGGCCGTGAAGGGCCCGGACCACGACAAGTATCTGTGGATGAATGCGTCGTTCGCGTTCGCCGCCAACATGGTGCGCAGCTTTGTGAACAACGGCTGGTGCGTGCAGATTCGCGGTCCGCAGGCAGGCGGCAAGGTCGAAGACCTGCCGGTTCACCTGTATGACCTGGGCACTGGCGTGCAGCCGAAGATCCCGACCGAAGTGCTGATTCCCGAAACGCGCGAGTTCGAGTTCGCCAACCTCGGGTTCATCCCGCTGTCGTTCTACAAGAATCACGACTTTGCGTGCTTCTTCTCGGCCAACTCCACGCAGAAGCCGGCGCTCTACGAGACGAAGGAAGCCACGGCCAACAGCCGCATCAACGCACGTCTGCCGTACATCTTCCTGCTCTCGCGTATCGCGCATTACCTGAAGCTGATCCAGCGCGAGAACATCGGCACGACCAAGGACCGGCGTCTGCTCGAACTCGAGTTGAACAGCTGGATCAAGGGGCTCGTGACGGAAATGAAGGACCCCGGTGACGAGCTTCAGGCATCGCACCCGCTGCGCGAGGCGAAGGTGACGGTGGAGGACATCGAGGACAACCCGGGCTTCTTCCGCATCAAGCTCTTCATCATTCCGCACTTCCAGGTGGAAGGGATGGACATCGGCCTGTCGCTGGTTTCGCAGATGCCGAAGGCGAAGAGCTGATTCAACGCTTCTGGTGACCGCATGGGCCGCCGGGCGTGACGCCCGGCGGCTGTTCTGTCCGACGCCTCACGTCTCGTGAGGCGTGCTGCTTCCCGAAAGGTGTTCGCATGTCGATGGTCTTGCCGCTGCAGGCGTACGAGTTGAAGCTGGCGCCACACCCGGCGCCGTTCTCGATCCTCCGGTTCGCCTGCGTCGACCGGGTGAGCGAGCTGTACCGTTACGTCATCGAGTTCACGAGTCCGGTGGCTGGCATTCCGATGGACCAGGTGCTGGGACGGCCAGCGAGGTTCAACATCACGCCGGTCGACCCCAACATCGACAACCTGCGCCGGATGTTCGGCGAGAACGCGGAGAAGTTCAGCAGCGTGCCGGCGGCGTATACCGTGCACGGCATCGTCACGCGCTTCGATGAATTCGCGACGTCGGCCGACGAGACGCACTACCGGGTCGTGCTCGAACCGAAGATGGCGGACCTGAACCGCGGCGTGACGAGCCGCCTGTTCCAGAAGCAGTCGGTGGAGGAGATCGTCACCGATACGCTGCGGCACTACGGCTACCGCTCCGGCGTGGATTTCGTGTTCAATCTGCGGGGCAAATACAAGCGGCACGAGTACGTCACGCAATACCACGAGACGACGTTCGCCTTCATCCAGCGGATCTGCGCGCAGGAGGGCATCTGGTTCCGCTGGGAGCAGAAGAAGGACCACACCGTCATCGTGTTCGGCGACGATCTGGACGCGTATGCGCGCAGGCAGCGTACGGTGCCGTACCGTCGCGACAGCGGCCTTGAAAGCGCGGGCGCTGACGCCATCAAATCGCTCACGCGCCGCAGCCGCCGAGTGCCGGAAGCGGTGCGCCTGCACGACTACAACCACCGTCAGGCGGGCGTATCGCTGCTCGTTGAAGAGAACACGGCGCGGAGCGACGCGACCACGGACGCGGTGGATTACCACTGGGGCGAGCACTACGAGACGCCGGAGGAAGGCAAACGCATTGCGCGTCTGCGGCACGAAGCGTGGCTTGCGGACCAGCTCACGTACACGGGCGCGGGCAATCCGTTCTGGCTGGAAGCAGGCGAGGTGATGCGGGTGGAGCCGAATCCGGCCGACGCGAAGCACGGGATCTTCGTGACGACCGTGAAGGCTCGGGGCGCACGTAACGAGGCCTACCACGTCACGTTCGAGGGCATTCCATCGGACCGCGTTTGGCGCACGCCGACGGCACGGATTGCGCGGCCGAGTATCGATGGCATCCTGCCGGGGCGCATCACGTCGCCGGGCAACTACAAGTACGCGTATCTGACCGAGCAGGGCTGGTACGTCATCAAGCTGCCGTTCGACCTGGACGAGTGGAGTCCGGGCGGCACGAGCCGGCCCGTGCGGTTTGCCAAGCCGTACAGCGGCGACACCTACGGCCACCACTTCCCGCTGATCGACGGGGCCGAGGTTGCGCTCGTCTTTACTGCAGGTGATCCCGACCGGCCCGTGATCCTCGGGGCCATGCACGACAGCCTGCACCCGGATCTCGTCAACAACCTGAACAACACCCGCAACATCGTTCGCACCGCCGCGCAGAACGAGATGCGGATGGAGGACAGGGAGGGGATCGAGCACATTCACCTGACGACGCCGTTTCAGACCAGTGAGCTGAATCTTGGTCATATGGTCGATGGGGATCGCAAGGAGCGTGGGCAAGGTGCCGAGCTGCGCTCCGATGGGCCGACTGCTGTTCGTGGCGCGAAGGGTGTGTTGGTCACCGCCGAGGAACAACCGGGCGCCGCGGGCAAGCAACTCGCCATGCAGGATGCAGACGTGACGCTTGAGCAGGCCGAACAGATCCTGCGTGCGCTGAATGACTCAGCGAATGCTGCGAAGGCGCTGCAGGCTGACATCGATCAACAGCGCGAGCTGATCCAACAAAAGCTCAAGGGTCTGCAGCAGCCGGTCATTGTGGCGACAGCTCCGGAAGGCATCGGCCTCGCGAGCGGCGGACAGATGCAATTCGCGGCCCGCAAGCAGATGTTCGTTACCGCAGGTGACGGGCTCGACATTGGCGTCATGAAGCGTATCGCAGTCGCCGCTGGCGAGGCGATTTCCTTTTTCGCGGCGAGGCTCGGGATCCGGATTCTCGCCGCGAAGGGCAAAGTCCAGGTCCAGGCGCAGTCCGACACGATGGAACTGATGTCGATGCAGGACATGACAGCCAGTTCATCAGACGGCGAAGTGATCATCACGGGCCGCAAGGGTGTCACGCTCGGCGACGGGTCCGGTGCCTACATCAAGCTCTCGGGCGGCAAGATCATTCTCGGTAGTCCGGCCGGAGAAATCGAGCTCAAGGGCGACCTGAAAGTCGACGACCCGGACGGTGGCAGCTTCAAATTCCCGACATGGTCCAGGGCGCCGCTCAACGACGTGAAGGACGCAACGAACTTCGGATTTTCTGAATAAGCTCAATCATGACAAGCCAACCAGCACCGAAGAAGCCGCAGGTGCCCACCCCGGCACCAGTCAAGCTGAAGCCGTTGCCGTTCGCCTTTCCGTTCCGTCGAAAGGGACGGGGCAAGTCCGAGGCCTCGACTCAATTCACCGACGAACACGAGATTTACCGGCTGCTGGCCGAACGCGAGACGTCAGGCGCGTATCTCGTCAGTCGCAAGGGGATGTGGCACGGCGGTATCCACATCACGGAGGCTGGCGCAGGGCAATCGCTGGATCTTGACGAGGGGCTGCGTTGCATCGCCGATGGCGTTCTGATCGCGTTTCGCGCCAACAAGACATATCCGCTTAGCGAGATCGCCGAGGCCGGTAGCGGATTGCCCGTTAAGGCGCCCTATAGCACGGGCTTCGCGCTGGTGCGGCACACGATGGAGTTCCCGCAGGGCACGAAGCTGACGTTCTACAGCCTGTACATGCACCTGATGTCACGGGATGACTACGCGAACTTCCCGAAGTGTGAAAAACCGTCGTACTGGCAACGGCAATGGAAGATCACACCGCACGCGCAGGACAAGCCTTTACCGGGCCGTAGCGGGCAGATCGCCGATCCGTCGCAGCAGGGGCTGCGGGTTCGCAAAAGCCGCCCGCACGGAGAAATCATTGGCATCCTGCCGCAGGGCGCGAGCGTCAGCACCGGCAAAAGGGAGAAGGGCTGGGGCCAGGTAATGGACCTGCACGGGGCATCGCTGTATCCGCCCGACGCCGGTGGCTACGTCGAGCCCTCCCGTGCTATTGGCGGCTGGGTTTATCTCGGCCAGGAAAACGGCGGGCCGGTCGTCGAGGAGGTCATCCCGGACTCGATGTTCGACCGTGTGATCGTGACGACGAATCAGATGTGCACAAAGGGGGATCCGCAGGGCGATGGAGGCGGCATTCCGGTCAAGGCGGGCGATCTGATTGGCCACCTCGGCCGCTACGACTCGTTGAACCAATGCACGTCCGGAACCCGGATGGCGCACATCGAGGTGTTCTGCGACGACAGCATCCAGTCGTTCCTTGAGCAGGGGCGTGCATGGGTCAACCAGCACGGTCCGCACAAGGACGACTGGGCGACGCTGGGGTTGCCATCCGAGCCGACAATTCTGCGGATCGCGCCGGGCACGGTGCTGTATCAACACACCCAGGACAATAAATTCGTTCCGGGTGCAGACCCGCAGTCGAGAAAGACAGACGCGATTCAGGTGTATTCGCTCGCCGAACTGGCGCGCGACCCGAAGCGGCGAATCCCCGAACCGCATCCGAATCCCAATCCCGGTTACCCGGTGAACTGGTGGCACGTCGAGGGCGTGAATGCACAAGGTCAATCGATCGACGGCTGGGTGTGTGATTTCAACTTCGCTGGGGGACGGGTGACGCGAGAATTCGCGCAGAAGTGGATCGACTTTGAGTGTCTGGGGGATACCCATGATCCGGCGCACACGATCTTTGCGACCACCCAGAAGTGGGTCGATTATGCGAGCGGCGCCAATGTTGCCGACCTTGCTTCGCGTTCGAAGCTCAGCCCCTTGATGCTCAAGGTGTACGGCACCCTGTTCACAAGAGGCGATGGCAAGCAGGCAGCAGATGAACTATGCACGCTGGCGCAGACTGGGCGCGGGGGATATCCGTGGTTGATGCAGGCGGCGTCCCGGCTGATTGTTAAGCATGAGAGCGAATGGGCGAACCCGTCGAAGTGGAAGCAGTTGATCGTCGAGCTGGAGAAGCAGACGGGGCCTAAGCCGCAGCACGAGGAAGAGCAGAAGCGGATCGAGGCGCTCGCGTGGTGGGATGAGGTGAAGGCCGGCATACCGGGTTTTCCGGCGTCGGAGGTTTTTCATATTCATCCGATTGCGTTAGGGGGGAATTTTGCATCGCCATGTGTTCTAACGTGCGCTCACTGTGGATCTGATCTCACGGTTACATCAACTGTCCTACAAAAGATTTTCGCAAGGATCACGACCGAAGATGCGGCAGGATTTGCCCCTGAATTGAATGCCGCCTTTGAAAAATTCGAGATTAATACGTGCCACAGGGTGGCGCACTTCTTTGGACAATGTGAGGTCGAGTGCGGTGGTTTTACCGCTTTCCGTGAAAACCTGAGATACAAGGACGGCAATCGATTGTGGGATATTTATCGGAGCGCCCTTGCGGCTGGGTTGAAGCGTATCCATCCAGATTGGGTGACGCCCCAAATGGAACAGTACACCAAGACACACTTAATAAATAATGATCCAGAGCTGGGCGTGGTTCTCTTTGGCGACAACGCGAATCCTCTCGTGGACTATAGAGGGCGAGGTCTATTGCATCTCACATGGTATGATAATTATGCAAGATATAAGGAAGCTAGCAATATCGATGTTGTCGCAGACCCTTTGAAGGTAGAAACCGACAGGCATGTTGCGACCGATTCGTCCGCATGGTATTGGACCAACCACGCTATTAGCCAAAGTTCTGACAGAAACAACGTAAAGGCAGTTACGAAAAAGATCAACCCTGCGCTAAAGGACTTCGGGCGACGAAAGGCTGCTGCAAAATTGGCTTTTTCGATAATTAACCAAGGGCGTATGCCATGCTCGCAAGACTGGAGTTCAACGTTGACAGGAGGAAATGGATGGTAAAAAAAGGCTTGCTTTTTAAATTTCTTATATGCGTTGCCACAACCTGCTCAATGTCCGGGTGGTGTGCTGAGTCTATGCTTCAACAACTTTCAGCTGAACAGCTTGAGAAAGGGTGCAATCTGGATTTCTATGCTGTCAATTTAGCGAATGACTCACCCGCGATCGGTAGACCAGACTACTCTATAGATATGCGATGGGCGTGTACCGGGAAGTCTACGAAAATCGTAGACACCTATGAGGTAGAGGGCGGTAGTCCTCAAATTGTCACAGTCTTTTATCGAAATAGGAAAGATGTCGTGGTTCTAGTGAAATGGTCGACGAACTCTCAAGCGTCAGATATTCAAGGTGACTACTACAAAATTTACGTATATAGACTTGCGCTCGGAAATTTAGGTAAACCGTTTTTGCGCCAAGAGGATGTTATGAGAAAACTAGGTGAAGGATGGGATGGCGAGATGAATGGAAAGCTCATTCATTATCCGCTTAAAGATGCTGCTTCTATCCGGAAAGCGCTTAACCGTCTCGGCTACTGAGCAACCAACGCGATGGAGCGTGCTTTCGATTTCCTGAAAACAATCCCACTGGCGTAATTAACTGAAACCTGAGGAGATTAAAAATATCGCCTGCGGAGGCAATTCAACGAATCTGAACTGTAAGGGATCGGCATCATGAATAAAAATAAGAGCTCAATTTTTGTGTGCATATTCGCCGCGACTTCGGCCAGTGGGTGGCGCCTCCAGTCTCCCCCTTTTGCCAGCGAATGGGGCTGGAATAATTCTCCGGGCACGATGACGTTTTCAATTAATCTAGAGCAATAAGGCAAAAAGCTTCAAGGGCAGTATTGTGCAGTGACGCAAAGCGGCAACAAGACGGACTGTGACGATGAAAAAATCAAAATATTGATGGGGTTGTCGATGGCACTGGGAAATCGGCAGTCGTCAACTCCTCTTCTTTCTTTGGCGTAAAGAATGGAAAGGCAGTTCTGAAGGTAAATGATGGACATCTCATTTGGCATATTGTCAGAAACCCAAGTGAAGGGGAATTCTACGCACCCAAAGATGCCATCTTGGCACCTCATCAATTCACAAGGGAAAACACTAAATGAAAAATCTCGCATACGAAGGCGACTCAACGAGCCACGGCGGCAAGATCCTGACCGGCTCGGATCGCATCAAGGTGAAGGGTCGTCGGGCCGCCCGTGTCGGTGACAAGGTGTCGTGCCCGATCCACGGCGACAACGAAATCGTCGAAGGCAGCGGCAGGATGAAGGATGGCGCCACGCCGATATCGCGTGATGGCGATCACACGCGGTGTGGGGCCGTCCTCATTGCCTCTTCCGCCGGGGCGCGGGTTCGATAAGCGATGCCTGTTGATTTCAATCGCGTGCCGCCACGGGTAGCGGTGCCGCCCGCGCCGCAGCCGTCGATGGTCGTCTGGACGATCCTGCTGATTCTGGTGATGGGCGCAGGAGCGGCACTGGCGGTCGTGCTATGGCCTGCGGGCGCGCCGACGAACACGCTGTGGTTCTGGTTTTGTGTCGCGGGCTACCCATTCATGGCGTGGGCATTTCTGCTGTGCTCCTGGCTCGGATACGGCTATGTCCGTCGCAATCAGGCGATTGCGACCAACCGCATCAGCGATGAGGCAGAGCGGGCGTGTCATGCCGTGGCGGGCCGGCCGCTGACGGTACTGGGCCATGCCTGGTGCTTCGCCGCGAACGATTCGGAAAATTCGCTCGAAGGAATCCTAAACGGAACTGAACTGGCGAAGCTTCGGGCAAGCGGCGCAGTCGCCGATAGCGAAGTCAATGCACGTTGGCTCGACATCCCCGATATGCATTTTCTTCCGGGTAACGAACTCGCCGAACATGCCCGCCATCACGCCGTTTGTACGTGGCTGCTCGAACGTCTGATCGACCGTCTCCTGCCGCAGCTCAGCGCTCTTCCACCGCGAACGAATCTGCAGGTCGAGCTGCATCATCGGTCGAGGCTCAAATCTGGGGCCGTCGGGACCCGGCTACGGGAGGTGCTCGCTGAACGAGTCCCCGCGTTAAAGGTGGACGTCGTGCCTAGTGAACAGCCGATTCCGCTCTTCCGCACGGACGCGTGGCTTGACAAGCAATACATCAACACAGCCAACCTGTTGGTAGCTATTGAGCTTCGCGATGCAATCAGTGCCGTCCTGTCTGATGGCGTTGCAGAGGCGGGCGTTGCCCTGCTCGTTGGGCACCCGCGCCTTACGTCACCGGCCAATCCCGTTGGACTACGTCTGCACCGGCCAGCCAAAGGCACGCTTGATGCCGCCGCTTCGACGCTTGAGCTTGCAACCCGTTGGGGACAATCTTTGCGCGGTCGCCTGCACACGGTGTGGGTGCATGGCCTGACCAGTGACGCTATGAGTGCAGTTCGGCAAGCCGCGTTATTCCCGGATAAGACGCGATGGATCGCGCTCGAGACGTCGGTGGGCGACTGCTCGGGCGCAGGGCCGTGGTTGGCCGTCGCCCTTGCCGCAGAAAGTGCCCGGACAACGGGCGATCCGCAATTGGTGCTATGTGGCGAAGGTGAGGAACTGATCGCCCTCATATGCAGAAAGCAGACATGAACGACAACAGGAATGAAAACAAGACTCGACCGGCCGGCCTCTTCATTGGCAGTGCGGCTGTCATCGTCTTCCTTGCGCTTGGTATCGCGATATGGGTCGAGGGGCTCCGTCACGGGTGGTCTCGCGATACCCGCATCATCATCGAGCTTTCGCTGCTGTGCGCCTTGCTGGTGGTAATCCTGCTGGTCAAGTACTTCGAGGTGGTGCTGCTGTGGATCGCATCGCTGAGAGCTTCCCGCTGGTTTGCCCGTTACGACGCCGGCAGGCGCGCAGCGTCCGTGGACCACGACGATCAGGGTCAATCGTCGGGACAAGCCGACCGGGCTACATTGCTTCGCAATGCCCTGAGCGACCGTCACGGTTTCCGTTGGCGCTACCGCGAACGCTGGGTTCTCCTTGCTGGCGACGAACCGCTTGTAAAGCGCCTGGCGCCGGGACTTGTTGACAAGGGGTATCTGATTACCGGCGACGCGGTCCTGCTCTACGCAAAACAAACCACCACCACGCTCGACACGGACTGGCTCGACCAGATCCGCCGCCTGCGCCGCCGTCGCCCGGTCGATGCCATCGTAGGCATCGTGAGCGGCCGTAGCTCCGCGAACGCCCCATTCGATACCGATGGCCTCGCCCAGCGGCTCGCCCGCCATGCCCGCGCCCTGCGCTGGGCGGCGCCTGCCTACCTGCTCAACGTCACCGATTTCGGCAGCGAAACATCGGGTCCCGACGACGCCATCGGCTTCACATGGTCACGCCCGCTCGTGAACCAGGACGAGATCAACCGGTCCCTGCAGGGGCTCTCATACGACCTCGCCGATGCCGGCGTCGTACGACTCACGCGGAATGCCTCCGATCGCTATTCCGTCGAACTCTCGCGACATATCGACCGGCTGCGCGACGGGTTGACCGGCCTGGTCCAGCAGACGTCGCAGTCCCGCCTGTGGCGCCACGCTGTCCACGGCCTCCTTTTCGCACCGCTGTTCAAGGAACGGGTGCTGGCGCTGCCCGCGTCTGCCGACGCGAACGACGACGAGCCGGCTGGCAGCCCGCAACACCGCAGTATCTGGCAAATCGTCGCCACCCACAGCCGCACGGTCCACGGCCGCCGCGTCGGTTTCTCGCTATCGACCACCGCAGCATGGCTGACCACCGCCATGCTTCTCCTGTGGCTCACCGGCACGACGATCTCGGGCTTCACGAACCGCGCAACCATCCAGGCAGCCGGCGGCACGCTGACGAAGCACTCCGCCTCGCAAGACCGCACGCAGGCCCTGCAGACGCTCGACAGCCTCGACCGCCAGATCGACACGCTCGAAACCCGTCAGCGCGACGGTGCCCCCTGGACAACACGCTTCGGCCTGAACCACGACGCCGCGCTGCTGGCAGCCCTGTGGCCGGGCTACGAGAACGCCGCGGGTCGCATCCTCGTCGGTCCCATCCGCGAGAGGCTCGAGTCGCGATTGCGCCAGCTCGCTTCGCTGTCGGACGCGGAGATCGCGAGCGGCGGCAACGCGCAGGTGCAGGCCGCCTACGACACGCTCAAGGCCTACCTGATGCTGGCGAAGCCCGAGCGCGCGATGGCCGCGTTCCTCGCGCCGCAACTGGTCGCTACCGCGGTACCCGCGCGACCGGAGAACTCGTCCGTATCCGCCGGCACCTGGGAGGACCTGCGCCAGCACACCATCGCGTTCTTTGCGAACCACGTCGGACGCGGTGCGTCGGCAGACGGTTCGTCGCTGGCCATCGTGCCCGACGGCGGCCTGATCGCGGCCACGCGTCAGACTGTCATCGGCGTGCGCGGCATCCAGAACTCGAAGGACGCGCTGTACCAGCAGATCATCGCGGACGCGTCGCCGAAGTACCCGCCGGTGTCCCTCGCGACGTTGCTCGGCGACACCACGGGCCGCGGTCTCTTCAACACGACGGCGACCATTCCTGGCGTGTTCACGCGTACCGCGTGGGAGGAACGCATCTCGAAGGCCATCGACGAGGCGAGCGGGCAGCGCGACGTCGCCGGCGACTGGGTGCTCTCGGACACGAAAGCGACGAACCCCGCGCCGTCGACGCTGAAGGCCGAACTGCGCCAGCGTTACTTCGACGACTACACGCGCGCATGGGCGCTGTTTCTCAACAGCCTGCGCTGGCTGCCGGCCCCCACGCTCTCGGCCACCGCCGACCAGCTCACGCTGCTGGCCGACCCGCAACGCTCGCCGCTCGTCGCGCTGATGAACGCGATCGTCTGGCAGGCAGGGGCGGGCGCGAATGCGCAGTCGCTGTCCGATACGCTGATCAGCAAGACACAGCAGCTCGTCGGCGCCGACGAAAAAAATCCGTCGAAGCAGGCGCAGCCGCAACTCGCGCCGCTCGCCATGGCGTTTGGGCCGATCCTGCGGCTCACGGGCAGCGACATCGCTCAGCCCGCGCCAGCGGGCAGCAAGGCCGCGGTTCAGCAGGCTGCAACGGGCGACCTGAGCCTCGCGCGCTACCTCGAACGCGTCACGGCGATGCGCCTCAAAGCCACGCAGATCGTCTCGAGCAGCGACCCGGACGCGATGGCCCGAATGGCCGCGCAGTCGGTGCTGCAGGGCAAGACCTCCGACATCGCCGAAAGCCGCGACTACGCGAGCCGCGTGGCCGCCAGCCTCGGCGAGCAGTGGGCCGGTTTCGGCGAGCTGTTCCGCGCGCCGCTCGACCAGACCTGGCAGGTGGTCGTGCAGCCTGCCGCGTCGAGCCTGAACGACATCTGGCGCAGCGCGATCGTCGCTGACTGGAACCGCTCGTTTGGCGGCCGTTATCCGTTCGCGGATTCGGACAACGATGCGTCGCTGCCCGAGATGGCGCGCTTCATGCGGCCCGACAACGGCGTCATCGCACAGTTCGTGACGACGCAGCTTGCCGGTGTTGTCGAGCGGCAGGGCGACCGGTGGGTGGCGGCCCAAGGCGCGGACCATGGCGCGCTGACCATCGATCCGGCGTTCCTCAGGAGCCTCAACCAGCTCACGCGCATTTCGTCGGTCGTGTTCCCGTCCGGCGACGCGCACGTGCGCTACGAACTGAGCGCGGTGCCCACGCCGGGCGTGACCGACATGAGGTTCGTGCTGTCCGGACGCGAGCTGCACTACTTCAACCAGAAGCAGGAGTGGACGCCGTTCGAATGGCCTGGCCAGTCGCTCGAAAACCTCTCGCACGTCGAATGGCAGACGGCGCAGGGCGGACTGCGCAGCGCGCTCGATGCGCAGGGCCGCTTCGGCCTGGTCCGGCTGCTCGAGCGCGCGAAGGTTTCACAGCAGGACAGCGCACGCTACCTGCTGACGTGGACGCCCGACACGAGCCAGGGCATTCCGCTCAAGGTCCAGTTGCGCAGCGAGGCGGGCGCGGGGCCGCTCGACGTGCTGCAGCTGCGCCACTTCACGCTGCCGGCGCGGGTCTTCGTGACGGGCCCGGCTGCCGGTGGACCGAAGCTTTCGGGCACCAGTCCACCGCCGTTGCCGGCTTCTGCCATCGCCGCGGCAAAGCACGCCGCCATGCCGCTGCCCGGCGGCTACGTACCGGAGGTTCAATGATGTTGGGCGGACTTTTCAAGCGCCTTTTTCCGACCCGCGACGACGGCGAGCAACTCGCGCGCGCCCGCCTCGATGCCTGGTCTGCCTGGGTCCAGCCGCTGCCTGGCGAGGGTGGGGCGGGCCGCGACCCCGGCTACGAAGACGTGTTCTTCGAAGTACGCGAGGAAACGCAGAAGCTCTCGGGCATCGACGATGGCCTCATCATCCGTTCCTGCGAGCAGCTACTGAAGGAGACCGGCAAAGACCTGCGTCTCGCGGGCTATTACGCGTTCGCGCGGCTGAGGCAGGACGGTGCCGCCGGTTTTGCGGACGGCCTCGAACTGGCGGCTGCACTCGTCGACCGCTTCGGCGAAGCGCTGCTCCCCGCACGGGCCGAAGCGAAGAAGGGCGCGCTCGAAATGCTGGCGACCACGCGCATGATCGAGCTGCTGGAGCGCCGGGGTGCCTTCGCACCGCAGGACCTCGAACGTGCGCTTGCCGCGCTCGACGTGCTGCTCGAACGAACCGCAACGTGGCCCGAAGCCGCGCGGCCGAACCTGCAGCCGCTCGTGTCCCGCTTCGACCAGAAGGCCGAGCCTGCACGCGCGGCGGAGGCAGACGCGGGCGTGGCAGCGGCAGCGGTTCCGTCGGCGAGGACGGCCACGTCGAGCCCCATCGGGTCCACACGCGACCTGCTCGACCAGGCCCGCACGATGGCGGTGTGGCTGCGCGATCAGGAAAACGGCTATCTGCCCTCGGTGCGGCTCGTGCGCAGCGTGCGCTGGGACACGCTGCATGAAGTCCCACCCGCCGATGCCAAGGCTCAGACGCGTCTGCCACCGCCGCGCGGCGAACTGCGCCAGCAGATGAAGCGGCTCGTGCTGCAGAAGCAGTGGCACGAACTGCTCGAACGTGTCGAGGGCGCGTTCATGGAGGGCGTGAATCACCTGTGGTTTGACCTCCAGTACTTCCAGCACGTGGCGCTCGATCACGTCGGCGCGCCGTACAGCACCTGGCGAGAACTGCTGCGCGCGGATTTCGCGCTGTTCCTCGAACGGCTGCCCGGCATCGAGCGTCTCGCCTTCAACGACGGCACGCCGTTCGCCGACGACGCGACGCTCGAATGGATCGCGCGTCACGCCGTAGTACGCGACCTTGAAGCAGGGGAGACGGTGGCGCCGTTCCCTGTGTCGGCCGACAAGGAAGGCGAGGCGGCCGGCGACTGGCCCGAGATCGAGGCGCAGGCCCGCGACCTGTCGGCGCGCGAGGGCGTGGAGGCGGCGTTTGGCTGGCTCGACGCATTGCCCGGCATGAAGACGAAGCGGCACCGCTACCTGCAACGGCTCGTCATGGCGCGCCTCGCCGACTACGGCGGGAAGCCCGACACGGCGCTGGCACTGCTGAACGAACTCGACGGCGCGGCGCGTTCGCTGCCGCTCGCGAGCTGGGAGCCGGCGCTCGTCTTCGAAATCAAGCAGCAGTTGCTTCGCACGCTGAAGGCCATGAGCAACCGCAAGGATGCGGATAAGCCGGCGCTCGCGCGGCGCATCGGCGAACTGCAGGCGGAACTGACCGTGCTGGATCCGGCGCGCGCGCTCGCCCTCTCATAAGAACAAACCCATGAAAAACGACGACCCCATCCTGCGCTACTACGAAGCCGAGATGCGCTACCTGCGCGAGTCCGGCAGGGAGTTCGCGAAGGCGCATCCCGACCGCGCGCGCCTGCTCAACCTCGACCGCGTGGGCGACCGCGATCCGTATGTCGAACGACTCTTCGAAGGCTTCGCGTTCCTGACCGGGCGACTCAGACAGAAGCTCGACGACGAGCTGCCCGAGCTGACCGAGGGCCTCGTGAGCCTGCTGTGGCCGCATTACCTGCGGATGATCCCATCGCTCTCGGTGGTCGAACTCATGCCGCTTGCCGAGAAGCTGCAGAAGACCGAGGTGGTGCCGGCCGGCGTGCCGGTGCGTTCCGCGCCCATCGCCGTGCCGCCGCCCGCCGGCGCGGAAGGCACGACGCCGAAGACGGTCCAGTGCCTCTACCGCACGACGCAGGACGTCACCGTGCAGCCGCTGTCGATCACGCATGCCGGGCCGACCGTGCGCCACGACGGACGCTCGGTGATCCGCCTGGGTTTCCAACTGCACCACTCGGCGCGCCGGCAGGAGATCGATCTGTCGCTGCTGCGCCTCTATCTGAACGCGGACCTGCCCACTGCGTTCGCGATGCATCTTGCGCTCACGCGTCAGGTGGAAGCCGTCCACTGGCGTGTGCCTGAAATCCGCGACGGCGAAGCCGTGCCGCTTTCGGGCGTCACGATCGAGCCCGCCGGCTTTTCCGCAGAAGAGCGGCTGTGGCCCAAGGCCGATGCCGCGTTCTCCGGCTACCAGTTGCTGCTCGAATACTTCACGTTCCGCGAGAAGTTTCTTTTTGTGGACCTGTGTGGTCTTGACGTCGCGAAGCTCCCCGAGAAATCGGACCGGTTTGAGCTGGAGATCGTGCTGCAGCACGCCTGGCCCGCCGACCACCGGTTCGGCGCAGAGAACGTGCGCCTCTTCTGCAGCCCCGTGATCAACCTGTTCGAACTCGATGCCGAGCCCATCGTGATCAACCACCACGAGACGGAGTACCGCGTGGTGCCCGCGGGCCACCAGGGCGCGCACGTGGAAACCTACTCGGTCGACGCGATCGAGACCTTCGACCACGAGACAGCCGAGCGCTACGAATACGTGCCGTTCGCGACGTTCCGGCACCGCGGCGGCATGCTGCGTCACGAGGCGCCCGAGCGCTATTTCCACAGCCGCGTGAGACCCGGCGTGTCAGGTCTGCACGAAACGTGGGTGATTCTCGGCGGCCACGCGTGGGAGACGATGGACATGCTGCCCGAGGAAAGCCTCTCGCTGCGCGTGACAGGCACGAATGGCCTGCTGCCGCGCAAGGGTCTGCGCGAGGCGAGCCTCGACGAACTGGCGGCCAGTACGCCGAACGTGACGGGCGTGCGCAACCTCGTGTCGCCGACGCTGCCGCTCTATCCACCCACCCAGGACCGCTTCCAGTGGCGCCTGCTGTCGCATCTCGCGCCGAACTTCCTCTCGATGATGAGCGCCGAGGTGCTGCGCGGCGCGCTCGCGCTCTACGACTGGACCGACGACGAACTCAACCGCCGCCGGCTCGCCGGCATCCTGCGGGTCTCGCAGGAACTGATCGAGGAGGTGACGGGCGGCGCGGTCGAGCGCGGCGTGCTGATCGAGGTGACGCTCGATTCCCACGCGTTCGCGGGCGAGGGCGACGTGATGCTGTTCGGCGAACTGCTGCATCGCTTCTTCGCGCTCTACGCCGATATCAACCTGTTCACGAAGCTCGCGATCGTGAGCCTGCCGTCGCAGGCGCGGGTGGAATGGTCGCGCAGCAAGGCACAGCGGGCACCGTTATGAGTGCGGCCATGAAGGCAGCCAGCCTGTCCCATCTCGAACCGCTTGTAGCGTCGCTGCTCGCACGCGCGCCGCAGATGAGCTTCATGCAACTGTGCCGGCTGCTGGAAGCGCGTGCGCCGGACCAGCCTGGCCTTGGTACCCGCGACACGCCGGAGCACGAACCGGTGCGCTTCCGTCCGCGGCCTCGCACCGGCTTTCCCGCTGGCGAGATCGCCTCCGTCGGGTTCGACGAGGAGCATCCCGACGCACCACCCACAGTACGCACGACGTTCATGGGCCTGTACGGCGTCGATGCCGCGGTGCCGTCGCACATGATCGACGACATCGTGATGCGCGAGGAGGGCCACGAAGCGGTCGAGTCGTTCCTCGACCAGTTCAATCACCGTTACGTCACGCTGCTGTATCGCGCGTGGAAGAAGTACCGCCATGCCGAGAGCTTCCGGGCAGGTGGCGCCGATGCGCATTCGCGCAGCCTGCTGTGCCTTGCGGGCTTCGGCTGGGGCGACAAGCCGGCGCGCGCGGGCCTGCCCGACTCGCGCATGCTCGCGCTGCTCGGTCTGCTGGTCCAGCGCACGCGCACGCCGGAGGGGCTCGCAGGCGTGATTGCGCTGGCGGCGCCCGGCGTCGACGTGCACGTGAACGAGTTCTGGCCGGTCACGACGTCGACCGGCAAGCCACAGCCGCTCGGCGCGGCCACGAACGAAGGCGGCAGAGGCAAGGGGCTCGGCGGCGGCTACGTGCTGGGCCGACGCATGGCGTATCGCAGCCGCGCGGTGCGCGTGACGCTGCGGCCTGCCGACCGGCGCCAGGCGCACGACCTGCTGCCCGGCGCGTCGCTGCATCGCGAGTTGATGGCCTTCGTGCAGCTTTACGTGGGCGTGAAGGCCGACGTGCATCTGCGCATGGAGATGTCGTCGCGCCACGCGCCGCAGCCTTCTATCGGCCCGCCTGGCGCAGGTCCGTCGCCGCGCCTGGGCTGGACCACGGTGCTGCCGGCGCAGGCAGAGCGGCGCATCAATATTTCGCTGGGGGTCTATGAGGCTTTTCCGCGCGCTGCGTCTGTTTCAGCCTCACCCCAATCCGCCTGACAAGGACTGAAGATGTCGATCCGTTTCATCACAACAACCATCTCGCTGGCGCTGGCACTGTCGGGCTGCGGCGCCTGGCAGGCCGTGTCCGACTCGACGGCGAGCGCGTATCACGCCGTGTTCTTCAAGCAGGTGAAGACGCTCAACGTCGATCTGTCGGCGCGCGAGGCGCTCAATCCCGATGATGCTGGCCGTCCGACGTCGGTCGCGGTCCGCGTGTATCAGCTCAAGGAGCGCAAGTTGTTCGACGCAGCGTCCTACGACGATCTGCTGAAGAACGACCGCACCGTGCTCGCACAGGATCTGCAGGCCAGCATGGCTTCGGTGCTGAACCCCGGCGCGTCGGTGAGCCTCTCGCAGCCCATGGAGCCCGGCACAAGGTACGTCGCGATCGTGGCGCTCTACCGGGAGCCGGGTAAGGACAGCGCCTGGAAGCGCGTCATCGAAAAGAAAAAGCTGGATGCCGACAAACCGCTCAGGCTCACGCTGGTGGACCGGCAGATCGAGGCCCTGGACGACGCGGCGCAGAAGCAAAGCACACGCTGACCAGGCTGTCTTCGCGCGGCTAAACGGGTCGTGACGTCATCACGGACCTCACGAACATTGCACGCCGGCGGCCGGTTGGCGACAGCCGCTTCCATTACCGATCGACAGCCGCAGCTCTGCGCCCGCGCGCCGGCGGTATGAGCGCTTCGCATACCTCCAGGGTAACCGCCCACACCGCATCGGTTTTTGTTCGCTTATCCTGTGGCCCCAAGCGCATCAAAAGCTCGTTTCGCCGCACCGGTCGGGATGAGTTTTACTGATGCTTGGCCGCCCAACCATCCTGCTCCTCCCGCCGTCCCCGCCATGCGACGACTTCCGCCTCTGAACGCCCTGCAGATCTTCGAGACCGTCGCGCGTCACCGCAGCTTCACGCGTGCGGCGGAGCATCTGTGTCTCACGCAAGGTGCGGTGAGCCGGCAGATTCTTGCGCTCGAAGACTACTACGGTTTTCCGCTGTTCAAGCGTCACGCGAAAGGGCTCACGCTCACGGCCGAAGGCGAGTTGCTGCTGCCGGCGGTGAAGGAGAGCTTTGCCCGTATCGAGGAAATTTCGCTGCGTCTCACGCGCCAGCGCACCGATCTCGCGCTCAAGGTGCCCACCTGCGTGATGCGCTGGATGCTGCCGAAGATCATGCGCTTTCAGGGCGAGTATCCGGACCTGCACGTGCAGATCACCACGACGTGGCAGCACGATGTGGATTTCGAGGTGGAGCCGTTCGATGCCGCCATCGTCTACGGTACGTCTCCCGGCGCGGATGTCCAGGCGGTGCCGTTGATCGAGGAACGCCTGACGCCGGTGTGTGCGCCCGAACTGCTCGTCGATAAACCGCTCGCGCGGGCCGAAGATCTGGCGCGGCACACGCTGCTGCATCCCACGCGCGATCATCGCGACTGGAAGATGTGGCTCGCGCACGCGGGCGTGAGCGAGGCGAGCGGTGTCGATGCGAGCCACGGGCCGAGCTTCGAAACCCTCGATCTGGCGACCAACGCGGCGCTGCAGGGCTTCGGCGTGGCGATCAGCGACCTGGCGCTGATCGAGGAAGACGTGGCGGCGAAGCGGCTCGTGCGTCCGTTCGATACGGTGCTCACCACGGGCGCGCGTTACTTTTTCGTCTATCCCGAAAGCGTGGCGCATCTGCAAAAGGTGCAGCGCTTTCGAGAGTGGCTTGCGGCCCATTGGGCCGACTGAGGGGCTCACCGAGGGCTCACCCAGGGCTCACCCAGGGCTCACCGAGGGCTCATTGAGGGCTCATTGAGGGCAAACTGAGCGGCCGCCCCGAAGGACCGGCGAAGAACCACAACCCGGGGCGATCACGCGAAGCGCCCGCGCATGAGGCGGCATCAGCCTTAACACCGGACGCTCGCAGCAAGACCTACGGCGCCACCGAAAGAAACAGATACGCCGCGAACAGCGACAGGTGCACGGCGCCTTGCAGGATGGTCGTGCGGCCGGTGCCGAGCGTGAGCGTACCCACGATCAGCGTCAGCACGAGCAGCACCGTATCCCGCCCGCCGATGCCGAGCGCGAGCGGCATGTGGAACCCCAGCGTGACGACCGCCACGGTCGGAATCGTGAGTCCGATGCTGGCGAGCGCGGAGCCCAGCGCCAGGTTGAGACTCGTCTGCAGCCGGTCCGCGCGCGCCGCGCGCAACGCCGCGAGGCCTTCGGGCAGCAGCACGAGCGCGGCGATGACGATACCCACCACCGCTTCGGGCAAACCCGCCTCGCGCACGGCCGCTTCTACGGCCGGCGACAGCAGCTTGGCCAGCAGCACGACAGCGACGAGGCTGACCAGTAGCAGCGCCGCCGACACCATCGCGACGCGCGCACTGGGCGGCGCCGCATGGTGGTGCTCGCCGTTGCCCGCTGCGAGAAAGTAATCGCGGTGCCGCACGGTCTGCACGAATACGAACACGCAATAGAGCACGAGCGACGACACGCCCGCGAACGCGAGCTGCGAGGGCGAGAGCATGGGGCCGAGGTTCTGGCTCGTGTAGTTGGGCATCACGAGCGAGAGCACGGAGAGCGACGCCAGCACAGCGAGCGCCGCGCTCGCCCCGCGAATCTGGAAGTCCTGCTCGCGGTGGCGCAAGCCGCCCATGAGCAGGCAAAGGCCGACGATACCGTTGCACACGATCATCACCGCCGCAAACACGGTATCGCGCGCGAGGCCCGCCTTTTCCGGACCGCCGCCGATCATCACCGAGACGATCAACGCCACCTCGATCACGGTCACCGCGACGGCGAGCACCAGCGTGCCGAACGGCTCGCCCACGCGATGCGCGACCACCTCTGCGTGATGCACGCCCGCAAACACTGCCCCCGCGAGCGCGATGCCCACCAGCACCAGCAGCGGCGCGTGACCCGGCAACAGCAGGCCTGCGCACAGCACGATCCACGCGGCAATCGGCGTGAGGAGGGTCCAGCGGGGCAGCGCGGTCGATGTCGTCGTCATGCGGTCGTTCCTCTTGTGGTTCGTCGATGCCACGGCGCGGCAACAGTTATGCTTCGTCTGCCGGATGAACAGGCCCGATCCAATATAGCAAATGACAGTGGGCGTTCTTCACCGCATCGGGCGACCGAATGACCGACCGAAGCAAAGACCCGCGCCGCAAACCCGAAGAGCCGCCGAAGGAGACGTTGTGATTCGTAGCCAGGAAACGCTGAACCTGCTGCTCGACAGCATTGCCCGCTTCGTGCGCGAGCGCCTCGTGCCCGCCGAAGCGATCGTCGCCGAAACCGACCAGATTCCCGAGGCCCTGCTCGCCGAGATGAAGGCGCTTGGCCTGTTCGGCCTCTGCCTGCCGGAGGAATACGGCGGGCTTGGCCTCACCATGGAAGAGGAAGTGCTGGCCGCCATGGAACTCGGCAAGACGTCGCCCGCGTTCCGCTCCGCGGTGGGCAGCAACAACGGCATCGGGTCCATGGGCATCGTGATCGACGGGACGCCCGGGCAAAAGCAGAAGTATCTGCCGCGGCTCGCCTCGGGCGAACTCATCGGCTCATTCTGTCTGACCGAGCCGGAAGCCGGCTCCGACGCCGCGTCGCTGCGCACCACCGCCACTCGCGACGGCGACCATTACGTACTGAACGGCACGAAGCGCTTCATCACCAACGCGCCGGAAGCGGGCATCTACACGGTGATGGCGCGCACCGACCCGGCAAGCAAGGACGCCGGCGGCATTTCGGCATTCGTCGTGGAACGCGATACGGCGGGACTGTCGCTGGGCAAGATCGACCGCAAGATGGGGCAGAAGGGCGCCCACACGTGCGACGTGATCTTCGAGAACTGCCGCGTGCCGGCTGAGAGCTTGATCGGCGGGCGTGAAGGCGTCGGGTTCAAGACCGCGATGAAGGTGCTCGACAAGGGCCGTCTGCATATTGCCGCCGTGGCGACTGGCGCCGCCGAACGCATGCTGGCAGACGCGCTGCGTTATGCGATGGAGCGCAAACAGTTTGGCAAGCCGATCGTGGAATTCGAGCTGATTCAGGCGATGCTTGCCGACAGCCAGGCCGAAATCTACGCCTCGCGCTGCATGATCGTGGACGCCGCGCGCCGTCGCGACGATGGCGAGCGCGTTACCGCTGAGGCGTCATGCGCGAAGATGTTCGCCACGGAAATGTGCTCGCGCGTGGCTGACCGCGCCGTGCAGATTTTCGGCGGCGCAGGCTACATGAGCGAATACGGGATCGAACGGTTTTATCGCGACGTGCGGCTCTTTCGCATCTACGAAGGCACCACGCAGATCCAGCAGATCGTGATTGCCCGTGAAATGCAACGCCGCGCGCAGGGCTAATGCCGGCGGCCGCGCAGGCGCCTGCCCCGTCCTCCCGCCTCGGCCATGCGAAGCACCGTATGCCGGCAAGACAGGAAGGCGGGAAACAGGCGCAAGGCTGACGCAAGCGCGAGCGGGAATCGCCGTACTTACTGGCCGCCCTCGGAACGCACGGTCAACGCGTTCTTGACCGACGTGACACCGGCTACGCCCTGTGCCACCTGCGTGGCCTGATCGATCTGCGAGGCGTCCGGCACGGTGCCCGCGAGCGTCACGGCGCCGTTGTTCGCGCGGACCGTGATGTTGGCCACTGAAATGCCTTTCGCATGGGCGAGCGCGGCGCGCACCTTCTTCTGCAAGGCGCGATTGGCCGTGCGTGCAGCCTTCTTGCTCGCCTTGGCCGACGCGGCGGTGTTGGCGGTGTCGGTTGCGGCGCTGGTGTCGCTCGCCTGCGCCCATGCGTTGACCGAAGCCGCGACGACGAGTGCGCCGACTGCCATCCTGATTGCGTGAATTGCCTTCATGCGTTTTCTCCAGTTGTCATGATGTCGAGGGCGTTCATTGCAACCGCCTGTTGCTGCGGGCGTTGCCGAATGAAACCTGAGTGAACGTTATTGCGGGAAATGCGGCGCTGCGCGTACAGCAACTGCTGATACTGCAGAAATTGTGGCGATAATGCGCGAGAACCAGCTCCGCACGCTCCGTGTTGCAAGCCTCGGGACGCGCGGCAAGCTAACGATACTCTAGTTGGGAAAAACGTGACTCGGAACGCGCCCACGGGCGAAGCATTGCAACAACAGACGAAGCGCAAGGGCCGCGTACGCACCGCGACGCCAGGCGGTACGCGGTCCGCCGGCTGCGACTCGACGCCTCTGCTGCCCATCGTGCCGCTCACGCGCGACGAATTGCCGCTCGACACGGTCGAGCTGGCGCGCTTCATGGTGGGCAAGTATCTCGTCTACGACCTCGCCGAGCCGTTTCCGGTGCGAGGCGTCCCAGGCATCAGGAACGGGGAGGCCGAGCCTGTTCTGTACGAGCGCCGTTTGAGCGGACGCATCGTGGAGATGGAGGCCTATCCGGTCGGCGATTCGACAAGCCATGCGTTCATCGGGCGCCGTGCCTGGAACGGCTCGATGTTCCTCGAGCGCGGCCACGCCTACGTGCGACTCACCTATGGCACGGAGTACATGCTCAACATGTCGAGCGAGCCGGCTGGCATCGGGGCGGGCGTGCTGATTCGCGCCATCGAGCCGCTCGAAGGCATCGCCGCGATGACTGCGCGCCGTAACGGCGCACCGTTGCGGGATCTGGCGCGCGGGCCCGGGCGGCTCACGCGCGCATTCGGTATTGGCCAGGCATTCGATGGTCAGGACCTCTGTACGGGTCACGGACTGTGGATCGGGCAGATGCCCATTCACGGCGATGCCGCGGTGAAGGCCGTGGCGGCGACGAAGCGCATTGGGCTGTCGCGTGAGATGCACCACATGTTGCGCTTCTACGAAGCGGGGAGCCCGTTCGTCAGTGGTCCTCGCAAACTGCTGGCGGCGCAATAGCTCGGGCCGGGCCATCAGCCGACGTTCCGCAATTTCTGCGCGCCACGGCCCGGGCGCGGAAAACCTTACATCTTGCTATCGAGTGGCGCGGCAAGTCCGGAGCGTGTCATTCATTGTTCTCCGAGCCGAAAAAATCTTTATCTAAAATAGGTGTTTTCCCTTGGTGATCGGCTTCCTAAACTGGAGTCACTTGCTCGACACATGGTGTGACGAGCCAGCGACAAAACAATTTTTGGAGGTAATCATCATGAACTCGAAGTCCCTGATCAAGGCTGCTGTTGTTGCCGTTGCGCTTGCTGCCCCGCTTGCTTCGTTCGCCCAGTCGAACGGCCCCGTGACCCGCGCACAAGTGCGCCAGGAACTGATCGACCTCGAACGGGCCGGCTACAACCCGGCGGTATCGAACGACGCTACCTATCCGGCCGACATCCAGGCCGCCGAAGCGCGCGTTGCCGCGCAGAACGGCACCGCGATGGCGCAACAACGTACCGCCGACACGGGCTACGGTCCGTCGACGTCGGGTTCGTCGCAGGCGGGTCAGCCGGTGCACGTGACGCCGCAGCAATCCACTTACTTCGGTAACTGATTCGGCGACTGAGCGAGGAAGTCGTGCGCGGCGCCCCACCGCGCACAGACTGATTGCTGCGCGACGAGGCACGTCGCCGGATGCCGTTTCGCTCGAAGGCGGTCGCGCAGGCGCTCTCATTGACGCGCCGTGCGCGGCTCGACCATAAGACAGGTTTTGTGGAACCTCCGCCGCCGGAAGGCGGCTTGGCCCAACCGCTATCGATTGGGCTTTTTTTGCATCACCGGCCTTTGCGTCGCCCGCCGCGTGGCGCTCATACCTTGCCGCCCGTGATGTAGTGCTCCAGCTGTTCGATCGTGAATTGCTGTTCGGCAATGATGTTCTTCACCAGGTCGCCGATCGAGACCATTCCCACCAGCTTCTCCTGATCGATGACGGGCAGGTGCCGCATGCGGCGCTCGGTCATCAGCGCCATGCATTCGTCCGTGGTCTGGTCGAGGCGCACGAAGCGCACGTGCGGGCTCATGATTTCCCGCACCGGCGTGACCTTCGACGAGCGGTCCATCAACACGACTTTGCGTGCGTAGTCGCGCTCCGTAATGATGCCGACGATCGCCTCGCCTTCCTTGACGACGAGCGCGCCGATCTGCTTTTCCGCCATCAGCTTGATCGCGTTGTAGACCGAGTCATCCGCCAGGATGGTGTAGACGGTTTGCTCCGGCTTCGATTTGAGTACTTGTGCAACGGTTGTCATGAGGCGGCTCCGTTTCGTCAGAGAAGGTCTGCCGGCGTGGCGCCGCGCATCCCCGACTTTTCTCGGCGACGCGCTGCCGGCAGGCTCCGTTCCAGTATAGGCGGCGCAAACCGGCCGGGGGATTGGGGCTGACGATGCCTCGCCGCGCCCGCATTGCGGTGCGCCGGGGCGATTGGCGGTAAACTGCCCGTCCATACCACATCCCGGCAGCACGCCGGATCAAGCCTTGGCATCTTCGAACATCATGTCTACGCCTCACGAGCCGCCGTGCGCACCTGGCGCAATCACCGACGAATGCGTCGTGCTCGATGCAGCCGCCACGCTTCCCACCCGCTACGGCACCTTCATGTCCTACGTCTTTCGTGTCGCCGATGGCGGCGCGGAGCACGTGGCGCTCGTGATGGGCGACGTCGCGAACGGAGAACCCGTCCTGACGCGGCTGCATTCCGAATGCCTCACGGGCGATGTGCTGGGTTCGTATCGCTGCGACTGCGGCGAGCAGCTCGATCTCGCGTTGCGCTACATCGCGGCTGAAGGGCGTGGCGCGCTGCTGTACCTGCGCGGCCACGAGGGGCGCGGCATCGGGCTCTCCAACAAGATTCGCGCGTACGCGCTGCAGGAGCAGGGGCTCGATACCGTCGAGGCCAATCTGGAACTGGGCCTGCCCGACGACGCGCGCGAGTACGACTCGGCGGCCGCCATCCTGCGCATTCTGAAGGTCTCGTCAGTGCGGCTGATGAGCAACAATCCGAAGAAATTCGACACACTCGCGAAGCACGGCATTCCCGTTTGCGAGCGCGTCGCGCTGGCAATTCCCGTGCGCGAGGAAAACGAGCGGTATATCCGGACCAAGCAGGTCAAGTTCGGGCATTACTTCGAGGAAAACGAGTAGCCAGAATTCGATAGTCGTCCGCAGTCGCCTGTTGTGAGCCAGGATGATCCGCCGTCAGCACATCGACGCTTGTCTCCGTGCGTCAAGACTTGAGAGGTCGGCGCAGGTTTTTCAATGTTGCCAGGAAACCTGCGCCGCATATTCTTTCCTCAGAAAAAACCTACGCCGAGGGAAGAATGCGCTTCGATGCACGCGCCGCAGCCAAGCCGCCGAGCGGCGAGCACATGACGTTCGAGGGGGTTTCGGGGCTGCGCCTGCAAGCTTCGACGAACCGCAAATCCTGGACGTATCGCGACAAGTCTGCCGTCGACAGCCGCAGGCGACAGGTTAAGCTCGGTGAATGGCCGGCAATGTCGTTCGCCGGTGCCATCGCTGAGCATATCCTGGCGCGCGAAGCCGAAGTTGCTTCAGCGACCATGACACGCCTGCTGGCATCGTCGCGTGACCGGATTCAACGCCGTACGATCGCGACCGTAATCGCAGGTCAGAACCGGTAGTCGAGCCTCGCATAGGCCGACTGTGCCGACGCATGCCCCACGTTCAGCAGCGCGTCCAACCCCACCGCCACCGACATGGACTTCGCGGGATGGAAGCTTACGCTGGCACCCGTCGTGAGATAGGCCCGTGGAAGGTCGGTGCCCGGCGCTGAAAACGTCGTACCGTCTTGCGACGTGACGGCTAAGCCGCGAGCATGGCTTAGCGCCTCCCAGGCGTAGCCAATCCGCCACTGGACGTCGATCGGCGCGAGCGTATTGCCGAACGCCTTGTCGATCGCGAGCGAGACGAACGGTTGCAGGCTGCGTGCGTTGTCCGCGTCGACGGACAGGTTCTGCCCCTGCGCACCGCTTTCGCCAAACCCGTTGCCCCGGAAGTACGCATACCGCAGTCCGAGCCGCGGCGTCATCGTGACGCTGCCGACAGCGATCGGCATCCCTGCTTGCAGCGCGGCACTGAACTCGTTGCCATAGTGATCGCCCTCGGCCGTACCGATCGATCCGAACGGCCGCTTCTGCGAAAGAAAATCGAGACCATAGCCGACCGTTGCAGCCAGATCGATCGGGCCGAAAGAACGCGCGCCATAGAGCGCTACGCGCAGCGTGTCGGCGGCGCTCGAATCGCCGGTCAAAGATTCGTCGATCGAGGTGTGCGAGTAACCGGCGGCGATGCCTACCGTGCCGGCCCCTTCGCGATGATCGATACCGGCCATGAACCCGTATTCGCGCGCGAGAAAGCCGGGGCGGCCGTCGGTACCCGAGACCTTCGTGCTCGAGCCCGTCGCCGAAATCCAACTGCCGGCCGGCGAGGTGGCCGAACCGCCGGCTACGCTGTTCCGTCCTGAGCGGGCGAGGAGGGCGGAGCTGATCGTCTGTGCCCGGTTCAAGGCCGACGTGCCCTCCGTTGCAAAGATGGTGGTGTCCTGCGGCGCAATCACGACCGGGGTGGTTCCGCCTGTCGTCGTGTTAGACGCAGCGGCGAGAGCAAGGTCGACCTCGTTCGCGCCGTAGGTGATCGATTGTTGCAGCGACGATAGATCCGCCCCCGCGAGCGCGCTGTTGGTGACGCTCGAGAACCTGCCGCTCACGCCGTTGCCGGCGCTCAGCAACGCATAGCGGCCCGCGCTGTAGGTGCCCGGGTCATAAACGATGTGCAGCGTGCCGTTTAGCGCCGCGGCGCCACCGACGTGCAATTGCGATGCGGCGGTCGGGCTGACTTCGATCGAAAGCGTGCCGTTGGACGCCTGGGTATAGTCGCCGCCGAGCGTCAACGTTCCGATCGTGCCGCCTGGCGCAACCACGCCCGCATTCGTGACGTTGCCGGCAACGCTACCGTGACCGCGCAACGTCCCATTCGACGCGACCTGTACATTCCCGCCTAGCAGCGCCGACGGATTGGCGGCATCGCCAACTTCAAGCGTGCCGGCGGCGACGGTCGTCGTTCCGGAGAACGCGCTGCTGACGCCATCGAGCGTCAGCGTGCCCGTGCCTTGTTTAACGAACGCACCGGGGCCCGACAAGGTACCGCCGAATGTCGTATCGGTTGCATCGCCTACGGTCAACGCGTTGCTGCCTAGCACGACGCGCGAGCCCGATGCGCCGCTGAGGTTGGCGAACTGCTGAGCGCTGGCGGCCGAAAGATCGAGCGTCGCATTCGACGACGCGAGCGTGATGGGCGTCGCCGACGACAGCACGCCGCCTCCCGATAGCGCGAGCGTGCCCGCAGTGATCATCGTGCCGCCGGTGTAACTGTTCGCGCCGGTAAGCGTCTGCGTGCCCGATGTCAGCAAGAACCCGCCCGTGCCGTTGATGGAGCCCGCGAACGTGCCGGACGCATTGGTCACGCCGAGCGTGCGCGCGCCGAGCGTCACCGTGCCTGTGCCGGTCAACTGCTTGACCTGCGCACCGCTCGTGGTTCCCGAAATGTCGAACGTACCGTTGTCGACTACGCCGTTCGATGCCGAGATGGCGCCCGCACCGGATAGCGCCAGCGTGCCGCCGCTGATCGTCGTTGCCCCGATATAGGTATTGCTGCCCGCCAACGTCGTGGTGCCGCTGGTGGTCACGCCGCCGGTGCCGCCGATGGAGCCGCTGAATGTACCGTTGCCGTTTGTGATCGTTAGCGTGCGGGTTCCGAGTGCAACCGTGCCCGACCCCGTCAGATTCTTGATCTGTGCGCCGCTCGTCGTTCCTGAAATGTCGAATAGACCGTTGTCGAGCAAACCACTGGACGCCGCGATACTGCCGCTGCCGGTAAGGGCGAGTTGTCCCCCGCTGATAGTCGTGCTGCCGGTGTAGGTGTTGACGGCCGCCATCGTGATGTTGCCGCCGGTGCCCGTCACGACCGTGTTGCCTGCGCCGGCCACTACGCCGGATATGGTGAGGCCGGTGGCCATACCGCTGAAGGTCACGGTCGAGGCCGAGTCGGTCAGCACCACCGACGGGGCCAGCGACAGCCCCGGATTTTGAGCGGCGATGGTGGCGGTTGCGCCGGCATCGAGGGTGACCGCGCCGTTGAGCGTCGAGCCCGACAGGAGATTCAGCGTGTTGCCGGTGCCACCGAACTCGATCGACGACGCGTTTGCTCCGCCGCTCAGGCCGCCGCTGATCGTCCCTCCGTTGGTGATCGTCGTGTTGCCATACGTCACGATACCGGCCCCCGCAACGCCTGCCGAGCTGTTGCCCCCGCTGATCGTCCCGATGTTGGCGATGGAACTGCCCGCGCCGACGAGGCGAACGCCGGCGCCACCGCCGCCTGTCGTGTTAGGGATTTCGGAACTTCCGTTACCCGGAGCCCCGCCTGCGCCGCCGGTCACGCTGCCCGTGTTGACGATATTCGTGTTGGCGCCGAGCAGAAGCATGCCGTCTCCGCCTGCGCCGCCGCCGCCGCCGGATCCGGTCGCGCCGCCACCACCGCCTGCGCCGCCGGCACCGCCGGCCACGGTCGCGTTATTGACGATGCCTGTGCCGGCGGCGGTCGACAGCAAACCGGTGCCGCCGCCACCACCGCCGCCGCCATTTGAAACCACAGGGGCTGCGCCTTGCCCGCCCACGCCGCCCGCGCCGCCTAGAACCGTCGCGCCGGAGTCCAACGTCAGATTAAATCCGGAAAAAACGAAGCCCGCGCCGCCGCCGCCGCCGCCCGTGCCGAAGTTCGTCGCGAGCGGGCCGGCCGTTCCGTTGATTCCGACTACCGAGGTGTTGACCCCGAGCGAGCCGGAGCCCGATCCGCCGATAGCGCCCCCGGGTCCGCCTGATCCATCCTGAGTGGCTGCCCCCTGGCCGCCGACGCCCGTCGAGGATGCGAACCCGGGGATGAGGTCGGTCGTCCCGGTGCTCACATTGAAGGTGCTCGCGCCGCCGCCGTTGCCGTTGCCGGCGCCGCCGCTACCGGTGCGGGCCGGTATGCCCGCGCCGCCAACGGCGCTGCATCCCGCGGTGGACGTTGCGGAGCATGTGACGGCCGATGCCGTCGGTGAGAAGCCGGCGAGGCCCACTGCCGCCGCGATAATGGAAAGGGTTGGCGCGGCCGAGTGAACGAGAGCGCCGCGCACGGGCCGGCTGTCATTTGTATTGCCGCGCGGGGTGGCCGTGAGTTCGGACGCCACTTGCACTTGCCGTCGGACGGGATTCCAGACGAGCCGATAAACGCGATTCATTATTCTTTTCCCCCGGCGCAAACCGGCCGGGTTTCGAATGAGCCGGGGAATGCGTCAGCGTTGTGGAGCATTTGTTGTTTGCGCTTTGAAGACCGTTTTATTGGTACGTTGTAGACAGTCTAAGCGCAGGGTTTTAGTGCGCGGCAGAATATAACATGCGCTGAATTAACCCATTATTTCCAGCTCGGCGGATTTATTGCGGGCGGCCTGGAATAGGCGAGGGCCCATTCGACCATTTCCGGGTGGCGGAGGGCTTCCGTCGGCGCACCGAGCGCGAGATGGTGGCGCGTGGCGACATCGTGTTCCAGCCGACCGTCACGAAGCCGGCGCTCGATATCGCTGTCGAAGCCTACTCGCGGTTTGCGATGCGCCTGCTTGCCAGCATCACGCGATTCGACCGGGTGATGGATCACTTCGATTTCCCCATCTGGAACGCGGTGCGCGACCAGTCCGACGTCGACGAGGAAAGCCGCGCCCCCGGATGGAACTTCCAGCGGTTCTACAACGATGCCGGCAATGTCTGCGCCGCCGCTTTAAGGATTTTCGCCAAGGCCGCTGGATGGCCAATGCGAGCGGTTGGGCCCGCAACGGATAGCGCACCGCAAACCTGTCCTCCGCTCACGACCGGCACCGCGACGCATGTCAAACCGGCGATCAACTCTTCGGCATCCAACGCGTATCCCTGCTCGCGGATTCGCGCCAACTCGGCCTGAAGCTGATCGATTTTGACAATCGTATTCGGCGTGAACCGCTCCAGTCCCTGCTCGCACACTCGTGGAAGAAGCTTGGCTTCTGCCGAAGCGAGCAGCACCTTGCCCACGCCGGTTGCATGTAGCGGCCCGCGCCAGCCGACCTGGGAAAACATACGAATGGGATGCGGGGAATCGACTTTCGCAAGGTAGACGACGCGGTCGCCGTCGAGCGCGGCAAAGTGCGCCGTTTCGCCCGTTTCATCTACAAGGCGCTGCAGCAGCGGTGCAACCTGCTCGGCCAGCGCTGCCTGGGCACTTGCACCGGCGCCGCGAAAAAGCTCAGCGAGCCTGAAACTGAGGCGATACGTTTTGTCATCCTGAATGATCCATTCGCGTTGCGCCAGCGTCTTGAGGAGCCGGTACACGGTTGCACGCGGCAACTCGAGAGACTGCGCCAACTGACTGACGCTGAGAAGACTGTTCGAAGTGGCCATCAGTTCGACGAGCCGGATGGCGTGTTCGACGCTATTGACCGTGGCGATCTCTCCCATCAGTTCCCTCTCCTCAACGTAGTGCGCGCAGACGACCATCCACCGCTTGCCACAAATTGGACAAGCGCCTATGATGTTCGAAATTGATACTAACACGTTCACTATAGATACACAAGGAGATATAATGAACGACATCAACAGGGAAGGGCCGTGGGTCGCTTCCGTCATCCAGGGCACGCCTGTTCCTTTTGACCAGCGCCGCACCCTGGCAAAGGTCGACGACCTCGTCGCGTCGGCTGTGGCTCGCAGCGCGAAGCTGGTGGTCTTCCCCGAAGCGTTTGTGGGCGGCTATCCGAAGGGACATGCGTTCGGCTCGTACGTAGGTGGACGCAGTGACGAAGGGAGAGATGCGTACCGCGAGTATTGGGAATCGGCGATCGATGTACCGGGGCCGTGCGTCGACGAACTCGCCGCAATAGCGGGCCGCCACGGCGTGCACATGGTGATCGGCGTGATCGAACGTGACGCAGGAACGCTCTATTGCTGTGTGCTGTTTTTCAGCCCAGCAGGAGGTTTTCTCGGCAAACATCGCAAGCTGATGCCGACCGGCGCGGAACGACTGATCTGGGGCTATGGTGACGGCTCCACCATGCCCGTGCTCGACACGGCACTAGGAAAGCTCGGCGCCGTGATCTGCTGGGAAAACTACATGCCCATGATGCGCACCGCGATGTACTCGAAGGGTATTGAACTCTATTGCGCGCCCACGGCCGACTCGAGGCCGACATGGGTCGCGTCGATGCAACACATCGCCATAGAAGGTCGGTGCTACGTGCTTGCAAGCAACCAGTTTTTGCGCCGACGCGATTTTCCCCACGCATACGCCAGTCTGTTCGGCGACGCTCCTGAAGCGGTGGTTCAGGCCGGAGGAAGCTGTATCGTCGATCCGTTCGGCCAGATTCTCGCGGGCCCCGCGTTCGGCGAAGAAACCATTCTTACAGCAGAGATCGACCTGCGAAACGTTGCGCGCGGCAAGTTCGATTTCGACGTGACGGGCCACTATAGCCGTCCCGACATCTTTCGCTTGACCGTCGACGAACGCCGCCAGGCGCCGGTCACGGTGATCCCTTCCGTGCGCCAGCAGGAAACCGGTTACGAGGATCTCGTCAAATGATCACGAAAGAAGACATTCGCGCGGCCGCGCAGCGTATCGCTCCTTACATTCGCACCACGCCGGTCATGCGGGTCGAGCCCGGCCTCTCCAACGTGCCCGGCGATACCTTCCTGAAGCTCGAATCGCTCCAGGTGACGGGCTCGTTCAAACCGCGAGGTGCGTTCAACCGGCTGCTCGGCGAGCCGCTTCCGCGTGCTGGCGTGGTCGCGGCGTCCGGAGGAAACCACGGTATCGCCGTCGCGTACGCGGCGCAAAAGCTCGGCGCTCGCGCAGAGATCTATGTGCCGAGCCTTGCGACCGCGCTCAAGCGCAAGATGCTGACAAATCTTGGCGCACAGGTTGTCGTCGCTGGCAACAACTATGTCGAAGCGCTCGCGGCCAGCGAGGCGCGGGCGGCTGAAACGGGCGCCCTGAAAGTGCATGCTTTCGACGACCCCGCGACGGTCGCAGGACAAGGAACCATCGCGATCGAACTCGACGCGCAAGTGCCGGAGGTCGATACCATTCTGATTTCCGTTGGCGGCGGCGGCTTCATCGGCGGTATCGCAGCCTGGTTTGCTGGCCGCGTGAAGGTAGTGGCCGTCGAACCGAAGCAATGCCCGACACTTAATCGCGCGTTGCAGGCCCATATGCCCGTCGACGTCGACACGGGCGGCATCGCCGCAGACTCGCTCGGGTGCAGGCGTGTCGGCGATGTGCCTTTTTCCGTTCTTCTGCCGAACGTTCAGGATTCCGTACTGGTGTCGGACGAGCAGATTCGCGAAGCGCAATTGGCGCTATGGCAGAAGTTCAGGATCGTTGCGGAGCCCGGAGGCGCAACTGCCTTTGCGGCACTGACCTCGGGCGCCTATGTGCGTTCGCCCGGTGAGAAGATCGCCGTGGTGGTTTGCGGCGGCAACGCCGATCTGGCGTCGTTTGCATAGCCCGGCGGTGGCTGTGTCAGGCAGCGTCGCGGCATGGCCACGTCTTGACGGGGACAACATGCGCGGCCCGATGGTGGCCGCAGATCTTGAACAGCGGCGGCCGGAGCGTTCCCTCAACGTTTAGGTCTGCATCTACGAATCGTTTCAATATCCCAACGCTTCGCTAACACCTACCGCACGCATCCTCACCTGGGCGCAGCCAATACATGCCATCGCAGCCCCGTTGGACGGGGCCACACGGGCACAGTGACTGCGCAGCGAATGCCGCCATCGATCCGGAATGTCGCCGCCGTCACAAAGCCGGAATCATCGCTGGCAAGATAGGCAGCCATTCCGTCTTGACGCTGCGGAACAGCCTTTCCACCGGGCAGTTGTCCCAGCAATTTCCGCGACGGCTCATGCTCTGCTGAATCCGATAGCGCCACAGGCGCTGATGGAATTTCCGACTTGCATACTGCGCGCCTTGATCCGGGGGAACAGCAAGCCTTGCGGTCGACCACGCTGCTCATGGGCCATCTCCAATGCCTGCACGAGCAGATCGACATCAGGACGTGTCGAGAACGCCCAGCCAACCACCCGACGCGTGAACAGGTCGAATACGACGGCCGGATATAGAAAGAGCGCATCGCATCACGCCCGCGCTGCCACATCCGTCCGCTGCGTCAACTCCGACAGCACCGCTTCGATCGTCGTCGTACCAAAACGCCGTTCGGTCGCTCCGGCTTCGACGTCGATGCGGCCCAGGTTGTGCGCATCGTAGAGGTCGACAATCAACTGGGTGTGGCGAGCGCTGAGCCCGGCTCGCTGCAACACCGCCGCCCATTCTTCGCGCGGCAGGGCATGCGCTTCGATTGTCCGGTCCAGCACGTCGCCGAGTGCGCTCGCGACATCCCACGCCGAAACGCGCCGCGGCCCCTCGATGCTGACGACTCGCGAGGTCGGTGTGGGCGCTTCGTCCTGTAGCAGCGCCGCGGCAGCCAGCCCGACGTCGCGCGCGGCGACGGTCGGAAAACGCTTCGTGAGCGGATGATGCAGGCTCGGCAGCACGCCGGCTGCGCGCGCCGCCGGCAGTACGCGCGCCCAGTTCTCCATGTGCTCGGCCGAACGCAGCAGGATCAGGTTCGACGTGAGCGGCTTGACCTGCTGCTCGAGATAGTGAAACAGCCGCGTGATGCCGGTGTTCTCATCGCGTTCTGCGCCGTAGTCCGACAACACCAGCACGCGCGTGGGCGGCTGCGCCCGCAACGCGGCGGCGCTCACGTCGATCATGTCGCGCATGGTGGCTGCGGGGTCGTGGGCGCCGTCCGGAACCGGACACAGCATCTGCACGGCCTGGGCGCCGCGGATGGCGCGCTCCACGGACTCGCGATCGTTCAGGTCTATCGTCGTCACCTCGCAGCCCAACGCCTCGAGCGACGGCGCATGACGCCGGTCGCGTACCACGGCGCGCACACGGCGGCCCGACTCGCGCAACGCGGTGACGGTTGCACGTCCTACATTGCCTGATGCCCCGAAGATGACGAACACGGTCGGCTCCTTGTCTGTACGTTGACGGTAGAGCCGCATGGTAGGGAAGCGCGGCGCGCCGCGCGCTCAGGCAAAGATGCCCATGAGCAGATCTGGATGACAGACTGAGCGATGCGATGGCCGGCATCCGCTGCAGCCTCTTGCGAGGCAACCCTCGAACCGAAGCCAGTCGCTGCAGCCGCCGCCAGGACGCAGCACAATGCAGGAATTCACCGTTTCGGAAGGCCCCCGCGATGAGTGCAATCCCCGCCGTTTTGAAGCAGAATCCCGCGCCGTTGCCAAGCTCGGCCGTGAGCGTGCAATCGAGCGCGGCGCTCGGCTGGCAGGGCTTCGGCGCCGAGCTATTGCAGATTCCGGCGGGCGTGCATCGCATTCCCGCCGCGGATCATCACCGCATTGGCGTGCACGTGGGCGCGGCGGTGAAGGCGAATTGCGTCTGCAACGGGCGGCGCAGGCCGCGCATCCAGGCACACGGCGATGCCGACGTGGTGCCGGCTGGCCTCGACGGCGAATGGGCCGACGAGGCCGACTGCACACTGCTGCGCATCTGGCTCGGCGAGGCGTTCGTGCAGGACGTCGTCGGACGGCTCGACCTGAAATCCTCGCAGGCGCAACTCCAGCCGCAGTTCCAGTTGCGCGACAAGCGTCTCGAGCACCTCGCGTGGGCGCTGAGGGCGGAACTCGACGCCGACGACGCGTCGAACGCCCTCTATGCCGAGAGCCTGTGCACGGCCATCGTCGTGCGGCTGATCGAAGCCGTGCCCGTGGCCGGCGCGAAGCGCCGTACGCTCGCCCCGGCCATGGCCGTACGCGTGGCCGACTATATCGAGGCGCATCTGGACCAACGCCTCACGCTCGCGGACCTCGCCGCGGTGACGCACCTCAGCGTGCCGCATTTCAAGGTGCTCTTTCGCGAGACCTTTGGGGCGCCGGTTCATCAATACGTGGTGCATCGGCGTGTGGACCGCGCGAAGGGATTGCTGCTGGAAGGCCGGTTGACGGTAGGGCAGATCGCGCTCGAGGTGGGATTCGCGCATCAGAGCCATCTTGCGTCGTGGATGAATCGCCTGTTGGGGGTGTCACCGAGCGAGGTATCGAGGCACACCACACGCTTCGGTAACGCAACGTTGCAGCAGGACGTTTGAATTGGCCGGCGCCCTTAGGGGCGTCGCCGCCAACGGGCCCACAAAGGTCTTGCTAAGGGCCCGTAAAGGCTTCTCCAGACGCACTCTTTTCCCTCTTGATGGATGTGCAGGCAAAGCGGAGCAAGGCCCGGGAAGGCCGCGTCCGAACCCAATATCGCCGGCCAGTGCCACGGTTTTTCAATGCTTAACAAACCAGGCCTCAGGATTTGACAATCTCTGACAATGCCGTGACAGATTGCCGTCCACAATGATCACAAGTTTTGCGAATGACGCGGGAATGACGCGGTTTAGCTACGGGGGCTCAGGCTGGTATCGACGGTAGCTGGGGCGACGGGGCAGGGAGAGAAGAAGAGCGAACGCCAGTTCGCCATGACAAGAAAAACAATAGAAAAGAACAACAGCCGGAATGGCGGCGGTCGTAAAAAGGGCGGCGGTAGTGGCAAACGGATGGGCCGTGCAGTTTGCGCTGCCGCCGCCGGTTTTTTCGGAGTGCGCCGAAAGGCGTCGAGGCATGACGAAAGACGAACAAATGAGCGAGGGAGGCCACGATGATCTGCATCAGCAGCAGTTTCGCAAGCGCATCCAGGCATGCGGCAAAGTGGGTGCATCGGTCCGCTGCTGGACGCGTGTACAGGAGAGCGATCGCCACCATCCGCTGGAAGCGTCAGACGTTGCGCCGCTTGGCGTGAACGTGGCGGCCGCGCGCCGATGCTTCGAACGCGGACGCGGAGTGCCGCCGATTTTGACAATCTTTAAATTTTCGGTTTGCTGACTTCTTATACTGTGCGCCATGTCGCGGATTAACGCGCGCCGCGAGGTGGTCATGGACAAGGCGAACGGGACGACGCCGCAACAGGCCTGCGACGAAGGTCAGAAGGCGGGCCTGATCGCATTAGCAAAACTCCGTTCCGAATGCGCGGGTGCTCTGCGATAAGAGGGTAGGGGTTTTCGATTATCATGAACGCCCCGATCGCAAGCATGAGCAGTCAAGCGTCGAGCGCGCCAATTCAAGGGGTTCACGGCAATGTCATCACGGCATTTCCTCGCCCCTTTTCATGATTGCATGATTGCGCCGCGCGGCCACGAGCGGCTGTGGCCCACGCTTTTAACCGTTAATGGGAGACAGTCGCGGACAAAATCGCGGCCAGAGCGCGAAGGAAGCGCTCAGGAAATGGGCGGATATTCGCCTCGCCATTCACCAACGATGGACAACGAATTTGCGTTGCGGGGTGTTATGAGAATTGCGGTTCTCGATGACGATCAGGCTCAGACAGAATTTGTGTGCCAGACGCTCTCGACGGTTGGACACATCTGCCACTCGTTCTCGGAAGGGCGCGAACTGGTCAAGCAACTGCGCCGGCAGACCTTCGATCTGCTGGTGCTCGACTGGAACGTGCCGGACATGTCCGGCGAAGAGGTGCTGCGCTGGGTGAGGCAAAGTCTCTCGGAACGGCTGCCGGTGCTGTTCATGACGAGCCGCAGCCGTGAGACGGACATCATGTCGATCCTCAACAGCGGGGCCGACGACTACGTGGTGAAGCCGGTCACGGCGGGCATGCTGCTCGCGCGAGTCGGGTCCCTGCTGCGGCGCGCCTATCAGATCAAGCCCATGGCGTTGAAGGAAACCTTCGACGACTTCGAATTCGACTTGAGCGCCAAGCAGGTCAGCGCGAGAGGCAAGGCGGTGTCCCTTACGAACAAGGAATTCGAGCTTGCACTGCTGCTGTTCCAGCACCTGAGCCGGCCGCTCTCTCGCGCGCATATTCTCGACATGATCTGGAAACAGGACACGGACATTCCGTCACGCACCATGGACACGCACATCTCCATGCTGCGCGCCAAGCTTGGCCTGCGGCCCGAAAACGGCTACCGGCTGACGCCCATTTACGGTTATGGCTATCGGCTGGAGCGCGTAGAAAAGGGGGATGAGTGACGCCGGCCAGCCTCGCGCCGACGATGCCGAAGCATTCGCATACCGTTGGACAGCACGGCAACAGCGTGGTGGAGGGTTTTGCCGCGCTTGTCATGGCATTGAGCCTCGCGTGGGCGCTCCCGACCGAAGCCCGTGAGCCCCGGGCGCAGCCCGCCGGGCAACAGACCACCCCCTACGTCACCCGCAAGGGCGACACGCTCTACGACATCGCCGCGCGCTATCTGCGCGACTCCGGCGACTGGCGCACGCTCGCACGCCTGAACCACGTCGGCACGCCGGGACATCTGCAGCCGGGCGTCACGCTGCGTCTGCCCGTCGCACTGCTGCGCGAGGAGCGCGTCGCGGCGACGGTCGTGGCCACCAGCGGTCCCGTCGAACGGGCCTACGGCAACGGGGGCTACACGCCGCTGGCCATCGGCATGAAGCTTACCGAAGGCGACCGCATCCGTACCGGCCACAACGGCTTCGTCACGCTCGAACTCGAAGACGGCTCGCACGTGAGCGTGCCGCAGGACTCCTCGATCGGCCTCGACCGGTTGCGCCAGACGGTCTTTACAGGCTCCACCGATCGTCTCATCCGGCTCGAGCGTGGCGAGGTCGATAACGAAGTCACGCACGCCACGAAGAAGGACAGCCGCTTCCAGATCCGGTCGCCGTCGGTGGTGGCAGGCGTGCGCGGCACGCGCTTCCGGGTCAATTACGACGCCGGCGCGCAGGTGAGCGCGGTGGAAGTGCTCGACGGGGCCGTAGGCGTCGACGCAGCGGGCGCTACGCCACCGCCTGCGGGCGCGCCGCTGGCCGCGTCGGCGCAACTCGTGAAGGCGAAGTTCGGCAGCGTGACGCGGGCGGGGGCGGCAGCGGGCGCGCCCCTGGCGCTGCTGGCCGAGCCGTCGCTGGTGCAGCCGGGCAAGATCCAGGACGCACCGGACGTGGCCTTCGACCTCGTGCCACTCGACGGCGCGCGCAGCTACCGCGTGCAGGTGGGCCGCGACGCGGGCCTGCTCGACGTGATCCGCGACCAGCGCGTGGACACGCCGCACGCCACGTTCGGCGATCTGTCCGACGGGACCTACTTCGTCCGTATCAGCGCAATCGATGCGAACGGTCTGGAAGGCCTGCCACGCACCTATGCTTTCGAACGCCGGCAGTTCAGCCTGACCACCTCGGCCACGGCGCGGGCGGACTCGCACGACTACGTGTTCCGCTGGCTGACGGGCCGCCCGGACGTGGCCACGCGCTATCGCCTGGTGCTGGCGACGACGCCGGATCTGGCGCGGCCGCTGGTCGATCAGACCGACGTCACGGGGGCGGAGGTGGTGGTCCAGAACCTGCCGCGCGGCGTCTACTACTGGACGGTGATCGCCGAGCAGTTCGAGCATGGCCGTTTCTACCAGCAGGCAAGCGCGGTGCAATCGTTTACGCTCACGTGGTGAGCCTGTCCGTCGCAAGCACTTTGCTGTGCGAGCGCGGCAGCGCGTGGCGCCCGAGCAGCGTCGCCGAACCCGGCGGCGCACGAATTGCGAGGCGCCGGAACCCCTTGATGCGGAAGCCTCGATGAAATTCCCGCCTGTGACGGTCCGCCCATCGCTCATCGCGGCGTTTGCGGCGCTCGCGACGGTCAGTCTTGCCGGCTGTGCCGACGTCAACACGAATGTGCGCGCCACCAGCATGCCGCGCCCGCCAGAGGGCGACACGACTTACCGTCTCGCGCGCACGGCTTCGCAGGAAACGAGCGACGTGCGTTTGCAGTACGAAGCGCAGGTACGCAGCGCGCTTGCGAGCTATGGTTTTCGCGATGCCGGCTCGGCGGGCGCCAATCCTCGCTATCTTGTCTCGATCGCTCACGCCACGCGCGCGGCGTCGATCGGCCTCGACGTGCCCGAATGCGGCGACGCGAGCGGTTCGTGCAGCATGCCGTCGTCGTCGGGATTCTGGTTCTTTCTGCGCAGCTACGTTCACGTGCTCACGTTGCGCTTCTTCGACCGCGAGGCTGCGCGCGAGGTCTACAAGGTCGTGGCCGTGAGCCGCGACCACGATGCCGACGCGGCTCACGCCGTGCCGTTCCTCGTGAAGAGCGCGTTCGCCGAGTTCCCCTACGCGGGCGCCGGCGCGTGGCGCGTGAAGCTGCATCCCGCGAAAGACGGCGCGTTGCCCGGCGTGGTGTCGATCAAGCCGCTGGCACGTTGAAGCACGGCGGCCGTGAACGGCCAGCCGCGCACGGGCGGCCCGCCAGAAAGCCGAACGCTCGAAGCAATTTTCCCCAGGCGTCGCGCCCCGGTACGCCGTATGCTGGCATCGCGTTCGATAGCCAACGAGGAGAAAACGTATGTTCCATCACATCGGTTTGAGGGTGTCGGATCTGGCGCGCAGCGTGCGTTTCTACGAGCAGACGCTCGCGCCGCTCGGTTTCGAGCTATGCATGCATGAAGGCGACCTGGCGGGATTGGGCAAGCCTGGGCATCCGCAGCTGTGGCTGCATGCGACTCACGACGATGCCGCAACGCCGCGCGGTGTCCATCTTGCCTTCGAGGCGGTGAGCCGCGACGCCGTAGCGCGTTTCCACAGCGAAGGCCTGCGCGCGGGCGGCAAGGACAACGGCGGCCCCGGCTTGAGACCCGAGTACAGCCCAACGTACTACGGCGCGTTTCTCATCGATCCGGACGGCAACAACATCGAAGCGGTATGCATGCGCGACGGCGCGTGAACCGCGCTCGCGCCGAATATCTGGAGCATTCGTAGCCTTTCACCCAACTGGGCCGCACGCTTCCATGTGTGCGGCCTGGCCGGTCCAGCGTGCGATCAGCCAGCCGTATCGGCGCTATCGCCGCCATCGCCGCCATCGCCACCATCGTCGTGCCACCGGTTTTCGAACACACAGGTGTCGAGCGCGCGGCGCTCGGCCCAGTGCTCCATTTCCAGCATCGGTTGCGGATAGAACGCTTCGACGTGGCCGAGGCACAGAATCGCCACCGGCTTTGCGCCCGCCGGCATGCGGAGCAGCGCGCGGACCGCATCGACGTCGAACAACGACACCCAGCCCATGCCGAGCCCTTCGACGCGCGCTGCGAGCCACATGTTCTCGATCGCGCAGGCCACCGACGCCAGGTCCATCTCCGGCATCGTGCGGCGGCCGAACACGTGCGGCTCGCGCCGGTCCATGAGCGCCATCACCAGCAGCTCGCCGCATTCGAGCATGCCTTCCACCTTCAGCTTCATGAACTCGTCGCGGCGCTTGCCGAGCGCGTCGGCGGTGGCAATGCGTTCGCGCTCCACGATGGCGTGCAGCGCCGTGCGCACCGCGGTGTCGGTGATGCGCAGGATGCGCCACGGCTGCATGAAGCCCACGCTCGGCGCGTGGTGCGCCGCGTCCAGCAGACGCGCAAGTACTTCGGGAGCGACCGGTCCGGGCGTGAAGTGGCGCATATCGCGCCGCTCGTAGATGGCGCGATATACGGCTGCGCGTTCGGCGTCGTCGAAAGGCTGGGCCATGGATCAGGGCGGCAGAAAAGGCGTGTGGAAAGGCCCGTCACCTTATCACGGCAGCCCCGCCGCCGCGCCCTGGGAACTACGCGGGCGCGACGACGGGTTGGCTCAGGATGTGCCTCGGGTTTGTCGCAGGTCAGCTTCGGACCTCAGCGCATGTCGGCGTATGGCGTCAATGCACCTCGGCGTGCGACCCGCCGGCTTCCGTACGCGGCTGCGTGGCGGCGCTCACGAGCGCGAGCACCACGACGTTGAGCGCGAGCGCCAGCAAGCCGATGTTGATGTCCTTGAGCGCATCCGGCAGGAACGGCAGCAGTTGCGCGACGCTGATGTGCATGACGGTGGTGGTCACCACTACGGCCACGCCCGCCACGATGCCGCAGAACACGCCTTGTTTCGTGACGCGGTTGTGCGCGGCGAGGCTGCACACGAGTCCGGGGAACAGCTGCGTGACGAAGTTGTAGCCCATCAGCAGCAGCGCCACGATGGTCTCGCCGCCGTGCAGCGTGAACAGCACCGCGACGAGCGCCACGATCGGCACGAAAAGCCGTGCGAGCCGGGCGATAACGCGGTCGTCGGCGCGCTTGTTGAAGAGGCCGCGATAGACGTCGTTGGCAAGCAGCGTGGACGCCGTGGTGAGGATCATCGATCCCGGCACGAGCGCGGTCAGCACACCGGCCGCGCCGATCACGCCGACGAACCACGGGTCGAACGTCGTGAGCGAGAGCCTGAAGAGCGACAGGTCGATGTCGCCGCCCTTGAGGCCCGGCACCTTGAGCGACGCCGCGAAGCCGCAGAAGAACACGAACAGCAGGATCAGCTGATACAGCGGCAACACCATCGCGTTGCGCCGGAAGATGCGTTCGTCCTTCGCGGTGTAGACCGAGCCGAACGTGTGCGGCCACATGAAGAAGCCGAGCGCCGTGAGCAGCACGGTGGACTGGAACCAGATCACGCTCGACCCCTTGGCCGGGAACGCGAGGAAGCCGGGCTTCGCGGCGTCGATGGCGTGGAACATTTCGCCCAGGCTGCCGTAGTGATGAATCGGCAGATAGATGCCGAGGAACAGCACGACCGCGAGAATCATCAGGTCCTTCACGACGGAATTCCAGGCCGAGCCGCGCACGCCGGATACCATCACGTAGGCCGTCACGACCGCGGCGCCGATCCAGATGGCCGCCGTCGAAGGAATGGCGCCGTACGACGCCGTGGACACGATGATGCCGAGCCCCTTGAGCTGGAGCACGAGGTACGGCACGAGCGCCGCGACGCCGACCAGCGCGACCAGCACGCCGAGCGCCGGGCTCGCGTACTTGCGCGCGAAGAAATGCGGCTGGGAGACGAGCCGCTCCGCCTTCGCATAGCGCCATACAGGCGGCAGCAGCCAGTACGAGAGCACGTAGGCGAGCGTCGCGTACGCGAGGATGTAGTAGACAGGCGCGCCTTTGCCGTACGCAAAGCCGCTGCCGCCGAGGAACGTGAACGTCGTGTAGATCTCGCCCGCCATCAGCAGGAACACGAACGCGGTGCCGAAGCTGCGGCCACCCACGGTCCATTGTTCGAGGTTCATGTCGTGGCCGCGGCGGGCCCGCATGCCAAGGTAGAGCGCAAGCAGCGTGACGGCGGCAATGATGACGAGAGCGCTGCTCATGAACGCACCTCCGGTGCCGTGCTTCGGACATCCGCGCCTTGCGGCTCCCGGTTGGCGGGATCGAGCCGGTAGACGATCGCCATGATGACCGCCGTGAGCACCACCCACAGCACGATCCACGCGAGCACGAGCGGCATGCCGAGCACGAGCGGCTCGACGCGGTTCACGAACGGCACGCCGAGCAGGATGCCGATGAAGGGCAAGGCAGCAAGCAACCGGAAGGACATGAGCGACTCCTGGAACGGGGTGGATGCGTCGGAGACTGCGTGTTATCCGTTCGACTGTATGCCCGCCGGATCGGCCAGGTAAAGCAGATCAAAAATAGTGAAGGCGCTTTGAAAGGCGTCCGCGCATCGGGACACACAGGTCTTTCGATGCGTCCGGAACGTGTGCGTCGCAGCATGCTTCCGGTGCCCGGGCCGCCCATCCGGCCGCGTCGCGCAGCATCGTTTGCCCGTACCGGCATGCGTGATCCAGGTGCTTGCCGATGCGGTTACACTGCTCGCACTTTTCACCTGCGTTCACCCTGCGTTCAACCGACGTTTTCCGGACTCGACCACAGCATGATAGAAAGCCTGATCTCCGACATCCTGTTCGGCTTCACGGGGCTCATCAGCATCATCAATCCGCTCGGCGTGGCGTTCGTGTTTCTGGACCGCACGGCATCGCTTTCCGACGCGGAGCGGCGCTTCCTCGCGCGGCGCGTCGCGATCAATGCGTTCTTCGTGCTCATCGTCGTGTTCTTCGTCGGCACGCCCATGCTGCATTTCTTCGGCATCTCGATCGAGGCGCTGCGCATTGGCGGCGGCCTTGCCGTTGCGGTGGGCGGCTGGCAGATGCTCAACGCGCCGGACACACGCGTGCGCATGAACGAGACCGCCTCGGCCTCTGCCGTGCCGCAGGTCGAACCGGAGTCGGCCACGGCGAAGACCTTCTTCCCGCTCACCGTGCCGCTCACCACCGGCCCCGGCACCATGGCGACGGTGATCGCGCTGAACGCGAACCGCACGCACAAGCTCTCCGAGTTCCTGCTGTCGGGCGTGGCGTCGTTCGTGATCTCGGGGCTCGTGATGCTCGTCATCTACTACACGTACAGCCGCGCCTCGGTGCTCGCGCGCTATCTGGGCGCGGAAGGCACGCGCGTCGCGCTGCGCGTGTCGGCGTTCCTGCTGCTGTGCATCGGCGTGCAGATCATTCTCACCGGCTTCGAAGGCTTCCTTGCGCCCATCGTCGATGCCCACATGGCGGCGCAGTAGCTCGAGATTCAGCGCGAGATTCGCGCTTCACCGCAGAGGTGGCCGCTGCTGCCGCGCTGCCTGTCGTTTTGCCGCCTGCGAGAGCAGTTCGTCGAACAACTGCGGGTCCACGGGTTTGATGAGATGCATGTCGAAGCCGGCTTCGCGCGAGAGCGCGATGTCGCTTTGCTGGCCGAAGCCCGTCATCGCGGCGAAGTACGTGTCGGCCAGTTCGGGCCGCTGGCGCAGCACCCGCAGCGCGGCGTAGCCGTCCATCTTCGGCATCGCGATATCGATCAGCGCAACGTGCGGCACGAAGCGCTCTGCCTGGTCGAGTGCCGCGGCGCCGTCGTAGGCCACGCGCACGTCATGGCCCTTGAGTTCGAGCAGCATGGCGAGGCTGTCGGCGGAATCGCGGTTGTCGTCCACCACCAGCACCCGCAGGTGCGCGTCCGGCACGGCCTGCACGGGCAGCGGCGGCGGTGCCTGCTCGGGCTCGCGGGGGCCGCGCGGCAGCCGCACGATAAAGGTGCTGCCTGTGCCGTGCCCGTGGCTCATGGCCGAGATCGTGCCGCCGTGCAGCTCCACGAGCGAGCGGCACAACGTGAGGCCGATGCCGAGTCCTTCGTCGAGCGCGTCCTGCCCCGTGCGCTCCTGGGTGAAAAGGTCGAAGATCGTTTCGAGCGCTTCCCGGCGGATGCCGCGGCCCAGGTCGCGAATGCGGATCTCCACGGTGCGCTCTTCCACCTCGACGTTGATGGCGATGCGGCTATCGGTGGGCGAAAACTTCGCCGCGTTGTGCAGCAGGTTCTGGAACACCTGCACGAGCCGGGTCATGTCGCCCCTGAGCAGCACGGGGTCCGCAGGCAGGTGGACGTCCACGGTCTGGCCGCGTCGCGCCGTGAACGGCCGGGCGGCCTCGATGGCGTTGCCGATCGCGTCGCCCAGATTCACGGACGCCTGGCGCAGCTCGATCTTGCCGGACGTGATGCGGCCCACGTCGAGCAGGTCGTCCACGAGGCGCGAGAGGTGCGCGATCTGCCGGTCGATCAAGTCGCGCGAGCGCGCCACCCCGGCCGGCACGTCGCGCTCGATCTGCATCGAGCTGATGGCGTTGCGCACGGGCGCGAGCGGATTGCGCAGTTCGTGCGCGAGCGTGGCGAGGAAGTCGCGCATGCGCTGGCCCGAGCGTTCCAGTTCGTCGCGGTGCCGGCTCTCGGTCATGTCGCGCGTGATCTTGGCAAAGCCGGTGAGGCGGCGGTCGGCGTCATACACCGCCGTGAGCGTGACGTTGGCCCAGAACATCGAGCCGTCCTTGCGCATGCGCCAGCCTTCGTCCACGAAGCGGCCGCGCCGCTTCGCCGTTTCCAGATTGCGCCGGGGCTTGTCGGCGGCGATGTCCTCGGGCACGTAGAAGGTCGAGAAATGCCGGCCGATGATCTCCGTGGGCTGATAACCGTGGATGTTGGTCGCGCCGCTGTTCCAGCTCACCACCTGTCCGGTGGGATCCAGCATGAAGATGGCGTGGTCGTTCACGCTTTCGATCAAGAGCCGCAGGCGCTCCTCGCTTTGCCGCAGCGCGTCCATCTGGCGGCGCCGGTCGGTGAGGTCGCGCACGATCTTCGCAAAACCGGTGAGTTCGCCGCGGCGATTGCGGATCGCGGTGATCACCACGTTGGCCCAGAACGTCGTGCCGTCCTGGCGCACGCGCCAGCCTTCGTCTTCGAAACGGCCCGTGAGCGTGGCCTGCTCCAGTTCGTAGGTGGGCCAGTTGCGCGCCACGGCTTCGCGCGTATAGAAACGCGAAAAGTGCTTGCCGATAATGTCTTCTGCCTCGTATCCCTCGATGCGCGCCGCGCCCCGGTTCCAGCTCGTGACGAAGCCGTTGCTGTCGAGCAGGAAGACCGCGTAGTCCTCGATCGAATGGACCACCGCTTCGAAGCGGTCATCGGCATCTCCTCTGGGCGCCGCGCCGGACGATGGGGCGCTGTGGCCCGCGTGCGGGCGAGATGGGTGGTCGGTCATAACGTCCATCTAATGTAATTCTTGCCAGCCAGAGATACACGCCGGCAACCCCCGGCACGTGGGGCAGGCGGCGCCGTCTGGTCGCGTTTTCCACGCACGCGTTGCAGCGCGCCGCCCGCACCACTGCAACCCATTGGGGCATGGGATAAGCAGTTTGCATGCCGGAAAGCGACATCGTGCGAGCGCAGTGGGCATCGAATGTGCTTGCACGCAAGGATTGCGCGGCCGGCCCGGGGATGCCCGGCGCCGGCCGTTATCGCCCGATATCGGAGAAACGGGGGCCGGCGGCTCGGACCGCAGCCTGGAGAACCGCAAATGGACACGCAGGCGGGAAAGACTTTCGCCGATCTTGCGAACTGGCTGGAACGCAAACGATGGCTGATCACACGCCGCTGGTTGCGGCTCGTGCGTTCCGATCCTGCCATCGAAAACACCGGACGGCTCACCAATGCGCAGCTCATCGACTATCTGCCGCAGGTCTTCGACGAAGTCTGCCAGGCGCTGCGCGCGGCCGTGCCGCAGGCGAGCTACGGCCAGGTGGAGCGCGACGCGCGCCAGCACGGCAAGCACCGCTGGCAGCACGGCTATCAGCTCGATGCGCTGTTTCGCGAACTCGACCTGCTGCAGAAATGCACGCAGCAGGCCACGCGCGAGTTTTTCGCGCATCGCGCGCACCGTGACGACACACAGCCGCGGGCGCACCAGCTTATCGAAGACCTGTTCAGCGCCATGATCTACGGCGCCATCCGCCAGTTGCTGGAAGAGCAGAACCAGCGCGTGAACGACTCGCTGCGCGCCCGCGACTTCGCGTTCGCGGCGCAGCAGGACAGCGAAGAGCGGCTGCGCATCGCGGCCGCGGCCGCCGGGCTCGGCATTTTCGAATGGGACGTGGAGACGGGCGAAGCCGTCTGGGAAAACGCCCGCATGTACGAGATCACCGGGCAGCGTCCCGAAGACGGGCCGATGTCGAGCGAAGAGTTTTTCGGCTGCGTGCATCCCGAAGATCTGGAAGAACTCGTGTCCCAGGTGCGTGCCGACGACGTGCCGGGCCGCCAGGTGAACGCGCTCTTTCGCCTCTTTCGCCGCAACGACGGCGCGCTGCGCTTTCTCGAAATGTGCGGCAGCTTCCGCTACGCGCCCGAGGGCGACGCGAACGCGTTCATCGGCACGCTCGCCGACGTCACTGACCGCAAGAGCGTGGAAGACACGCTGCGCGAAGTGGACCGGCGCAAGGACGCGTTTCTCGCCACGCTCGCGCACGAGTTGCGCAATCCGCTTGCGCCCATCCGCAACGCCGCATGGGTGCTCAAGCGCAGCGAGGCCGAACTGCCGCCGCAGGCGCGCTGGGTGCCGGGCGTGGTGGACCGGCAGATTCGCCACCTCTCCAGCCTGATCGACGACCTGCTCGAAGTCTCGCGCATCACCACGGGCAAGATCACGCTCAAGCGCCGCGTGTTCGATCTGCGCGAAGCCGTGGCGGGCGCGCTCGAAATCAACGCGCCGCACGCGGAGGAACGGCATCACCGCATCGCCGTTTCGATGCCGGACGCGCCGGTGTATGTGGACGCCGACGTCACGCGGATCACGCAGATCGTTTCGAACCTCGTCGACAACGCGCTCAAGTACACGCCCGACGGCGGCGACATTCGCGTCGCCGTGCGCGCTGAGGGCGGCGGCGAGGGCGAGCGTGCGCTGATCGAGGTGAGCGATACGGGCATCGGCATTTCGGCGACCGAGCTGCCGCACGTGTTCGAGCTGTTCGTGCAGGCCGAGGACCGGCCGGGCCGCGCGGTGGGCGGTCTCGGCATCGGTCTTTCGGTGGTGCGCACGCTCGCCGAGATGCACGGCGGCGAGGCGATTGCGTCGAGCGCGGGCATCAATCGCGGCAGCCACTTCAGGATCCGCCTGCCCGTGGCGCAGGCGAGCGCGGCGTCCGCCGTCACCGAGCCCGCCGCGCCGCAAGCCAGCGCGCGCCGACCGCTGCGCGTGGTGATCGTGGACGACAACCGCGACGCCGCGGAGTCGCTCGCCATGGTGCTCGACATGCACGAAGTGCGCACGGCCGCCGATGCCGACGAGGCGATCGAGCGGGTGAGCGCGCTCTCGCCGGTGGACGTCGTGCTGCTCGACATCGGCTTGCCGGGCATGGACGGCTACACGCTGGCGCGGCGTCTGCGCGAATTGCCCGGCACGGGCGGGACGGCGTTCGTCGCGCTCACGGGCTCGGGGCGTACCGAGGACATCGCGCGTTCGCGCAGCGAAGGTTTCGCCGAGCATCTCGTGAAGCCCGTTGACCCGCTGCGCGTGATCGAACTGCTCGACTCGCTTGCCGCTGCCACGCGAGAACGCGAGGGCAGCGAAGGCCACGGAAGCGGCTGAAGCGGCGCGGGGCAGCTCGACGGGAGCCGCGCGTAACGTTCGCCCGGGCACGTCAGGACACACTGTCCACCCACCCTTCAAGGCGCGCGCCCGAACGCTTCGCGCAGCTTCTTTTTGGCGCGCTCCAGCGTCGTGCGCCGGGTTTTGGGCAGGTGCCTGCCGGCGCGATTGATGTAGAAATTGAGCATCGACATCGCCGACTGAAACGGCGTGCCCTTGCGCCGCTTGCTCGCAAGCGACGAGCGTTTCAGCGACTCGGCAATCTCGTCGGCGCTGCCGCTGCGGAAAACGCCTTTTTCGAGATCGAGCGCATCGCTCTTTTCCATGACTTCATGTGACCAGCGGCGCGTGCTGGTTTTGGCTTTGCCTGCGTCCGGTTGGGTGCGGGCGTGATGTTCCTTCGCCTGCGCGTGCCGCTGCCGGGGCGGACGGCCGCTGCGTGTGCGCGTGGAAGGATGAGCGGAGCGAGTGGTGCTCATGGCGAGGAGTCTCGGGACGATATGGGGGGATCCGGTTAGCGCTTTGATGTGGCCGGGTGAACGCTTGCGCTTTGCAGGCGGCTCATCGGTCAGGATAAAAGCTCGCTCATGTCGTTTAGCAGGCGTTCAGCAAGGGGTGTTCCAGAGACCGCGCAGAAGGGCCGGAGAAGCCGGCGAAGATGGAGCGTGAGCGAACGCGCCGAATGCGCCAACGCCATAACGGCGCCACAACATCAACGCGCCGGGTGCTGGTGATGCTCTTCGGCCATCGCGCGTGCGGCGCGTGCTTGTTCGAGGCGCTCGGCATCGAGCACTTTGCGGCGCATCGCGAGCACATTGGGCGGTGCCGGGCGGCGTCGTTTGAGCGCTGCACCGATGCCGGCGATCAACGGCCATGCGTCGCGCCACAACGCATGCTCCCGTGCGAGTACGCCGAAGGCCCGCAACGTGGCGCCCACGGCGCTCGCGAGCGGCAGCCGCTGCCACGCCACCCAGGCTGCGTGGCGTGCGGCGATGCGCCGTCGCAGGCTGGCGTCGGGACCGTCGCGGCGATGGTTGGCGCGCCTGCTATTTTCGCCATCGTTGCCGCTGCCGTTTTCACTATCGCCGCCCGGATAGCGGCGTGCCACCACGCCTTCGCCGTAGACGATCGCGTGGCCCTGCGCGAGAAGGTCGAGCGCCACGCGTTCTTCGTCGCCGCTCGCAAAGCGCAGCGGCTCGTCGCCGTTCACGGCGAGCAGGGCCGCGCGCCGGAACACGCATGCGCCGGCCAGGTAGCTCGTGAGCGCGGGGCCGGGCAACCCGTTTCGATCCAGCGGACTCGCGCTCAGGCGCGTGCAGCGCGCATCCGTCTCGCCCTCGTCGCCAACCACCACGCGTGCGCTCAGCACCGCCACGCGCGGCGCGCTATCGAACACACGCACGGCCTCGGTGAGGGCGCCCGGTTCCCACCAGGTGTCGTCGTCGGTGAATGCCACGTAGTCGGTGTGCGCGAGGGCCACCGCGCGGCTGTGCGCCGATGCGCCAAGGTCGCCCAGACACTGGACGATGCGGACCGAAGGAAAGAGCGAACCGATCAGCTTCACGGTAGCGTCGGTGGAACCGTTGTCCGCCACGATCAGGTGCGGCGCGTCAGGCAGCGCGAGCAGGCGCGCCACCGTCTCCAGCACCACCCGCACGCGGTTATGCGTGAGCACGACCACCGTGATGCGCGGCACGGATTCGGGTGCGGCGAATGCGTTGGACGGGTTCATCGCTAGCCTTGCGCGGAATGGGAACAACGCCAGGGGAGAAGGCCGGAAAACAGGCAGCGCGACATGTCGTGATGTCCGCTTTGGTCTGCTGCGGTCCGCTGCCGCTGCCATGGTCACGAGCATACGCCGTTGCCGCACGTCGTGTGGAAGGTGCGATGACGGCACTTTCCCTGGGGCGATGCAAGCCGGCGCAAGCGGGGCGGGAGGCATCCGTGTCTGCGTTCGGGGCGCTTCCTGCGATCCCTCGCATACGGAGTGCCCAGGCAGCGAGCGGCGCCGCTGGAAGTCGCTCATTCGGGAACGGGGCGTGCTGTTTTCGCAGGGACGCAGCTTGCGCTCGCGGCGCGCGCCGCTTCGGTGTGTTGAAAAAACGCGCATCGGCCGGAGACTGTGCGCACAGACGGACCCGCAGACGGACCAACAGACCAAGCAACAGACCAAGCAACAGACCAAGCAACAGACCAACCAACGCGCGCTACGCCAGCGCGCTGAAATACTTCCGATTCCTCAGGAGACTGCCATGGGTCACTCTGGACAATACGAGCTGCAACTGCACGAGCGGGATGTGCCGATGCTGCGCGCGCTGCCGGCGAGCGGCAACGGCACGGAGGGTGCCAGCGGCACGATCGAGCTGACCGAAGCGAAGGCGCGTTCGGGCCGCACCTTCGCGGTGCTGCGCACCGACTCGCTCGCGCGGCTCGCGGAATGGCGCGGCGTGCTGGACGAGCACGAACGCCCGTACCGCGTCGTCAATCGCCGTGCCGGCCACGCGCTCGACGCGAACGCACCGGACTGGTGAGCGCTGCCGTGAGACGCCGCGCAATGGAGGGGCGCGGGTATCCGGCAGATATCGGGCACCGGGGCGATTCAAGGCCGCGCCGCAACCTCGTCGAGATGGTGCAGCAGATCGGCGGGATCGTCGTAGACGCGCAGCGCGCCTGCGCGCTCCAGTTCTTCCGCCCCGTATCCACCCGAGAGCAACCCAACGCCTAGCGCCCGGCAACGGCGTGCCGCGAGCATGTCCCAGATGCTGTCGCCCACCACGACCGTGTGTTCGATCGGCACGTTGAGCCGCGCGGCGGCTGCGATGAAGAGATCCGGATCGGGCTTCGCATACTTCACGTCGTCGCGCGTGACCACGGTGTTGAGTGCCGGATCCACGCCGAGCGCTTCCAGATTCACCGCCGCGGTTTCGAGCCGGCCGCTCGTCGCAATGGCCCAGCGCGTGCCGGCTTCGCTCAACGCATCGAGTAGTGCGCGCGCGCCCGGCAGGGGGCGCACCTGGGCACGCAGACGCTTGTAGGCATCGGCATGCAGTTGCCGCAACCGGTCCACGCGCGCGGGGCTGATGTCGCCGCCCGTTTCGCGCAGCAGTTGGTTCGTGAACAGACCGCCGCTCATGCCGATCTTGCGGTGAATGCGCCAGACCGACAGCTCGATGCCTTCCTGGTCCAGCGCCTCTTTCCATGCGAGCACGTGTTGATAGACGCTGTCGACGAGCGTGCCGTCGAGATCGAACAGAAACGCGGTTTCAATGCGCATGAAGGGCTCCGGCGAGAGGCGTGCGGCGCCGCGAGACTACGCCCGGCGAGGCCGCACGAGGGGAAGGAAAAAGCGAGCAGCCAGTGTACCCGCGTTGCCGCGACCGATGCGTGGCAGCCCGCATGGGCCGCGCAATGGCGATTCGCCTGGAGCGCTTGCATGGTTCGCACGCTCGATGACTTCATCTCGCGCCCGCACATTCAGCTACAACGCGCGCGCCGGGCCACGGCAGATGGGAACACCGCTTGCGGGTCGGTGAGCTCCAGGACTAGCAACAGAATAGGGGCTCATGAAACCGGCTTTGAAACAGATGCTCGTCGTCTCGTCTATCGCATTGATCGCAATGGGCGGCACCGGCTGCAAGCGCGCCGACAACAGCAGCACCGACACCAACAGTTCCGCGGGCGCGAGCGGCACGGCGGCCGCCGGCGGCATGAACAGCGGCATGGGCGCAGCGCCGGCCTCGGCGGCTTCGGGCCTCGCGCCGGCGTCGGGCGCGAGCCAGTAATGGCGCAGTGGCCGGCCGGTGGGTTGGGCGGTGGATTAGCTCGTGGGTTGGCCGACAGAGTTGTCGACGGACGGACGCGTAGCGGTAAGAACCGATGCGAACGCGAGGCCTCGCGCGATACCCCGCCCGGCTTCGTTCGCGTCGTCCACTCGGGTCGACCACCTTACCCGCCGCGCACGTGATGGTCGGACGCCATGCGGCGTTGATCGATTCACGCCATCGCCAGTTCGACCGCGCGGTTGCGTGCTTCGTCGTGCAGTGCGAAATTGCCGTCCACGCCAACGACGCCGACGACGCGTTCGCTGCCGTCCGGCGCGGCAATCACGGCCGTAGCGGCATCGCGCCCGTTTGCAGCAGTCGTGGCGCCAGGTGGATCACAAAGGCACCGTAGGTGACGGTGGTGTGAGTGGAGTGAGTGGGGTGGGCGAGGCGAGCGGGCATTTCGGGTTCCTCCGTGGGTAGGACAACACACGCGGATACACCGTCGTGCTTTCATGCTATCGGCGCGGCAGGACAGAGGCGACCCGGCGGACGCAGCACGGCGCGAACAGCGTCTCGCGGCCCCGACTGGGTAGCCCCCACAGGGCAGCACCCACCGTGCAGCACGTGCTGCACGGCCGCGTGCCACACACACCACACAGCACGGCACCACCGATTGCGCCGCCATTCCGCCCACCGGCGATCACCTGAAAGACGGGCGGCGGGCAGCACGCAGTGGGGAGGCATCATGGAAGACAGATCATTTTCGGGGCCCGACAGCTGGGACGTTCACGCAACCCGTCTCGCCGACGCAGGCAGTGCACCCAGCGTGCCGAAGAGCGCGCACACGCACTACCAGGCGAACGTGTGCGGCGGCGACTTCACGCACGTGAAGGAGCGTTTCAACGAGTGGAAGCAGCAACCGCTCGTGTTCCAGCACAACCGCCGCATGTTCGAAGGCAAGGACGAAGTGCGCCGCGTATCCGAGCGCGTATTCGGCAACAGCGAAGCGGCGCAGAGCCTGCTGCGCGAGATGTGCGATCCGCACGCGTCGTACGCGCTCGCGGCGCACGTGCAGACCAGCGAGCGCGACCTGTGGCTCGTCATGGCCGCCTACGACGAGTGAGCGCGTGTCGGCGGTGAGGGCATCAACGCGTCGAACGATACGACGCCGCGATGCCTCGACGTTGCCACGTTGCCACGTTGCCACGTCGCCACGCAAAAGCGCGACGCCCGCCACTACCGATACAACCGCGCCAGGGGCCGCAACGTGGCCTGCATCGCTTCGACCTCGTCGCGTTCGCCGCACGAAGCCTGCGCGCCGTAGCGCGTGAGCGCGAGATGCGCAGCCGCCGCCGCGAAAAGCACGGCATCGAGGGGCCCGCGTTCTTCCGCAAGGGCAACGGCGAGGGCGCCGGCAAAGGCGTCGTCGGCGCCTGAGGTATCCACGATCGTGACCGGCTGCGGCGCGACGAACAGCGTGTTGCCGTCGAACACCGCCACGCAGCCGCCATGCGCCCGCCGCACGCAGGCGAGCGCGACGCCGCGTGCGTGCATCACCTGGGCAGCGCGCGCTGCGCTGTTGTCGTCGCTGACGCTCACGCCGCTCATCCGGCTGGCCGCCGTGTCGTCGGGCATGACGGCCGACACGTGCGCCCATAGCTTGCGCACGGCGCGCGTCGATACGCGGTCGCCCGGTACCGGATCGAGCACCACGCGAAGGCCGCGCCGCGCCGCGGCCTGCAGCGCGCAGGTCACCGCGGCCGCCGAGATGTCGCAGCTCACCACGAGCACGTCGTCGGGCGCGAGCGCGTCGATGGCCGTGCGCGCAGCGGTGAGGTCGTCGTCGCTCCAGGCCGCACTTGCGTTGGGCGCGAAGACCTTGTGCTGGCTGCCGTCGGGCATGACGAGATTGGTGGCCACCGCGGTGGCGTGACCGTGCGCCACCCGCACGTGCGAGACGTCCACGTTCGCGCGGCGCAGCGGGCCCAGTGCCTGGTCGGCCAGGTCGTCGTCGCCCACCATGCCGAGCACCTGCGTGCCGAAGCCGAGCAACTGCGCGGCGCGGGCCACGTTCGGACCCGTGCCGCCCGAGAGTCTCGCGAACTCCCGGCCCATCGCCATTTCGCCGTTGTGCGGCAACGCATCCACGCGCACCTGAAAGTCCGCGTTGATGCTGCCGACGCTCATGATCGTTGCCATTGCACCGCGTCTCTCGAGAATGCCGCAGGGGCGGCCCGCGTCAGGGCGGCCCACGTCAGGGCGGCCCGCCCTTCATGACATGCGGGCTTCGCACTGCGGCGCCCGTATTGCTTCAAGCAACAGCCATGCCGGACGGTGCTCTCGGTCGCGTTGCATCGCATCGTTTTTCTGTCGTGCAGCGGCCGCGCCGAGACAGGGTTCGCGAATTCCTCGGGCAGGTCGTTCACGGCGATTTTCATTGGGATCATTTGGCGGCCCCGGCGGGCGCCGCCTGCAAGCGGTGCGAGGTCTTCGGCGCCTGCCTCGCCGCCGACGCCGCGGCCGAAACCCCCGACGGTCCCTCGGGCACGTCGGTGGGTCGTGTGTTGCGCGCCACGTCGGGGTAGAGCTTCATGAGCGCACGCAGCACGCCGTTGGTCCAGCCAAAGCCGTCCTGCAACGGATATTCGCCGCCGCCCGCCACGCGGTTCGCCACGTCTACGTCGTACTTTTCCACGAGCTTGCCGGTGCGCTGGTAGTACGCAACGTTCGTACGGATCCAGCGAGTGGCGATCGTGCGTGCCAGTTCCGCTTCGCCATAACGGCGCAGCCCCATCACGGCGAGGTATTGCAGCGGCGCCCAGCCGTTCGGCTCGTCCCACTGCTGGCCGGTGTTCACGCGCGTCGTGGCGAGTCCGCCCGGACGCAGCAGCGCAGTCTTCAGCGTTTCGGCGACGCTACGTGCTTCCTCCCGCGTCGCGACACCGGCATAGAGCGGGTACACGGTCGCCGCGCTGAGCCGGTGCGTGAGCGTGCCGCGCGCGAAGTCGTAGTCGCCGAACGCGCGCAATTGCGGGTCCCAGAGCAGACGCCGGATCGCATCGGCGCGAATGCGTGCGTGCTGCTCCATGTTTTCGGCATGCGTGGCATCGCCCTGCACGCGATACGCCTTCGCGAGCGTGCGTTCGAGCAGGTAGAGCAGGCTGTTCAGATCGACGGGCACGAGCGACGTCACCTCGATGCTGGCAAGCGTCTTGCCGTCGGCGAACCAGCGCGAGCTGAAGTCCCAGCCTGTTTCGCCGCCCGCGCGCAGGTCGCGCCACAGCGAAGTGGGCTCGCGGCCCTTTACGGCCTGCGCGGTGAGCACGTCTTCGCGATACGACTCGTCGCGCGGCGTATCGCGTTCGTCCCAGTAGCGGTTCAGCAGCGTACCGTCGGCCAGTCGCACGAGATGTCGCGACGCGTGGCCGGGCGAGAGGTTCGCGCTGCCTTCCATCCAGTACGCGTACTCCGCCTTGAGTTCGGGCAGATAGCGCAGGTAGACCGCGTCGCCGTCGCGCTGCGCGACGAGTTCGACCATCTGCGCGAAGAACGGCGGCTGCGAACGGCTCAGGTAGTAGGTGCGGTTGCCGTTTGGAATGTGGCCATAGCGGTCGATCAAGGCGGCGAAGTTGTCGAGTTCGTCGCGCGTGAGATCGTGGCGCCCGCTCGTTTCAAGGCCCAGCATGATGAAGTACGAGTCCCAGTAGTAGATCTCGTCGAAGCGGTCGCCCGGCACGATGTACGGCTTCGGCAGCGGCAGCAGCGACGACCACGCGTTCGTCACCCTGTCGGGATTGCGGCGCAGTACGTTCCAGAGCGTATCGATGTGGCTCGTCACGTCCTGGTTCGGATCGCTCGTCCAGTTTTTCGCCTGCCGCCCCGGCAGCGTGAAATAGCGCGCGACGAACTGCGCGAGCGGGGACGACGCGCCGTTGCCTTTCGCCGCGCTCGATGCAACGACGGCAGCGGCCGCAGCAGCGGACCCCGACGCACCGGCTGCTTGCGATGCCGCTTCGTCCGGATGCTGGGCCCGGTATTGCGCGAACGCCGCCATGACCTGCTGCGGCGGCACGGTGGGCTCCATGTCCGCGAAGGTCTTGCTGTCCGGAAACACGCGTGCGAGTTCGACTTCGCGGTAGAGGTCGCCGTACAGCTCGGAGGGCGGCACCGCCACGACCGGCGACGGCTGCGCATGCGGATTCGGCGCCTGACCGGCCTTTCCCGCGGACGCCGCCACGGCGTGGGGCAACGGAACGAAGCCATGCGAGAGCCCGGCCGCGTGCGGCGCAAGCGGCCACAGACACGCGAGGCACACCGCTGCGTGGCGCAGGCCGCGCAAGGCCGTGTGCCATGCAGCGATCGTTCGTGGCCGCCAGGTGCGCGCGACGCACAGCGCGCGGCGACGCATGACGGGGGCCGGAGGCGGCGACACGGTCCGTAGGGGTAGTGGAGCATCGGCTACGCGCGGGCCGGGTGCGGCAGTGTGCAAAGGCATCGGAGGCGGAATCGTGGCTCGCAGGCGGCCAGACGTGCATGCGTGCCGGGCGAACAAAGGGAAAGCGGTGATGCGCAGCAAGTTTCGGTCCGCGCCGAAATACGCTGGAAAGCCGCCGGACACGCTGCATCGCAGCGAAACGGCCGCTTGCGAAAACACGATTCCTCAGAAGAGTGCGCAACTATTGCAAGCGTGCGGGCAAACATTTCAATCCGCGCACAGCGCTTTACGTCTGACTACACCGCATTCGGACTTGCTGGCGGGATGCTTCGCGCTGAGAGGGCCGCTCCGCGCGTTGCGCCATGTACGGCGCCGCTCGCAGGAACGCACCATGCAGCGCGACGCCGTTGTTGGGCGGCAAGACGTCGGAGCATAAAAGACGGGAAGCAGACGAGAAGCAGGACGAGAAGCAAGGTGCCGCCCTTCGTCACCACGGAGCCGCGATGAACATTCACGTACAGGCAGGCGAAATGAGAGAGGTGGCCGAGACGCTGGGCCGCTACTTCGAAGCGCGCGCGATCGGTTTTCATATCGACGAACGCCCGGACCACACGCTGCACATCGGCTTTGAAAACGGAGGGCACCGCGCGTCGGTGACGGTTTCCTTCGACGACGGCGCCTACGAAGACTTCACGCAGCGCGGCCTGGAAGGCAAGCGGCATGCGTTGAAGCGCATCTCGAACGAGTTCGGCAGCCTGATGGAACAGCGCGGTCCCGGCGCGCTGGCAGGGGACTTCCGGGTCAATCGGCTCGACGGCGGGCAGTAGCGGCGCCGGCTATCGGACTCAGTACCTCAGGGCTCAGTACCTCGCCGCGTTCACGCGTCCTTCGGTGTTGGCGGCGCCCGTTACGTCGTCCAGATTCTGCGGATACGGGTACGTGAGGCCGAGCAGTTGACGCATGGTGGGGCTCGCGCGTTTCACGAACGCCTCTCCCACCATTGCGCGCAGGTCTTCCATCGGCTTCACGAACTTCGGCAGGTACTGGATCAGGATGGCGCTGCGGTCGCTGTTGCTGCGGTTCGGCATGGCGCAGTGCCAGGTGGCGCCGAAGAACAGGATGGCGTCGCCGGGGTCCGCCTCCATGCGCTCGCAGCGTTCGAAGAACCGGTCGTCGGGGCCGGGGTAGCGCAGGTCGCGCTGTGTGCCCGGCACGAACGCGGTGGCGCCGGTTTGCGCCGTGAACGGATCGAGCGGAATGGTCACCTGCGCGTTGAGCGGAAAGCTCGCGTTGATGCCCACGGGAAACGTCTGCGGCGCGTGCAGATCCCAATACGGGTAGTCGATGTGCGGTTCCTGGCCGGGGCCGTCGGGCAGGATGCGGTTTGCGGCAATCGATCCCATCACGAAATCCTCGCCGAGAAACGCGCGCATGGCGGCAACGATCAGCGGTTGCTCGGCCATCTGCGAAAACACGTCCCCTTTTGCAAGCAGATTCCACACGCGGCGTTGCAGATGCAGCCGCGCCGCCTGCGCGGCCTCGCCCTGAAAGTGCGTGACGGTTTGTGCGCGGGCGTCGGAATGGGCCATCACGACGCTGCGCGCTTCGCTCACTTGAACTGGACTGAAGAGGCCGCGCACGCGGACTGCGCCCGGCCCGTGGAGCAGGGCGTCCACCACGGCTTCGGGCGTGCATTCGGCGGGACTGAAGCTTTGCATGGCGTGTCTCCTGATCGGCCGGTCCTGTGATCGTGTAATTGGCTGCTGCGGGACGATGCGATGTCGTCCATCCGCGTGCATCGCGCGCCGCGCGGGCGCACGTATGACCTCAGCATAGACAAGACCGCAGTGATGTACAACGGAAATTGCATCATCCAGTGAAATGGAATTTTTGTTCCATTTTAGGAATATGCCTTAAAAAGCGCACCTCAAAAACGCGGCTCAAAAAAAGCCGTGAAACCGCACGACATGAATTTCCAACAGACTCCGCGCGAGCGTTCTTCTACATTGGCAGCCATCCGCAACCCGCCGCGTTTCCAGCGCTTGCCGATCGAGTTGATCGTGCCGATCTTCGCGTTCGACACGCGGCCTACACACTGAAGGACGTTCCGTGAACTTCTCATCTCTCATCAACCGTATCGGTTTAGCAGGCAAGGCGCAGACCTCGAATCCGGCGATACGGACGACGCGCGTCTCGTACCACCTCTCGCGTCAGCTTGCATTCGCGGCGACGGCCGGCGTGCTCGCCATGACGAGCGTCTCGGCTTGCGCCGCGACGTGGGTGCTGCGCGGCACCGCGGTCGTGGCCGCGCCTGTCATCGTGGCGCCTCCGCCCGTCGTCTACGCGGCGCCGGCACCGGTGGTCACCTACGTTCCGCCGGCGCCGCTGGTGATGGCGCCGGCTCCCGCGAAGACCGCCTATGGCGTCGCGCCGACCACCGTCTACGTGGCGCCCGCGGTTCGACCCGCCGTCTGGGTACCGGGCCACTGGGTGGGCGGCGTGTGGATTCCGCCGCACTGGGCCTGAGCGGTACGCGGTGCGCCAGGGGCGGCACGCAGTGAACAACTGGCGTGATGCGCAACTGGCGGTACGCGCGTGTACAGCTGGCAGTACGTGGTGCACAGATAGCGGCACGCGACGAACAACTGGCAGTACGCGATGTACAGCTGTCAGTCCGCGATGCACGATTGAACCACCGCGTGAACCACGGCGCGCCTCGCCGGCGTCGCCGTCACGGTAGTCGCACCGGCCTCTCCCTGTCTTTCGCCTTCGACGGGAACGGGCCGGCTATTTCAGCGTGAACGAGGGCAGGTGGAACGAGATGCCGATGTCATTTTCATCAGGATGGGCCGTGCGCCGCGCGCGGCGTTGGGCGAGTGCGACGCTCGTGGCCGCGTGTCTCGCGTTCGGCGGCTGCGCCTCGGGCATCAGCGGCGTGCAGGCCTATGCCGCGCCCGCACCCGTGCGGCCCGACGTGATCTACGTCTACCCGTTCGACGAGGCCACGGCGACCGTCCAGTTCGACAACAGCCTGAGCCGGCAGTTGAAGGCGTCGTTCAGCGGGACGTCCGCGGTGCAGCAGCAATACAACGAGGCGCTCGCGGTGCGCGGCCAGGTGGCGAGCGAACTCGTGCGGCAGTTGCGGGCGAAGGGGCTCGATGCCGTGCTCGCGTCGGTGCCGCCCTCGACGCTTTCGACGCCGCCCGGCAAGAGCGTGCTCGTGATCGAAGGCAGCCTCGACACGCTCGATGCCGGCCGGCGCAGCCGCCGCATGCTGATCGGCTTTGGCGCGGGCAAGAGCGAGGTGGAGGCGTCGGTGCAACTGCTGTATCAGCCGCGAGGCGGCGTGCTGTCGCCGTTGCAGCGCTTCGATGCCACTGCGGACAGCGGCAAGGCGCCGGGCATGGTCGCCATGGGCGGCGTGGGCGCGGCGGCGGGGAGCCTGGCGACGTCGGTGGCGACGAGCGGCGGGCTGCACGCAGTCTCCGAAGCGAAGCACGACACGTTCGAAGCCGAAGCGAAACGGCTGGCCGATTCGATCGCGAAGCAGGTCGTGGCGGCGGTTGGTGTGAAGGGCAAGAACGCGAATGCGGCGCCGGTGGTGCAGGGCACCCAGGCGCAGCCTGTGGCGCAGGCGGACTGAACGCGGGGCGATGCTCATTCGGTTTAGCGCTCAGCGCTTGGGATCAACCGTCCGCATCGTGACGGTCGCCGATACAGGCGCGGCACGATTCGCCATGCGATCGCGCGGGATATACGGATTGCCGCTCAAGGCTCGGGTTTGGGTTCCCACGGCGCGGCGTTGACCGTCCGCATCGTTCGTGACAGCGGCCGATACAGACCCGGCACGATTCGCCGTCCTCCCCGCGCCTGTCGCGGATGGTGGCCACCCCATTTGCTACGCGCCGGGCGAACCCGAGCGCGCCGGGTTTTGCCCACCGCCCGAACCCGGCGCCGTCGCACGCGCGCCTGCCTTGCCCGTTGCACGATTGCCCGCGGCATAACCCGGCCGCGCCGTTGCGCCGCGCACTTCGAAGTGCACGGCGTCGACGCTCGTGCCGCTCGCATCCACGAGTTCCAGCACGTGCCGCCCCGGCCACGGCAACCAGGTCACGCGGTCGTCGTGGCCGAGCGGCTTGCCGTCGAGCCGCCACGCGCTGCGCGAGGACGACCCGCTCTCGCGCTCGAAGACGATGCGCTGGCGCGTGGCGGGAATGTCCGGGTCGAGCGCGAAGAGCGTGCCATCCGTGGGCGAGCCGATGCGCGGCGCGCCCTTTCCTGGTTGCGCCGATTGCGCCGATTGCACCGACTGCGCTGCATGCACCCCTCGCGCCGCGCCAGCCGACGACGTTCCACGCGCTCCAGCCGGCGCGCCCGCCGCATCCGCTGCAAGTCCCACTACCGGCGTTTGCGTGCCGCTCAGGAACCACTCGTTGCGCGCGGGCTCCACGTTCTGCTCGAACGCGATGCGCGTCTCCACGACGCCCGCGGGCATGCGCGGCGCGTCGCTCGGCACGTGACGGTGCAGGTAGCCGGCCACGGCGGCCCAGATGGGCGCTGCGCCCGTCACGCCGGAGACGTCCCACATCGGTTCGCCGTCCGCATTGCCTACCCACACGCCGATCGTGTAGCGCGAGGTGAAGCCCACCGTCCAGTTGTCGCGCATGTCCTTGCTCGTGCCCGTTTTCACGGCCGAGAAGAAGCGCGTGGCGAGCGGGCTGTCGAAACCGAAGGTGCGGGTGCGTGCGTTGTTGTCCGCGAGCACCGTGGTCACGATGTAGCTCGCGCCCGCGCTGAACACGCGTCGCGGCGTGGCGGGCGCCGTCGCGTACGGCACAGTGGGATGACGCGGCAGGTCATACGTGGGCGACGCCACGCCGCCGTTGGCCAGCGCGCGATACGCGTTGGCGAGCGAAAGCAGCGTGATGTCCGCGCTGCCGAGCGCGAGCGAATAGCCGTAGTAGTCGCCGCTCTGCGTGAGCGGCAGGCCGAGCGCCGTGAGCGTGGTGGCGAAGCGGTGCGGCGTGACCATCACGAGCGTGCGCACGGCGGGCACGTTCAGCGACGACCCGAGCGCCGTGCGCACGCTCACCCAGCCCTTGAAGTCCTTGTCGTAGTTCTGCGGAATGTAGAGCCCGCCGCCCGCGGCGAGGTCGAGCGGCGCGTCGTCGAGCAGCGAGGCCGTGGTGAGGCGCCGTTCGTCGATGGCTTTGGCATAGAGGAAAGGCTTGAGCGTGGAGCCGGCCTGGCGGCTCGCGAGCACGGCGTCCACGTCGCGCGCGCCCGAGAGCCCGCCCGACGAACCCACCCACGCCAGCACGTCGCCCGTCGCGTTGTCGAGCACGACCACGGCGCCGTCGTGCACGTTGCGCCGATGCGCCGGCGCGTTGAGTTCGACGAGCGTGCGCGTGAGCGTGTCCGAGGCGAAGCGCTGAAGGCGGGCGTCGAGCGTCGTCGTGATGCGTGCCCCGGCCGCCGGACGCGTTTCGGCCGCGATGCGCCGCGCGAAATGCGGCGCGAGCGTGTCGGCTTCGGGCGAAACGGCGAGCACGGCGGGTGCGGGCCGCGCGAACGCGAGCTGCACGAAGCTCGCCAGATTCGCGCAGCGTTCGGGCGCCTTCATGTCGCGCAGAATCCGGCAGGCCCGCGCGCTCACGCGGGCGTAGGGCGCGTTGGGCGCGCGGATCAAGGCAGCGGCCACGGCGGCCTCGCGCTCGTCGAGGCCCGAGGGCGCCTTGCCGAACAGCGTGAGCGAAAGCGCCGAGAGCCCGATCGTCTCGCCGCGAAACGGCACGAGATTCAGATACGCCTCGAGAATCTGGTCCTTGCGCCAGCTGCGTTCGAGCCACAGCGCGCTCACCGCCTGCCCCGCCTTCTGCGCGACGGACCGCTGCCCGGAATGCTGGGGGTCGTCGCCGAGCAGGCCCGTGAGCTGCATCGTCACGGTGGACGCGCCGCGCGTGCGCGTGTTCCAGAGATTCGCCCAGGCCGCGGCGGCGGCGCCGTGCCAGTCGACGCCGCTGTGCTCGTAAAAGCGCTTGTCTTCGGAAACGACGATCGCTTCGCGCAGCGCCGGCGAGACGTCCGCGAGCGCGACCCAGTCGCCGCGCCGCTCGGTCTTGTCGATGCGCGTGCGTTGCAGCGGCGTGCCGTCGCGTGCGAGCAGCAGCCAGTCCGAACTGCGCCACTGCGCGCGCACGTCGTTGAACGAGGGCAGGGCGTGCGCGAGCGGCGCGGCAACGGCGAGCAGCGCGCAGAGGGTGGCGTGGGCAAGGCGCCGCGCCACTGCCCGCCCGTCGCCCATCGCGCGTTTCCCCTTCACTGCGCCACCGGCCGCACGACCACCGACGCATTCGGCAGCACCCCGAACGTCGAGGGCGCGTAGAGCGCCTCGACGCGCGTGGGCGGCAGTCCGAACGTGCCGACGTTGTTGAGCCGCATGGTGTATTCCACGGAGAATTTCCCCTTCGGCAGGTAATCGTAGTAGGCGCGATAACCGTCGAAGCCGCGCTCCACGAATGCCGGCCACGCGTCGCCCTGTTGCCGTTCGCCCTGCGTGGCGGCCTCCGAATCGCGGCCGAGGCCGGAGCCGAGAAGGGTCGCGCCCGCGGGCACCGGATCGTTGACGACCACCCAGGTCATGTCGGTCTGGGCATCGATGTCGAGGTGCACGCGCACGATGTCGCCGCGCGTGTACGTCCCTCTGGCCATGCCCTTCACCGCGGGGTCCACCGCCGTCACCGTCTTCGTGATGCGATAGCCCGCGGCGAACGGCGCCTTGAGCGCCACCGCCGCGAGGCTTTCGATGGTGGCCCACGGCTTGCCGGTGCCGTCCTGCGTGAGCGTCAACGAAAGCGCGCCGGGCGCTGTGGCGGGCGCGCCGCGCGCCTCGGCCGGCCACGGCAGCAACACGCTGCGCGTGTTCGCGGTCTTCGTGATCGCCGTAGCGGACGCGAAATTCGCCGCCGCCGATGCCGGCTGGCTCCACGCGATCGTCTTCGTGGTCGCGCCCAGTTGAAGCCGCGTCTGGCCGGTCACGGGCACGCTTTCGAAGGCGCGCGAGAAACGCTGCACGGCGAGCAGACCCCACAGGTTCGCCGTCGTGGTCTGCCACGCGCCGTTCTTCTGCATGCCGAGCAGGCCCGCGACGAGGCGCGGCATCTCGTCCTTCCACCCCGGTGCATCGACGAACGTGAGCGCCGTGCGCGCCGCGTTCGTTTCGGTGCCCGTCATGAGCCACCAGAGGTCGTCGCCGTCCGCGGTGGAGAAGGTGAGGCGCGTGCCCTGATACGTAAGGCGGGCGCGGATGATCTGCTCGGTCTGCGCGAGCTTGTCGTCGCGTTGCGGGATGTCCTTCACGCGCGAGAGGATCGCGTAGTAGTCGAGCACCGCGGAGGTGGGCCACTGGTTCGGTGCGACCTCGATCGAATCGAGCATGCTGGCACGCGCGGCACCGTGACGCGAAAGCGCCTCGATGGCGGCGAGCTTGCGCAGGTCCAGGTCCTTGCGCGGCGCCCAGAACTTGCGCTCGAGGCGGCCTTCCACGAAGGCGGCGAGACCGCTCTCCATCCTGGCACGCAGGTCGTCGGGCAGGGCGAAGCGCGGGTCGAGCTTCGCGGCTTCGTCCGTGACCGAGAGCAGGTACGCCGTGAGCGCGGTGCTGCCCGTGTTGCCGCTGTCGTCCGAGGGCGGGAAGTAGTTCGCCAGACCGTCGCGGTCCAGATACACCGGCATGCGCGCCACCACGGCCTGCCACTGCGCCACGTCGTTCAGGCCCAGCGCACGCGAAGTCTGCTGCTCGATGCAACTGTACGGATAGCGCTCGAACCAGCGGCGCACGCCCGGCAGCCCTTCGGAGAGCTTCGGCTGCAACGAGACCGCGATGCCGCCGCGCGGCACGCCGGCCTGCGTGGTGGTCGCATTCGGCGGCGCGGCCACGGGCAGCGAGAACGAGCCGTCCACCTGCGTGAGTGTGGCCTGCTGCACGGTGACGGGCACGGCCGCCGTAACGCGCTGCGTGACCTTCAGCGCATCGCTGGCGTGCGGTCCGCCCTGTTCGGCGGCGGCCACGTTCCAGGCGAGCGCGGCGGGCGACGCTTCGGACAAACCGTCGGGCGGCGTGACGGTCCACGCTACTTCGCGCGCGGAGTCGGCGGCGACGTCGACCGTTTGCGGCGCGAGTGTGAGGCCTGGCACGTTCGGCGTAACCACCACCTTCATCGCGCGCGCCGTCGTGTTGCGCACGGTGAATTGCGCGCGGAACTGATCGCCTTCGCGCACGAGCGGCGGCAGGCCCGAGATCAGTTGCAGGTCCTGCGTGCTGCGAATCGAAACGCTGCCCGTGCCGAACGTGCCGTCGCCCACCGCGGCGATGGCGACGATGCGAAAGCTCGTGAGCGAGTCGTTGAGCGGCACGACGAGCGACGCCTCGCCGTTCGCGTCCAGCGTCACGCGCGGGTTCCAGAGCAGCAGCGTGTCGAACAGTTCGCGCGTGGCGCCGTGTCCGCCGCCACCGCCCGCGGGCACGGCCTTGCGTCCGAAGTGCCGGCGCCCGACGATCTCCATCTGTGCCGTCGACGTCTCCACGCCGTAGGAGCGCCGCTGGAGCATGGCGTCGAGCACGTCCCAGCTGTCGTTCGGCATGAGTTCGAGCAGGGCTTCGTCCACGGCGGCCACGGCGATCTGCGTGCCCGCGGGCGCGGGCTTGCCGCCCGGCATCTGCACGCGCAGCTTGACGTGGGCCTTGCCGCGCACGGTGTAGGTCTTCGCATCGGGCGTGACGGTGACGGCCAGGCGATGCGCGGCCGTGCCTACCTTGATCTCCGCAAGGCCGTAGCGATACGCGGGTTTGGAGAGGTCCACGAGCGGCGTGGGCGCCTCGTACTGGCGCCCTTCGTACCAGAACGCCCGGGCCCATTCGATGGGGGCCTTCCAGCCCCACGTGAAGAACGAGTACCACGGCACCTCGTGAATGCGCCCGCGCAGCGCGAGCACGGAGACGTACACGTTCGGCCCCCACGCCTCGTTCACCTTGAGGTCGATGGTGGGGTCTTTGCCGTCCAGCTTCACGACGTGCGTTTCGATCACGCCTTCGCGTTCCACGGCGACGAGCGCCGTCGCGAAGCGGAACGGCATGCGCACCTGGAAGCGTGCGGTTTCGCCGGGCTCGTAGGCGGTCTTTTCGGGCAGCACGTCGATGCGGTCGGTGTTCTCGCCGCCGAACCAGAGGTCTTCCTCGCGCGTGACCCACACGGAAGTGGTCGCGGTGGACGCATTGCCGTCGCCGTCTTTTGCCGTCACGACGAGGTCGACGTTGCCCGCTTCCTTGAGCTTCGCGTCGCAGGCGAGCAGGCCGTGGTCATCGCTCTTGCCGCTGCACAGCGTGCCGAGGTCTTTCGTTTCGGTGTGGTTGTCGTACGCGTAGAAGCCGCCCACCATGCGTTTGCGCGACGTGATGGTGATGCGCGCGATACCGTGCACGTCGAGCGGCACGCCCGCGCGCGGCTTGCCTTGCAGGTCGAGCGCGAGCGCCTTCACGGGCACCGTGTTGCCCACCGACACCCATTGCCCCGACTTCACGCCCGCCACCACCGCGGCGGGCCACAGCGTGGCGCTGCCGCTGATGGTCTGCACTTCGCCGTTCGGGTCCGCGAAGGTGCTTTCGAGCGCGAGACGCTTCGGCGCATCCACGGCCGGCAGGTTCTTCAGCGTGAGACGGCCTGCCCCGTTGCGGTCCAGCGTGACGGGCTCCTTGTCGGCGATGAGCTTCGAGCCGTCGTCGGTGGATTGCTGCGATGCGCTGTCTTCGTCGTCGCTCGTGTCGGACGACGCGTTGTCGTTGCGCTTCACGTAGGGCACGAAGCTGTAGTCGGGATACGTGTCCGCGAACGCGGGCGAGGTGCTCTTAATGAGCGCGGAGACCTGCACGGGCAGGCCCGACGCGCCGCCGCCCGAGGTGTACTCGATCTGCAGCGTGAGCGGCGCTTCCTTCGCGGCCACGAGCGGGTGGGCCTTCTCGTCGCGCACGGCGATCGTGCCTTTGAAGACGGGCAACCGGAATTCCTCGACGCGGAAGCTGCCCGACGTGTAGCTGTGGCGCACGGCGTCGCCTTCGCCGCTGTCATTGTTGTTGTCGTTGTTATCGTCGGCGTTGCTCGATGCCTGGTCCGATGCCTCGCCCGATGCGGCATTCACGTTGCCGTCGTCGAGCGAGACTTCGTACTCGCCCAGCTTGGCCGCGGCCGGAATAACGAAGGTCGAGTCGGCGGTGTGGTCGGCAGCCCATTTGAGCGGCAGGTGCCAGGTCTGGCCGCTGCCCGTATGACGGATGGTGACGCGCGTCGGGTAGGTCTGCGGGAAGGCGAGGCCGTGCATCGTTTCGACGCGGATCAGGTGCTTCATCGACACCGTTTCGCCCGCGCGCAGCAGCGTGCGATCGAACACGGTATGGGCGCGCACGGTCTGATCGAGGCTCGTGTCGGTGGGCACGTTGAAGCGCCACGACTCGATGCCGCGGTTCCAGTCCGAACGCACGAATGCCATGTCGTGGCCCGTCTTCGGGTCGTCGATGCGCGCCGAGACGAAGAAGCCGCCAAAGGCGTCGTTGCCGCATTCGGCGCGTGGCGCGAGCGGCCCGGCGATCATCAGCACGCCCTGTGCATTGGTCTTGCCGGAAGCCACTTCGTCGCCGTTGCAATCGCTCACGTGGACATCGGCGTTCGGCACGGGCTGGCCCTTGTCGAGCGTCGTCACCCACACCGCGCTGTTTTCGCGGCCCTGCTTGAAGTGCACGCCGAGATTCGTGACGAGCACCGCGGTGCGCACATACATGGGCGCCTGTTTGCCCAGCAGCGACGCACCGAGCGCGGGCGACGCCAGTTCGATCACGTAGAAGCCGGGCTTCGTCACCGGCACGCCCACCACTTCGAACGGACGCAGCGCCTTGGGATCGGCCTTCGGCAGCGAAAGCGTTTCGATGTTGGCGCGGCCCGTGAGCAGCGAGAGCGAGCGCACGTCGATGCGGGGATTCTTCGGGTCGTCCTCGCTGGAGCCGTCCGCTTCGGCGCGCGGCTTCACGATCACGGGATACGGATTGTGATCGAGCAGATTCGGCATCGCCTCGGCAATTTCCTTGCGCGTCATCGTGTAGTTGTCGAAGCGCTCGACGTTGCGCATCCAGCTGCGAATGTCGCTGTCGGCTTCCACGCGCAGCTTCGAGAACTGCGCGTTGCCGGCGTTGAGGCCGGCAATGTGGAGATCCGCCTCGACGTTGCGCAGCGTGACGGGCACGAGCGCGGGCATGTCGGGCTCGGCAAAGCGTTCGATGATGCCGAACGTGCCCGACGAGAATTTCGCGAGCGGCGGCAGCGGGCCGGTCGTGGTCTTGAGCGGGAACAGATCGGCATTGCTGAGCGCGCGGCCGCTCGCGTCCTTGAGGCCGACGGGCAGCACGACGCTCAACTGGGCGCGTTCGGGCAATGGCGCCGCGAATTCGACGGTGCTGGTTTGCGGGTCTTTGTCGTCGGGCGAGAACGTCGGCTTGATATCGCCGTCGGGTCCCTTGAGGCGGAGGCGTTCGGCGTCGCTGCGCGCGATAGGCGCGTTGAACTGCACGCGCACGGGACGCAGCGGCGTGCAGGGCGCCCTGGCGTTTTCGCGTTCGCAACTGAAGCTCGCGGCGAAGGGTTCGCGCACCTTGAAGTCGAAGCGGCGTTCCACGTCGTTGCCAATGCCGCTCGGGCTCGCCACGCCCTTGCCGTAGACCAGTTGCGCCTTCGTGCCCGAAGGCAGGGCCTGCTGGCATTGCAGCGTGAGCACGCGCGCGGCTTCCTTTTGCAGACGGAAGCGCTTCAAAAGCGCCGTGCGCGTGGCGGCGTCCACATTGGTGACGGGAATGCGGTTGCCGAGTCCGCTCGACTCGCACCACACGTGCTGCTTAACCGAGGCATCCGTTGCCGGTCCGTTGAGCTTCAGCACGAAGGCCTGGTTTTCTTCGATCTCGTCGCCGGAGGGCTCGACGTCCTGCACGAACGGACCGCCTGTCTGAAACGCGTAGTGCCGTGGGCCCGTGAGCGCGTTGCCCGCCGACGACTTCAGCCCGTCCTTCAGGTCCACGGAACAGGCGACGCCAGGCGGCAGGTCAGCGGAGAAGTCCCAGGCCCAGGTGCGCTCGTCGATCCAGCGCGACTGGCCCGCGCTCGCGGAGGCGTCGTTGCATTTCACGGCGGCCGGTGCCGCGAGGTCGGGCGCGCCGAACGGCACCATCGCTTCGTCGAACTTGACGACGATCTGCCTGACCTGCGCCACGGTGCCCTGCGGCGACACGTGCGTGATGCGCGCCGCATCGGCCCGCCACGTCGTGGCGCCGAGAAGACCCAGCGCCACGATGGTCGCAGCGGTCGCGGTGGCCCAGAAGGCAGGTTGTTTGAGTTTGTTCGTGCCGCGTCGCATGCGTCGCGCTCCCAGGTTTCATTTTTCTTTCGGAATGACGGGCCGATTCTAACTGACGAAAGAGACGCTTCCAGTACGCATATCGGCGCGTGTCGATGCGCACGCGAAGGCGCCGGCCAAAGCCATTCCGTTGGCCAATTCTTTCCATTGCTTGACGGTCCAGGAAGGCGGCCCGTACACTCGCCCGCGAGTTTGCCGGGTCTCGCTGCAACCCATGCGGCGCTCGCCGTGAGTGTTTCCGTTGTGCCGCCATTGTGTCGCCGTTGTATCACCGTCAAGCGCCACGTACCGCCGCACGCTTATGCCGCCTTGAATTCCAACCGCAGGGAGTTGCCGTGCTCGAACGAGCGTTCCAGTTGTTCAACGATGAACCCGCCACGTCGCGCCGCCGCGTGGCCGGCATCTACGCCTTCCTGCTCGCGTTCAATGTTGCCGCCTGGGGCTGGGCCTTCGCGGTGTTTCACGACAAACCGGTGCTGCTCGGCACCGCGCTGCTCGCCTACACGTTCGGCTTGCGCCACGCCGTGGACGCGGACCACATCGCCGCTATCGACAACGTGACGCGCAAGCTCGTCGGCGCACGTCGCAATCCGCTGTGCGTGGGGCTGTTCTTTTCACTGGGGCATTCCACCGTGGTGGTGCTGATGTCGGTGGCCGTGGCCTGCGCGACCACACGCATCGCCGCGCAGTTTCCGCAGTTCAGGGCCGTGGGCGGCATGATTTCGACGGTGGTGTCGGCGTCGTTTCTGTTTCTGCTCGCGGCGGCCAATTTCGCGATTCTCAAGTCGGTGTATCGCACGTTTCGCGCGGTGCGGCGCGGTGGGGTGCTGGTGGAGGAGGATCTCGACCTGCTGCTCGCGCAGCGTGGCTTGCTGGCGCGTATCTTCCGGCCGCTCTTCGGGCTCGCGTCGCGCAGCTGGCATCTGTATCCCATCGGATTCTTGTTCGGGCTCGGCTTCGATACCGCCACGGAGGTCGCGCTCTTCGGTATCTCCGCGGCCCAGGCCTCGGACGGTCTCTCGTTCTGGTCGGTCATGGTCATGCCGGTGCTTTTCACGGCGGGCATGTCGCTGGTCGATACGACCGACGGCATCCTCATGACGGGCGCCTATCGCTGGGCGTTCGTGCGGCCTATCCGCAAGCTCTACTACAACCTGACGGTGACGTTCGTTTCGGTGGTGGTGGCGGTGGCGATTGGCGGCGTGGAGGTGCTCGCGCTGGCCGCCGACAAGCTCGCGCTCAAGGGGCCGTTCTGGGACACGCTCGCGCTGGCCTCCGAAAACTTCGGCCTTGTCGGCTACTTCGTGATCGGCCTGTTCGTGCTGTGCTGGCTGGTGTCGGCGCTCGTGTACCGCGTGAAGCGCTACGACGAGATCGAGGTGAAGGTAGCGGGGTGAGCCCGAGCGGGGCGGTCATGCCAGACCTCCGCTCGTGCCGGGTGTTGCCAGATGTTGCCGGGTGATGCCAGATGAGCGATGCCACATGAGCGACGCCAGATGGGGGACGCCCGGCGAGGGAAATACGGCGGGAAGGCGGCAGCCTACGGCTGTTGCCGGCTTTCGTCGCGCTGCTTGCGCACGGCGTCTTCGAGCATGCGCGTGATGTCCTTGAACGCGTCGCGCAACGCGACGTAGATGTCTTCGTTGCGCTCGTTGTTCGAGACGAGTTCGCGGCCCGGAATCGTGAGGTCGATGCGCACGTTGAACTGTTTGCCCTGGCTCTTGTGCTTCTCCTCCAGGATCAAACTGACGCGGCAGCGCATGATGTCCGGATAGATGCCGTCGAGCTTTTCGGCATGCCGGGTCACGGCGTCTTCCACGGCATCGGAGCGGTCCACGCCCTGAAACGAAATGTCCAAAGGTAGTTTCATTGTTTCGGTCACTCGAAGGTTGTCGTTGCTGGTCGCCGCTCGACCGTCGACGTCAGTCGCAGCGTGCGTGACCGATACGCTAACCGCCGCCGCCGCGGCCGGATTGACGTGCGTCAATTCCTCGAAGAACCGTGCCGATAGGGTTACGGAAAGGGTGGTCCGGGCGGTTGTCCGCGGTCGTGGCTGTGTTGCTGGTCCGGACGCAATGATCCGGATCACATGGGCGGGCCACCCCGACAGCCTATTTGCATGACGATGACGATGACGATGACGACGCGCACGACAGCGCGCGTGACAACGAGGAGCGAATCATGACCGCATTGGACCCACGCCAGATGGAAACCCTGCGCACGTTGCTGGTGGAGCGCGAGCGAACGGTTCGCGCGGATATCGGGTCGCGCGAGGCGCATCGCGCGGACGAACCCTACGCGGACATGGCCGGCAGCGCGCCCGACGAGGGCGACGAGTCCTCAGCGGATCTGTTCGCCGACATCGACCACGCGGTGATCGACCTGCATCTGGCGGAGCTTCGCGAAATCAAGGCGGCGCTGGCGCGCATGGACGACGGCAGCTATGGCACGTGCAGCGGCTGTGGCGAGCCGGTGGGTGAGGAGCGGCTTCTTGCCTGCCCGACAGCCACGCGATGCGCGCACTGCCAGGCCGTGCACGAAAAGACCTTCGGGCCGCAGGTGACGCGCGGTTTTTGAGACCGGCTTTTGAGACCGGCCGGTGAGCCGACCTGGTGAAGCGAGCGTTTGAACCAACACGGCGACCGCCCGGTGCTCGATGCGCCGACACATCACCTTTCGCGTGGGGGCGTTGCGAAGCGGGCAATCGAAGTTGGCATCGAGCGGCCTGCCGGAATGAACGCATGGACGAAGAAACTACACGGCCTGCGTTGCAGGGCCCCGCGACAGGGGCGGGCCGCACAGACGCCACGGCGCCCGCGCAGCCCGCCGCCATGCTGCCACGTTGCTACTGACCGCTCTGGTTCGGGCTATTCATATCGTTGCTCTCGCCGCCATAGTTGTCGCTGTTCGAGCGGCCCATGCGGGAATGGTTCGGTGGTGTGGCCCCGGTTCCCGTGCCCATGCCGCCGCCCGTGCCGGTCACGCCCGGCGAGCCGTAGCCGCTGTCGGTCGGGCTGGTGCCTGAGCGGCCCATCGTCCCCGCACCCGGCGACGTGCCCGGTGTAGCCACGCCGCCCGCACCGCCGGTCGTGCCGCCGCCCGCGCCCACCCCTGCGCTACCACCTGAGCCACCGCCACCCGCGCCCGCGCTGCCGGCGCCGCCTGCGCCGGCACCACCGCCCGCCTGAGCGAATGCGCCGCCCGCGAACGTGGCCACCGCGATCGATGCGAGCATTCTCTTCACTGAAGTCTTCATGATCGAATTCCTCCCGAAAGTCATAGACGAATTGCGCGTCCCAATCGAGGACATGCATGCAGAGAGTCCGCAAGGCCCGTGCCGCGACGAAGTGGCCGGGCGCTGCGCGGCGGGGCTGCAGGCTTGTGCGAGGCCGCTTGAAAGAGGCGCGCGAGGGATAGAGGAATCGACACGGGGGGACGTTCGAAGCTAACGGGGTACGGACCGGTCTACCCGCCGCGATCTGTTCCGATCACCGATCGTCGATGGCGTAGCGGAATGCCTCCGCCTATGCCGCACTGTCCGCCTGTTCGCCGCGCGACCGCTGCAGGGCGTGGAGCGCTTGGAGTGCTCGCGTGCGTGCATGCTGATGATCGACCATCGGCCACGGATAGCTCTCGCCGAGCCGCACCGACGCGGCCTCTAGTTGCGCCGGCTGCGCGCGCCACGGTGCGTGGATCGATGCATCGGGTAACCGCGCCAGTTCCGGCACCCAGCGCCGCACGTAGTCGCCTTCGGGATCGAACTTCTGCCCCTGCAGGACGGGATTGAAAATCCGGAAGTACGGCGCGGCGTCGGCGCCGGTGCCCGCGACCCATTGCCAGCTCGCGGGGTTGCTGGCTTCGTCGGCGTCCACGAGCGTGTCCCAGAACCAGGCTTCGCCCGCCCGCCAGTCCATGAGCAGGTGCTTGACGAGAAACGACGCCGCCACCATGCGCACGCGGTTGTGCATCCAGCCCGTGTGCCACAGCTCGCGCATGCCGGCATCGACGAGCGGATAGCCGGTCGTGCCGCGCTGCCAGGCATCCAGCGATTCAGGGTCGTCGCGCCACGGCATGGCATCGAACTGACGTCGGAAGTTCACGCGATCGAGCGGCGCGAAATGGTAGAGCAGGTGGTACGAAAACTCGCGCCAGCCCAGCTCGTCGAGAAACTTGTCGAGGCTTGCCGCAATAGGCGGGGCTGCGCGGCACGCGTCTGCCCCTGCCTGACGATCTGCTCGAGGGCCGGCGCGACTGGCCTCCAGCGCCGCGTACCACACCTGCCGCACCGAGAGATTGCCGAAGCGAAGATACGGCGACAGCCGGCTCGTGGCCTGCGCGCCCGGCGTGTCGCGGCCGATGGCGTAACCGGCGAGCGTGTCGGCGAGAAATTGCTGGAGCCGGCGCTGTCCCGCTTCTTCGCCGCATTGCCAGGTCTCGCGCAATCCGCCTGCCCAATCCGGCGCGCACGGCTGAAGTTTCAGGTCCGGGAGCGCCTTCACGCGCGAGGTGACGTGCTCCGGCACGCGAAAAAAGTCGATACGCCCTGGGGCTGGGCGGGGCAACTCCGGCGCATAGTCGTGCCGCGCCGCGCGCCAGTACGCCCCGAATACCTGGAACGGTTGACCGCCGCGGGTGGTGACGGTCCATGGCTCGCGCAGCAGGTGTCCGTTGAAGGTGAACACCTCGATGCCGCGCGCTTTCAGCGCCGACTTGATGGCGGCGTCCGTCTTTCGCTGCGCGGCTGAATAGCGGCGGTTCCAGCACACCTTGGCCGCGCCGGTCTGCGCGACGAACGTTTCGATGACCTCCTGTTCGGGGCCGTACAGCACGGTCAGTCCGCCACCGCGCGCTGCCAGTGCGGCATCGAGTTCGCGCAGCGATTCGTGCAGCCACCAGCGCACGGCGCCGCCTGGCGGACGCGCATCGTGCGGCTCCGGATCGTAGACATAGACGCAGACAACGGGGTGGCCGCTCGCCGCGGCGTATTCCAGCGCGGGATGGTCCGCGAGACGCTGATCGTCGCGAAACCAGACGACAACGGGCGGTTGCGAAGGGCGAGGCGAGCGGGACGGCATCGGCGGGTGGGGCGGTGAAGATGTGTGACAGTTTATCCGATTGCGTGACGAGTGTAGGGTATATCAATCGGAGTGAATCGGAAGATACGGGATTAAGTCTTGCAATGTCACGAGAATTCGTTTCAAAGGAGGCTCGTGCGCTATCATCCCTTCCCACGGGCTCGAAGCCCACCCATGTCCTCCAGGAATCAGGAGACCGCATGAAGACAAAGGCCAAGCCGGCGGCGGCCACATCCCGTGGCAATAAGGAACGCGTGAGCCCAACGGAAAGCGGGCACCGCTACCGCAGCGGCGAAGCGGCGCGGCTCGCGAACATGCCGCCTACGACGCTGCGCATGTGGGAACGGCGCTACGGCGTGATTGGTCCGTTGAAGAGCGAGTCGGGGCAGCGTCTGTATTCGGAGGACGACGTGCGCCGGCTCGTGCTGCTGAAGGCGCTCGTGCGGCAAGGGCATGCCATCGGTTCGGTGGCGCGCCTCGCTCACAATCAGCTGGAAGCGCTCTTGCAGACGCGGCCGGGCGGCGCCGTGGCATCCGCTCAAGCCGCGCACGAGGAGTCGGGACAGCGCGTGCGCATTGCAACGGTAGGCGCTGCGATCTCGCGTCGGCTGCGGGCCGCGCTCGAACAGACGCAGCGTGCCGACGCCGTGGAACGGCTCGACTTCTCAGGCCTGACCGAGGTTGGCACGGCAGCGGGGAAGGGTGCGTCGGCGGATGCACTCGTCATCGACGTGCTTTCGCTCACCCGCGAACTGGCTGCACAAGTGCTGGAGATGCGCGACCGGCTGCATGCGCGGATGGCTGCCGTCAGCTACGCATACGGCAACGCGCAGGCGACTGAAACGCTGCGCATGGGCGGCGTGCGGTTGTACCGCGCACCGATGAGTGCCGTGGAAATGCGCCAGCTCGCGGGCGACCTCTACGCGGGCGGCAAGGGCGAAGCGCCCGTGGGTCTGGAGAGCAACGGCGTGCGTGCGCCGCGCCGCTTCGATGACGAAACGCTGGAACGCGTGATGGCTCAGTCGTCGGTGGTGCGCTGCGAATGTCCGCAGCACCTGGGCGAACTGATCATTCGTCTGGACGCCTTCGAGCGCTATAGCGACGACTGCACCTCGCGATCGGTGGACGACGCCGTGCTGCATCGGCACCTGGGCAACGTGGCGAACCAGGCGAGAGTCATGCTCGAAGCCGCGCTCGAGCGAGTCGTGGCTGCCGAGGAAACACGAGGCGGACCGCAGGCGTCATGAATCGTACTCGCCTGCAAGCGCATCGGCATTGCGCTGCAGCCCCTTGAAAATGGTCTCGGCCACGCGCGGCGGGAAGCCTGACGGTAACGCCGCGCCCACTTCGGCGATGACCGCCGGTGTTCTCTCGATAATCGGCGCGATGAGCGACGCCGCGTTCTCGCCGTAGAAGCAGCGCCGGGCCATCTCGTCCAGATGTGCGCGGCGGATCTCCTGCATGCGGTAGCGGGGGTGATTGCCGGGAACGGCCATGGCGAGGCGCGCCTTGTACCAGGACCACTGGCTGCCGCCGTCGCCTTCGACCGGCCAGATCGACATCACGTCGTAGAGCGGCGTGAGCGCGAAGGCGCCGCGCGCCAGCAGGTGGAGGCTGAAATTCTTCGCGTGACCGTCCGGTGCGGCCAGCATCCAGAACAGAATCTGCGCGCCAAGCAGCGTTTCGATGTCCTTCAGCCCATTCGCGGACTGCCGAAGCCGGTCGGCAATCTGCACGAGTCCCGGCCCGCCGTCGCGCTGGTATTTCAGATGAGGCGGCAGGCCCAGCGCCTGGCAGAAATCCTCCTGCGGAAGACGCAGCAACGTCTTGCCGTCCGGCGTGAAGCGCCGGTCGAAGCGCGCCACGGCGAGCACCTTCTGGCTGCCGAACTGAAGCATCTCCGTGGAAGCAACGGGCAGCCCGTAGGCGCCCAGAATGCGCATGCAGAGCCACTCGTTTTCAACCGATGCCTGCATGTCCACCTTGCGGCCGCCAATCAGCCCGAGCGGCAGCTTGAAGATATGAGTGGTGGGCGTAGCGCCGTGCGGGAGCATCCATTTGCCCTCGTAGCGCAGAAAGGCCGTCTTCTCCTGTGCGCCGGCAAGCGAAATGCGGAAGTCGTCCGCGTCCTGATCCGCCGTTGCGCGGCCGGGGTTGGGCGATACCGTGTCGAGCAGGTGACGCTCGATGGCGGCCTCGTCCACCACGCGCCCGCTAACGGTGTCCCAACCGTCGGACGTCGCGTTCGCGGGAAGAATCTGCAACGCGCCGATACAGTCGCGGCCGATGGCTTCCAGCAGGTCGAACGCGTCGAGCGACGGCGTCTTGAAGCGCGCGCCGATGCGCTGGCGAATGGCTTCGTTGTCCGGCAGCAGATTCTCGAAGAAGTTGCGCACGCGGTCGCCGCGCAGCGGCGTGGTGTCGACCCCGAACGGCAGCGAGAGCGAGAGCGGACGGCCGAGCGGCGAGGACATCCAGCCGGCGTCGTACTGGAACTCCATGGCGCCGCTGGCCGGGTTGCGCCATTCGCCGATGCGCGCGCCGTTGGCCCAGACCGAGAGTGCGCGGGTATGGGTAGGACGGCCCATGGTCACCACGCCGTCGCGCCTGGCTCGCCGCGGCTCGCCACTTCGAGCTGGAGGTCGTAGAGCGCGGTCATGGCGAGCAGTTGCGCGACGGTGACGGTGGCCGCCCCCTTCTCGAGTTCGGACACGCGGTTCTGGCTGAGCCCGAGCCGAATGCCGGCCTGAGCCTGCGAGAGCCCCTTCGCCCGCCGCGCGCTGCGCAGGATCTGCCCGACTTGCTCTGATGTGGTGATGAGTTGCCGCATGAAATGAAATATCGCTAATGTCGATAAACGCAGTATATCGGGAATAGCGATAAATTCAAGATATCGGCATTGGCGATATTTCAGGAATATCGGAATCACCGATAGCCGCCATCCGGCGTATCCGATCAATCCGACGGTGCGTGCCAGTACACGTCCAGTCCCATCAGCGTGGTCAGCATGTTCGCGGCTTCCTTCATTTTTTCGCCGACCTCGGCAATCGACGGCACGGGCGCGTTGTCGATGCGCTCGATATAAGGCGTCGTCAACGACGCGATGGCGTGTCCGTCGCGGCCGAACACCGGGTAGGCGAGGTTGCGCACGCCCTTCACCTGGCGGCTCGGCATGCGCGCGAAACCCCGCTGCCGGATGAGGTCGAGTTCATGCGCAAGCGCCGGCGCATCGACTTCGAGTTCGCCATCCACGGGTACGTGCAGGGCGAGCATGCGCTCGCGCTCAGTCGGGTCCTGGAACGCCATCAGCACCTGGCCCGACGCCGTGTCCGTCATGCCGATGAGCGTGCCCACCTTCAGCGAGAAACCCCAGCGCTCGGGGCTTTCCACTCCCGCCACGATGATTACGCGCCCCGCCTGATAGACGCACAGATGAAACGACTGCCGCACCTCGTTCGCGAGTTGCGTCAGCAGCGGCAACGCCGTGGACACGAGCGAACGCACGGGTTGATGCCGGTGCGCGAGTCGAAACAGCAGCAGTGAGAGCGCGTAGCGTTCGCCGTTCGCAATCAGGTAGCCGCGGGTCTCCAGCGTCACGACCATCCGGAAGATTTCGTTCGTCGTGCGGCCAAGCGCGCGGCCAAGCTCGACGAGCGACAGGCCCTCGGGATGGTTGGCCAGCAGTTCGATGATGTCGAGGCCCTTTTCGAGAGCCGGTGCCGAGTAGCGCGTCGTGTCCAACGTAGTGTCCTTCGCAGATGCCGGGGAAAGGTTCGGATGTCGCCCGGGGTCGATTGTAGTGCCGCACCGCGGGCCGCCGGAGCCGATACACCGATGCGCAAGCACGCCGAGGGGGGGCGGGAAAACACCGACCATCATTTTATGTATGAAAGAGAATTTTATAAATAAAATATCGCACAGGGGATCAGGCACAGTGCAGGGGCGAAATGCAGGGCCAAAGCGCAGGGCCAAAGCGCAGGGGCGCAGCCGGGGTCGCGACGCATCGTGCGCCCGGTCCGTTGCAGACGCAGTTCCGCTGGAGGAGACGCACGCATGGCCGAGGTGGTGTTCGAGCAGGTTCAGAAGTCGTTCGGCGCGGTGCCGGTGCTCAAGCGCATCGACCTGACCGTGCGCAATGGCGAGTTTCTCGTACTGGTGGGCCCGAGCGGATGCGGCAAGTCCACGCTGCTGCGGGCGCTGGCGGGCCTGGATGGCGTGACGCACGGGCGCATCCTGATCGACGGGCGCGTGGTCAACAGCTTGCCGCCCAAGGAACGCGACATCGCGATGGTGTTCCAGAACTACGCGCTCTATCCGCATATGAGCGTGCTGGAAAACCTCACCTTCGCGCTGAAGCTGCGCGACCTGAAACCGCAAGAGATCGATGCGCGCGCCCGCGAAGCCGTTGCGATTCTCGGGCTGGAAGGTGTGCTGGACCGTTATCCGCGCCATCTGTCGGGCGGGCAGCGGCAGCGCGTGGCGATGGGCCGGGCGATCGTGCGCGACCCGAAGGTCTTTCTGTTCGACGAACCGTTGTCGAATCTGGATGCGAAGCTGCGCGTGCAGATGCGTGCCGAAATCCGCGCGCTGCACCAGCGGCTCAAGGCGACCACCGTGTACGTGACGCACGATCAGATCGAGGCGATGACCATGGCCGACCGCATCGTCGTGCTGAACGGCGGGGCCATTGAACAGATCGGCGCACCGCTCGAGCTGTACGACGATCCCGACAACCTGTTCGTCGCGGGCTTCATCGGCTCGCCTGCCATGAACCGCTTCAGCGGCATCTATGAGCGCACCGGCGAGGGCGCGCGGGTGCGTATCGGCGACAGCGCGCTGGCCGCGCCGGTGGTAGCAGCGGCCTCGGGGCAGCGTGTGACCGTGGGCGTGCGGCCCGAGCATCTGGTGCCGCATCGGGCGTCCGACACGGCCGGCAGTCTGCCGTTCTGCGTCGACGTGGTGGAACCCACGGGCGCGGCAACCGAACTGTTCGGCACGATTGCGAGCGAGCGGTGCTGCGTGCTGGTGAACGGCCGCGCTGCCTTGAAGCCGGGCAATGTCACGACGCTGCACGCGGCGCCGGAGCACGTGTATCTGTTTGACGAGGAAAGCGGCCGACGTCTTCGTTGACGGGGCCACCCTGCGTGCCGGCGCGAGTCGCAAGGGCAACGCGGAGCGACAGGAACACCCGGAACAGCGAAGCGGTACGACGCATGGCATGACAACCCGCAACAGCAAAGCCGTCGCGGCACGACGGCCAACACAAGGAGACGCAACATGTCGGGCTGCAACAGGAGGAAGGCAGCGCACGGTGCGATCGTGCGGGCGGTGGTGTCGGTACTGGCGTTGGCGGGCATTGTCGCTGCCGGCGCGGCGCATGCCGACAACGAATACAAGGGCTACACGCTGCGCGTAAAGCTGATAGGCGGCGTGCAGTACGAGGCGCTCTATACGCGTATTCCGCTGTGGGAAAAGCAGACCGGCGCGAAGGTGGAAATCGTGTCGCGCAAGAGCCATTTCGAGCTCGATCGCGAACTGAAACAGGACATCGCGTCGAATCACATCGACTACTGCGTGTCGTCGAACCACACCAACTTCGCCGCTCAGTATCCGATCTTCCGTGACCTGAAGGGCCTTTTCCCCGCGGACTATCTCGCGCAATTTGCGCCGAGCCTGCTCAAGCAGTCGGAAGTGAAGGGGCATCTCGTGCAGATTCCGCGTTCGACGGACATCGAGGCGCTCTACTACGACAAGACCGTCTTCGACGATCCCGCCACCCAGGCCGCGTACCGCAAGCAGTTCAACGAAGCGCTGGCGCCGCCGAAAAATTTCGTTGAATTCGCGCAGCAGGCCAAGTTCTTCACGAAGGCGCCTGGCTTTTACGGCACGCAATTCCCCGGCAAGGACGAGGCGCTGACCGGCACCTTCTATTCGCTGCTCGTCGCGAACGGCGGCCAGTTGCTCGACGCGAAAATGCGGCCCGTGTTCAACTCGCCCGCGGGCGTGAAGACGCTCGACTGGTTCGTCGACCTCTACAAGGCCGGCGCCGTGCCGAAGGGCGCGCCGAACTACGTGTGGGACGACCTGGGCAACAACTTCGCCGCGGGCAAAGTGGCGCTGGACATGGACTGGCCCGGCTTCGCGTCGTTCTACAACGACCCGAAGACCTCGAAGCTTTCGGGCAACGTCGGCGTGGTGCGCGCACCGCTTGGTGCGGCCGGCAAGCGGCCGGGCTGGTCGGGCTCGCACAGTTTCTCGATCACGAAGACATGCAACCGGCCCGACATCGCGGCGAGCTTCATCGAGTTCCTGACAAGCCATGATTCGCAGATGGTGGAGGCGCGCCTCGGCACCATTCCGTCGCGGCTCGACGCGCAGCGCGACGCCGTGAAGGAGTTTCAGGCGAAGCACGACGACTACATGGCGAACGCGATCGCCGTGTTCAGTGCCGCGGCGAAGGACGATTCGTTCACGCCGCCGCGCATCGCGCAATGGAACGAGATCTCCAACGCGCTGTGGCCCGAACTGCAGAAGGCGATTATCGGCGACAAGAGTTCGAAAGCGGCGCTCGACGATGCCGCGAAAAAAGTCTCGGACATCATGCAGGACGCGGCCCAGGACGAGTGACCGATCGATCTGACTGATCTCACCTGCCGACAAATGGCGAACCTCGAACGACAGGACGGCGACGACATGCACCCCGGCAATTCACCGCTCACACGGCGCGCGCTTTACGCGCCACAGGTCGTGCGCGAGCGCTTGTCGCTGCCCACGAAGCTGCTGTTGCCGGCGTTTCTTTCGGTCGCGATCGTCGTCGTGCTGCCGCTGCTGTTTTCGCTGTACACGAGCTTTACGTCGTACCGGCTCACGGATCCGGCCACGCTCACGCACTTCATCGGCTGGCGCAATTACGCGCGTGCGCTCGCCAACGGCGACTTCTGGTCGGCGTTCGGCCGCACGGTGCTGTTTCTCACGGTCGCGTTGAACCTGGAGATGCTGCTGGGCCTCGGCATCGCGTTGCTGCTGAACCGCGTAACGGCAGGGCAGCGCGCGCTGCGCACCGTGATGATGTTCCCGATGATGTTTTCGCCGGTGCTGGTCGGGTTCCAGTTCAAGTTCATGCTGAACGACAGCACCGGCGTGATCAATCATCTGCTCCAGTCGGTGTTCGGCATAGAGACGTCGGTGCCGTTTCTCGTCAATGAACACCTGGCGCTCGCCTCGCTGATCGTCGCGGAAGTGTGGAACTCGACGCCTGTGTTCGCCGTGATCCTGCTCGCGGGGCTCATGGCGCTGCCGAAAGATCCCGTCGAGGCGTCGAAGGTGGACGGCTGCACGCCGTGGCAGACCTTCCGCTACGTGACGCTGCCGTACCTCATGCCGTTCATCTATATCGCGATGACCATCCGCTCGCTCGACGTGGGCCGCGCCTACGACATCGTGCGGATCATGACGAACGGCGGCCCCGGAGGCCGCACCGAACTGCTGTGGACCATGGTGGGCCGCATCGCCTACGACGACTCGCACATGGGCTACGCGAACGCGATCGGCTACGTGTCGGTGCTCGTGTCGATTCTCTTCACGCTGTACTTCTTTCGCAAACTCAATGCCGCTCGGCGGCACATGGGACCGGCATAGATGAACGAGCCACAAGCTGCCCAACCCTTGATCCTCGCATCGGCCCCGTTTCCGTGGGGCGCGGCCGTGAAGCGCTGCGCGCTGTGGGCGGGCGTATTCGCCGTGATGTGCGTGATCTGCCTGCCCGGGCTCTGGGTCGTGCTCAATGCGTTTCGCCCGAACGTGGCGATTCTCTCCAACGAGTCGCCGTTTGTGGCGAGCAGCTACACGCTCGACAACTTCCGTGCGATGTTCGGCTTCGGCGCCATGGCGTCACTGCCCATCGCGAAGTACTTCGTGAATTCGCTGATCATTTCGAGCGTCAGCACGGCCGCGGCGCTCGTGATCGGCGTGCTGGGCGGCTATGCGTTCGCGCGCTTCGAGTTCCGCCGCAAGAACGTGCTGTTCGTGCTGCTCATGTTGACGCGGGCCATTCCCGGCATCGCGCTCTCGCTGCCTATCTTCATGCTGTGGGCCTGGACGGGGCTGCTCGACACGCGCCTCGGCGTGATCGTGGTCTACCTCGCGATGAACGTGCCGTTCACGGTGTGGCTCATCGACGGGTTCTTTCGCGAAGTGCCGATCGAACTCTCGCAGGCCGCGCTGATCGACGGCTGCACGCGCTGGCAGGCGTTCTGGCGCGTGGAGTTGCCGCTTGCGCGTTCGGGTATCGCGTCGGCCGGCATCTTTTCGTTCCTGACGAGCTGGAACGAATTCGCGCTTGCCACCCAGCTGTGCCGCAGCCCCGAAACCAAGACGCTGCCCGTGGGGCTGATGGACTACACCGCGCAGTTTTCGGTGGACTGGGCGGGCATGTGCGCGATGGCGGTGGTCATCATCGTGCCCGCCATCGTGCTGACGTTCATCGTGCAGAAACATCTGATCGCCGGGCTCACGCTGGGCGGTGTAAAAGGCTGAGACGCTGAGGCGCTGAGACGTTGCAGTGCCGGGCGACGCGGCGTGACCATTCCCGTTCGGAGACGAATGTCCATGACAAGAATCGATGCGGTCGAAATCCGCCAGGTAGATCTGCAGCCGAAGGTCAAGCGCACCGACGCGATCCAGTCGTTCGTCGTGCAGGAAACCGTGCTCGTGACGATTCGCTGCGACGACGGCAGCAGCGGAACCGGCTATACGTACACCATCGGCACCGGCGGGTCGTCGGTGGTCGCGCTGCTGCGCGATCACCTGGCGCCGCGCATCATCGGCCGCGACCCGGCTGCGTTCGAGGCGATCTGGCGCGACCTGCTGTTTCATACGCACGCAACCGCGGTGGGCGCGATCACGAGCCTCGCGCTGGCCGCCATCGATACCGCGCTGTGGGACCGCAACACGCGCGTCGCAGGCGTGCCGCTGTGGGTTGCGGCAGGCGGTGCGAAACCGCGCACGAAAACGTATTCGACCGAGGGCGGCTGGCTTCACCTGTCGACGCAAGAACTCGTCGAGCAGACGTTGCAGGCGCGCGCGGACGGTTTTCGCGGCGCGAAGCTGAAAGTGGGGCGGCCGCACGTTTCGGAGGACGTGCGTCGCCTCGAAGCCGTGCGCGAAGCCGTGGGCGAGGGCTTCGAGCTCATGACCGACGCCAATCAGGGTTTCACGTTTCAGGAAGCGCTGCGGCGCGCGCACGCATTCGAGCCGTTTCGCCCTGGCTGGCTCGAGGAGCCGATGCCCGCGGAGAACGTGGATGCCCATCGCCGGCTCTCGCTTGCGACGAGCGTGCCGGTCGCCGTGGGCGAGTCGCTGTATCACCTGGGCCAGTTCGGCGAATACGTGAAGGCCGATGCCTGCGCGATCGTGCAGGCCGACGTCGCCCGCGTGGGCGGCATCACACCGTGGCTGAAGGTTGCGCATATGGCCGAGGCGCTCAACCTCGACATCTGTCCGCACTTTCTGATGGAACTGCACGTGAGCCTGTGCGCGGCGGTGCCGAACGCGAGCTGGCTGGAGTACATTCCGCAACTGGATTCGTTGACGACGAACCGCGTGCGTATCGAAGACGGTCACGCCTATGCTCCGGACGAACCGGGCCTTGGCATCGAGTGGGACTGGGACGCGGTTCGCGCGGCCGCGCACGTGGAATTCACCGTCGACGCATCGAACCTGCAAACCGCATAGAGAGGACGCATGCGAAAGATGGCGATGGTGGTGGGAATCCGGCCGGAACAGATCGCGGAGTACCGGCGGCTGCACGCGCAAGTGTGGCCCGCGGTGCTCGAACGGATCCGGCAAAGCAACATACGCAACTACTCGATCTTCCTGCGCGAGCCGGAAAACCTGTTGTTCGGCTACTGGGAATACCACGGCGACGACTTCGCCGCCGACATGGCCGCAATGGCCGCCGACCCCGAGACCCAGCGCTGGTGGAAGCTGACCGACCCGTGCCAGATGCGCCTTGCCGGAACGCCCGAAGGCGAGCAGTGGGCGATGATGGAACAGGTTTTCGACCTCGATCCGCAAGACTGAAACATCCGCGCGGGGCATGTCGAAGCGCGTCGAATCCACTAACCCGATCTCACCGCGCTTGCGCATGCCCGCAAGCGCCTTCTGCCTCCTCCCTTCCTGAGACGCGATGTCTCATGCCGGCAGACCGCCCGACGCGCGGTCTGCCGGCTCCAGCTCGCCCATTTATTCCCGCGGCCGACAAGTTTGAGCCATATCAACAGGTACGAGCCGTGAAATCCACAGCATGAACGGATACCGGCACGACCGTTTTCGCCACGCCGCGCAGGGTGCGTGCGCACGTTTGCGGGGCGAGCAAGGGCGGTGCGGGCAACGCAGCACAACGCGAAACAACGTGGAGTGACGTCATGAAAGCCAGGCTTCATGGCCGGCGGCATCGCCGCGCGACCCGGTGGTTCCATGCGCTCGTCTTGAGCTTCGCCTTTGCGACCGCCGTGACGTGGCTGGGCGCTACCTACGATCATCCCGTGGATGCCGCGATCGTGGCCGGCATGAACGCGCCCGAATGCGCGAGCGTGCAAGCGATACCGGCCGGCTCGCTGTTCGCGTCCCGCGAACCGGAGAGCGCCGTTTGCCGGTCCTTTTTCCGCTATCGCGTGTCGTTCGCGGACGCCGCACACGACGCACCGTCCTACCAGGCGCGCGTGCTCCAGCAGCGCGTCGAAGAGTTCTGGCTCCTGATCGGCTACGTCCTTGCCCTGTGGTTCGTGGTCGTCTGCCTGATCGCGGCCGCCGCGCTGGTCCTGAGGAAGATCGTGCGGCACACGAACCTCCATCATCCATAACGAAAGGGCTCGTTCTCCATGTCCCTCACCCTGCCTGTCCCCGCAGACCGCCTGCGCCGTGTCTGCGACCCGCAACAATTCAGCTTTGCAACCACGGCCGATCTGCCCGATCCGCCGGATATCGTCGGTCAGCAACGTGCCGTGGACGCCATCCGCTTCGGCATCGAAATGGCCCACGACGGCTATAACCTCATCGTGCTGGGGCCGTCGGGCTCGGGCAAGCACACGGTGCTCGAGCAGTTTCTGAAGCAGCGCGCGAGGACGCAGCCCGCGCCGGACGGCTGGTGCTACGTCAACAACTTCGCCCAGCCGCACAAGCCGCGTGCGCTTCGTATGCCGCCCGGCCGCGCGAGCAAATTGCAGCGGGACATGTACCAGCTCGTGGAAGAGCTGCGGCTCGCCATTCCCGCATCGTTCGAAAGCGACGCGTATCGCGCGCGGGCCGAACAGATCGACTCCGAATTCGCCACGCTCCAGGAGAAGGCCTTCACCACGCTGGGCGACGATGCGGCCGAACAGAACGTGGCGCTCGTGCGCACGCCGCTCGGTTTTTCGCTTGCGCCCATGCACGACGGGGAAACGTTCAGCGAAAAGGAATATCAGGAGCTTGCGCAGGAACGGCGAAGCGCCTTCGACACGGCGCTTGCCGCGTTGCAGGAGCGGCTCGAGCGGCTGCTGCGCCAGGTGCCCGTCTGGCAGAAGGAGCGGCGTGAGCGGCTGCGCGCGCTGAACCGCGAGGTCGCCATGGCCGCGGTGGCGCATCTCGTGGACGAGGTCCGGCAACGCTATGCCGATCTGCCGCACGTGCTGACGTATCTCGATGCCGTGCAACTGGACGTGCTCGACAGCGTCGACGAATTCCGCAAAGGCCCGGACGGCGATGCGGCCCCGGGCAACGAATCGTTCTCGCGCTATCAGGTCAACGTGCTGCTCGACCACGAGGGCGACGCCGGCGCGCCGGTCGTGTTCCAGGACTTCCCGTCCTACCAGAACCTGATTGGCCGGGCGGAGCATCGGGCGCTGCTCGGCACGCTCGTCACCGACTTCACGCTCATCAAGCCAGGCGACCTGCATCGCGCGAACGGCGGCTATCTGCTGCTCGAAGTCGACAAGGTGCTGCGTCAGCCCTTTGCCTGGGAAGGGCTGAAGCGCGCGCTCTTCAAGCACGAGATCCGCATCGAATCGCTCGCGGAAATGTACAGCATGGTCAGCACCGTTTCGCTGGAGCCCGAGCCGGTGCCGCTCGACGTGAAGGTGATCCTGTTTGGCGAGCGCTGGCTCTATTACCTGCTTTACGAACTGGACCCCGACTTTTGCGAGCTGTTCAAGGTGCCCGCCGATTTCGAAGACGACCTGCAGCGCGACGGCCCAAGCCAGATGCTTTACGCGCGGCTCATTGCTTCGGCGGCGCGGCGCCAGCACCTGCTGCCGCTCGATGCCGGTGCCGTGGCGCGCGTGATCGAACAGCAGGCGCGCCACGCGGGCGACGCCGAAAAGCTCTCGCTGCACATGCGCACGCTCGTCGACCTGCTGCGCGAATCGGACTACCGGGCGTGCGAGCGGGGCGCCGCGGTGGTGGCGCGCGAAGACGTGCAGCGTGCGCTCGACACGCAGGTGGCACGCTGCGACCGCGTCCGCTCGCGCCTCGCGGAAGAGACGTTGCGCGGCACGCTGCTCATCGACAGCAGCGGGGCGCGGCCGGGCCAGGTCAACGGTCTGTGGGTGGCCGAAATGGGCGGCTTCACCTTCGGGCACCCCGCGCGCATCACGGCGCGCACGCACGCGGGCGAGGGGCAGGTCATCGACATTCAGCGCGAGGCGAAGCTGGCGGGCGCGGTGCACTCGAAAGCGGTGCTCATCCTGTCGTCGTTTCTCACGGCACGTTATTGCGGCGACCAGCCGGTTCCGCTCGCCGCGAGCCTCACGTTCGAGCAGACCTACGGCCAGGTGGAGGGCGACAGTGCATCTGTAGCGGAGCTATGCGCGCTGCTTTCTTCGCTCGCGGATGTGCCCGTGAAGCAGTCGCTGGCCGTGACGGGATCCGTGAACCAGCATGGCGAGGTGCAGGCGATCGGCGGGGTCAACGAGAAGATCGAAGGGTTCTTCGATCTGTGCCGCGCGCGCGGACTGACCGGCGAGCAGGGCGTGATCATCCCGCAGGCCAACGTGAAGCACCTGATGCTGCGCGAGGACGTGGTGGAAGCCGCGGCCGCGGGGCAGTTCCACATCTACGCGATTGCAACGGTGGATGAAGCGATCGGCCTGCTGACGGGCTTACCGGCAGGCGAAGCCGATGCGCAGGGCAATTTCCCGGCGCAAAGCGTGAATGCGCGCGTGTGCGCCAAGCTGGCCGCCTTCGCCGAAGGCCGGCGTGCTCTCGTCCTGCATCCGTCCTACGCCTTCACCACGCGAAAACGCTGGAGGTCGTTACCGGTCGGCCATACGCTCGCGGCGGCCAAGCCGCGCGGGGAGGGCGGCAGGGGGCGCTGAAGGCGCTGATAGCGTGGAAAGCGCACAAGCGAGCGTCACACCACGGCGAAACAGGGTTTGTCAGGATGCGGCCGGTCGTTCTATTTGACGATAAAAAAGCAGAGAGGCTGAGATTGGCGGCGCAAGCAGCGCTCGCACGAAGCCTGGAACGACCTGCAACGAACCGCATGATGGCCTGGGGTGGCCGGCGATGAAAGGGCTCAACGAAATTTTCACGACGGTGCAGTCGCATCTGCTGACGCAAGGGGCCATTTCCGAGGACGAAAGCGGCAGTTGCCGACTTCGGGGCCGCTACGGACACCGATGCGCCATCGGGGTGCTCATCAACGACGAGTACTACAGCTGCGCGTTGGAAGGTCTTGGGATCGGCTACTACACGGCGGGTCAGGACGGCCCGTTGCTGCACGCGTTGACGAGGTCGGGCGTGGACGCGTACGAACCGCGAGTCGCCGCGCTGCTGCGCGATCTTGAAGATTTGCACGATGCCGGGCAGGTGGCCGAGTGGCGGGCGCAACTCGACGAGATCGCGCGGCGGCACGCCATCGGCTGCGCAGGGCCGCTCAGCTGACCGCCGAACCTGACGAACCTCACGGAACCTGACGAACCACCGCGGCATGCCGGCGTGATTCCGGCATGCATTTCCTATTGCGCGCGCATGCCGAAAATAGCCTCAGCCCAGGGAAAACCACGGCGCGCGAAGCAAGGATTTCCGCCTGCCGCGTAAGAAGTCAGTCAGCATCCGTGGCGAGAATGAGGCGTCCCATGCAGAACAATCGAGGAGACCTCAAATGGACGATCCCCTGATCGCAAAGATCCAGGCGCACCCCGGGTACGCCGAACTGAAACGAAGGCGTAACGGCCTCGGGCTGCTGCTGATCACCCTGATGCTGCTCGTCTACTACGGCTACATCGCCCTTATCGCGTTCGACAAGTCGTTCCTCGCACGCCCCATCGGCACCGGCGTCACGACGGTTGGCATCCCCGTCGGCGTGGCACTGATCGTCTTTACGGTCGTCATCACCGGCATCTACGTGCGCCGGGCCAACAGCGAATACGACCGCATGACGCAGGACATTCTCAGGGACGTTGCGAAATGAACAGGAAACATCTCATCAGCCTTGCCGCGTTCGCGGCCCTTTCGTGGACGGGCGTGGCGCTGGCTGCAGGCGGCGACGTCGGACAAACCACGAGGCAGGCCACCAACACGACGGCCATCGTTCTCTTTGCGCTCTTCGTATCCGGCACGCTCTGGATCACGAAGTGGGCCGCTTCACGCACGCGCTCGGCCGCCGACTTCTATACGGCGGGCGGCGGCATCACCGGCTTCCAGAACGGTCTTGCCATTGCGGGCGACTACATGTCCGCGGCCTCCTTTCTGGGCATTTCCGCCGCGGTGATGACGAGTGGCTACGACGGGCTCATCTACTCGATCGGGTTCCTGGTGGGCTGGCCCGTCATCACGTTTCTGATGGCCGAACGCCTGCGCAACCTGGGGCGATTCACCTTCGCCGACGTGGCCGGCTACCGCTTCGCGCAGGGCCCCATCCGCACGTTCGCCGCTATCGGCACGCTCGTGGTGGTCGCGTTCTACCTGATCGCGCAGATGGTTGGCGCGGGGCAGCTCATCAAGCTGCTGTTCGGGCTCGACTACTGGGTGGCGGTCGTGATCGTCGGCGGTCTCATGATGGTCTATGTGCTGTTCGGCGGCATGACGGCGACCACGTGGGTGCAGATCATCAAGGCCTGTCTGCTGCTGGCCGGCGTCACGTTCATGGCCATCATGGTCATGTCGCAGTACGGCTTCAGCCCCGAAGCGCTGTTCGCAAAGGGCGTCGAGGTGAAGACGGCTATCGCCTCGGCGGCGGGCAAGTCGCCTGAAGAAGCGGCGAAGATCGGACGCTCCGTGATGGGCCCCGGCGGCTTCATCAAAGACCCCATCTCGGCCATCTCGTTCGGCATGGCGCTGATGTTCGGCACGGCAGGTCTGCCGCACATCCTGATGCGCTTCTTCACCGTGCCGGACGCGAAGGAGGCACGCAAGTCGGTGCTGTGGGCCACGACGTGGATCGGCTACTTCTACATCCTCATCTTCATCATCGGCTTCGGTGCGATCACGCTGGTGCTCACCAATCCGGAACTGGCCGACGTCGCGAAGGGCGTGATCAAGGGCGGGGCCGGTACGGCCAACATGGCGGCCGTGCTCGTGGCGAAGTCCGTGGGCGGCAACGTCTTCTACGGGTTCATCTCCGCTGTGGCGTTCGCGACCATTCTTGCGGTCGTCGCGGGTCTCACGCTTTCGGGTGCGTCTGCGGTCTCGCATGACCTGTACGCCACCGTCTTCCGCGGCGGCAAGGCGGACAGCGCCGACGAACTGCGCGTGTCGCGCGTAACGACCGTAGTGCTCGGCATCGTGGCCGTCGTGCTCGGCATCGCGTTCGAGAAGCAGAACATCGCGTTCATGGTGTCGCTCGCGTTCGCTGTCGCGGCCTCGGCCAATTTCCCCGTGCTGTTCCTCTCCATGCTCTGGAAGGGCTGCACCACGCGCGGCGCGGTGATCGGCGGGTTCCTCGGGCTGATTTCGTCGGTGGGTCTGACCATCGTGTCGCCTTCGGTGTGGGAAGCCACGCTGGGTTATCCGAAGGGTTCGGCGTGGTTCCCGTACACGTCGCCGGCACTCTTCTCGATGACCATCGGCTTCGTGGGCGTGTGGCTCTTCTCCGTGCTCGACCGCAGCGAGCGGGCAAAGCGCGAGCGCGAGTCGTTCGCCATTCAGCAGGTACGCTCGGAAACCGGGCTGGGTGCCGCGCGCGCCTCCGGCCACTAAGCGTATTGCCGCAGAGCATTGCTGCAACGGTAGAGGCGTGCGGACCGCATGAGTTGTTTGAAGGCGGTCCGCACGCTTTTCGTCTGGACAGGCATCCATGCCGAACGCCTTCAATTTCGCCGCTTCGCCGTTCGATTGCCTGAACGAGGGCGAACGGCGCCTCGTGCGCGATAACGTCGATATCGCGTATTACGCGGAAAACGAAGCCATTCTCGAAGCGGGCGCCACGCCCGCGTATCTCTTCGTCGTAACCAAAGGGTGCGTCACGCAGTACGAAGGCGAGGAGGTCGTGGCGACCTACGGGCCGGACGACTGCTTCGACGGACGCGCCCTCGTGGCCGGCAAGTCGGGCAGCCGCTTCGTCGCGACCGAAGAGGTGCTCGCGTACCGCCTCGCACGCCAGACGGTAAAGGACCTGATTGCGTCCAACACCGGTTTTGGCGCGCTGCTTTTCTCGGATATCGGCAGGAAGCTCGGTGTCATCGCGCAGCGGCGCAGCCAGGAGGAGATGCAGTCGCTGCTGCTGGCTCGCGTCGACGCCGCGTTCATCCGGCCGGCGCATTTTGTCGACGCGGGTGCGGACGTGGTCTCCGTCGTCCGGCTTTTTCAGGAGCACAACGTGTCGAGCGTGCTGGTGCGCGACGACACCACCGCGCCGCCGCGGCTCGGCATCTTCACGCGCACGTCGCTGCAACGGGCGATTCTCGACGGCACGCCGCTGGACCGCTTGCCTGTGGGCAGGATGAGCGAATTCACGCTCGTCGCCGTGCCGGTTTCCTCGCAGATCGGCGACGCGCTCACCACCATGCTGCGCCACCGCGTTCATCGTCTCGTCGTCATGCGAGACAACGACGTGGTGGGTCTGCTCGAATCGCTCGACGTCTTCAGCTTTCTCGCCAACCATTCGTTCCTGCTGGCCGAGCAGATCGACATAGCGCGCGATCTGGACGCGCTTGCCCAGGCGGCGTCGAGCGTCACGCGCATGGTGTCGCTGCTGTTTCGGGGCGGCTCGCGCGTGGAATTGATTGCGCGCCAGGTGCAGGAGGTGAACGGGCGCCTGTTCGAACGCGCGTGGAAGATGATTGCGCCGCCGGACCTCGTCGCGAACAGTTGCCTGTTCGTCATGGGCAGCGAAGGGCGCGGCGAGCAGTTGCTCAAGACCGATCAGGACAACGCTCTGGTGCTGCGCGATGGATACAGCCCGCCCGCGGACCTGAACGCGATCGTCGCGCGGTTTTCCGATGCGCTCGCCGCGTTCGGTTATCCGCCGTGCCCGGGCGGCATCATGTTGAGCCGGCCCGACTGGTGCATGCCGGTGAGTGCGTTCGGCCGGCGCATCCGCGAGTGGCTCATCGCTCCGGATGCCGAAGGATTGATGAACCTCGCCATTTTTTTCGACGCGCGTGCCGTGTGCGGAGACGCCGCGCTGCTGGACCAGTTGCGGGCGTCGCTGATCGAGTTCGCACTGGACAGCGAAGTCATGCTCGCGCGGTTTGCGTCGGCAACCGAAGCGTTCGGCAACACGCAGGGATGGTGGAACCGGCTGCTCACCCTCGCCGATGCCGACCGCGGGCTGGACATCAAGAAGGAAGGCATCTTCCCGATCGTGCACGGCGTGCGCAGCCTCGCGCTCGCGTACCGGGTCACGCGCGAGACCGGTACGGTGCAACGGCTCGACGCCTTGATCGCTCATGACGCCGTGAGCGCGGATATGGCTTCGGAACTGACGGAAAGCCTGCATTTTCTGATGGGGCTGCGCCTGAAGGCCGGTCTCGCGGAAATCGACGCGCACAGGCCCGTGTCGGGCGAAGTGCAGGTTGGGCATCTGTCGTCGCTGGAGCGCGACCTGCTCAAGGACGCGCTCGGCGTGGTGAAGCGGTTCAGGACGCTGCTGCGGCAGCGCTTCCGGACCGAGTTCCTGTGAGCGGAGCAGGGGCGTGACGCTCGCATCCAGTGCCTGGCTGCAGCCGCTGCGCCGGCAATGGCTTGCGCGTCGGCTGAGGGATCCGGCCTACCGCTTCATGTTCGAACCGCCGCCACCTGACGAATATGTTGCGCTGGACTGCGAAACAACCGGGCTGGACAGGCGCGCGGACGAAATCATTTCGATCGCGGCGGTCCGCATTGTCGGCGACGTGATCCTGACCAGCCAGCGATTCGAGATGCTGATCCGCCCCACACGGGACGTTTCGCGTGACAGCGTATGCGTGCACCGCTTGCGTTCCAGAGACCTGGCCGATGGCGTGCCGGTTGCGCAGGCGCTGGCAGCGCTGCTGCGTTTCATCGGCAGCCGGCCTCTCGTGGGTTATTACCTCGAATTCGATCTGGCGATGCTCGACCGGGTGGCGGTGCCCATGCTGGGCATTGGTCTGCCGCAGCGCAGGATCGAGGTGTCGGCCATGTTCTACGACTACATGTTTCGCCGACTGCCGCCATGGCGCCAGCAAGGCGCGCCGGACATCGACCTGCGCCTTGCGACCATGATGGATGCGCTAGGGCTTCCCATGCGCAACGCGCACGATGCGCTCAACGATGCCGTAATGGCGGCGGAGGCGTTTTTGAAGCTGCGGCGGTATGGATGAGGCAGGCTGGGGTTAGGTGCAGGGAACGCAGGACGTGGGATATGCAGGACGTCGGATGGACCGGAGGTGAGGGTTTCTCGTTCCCGGTCATTGAATTTACATAAGATAAATTATCGACATTTTTAAGGCGGTTAAACATACGCGGCCCGGCCACAACCGCCGGGCCGCACCATCTTTCTCACCACGCATCCCGAAGACACTCCAGAAACCGCAGATACGCAGTCGCCCCCGGATCAGGATGCCCGACGCTGCGCTCCTGAACCCAGGCAGCCCGGCCTTTGCGCGATTGCTGTCCGGCCGTTGCGTCGATTCGCTCGTGCGCCGTCGCGATCATCGCGGCGAGCAATTGCGGCGCTTCGCCTTCGCCAGCGTCAAGCACGTCGAGACTCGGCACGAGCGCGTCCAGTACGGTCTTGTCGCCCAGCTGGCTCTTGCCGCGTTCGGCAATCCGTCCTGCTACCGCGCGGCCGATAGCCAGCACGTCGGCCTTATCGACCTTATCGACCTTGCCGGCCTCCGTTTTGCCGGTCACGGTTTTCGCCGCCGCGAGCAGCCCGCCGCCCACCAGCGCGGCAAAGGTGGACGGATTGGCGGTGGAAAACGCCTTGCCCGCGGCCAGCAGCAGGTCGCTCACCGCCGCTTCTGCGGGCAGCGCGGCCCAGGCGGCGATCACCGCCTTCGATCCCGACTGGACCGTGATGCCCAGATCGCCGTCGCCAAGCGCAGCGTCGAGGCTGCGCAGCTCGTCGGCGTGTGCCTGCAACGTGGTCAGCGCGCGGCTCACCACGTCGCGCACCTGATTGGCGGAAACGCTCATGCCGTTCTCCTTACCGGGCCCGTTGCCACGCTGTCCCACGCGTGGAACAACGGCGAGCGTGCTGGCGCCGCCAGCAGCGCCTCGAGTTCGTCGTCGAGCAGCATGACCGTGATCGACGCGCCTGCCATCTCGAGGCTCGTCACGTACTCGCCGACATACGCGCGCGCGATCCCAAGCCCCGCGTCCGTCGTGAGTTTCGCAACGCGCCGGTACAGCACGTACAGTTCTTCGAGCGGCGTGGCGCCCAGCCCGTTGACGAGCACGGCGATGCGGGCGCCCTGCGGCGCCTTCAGGTCGGCGAGGATCTCGCCCATCAGGCGGTCGGCGATCGCGTCCGCGCTCTCCAGCGCGCCGCGATGCGTGCCGGGCTCACCGTGGATGCCGATGCCGATCTCCATCTCGCCTTCGGGCAGCGTGAAGGTCGGCTTGCCCGCCGCGGGCAGGATCGTGGGCGACAGGCCCACGCCCATCGTGCGGCAGTGGTTGTTCGCCTTCGCGGTAATGCGCGCGACCTCTTCCAGCGAATCGCCGCGCTCCGCGGCCGCGCCTGCGCACTTGAACGCGAACACCATGCCGGCCACGCCGCGGCGCTCGCTGCTGCGCCCGGCCGGCGCGGAAGCCACATCGTCGGTCAGCAGCACGGTTTTGATCTCGATGCCCTCGGGCTCGGCGAGATCGGCCGCAAGGTCGAAGTTGAACACGTCGCCGCCGTAGTTGCCGTACACGTACAGCACGCCGGCGCCGCCGTCGACGGCTTTCGTCGCTTCGAAGATCTGCTCGGCCGAGGGCGACGAAAACACGTTGCCCACCGCCACGCCGCTGCACAGCCCCTCGCCGACATAGCCGAGAAAGCCCGGCATGTGGCCCGACCCGCCGCCCGTCACGATCCCTACCCGCCCCCGCTTCGGCGCGTCGGCGCGCACGAGCGCGCGGCGGTCGGCCGTGGCGGCCTTGATCCAGCCCGGATGGGCCATGAGCAACGAGTCGATCACTTCGTCGACGAACTGGTCCGGCTGGTTGATGATCTTCTTCACGCGTATCTCCTTGAGAGCGATACCTGCACGATCGATGAGCGCCGGCGCCTAGTGCTTGCGTCGCTGGCCGACCACGTCGAGCATGACGGCGGCGAAAATCACGCCGCCCTGAATGAACTGCGTCCAGAAGGGATTGACGCCGAGCAGCGACAACCCCACGTTGATCACGCCGATCAGCACGACGCCAATAAAGGTGCCGACAATCGAGCCGCGCCCGCCCGCGAGCGACGTGCCGCCGATCACCACGCCGGCAATCACCTGCAGCTCGAGACCGTTGGCCGCCGACGGCAACGCGGAATTCAGGCGCCCGGCCAGCACGATGCCCGCGATCGCGGCGGTCACGCCCGCCAGCACGTAGGTCAGGAACATCACGCGTTGCACCGGGATGCCGGCAAGCCGCGCGGCCTCGCGATTGCCGCCCACCGCGAACACCTGATGCCCGAACGTGGTCTTGCGCAACAGCACGTGACCGACGAGAAACACGATCAGCATGACGATCATCGGCATGGGCAGCCCCGCGATCGACTTCGCGCCGAACACCGTGAACGCGTTCGGGAAGTCGAACTTGGTGCGCCCGTCGGAGATGGCCAGCGTGAGGCCGCGCGCCATGGCCATCATCGCGAGCGTGACGATGAACGGCACGAGCCGCAGCCACGCCACGGCGAAGCCGTTGATCATGCCGACGCCTGCGCCCACCGCAATGGCCACCGCGAGGCCCGCGACGCCGAGCCCGAGGTTGCCGGGCACCGCGCCCGCCATCAGGGTGGCCGCCACCATGCCCGACAGCGCGACGAGCGAGCCGACCGATAAATCGATGCCCGACGTGATGATCACGAACGTGCCCCCTACTGCCGCGATGCCCACCACCGACACCTGCACCATGATGTTGGTGAGCGTGCTCGTGGTGAGAAACTCGGGCGAAGCGAACGAGAGCGCGATGCAGATGATCGCGAGCGCGGCACACAGCGGGCCGAGGCCGCTGCGAAGTTGCTGCCGAAGCTTCCTCATCAAGCGGCTCGACAGACGGTGTTCGTCGGTCTCGCTGGCTGCCGTGGAATTCATGCGCCTACTCCTGTCGTCGCCCATTGGATGACCTTCTCCGAATCGGCCTCATCGCGCGCCAGTTCGGTCACGATCCTGCCGCGGTACATCACCAGCACGCGGTCCGACATGCCGAGCAGTTCGGGCAGTTCCGAACTCACCATCAGCACGGCCGCGCCCGCGCGCGCCATTGCCACCATGTGCGTGTAGATCTCGGTCTTCGCGCCGATATCGATGCCGCGCGTCGGCTCGTCCAGCATGATGACGGCGGGCTGCGTCGCGCTCGCGCGGCCGAGAATCACTTTCTGCTGGTTGCCGCCCGAGAGGTTGCCCGTGATCGCCGTCACCGAAGGCGCGCGCACCGCGAAGCGCGCACTCGCCTCCTGCGCGAGCCGGCGCTTGCGCGCGCTGCGCACGAAGCCGCTTGTCGCGAGCGACTTGAGGCTGGAGAGCGCCACGTTTTCCTCGATGCTCGCGTCGAGTACGAGACCTTCGAGCTTGCGGTCTTCCGCCGTGTAGACGAGCCCGGCGGCAACGCCGTCGGTGGGCGAACGCAGGGATACTCTGTCGCCGCGAACCACAATCTCGCCGCGCGTCACCTTCTGCGCGCCGAAGATCGCCTTCAGCAGTTCGGTGCGTCCCGCGCCCGCAATGCCCGCAATGCCGACGATCTCGCCCGCGCGCACGCTGAAGCTCGCCTCGCGCACCACGGGCGGACTCGCGAGGTTGCGCACCTCGAGCGCGATGGGCCCATATTCGCGCGGCTCCCACGGGTAGAACGAATCGAGCGTGCGGGCCACCATCGCCTGCACGAGGTCCTGCTCGGTCCACTGGGGCATGGGTCGCCAGTCCACCGTCTTGCCGTCACGCATCACCACCGCCGAATCCGCCAGTTCGAACACTTCCTCGAGGTGGTGCGAGATGAAGATGATGCCCATGCCCTCCCCGCGCAGCCGTCGCACCACGCCGTAGAGGTTCGCGATGTCGTCGTGCTGGAGCGCCGCCGTGGGCTCGTCCATGACGAGAATGCGTGCGTTGCGCGCGAGCGCCTTCGCCACCTCCACGAGTTGCCGCTTGTTGAGCGGCAGGTCGCCAAGGCGCATGGAAGGCGACACGCCGCCGAGCCCCACCTGTGCGAGCGCCCGCCGCGCGAGGTCGTCGGCCTCGCGGCGCAGCACGAAGCCGCGGCGCGCCGGCATGCGGCCGAGGAACAGGTTCTCCGCGACCGTCATGTCGTTGATCAGCGAAAGCTCCTGGTAGATCACCGCGACGCCCGCGTCGATGGCCGCGTGGGTGCCGCGCGCGAGCGGCGCGCCGTTGATCTCGATGGTGCCCTCGTCGGGCTCGTAGGCACCTGAAAGCGTCTTGATCAGCGACGACTTGCCGGCGCCGTTCTCGCCGACGATCGCCATCACCTCGCCTGCGTGCAGCGTGAGGCTCACGCCGCGCAGCGCCTTCACACCCGGAAAGCTCTTGACGATGCCTTCCATGTGCAGCAGCGGCACACCGCTTTCGCCCCGCGGCGGCGCGAAGGCGGCATGCTGGTGCTGCGAACTCGTTGCGTCGTGCATGGATGCTTGCGTCCTGCAGTGAGCGGTGCGCCGCCGCCCGCGCGGCGCACCTGTTGCGGCGACCTGCGCCGGCGTGCGGCTACTGGCTGACCTGCTCGGACCACAACCCGTAGTTCTTCACCGCGTCGGAGTCGATGTTCGACTTGTCGATGAGGAGCGTGGGCCACGCGTAAGTTGCCGGCACCGGCTTCTTCGCGATGTAGTCGGCAATGAAGCTGAGCGACTTCGCCGCCATCTGGATCGGGTTCTGCGAAATGGTCGCATCCTGCTTGCCCGCGCGAATGGCCGACAGCGCCTGCGCCGTGCCGTCCGCGCCGATCACGAGGATGTGCTGGCGGTCGCCGAGCGGCTTGTAGCGGCCAGCGTTGTCGATGGCTTTTTCGGCGCCGACGGTGTTGTCGTCGTTGGCGCCGAACACGGCGTCGATCTGCGGGAATTTCTGCAGGATGTCGGTCATCGCGTTCAGCGACTTCTCCTGATCGAACGCGCCTTCCTGGCGGGCCACGACCTTGATGTCCGGATACTTCGCGATCTCGTCGCTAAAGCCCTTTTCGCGGTCGGTGGCCGCCGTCGTACCTACGAGGCCGATCAGGTCCACCACGTTGCCCTTCGGCGAGCCGTAGCGCGCCTTCAACTGGTCGGCGATCCACTTCGCCCCGGTGCGGCCGAGCGCGACGTTGTCCGACGCGACGAATGAGGTGACCTTGCCGCCGTCCGAGCCGCGGTCGAGCGTGAACACCGGCACGCCCATCTGGTTGGCTTTCTGCACGGCCGGAATGATCGCCTTCGAGTCGATCGGGTTGAGCACGAGTGCGCTCACGCCCTGGCTCAGCAGGTTGATGGCGTCGTTCACCTGCTGCTGGGCGTCGCCATTGGCGTTGGTCTGAACGAGGTCGAAGCCCTGCTGCTGCGCGCCCTTCTCGACACCCAGCTTCAGGCCGACGAAGAACGCGTTGTTCAGCGTCGAGACCGAGAAGCCGATCTTGGTCTTGCCGCCACCGCCCGCACCGGACGCCGCCGCGACGGCCGGTGCGCTCGCGCCCGCATCGCTCGCCGTGCCCGCGGCGGACGGCGATTCGCTCTTCGAGCAGCCCGCCAGCGCGGCTGCCGCGCACAGCAACGCGGCGCCTGCCGACGTGCCGAACAGGGACCAACGGTCGAATCTTCCTGCGTTCCAGGCCATGTGTGTCTCCATCGTTGAAGTTGTATTCGCGTGGCCGGTGATCCGGCCACGCGTGTCTTGCCAACGCCGTGCCACGGCCTGCCGGACTCAGTGCGCGCCGTTGCCGGACGTGCCGCGCATGCCGTAGTTCCTGAACTTCTCCACCACTTCTGCCATCTCGTCGTCGCTCAGGAGCGGCGGCGTACCCAGCTGGCTCGCGAGCAGATACTGCTTCGCCAGCACTTCCACTTCGTTGGCGATCCACAGCGCGCGCGAGAGCGTCGCGCTCGCCGCGATCACGCCGTGATGCGCGAGCAGGCAGGCATAGCGGTCTTGCAACGCGGCCACCGCATAGTCCGAGAGCGCCTGCGAGCCGAACGTTGCGTACGGCGCGCAGCGGATCGAATTGCCGCCGGCTACCGCCACCATGTAGTGATGCGCGGGGATGTCGCGACGGTGGATCGCCATCGCGGTCGCGGCCACCGAATGGGTGTGCACGACCGCGTTCAGTTCGGGCCGCGCACGCAGGATGTCGCGATGCATGCGCCACTCGCTCGACGGCTTGCGTTCGTTCAGTACCGGCGCATCGGCGGCGACGTCGAGCGGCAGCCAGACGATGGCGTCCTCATGAAGCGCCGTGGCCGGTACGCCGCTCGGCGTAATCAGCAGGCCGTCCGCGCAGCGTGCGCTGACGTTGCCCGAGGTGCCCTGGTTGATGCCGAGCCGCTCCATTTCGCGCGCGGTGTGCACGATGGCCTCGCGCAGCGCGGCCTCGTCGGGACGGAGGGGGGATGCGCCCGTCATGCTGCCCGCCCGAACCGCGCCGCAAGATTCGCCTCGTACGGCGAGCCGATGATGCCTGCCTCGGTGATGTAGCCGGTCACGAGATCGTGCGGCGTCACATCGAACGCGGGATTGAAAACCTTGATGCCTTCGGGCGCGATCATGCGGCCGCCGAGGTGCGTGACCTCGCTCGCGCCGCGCTCTTCGATCACGATGCCGCGGCCGTCCGGCGTATCCAGATCGAGCGTGGACGACGGGCACGCCACGTAGAAATCCACGCCGAAGTAGCGCGCCACGATGGCGAGATTGAGCGTGCCGATCTTGTTCGCGAAGTCGCCGTTCGCGGCAACGCGGTCGGTGCCCACGATCACGACGTCGATCTGGCCGCGCGCCATCAGCGAGGCCGCCATGCTGTCGGTGACGAGCGTCACGTCGACGCCCGCGCGCTGCAGCTCGTAAGCCGTGAGGCGCGCGCCCTGCAGAAGCGGCCGCGTCTCGTCGGCATACACGCGAAACGCGACGCCGTTGCGCTGCGCCTCGTAGATCGGCGCGGTCGCGGTGCCGATGCCCGTGGTGGCCAGCGCGCCGGCGTTGCAGTGCGTGAGCACCCCGCTGCCCTCGCGGATGAGCGGCGCGCCGTGCTGGCCGATGCCTGCGCACAGCCGCTGGTCTTCGCGATGGATCGCCTGCGCTTCGTCGACGAGCGCGCGATAGAGGCCGGCTGTGTCCGTGGCGTTTGCGCACTCGGCCGCGCGCAGCATCCGTTTGAGGCTCCAGCTCAGGTTGACGGCGGTGGGCCGCGCGCTGTCCAGATAGGCAGCCTGTTCCGCGAGCGCCGCGCGGAACGCGTCGAGCGGCAAGTGCCGCGACGCCTGCACGGCGACGCACAGCCCGTATGCCGCGGCCACGCCGATCGCCGGTGCGCCGCGCACGCGCAGTTCGTGAATCGCGCGCCACACTTCGTGGGCGCTCGTCAGCGTCTCGACCACCGCTTCCTGCGGCAGGCGAGTCTGATCCAGGATCCGTAGCTGATCGTCCGCCCAGGTCAGGGTAGCGGGCAGGTTCACGAGAGGCGACGGCGAAACCATGAAAACTCCAGAACAAAAAGGTCAATGCAGGCCCGGGCCGCCGCGTTCATGCGAGCGCCGGGCGGGTTGAGGCGATGTCGCGCGCGAGCGCGACGACGTCTTCGATGCTGCGCAATTGACGGCGCCGCAGCAGCAGTTGTTCGGCGCAGCGCAGCGCACGCACTTCGACGGTGGCGCGCAACGCGTTGTCGGCGATGCTCGTAATGTCCGCAACCTTCGCCATGCCCACGATGCGCCGGATCATCTTGCAGCCCGCGAAGCCGAGCGACTGCTCGAAGAGCCGCTCGATGAAGCGCGCGCGAAACGCTTCGGCACAGGCCCCGCCGCGATCGCCGCCGATGAAGTGGCTGCCGCGGCGGCTCTCGTGTTCGCGCCACAGCGTGGCGAACTCGCTTGCGAAACCATTCCAGATGGCGGCGGCCTGCGCGAGCAGCCAGTCGCCGTACGACGGCGCGTCGCGGGACGGCTCAGCGTGGCGGTCGTGCCATGCGCGCGAGAACCAGGCGAGCAGCAGGTTCGCGAGCACAGCGCCGATATCAAAACCCATCGGCCCATAGAAGGCGAATTCCGGATCGATCACGTAGGTCTCGTCTTCGTTGACCATGATCGAGCCGGTGTGCAGATCGCCGTGCAGCAGCGTCTCGGCGTCGTTCATGAACGACCATTTCATCTCGCCCACCGCCACGCGCAGCGCCGGCGACTGCCACAGCCGCTCGATCTCGGCGCGTGCAAACGCCGGGCTGTACACGTTCGACGGATGGTCCTCGAACGGCCAGGTGAAGACGAGGTCCTCGGTAATGCGGCACAGCTCCGTGTTGACTGCAGCACTCACGGCCTGCTTTTTCACGTCGGACGCGAGGTACAGGTCGGAGCCGTAGAACAGCGTATGCGCGAGATACGTCGAAAGATGGCCGGCGAGGCGCGGATAGACGACGCCGTCCATCAGCCCCTGCCGCAGGATGCGGTGCGACGACAGTCGCTGCATCACCACGAGGAACAGCTCGCTGTCCGCGTGATAGACGCGCGGCACGTGCGCCGGGCACAGCGCGCCGAAGCGTCGCAGCGCGGCGACTTCGCGCTCCATGCGGTGGCGTGTCAGCGGCCACGTCTTGCCGACGAGCCGCAGGAACGGCGGCGCCTGTTTGACGACCACACTGCGATCCGGCGCGCGCGTGTTGGTCGCGAAGTAGACGTAGTTCAGATTGCCGTCGCCGACTTCGGTGATGTCGAGTTCGTCAGGCTCGTTCAAGAGCGAATACAACGATGGAACGCCACGCAGGTACGTCGACAGCTCCGCAGAGCTGAGTGCCTCAAATTCCATGTCTGTCTCCTCCGCATTCGAACCGGCCTTACCGTTTCTTGCGAACCAGATCGAACTTGAAGATGCTCGTGTTGTAGTAGTCGTTGCTGTAGCAGATCGGCTCGCCGCTTTCGTCGAAATCCACTTCGTCCAGCAGCAGGAACAGGCCGAAACCGTCGCCTAGTTCCGGCAGATCGCGCGGCGTCAGAATGGTCGGCTGGATCGACGTGTGCGTATGCGAGAGCCGCCGTCCGATCCGGCCGAACATGGCGAACAGCGACTCGCCGATGCGCCCGCCCGCCGCATCGAAGATCGCCTTCGGCACGGTGTCGATGCAGTAGGCCGCGATCGCGTCGTCCGCGCAACGCACGCGTTCGATACGCACGCACGGTGCGCCGATCTCGATGCGCAGCTTTGCCGCCAGGCTCTCGTTCGCCTCGATGTCATCGATCTGCAGCCGCCGCGTGGCCGGCACGGCGCCGACGCTGCGGATCATGTCCGTCACCGACATGAGGTCGTCCAGCCCGCCCTGCAGCTTCAGCGAAATCTGCCTGACGAAGGTGCCCCTGCCCTGCACGCGCGACAGCAGCCCATGCGAAATCATTTGAGCCACGGCTTCGCGCAGGCTCGAACGGCCGACACCGAGCAGTTCGCACAGCTCCATCTCCGTGGGAATCTGATCGCCGGGCTTGAGCGAACGCTCCCGGATCATGGCCATCAACGATTCCTGGATCTTGTCGCGCATGGAGTGCTCGACGCTCAGTCGCATGAGGTTGCTCGAATATCTTGATGAACCGACTATACATCAGACATCTGATGTTTTTTATCGTGTTAACCCTGGAATCAGCTTGGCGGCCGCTTACGTTGTTTTGGCTTCGTCCCCGCGATTTGCCGCTATTTGTGCGGGAAATTCGTATGCGGCGGCCACAGACAGATGGCGACGTTCAGAAGGCACAACATCAGACGCCGCCATGGTCATCTGATGAATATGGCCCTATTCAGCCGCGCCGCGTTCGCCCGTGCTGGCCGTCGTGACGCGTTCAAGGCGATCCGGGCGGCGGCCGATGCCGGGCCACGCAAGAGCGCCCCCTTCGCGGCAACCGCGCAGATGCCCGTCTGGCGCCGCGGGAACACGCAATGCGCGACACTATCGCCTCACCGAAGGGAGTCGCAACATGAAATACCCCACGAAACGCTGGCCGATAGGCGCGGTGCTGGTGCTCTCGCTCGCAGGCTGCGCCGTGAGCGGCATGCAGGCAGGGCCGCAACGGCATTTGAGCGACGCGCAATGCCGCGACCTGACCGCGCTCAGGAACCACGCGCCGCTCACGCGCGAGCGCAACGCGAGCGAACTCGCGGCGCTGGAGGAAGCGGGTTACCGGCCGGCATGGGCGTGGGATCCGTACTATCCGGACGACCTCCAGGCGGCGCAGCGGCTGGTGGACCGGTGGTATCAGGCTGAATGCCGGCCCGCGCAGAGCGAGTGAAGCGATGCCTTGCCGATGCTGACGCGCGTTCGCCTGAGGCTTTCTGTCTTGAGTGCCTAAAACAGAAATATCGAGATTCATCCCTTCATCAAATATCTTCCGCTTTACCGTACAGCAGCGTTTCACCACCTCATCAAATCCGTCTGTAGCGATCCCGAAAGGGGTGTCTCATAGTCGCAAAGAGGCGCTATCGGCCGCCCGTTTACCCGAAAAATCTCGGGATTTTCCCTCATTCGATCGGCTAAATCGCCCTCACTGGTATTGCCCTTGCTCTGAGATGCTGCGCCCGGTGCTCTGCGTGCCGCTCCGGGACAACGCATCCATCCCAACAAGGAGACATCACCATGGCGTTACTGGAACGCGCGGCCTGGTACGACATTGCCCGTGCCACCAACTGGACTCCGACCTACGTCGCGGAGTCCGAGCTCTTCCCCGAGATCATGTCCGGCGCCCAGGGCATTCCGATGGCCGACTGGGAAACGTACGACGAGCCGTACAAGACCTCGTATCCCGAATACGTGCGCGTGCAGCGCGAAAAAGACGCCGGCGCCTATTCAGTGAAAGCGGCCCTCGAACGCAGCCGCATGTTCGAAGACGCCGATCCCGGCTGGCTGTCCATTCTGAAGGCGCACTACGGCGCCATCGCCCTTGGCGAGTACGCGGCCATGAGCGCGGAGGCCCGCATGGCGCGTTTCGGCCGTGCCCCCGGCATGCGCAACATGGCGACGTTCGGCATGCTCGACGAAAACCGTCACGGCCAGTTGCAGCTGTTTTTCCCCCACGATTACTGCCCGAAAGACCGCCAGTTCGACTGGGCGCACAAGGCTTATCACACGAACGAATGGGGCGCCATTGCCGCGCGCAATACGTTCGACGACCTGTTCATGTCGCGCAGCGCCATCGAAATCGCGGTCATGCTGACCTTCGCGTTCGAAACGGGTTTCACGAACATGCAGTTCCTCGGACTCGCCGCGGACGCCGCGGAAGCCGGCGACTTCACGTTCGCGAGCCTGATCTCGAGCATCCAGACCGACGAGTCGCGCCACGCGCAGATTGGCGGCCCCGCGCTGCAGATCCTCATCGCCAACGGCCGCAAGGAAGAAGCGCAAAAGCTCGTGGACATCGCGATCGCGCGCGCATGGCGTCTTTTCTGTCTGCTCACGGGCTCGTCCATGGACTACGCGACGCCGCTCGAACACCGCAAGCAGTCGTTCAAGGAATTCATGCGCGAGTGGATTGTCGGGCAGTTCGAACGCACGCTGATCGACCTGGGTCTCGACCTCCCCTGGTACTGGGACCAGATGATCAACGAGTTCGATTACCAGCATCACGCCTACCAGATGGGCATCTGGTTCTGGCGGCCCACGGTCTGGTGGAACCCCGCGGCCGGCATGACGCCCGACTGCCGCGACTGGCTCGAAGAAAAGTATCCGGGCTGGAACGATACGTTCGGCAAGGCATGGGACGTCATCATCGACAACCTGCTCGCCGGCAAACCCGAACTCACGGTTCCCGAGACGCTGCCCATCGTCTGCAACATGAGCCAGCTACCCATCTGCGCGATTCCCGGCAAGGGCTGGAACGTGAAGGACTATCCGCTCGACTACAACGGCCGCACCTATCACTTCAATTCGGAGATCGACCGCTGGGTGTTCCAGCAAGACCCGCTGCGCTATCGCGATCACCTGACGCTTGTCGATCGCTTCCTCGCGGGCCACATCCAGCCGCCTAACCTCATGGGCGCGCTCCAGTACATGGGCCTCGCACCCGGCGAAAGCGGCGACGACGCACACCACTACGCGTGGATCGAAGCGTATCGCGACCAGCGCTATCAGAAAAAAGCCGCCTGAAGCGGCCAACTCATGGAGGACGACATGGCACTTTTCCCTGTGATTTCCAATTTTCAGTACGACTTCGTATTGCAACTCGTGGCCGTGGATACCGGCAATACGATGGACGAGGTAGCCGCCGCGGCGGCACACCATTCCGTGGGCCGGCGTGTTGCGCCCCAGCCCGACAAGGTGGTGCGCGTGCGCCGCCAGGGCAGCGAAGCGTTCTTTCCCCGCGATGCGAAGCTCGAAGAGACCGACATTCGCCCCATGGAAACGCTCGAATTCATCTTTTGCGAAAACTGAGGCCGACATGACGTTCCAGAAAGTTTGCACGCTCGACGACCTCTGGGAAGGCGAGATGACCGAAGCGGAAGTGGACGGCCACGTGATCGTGCTCGTGCGCCCCGAAGGCGGCGAACCGCGCGCGTTCCAGGGCATTTGCCCGCACCAGGACATCCCGCTCGTGGAAGGCAAGTTCGACGGCCGCGTGCTGATGTGCCGGGCCCACCAATGGACCTTCGACGCCAACACCGGCAAGGGCATCAACCCGGGCGACTGCCGGCTCGCCGAATACGCCGTGAAGATCGAAGGCGACGATGTTTTCGTGGCCGTCGAGGGCGTCGAGCCCCTCTTCGCTCATTCCTGACTCCGAAGGAACACCCATGACCACCGACAACACAGGCGAGGCCTACCGCAACAACCGCGTAGGCCCCGTGCTGCGCGCAAGCAGCATTACCACCGGCGTCATCGAGGCAGCGCACGAAGACAATCCCGACAAAACGATCTGCGTGGACGACAAGCTCGCCTACGTTCGCATCTATGCGGACGGCGAACTGATTCTGCGCCGCGCGACGCTCGAAGAGACGTTGGGCAGACCCTTCAGGATGTCCGAACTCGAAGTGAACCTCAGCTCGTTTTCCGGCCGCATCGAAACGACCGACGACTACGTGCGCTTCTATTACGAAAAAACGCTTTGACCGGAGACGAGCATGACTCAACCCGAAGTTCTCAAACCCCTGAAAACGTGGAGCCACCTTGCTACGCGCCGGCGCAAGCCGAGCGAGTACGAGATCGTGTCCACCAATCTGCACTACACGACCGACAACCCCGACGCGCCGTTCGAACTCGACCCGAACTTCGGCATGGCGCAATGGTTCAAGCAGTACCGCAACGCGTCGCCGCTCAAGCACGCCGACTGGAACGCGTTCCGCGACCCGGACGAGATCGTCTACCGCACCTACAACATGCTGCAGGACGGTCAGGAAACCTATGTGTTCGGCCTGCTCGATCAGTTCTCGGCACGCGGGCACGACACCATGCTCGCACCGACGTGGGCCGGCACGCTCGCCCGCCTCTACACGCCGGCGCGCTTCCTGTTCCACGCGCTGCAGATGGGCTCCGCCTATCTCACGCAGATGGCGCCGGCCTCCACCATCTCGAACTGCGCCGCCTACCAGACCGCTGACTCGCTGCGCTGGCTCACGCACACGGCGTACCGGACGAAGGAACTCATGCAGACCTTCACCGACGTGGGCCTCGGCACCGAAGAGCGGCGCTACTGGGAGCAAGACCCGGCATGGCAAGGGTGGCGCAGGGTGGTGGAAGAAGCGCTCACGGCGTGGGACTGGGCCGAAAACTTCGTTGCCCTGAGTCTCGTCGTGCGCCCCGCGGTGGAAGAAACCGTGCTGCGCGCATTAGGCACCGCAGCGCGTCACAACGGCGACACGCTGCTGGGACTCATCACGGATGCTCATCTCCTCGACGCGCAACGGCATCGACGCTGGGCCACCGCGCTCGTGCGCATGGCACTCGAGCAGGACGGCAATCACGCCGTGCTGACGAACTGGGTGAGCAAGTGGGAGCCGCTCGCCGACAACGCCATCGACGCCTGGTGTGCCGCCCTGCCCGATGCGCCGGATGCAGCCGCGTCGGCGAAGGCCGCCACGCGTGAATTCAGACGCGCGATGGGTCTGTGAGCGAAGGCCGGCGCAAGCCGGCCGCGAACGAACGGAAGCAATCGATGAAACATCACATCACGATCGAAGGCGGCGCGCAGTTCAGCGTCGGCGCCGACGAAGACACCTTGCTGCGCGGTGCATTGCGTGCCGACGTCGGCTTGCCGCACGAATGCAGTGTGGGTGGCTGCGGGGCCTGCCGTTTCGAACTCGTCGCAGGAACGATGGAAACGCTCTGGCCAGAGGCGCCTGGCCTCACGGAGCGCGACCACAAGCGCGGCAAGCGCCTCGCCTGTCAGTCGCGCCCGCTTGGCGACTGCACGATACGCGTGCGCTGCGACGAGAGTTATCGCCCCGTCGTGCCGCCGGTTCGCCGTGAAGCCACGCTGGAGGCGAGCCGGGTGCTCACGCCCGACCTGAGCGAGTTCACGTTCCGCGCACCCGGCGATGCATCGTTCCGCGCGGGCCAATACGCCCTGCTCTATCCGCCGCACGTGCAAGGCGCCCGCGCCTATTCGATGTCCAATCTCCCGAACGAGGACGGCATCTGGCAGTTCATCGTTCGCCGCGTGCCTGGCGGCGCCGGCAGCAACAGCCTGTTCGATGCGCTGAAGACGGGCGAGTCCATTACGATCGACGGCCCCTACGGTCATGCGCATCTGCGCGACGACGCCTCACGCGAGATCGTCTGCATTGCGGGCGGATCGGGACTTGCGCCCATGCTCTCCGTTGCGCGCGGTGCCCTGGCGCAGCCGGAAGGGCCGCGCGTGCATTTCTTCTACGGGGCCCGCACGCAGGCCGATCTGGGTGCCGCGGCGGAGATCGACGCACTCGCGCACGAACGTCTGTCTGCCTCGGTCGTGCTCTCGTCGCCGCAGCCGGAACCGCCGTGGGCTGGGGCAACGGGTTTCATTCATGCCGAAGTGGAACGCGCCCTCGCGTTGCCGTTGGACCAGTACGCGTTCTATTTCGCAGGTCCGCCACCCATGATCGAAGCCGTGCAGGAGATGCTGATGCAGCGGCATCGCGTGCCGTTCGATCAGATCCACTTCGACCGTTTCGTCTGACGGCCGCCATCGCGTAAATCGCGTATTTACACCAATCGCCACGGCGAGCCGGGAAGCGTAACCTGAGCACACCCATCACGATTCCCAGCTTCCGGCGCGGCCTGCGGGCGATCGGACGATCGCCCGCCCACGCTTCACGGCATCGAACGCCCATCCGGAAGCGAGCGAGCCAGCATGCCGAAACGCCACACGCACGGGGCCAGTCATACCGCCTCGCCAATGGACCCGTCCGCTCATTTCGCGAACGGCAAACCAGACGGAAAGCGGTCGAAAGAGGTCCGCGTTCCGGCTATTCACGATCTCGCGAAACGCCTGCGTTTCGCGCCTCAGCAAGGCCGCATCTGGCTGGACGACCAGCGCATGATGCTCATGCACATCAGTTCGCTCGGGGCGCTGCGCCAGGAATTGATCGAGAGCCTCGGCAAGGAAACCGCACGCGGTCTCGTGACCCGCATCGGCTATCAGGCGGGCACACGCGACGCCGCGATGACGCGCAAGGTTCGCGCGGGGTCGAACAGCTACGACGATTTTCTCGCCGGCCCGCAACTGGTCTCGCTTGAAGGCATCGTGCATTGCGAACCCATCGCGCTCGATATCGACGTGGGACGCGGGCACTACTTCGGCGACTTCTATCTGATCGATTGTGCCGAGGCTGAAACGCACATCGCAAGTTATGGCATCGGCAACGAAGCGGTTTGCTGGATGTTGACCGGCTACGCCTGCGGCTATACGAGCGCCTTCATGGGGCGCCCTATTCTGTGGCGCGAAATCGAATGCCGCGGCATGGGGCACGCAAAATGTCGCGTGGTGGGCAAGCCGGTGGAAGACTGGGAAGACCCGCAGGACGATCTGCGCTTCCTGCAGATCGGCGACTTCGCGAAATGGTCGCTGGAACCGCAAGCCGCCCAGCCCACCGCCAATCGCGTTGCCGAACGCATTGCCGAGGCGCCCGAACACAGCGTTGGCGTGGTCGGCATTTCCGCCGGCTTCAACACGGTGTGCCACATGGTCAACAAGGTGGCGCCCACGGAGGCCACCGTGCTCTTTCTCGGCGAAAGCGGCGTCGGCAAGGAGGTGTTTGCCAACAACCTGCACAACCTCAGCAAGCGCGCCGACGGGCCGTTCGTGGCCGTGAACTGTGCCTCCATTCCCGAACATCTCATGGAGTCCGAACTCTTCGGCGTGGAGCGCGGCGGCTATACCGGGGCAACGTCGTCACGCGCCGGCCGCTTTGAACGGGCCAACGGCGGCACGCTCTTTCTCGACGAAATCGGCACGCTCAGTTACACGGCACAAGGCAAGCTGCTGCGCGCCCTCCAGCAAGGTGAACTGGAGCGCGTGGGCGACACGCGCACGCGCAAGATCGATGTGAGAGTGGTGGCGGCAACCAACGTCAATCTGCGGGAAGCCGTGAAAGCCGGGCTCTTTCGCGAAGACCTGTTCTTCCGCCTGAACGTGTTTCCGATTCACGTTCCGCCGCTGCGCGACCGCCGCGACGACATTCCGCTGATGATGAACTGGTTTCTTCAGCGCCTTGCCAAGAAGCACGACAAGCACATCACGGGGTTCCGCGAACGTGCGGTGGACGCCCTCTTCAACTACGACTGGCCCGGCAACGTGCGCGAACTCGAAAACATGATCGAGCGCGCCGTGATTCTGGCCGAAGACGGTGGCGCGCTCGACCTGTGCCATCTCTTCACGACGGGCGAGGAGATCGACGTCTCGTCGTTCATTCTGAAGCGCAGCGGCAACATCGGTCTTCTGAACGAACCGGTCGAGGCTGTGCCGCCCGCGCTGGCCGGCGCAAGCCGTCCGGGACTGCCCGAGACGGAGGCCGCCATGCTGCGCGCGGCCGTGGCGGAGGCGAACGGCAATCTTTCGCTTGCTGCGCGTGTGCTCGGCATCAGCCGCCCGAAGCTCGCCTATCGCCTGCGCAAATACGGCATTCCCGTGGACCGCGCCTGATATTGCGCACAGCGCCGCCTCATGTAGGACGAGGCGGCGCCGTGCTTCAGAACCGCTTTTGCCAGGCCATTGCCGCGTTGAGCTGCGAGTGAGTCACCTTGATCGGCACGGATGTGTTCGGCTGGCTCGCATTCGTCAAGGTCTTCTGCAACGCATACGACAGTGCGAAATCCACCTGATCGTTCTTGCCGAACGCATACGAGACGCCGCCCGTCAGGCTCGTGGTGGGAATGGCCGGTATGACCGCGAACAGCGTGTTGTTCGGAATGGCCTCCTGCGCGTAGTGGAAGCCCGCGCGGAACGCGAGGCTCGCGTTGTAGCGGTATTCCGCGCCAATCGCGAACACGTTGATGTCGCGATAATTCTGCGGCAACGACAGATTGAGGTTCGCCCCGGTGCCCGACTGCACGAAGGTCACGTTGATGTCCTTCATCACACTGGCGAGGAACACGCGCTGGTAGTCGGCCGAAACGCTCCAGTGCTCGTTGAAGCGGTGGCTGATGCCCGCCGTGAACTGCGCCGGCATCTCGAAGTTGTGGACCCTTACTTCGCCCGAGAGCGGAATATTCCCGGCAACGGAACTCACGGCGGACAACGTTGCATGGCCGCCCAGATCACCCACGTGCGTCTTGAAGTTGTATGCCATGCCCAGCACGGTGTCCGGCGTGAGCCGATACGTGAGGCCCAGCTTGCCGCCTATTCCCCAGGCGTCGGCGCCGCCCCCCACTATGCCGTTGTGCGAGAAATTAATGTAGCCGCCCGAGAGTCCGGGCACGCTGGCCAGTGTGGGAAGCAGCGTGCCCGAGGCACGGCGCTGCGCCGCGAGCGTGCCGATCTGCGAGGCGTCCAGCAACATGCCGAGGTTCAGCGAGGTCCAGACCGCGTCCAGCGAACCGCCCACCGTCAGTTTGTCCGTCACGTCATACGAGAGGGCAAACGGAATGCGCAATACGAGCAGCCGCGAGAAATTGTCGAAGCCGGTATCGATGCCGTTGGTGGTGGTGCGTGACAGAAAACTGCTGCCGCCGAACTGGGTGCCCAGCCCGCCTTCCGCAAACGCGCCCACGCCGAATGCATAGCGACCGTGGCGGTAGACGAACGCCGTCTCGGGCGCGAAATACGGGCCGTTGTTATTGCCGTGATTGCCCGACGTCGCTGTTTCGCCGGTGGCCGTATTAGTGGCCTTGATGTCGGTCGTGACGATGTCGAGGCCCAGATCGACATATCGCCCGTCGCTCATCAGGCCGAGCGTGGCCGGGTTCAGCATCATCGCGGCCGGACCCACGTTGTATGCCACGCCGCTTCCGCCCATGGCGCGCGAGACAGGGCCGAAGCCTTCCAGGTTGAATACGTCCGTCGCCATCGAACGGCCCGCCCACACCGCCATGCATAGCGCGACCGCTACACGGATGCCATTGCCTTTCACATCTGTCTCCTTATGTCTATATTTAGTAATACGTAATACTACGGATGCTACTCACCACTGTGCTCCGGGCTTTCGACTACGCGGCCTCCGAAGGCGATGCGCTCGCTTCGCCGAAATGCTCCGTCACGAGGCGGTTGAAGCGTGCGGCGTGCTCGATCTGCGTCCAGTGACCGCATTGGCCGAACACGTGAAGCTGCGCACGGGGAATCAGCTCCGCGAGCCGCAGCGAAGAAGTGAGCGGAATGACCTTGTCTTCGCGGCCGTGAACGATCAGCGTTTCGTGCGAAATGGCGCGAATTGCCTGCTCCGGGCTTGCGAGCGCATCCACCCACCGCTGGCGCGGCGCCGGGAACATGTTGGAGAACGACTCCTGATAACCGGGCTGTACGCTCGCTTCGTAGCGCAACTTCGCCAGGTCGTCGTTCACGAGCGACCGGTCATAGGCGAAGACGTCGAGTAGCGCGCGCATGTTTTCAATCGAGGGGGTATAGCCCCACACGGCATCCAGCCCCTCCGTGATGCGAAACGGCGTGCCTGCGCTTCCCATCAGCACGAGCCGGCCTACGCGCTGGGGTGCCTCGACAGTCAGGGCGAGCGCGAGTGCGCCGCCGAACGAGTTGCCCACCACGTGCGCGCGCTCCACGCCCAATGCGTCGAGCAGCCCGATCAGGTGTGCTACCCAGTTTTCCATCGAGTAGCGGTAGCCCGCCGGGCGTTCCGTGTCGCCGAAGCCCACCATGTCGGGGGCGATCACACGAAACCGTTTCGCCAGCGCCGGCATGGTGAGCCGCCAGTTCGCAAAGGCCGTGACACCGGGCCCCGAGCCGTGAATCAGCAGGACCACGGGCCCTTCGCCCATGTCGTGGTAATGGGTGCGTATGCCGTTGGCAACAATGCTCTTTGCGGCTTGAGGTTGGGTCTGCATGGAGGAGTCCGGCAAAAGAGAGGAATGGGCGCCGCACGCAACGCGGCGCCTCGTGATCAGCGTCCGCGCTTTTTCGCGCTCTGCCCGCCAATGCCGAAGTGCTCCTTCGGCATTTCGACGATGATGACGCGCACCGATTCGAGCGGCGCATCGATGGCGCGATGAATCGCTTCGCTGACCTCGGCGATCAGCCGCTCCTTCTTTTCGTCGTCGCGGCCTTCCAGGATATAAAGCTGGGCAATCGGCATGATGGCCTCCTTGTCAGATGAAGCGCAGTCCGGTGGAACCCATCCCCTGGACGCGCAATGTGATGTTGTCGCCGGCTTCCACGGCCACCGCTTCCGTGATGCCGCCGGAAAGAATCAGGCTGCCCGCGGGAATCGATTCGCCGCGAGCCCCGAGATGGTTAGCGAGCATGGCTATGGCCGCGGCCGGATGCCCGAGCACGGCAGCGCCCGCGCCGAACGAAACCGGCTGCCCGTTCTTTTCCATGACGATGCCGATGGTGCGCAAGTCCACGCCTTCCACCGCAAGCGGCTGGCCACCCACGACAAAGCGCGCGGCCGACGTGTTGTCGGCCACCACGCTCTTCAGGTCGAACTTGAAGTCGCGGTAACGGCTGTCGATCACTTCGATGCCTGGCAGAACGAAGTCCGTTGCGGCCAGTACGTTGCCGATGTGGCAGCCCGGCCCTTTCAGTTCTGCACGCGTAACGAAGGCGATTTCCGGCTCAACCTTCGGGTGAATGAGTTCGCTTGCGCGGCAGACACCGCCGTCTTCAATGGCGAACGTGTCCATGAGATAGCCGAACACGGGCGTTTCTACGCCCATCTGGCGCATCTTCGCGTGCGAGGTCAGGCCGGCCTTGTAACCCACGAGCCGTGCGCCGCGCGCCATGTGCCGTTGCCGCATGACGTCCTGCACGGCGTAGGCGTCGTCCCAGTCCATGGTGGGCCAGGTGTCCGTGATCTTCACGGTGTCGCGCGCATGAAGGGCACACTCGTCGAGGTGCGCCGCGAGCGATTGAATGGTGTCGATGGGCAGGTTCATGCGGCTTCCTTGCGGGCGGCCTGTTCGCGCGCTTTCTTCAGCGTGAGCGCGGTGTCTTCGATCATGTCTTCCTGGCCGCCCACCATGCCGCGTCGGCCCAGTTCGACGAGAATGTCGCGCGCCGGGATGCCGTACTTCTCGCCCGCGCGTTTGGCGAACAGCAGGAACGAGCCGTACACGCCGGCGTAGCCGAGCGTGAGCGAATCGCGGTCGATGCGAATGGGGAAATCCATCATGGGCACCACGAGATCTTCGGCCACGTCCTGAATCTTCCAGACGTCCACGCCGGTTTCAATGCCCATGCGGTCGCACACGGCGACGAACACTTCGAGCGGCGTATTGCCGGCACCTGCGCCGAGCCCGGCTGCAGCGCCGTCGATACGGCTTGCGCCGCATTCGATTGCAGCAAGCGAATTCGCCACGCCCATCGCGAGGTTGTGGTGACCGTGAAAGCCCAGCTCCGTTTCGGGCTTCAACGCATCGCGCACGGCGGTGAGACGCACCTTGACGTCTTCGGGCAGCATGTAGCCCGCCGAGTCAGTGATGTAGATGCAGTTCGCGCCATACCCTTCCATCAGCTTCGCCTGCTTCACGAGGCCTTCGGGACTGTTCATGTGGCTCATCATCAGGAAGCCCACGGTGTCCATGTCCAGCTTGCGGGCGAGCGTGATGTGCTGCTCTGACACGTCGGCTTCGGTGCAGTGCGTTGCCACGCGAATGGTGTGCACGCCGAGTCCGTGCGCCATCTTCAGATGATCGACGGTGCCGATGCCCGGCAGCAGCAGTGCCGAGACCTTCGCGCGTTTGAGCAGCGGAATCACGGCGCCGAGATATTCCTCGTCCGTGTGAGCGGGGAAGCCGTAGTTCACCGACGACCCGCCCAGGCCGTCGCCGTGCGTGACTTCGATGAGCGGCACGCCGGCGTCGTCCAGACCCTGGGCGATGCTGCGCATCTGGTCGAGCGTCATTTGATGGCGCTTCGGGTGCATACCGTCGCGCAGCGTCATGTCGTGCACGGTAATGCGCTTGCCTTTGAGATTCATGGCGTTTCCTTTATTCAGCGATGTTCGAATGCGTGCGGGCCGTGAATCGCGGTGATCAGGCAGCCGCGCTTTCCACGGGCGCAAGCGTGATGCGACCAGCAAGCAGTTCTTCGGCGAACATCTCGGCCGTGCGCGCAGCCGCGGCGGTCATGATGTCGAGATTGCCCGCGTAGCGCGGCAGGTAGTCGCCAAGTCCCGCCACTTCCAGATAGACGGACACGCGCCGGCCGTCGAACACGGGCCCGTTCACGAGCCGGTAGCCGGGCACGTAGCGCTGCACCTCTTCGATCATCGCGAGAATGGAGTCGGTGATGCGCGCTTCGTCGGGCGCGTCCGCCGTCAGGCAGTGGACGGTGTCGCGCATGATGAGCGGCGGATCGGCCGGATTGATGACGATGATCGCTTTGCCCTGCCTTGCACCGCCCACGCGCGCTACCGCCGCTGCCGTGGTGCGCGTGAACTCGTCGATGTTCTTGCGCGTGCCCGGCCCGGCCGAGCGCGACGACACGGTCGCGATGATCTCCGCGTAATCCACCGGCTGCACGCGCGAGACGGCATACACCATCGGAATGGTGGCCTGGCCGCCGCACGTCACCATGTTGACGTTCATCTCGCGTTTGCCGATGTGCTCCTTGAGATTGACGGGCGGCACGCAGTACGGACCAATGGCCGCCGGCGTGAGGTCGATCATCATCACGCCGAGTTCATTGAGCTTGCGGCTGTTTTCGGCGTGCACGTAGGCGCTCGTGGCGTCGAAGGCGATCTGTACGTTGTCGGCCTTCACGTGCGGCAGCAGCCCGTCCACGCCCTCTGCCGTGGTCTTGATGCCCAGTTCTCGGGCCCGCTTGAGGCCGTCGGAGTCGGGATCGATGCCCACCATCCAGACGGGCTCCAGCACCGGGCTGCGCTGCAGTTTCGCGAGCAGGTCCGTACCGATGTTGCCCGGGCCAATCAACGCGCAACGGATTTTCTGTGTCATGGGAAATGTCCTTTGAATGACGATGAGGTTCAGCCGAAGCGCACCGAGCACGCGCCGATGCCGCCAAGCGAAAGGCGGAAGTTGTCGCCGGCCTTGACGGGCGCCATGGCGGCTAGTGCGCCGGAGAGCACGACTTCGCCGGCCTTGAGCGGAATGCCGAGGCGCCCGAGCGTGTTGGCGAGCCAGGCGACGGCGTTGACGGGCGAGCCGAGCGCTGCCGCGCCTGCGCCGGTGCCGATCACCTCGCCGTTCTTTTCCAGCACCATGCCGCAGGTCGAGAGATCCACGGCACGTGCGGAGACCGCGCGATCGCCGAGCACGAACACACCGCACGATGCGTTATCCGCTACGGTGTCCTGAATGCGGATCTTCCAGTCGCGAATGCGTGAATCGACTATCTCGAAACACGGCATCACGCATTCGGTTGCGGCCAGCACCATCGCGTTGGTGATGCCGGGGCCAAGCAAGTCTTTCTTCAACACGAAGGCAATCTCGCCTTCGGCCTTGGGCTGGATCAGCGTGTCCACGGCAATGCTCTCGCCCTCGCCATACACCATGCCCGAGAGCAGATAACCGAAGTCGGGCTGATAGACGCCGAGCATGTCCATGACCGCCTTCGACGTCACACCGATCTTCTTGCCCACGACCGTTTCCCCGGCGTCCAGCCGGCGCTGCACCATGCGCTGCTGGACGTGATAGGCGTCGTCGATGGACATGTCGGGATAACTATCGCTCAGCGGCGCAATCGTTTCGCGCGCGTTCAACGCACCGTAGAGCCTGTCGCCAAGCTCGGCAATCAACGTGGATTCCATGAATCTTCCTGGTGGCAGGTTGATCAAATTGCGTGCGTCACAGCTTGACGCACACGTTTTTGAGCTCCGTATAGAACTCGAGCGAATGCACACCGCCTTCCCGGCCGATGCCCGACTGCTTCGCGCCGCCGAACGGTGTGCGCAAGTCGCGCAGGAACCACGAGTTGACCCACGCGATGCCCACCTCGATGGAAGCCGCCACGCGATGCGCGCGCGCGAGGTGGGTGGTCCATATCGCCGTGGCAAGCCCATACGGATTGTCGTTGGCACGCCGAATCACTTCCTGTTCGGAATCGAACGGCATGATGAGCGCACACGGGCCGAAGATTTCCTCGCGGGCGATGGGCGAATCGTCGCCCAGACCGGTCCAGAGCGTGGGCTGCACCCAGGCCCCCTCTTTCAGGTTGCCTGGCATGTCGGGTACGCCGCCGCCCGTCACGACGGTCGCGCCCAGCTCGGCGGCCTTCGCGTAGTACGACAGCACCTTGCGGCGGTGTTCTTCGCTGATGAGCGGTCCAAGACCCGTCGCCGGGTCGTCGGGCAAACCGATGCGCAGCGCTTCGGCACCGGCCTTGAGGGCCGCGACGAACTTCTCGAAGATGGGCCGCTCCACATAAACGCGTTCGGTGCCAAGACATACCTGCCCCGCATTGGCGAAACACGAACGCAACGTGCCTTCCACGGCCGCATCGAAATCGCAGTCGGCGAACACGATGGCCGCGTTCTTGCCGCCCATCTCGAGGCTCACCGGCCGTGCGCCGTCCGCGGCGGCCTTCATGATGGCCGCGCCCGTGCGCGTCTCGCCGGTAAAGGTGATGGCGTTGACGCCCGGATGCGTGGTCAGAAACTCGCCTGCCGACCCGGGACCGAAACCGTGCACGACGTTATAGACCCCACGCGGCACACCGGCGGCATTCATAACTTCACCGAGCAACGCGGCCGTTTGCGGCGTTTCCTCTGAAGGCTTCACCACCACCGTGTTGCCGCAGGCGAGCGCGGGCCCCACCTTCCACGTCATGAGCAACAGCGGCAGATTCCACGGGCAGATCACACCCACCACGCCAACGGGGCGGCGCATGGCGTAGTTGATTGCGCCCGCGCCGTCCGGCGTGGACATTTCGAAGAACTCCGTGGGCACGTTCTTCACGACGTCGGCGAAGACCCTGAAGTTCGCCGCACCGCGCGGAATATCGATGTGCCGCGCAAGGCTCATCGGCTTGCCGGTGTCGGCCACTTCCGCGGCGAGAAAGTCGTCGAAGCGGCGGTTGATGCCGTCGGCCAGCGCGTAGAGCACGTCTACGCGTTCACTCACGGTCATCGTGCCCCACGGCCCGTGCAAGGCCGCGCGTGCGGCCTGCACCGCGGCATCCACCTGCTCGCGGCCCGCTTCCGCCACGCGGGCGATCACGGCGTGATTGAGCGGCGACCGCTTGTCGAACCAGCGCGTACCGTCCAGATACTCGCCGTCGATGAAGTTTCGGATCAGTGGGATGCCGCCATCGGCGGTGGCTGCGCTCGCACCGTGCGACGCGGCCTTGGGTTCTGTCGTCAGCATGATCGTTTATGCAATGTGTTCGTGTTCGTTCATGAAACCGGAAGATTGGCTGCTGCCGGAAACAACGGGTTCCGGCAGCAGCGCGATGCCCTCAGGTGTAGACGCTCGTGAAGGCCTCGTTTAGCTCGCCTGAATGGAAAAAGATGCCGCGGCCAAGGTGGTCTTCGGTCCACGTGGTGACGGGACGGTCCGGCTGCGCCATGTAGCCCAGCCCAGCGAAGGTCTCGTTGCGGTTGCCGCTCGGGTCGAAGAAGTAGATGGTCGTGCCGCGCGTGATGCCGTGACGTGTGGGGGCTACGTCGATCTTCACCTTGTTTTTCGCCATGACGTCTGCTGACTTCAACACGTCGGCCCAGTCGTCGAGGAAGAACGCGATGTGGTGCAGACCGTTCGTCGGTCCGCCCACGAACGCGATGTCATGCGGCGTCGAGCTGCGGAACAGCCACGTTGCCGCCTGAATGCTGTTGCCCGGTCCCACCATCACCTGCTCCGCCAGGTGGAAGTCGAGACACTCTTTCATGAACTGCGTGTTCTCGGCCACGCGGTTGATGCCCGCTTCCGGGTTGAGTTCGCACATGAGCAGACAGTGGTCGAGCCAGTGAACGCCGGAGCCCTTGATGTCGTCAGGCCACGGATCGGGGTTGAGCGATCCGACGTCCGTTCCCACTTGCTCCTTGTGTGCGTAGAGGCGCAGGTCGTGGCCGCTCGGCAGGTTGAACTGCAGCATGCGGCCCGTTGCGGGCAGCGTGCCTTCGGGCAGCATCTGTGTGCGAATGCCGTAGGCCTCGATGCGTTCCTTCAACACGTCCAGATCGGCGTCGTTCTCCACCTTGTAGGCTACGTGGTTCAGGCCCGCGTGATCGGACGGGCTCAGAATGAGCGAATACTTGTCCCATTCGTCCCAACACTTCAGGTACACGTTGCCCGCGTTATCGCGGTATGTCTCTTTCAGGCCCAGCACGTTCTGGTAGTGCCTGAGCGCCGCATCCATGTCCATTACCCGCAGGTTGGCATGGCCGATTCGCATCACACCCATGGTGTCTCTCCTCCGTTCCTGTCTAGTCGGTACCACTACGGGATGCCTCGCAGGCGAATCCCTTGAAAAACGGCTTTTGCATCTTGCCGGCCACTTCCAGCTCAACGTCCCCTTGCGGGGCGATCCGGCAAGCCAGCGAGTAGCCGGCCTCCTCTTCCTCCACGCTCACATGCGCCCGGCTGACTGGCCCCAGCTTGCGCACTTCGCCGCGCAGCACGCGCACCTTGCACACGCCGCAGCCGCCGTTCAGGCAGCCGACGGGAATGCCCCGGCGCCCCAGGCGCGCCATGCCCGCAAGCAGAGACTCGTCTACGGCGCAGGGGTAATGCTCGCCTGTCTGCGCGATGGTTATCGCAACCTTCGGCTCGCTCGCGTTCATGTCAGACGTTCCTGAAGAGCGGGCTGCGCACCTGCTGCACATCGGCCGCCGAAATAAACTTCTCGTGGTAGATGTCGCCTTCGAAGAGCCGTCCCTGCATGAGCGTCGTGATGCACGCGTCGATCATGGCGGGCGGCCCGCAGAGGTACGCCTTGTGCCCCGCGAAGTTGTTGTCGAAATGCGCCTTCGCCGCTTCGTGGACGAAGCCATGCGCCACGACGCCGTGCGCCTGCATCGCCGTTCCTGCCCCGCCTTCCGATAAAGCCGGCACGTAGCGGAAGTTCGGGTACTGCCGGGCCAGTTCGCGAAACGCGTCGTCGTAGTACAGTTCGGCCGCATTGCGCTGACCGTAGACCAGCGTGATGGGCTCGGTCGCTCCGCCTTGCAGCAGATCGAGAATCATCGAGCGTGGACTCGACAGCCCCGAACCGCCCGCCATGAAGATCATGGGCACGTGTGCCGACTTGCGCACGAAGAAGCGGCCGTAAGGACCGGACAACGTCACCCTGTCCCCCACCGCCAGTTGCTCGTGCAGATAAGCCGTGCCGACGCCGCCGGGAACCTGCCGCACGTTCAGTTCGATTTCGCCGGTGGCTGCAACGTCGGCCGGTGCATTCGCGACGGAAAACGCACGGCTTTGATGCAGGCCCGGAATCTCGAGCTGCACGTACTGTCCCGCCTGGAAGTGGAACGCGTCGTCGAGCCGCAGATAAATGGCCTTGATGGTCGGCGTGAGCTGGACGATACGCGACACTTCGGCGGTGAAGTCTTTCACCGGAATCACTTCGGCATCCGGATCTTCTTCCACGTCGGCTTCGATCACGGCGTCGCTGGTGAGCGTGGCACAACAGGCCAGTGCTTTGCGCTCCTCGCGTTCGAAGTCCATCAGGGCAAACGGGTTGGCGTCGCCCAGATCAGCCTCTCCGTCGAGGATCTCGACCTTGCACGTGCCGCACAGCCCATGACCGCAGGCGTGCGGGATATAGATTCCCTGGCGCAGCGCGGCGTCGAGAATCGTCTGTCCTTCCTCGACTTCGATGGTGGCGCCAAGAGGCTCGATGGTCAGTTGATGGCTCATGATGATGAATACGTCAAGACTTCAGGTGAGGCCGCTCACGAGCCGCTAATGCCAGTCAATCCGGGCGTGCGAAAGCGGATCAGGTCCTTGTGGCCAATGCCGTTTTCCGCCAGCGTCTTCGCGCTGTCAGGCTGAAACGGCTTGCCTGACTTGAACCACTGAACCCGGCTCCAGTCGATCTTCGCGAAGTCCGGGTGGTAGCCGTAGATGCCTGGCAGAATCTGCGCGGCGAGCGCTCCGAAGGGCGTTTGCGGCGGCACCGGCAGGCAGAACGGCGCGGGGAACATGAGGTGGTCTTCCCAGGCCACATACAGCAGCGGCGCCGGGAATTTCTCCACCGTGTCCTGCGGGGCAAAGCTATAGGGTTTCAGCGCAACGATGGTCATAGCTGCCTCCTGCCGGTCAGTTGCCCGTAGCCTGGCCGCGCCAGGCTGCGAAATTTTTCTGGTCTTCGGAACCTTCGAAGTCCTTGTTGTCGTGTTCGCTGACCTCGTAGTAGTCGAGCACGGCCGCGAGCGGATCGAAGCCCTCCACCGTAGGGTCCGTGCCGGGCTTGAAGCAATGCCCCTGGTAGATCTGATGCACGGGCAGCCACGACTGCACGTACTTCTCGGGCTCGTGATCGAAGATCTCTTTGCAGTGGTCGCTGCAGAAGTGATAGCGGTTGCCGAGGTAATCGGACTCGCGCGCGCAAAGCTTCTTTGCGTTGCCGGGCTCGGTGAACAGCATCGGAATCTGGCAGGTCTGGCACAGCATGGGCAGCGTCTTCACGTAGAAGCGCTCATCGGCCTGCGCGCGTTCACGCCAGTGTTCGAAGCGCGGCCGGTAGAGCGCGTCGAAACTCTCGGGATACTTCGCGGCAAGCCACGCCATCTCGTCTTCGCGCGGCAACCACGTGTGGAACGGCGCCGCCGCTCCGAAGCTGTAAAACGTGGCCCATGCCTGGTGGCTGATGTGGTCTTTGCCTTCGCAGGCGTCTTTCCAGCCCTTCGGCTCGCGAATGCCGTAGCGCGCGAGGTCGCGGAACAGTGCGCCGCCGTTCTGCTCGGCGTACATCTCCCAGGCCTCTTTCCAGCTCATGACGCGCTTGGGCTGCATGTAGTCCATCATCATTGCGACCAGCGTGAGCAGCCGGTAGCCGCGCCAGAACCATTTGTCGATCCAGCGCTGCACGATGGGCACGTTGCCCGGGTCCTGCTCGAGCATGAACTTGATGCATTCGATGCCAAGCGTCATGTGGCGCGATTCGTCGGACTGTGCCGAAAACCCGAACGTCACCGTGGACATGTCGCCGTTGTAGGCCGCGCCCGACATGAAAGGCACGAACAGCAGATTGGTCAGCACGTACTCGAACGAGAAGCTCACCGCCGTGAGGAACTCGAACGGCCCGGCCGTGCAGGCATCTTCGAAGAACGACTTCGGCACGGAGAGGTACCAGACGCGATCGAACCAGTGGTTCGAGTGATGCATGCCGTTGAAGAACCGGTTGTACGTCGACATGGCGTGCGTTTCGGTCTGGTAGTGACGCAGTTCGTCGATGGACTGCATCTGGCACGCCACCCGCGCGCCTTCACCGGTGAAATGGCGGCCAACGTGAGCGAAGCCGCGGTGCGCGTAGTACTCGAGTGGCGTCACGCCCTGAATGAAGAGCTTGAGCGCGTTGATGTAGCGCGCGTCGGTTACGCCCAGAAAGGCGTTGTTCTGCGTGAACGCGTCGATCACGGCGTACAGCTTCTTTTCCTTCTCGCCCTGGTACTTCCAGTAGGCGTCCATGGTGAGGCGGAACGGGTCCACCCATTTGTCCCAGTCGTGAATCTTGATGCCCTCGTACTGATCGTACGGAAACACCTTCTCCATGGGCTGATACGACGTTTCCCAGCCAAGGCCGCGGGTCATGGCCGCGTAGCGGTCCTTCAGGCCGAGTTTCTTTTTCAGTACGGGCGTGTCCATTCGTGTCTCCTTCCCTCTCGATTCGATGCTCTGTCGTTTAGTGTTTCCAGCTCAGCGTCAACTCATCGTCGTCTTCGTCGATATGGCCTGACAACGTGATGAGGTTCACATGCAGCTGCTGCAGGTTGAAGCGTGCGCCGGTCAGGTTCTCGATGGTTTCGCGGCGGATGGTGAGGCGCCCGGGCGCATCGATCTTGACCATGCCGGGAGATTCCACGGCGACGGCACTGGGGTTGTCCGCAAGGATGGCCTCGACGATCTGTCGGGATTCCTCATTGGCCTGAAAGGCGATGAATACGTTGGACATGGAATGTTCCTGAATTAGGGGCGTTCGGTGAGTGGCTGACGGCGAGTTCGTCGCACGGCAACGTCAAGGCTCGATACCAAGCTTCGCGAGCCGCGTGCGCAGTTGCTGGCGCACCTCGTCGAGCGCGCTGTGGCCGCTGCCGGGGAAGGCCAGTTCGGCAACCGGCAGCAGCGCTGCGGCGGCCTGCGCTTCCCAGGTGCGCACCCATTGGGTCAGCAATGCCTTGTTGTCTTCCGATTCAGCGGCCATCGTCTTCACCACCGCGTCGATCCAGCGTGCCGATTCGTCGTGCCACTCCGGCATGAACGAGGTGAGCATGGCCACCGCGCTGCCGCCGGCAAGCGCGACGTGTCCGTCGATGAAGCGGTCGTAGACCAGCGGGTACAGCAGGCCGTCCAGCGCGACGTTCTGCGCCACGTACAGCTCCACCGGGTCCGCGAGAACAAGCGTGTCTTCGACGTAGCGACGCAGCGTCTGCCAGACGGGGTCGTTCATCCAGGCGTCTTTGGCCTCGTCGAGCACTTCCGGACCGGACATGGACAGCGCGAGCCGCGTCAGATACTGCGCGACACCCAGGTTGTCCATGGCGTGAAACATGGACGGGGCGGTGAACGCGGTGCCGTAGCCCACGGCGCAGATCTGCGAGTTGTTCATGTTGCCGCCCCACGCAACGTGACGCAAAGGCACGAGCACACGCAACGCCTGCGCAACGAGGGTTTCCGGTATGAGGGCGAACATGCCGCGCGACTCGACGAATTCGAAGTTCGACTCCATCGTGTCCTGCTGACGGGCGCGCGTCATCGTCCAGGATGCGTAGTAGAACTGACGCGGGTCTTTCAACGCGTACCAGTTCTCCATACGAATCTCGGTACGCGCACTGTCGAACAGCTCGTGCGCCGGATCCCACGTGGGCCGGTAATGAAAATTCACCGCGGGCTGCGCGCCCATGGTGCCTTCCTGATAGCGCGAAGCCGTCTTGTCGCCGCCGATGTATTGCGCGACGTGCGCATACGTGTGCCGCAGCGGCTTGATATCCACTGTTTTCAGATCGATCGTCACTGCCTGCTCCTGCTGGTCATGGGTTCGCCTTCTGCCGTGAGCCGCACGACGTTCTGCGCAATGCAGAACTCTTCGAACGCGGCGCGCGGCAACATCAGTTCGACGCAAAGCTCAGGTATGCCGACGGAAAATTCGAACTCCACGAATCCCCGCCGGTTGATGCCCGTGACCCTGACGAACCTGCGCGTCGGGTCGAATGCGTCGTTGTCTTCCTGCCCGAGTGCCGGAGGTCCGGCTACCGGATGTCTGGTCATGGCGCGTGTCTCCTTCATGCCCGGCCATTCATGCAGCCTCCATGCCACGCGAGTGCCCGAATACCGAAAAATCTCGATAATCGAGGGAAAACACTGACGAGCGGATCGCACCCGACACCCCACAATCAAGGTTAACCCGGCCTGGAAAGTGCCCTCTGGCAGCACTCAAGACATTGATTTGCATGGCCGTCTTATGTTTTGATGAAGGCCTTTCCGCGCAATTGATGAAATCGTGAAATCGTCGCCCTTTCCGCTGCCTCGTGGCGAGGAAAGAGGAAAATCTCGACGAAGGAGACATGATGCCGCCCCAACCCGCTCCCTTTCCCTCTGACGCCGACCTGCGGCGGCTGATCCATTTTTCGGCTGCCGATGGGCGCATCTGGCTCGGCGACCAGCGCATGGTGCTGATCCACGCGGCCGCGCTGGGCGCCTTGAGGAAGGAGATGATGGAAAGCGTCGGGCCCGCGCCCACGCGCCGCTATTTCACGCGCGCCGGGTTTGCCGCAGGCGAGCGCGATGCCGTGCTTGCGCGCGAAATACGCGGCAATGCATCGCTCTACGACATGTTCGCCGTCGGCCCGCAACTCCACATGCTCGAAGGTGCGGCGCAGGTCGCGCCGGTACGCTTCGACGTCGATATCGAAACCGGGCGCTTTGCAGGCGAATTCAGGTGGGAGCATTCGTGGGAAGCCGAAGTCCACCGGCGACACTTCGGCCTGCAAACGGAGCCCGTGTGCTGGATGCTGATCGGCTACGCGTCGGGGTACACGAGCGCGTTCATGGGCCGCACCATCCTGTTTCGCGAAACGGCATGCACGTGCAAGGGCGACGCGCATTGCCTGATCGAGGGCAAGCCGCTCGAGGAGTGGGACGACGCTGAAGAGCTTGGGTCGTGGTTCAAGGCCGAGTCGCTGCTCAACACCCTCCAGAGCCTGCAAACCGAGGTGGAGTCGCTGCGGCTCGAGATCGAGCCGGATGCGAATCGCACGGAATTGACCGGCCAGTCCGAAGCGTTTCGGCATGCCTACGAACTGCTGCAGACGGCGGCGCCGACAAAAGTCACCGTGCTGCTGACCGGCGAAACGGGCGTGGGCAAGGAACGCTTCGCCCGCGCGCTGCATGCCCTGAGTCCTCGCGCCGACAAACCATTCGTCGCCGTCAACTGTGCGGCGATTCCGCATGCGCTTATCGAATCCGAACTGTTCGGCGCGGAGAAAGGCGCATACACGGGTTCTCAGGCCGCGCGCGCGGGCCGCTTCGAGCGCGCCGAAGGCGGCACGCTCTTTCTCGACGAAATCGGCGAGTTGCCCATGGACGTGCAGGCGAAGCTGCTACGCGCCATCCAGGAGAGCGAAATCGAACGACTGGGCTCGACACAGGGCCGCCGCATCGACGTGCGCCTCGTCGCCGCTACGAACCAGGACCTGGGCCGCGCCGTGCAGGAGGGCCGCTTTCGCGCCGACCTGTACTACCGCATCAACGTCTACCCTGTCGTCATCCCGCCGCTGCGCGAACGCCAGGGTGACATCGAAGCACTGGCACGAACCATGCTGGAACGTTTTGCGCGGCTGCACGGCAAGCCGGCACCCAAGTTGACCGACCACGCCTGCGAGGCGCTGCGCAATCACGCGTGGCCTGGCAACGTGCGCGAACTGGAGAATCTCGTGGAGCGTGCGGTGATTCTGTCGAGGCCCAACCGCGAGATCGAGGCGAGAGACCTGTTCCCAGGCATCACGCTGCCGGCAGGCGCGTCCGTGGACCGGCGCGGGCTCATTACCGAAGGCCATGCGCTCCCGGTAGACTGCCGGGCGCTGCTCGAACAGTTGCAGAACTCGGGCGCAGGGCTGGACGGTCTTGAACGTGCGTTGCTGCGCGAGGCGGTGGACCGCGCGGACGGCAATCTTTCCGCCGCTGCGCGCATGCTCGGACTCACGCGGCCTCAGCTCAGCTATCGCCTGAGCCGGGATCATGACAAGGAGAATCAGCAATCGTGAATACAACCGATCCGGTGCATCCGCTCAGCCTCGCTTTCGCGATCGACGCCATGCCGACCGCCGATGCCGGCGCGGCCGGCATGCAGACGCTCGCAGACGAAGCCAACGGCGCACATGCCCGTACCCTGGGCGAGCAGGCTTATCACCAGTTGCGCCAGCACATTATCGAAGGCCGCTATCCGCCGCGCACGAAGCTGCGCGTGGAGCATCTGAAGGACGTCTACGGCGTGGGCGCCGGCACGCTGCGCGAAGCGCTCACGCGGCTCGTCAGCGACGCGCTCGTAGTGGCCGAAGGCCAGCGCGGATTCCGCGTCATGCCGATGTCGCTCGCCGATCTCGAAGACATTACGCGTCTGCGCATCCATATCGAAGTGGACGCATTGCGCGAATCCGTGCGCCGCGGCGACGCGGCCTGGGAGCAGCGTGTGCGCCAAAGCTTCGACCTGCTTTCCGGTTTCGAGCAACCCGTTTCGGTGGAGAACCGGCCCGCCTGGGAAGTCCATAACCGCCGCTTCCACGAGGAACTGATCTCTGCGGCGGCGTCGCCATGGACTTACCTGGTGCTGCGCATCCTGTCTCAGCACGGCGAACGTTACCGCCGCGTCTGCATCGGGCTCGAAGATTCGCATCGCGACGTGCACGAAGAGCATCTACGGATTTTCGAAGCGGCCATGCAGCGCGCCGACGCGCGCGCGGCACTCGCGCTGGAAGATCACATCAGCACGACCCTGAACATCGTGAAAAAAGCCCCGGCAGGCACGCTTCCATTCGACCTCTGATGCAGTCCATGCGCTGATGTTTGTCATGGCCGCACCCGTGGAAAGAGACACACCGGCATCTTCACGTGCATGTTCGGGTTGCCGCATGTACTGCCGGCGAAATCGACCACACGCGTGCCGTTCAGATGCGCAGCGGCTGCGGAGTCTTGTGAGGATGCACAGGCGGCCAGGCCGGCCGTGATCAGCAAAGCAGGAACAATCGATTTCATATACCGCCTCAAAGTCATAAACGCCAGTCAAACGAGCCATCACCCACGCGGCGCCACCGCGGGCGCTCGCTCCGTCTGGTTCCACCACCCGCCACCCACGGCCTGAAACAGCGCCGCCGTATCCGCGAAACGCGCGGCCCGCGCCTGGATGGCGGCCATGCGCGTCGCTTCGCTCGCCTGTTGCGCGACCCACACCGACAAACTCGACGCCTCCCCGGATTGCAGTTGCACGCGAGCAATCGCGAGACTGCGCGATGCGGCATCGGCGGCGGCAAGCGCGGCCTGCAACGTGCGGGCATCGGCCTGCACGCTTTGCAGCACGTCCGCCACGTTCTGAAACGCGTTGATGACCGTGGACCGATACTGCGCAGAGGCCTCGACGAAGGCCGCCTGGGCTGCGCGCTGGCGGTGCAGCAGCGCCCCGCCCTGAAAGAGCGGCTGAGCAACCTTGCCGATCACGTTGAAGAACTGGTTGTACGGTGTGAACGCATTGGCCACGGCGTTGGGCGAGGTGCCGAGCGCAGCCGTCAGCGAAATTTGCGGCAGGCGGTTCGCAATCGCCACGTCCACCTGCGCGCTCGCCGCATGCAGCGCCGCAGCCGCCGCGAGAATATCGGGCCGCTGTTCGACGAGCTTCGACGGCACGCTGACCGGAAGATCCTCCGGCAAATGCAGTGAGGACAACTCGAAACCGGCGGCAACGTCCTCGTTCGGATACCCGCCAACGAGCGCGACCAGCGCGTCGCGCTGCAACGCGAGCTGCTTCTGGAGCGGCGGCAAAGCAGCCTGGGCCTGCGCCAACGCCGTCTCCTGCTGCAGCACGTCGGCCTGCGATGCTTCTCCTGCCGCATGCTGGCGTTGAACGATATCGACAAGCGAAGTGTCTGCGGCGATCACCGCCTGCTGCGCGCCGATCTGATCGCGCAGCGCGGCCTGATTGATCGCGCCGAGCACGATGTTCGTGCTCAACGTCACACGCGCCGCTTCGAGTTCGAAGCGCTGGTTGTCGGCCTGCGCCGCCGCGGACTCGATCATGCGGCGGTTCAAGCCGAACGCGTCCAGCGAATAGGACACCGTAAGTTCGCCCGTATAGAGCGAATAGATGCGCTGATTGTTTGCTGCGACCGGCGCGAGGCTTGCCGTGGAAGTCTCGTTGCGACTGCCCGATGCATCGAGGCCGATGGCGGGAAAGAGCGAGCCGCGTTGCGCGAGCACGTTTTCCTGCGCAGCGGTCAGCGCGGCCTGCGCCGCGGCCACGGTCGGGCTCGCCTTCAGGCCGCGCTCAACCAATGCATCGAGCGTGTGAGACTGAAAAAGCGTCCACCACTCGCCGGATACGTCGCCGCCGCTCACGAAGCGTTGCGGCGCGGCGCCGTCCGTCATGGGCGGCAATGGCGACGGTGCGTAACCCGCGTTGCCCGGTGCGTCGGGCTGCCGGAAGTCGGGCCCCACCGCGCAGGCGGCCAACACGAGCGGCAGCAGCAGGCTGATACGTTTCAATGCGTACACGGTCGTCCCCTGATTACTCTGCGAATTGCGGCTCGTTCGTCTCTTGCGGTGCACTCGTGTGTGCCGTCTTTCCGAGTCGGTCGAACCACGGGTAGACGGACGGCAACACGAGCAGCGTGAGCAGCGTCGCGGAAACCAGGCCGCCGATCACGACGGTGGCAAGCGGACGTTGCACTTCCGCGCCGGAACTCGTCGAAAAGGCCATCGGCAGGAAGCCGAGGCTCGCCACGGTTGCGGTCATCAGGACCGGCCGCAGCCGTGTCAATGCGGCCTGCTTCGCGGCGGCTACCGCGCTGAGCCCACCCGAACGTTTTTCGACGATGTAGCTCACCAGCACCACGCCGTTGAGCACGGCGATGCCGAACAGCGCGATGAAGCCGACCGCCGCGGAAATGCTGAACGGCAGGCCGCGCAGCCACAGCGCAAAGATTCCGCCGATAGCCGCGAACGGCACGTTGAAGAAGATTAGTGCGGCGAGACTTGCGCTGTTGAACATCAGGTAAAGCAGCACGTAGATTGCTGCCAGCGCGACGGGCACCACGACATAGAGGCGCGCCATCGCTTCCTGCAGATTCTTGAAGCTGCCGCCCCACGACACGGTGTAGCCGGGCGGCAGTTTCAACTGCGTGTCCACCGCGTGCTGCGCAGCGCTCACGAAACCGGCGAGATCGCGGCCCCGCACGTTGGCCTGAACCATGATCACGCGCTGCCCGTCCTCGCGTTCGATGGTGGACGGACCCGGCTCCATGCGGATGTCGGCCACTTCGGAAAGCGGCACGGCGTGGCCCGCGCCGTCGCTCACGCGCAGGTCGCCGATACGCGCTACGTCATCGCGATCCTGAGACTGCAGGCGCACGCGCACGTCGAAACGCCCTTCTCCGTCCACGATCTGGCCAACGGTTCGGCCACCCAGCGACTGCACGAGATCCAGTACCTGCGACGCGTTCAAGCCATAGCGCGCGACCGCCTCGCGATTCACGACGATGCGCAGATAAGGCTGGCCAATGGTCTGCTGCGCTTCTACATCGGCGGCGCCCGGCACGCGCGACACGATGGCCGCGATGCGCTCCGCCGTGTCGTGCAGCGTGTCGAGGTCGTTGCCGTGAACCATGATGGCCACGTCGGCCTGCACGCCTGCAAGCAGGTCGTCCATGCGCATCTGGATAGGCTGGTCCCAGCTCAACGTGAGCCCCGGCACAGCGCGATCGAGCGCGTCGGAGTAGGCCGCCACCAGGCCGTCCTGGCTCTGCGCGGTCTTCCAGGCGGACTTGGGCTTGAGCATGATGAAGGTATCGCTTTGCTCCACGCCCATCGGGTCTGTGGGAATTTCCGAACTACCGCCCAGCGTGACCGCGGACTGCACTTCGGGAAAGCGCATCAGCGTGCGCTCCACCATCGTCTGCGCCTGTACGGCCGAGGGCACCGAGATGCCGGGCAGCTTGGTGGTCGTCACCGTCAACGCGCCTTCTTCCAGGTGCGGCAGGAATTCCGCACCCAGGCGCGTGCCCGCGGCGCACGCGGCAGCCAGCAGCGCCAGCGCAACACCGATGGTGAGCACGGGATGGCGCGTGGCGGTTGCCAGCATCGGCTCGTAGCGTTGTCTCGCCCAGCCCACAATGCGGCTCTCGTGTTCGGCGATCCTCCCGCGCAACAGGAAGCTGGCGAGTACGGGCATCAACGTGAGCGTGAGCACGAGCGACGCAATCAGCGCGAAGATCACAGTCATGGCCATGGGGCGGAACATCTTGCCTTCGATGCCCTGAAGACTCAGCACGGGCAGATACACGGCGGTAATGATGAGGACCGCGAACGTCACGGGCCTCGCCACTTCACCGGCCGCCTCGCGCACCACGGGCAGCATCGGGCCGTCCGGCGCAAGCGAACGGCGTCTGACGACGTTCTCGATGGTGACCACCGCGCCGTCCACCAGCAGTCCGAAGTCGATGGCGCCGAGGCTCATGAGGTTGCCCGACATGCCGGCGCAGTACATCGCAATGGCCGCAGCCAGCATCGACAACGGAATCGCCGACGCCACCACCAACCCCGCGCGCACGTTGCCCAGCAGCAGAAGCAGCACGGCGATCACGAGCACGGCGCCTTCCACCATGTTGTGCGCTACCGTGTCGAGCACGCGGTTCATCAGATCCGCGCGGTTGTAGTACGGCGTGATTTGCACGCCTTGCGGCAAGGTCTTGTTGATCGCGGCGATGGCCTGCTGCACGCGTTGCGCGACAACGCGCGTGTTCTGCCCCAGTCCCATGAGCACGACGCCGACCACGGCCTCGCCCTTGCCGTCATGCGTGACCGCGCCGAGGCGCGGCATGGGCGCTTCGGTGACGTGCGCCACGTCGCGCACGTAAAGCGGCGTGCCGCCCTGCCCCGTACGCAGCACGATGTTGCCGATATCCGCCGTGTCGCGCAGCAACCCCTCGCCGCGAATGATGGACTCGCCGCCGTTGTGTTCGATCGTCGCGCCACCGGTCGCACCGTTGTTCATCTGCACGGCGTTGAAGACGTCGCTGATCGAGAGACCATAGCGGGTGAGCGCATCGTCCAGCACCTGTACCTCGTAGGTCTTGAGTTCGCCTCCGTTCACGTTGACGTCGACCACGCCTTCCACTTCGCGAAGCTTCGGCGCGATCTGCCAGTCGAGCAGCGTGCGCAGTGTCATGAGCGACTGGCCTCGGCCATGGACGCGAAACTGGTAGATCTCGCTCAGGCCATCCGACAACGGGCCCATTTGAGGCGTATTCGTGCCGGGTGGAAGCTGCAGCGTCTGCAGGCGCTCGGCCACCAGATTGCGGTCGAGATGAATGTCGGTGCCATCGGCAAAACGCACGTAGACGACCGAGAGGCCGTAGCGCGAAATGGACCGCAGGCCCTGCATGCCCGGCAACCCTTGAAGCGCCAGTTCCACCGGCGACGTGATGGAACGCTCCACGTCCACGGGTGCGAGGCCCGCGGCCTGGGTGGTCACCAGCACCTGAATGGGCGAGATGTCCGGTTCGGCATCGAACGGCAGCCGCTGCATGCTGACGATGCCGATGCCGACCATCGCGGCCACCAGAATCAGTACGACGGCGCGGTTGCGAAGCGCCGCATTCACGATCTTGGTCATCATGGTTTTTGCCCCGCCCTAGCCTTCGTCCGGAATGGCGCCTTGCAGCAACGCCGCCTTCAACCAATAGCTGCCGTCCGTGACAACGGGCGTTCCGCTCGCCACGCCGCTCACGATTTCCGTCATGCCATTCGATGTTTCGCCCGCCCGCACGGCACGCCACGCGAAACGCCCCTTGCCCGCGGGTACGAACACGGCGGTCTGGCCATTCACGTCCTGAAGCGCGGCCTCGGGCACGAGCACGGCAGCGTGATCAAGCGGCGCGGCAATCGCCACCGTGCCGAACATGTTGGCTCGCAGGGCACCGTCCGCATTCGGTAATTCGCATCGCACGGCGACCGTGCCGGTGGCGGCATCGGCCTGGCTCGCGACATCGACCACGTGGCCGCTGAACGTGCGCCCCGCGTACGCGTCGAAGCGAACCGTTGCCGTCTCGCCTGGCCGCACGCTCGCGGCCTCGCGTTCCGGTACGTTCGCCACCACCCATACCGTGGACGGGTCGGCCAGCGTAACAACGGGTGCCGAGGTTTCCACCATGTCGCCCACTGCGACGCCCACGCTCGTCACGACGCCATCGAACGGCGCAATCAGGGCTCCCAGGGAATCGCGCGGACTCATTTGCGCGAGGGCGCCGCTTCGCCGGCCTTGCATCGTGCCTGCGCCGATGGGCATCAGCCGCTGTCTCATGGCCATCCACTTCTGCAGGTCCGCCTCGCGCGAGCGCAGCATGGCTTCGGCACTGACCGCTGCGGCGCGCCGGCGCTCCAGTTCGCTTTGTGCGAGACCGCCCGCCGCCACCAATGCGGGTGCTCGCGCGAGGGCGGCTTGCGCCGTGGTGGCCGCCGACTTCGCGTCCGCCACGGCGGCCTGCGCGCTGGCGATCTGGCCGCGCACGTCGCTCAGATCGAACTCGTCCAGCGCCGCGAGTTGCTGGCCCGCGTGAACGCGGTCGCCCACGGCGACGTCGAGGGCTTCGATCCGTCCTTTGGATGCTGCGCTGACTTGTGCGACGCGTGTCGTGTCGAAGCTGACCACGCCGGTCGCGGTGACGGTGTGCACGCCTGGGCGAAGCTCGGCCGTTGCGAGGTGCAGGTTCATGTTGTTGAGCGCGTCGGCGGAAACCTGCACCGTGTCAGGCACAGCAGGTGCCTCATTCGCCGGTGACGGTGTGGCCGGCGGCTGGGTCGCCTCTGCTGCGGTGGACGCATGCCCGTGCAAGGCCACCACGCCGATGAGGGCCACGATGGCGGCTGCACTGGCCGATAAGGCAATACGCCTGCGTTTCGAATTTTTCACGGATGCTCTCGATAGATGGATGAGGCGTACGCGCGATGCAACGCGTTTTGCCTCGGTCATTACCGGAGCCATTCTGGTCAGGCGCGACTGATTATCAGGTGACTGCGGGATGTCATCTTTGACATCCGCGAAGGCGCGCGTCGGCTTCGTGGTGCCGACGCGGCGTTAGACGATGACGGGGAAGTAGAGCGTGAAGGTGGTGCGACCGGCCGCGCTCATCACGTCCACTCTGCCGCGATGCGATTCCATGATCGACTTCACGATGGCAAGCCCGAGCCCCATGTTTTTCGCGGACTGTTCGCGTGCGGGATTGACGCGATAGAAGCGGTCGAAGACCTTGTCGAGATGGCCGGGCGGAATGGTTGCGCCGTGATTCGTCACCTCCACGGCCACGTACGCGTTCGCGCGATACGCGCGAATGGCGATCTCCGATTCCGCGTCGGCGTGATCGAGCGCGTTGGAGAGCAGATTGCTCATGGCGCGGCGAAACATGGTCGGGTCGGCCGGAATGGGGAGCGTGCCGTCCATGACGAGGCGCACGCGCTTGTCTTCGGCCACGGCGTCGAAGTAGGACGCGAGTCTCGAAAACTCGCCCTGGCAGTCCAATACCCCTATTTTCAAGGGCTCTTTCGCGTGATCGGCTCGCGCAATGAAGAGCATCGTCTCGATCATGCGCTGCAGCCGCTCGCATTCCTCGATATTGGAATCGATCAACGCCTGGTACTCGGCTACCGACCGCTCGCGCGACAACGTGATCTGCGACGAGCCGATCATGTTGGCAAGCGGCGTACGCATGTCGTGCGCGAGGTCGGACGAAAACTGCGAAAGCCGCGCGAACGCGCGTTGCAGGCGATCGAGCATGCGGTTCACCGGAATTGCGATGTCGTGCAGTTCGACGGGACCTGCGGCCATGTCGAGCCGCTCGCCCAGGCTGTGCGCTTCGATGCGTGAAATACGCTGCCCGATGGACTTCACGGGCGCAAGCCCGCGTCGCGTGATGGCGTAGCCGAGCAGCCCCATCAACAGGGAACCGGCCAGCATGGTGAGCAACGCGTCCTGCTGATAGTCGCGCATCACCGCGTCACGCACGACGGCCTGATGCGCCAGCACCACGCGCACCGGCTCGCCCGAAGGCAGCAACTGGTCCGCGAAAATACAGCGCGACGGGCCGAGCGTTGCCGGATTGCAGGTATACGGCGCCCACGGCTCGCCACCCTCTTGTGCCGCTGCCGTGATACGCCGGCCCGAGCGCGCGGAGTCGGTCAGCGTGTGCCCTCGCGCGTCGAATATCGCAAAGAAGACGAGCGGATGCGCGACCAGGGCTTCGCGAAACAGGTCGCCGTTTTGCGAGATTGCGCGTGGCGTACCCAGTTCCTGCGCGCGCTGCGTGAACTGCGCGAGTTGCACGGCAATTTCGGCGTCGTCGCGCCGTCTCAGTTCGAACGAAAGCGAGTGATAGAGAAGCCCGCCCGCAAGCGATAGCACCAGAATCGCGACCAGCGAGAACATGCACGAAAGACGCCGCAGCATCGACCACGACGATTCCGTCGCCGTCACGACCGCGTCTCCATGACGTAACCCATGCCGCGCACAGTGTGCAACAGCTTCGTCTCGAACGGATGGTCGATCTTGCTGCGCAGCCGTTTGATGGCAACGTCCACCACGTTCGTATCGCTGTCGAAATTCATATCCCACACCTGCGATGTGACGAACATGCGTGTCAGCACCTCGCCCTGCCGCTCGGCAAAGAGCTTCACCAGCGCGAATTCCTGCGCGGTGAGTTCGATACGTGCGCTGCCGCGGCGCACGCGGCGCCTCAGCAGATCGATTTCCATATCGCCCACGAAAAGCACGGTATCGGCGGAGTGTGCGGGCCGTCGCAGCAACGCGCGAATCCGCGCGAGCAACTCGGCGTATGCGAACGGCTTGGTCAGATAGTCGTCCGCGCCGCTTTCGAGTCCGGCAACGGTGTCTTCCACCGTGTCGCGCGCCGTGAGCAGCAGCACGGGCGTTTGCTTGCGCGTGCGCAACTGCCGCAGCAGTTCGAGGCCGTTCAGTTCGGGCAGCATCACGTCGAGCACGATCAGGTTGTAGTCCTCTTCAAGGGCGAGAAAGAGCCCTTCCCGGCCGTCTGGCGCGCTGTCCACCTGAAAGCTCGCTTCCATCAGGCCTTTGCGCAGATACGAGGCCATCTTCGGTTCGTCTTCGACAATCAGGATTCTCATGACACAGGCAATTCACTTGAAAGTATTCAGCGGTCGACCGATGTGAGCACCTCGGTGACCAACTCACTGCGTTGCACCCACGCTGCGCAGTGCCGCCACCGCCGATTCGTTGCGCTGGCCGGCCGCCACCTCCAGCAGCGAGCGTCCGCGCGCGTCCACGTGGTTCGGGTCCGCGCCTCGCTTGACGAGCAGCGGCACGAGGTCGAGCCGGCCAAACAGCACCGCGAAGGCGAGCGGTGTCTCACCCGCGTGATTGGTCGCATCGATGGCGCACCGGGTGTCCATCAGCCGCCGCGCGATCTGCGACTCGCCTTTGAAGATGGCGCCCATCAGCGCGGTGTTGCCGTTGTGGTCGCCCATGCATGGGTCGGCACCCGCGTTCAGCAGATAGTCGAGCGCGGCGGGCTGACCGTCGTAGGCGGCCAGAATCACAGCCGTATAGCCGCTTCGATTGGTGGCATCGAGCGGATACCCGGCTTCGACGAGCGCCCGCAGAATGTCGACGCGGCCCACACGGGCAGCCGCGAACCAGTCGTCGTCGAACCGGCGAAGGGCCGCGGGCTGAGCGGCTGCGTACGATGGCCGCTCCGGCAACCGTACGCAGCCCGCGAACGTCAGGGCGATGCCTGTCGCGACGAGCAAAACCGACACGCTCGTTACGGCATGCGCCCCGACGCGCCGCGCCACGCGCCTCAAGAAACCTGCGTGGCTGGAAGGCTTCATCCGTCAAGCCTCGCGGCGAGCGACTGCACTCGCGAAAGGTCGGCATGCACCGCGTGCGCGAGGCGCGTGCCGTAATCGGCGTCGGCCTTGTAGAAGTACGAGAGCATCGTGTACTTGTTTGCGTCGTTGGTGACGCGGCCAAGGTCGCCGGCCAGCGCGGTCACGAGATCGCTCTTGTCGCGCGGGGACAACGTGCGGTAGTACTCGCCCGCCTGACGGAAGTCCAGGGTCTTGTGAATCGCCTCCTGCTGCGTGGTCCCGGACAACGGCGTGTTGACCATCTTGTCCTTCGGGTCCTGGGCAAGTTCGGCGATGCCGGATGGCTCATAGTTGATCTCGCCCTGGCGGTCGCCGTAATTCATCTTGCCGTCCTGGTTGTCGTTCGTGACAGCCACGCGCGGACGGTTGATGGGCAGATCGTTGTAGTTCGCGCCCAGGCGGTACATCTGCGTGTCGGCATAGGCAAAGAGCCGGCCTTGCAGCATGCGGTCTTCGGATGCCTCGATGCCCGGCACCATGCGCGACGGAGCGAAAGCCGACTGCTCGGTGCTCTGGAAGTAGTTGTCGGGCACGCGGTTCAGTGTGAGCGTGCCGATCTTGCGCTCCGGCACGCCGGTCCAGATCTTCGTGTCGTCGAGCGCATCGAAGTCGAACTTGCTCAGGTCCTGCGGATTGAGCACCTGGATGTAGAGATCCCACTTCGGATCGCTGCCCGCCTTCAGCGCGCCATAGAGGTCGTCCGTCATCAGATTCCAGTCGCGGCCCACGGACGTGGCGATGTCTTGCGGGCGAATGCCTTGCACGCCTTGCTCGCTCTTCCAGTGGAATTTCACGTAGTGCACCTCGCCTTGAGCGTTGACGAACTTGAATGCGTGCACGCCGTAGCCGTCCATGTGCCGATACGAGTCGGGCATGCCTTCGTCGGTGTAAAGATGCGTCAGCATGCTGGTGGCTTCAGGCGTGTGGGCGAAGAAGTCGAACGCGAGGTTCGGGTCTTGCACGCCGGTCACCGCGCTCGGCTTGTTGGCATGGACGAAATCCGGGAATTTGATTGCGTCGCGAATAAAGAAAATCGGCCAGTTGATACCAACGAGATCCCAGTTTCCCTGCATCGTATAAAACTTCACTGCAAATCCGCGTGGATCGCGCGCCTGTTCCGGCGACCCGCGATAACCCATCACCGTTGAAAATCGCACGAAAACGGGTGTCGTGGTACCGGGCGTAAATACCTGGGCTTTGGTCAAATCGGTAATATCGGCATTTGCGACAAATTCGCCGAATGCACCGGTGCCGCGGGCATGCACGACCCGTTCGGGAATGCGTTCGCGGTCGAAGCGCTGAAGTTTCTCGATCAAGTGCGAATCTTGTAGCAGGACGGGGCCAGCCGGCCCGGCCGTCTGGGAGTTCTGGTTGTCGCCAACGGGCGTGCCGTTGTCGTTTGTGAGGGACGCAGCATAGGCGATGTTGATCACAGCAGTCGATATCGAAATCGACAAAACTGTCCTGGCAAGTTTTTTTACAATGCGATCCATTACATTTTCCTTTGGCTGTGCGCCGCGAGATCGTGACGCCCCTCGTATTTAATGGATTCGTTCGCGAGGTTTCCAATCAAAAATCACGATCGCCGCGATAGGCACGGATTCGCATAACTTTATTTATGCCGGGTACCATTTATGACAAAGATGTCATTCGGACGTCATTCGATTATCAGTCGTGGTCGGTGCAATTATGTAATTGAGTGTGTTCTTTGCATGAAGCTATAAATCGAAATGGCGCAGGGTTGGGAAAGGCGAAAACGGCGCGGTGACGCTATCGCTTTGCTCGATGGAGCGGCATAAGCCTGGGGGGCATCCAACGGCGGGCCGTGTTGGCGCAGCGCCGCCAAATTCGCGTGACGCGAACTGCGTCGCCGGGGGCGCCACCGGAAACCACCTCAATAAAACAGCGGCGAAACCCTGAATTTTCCCGCCATTGTGCCGATAATCCGGCTGACACCACGCCGGCAATCCGCGCCTCACAGCCGTCCCTGCCGTCAACGCTTTAGACAAGATCGGCCCCTACAAGACGATTACCGTGTTTCCTAATTCTGTCAGGCGGGCGGCCGTTATCGCGGGCCGCCGTCCTTTCATCGTGGGCGCGCTCGGCACGCTGCTGGCGGCCGGCGTGCTGGCCGTGAGCCTGCTCACACTCGTCGCAGCGCGCGACACCGCGATCGCGCACGCTCACGAGACCTCCAGAAACGTGGTCGCCGTTTTATCGAGCAATATCTCGCGCACCGTTGAATCCTCAGATCAATCGTTGCAAACGTTGATCGTGGCGCTCAGCAAGCCTGCCGTGCAACACATGGACGCCGACGTGCGGCACGAACTGCTGTTCAACCGCACGGCCGCTTCGCGTTACGTGACTGGCATGGGCGTGACCGACGCGCGTGGGCAACTGATAGACGGCTGCTGTTCGAGCACGCACCGCTGGGACTTCAGCGACCGCGATTACTTCTTGGTGCATCGTCAGTCGGCCAAGGTCGGCCTGTACATCTCCGCGGTGTATCGCGCACGCTCGCGCGGTGGCGTGGAAGCCATGGCATTGAGCCGACGCATCGACAACGCAGACGGCTCCTTCAAGGGCGTGGCGCTGGTCGCCATCGACGTGGCGTATTTCAGGCACCTGCTGGACGACCTCGACGTCGGCCCGCACGGCATCACCGCCATCGTCCGCACCAACGGCACCCTGGTGGCAAGGAATCCTTACTTGCCGCCGGCGCTCGCGCCGAACTTCAACAAGTCGCCTACTTTCCCGCGCATGGTGAACGAGGCATCGGGCTTCTATGCGGCGCGTTCATCGACGGATGGCGTGCTCCGGCTTTACACGTTTCAGCGCGTGCCCGGTACGCCGCTGATCGCCGTCGTCGCACCCGCGCTCGACGACGTGCTCGCCTCATGGAGAACGCTTTCGTGGATCGTGGGCGTTTCTGCCTCGGCCATCAGCTTCGCTTTTTGCGCGGTGGTCTGGCTGCTGGCGTTTGCGCTACGCGACCGCGCACTCGCCGAATACCGCCTGACCGAACTCACGCAAACCGATTCGCTGACGGGCCTGAAAAACCGGCGCGCGCTGGACGAAGTGCTGGAAAACGAGTGGGAGCGATTGCAGCGTAACGACAGTTCCCTCTCGGTGCTCTACGTGGATGCCGATCATTTCAAGCAATACAACGACAAGCACGGGCACGCCGAAGGCGACAAGGCGTTGAAGCATCTCGCCGCCTGCATCGCGCAACGCGTTCGCCGCCGTGGCGATTGCGCCGCTCGCTATGGCGGCGAGGAGTTCGTGGTCGTCTTGCCCGACACGAACGGGGCGAACGCCTTGCTCATCGCCGAAGGCATACGCGAGGAGCTGGAGAGATCGTGGCAGGCGCGGCACGAAGCCGGTACGCCTGGCCTTCATCCGTTCACGGTTAGCATCGGGTGCGCGACGGGACGACGCGCGCACCCGGCGTCCCTGGATGAACTGACGAAGGCCGCAGACTTCGCACTGTACGAAGCCAAACGCGCCGGCCGGAATTGCGTCAGATCGGCGGGCAAGGACGCCCCGCGGTCCGACGCTACGCAAGACAATTAGCCGCCGCGCCCTACCGGGACTCCAGCCACGCGGCCACTGCTTTGGCTTCGTCCGCATCCAGCGAGTGGGCAATGGCCGTCATGACCGGCGCGTTGGCGCGCGTGCCGTTGCTGAAGACTTCGATCTGCCGTTGCAGATATTCGCGGTGCTGGCCCGCGAGGCGCGGGAATGTGCCGTTGCCCTGCCCTTGCTCGCCGTGGCACGACGCGCACGCGGGCGTGCCTCGATCCGGCGCGCCATGTTCGAAGAGGTCTTGCCCCTTCGCGAGCAACGCCGCGTCGCCCGGCGTGCCGTGCACTGGCTCCTGATGCGAGTAATAGTCGGCCAGCGACGCGATCGTGGCATCGTCGAGTTGCGATGCAATGGCCCACATGTACGAGCGCGCATCGGTTTCGCCGCGTGCGTGGTCGCGAAAGCCCTTGAGCTGTGCCGTCAGATACTCGGGCGTCTGCGCGGACAGTCGCGGAAAGATGGGGGATTCGCTGTGGCCGTGCACGCCGTGACACGCGGCGCACAACTGGCCGGCGAGACGCTCGCCGCGCTCGCTGTTTTCGGCATGCGCGAGTAACGGCAGACCGGCAAAGACCGCCGCGACGGCAACGAGCCAGGCCGCGAGACGCGACGGTGCCTGCGGAATCGGGAGATAAAGAGTGCGCATGAATGACCCCGCAGATCAGAAAACGAACCAGGCAAGCATGTACAGCGTGTTGTTGTCGCTGGCGTTTCGTCCGTTGCCGTCGTAGTTGAAGCGCGCGCCGTTGAACTTGAGGAACCACGTGTATTGCAGCGAGAGCTTTATCTGCGGCAGCGGCAGGTAATCGAGTTCGAAGATGAGACCGCGCGTGTCGGGCAGGCCGTTGGCGCTGCCGGTCACGGGAACGGCGCCGTACAGGCCCGCGTCCGCATTGCCTGTCGTCGAAAAGTACGCGAGCGTCGCGCCGTACTTGCGCAGGTAGTAATACGAAGCTTTGAGCTTGAGCGTGTTGAGGTGATCCGTCGGATTACTGGGTGTGGGTCCCGCGCCAATGCCGCCGCTCGGAAAGCTCGCGCTCCAGTCCTCCTTTTCGTGAATGAACGTGATCTGCGTGGTGAAGGCATGCGAGAGCGTGAGGTACTGGTACTGCAGGTCCAGGCCGTAATCGCTGAAGCGGTCGGTGGGAGAACCTGGAATCGTGTTGTCCGGATAGACGTCCGCGATCAGCCCGAACGTGCCCACTTCGATGGAATGCGGCCCGAACTCGCGGTTGTAGGCCACCCGCCAATACGGATTGGCACCCCTCAGGCGTTTCACGGCACCCGGCGTGGTGATGTCCTGCCCTGTGCGAAACACGGAGAACATCTGGTCGGCGGTGCGATAGAAGCCGAATTCGGCGTATACGCTGCGATTCCAGAACGCGTACGCCGACGCTCCCGCCACCTGCTGGGCGAGGCCGCCGTCGATCAGCGTGGCCGCCATCGGCGTGAGCGAAACGCTGCTCGACGCATAGGGGAAACCAAACGCCGGCGTGGTGTTCCACACGTCCGACACGGTCGGGTTGTTGTTGACCGTGACGCCGTAGATGAAGTCGATGTCGCCCTGCGTGAAATGCCCTGCCGCGCGAATGTCCGTATTGTCGATGCCGCTGTGATGTGCGACGCCGTCATAGGTCCACTGTGCGAAAGCGCCTACCGGACCGGCGATGCGTCCGCCGTAGAAGAGGCTCGCCTGTTGCAGCACCACGTCCTGGTTACGCACGAAGTCGTAGTTGGCGTTGTTGATGCTGCGCGTGTTGGTCTGCGAAACCTGCGCCATGCCTGCGAGCGGAATGGTCCACTTGTTCGATAGCGTGTAGGCGGTCAGCTTGAAGAAACGCCCGAACGGTGTGAGTTCCGGGAAGCTGACGTGGCATGCAACACAGGCCAGTCCGGTCTGCCGCGCGAATGCGGGAACCGCTCGTGCCGCGGGCGCATGCGACAGCGCGGCCGCAATGAGTGTGAATACGGCAAGCCAATGCCGTCTTGTCCGGTTAGTCATGTCGTCCCCTCCGCTTCTTGTTTTTGCGGGTCCGACGGTGCTGGCTCTTGAATCAACGAGTCACACTTTGCCGTATCGGCGCACATCGGACACGGATTCAATATAGGAGTACGGCGCGTGCCAGATTTGACTGAAGTCAATCGCTCGATGGCACAACCGGAAGCACGACTAAAAAACGGTGCGCGCCGCTCTATCCACTGTGTCGAGATTGCGCCGGGACTGCGCCGCAGACTGTGGCCGGGACCACACTGCAGACATCGAGTTCACTTACATTCAGTAAGGCTAAATATGGCTACATGTAAGCATGCGCGTAAGCCGCAGGCGTGATCCCGTAGCACCGCACGAAGTGCTTGTTCAATGCGCTCTGATCGCAGAAGCCGCTCGTGAGCGCGGCTTCCGCCGGCGTCATGCCGCTGCGCAGCAACCGGCTCGCTGCACGAAGCCGGGTCTGGACGAGCCACGCATGGGGCGTGAGACCGGTAGCACCCCGAAACGCCTGGATCAGACGAAACGGTGTGATCTCGCAGGCCGCGGCCATCTGGTCGAGCGTGATCGGCGCATCGTAATGATCGGCGATGAGTTGCAGCGCGGGCTCGATGACCGTGCGTGCATGCAGAGGTCGTGCGCCTTTGAGCGGCATGCCGGCGTGGCGCGTGACGAGCGTGCCGAGCGCCGCGATCAGCGTCTCGTGCCCGGCCTGCCCTTCGCCCGCTTCGAACAGCGCGTGAGCCGAGAGCAGCGCACACGCCAGTTGCGGATCGGCGAGTCCGTTGGCAACGAAGCCGGGCTCGGTTGCAAGCCCGATCTGCGCACGCAGGGCCGTGAGCGCCGGCTGTTCGAGATAGAACCCGCGATAACGCCAGATCTCGCTGTCCACGGTGTGCCCCGCGTGCACCTCCATCGGGTTGAACGCGAGCACCTGGCCCGTGCTGGCTCGCTGCGTACTGCCGCGGCTGAAGAACGCGCTGCCGCCCTCTTCCGTCACCGCGAGCACCAGCGCCTCGTGCACGTGCGGCGTGTAGCGGTGGCCCAGCAGATTCGCGCGCAGCAACGAAAGACCCGGCAGGGCCGGCTCGGTCCAGTAGCGCATCCGTTCTCGGACAGTGGAGCGGGTCACGGGTACCTCACGACTCACGAAGAGAGAAAACCGCCGTCGGCCGCGAGCACGTGACCAACGACGTACGACGCATCGTCCGATGCGAGCCACACCACCGCCTGCGCGACTTCCTCGGGCTCGCCAAGACGCCGCACGGGCAGGCTCGCCGCGATGGCGTTCGGGTCGATGCCGGAGCCGAGCATCATGCTCGTTACCACCCGCCCCGGCGCAATGGCGTTGATGCGAATGCCGCGCGGCGCGCATTCCATCGCCGCCGAGCGCACGAGCGAAATGACGGCGGCCTTGGACGCCGAATATAGCGCGAGCCCCGGATTGGGATTGCGGATGCCGCTCACCGACGCGTTCACGATGATACGACCGCCGCCGCGTTCCAGCATCGCGGGAATCTGGTGCCTGAGGCCGTAGAACACGGAGCGCAGGTTCGCGTCGAGCACGGCGTCGAAGGTCTCGCGGGTCTGGGCTTCGAGCAGCGCCCGCGGCTCCTGGTAGCCGGCGTTGTTGAACGCGACGTCGAGCCGGCCGAAGCGTGCGAGCGCAAATTCGACGAGCGCGGCGGCGTCGGCTTCGCGCGTGACGTCGGCCTGCACGTAATGGGCGTCACAGCCGGACCCGGAGCCCGCTTCGCTTGCCGCTTTGCGGCACGCTTCAAGTCCCGCTTCACGTCCCGCCTCGCGGCACGCTTGCGCGGTGGCGTCGCCCGGCTCACGGCGACGCCCCGCGACGATCACGCCGGCCGCGCCTTCGCGCGCCATCAGAATCGCGGTGGCCCGGCCAATGCCGCTGCCGCCGCCCGTGACGAGGCAGACGCGGCCGGCCATGCGCTGCGGAGGGTGGGCGGTAGTTGTGCTGAAAGCTCCAGACGTTCGGGAATCGGGCATGGACCAAACCGTGTGACCAAATGAACACGTGAAAGCGGCAAAAGCCCCGGGAAAGCGGGGAAAGCGGCGGCGAGCGCGGCGCGGCAAGCACGCCCTGCGCGCTGCACGCCGTCATGGTCCTATTGCACCAAAACGGCCTTGCGGCCGTCTTGGTCAAAATTTGGCTGCCTCGTCTGGGTGCCTCGCGTAGCTGCTTCATGTGGCCTCCCCCAAGGCCCTACACCGGCGAAATCGCGGCAACGGACAGCGCGATGCACAGCGGGCAGCACAGCAGCGTATCCACGAAGCCGAACACCGAGGCGTTGCCGTTGCGCTTGAATGCGCCGACATACCGGAAGTCGCCGATTGCCCGCAGCGAGAACGCAAGCGCAACCATGCCGGCGGCAATTCTCACGCTGGGCGGATCGCGCCAGAGGTCGATCCAGCCGGCCCGCATCGCGACCACGGCGGCCGCCGCGCCGAACGCCCCCGCGATCCCCACGAGCGCGGCGCGTGACGGCCGTACGCCGCGCGCGCCGCTGTGCGCCGAAGCGGCAACGGTGACGGCCCGCCGCCCGCCGAACGCCCAGTAGAGGTGAACGAGTGCGAGCACGCACAGCACGGGCACACCGAACATCGCTCCAATCATTTCGCTCCCCTTCTCTATCCGCACGAGCGGCGGCCAGACTGGCCGCCGTTCAGTCATCGCTAGAACACGTTCACGACCACGATCGTGAGCAGCGCCATCACGAGCCGCGACACCGCGTAGCCCGTCGCGTAGCCGATCACGGGCACGTTCGACTTCGCCACTTCCTGCAGCGAGCCGAGCGCCGCCGTAGTCGAGCGTGCACCCGCACAGGCGCCCAGCAAGATCCCCGGATGGAACTTGAAGACGTACCGTCCGAGCAGCAAGCCGACGATGATCGGCACGATCGTCACCAGGGTGCCCGCAAGGAACAGCGTGAGCCCGTAGTGCTGGATGCCGCTCACGAAACCCAGCGCCGCGTTGAGTCCCACACACGCAATGAAGCCGTTCAGGCCCACGTTGTTGAACACCCAGATCGCCGGCCCGGGAATGTGGCCGAAGGTGCGCATCGTGGAGCGCAGGTAGCCGCAGATAATGCCGGCCACGATGGCCCCCACCGCCGTACCCAGGCTCAACGGCACGCCGCCGATATGCACCGTGATCGCACCGATCAGGCTGCCCACCACGATGCCGAAGGCCATGAACGCCATGTCCGAGCCTTCGAGCGGCCGGTCCGCATAGCCGAGCGTCCGCGCGATCTTCGCCACGTCCTGGCGTGCGCCGAGAATCTTCAGCACGTCGCCGCGTTGAATCTTCGTCTCGCGCCGCATGGGCAGCAGGATGTCCGAGCGAGTGACGTTGGTGAGGAACACGCCGCGACCAGGTTCGCCGAAGAGCGCGTCGGAGATCTCCCCGAGTGTCTTGCCCGCGTAGGCCTTGCTCGTCACCACGAGGTCGAGCAGTTCTGTCGGGAAGTCGAGCAGCGGCACGTCCTTCACCTCGGGGCCGAACTGCTCCTCGTAGGCGAGCAGCGGCGCGAGACCGCCGGACACCGCGATGATGGAGTCCGCCATCAACACGGTTTCGCCCTTACAGTCAATCACTTCCATGCCGTCGCCCAGACGCATGCGGCGCACGAAAATCTCGCGATTGAACAGGGTTTCGACGTCGGACACGGTCTTGCCGATGAGCACCGGGTTCGTGAGGCGGAACGCGCGCGCCGAGTATTCGCGGTAGGCCGTCGTGCCGATCGGCGTGCCCACGCCGTGCTCGCGCTCGTAGTTCTCGCATTCGCGTGCGAGGTCGAAGCCGAACACCTTCGGCGCGACGTTGGCGAGCAGATACGCCGAGCCGATCGTGCCGAACGGATACGTGACCGCGTAAGCGATAGGCAGGAGCGCAAGCGCGCTCTGCAACTGGGCCTGCTGCAGGCCGGACTGCTGGATCAGGTCGGTGGCCACGCCCAGCACCGTGGAGTTGGTGTAGCCGCCCGAAAGCAGCCCTGCCGTGAGGGCCCCGTTGTAGCCGAGCAGCTTGCCGAGCGCGACGGCCGTGCCGGTACCCGCGAGACACACGATGATCGAGAAGATCACCTGGGGCAGGCCGTCGCTGCGCAGCGCGCGAATGAACTGCGGTCCCACCGCGTAACCCACCGCGAACAGGAACATCGCGAAGAACGTGGACTGCAAGGCGACAGGCAGCTTGATGCCGATCTGGCCGATCAGCAGCCCGGCGAGCAACGTTGAGGTCACCACGCCGAGATTGAACTTGCCGAGCTTGAGATTACCGATCCAGAAGCCCACGCCGATCGTCAGGAACAGCGCGATCTCGGGGTACTTCTGGAGCGTGTGGACAAAGTATTCCATGATGAATCACCCGCTTGATTCGAGTAGTGGCGGATGCGCACGCTGCATGCGCATCCGGGGTGCCGGGGCGGCGTTCAGTAGGCCGGCCGGTAGAGCATGCTTTCGATCCACGAGCGGATTTCACGCGGCCGCGGCACGCCGGCAAGGCCCGAATCGAACATGTATTCGGCAATGCGGCTCGCAGTCGTGATTTCCGTTTCCAGGATGTGCTCCTGGCTCGGGAACAACATGCCCTTCGCCTGCAGCGCCGGGCCGACCTGGTCTGCCGTGGCGTGCGCCGCGACGATGAAGCACTCGTCGTTCAGGCGCGTCGGGCGGCATGCGTAGGTCGCAAGACCAATGGCCGGGTAGATGTAGAAGTTGTTCGCCTGGCCCGGCCGGTACTGCACGCCGTTCAGCTCGAACTCGTCGAATTGCACGCCGGCTGCGAAGAGCGCACGGCCGTTGGACCACGTGTAGGCCTGCTCGGCGGTGCACTCCGCCTTGTTGGTCGGGTTCGAGAGCGCGAAGATGACGGGCCGCTCGTTCAGGCGGGACATCGCTTCAATGACTTCCTTCGTGAACGCGCCGCCTTTGGTCGACACGCCGACCAGCATGGTGGGCTTGAAGCGTTCGATGACTTCCACGAAGTTGCGGCTCGGCTTTTCGTCCTGCGCCCACAGCTTCTGCGCTTCCGTGAGGTCGGTGCGCGACGATTCCACGAGGCCGTTCACGTCGAAGAGCCGCACGCGCTTGCGCGCTTCTTCGGCCGACAGACCGCGCGATTGCAGTTCCGCCGCGATCAGCTTCGCGATGCCGATACCGGCCGAGCCCGCGCCGAGGAACAGGAACCGCTGGTCGGCCAGCTTGCCGCCTGTCTGGTTCAAGGCCGCCGAGATACCGGCGAGCACCACGGCCGCCGTGCCCTGAATGTCGTCGTTGTAGCAAAGAATGCGGTCGCGATAACGGTCGAGCATGCGGATGGCGTCGGTGCCCTTCCAGTCTTCGAAGTGCACGCAGCAGTTCGGGAACACGTCCTCCACGGCCCGGACGAATTCTTCGGTCAACTCGTCGAGTTCGGCTTCGCTGGGCGGCATTTCGCGTGTGCCCATATAGAACGGGTCGGCGCGTAGCTGGTCATTGGTCGTGCCGATGTCGAACAGCACCGGCAGCAGGCAGGTGGGCGGCACCGCGGCGCAGGCCGTGTAGAGCTGCAACTTGCCGATGGGAATGCCCATGCCGTTCGCGCCGATATCGCCCAGGCCGAGGATGCGCCCGCCCGTGGACACGCAGATGAAGCGCACGTCCTTCTCGGGCCAGTTGCGCAGCACTTCGGCGATGCGGCCTTTCATGTCGCGCGTGATGTACATGCCGCGCGCGCGGCGATACAGGTTGCCGAACGCGAGGCAGGCGTCGGCGACGGTCGGGTCGTAGAGAATCGGAATGAAGCGCTTCGGGTCCGACATGATCGTCTTGTAGAACACCGTTTCGTTGCGCGCTTCGAGATCGATCAGATAGACGTAGCGTGCGAGATCGTCGCCGAGACTATCGAGATGGGAAAGCACGCGCTCCACCTGGCGGTCGAGCGATTCCACTGCGTGCGGCAGCAGACCTTCGAGGCCGAACTGGCGGCGCTCTTCGTGGGTGTATGCCGAACCCTTGTTCTTTGCCGGATCGTGCAGCAGCGCGGCGCCCGCGAGCGGGGCGACAACGCGCACATTGAGCTTCTTCGTTTCGGCAGCATTGGTGATGGCCATGATTGCAATTCCTCTGGTGTGATCGGAAGTCGTACTGACACAAGCTCGCGAGAGCTTTCGCGATCTACTTCGCAAGGGGTATGCCAATCTGGCCTGGTCGTCGCAAACCCTTGTCAGGCAAGGGTTTGCGGGCGACAGCGATGACCCTCCTCAGATGTTGCCGTTCGGTTTTACGAATGCGGGCTTCGAAGGCCGTTCGGTATTTCGAATGCCTGAACATCGGCGCATGGCGCGCGCAGCACGATCAAACACAAGCAGCACGAGCACGAAGCAGAAACACGACGGGCAACGCGACAAGCGGGCTTCGGCCGCAGCGCGAAGCCCGCACACAGAAGCAGGCGGAAAGGCAGAGGGAAGGAAACGAGCGGAGGAACGGGCGGAGGAAACGTGCAAAACAAAGCGCGCAAAACGAAGCGCAGAAAAAAGCGCACGCGGCCGTCAGCTGTCTTCGCTCTGTATCTCGTACTTGCGGATCTTGCCGAAGAGCGTCGTCTTCGGAATGTGCAACGCCTCGGCCGCCCGCGACAGATTGCCGCCATGACGGCGCAACTCCTCCACGATGAGCCCGCGCTCGAACGCATCGACGGTGGCTGTCAGCGAGACCGGTTCGGTGTCCTGCGTGCCTGGCGCACCCTTGAGACCCAGCACGTAGCGTTCGGCCTGATTGCGCAGCTCGCGCACGTTGCCGGGCCACTTGTGGGCCAGCAGCTCGCGCACCACCGTGTCTTTGATGGGCGGCGCAGGCCGGTCGAGTCGCAACGCCGCCTGCTGCACGAACACGTCGAACAGCAGCGGAATGTCTTCCTGACGCGAGCGTAGCGGCGGCAGCGTGATGGTCGCGACGTTGAGGCGGAAATGCAGGTCGGCGCGAAACTTCCCTTCTTCCGAAAGCGCGAGCAGGTCGGCCTTGGTGGCCGCGATCACGCGAAAGTCCACGGGAATGAGCCGGTTCGAGCCGAGCCGTTCGACGCTGCGCTCCTGAAGCACGCGCAGCAGCTTCACCTGCATGGCGAGCGGCATGCTTTCTATCTCGTCGAGAAACAGCGTGCCGCCCTGCGCATGCTCGATCTTGCCGATACGCTGGCGCGTTGCCCCCGAAAACGAACCGGCCTCGTGACCGAATATCTCGCTTTCAAAGAGCGACTCCGGCAGGCCGCCGCAATTGAGCGCCACGAACGGCCCTTTACGTCCCGAAAGATCGTGCAGGCAGCGCGCGACGAGTTCCTTGCCGGTGCCGGTCTCGCCCAGAATCATGACGTCGGTGGAGAGCGGCGCCAGTTCCGCCACCAACTCGCGCAGCTCGACGATGGCGGGCGAGCGGCCAATGATGCGCTGCTCGAGCCCGCCGATTTCGGCCACCTGGCGGCGCAGCCGCTGCACTTCGAGCGCAAGCGAGCGCTTTTCCAGCGCGCGCTTGACGACCGAAACGAGTTCGCGCGACTGGAACGGTTTCTGGATGAAGTCATAGGCGCCGTCGCGCATGGCCTGCACGGCCATCTGCACGTCGCCGTGTCCCGTGATGAGGATGACGGGCAGGTCAGCGTCGCGTTCCACGAGCTGGCGCAGGAAGGCCATGCCGTCCATGCCCGGCAGCCGGATGTCGGAGACAACCACGAAGGCGCCGTCGCGCGGCAGATTGCGCGGCACCTTCTCCACGCTTTCGAAGCCCGCTGCGCGCACGCCTTCCAGGGCGAGTGCCTGCAGGCAACCCAGTCTCACGTCGTCGTCGTCCTCGACGACAAGGACGTCGATGTTTTCTAGCATGATGCGTTTCCTTCAGACGGTGCGGCGCGCAGCGTGAGGCGGAACAGGGCTCCGCCTTGCGGCCGGTTTTCGCAGGTGAGGCTGCCGCCGAAACTCGTGGCGATGTCGGCGGAAATGGCGAGTCCGAGCCCGAGGCCGCTCGTCTTTTTGGTGGTAAAAAACGGTTCGAACAATCTCGCCTGCACGGCGTCGGACAGGCCGATGCCGTTGTCGAGCACCTCGATGAACGCATGCTCGCCGTCGCCATACGTGCGATATGCGCGAATGACGATCTCGCGTACCGGGCTCGCCTCCATCGCCTCGATCGCGTTCGAGAGCAGATTCACGAGCACCTGCTCGAGCCGCACGGTTTCGCCGAAGGCCAAAAGCGGCCCGGGCGGCGCGTCGATCTTCACCGCGACGTGTTCCTTTTCGAGCCGGTGGGCGAGCAGCGCAACCGCGTTTTCGATGGACGGCACGAGCGGCATCGCGACGATCTCGCCGCTCGAGCGCCGCGCGAACGAACGCAAACGTCCCGTGAGCGTGCCCATGCGGGTGACCAGTTCGCTGATGCGGCCCAGGTTGAACTGCGCCGTGGCCGTATCGCCGCGCTGCAGGAAGCGCACGGCGTTCTCCGAAAGCGTGGACATGGCGGCGAGCGGCTGGTTGATCTCGTGCGCGAGCCCCGCGGAAAGCTGTCCGATCACGGCAAGGTTTTCGGTGCGGATGAGTTCGTCCTGGTAACTGCGCAGCCGGCGTTCGGACTCGATACGCTCGGCCACCTCTTTCCTGAGGTCTTCGTTGGCAATGCGCAGCTCCGCGCTGCGGTGCTCGAAGCGCGCCTTGAGGCGCTCGTGCGCCGCCTGCAGCGCTTCGCGCGCGAGCCGCTGCTCCTGCGTATTGAGGCGCCGCTCGTAGACGATGTGCGCGAACAGCGCGACGACGGCCACCGCAAACGCGACGAAGCCGGCCTGGGCGAGCGCGAGCTGCTGCGTGTCGGACGGATCGGCAAGCACGACGAGCCGCATCGATAGCTCCGGCAGCTGCGCGGTGACGGCAAGATAGTCGCGTTCCTGTCCGGGCAATCCGGCGCGCAGGAAAGGCCGCTCGCCGAACGGCGGGGTCACGCTGCCCCACGCGAGCGGGCGCAGGTCCGCGCGGTTGTATTGCTGGGTCTCGTAGAAGCGGCGGCGTTCTGCGTCCGTGATGACGTGCGTCAGGCGATCTTTCCAGTCCGCCCGCGACGACAGCACGATCACGCCGTTCTCGTCGAGCGCCACCACACGGCGCTCGACGCCATGCAGCCAGTCCCGCTCGAGCCGGTCGAGGCCGATCTTGGTCGCGACGATGCCCACGCGCCGGCCCGCGTCGTCGTTCACGGCGGTCGCGAGGTAGTAGCCGGCCATGTTGCCGGTGGTCCCCACGGCGTAGTAGCCCACCACACGCCCCGGCTGCGCGCGCTGCACATAGGGCCGGTAGGAGATGTCGCGGCCGACGAAGCTGCCCGGCCCGTCGGGCATCGACGACGCCACCACGTGCAGCGTGGTATCCACCAGATAGGTCTGCAGCGCCCCCGTGCTGTCGTTGAGGTCGCGCAGCATCCTGTCGAGCGCATCGCTACGCTCGCGCGAATGGTCGCCCTTCAGGTACGCCGCCACGTCGCGGTTCATGGAGAGCGCGAGCAGCAGCGTGTCGAACCGGTCCGTTTCGCGTTCGAGCCGCTGCACGTACACCGGCAACTCGCGGCTCGTGGAAGCCTCCAGACTGGCCATGCCCAGGTCGAAGAAGTAGCGGTAGGCGCCCACGAAGCACAGCACGGTGACGACGAAGGTGAGCGAGAGATAGATGATGGCGTCGCGCCGCCGGAACGAGCGGATGCACGAGAGGCCGGAAAGCTCGGCGGGGTCGCCCGCTTCCGTCGCGAGACGCTCGCATCGCCCCGCACAACGCCGGTGGTAACGGCAGTCGGCCGGCGGGTCGCTGCCCGTTTCGTCGTCGGCGCGCTTGATCGTTACAGTCGTGGTCATCGTGGTGTTCCGTTGCTTTTGCCGCGCCAGAAGGGCGGGCGGCGCGCGTCGTGCGCGCTCTTTCAAGGCAAGCCTCATGCCACCAGACCAGAAGCCCTCACCCGTTGATACAGCGCAAGCTTCCCCGTGCTTTGTGCGCGGCGCGTTCGGTTTTCCGAACACAGGCCGCGTAACGGGTTCGAAAAACCGAACGCCGGGCCGCGGCCGACGCGTTGTTCCCTGGATGGCGCGGGACGCTGCCGCCGCCGTCACCGGCGCCGGGCGGTTCGCGGCCTCTGCGCCAACCCGCCGCATCCCGCGTGGCCTGCTCCTTGCGTTGGACAGCGCGTCGCGCCTTCCGGCATCGGTCCCGCACCGGTACGGCAGGCGCACTCGAACCATTCGTCCACGAGGATCAGGATGACGAACGAACGGCGCATCACCGTCGTGATCGACGGCCGCACGGCCGAAGTCGCCGCGACGCTTTCCATCGTCGAGGCCGCCGCCCATACCGGCGCGCTCACGGCGAACGTCGGCTGCATGGGCCAGGGCGTATGCGGCGCATGCCGCTGCCTCGTGCGACGCGCGGGCGAACGCCAGGTCACGCCGCTGCTGGCCTGCGAAACGCGCGTGGAAGACGGCATGCAGGTGAGCTTCATCGACTACTTCACGCCCGACAAGCCGCACCGCTACGAGATCGGCCAGTTCGCCGACGGCTGGCAGGCGCACCACGAACTGATGCGCGTGTTTCCCGAGGCGCACGACTGCCGCCACTGCGGCGGCTGCACGCGCGCGTGTCCCAAAGGCATCGACGTCGAGCGCGGCGTGGCGCTCGCGGTGGCGGGCGACCTGCCCGGCGCGTCCGGCGTGTTCGATGCGTGTGTGATGTGCAACCTCTGCACACTCGCCTGCCCCGAGCGGATCTGGCCGAATCATCTGGGTCTCGCGGCGCGGCGCGTACAGACGGCGTTGACGCTGCGGCCCGTCGATCTCATCGCGCGCCTCGCGCAACAGGACACGGCCGGTCAGGACACCGCCGGCCAAGGTAGTCCGGCGCACAGCGTCGAACGCCACGCTCACACGGAGTGACACGACCATGACCGCTGCCTCCATCCGTTACGACGACGCACGCATGCGTCTGCTGCCGGGGCGCGACGTGCCCTTGCGGGAATCCGGTACCTCCGCCGCGGACCTCCTCGCCGCCTATCACCCCGACCACCGCGCAAGCGCGCGCACGCCGCTGCGCGTCGGCCCGAATGCGGGTCACGCGTGCCATCCCGCGCTTGCGCGGCTTCTGGAGTCGGACGCGCTGATCGACGAAGTCGACCTGGCCGGCGCCCCGCCGCTTGTCACGGACGTGCTCGTGATCGGCGGAGGCGGCGCCGCAGCGGCCGCGGCGCTCGAAGCTGCCGCCGCGGGCGCGGACGTGATCGTCGCCACCAAACTGCGCGTGGGCGACAGCAACACGGTGATGGCCGAGGGCGGCATAGAGGCCGCCGTGGGCAGCGACGACAGCATCGCGCGCCACTACGACGACACGCTGCGCGGCGGACACGGCGCGGCCCGGCCCGAACTCGTGGCGCAACTGGTGGCCGATGGCCCCGGCACGATCCGCTGGCTGATCGGCCTTGGTGTCGCGTTCGATCTGGAGCCCGACGGCCGACGGCTGCTGCGCAAACGCGCGGGCGGCACGAGCGCCGCCCGGGTACTCTCGCATCGCGACTTCACCGGGCTCGAAATGATGCGCGTGCTGCGCGAAGCAGTGGAACTCGACCGGCGCATCACGGTGCTGAACCGGGCGCCCGCGCTCGAACTGCTCACCGACGAGAGCGGCGCGTGTGCGGGCGCCGTGCTCTGCGATCTGGAGCACGGCCGGCTGCGCCCCGTGCTGGCGCGGGCGGTCGTACTCGCCACCGGCGGCGCGGGCCGGCTGCACCTGGAGGGTTTCGCCACCTCGAATCACTACGGCGCAACGGCGGACGGCCTCGTGATCGCGTATCGGGCAGGCGCACGCGTGACCGACCTCGACAGCTTCCAGTACCACCCCACCGGCATCGCATGGCCGCGGCATCTGGCGGGCGCGCTCGTGTCGGAGGCCGTTCGTTCGGCGGGCGCGCGTCTCGTCAACGGCCTGGGCGAGCGCTTCATCGACGAACTCTCGCCACGCGACGTCGTCGCCGCCGCGATCCTGCGCGAATGCGCAGAAGGACGCGGCATCGAACGCGACGGTGCCCGGGGCGTGTTCATCGACACACCGGACCTGCTCGCTCGCCAGCCGGAGCTGCTCGCGACGCAACTGGTGGGGCTCGCCCATCTGGCCGCGAAATGCCAGATCGACCCCACACGCGAACCGCTGCTCGTTTATCCGACGCTGCATTACCAGAACGGCGGCGTCGTCATCGGCACAGACACGTCGACCGACGTCGCGCGGCTCTACGCCGCCGGCGAGGTGGCGGGGGGCATACACGGCCGCAACCGGCTGATGGGCAATGCGCTGCTCGACATCATCGCGTTCGGCCGGCGCGCGGGCGTGCACTCGGCCGCATGCGCGGCAGAGCGTGGACCGACGGGCCGCGCCGGCCTTGGCCACGTGGCGGCATTTCGGCGTGCGTTGGCCACGGCGGGCGAGACGGCCGCCCCGCGCGCGCCGCTCCTGTACCCCGGGTACGGCAACTTCGATCTGCGCCGCCATCTGGCTGGCGGCGCGAAGGGGAACTCGACATGGACGGCCTGAACCATCATCTGGACGAGCGTTTGAACCAACGGCTCCTGAGCCCCCGCTTCGACGTGGGGGCCGATTACGGACGTTGGCTCGCAGCAGGCGGCGGGCGCGGACTCGATGCCGCGCTCGCGAACCCAGCGGCGATCATCGACGCCATCGAGGCCGCGCGCCTCGTCGGCATGGGCGGCGCGGGTTTTCCGACCCACCGCAAATGGCGCGCGGCCGCGCAGGCGGGCGGGCTGCCTGCGAATGTGGACGCGGGTACCGGCGCGGGCACCGACGCGGGTACCAGCGCAGCGGAAGACCCCACCTTGCCCGGCACGGCGCCGACGGCTCGCTACGTCGTCGTCAACGGCAACGAGGACGAACCCGGCACGTTCAAGGACCGCCATTTGCTGTCGCGCACGCCGCATCAGGTAATCGAAGGCGCGCTGATCGCGGCTCTCGCGATTCGCGCCACGCACGTCGTGTTCTACGTAAACCGGCGTCAGCACGACGCACTCGCCGCGATGCGCGAAGCGCTCGCGCAATGGCAGACAAGCCCGCTCTTCGCGCGGCTCGCGACGGCGCTCGGGCACCCGCTCGCGCTTGCGCTGAACGAGAGTTCGGGCCGCTACATCGGCGGCGAGGAAACGGCTGTCGTCTCGTGGCTCGAAGGCGGCTTCCCCTTCCCGCGCAGCAAGCCGCCTTTTCCCGCGCAGTCGGGCATTGGGGGCGCCCCCACGCTCATCAACAACGTCGAGACCATCGCCAACGTCTCGCACATCCTGCGCGACGGTCCCGACGCGCACCGTGCGCTCGGCATCGGCGAAGCGAGCGGCACGAAGCTCTATTCGCTTTCGGGCGACGTGCTGCGCCCCGGCCTCTACGAGTTGCCGATGGGCACGCCGCTCGCCGACCTCGTGTTCGGCTGCGGCGGCGGCATGCTGGGCGGCAAGGCGTTCAAGGCCGTGTTCACGGGCGGGCCGTCGAACACGCTCCTGAGCGCCGCCGACCTCGACGTCGCGCTCGACTTCGACTCGGTGCGCGCACGCGGCTCCAGCCTCGGCACGGGCGCCATGATCGTGCTGGGCGAAGGCACGAGCATCGTGCGCGAGGTGGCGCGCTACGTGGAATTCTTTGCAGCGGAGTCGTGCGGACAATGTCCGCCTTGCAAGTGCGGCACGTTCCAGATGGCGCGCCTACTGCACCGGATCGACACCGGCGTGGCCACGCAGCGCGACGTGGATGCGCTTGCCAGCCTCGCCACGCTGCTGCCTCGCTCGGGGCGTTGCGGTCTCATCGACGGTGCGGCAACGGTGGTGCAGAGTTCGCTGCGAACGTTTCCCGGCGAGTACGGGCTGTGAGGGCTGTGAGGACCGTGAGGCGGCTGAACCGCGCATAGCGCCACGCGAGCAGCAACAGCGCCGAGAGTGCGAGCACCCAACGCACGTCGGTGGGCACGGGTTCCCGGTGCGCGAGCGACGGGTCGCGTAGTGCAGCCGCGAGCGATGCCGGCCCGAGCAGCCGCCGATACCCGAAGCCGATGCGGTTCGCCACGGTAGCCAGGTACGGCTCGCGCAGGCCGGACAATTCCTCGTGGCTTTCCCCCGCGCCGGGCGGGCGGTCCGCCGGCGGCACCTGCACGACATCGGCGGCGCTCCAGTAGCCGGTCTTGCGGCCGGTCGCGTCCGTCTTCGGCACCGGCACGGGCTGGTCGCCGCCCACGCCGATGAGCCAGCCCTTCACGCCCGGCACGCCGATTTCGATCGCTGGGCCGTTCGAAGGCAGGATGGGCGGGGCCTCCTGGCCATCGGTGAAGAAGACCACCGCGACGCCGCGTGCGGCCGTGGCTGGCCCGCGCGCTGGTTCGTCCGTTGGTTTATCCGCTTGTTCGTCCGCTTGTCCGTCCGCTTGCGCGATGCCCGGGCCGCTGCCTTGCGCGGCGCTTTGACCGATCGTGTGCGCGACCCGCACCGCCGAGTAGATACCGCCCTCCGCGATGCGGCTCCAGTTGGTCCAGCGCATGCGGCCGTCGATTGCGCCCAGCGACGCCAGCAGCGCGTCGTAGTGCCGGCACACCTCCACGGGCGTCACGAGCGGCAGCGCAGCCTGGCCCGTGAACACGCTCCAGCCCACCTTCGAGCCGCACGGCAATTGACCCAGCACATCGCGCATCGCGGCCTTCGCGAAGTCGAGCCGGCTCGCGGGCGACCCGTTCAGGCTCATGTCTTCGGCGTCCATGCTCTGCGTAATGTCGAAGGTGACCATGTAGGTGAACGTATCGCGCGGCAGTTCCACCGACGGCACTGCGAACGCCGCGGCCAGCAGCACGAGCGCGGCCGCCACCGCCCAGTCGCGGCCCGCGAGGACGTGCCTCGGCGCATGCAGAAGACGGCGCGCGAGGTGGCCGACCCACCTAACCCGCCCGGCCGACCCTGCCGGCGCACGACGCGTCATGGCAGGTCCTCGCTCTGCGCCCCGCGCAGCTTGATCCGGCTCTTCGTCGCGACCTCGGCGGCAGCTTCCGAAGGCTGCTCGGGCGCGAGCCGCAGCGCGCGCTCCAGGTTGTAGCGCGCGTCCCAGTCGTCGGGCGTCATGCGCAGCAGCGCGCGGTAGCGTGCCTTGGCCTGCTCGATCATCGGTGCCGACCGGCTCGTGCCCGCGTCGTCGCTGGCGCCCGCGCCCTCGCGCAGATACATGTTGGCGAGATCGAACAGTGCCGCGCGCCCGGTCTCGTCGTGCACACCGTTTTCGATGAGCACCTCGAAGCGGCGTCCCGCGGCGTCGTACCGGCGCTGCGCCGCAAGCGCCACGGCCTGCGCAAGCTGCACGGGGCGCGGCGCGAGCGAATCGATCGTATCGGCGCTGCTTGCGGCAGCGGCAATGCCCGACGAAGCGGCCGGTGCAGCAGCCGATGCAGCCGCCAGCCCGCGCGCCACCGCCGCGACTTCGTCATTCACGCGCTGCGCCTTCACGAGCCGGATCGCCTCTGCACCCGCAAACACCGCGCACGCAAGTGCGGCGACGGCAAATACGGCGTGAACGGTGGTGCGTTTCATGCCCAGCTCCGTACCTGAAGGACGCGCGCCGCGAGCAGTACGGCGCAGCCCGCGAGCGCCACGGCAAAGCAGACGCCGCTGCGGTCCTGGCGCGGCAACTGCTCGACGAACGAAACGGGGAAGCTCTGCTGGCGGTCGATCTCGTTCATCGCCGCCGTCATGGCGCCGGGGTCGCCCGCCTCGTAGAGGTTGTACGGCGTGGAGAGCGAAAGAAAGAAGCGGTGCAGGTCCGCCTCGGGCGCCGCGCTGCCCTGCCGCGCGGCCGCGTCGAGCTTCGCGCCGTAGAAGCTGCTGCGCAGAAAGACGAAATACAGCGCGATGCGGTTGCGCGCGAGCCCTTCGGCAATGAGCTTGCGTTCGGTGTCCGAGAGCTTCGCGCCGCCGTCGGAAACCATCACGATGGCGCGATGGCCCGTCCAGGGCAGCCCGTCGAATTGCCCGATGGCCGCGAGCAGGCCGCGGCCAAGCTGCGTATCGGGCATGCCGCGGCCAATCTGCGTGCTGCCGATCGCGGCGCGAATCACGGCGTGGTCGTAGGTGAACGGCACGGCGAGCATGGGGTTGATGCCGAACATCATGAACGCGAACCGGTCGTTGGGCCGGCCGTTCACGAACTCGTCGAGCGCGGCGCGCGCCACGGTGTTCTTGGCGTCGCCGGTGGCGTTGGCGCCCTTGCTCGCCATCACGCCGTTCATGCTGCCGCTGCGGTCCATCAGAATCAGCGTCTCCGCACCGCGCCCCGTGCGGTGCGCCTGCAGATGGATGCGGCCCGGCTGCGCGAGTCCCACCACGATCGCCGCCATCGCGAGCGCGGCGGCCGCGCGCGAGACCCAGCCCAGCACGCGGCCCACACGGTCGGGCGGCAGCCACGCGGACCACGAGAACGGCAGTGTGTCGTCGCGACGCGGAACGAAAGGCAGCAGCGCGAGCGGCAGCAAGAGGAGCATCCACGGCGCGGCAAAGTCGATGGGCGAGCCGATAGGTGCAATGAGAGACGCGCTCATGACTGCCGGCGCCTTTCCGCGAGATAGAGCGCGCGGCACAGATCGACGAGGCCGCGCGTATCGGTGGCGGCAGCGGCCGCAGCGGTGGCGGCGTCGGTAGGTGCGGCATCGCTGCGCCGTGCCACCGCGAAGAAATGCTCGTCCGATTGCCGGTAGAACTGTTCGAGCCGAGGCCGCAGCGGTTGCAGCCACGACTCGCGACCGATCACCGCGGCAAGCGACCCCGCATGCACGACGTGCCCCGCCGTCTCATTGAGCGCGCGGTGCAGAACGCGCCACGCGGATTCGGATTGCGCCGCTCGTGCATCGAGCCGCCGCATCTGCCGCCAGGCTCGCGCGAACGGCAGCCGCGCGGCTTCGCGCGCATTGCGCCACCACGCCCACGCGCCCCACGCGGCGAGCGTGACCACGAGCGCGGCGAGCCCGAGGCCCAGCCGCCGACGGATGGGCGCAAGCGCGACCGGCGCTGCGAGGCGATCGGGCTGTATCCCGCTCAAACCCGCCTGCGGGTCGGCTATCGGCGACATACCCAATGCATCCGCCGAGGCGGTGGTGGACGCCCCATCCGCCACGAGCGGCCCGATGCCGACGCGCCATTCGGGCACGCGCAGGACGTCGCCTGCCGCGGTGTTCAGTTCGAGCGCGGGCAACGCGACCTGCGTGGGCGCCAGCGGCGCATTGGTGAGCTGATAGTCGAGGACCAGCCAGCGCCGCCCGTCAGCGTCGGTCTCGATGCGCGCCGCACGACGCTCGAACCAGACGCCGACGCGGCCCGCCGAGGGCATGGCGACAGCGCTCACGGCATGGCCGTTCGCTTCGAGCAGCACCCGTTGTGTCAGCACGTCGCCGATGGTGTGGCCGAACGCGCGCGGCTCGGCCACGCGGGCTGGCCACTCTGCGGCGGCCGCGGATGAGGCGAACGTCGCGAACATCGCAAACGTCACCCATGAAGCCGCAACCGCGAGCAGCGCCGAAGTTGCCACGGACGTTGCAACGGAGCTCGCCGCGGTCCGCGCAGCGACGCGCATCACGCCGCCTCGCCGGACCTCGTCGCGACGCGCCGCACGCTGCCTCATACGCTCTGCTCCAGAAAGTATCGCGAGAGCGCCTCGGGCTCGAACTCGCCTTCCATGAAGAACGGCGCCATGGCGCGCTTGCCGAAGAGGCTCACCAGTTCCGCACGCCGTCGCGCCACGGCCTCGCGCCACTTCGCGCGCACCTGGCCCGAGAGCCACACGGTGCGGCGCGCGCCGGTCTCCATGTCGCGCACGTCGAGCAGGCCGCCGCGTTCGGGCGCGTCCAGTTCCGCGGGGTCCCACACCACCATCGGCACGACGTGCGCGTGCAGGAGCATGTCGAGAATCGCGGGCATGCCGTCGAGCGGCCAATGAAAATCCGAGACGATGAATACCAGTGCCTGCCGCCCGGCGAGCTTCGCCACCACGCGCGCCAGCGCCGCCGTGCCATTGCCCGCGGCGTTGCTCCATGGCGCCGGCATGTCCGCGTGGGACGCAGCCGCCTCGCTGCGCAGCATCGCGGCCATCACGTCGCCGCTGCCGCGTCCGTAGCGCGGCGGCGCGCTCAGATCGTTGCGTTCGGTGTGGTCGAACGCGGCCATGCCCACGCGGTCGCCGCTCCGGAATGCGCTGTAGCCGAGCGCCTCGACGAAGTCGGCCACCACGTCGAGCTTCGAACGCTTCACGCCGAAGCGCATGGACGCCGACACGTCCACGATCACCTGCACCGGCACCGCCACGCGCTGCAGATTGAGCCGCACGAGCCATTCGCCGCGCACCGACTGAATGCTCGCGCGCAAGTCGAGCCGGCGCGGGTCGGGGTAATCGACGAGCCGCGCGTGCAGCGCGAACTCCTGCCCAGGCCCGAAGCTCGTGCCCGGGTGCGAGCCGGGACGAAAACCGCTTGCGCGGCCCGGCAGACGGTAATGGAATTCGCGCGGCGCCTTCATGAACGGTGTCTCCCTCCTCCCCCCGGCGCTCAAGGCACCGCGAGGCGCGCCACGATCTGCGCCACCAGCGCCTGGGCCAGTTCCTGGCGGCGCAGTTCGTAAATGGGCGTGAAGAAGACGCGATGGCCGAGCGCCGCGGGCAGCACGGCGTGCACGTCTTCCGGCGTGAGGTGCGAGCGGCCCGCAAGCCAGGCGCTCACGCGCGCGGCGCGCAGCAGCGCGCTCATGCCGCGCGGGCTCGCGCCCGCCAGAATCAGGCGGTCCATGTCCACGTCGTCGAGTGCGATGCCGAAGGTCTGCGGCGTTTCCGTCGCGCTCCAGATGTCGAGGACGTAACGCTCGATCGCCTCGCTCGCGTGAATGCCCTGCTGGATCGCCGCGCCCATGCTGTTGAGTTCCTCCCAGGCCACCACGCCCGGCCGCACGGTTTCGATGAGCGCGTCGGCGTCGTGGAAGACAGTGTCGAACACGAGGGCGCGGCGCACGTCGGGGTCGGCCGGCGTCGGCATGTTCAGTTCGAACAGAAAGCGGTCGCGCGCAGCGGAGGCCAGCTCGAAGGTTTCTTCCTTCTCCACCTTGTTGCGGTCCGCGAACACGGTCATGTGCGGAAAGCGATATTCGCGGTCGAACGCGGAGACCGAGCGCTCCGCCATCGCCCGCAGCAGCAGGGACTGCACCTGCGGGCGCGCACGGTTGATCTCGTTGAAGAAGAACGTGGTGAGCCGCTCGCCTTTGCGCAAGAGCGGGCCGGGGTCGATGCGCGGCTTGCCTTCGGCATCCACGTAGGTGTGGTAGACGAGGTCGCCCGGCATGAGGTCGATGGTGCCTTCCACGCGTTCGAACTCGCCGCCCACGGCGCGCGCGAAGGCGCGCAGCACGGTGGTCTTGCCCACGCCCACGCCGCCTTCCAGCAGCACGTGGCCGCGCGCGAAGAGCGCCACGGTGATGAGGCGGATGGTCGGCTGCTGGCCGATCACGACCTTGCCCACTTCGTCTTCGAGCCGCAGCGCGCTTGCGCGCCAGTCCTGAAGCTTTTCGCCCAATGCCATCGGCCGCTCCTCCTTCTTCTCCTGGCGGGCCCGATGGGGGAGGCGACGACGCCTGCCGACCGGCCGCACCGCGAGGCCGCAAGCAGCTCTCATGCCGATCGCAGTGCAGCAGAGCGAACAACGGTGTGGGCCAAGGCGCCGGCGATGGCGCGCAGGCCTTACAGCAATGGCGCGCGTGACGAGCGCAGCACAAGGTTCGATGGAAGGGAGCGGCACACACTGTCACCGAACCGGCGCAGTGTGGCGAACGCATACGAGCCAGGCGTTGACGAGGCGGCGCAACGAAGTCCGCCGTTACGCGAAGCTCGCCACGCCGTCGAAGAACGCAGCACGGCTGGTTGTCGGCTTAGGTGAGCCGACGCGAGCTGACCCAGGCCGACCCGGGCGGACCCGAACGGGTCAGTCCGGCACGGCGGCGGTTGCCTCGCCGTTGTGCGGAATGGAGATGGCGAGCGTGCCGCCTGTCGCCGTCGGAGACGCGCTGGAGGGCCCATTCGAAGGCACATACTCGACGCGACCGCCCAAGGCGGCCACGCGCTCCTGCACGGAGAGCAGCCACGCGGGCGTGGGCGTGCGGATGGCCGGCTGCGACACGACGCTCACGCCTGCTGCACCGGCTGCGCCGGCTGCACCGATAACACCCGCCGCAGCCACCGTACCGCTTACATTGGCCGGGCCACTCGTGCCATTCGCACCATTCGCATCATGTGCCTCGCCGCGCTCGTCACCTGCATCCGCGCCACGCCGTGGCTCTTCACCAAGGCTCAGCACCACCAACCCGCCCGTCTTCCCGAGCACCAGCGAAAAGTCCGCATCGCGCTGCTGCCGGCCCGCGTCGTCGAGGGTTTCCTGCACGATGCGATAGAGCACGGTGGCCACGTCGCGATCCAGTTCGGTCTCCGTCACGTCGAGCGCCACGCGCAGGCCGTAGCGCGTGGCGAGGTCGCCGGCCAGCCAGTCGAGCGCGGCGGCGAGGCCCAGGTCGTCGAGCATCGGCGGACGCAGCTCGGACGCGAGCGACCGCACCAGCGCGACGAGATGGTCCACGAGTCCGTCCACGTTCTCGCGCAGCGCGCGGGCGGCGTCGCTCTCGCCTTCGATGCGCGCGAGGCTGTCGCGGTGCGTTTGCGCGTCGAGCGCCGACATCTCCATCTTGAGCGCGGTGAGCGGCTGCCCGAGCCCCTCATGGAGCCGCCGCGCCAGCACGGCGCGCTCGTCCTCGCGCACGCGTTGCAGCGAACGCGCGAGTTCGCGGTAGCGCATCTCGCTCTCGCGCAGCGCGTTCTGAAAGCGGTGGCGCTCCGTCATGTCGCGAGCCACCACGGTATAGAACCGCTTGCCCAGCGCGGTTGCGCGGGAAATGGACGCATCGATCAGGAACTCGGTGCCGTCGGCACGCAGCGCCACCACGTCGCGGCCGCCGTTCATGGTCTTGAGGCTTACGCCTTCCTTGCCGAAGCGGGCCACGTGCTGGCGATGGCCGGCGCGAAAGCGCACCGGAATCAGCAAGCCCACGTCTTCGCCCAGCACGGTGGCGGCCGCGCGCCCGAACATGTGTTCCGCGGCGGGATTGAACATGACGATGCGGTGCTGCTCGTCCACGGTGACGATGGCGTCTGCTGCCGTCGAGACGATGGCTTGCAGTTGGTTCTCCTGCGTTTCGGCCTGCTTCACGGCGCGACGCATTCTGGCGAACAGCCAGGCCGATGCCGCCAGTGCGGCAATCAGCAGGACGCTGAGAACCAGGACGGTGAGGACCAGGATGGCGGGTGAATTCATTGGTTTATTGGTCCGGCGGGTGCGCGCCACGGTCCGATGCTGAACAGATCGGAATGATTGTGGCGGCCGCACAGGCGTTTCAATTGACACAGATCAAAGAGCGCGGGCGAACCGTTTCCAGACTGGTCCGCAGCGACCCGCCGGACATGCACATGAAGCTAGAAGCGAAGCTCGATCCCAAGCTGAACCCTATCCCCGCCTCGAACGCTGCCCCGAACGCCGCCGGGCAGCAGGCCGCGCCGCGCACCGCCGTGCGCCTCTTCCTGTGCGGCGACGTGATGTTGGGCCGCGGCATCGACCAGATCCTGCCCCACCCGGGCCAGCCTGATCTCCACGAGCCCTACGTGCGCTCCGCCACCGGGTACGTGAAGCTCGCCGTGCGCGCCACGGGCCGCATTCCGTTACCTGTCGATGCCGTTTATCCGTGGGGCGATGCGCTCGCCGTGCTGGCCGAGCGCGCACCGCACGCGCGCATCGTCAATCTGGAAACGGCCGTGACGACGAGCGATGCCTGGTGGCCCGACAAGCGCATTCACTACCGCATGCATCCCGCGAATCTGGCGAGCCTGACGTGCCTCGTGCGAGCGGGCACCGACTGCTGCGTGCTCGCCAACAACCACGTGCTCGACTGGGGCTACGCGGGGCTCGACGAAACGCTCGCGTGCCTGCACGAAGCGGGCATCCGGACGGCGGGTGCGGGCCACGACGCGCAAGCCGCGGCGGCGCCGGCTGTGATCGAGCTGGGAGAGGACAGTGCAGCGGGCGGCCCGCCCGTATCCGTTCAGGAGGACGAACACGCCGCCCCGCTCCGCCGGCTTCTCGTCTACGCATACGGCAGCGAAACCGCGGGCGTGCCGCCCGCCTGGGCCGCGAGCGCCCGGCACAACGGCGTGAACGTGCTGCCCGATCTATCGATAAAAACCGCCGACGCCGTTGCCCGCCACGTCGCTGACATGCGCCGGCCCGGCGACCTCGTCGTGATCTCGCTGCATTGGGGCGACAACTGGGGTTTCCACGTTTCGCGCGCGGAACAGGCATTCGCCGAGCGGCTCATCGACGCGGGCGCCGCGGACGTGATCCACGGCCACTCGTCGCATCACGTGCGGGCGATCGAGGTGTATCGCGGCAAGCCGGTGTTCTACGGCTGCGGCGACTTTCTGAACGACTACGAGGGCATTCCAGGCCACGCGCAGTACCGGCCCGACCTCACGCTGATGTATTTTCCGGTGCTGGACGCGGCCACCGGTTTGCTCACAGAACTGCAAGCGGTGCCCATGCGCATCCGTCATTTCCGGCTGGCGCATGCACGCGACGAAGACGTGGCCTGGTTGCACGAAACGCTCGCGCAGCAAGGCGGGCGTTTCGGGGTGCGCGTGGAGCGCGTGGGCGATGCGCAAGAAGTGCTGGCGTGGCGTTGGTGAGCCCGAACGCCTGCCCGCCTCAGCGGCTCCCTCAGCCGTGCTTCAAACCGCCCGGCGGCTGCGCCGGAACTGGTCGAACAGCACCGCGAGCAGCAGGATGCCGCCGCGAATCAGGTACTGGTAGAACGTCGGCACGTTCATGAGGCTCATGGCGTCCTGCACCGCGCCCATGATCAGCACGCCCACCAGCACGCCGGAGATCGTCGCCACGCCGCCCGTGAGCGACACGCCGCCCAGCACGCACGCCGAGATCACGCCCAGTTCCAGCCCCACCGAGGTCTTCGGGTCGCCCAGGCTCATGCGCGAGGCCAGCATCACGCCCGCGAAGCCGGTCACGAGGCCTTGCAGCACGAACACGACCACCTTGATGCGCGTCACGGGCAGCCCCGCGAGCAGCGCCGCCTCGCTGTTGCCGCCCACGGCGAGCACGTTCTTGCCGAACACCGTCTTTTTCAGCAGGAAGCCGAACACCACGAAGCCGATGATGTTGCTCCAGATCGGAAACGAGATGCCGAGGAACGAGCCGCCGCCCAGGTCGAAGAAGCGCTCTTCCGAGATCATCACGGCGTCGCCGTTCGAAGTGAGGAACGCGAGGCCGCGCACCGCTTCCATCATGGCGAGCGTCGCGATCAGCGAGTTGATCTTGAAGCGCGCGATCAGCACGCCGTTCACGAGGCCCACCGCCCCGCCCGCCAGCACGCCGGCCGCAATGCCGAGCATCACGCTATGCGACTGCGTGATGACGGTGGACGCCACCACGCCTGAAAACGCGACGATGGAGGCGACGGAAAGGTCCACCTCGCCGAGCGCGAGCACGAACATCATGGTGACCGCGATCGAGCCGATCAGCGTGACCGAGAGCAGCAGGCCCTGGATGTTGCGGGTGGTGAGAAAGTCGGGCACGGTCGCGGAGAGCACCGCGAACAGCACGACGAACACCACCACGATGCCCGACTTGTTGATGACGTCCCATGTGCGCGCCTTGCGGGGCGTGATGGGCCCGGCTGCTTCGGCAACTGCTTCGGCGGCCGGTTCGGTAACGGAGGAAGTGCCCTGGGGTTGCATGGCTTGGCTCATCTCGTGTTCGTCTTTCGTGGTACGTCCGGTGTCCGGAGATCCGGGTGAATCAGCAATGCCGTCGCGCTAGCGCGGCAGCGCCAGCTTGATCAGTTCGTCGGGGGTGGCCTGCGCCTTCGGCACGGTACCGGCAATGCGGCCCTCGCGCATCACGATGATGCGGTCGGCCACGCCGATCACCTCGGCCAGATCGCTCGACACCATCACGACGGTGCGCCCGGCCGCCGCCAGGTCGTACAGCAGGTTGTAGATTTCGGCGCGCGCGCCCACGTCGATGCCGCGCGTGGGTTCGTCCATCAGGAACACTTCGATGCGCTCGGCGAGCCAGCGCGAAAGGATCACCTTCTGCTGGTTGCCGCCCGACAGCGTGCCGATGGCCGTGTCGCCGTTGCGCGTCTTGATGGCGAGTTTCGCGATGTATTCCTGCGCGAGTTCGCGTTCGCGGCGCGCATTGAGCAGGAAGCGCGCGGGGCTGAAATGGCGCCGCGCGCTGATGTTGAGGTTGTCCGCCACCGATGCGATGGCCACGATGCCTTCCTGCTTGCGGTCTTCGGGGCACAGCGCAATGCCGGCGCGCACGGCGTCGCGCGGGCTCGCAAAGGCCACGCGCCGGCCGTTCAGTTCGACGTGGCCCGCGCTCGGCCGCTCGGCGCCGTACAGCAGCTTCATGAGTTCGGAGCGCCCCGCGCCCACCAGCCCGAAGAAGCCCACGATCTCGCCGCGCCGCGCGGCAAACGAGATCGGTTCGGCCAGACCCGGGCCCATCAGGCCCTTCGCCTCGATCATCACGTCGCCGGCCTCGCGCGGCCGGTAGCCGTAGACGTCGGCAATCGAGCGGCCCACCATGCAGGCGATCAGCCGGTCGCGCTCGAGGCCGTCCACCGACTCGAACGTCTCGATGTGGCGGCCGTCGCGGAACACCGTGACGCGGTCGCACAGCTCGTAGACCTCGTCCATGCGGTGCGTGACGTAGATGATGGCGCGCCCTTCGGCGCGCAGCGCGTTGATAATGCGAAAGAGGTTGACCGTCTCGCGCGCCGAGAGCGAGCTCGTGGGTTCGTCGAAGGCGATGACGCGCGCGTCGCGCATCAGCGCCTTGCCGATCTCGATCATCTGGCGCTGGCCGATGGAGAGATTCTTGACCGGCGTGTTGGGGTCGATGCGCTCGCCAAGACGCTTCAATTCGTCCATGGCGCGCGAGACGAGCGTGCTCTCGTCCACCACGCCGAGCCGGTTCGGCAACTGCCCGAGCATCAGGTTTTCCGCCACCGTCAGCTCGGGCACGAGATGCAGTTCCTGATAGATGATCGCGATGCCCGCATCCAGCGCGGCGCGCGTGGTGGCGAAGCGGTGCTCCACGCCGTTCAAGCGCAGCGTGCCTTCCTGCGGATGGTTCACACCCGAGAGCACCTTGAGCAGCGTCGATTTGCCGGCGCCGTTCTCGCCCATCAAGCCGAGCACTTCGCCGGCGCGCACCGTGAGCGACACGCGGTCGAGCGCGCGCACGCCCGGAAAACTCACGGAGATCCCGTCGAGTTCGAGGTAAGCGCGCCCGGCACCGTTGTTGCCGCCGCTCGCCAGCGCGGTGGCCGCGCCGGCATGAGTCATCGTTTCAGTCATTGCATCCCTGCCCGCACGCCTTCAGATTAAATGCCCAGCTCGGTGCGCACGGCTTGCCAGTTTTCGCGCGTCATCAGCTTGCCCGTGGTCTGCGTGTCGGCGGGCGGCTGCTTGCCGTTGCGGATCCAGTCCACGAGGTTCTGCGTGCTTTGCTTGCCGTGGTTCGTCGAGCTCACCGCGATCGTGCCATAGAAACCCGTGGGTTCCTTCTTCTGGAACTCGGCGAACGCTTCGCCCGCGCCGTTGATGCCCACGCCAATCACGTCGGCAGACGGAATGTGCAGTTGTTCCGTTGCGCGCACGGCGCCCAGCACCGTTTCTTCGTTCAGCGCGAACACCACCCACTTCTTGATGTTCGGGTGCTGTGCGAGCACGGGCGACGCTGCGTTGAAGCCGCCTTCGTCGTCGGTGGTCTTCTGCGGCGCGTCGAAGATGTTTTCCTTCTTGAAGCCGTTGGCGAGCAGCGTCTGCGTGGCGCCGTCGGTGCGCAGCTTGGCCGTGGGCAGTTCGTAGTCCGTCACGCGCAGCGCGCCCACTTCTTCGGGCTTCCAGCCGCGCTTCTTCATTTCGTCCGAGATCGCCTGGCCCACCTGGTTGCCGATCTTGAACGCCGACATGCCGAGGTGCGGCACGGTGGCAAGCGGCTTGCCCGACGAATCGACCAACTGGTCGTCCACCGTCACGAACTTCATGTTGTAGCGCTTCGCGCGCGCGGCGATAGCCGGTCCGAGACGCACATCCGGTGCGCAGATCACGAAGCCTTGCGCGCCTTGTGCACCGAGGTTGTCGATGGCCGACAGCACCTTTTCACCGTCCGGCGTGCCGATGTTCACCACCGAAAAACCTTCCTGCTTGCCGAGCGCCGTGGCGGCCTTCTGCTCGTTGATGAACCATGCCTGCTCGGGCATCTTCACGAGAAAGCCGATCTTGAGCGGCGTGTCGGCCTGGGCCGTGGCGAGCATGCCGAGCGGCGCCACGCACATGGCGGCGAGCGCGGCGCGCAGGGTCAGACGGCGAAGGGTGCGGGTCATGCGAGTCTCCTGGTGAGTGGTTGTTGTTCAACCGTTTGTTTCAAGCTGGTTTCAAGCTAATTTCAAGCTGCTTCAAGCGTGGGTGTTGCTTCTGTTTTGTTCTGCCTTGCCGGCTGCGGCAGGTGCGGTCCCGAACAAGACCGCTCAGCCGCCGAACGCTTCCACCTCCACGTGCCGGCCGAGCAGGAACGCGTCGGCCACCAGTTGAAGCGGACGCACGTCCACGTCGTGCGCGCCGTTCGCGATGAGCGTGTGAAAGTGTTCATAGAGCGACGGATATTCGCGCTCAGGTCCAAGCTCGACCGGCTCGCCCGCAATCGACAGGCGCTTGCCGCCTTCGCTGATGGAGAGCAGGCCATCGGTGGTTTCCACGTCGATTTCCCATTGCTCGACCGGGCCATGGCGCCAGTCGAACTCCGCGCGCACGGGCACGCCGAGCGTATCGATGCAGTCGAGTTCCGCGGCGATGGGCGTGGCGGCGTCCGAGGGCATCCACAGCGTGGCCGCGCGCAGCAGCACCGCACGCGGCAGGATGCGCGTGACGATGGAAAGCGCGTTGATGCCCGGATCGAAGACGCCGAGACCGCCCGGCTCCCAGATCCATTGCTGGCCCGGATGCCAGCGGCGCACGTCTTCCTTCCAGCGCACGTGCACGCCGCGGATGGTGCGTTGCGCGAGCCAGCCGCGCGCCGGTTCCACGGCGCTGGCATGGCGCGAATGCCACGTCGCGAAGAGCGTGCGGTTGTGGGCGCTCGCGAGTTCGCGCAGCGCTTCCACTTCGCTCACGCCCGCGCCGGGCGGCTTTTCGAGCATCACGTGCTTGCCGGCTTCCAGCGCGGCGCGCGCCTGCGCGTAGCGCACCTGGGGCGGCGCGCAGAGCGACACGGCGTCCAGCTCGCTTTCGGCGGCAAGCAGTTCTTCGATGGTCTTGTAGTTGCGCACGCCGTCCACCTCGGCATGGCGGCTCGCGCAGGCGACGAGGTCGAAGCCGCTGTGAGCCGCGATGGCGGGCAGATGCTGGTCGCGGGCAATCTTGCCGACGCCCGCGATGGCGATGCTGTAGGTCGAATTCGTCGTCATGGTGGCTTTGCTTTGCGCGGTTCTCGTGTGCTTACTTCGCCCAGCGCAGCACGAGCGGATCGAGCCGGCGCGCAATGGCGACGAGTTCGGCACGCGTTTCGGGATGCATGGCCGGCAGCGGATGGCGCGGCAGTTCGCAGTCGATCACGCCGCCTTCCTTCATGAGCGCCTTGCACGCGAGCAGCCCCGCCTGACGGTTCTCGTGATTGATGAGCGGCAGCCAGCGCTGATAGAGCGTGAAGGCGTCGTCGAGGCGGCCTTCGCGGTGCGCTTCGATGATCGGACGGATGCCGTCGGGAAAACCGCCACCCGTCATGGAGCCCGTCGCGCCCGCGTTGAGGTCGGCCAGCAGCGTGATGGCCTCTTCGCCGTCCCACGGACCTTCCACGGCTTCGCCGCCCAGCCGGATCAGTTCGCGCAGCTTGTTCGCGGCGCCCGGCGTTTCGATCTTGAAGTACGCCACCTGCTCGATCTCGCGCGCCATGCGGGCGAGGAACGGCGCGGAGAGCACCGTGCCGCTCGCGGGTGCGTCCTGGATCATGATCGGAATGTCGATGGCATCCGACACGCGCGCGTAGAAGTCGTAGATCTGCGGCTCGGGCACGCGGAAGGTGGCGCCGTGATACGGCGGCATCAGCATGACCATCGCCGCGCCCTGGTCCTGCGCGCGGCGGCTGCGCTCGGCGGCGACGCGGGTGCCGTAGTGCGTCGTCGTCACGATGACGGGCACGCGGCCTGCCACGTGTTCCAGGATCGCGCGCGTGAGCGTCTCGCGCTCGTCGTCGGTCAGCGCGAACTGCTCGGAGAAGTTCGCGAGAATGCACAGGCCGTCCGAACCGGCGTCGATCATGAAGTCGACAGCGCGCTTCTGGCTCGCCAGATCGAGTTCGCCGGTCTCGGTGAAGGTGGTAGGCACCACCGGGAAAATGCCGCTGTAAGGACGCTTCGCGTTCGTGTTCATGACTCTCAAGTCCTGCTCAATGCCTCAATGACTCAATGCGAGTGACGCGGCACGGCGCAGCCGCGCTGACCCACGAGGAAGTCGAGGTCGCAGCCTTCGTCGGCCTGCAGCACGTGGTCGACGTAGAGCCGCGCGTAGCCGCCGCGGTCGCTCTGCTCGGCCACGCCCGGTGCTGCGAGCGGATCGACGTCGGACAGGCGCCGCGCGAGTTCTTCGTCGCTGATGTCCAGATGGAGCCGGCCGGCTTCGCAGTCCAGCTCGATCCAGTCGCCCGTGCGCACCGCCGCGAGCGGACCGCCCGCCGCGGCTTCCGGCGCCACGTGCAATACCACGGTGCCGTAAGCGGTGCCGCTCATGCGGGCATCCGAAATTCGCACCATGTCCTTCACGCCCTGCCGCAAGAGCTTCGGCGGCAGGCCCATGTTGCCCACTTCGGCCATGCCAGGATAGCCGCGCGGACCGCAATTCTTCATGACAAGCACGGAATTCGCATCCACGTCGAGCGACTCGTCGTTGATGGTCGCCTTGTAGTGGTCGAAGTTCTCGAACACCACGGCACGGCCGCGATGCTTGAGCAGCTCGGGCGTTGCCGCCGAGGGCTTCAGCACCGCGCCGCGCGGCGCCAGATTGCCGCGCAGGATGCAGATGCCGCCGTCCGCGATGAGCGGCTTGTCGAGCGGGCGAATCACTTCGTCGTTGTAGTTGGGCGCCGTGCGCACGTTGTCCCACAGCGTCTTGCCGTTCGCGGTGAGCGCGTCGGGATGCGGGATCAGGCCCGCTTCGCCCAGGCGCCGCAGCACCGCCGGCAAGCCGCCCGCGTAATAGAACTCTTCCATCAGGAAGCGGCCCGAGGGCAGCAGGTCGACGATGGTGGGTGTGTTGCGGCCAATGCGCATCCAGTCTTCCAGTTCGAGCGGCACGCCGATGCGCCCGGCAATCGCTTTCAGGTGGATCACGGCGTTGGTGGAGCCGCCGATGGCCGCGTTCGTGCGAATCGCGTTTTCGAACGCCTCGCGCGTGAGCAGCTTCGAGAGCGTGAGCCCTTCCAGCGCCATCTCCACGATGCGGATGCCCGACATGTGAGCGAGCACGTAGCGGCGCGCATCCACGGCGGGAATGGCGGCGTTGTGCGGCAGCGTCACGCCGAGCGCTTCGGCCATGCACGCCATCGTGGAGGCCGTGCCCATCGTGTTGCAGGTGCCGGCCGAGCGCGACATGCCGGCTTCAGCCGAAAGGAAATGATGCAGGTCGATCTCGCCCGCCTTCAGCGACTCGTGCAGTTGCCAGACGGCCGTGCCGGAGCCGATGTCCTTGCCTTCCAGCTTGCCGTTGAGCATCGGGCCGCCGGAGACGACGATGGCCGGCACGTCGCAACTGGCCGCGCCCATCAAGAGCGCCGGCGTGGTCTTGTCGCAGCCGGCGAGCAGCACGACGGCGTCGATGGGGTTGCCGCGAATGGCCTCTTCCACGTCCATGCTCGCGAGGTTGCGCGTGAGCATGGCGGTGGGCCGCAGGTTCGACTCGCCGTTCGAGAACACCGGGAATTCCACCGGGAAACCGCCGGCTTCGTAGATGCCGCGCTTCACGTGCTCCGCGAGCTTGCGGAAATGGGCATTACACGGCGTAAGTTCCGACCACGTATTGCAGATGCCGATAATGGGCCGGCCGTCGAATTCGTGGTCCGGAATGCCCTGGTTCTTCATCCAGCTTCGGTACATGAAGCCGTTCTTGTCCGTGGTGCCGAACCACTGTTGGGAGCGCAGTTTGGGTTTCGAAGCCGACATCGTCTCTGTTTGTTCTCAAGGCGAAATATGCGGCACAGTTTAAGGACAAGTCTGATAACCTTCCAATGAAAATCCAGACGTTTACGATATCTATTTCGACATTAGTGTAAATACCTACGCCATGCTGGAAACGAGCCCTTCCTACGTCCGAACTCGCCTCAGAACACGCCAGTTGCTGCTGGTCGTGGCGCTGGCGGAAACCGGCAACATCCATCGCGCGGCGGCCACGCTGAACATGACGCAGCCGGCCGCTTCGAAGGTGCTGCGCGAACTGGAGGAACTGCTGGGCGCGGTGCTGTTCGAGCGCATGCCGCGCGGCATGCGGCCCACGCTCTACGGCGACGCGTTGATCCGCCATGCCCGCGCCGTGCTGGAGAGCCTCGACCAGGCCCAGGAGGAACTGACGGCGCTGAAGGCCGGGCGGCTCGGCCACGTGGCCGTGGGCGCCATCACCTCGCCCAGCGTGCGCGTGTTGCCCGCGGCCGTGGCAGCGGTCAAGCGCACGCACGCGAACATGCGTGTTTCCGTGGAAATCGAAGCGAGCAACGTGCTGCTGGAGCGGCTCGCGCAGGACAAGCTCGACGTGGTGCTCGGGCGTCTTTCCGCCGACCACGACGCGCTGCAACTGCGCTACGAGCCGCTCGCCGGCGAGCCGATCTGCGCCGTGGTGCGGCCCGGCCACCCCATGCTGGCCCGCGCGCCGGCCGCACTGCCCGACGTGGAGCGCTTCGCCTGGGTCGTGCCGCCCGCGGGCAGCGTGCTGCGCCACCGCTTCGACATGATGTTCCAGCGCGCGAGCCTCGCGCCGCCGTCGAACGTGGTGGAGACCTCGGCCCTGCTCTTCATTACGCGAGTGCTGGAACAGAGCGACATGATCGCGGTGATCGCCGAAGACGTGGGCCGCTACTACGCGGGCCACGGCATGGTGGAGATCCTGCCGCTGCAGATGAATTGCCAGATGGACGACTTCGGCATCATCACGCGGGCCGACCGGCTGCTCTCGCCGGCGGCGGAAGTGATGGTGGAAGCGTTGCGGGTGGCAAGCCGCGAGGCCTACGCGGAGGTGGCGGTGGCGTGAGCCCCGCTGCGCACTTCGCGCCGCACCGCCTGCGGCGGCACGCCGAAGCCGCGTACGAACGCCTCGCGCAGGTGGCGCCGGTCGCGAAAGCCGGTCTCCTTCGCGATGACGTCGAGCGAATGCCGGCTCTGCTCGATCATGAGCCGGGCCGCTTCCAGCCGCAGCCCCTCCACCGCTTTCGCGGGCGATTGCCCCGTTTCCATCGTGAACACGCGGCTGAACTGGCGCGCGCTCAGATGCGCCGCCGCGGCCAGCTCTTCCACCGTGAGCGGACGCGTCAGGTTCTTGCGCGCGTAATTGAGCGCGTTCTGGATGCGGTCGGACTTCGGCGCGAGATCGAGCATCTCCGAATGCTGGGACTGGCCGCCCGCGCGCCGCTGATGCATGACGAGCTTGTGCGCGACCGTGCGCGCCACGTCCGCGCCCAGATCTTTCTCGACCATGCCGAGAGCGAGGTCGAGCCCTGCCGTCATGCCGGCCGACGTCCAGAGCGGGCCGTCGATGATGAAGATGCGGTCTTCTTCCACGCGGATGCCGGGAAAGCGCTTCTGCATCTCGCGGGCGAAGGCCCAGTGCGTGGTGGCGCGGCGTCCGTCGAGCAGGCCGGCTTGCGCCAGCACGAAACCGCCCGTGCAGATGGCCGCGACGCGGCGCGCGCGGCCTGTGGCCTTGCGGATGAAGGCGAGCGCGGCGGGCTCTGCGGGCACGGCGAGCGGGTCGCTCACGCCCGCCACGATCCACGTGTCCGCCTGCGTGCGTGGCCCCGCGGCCCGCGTGCCCACCGCGAGCCCGACCGACGAACGCACCTCGCCGCCCTCGGCCGAGTAGTGCGCCATGGTGTAGAAGGGGCTGCCCGCGGTGTCGTTGGCGTACTCGAACACCGCCTGGGTGGCGAGCGCCATGATCTGAAACCCGTCCGACAACAGATAGCCGATGCGATGCATGCGAGTGCTCCGTGCGCGCCGTGTGCGGTCGCGCAAATACGTGGCGGAAAACGTGATCATAGACGCTATTCCAGTCATGCGCCGGGGACGGTTCGCACACGGGGCCGTCGGCCCAGCGCGCCGGTGAAGGCGCTCAACCGTCTATTGCAGCAGATCAAACGATGTCGGCACGAACCTTCGTATCGTTAAAGCCCCGTCGATTCAACAGCGAGGCCAGCATGAGCAGCATCCCCAGCTTCAAGGACACAGTCACCGCGGTTTCCGGCCAGATGCGCGCCATGCGCGAGACCCAGCCCGAACTCATGGCCACCTTCAGCCAGCTTGCGGCAGCGGGCACGAAAGACGGCGCCTTGACGAGGAAGACGCGCGAACTCATCGCGCTCGGCATCGCCATTGCCGGCCGGTGCGACGACTGCATCGGCTTTCACGTGCAAACGCTGGTGAAACTCGGCATCACGCGCGCGGAACTGGACGACGTGCTGGGCACCGCGGTGTACATGGGCGGCGGTCCGTCGATGATGTACGCCGCGCACGCGCTGAAGGCGTTCCAGGAGTTTTCGGCGACCGAGGCTTGAGCGAGCGGCGCGGCGAGTTTCCGGACGAGTGCCCCCGAGTGCCCCGCTGGCGTGCAATGCACGCGCGCCCCGCCACGGATGACCCACGTCAAACCGCGGCCGGGGCGCGAGTGAACTAATGTGGGGATATCCCCGACGTCTCATCTAGTCGCTCCATCACACCACCCGCACACCCCAGCTCACCATGTCCAGTCCCGAACCGCCCTTGCCCTCCGGCGCCGCACGTGGTGTGTCGCGTCTCGATCGCTGGGTGCCGGGCGTCGCGATGCTGCGCGGCTACCAGCGCGCGTGGTTCGCCAAGGACCTCTTCGCCGGCCTCGCGCTGACGGCCGTGCTGATTCCGGTCGGCATGAGCTATGCGGAGGCCTCGGGCCTGCCCGTCATGGCCGGGCTCTATGCCACGATCGCCGCGCTCGTGGGCTACGCCGTGTTCGGTCCGAGCCGCATCCTCGTGCTCGGCCCCGATTCCGCCCTCGCCGCGCTCATTGCCGCTACCGTGCTGCCGCTCGCACACGGCGACGCCGGCCACACCGTGGCGCTGGCCGCCATGCTGGCCATCATGGCCGGCGCCGTCTGCGTGCTGTTCGGCCTGCTGCGCTTCGGCTTCGTCTCCGACCTGCTCTCCCAGCCTATCCGCTATGGCTATCTGAACGGCATTGCCGTGACGCTTGCGGCAAGCCAGTTGCCGCGGCTGCTCGGGCTCGACGGCAGCAGCCACACCTTCGCCGGCTCGCTGCTGCACGTGGCGCATGGCGTGGCCGACGGTGAGGCCAACGTGGCCGCAGCGGCTATCGGCGTGTCGTGCATCGTCGCGATCATGGTGCTGCGGCGGGTCGCGCCGTCGCTGCCGGGCATGCTGGTGGTCTGCGCGGTGGCCGCACTCGCCGGCTGGTGGCTGCACGACCAACGCCAGGTGACGCTCGCCGTGATCGGGGCGCTGCCGTCCGGCGGGGGCCGGCCGCAATGGCCAACGTTGACGTTCGCCGAGATCGGCGGACTCGCAGGCGGCGCGATTGCCATCGCGCTCGTTTCGTTTGCCGACATCAGCGTGTTGTCGCGCGCGTTTGCCCCGCGCACGGACACCGAGGCCGACCGCAACCAGGAACTGATCGCGCTGGGCGCGGCGAACCTGCTGGCCGGGCTGTTCCAGGGATGCCCGGTGAGCAGCAGTTCGTCGCGCACGCCGGTGGCGCAGGCGGCCGGCGCGCAGACGCAGGTCACGGGGCTCGTGGCCGCCGCCTGCATGGCCGCGCTGCTGCTCGCCGCGCCCGCGCTGCTGGCCCACGTGCCGTATTCGGCGCTGGCGGCCATCGTGATCTGCGCGTCGGTGGGCATTGTCGAAATCCGCAACGTGGCGCGGCTTTTTCGCACCCGGCGCAGCGAGTTCGCGGTGTCGATGCTGTGCTTCGCGGGCGTCGTGCTGCTCGGCGTGATTCAGGGCATTTTTCTGTCGGTGGGACTCGCGCTGCTCTCGTTCGTGTGGCGCGCGTGGCATCCCTACGATGCCGTGCTGGGCCGCGTCACGGGCATGCGCGGCTATCACGACGTGAGCCGTCATCCCGAGGCACAGCAACTGCCGGGGCTCGTGCTGTTCCGCTGGGACGCGCCGCTTTTCTTCGCCAACGCGAACATCTTCGCGGACCATCTGCGCCGCGCCATTGCCGATTCGCCGACCCGGGTGGAATGGGCGATCGTGGCCGCCGAGCCGATTACCGACATCGACGTGACCGCCGCCGACGTGCTCGACGCCCTGCGCGACGAACTGGAAGCCGAGGGCATCCGCCTCGGCTTTGCCGAGATGAAGGATCCGGTCAAGGACTGGCTGCGCGCCTACGGCATGTTTGGACGGTTCGGCAGCCGCACGCCGTTCTTCGCGACCGTGAGCGAGGCGGTGGAACACTGCCTCGCGGCGCGGCGGCGGCATGGTGAGCAGACGAGAACGAAGGCCGGCGCGGGGCAGCAGGCGGCGCGGCGCGCGCGTCCTTAAGTGCGTCCTTAAGTGCGCCCTTAAGGCTCCCTTCAGCAGCGGGCGCGTAAGATGCAGGCGGCCACTCGCGCGTGGGCCGTCCGGTTGTGGTGATCGAAGTGAAGGTGGCTCCGGCGCGGTTGGTCATTTTCCATTCATAAAACAGGTGCGCAATGACCATCTCTTCAATTGGCAGTCAGGTCGCCATGTCGATGCAGGCTGCCCAGCAGTCGGCACGCTATGCGTCTACGGGGAACGAAGCACAGGAAGTGGGCCCGGATATCGACGGCGATGCCGACGACAGCGGCGCCAAAGCGGTGCAGGCCCAACCGCAGACGCAACCGCCCGTCGTCAACGCGAGCGGCCAGACCATCGGCACGATGATCAACGTTACGGCCTGAGCACGGCGGGCTCGCCAATAAGGCGAGCGAAGTCGATGCCGTCTTGACCGGACAGTACGCCGGCCTCCCAGGAACCCTTCCTGGCGAGGCCGGCTTTGTTTTGGGCGGAAGAAAGTGGCCGCCGCCCCTGGCTTGATCGATTCGCCCAGGGCCGCGTTCGTTACTGCGGCTACGCGCGATACGCGAAGGTCGTCATCATCCCCGCCGCCATGTGGTACAGGTGATGGCAGTGAAACGCCCATTGCCCGGGATTGTTCGCATCGACGGCAATCGTCACCGAGCGTCCCGGCGGCAGCAGCACCGTGTCGCGCACCGCGCCATTGACGCGATGGCCGTCGATGGCGACCACCTGGAAGTGGTGGCCGTGCAGATGCATCGGGTGCGCCATCATGCTCGCGTTGCGCATCGTCACTTCGACGCGCTCCCCGCGGTCCACCTCGATGCGCGGCTGCGTGGCGAGCGCCCAGCGGTAAGCGGCCATGTCGCCCATGAGCGTCATCTGGAAGGTTTGGGCCGGGCGCCGTGGCGCGAGCGGCGAAGCGGCGCGCAACCGGGATTCCAGCGCGAGGTCGAGCACGGGCCCTGCGGCAGCGCCCGTGGAGGCAATCTTGCGCACCGGAGCGCCGGCGGGTTGCAGAACGATGCCGGTGCGCTCCCTTGCGCCTTCGCGCAGCGCGAGGACCGGGAATGCGCGTGCATCGTTGGGCAACTGCAAACGAACGTCGATGCGCTGCCCCATGCTGACCGGGAACCGACGGCCCGTTACGGGCTGCACGGGTTGACCGTCCACGGCGATCAGCGACCCGGTGAGGCCGCCGAGGTCCACCGTGAACGCCGTAGCCGTCGCGCCGTTGACGATGCGCAAGCGCACCCGTGCGCCCCGCTCCACCTTCACGACTTCGGGGTCCGCGAGCGTGCGGTCGTTGGCGAGATAGGCGTCGTAGTCGATGTCGTTGAGGTCCATGGGCATGCTGCCGGCCATGCTGCTCATGTCGTGCGTGTTGTCGTTCATGCCGCTCATGTCCATGCCGGCCATCGAGTCGTGGGCCGATGAAGGCTGCTGCATCTTCATACCGCTCATGTTCATGTCGCCCGCCGCGTGCGCGCTTCCCATGGCGCCTTGACTGCTCATGGCGCCGTGGCTCCCGTGGGCATCCGGCGCGGCGCCGTGCTGGCCGCCCTTCGTCAGGCTCGCCAGCAGTTCTTCGGGCGACTTGAACGAAAAGTCGTGCAGCATGACGACGACTTCCTGTTCGTCGCGGCGGCCATCCGCCGGATCGGCCACGATCAGCGGCGCCGCGAGGAGTTGCTGCTCCTGCAACGTGTGCGCGTGCATCCAGTAGGTGCCGGGCGCGTTCACCGGGAAGTGGTAGCGCTGCTGAGCGTGCGCCCCGAGCAGCGGCATGGGAGCGTCGGGCACGCCGTCCTGGTTCCAGGGCGGCGTGAGGCCGTGCCAGTGGATCAGCGTGGCGTCGCTGGTTTCATTGCGCAGCGCGACGTCGAACGCGTCGCCCGCAGTCAACCGGATGCCTTGCGCGCCGTTCGGCTGCACGACGCCGTAGACGCTCGCGGCGCGACCGTTCACCTCGATCGTGCGACGTACGACGGCCAGTTGCTTTGCCGCTGCCGTTCCGGCAGAGCTGGGGGCGGCAGCCGCCGGAGCCTCGGCCGCCCACGCGCGCGGCAGGCGCGCAGGATAAAGCGCGAGCGCGGCGGCGCCGGCGAGTGCGCTGGTCACGAACCGTCGGCGGCTCGTGGTCTTGTCGGGCTCGCTGGCGGAGCCGGGCGTGTGGAGAGACGCAACGTGCGCGTCGTTGAAGCGTTTCATGATGATGCTTTCCTTGACATGAATGGGCCGGGCAGCCCGACGATCGGGCAGCCCACAAGCGACAGGCCGTCAGCAACGGCCGGGACACTCAGGCAAGGAAAAGCCGGGGCGGACGTTCAATACCGCCCGTGAGGAAATGGGCGGCTGCGTCGGAGCGGGGCGGCAAGGCGCGCAGCATCGCGACTTTCGTGAGGCCAGCGCAAAACAGGAATCCGGGCGCCGCTGCCGCGGTACAACAGGCGGCGGCCATCCCGCCGCACTGGCCCGCCACGTGGCAATGGCCGCTCACGCCGCAACCGCCATGAGCCGCGCTGGCGGAATCACCGATTACCGTGGCGGCGAGCGCGTGATGCGGACGCCCGACCGGCGCCTCGGGCGCGGCCATGTGGGCCTCGTCGTGTGCCATTGACGAAGACAAGGCCGGCGCGCTGCACTGCTGCGCCGCGCAGGGCATGGCCGCACGCGCCCACGCTGCCGCTGCAGGGCGAAGCAGCAGGCTTGCCCCGGTCAGCAGCAGAATCAGCAACAGCACGCGCCAGCGGTTCATTGGACGTTTCGAAGAAGTTGAGGCAGCAAGAAGGCGAACACCGGATTATCGCTCAACGGGCATGGATGGTGGCCGGCGGCGCGCTTTTGACACGCTTTGACACGTTACGAGCTGACCTGGCAGCGGGTCGCTGTGCTCGGCCGCGCGCGATGCGTTTCAGGTTCGGATGCCGCCGTGGCTTCGGACGCCTGGCGTGATTTCCCGGGCGCGACTGCGCAGGAAATGAAGGGAATGACCGGAATCCGATTATGTTTTTCTCAAATATGCAGAATAGATAAACATAATCCGTCAACCCGGATTCGAGATTGATTTATGGGCGGCAGGTGCCTAAGATGGCATCGCCGCTGCAACGATTTATGGGATTTACGGGTTTTATGGCATCCCACCGTCATTTTCACGCACAATCCATTTTGACGAGAAAACCAATGACACAACCCACTTCACCCGATAATCCGGCCATCATCGAGCCGCAATTTGTCGTACGCGGAAACCGGTTTGCGATACCCTCTCTGATCATACTCTGGGTCGTCGTACTTCCAGTGGTCATGTACTTTTTCTCGGGTCCGTTTTCCGGTCTGGATTTTAGCGATCTCTGGAAAATTTTTATTTTGCCTACCATCATGCTCGTTTGGCTGATTTTCATGACTCGCGCCAGATTTTATGACGAGTTTTGTCAAGTCGAAAAATCGGTCATTCACTACAAAAATATCATCAGCCTGAAACGCGGCTGGTTTACCCTGGTCATCCGCTATACCCGGCCGGACGATGCCCGTAGCAAAGTGCGTAAAGCCCGGTTGTCGCTCTATGAAATGTCGCGGGCCGACCAGCAACGAAGCCTGGAAATCTTGCGTACCCATTTGCCGGCCACGGCTACCGTGGATATCTAGATAACCGGCGCGCCCTGATAAATGCACCATCCATCCGCTTAAACAGTGGATGGTGCATGCAATTCACTTCACTTCACTTCACTTCATCTCACCGCCCCGCCCGCTTGCGCACGATCACGCCGTACCACCCCATCCCCTCGTACGTTTCATAGCCCGGCGTGAGCGCGTAGGCCACCAATGTGTCCGCGTCCGGTCGGTACGCGCCGGCCTTCGGATCGCTCACTTTGAGCGGCAGCACTTCTTGCAGCACGCCTTTGCCGTCTGAACTCGCGATGACGCGCTTGCGCGCATCGACGAGCAGGCAGCGCGTACGCGTCCACTCTTCGGCTGACAGACGCACGCCCTTGACCACCGTCGAGGCTTGCGGCGCCCAGTTGAAAAAAACCGCGAGCACGCCGAGCGGACGCCCCCTGTTGGCGCCGCCTTCACGGATGGCCGCGGCGTAGGTCGCCACGGCGGCACCGCCGAGCGCCTCCATCGACTCGAGTTCGGCGGCGGCGTACTCGGCGCCCGACGCCGACTTCGCCGCCGCCTTGAACCACGGTTTGTCCGCCACGTTCTCGTGCCCTGCCGCCGCGAACTGGCCGGGCCGGCCGGTGGCGACGACGTTGCCTGCCATGTCGATCACCCACAGATCGAGGTACACGGTGTAGCTGTCGAGTATCACGCCCAGGCGTTCCGAGGCGAACGCGCGGTGTTCGGGGCTGTCGTGTGCGAGACAATCGACGATCGCGGAATCGGTGGCCCACCAGCGCACGTCGCAGGAACGTTCGTAGAGATTGCGGTCGATGATCTCGATCATGTTGAGCGCGAGATCCGTGAGGCGCTGCGCTTCCTGCTGCTCGAGCTGCGTGATCATCCGGTCGCCCAGGGCCGTGAGTTCGCGGCCCAGCTCGGTGGTCAACTGTCCGATGCGTTGCGACACCACCTTGACCTGATTCGCGACCACGGCAAAACCGCGCCCGGCGTCGCCGGCACGGGCCGATTCGATCAGCGCGTTGATGGCGAGGAACGTGGTTTCACGATTGATGTCGTTGATATCCGATACGTTGCCCTTCGCAATACGGTGAACTTCTCGCGTCAAATCGACAATCTCATTGGCATCCGCCATGACTTCCCCTCGACCTATGGTTTAAATTCGCCCTTCCTGGGCGACAGATCGCACCAAATCAATGCAACCCGGCGCCATTGTTGTGCGATCGCATTTTTATTCCCTTTTATTGGGCGATCTCTTTTTGCGAAGTAAAGATTCCAACGCGAAACAACTCATAAACGGCATCGCAAAGGGATTCTTTAGGACTTTTCGAAGGGCGAACGCTGGGGCCCCGATAAGGCCGCAAGGCAGCCACAGTCAGGTTTCGCGGGGTTGGCGGCGACCGTTTTGCCGGCTATCCGGCTCGGCCGTCTCCAGTGGGGTTGAATAACTTCACGGCGGTCAATGGAATTTGATCCTGCCTGCGATTTTTATTGTATCCGGGCGCATTTTTCGATAATCCGCCCTGGCGTTTTTCTCAAAGCTTTTTATAAACCATCCACATCACGATACCGGCTATGATCCTGCCGCTATTTATCAGCGAGACGCCCCCATTTCCAGACACCCCAACCTTCACCCGTTCATCGGAGTGAATTACCGAACCTATGCGAACGGCTACATCGTCTCGCCCGTCATCATGGGGAGTGGCAAGCACTTCAGCGATCTGGGAAACGGTCCGGGCGGCAGCCTCTACGATCCCGCCACGGCGGAGCAGCGCCGGCAAAGCCCCGTGGATGATCATCGACCGCCATTTCGCGGGCGAGGCGTGCCGTCCGTTCGTGATTCCGGCGGCCTGAATGAAGGCGGACTGGTGCGTGCAGCCTCTCTCGCACGTGCGCCGCATCATCGACGCGGACTCGGCACGCACCGACCCCGTGGTTGCGCCGCTCGTCATCGGCCAGGTGAGCACCACGGACGGCGACTCCGGCAAGGTGGTGACGTTCAGTTCGCCGCAGTCGCGCGTGTCGGCGGGTGGCTACAAGCTGATCGATCAGCGCCCGAAGAAGAACGCGATTCCCACCTGCTACCGCGTGGATACGGCTGCGGTGGTCCCGTAAGCCGGAGGCGACGCCACCCAGCCGGAGGCGGTACTGCCGTTCAAGCGTTTTCTAGCCGCGCGATCACCGCCTTCAATCGCGCTTGCGCGGCACCCACTCCGCGTTCCTGTGCCAACGCCACGAGCGGCGCCATCCTCCGCTTCACCTTCTCCGCGTGATTCTGCGCAATGTCAGCAAGGCGATGCCGCAGAAACGGATTCAGAAACCGTTCCCGCACGCTGGCCACGTACGCCTCGGCGCGTTCGGTGAGGTCCATGGCCACGAACACGGGCATGACCTCCTCCTGCCAGACGGCTTCCACAGAAGCACGCATGGCCTCGTCGTTCATGGCCTCGAACACGGTTTCGTCCGCGCGCCGGCCTTGCGCGAGCCACTGCCCGGCAAGCCAGGTGTGGCCCAGGTTCAGGAAGAACAGCTTTAGCTGTTCGAAGCTGTTCAGGTCGTCGGTCAGCACGATGGCGGGGTGCGTGCACGGCAGCTCGAGTCCGGGCTGCCGTTCGATGGCCCAGAGCGCATAGGGCTCGGCCACGGCGCCCACCGGCTCGATGGCCTCGGACACGATGCGGTCCACCAGCGAATTGGCCCAGACGCAATGCGCTGCGAGCCAGGATACGAACGCGGGGTCCGCCCGCCATTGCCGCGCAAGGCCTGTCACGATGTCGCGCAACGTGTCGCCGTTGTTCGCCACCAGCTCGCACGGAAAAAGGGAGACCGGCGCATCGGGGCGTTCGCTCCAGCGGGCGTGCAGCAGCACGAGCAGCTTGGCGGGGAAACTGCGCGGCACGTGGTCGGTCTGCGCGAGTAGCGAAGCGGCGTCGCGCTCGTCGAGCCGATAGCCCGTATCGCCCGTGTTCGAGACGATCACGCGCATGTCTTCAATCGCCGCACGGCGGATAGCGGGCCAGTCATCGTCGGCGATCCACGCCTCGCGGATGGCACGCCCCATCACCAGGCGATCCACGGCGGCGCCCGCTTCCATGCCGCGAATCCGCACGGGGTAGCCCTCGCCCGACGCAAGCGCCGCAATGCGCGCACGGCTCACGGGGTTACTCGTCGTCTGCACGACGGCGATGCCGCCCAGCGCCTCATTGCGCGCGAGCGCCTCCGAAACGAACAACGCAGCATGCGCCTGCAAGAACCGGCTGGTGCCGAACTGAAGAATGGGCGCCTGGATGGGTGCCCGGATAGGTCCGCTAATGGGTTCGCTCATGCGCAACGACGACGTTCAAGAATAAGAAAGGCAGGCAACCCATATCCGGCGCTCAGCATTCGACAAGCGCCTTCACCACCGTCTGCTGCGGATCGAGCAGCTTCGGGAATTCCTCGGGCACGTCGGCAAGCCGCATGCGGTGCGTGTTGAGCGCCTTGTCCGGAATCTTGCCCTCGCGCATCGCCGCGAGCACGGTTTCGAAGTCCTGCGCCGTCGCGTTGCGGCTACCCAGCAGCGTCGCCTCGCGCTTGTGGAACTCGGGATCGGAGAACGTGATCTGGCCCGGCACGATGGAGATGAGCACGTACTTGCCGCCGTGCGCGATGAACTCGAAGCCGCGGTTCATCGCGTTCACGTTGCCGGTGGCGTCGAACACCACGTCGAAGAACTCGCCGTTCGTGCGCTTCGAGAGTGCCTCCACGTCGCCCGCGCCGGTCTGCACGGTGGCCTGGATGTCGAGGTGGCTCGCGCAGAACGCGAGACGGTCGGCGCGCGTATCGAGGCAGGTCACCTCGCCGCCGCGCAGCCCCGCAAAGATCATCGCGGCCATGCCGATAGGCCCCGCGCCCACCACGAGCACGCGCTCTTTCGGCTGCACGTCGGCACGGCGCACGGCGTGCGCACCGATGGCGAGAAATTCCAGCATCGCGGCCTGGTCGAGCGTCACGCCGTCGGCCTTGTGGACGAACTGCGCGGGCACGCTCAGGTATTCGGCCAGCGCGCCGTCGCGATGCACGCCCAGCACCTTGATGTTCACGCAGCAATTCGTCTTGCCCTGCCGGCACGCCACGCATTGCCCGCAGGAGAGATACGGCATCACGTACACGGCGTCACCCGCGGCGAGCTTCGTCTGCGGCTCGGCCTCTACCACGATGCCTGAAAGCTCGTGCCCCATCACGCGCGGATACGAAAGGTACGGCTGGTTGCCCGTGAAGATGTGCAGGTCGGTGCCGCAGATGCCGACGCGCGATACGCGCAGCAACACCTCGCCCGCGCCGCGCAGCGGCGTGTCGCGTTGCTCGGAACGCAGCACGCCCGGGGATTCGCAAATGACGCTCAGCATGTGACTTCTTCTCCAGTGGACCGGCCGCGCCTGGCAACGCGCAACGCTTCCCGCGCCATACAGCGGGCGCGGCCGGTCGGGTTCAATACGACTGCTTCAAAGCGGAATCAATAGAGGACGTTCTTCGCCTCAGGCGTGTCGATGTTCTGCTTGTCGACCATCACGACGCCGGTGTCCACCACCTTTTCGACCGGCTTGTGGTCGATCACGTTGACGAGCGTCTGGATGCCCTTGTAGCCCATCTGATACGAGCTCTGCACGGCGATGCCCTGGATGGTGCCGTCGCGCACGAAGCCTTGCAGGTCCTGGTTGCCGTCGAAGCCGATCGCCACCACCTTGCCGGCCTTGCCCGACTGCGCGAGCGCGCGGCCCATGCCGATCGCCGTGGGCTCGTTGGCGCCGAAGATGCCCTTGAGGTCAGGGTTCGCGGAGAGCACGTCGGTGGTCTGGTTCAGCGCCGTGGCCATCTGCGACTGCGAGTAGAACGGCCCCACGATCTGCAGCTTCGAATGCGCCGCGAGGTACTTGCGGAAGCCGCCCACGCGGCCGATTTCCGAGCCCGCGCCCGGCACGTACGACATGATCGCCACCTTGCCCGTCTGTCCGAGCTTCGCGATCATCGCCTTCGCGCAGAGTTCGCCGGCCTTGTTGTTGTCCGTCGAAAGGAACGACTGGTAGTACTGCTTGCCCGCGTCGGAGATCATCGAGTCGATCAGCACGACCGGAATGTGCGCTTCCCAGGCCTTCTTGATGGCGGGCACGAGCGCGTCCGGGTCGGACGGCGCGAGCACGATGCCGGCCACGTGGCGGGTCACGGCGTTCTCCACCATGTTCACTTCGGCAGCGATGTCGGATTCCGCGGCCGGACCCTGGAAGGTCATGGTGTAGCCCTTGGCATTCGCCATGGCGGCGGTGGCGCCCTTCTGCACGTTCTGCCAGTAGTTCGAATTGGCGGTCTTCACGATCACGGCGATCTCGCCGCCCGCAGCCTGTGCGTAAGTGGTGAACGCGGCGCACAGCGTGGCGGCCGCGGCCAGGATGGAAAGCTTTTTCATGTCTCGCTCCTATGCCCGTGGTTAGGGACGTGTTGTTGGAATTGCGCCTGTGATGGCTTACCGCTTCCTGCTTCTCAACTGATCGATCCACACGGTGCCCAGAATCACGACGCCGATGATGATCTGCTGGATGAAACTCGATACCCCGTTCATGTTCAGGCCGTTGCGCAGCACGCCGATCACGAACGCGCCAATCGCCGTGCCCGAGATCGTGCCCACGCCGCCCATCAGCGACGTGCCGCCGATCACGGCGCTCGCAATCGCATCGAGTTCGTACATCACGCCTTCGTTGGGCTGGCCGGTGACGAGCCGCGACATCAGCACGCAGCCCGTGACGCCCGCCAGCAGGCCCGAGAGCACGTAGGTGAAAAGCTGCACGCCGCGCACGTTGACGCCCGAGAGCCGCGCGGCCTCGGCGTTCGACCCCGCCGCGTAGATGTGGCGACCCAGCGCGGTGCGCGACAGCAAGATCGACGCCGCGATGAACAGCACGACCATGATCACCACGGGATACGGAATGCCGGGGAACGTGGTGTCGGGAAAACCGTCGGCGCCGATGTGCGAAATCTTGAAGAGCGCGCCGTTGCCGAGTGCGCCGAACGCGTCGCCCAGTTCCGAGACAGGCCGCGCGCCCGTGATCTGCAAGGCGACGCCGCGTGCCACGAGCATCATGCCGAGCGTCGCGATGAAGGGCGGCAGGCCCATGCGCGTCACGCACAGCCCGTTGACGAAGCCGCACAGCCCGCCCACCAGCACGCCGCCCAGCATCGCGACCGGCACCGGCGCGCCCGCCTTCACGAGCAACGCGGCCACCACGCCCGCCAGCGCGAGCACCGATCCGACGGAAAGGTCGATGCCGCCCGTGATGATCACGCAGGTTGCAGCCACGCCCAGGTAGGCGATGGAGGTCACCTGCAGCGAGACCGTCATCAGGTTGCCCACCGAGAAGAACGCCGCACTCGTGAGCGAGAACGCGATCACGAGCACGACGAGGCTGCCCAATGCGGCGAACTTCTGAATCAGGTCACGGCGCCGCTGCCGTGCGGCCTTGTCGACCGCTTCGCTTCGATCCGATGTCATTTCAAGCATGAGTGCGCCCCGACGCGTAGTGCATGATTTCTTCCTGAGAAGTCTGTTTCGTTTCGAGAACCGCGGTGATGCGGCCTTCGTGGAACACGGCGATGCGGTCGGTCATGCCCATCAGTTCGGGCAGCTCCGAGCTGATCAGCACGACGCCCACGCCGTCGGCGGCAAGCCGGTCCATGAGCCCGTAGATGGCGTACTTGGCACCCACGTCGATGCCGCGCGTGGGTTCGTCGAAGAACAGGATCTTCGAGCCGCGGTACAGCCACTTGCTCACCACGACCTTCTGCTGGTTGCCGCCCGAGAGATTGCGCGCGGTCTGCGCGACGCCCGGCGTGCGAATGCCGAGTTCGCGCACGTAGCGTTCCGCCACGGCCGCTTCCTCGTCGAAGCGCAGAAAGCCGGCGCGCGACGAAATGGCCCGCACGTTGGCGAGCGTCACGTTCGCCGATACGGGCATGGCGAGCGCGAGGCCGTCCTTCTTGCGGTCTTCGGAGAGGTAGGCAATGCCGTGCTTGATGGCTTCGCGCGGCGAACGGATGGTGACCGCTTCGCCGGCGAGCAGCACTGCGCCGCCATCCGTGCGGTCTGCGCCGAAGATGGCGCGCGCCACCTCGGTGCGGCCCGCGCCCATCAACCCGGCGAAGCCCAGAATCTCGCCGCGTCGCAGCTCGAACGACACGGGGCCGAACACGCCCTCGCGCCGCAGGTCGTTCACGGCGAGCAGGACCTCGCCGGTGGGCACCGACTGACGCGGCGGATACGCGTCGTGCAGCGGGCGCCCCACCATGCGCGCGACGATTTCATCGACGGTGGTGGCGGCGAAGTCCTGGGTGGAAATGTGGCGTCCGTCGCGCAGCACGGTGACGCGATCCACGATCTCGGCCATTTCGTCGAGCCGGTGCGAGATGTAGAGAATCGCGACGCCCGCGGCGCGCAGCTCCTTGATGATGCGAAAGAGCTGCACCGTCTCCTGCTCGGTGAGCGAAGACGTGGGCTCGTCCATGATGAGCACCTGCGCGTCGAGCGACAGCGCCTTCGCAATCTCCACCATCTGCTGTTGCGCGATGGAGAGCGCGCCCACGAGCGTGGTGGGCGACACGTCGAGTCCGATGCGTACGAGGCAGCGCCGCGCGTTCTCGTGCAGCCGGCGGTAATCGACGAACGGGCCGCGCTTCGGCTCACGCGCAAGGTAGAGGTTCTCCGCGACCGAGAGGTGCGGAACGAGGTTCAGCTCCTGGTGAATGATGGCGATGCCCGCGGCCTGCGCCTGCGTGGTGGACTGGAACTGCACCGGCTGATCCTTGTAGTGGATCGCGCCCTCGTCCGCGCGGTACTGTCCGCTGATGATCTTCATCAGCGTCGATTTGCCTGCGCCGTTTTCGCCGCAGATGGCATGCACCTCGCCGTAACGCAGATCGAGGTCGATGCCGTCGAGCGCCACCACGCCCGGAAAGCGCTTGCCGACGCCTTCCAGCCGCAAAATCTCGCGCAGCGGCGACTGCTCCGGCGCGGCCGTGCCGGCCGGCTGGACGCTGGGACTTGCCATTCCCGTCTCCATGGTTGTTCTGTGTGACGAAAACCCGGGCTGCGGACGTGCCCGCTCGTGCAATTTCGGGCAGTGTCGCGCCATCTCTACGTCAGCCCAGGTTGGCACCGGTCAGGCCGGTTGCGATCAATTCAACTGAATTTCGTGTCGCCACCGTCCGTTTGGTCAAGCCAATATCGTTTTTTTATAAGCGCCCTGACCATTGGTGAAAACCCCGAGGAACGCGCAAACCCGCGCCGAATGGGGCAGGAGACGCGTATGCTAGACTCCGTCCCCGCTTGCGACGCTGGTCGTTTGCGCGTGAAACCGCTCAGAAACGAGCCTCCGATGAAACAGACAGAACCCAAGCGGCTTTACCAATCCGTGGCTGCGCAGATCCTCGCATTGATCCGCCAAGGCGAATTTCCGCCGGGCGAACGTCTGCCGCCCGAGCGGGAGCTGGCGCAGCAGCTGGGCGTGTCGCGTCCGTCGCTGCGCGAGGCGCTGATCGCGCTGGAAATAGGCGGTCAGGTCGAGATTCGCATGGGCTCGGGCGTGTACGTTCGCGACGTGGCGGGCGGCGGCAACGCGGGCGGCGAACATGCCATCGCCGCGCTGGGCGAAAGCCCGTCGGAGCTGATGCAGGCGCGCATCGCGATCGAGGGCACCGTGATCGTGCTGGCCACCGGCAAGTTCACGGCGGCGACCCTGGACCGCCTGCGCCGCGTGGTGGAACGCATGCGAAAACTGGCGGCGGCAGGCAAGTCGCCGGTGGATGCCGACCGGCAATTCCACATGCTGATTGCGGAGACCACCGGCAATTCGGTGCTCGCGCGCTTCGTGGGCGAACTGTTCGACAGCCGGCACGACCCCATTGCCGCGGCCATGCGCGGGCACGCCGAGAGCGCGCAGACGTGGTCGGTGGCCGTGCGCGAGCACGAAGACATTCTCAAGGCCTTGCAGGCGGGCGACCCCATCGCGGCACAGACCGCGATGCGCGCTCACCTGAAGGCGTCGGAAGAACGGTGGATGGCGGGCGCGTTGAAGCAGGACGTGCAGTGACGCGCGGGCGGGTTGCCCCGCCGCGCGTCGTCGTTCTGCGGTTCTACGTGAAGTGACGCGAGGGCGTCTCTTCTCAGTGCAGCGGCCCGGAACCCCGCTGCTGCGAGTTGCCCTCGGCCGAAGGGGGGCGCGCTTCACTGCCTGCGGGTCCGCCCGCCGCGCCGTCCGCACTGCGCTCATGAAGCGGCGGGATCGAAGGCTCCTCTTTCGCCACCTTCGTCTCGCCGTCCGCGCGACCCGGGCCCGATGCCGCGGGCTCGAACGTTACCTCGCCCGTTGCCGCGTCGATGGCACATCGCACGTGCGCGCCTTCGCGAATGTCGCCGCTCAGCATGCGCTTCGCCAATTCGTTCTCGATGGTCTGACGCACCAGGCGCCGCAGTTCGCGCGCCCCGTACTCGGGCCGATAGCCCTGAGTGGCGAGCCGGTCCACCACGCTCTCGTCGAAGTCGATCTCCACGTTCTGCGAGCGCGCCACGCGCTTCACCTGGTCGAGCTGCAACGTCGTGATGGCGCGCATTTCTTCCTGCGTGAGCGCATTGAAGATGATGATGTCGTCGATGCGGTTCAGGAACTCGGGCCGGAAGTGCTGGCGCAACTCGCCCATCACGCCGCTTTCCACGGACGCCGCACCGCCCGACAGAAAGCCCGGGCCGCGTTGGCGCTGACCCGCGATCACGTCGGACGCGAGGTTGCTCGTCGCGATGATGAGCGCGTTGCTGAAGTCCACCACGCGCCCCTTGCCGTCGGTGAGGCGGCCATCGTCGAACACCTGGAGCAGCACGTTGTAGACGTCCGGATGCGCCTTCTCGATCTCGTCGAGCAGGATCACCGAATAGGGCCGCCGCCGCACGCGTTCGGTCAACTGGCCGCCTTCCTCGTAGCCCACGTAGCCCGGCGGCGCGCCGATCAGCCGCGCCACCGAATGGCGCTCCATGTACTCGCTCATGTCGATGCGCACCACGGCGTTCTCGTCGCCGAATACGACTTCCGCGAGCGCCTTCGCGAGTTCCGTCTTGCCCACACCCGTGGGCCCGAGGAACAGGAACACCGCCGTGGGACGCCGCACGTCGTGCAGCCCCGCACGCGAACGGCGCACCGCGTCGCTCACCGCGGCAATCGCGCGTTGCTGGCCAATGACGCGTTCGTGCAGCCGCTCTTCCATGTGCAGCAGGCGCTCGCGCTCCTCGGTGGTGAGGTTCGTGACCGGAATACCGGTGATCTTCGCGACGATCTCGGCAATGTGCTCGATGCGCACGTCCGACGTGTTCGACTCCATCTGGCGCTTCCACGAGTCCGTCGCCTCGGCGAGCGCACGTTCGGCCTGGGTGATCTCCTCGCCGAGCGTGTGGGCCTTTTCGTACTGCTTGCGCGAGGCCGCGTAGTCCTGGTCGCGGCGCAGCTGCGCAAGCTGTGCTTCCTGTTCCAGAATGCGCGCGGGCCGTGAAGTGCCCGACAGATGCACGCGCGCCGCGGCCTGGTCGATGAGGTCGATGGCCTTGTCGGGCAGGAAGCGGCCGCTGATGTAGCGGTTCGACAGCTCGGCCGCGGACACCAGCGCCGAGTCCTGGATCGTCACCTTGTGATGCGCCTCCAGCTTGTCGCGCAGGCCGCGCAGAATCGTGATGGTCTGCTCGACGCTCGGCTCCGCGATGAACACGGGCTGGAAGCGCCGTTCGAGCGCGGCGTCCTTCTCGATGTACTTCTGGTACTCGGAAAGCGTGGTGGCACCGACCAGGTTCAGTTCGCCGCGCGCCATGGCCGGCTTGAAGACGTTGGCGATGTCGAGCCCGCCTTCGCCGCCGCCCTGCCCCGCGCCTACGATCGTATGAATCTCGTCGACGAACACCACGAGCGCCTCGCGGTGCTCGGTGATTTCATCGATCACCTGCTTCACGCGTTCCTCGAATTCGCCGCGATACTTCGAGCCCGCCACGAGCGAGTTCACGTTGAGCTCCACGAGCCGCTTGTCGCGCAGCGACTCGGGCACGTCGCCGCCCACGATGCGCTGCGCGAGCCCTTCCACCACGGCGGTCTTGCCGACGCCGGGCTCGCCGATCAGCACCGGGTTGTTCTTGCGGCGCCGCGCGAGCACTTCGACCATCGTTTCGATCTCGCTGGAGCGGCCGATCACGGGGTCGAGCCGGCCCTCGCGCGCGAGGGCCGTGAGGTCGCGGCTATAGCGGTCCAGATGCGGCGTGCTCGGCCCCTTGGGCGGACCCGCGCGGTCGCGCCCGGCCTGCACCGTGCCCGACTGCACCATCTGTTCCAGCAGCTTGCGCGCGTCGATGCCGTAGTTGCGCATCACGTTGCCCGCGAAGCTGTCGGGCACGTCGGCAAGGCCCACGAGCAGATGTTCCGGACCGACGAAGCCCTGGCCCAGCTGGCGCGAGGCGAGGAAGGCGCGGTCCAGCGCGCTTTTCACGCGCGGCGAGACCGCAATCGCGTCGTTTTCGGGCACGTCGCTGGGCGCGCCCTTCGGCGCGTTCGCATCGATGTACGCACGCAGTTGGCTCGGGTCCACGCCGAGCCGCGCCAGAATGCCGGCCGCCACGTCGTTGCCTGCGAGTTCGTACAGCAGATGGTCGGACTCGATCTGCCGGCGGCCCCACTGCACCGCGCGCTCCGCGGCGCGCTGCAGCAACTCGCGCGCGGTTTCGCTGAAGTAGCGTTCGAGGCCGGGGCCTTCCTCGGGCGGCACGCCGGTCGCGACGCCCGCGGGCGTGTCCGGTTGCGGCTGGCCGTAGCCCGCGGGTTGACCGCCGTTGTCGGCCATGGCGCCGAGGAACAGCGATTCGAGCGGCGAAAGCGTGCGCTGATGGCGCGTGAGTTGCGCGTAGTGGTAGTCGCAGACGTCGAGGAAACGGCGATAGCCGTTCTGGATGATTGCGACGCGAACGGCGGCGGGCCGCGCGCCGCAGATTTCACAGGTCTGTCGTGCCATATCGGGTTCCCGTTGTGTGACGGCGCGCCGGGCCGGCGCAGCCATTGACCGCAAAACACAGGACGCGCAAACCGCGCACCTGTGCGCTTTCTGCAAGGTGCGCGCGGTGGCGGAGAAATCAAGGGCAGAACGCAAAGACGCGCGGTGCTGTGTTTCTCGGGCGCGGCCTGCGGGCGGGCTGGCGCGATAGCTCTGACGATGAGCCGGACCGACACGCAGGCTGACTCTTCCACGATAGTCCGAAATGACCGCGTTCCCCAGGCCTGATGGCAGGTATCCGTCAGAGAAAGCGAGGGAGCGCCAGGGAAAGCCGCGAAGGGCTACTGAAGGCCACTAAAGGCGACGAAAGGCGCGCGCCGCACCCAGGTGCGGCGACGTGTCACGTGCTTGCCGAAACGACACACGAGGGGCGGCTCAGAAGCCGCGCCTCGCATATCAGGACACAGAGGAACGCAAGGGGAACGCAAGGGCGATTCCTGTTCGTGCCTCGCGAAGTCCTCTTTGTGCGAACCGTTCGGGCCGGAGAGCAGCCCGGCCCGAAGCCCTGGAGAAAAGACGCGGTCTACGCTGCGCCGACCGCCGCCCCTCGCCCGTAGTCCTCGGCGTCGATGTCGTAGCCCGCCGGGTCCCAGCGGATGAGCAGCAGCACGACGAGCGACGTCAACGGCGCGAGCGCGATGACCCAGAACACCTGGGTGCCGAGCGCCGCCGCGAGAATCGGAAACAGGAACAGCGAGACCGTGGACGCCGTGCGCACGAGCGTCTGGTTAAAGCCCACGCCCACGCCGCGCAACGAAGTCGGGTAGCTGAGCGACGCGAAGCTCATGCTGTGCGCGCCCGGCCCGAACCCCTGCCCCAGCAGATACCCGCCCAGCAGCAGAATGGCGAGCACCACGAAGAGGCCGCTGCCCGGACGCCCGATCAGCGCGAGCCCGATCAGCGACGCGAACTGCAATGCGTGCCCCACCGCGGTCATCTTCCAGGCGCCGAAGCGCGACACGAAGCGCACGCCGATCAAGCCACCCACAAACGCGAACAGCAGGTTCAGGGCCAAGGCCGCGACGATGGTGGTGAGCGGCCCCTGCTTGAGAAAACTCGCGAGAATCACGGGCAAGCCGTAGACGATCGCGTTGTAGCCGAACGAGGACGCCGCGCCGATCGTCGCGGCCAGCACGGTGCGCCGCGCGTAGCGTCCGCGAAAGAGCGCACCGTAGCTGCGCCACGAGGCCACGCGCGGTTTCGACACGGGCGCGGCGTCGCGTTGAACGACGACCTCGACGCCATACGCCCGCTTGAGAATGCGCGCCGCGCCTTCCAGGTCGCCCTGATTCGCGGCCCACACGGGCGACTCGCTGATATAGCGGCTGCGCACGGCGATGATGAGCAGCGCAGGCACCGCGCCGAACGCGAGCGTGAAGCGCCACAGCCAGCCCAACTGATGCTCGGGCAGCACCGCGTAGAGCCCGAGAATGAGCAGATAGCAGGTGCTCGTGGCGGCGTACCACGCCGGGCACCACGCCGCGACGCTCGCGGCCTTGCTGCTCTTGCCCGTCACCTTCGAGAACTCCGCGAGAAACGCCATGGCCACCGGCAGGTCCAGCCCCACGCCGAAGCCCATCAGAAAACGCGCGCCACCCAGCACCCACACGTTCGGCGCGAGGCCGGCCGCAATGGCGGCCACCACGAAGAACAGCATGTCGGCCATGAAGACGCGATAGCGCCCGATACGATCGGTGAGATAGCCGCCCACGAGCGCCCCCAGGATCGCGCCAAACGTAATGGCCGCCGACACGAGCCCCACCTGGGCGGGACTCAGCGCGAACTCGCGGGCGATGTCCTTCACGCCATACGCGAGCGACGTGAGGTCGTAGGCATCGAGGAACACGCCGCCCAGCGCAATCGCGATAACCCAGCGCGCGTTGCCGCCCTTCGCGGCGCCCGAGCCGACAATGCGCGCCACGTCTTCGGCGGATCGCACGACGAGCGGTGCTGTGCTGTCGTGGTGCGGTAGTGGATGGACCGCATCGGCGGCATCGACGCCATCAACGGAAACGGCGGGGGAAAGATTAGAAGCGTCGGCAACGGTGGACATGAGGACGAGGCGCTTATGCGCGATGGTGGCAAGTCCGCTGCATCGTAGCGAACGCGCCGCAGCGCACCAAGCAACGTTTTTTCATATGCTTTTCGCGGACGTGGACACGAACAGCTGCGAGTCGCCTCGTTCGCTGCCGGCCGCTACTTCGGGTTCCGAAGCATGCCCATGCCCCACGCGAAACGACGCTCCCGCATGCCGCGCGGGCAGCGTGTCGCCTTCGCCAAACAGCTTGTGCCGCAACGTGCCCGCTTCGTAAGCCGTCTTGTAGATGCCGCGGTTCTGCAGTTCGGGCACCACGAGATCCACGAAGTCTTCGTAGCTTTCGGGCACCACCGTGCGGCTCAGATTGAAACCGTCCACGTCGGCTTCGTCCACCCACTTCTGCAACTCGTCGGCCACCTGGTCCGCCGTACCGACGATCGCCGGATAGCGGCCGCCCAACGCGAACAGGTCGAGCAGCTTGCGGCGCGTCCAGCCGTGTGCCTGCGCGGTGCGCGTCGCGGATTCGATGGCGTTGCCCGGCGAGTAGTCCACGGGCTCGTCGAGGTCGTATTGCGCGTAGTCGATGCCCGTGCTCGCCGCGAAGTGCGCGAGGCCCGCCTCACGGCTCGCGTAGTGCAGATAGTCGGCGTGCTTCTCGCGCGCTTCGGCCTCGGTTGCACCGGGCACCACGGCCGCGCCGACGAACACCTTCACGTCGTCGGGCCGTCTGCCCGCTTTCACGAGTTGCTCGCGCAGCGCACGCACCGTTTCGCGTCCCACCTCGCGGTTGGGCGGCGAAATGAATACGCATTCCGCGTGGCGCGCGGCAAAGCGCTGGCCGCGGCCGGAACTGCCCGCCTGGAACAGCACCGGCGTGCGCTGCGGCGAGGGCTCGGCGAGGTGGTAGCCGTGCACGTCGTAATAGCGGCCCGTGTGCTCCACGCGGTGCACCTTTGCCGGGTCCGCGTAGACGCGCGCGGCCTTGTCGCGCCGCACGGCACCGTCTTCCCAGCTGCCTTCCCAGAGTTGATAGAGCACCTCCAGATACTCGTCGGCGCGGTCGTAGCGTTCGTCGTGCGGCAGTTGCGCGGGCTGCCCCATCGCACGCGCCGCGCTGTCGAGATACCCCGTCACGATGTTCCAGCCAATGCGGCCTTGCGTGAGGTGGTCGAGCGTCGAGAAGCGCCGCGCAAGCAGATACGGCGCCTCGTAGGTGAGATTGACCGTCACGCCGAAGCCGAGGTGCTGCGTGGCGGCGGCCATCGCGGGCACGAGCAGCGTCGGGTCGTTGACGGGCAACTGGATCGACTCTCGCAGCGTCACGTCCACGTTGCGCTGATACACGTCGTAGACGCCCACGATGTCCGCGAGAAAAAGCCCGTCGAAGAGGCCGCGTTCGAGCGTGCGGGCGAGGTCCGTCCAGTACGAGAGCAGCCGGTAGTCCGACGAGCGGTCGCGCGGATGCGTCCACAGACCGTGGTTGATGTGGCCCACGCAGTTCATGTTGAACGCGTTGAGCAGGATGCGTTTGCGGGCGCGCGTGTTCGGCATTACAGGGCTCCGTGGCGCGGCGGCCGGGTGCCGTTCAGATAGAAGTTGCCGATGGCGTGGTACTTCCAGCGCACCGGATCGTGCAGCGTGTGCGTGCGCGCGTTGCGCCAGAAGCGGTCGAGGCCGAGACCGTCGAGCGTGGCCGCCGTGCCCGCGAGTTCGAAGAGGCGCGAGCCGGCGTCGAGCGAAATAGTGGTGGTGGCCGCGCGCGCCTCGGCCACGGCGATGGAGGCCTCGGCAACGGAGGCTTCGTCGGGCGCGGCCTGCGCGGCATCGACGAAGCGCCCCGCGCGGCGCAGCAACGCCTCGGCGCCGCGCAGACGTGCGGCGAGGTCGCCGAATTGCACGATGGCGAGCGGGTCGTCTGCGGCACGCGCTACTTTCGCGTCGATCCATGGGCGCGCGTGCTCGCGCACGAACTCGAGCGCGGCGGCGAACGCACCGCGCGCCTGCCCCAGGTCGATGGCGGCATGCATGATCCGCGCAAGCGGCCCGATAGGGGTCGCGCGATCGAACGACGCCTGGAACGGCACCACCCATTCGGGCTCCACCTCGACGTGCTCGAACTGCACCGAACCGCTGCCGGTCACGCGCTGCCCGAACCCGTCCCAGTCGTCGATCACGGTGACGCCGCGCGCGTGGCGCGGCACGAACGCGAGATACGAGACATCGCGGCCATCTTCTTCGGCCACGACGAGCGTCGGAATCCAGTGCGCGTAGAGCGCGCCGGTGCAGTAGAACTTGCGGCCGTCGATGTGCCAGCCCGCGCTCGTGCGCGTGAGCCGCGTGCGGCGTTTGAAGTCGCGCTGGCCGATCTCGGCGAGCGCGTTGCCGAAGCGCTCGCCCGCCAGCACGCGGTCGTAGAAGAAGCGCTGCTGCGCCGCGCTGCCGCCTACGCGCAGCACTTCGAGCGCATAGAAATGGTTCTGCGGAATCTGGCCGAGCGAGCCGTCCGCGGCGGAAATCGTCGCGATCACTTCTGCGAGCGTGCCCGCCTTGACGCCAGGGCCGCCGTACGCGCGCGGCACGGTGATGGACCACAGGCCGCTCGCGACGAAGGCATCGAGTTCGGCCCACGGCAGGCGGCGCTCGCGGTCGCGCAGCGCGGCCTGCGGCGCGAATTGCGCGGCGAGGCGAACGGCGGTCTGAACGGCGTGGGCGTCGTTTTCGATTCGAGCGGGTACGCTGGGAGCCGTCAGTCCGGCAGACTGCGGCGCGTGGGCAACCGAGGTCGTAGCGGCAGCGTCGGGCGCCGCAGTCAGTTCGACGGTCATCGTCGGGCTCCTTGTCAGTTCCAGGCGTGGCGCGCAGGCAGCACGTGGTTCAGGTGATAGTTGCCGAGCAGGTGCAGCTTCCAGCGCACCGGGTCGTGCAGCGTATGCGTGCGGGCGTTGCGCCAGTGGCGGTCGAGGTTGTGCGCGGCGCGCGTGGCCGCGGAGCCCGCCAGTTCGAAGAGCTTCTCGCTCGCTTCGAGCGCGATGCGCGTGGTGAGCACCTTCGCTTCGGCCACGGCCACCGACGCCTGCGCGCTCGCTTCGGCATCGAGCGGGCTTTGGTGTTGCCGGGCCTGTTGCCGCGCCGCGAGGTCGTCGAGCGTGCGGCCCGCCTCCATCAGCACTTCGTGCGCGGCGTGCAGGTCGATCTCCAGCCGGCCGACGTCCGCGATGATGTAAGGGTCGTCGCTCGCATGCTCGAGGCCTGAGTCGATCCAGGGCCGCGCGCGCTCGCGCACGAAACTGAGCGCGTCGGCAACGGCAGCCTGGGCGATGCCTTGATCGATGGCGACCTGGATCAACTGCGAAGTCGGACCGTACAGGCCGGGACGGTCGGCGAGCGGCCAGACCGCGACCACGTCGCTCGCGTCGATGGGAACGTTGTCGAATTCAACGGTCCCGCTCGCGGTGATGCGCTGGCCGAAGGCGCTCCAGTCGTCGATAACCGTGACGCCCGGCGCGTCGCGCGGCACCCAGACCTGCACGGCGCGGCCCTCGTCGTCGGTGGCGCGCGTCGGAATGCGGTGCGCGAAGAGCGCGCCCGTGGAATAGAAGCGCCGGCCCGAGAGGCGCAGGCCGTCGGGCGTGGTCTGCAAACGCGTGGTGCCGTGCAGGATGGTGGGCGCCGCGACGGCGCCGGCCGGGGTGGCGCGACGCTCGGGTCCCGCGTTGCCGAGGCGTCGGCCTGCCAGCACTTCGCCGTAGAAACGCGCTTTTTGTTCCGGCGTGCCGGCTTCGCGCAGCAGACCGAGCACGCCGAAGTGGTTCTGCGGAATCTGCCCGAGGGCGGGGTCCGCTTCGCACAGCGTCACGAACACTTCGGCGAGCGTGGCGTACGAGACGTCGGCCCCGCCGTATTCGCGCGGCACCGTGATGGCGCCGAGTCCGCTTTCGGACCACTGGTCGAGTTCGTCCCACGGCAATGCGCGCTCGCGGTCGCGCGCCGCAGCGCCTGCTGCGACGGCGCTGGCCAGCGTGCGGGCGGCGGCGAGTGCGGCGGCGGCGTCTGCGATGCGCTGCACGCGTGCGGGATCGGGCGGTCGAGGAAGGCGAGGCGTTGAAGACGTTGACTGCTGGATGGACCTGGGCGACGTGAGCGACGTGAGCGGCATGGCAGTTCGAACCGGAGGAATGACGCGCCCGTCCCGCACAAAGGCGAATGGACGGGCCGAAAGCCTCCATTGGAACAGCCCGGGGCGCGATGCCCTACCAGCAATTTCTCACTTGCTTATCGGGTTTGCCGATTTAGCGCCGCAGTGCAGCATGCGGTTTTCTTGCCGCGGGCTTCACAGCCGGGCTTCACAGCTGGGCTTCACAGCCAGGTTTCACAGCCAGGTTTCACGGCTCAGTTTCACTGAGGCTACGCGCCAGCCCACTTCCCTAGCCCCTGAAGCGCTGCTCCTCGATCGCCTGTAGCCGGCCCACGCGCGACACGTCGACGAGCATCGAGGCGAGATATTCGACCACGTCGTCCATCGCGACGATGCCGGTGAGCTTGCCGGTTTCATCGACCACCGGCAGGCGGCGCACGCCCGAGCGGCGCATCTGTTCGAGCGCGACGCTCACTTCGTCGCCCTCGTTGGCGACCACGACGCCGCGCGACATGATCTCGCCCGCGGTGACGCGCTCGGCGTCCAGCTTGTTGGCGAGCACGGTCACGACGAGGTCGCGGTCGGTCACGAGCCCGACCGGCACCGCTTCGCCGTTGCGATATTCGATGACCACGAGATTGCCCACGTGCGACTGGCGCATGCGTGCGGCGAGCGCCGAGGCGCTCTCGTTGACGCCGCAGGTCTCCACGGGACGCGTAACGATTTTTCCGACGTGCATGATGCAATTCCTCTTGTCTGCCTCCGACGACCATTGACGAAGCGCGTGTTCAGCGTAGAACGCGGCGGGGTCGCGGCATTGACGTGCGTCAACCGGCTCGCGCAGACCAAGCGGAGCGTGCGACGACCGGTGTGGGAAGAGAAACGCTGAGGGGTAAGGCGGGGAGCAGACAGGCGTCTGTCGGCTCAGACAGACTCGGTGCCCTCGGCAAAGCGCCGCACCACGTCGCGCAGCGTGCCGATTTCGGTGGCCTTGTCGAAGAAGTAGCGCGCGCCCGCGGCAAAACACGCGTCGCGGTACTGCGGCAAAGCCGAGTTGGTGAGGACGATGGGCACGATGCCCGGATGCTGGCTCGCAAGCCCCTTGAGCACCGTGAGGCCACTACTGCCTTCGAGCAGTTGCAGATCGACGATTGCGATGTCCACGTCTTCGGCAGCGGCAATGCCCGCCAGCGCCGAGACCGGTTCGTCCGCTTCGCCCACGATCTTCACGCCACCGAGCGCCTCTAGCAAAGCGGCAAGCCGCTTGCGCACGAGCGTCGAATCTTCCACGAGAAAGATGTTCAGGGAGGGCACGAGGGTTTCCGCATTCATAGGTGCAGTATCCACAACACGCCGATTCGAAGAAATCAGCGCAGGACGAGTTGCGTGTAGGGGTTTTCCGACAAGCGCCCAAAGGAGGCGAGGCGCGAGGCTCATGTGCGCGCACCGCTGCAGACGGGCAAGCGGCACACAAAATTTCATTTACCTTTCGTCAGAGCGCTTCCTGGTGCTCATTCGGCGCTTCATCGGGACCCCTTAGGGTCCATCAATGCCAGCCGCCGCCCTGGCCCCATTGCGGGCCGCGCCGGGTTCCTCCCCCACCGCCACCGCCGCCACCGCCACCGTTACCGCCGCGAGCCCCCGACGGTGCCGGTGCCGGAGCCGCAGAAGGCGCTGGCGCCGGTGCGGCCGCCGCTGCGGGAGCCGGCGATCGCGCGCCCGGGGGGCCGCCACCCGGCGGCCGGTGGCCCGGCATCGGCCGCGGGTCTTGCGGCGGCCGGCCGCGGTCGCCCCACGACCCGTGTCCCCAATCACGGTCGCCATCGCGCCAGTAACCGCGGTCGCCATACCAGCCGCCGTAGCCCGGCCCGTAGTAGACGGGGCCGTTGTCATAGACGGTTGCCGGTCCGTACGGCGCGTAGTAATAGCCGTTGTCCACCGCGCCGCCGTAATACGAACTGTCGTAGGTGCCGTAGGTGTTGTAGGGATACGCCGCACAGCCTGCCACGGTCAGCACGGCAAGCGCCGCCGCGCTTCGCAACGCGATGCGGCGCAGGCCCGCTGCACGCGCTCGCGCGCCATTCATCAGACTGCCGGAGGGGTTAATACTCGAATGCTGGGTACACATGGCTTCACAAAACTCAAGGTCGATGCGCATTTGACCACAAGCCCCGCCCCTGCGTTGTCGAACGCCGTAGCGTTTTTGTAAGCGGATCTTTCCGCACGGCCTTTCTACGCAACTGCTGCGCGGCGACCTGTGCATGCCCTGCTTGCGCGCACGCGTTCGCATGGGGCCGCACGCCGCATGCCTGTCGGCGCACGACGCCATTCGCGCCTGGTCTTTCATCGGCACGCGCCCCACGACATAGTTCTTTCGAACTACCCCGCCCCCTTCGGCATCGTTCTTCCGCTTCGCCCCGTGCACCCACCGGGCGGATATTCAGGCACCGGCCCACCAACCACAATGAGCCATCCTGTCAACGATGGCGGTACGCCGTGCGCAGCTCTCCCACTCCCGTTCCCCGCAAGGCCTGGTCCGTACTGGCGGTCAGCACCTTCGCGTTCACCGTGTGCTTCATGGTCTGGATGATGTTTGCCGTGATCGGCATTCCCATCCGCAAGACACTCGGACTGAACGCGACGGAGTTCGGCCTGCTCACCGCGATGCCGGTGCTTTCCGGGTCGCTGATCCGCGTGCCGCTCGGCATCTGGACCGACCGCTTCGGCGGCCGCATCGTCATGGCCGTGTTGCTCGCCGTGGTCGTGCCCGCCGTCTGGCTGATGGCGTATGCGACGCTGTACTGGCACTACCTCGCCATCGGTATCGTGCTGGGGCTGGCGGGCGGTGCCTTCTCCGTGGGCACGCCCTACGTCGCACGCTGGTTCCCGAAGGAGCGGCAAGGTACGGCGATGGGCGTGTTCGGCGCCGGCAACTCGGGCGCGGCGGTCAACAAGTTTCTCGCGCCCGCGCTGCTCGTGGCGTACGGCTGGACGAGCGTGCCCAAGGTCTACGCCGCGCTGCTGCTCGGCACGCTGATCGTCTTCTGGCTGGGCAGCGCGAGCGACCCGAAGCATGTGGTGCCCGCCAACACGACCTTCACCGAACAGCTGCGCGTGCTGAAAGACCCGAAGGTGCTGCGCTACTGCCAGTACTACAGCATCGTGTTCGGCGGCTACGTGGGCCTGAGCCTCTGGATGGTGCAGTACTACGTCGGCGAATACGGGCTCGACATTCGCGTGGCCGCCCTGCTCGCGGCCTGCTTCTCGCTGCCGGGCGGCGTGCTGCGCGCCATTGGCGGCGTGCTCTCTGACCGTCACGGCGCGCACCGCGTCACCTGGTGGGTGATGTGGGTGAGCTGGGTTTGCCTCTTCCTGCTGAGCTACCCGCAAACCTCGTTCACCGTATCGACGGTGGCCGGCGCGAAGACCTTCCACGTCGGCCTCAACGTCTACACCTTCACCGCGCTCATGTTCCTGCTCGGCATCTGCTGGGCCTTCGGCAAGGCGAGCGTCTTCAAGTACATCAGCAACGACTTCTCGCACAACATCGGCGCCGTGAGCGGCATCGTGGGCCTCGCGGGCGGCCTCGGCGGTTTCCTGCTGCCCATTCTGTTCGGCGCGCTGCTCGACCTCACCGGCATCCGCTCCAGCGCCTTCATGCTGCTTTACGGAATCGTCTGGGTCTCGCTGATCTGGATGTACTGGACCGAAGTGCGCACGGCCAACGTGCTCAATGTGGCAAATGTGCGCCCCTCTCAAGGAGAATCCAAATGAACTCCCAACCCCTGGGCTCGCGGCGCGGCCGTCTGCTCGAAATCTGGACGCCTGAAGACAAGGCGTTCTGGGAACGCGAGGGCGAAGCCGTCGCGCGACTGAACCTGTGGATCTCGGTGCCGGCGCTGTTTCTCGCCTTCGCCATCTGGCAGGTGTGGAGCGTGGTGGCCGTAAGCCTGCCCTCGCTCGGCTTTCACTATTCGACGAACCAGCTGTTCTGGCTCGCCGCCGCGCCCGCGCTGAGCGGCGCCACACTGCGCATCTTCTACTCGTTCATGGTGCCGCTCGTGGGCGGGCGCCGCTGGACGGCGATCTCCACCGCGTCGCTGCTGATTCCCGCGCTCGGCATCGGCTTTGCCGTGCAGGACAACACCACGAGCTACCCCACCATGCTGCTGCTCGCGCTGCTGTGCGGCTTCGGCGGCGGCAACTTCAGCTCGAGCATGGCCAACATCAGCTTCTTCTTTCCGAAGGAGCGCAAGGGCTCGGCGCTCGGCGTGAACGCGGGCCTCGGCAACCTCGGGGTCTCGGTGGTGCAGTTCCTGAGCCCGCTCGTGGTGACCGCCGGCGTCTTCGGCATCTTCGGCGGCGCGCCGCAAACCATCATCAAGAATCACGAGACGATCCAGGTCTGGACGCAGAACGCCGCGTTCATCTGGGTGCCGTGGATCGCCATTGCGTCGCTTGCCGCCTGGTTCGGCATGAACGATCTGGCCGAAGCCAAGGCGTCGTTCTCCGAGCAGGCCGTGATCTTCCGCCGCAAGCACAACTGGCTCATGTGCGTGCTCTATCTGGGCACCTTCGGCTCGTTCATCGGTTATGCGGCAGGCTTTCCGCTGCTCATCAAGAGCCAGTTCCCCGGCATCAACCCGCTTGCCTACGCGTGGCTCGGGCCGCTCGTCGGCGCGGTGGTGCGTCCGTTCGGCGGATGGCTCGCCGACCGGCTGGGCGGCGCGCGCGTCACGCTCTGGAACTTCGTCGTGATGGCCTGCGCCGTGGGCGGCGTGCTGTACTTCCTGCCCACCGGTCCTTCGGGCGGCGTGTTCGGCGGCTTCTTTTCGAGCTTCCTCGTGCTCTTTCTCACCACGGGCATCGGCAACGGCTCCACGTTCCGCATGATCCCCGTGATCTTCCAGACGCTGAAGCTGCGCGAAGTGAACCCCAAGGACCGCGACGCCGTGGCGCGCGCCACGAAGGAAGGCAACACCGAAGCCGCCGCCACGCTCGGCTTTTCCGCAGCCATGGCGGCCTACGGCGGCTTCTTCATCCCGAAGAGCTACGGCAGCTCGATTGCGCTCACGGGCGGCCCGGAAGCGGCGCTCTACGTGTTCATCGCCTTCTACCTCATCTGCATCGCCGTGACCTGGTGGCACTACGCCCGCCGCAACGCGCCTATGCCCTGCTGATTCTTGCTGATTCTTGCTGATTTCAAACGGAGCCGTTACATGAGTCACTTCCTCGATCGCCTGACGCACTTCGTGTTGCCCAGGGAAAGCTTCTCGGACGGACACGGCGTCACCACGGGCGAGGACCGCACGTGGGAAGACGCCTATCGCAACCGCTGGTCGCACGACAAGATCGTGCGCAGCACGCACGGCGTCAACTGTACGGGCTCGTGCTCCTGGAAGATCTACGTGAAGGGCGGCATCGTCACGTGGGAAACCCAGCAGACCGACTATCCGCGCACGCGCTGGGACATGCCCAATCACGAACCGCGCGGCTGTGCGCGCGGCGCCTCCTACTCGTGGTACCTCTACAGCGCCAACCGCGTGAAGTACCCGATGGTGCGCGGCCGGCTGCTCTCGCGCTGGCGCGCGGCGCTTGCCGTGGCCAAAGATCCGGTGGCCGCATGGGCGTCCATCGTGGAAGACGACGAAGCCCGCCGCGACTACCAGAAGGTGCGCGGTATGGGCGGCTTCGTGCGCAGCACGTGGGACGAGGTGAACCAGCTCGTCGCGGCGGCCAACGTCTACACCATCAAGCAGCACGGCCCGGACCGCATCGTCGGCTTCTCGCCCATTCCCGCGATGAGCATGGTGAGCTACGCCGCGGGCAGCCGCTACCTGAGCCTGATCGGCGGCGTGTGCATGAGCTTCTACGACTGGTACTGCGATTTGCCGCCCTCGAGCCCGCAGGTGTGGGGCGAGCAGACCGACGTGCCCGAATCGGCCGACTGGTACAACTCCAGCTACATCATCGCGTGGGGCAGCAACGTGCCGCAGACCCGCACGCCCGACGCGCACTTCTTCACCGAAGTGCGCTACAAGGGCACGAAGACGGTGGCGGTCACGCCCGACTACAGCGAAGTAGCCAAGCTCTCCGACCTCTGGCTGCATCCGCGCCAGGGCACGGACGCCGCGCTCGCCATGGCGATGGGCCACGTCGCGCTCAACGAGTTCTACTTCCGCACCCGCAGCGCCTATTTCGACGACTACGCGCGCCGCTACACCGACCTGCCCATGCTCGTGCTGCTGCGCGAGCACACACTGCCCGACGGCCGCACGACGCTCGTGCCCGACCGCTATCTCCGCGCAAGCGACTTCAACGGCAAGCTGGGCCAGTCGAACAACCCCGAATGGAAAACCATGGCGTTCGACATGGCGGGCCACGCCGTGTTGCCGAACGGCTCGATCGGCTTCCGCTGGGGCGCAGAGGGCCGCGACGACGAAGGCAAGTGGAACCTCGAAGACAAGGAAGCGCGCCACGGCGGGCCGGTGCGCCTGAAGCTTTCCGTGATCGAAGGTGAAGAACAGGCCCACGAGATCGTCGACGTGGCATTCCCCTACTTCGGCGGCATCACCTCGCCGCACTTCCCGGCCAATGCGCAGCAAGGCGACATCAACATGGCGCGCGTGCCCGCCGTGCGCCTGCCGCTCGGCAAAGACGGCGAAGTGCGCGAAGCGATCGTCGCCACCGTGTTCGACCTGCAGGCCGCGCAGTACGGTATCGACCGCGGCTTCGGCAGCGGCGCCGCGAGCTACGACGACGACGCGCCCTACACGCCCGCCTGGGCCGAGAGCATCACCGGCGTGCCGCGCGAGCAGATCGTCACCGTGGCGCGCGAATTCGCCGCCAACGCGGACAAGACGCAGGGCCGCTCGATGGTCATCATCGGCGCCGCCATGAACCACTGGTACCACGCCGACATGAACTACCGCGGCGTGATCAACCTGCTCATGATGTGCGGCTGCATCGGCAAGAGCGGCGGCGGCTGGGCGCACTACGTGGGCCAGGAAAAGCTGCGTCCGCAAACGGGCTGGACCGCGCTCGCCTTCGCGCTCGACTGGGTGCGTCCGCCGCGCCAGACCAACAGCACGAGCTTCTTCTACGCGCACACCGACCAGTGGCGCTACGAGAAGCTCAACGTCGACGAAATCGTCTCGCCGCTCGCCGACCGCAAGCAGTACGGCGGCAGCATGATCGACTACAACGTGCGCGCCGAACGCATGGGCTGGCTGCCCAGCGCGCCGCAACTCGAGACCAACCCGCTGCATATCGCGGCGGCCGCGGCGGCGCAAGGCATGGAGCCGAAGGACTACGTGGTGCAGGGCCTCACCGACGGCAGTCTGCGCATGAGCTGCGAAGACCCGGACGCGCCGCAGAACTGGCCGCGCAACATGTTCGTGTGGCGTTCGAACCTGCTGGGTTCGTCGGGCAAGGGTCACGAGTATTTCTGCAAGCACCTGCTCGGCACCGAAAACGGCGTGCAAGGCAAGGACCTGGGCCGCGACGACGCGAAGCCCGCCGAAGTGAAATGGCACGAGCACGCGCCGCAAGGCAAGCTCGATCTGCTCGTCACGCTCGACTTCCGCATGAGCACCACGTGCCTCTATTCGGACATCGTGCTGCCTACCGCGAGCTGGTACGAGAAGAACGACCTCAACACGAGCGACATGCACCCGTTCATCCACCCGCTTTCCGCAGCGGTGGACCCGGTCTGGCAAGCGCGCTCCGACTGGGAGATCTACAAGGGTTTCGCCAAGGCCGTGAGCGAAGTGAGCGTGGGGCATCTCGGCGTCGAGAAAGACGTCGTGCTCACGCCGCTCATGCACGACTCGCCGGGCGAGCTTGCGCAGCCGTTCGGCGTACAGGAGTGGCACAAGGGCGAATGCCCCGTGGTGCCGGGCAAGACCGCGCCGCAGATCAACGTGGTGGAGCGCGACTACCCGAACCTCTACAAGCGCTTTACGGCGCTCGGGCCGCTCATGAACCGCGTGGGCAACGGCGGCAAGGGCATTGCGTGGCAGACCGAAACCGAAGTGCGGCAACTGGGCGAACTCAATGGCGTGACGCGTGAACCCGGCGTGACGGAAGGCATGCCGAAGATCGTCACCGACATCGACGCCTGCGAGGTGATTCTGCAACTCGCGCCCGAAACCAACGGCCACGTCGCCGTGAAGGCGTGGGACGCGCTCTCGAAGGCGACGGGCCGCGAACACCGGCACCTCGCGCTCTATCGCGAAGACGAGAAGATCCGTTATCGCGACGTGCAGGCGCAGCCGCGCAAGATCATCAGCTCGCCGACGTGGAGCGGCATCGAAAGCGAGACGGTGAGCTACAACGCGGGCTACACCAACGTGCATGAACTGATCCCCTGGCGCACCCTCACCGGGCGGCAGCAGTTCTACCAGGACCACCCGTGGATGATCGCGTTCGGCGAAGGCTTTTCGAGCTATCGCCCGCCCGTGGATCTGAAAGCGACGAGCGAGATTCACAACATCCGCTCGAACGGCGAGCCCGAGATCGTGCTGAACTTCATCACGCCGCACCAGAAGTGGGGCATTCACAGCACCTACAGCGACAACCTGCTGATGCTCACGCTCAACCGCGGCGGCCCCGTCGTATGGCTTTCGGAAGACGACGCGAAGCGCGCCGGCATCGAAGACAACGACTGGGTGGAACTCTTCAACATCAACGGCGCCATTGCGGCGCGGGCGGTAGTGAGCCAGCGCGTAAATCAGGGCATGGTGCTCATGTACCACGCGCAGGAAAAGATCATCAACACACCGGGCTCGGAGATCACGGGCGTGCGCGGCGGCATTCACAACTCCGTCACGCGCATCGTGCTCAAGCCCACTCACATGATTGGCGGCTACGCGCAGCTTGCCTACGGATTCAACTATTACGGAACGATCGGCACCAACCGCGACGAGTTCGTCGTGGTCCGCAAGATGAAACAAGTGGACTGGCTCGACACGCCGCGCGGCGACGAGCTCGCGAAAGCCTTCCAGTCGCAGGGCGAGAACCCCTGAAGCATCGTCGATCACAAGGAGCCAGACATGAAAGTACGCGCACAGATCGGCATGGTGCTGAATCTCGACAAGTGCATTGGCTGCCACACCTGCAGCGTGACCTGCAAGAACGTGTGGACGAGCCGCCCAGGCGTGGAATACGCGTGGTTCAACAACGTGGAAACGAAGCCGGGTATCGGCTACCCGAAGGAATGGGAGAACCAGGACAAGTGGAACGGCGGCTGGATCCGTCAGGCCGACGGTTCCATCGTCCCGCGCCAGGGCGCGAAGTGGAAGCTCCTGATGCGCATCTTCGCGAACCCGAACCTGCCGCAGATCGACGACTACTACGAGCCCTTCACGTTCGACTACGAGCATCTGCACAGCGCGCCCGAAATGAAGGCCGCGCCCACCGCGCGCCCGCGCAGCCTGATTACGGGCCAGCGCATGGAGAAGATCGTGTGGGGTCCGAACTGGGAAGAAATTCTGGGCGGTGAATTTTCGAAGCGCAGCAAGGATCGCAACTTCGACGACATCCAGAAGGACATCTACGGCCAGTTCGAGAACACCTTCATGATGTATCTGCCGCGCCTGTGCGAGCACTGCCTGAACCCGGCGTGCGTGGCGTCGTGCCCGTCGGGCTCCATCTACAAGCGCGAGGAAGACGGCATCGTGCTGATCGACCAGGACAAGTGCCGCGGCTGGCGCATGTGCGTGTCGGGCTGCCCGTACAAGAAGATTTACTACAACTGGAAGAGCGGCAAGGCCGAGAAGTGCATCTTCTGCTATCCGCGTATCGAAGCGGGCCAGCCCACGGTGTGCTCGGAAACCTGCGTGGGCCGCATCCGCTACCTGGGCGTGATGCTCTACGACGCGGACCGCATCGAAGAAGCGGCAAGCGTGGCCGAAGACCGCAACCTCTATGAGGCGCAGCTCGGTATCTTCCTCGACCCGAACGACCCCGAAGTGATCGAGCAGGCCCGTCGCGACGGCGTGCCCGAAAACTGGCTGGAAGCCGCGCGTTCGAGCCCCGTCTACCGCATGGCCGTGGACTGGAAGGTGGCGTTGCCGCTGCACCCGGAATACCGCACGCTGCCGATGGTCTGGTACGTGCCGCCGCTCTCGCCCATCACGTCCGCTGCGCAGGCGGGCCACGTGAGCGCGAACGGCGAGATTCCGGACGTGCGCCAGTTGCGCATTCCCGTGAAGTACCTGGCCAACCTGCTGACGGCGGGCGACACGGCGCCGGTGGTGCGCGCGCTGGAACGCATGCTCGCCATGCGCGCCTGGCAGCGCGGCAAGCACGTGGACGGCGTGGAAAACCACGCAGCGCTCACGCAAACGGGCCTGACGCCCGCCCAGGTGGAAGAGATGTATCGCGTGATGGCCATTGCGAACTACGAAGACCGCTTCGTGATTCCCACCACGCACCGCGAGTACGCCGAGAACGCGTTCAACGTGCGCGGCGGCTGCGGCTTCAGCTTCGGCAACGGCTGCTCGGAAGGCACGACGGAAACGAGCCTCTTCGGCAGCGAAAAGAAACGCACCATTCCGATCAAGGTGGAGATCTGAGCATGACGTCCCGCACCCTTTCTTCCCACGGCCTGCCGGTGACGCTGCGCGCGCTGGCGCGCCTGCTCGACTACCCGGACGCCGCCATGCGCGCCGACCTGCCCGACGTGCGCGAGGCGCTGCACGCAGAGCCCGTGCTCGGCGCGGCGCGGCTTGCGGCGCTCGACACGCTGATCGACACATTGACCACGCGCCCGGGCCTCGAATCCGAAGCCGTCTACGTGGACCTGTTCGATCGCGGCCGCGGCACGGCGCTGCATCTCTTTGAGCACGTGCACGGCGATTCGCGCGACCGCGGCCCCGCGATGATCGACCTCATCCAGACCTACGAGGCCGCGGGCATGTACCTCGCCTCGAACGAACTGCCCGACCATCTCACCGTGCTGCTCGAATACGCGTCGACGCAGCCGGCGCAATCGGCGGTGGGCCTGCTGGGCGAAGTCGCGCACATCGTGCAGACCATCTTCAGCGCGCTCACCAAGCGCGAGAGCGACTACGCAAGCGTGCTGGGCGCCCTGCTCGATCTGGCCGGACAACCGGCGCAGCCCGTGGCCGTGCCCGCCGAGCCCGCGCTCGACGAAAGCTGGAGCGAGCCGGAGGCGTTCGGCGCCTGTGCGTCGGCGAGCATCTCGCCGGATACCCAGGCAGCAGCGGCGGCGCAGGCCGGCGCGCCTCAACCCATTCGCATCGTGCGCGGCGCCGCGGCGTCGCATCGCTCATCGTCCAGTCCTTCTTCTTCGCAGGGAGCGTCCGCATGAACTCCGCCCTCAACACCTTCCTGTTCAGCGTCTACCCGTACATCTGCCTCGCGGTGTTCCTGATGGGCAGCCTCGCCCGCTTCGACCGCGACCAGTACACGTGGAAGAGCGACTCGTCGCAACTGCTGCGCGCGGGGCAACTGCGCTGGGGCAGCAACCTGTTCCACATCGGCATCCTGTTCCTGCTCTTCGGGCACACGGTGGGCCTGCTCACGCCGCACTTCATCTACTCGCCGTTCATCAGCGCGCAGCACAAGCAGATGCTCGCCATTCTCTCGGGCGGCACGGCCGGCGTGATCTGCTTCATCGGCCTCACGCTGCTGCTGCACCGGCGCATGTTCGACCCGCGCATTCGCCTGACGAGCCACCGCACCGACCTCGCGATTCTCGCGATCCTCTGGTTCCAGCTGTGCCTCGGTCTCGTGACGCTGCCGTTTTCGTACGCGGACCGCGGCGACGCCGCCACCATGCTTTCGCTTGCCGAATGGGCGCAGCACGTCGTCACGTTCCGTCCCGATGCGGCTTTCCTCGCCGCTGTCGAATGGCCGTTCAAGGTGCATATCGTGCTGGGCATGACCATCTTCCTGCTGTTTCCGTTCAGCCGGCTCGTGCACATCTGGAGCGGATTCGCCTCGGTCGGCTATCTGTTTCGCCCCTATCAGCTGGTGCGCTCGCGCCGCATGAATTTGCCCTCGGCGCGCCGCAAGGCATAACGCCCAGCAAGGAGACAACACCATGAACACCCTGGACTCGCCCGTCGCGGCTCCCGCTGACCTCGTCGATATCGCCACCATCAACGGCGTGCCGCTGCATCAGGCCGACGAGGCGTTGAGCCCCGACGAACTGCGCCAGCGCGCCTGCACCGAACTGCTGCGCCAGGCCGCCATCGCCGCCGGCCTGCTCCCCGCCGACGACCCGGCGCCCGTACAGGGCGCCACGAGCGCGGCGGCGTCGGCGGCCATCGAGGCGCTGCTGGAAACCGCGCTCAAGGTGCCCGAGCCGTCGGACGAAGCATGCCGCCGTTACTACGACGCCAACCCGAACCGCTACGCCATTGGCGAGCGGCTGCTCGCGCGGCACATCCTGTTCGCGGTGACGCCGGGCGTGGACATCACCTTGCTGCGTCAGCGCGCGGAAGCGTGCCTGCTCCAGCTGCGCTGCCACGACACCGATTCCGCGAGCAGCGCCGACGAGAGCTTCGCCCGCGCCGCGGCCGAACTGTCGAACTGCCCAAGCGCCGCCGAAGGCGGACAGCTGGGCTGGCTGCGCGCCGAGGAATGTGCGCCGGAGTTCGCGCGCGCCATCTTCGGCATTCGCGACACAGGCGTGCTGCCGCAACTCGTGCACAGCCGCTTCGGCCTGCACGTGGTGGACGTGCTGGCGCGCGAGCCGGGCACCGTGCCGCCCTTCGAGGCGGTGAGCCAGGCCGCCGCGCAGTCGCTGCGGCAGCAGGCGTTCGTCACCGCGCTGCGCCAGTACGTGACCGTGCTGGCAGGCGAGGCGGACGTCACGGGCGTGGATCTCGACAGCGTGCCTACGCCGCTGGTCCAATAGCGGTTCCGTCGAAGGTTGCGTGGGTGGATTCCTCGCCGACGCAACCGGACGCTCTTCTCCCGCACCATGTCCCTGATCGAAATGTGGCCCGCGCTGCGGCACGCGCACATGACACTCGCCGCGTGCAGCGGCGCCCTCTTCGCCACGCGCGGCGCGGCCGTGCTGTTGCAGCGGCCGTGGCCCATGCGCCGCCATTGGCGCATGGCCAGCTACGTGATCGATACGCTGCTGCTCGCGGCCGGCGTCACCTTGTGGGCCACGCTGCGTTTGAACCCGGTACACGACGCGTGGCTCGGCACCAAGCTGCTGGTGCTGGTGGCGTACATCCTGGCGGGGTCGGTCGCGCTCAAGCGCGGCAAAACGCTCACTGCGCGCGGCGCCGCCTATGGCACCGCGCTTGCGCTCTACCTGTTCATCGCCTCCGTCGCGATTACGCACAGCCCGGCGGGGGTCTTCAGTTACCTGTGGGCGCGTTGAAGGTTCGGGAAGGGCTGGCTCATAGCGAGCGGACCTCCGCGCAACACTGCCCCCCCTTCAACGCCGCCTTTGACCGAGCCCCGCCATGCCGCCCTTACTCGTTCCCGGTTCCCGACCCGCCGCCAGCTTCGACGAGCCGTTCGAGATGCTCGCCGCCTGCCACGGCAACGCCGAACGCATGCTGCGTCTGCTCGAACGCCTCGCGGCAAGACTTGCCGAAACGGGGTGCGATGAAGCCGCGCAGCAAGCCGCCCGCGATGTGGTCCGATATTTCGACATCGCGGCGCCCGCCCATCACGAGGACGAGGAACGGCACGTCTTTCCCGCCCTGGCCGCCCACGGGACGCCCGAACAGAAGCACCTGGTGGAGCGCCTGAAGCAGGATCACGTCGAGATGTCCAGACGCTGGCAGGCCATCAAGCTTGACCTCGATCAAGTGATCAACGGCCGGTGGACGGTAAAAACACAACGTGCCGCAGGCCGCGATGCCGAACCAGACGCCTTTGCCGATTGGGCCGGTTTTGCAACGCTGTACCGCGCCCACATCGAGGCGGAGGAAAGCGGAGCGTATCCCGCCGTGCAGGCCGCTATGGACGAAACCGTCCGCGCCGAAATGGGCCGCGAGATGGCGAAGCGACGCAGCGTGCGCTGGCCGCCCGAGTCTTGAGACGTGCTCTCGCCCTTACCGGCTGACCGGTCGCGAGGGCATCAGGAGCAGCGGCAGGCGGACGACGGGCGAACCACCGGCAAAAAACGCGGTATATGGCACCCGCGGTGGCACCCGCGGCACGAGCACAACACCCTGCTGCACCCTGGCACCCCGCCGCACCCAGAAAAGCGCAATAGAAGGACTTCAATGAGCCGGTTTCGTACCCTCTCGGCCAAACTCGGCCTGATCGGCGGCACGCTGCTGCTGGTCGCCCTCTCCTCCATCAGCTTTACGCTGTGGGCGAGCTGGCAGCTCGAAGGCGGCGCCGCGGCCGTCAACGAGGCCGGGCGCATGCGGATGCAAACCTGGCGCATCGCCCAGACGCTCGGCCGCGGCGATGCGGTCCAACTGGCGCAGCAGGTCGCGCAGTTCGACCGCAGCGTCGTACTGCTGCAAAGCGGCGACCCCGCCCGGCCGTTGTTCCTGCCCCACGATGCCCGCTCCACACAAGCCTTTCTCGACGTCCAGCGCGACTGGCAAACGCTGCGCGCGCAATGGACCGGCCCCGCGGCGCCCAGCGCCGCCGAGGCCGCGCGGCAGGCCGAGGCGTTCGTCGAACACATCGACGTGCTGGTGTCTTCGGTGGAAACACGGCTTTCGTCGCTCACCGGCATTCTCAATGCCTTGCAACTCTTCATGGTGGCCTTGACCGTGGCAAGCGCCGTCACGCTGCTCTACTCGGCCTACCTGTTCGTGTTCAATCCGCTCGAACGGCTGCAAACAGGGCTCGCCCGCGCCCGCGAAGGCGACCTCTCGGCGCGCGTTGCCGTGGATTCGAGCGACGAGTTCGGCCAACTCTCCGAGGGCTTCAACCGCATGGCGGAAACGCTGCAAGGGCTCTACCAGAACCTCGAAGTCAAGGTCGAGGAAAAGACGGTGCGCCTTGCCGCCCAGCACGAACGGTTGAGCACGCTCTATCAGGCCACCGCGTTCGCCGCGCACGCCGCGACGCTCGACGAACTGGCCCAGGGCTTCGCCCAGCGCGTGCGGCGCGCGGCCCACGCCGATGCGGCCGCCATCCGCTGGTCCGACGAAGCGAACCGCCGCTATGTGATGCTGGCCTCCGACGGCCTGCCTGCCGAGGTGGCCGCCAACGAGCACTGCGTGATGACGGGCGACTGCCTGTGCGCGCAGCCGCAGGAAGAGGCGCTCACACGCGTCATCCCGATCCACTCCGAAAGCGCCGAAGCGATGCTCGGCCATTGCGAGCGCGCCGGCTACCGGACCGTAGTCAGCGTGCCCGTGCGCTTGCAGGACCGCCTTGTCGGCGAAATGGACCTGTTCTATCAAACCCAGGCCGCCCTCACGGACGAAGACCGCGGCCTGCTCGACACGCTCGCGAACCATCTGGCGGTGGCGATCGAAGGTTTGCGCGCGAGCGCACTGGAGCGCGAAGCCGCGGTGGCCGCGGAACGCGGGCTGCTCGCCCGCGAACTGCACGATTCGATCGCGCAGAGCCTCGCGTTCATGAAGATCCAGATCGCGTTGCTGCGCGCGGCGTTGCGCCGCGACGACGACGCGCAAGTGACGCGCACCGTGGGCGAGCTCGACGCGGGCATTCACGAAAGCCTCTCCGACGTGCGCGAACTGCTCGTGCACTTCCGCACCCGCACGAACGAAGAGGACATCGCGGCCGCGCTGCGCATCACGCTGCAAAAGTTCGAGCATCAGACGGGCCTCGCCACCCATCTTTCGGTGAACGACGACGGCGTGCCGCTGCCCGCCGACGTTCAGGTCCAGGTGCTGCACGTGGTGCAGGAAGCGCTCTCGAACGTGCGCAAGCACGCGCACGCCACGCAGGTGTGGGTGAAGGTCAAGCAGGCGCCGCAGTGGAGCGTCGAAGTCTGCGACGACGGCTGCGGCTTCGCCGCCGAAGAGCACGCCGGCAACCAGACACACGTGGGGCTGCGCATCATGCACGAGCGCGCCGAGCGCGTGGGCGCAACGGTCACGGTGACTTCCGCGCGAGGCGCCGGCACGCGCGTCGTGCTCACCTTGCCCGAACCGCGGAGGCTCGCCGCATGAACACGCCAACCCTGCCGGCCACTACAGCGCGCAAGCCTGCGCGCCTGCTCGTGGTGGACGACCACACGCTCTTTCGCCGCGGCCTGATCGCGCTGCTCGCCTCCGACGAACGCTTCGAGGTGGTGGCCGAAGCCGGCGACGCGGGCGAAGCCTACCGCCGCGCCGCCGATACGCAGCCCGACATCATCCTGCTCGACAATCACCTGCCCGGCGTGAACGGCGTGGATGCGCTCGCGGGCCTCAAGGAAGCGGCGCCGCGCGCCGGCGTGCTGATGCTCACGGTGAGCGAAGACGAACGCGATCTCGCGGCCGCCCTGCGCGGCGGCGCACGCGGTTATCTGCTCAAGACCGTGGACAGCGACGTGATGGCCGATGCCATCGTGCGCGCCGTGGCGGGCGAATCGACGATCAGCCCCGAGATGACGGGCAAGCTCGTGAGCGCGTTCCAGCAGTTGCAGGCTGCGCCCGCAGCGCCCGCGACCGAAGTGGAGCGCGACCCGATCGATACGCTCTCCGCCCGCGAGGCCGAAATTCTTCAGCACATCGCACGCGGCGCCACGAACAAGGAAATCGCGCGCTCGCTGGCGATCGCCGAGACCACGGTGAAGATTCACGTGCAGCACATCCTGCGCAAGCTCAATCTGACCTCGCGCGTGCAGGCGGCGGTGTATGCGGCGGAACGGGCGGCGTAATCAGCCTACCGACGCTCCCCTCTTCGCCATTTCCCCCACCATCCGCGCCACTTCTTCCGCACTGCAAAGCCGCGTGCCCGAGGTGAGCAGCGTGGCGCTGGCCGCTGCAAGCGCGTAGCGGAACGCCTCGTCGAGGCCGGCTTGCCGGTTCAGCGCCCAGACCATCGCGCCCAGAAAGCTGTCGCCCGCGCCGATCGAACTCGAAACCGGTACGTCGAGCGCCGGAGCGCTCAGCGTGCGGTCCTCGCTGACCAGCAGCGCGCCGCGCTCGCCCAGCGTGAGCGCCACCCTCTGCGCGCGGCGTTCGCGCACCAGTTGCCGCGCTGCCTCGCGCCATTCGGGCTCCGTGTCGAGCGGCCGACCCGTGAGTGCGCGCAGTTCGCCCAAGCTCGGCTTGACGAGATACACGCCAGCGTCGAGCGCGGCCGCCAGCGCGGGCCCCGACGTATCGACCACCACGCGCGTGCCCCGTGCCTTTGCTGTTCTGGCGAGTTGCGCCCACGCGTCCGCGGGCAGGCCTGGCGGCAGGCTGCCGCTCAGCACGAGGTAGCGCGGCGGCGGATCGAGCGAAGCCAGATAGTCCGCGCAGGCTTGCCATTCGTGCGCCGTGACCGTGGGCCCCGGCAACACGAAGCGGTACTCGCGGCCCGTCGATGTTTCGCGCACCGAGAAGTTCTCGCGCGTCTCGCCGGCAATCTCGATACACACGCCGCTCACGTGCTCCGCCTCCAGCAGTTCGCGCAGCATCTGCCCCGTTGCGCCGCCCGCAAGGTAGAGCGCGACACAGTTGCCGCTGTTGTCGCCGCTGCCGCCGCTGTCGCCGCTACCACTGGATAGCCGCTGGATCACGCGCGCCACGTTGATGCCACCGCCGCCCGGGTCGCGCTGCGCGTGCGTGCAGCGCATTTTGTGCGACTCCACGAGCCGCTCCACGGAGGTCGCGACATCGACGGCGGGATTCAGCGTGACCGTGAGAATCCCGGGTGTGGGCGATGGGTCTGCGTGGAAGGTGGTCTGCATCGATTGAGGCGTCATTCGCGTCATTGAGTGGTTTTCTTTGAAGCAGCCGATTCAGCGGCCGCCACGCGGCGCTTCACGGCGATGAAGCTGTCCGGACTCACGGAAATCGAATCGATGCCGCAGGCTACGAGGAATTCCGCGAACTCGGGGTGGTCGCTGGGCGCCTGGCCGCAGAGCCCCACCTTCGCGCCGGCCTCGTGCGCCTGCGCGATGACGCTGCCGATCATCCACTTCACCGCTTCGTCCTGCTCGTCGAAGAGGCCGGCCAGGTCCGCCGAATCGCGATCCACGCCGAGCGTGAGCTGCGTCAGGTCGTTGCTGCCGATCGAAAAGCCGTCGAAGCGTTGAGCGAAGGCCTTCGCGAGAATCACGTTCGACGGAATCTCGCACATCACGTAGACCTGCAAGCCGTCCTGGCCGCGCTTGAGTCCGTTTTCGGCCATCACCTGCAACACGCGGTCCGCCTCTTTGGTGGAGCGGCAAAACGGGATCATCACGATCACGTTGGAAAAGCCCATTTCGTTGCGCAGCCGCTCGATGGCACGGCACTCCAGCGCGAAGCCGTCGCGGTAGCGCGGCGAGTAATAGCGCGACGCGCCGCGAAAACCGAGCATCGGGTTTTCTTCGGCGGGCTCGAACTCGGCGCCGCCGATCAAATGCGCGTATTCGTTGGTCTTGAAGTCGCTCATGCGCACGATGACGGGCCGCGGATAATGCGCCGCCGCGATGCGCCCGAGCCCGCGCGCGAGGCGCTCCACGAAGTATTCGGTCTTGTCTTCGTAGCCTTCGGTGAGCGCCGCGATGGTGGCTTTCGCGGCTTCGTCCGTGAGCGTGTCGTAGCGCGCAAGCGCCATCGGATGAATCTTGATGTGGTTGCTCACGACGAACTCCATGCGCGCGAGGCCCACGCCGTCGGCCGGAATGCGCCACCAGCGGAACGCCGCGGCGGGATTCGCGAGGTTCAGCATGATCTTCGTCTGCGTAGCGGGAATGCTGCTGAAGTCGATCTCCTCGACTTCGTATTGCGCGATGCCTTCGTAGACGAAGCCGTCGCTGCCTTCGGCGCACGAGACCGTCACTTCCTGCTCGTCGTGCAGCAGATGCGTGGCGTTGCCCGTGCCGACAATGGCCGGCAAGCCCAGCTCGCGGCTCACGATGGCCGCGTGCGAGGTGCGTCCGCCGTGGTCGGTGATGATGGCCGCCGCGCGGCGCATGATGGGCACCCAATCGGGGTCGGTGGTCTCGGTGACGAGCACGGCGCCGTCCACGAAGCGGTCGATGTCGCGCGGGCTCTCGATCACGCACACCGTGCCTGCCGCCACCGCTTCGCCGATGCTCACGCCCGCCACCAGCTTGCGCCCCGCCTGCGTGATGCGGTAGGTCTTCACGGCGCTCGCCTCGCGCCGCGATTGCACCGTCTCCGGCCGCGCCTGGACGATGAACATCTCGCCCGTCAGGCCGTCTTTGGCCCATTCGATATCCATCGGCTGGCCGTAGTGACCTTCGATGATGCAGGCCCAGCGCGAGAGCGTGAGAATTTCACTGTCGGTCAGCACGAACGCGGCACGCTCGGCCTTCGACGCCGGCACGTTTTTGGTGGGCGCCGTGGCGAGCGGGGAAGAAGTATCGGCCTTCGCGTAGATCATCTTCTGGGCCTTCTCGCCGCGCTTCTTGCCGATGATCGGCATGTGCGCCTCGTCTTCCAGCAGCGGCTTGAACACCTCGTATTCGTCCGGGTCCACCGCCCCCTGCACGACGTTTTCGCCAAGGCCCCACGCGGCGTTGATGAGCACGACCTTGTCGAAGCCGGTTTCGGTGTCGATGGAGAACATCACGCCCGCGCCGCCCACGTCCGAGCGCACCATCTGCTGGATACCCACCGAGAGCGCCACCTTCAGATGGTCGAACCCTTTGGCCTCGCGATAGGCGATGGCGCGGTCCGTAAACAGCGACGCGTAGCAGCGACGGCACGCGTCGAGCAGCGCCCGTTCGCCGCGGATGTTGAGGTAGGTTTCCTGCTGGCCCGCGAAGCTGGCGTCGGGCAGGTCTTCGGCGGTGGCGCTGGAGCGCACGGCGACGTCGAGATCGTCACGATGGGCTCGCGCACACAGTGCGCGGTAGCCGGCGCGAATGGCATCGGCGGTTTGCTGGGGCCATTCGCCGCGCAAAATCGCACGGCGAATGGCGTCGCCCGCCTCCGCAAGGGTGAGCTTGCCTTCGGCGAGTTCGCGCAGCGTGACGGCAAGCGTCTGCCGCAGGCCGTTCGCCTCGACGAAATGCCAGTACGCGCCGGCGGTGGTCGCAAAACCCGGCGGCACCTTCACGCCGCTTGGGGCGAGCGTAGCCACCATTTCGCCAAGCGATGCGTTCTTGCCGCCTACGGTCGGTACGTCGCTGCGCCGCAGATCTTCGAACCAGACGACCTGCGTGGTATGCGTGGCCATGGCGCGCTCCTGTCTTACGAATGTGCAGACAAGCGTGCCATTGCAGGCGGGTCGGGGCTTGACGGGGATCAAAGGTCGGGGCGCGCTGCGGGTGCCCGCGACCTCGCCTCCTCATTCACCTCAGACGCCCGGCTTCCACGGCCAGGAGGGATAGATCGGAGCCTGCCCTTCCGGGCTTTGGCGCTCCACGTTCTGGCCATCTTCACCGGTCCCTTCCATGCTTTCGCGTTTCGACCCCGCGCCGCCCGCGCCTTCCACGCCGCCCGCGCCGTCGTCGGCGGCTTCGGTTTCGCCGCTGTCGGGGGCTTCGTTGGCTTCGTCTTCGCGCTCACCCGTATCCGCTTCATCGAGTGTTTGCGCCGCGGATCCCGATTCGCCCGACGTTTCAGCGCCTATGCCCTCGCCGAACCACGGCACGTCGGCGCGCAGCGTCGAGACATAGGCTTGCCATCCGCGCGGATTGCCCGCGAACAGATGCTCGCGCACCGGCTCAGCCAGCTTCGCGTGATCGAGCGGCAGCGCGAGCAGCGCTTCGGGCCACGTGCGGAACGCCTGCAATGCGCGCGTCACGAACTCGGGACCGCTGATGCGCGGCGAGAGATGTTCGAGCCAGGGCAGCGCTTGCGCGAGGTCGCCTGCGGTACGCCAATGGCTTGCGGACACTGCGCCGGGTTTGCGTTGCGCGATCTGGCTCGCGGCATGCAGCACGCTGCCCAGATGAAGCAGCAGCGCGCGTCGTTCATATGCGTCTTTCATTTGCTCGTTCCTCTTGCATGGAGTCCGCGGGTCGGATGCCGGCAGCGGTATCTCTTTCGTAACCGATGTCGCTGTTGTCGCCTTGCCGGGGCAAGCACCGTCGCAAACCACGCGCCGGCACCCGCAGACGATCGGTTCGAGTCTATCGCAGGCACGTTGCCGCGCGACGAAGGGCGATCGCGCGAGACAGTGCGATCAAAAGCCACGTTGCGGTGTTCGGTATCAACGGCCCTTCTGGTGCTACGGCCTTCTTCTGTCCCTTCCGTTCTTTCTGTCCCTTCAGTCCGCTCTGCCCAATGCGCGGCTTGATACGCATCAAGCCGGACCTTAGCGCGCTATCTAAGCTCTAATCTGACAGGGGTGCCGCTTCGGCGCCCTGTGAGGAGACTGTCATGCAAATCGCTCACCCCTTCCATCTGGAACTGCGCCACGCGACGATTCCGACCTATATCGTCAGCTACGTCTTTCCGGTTCTCTTCGTGCTCTACGAGATATATCGTGTGGGCGAATGGATCGCGATGCAGGGTTTTCACTTCGCCGCCTTCAAGGAAATGGGCTACGAGTATCTGCTGATGCTCACGGCCTTCGCGATCCAGCTTGCCGTGCAGGCCGCGTTCCTCGCGTGGACCTGGCTGGGCCGGCATCCGGACCTGGAACACCGGCTCGGCAATCTCACGTTGGGCCTCCTGGTGTCGGCCGGCGTGCTCGCCTTCGATTACGTGCTCCAGGTGGCGTTCTAGGGACTGACGGGAGACAGGATGTGGTACGCGTGGCTTGAGGCCCAGCGAGGTATGGCACGCACGATGCAGCCGTGGGCACAACCACCCTCGCGCACATCGCGAAATGCGAACGCGCAACGAGAGCCATGCGGCGCATCGGGTGCAGGAAGCGCTTCGCGCGCACCGTCGGATACGCTGCACGACGCACCACCAGCCGAGCCGACGGACGCTTCAGAAGGCATCGACTGGCTCACCGCCGTGGGCTACACGTCACCCGAGCCGCCGCCTTTCGGCATCGAACACGTGATGGTGGACGGCACGCCGGTCGCTGTCGTCGAGGACGTGGTGGCGCGCGTGCCGTTCTGCACGCTGCGCCGCTTCCGTCGCGTGGCGTCCGATGCGGTTGATCCTGACACCGCTTCCGCCGCCCGCGACGACACGGCCAACGCTGCCTCCTCTGCTGCCGCCCCTGCCGTCCCCCGCCACGCCACAGCCGAAGCGCCGCGCGCAGCGTCCGGCTCGCCCGCCGTGTTTCTCTGCCCGCCGCTCGCCGGCCACCATGCGGTCATGCTGCGCGAAACAGTGGAAACGCTGCTGGAACAGCACGACGTCTACGTGCCCGACTGGGCCAACGCGCGCGACGTGCCCGCCGAAGCCGGTCCGTTCGGGCTCGACGACTATGTGCTCACGCTCGAACGCTTCATTCGCGCGGCGGGCGCCGTCCATGTGCTCTCGGTGTGCCAGGCCACCGTGCCCGCGCTCGCCGCCGTGGCGCTGATCGCCGCGGATGCGCAGGCGGGCAACGGTTTTGCGCCGTTGAGCGTGACGCTCATGGGCGGCCCCATCGATGCGAGCCTGCACCCCACGCCCATCGACCGCTTCGCGCACGATCACGAGATCGACTGGTTCAAGCGCCATGTCATCGACGTCGTGCCGCCGCCGTATGCGGGCAAAGGGCGGCGCGTGTATCCGGGCTTCATCCAGCACGCCGCGCTCGTGGCCGCGCATCCGCACCGTTACCTCGAGTTGCAGGCGCATTACTGGGCGAGTTGCATGACCGGCGATCTGGTCGCAATGACGCGCAGGCTGCGCGAATTGAGCGAGTACGCGTCCGTGCTCGACATGACCGAGCGCTATTTCCTCGACACGATTCGCGTGATCTTTCAGGAACGGTTGTTGCCGCACGGCACCTGGCACGTCGCGGGGCGTCGCGTCGCGCTGGGGGCGTTGACGTCGACGGCGCTCTGCACGGTGGAGGGCGACCGCGACGACATCGTAGGCGCGGGACAAACGCACGCGGCTGCGGCGCTGTGCACCGCGATACCCGCAGCGCGGCGCATGCAGCGCACGATTGCGGGCGCGGACCACTACGACCTGTTTCTCGGCCCGCGCTGGCGGGAAGAAGTGCATCCGATGCTGGAGCAGTTCTGGGCGGACCTTTAGTTCGTGCGCTTGAGGCGCGTTATTTCTGCTTCAAGCCCGCTTCCACAAAACTGCGAAACCCTTCGTCGATGCGCCGGATCGCATCCGAGCAGGTTTGATAAAACCATCCCGGCGTGCCGTCGCTGCGATACATGCCGTCGCACATCGCCTTGAGGCGAATGAGCGAGCCGCCGCCATCCGCAGGGGCTTTCGACGCAGCGAGCCACACCTTGCCGAAACCGTGCGGCTGCGCGGTCTCGATCACGTTGGCGTCGGCACGCGTCACGTCCGTTACCGAGTGACTCGCAATGTAGTCCTGGGTGAGCTGCCAGGCGGCATTGCATTGCGCCTCGCTCGCACAGGTCACCGACGCCTGGGCGCGCGCCTGCTGCAACTGGATTTCGTTGCGGCGCAACGCGGTGACGTCCGCGTTACTGGCGCAGGCGGTGAGGCTCGCCAGCGCGGCAGCCAGCGTCAGGGGCCTCAGGTGCCCGAGGTGCATCACGCGCATTGGCCACGCGTGAGGCATCGCGACGCCGCGCCGCAAGGCCATCGCAATCGAGCGGGCGAGAAGAAAACTCATCGCGAAGCCTGGCGCGCAGGCGGCGCGCCGAGCAGGCAGAGCGCGCCGTGCGAAAAACCGGTGAGCCGCAGACGGCGGCAGGACGACGTGCCCGCCCCACGCGGCATGGCGAAACGGAACGTCCGGCTGTCGCGGCGGGCGCGTCTGAGGTGTCGGGTAATCGCGTTCATGGCGGGCTCCCGGTTAGGCGGCCAAAGCGTGTGTTGGTGCGCAACGTGTCGCGAGCAGGTCGCTCGTGGGCGGAAAGACGTTCCACGAGCCGTCGTCGTGACGGAAGAACAGGATGGCGAGCCGGCCCTTCTGCGAACCGTACTCGACGCAGACGTAGCGGCGCCGGCTCGCGCTCAGCCTGCCGTGCGTCACGTGGGCCGAGTGAGCCGTGGACGCTACCCACTTGTTCGCCAGTGCGCGCAGGGAGAGTGCATTGCCGTTCATGGTCCGCTCCTTCATTCGTGCCTTCGCGGCGGGGAATCGGGACATCCCCGTCGCGTGCGCGTCCATGACTACAGTATCGGCAGCAACGGCCAAGGCTTAAATCAGCGCCGGCGGAAATTCACGTAATCGCGAGGCACGGCGTGTAGGCGCGTGCCTACAGAACAGTCGTCCGGCCTGAACCCCGTTCACGCCGACCGCAGCCGCGCCAACCGCGCCCTCAGTTCCGTCAGCGGTTCCGTTACCGTGCGCGTCTCGCCGGCGTAGATCGCGCCTTCGTTGCCGTCCAGCGTCAGCGTGTCGCCTTCATTGAACGTGCGGCCGCCGATCTGCACCGTGTGGGCCGCGTCGTCGATCTGGAGCGCCTCGCAACCGGTCAGGCAAACTTTGCTGAGTTGCCGCGCGACCACCGCGGCGTGCGAGGTGCGGGCACCGCGGCGCGTCAGCAGCCCCGCCGCGGCCTGCAAGGCGACGAGGTCGTGCGTGTCCGCGTCGCGTCGCACGAGAATCACGGGACGCCCCGCGGCGTGCCGCTCGCGCGCCGAGGGTTCGTCGAGCGCGATCTCGCCCGTGGCCACGCCGCTTGTCGCGCTTGCCGCGCGGGCTAGCGGTACCAGCGGCACGAGTGGCACCAGCGGCCCGAGCGGCTGCGCGCCGCCCGCATCGTCACCCTCTGCATGGCGCCCTGCGTTGCACGCCGACACCACGCGCGTGTGCGCGAGAGCAGACTCCGCGATCGCCGCGGTACGCTCGCGCGCGGTGCCTGCGTCGATCAGGCCTTCGTCGAGCAGATCCAGCGCGATCTGCGCCGCCGCTTGCGGCGTGCGCTTGCCGCTGCGCGTCTGCAGCAGGAAGAGGCGCCCGTCCTGCACGGTGAACTCGAAGTCCTGCATGTCGCCGAACGCCTGTTCGAGCCGGCTCGCCGCTTCGCGCAGCGCGTCCCATACGGCCGGCATCACGCGCGCCAGTTCATCGTGGCCGAACGCTTCGCGGCGCCCCGACACCACGTCTTCGCCCTGCGCGTTGAAGAGGAAATCCACCCAGGGCGCCCGCTCGCCGGTGGACGGGTCGCGCGTGAAACCGACGCCCGCGCCCGAACGCCCGCCTCCGTTGCCGAACACCATCGCCTGCACGGTGACGGCGGTGCCCACGTCCTCGCTGATTGCGCACTGGCGCCGGAACGCGGCGGCCTTCTCCGACTGCCAGCTCGCCAGCACGGCGCCGATGGCGCCGGCCAGTTGCGCCTCGGGCGCCTGCGGAAACGGACGACCCGCCGCGCGCTCGTAAGCGGCGAGATACCGCCGCGTGAGCTGGCGCAACTGCGCGAAGTCCAAGGCGTCGCGTTCGTCGCTGCTGCCGCCGGCCATTCCTGCCACGTTGGCGAGCGCGGCGTATTCGTCGGCGAAAACCTGGGGCGAAATACCGTCGATCAACTCGCCGTAGCTCGCCACCAGCCTGCGGTAGGTGTCCCACACCAGCCGCGGATTGCCGGTCTGCCGCAGGAAGCCCGGCACCGTGGCATCGCACAGGCCGATATCGAGCAGCGTGTCGAGCATGCCCGGCATCGAAACCGGCGCGCCCGAGCGCACGGCAACGAGAAGCGGCCTACGCGGGTCGCCGAAACGTTGGCCGCAGGCTTGTTCCACTTGTTGCAGCGGCGGCCCCCACACCGCGCGTTCGACGGCGCGACGGCGGGCGTTGTCGTCGCTGCAATAGCGCGTGCCCAGCACGAAGGCCGGCGGCACCGGCAAGCCGAGCGCCGCCATGCGCGAAAGACCATAAGCCTTGAAACCGATCTGCGCGACGAGCGCGGTGTCGGTGTGCCCGGGTGTGCGAAGGGCCGCGGCGCGTTCGTCGCCCAGTTGCGCGCGTGCATGGCCCGCGGCTTTCAAGCCGCCACGTTGCGGCCCGCCGCAGCCAATCAGATGCACGTCCTCGGGCCACTGGCCGTTGCCGTTGCCGTTGCCGTTGCCCGTGCGTTCATCCGCGACCGCGACGGTCTGTGCTGCGGTTTGCATGATTGTCTGCACGCTCATCGGCGCTCTCCGGTTTGTCCGAACACGACGTCGCGCAAGGCATAGCCCGCGGCGAGCAAGCGGTCCGACGCGAGTTCCAGTGCCTGCGCCAGATCGTTGGCGAGCATCAGCGCGGGCGCGTCGCGCAGGCTTGCGAGCATCGCGCGTCGAGCGTGGCGCAGCAGTTCGTCGCATTGCCGCTCCGAACGCAGCACGTTCCAGGTAGCGGCGAGAAAGGCGTCGCTGTCGGTCATGTCCGCGCCGGCGCCGAGGTCGCGCGCAATGGCGAGCGCCTTGATGTGCTCCTGCATGGCCGAAAGCACCGTGCGCGCCAGTTGCAACAGCGTCTCGCGCACGTCGCCCGTAAAGCCTTGCTGGTGGCCGTCTGCAATCAGGCTCATCAGGAACGCCGCTTCTTCGAGGGCGTCGGCGATGTCGTCGGAAAGTTCGGCCACGCGCGCAAAGGGCTGCCAGCGCGGCTGACGCTGCGCTTCTTCGCGGGCGCGCATGACGAGGTGGTCGGCCTGACGCTCCCAGCGCTTCGCGCGCGCGGCGAGGTCCTGCGCGGCGCTGGCCGGCGCAGATGACGAGCCAGCGCCCGCACCGCCGGCCACCGGCTGCATCACGTCGTGTTCCAGCCCGTCGCTCACGGCCTGTGCCAACGCATGGCAATACGCCGCGTGCTCTTCGAGCAGCTCGAACTCCTCGCTGCGATGCCGCACGCTGCGCGCGAGCAAAAGACGCGTTTCGTCGGCCACGAGCGCAGCGGGCTGCCCCGCAAGCAGCGCCGCGCTCGCGAGCCGCAGCACTTCGACGAGAAACGCCTGCGCGTCTTCGTCGCCCAGCACGGTGTCGAGCCGGTCGCCGATGCGAAACGTGCGGAACGCGCCCTGCCCCACGTCCTGCATGGCTGCGTACACGAGCGCTTCGCCGCCGCATTTGAGCCACGCCATGTGCCCTGCGTCGAGCCGCGCGGCCTCTTTGAGCACCGCGATCGCGCCGGCCTTGCCGACGAACGGCAAGAGCCGCTTGCGCGCGCGATTCCAGTCGATCAAGAACACGATGCGCGAACCGATGCCTTCGAGCGTGGCGTCGAGCGCGGCGTCGTCGGCGCATTCGAACCAGGCGGTGCCGAAGGTGAACGCGTCGCCCTCGTTCAAACGTGCCTCGATCTTCGATTCGAGATTGCCCCAGCGCGCCCCGTACGGCTGCAACAACGACTGGAAGAACTCGAAGCGCACGCGATGCAGGTCCGAATAGCGCAGCGTGACGGTGCGGCCCTCCACCTGCACGACGAGCACGTGCACGTCGTTTTCGCCGATGTCGTTTTGCAGCAGCAGCCGCGTGCCGTCGCGCGTGGCCGCGGTGCCGAGGCCGGGGTGGTCGAAGCGCAGCGGCGCCGTGCGGTTCAGGCCGCGCATGAACGCGGCAATGCGCAGCTTGTCGTCGGGCAGCACCTGCCAGACGTGCGCGCCATCGACGTCTTCGGTCGCGAGCGCTGCGGCCAGCTGGTTGAGCTGGCGGTGCAGGTCCATGACGAGCAGGTGCAGGCTGTCTTCGCTGTCCTGCTGGCTGTCGTGCGGGTTGTGGTGTGGGCCGCCGTGCTGGCTGTCGCGCTCTCCCCTACGTTCGCCGCTTGTGAGCGCATGCAATTGGGCCGTGGTGAGCTGGTCGCCCTCCAGCGCGCCGAGCCATGCGCTCCAGTGCGCGACGCGCGCGCGGAACGCGTTCGCTGCGCTTTCGCGGTCCGGCTCGGTCTCGATCAGCGGGCGCGCCATTGTCGCGAGTTCTTCGGCCAGCCGTTTCACGAGGCGCGGCAGTTCGGGCAGCAGCAACGCGTCGTCCACGCGCGAGGCGGTGGCCGGCAGATTACGCAGCCATGCTGCGTCGGTTTGCGCCGCGGCCATTTCGGCCGAGAAATCGAGCGCCTCGCGCTCGGGATGATCCGCGTGCGAGGCCGCGGCCTGCAACACGCTCAGATAGAGCTTCAGGCGCTCGTTGGCGGCGAGGGCCTGCTGGATCCACGCGGGCAGCAACAGACTGCGCTGCCCCATGGCGTCGACGGCTTCGGTTTTTTGCATGATGCGTGCGTGGCTCGGATCGGAAACGGGTTGGGGGTCACGGCAAAGAGCAGCGCAAAAAGCAGAAAGCGATACAGGCGCGAACGCATGAGCGGGCGCCGGCAAAAAACGACCCGCCGGAGCGGGTCTTTCTTCAGGGCGCAGAAATAGCGTTCACATAAACAGGTTCACAGGCGGCACTCACATCGGCAACGGCGTTTGCACGCTCGCCGTGCGCTCGCGGTTCTGCTCGTGGCGCACGATGCTGGCAAGCAGCGTCCAGTCGCGGCCCAGCGCTTCCACCACGTCGTCGAGCGACAGCACGCCCACGATGCTCGCGCCCTCGCGCGTCACCGCGAGCCGCCGCACGCCCTGGCTCGCCATGGTCTGCATCGCGTCGGCAAGGTCGGCCTTTTCGTCGATCGTCGCGACGCGCGGCGTCATCACCTCGCCCACGAGCGTGTCCGTAGGCGATGTGCCTTTGGCAACGGACTCGATCACGATGTCGCGATCCGTCACGATGCCCACGATGCGATCGCCCGCCGGGTCGGTCACGATGAGCGCGCCCACGTGCTGCGCGCGCATCTGTGTGGCTGCTTCCTGAAGGTTGCACGACATGGGGATGTGAACCGTCCCCTCGCTGTGGCATTCCTCGACTTTCATGAGCGTTCTCCTCAGTTCGTCACAAGGTCCATTCGACCGTGTCGAGCACGGTCAGGCGCTGGCCGATGCGCTGGGCGAATTCCGCGATCAGCCGTAGGTCTTTGCCGGCATGCAGGTCGCTTGCCGTCACTTCGCACTGCGCGACGGGCGGCTTGCCCGCGAGTACACGCATCTGGTCGAGCGCGTTCGCCGCGCCGCTGCCGCCCAGGCTGCAGAAGAACGCCACGTGCTTCAGCGACGCGCGGTGCGCCACGAGCCACGCGCGCACCGGCGAACTCACGCTGCGCGCCCAGACGGGCGAGCCGACGATCACGACGTCGTAGGCGGCCGGATCGTGCACGGGCGGCTCGATGGCGGCGGGCCGCTGCCGCACCGCTTCAATGAGCGAGCGCAGATAGCCGCGTGCACCCTTACGTGCACCGTTACGCTCCGCATCCGGGTCAGCACCGCTTTCGCGAATCGCTTCGAGGTCTGCGTGCAGCATGCCGGCAAGCATGGACGCAAGACGCGCCGTGGTGCCGGAGCGGGAAAAATAGACCACGAGAACTCGGGCAGCCGGCATGGCAGGCCTCCGTGCGGGACGACGGGATTGATTCATTGATGTGGAAGACGGCGGTCTGGCGCGCCGGCGATGCATGTCCGGCGAAACCACATGCGCACAGGATAGAAAGCGCCAGCCCGCGTTTCATGATCCATATCAAGCGCCCATCGGACCCTCGCGAGTGCAATGAGGCAGGCGGCGTTTTTCCGACAGGCGCACCAGCAAGCGCAACAGAAATGCGACCGCGCATTCCCCTATGGACCTGCTATGAAACTCACTTTTCTCGGCGCAACCGAAACTGTCACCGGATCGAAATATCTGCTCGAAGCGGGCGGACTGCGCATTCTCATCGACTGCGGGCTGTTTCAGGGCACGAAGAACCTGCGGCTGCGCAACTGGGGCGAGCTGCCGGTGCCGGTGGATTCGCTCGATGCCGTGATCCTCACGCACGCGCATATCGACCACAGCGGCTACCTGCCCGTGCTCGCGCGCAACGGCTACCGCGGGCCGGTGTATTGCACGCCGGGCACGCTCGATCTCTGCGAGGTCATGCTGCGCGACAGCGCAAGGCTTCAGGAAGAAGAGGCCGAATTCGCGAACCGGCATGGCTATTCGAAGCACCATCCCGCCTTGCCGCTCTATACGGTGGACGACGCGGAGCGCGTGTTGCGCCAGTTCGTGCCGCGCGATTTCGACGTGCCCACGCCGCTCAACGAGCGCGTCGCGTTCCGGCTGCTGCCCGCGGGCCACATTCTGGGCGCCGCGAGCGTGGTGCTGTGCTGCGGCCACAAGCTCATCGCGTTCTCGGGCGACCTGGGGCGTCCGAACGATCCGATCATGCGGGCACCCGCCCCGCCCGTGCACGCGAACTACCTCGTGGTGGAATCGACTTACGGCGACCGTCTGCACGAGCCGGGCGACCCCATCGACGAACTCGAGGCGCTCTTTTCGAAGACCTTCGCGCGCGGCGGTGTCGTGGTCATGCCGTGCTTCGCCGTGGGGCGCGCGCAGGAGATCCTTCACTACATCGCGCAGTTGAAGGTGGCGGGCCGCATGCCGAACGTGCCCGTCTACCTGGACAGCCCGATGGCGACGAGCGTGACGGACATCTACCGCCACCATCTGCGCGACCATCGGCTCACGCTTTCGCAGGCCGAGGCCATCGGCAAGGCGGCGATCATGGTGCGCACGGTGGACCAGTCGAAGGCGATTGGCGAGCATCGCGGGCCGATGGTGATCATCGCGGGCAGCGGCATGGCCACGGGCGGCCGCGTGCTGCATCACCTGAAGGCGTACGCGCCGGACCCGCGCAATACCATCGCGCTCGTCGGCTATCAGGCAGCCGGCACACGCGGCGCGGCGCTCGCGGCGCACGAACCGTCCATCAAGATTCACGGCGAGTACGTGCGCGTGCGCGCCCACGTGGAAACGATCTCGTCGCTCTCCGCCCATGCCGACTACAGCGAGACGCTGGCGTGGCTGGGCCATCTTTCCATTCCGCCCGAGCGCACCTTCGTCACGCACGGCGAGCCCGCGGCCGCGGACGCCCTGCGCCGCCGCATCGAGGAAACGCTGCACTGGCGCTGCGAGGTGCCGACGTGGATGCAATCGGTGGAGTTGCCTGAGCTGCCGGATCACCCCGATGCGGAGCCTTGCAAGGTGTAGGCGCTGACGCTTGCTTACGTGCACGCGGCGGGGAGGCTGTTGCCGGTTGCCGGTTGCCGGTTGCCGGTTGCCGGTTGCCGGTTGGCGGTTGGCGGTTGGCGGTTGGCGGTTGCCTGATACCGCGCGCCGCATGGAAGCTGCCCACGCCCCGACCCGTCGCCACCATCGCGCCGCGCAGAAAAAGAACCGGGCGCATCTGCAACGATGCACCCGGTTTTTCACGCCACTCACGTGGCGTACTTTCCGCTCGTGTCTCGGTGAAGCCGTACTGGGGCCGTACCGAACCCCATGCTAAAGCCTCACTGAATCTCGAGACGCTTGCGCGCCGTGGGTGCCTTCTTCGGCAGCGTCAGCGCGAGCACGCCATCCTTGTACTGCGCGGTGGCGCCGGCTTCGTCCACGTCCGCGGCGAGCGTGAAGGAACGGCTGAACGTGCCCGAATAGCGCTCGCGGCGCACCACGCGCTCGCCTTCCTTCAGTTCCTTGTTGCGCTCCACCTTCGCGTTGATCGACACCAGATTGCCGTCGATCTTCACGTCGATGTCGTTGCGCTCCACGCCCGGCAGTTCGGCCTTCACGGTGTAGGCCTTGTCGTCTTCCGTCACGTCGATCTTCATGGCGGCGAGCTGTTCTTCCTCCGCGGGCGCGATACCGCGCAGCGGCCGGAACAGTCCCTGAAACAGGTCGCTGACAGGTTCGAGCGAAAACGGGTCGTAACGGGTCAGATTGCTCATTGCTTGCTCCTCAAACGTTTTCAGGTCCGGTTGAAAGCGCCCCGTTCGACTCCCGGGTCCGGCGCCCCGGGAGCGGGCCAGTCCGCATGCCACTCGGTCGAAGCGCGTGGCTGCATGCTCTTACTCTAGAACCCGGTGCCCGCATGCCGTTGACGTGTATCAACCGGCTTCGATGGGCGCCGATCAGCGTTGATGCGCGTCGACGGCGCTCGACGTTCCCCGGCATGCCGTGCCGCGTTCAGCCTGCGCCATCGCGTTCGCGCGCGCCCAGAATCGCCGCGAGCGCGCACGACGCGATGCGCCCCGGCACGCTGTCCGCGCGGCTCGTCAACACGATGGGCACGCGCGCGCCCAGCACGATGCCGGCGCTCGCGGCCCCGCCCAGAAACTCCAGCTGCTTCGCGAGCATGTTGCCGGCTTCGATGTCGGGCACGAGCAGGATGTCGGCGCGGCCCGCCACCGGCGAGGTAATGCCCTTCATGCGCGCAGCGACGTCGGAGATCGCGTTGTCGAACGCGAGCGGGCCGTCCACCACGGCGCCCGCCAGTTGCCCACGGTCGGCCATCTTGGCGAGCGCGGCGGCGTCGAGCGTGGAATGCATCTGCGGGTTCACGGTCTCCACCGCGCACAGCACGGCCATGCGCGGTTCTTCCACGCCGAGCGCGTGCGCCAGGCCGATGGCGTTGCGCGCAATCTCGAATTTCTGCGCGAGGTCCGGCGCGATGTTGACGGCGGCGTCCGTGATGATGAACGGGCGCTCGTAGGCGGGCGCATGCAGCAGGAAGCAATGCGAAATGCGCCGGCCCGTCTGCAGGCCCGAGGCCGGCGCCACCACGGCGCCCATCAGCTCGTCGGTGTGCAGGCTGCCTTTCATCAGCGCATGCACCTGGCCGCGCGCGGCCAGCTCCACGGCGTGCTGCGCGGCCGCGTGGCTGTGCGGCACGTCTTCGATCGGAATGCCGCTGAGGTCGATACCTGCCTGCGCGGCTGCGGCTTCCACCTTGCGGCGCGGCGCGACGATCACGGGGTCGATGAAGCCCGCACCCCGCCCCGCGCTCGCTTCCACCAGCGCGGCAAGGCTCGATGCGTCGCACGGATGCACGATCGCCGTGCGCACCGGCCCGCACCGATGCGCCATGGCGAGCAGCGCGGGCATCTCGCCGTTCGCGGCGGGCAAAAGGCCCGGCAGTCCGACCACCAGCGGCTGGGTCACACCGCCCACGGGCACACGCGTGTCGTATTCGAGCGCGGGCTCGCCGTCTGTCTTGAGGATGTCGTTCATGGTTCGAAGATGTAGGTGCCAGGGGCGTCACCGAGTCCGTCCGGCACGGCTCGCGCTTTCACTTGCCCGCTCGACTGCGTGCGCAGCCATTCGGTCCAGCGCGGCCACCAGGAGCCTTCGGTCACGGGCGTTTCGTCGAGGAATTCCTGCCGTCCGCGATACGGGGCGCCGCGCTCGCGCGTGGCGCAGCGGTAGTGGCGCCCGGCGTGCCCCGGCTCGGAAACGATGCCGGCGTTGTGGCCGCCCGCGGTCAGCAGGAACGTGACGGGGTTGTGCGTGAAGAGCAGCAGCTTGTAGACCGAGCGCCACGGCGAAACGTGGTCGCGTTCGGTGCCCACCACGAACGTGGGCCATTCGATGTCGGAGAGCGCCACGTTGCGCCCGTCCACGTGATAGCGGCCTGCGGCGAGGTCGTTGTCCAGAAACAGGCTGTGCAGGTACTCCGTGTGCATGCGGTACGGCAGGCGCGTGGTGTCCGCGTTCCAGGCCATCAGGTCGTTGGGCTTCGAGCGGCGCCCCAGCAGGTATTCGCTCATCATGCGCGACCAGATCAGGTCGCGCGCGTTGAGCAACTGGAACGCGGCGGCCATCTGCGCGCCGTCCAGATAGCCCTGGCGCCACATCAGCGCATCGAGCGCGGCCAGTTCGCTCGCGTCGATGAAGAGGCCGAGTTCGCCCGGCTCTGTGAAATCCGTTTGTGCCGCGAGCAGCGTGACGGAGCGCAGCGCGTCCGTGTGGCCGTCGCGCGCAAGCGTCGCGGCAGCGATGGCGAGCAGCGTGCCGCCAAGGCAATAGCCCACCGCATGCACAGGCTCGCCGCAGCGTTCGCGCACTTGCGCGAGGGCTGCGAGCAGGCCGTCGGAGAGGTAGTCGTTGAGCCCCAGATCGCGCGCTTCCGCGCCCGGATTGCGCCACGAAATCATGAAGACCGTGTAGCCCTGATCGACGAGAAAGCGCACCAGCGAATCGTGCGGCTGCAGGTCGAGGATGTAGTACTTCATGATCCACGACGGCACGATGAACACTGGTTCGCGCGCCACGTGTACCGTGCTGGGCGCGTATTGCAGCAGTTCGCAGAGCGCGTTGCGCCACACCACCTTGCCCGGCGTGATGGCCACGTCGCGGCCCGGCTGGTAGGCCGAGGGGCTGCGCGGACGGCCCGCCACGTGGCTTGCCGCCATGTCTTCGAAGTCCGCGAGCCATTGCTGCGCGCCCGCGACGAAGTTCGCGCCACCGGTCTTCACGGTGGCTTCGAGCACGGCGGGGTTCGTCGCCACGAAATTGCCGGGCGACCAGGCGTCGACCCATTGCCGCGCGCCGAAGCGTGCGAGTTCCTCGTGGTGCCGCTCCACGCCGGGCACGCCCGTGGTGGCGTCTTCCCACCAGCGCTGCATGCCGAGAAACGTGTCGCGATACACGCAGAACGGCCAGAGCGACCAGGCGGGCGCGGCGAAGCGCGGGTCGGGCGTGGCCGGGGCGGCTTGCTCGTTGGGCTGCGGGTGGTGGGTCGTGTCGTTGGGTGCTGCGTGCGCCGCCAGCGCACTGCCCGCGCCCGGCAGCCACGCGTCGCGCCAGGCGCGCAGCGCAAGCTCCAGACATTTCCCCGGCGACGCCGACAGATGCATGCTCCAGTCGAGCCAGGCGAGCGCCATGGAAGCGGGCGAAAGGCCGCCCGTCGTCATGGCGAGCGCGGCATGCGCGGCGCGGTCGAGCGGGTCGTCGCGAGTGGTGGGCGCGGGTAGCCGGTCGGGATGCAGCGTGACCTCGACAGGCTCGATGGCTTGCCCCGAACGATGCGCAGCGTTCCTGCGCGCCTTCGTAACATTCGCGGCCTTCGTGACCTTCGCGGGTTTCGCGGAAGCCGGCTCGTTTTCAGGCGTTTGTGCGTTCGCCGGCGCGGTCGGCTGTGCGTTGGCCTCGGTCATTGCATGTGCATGCCGCCGTTGATGGCGAGATTCGCGCCCGTGATGAAGCTGGCATCGTCCGAGCACAGGAACGCGATGAGCGCCGCCACTTCGTCGGGCTGGCCGAGGCGCCCTACCGGAATCTGCGGCAGGATCTTCGCCTCCAGCACGTCCTTCGGTATGGCTTCCACCATGTGCGTGGCGAGAAAACCGGGCGACACGGTGTTGACCGTCACGCCGTGCTTCGCCACTTCGAGCGCGAGAGACTTCGTGAAGCCGTGAATACCCGCCTTCGCCGCCGAGTAGTTGGTCTGCCCGAACGAGCCGCGCGAGCCGTTCACCGACCCGATGTTCACGATGCGCCCGAAGCGGCGCGTCACCATGCCGGGCAGAAACGGCTTGGTCATGTTGAAGAGCGCGTCGAGGTCGGTGCGAATCACGGTCTCCCAGTCGGTCTTGTTCATCTTCATGAACGTGGAGTCGCGCGTGATGCCGGCGTTGTTGATGAGCACGTCGATCTGGCCGAACTCTTCGAGCACGCGCTGCGCGCAGCGCTCGCAGGAATCGAAGTCGGCGACGTCGGCCTCGTAGGCGTGGAACGTGCGGCCGGCGTCGCGCTCGTGCGTGAGCCAGGTGGACACGTGGTCGTTGGCTTCGGAATGCGACATGGTCACGGTCATGCCCGCGTCGTGAAGCCGTCGGCTGATCGCGGCACCGAGGCCGCCCATGCCGCCCGTCACGAATGCAACGCGTTTAGTCGGCATGGCGGTCTCCTTTCGCGGCGCGCGAACGCGCGGCTGCTGTTTGTCGGGCCGAGGGTTCGGCAGTGGTCGTTGAGTCTGCGGTTTCGGTGCTGGCCGGGGATGAGGCCGATGAGGCCGATGAGGCCGATGCCTGCGCAACCGCATGCGCTACCGACTCAGCCGTGCGCTCGAACGCGGCCATCCAGTCGCGCATGGGCAGCGCGGCGCCGTTGGCGGCGGTGAGCTTGTGCCACTCGCCCGTGCAGGCGCCTTGCCACTGGCGCAGTGCTTCCTGCACGCCGTTGCCGGCCTCGCGCGGCGCCTGCGTGGCGATCTGGATGCCGTCCTGCCAGAGCGACGTGCTCACGCTGAGGTAGTCGCGCACCACGGTGTGGTAGCCCGCCACCATCTCGTTCCAGTCCTGCGCGTGAGCCAGGGCGCCAAGCGCCTGCTGCACGGCGTTGCGGTCACGCTCGACGCGGCGCTGCTGCCATGCGAGCGCCTGCTGTCGCCATTGCTGGCCGAGCGCGAGCATGCGTAGTGCAATGGTCGCGTTGGCCCGGCAGGTTTCCAGCAACGCGTTGTATTCGTTTGCCATGATCCCTTTCCTCGTGTGTCGACGACCCCGCGCGTTCCCATGTTCGGGCGCTCCGGCACGGGTGCGCCAGCCGAGCCCGTTCGATGGGTTCGACCGGTTCAGTCGCGTGAAGCACGCCGCTGCCGGATGGTCGGGTTTCACTGTAGGCGACCGGTCCTCTCGGGCGTTGACCTGTATCAATCCCGCCAGGCGTTCCCTGCTGCGGTGCACCGAAGGCGGCGCTTTCATACGCAGCAAGCGAAGCGGCCCCGCATACGGTGCGTACGGTGCGTACGGCGCATAGGGCACATACGGCACCGGCGCAACACGCCGCGGCATCGGCGCAAGACGGCCGCACTCCTTCGCGCTTGATCTGCATCAACGGGGTACGCGCGGCGCTTTCTAGACTCCATGGCATACCGTCACCCTGGTTCTTTTTTGCGGAGCACGCGCGATGAGCTACAAGAGCATCGTTGTTCACCTCGATACGAGCGAACGGGCGCATCCGCGCCTCGAAATCGCGCTGCGGCTCGCGAGCCAGTTCGGGGCGCATCTCACCGGCCTCTTCGCCACCTTCACGCCCGAGCCGCGCTCGTTCTACGTGATGGCCGGGTCGGCGGACTACTTCATCGAACACGAGCGCAAGCGCACGCAGCACCGCGCGGCGCTGGAGCGGCTCTTTCACGCCGAGATCGCGCGCGCAAAGGTGGAAGGCGAATGGGTTGCCACCACGGAATACGCGAACCTTTCCGTGCCGCGCCGTGCGCGTTATGCGGACCTGATCGTGGCGGGCCAGAACGACCCCAACGACCCGGACTCGTACATCGCCGACCACTTCGCCGAAAACCTCGTGATGACCTGCGGGCGCCCCGTGCTGCTCGTGCCCTACACGGGCGTGTTTCCGTCCATCGGACACCACGCGGTGGTGGCCTGGGACGGCAGCCGCGAAGCCACGCGTGCCATGCACGACGCGCTGCCGCTGCTCGCCCACGCGAAGAAGACCACGGTGCTCACCATCAACGGCACGCGCGGCGAGCCGTCGGGCAGCCGCATTCCGGGCGCGGACGTCGCGCTTGTGCTCGCGCGCCATGGCGTGACCGTGGAGGTCGTGGAGTTCGAGAGTCCGTCGGGTGTGCCGGTGGGCGAAACGCTGCTCTCGCGCGCAGCCGACGCCGGTGCCGACCTCATCGTGATGGGCGGCTACGGCCACGCGCGCTGGCAGGAACTGGTGATGGGCGGCGCCACGCGCACGCTGCTGCGATCCATGACGATGCCCGTGCTGATGTCGCACTGAAGGCGAATGCCGTCGATGCCCACGCCGACACCGATGCCTTCGCCGATGCCTTCGCCCACGCCCGCCGCCATTCTCGTGCTCAACGCGGGTTCGTCCAGCATCAAGTTCGCGCTGTTCGATTGCCCTGCTGACGAGGAACACAGCGAGCGCGCCGCCGAAGGTCCGCCGCGCCGGCCGCGGCGCTCGGGCGAAGTGGAGGGCATCGGCGAGACGCTGCGGATGCGCGTGGACGGTGTCGACGTGCCCATCAAGGCGGGGGCGTCGGACGGCGACCCGTACCGCGCGGCGCTTGCGCCCGTGATCGAATGGGTGCGCACGCAGAACGATCACGTACAGCTTGCCGCCGTTGCACATCGCGTCGTGCATGGCGGTGCGCGCCATACGGCGCCCGTGGTGGTGAACGAAGCCGTGCTCGACGACCTCTGCACGCTCATTCCGCTCGCGCCGCTGCATCAGCCGCACAACATCGGCGCCATCGAGATTCTGATGCGCGCCCTGCCCGGCGTGCCACAGGTCGCCGTGTTCGACACCACGTTCCACCGCACGCTGCCGCGCTGCGAGCAACTGCTGCCGCTGCCGCACGCCATGTTCGACGAAGGCGTGCGGCGCTACGGTTTTCATGGGCTCTCGTACGAGTACCTTTCGGTCGCGCTCAGCGAAGCGTTCGGCGCGCAGGCGCGCGGTCGCGTGGTGGCCGCACATCTGGGCAGCGGCGCGAGCCTCTGCGCGCTGCAGAACCTGCAAAGCGTGGCCACCACGATGGGTTTCTCCGCGCTCGACGGGCTCATGATGAGCACCCGTTGCGGCTCCATCGACCCCGGCGTGCTCTTGCACCTGATCGAAGTGCGCGGGCTGTCGCATCGCGCACTCGGCAGGCTGCTCTACGACGAAGCGGGGCTCAAGGGCGTGTCGGGAACGTCGGGCGATCCGCGCGTGCTGCTCGACGCCGAGAGCCACGACGAACGCGCCCGCGACGCGCTCGCGCTCTACGTGCGCCGTATCGTGCGCGAAACAGGCGCGCTCGTGGCGCTGCTGGGCGGGCTCGACATGCTCGTCTTCACGGCGGGCGTGGGCGAGCATTCGGCGCCCGTGCGCGAGCGCGTGTGCGCGGCGCTGCAGTGGCTCGGCATCGAACTCGATAGCGACGCGAACCGCGCCAACGCCCACGTCATTTCGACGCCGTCGAGCCGCGTCACCGTGGTGGTGGAACCCACCAACGAAGAATGGGTGGCCGCGCAAAGCGCGTGGCAGTTGCTGGGCGACGCCACTCGCCCGGTTGCCTCCGTTTCACGCGACCCCGCCGCTTGATCCAGATCAGGACCGCCTGCCGGTCCTCTACCGATGATTGAACGCATGTCATTCGAGCCCGAGGCCCGCCATGTACACCCGAATTCTCGTCGCGCTGGACGGTAGCGAAACGTCGTCGCGCGCACTCGACACAGCATTGCAGCTCGCGCAGCAAAGCGGCGCGCAGTTGACGCCGCTCTACGTAATCGACATTCCCGTGCTGCCGTTCGACGCGCCGGGCTACGACCCCTCCATCGTGCGCGACGCGTTTCGCGACGAAGGCGCGCGCGTCATGGCCGATGCGGCGCAACGCATGACCGAGCACGGCGTGCACGGCACACCGACCATCGTGGAAGTGGAGCCGCCGGGCGAAGACGTGGCGCATCGCATTCGCCTCGCCGCCCAGGCCCTGCCCGCCGATCTCATCGTGATGGGCACGCACGGACGACGCGGCTTCAGGCGGCTGGTGCTCGGCAGCGTGGCCGAACGCGTGCTGCGTACGGCGCCCTGCGCCGTGCTGCTGATACCGGCGCACGGCGAGGTCCACCCCGATCAGCCTGAGCCGGTGCACAACGCAGCCTCCGAACAGTCGCGCGAAAAGCAGTCGCCCGAAAAGCAGTCGCCCGAAAGCGCGAAGGAGCCGTCATGAACGCGTCCGCCCGCACCACCGCCTGGCGCACGATCATCGTTCACCTGGACGACAGCCGTCAGGCGGCTACGCGCCTCGCCTTCGCCTGCGACTTCGCGCGCCGCAACGACGCGCATCTGATCGGGCTCTACGTGGTCTGCCAGGATCTGTTCCGGCCGATCTATCGCGACGACGAAAGCCTGCGCCTCGCCGTGAACGAAGCACAGCAGGCCGAACGCGCCCGCCGCGCCGAGGAAGGCTTCAACGAAGCGGCGCGCCTTGCGGGCGTCTCCGCGGAATGGCGCGCGCCGCGCGGCGAGGCAATCGACGCCGCCACGCTCCACGCGCGCCACGCCGACGTGCTTGTGCTGGGCCAGTACGACCCGGACGACCCCGCCGCGTACATCGCGAGCAACTTCGTGGGCGATCTCGTCATGGCGAGCGGCGTGCCGGCCATCGTGCTGCCGTACATCGGCAAGATGCGCACCTTCGGCGAAAACGTGCTGATTGCGTGGGACGCGAGCCGTGAGTCCGCGCGCGCCGTGCACGACGCGCTGCCCATTCTGCGCCGCGCGCGCTTCGTCACGATCCAGGTGGTGCAACACGGCCACAACGAGAACCTCGATTCGCTCGACGCGCCCGAGGGCATCGACCTCGCCGCGTATCTGGCGCGCCACGGCGTGAGCGCGTCGTTCGCGACGATGCCGCACGTGGCGGGCATGAGCGTAGGCACGTCGCTGCTGAACCGCCTTTCAGACGTGCATGCTGATCTGCTCGTGATGGGCGCGTATGGGCATACGCGGGTGCAGGAGCGCGTGCTGGGCGGAGTGACGCGCACGATGCTGGAGGCGATGACGGTGCCGGTTTTGATGGCGCATTGAGGGGTGCCATTAATTGACGCATTAATCGGCGCCTTGAGGGGCGCCGGCAAAGCACCGTGAACGAATGCAGGAAAGGCGACTGAATCTTCGGTCCCGGAAGCGCGACAAGCCCTCGCGCATCGGCTGCGCCCGCCATTCACTTTTTGGGACAGGTGAGTGGTGGGCATTTTTTTTGGGGGAGTTGGGGAGATTGGTGACGGTTGTCGACCCAAAACCGCCAGACCGGCACGCAACTCGTCCGACTGTTTTCGACGTGTAATCGGCCATACACCCGCTTCTGAATAGCGTCATCTCAATTCCGACTTGCGCTGCGTCAGCGGCGACTGAAGAGGCATGCTTCTTCGATCCGGACCCCTATCCTGCGCTGCTTTCCGACCGTAGGTTCGGCAGCCCTATTCAGCAATGGTCGCACGCGGCCACGACGCGTGCGCTCAATGGTGTACGCGCCGGAAGCGCACGCCTACTGAATCCCCAGTTGATGGCCTCGCCTTCGTCGGGCCGATATCCGGCTCTCTCCGCCGCCGTCTATTTCGACACTGCCGGAAAATTTAGTTTGTAGATTACGCTACATGCGTGTAGTTTACGCTACATGAATACTGCGACAAGCTGGTCCCTGCTCGTTCTCACGCTTCCAACCGAGAACGCCACAGCGCGGATGCGCTTCTGGCGAACGCTGAAAGCGAAGGGATGTGCTGTGCTGCGCGATGGCATCTATCTGCTGCCCTACACCGAAGAGCGCGAGCAGATGCTGCGCGAACTGGCGAACGCCATCGCTGAAAGTGGTGGCACCGCTCATCTGTTACGTGCACCGAGCCTGGATGCCGCGCAGGACGAAGAATTCCGTGCGCTTTTCGATCGCGGTGAAGATCACGCGGGGTTCATGCGCTCACTGAACGACGCACGCAAGACCGTTTCCGGGCAGTCGGCGGCCGATCTGACAAAGTTGCTGCGCAAGCTGCGCAAGGACTACGAAGCCATCGTCGCAATCGATTATTTTCCGGGCGACGCCTCGACCCGCGCCGAGGCTGCGTGGCAGGACTTTATCGGTCTGGTCGACACCGTGCTGTCGCCAGGCGAGCCTCATTCCGCCGAGCGGCCGATCCGAAGCCTGTCAGTGGGCGACTATCAGGGCCGCAGTTGGGCCACACGTCAGCATATGTGGGTCGATCGCGTGGCGAGCGCTTGGCTGATCCGGCGCTTCATTGATCGCGACGCCCGGTTCATCTGGCTCACATCGCCGGGCGCATGCCCCACCGACGCGCTCGGTTTCGACTTCGACGGTGCGGCGTTCACTCACGTCGGCGAGCGCGTGACGTTCGAGGTACTCATTGCGAGCTTCGGCCTCGACAAGAATCCGGCGCTGCTTCGGCTTGGCGAGATGGTCCATACGCTCGATGTCGGCGGCGTCCCCGTTCCCGAAGCAATCGGTTTCGAAGCCGTGATGGCGGGCGCCAGGGAGCGCGCGACCGACGACGATCAGCTGCTCGACGAAATGGGTCGTGTGCTGGATTCGCTCTACACGCATTTCGCGTCTGCCGCCAGGAGTCGTGAGACCGGGGAACGATCATGAACACGACGACGGCAACGGCGCCAGGCTACACACTGGGGCAGTTGGTGCTGTACATGCTGAGACTGGGCACGTTCGGGTTCGGCGGCCCGGTCGCGCTCGTGGGCTACATGCACCGCGATCTTGTAGAGCAGCGTGGCTGGATAAGCGAATCCGATTACCGCGAGGGTTTGGCGCTCGCGCAGATGATGCCGGGACCGCTGGCTGCACAGCTCGGCATCTATATGGGATACGTGCACTATCACCTCGTCGGCGCGACGCTAGCAGGTATCGCTTTCGTGTTGCCGTCGTTCCTGATGGTCGTCGGCGTCGGCTGGGCATACGCGCATTTCGGCGGCCTTTCCTGGATGCAGGCGGCCTTCTATGGTGTCGGTGCTGCCGTAGTCGGCATCATCGCAATGAGCGCCTACAAGCTCACCACGCGGACTCTCGGCAGGAGCAGGCTTCTTTGGGCGATCTATCTGACGCTAGCTGTGGTGACGGTCATCACCGAATCGGAAATCGCGTGGCTCTTCATCGCAGGCGGCCTCCTCAACTGGTTCGTGGTCGCTCCGCCCAGATGGCTGGCGAAGGGCGGGCTGAACGCCATCGCGGTAACGCAGTTGCCCGCTGCAAGCGGGGTACTTGGCGGCCTTGACTGGCCGCTGCTCAGCCAGATCGGTCTTTTCTTCGCGAAGGCCGGTGCCTTCGTGTTCGGCTCCGGGCTGGCGATTGTGCCGTTCCTGTACGGCGGTGTGGTCACCGAACATCACTGGCTCAATGACAAGCAATTCGTCGACGCCGTCGCCGTCGCGATGATTACACCCGGACCGGTGGTCATCACCGTTGGCTTCATCGGCTATCTGGTCGCAGGTTTTGCGGGTGCCTGCGTGGCTGCGCTCGGCACCTTCCTGCCGTGCTATCTCTTTACCGTGCTGCCCGCGCCGTACTTCAAGAAGTACGGCAAGCTGCCCGCCGTCAAGGCATTCGTCGACGGCATTACCGCCGCTGCCGTTGGCGCAATCACCGGCTCGGTAATCGTCATCGCGCGACGTTCCATGGTCGACTGGCCGACCGTTCTACTGGCGCTCGCGACCGCGTTACTGCTTTGGCGTTTCAAAAAACTGCAGGAACCGGTCATCGTGATCGCAGCTGCGCTCATCGGTCTTGTCGTGTATCCGCTCGTTCATTCGCACGCCGTCTGATTGCCTGTGCGTGCGTCCACCTGCGAGGACAGCAGTCATGGCAACACGTCGTACTTTCCTGCACAACACGGCCGCCGTCGGCGCCGGTGTTCTGCTCACGCAGGCGCAAAACGCATACGCCGTTGACGAACCAGGCTTTGTCGACAAGCTGACCGATGCAGATGGCAAATATGCAGCCGGCCCACTTCCGTTCGCCTACGATGCACTCGAACCCGCGATCGATGCCCGCACGGTCGAACTGCACTACAACTTTCATCACAAGCCCGCGGTAGCCGCCGCCAACAAGGCGGAAGACGCACTTGCGAAGGCCCGCGATTCGAACGACTTCGCGCTCGTGAAGTTCTACGAAAAGGAGCTGGCCTTCCAACTGTCCAGTCACATCCTGCATACGGTTTACTGGACAAGCATCTCAGGAAAAGGCGGGGAGCCGAAGGGCGATCTGGCGAAGGCAATCGACAGGAATTTTGGTTCGTATGCGAAGTTCAAGGGCCAGTTGATCGCTGCAACGGTAGCTGTCGAGGCGTCGGGCTGGGGCGTGGTCGGCTATCATCCGGCGACGGGAAGGCTGATGATTCTGCAATGCGAGAACCATCAGAAGCTCACGGCGTGGGGCATCCAGCCCGTCCTGATCCTCGATGTGTTCGAGCATGCCTACTATCTGAAGTACCAGAATCGGCGCAACGACTACGTCAACCAGCTTTTCAGCATCATCAACTGGGACAATGCCGCGTCGAGGCTACGGGCTGCGATGCCTGCGCAAAGAGCGGCGTGACATGAATTCCGAGCCTGTCCGGCGATCAGCATGGGTATCGTGACCCGTCCGGCATTGTTCCTTCCCGAAGGGGTCGAGCGCAGCGCGCTGATCCTGTTGATTGCGCGTGGGCTCCGCGGTGTGTGCGACGGCTTTATCGCGGTGCTGCTACCCGGCTATCTGCTGGCGCTGGGCTTTGGACAACTGGCTGTCGGCCTCGTCAGCACGACCACCCTGTTCGGCTCGGCTTTCGCAACCGTGCTGGTGGGTGTCATCGGCGATCGCTTTGCGTCGCGCGGTCTGCTGCGCTTCGCGGCAGCACTCATGTTTGCCACCGGTCTGGCATTCGCGGGACTGTCGTCGCTGTTGCCGCTGCTCATCGTTGCGTTCGTTGGCACGCTGAACCCGAGTTCGGGCGATGTCAGTCTGTTTCTCCCGCTTGAACACGCTCGGCTCGCGGAGTCGGCGAGAGGCGATGCACGTACCGCACTGTTCGCGCGCTATAGCCTGATCGGTGCCCTCTCTGCAGCACTTGGCGCCCTCGCGGCCGGATTGCCCGACTGGATATCTGCACACGTGGCGGTCACACCGCTCACGGCAATGCGCGCAATGTTTCTCGTCTACGCGACAACGGGATTCATCGTCTGGGTTCTCTACAGGCATCTACCGTCGCGTCATTCGGCGACTGACGTGCCACCGGCACCGCTTGGGCCTTCGCGCGGCATCGTCATGCGCCTTGCTCTGCTTTTCAGTGTCGATGCCTTTGCTGGTGGCCTTCTCGTCAATTCGCTGCTGACCTTGTGGCTGATCGAGCGGTTTGGACTGTCGCTCGGCGCGGCGGGGCAGTTCTTTTTCTGGGTGGGGCTGCTCAGCGCGGGTTCCCAACTGGCTGCTGCGCCGCTGTCGCGCCGTATCGGCTTGCTCAACACGATGGTGTTCACACACATCCCGTCGAGCGCATGCCTTATTGGCGCTGCATTTTCGCCTTCCCTCTCGCTGACTCTGACGCTGCTCCTTGCGCGCGGTGCGCTTTCGCAGATGGATGTACCGACTCGCAGCGCATACGTCATGTCGATCGTTACGCCGGCTGAGCGGCCGGCTGCCGCCAGCTTCACCGCAGTGCCACGAAGTCTCGCGGCGGCGCTGGCACCGGCGCTATCCGGGGTGCTGCTTGGACTGGGATGGCTCGGTGCACCGCTCGTCGCATGCGGTGTGCTCAAGATTGTTTATGACCTTTCGTTGCTCGCCGCATTCCGACGCGTTCGCCCGGACGGAGGGTCATCATGATGCACAAACCGCTGTTGTGCGGCAAAGCCGTGCTCCTGTATGCGATCCTCTGCGTGCTGTCCGCAGTCGCAGGCATGCTCATGTATCGCGTTCCTCAGGCCGCCAGTTCATCGGTGCGCGCTACCTTACCGCTGACGTATGTCACTGATGTGCCCTTGCCAGGGCGTGCGACCCGTCTCGACTACGAGAGCTTCGATCCCGCTCGCCATCTGCTGTTTATTGCGCATCTGGGCGATGGCGAAGTCATCGTAGTGGACACACAAAATTCGCGCGTGGTCGCTCGCATCGGCGACATTGCCGAGGTACATGGCGTGCTTGTTGTGCCTGAATTGTCGCGCGTTTATGCGTCCGCGACTGGCTCGAATGAGGTCGTTGCCATCGACGAGGATACGCTGAAGATCACCGCTCGCATGCCGGGCGGCGTCTATCCGGACGGCATGGCCTACGCGCCCGACACCCACAAACTGTACGTGTCCGACGAGACGGGCGGGACTGAGACCGTAATCGACACCCAAACCAACCGTCGCACCAACACGATCGAGCTGGGCGGCACCGTCGGCAACACACAGTACGACGCTTCGTCTCGCCACATCTTCGTGAACGCACAATCACGGAGACAGCTTGTCGAGATCGATCCAGTGAACGATGCAATCGTCGCGCGGATCGACCTGCCAGGCGCCAGGGGCAACCACGGTTTGTATATCGATTCGCAACACCATCTCGCGTTCATTGCCTGCGAAGACAATGCCAGGCTTCTGGAACTGAACCTACTGTCGCGGCAGATTATCCAGTCGTTCGACGTTGGCGAAGGCCCGGACGTCCTCGCGTTCGATGCGGATCGAAGCACGCTCTACGTTGCCGGCGAAGCGGGCATCGTGTCGATGTTCACCGTTAGTTCGTCGACCGTGTCGAAGACTGGCGAGGGCAGCGTCGGCTCGAACGCACATGTGGTCGGCGTCGATCCATCGGCACACCACGTATTTTTCCCACTGAAGAACGTCGACGGCCGTCCTGTGCTCCGTGTTATGGCACCACGGTGAGTTTTTATGTCGTCGGGAACGACGGCCACGGAGAATAGACATGAAAGAACTTCCCGTGCAAGCGACACTGCTCACAGCGACCCCAGCCGTGACGCCGCTCCGCGCGTGAGCGACGGCATGCTGGTCGGCGAGCACGGGATGACCTTGTACGTGTTCGACGGAAAAGGAATGCCCAACGCGAAATCGTGCGAAGGCGACTGAGAAAGGAACTTCCCGCCAGCACTCGCTGCACCTGTCGACAGACCTACTCGCGACCTGACCATAACGTCTGTGGCTAATCGCGGATCGCAGTAGGCCTTAAAGGGAACGCCCTTATATCGTGGCTTGATGGAAAAACCAGCCGATCATGCAGCGGACGGCCATAACGAGGTTTGGCACAGCGTGCGGATTCGATAGCGCGCGGCAACGCTCTGTGTGGTTATGATTGACCAATGTCGACGACTGAGCGGTCATTCGCGAAAATTGAGCGAACGGCCGAATTGGCCGACCAGAGCCTGACGACCGAGTGCGGCGATCGTCGCGGGCGTGCTCGCGATGCAAAAGGCGTGACCAGACCCGTTGGAGCCGCTCGGCATCTAGGTGTGAGCGTCTGATATAAAGAAGAAAGACGGCGCTTTAGTCTAAGGGTGGAGTATCCTCACGACGGCCCAAACCTCTCAGATCCTGCAACTATGCTGCGACTGACACTTGATACGAATGCCATCGTCGCTATCGAAGAGGATCGCCCCGCTGCTTCGGCGATTCGTCAGTTAGTTAACGCGCATGCACAGGGTCGCATCGACGTCGCGCTGGTTGCGATCAGCGCGTCGGAAAAACAACGTGCGGGGGAGATTGAGAACTTTGGCATCTTCCGTGAAAGGCTTGCGCGGCTGAAACTAGATCACCTGTCTTTGCTCATGCCAATTGCATACTTCGATCTAACGTTCTGGGATTGGAGTTTTTTCTCAAACGAGGCAATGATCGAGCTAGAGACAAAAATCCACGGCGTGCTGTTTCCCAATAAGGCGTTACTGCCGCCCGAGGGCACACCTCAACTTCCATGCGATCAACGCCCGGACGAGTATTGGAAATGGCGAAACCGAAAATGTGATGTACTTGCGCTTTGGAGTCATATCTACGCTGGCCGCGACGTGTTCCTAACGAGTGACGCCAATTTCCGGAAGGTGACCAAACTACCGGCGCTGATAGCACTTGGTGCTGGCAGGATCGAAGACCTCGCCGACGCGCACGCGCTGATTACCGACTCTTGAGCGTGCCTTCACCTGCTGTTTCTGACGAACCGACACTTAGCCGCCAAATGACAACGAAAGAGACAAACGGTGCGGGTTACACGTACAGGTTCCGCAACGTCAAGAATCTCCTCAACAAGAAAGAACTAGAGAACTCGGAGATTTACTTCGCTGCTCCCGAACAGCTAAACGATCCACTCGAAGGCCATATTAACGTGTACTGGCAAGGCGATGAGGTGATATGGCGGAATCTGTTCCGGCACTATCTAAACTGCGTGCTGCTTGCCCTTGGCCTGTTCGCTGACGCAGAACAGAAGCAGAAAACAGCCGAATGGAGATTTCTGCACATACGAGATCCGCTTATCAACGGGATACGCGCGGAGCACATCCAACTTCGCGAGCGAATATTTGAGCACGAAGTTATCGGTAACTACATCGAGCGAATCGCCCAGACGCCCCGGCGCATCGGCCCATACGAACTCAATGCTCATCTCGAAGCCATTCATCCTTTCGTGATGTTCGCCTGCTATGAGTGGTACGGGGAGCAAGCGAACGCCGAGACCAATGCAAAGGTGCCAGACTTCTCGAAGTTCTTCCAGGGCGCCATCGGTCGCGCACGCAGCTCGATGCAGATCGCGGATCAGCTCGACGCGGCTTGCGGCAACGACTTTGAAAAGCGCGAGGAACAGTACAAGCTGCTCATGCTCGGCGCTGAAGAAAACAGCATACTCCACTATTACAAGAGCACACTCGACGCACAGGACAAAAACCGCGCATTCGTCCACAACGACTTTTGTAGAGCCTACGTGTTGAACCTTCGTACCCTCATGTATCCGCGCTGGTTCGCCGCGTGTTTCATGGAGAGTTGCAGTGGAGAAGCAATGTGGGCCTATTACGGCGATTCACATGCAGGTGTCTGCCTTAAGTACAAAACCGTGCTCGACTCGGCAAGCAGACCGTCGCTGCGAATCAACATGCCGGTCGGATTCAATGGCAACATCATTTTCAGCTACGTCAATCTTCAGTTCCTGCCTGTCAACTACGAGACGGCGCACCTCGAACAGAACTTCTTCGACACGCTACACGCCGTCACGATACCGGTGCTGAATCGCCAGTGGATGTATGACGATCAAGGCCGGAAAAGCAAGTGTGGGAAACGAACAGCAGTTGAGGAAAGCGACTGGCGCACTGCGTACTGGAAGGACGCCCGATACAGCACGTCGACCAAAACTCGCGCGTGGCAGGCCGAAGGCGAATCCCGACTTGTTTATCAGTCGGACGGCTTCAATCTCGATGTTGATACAGAGCTCAGAGCGATGAAATACGACTTTTCCTCTCTGGACGGGATAATATTTGGCATTCGCACGCCCGCAACAGACAAGATTAAGATCATTGAAATCATAGAGCGGAAATGCAAGGAAGCCAGCCGTGTGGACTTCAATTTCTACCAAGCCGTACAGACCCGTACGGGCGAAATCGAATGCATTAGGCTCCGGGGGATTTCCGAGATGGTCGCCCGCAGCGGGGTGCCACAAAGCCCCACCTAGAAGGGATGGAAACGTCGCGATAGTCCGTTCGCCAAACCCGAGCGGACGTTCAGAATTTCGGTGCAGGTGACGCCTTGTGGCCGATAGTGTTGAAAAACTCGTGGAGCGCCGTTTTCGGACCGCTCGCAAAAATTTCGGCCTCTCAGATCGGTCTACAAACCGCTCGCGTGCATCTGCTAAGGGTAAGACGACCCCTCAAAACCTCGCGAGATCGCCCATCACCGAGTTTTTCAACACTATCGGCCGTCCAGAGACCTAGCCGCTTCGCACTTGCCTTCGCACGGCCGCTCAGTCCGTCGAGCGGAGACGGACGTCCCGACATCGACGGAGTCGGCCAGATCAGATGTCCCGTAGTCGTTGACACATTTAATTTGCGCCCGCAAACGCTTGTCCCGCAAGGCCGAGCCGATGTCAGCGCGCGTCGACACGGCGGATTGACACCATTATTGTCGCAACGTTGACACGATTAATACGGTCTACGTTACGGTACCGGCCAGACGACGCGCGGCGAATACTTCAGGTACAGGCCTCAGCGTCGCGCACGGAGTAGCGACATGCCACGCCACAGCTCGCCGAAAGAGGATGCCAGGCGTGCGCAGCGCCCGTTCTGATGAGCTACCGGTTCGGTCGATAGCGCGATCTGCGCCTTCCGGTTCCCGTCGAACAACCGCGCAAGGGCATACCGCACCCGCGCAAGCTACTTTACAGATTCCGCCGCAGAGCGCACGGCTTCGGGAAAATCGCTGGCTATCAACATTCCTCGCGGGGGTTACCATCCCGCCGGGCGTACCAACCGAGGTACCTGTCAATCTGACCGACTGCGGCATCCTTCACCTCTCCGACCTTCAACTCGATAACGACCCGGCGCCCGCTTGCGTCCTGTGCAAGCATGTCGACCCGACCGACATCGCTGACTACCTGCCTTTCAACGAAACGCAATCCCTTCTCAAGCGAGTTTATTTTGCGAATCAGATGCTCTGGAGGTGCCCTCACGAAAGTCCTGCGCAACATCGCCTGGCGTCTGACTGATCGAGCTCCATTTGGCGGCCCCGTCTTCAACCCGTGTCACAGACGATGCGGTGCCGAAACCACCGCGTCGCGCGGCAGCAAATTCTCCCAGCATCCAGTCCCGCAGTTTGCGTAATGCCGTACTCGTATCGAAGCGTTCGGGCGTATAGCAGAGGAAGTGCCCCTGATCGTCGACGTCGACGGGCGCGTCCATGGGCTGTACGAGCGCGCCCGCAGCGAGCGGTACGCCTATCAGGAACGCCGGGACGAGCGCGACGCCAAGCCCGGACTGCGCCGCCTGGATCAACACCGCGTACTGCTCGAAACGCGGTCCCGAGAATGCGTTCATGGGTGCAACGCCATAGGCTTGCGACCACTGAAACCAGACGCTTTCGGCCTGCTCATGCACGAGCCGCGGCGCGGCGGCGAGGTCGGCCGGCGTGCGCAGCGCGTGCTTTGCCGCGAAGCCGGGTGAACAGACCGGCACGAAAGTGCGTCCGTCGAGATAGTCGCAGCACAGGCCGTCCCAGCGGCCGTCGCCATAGCGGATCGCCGCGTCGAGCCCGAGCGGGAACGGGTCGCCGTGTGCCAGATGGCGCCGGAAACTCAGTGTGACGTTCGGCGCCGCCGCCAGAAACGACGGCAGTCTGGGCACCAGCCACTTGGTCGTGAAGGTCGGCACGCTCGCGATAGTCAGCAGGTCGCTGTCTTCGCGCACGCTCAGCAGTTCCAGTGAAGCATTGCCGATCTCGCGAAGCGGAGCCGTCACGCGTCCGTGATAAAGCTGCCCCGCCCTCGTCAACGACAGATTGCGCCCCTCGCGCGTGAACAGCTTCACGCCGAACAGCGTTTCCAGGTTGGCGATCTGGCGGCTGACCGCGCTCGGCGTGAGCCCCAGTTCGCGCGCGGCATACGAAAAGTTCAGATGTTTCGCTGAACTTGCGAACGCATGCAGTTCGGCCATGTTCGGATAGAGGTGCTTCATCTCGAGGTATTCCGGATTCGCAAAGATCGATGCGTGGTTTGTACGTTTTTTTCATGACGATGCCATGTCGGGATCGCACACTGGCGACCGTCATAGCGAAGCCAGGTGACTGATTCAACTGGTTTTAGCGCCGTCCTGTCGCTCGTTTACGGAATTGCCCGATGCACTCTCCTGCCGCCACGGCTCGCCCGGCTGGTGTTCCTGTTTGTCGCAGCACGCGCGCCCCGGCGCCGGGGCGCATGCTGGTGCGGGCAGTCGTCGTGCTGTTCGCGCTCTACCTGCTGCTGCCCATCGCGCTGCTTCTGATCGGCTCAACCGGCCGGAGCTGGACCAATACGCTGCTGCCGACCGGATTGACCGCACACTGGTACGCCGATCTCGCAGCCGATCCGAGCTTTCGCCGCGCGTTCGGCACGAGCCTCACGGTCGCGCTGGCGTGCTGCGCGCTCAACACCGTGCTCGGCGTTCCGCTCGCCTATGCGCTTCATCACCGGGCGCGCGCCGGTCACGGCCTCGCCGCGCGGCTTGTGATGCTGTTGCCTGTCGCCGTGCCTGCGCTGACGCTCGGGTTCGGCTATATCGCCGTGTTCGGCGGCGATGCGCTGCCGTGGCTCGGTACGTTGTGGCTGATGATCGCCGCGCATGCGGTGTTGACGATGCCGTACCTGCTGCAAACGCTGCTGGCCGACCTGCGCCACCTCGATCTCGCGACGCTCGAAGCCTGCGCGGCCACGCTCGGCGCCACGCCGCTGCGCCAGTTCCTGACCATTGCGCTGCCCAGCCTGCGTCACAGCCTGTTTGCGGGTCTGGTGATGGTGGCCGCACTGTCGATAGGCGAATTCCAGATATCCAACCTGATTGCGGGCTTCCGCTATCGAAACTATCCCGTCGTGTTGCTGCAGGCGTTTTATGGCGCCTCGGGCTTTGCCTGTGCCGCGACCGTCGTGCTGCTCGTGCTCGCCGTTGCTGCGACGCTTGCCTCGATCACCACCGTGCAACGACTGAAGTGAAACCATGAGTCTCGAATTCGACACCGTCAGCTACACGTATCCGGGCGCGTCGCACGGCATCGCCGACATTTCCCTGAAGGCCGCGCCCGGCGAACTGCTGGCCGTGATCGGCCAGAGCGGATCGGGCAAATCCACGCTGCTTCGCCTCACGGCGGGGCTCTTGACCGGGTACACCGGTCGCATCGCGATCGGCGGGCAAGACGTTGCCGGCGAGCCGGTCTGGCGGCGCGGCGTCGGGATGGTCTTTCAGCAGTACGCGCTGTTCGCACACCTGAGCGTGGCGGACAACGTGGCCTATGGCCTGAAGATGCGCGGCGTCGAGCGCGGCGCACGGCGCCGCCAGGCGCTCGCCATGCTGGACCGCGTGGGCCTCGCGAATCACGCTGACCGGCCGCCGGCGCAGCTCTCGGGAGGCCAGCAGCAGCGCGTCGCGCTGGCCCGCGCACTCGTCATCGAGCCGCGCGTGCTGCTGCTCGACGAGCCGCTCGCCGCACTCGATGCCGGCATCCGCCATCAACTGCGCGACGAGATTCGCTCGCTGCAACGTGCGTGCGGTGCGACCACTCTGCTCGTGACGCACGATCAGGACGAGGCGCTCAGCATGGCCGATCGCGTTGCCATCGTCGAAGACGGGCGGGTGCTGCAGGTGGGCACGCCGCGCGAGTTGTACGAGGCGCCGGCCTCGGTGCGCGTCGCGCGCTTCATCGGACATTCCACGATTCTGCGCGGACGCGTGATGACCACCGACCGCATCGACGTCGGCTTCACGACGCTTTGCGCCGAGACAGGCAGGCATCGCCCCGGCGACGCCGTCGAACTGCTGCTCCGTCCCGAGCATGTGCAGGCCGACCCCGAGCCGGGCTGCGCAAATCGGGTTTGCGGCACCCGAGGCGAGGTCCGCTACTTCGGCTCAACACACCGCTATGACTTCCTCCCGCACGGGGCCGCCGCGCCGCTACTCGGCGAGGGCCGCGTCGTGGCGGAGCACAGCATTGCCATCGACCCGCGCCATCTGCGTGTACTGCCGGCAGCGGCGCGCGAATAAATGCGCGTGCGGCGCGCCGTGCGCAGCCGGCTTTTCTTGAAATCCACACACCCCTCTGCTTCGTCAGATACCTGACCGGCCTCTCTTACGCATTTACGCATCCCGGAGAACCACGATGTTTGCCACACCTACCTTGATCCAACGTATGCGTGCCGTTGCGCTCGCGCTCGGCGCGCTGCTCGCGTGCGCGGCTCATGCCGAGCCGCGTGTGCCGCTGTACGCTGGCGAGCAGGCGCTCTACGAGAAGGCGACCGACGAAGGCCTCGTCGTCTCTTTCGATACCGGCCCCGAGTGGGCCAACTGGAAGTCGCTGTTCGCCGGCTTTCGCGAGCGCTATCCGAAGGTCGAGATCACCTACAACGACATCGGCTCGGCCGCTACCGTGGTGGCACTCGACAAGGCGCGCCGCCGTCCGCAGGCGGACACGGCGTACTACTTCGCCGCTTCCGCACTCGACGCGAAAGCGAAGGACCTGGTCGCACCGTTCAAGCCGCTCAACTTCGACAAGCTGCCGCAAGTGTTCCGCGATCCCGACGGCCGCTGGTTCACCGTCCACTCGCTGAACATCGCGTTCCTCGTCAACCGCAAGCTCGTGAAGGAAGTGCCGCGGCGCTGGTCCGACCTGCTCAAGCCCGAGTACCGCAATGCCGTGGTCTACCTCGATCCGCGTTCGACGGGCCAGGGCCAGGTGGATGTGTTCGCGGCGGCTTACGCGATGGGCGGCAGCGTCGACGATCCGAAACCGGGCGCCGATTTCTTCGGCAAACTGAAGACCGTCGGCAACGTGATGCGCGTGGAGGGCACCACGCCCTACGCGAAGTTCGTGAAGGGCGAGATTCCGGTTCTGATCGGCTACGAGAACGACGGGCTGAAGGCGCGCTACGTCGACGGCATGGGCGACACGGCGGAGGTCGTGATTCCGCAGGACGGCAGCGTGTCGGCCCCCTACGCGATGAGCCTCGTCAAGAACGCACCCAATCCTTCCGCGGCGCAGCTCTGGCTCAACTACGTGATGAGCGATGCGGGGCAGGCGTTGTTCGCGCGCGGTTACGTGCGCCCCGCCGTGCCCGCTGTCACGCTCGCGCCGGAGGTGGCCGCCAGAATGCCGGACGCGCCGCAGGTGCATCCGCTCGACGTCGCGAAGGCGGCGGCGAAGAAGGCGCTGGTCGACCAGCTCTGGTCGCAGGCGACGCTCGGCCAGTGAACGGCATGACGTTCTGTCACGACAGCCAGGGCGGCCGGTGATGCGACACCCGACACTCGATACCCGCAACGCGGGCCTGCTGCGCCGCTTCGGCGCGATGCCGGCCGCCATCCTGTTCGCCGTCGCGTTCGCGCTGCCGCTCGCGTCGCTGGTCGTGGCCGCGTTCGACGGCGGCGGCCACGCGTTTGGCGCCGTGTTCGGCGATCCACTGGTGGGCGACGCGATCGTCCGCTCCATCGGGCTTGCGGCGGCCTCGGGCACGTTGTCCACCATGGTCGGCATCGCGCTGGCAATCGCGCTCGCCGGGCAGTCGCCGCAGCGCCGCCGGCTCTGGCTGGCAATGCTCGGCGTGCCGCTCGCATTTTCCGGTCTGGTGATTGCCTACGGCTTCATCCTGACGTTCGGCCGCGCAGGGTTCGTAACCCTGTTGCTCGCGAAGCTGGGCGCCGACCCGGCGCGCGTGGGCGGGGTGATCTACACCACTTTCGGGCTGGTGATCGCCTACGCGTACTACCTGATTCCACGCGTTGCGCTGATGCTCTACCCGGCCTTCGCGAATTTCGACCGGCGCCCGCTCGACGCGGCGCTGACGCTCGGCGCAGGGCCGTGGCGCGCCTGGATCGACGTGGCGTGGCGCGAGCTGTGGCCCTCGGTGGCGTCGGCGTGGTGCCTCGTTGCGGCGATCGCGCTCGGGACCTACGGCACTGCCGTCGCACTGGCCGGCACGCAGATCAACATCCTGCCGCTGCTGATGTACCTGAAGCTGTCCGATGGGCAGACCGATTTCTCGCAGGCGGCTGTGCTGTCCATCGTGCTGACGGCGCTGTGCACCTGTGTTCTTGCAATGGGGGAATGGATTGTCAGACCAAGGCAACATTGAATGCCCGATGCTGGCCGAGGCCGCGCTCGCGGACCTCGCCGCGCGTCAGCGGACGCAGAACCGGCATCGGATGCCGGTGGGCGTGATCGGCCCGCGCGAGGCGACCGCAGAGCAGTTGCGCGTCGCCGAGGCCATCGCCTATGCGCTTGCACAGGCCGGCATGACGATTCTTGGCGGGGGCAAGGGCGGCGTGATGGAAGCGTCCGCGCGTGGCGCGCAGCGCGCGGGCGGCATCGCAATAGGACTGTTGCCCGAAGAGGACGCGCAAGGCGCGAATCCGTACCTCGGTGTGGCGCTGCCCACGGGGCTCGGCATCACGCGCAACGCGCTCATCGCACGCGCGTCGCTGTGCCTCATCGCGGTGGGTGGTGGCCTCGGCACGCTGTCCGAGATTGTGCTCGGACTGCAATGGGGCAAGCCGGTGTTCGCGGTCTGCGACGCACCGCTGGTGGCGGGCGTCGAATGCTTCGATTCGGCGGACGCCGTGCTTGCGCGCGCGGCGCACTGGCTCGCCACGCTTTCCTGATACACGCAACAGGGTTTCACGGTAGTAGAGATCTTTTTGTCAATCAAATAGGATGACTAATTATGAAAAAGACCATCATCGCGTCGTGCGTGCTTGGCGGCGCAGCCATGAGCGCCCATGCACAGAGCGGCGTGACGCTGTACGGGATCGTCGATAACGGCCTTGCCTGGCAGAACAGTGCGACCTCGGTCGGCTCGACCTCGAACGGTCATTCGGTGGTGAAGATGACCGCCGGCGTGTGGGCAGGCAGTCGCTTCGGGCTCAAGGGCAGCGAAGATCTGGGCGGCGGCACCAAGGCGATCTTCACGCTCGAAGCGGGCGTGAACAGCACGAACGGCACCTCGCAGTTTTCCGGTGGCATGTTTACACGGCAGTCGTGGGTGGGTTTGACCAACCGGCGCTTCGGTACGCTGACGGCGGGCCGCCAGTACACGGCCTATTACACGATGCTCTCGCCGTGGAGCCCGACCACCTGGATCACCGGCTACTTCGGCGCGCATCCCGGGGATATCGACTCGCTCGACAACATCTACCGCTCCAACAACTCGCTGGTCTATCAATCGCCGACGTTGGGCGGCTTCACGTTCGCCGCCTCGTATGCGTTCGGCGGCGTGCCGGGCAGCATCAATGCCGGATCGACCTGGAGCGCGGGCCTGCAATACACGAACGGGCCTCTTGGCATCGGGGCGGCGTATCAGCGCGTGAACAATTCGACGCCCGGCGGCGGCGCCTGGGGTGCCTCGTCGACGACATCGAACGGCGGTGCGGAAACGGCCGTCTCCGCCATCAACAACGGCTACCAGACCGCGCAGGCGCAGCAGCGTTTCGCGGTGACGGGCGGCTACCGCTTCTCGGACGCATGGGACGTGTCAGCTTCGTATTCGAACGTCCAGTACATCCCCGGCACGGGTTCGTCGTTCCGCAACACGGCCATCTTCAACACGGCGGGCGCGGTGCTGCACTTCCACCCCTCGGCAGCGTGGGACTTCGCGGGTGGCTATAGCTACACACGCGCCACCCTGGCTAACGGCATCACCAACGCCGCGCAGTATCACCAGTTCACGCTGTCGCAGTACTACGCCGTGTCCAAGCGTACGGGCTTCTACATGGTCGAGGCGTATCAGCGTGCGAACGGCGATACCTTGTCGGGTAACCACAAGGTCGTCGTCGCCACGCCGTCGATTGGCGATGGCTTCAGTGGCGCTCCGTCGTCATCGCGCAGTCAGGTCGCGGCCGGCGTGGGTATCGTGCATCGGTTCTAGCGTGCACAGCGGGCGGCGACGCCCGCTCGCGCGGTTCAATGACGGATTGTGTAGCCAAACGGCAAGTGAGTTCTCTTATCCTGGAGGCAAGGAGAACTCGATGAAGAAGCGCCATACCGACGAACAGATCATCCGTGTCCTGCGGGAAGCCGAGCGCCGCGAGGAGCCGGTCAAGGATCTGTGCAAGCGGCACAACATCACGGAGCAGACGTTCTGTCCCGACTCGGCGGGGTCTATCACAACGCAAGGCATATCGTTACCTGGGATTCAGTCGCCGGATGCCGACCTACACGCTCAAGCAGCCGGAGAAAGACCAGCTGCTGGGCGATCAGTTGATTGCAGCGTCGCAAGAGGTGCCGCGCTTCGGTTATCGCCGGCTCTCGGCCTGGCTGTCGTTAGGCGAATAACCCACATCCGGCTCATGCGATGTTCATTCCCGTACTGCGGGCGATGACCTGGCTGCCGCACCGTGTGCGGCACAGATCGACGGCCCATTTGCGGCCGTCTTCGCTGTAGCCCTCCGCGCATTCGATGATCGGGTTATCGCCGTGCTGGGGGCACGACACGATGTCGTGCCACAGCGCGACTTTTCTGCCATCGAGGTTGAACGTTGACGACGCGGTTTTGATGACGCCGCCGTGCGTGGTTGGATCGCCGAGACATACGGGGGGGGTTCATGATGATGTTTCCTGTTGCTGTGTAATCAAGCCCGACGCCTTACTGCGGAGCCAGCGGCGCGTCGGGATTGGTCGGCTTGATCGAGGAATTGCAGATGATGCGGTCCTGGCCGGATGGCGTCTTGAGCTTTGAAAAAATGCCTGGTCGCTTCGAGGCCATAAATGTAGAGCCGTGGATTCCTGGGGGATATGGCTTGCTCAGGTCGATATCGGGAACTAGCGGATACTCTTTCACATAAGGATCGCCATTCTCGTCTCCGTAATCGACCTGAGCTACAAAGAGCTTATTTTGGGTGGCGGCGACCGTGTATCGTTTCGAGTCTTCAAACGCGTTGAAACTGTGATCCATGTACACCTTGGAATGGAAGGTTTTCCCGCCGTCTGTCGAATACCATAAAGGCACGATGCAGCCTTTTTCGCCATTACCACAAATCAGTCCATCCGGATAGGCGAGCGGCAAAACAATGTTCATTCCAGACGGATCGGCATTAATGACGTGCCCCTGGAAGTTTTCGAACAGACCTCGACCCACGTGCTTCCGGATGCCGGCACGGGTGTCGTTGTAGTAGGTTTCTCCGTGGTTGCAATCACGGTAACGTTCCAGCGTTACAAACCGGTGGTCGTCAATCCGGTAGATGACCTGGGGCGGCGAGTCATACGGCAATTCCTTGAGCGCCGAACTCATGAAATCTCCGAGTCCGAAGCTCGCGTGCTCCGGCGTCTGTGCGGTGCACCCTTGCATGAGGGCGACAAGCACCATTGCGGCTGTGACGTATCTCATCAAGCCCCCTTCCATTGTTGCTGCCTGAGCTGTTCGGCTTCGGCCCTGCTTTGCTCTTCGGCGACCGTATCCCAATCGATATGCGGCGGCTTGATGATGCTTTGAGGCGCGCCAGACCCGAAGTAATCGTCATAGCCCTGTGTCCAGTCGGCCAGCTTCATCAGGCGGGTCCAGAACGCCGGCCTCTCATACGAATCGCAAAAGCCGACCGGCAGATCGTAGGCCACCACGCGACGCATGAAAGCTTCGTGCTGCGGCAGCGTGCTGTGGTTGGTCGGCTCGGCGTGATAGGTATCGAGCCGCTGCAACATTTCCTCCTGCGTTTCAAGCCGGGTCGTGCGCGTCGAGCTATAAATATCCTCTGTCGTCACGGTACGTTCCGGCTGATAAATCGAGCGCATATAACGGTAATCGGGATCAGCGTAATGCCCTCCGTTCGGGTCATTGGGATCGGAAACCCACTTGCCCATTTCATCCACTCCTTTACGCGAGTTTTCGAACGGCCGCATTTCTTCCGCCGTGACGGGCTGCGGCACCTCTTCCGCGTTGATAGTCACGGTCTTGTCGGGATGGGGTACGGCCCACAGTTTCATGAGGGGCGAAAAAATATCGCGGTTTCCATTCCAGAAATCTGTCGGCTTCGCACCTGGTACGAGCTTGTCTTCGGGAATCGGTGGTAACGTGCCGTACCTCTTCACGCCCGGCGCGTCGCCCACGGGCGTGCCGCGTGCCAGCATGCGCTGTTTGACCGTATCGCCCAGCTCGGCGAGCAGCCTGTCGTCCACGCCCTGCCAACCGATGCTTTGCAGCGGTACCGCGCCCATCACGCGGTCGTGCGGCGTGAAATACACGTACAGCCTGCCGTGATTGTCGCGTTCGTCCACGCCGGATTCACGCCCGTTATCCGGTCGCCAGAAGTCCATGTCCTCGGACGCGCCGCACTGCAACTGCCGCAATTGCGCCTCGGTGAAGACGCGCTTATCGCCCTTGATGCGGTTGGCGATGTTCCGGAAGGTATTGACCCGTGCTTCGGGAGTGGGGCGCTCTGGTCCGCAGGCCAGTGCATCCGTAACCTTGTCATCGAGCGAATACGGCGAATTCATCACGAACAGCGCATCGGGCGCGCGGGTCTTGCATATGGCGGTGGCCGCCATCGCGATCATGGTGCCCTGGCTATGCGACATCACCGTCACCGTGTCGCGCGGGCACTCGACGCGAATCCGGTCGATCAGGTCGGCCAGTCGCTGGGCCGCGTGCGCGTAGTAGGAGCGCGGGGGCGCATCCTGCAGTTGGCGATCGGCTTCCGTGTTCAACGCCTCCATGTCGAATCCGAGCACATGACGTTTGAAGCCCGCTTCGCTCCATACCTGCTGCAGGTTGTTGGTGCCGTTCTGGAAGGGACCGCCTCCCCAGTACCACGGCCCCTTTCCGGTGAAGCCATCGCTGGTGCATTCGGGAGCCCACGCATCGACGCCGCGTGGATTGCGAAGGGGAATACGCCAGTTCCGTTCGGTACCCGAAGCCGCGCTGTAACCCCAGTAGAAGCGGATCACGGGCGAATGTCCGCGCTTTGTCGGATCGAGCTGGCGTGGAATGGGGCGACCATCGGAGTCCGCAGTGATATAGGCATTCGCCTTTAGCTTCGTTTCTTCTGTTCGGTGCAGACGATCATTCAGGCCGGCACACAACGCCTGTTCCGCCGCGTCATACCACTCGCCCGTGGAATTGACGCCATGCACGAAGATGATGACGCCCGGCATGTGCGGCGGTATCCGGCACTCGGCGCGTACCTCGAAGCTCGACGGCGTGTGATAGGACTCCCAGTACGGCCGCCCCAGGTGATCGCGCTGCATGGGCACGACGCGCGTGGCGGTTGAATGCCGGTAGGGCTTCGGCGCATCGGCACTGTCTGCCGCGCTATCGGGCGGGTTGGTCTTGTCGTTCATGAATCAGACTTCCTTGTGATTCAGCAGGGTGAGCTTGAGTCCCTGGGCAACGTCCTTGCGGCTCAGCGAGGTCTCGCCCTGTTCGCCGGTGACGCCCTCAACGATCTGCCCATCGGCAAGCTCGATCCTGTAGGGGCGGTTCGCGACAGGGCGGCCCGTGATGCCGTCGCTCAGGATGAACCGCTCGTCGTTTGCGATATCCATCTGCCCAAACTTCGGCACCGGCAGCGACAGCGCCCCCGGCCCCTGCTTGCTGATGTCCGGCACCTTCAGGATCAGGCTGCCCGCCCCGCCGATCTCCACGTGGTCGCCGTGCACCTTGATATAGGCCGTGCCGCCGCCGCTCAGTACGACACCGTTGGCCGCATTGACCGTAGCCGTGCCGTCCGCGCTCGTGATCTGCACGTTCTTCTGCGCCACCAGTTCCATCGCGTCGGACTGCGCCTGTATCTGCACCTTCCCGCGCGCCGCGAACATCCTGATGCCGAGCCGGTGCGCGAACAGCGACAGCTCTTCGCCCGCCGCAACCGCCACGTTGCGCAGCGCCGTGACGTTGAACCGTGAATCGCTACGCGACAGGTCGTGCCGGGGATGGGTGAACCGGATCGTGTACTTCGTCGGTTCGCCGATGCCGCGCTCGCCGTCGAACGCGTAGACGTCCGCGAGCGCTGCGGCTGGTGTGCCCTTCAGGTCCAGGCTGTAGAACGGGTGGATGTTGATGCCCGCGCGTGCGGCGGCATCGGAATACGCTGTTGCAGGAGTCAACGGTGCTCTCCCTGTCCGGCAGGAAATGAATGACAGATCAGCTGCCAGTCATACCGGAGCAGGTGCGGGGGTGTCTATGGCCGCTAACCATCTTTGACAAAGACGGTGCCCGTTGCATCGGACGGCGCGCCATCGGGACGCATGGTCCGTTCGCGGGGAAAGGCGAAAGACGGCCTGGGCTCCCTCGCAGCCCCCTGCGTCAGCGCGGGGCCTCGCGGTCAGCCAGGTCGCAGGCCAACCGTATCAGGTCCGCGCGTGCCGCCTGAATCTGCTCATGCAGTTCATCCGTTGAGAGGGAGGCCTCGTCAGGCGCAGCCGGACTGGCCGGAATGCCGGGGATGGGTAGCCCTCTCTTTTGATTTGTATGGGTCGTAACCGAGTCGCTTCGCGAAGCGACGGCGGCGCCGAGCGTTCGGCCCCACGTCGCGGCTCAAGTTAACGACCGATTCGTCTGAGGCTTTAATCAACCTAATCAACCGCCAAAGCCGTGGAGGCCCACCCTGCTCACATCTGCCAGAACGCGGCCCCATCAGCCGCGTTCCACGCACCATCCGCCGTCCTGCACACACTCAACGACTCGCCTCAGCCTCCGCGTCATACCGCACCACCAGCACCGGCCTGTCCACGGTCCTGAGCACGGCCTCGGCCACGCTGCCCAGCAGCAGGCGCCGCAAGCCGTGCAGCCCGCGCGTGCCCATCACGATCAGGTCCGCCTCGGTTTCATCCGCGGCGCGGCGCAGCACCGTGGCCACGTCTTCGCCGTAGGCGTCCACGGCGCGTGCCGTGCCCTGCACCTTCTGCTGGCGGAAGCGTTCTTCGGCGTCCTCGAGCGCGGCCGTTGCCGAGCCCCCGCGCGTGTCCGCCGGCACGTCCTCGGCGAACGGCGTGTTGACGTCCACGAGTTGCGCGTGGTGTTCCGCCACATAGACGGCCGCCACCACGGCCCCGCTCGCCTGAGCAATCTTTACGGCCTCGTCCAGCGCCCGCCGCGCGCTGCGGCTGCCGTCGATCGCTACCAGAATCCGCTTGTACATCTTGCCTCCCGGGCCAGGCCCTTGACGTTGAATGCAGAGGGCGCGTCGCATCTCCCATCACGACGCGATGATGCGCAGTGCGCTTAACGAGCAGTCTGGCGATGGGGCCGGCCGCGTCGTTGACGAGGATCAAGCGGCAAGAGGGGTCAAGGCCCTCGCGTGCAGCCCGCAACGAACCAGAACAGAAATGCGGCAGATATGCATTCCCTATGCATCCGCTTTCCGGCAGACCGCCGGCGCGCCCCCGCGCAAAGTGCGCCAGAAGCCTGCGAAAAGCCGCCCGATCTCCCGCTGACCGGCGCGGGGCGGCCTTCGGACTGGCGCAAGCCGTGTAAAACAGTCACAATTCGCTCACAATTTCCTTGATCGAAGCGGGTATTGCATTCGCAAACCCGCGAAGACGTACATTCACACCGCATCCAGACATGAGACTGCGTCCCTATGAGCTCGATACGGCGGGAATCACATGACCGCTAGTCCCCAATCCGCCGGCCCCGCGGCGGCCAGAAACGGCCCGCGGTTGTCGCGGCAACCCATGCTGGCAGCCACCGTGGCACTCGTGGCGGGGCTGCTCGCTACGCTCGCGACCTTGTGGGTCGTGCAGCAGGAACTCTCGCATGCCGGAGAAACGCGCTTCGAGCAGCGCACGACGCGCGTCACCGCAGTCCTTCAGCAGAAACTCGCAGCCAGCGCCGCCGTGCTGAACGGCGCACGCGGGCTGATGGGTGCCGTCCCGGCGCCCACGTCGGCCGCATGGCGCGAATATGTCAACCGGCTCGATCTCGAGGGCGGCCGCTCGCCCGTACGCGTGCTGGGCTACGCCGACGTGCGCGGCCGCACCTTCCCCGGCGCCGCGTCCGAAGCATCCGCGCCCCTCACGGCTACGCTCGTCGCCCCCGCGGCCGAAGACGCCCCGGCTTTCGCGCTGCCCAATACGCCTGACAGCCGCGTCGCGCTTTCGCGCGCGGTGGAATCGGCGCAGGTAGCGCTGGCCGCGCCTGGCCCCGGCCAAGGGCCGCAGGACAACGCCGACGAGCGCCCCCCGCTGTGGCTCTATCTGGCGGTGTACGGCACCCCGGCCACGCCGGCAACGGCCACGGACCGGCAGGCCCACCTCGCCGGCATCCTGTTCGCCCGGCTCGACCCCGACCGCCTGTTCGACCCCGCCCGCTTCGGCGAGCGCGGCCTCGACCTGCAGGTCTACACGGGCCAGGCGTCCGCGCCCGTCTTCGCGACCGCGAGCGGCGACGAAGAGAACACGTCGTCCACGAACGCGCTGCATCGCTCCACCGTGCTCTCGTTCGGCGGCACGACGTTTACGCTGGCCTGGTCGGCGGCCGGCAGTGCGGCTGCGGCCGCCAACGCCAGCGTGGAGACGACGGTAGCGGTGGCCGGCGTGGTCGCTTCGCTCGTGCTCGCAGCGCTCGTCCTCGTGCTCGCGCGCCTCTATGCCGACTCGCGCAAGGTGGCGGGCGAATCGCGCACCCAGTCGACGCTCAACGAGGCCCGCATGATGGGCATCATTCGCTCGTCGATGGAGGCCATCATCACTATCGACGAATCGCAGCGCATAGTGATCTTCAATCCCGCGGCGGAACGCGTGTTCGGTTGTTCCGCGATGGACGCCATCGGCGCCCCGCTGGCGCGCTTTCTGCCCGAGCGGTTCCGCGAAGGCCATGCGCGGCACGTCGAGCAGTTCGGCGTGACAGGCGTCTCCGACCGTCAGATGGGCCGCCAGCGCGTGCTGTATGGCCTGCGCGCGAACGGCGAGGAATTCCCCATCGAAGCCTCGATCTCGCAGATCCGCGACGCCACCGGCAAGCTCTATACGGTGATGCTGCGCGACGTGACCGAGCGCGTGCGCGCTGAAAACGATCTCAAGCAGTCGCGCGAGGAATTGCGCGAACTCTCCGCCAACCTCCAAAACGTGCGCGAAGAGGAAAAGACCCGCATCGCGCGCGAGTTGCACGACGATCTGGGCCAGCAGCTCACCGCCCTGAAAATGGATCTCTCCGCGCTGGAACACATGGTGGGGCCCGATTCCGGCGCAAGCACCGACACGCTGGAGCAGCTTCGCAGCATGCGGCGGCTCATCGACGCCACCGTGGCTTCCGTGCGCCGCATTGCCGCCGACCTGCGTCCCGTGATGCTCGACGACCTGGGCCTGTTGCCCGCCATCGACTGGCTCGCGGGCGACTTCACACACCGCTACGGCATCGAGGTGGACCGGCGCATCGCCCCCGGCGACACGAATTTCTCGCGCACGAGCGCGACCACGCTCTTTCGCATCGTCCAGGAAGCCCTCACCAATGTCGCCAAGCATGCCGAGGCCACGCGCGTGGAACTCATGCTGCGCGTGGAGGGCAACTTCTGCGTGCTGCGCGTGAGCGATAACGGACGCGGCAGCCACCCTGCCGGCGCAGACGGCGCCAACGCCCCGGGCAGTACCCACTTTGCGAATGGGACGAACGGTCGCGCCGGCAAGTCGTTCGGTATCATCGGCATTCGCGAGCGCGCCCATATGCTGGGCGGCTCGGTTGCGATCGACACGGCCGACGGCAAGGGCTTCGCCCTCACCGTCACCTTCCCTCGCGAGGCCGTGCAACAGGAAGAGACACTTTCATGATCAAGGTACTGATCGCCGACGACCATACGCTGGTACGCGACGGGCTGCGCCATATCCTGCAGAACGCCAGCGGCTTCGAGGTGGCCGGCGAAGCGTGGGACGGCGCGACGACGATTGCGCTCACACGCTCCACCGAAGCGCAGGTGCTCGTGCTCGACCTTTCCATGCCGGGGCGCAACGGCGTCGAACTGATCCGGCAGATCAAGGACGAGAAACCGAATCTGCGCATTCTCGTGCTCACCATGCATGCCGAGCAGCAATACGCGGTGCGTGCGTTCAAGGCGGGTGCGTCGGGCTATCTCACGAAGGAAAGTGCCAGCACGGAGCTTGTTTCCGCGGTGACGAAGGTGGCCGCGGGCGGTGTCTACGTGAGCCTCGCCATGGCCGAGCGCTTCGCGCAGAGCCTCAACGAGCCCGCGGACACGCTGCCGCACCAGCGCCTCTCCGACCGCGAGTTCGACGTGTTCCGCCGCATCGCGGCGGGCCAGAGCATCTCCGAAATCGCGCAGGAGCTATGCGTGAGCGCGAAGACCGTGAGCACCTATAAAACGCGCATTCTCGAAAAGATGCAGATGCCGCACGAAGCCGCGCTGGTGCGCTATGCGATGCGGCACAAGCTGTTCGACGACAACGACGAAGTCTGACGAAAACCGCAAGGCGCGAAGGTATGCCCTGCGTCGTCGCTTTGCGTTCTGCTGCCCACTCTCCTGCCGTTGCGCGGGCAACCTGTTCCGGTTCGTTTCACGCTCGCCTGCGCAACGCTCCTCAAGGCGCTCATAAAAGCGCTGATTAAAAGACCGACTAGAAAGACCGACTAAAAAGATCGACCAAAGCGCTGATGAATCGCGCATGAAGCGCAGTAAAGCGCGAGCCAGCCGAACGGCGGCATATCGCCGCATTCAAGGCCTCACAGGGCACACCGGCCGCCCGGCAAACACCCCGCCCGCTGTAGGAATCGACCTACACGCATTCCTTCCGCCCTACTGAAAGTTCAACCGTCGCCGATTTAAATTCCGTGAATCGCAGACCATACTTGCACCCATGAAATCAGAACGGTCCGCCAAGCTGAAAGTCTTCCTCGCGGAAGACTCGGTACCGGTGAGACGAAGAATCTCGCTCTCGCTCGGCAGGATCGACGGAGTGTGCGTGGTGGGAGAAGCGGAAGACGTATCCGCCGCGCTCGAAGGAATTGCAACATCCTGCCCGGATCTCGTGATCGCCGATCTACGGCTCGCGCAAGGCAACGGCCTCCAACTGATTGAAGCCGTTACCGCAGCGAACCAGCCTGTGGTCACGATGATGTTGACGAATCACGCAGGTCCGGCATTTCGCGAAGCAAGCCTCGCGGCGGGAGCGCAGTACTTCTTCGACAAGACAGCCGAATTCGAAGAAGCCCGCAGCGCCGTTGAAGCAATTGCCCGCACGCATCGCACGCGTGCTGTCGCCTAGGAGATTGACATGTATTCGAGTACCGCCTGCGACGTAGCTGTTTCGTCTGGCTCGCCCCACACCGGCTATCAGACGTACCCGATTGCCCCTGTCGACGCACCGGCCGATACGCGTGCCGACACCGCCAAGCGCGCCGTGACGCGCTGCTCCACCTGCTCGATGCGCGCCATCTGCCTGCCGCCCAGCCTGACCACGGCGGAGCTCGAACGGCTCGACTCGATCATCTGCACCACGCGCAACGTGCGCCGCGGCGAAGCGCTGTATCGCGGCAACGATGCGTTCCAGAGCATCTACGCGGTGCGCGTCGGTTCGTTCAAGACCGTGGTGATTCATCGCGATGGCCGCGAGCAGGTCACGGGCTTCCAGATTGCCGGCGATGCGATGGGCCTCGACGGTGTCTACGCGGGCCGCCACAGCTGCGACGCCGTCGCGCTGGAAGACAGCCAGGTCTGCATCATTCCCTTCGGCCTGCTCGAAGTGGTGTGCCGCGAAGTGAAGTCGATGCAGCATCACGTGCACCAGATGATGAGCGGCGAGATCGTCCGCGAGTCGGGCCTCATGATGCTGCTGGGCACGATGAGCGCGGAGCAACGCCTCGCCACGTTCCTGCTGAATCTGTCGAGCCGCTTCAAGTCGCGTGGCTACTCGGCCTCCGAATTCCACCTGCGCATGACGCGCGAAGAAATTGGCTGCTACCTGGGCATGAAGCTCGAAACGGTCAGCCGGATGTTCTCGAAGTTCCAGCGCGAGAAGCTCGTCGATACGCACGGCAAGCAGATCCGCATCACGAATATGGAAGGACTGGCCCGCGTGTGAGCGTTGCACGCGGCAGTACGCAGCATGTCTGTTGGCCGCGCATGACAGTGCGGCCAATGTTGAGGACGTAAGGTTAGCCGGATGGTTCCGGCGAATGAGTGGGTGCAAGTGCCTCGAAAGAGGTGTGTGCTTTGACGGCGCAGCAATGCGCCGTCTTTTTTTTGGGCTGTTTGATTTTGTCGGCCGCGATTTGCGCGATGCGCCGTATCGCCGGCCACCATCACCCCCGCCCAATCACTCGCCGCTTGCCGCGTGAAACCCGAGGTATTCGTGCAGGTCGGGCAAGGCGTCCGGTGCGCGTGCCTCTGCATCGACGGAAGCCAACGTGTCACGTGTGCTGCGACGGTTCGAAATCAAGATCCACGATGCCGGGTTCGCATCTTCGCCAACGACTTCGTCCTCGCGCATTGCCGCAGCGATTGCATTCGCCATCGGCTCGCGCCCCGGCGCGATCACCACAAAGCCCTCGTTCGCCAACGCCGCCGTGCGCACGCCCAGCACGTCGCAGAGTTTGCGTTTGGCTCCGACGTCGTGGATATCGGCCTCGCGGAAAGCCTCGATAGTCGCCACGAGCGACGGGTCCGCATAACGCCCCGCCACTTCGAGCACGGGATGACGTTCATCCCATGCCTCGGGCGGACACAGTTTGGCGGCCGGCTGAAGCTCGATGAACGGATTGATCTCCGCCGGATAAATGCGACACACGCGCGGCCGGCGATCGTACGCACCGCAGCGCAGGTCGGCTTGCAAATGCGGGCACGGCCCGTCGAACGCGGCCACGACGGTCACGATTACGCGTAACGGCAGCGTGCCGCTCATCGCCGGGAAGGAACGCCTGAACTTGTAGGCCGCGAGGCGATCGTCGGCGGCCGGCTCGACGGGCCACGGAATCGCGTCGCAGAGCAACTGCGTTTCTCCGCCGTCGCGCAGCCAGCCCGCCGCTTCGGCAAGGCTCAACGGAAGACGCAGATCCCGGCAGCAGCGGCCGCACATCGTGCAGGAGAAATGTGAGGGCATGGCGGTCCAATTCGGGAATGACAGGCGGGCAGGGCTCTGGCGCGAAGCGTACTACGTGTGGCGGGATCGCGCTGCCGGCAGGACAAGGCCGGGCAAAACGCCAGACTGCTGCCATTCGGCTGGGGCTGATCTGGGGACAACTGGTGCTGTCTGGTGCCGCGCAGCATAGGGCCTGAGGCCCGGCCAGCTTCGGCGGCCCCTGCCACCTTCACTCCTGCCACACGATGCAGCCTAAACTACGGCATCCCGCCAGCCCACTCACTGTCCGAAGACGCATGCCCGCCCGATCAGACCGTCGTGCCGCCTCGCCTGCTTTGTGTCCTGCTTCGGCAACCGACGGCGCCCTCGAAGACCCCGCCCTGCTCCGCCGCCTGCTGCGCGCCAAAGACCGCATGGACGCCGCCTCGCACGAGGCCTGGCCCGTCGGGCGTCTTGCGCAGGTCAGCGGCGTCTCCGAGGCCCACTTCGCGCGCTCGTTCAAGCGTGCCTTCGGCGTGCCGCCGCACCGCTATCTGCTCACGCGTCGCATCGAGCAGGCCATCGCCCTGCTGCGCGACACCGAACTGAGCGTCACCGAGATCGCCTTCGCCACGGGCTGGGAGAGCCTCGGCACGTTCGGACGCGTGTTTCGCGATGTCACGGGCCAAAGCCCCGGCACCCTGCGCGCCGCGACACGCACGGAGCCGGCCAGCACGCGCGAACTGGAGCGCATCCCCGCCTGCGTGCTGAAGGCCGCGCAGCGTCCCGACCTCACCATCGCAGTTTTGGAGAAGCGCCGCCGCGCGGCCGGCGCTACATTCGCGCCATCTACCCAGGAGGAGGAGGCGTCATGAATCAGGGCATCAACGTGGTGGGCCTTTACGTCGACAACCAGGACGAAGCGCTCGCGTTCTACGTCGACAAACTCGGCTTTCGCGTGCATACGGACGTAAGCAACGGCCCGTACCGCTGGCTCACGGTGCAGCACCCTGACCAGCCGTCGTTCCAGCTGGGTCTGTTTCTGCCTGGGCCGCCCATCCACGACGCCGCCACCGCGCAAACCTTGCTCGCCATGGTGGCCAAGGGCGCCATGCCGCCGCTCGTGCTTTCCGTCGACGACTGCCGGGCCAGCTACACGCAACTCAAAGCCCGCGGCGTGGAGTTCACCCAGGAACCGGTGGACCGCTTCGGCAGCGTGGACGCCGGCTTTCGCGACCCCGCCGGCAACGGCTGGAAGATAATTCAGGCGGCAAAAAGCACCGTCTGAGCGCGGGCCGTGCCGATGTGGCCCGCAGTGCCGGGCCGGGCCGGGCCGGGCCGGGCCGGACCAGGCCACGCCACGCCGCGTGGCGCTGCGCCAAGCCAGGCGCCAGGCCCCGCCGGGCCATGCCGGGCCATACCGCCCGCCCACGGGGCCATACCGCGCCAGCTACAGGCCTGACGCGCCGCGGCGGAACAGGCCTTGCTGCCTTCGTCGGGGTATCTACACCGCGGAGGACGCCATGCACGCACGCCTCTCGCAGCCCGCGGCGCTGACCGGTCACGCATCGCTCGTCGCGGCCGCCGTGCTGCTCGGCACGCTCTATGCCGGCAGTACCCTCGTCACGCCGCTCTACCCGCTTTATCAGCGCGCGTTCGGCTTGTCCGACCTGACCATCACGCTCGTCTATGCGACGTATGTGGTGGGCAATCTGGGCGCGCTGCTCGCAATGGGACGCGTGTCCGACCAGGCCGGCCGGCGGCCCGTGAGCCTGCTGGTGCTCGCCGTGGGCGGCACGAGTGCGCTGCTGTTCCTGCTGGCCATCCATCCCGCGCTGCTTTTCATCGCGCGGGCCGCGAGCGGCCTCGCCATCGGCGTGGGCGCGGCGACGGCAACCGCGTGGATCGCCGACCTGCACTCGGCCAAAGACAAGGCGCCAGCGAGCCGGCTCGCCGCAGCCGTCAACCTGGCCGGTCTCGCCGGTGGCGTGGCGGTGGCGGGCCTGCTCGCGCAATTCGCGCCGTGGCCGCTGCGCACCGTCTACGGGGTCTACCTGCTGATCCTGTTCGTGACCGCCGCGCTCACCCTGCGCACGCGCGAGACCGTCGAGCACTCGACGCACGCCAGCCAGCCGCTGTCTTTCAGGCCCCGTATCGGCGTGCCTGGGCAAGCGCGCGCCGCGTTCGTGGCACCCGCTGTCACGGCGTTCGCCACCTTCGCGCTGCTCGGCTTCTACGCCGCGCTGCTGCCCAACCTGCTCGCGAACAGCATGCACGTGCATAGCCCCGCACTCAGCGGCGCCGTGGTGGCCGAACTGTTTGCAGTGGGCGCGGCCACAGTCGTCCTGACGCCCACGCTCACGGCCCGTGCCACGATGTTCGCCGGCTTGTGGCTGCTCCCGCCGAGCCTCGCGCTGCTGCTGTGGGCGCAGGTGGCCGGATCGATCGCGGTGCTGATCGGGGCGACCGCCCTATGCGGGATCGCCTCCGCCTACGGATTTCGCGGCAGCCTCCAGGAGGTCAACCGCATCGCGCCGCCGGAGCATCGCGCTGAACTGCTGTCGGCGTATCTGTTGTGCTGCTATAGCGGCAATTCGCTGCCGGCGGTGGGCGTGGCGGTGCTGTCGAGGTACGTAGGACACCTCTGGGCGGACGGGATTTTTGCGGCGGTTTCGGTGGGGCTGGTCGGGGTGGCGTTGGGGGTGGGCAGGCGCAGGTGAGACGAGGCGCGGTTCGTGTGTCGGCCTGATGGCGAAACTGCGTAGAATCCCGATCCATCACGTTCGACGCACACAACGAGACCATCGATGGACCCCGCACAATCGAATCTGCCCTTGGGCGCCGACCGATACCAGACGGCGGTCTCGCTTTATTCGAGCGGCAACGTAGCCGCGGCGTTGAGCGCACTCGAACCGGTGCTCGAAGCGGGCGTGCCCGATGGCGCTGAGCGGGCGCAAGCGTTGAATCTGGCCGCGGCTTGCGCATTGCATCTGGATCACAAGCTCGATGCCGAACGCTATTGGCGGATGGCGATCGAAGCCGACCCGCACTGCGCTCAAGCGCATTACAACCTGGGCGTGCTGCTGCATGGTCTCGATCGATCTGCCGAGGCGCAGACGTGCTACCGCGCGGCGCTGGCGGTGCGCCCCGACTACCTCGAGGCGCACCACAATCTGTGTGCCTTGCTGAAGACGTGCGGCCGCTTGCCGGATGCCGAGGCCGCCTGCCGCCAGGCACTTTCGCTGTTTCCCGATCATCCGGTTCTGCTTCACAGTCTCGGGACGGTGCTCGTCGAACTAGAGCGCTTGCAGGAAGCGGAAGCCACCTACCGGAAAGCGCTCGCAATCGACCCCCACTACGCCGATGCCCGGTGCAAGCTCGGCGCGCTGCTGTTGAGCCTCGGCCGGTTCGAAGAAGGCTGGCCGCTATTCGAAGCCCGCTACGACGCCGCTTTGACGGACCGGACCGCGGCGCCGCCCGGCGTTGCCTACGCGCAATGGCAGGGGCAATCGCTGCAAGGCAAGGCCGTGCTCGTCTGGCAGGAACAGGGCTTCGGCGACATGATCCAGTTCGGGCGCTATCTGTCGTTGCTGAAAGCGCGCGGCGCGGCGTGGATCACGCTCGCCTGCGCGCCGGCGCTGCACCGGTTGTTCCGCAGCCTGCCGGGGATCGACGCAGTGGTCGATGGCCATTCCGATCTTGCGCGCGCCCCGTACGACTACTGGACGTTGCCGCTCAGCATCGCGCATCTTGCCGGCACCACGCTCGGGTCCATTCCCCCCGCCGCGTACCTGCAGCCGGATGCGGCGCTCGTCGAGACATGGCGGGCTCGGGTGGCGCCGCTGAAGGGACTCAAAATCGGCCTCGTCTGGAAAGGCCATGCCGGTCACGGCAATGATCGCAACCGGTCCCTGCCCTCGCTCGAAACGTTGCGGCCGTTGCTGAACGTGCCGGGCGTCAGCTTCGTGAGTTTGCAGAAAGGCCAAGGGGAAGCCGAGGTGAGCGCGCTCGAGGGCCGCCCCTTCGTGCTCGATGCCGCACCGGACATCACCGATTTCGCCGATAGTGCGGCGCTCATCGCGCAGCTCGATCTGGTGATCAGCGTAGACACCGCGGTCGCGCATCTTGCCGGTTCGTTGGGCAAGCCGTGCTGGGTCATGCTTCCGGCGCTGGGGCTCGACTGGCGATGGGTGCGCGGGCGAACGGATTCGCCCTGGTATCCGGGAACGATGCGCTTGTTCAGGCAAGCGGAGCCGGGACAGTGGACACCCGTGGTCGAACAGATCGCCGCGGCATGCCTGGATGCTGCCGCGGGGTATGCGGCGGCGTCCCATCCCCAGGGCGTTTGACTGCAAGTTCAGGGCGGTCCCCGGCCCATCGAGCTTGCCGCGGCTATCGAGTTTTTAAGCGAAGCAGGCCGCGCCTGCCACGCTCACCTCATCACCAACACCGCCGCCCCCGAAACGCGCCCCGCTCTCAAATCGTCCAGCGCCTGGTTCGCGTCCGTTAGCGCGTACGGCGTTGTCTCGATGGCGAGCGGCACTGCGCCGGCAATGCGCATGAAGGCCTGGCCGTCTTCGCGCGTGAGATTCGCCACCGACACCACACGCCGCTCGCCCCACAGGAACGCGTAGGGAAACGAGGGGATGTCGCTCATATGGATGCCGCCGCAGACCACCGTGCCGCCCTTCACCACCGCTTGCAACGCGAGCGGGACGAGTGCGCCCACGGGCGCGAAGATCAGCGCGGCGTCGAGCGGCGCGGGCGGCGTCTCCTCGCTGCCACCCGTCCATACGGCCCCCAGACGCTGCGCGAGCCCCTGGGCGGCAGCGTCGCCGCTGCGCGTGAACGCATAGACTTCGCGGCCTTGATGGCGCACCACCTGCGCAACGATGTGCGCCGCCGCGCCGAAGCCGTAGATGCCGATACGTTGCGCGTCGCCCGCCATGCTCAACGTGCGATAGCCGATCAGTCCCGCGCAGAGAAGCGGCGCGGCTTCGACGTCGCTGTAGCGCTCGGGCAGATGGAAACAGTAGCGGCTGTCGGCGACGGTGCGCTCGGCATAGCCGCCGTCGAGCGTATAGCCCGTGAAGCGCGGATCGTCGCAGAGGTTCTCGCGGTGCGCGAGGCAATAGCGGCAATGTCCGCAGGTATGCCCAACCCACGGCACGCCCACGCGGTCGCCCACGGCGAAGCCCGTTACGCCCTCGCCCAACGCGGCCACGGTGCCCACGATTTCGTGGCCAGGAATGACGGGCCGTTTCGGTTCGGTGAGCTCGCCATCGACAACGTGCAGGTCGGTACGGCACACGCCGCACGCGTGGATGTCGATCAGCAGTTGCCCGGCTTCGGGCACCGGGTCGGGCAACGACATTTCCTTGAGATACGGTCCTGAGCCGTCGAATACCATCGCGCGCACGCTGTCTCTCCTTCGCTGACCTGCATCAACTCCGCCCCCACCGCGCGCTGCGACGATAAATCGAATGGCGGCGCGGTGCCTGCGTGCATGCGGCGGCTTCGCATTCCGCTCGTTGCACTCATTGCGAAGATTCCGCACGTTCCGCTCATCTTCCGTATCAGCCGAGGGAGGCCGCAGATGGACCATGTTACGCGTTCCGCCGCGTGGGATGTCGACGAACAACGGCTCGCACCGTCCGCCGGCGTCGAAGAAAAGTTGCGCTTCGCGCTCCAGTACGCAGTGCTCGCGCCGTCGAGCCACAACACGCAGCCCTGGCGCTTCATCGTGGACCGCGACGCGGTGACGCTATGCGCCGACCGCCTGCGCGCGCTGCCCGTCGTGGATCCCTTCGACCGCGAACTCATCATCAGTTGCGGCGCGGCGCTCTTCAATCTGCGCGTGGCGCTGCAGCACTTCGGCCTCGCTTACGCGATCACGGTGTTTCCGTCGCATGCCGACCCCGACGTGCTGGCCCACGTGCGCATCGTGCCCGGCGGCCATCGCGATGCCTCGCTCGAGGCGCTCTTTCCCGCCATCGTGCGACGCATGACGACGCGCGCCGCGTTCGCCGACGAACCGGTCCCGCCCGCCGCGCAGCGCCGTTTGATCGAAGCCGGCGCGGCCGAGGGTGCGGACGTCGCGTGCATCGACGCCCCCGCGGAGCGCGAGCGCATTGCCGAACTCATCGCCGATGCCGACCGCGTTCAGTTCGCGGACGCGCGCTTTCGCCGCGAACTGGCGAGCTGGGTGCATCCGCGCCGCAGCGACGACGGCATGCCGGCCTATGCGGCGGGCGTGCCCGCGCTGCTCGACGTCGCGGCGCCGCTCTTGACCTCGGTGATTCGCACCTTCGACGTGGGCGGCGGCATGGCCGCGGCGCATCACCGGCTCGTGGAAGGCTCGCCGCTCCTCGTGGCCCTCTCCACCGGCGCCGACAACGCCGAAGCGTGGCTCGCCACGGGCCAGGCGCTCGAACGCCTGCTGCTGACCGCGGTCCACGAGGGCTACACCGCGTCGTATCTGAACCAGCCCATCGAAACGCCGGAGCTGCGCGAGCGGCTGCGGGCGGCGCTCGGCACGACGTCCACGCCGCAGCTGTTGCTGCGCATCGGCCGCGGCCCCGATGCCATGCACGCACCGCGGCGGCCGCTTGCCGACGTGGTGTCGTGAGGGCATCGCGCAACGTCGCGGCTTGCCGGCTCAATGTCGGCTCAATGTCGGATCAAGGCCGGCTCGATGTCAGGTTGAGGCCGGCGCCAGGCCGCTTCAGGGCAACTTCAGGGCACTTTCAAGGCACCTTCAGGGCACCTTCGGGCCGGCTCCAACGCGCGCCTTCGCCGCGCCACAACCGCCTTGACGCGCATCAATGACTGAACCGGCGTCCCTTTTAGACTGGATCCGGAATCGAGCGTCATTGAGGAGCATGAGACATGAAGGCCACATACAAGAACATGAGCGCTTGCGCGGCGTTGCTCGCGGGCTTTGCAGGTCTGGCAGGGCTTGCCGGCAGCGGCGCGGCGCACGCGCAGCAAACGAAGCGGATGGCCGAACCCACTGAGCTGGTCGATCAGCAGCACTGCATGTTCTGCCATACGTCGGACTCGCCGTTTCTCGCGCCTTCGTTTCATCAGATCGCCGAACGCTATCGCAAGGTGCCCGACGCCACCGTGATGCTCGAACAGAAGCTGCGCCTGGGCGGCCGCGCCCATTGGGGCGACACGCCGATGCCGTTGCCGCCCGAGCGCGGCGGTCCGCTTTCGCCCGAGGACGCCCATACGCTGATCCAATGGGTCATGACGCAGTAGGCGCACTGCACGCCCACCACTGGAGAGAACGCCATGCGCATCACCATCCATCTCGACACGTTCGACAGCACCGATCCCGCGGTCTACGCGATCCTCTGGCTCGACAACGAGGCGCGCAAGTGGTCGCGCGAAGGGCACGCCGGCATGCATCTTCCCGAGTGGGGGAACCTGGCCACGACAGACGGCACGACGCGCATCGCAGACCCTGCGACAGAGCGCGTGCTCTGCGAACTCGAAGGGCTCGATCTGGGCGCGGCGAATGGTCCGTTCGAAGGTGAAACCGGGCGCGTGCTGTGGCACCGGCATTCGCACCACCCGGCCGTGAGCGGCCACTGGCACGTGCAATGCGTCGACGAGATGAAGACAGCGCCGGAAAGCGGCCTGTTCGCAGGGCCGGTCTGACTGCCGCTATCTTTCGCCTCCTGTCGTTACGCCTGTCGTTAGTCCTGTTGTTACATCAAGCGGCGAATCGGATGGAGAGGGGCTAACCGCCCCTTCGCGTTGCCGCTCTGTCGCGCGCCGCCGCGGCGCTACCGCTTCCCCGACTCCAACTCCAACTGCTCCAGTTGCTTCTCGGCTTCGTCGAAAGCCTGCCTGACCGCCGTATTGGGATCGTCGCTCGTGCAATGACGCACGGGCTTCAGTTCGTGAGAAGGCGTGATCAGATCGAGCCGCGCGTCGTAGCGTGGATGATCGCGATCGCCGTTCGAACGCATGAGTTCGATGGCGAGGTGGCAGCCCGCAAGCCCGCTCGCAAAGCGAAACAGGCGCACGAGCTGGGCACCGGCCTCTGCTTCTATCTGTGCCGATCCAGCAAAGCCGAGATAGACGATCTGCATGCCGATTCCCATGGTTACCTCCCGCCATTCGATGCGGCGCTCTGTTGCTGCTCATGAGGGCTGCTCATGAAGACTGCTCATGAAGGCCGTTCAAGCATTGGATCGAACGGTTGAGCGTTGTAGACATCATTGCCGCTCACGCGCTTTTCCCGTTGATATGTGTCAAGCAGGCGAATGCGCGCAGGGAACGTCCGCAGCGCCATGCGTGCGCGCAGCACGCGCGCCCACGTGCATGCGGTGAGCCCTTGACGACGATCAATCGCGCGCAACGGATGCCTCGTATCGTGGAATTCGCCGCCGGCATCGGCGCCGGCCACGAACCTTGAAAAGCTCATGTTGAAGAAGCGCCTTAGTTCAGCGCCCGCTGCGTCCAACCGGCGTGCGACGAGTGCAGTAGATGCCCACGCGCTGCCGCTCGGGCTGCCGGCGCGCGTGCGCCGGCTCGTGACGAGCCCCACGTATCTGCAAGCCGACGAAGACGCCGCCTTCCTGCAAAGCCCCGAAATGTGCGGCGTGCGGTTGCAGCTCGACTACTGGAAGACCGAGCAGCGGCTCCAACAGCAGGCCATCGAGCACACGGTCGTGGTGTACGGCAGCACGCGCATTGCGGCGCCCGCCGTCGCGCGGCGCCGGCTTGCCGAGGCGCGCGCGGCGGCGTCGGCGCAACCGGACGACGCCGAACAGGCGCGCGCCGTGAAAGTCGCCGAGCGCCTGCTCGCGCGCAGCCACTACTACGACGTGGCGCGCGAACTGGGCGAACTCGTGGGCAGCACCGCGGGCAGTTCGGTGCTACCCAAGCTCGCCATCATCACGGGCGGCGGGCCCGGCATCATGGAAGCCGCCAATCGCGGGGCCTTCGAGCAGCACGCGCCCAGCATCGGCCTCAACATCTCGCTGCCGAGGGAGCAATACCCCAACCCCTACGTCACGCCGGATCTGTGCTTTCGCTTCCACTACTTCGCGATCCGCAAGCTGCATCTGCTCGAGCGCGCGAAGGCGGGCGTCTTTTTCCCCGGCGGCTACGGCACCTGCGACGAACTCTTCGAAGTGCTCACGCTGCTGCAGACCGGCAAGATCCAGCCGCTGCCCGTCGTGCTCGTGGGCGAGGCGTACTGGCGTAACGTCGTCAACTTCGACTTCCTCGTGGACGAAGGCATGATCTCGGAGGCCGACACGAAGCTGTTCGTCTTCTGCGAAACAGCCGCCGACATCTGGGCCGCCATCATGCGCTGGCACGAGGCGGCAACGTGAAGCGGCGGCACGAACAGGCGGCATATAGCGGCCACATGAAGCGACTGCATGAAGGGGTGCGCGCGCATGGTCCACGTGACTTGCCCATGCGAGCGCCAACACCACAAGGAGGCTGCGATGGACGAGGTCCCGGCTCCATCACGACAATCGCCCGGCGCGGCGACTGAAGCACCGCGGCGCTCACCTCAGCTTGCACCGCAGTTCTCACAGCTAGCCGACGTAATCGACCAGCTTGCCGGCGAACTGCGCGGCGAAGCTCACGTGCGAGGCCGCATTCGCCTCGATACGCAGTTCGAACGCGACCTCGGCTTCGACAGCCTCGCGCGCGCCGAACTGCTCACGCGCATCGAACAGGCCTTCAATACGCCGCTGCCGGTGGAGACGTTCGCGTCGGCGCTCACGCCTGCCGACGTGCTGCGTGCCCTGCAAGCGATGACGGCAGCCACAGCAACAACCGCAGCACAGAACGCCGCCACGCAGGCAACACCCGCTGAACCGCATATCGTCGCCGTTGCACCCGCCACGCCGCAGATCACCCCGGCAAAGCCCGCTCTCGACGAACCCGCCGACGCCCTCACCCTCACCGCCGCCCTCGCCTGGCACGCCGGGCGTCACCCCGAGCGCACGCACCTGATCGTGCTCGAAGACGGCCTCACGGAAACGCCACTTACCTACGGCGAACTCGACCGCCGGGCGCGCGACATGGCAGGCGGCCTGCGCGCGCTCGGCGTCGACCCCGGCGACACCGTTGCGCTGATGCTCGCCACCGGTTGCGACTACTTCGTCTCGTTCATGGCCGTGCTGATGTGCGGCGCGATTCCCGTGCCTGTCTATCCGCCCGCGAGCCTCGCGCAGATCGAAGAGCATGTGCGGCGGCACGCCGCGATCCTCGCCAACGCCCGGGTCAAGGTGTTGATCGCATTCGAAGAGGTCGCCACCGTCGCACGGCTGCTGCGCATTCGCGTAGCAACGCTTCAGCACGTCGTCACGCCCGCGCAGATCGTGCCGCGGCCATTCGAAGCGCCGGCCGCCGCCTCGCCCGACGACATCGCGCTGCTCCAGTACACCTCCGGCAGCACGGGCGACCCGAAGGGCGTCGTGCTCACGCACGCGAACCTGCTCGCCAACCTCCGCGCCATGGGCACGCGCATGCGCGTGGACGCCGACGACGTGCTCGTGAGCTGGTTGCCGCTCTATCACGACATGGGACTGATCGGCGCGTGGATGGCGCCGCTCTACTACGGCCTGCCGTTCATCGTGACCTCGCCGCTCACGTTCCTCGCGCGGCCTCAGCGATGGCTCGCGATGATTGCGCGCTATCGCGGCACGATCACCGCCGCACCGAACTTCGCCTACGAGCGCTGCGCGCATCAACTGCCCGAGCGCGATCTGGAAGGGCTCGACCTCTCGTCGCTGCGCTATGCATTCTGCGGCGCGGAGCCCGTGAGTCCGGCCACCATGCGCGCCTTCGCCGAGCGTCTCGCTCCATTCGGGTTGCGCGAGACCACCATCACGCCCGTCTACGGACTCGCCGAAAACACCCTCGGCCTGACCTTCCCGCAGCCGGGGCGCGGCTTGAGTGTGGACCGGATCGAGCGCGAGCCGCTCAACGCTCGGGGCATCGCGGTGCCCTCCCGCTCCGCAGATGCGAATGCGCTCGAACTCGTGAGCTGCGGCACGGTGCTTGACGGAACGGCATTGCGCATCGTCGGCGACGACGGGCTCGAACTGCCCGAGCGGCGCGTAGGGCGCATCGAGTTTCGCGGCACGTCGGCTACGCGCGGCTACTATCGCAACCCGGCGCAGACGGCGCGGCTGATCCGCGACGGCTGGCTCGATACGGGCGACCTCGGCTACCTGGCCCACGCGGAGCTTTTCATCACGGGTCGCGTGAAGGACATGATCATTCGCGGCGGACGCCACTTCTTTCCCTACGAACTGGAAGACGCGATCGGCCGCCTGCCCGGCGTCGTGCCGGGCGGCGTGGCCGTCTGCGGCAGCACGGATACGCGCAGCGGCACCGAACGCGTGGTCATCGTCGTGGAGACCGCAGCGCCTTCGCCTGCCGATACTGCTACGGGAACCGATCACGCCGCGCTGCAGGCCCGGATCAACGCCGCCGCGATCGCGCTATACGGCGCGCCGCCCGAGGAAATCGGCTTCGTCGCGCCGCACAGCATCTTGAAGACGCCGGGCGGCAAGATTCGCCACGCGGCGACGCTGGAATGCTACGAGCGGCACGGCAAACGGCTGCCCGAACACCGCGTGTGGCGGCAACTCGCCGATATCGCCGCAGCCAGCCTCGCGCCGCTCTGGCGTCGCGCGGTGCAACGCGTTGAGCGCACCGCGCGCGGCCTCTACTGCTGGATCGCCTTCGCGCTGCTCGCGCCGCCCGTCTGGTTCGCCATCGCGTTCAGCCGGAACGTGCCGCGCAACTGGCGTATCGCCTCGGGCGCCTGCCGGCTGTTCCTGCGCGTAGCGGGTCTCGATGTGAGCGTTAAGGTGAACGCTGAGGTGAGCGCTGATGTGAACATCAAGGGCGAACCCGAAACCGAACTTCATGCAAGCGGCGCGAAAACCACAGCGGTTCGTCCTATTCTCGCGGCCAATCACGCAAGCTATCTCGATGCCGTGGTGCTGCTCGCCGTGCTGCCCACTGTGTTACCCCCGCCCGTGAACTTCGTGGCCAAACGCGAGTTCGCGACGCGCCCCTTCGCGGGACGCCTGCTGCGCGCGCTCGGCACACGCTTCGTGGAACGGACCGACTACCGGCGCAGCCTCGAAGACGAGGCGAAGCTCGTGGAAAGCGCAACCGCACCGGGGCACGACGCGCTGCTGTTCTTTCCCGAAGGCACCTTCACGCGCGCGGCGGGCTTGCGCGAATTCCATCTGGGCGCGTTTCGCGCCGCGTGCCTCGCGCAGCGGCCCGTGGTGCCCGTCGCGCTCAACGGCATGCGTGCTGCGATGCGCGACGGCGAATGGATTCCGCGCGCCGGGTCCGTCACCGTGACGGTGATGCCGCCCATTTGGCCCGAAGGCCGCGACTTTGCCGCCATGACGCAACTACGCGACAGCACGCGCGCCGCCATTCTTTTGCACTGCGGCGAACCGGCGCTCGCCGTTGGCGCGCCGCAGACGCCGCCCGCCGTGTAGGGAAATGCTGAAGGCGTCGGCGATCCCTTACGCGAAGTTCAGCACGGTCTGATTTCGGTGGCGCACGCGCTATCCGATACTGGGTTCATGGAAAGAACGTTTTCGCCGCACCGCCTGCAACGCCTCCAATGCTCCTCGCTCCATTGACGTTGCCCGGCGTTCCCCTACGCGGCCAAGGAGACCTGCCATGTCCTACGCCATGTCCGTTGCCCGCTACAGCGATGCCGGCGCTGTCTATCCCGAACCGGAGCGCCGCGGTACGCCATACGCTGGCGAGCCACGCACGCAGGAACATGCCCAGCCGCAGCCTTCAAGCGCCGATGTCTGCGCCGAGGCCGATACGCTGCTCGCGCTTGCTCGCGAAGCGGGCATGCTCGTCACGCTCGACGGACAGATTGGCCGCGAGAAGTATCAGAGCGTGGCCGGGTCCGTGGCTTCGTTGCAGCGGTTTGCCGCTGCGTTGCGCGACATGCTGGTGGAGCAGGCGCCGGCCTGAAAGCGGTTGGGCGCAATGCTGCGCCTGCTCGCCGCCTCTTCCGCTTCTTCCTCCTCTTCCTCCTCGCGCGACACAAAAGCACCATAAAAAAGGCATCTAAATGCACACGGCATGTCTCGTACACCGCCGTGCGCAATAGCTCCGTAGTGGTTCATCACGCCGCATCCCGAATCGGTCATCCCGACTAACCCTGACTGATCCACATCAAACGCCGCCCCGGTTTCGCATGACTTAATGAGACGTCTCCCCACTGGAGTACCTCTCATGAAACCCCTGGCTCGTCACCTGCATGGCACACCGCCTGGCGCGGCGCCCGTGCCGCCTGTTTCTTCAAGCACAACGTCCCCCCAACGTCTCAAACTCGGTCTGCTGACCGCGCTTGTCGTGGGTTCGATGATCGGCAGCGGCGTGTTCTCGCTGCCTCAAAACATGGCATCGGGCGCGGGCGCCGGCGCCGTGCTGATCGGCTGGCTCATCACCGGCGCCGGCATGCTGATGCTCGCCTTCGTCTACCAGACGCTCGCGCTGCGCAAGCCCCAGCTCGACAACGGCATCTATGCGTATGCGCGCGCCAGCGCCGGCGACTTCGTCGGCTTCAACTCCGCGTGGGGCTACTGGGTCAGCGCGTGGATAGGCAACGTCGGCTACCTCGTGATCGTGTTCGGCACACTCGGCTACTTCTTTCCGATCTTCGGCGAGGGCAATACGCGCGCGGCCATCGTGGGTGCCTCGGTCGCGTTGTGGATCATGCACTTCGTGATCCTGCGCGGCGTGCGCAGCGCAGCCGTGCTCAACGCCGTGACCACCGTCACGAAGATCGTGCCGCTCGTGCTCTTCATCGCCATTGCGGCTGCGGCGTTTCACGCGCAGGAGTTTTCCGCGGGCTTCTGGGGTAATCCGAAGCTGCCCGGCGTGCTCGATCAGGTGAAGAGCACGATGCTCATTACCGTGTGGGTGTTCATCGGCATTGAAGGCGCGAGCGTGTATTCGGCGCGCGCGCAGCAGCGCTCGGACGTGGGCCGCGCGACCGTGCTGGGTTTTGTGGTCGTGCTGGCGCTGCTGATGGGCGTTTCGCTGCTCTCGCTCGGCATCGTCTCGCAGCCCGAGCTGGCGGGCATGAAGAACCCCTCGATGGCCGGCGTGCTCCAGAAGGTAGTGGGTACCTGGGGCGCGGTGCTCGTCAACATCGGGCTGCTGATTTCGGTGGGCGGCGCGCTGCTTGCCTGGACACTGCTGGCTGCCGAAACGCTGTTCACCCCTGCCGGCGGCGGCGTGATGCCCGCGTTCCTCAAGCGCGAGAACGAGCACGGCGTGCCCGCGAACGCGCTGTGGGTCACCAACGGGCTCGTGCAGCTGTTCCTCATCGTCACGCTGGTTTCCAACGCGACGTACCTCGCGCTGATCTCGCTCGCCACGTCGATGATCCTCGTGCCGTATCTGTTCTCCGCCGTCTATGCGGCGCTGATCGCGGTGAAGGGCGACGGCTACACCGCGGGCGAAAGCGCGCGGTATCGCGACATCGGAATCGGAGCGCTGGCCGTGGTGTATTGCTGCTGGCTGCTCTATGCGGCGGGCCTCAAATACCTGCTGCTGAGCGCGCTGCTTTATGCGCCGGGCGTGGTGCTCTATGCGTGGGCCAAGCGCGAGCAGAAAGCGCGCATCTTCCAGCCGTTCGAAGCGGTGATTCTCGCTGCCATCGTCGGTCTCGCCATTGCCGCCGCGTGGCTGCTCGCCACCGGTAGCCTCAGTCTGTAACGCGGAGAACACATCGTGATATCTGGCGTCTATTCCGAAACCGGCAGGCTGCGCAAGGTGATCGTCTGCCGTCCGGGCCTGGCCCAGGCCCGGCTCACCCCGGCCAACTGCCGTGACCTGCTGTTCGACGACGTGCTGTGGGTCACCCAGGCCAGGAACGACCACTACGCATTCGTGAGCGCGATGCAGGAGCGCGGTGTCGAAGTGTTCGACACGCACGACCTGCTCGCCGACGTGGTGCGCAACCCCGAAGCGCGCGAATGGATTCTTTCGCGCAAGCTCGCGGCCGGGCAGATGGACGGCGAACTCGCGGCGCAACTGCGCCCCTGGCTCGACGAGATGAAGGCCGATGAACTCGCCACGCGTCTGATTGGCGGCATCGTGAAGGCCGAGCTGCCGTTCCGCCCGGCCGGCATCACCGCGGAGTGTCTGGATCACGCGGGCTTCGTGGTGCCGCCCCTGCCCAACGCGCTCTTCACGCGCGACAACAGCTGCTGGATCAACAACGGCGTCGTGCTGGGCTCCATGTACTGGCCCGCGCGCCGGCAGGAAACGCTGCTCACCACCGCGATCTACCGCTTCCATCCGCTCTTCGAAGGCGGCCCGCGCGTCTGGTGGGGCGACCCTGACGTGGACCACGGCGGCGCCACCATAGAAGGCGGCGACGTGATGCCGCTCTCGCCCGAAGTGGTGGCCATTGGCATGGGCGAGCGCAGTTCGCCGCAAGGCGTGGCGCAGCTTGCGCGCGCCCTCTTCGCGCAGCAGGGCGTAAAGCGCGTGATCGCGGCACAACTGCCGCGCTCGCGCGGCGCCATGCATCTGGACACCGTGTTCACGTTCTGCGACCACGATCTCGTCACGATCTTCCCGGAAGTGGTGAACAGCATTCACACCATCAGCCTGCGCCCCGGCGACCGCGAAGGCGAACTCGACGTGCGCGCCGAAACCGCGCCGTTCCTCGACGTGGTGGCCGGCGCCATCGGCGTGCCGAAGCTGCGCACGGTGGCCACCGGCGGCGACGAGTGGGAAGCCGAACGCGAGCAATGGGACGACGGCAACAACGTGATCGCGCTCGCACCCGGCGTGGTGGTGGCCTACAACCGCAACGTCTACACCAACACGCTGCTGCGCAAGGCCGGCGTGGAAGTCATCACCATTCCGAGCGGCGAACTGGGCCGCGGGCGCGGCGGCGGCCATTGCATGACCTGCCCCATCGAGCGCGACCCCATCTGACTTCACGCGGCCGGCGCACGGTTCACGTCGCACCTCGCACCTCGCACGTTCGTTGCCGTTCGTTACGGAAACGTTGTGCGCCGGCCTCTTCAAGACGCCCCAACCGGCTCAAGGAAACCGACACCATGGCATTCAATCTTCGCAATCGAAGCCTGCTCAACATGCAGGACTTCAGCCCACGCGACATCCGTTTTCTGCTCGACCTCGCCGCTGAACTCAAGCGCGCGAAGTACGCGGGCAACGAAGTGCCGCGCCTGAACGGCAAGAACATCGCGCTCATCTTCGAGAAGACCTCCACGCGCACGCGCTGCGCGTTCGAAGTCGCGGTGCACGACCAGGGCGGCCACGTCACGTATATCGATTCGGCCGGCTCGCAACTGGGCCGCAAGGAATCGCTGAAGGACACGGCGCGTGTGCTGGGCCGTCTTTACGACGGCATCGAATACCGCGGCTTCCATCAAACCGCGGTGGAAGACCTCGCGCAGTATTCGCACGTGCCGGTGTGGAACGGACTCACCGACGAATTCCACCCCACCCAGGTGCTGGCCGATCTGCTCACCATGGAAGAGTTCGGCGAACGGCCGCTCGATACGATGTCGTTCTGCTATCTGGGCGACGCCCGTTTCAACATGGGCAACTCGCTCCTGATCGGCGGCGTGCAGATGGGCATGGACGTGCGTATCGCCGCGCCGCGCGCCCTCTGGCCCGAAGAGCATCTTGTCGCACAGATGCGCGAGCTGGCCCAAACCACGGGCGCGCGCGTGCAACTGCTCGAAGACCCCGCAGAAGCGGTCAAGGGTACGGATTTCGTCTACACGGACGTGTGGGTTTCCATGGGCGAACCCGTGGATGCCTGGGGCGAGCGCATCGCGCTGCTCAAGCCCTATCAGGTGAACTCGGCTTTGATGCGTGCCACCGGCAAGCCGCGTGCGCGCTTCATGCACTGCCTGCCGTCGTATCACAACCTCGAAACGGAAACGGCGCGCCAGGTCCACGAAAAGTACGGCCTCACGGAACTCGAAGTGACCGACGAGGTGTTCGAGTCCGAAGCTTCCATCGTGTTTTCGCAGGCGGAAAACCGCATGCACACGATCAAGGCCGTGCTCGTCGCCACCCTCGCCTAGCACGGCGCCGGCGTGCCACGCGAAGGCGTGGCGCGCCGGCGAGCACAAGCCAACGAAGGAATCCTCATGCGAATTCTCGTCGCCCTTGGCGGCAACGCGCTGCTCAAACGCTCGGAGCCGCTCACCATTCCGAACCAGATCGCCAATACGCGGCGCGCGGCATCGCAGATCGCGAAGCTCGCCGCCGGCAATCAGCTGGTGGTCGCGCACGGCAACGGGCCGCAGGTCGGCATGCTCGCGCTGCAGTCGGCAGCGGGCGGCAACGCCTCGGCCACGCCGCTCGACGTGCTCGATGCCGAGTCTGAAGGCATGATCGGCTATCTGCTCGAACAGGAGCTGGCGAATGCGCTGCCGCGCGAGCGCGCGGTGGCCACGCTGCTCACGCGCGTGGAGGTGGACCCCGAAGACCCGGCGTTCGGCCATCCCACCAAGCCGATCGGCCCCGTGTACCCGAAGGACGACGCCGAACGGCTCGCCATTCGCAACCGCTGGTCCATTGCGCCGGACGGCGCCGGCTTCAGGCGCGTGGTGGCGTCGCCGAAACCGCAGCGCATCGTGGAGATCGACCCGATTCGCTGGCTGCTCGCGCACGACACGGTAGTGATCGCCGCGGGCGGCGGCGGCATTCCGGTGGCCACCGCGCCGGACGGCAAGGGGCTCACGGGTGTGGAAGCCGTGATCGACAAGGACCTGTGCAGCAGCCTGCTCGCCCAGCAGCTCGAAGCCGACCTGCTGCTGATCGCCACGGACGTGGACGCCGTCTACCTCGACTGGCACACGCCGCGCGAGCGTGCGCTGCGCGAGGTCGCGGCGTCGGAGCTGCGCAAGATGCCGTTCGCGGCGGGATCGATGGGACCGAAGGTGGAAGCCGCCTGCGCGTTCGCCACGCAGACGGGGCGCCCTGCGGTGATCGGCGCGCTGGATCGGATCGAAGAGATGGCAAAGGGTACGGCGGGCACGCGGGTCACGGGGTAACGTTCAGGGCTTGATGCGGGGCGTGGCGGGGCGGGGCGCTCCGTATCTCGCCACGCATCTCTGTCTGGCATGTCCGCCTCGAATCTCCGCGTCGCAACTCGCCGCCTAAAACCCTCAAGTACGGTGCTTTTCCTCGAAGTGCGATTGCCGGCCTGTCACGAGCCATAGCTCGGAGAGAAATCCCGAGGCCGCTTCGAGCAGGTCGTCGAACGCGACGATGCCGATCAGTTCATCCGCGTCGCCCAGTACCGGCAGGCGGCGAACGCCATGCAGCCGCATACGGCGCAGCAGTTGCCACTCGTCTTCCCATTCGTATGCCGATACGACGGGCGTAGACATCATCTCGCTCACAAAGAGCTTCGCGGGATCGACCTCTTTCGCGACGACGGAAAGCACGATGTCGCGGTCCGTAATCACGCCGAGCGGAATGCGGCCCGACGCCGACTCCTCCACCACGATCAGATCGCCCACGTGGTGATTGCGCATGAGCCGTGCCGCTTCGAGCACCGTGGTGTCCTGACGGCACGTGACGACATCGCGGGTACAGATGGTTGCTGCATTCACTTCACGCCTCCTGGATACGTTTTGCCCGCTTGATGCCGGGCTTTCGTGCGACCTTTCGTGCAACTTTTCGTGCGACTTTTCATGTGCCCTCGCGCCCGGTCTTGCTTTCGTGTGCGTGCACACCAATGGGTTGAGTTCCATCAACAGCCACCGCGGCTCGCTTCGTAAATTGAAGCTATTGCGACGCTTTCCACGCATCCCAGACCTTCCGTCATGCGGCGTCGCTCACTCGAGGAGAGCAACATGGTTGCCGGTGTTCTGCTATGGATTGCCCTTGCGGCATTCGTCCCTTACGTCCTGACGCCCGGTGTCGAACACGCCATTCGACAGGACGGCAAACCCGCGGCTTCGATGCCGCAAAACGCGCCGGGCAGTTCGCCCGCCGATGCGTCGCCCGCGGTGTCGCCTGGTGCGACGGCGCCTGGGCCATTGCCTTCCGCATCGCCTTCCGCATTGCCTGCGGCCTCGCCTTCCTCATTGACCAGGTCCGCTACCGCAACCTGCTTGCCTGCCCCGGCGCGCAACGAGGGCTGACGCGATTCCCGCGATTCCCGCGAAGCGCGCGGCGCTTGCAGCCCGCTTGTAGCCCGCTTGCCGCGCGCTCGCCTCTCGAACGCGTCTTCTCACATGTCGAACGCGTTCGCCATCTTCAATTCGATCCACGTCATCCCTTCGCGCAGGCCCTCCAGCACCGCCTCGCGCTCGCTCGCGAACGTGCGGGCGTGACGGAAGCGGTGCTCGAACAGCTTGTCGCCGGCCCGCTCGTGCGTCACGCAGATTTCGCACACGTAGCCGTGCGAGCCGTCCGCGCCATGCACCTCATGCGCGCCATGCACCCTGGGCGCGCCGCCCGGCGCCGGCGCCGTCTCCACCGCCACGGACCAGTGCCCTTCGTGTACGTTGCCGAGGATGGTCATGGTTGGCTCCTGTGGCAGGCGCGCCGCTGCGTCACCACACTCACCGCATGCACTGCACGCATCGCACTGGCCGTGCCGGTTGCTTCAGTGGCATCGCGGGTTGCGTGGCGAGGTGCGCGATGCGTTGCATGATTCATGTCGATCCGCTGCACGGCGCATCACTCCACGACGAGGTTGTCGATCACGGCGCGCACGCCCGGCGCGGACCACGCCGCGCCGCGGGCCACCTGCCGCTCCGCGTACGAGCCCACCTTGCCCGAGAGCGTCACCGTGCCGTCCTGCACCTTGATCTGGATGTGCTTCGTCTCGCGTTCCGCGTGCCGCTGCATCGCCTTGGCAATGTTCGTACCGATGTCTTCGGAATCCACGTCGCCGCGCACGTCGATGCGGTTCGACACACCCGTGACGCCGCGCATCTGCGAAACCGCGCGATTCGCAATGTGGCTCTGATACGCCCACTCCACCTCGCCGCTCAACGTGACCCAGCCCTTCTCGACCTGCACCTTCACGTCGTCCTCGCGCAGGCCCACGGTCCAGCGCAGCACGGAACGCACGGCGTTGGCGATATCTTCGTCGGTGCGCACGTCGTCGCCGAGCAGCCGCACGTGCATCTCCACCACCACGGCCTTCACGCCCGCCACGCGATGCGCGGCCTTCTCGGCCGCCACCTTTTCCGCGTAGCTCGACGGATGCCCCGAGAGCGTCACGATGCGGTCCGACACTTCCACGCCGATGTCCGTCGCCTTCACGGCCGGGTCCCACTCCAGTTCGTCTTCCACGTCCTGCTTCAATTGCGCGTCCGTCTTCATCGCCTTCTCCTCGCTGCCGCTGAAGTTGCAAGATGAGTTACCAAATGACTTGCCAAATGAGCGAGCCGGATAAGTGCACCCGTTCACCCGGGCTGTCTGCCTGCGAAATCCAGGCACGCAGGCTCGCCCATGCAGACCCAGCTTTGCATGCGGGTGGGGGCCTGTTTCTGATGCAGGTCAACGGCGCCCCCAGCGCCTCATTTCGGCCTTCTGGAGACAATTGGCCCATCACGCGACGCACACAAAACGCGATGCGCACGCGCGGTCGCAACCGGTTCGAATCGAGCCGACACCCGCCCCCTCTGCGGCGCGGGTACTTCGATGGAAAGGTCTTTTACGCCACCGGGCCGGTTGACTGAAATCAAGCGCGCCCCGGCGCCAACCCGCTATCGTGAAAAGGCAGCGCGCGGCGCTCGCGCGCACCAATATCCACCGTCACGCACAACGGAGTGGGACATGAGCCAGAAGCAACTCCTGACATACAAGCCGGCGCCTGCCACGCAGCCGCCGAAGCCGCAAGGCGAAACCCCGCCGGTCATCGAGCTGCCGCAACCCGACCTGCGCTCGGGCCTGCCGCTCATGACGGCGCTTTCGTTTCGCACGAGCACGCGCGAGTTCGCGCCCACGTCGCTCTCGCCCGCCATACTCGGCGAACTGCTCTGGGCCGCGGACGGCGTGAACCGGCCGCTCACGGGCGGGCGCACCGCGCCCTCGGCGCACGCATTCAACGAGGTCGACATCTACGCGGCGCTGCCCAACGGCGTGTACCGCTACGACGCGCCGCAACACCGGCTGGTGCTCAAGCACGCCGTGGACGCGCGCAACATGACGGGCTATCAGGACTTCGTGGGCGCGGCGCCGCTCGATCTCGTCTACGTAATCCGTATGTCGGCGCTGCTCAGCATGCCGCAGTCGCAGCGCGAAACGTTCGCCGCCGTGGCCGCGGGCGCCATCGCGCAGAACGTGTCGCTGTATTGCGCATCGGCGGGGCTCGCCACGGTGGTGCGGGGCTGGATCAACCATCGCGTGCTTTCCGATGCGTTGAGCCTCAACGAAGACGAGCTGCCCATCCTCGCGCAGACAGTGGGCCTGCCTGCGGTGCAGGCAGCGCGTTGAGGTGTCGCAGGTGAGATGCCGCAGGTGAGATGCCGCAGATGAAATGCCGGAGGTAGCGCGGGGCCGAGTGACCGAAGCGGCTCAAGCGGGACTCCGGCGAAACCCCCGCGAGATCAACGCGAAACCCAGGCGGGATTCAGACGCGGCTGCGGACGCAGTTCAAATCCGGTCCAAGCCAGCTTCAAGCGGGATGCAGGCGGAAGTCAACCGCGCGTCAAACGGGCTTGTCTCACGTCACGTTTCAGGCGGCCTCGAACACATGCCGGAACATCTGCACGAATTCGTCGAAGCGCTCGCGCGCGAGCCTGTTGATGCCGCCCGCGGCCATGCGTCCGCCGCCTGTCGCGAAGCTGCGGCACAGCCAGTCCGCGCCGTAGGGCAAGCCGACGGGCGCGCGCACGCTCACGGTGAAATCGCCGCACTGCGTCGCGGAAAGCACCGCATGTGCCCGCTGCGGCGCCGCGTTCGCCAGCGCATTCGCGAACGCGCCGCGCACGCGGCGCGACCACGCCGCGTCGGGCAGCACATAGACGCTGCCGCACGTCAGTTCCGCGGCGGGCCGCTGCTGATGCGCAAGCGCCATGTCGCGCCGACGGCTGTCGGCAAGCTGCTCCACGAGCGAGGTGGTCGCAATGAATTCGAACGGGTCCGCGTAGGGGCGCACGGCGCGATAGAGCGCGGCGGGCGGCACGATGAGATCGGCCTCGCTGTCGCCGTAGGCGTTGTAGTTCATGGCTTCGCCGAATTCGCGCAACTGCTGCTCGTCGCGCTCGGCAAGCCTCGCCTGCACAGCCAGTGCATGCGCCGGTCCCATGAGGTTGTCGCCGAACGCGCCCGCAATGGCCCACAGGCGGTGCTTGCCGCGCAGGTGTCGGTCCACGATCAGACTGGTGCACACGTCCGGGGCCGGATCGATATGAGCCGCAAGCAATGCGTGCACCGGCACGGCGCCGGCATAGTGATGATCGAAGAACTCGACGTCCACGCCCCGGTCGAGCAGCGCGACGAGCGGCGCGTGGTTCGTCTCGAGCGAAACGTCGAGCACGGTGACGGAGTCTCCCGCCGCGGCCACGGCTTCGACGCGCTGCAGCAGCGCCACGTCACGCTTCGCGCCGGTGACGAGCGTAGCCTCCATGGGCTGCTCGAGCCGCAGCTGGTGGAGGGCGCAGATGCCGTCGGCATCGCCGTTGAATACATCGAAGTGCTTCATGAACAGGAACGCGTCAATGCAGTGAGCGCAGCGAGCGCAGGCAGGCCAATCGAAGCGAGGCAATCTTCATGATGGACCAGACGGACCTGAAATTGTTCGCGCTCGGTGCGACGCGCGAGTTCGGCGCGCGCATCGCCGCGCAGCTGGGCATCGCATTGAGCGAACACGAAGAGCGCGCATTCGAAGACGGCGAGCACAAGACGCGCCCCCTCGTGAACGTGCGCGGCAGCGATGTCTACGTCGTGTACTCCCTCTACGGCGACGCGCACGAAACCGTGAACGACAAGCTGTGCCGCCTGCTGTTCTTTCTCGGCGCATTGAAAGACGCTTCGGCCGCGCGCGTCTGCGCGGTCGTGCCCTATCTCGCCTACGCGCGCAAAGACCGCAAGTCGCAGCCGCGCGACCCCGTCACCACGCGTTACGTCGCCCAGCTGTTCGAAGCGGTCGGCACGGACCGCATCGTCACGCTCGACGTGCACAACCTCGCCGCCTGGCAGAACGCGTTTCGCAGCTGCCGCACCGAGCATCTGGAGGCCAATGGCCTCTTCGCCGCGTGGTTCGCATCGCGTCTTGCGAACGAGGACGTCGTGGTGGTGTCGCCCGACGCGGGCGGCATCCGGCGCGCCGAAGACTTCCGGCTGCGGCTCGCGGCGCACCTCGGCCGGCCCGTGGAGGCCGCCTTCGCGGGCAAGCTGCGGGCGGGCGGCGTGGTCACGGGCAAGCCCATCGTGGGCGACGTGAACGGGCGCTGCGCCGTGATCGTGGACGACCTGATCGGCACCGGCACCACACTTGCGCACGTCGCCGCGGACTGCCGCGCATTGGGCGCGCGGACGGTGTACGCCGCGGCCACGCACGGGCTCTTCATTGGCGCGGCGGCGCAGGTGCTGGGCACGGGCGTGCGGGCTGGCTCGCAGGATGGCGCGCGCTCGCAGAGCACCGCGGCGCCGGTTCACGATGCCGCCTCCACCGAACCGGCGCCCATTCGCAGTTCCGCCTCCACCTCCGCCGAACCGACACCCGCTCGCGACACCCCCTGCGCACAACCGGCGTTCGAGCAGGTCGTGATTACCGACACCGTGCCGCCGTGGCGCGTGCCACCCGGCGCGCTTCTCGACAAGCTCACCGTACTCGATACCGCGCCGCTCTTCGCCGAGGCCATCGCGCGCATTCACACGGGCGGCTCGATCGTGGAGTTGTTGCAGCACTGAGGCGTCTCGGCGAACGCACGCGCGCCGCGCTGCGCGTGCAGTTGCGCGAGTGCCAGGTATTGCGCCGCGCGCTCGCGCCAATGCACGACCGCCTGCGCCCCCGACCGGAACGCGCGCTCGCGCAGATGCCACGCGGCAAGCCGCGCGCGCACCGCCCCGCGGTAGCTCTGATAAAAGTTCACGAGCGCCGCATCGACGCGCGCGCCGCCCGCCTCCCCATAAGCCTCGCCGTACGCCTTGAGCAATGCCCGCGCGAAAACGGGCGCGCCCAGCCGCTCGCATTCCAGCGCGAGGTAGCCAATTTCGTCGAGCACGTCGAGCGTTCGCAGGCTCTGCGAAAACTCAAGGCAATCGATCACGGCAACCGGCGGCGCAAGGCATACGTGTTCGGGCCGCAAGTCGCCGTGCCCTTCCACCACCCAGCCGCCGTGCACGCGCTCGTCGAAGCGCGCGGCGTGGTTGGCCAGCATTGCGCGCTGCTGCGCGCAGAGCGCGGCCACCTCGTCAGCGGGCAGGCCGAACGCGGGCTTGCAGAGTTCGCGCTCGTTTTCGTCGATGCCTTCGCGCAGCGTGCTTCGGTAGGTCTCGGGCGTCCATGGCGCGGCGGCGAGCGAGCGATGAAACGCGGCGAGGCGCTCCGCGATGTTTCGCGCGTCGCGTGCCGTGGCGGTCTGGTGGGCGAGCGCCCAGTCGAGCATCTGATCCGCGCGCAGGCGTTTCATCTTCACGAGCCAGTCCACCACGGTGCCTTCGCCGCCGGGACGCAGCACGCCCTCGGCGTCGAGCGTGAGCGGCACCACGCGCTGATAGACGCCGTTCGCGAGCCGCCGGTTGAGCCGCAACTCTTCCTCGCAGAAGTGGCGGCGAGCCTCCAGCGTGCGGAAATCCAGCTGTTCGTAGCGCACCGGCTTCTTGAGCTTCCACGCGTGACCGTTGGTGAGAAAGACCCACGACATATGGGTTTCGATGCATTGCACGGCCTGCGGCCGCTCGGGCCAGGCGGCCGGATCGCGCAGCCGTTCGACCTTCGCGTCGAGCGTCAGGGTGGCGGGGGCGCGGGGCTTTCGCGGTCTCGTCATGATGGGCGGCGGGTCATGTCGGACGATACGGACAATGGTGGCAACGCGCGAGGTAAAGGTACACGGGGTACACGGCGCCTGCCGGCCTCACGAAACGGCAGCGCGGCATGCGGACCACGTCAGCTCCGCGTGACAGGGAGGGGTCCGCGAGCGTCTTGCGGCACGGCGGCGGCGTGACCAGCCGACCTGGCGCCGGCGTCCGCGGATGCGCCATGCCCGCGCCCCTTGCCCATCGTGCGTGCGAGAAGCGGCCGCAACTGTGCGAGCGTGCGCGTGTTGAGCACGTCGCGCTTCGTCAGCCAGCCGCGCCGTGCCTGGCCAATGCCGGTATCGAGATGGCGAAGGTCGTCGGTGCTGTGCGCGTCGGTGTTCACCGAAACGAGCACGCCCGCCTGCGCGGCCTCGCGGCACGCAACGTCTTCCAGGTCGAGCCGCTGCGGCTGCGCGTTGAGTTCCAGGTAGCAGCCGCGTTCGTGCGCGTGCGCGATTACGCGCGCAAGGTCGAGATCGTAGGCGTCGCGTTCGCCGATCAGCCGCCCCGTGGGGTGCGCGAGGATCGTGAAGTGCGGGTGGTCCATGGCGCGCAGCACGCGTGCGGTCTGGGCCTCGCGCGAAAGGTTGAAGTGGCTGTGCACCGCGCCCACCACGAGGTCGAGCCGCGCGAGCACGTCGTCGGGCAGATCGAGCCGGCCGTCTTCGAGAATGTCCACCTCGATGCCTTTCAACAGCACGATGCCGTCGAGCGTCTCGTTCAGGCGGTCGATCTCGTCGATCTGCTGCGCGAGGCGCGCGGCGTCGAGCCCGTGCGCCACGCCGAGGCGCTGCGAGTGGTCGGTGATGGCGAGATAGTCGAGGCCGCGTTCGCGCGCCGCGAGCGCCATCTCGCGCAGGCTGTTGCGGCCGTCCGTGGCATTGGTGTGCGCGTGCAGGTCGCCGCGCAGGTCTTTGCGCTCCACCAGCGCGGGCAGCCGGTCTTCGCGCGCCGCGTCGATCTCGCCGCGGTCTTCGCGCAGTTCGGGCGGCACCCATGTCAGCCCGATCGCGGCATACACCGATTCTTCCGTCGTACCCGCGATGCGGCGCTCGCCGCGAAACACGCCGTACTCGTTGATCTTCAGATCGCGGTCTTGCGCCATGCGGCGCATCGCGATGTTGTGCGCCTTCGACCCCGTGAAGTACACGAGCGCGGCGCCGAAGCACTCCGGCACCACCACGCGCAGATCCACCTGGAGCCCGCACTTGAGCACGATGCTGGCGCGCGTCTCGCCGCCCGCGAGCACCTGCGCCACCTCGTCGTACTGCGTGAAGCGCGCCGTGACCGCGGCGGGCTGATGCGCGGTCACAAGAATGTCCAGATCGCCCACCGTTTCGCGCATGCGCCGGAAGCTGCCGGCTGCCACGGCCTGCACGACGCCGGGCGTCGCGCGCAGGTACGCGAGCAGCGGCTCCAGATATTGCGCTGCGAACGGCAACAGGAACCGCCGCTCGCGATGCTGGAGCCGCCTCGCCAACGCTTCGCCGATATGCGCCTCGGTCTTCTCGCCGAAGCCGGGCAGCGTGCGGATGGCGCCCGACTGCGCGGCTTCGCGAAGCTGCTCCAGCGTATCCACATGCAACGCGTCGTGGAGCATGCGCACGCGTTTGGGGCCAAGGCCCGGCACGTCGAGCAACTCCACGATGGCGGGCGGCAATTCCTTGCGCAGCCGCTGAAGCAGCGCGCACGAGCCGGTGGCGGCAATCTCGCGCAGCTTTGCGGCGAGGTCGGTGCCGATGGCCGGGATGTCGTCCAGCGCCTCGCCCTTGGCGATCATCTGCGCCACGTCGCGTCCGTAGCCGCCCACGGTGCGCGCCGCGTTGCGGTAAGCCCGCACGCGAAACGGATTCGCCGCTTCGATTTCGAGCAGGTCCGCGATCTCGGAAAACACCGCGGCGAAATCGGCGTTATGGACCGGCATGGTGAGGCTCGTTCGGGGAACTGGCCATGGCCGGTTCGGGCGCGGCCCCGGAGGCTGGCTCAGCGGGCAATGCGCTTGCCGGTTCCGCGTAAGGTTGGGCGCCGGATTGAGCGCCGGGTTGGGCCGCAAGCTCCGCGGCGGGCGGCGTCGCGGTGGCGGTGGCGCCAGCGGGGTCGGCGGCCTCGCCCTCGCTCTCGCCCGCTTTCGCGTCTTCACCCGCAATCAACCGCAACAACGTCTCGTGATCGAGCACTTCCTGTTCGAGCAGCCGCTGTGCGATTCGCTCCAACGCGTCGCGGCGCGCCATCAGCGTGCGCATCACGCGCTCGTGCGACTCGGCGAGCAGCCGTCGCACTTCCTCGTCGATCAATTGCGCCGTGCTCTCGCTGCAACGCTCGCCCGAAGCGCCCGGCGCGAACGGGAACGGCGCATTGCCGTCGGCGTCGCCGAACGTGGCGAGGCCAATGCGCTCGCTCATGCCGTAGCGCGCCACCATGTGCCGCGCCATCGCGGTGGCGCGCTCCAGATCGTTCTCGGCGCCCGTGGAGACGTCGCCGAACGCGATTTCTTCAGCCACGCGCCCGCCCAGCAGCGCATCGAGCCGGTCGAGCAGTTCGCTTCGGCGCAGCACGTAGCGATCTTCCGTAGGCACCTGCTGCGTGTAGCCGAGCGCCGCCACGCCGCGCGGAATGATGGACACCTTCTTCACGGGGTCGCAATGCTCGCGGCTTTGCGCCACCAGCGCGTGGCCTGCTTCGTGGTGCGCAATGATGATCTTCTCGTGCTCGTTCATCACGCGGCTCTTGCGTTCCATGCCGGCCATGGCGCGGTCGATGGCTTCGTCGAAGTCCGCCATTTCCACGGCGGGCTTTTCCAGCTCCGCGGCGTGCAGCGCCGCTTCGTTCACGACGTTCGCGAGGTCGGCGCCAACGAAGCCCGGCGTGCGCGCCGCGAGTTCGCCCAGATCGACGTCCGCCGCCAGCTTCACGTGCTTCACGTGCACCGCGAGAATCTGGCGGCGCCCGGTCACGTCAGGGCGATCGATGGCGATGTGACGGTCGAACCGGCCCGGACGCAGCAGCGCCGGGTCGAGTATCTCGGGCCGGTTGGTGGCGGCCATGATGATGACGCCCGAGTTCGGCTGGAAGCCGTCCATCTCCACGAGCAGCTGGTTGAGCGTCTGCTCGCGCTCGTCGTTGCCCGAGGTCACACCCGCGCCGCGCACCTTGCCGAGCGCGTCGAGTTCGTCGATGAAGACGATGCAGGGCGCCTTCTGCTGCGCCTGCTCGAAGAGGTCGCGCACGCGCGCGGCGCCCACGCCCACGAACATCTCCACGAACGCCGAACCGCTGATCGAGAAAAACGGCACCGCCGCCTCGCCCGCCACGGCCTTGGCGAGCAGCGTCTTGCCCGTGCCCGGCGCGCCCACGATCAGCACGCCCTTCGGAATCTTGCCGCCGAGGCGCCGGTAGCGCTCCGGGTTGCAGAGGAACGCGACGATCTGCTGAAGCTCGGCCTTGGCCTCGTCGATACCGGCGATGTCGTCGAAGGTGATGCCGGTTTCCTTCTGCACGTAGACGCGCGGCTTGCTCTTGCCGATGCCCGTGAAGTCCTGCAGACCGCCTGGCCGGCGCATGAGCAGCGTCCAGAACAGGAAGAAGCCCACGAGCGGCAGCACCCACGAGAGCAGCGAGCCGAGCCACGTGCTCTCCGCCACGCCGCGATAGCGGATGCCCGCCGCGGTGAGGTTGTCGATCAGGTGGTCGTCGGGCACGCGCGTGGTGGAAAAGCGCCACGGCGCGCCGCCTTCCTTGACCGCGGCGGCGTCGGATGCAGGCAATGCGGCTGCCGCGTCCGGCATGCGCAAGGTGCCCGCGATCGTCGTCGGACCGATTTCAAGGTCTTGCACCTGAGCGGACGCCACGAGCCGGTGAAAGTCGCTGTAGGCGATGGTGGTGCTCGTCGTCTTCAGCATCAGCAGTTGCACGATGACGATCGCGACGAACGTCATCGTGATGAGCACGCCCGTGTAGTCGCTTTTCTTTTCCATGGACCTCTGCCGTTTTCCGCCTCGTCGCGGTGGTCTCGTTGCGGTGGTCTCGTTGCGATGCCTATTTACCCGTTGCGCCGCGCGACCACGCGCCGCGCAACAGGGCTTCGTTCTCGCCGTAGCTGATGGTGAGTTCGCCCTGGTGGGCTCTGAGCATCGCTTCGCCCAGCCGGCGCACGAGATGCGGGCCCGTGGTGCGCACCACCACCTGGCCATCGGCGGAATCGATGGCCATGATGCGTTCGAGCGGATGCTCCTTTTCCTCGCCCGCGGCCTGGTTGCGCAAGAGGCCGAGCACGTCGTCGACGTGAGCCTGCAGGTAGTCGCCCGAGAGCACGAGCTCGCCCGCGGGCGCGCCTTCCAGAATGCGGCGGCACGCGGGGCAGACGATCTGGCGCGCGTCGTCCGCCGCGGCGCGCCAGGTCCAGCGGCCGTTTTCACAGGTCGCGCCGCACTGGCTGCAAGTGGTTCCGCCTGCCTCACGCTTCGGCTGACGGTAGCTGTCGTCGGTACGGGCGCCGGGTTGATGGTCGCGGCGCATTTTCGTGCCGCCGGGTTCAGTGGAACGGGTCATGATGTGTGTCCTCTTCCTCTATATCTGCTTCGACTATCTGCTTTGGCATCGGCCTGCGTATCTGCCTGTGCATGCGCTTCGGTACCGGCTTCGATACCGGCTTTGATGCCCTCTTTGACCAGCCGCGCAACGGCGGACCGGTGAAACTGCTGACGGCTCAATGCCGCGCCCGCGTCACGCCACGTTGAGATGGTCCACCACCGAGCGCACGCCTCTTGCCGACCACGCCGCCCCGCACGCCGCGCGCTTCTCGGCGAGCGAACTCACGGTGCCGGTGAGCGTGACGATGCCGTCGCGCGCGTCGATGGCAATGCCCGCGAATTCGCGTTGCGCGCGCCGCGCAAGCGCCGCGGCGATCTGCGTGCCGACGTCCGCGGCGGCCTCGTTCGCGCGCACCGCGATCTGGTTCATCACGCCCACCACGCCGCGCATGCGCGAGACGAGCATTTCGGCCGCGTGGCGCTGGTAGCCCCAGTCGACCTCGCCCGAGAGCGTCACGCAGCCTCGCTCCACCTCGACCTGGATGGACTCTTCATCGAGCCCCTCCTGCCACTTCAATGCCGAGACGATGGCCTGCGCCAGTTCCTCGTCGGAACGTGCGCCCGGCGGCGGCTCGGGCACGTCGAGTTCGAGCACGAGCGCGCGGCAGCCGCCCACGCGCTGTGCGGCCTTCTGTGCCGCGATCTTCTGCGCGCAGCTCGACACCGAGCCGCGCAGCGTGACGATGCGGTCGTGGACCGCCACTTCGATGCTGCGCGCGTCGAGCGCGGGGTCCCAGTACAGCTCCTGTTCGATGTCCTGCTTGAGTGTTGCATCGGACTTCATGAGGCGTCTCCTGCGCGGTGAAGTGCACGTGAATGGAAGAGCAAGGCGCGAGAAATGCGTGAGCAACGAACGCGTGAGCAACGCGCGAGATTCGGCCTCCAGCATCGCGCACACGCCCTGGCAAATGTTGATACCGATCAAGCGGGCGCCACCCTGCTCAAACGGCCGCGAAACGCGAATTACGGGGATACGGTGCTGCGCGCGCCGCCGCTGCGGGGCGCGCGCGGCCAAAGGCCGCTTCTCGTGGGCGCGTAACCGTTTTCACGGGGGCGGACCCGCTTGACTCAGATCAAGCCAGCAAGGGCGCTCGACGGGTCGAATACGTCCAACGCGGCGAAATGCGGCCTCGTGCCGCTTGCCCGATAGCGATTGACCGAAGCGGCAATGAACCGGCCATTCGGGCGCGCAACCGCCGCGCGGGTGCGCACAAGCGCGCCATGGCAATGAGACATCGACGAAACGTCGGCAGAACGCGGTAGCGGGCATACCCAGGCACACCGAGGCACATAGCAAGGCACACAGCGGGCAAAGAACAGGCAGAGGCTTGAATGCAACAATTTTTCGGACGGGGGTGGCGTATGTTTGCGGCAGGTATTGGCTGGACGACCTGCATGGCCTGGGCCGGCGGCGCGGGTGGCGCGCCGGTGGGTAGCGCACCGGACCCGCAGGGCACACGGGAAGTCGCGATTCTCGTATATCACCGCTTCGCCGAAACGGCGGAAGATTCGATGACGGTGCGCACACAAACCTTCGAGGCGCAGCTGCGCTTCCTGCGCGAGCACGGTTATCAGTTCGTGCCGCTGCGCGACGTGGTGACGTGGCTGCACGCGCAGCAGGACGAGGCGAAACGTGCGCCCGCGAATGCATCTGCGGGCGGGCCGGCCAGCCCACCCGTCACGCTGCCGCTCAAGGCCGTGGCCCTCACCGTGGACGATGGGCACCGTTCCGTCTACGACGTGATGCTGCCCATCGTGCAGCGCGAGCATTTGCCCGTCACGCTGTTCGTCTATCCGAGCGCCGTTTCCAACGCGCCTTATGCGCTGACGTGGAACCAACTGCGCACGCTGCACGACACCGGACTCTTCGACGTGCAATCACACACGTGGTGGCATCCGAACTTCAACATCGAACGCCGCCGCCAGGCACCGGACGAGTTCCGGCGCTTCGTGCTCACGCAGTTCAAACATTCGCGCGAGCGAATAGAGGCCGAGGTCGGCACGGACGTGGACATGCTCGCGTGGCCGTTCGGCGTCTACGACGAGGAACTCGTCACGCTTGCGGGCGAAGCGGGTTACAAGGCGGCCTTCACGCTCGAGGCGCACAAGGTGACGCCTCGCGCGCGGCTCCTCGCCATGCCGCGCTTCCTGATGGTGGATGCCTGCACGCCCGCTGTGCTCGCGCGGCTGCTGGGCGAAACGGTGACGCCCGCGGTGTCGTCCGGGGAGTCCGCACGATGAGGGCCAAACCTGGCAGAAGGGGGACGCCTTTGCGGGCGAGCGTGTTGGCCTGGGTTCGTGGCGTGCTCGACAGGGGCTTCGCCGGCGGTCGTGCCGGGTCTCGCATCGACGCCCGTGCGGGCGCGAGGCCCGGCGCGCTCGCCGCCACCCTGGCGGCCGCGCGTGCAGCCACGCTTGCGGCCAGAGTCACAGCCAGAATCACAGCCGGATTCATAGCCAGGTTCACAGCCAGGTTCGCAGCCACCTTCACAGCCACCTTCGCCGCCGCTTTCATCGCGGTCTTTGTCGCCGCACTCACGCCGTCCCTCGCACTCGCCGCGACTGCCGCCATCAGCGGCGTCGTGATCGACGCCTCCACGCACGCGCCCGTGCCCGGCGCAACCGTCACCGTGGGCGGGGTTTCGCAGCACACGGACGCCAACGGCGCGTTTTCCAGCACGCTCGCCGCGCCCATCGTCGAAGCGCGTGCACCCGGGTATCTGCGCGGCCAGGCCACCTCGGCCGGCGGCGAACCGGTGACGGTCGCGCTCACGCCGTTCCGGCCGCGCGCGGTCTATCTCTCGGTGTACGGCGTGAACAACGAAACGCTGCGCGAGGGCGCCGTGCGCCTCAAGGAAAGCAACGGCATCAACGCACTCGTGATCGACATGAAAGGCGATCGCGGTCTCACGCCCTACCCGAGCGCCGCGCGCGACGCGATTGGCGCCACCGCGCAACTGACGGAGCACGCGCCCATCCGGCGCGACTTCGCCGCACTCGTCGCTCAACTGCACGAACAGGGCTTTTATCTGATCGCGCGCATCGTGGTGTTCAAGGACGATCCGCTCGCGAGCGCCCACCCCGAACTCGCCGTGCACGACGAAAGCGGCCACGTGTGGCGCGACCGCGAGCATCTGCAGTGGGTGGATCCGTCTTCGCACGCGGTGTGGGCGCACAACCTCGACGTGGCGGAGGAAGTCGCGCGGCTCGGCTTCGACGAAGTGCAGTTCGACTACGTGCGCTTTCCCGATGCGAGCGGCCTGCGTTTTGCCGAGCCCAACACGCAGGCGAACCGCACGGCGGCCATCGTCGGCTTCCTGCAGGCGGCGCGGGCCCGCCTTGCGCCCTACAACGTGTTCGTGGCCGCCGACATCTTCGGCTACGTCTGCTGGAATACCGACGACACCGCGATCGGCCAGCAGCTCGAACTGCTGGGCGGCCCGCTCGACTACATCTCGCCTATGCTCTACCCGTCCGGCTTCACGTGGGGCCTGCCTGGCTGCACGAAACCGACCACGGACCCGGGGCAGATCGTGCGGCGGTCGCTGGCCGAAGCGAAGGCGCGCACCGGGCTGCCGGGCGTGCGGTTCCGTCCGTGGCTCCAGGCGTTTCGCGACTACGCGTTCGACCACCGCGAGTTCGGCGCCGACGAGGTCCGCGCCCAGACCGACGCTGCCGACAGCGCGGACACCGACGGCTGGATGCTATGGAACCCGCGCAATCACTACGATCCGGCGCAGTTGCCGCATTGAGCGGGGTGCGCGTGCGACGGGACACGGGCGCCACGCGAAGCCATGCGCGGCGGGGCGTTGCTGCGATGGCGGCGGCGCTCGTGAAGCGCCTGGGGCTCGTGGCATTCGCCGCGCTGTGGATGTTGACGAGCGCGAGCCAGGCTGAAACGCAGGGTGAGACCCGGGTTGAAAAGCAGGCCGAGACCCGGGCTGAAAACCAGGCTGAGAACCAGGCTGAGAACCAGGCCGATACCCAGCCCCAGCCCCAGACCGGGAACGCCGCGCCGCCCGCCACCACCGCCACCACCGCCACCACCGCGACACCCGAAGCCGCCCCGCCCGCCCTCACCGCATCGGCTTCTTCCACAGCCGACTTCGACGCCGCCACCCGCGCCCAGCTTGCGCAGATCGTCGCGGGCCAGATCGCCGCGCATCGCGTGCCCGGCGCAGTGGTCGTAGCGGGGGACGCCACCCACATCGCGCTGCATGAAGCCTGGGGCGACCGCATGGTCACGCCCGAGCGCGAGCCGATGACCGAAGACACCGTGTTCGACCTCGCCTCGCTCACCAAGGTCATCGCTACGACGACGGCGGTCATGCAGCTCGTGGAGCGCGGCCGGCTCGAACTCGATCAGCCCGTCGCGCATTACTGGCCCGCGTTCGCCGCGGGCGGCAAAGACGCCATCACCGTGCGGCAACTGCTCACGCATACCTCGGGGCTGCCGCCCGACCCACCGCTGCCCGCGCCCGCCGCCCCGGACGAAGCCCGCGCCGCGCTGCTGCGCGGCATCGCGGCGAGCACGCCCGCAACGCCGCCCGGCGAACGCGTGATCTATAGCGACATCAACTTCATCGTGCTCGGCGAACTGGTGGCGCGCGTGTCGGGCATGCCGCTCGACGCGTGGTGCCGCAAGCACGTCTTCGCCCCGCTCGGCATGCGCGACACGATGTTCCTGCCCGACGCGGCGCACGTTGCCCGCACGGCACCCACGACGATGGACCACGGGAGCCTGCGGCGCGGACGCGTCCACGATCCCATCGCCGCGCGCGCGGGCGGCATGCTGGGCCACGCGGGCCTTTTTTCGACGGCTGCGGACCTCGCGCGCTTCGCGCAGATGCTGCTGAATGGCGGGCAGCTTGGCGGCGTACGCGTGCTCACGCCGCAAAGCGTGGCCGCGATGGCCACACCGGACACGCTGGACACGCTGGGCCGGGCCGGCTCGTGGCGCGGCCTTGGCTGGGAAACGGGCGCGCCGCTCGTCGCGAACCGCGACCGGCTGCCGGCCGTGGGCACGATGAGCCACACGGGCTACACGGGCACCGCGCTCTGGATCGATCTGGCCACGGGCCGTTTCGTCGTGATCCTGACCAACCGCGTGCATCCCGACGACAGCGGCGACGCCCGGCCGCTGCGCGACCAGATCACGTCGCTGCTCGCGAGCCGCCAGGCGCCGCTTTCCGCCGCGGCCCTCGCGCAACGCGCACCGTGGGCCGCGCCGGCGCTCGCGTTCGCGGCCGTGTTGCCGGCATCGTACGGACCCGTGGCAACCGGCATCGACGTACTCGAAGCCCAGCAATTCGCGCCGCTCGCGGGTTTCAACGTGGGGCTCGTCACGAACCGCACCGGCTTCGACGCGCAAGGCCACCGCACCGTCGACGTGCTGGCGCGCGCACCCGGCATGCGGCTCGTGGCCCTCTTCGCGCCCGAGCACGGCCTCACCACCGACGTGGACGAACGCGTAGCCGACGCGCGTGACGCCGCCACGGGGCTCGTCGTGCACAGCCTTTACGGACGCGGCCAGCGCTTCGCGCCGGAATCGCTCGACGGCGTGAGCGCGCTCGTCTTCGACTTGCAGGACGCGGGCGTGCGCTTCTTCACCTACGAGACCACGCTCGGCTACGCGCTGGAAGCCGCGGCCGCGCGCGGCATTCCGCTCTTCGTGCTGGACCGCCCGGACCCGCAGGGCGCGGACCGCTTCGGCGGCCCGGTGCTGGATGCCGGACGCGAGTCGTTCACGGGCTACTTCCCGCTGCCGCTGCTGCCGGGCCTGACCGTGGGCGAACTGGCCGCGCTCTTCAACGCGGAACGGCACATCGGCGCGGACCTGCGCGTGATTCCGATGACGGGCTACGCGCGCGCCATGCGCCCCGCCGACACGGGACTCGGCTGGGTGCCGCCGTCGCCAAATCTGCGCACGCCCGCGCAGCTCGACCTGTACCCCGACGTGGCGCTGCTGGAAGGCGCAAACGTGAGCGTGGGGCGCGGCACGGCGCATCCGTTCGAATGGATCGGCGCGCCGTGGATGGATGGTGCGAAGCTGGCGGCCGCCTTGAACTCGGCGCAGACCGACGTCCGCTTCGAGCCCATCGACTTCGTGCCCACCGAATCGCGCTGGCACGGTGTGCTGTGCCACGGCGTGCGCGTGGTGAAGGCGAACCCGGCACGCGAGCCCGCGCGCGTGGGCCTCACGATGATCGCGACGCTTCACGCGCTCTGGCCCGACACCTTCGACCTGGCCGCGACGCGCGACGCAGTGGGCTCGACGCTCGTCTCCAACGCCCTGCGCGACGCCGCAGTGGACGCCGCCGTGGACACCGCCGCCGCCATCGCAGCCGCCGACAGCGCACGCTTTCGACGCGTGCGGGCACGCTATCTGCGCTACTGAACCGAGCCCCTGCCCATCATGACGATGCCACGCCGCCGCCAGCCTTTGCCTCGTCCGTCTTTGGCTCGTTCAATGCACTCGCTTCATCGACGCACAGGCACACGCTTCGTGCCACGCGAGGCGCGGCACGAAGCGCGCGCCGTGGACGCCGCCCTGCGCCGCGCCGTGACGTACCGGCATCCGGCGGGACGCATCCGGCGCGTCGAAACGCACATCTCCGTGATCTACCTGGCCGGCCGTTTCGCCTACAAACGGATGAAACCCGTCAACTTCGGCTTCGTGGATTTCGGCTCGCTTGCCGACCGGCTGCGTTGCTGCGAGGCCGAGTTGAAGCTGAACCGGCCGCTCGCGGGGCCGCTCTATCGCGCGGTGGTGCCGGTGGTCCGCACGGGGCGTCGGTGTGCGTTGCCTGCTGCCGGCCACGACCGCGGCCGCACGGTCGACTACCTGGTGCAGATGCGCCGCTTCGACGAATCGCAGCTGTTTTCGAAGCTCGTCGCACGAAACGCGCTGGCTGCCGCGGATATTGACCGCGCCGTAGACCGGCTCGCCGCCTGGCATCTGCGTGCGCCGCGCCGCTCGCCGCATCCCGGCTACGGCGGTGCTGAGCGGCTTCGCGCGCAGGTGCAAGCGGTGCTGCCACCACGTACCGACGAGCCGGGCGGCGCAGCGCTGTACGCGTGGATCGAGAGCCAGTTCGCGCGCCTTGCGCCGCTGCTGGAGGCGCGCCGCGCCGCGGGCTTCGTGCGCGCCTGTCACGGCGATCTGCACCTCGACAACGTCGTGCGCCGCGGCCACGACGCGCTGATGTTCGACTGCATCGAATTCAACGACGCCCTGCGCTGGAACGATGTCGCGAACGACCTCGCCTTCTTCCTGATGGACCTCGAAGCGCATGGCCGCGCCGATCTCGCACGGCGGGCGCTGGACCGCTGGCTTCAGGCCACGGGCGACTTCGCGGCGCTGGCCCCGATGCCGCTCTACCTCGCTTACCGGGCGCTCGTGCGAGCCATGGTGGCGAGGCTGAAAGCGCAGACCGTGCGCGCGGCGCGCGGCGTACGGGGACAATCGCCGGGCGCGTCGGCCCCACCCGACTACGCGCAGGTGGCCATGCGCATGACGGCCCCGCGCCAGCCCTTTCTGCTGCTCTGCCACGGCTATTCGGGCTCGGGCAAGTCGGTGGCAAGCCGCGCGCTCGCACGGCTGAGCGGCGCGATCCGCGTGGCGAGCGACACGGAGCGCAAGCGCGCGCGCCCTCTGTCACCGGTAGTCGAACGGACGTTGCCGGCCAGCGCCTACACGCCCGCGGCCATCGACGCCGAATACGCGCATCTGCTCGACATCGCCGAACAGATTCTCGCGGCCGGCTACCCCGCGCTCGTGGATGCCACGTTCCTCAAGCAGGCGCACCGCGCACGCTTCGTCGCGCTGGCGCGCAAGCTCGGCGTGCCCGTGGTTCTGCTCGATTTCGACGCGAGCCGCACGTGTCTGGAAGCGCGCGTGACGACGCGCTCGGCAACGGGACGCGACGCATCCGATGCGGGCCTCGCCGTCCTCGCGGCCCAGCTTGCGCAGGCGGAACCGTTCACGGCGGACGAGGCAGCGCTCGTCGTGCGTTTCAACACGGAAGTGGCGCCGGCGCGCTTCGAGACGGCCGAATGGTGGGCGCCGCTCTTTGCGCGCCTGCGGGCGGTTGCGGGGGTGGCGCCACGTGCCGTTGGCGCGGGCGGTGTGCCGTCGGACTCGTCAATGCTGGACGGGGTCTGCGAATGACGGTCGTGCGCTGAGGTGCGCTCGCTTATCACCCGAGGCGGCCGAGGTCGGACGCTTCAACCGGACGCTTCAACCCTGCGATTCGTAGAAGCGGAAATAGCCGCTATGCAGCAGCACGGGCTTCGCGCCCAGTTCGCCGAGCAGCGTCCTTGCTGCGCGTTCGATTGCGGGCCGGTTCGCGTTGAACGCCTGGATCAGGTCTTCCTCGCGCGGGGACGCGGCGCCGAAGTGGTCTTCGAGCGCCTCGGCCGTGATCGTGCACTGCACGTAGGTGTCGTCCACGATGGCGGGGAACGTGAGAACGAGATCCCGGCCGGCGTACTCGGGGGGCTCGGGAGGAAAGGAAATCTGCATGATCGCGGCCTGTGGGTAGCGGGCTGTTCAGACGGAGGTGCCGGGATGGCGGGTCGTTCCGGCGAGGGTTCGTCGCATGCCGCGGCGCGCCTCGCACGCCGTGGCTCTGAAACCAGCATAGGGGGCGTGTGCGGCACGCGCTTGACCTGAGTCAAGCGCGGCGGAGTCGGTCGCGGCCCTTGCGGCTGTGCGCAAAGGCAGGCTCCGTGTGCGCGACGGCGTCGCCTTTCGTGCCACCTTTCGTGCCACCTCTCGTGCCACCTCTCGCATCGCCACGCCTGGGCGCCACCGCTTCCCTCCCCCGTCCTATCGCGCCTCGTTCCATCCGCCGCCCAGCGCCGCATAGAGCGCTACGGTGTCCTGAAGCCGCTGCGCGTTCGCCTGGAGCCAGGCAATGCGCGCCTGGTGGTACTGGCCGTCCGCGATGAGTATTTGCAGGTAATCGACGGTGCCCACCTCGTAACTCACCTTCAGGAGCCGCAGCGCCTCCGACGACGACTCCACCGCCCGCGTCTGCGCCGCGAGCGCCTCGGCGTCGTGCTGGAGCGCGCGCAGCGTGTCGGCCACCTGCTGGAACGCCGCCAGCACCACTTGCTGATACGCGGCGCGCGAAGCGTCGTAGGCATCTTTCGCGGCTTCGCGCTGAAACCAGAGCGAGCCGCCATGAAAAAGCGGCGTGGTGGCGTCGGCGCCCACCGTCCAGGCCTTGCCCGCGCTGCCGAAGAGCGTTGGCACGGTCGTGCCGTTGAAGCTGCCCGACGCCGAGAGCGTGACAGAAGGCAACAGCGCCGCCGTCGCCACGCCGATGTTCGCGCTCGCCACATGGAGCGCCGCTTCGGCCTGAAGAATGTCGGGCCGGCGCGCGACAAGCGCGGACGGCACGGTCTCGGGCAGCGTGGCGGGCAGCGCGATGTCGCTGAGCGACACCGGCGGTGCCTGCCAGTCCGCAGGCAGCATGCCGGCGAGCGTGGCGAGCAGGTGTTCGGTCTGCGCGCGCTTTTGCGCGAGCGCGGGCAGCGAGGCCTGCAGCGTCGCGCGCTCGTTTTCGAGCGTGAGCACCGCCGTCCACGCCGCCGTGCCGGCCTCGTACTGAGCCTTGGTGAGCGCGATCTGTTCGTCCACGAGGCCGATCATTTCCTGGGTGGCCGTGATCTCGTCGCTGTAGGCCGCGCGCGCGATCATCGCGTTGACCACGTTCGAAGTGAGGGTGAGCCACGTGGCGACGAGGGCGTAGCGGTCGGCATCGACCTGCGCCGCGAGCCCTTCCACGGCGCGCCGCTCGCCGCCCCAGATGTCGAGGGCGTAGCTGATGCTCGCCGACAGCGTGAAGAGATTGAAGATCGTGGGCGCGGCGCCGCTGCCCAGACGCGCGCCGACGTAGCGCTCGCGCAGGGCGCTGGCGCCGGCATCCACCTGCGGGAAGAACACGCCTGCGCCGGCGCGCAGTTCGTGCTCGCTGCGCCGCAGCGACGCCTGAGCGCCCGCGAGCGTCGCGTTGCCGGTGAGCGTTTCGTCGACGGCGGCGTCGATGGCCTTCGACTGGAACAGCGTCCACCAGTCGTCGCGCAGCGGCGCGCCGGGCGAAAACGTCTGCGCGGCGCCGGCCGCGGTGAGCGTGGCGGGCAGCGGTTCGCCGGGCAGATAGCGGTCCACGTGCGGCGTGCCGGGCTTCGAAAAATTCGGGCCCACCATGCAGCCCTGAAGCGCAAGCGCACTGAAACAGGCGGCGAGCGCAAAGCGCGCGCGCCTACTGGGCAGCAATGTACACATCGACGAGTTGTCCCGGATAAAGCCGCACGGCGTTCTGCGGCGCAACGCGGAAAATGACCGGCAGCACGCGCACGTCCACGCGCTCGGTGCGTTGGTCGGAAAGCTGGATCTTCGGCGTGACGTAAGGCTGGATGCGTACGAACTCGAGCGGCACCTCCACCTGGGTGCCGCGCACGAACATGCGCGCCTTCAGCTTGTGGGCCGCGGTGTTCGCATCCGGCAACCGGTTGATGAGAATCTCGTCCACGTAGCAGCGCACGTTGAGCCGGTTCGACGGCGTGCCGAGCACCACGACGGGCGCGTAGCCCTGCGAATAGGTCTCGTAGACGCCCTGCGACGACACGTAGCCGCCCGTCGCGGCATTGACGGCGAGCGCCACGCCGTCTGCCGGCGCGCGCAGCGTGTAGCGGTCGAGCAGCGCGCCGGCCGCCGCCGCGGCCTTGCGCAGCGCCACGACCTGGCGCTCCTGGTTGCGCACGTCGAACGTCCAGGCGCCCGCACGCGTGAGTTGGTATTGCTTCGTCACCACGTCCAGGTTCGCGCGCGCCACTTTCACGCCGTTCGCGGCGTTGTCGAGCGCGTCGCGGCTGATGGCCTTCGGGTCGATGTCATGTGCGCGCTGCTGTTTCGCGTACTGGTCTTCAGCGGTCTTGAGCGTGGCGGCAGCGGCCGTGACCTGGGCGCTTGCCACGTTGAGCGTTTCGGGACGCGGCTGCGCGTGCAGTTCGTCGAGCATGGCCTGGGCCGCGTCCGCCTGCGCCGCCAGTTGCTCGGCCGTAGCGCGCTGCACGGTGTCGTCGATGGTGAGCAGCACGTCGCCGGCTTTCACGGCGGCGCCGTCGCGCACGAGAATGCGCGTCACGCGCCCCGAGACGTCCGGATACACGTTGACGTTCGCGCCCGCGGGCTGATCGCTCTCCACGATGCCTTCGGCGTACACGCCCTGCGCGTAGGGATTCGACGCCGGTTTGAAGACGGGCGGCTGCGGCTGCTGCTGGATGCCGTACACCCACGCCGCGATCATGGCGGCCACGAAGCCCACGAAAGCCGCCGCGAACAAGAGCTTCTGCCTCACTCCCCGCCTCCCATTTCAATGCCCTTGAGCTGGCCGTCCTCCATGCGCAGGATGCGGTCCGCGTAGTCGAAGATGCGGCTGTCGTGCGTGACGATCACGATGCAGCGCGTGTCGCTCAGCACCTGGTGCTTCACGAAGTCGATGATCGAGCGGCCCGTGTCGCCGTCGAGCGACGCCGTGGGCTCGTCGAAGATCAGGATGTCGGGCTGGCTCACCACGGCGCGCGCAATCGCCACGCGCTGCTGCTCGCCGCCCGACAGCTTCACGGGTGCAATGCCCGCGCGGTTGCCAAGGCCGACGATGTCGAGATACTTGCGCGCCTCGGTCATGGCTTCGTCCCAGGGGCGCCGCTTGAGGATCAGGGGAATCGCCACGTTTTCCGCGGTGGTGAGACGCGGGAACAGGTGGTAGTCCTGAAACACGAAGCCGATGCGGTTCAGGCGAAAGTCAGCGATTGCGTCGTTGGGCTGCTTCCAGAGGTCCACGCCGTCCACGACCACGTCGCCGCCATCGGGCCGCAGGATGCCGGAGATCACGCTCAGGAGCGTGGTCTTGCCGCTGCCCGACGGTCCCACGATCAGCAGCATCTCGCCGTAGCGCGCCTGCATGCTGACGTTCGCGAGCGCGCGCGTGCGCGCCTCGCCTTCGCCGAACCATTTGTCCACGCCGTGTGCGTCGATTGCGAGCTTCGGAAGGGTCGCGAGTTTGGGCATGGCGTTGCACCTAGCCGCGGAAGATGTCGAACGGCTCGATGCGCAGCACGCGGCGCACGCCGAGGTAGCTCGACAGCGCGGCGATCACCACGACCATGCCGAACGCGAGCAACAGGTTGAAGTACGTGATGAGCGCCGCGTAGCCGGGAATGCGCAGCCGCACGAGGCTGATGAGCCCCACGCAGATCCCGACGCCGAGGCCGTAGCCCGTCAGCGCCGTGAAGGTGGCCTGAAACAGGATCATGCCCACCAGTTCGTGGCTCTTCGCGCCGATGGCCTTGAGCGCGCCGAATTTCTCGAGGTTTTCGAGAATGAACGTGTAGAACGTCTGCCCCGAAATGGAGAGCCCCACGATGAAGCTGATCACCGTCATCAGCAAGATGTTGGTGCCGAGCCCCGTCTCGTACTTGTAGAAGCGCGAGATGCGCTGCATGAACTCTTCCTTGGTGTAGGCCACGTAACCGAGCGACTTCACCACGGCCTGAATGTGGGCAATGTCCGCATCGGATTTCGGCTCCACGAGCACGTACGAGGTCGTGTAGCGCGCGGACGGAATGTATTCGACCGCCCGCGTGTACGTGGTGTAGAGCGTGGGCGTGCCGAAGAGGCCGCTGCTCGACACGGTGGCGATGCCCACGATCTTGCCGCGGTGGTCGTTCAGTTCGAAGTCGGTGCCGAGCGTGGGGTTGTTGAGCTTGACGAACTCGGCGTCGTCGATGGCGATGAAGCCGTTTTCCGCGTAGATGTCTTCGATGCGGCCCGTCTTCATGCGCGGCCAGCCGTAGAGGCTCGTGTCGTCGAGGCCGATCACCGTCACCGCCTGGTAGGTGCCGTCGCGCAGCTTGACGAGCGCGCCGCCCGAGTAGAGCGGCACGGCGTACTTCACGCCGTCTATGCTGCGCACCGCGTCCAGCACGTAGTCGGGCATGCCGATGCTGTTGGCGATGGTCTTCACCGCCGGGTCCATCACCCAGACCTTCGCGCCCACGTTGATGACCGTGGCCGACGAGCGGTTCAGCACGCCCGAGAACAGCGAGGTCATCTGCACCATCAGGAACACGGCGAACGTGATGCCGACGATCAGCGCGGTGAACTTCGCGCTGTCGTTCACGAGCAGCTTGAACGCCAGCCGCAAGATTCCCTTCATGTCGTGGTGCTCCTGCGGCTTCGTTTCATCGCGTATGGCGTGTCAGGCGTCGTCCTTCGGCGTGGGGTTGAGCAGCATGACGAACCCCGCGATCCCCACCACGACGGCCGCCATGCCATAGCGAAACGACGCGCCGGCCTCGAACAGCAGCCCGTGAATGACGAAGCCGAGGCCGGCCAACGCTGTGAACACGGCAATCGCCGCGAGAACGATCCGATACTCCTTGCGCACCATGGCTCGCTCCCCGTGCTTCGCGCCGTCTTTGGGTCCGTTGAATAGCCGCTGTGCCTTACCGATGTAGCTCATGACTTCGCCGCCGCCTTTTCCACGTCGTCGCTGCGCACGAGCAGCACCGGGCAGGTCGAGAAGCGCAGGAAGCGTTCGGCCACGCTGCCCAGCACCACGCGCCGCACGCCGCGCCGGCCGTGCGTGCCCATCACCACGAGTTCGGCGCCGTAACGCTGGGCGCAGCGCTGCAGGCAGGCCGCCACGTCGTCGCCGGCGCTTTCGGTTTCCACGAGTTCGGTGTCGCCCGCAAGGCCTGCGGCGGCTACCGCCTTGCCGGCGGCTTCGAGCGCTTCGGTGCCGTCGCGGCGAAACGCGTCGAGCAGCGCGACCGGGTCGTAGTAACCCGCGTAAGTGAAGAGCGCGGACTTGTCCACCACGTAGACGCAATGCACGCTGCCCTTGCCGAGCGACGCCATGCGGACCGCCTCGTTCAACGCGCGTTTGGACGATTCGCTACCGTCAACCGCCACCAGAATCTTTTGATACATGACTCACCTCTGTCTCTTTGTTGATGCATGCGCCCGGCGCGCAGGACTGCTGGCACTACAGGAAAACGGTGGGCTGGACGGCCCTCGGGGCTTCGCCCGGTATTTCAGCGGGCGACTCCGCTTCGGCTGCGCTGGCGGTGCCCGCGCGCGCTTCGACTGCATGCGCCTGCGCCACGCTCGTCGGCGGACACACCAGCACCGCGCAGGGCGTGTCGCGCAACGCGCGCGCGGCCACGTTGCCCGCCATCCAGTGGCCGGGACCGCGCCCGCCATGCGAGCCGATCACGACGAGGTCGGCGTGCCACTGCTTCGCCTCGCGCGTGATCGCGCTGGGCACGTCGTCGTCGGTGTCGCCGGTTTCGATGCTGCCGACCGGCGCCATGCGCCCGCAGCCTTCGATCAGCGCCGCGGCCGCCTTCAACGCGCGGCGCCCCTCTTCGTCCACGATGGCCTCGCGCCAGCGCCTCGGCACGCCGAGGGCGCGGTCGGCCACATGGATGGCGCGCAGTTCGGCTTGCGGCGGCGTCACCGCCAGGGCGATACGCAGCGCGAGCAGCGACGTGTCGCTGCCGTCCACGGCCACGAGCACGCGCTCGAGCTTCAGATCGTCGCCGGCCAGCCGTTGTGCGGGCACGTAAAGCACCGGGCAATGCGTGCCTGCGGCCACTTCTTCGGGGTCGAGCCGGCACGCCCAGCGGTGCCCGTGCGGATGCGCCGAGACGGCGACGAGGTCCGCGCCCCACGCCGCCGCGGCGTGACGCAACGCGTCGGGTGCATTCGTGCGGCCGGCCGACAGATCGATCAGATCGGCCTCGGGCACGACACCTCCGTGCGCGAACTCGCGGGCTGCATCGCAGAGCGCCGCGTGCGCCCCGTACACCATGGTCCGATGCGCGTCGTCCCAGTCGGGATAACTGAGCATCAGCGTCGGGAAAAGCGTGACGGGATTGCAGACCACGTCCGTGAGCCGCACGCGTGCATCCGCGGCGGCGAGCCGCAGCGCGAACCGCGTGAGCGGCCGCAGTCCGCTGCCGCCTTCTGTTGCGACCAGAAGCCGCCTGAAGGCGAACGGTGTTCCCCCATCGTGTGCTGAATCGTCCATGACTGACCTCGTGCCGTGAAGCTCGCTGCGCCTGCGCGCGTGCGATCTTTCGATGCATGACACGCGCAGGCACACCACTCATGCGTTCATGATCGGTGCTGGCGGCCGGCGGGGGTTGACGTGGGTCAAGTTACCTTTTGGCGCGTGGCCGACGAGGACGGTGGGGTCGCGATACGTGGGTCGTCGATGGGTAGCCGAAGGGCCGAAGGGCCGAAGAGCCGAAGGGCCGAAGAGCCGAATGCGGGCCGCGCCCTGGCTCGGCTACACTGCTCCACTCCTACAGCACGGCCGCAGCGCCACCGTTGCGCGGCACATTCCACCCATGAAAAACACGCCTCAATCGCGTATCCGCATCGGTATCGGCGGCTGGAATTACGAGCCGTGGCGCGGCGCCTTCTATCCCGAAGGGCTCACCCAGAAGCGCGAACTCGAATATGCGAGCCGCGTGCTCACGTCCATCGAGATCAACAGCACCTACTACGGCTCGCAGCGCCCCGAGAGCTTCATGAAGTGGCACGACGAAACGCCGGACAACTTCGTGTTCGCCGTGAAGGCGCCGCGCTTCGCGACGAACCGGCGCGTGCTCGCCGAAGCAGGCGCCTCCATCGAGAAATTCTTCGCGAGCGGCGTGATGAACCTGAAGGCGAAACTGGGCCCCGTGAACTGGCAGTTCGCGCCCACCAAGGCCTTCGACCCCGACGACTTCGCGGCCTTCCTGGCGCTGCTGCCTGCAAGCGTGGCGGGCCAGCCGGTGCGCCATGCGCTGGAGGTGCGCCACGAGAGCTTCCGCTCGCCGGCGTTCATCGCGCTCGCGCGCGAGCACGGCGCGGCAGTGGTGATCGCAGGGGATTCGGACTATCCGCAGATCGCGGATCTGAGCGCGCCGTTCGTCTACGCCCGCATCATGGGCACCGCCGAAGGCGAGCCGGAAGGCTACACGGACAAGGCACTCGACCGCTGGGCCGAACGCGCCCGCACGTGGGCTGCGGGCGGCATGCCGGACGATCTCGCAACGGCGGGTGCGAAACCGCTGCCGGCGAAGCACCGCGACGTATATCTCTACGTGATCAGCGGACACAAGGTCCGTAATCCCGCTGCCGCCGCGGCGTTGATCAGGCGGCTGGCGTAGGCGCGCCGGGGTCGGGTGTCTTCTGCCCGCCCGAAGGCGCAGGCCACCGGCCGTCTTGCCGGAACAGGTAGCCCACCACGGCGCGCATCACGCGCTGCTCCAGCGCGGCGGCGGCGCTGTCTTCCTGGATGTCGTCCTGTTCGCCGGCGGCGTCGATCATGCCGCGCGTCATCGCGAGCACGTCGGCTGCGGCGGTAGCGGGGTCGGCCAATGAAGGCGCATCGGCGCGCGTGAACGCCTCCCGAAGAATCGCGACGATCGTGTCCGCCACGTGCTGTTCACGCTCACCGAGCGGCAGACGGCGTTCCTCGAAGTCGATCAGGCGAGCCAGCACGGGCCGCCGCGTCTGGTGCCGCACCGCACCGCGGATCAACAGGCGCAGCGTGCCTTCGCAGCTGGGCGCCTTGCCCGCTTCTTGCACGTCCGCCACGAGCGTGGCGGTTTCGCGATCGATCAGCGCGGCCGTGAGCGCGTCGCGATTCGGAAAGTACTGATACAGCGAACCGATGCTGACACCCGCGCGCTCGGCCACGGCATTGGTCGTATAGCCTTCGAAGCCCGCCGTTTCCAGGATGCGCGCCGCCGCTTCCAGAATCGCCTCGACGGTCGCGGCCGAACGGCGCTGCGCGGGCCGCTTGCGCGGGGCCAGCGGATCGGCTCGACGGGACGCGGCAGCGGACGAAGAACGGTTCATGGCAAGGGGTGGCGAAGGGAGCGAACGGAAGACGCGAAGCCGCGAAGCCGCAAGCGGGCGGGTCTGAATACGAGCGAACGCTCGGATTTTATTCGGTTTCACGGCCAAAGCAGGCATCCGGCATGCGCGCCCACGCCTACGCGGACGCTTCTTTATTACCGCAAGGCATATTAATCAGGTACCAAATGCTTTGTGGAAATAACCGGTTTTTGCTACAGTCCGCTCCACCAGCGCGACCGCTGACATTGCAGAGGCCGGGCGCGCGGGACATTACTCATCACGGAGCCACGCAAACATGAAAATCATCCGCTCTCTTCTGTTGATCGGACTCCTGCAGGCAGCCGCGGTCACCGCCGCGTTCGCCGCCGACGACCTCGCCCAGATCAAGTCGGCCGGCGCCATCAAGATCGGCACGGAAGGCACCTACGCGCCGTTCACGTTTCACGATGCTTCGGGCCAGTTGACCGGCTTCGACGTGGAGATTGGACGCGCCGTGGCGCAGAAGCTCGGCGTCAAGGCCGACTTCGTGGAAGGCAAGTGGGACGGCCTCATTGCAGGCCTCGATGCAAAGCGCTACGACGCCGTGATCAACGAAGTGTCCGTCACGCCGGCGCGCAAGGAGAAGTACGACTTCTCCGACCCGTACATCGCCTCGCACGCGGCCCTCATCGTGCGTGCCGACAACACCACGATCAAGAGCTTCAAAGACCTGAAGGGCAAGAAGTCGGCCAACACGCTCACCAGCAACTTCGGCAAGATCGCCAAGGACAACGGCGCCGAAGTGGTGCCGGTGCAGGGCTTCAACGAATCGATCGACCTGCTCACCTCGGGCCGCGTGGACGCCACGGTGAACGACAGCCTCTCGTTCCTCGACTTCAAGAAGCACCGCCCGGATGCGAAGGTGAAGATCGTCGCCATCGACGATTCGCCTGACAGCGACAAGTCCGCCATCCTGATCCGCAAGGGCAACCCCGAACTGCAGGCCGCGCTGAACAAGGCGCTCGCGGAGCTCAAGGCCGACGGCACCTACCAGAAGATTGCCGACAAGTACTTCGGCAAGGACGTTTCGAAGTAAGCTCCCAACACTGAGCGCATGACGGGCCGTGCCGCCAACGCACGGCCCGTCTGCATTGGAGCAACGAACAAGAGAGGAGCGAATCCGCACCATGCCCGCCACGCTGCACCTGATGGCAGACTCCCTGTGGCCCCTGCTCTACGCGGGGCTCGTCTTCACCGTTCCCCTCACGCTGATCTCGTTCGCACTGGGGCTCGCGCTTGCCTTCGTGGCGGCGCTCGTCCGGCTGTTCGGCCCGAAGTGGGCCGTGGCCGTGGTGCGCTTCTACGTGTGGCTCATTCGCGGCTCGCCGCTGCTCGTGCAGCTCTTCGTGATCTTCTACGGCCTGCCCAACGTGGGCATCGTGTTCGATCCGCTCACAGCGGCCATCATCGGCTTCACGCTCAACGTGGGCGCGTACAACTCCGAAGTGATTCGCGGCGTGATCGAGTCCATTCCGAAGGGGCAGTGGGAAGCCGCCTACTCCATGGGCATGACGCGCAGCCAGGCGCTGCGCCGCGTGATCCTGCCGCAGGCCACGCGTGTGGCGCTGCCGCCGCTGTCGAACTCGTTCATCTCGCTCGTGAAGGACACGTCGCTTGCCGCCGTGCTCACGGTGCCGGAGATTTTCCAGGCCGCGCAGCGCATTGCGTCGGTCACGTACGAGCCGCTCGTGCTCTACACCGAGGCCGCGCTCATCTATCTCGTGTTCAGTTCCGTGCTTTCGTCGGCGCAGGTGCGCCTTGAACGGCGCTTCGGTCAACATGCAGTGTTTCAGGGTCAGTGATGATCAGGCTCGAGAAAATCGAAAAGTATTTCGGCGACCACCAGGTGTTGAAGCCCGTGGACCTCGCGCTCGAACAGGGCACGGTGACGGCACTCATCGGACCGTCGGGCAGCGGCAAGAGTACGCTGCTGCGCTGCGTGAACCTGCTCGAAATTCCGGACGCGGGCACGCTCGAAGCCGGCGACGAACGCATCGCCTTCACGCGCGGCGGCAAGCCCGCGCGTGAAGCCGTGCTGCGCGTGCGCCGGCGCACCGGCATGGTGTTCCAGAACTTCCAGCTGTTCCCGCATCTGCGCGTGATCGAGAACGTGATGGAAGGCCTTATCACCGTGCAGAAATGGGACCGCGAGCGCGCCAGACAGCGCGCGCTGGACCTGCTCGCGAAGGTCGGTATCGATCACAAGGCGGATGCCTGGCCCATGACGCTCTCGGGCGGGCAGCAACAGCGCGTGGCGATTGCGCGGGCACTGGCGCCCTCGCCCGACGTGCTGCTCTGCGACGAGCCCACATCGGCGCTCGACCCGGGCCTCGCGGCTGAAGTGGTGGACGTGCTGCGGCAACTCGCGCGCGAAGGCATGACCATGCTGATCGCGACGCACGACCTGCGGCTTGCGGCGTCGATTGCGCGCAGCGTAGTGTTCCTGCAAGGCGGCGTGGTGGTGGAAGCGGGCGCCGCGCGCGACGTCTTCACGCGGCCGCGCGAGGCCGAGACGGCACGTTTCGTCTCGACGCTCACGCAGGGGTTGCCGGAGGAATGGGCGGACTGAGGGCGGATAGAGCGGACTGAAGGCCAACTGAGGACCAACCGAAGCCCCTCTGCCAGCGGCGAAGAGTGGAGCCCGGCCGCAAACAACCGCGCAAGCGGCCCTCGTGGGCTCCGCAGACGCCAGGCGCGCCGGCCTCTTGCCCGATAACGCGTTTGCGCAACGCAACGCGCCGCGCCTCTAACTCTCCACGTTCCGCCTACAGATTGCGCCGCAAATCCGCCGGCGGCACCTTCATCTGCCGGCGGTACTTGGTGACGGTACGCCGCGCCACCATCACGCCCTGATCGGCCAGCATCTTCGCGAGCGCCACATCCGACAGCGGCTCGCGCGCGTTTTCCGCCTCGATCATTTCCTTGAGCAGTGCCCGCACGGCGGCCGCCGAACACCGGCCGCCGCTTTCCGTTTCGAGTTCGCGCGGGAAGAAGTGCTTGAACTCGAAGATGCCGCGCGGCGTGGCCATGTACTTGTTGCCCGTGGCGCGCGAAATGGTGGATTCGTGCAGGCCCAGTTCCTCGGCGATGTCGCGCAGCACGAGCGGCTTGAGCGCGATTTCGCCGTACTGGAAGAACGCGCGCTGGTGCTGCACGATGCACTCGCCCACGCGCAGGATGGTTTCGAAACGCTTCTGCGCGTTGCGGATCAGCCAGCGCGCTTCCTGCAACTGCTGCGCGAGCGGCGAATGGCTCGACCCGGCCGACTGCGCGAACAACTCCGCATAGAGCCGATGGATGCGCGCACGCGGCAGCACTGCGGGGTTGATCGTCACGACCCACTTGTTACGCACGGGGCGCACGATCACGTCGGGCACCACGTAGCTGTCTTCGGCGCGGCCGTAGTGATTGCCGGGCTTGGGGTCGAGCTTGCGCACGAGTGCGCAGGCCACGCGCAGCGCGTCGGCATCGCAGCCCAGCTGCTTTTGCAGTTCCGCCTGTTCGCGACGTGCGAGCCGTTCGAGATGGTGAGCCGCGATCTCGCGTGCGATATTGCGGCCCGGCGTCGTGGCCGGCATGGCATCGAGCTGCAGCGTGAGGCATTCGGAGAGCGAGCGCGCGCCGATGCCCGGCCGGTCGAGCGACTGCACGAGCCGCAATGCGATCACGAGTTCGGTTTCGGTGAGCGGCGGCGCGAAGTCCGCCACCGCGGCGAGTTCGTCCAGGTCCTGGCGTAGATAGCCATCGTCGTCGAGGGCTTCGATGATGATGCGGGCCGCTTCGCGGTCGCGCGGACCCAGCGGATAGAGACGCAGTGCCTCGTGCAACTGCTCGCGCAGCGTGGGCTGCATGCGAACCCAGTCCGCGGGATCGGAGCCCTGGCCGTCGTCGTCCTGGTTGCTGCGGCGCAGGCCCATGCGCTCGGGCGCGTCGGCCATATAGCCGCCAGCCGGTTCGTCCTGCAGGGTGCGCTCGGCGCCCGACTCTTCGGCGACGCCCGGCATGTCGGTGGAAGCCGGCAGCTCGGCAGGCGCCGCGAGCCCGTCCTCGCGGGCGGGGGGCGGCGTGTCGCCGTCTTCGCCTGGCGCGGGCGTGTATTCGAGAAACGGATTGGTGTCGAGCGCGTTGCGCAGCTCCTGCTGGAACTCGAGCGACGACAGCTGCAACAGCCGTACGGATTGCTGCAGCCGGGGCGTGAGGGCGAGGTGTTGTCTTGTACGTAGCTCAATTGAAGGCGGCATGGCAGTCCTGAGTGAGTCATATCGATGACAGGCCTCTTTAAAGCAACTGCTATACCAGTGCAGGCAATGCGTTGTTCCGTAAAGCGTTGGCGCGCGCGCGACGGCTGCTAACGTGTGTGCGGCATCGCGCTTTTTACAAACGTCTGGCAAGAAGCGTGCGCCGGCGTGCGGGACGCCGCATCGCGCAGCGCGCCATGGGCGGAAAACGCCAAAGGCACGGGCCGCGCGGCGTTGCGCCGGTAAGGCTTGCTGCGGGCGCATGACATGCCGCGGCGCGGCACGCGGCTTGCGGTAAAGGTGACTGCCAGTTCAGCACTCCGGGAGGAACGCACAATGAAAATCTCTCCAATGATTCAGTCCGTCAGCGTGATCGCCTGTACCGCCTGCGCCCTCTTCGCGCTCAATGTGAGCGCGCAGGAAAGCTCGGCACCGCCCGCCGGGTCCGAAACGATGGGTCAGCGGCTCGACGACGCCACCATCACGACGAAGGTGAAGGCCAGCCTGCTCAGCAAGAACGTGAAGTCTTCGCACATCCACGTGAAGACGCGCAACGGCGTGGTGTGGCTCACAGGCAGCGTGCCTACCTCGGGCGACCGGACGGCTGCGTCCGAAGTCACACAGGGACTCTCGGGGGTGAAGGTGGTGAAGAATGAACTGAAGGTGTCGGCGTCGGATTGATGACGGACGGCGGCACGGGTCATGGGCTCGATGCCGCTACGTTGCTATGCCGTTGCTATGCCGTTGCTATGCCGCTGCTATGCCGTTGCTATGCCGTTGCTATGCCGTTGCTATGCCGTTGCTATGCCGTTGCTATGCCGTTGCTATGCCGTTGCTATGCCGCTACCGCCGCCATGCCGATGTCGCCGACACGCCGCTGCCGCTGCCGCCGATGCGGGAAGCTCCACGCGCCGGGTTCCGTGCGGCGAACAGCAGGCTGCCGGTTCGGCTCCGCTAGCTTGACGCCTCATCGCGCAGCGCCCGGATGCGCTCGTGCGTGCGTATCAACACGTCGTAGTGACGCTTAACGACGGGTCGCACGTCGTCGGGCAGGTCGGCCGCGAGCGCGGCCTCGTAACGCTCTTTCGCGACGTCCTCGGCTTTCTCGCATTCGGCGAGGATGCCGCGGTCCGTGCGCCCTCGAATGGAAAGCCGCACGTCGACCCAGCCGCGATGCAACGTGCCGACGAGCGACCCGCCCGTGCCCGGCTTGCCGCCCATGCCCTGAATGGCGTCCTGGAGTTCGCGCGCGCCGCGTGCGCAGAGGTCGGCGCGGTCGAGAAACAGGGCCTTTAGTTCGGCGCTCTGCGCGTCTTCGGCGGCCTTGCGAAAGCCGCGGTCGCCGTCTTTCGACGTTTCGACGAGATCGTTGAGCACTGCCATGACGTCAGCCATGTGAACGCCTCCTTGCGAGAATGGGCAACGCGCGCCGCCCTTCTCCGATCACCCCGAACGCGCCGGCATCGGCGCACGTGGAGCACGCCCGGCGTCCGGCTTTGAATGCGCTTTGAACCGGCTTTGGATCTGCTTTGACCCTGCCTCAAACGCGCGAGTCTTGCGCCGTCTGCATGGTTTGCGGCGCGTGCGTGGGATCGAAATCGACCCAGCGACGCTGCTGCCAGCGGCCGTTTGCACGTTCGATCTCTTCGGCGCCGCCTTCGCGCAAGAGGCGCGCAGCCTCCTGCTGGTTCTCCGCGGTGACGTGCACGGCGAGCAGCACGCCGGAAGGATGCGAGCCGCCGTGTACGGTTTCGCGTCGTTTGCCGCCGCCGCTCGTGTGCGACATCGCGCCCGCAAGCGAGCCGACATAAGCGCCCACCCCCGCGGCGGCGATCCAGATGATCACGGGCGCGGCGAACAGGCTGAAAATGGCCACGCCTACCGCGGCCCCGATCACGGACCCGATGACGACGCCCTTGCCCGCGCCCTTCGAGCTTTGCGCGGCCTGCGGGTCGGCGTACTCGTCGCCGCCCACGGGAAAGCGCGCGTGCTGCCCGCCCGGGTTCACGTAAAAGAGCGACACGTCTTCTTCGATGAAGCCGTGGTCGAAAAGCCGCTGGGCGGCAGCCTCGGCGGCGGGAAAGGTGGTGAAACGGCCGGCGACGATCAGTGACATGGCGTCCCCCTTTGCGCTTTAACCTGCATTGAGCCTGCATTGAGACGTACATTAAAGATCTGCATTGAGGCCTGCGTTCACGCCTGCATTGACGCATGCATTCAAGGCGCGCGTTCAAGACGTACAGTCGCGGCCTGCATTGAGGCGTGCGTTCAAGGCCTGCCTGCATCCGGGCCCGCATTCGAGCGGGCATCGCAGTCCGCATCGTGAATCGCATGTAGAGATTTACAGCATATGCAATGCCCGGCCGCGCCCCACCCCGTTGTTACCCGCACCGCTAGCACGCACTCAGTTCCGCTCGATGCGAAAGAGCCCGCTGTGCAGTGCAGCGCCCCCGCCGCCGGTCTGTTCGAGCGCGTCGCAGCAGACGCGATGAATCGATTCGCGGCCACGCTGGAACGCGCCCACCAGCTCGGCTTCCAGCACGGAGCGCGCGCCGAAATGGTCTTCGAGCGCCTCGGCCGTCACCGAGCAGACCACCGGCTCACCGTCCACTTCGGCCACGAACCGCAGCGCCAGGGCGGAACCGTCGAAAACCGGTGCCTCATCGGGAAAACGGATGTTCATCTCGGGCATCTCCGCACGAAGGGGCCGGGTCGGCAATGCACCCGGCGAATGCGCTCATTGAAGACTCACGCTGAAGACTCACGCACGCTGATGCTGCTGCGAAAGCCGGGCGATCAGCGCCTTGTTGAACGCAGGCAGGTCGTCGGGCTTGCGGCTCGTGATGAAGTTGCCGTCTTCCACGACTTCCTTGTCCACCCACGTGGCGCCCGCGTTGCGGATGTCGTCCTGCAGCGAAGGCCAGCTCGTCATGGTGTGGCCCTTCACGATGCCGGCCGACACGGGCAGCCATCCGCCGTGGCAGATCACGGCGACGGGCTTCTTCGCGGCGTCCACGGCTTTCACGAAGGCCTGCGCCTGCGGTATCAGCCGGATCGCATCGCCATTCACCACGCCGCCGGGCAGCACCACGGCGTCGTACTCGTCGGGCTTCGCAGTGTCGAAGGTCTTGTCGACGGCGACGCTATCGCCCTTGTCGACGTGCTTGAACCCCTGGATCTTGCCGGCCTTCGCGGAGATCACGTGCACCGTTGCGCCCGCGCCTGCCAGCGCGCGCTGCGGCTCGACCAGTTCTGCCTGCTCGAAACCGTCCATGGCCAGCACGGCCACCTTGCAACCTTGAAGTGTGTCGGACATCAGTCGAACTCCTCAAAGAGTGGGAATACAGATAGAAGCAGCTTGAAGCGGCACCGCACGCGCAACGCCTCTGCAGCGCATGCAGCCTGCCACCGACGTTCAGCAAGGGGTATGCCCGCGGCGCGGCGGAACACGCGAGACCTGGCGCTTATTCCATCGGGCGCGCGAAATATTCCCGAAAAATCGGCGGCGCACAATGGAACAACCCGAGGGAGTCAGCTGTTTTCGGGTGGCGATCCCTATTCGCTCAACCCGCTCCACTCCCATTCGAGGTTTCCATGAACGAACAGACGCTCGCGGCACGCCGCGCCTTCCTCACGAAAACTGCCGCCAGCGGGGCCGGGCTCGCGCTCGCCGGAATCGGCAGCGCGGCGGGGCTCGTGGGTACGGCGGGTACGGCCGCCGCGCAGACACCGGGCGGCGCCGCGCACGTGGGCGGCACTGCGGTCGCATCGGCAGCATCGGTCATATCGGGCGCATCGCCGCAAACGCTGCCGCCACTGCCTTACGCCGAGAACGCACTGGAGCCCGTGATCTCCGCACAGACCGTTTCGTTTCACTACGGCAAGCACCACCGCAGCTACTTCGACAACCTCGCGAAGCTCACGCCGAACACGCCGTTCGCGGGGCAATCGCTCGAAGCGTTGATCGTCGGCAGCTATGGCGTACCCGAGCACGAGGCCGTGTTCAACAACGCGGCCCAGGCGTGGAATCACAACTTCTACTGGCAGTCGCTGAGCCCGTCGCCGACGCGCCCGTCGGAGGCGCTGAACGCGGCCATCGTGCGCGACTTCGGTTCGGTGGACCAGGTGACGTCGAAGCTCGCCGCCGTGAGCGCCTCGCAGTTCGGCAGCGGCTGGGGTTGGCTCGTGGCGCAGCGCGGCAAGCTCGCCGTCATCAAGACCGCCAACGCGGACACGCCGCTCGCCCACGGACTCGTGCCGCTCCTCACCGTGGACGTCTGGGAGCACGCGTACTACCTGCAATACCAGAACCGCCGGCCCGAGTATCTCGAACACGTCATGGCGAAACTCATCAACTGGGATTTCGCGAGCGCGAACTTCGCGCGCATGAGCGCATGAGCGCGTAAGCCCGCGAGGCGATGGGTTGCGCGAGGCCACAGCGTATCGATCGAGAGAGACATCCACGAGGAACGGAAAGCACGCGGGCCATGCGTGCTCCCACAAGCCACCAAGGAGCATCCACGATGAAATTTTCGGCGAAACACCGGCACGCGCGGCATCGGTTCAAGGCCACCGTGATGGGCCTGCGCGTGCCGAGCCTGATGAGCGGCGCCGGGGAGCCCGGCGGCTCGGGCAGTTCGGGCGGGTCGGCCAAACAGGGCGGCACGAGCCATTCGAACCGCACGAATACGGCCGGCGCGGCTCAAACGGGCGACGACGAGTCGTCTGAACCGGAGCCAGAGTCTGTGCGGTGGTACCGGCGACTGGAGCGAGCTTTCGGGACGAACTTTGCGAGCGAATGACCGGTGCCTACATCCGAAGCCGGCGACGGGCGCCAACGGTCGAAGTCAGCGGCCGGCGCCAACCGTCGACGCCCACATCCGGAGCCGGCGAGCAGCGTCGAAGGTCGAAGAAGCCAGCATCCGGTGCGGGCAACCGGCGCCAGGCCGCGAGGCCGCTGTTAAAGACGCATTACTGCCCGCCGGCTCCGCGCGGATGCCGCGACTGCGCAATCTGCTCGCGGCGCGGATCGCCCTGGCGCGTGAGCATCCAGCCCGGGTACTCGGCGGGCAGCCGGCTCACTGCGTCGAGCTTCGCGAGTTCGTCGGCCGTGAGTTCCACCTGGGTGGCCGCGATGTTGTCGTCGAGCTGTTCGAGCCGCTTTGCGCCCACGATCACCGTGGTCACCACGCGCTGATGCAGCAGCCAGGCGAGCGCGATCTGCGCGACCGAAACGCCCTTGCTCTGCGCGATGCCGCGCATCGCATCCACGCAGTCCCACGCGCGCTCGCGATTCACGGGCGGAAAGTCGAACGTGGTACGGCGGCTGCCGGCTTCGCCTTGCTGATCGCGTCCGTACTTGCCTGACAGCAGGCCGCCCGCGAGCGGACTCCACACCATCAAGCCCACGCCCTCGCTTTGCAGCATCGGCACGATCTCACGCTCAAGGTCGCGCCCGGCGAGCGTGTAATACGCCTGCAGCGTCTCGAACCGCGCGAGGCCAAGGCGCTCCGCAATGCCCAGCGCCTTCGCGATCTGCCACGCGGCCCAGTTCGACACGCCGACATAACGCACGTGGCCCTGCTGCACGAGCGTATCCAGCGCACGTACCGTCTCTTCGATGGGCGTAGCGGGGTCGAAGCCGTGAATCTGGTAGAGGTCGATGTGATCGAGCTGCAAGCGCGTAAGGCTCGCCTTCACGCCGTCGAGGATGTGGTAGCGCGACGCACCGCGCGAATTCGGCCACTCGCCGACCTGGCCGTACACCTTGGTCGCGACCACCACCTTGTCGCGCGGCACCTGGAGGTTTTTCAGCGCCTGCCCCGTGATCTGCTCGGAGCGGCCCTGCGAATAGACGTCGGCGGTATCGATGAAATTGATGCCTGCATCGAGCGCGCGACCGATAAGCCGCTCCGCATCGCCTTGCTGCACTTCTCCAATCTGCTGCCACATGCTGCCTTCGCCGCCGAACGTCATCGTGCCGAGACACAGCTCGGAAACGAACACGCCTGTGCGGCCCAGCTGGTTGTAACGCATCGTAGGACTCCATGGTGGGAGGGAGGGAATGAACAACTGAGGAACAACTGAGGAACAACCCAGGGAGCAACCGAGCATACTGCAGGCCCGCGCGACGCGCAGAGCCGCGGACACGCTGAAAGGCGATGGTCAGGAGACGGTGCGGCAGGCGATGAGCGCGGCATGTGCGTCGAGCGCGGGGGACAGAAGCGGCGAATGCATCCGAAGCACCAGAAGCACCAGAAGCGTCGAACCACAATAAGCCGCAAGGCGCCCCTGGCAGCCCCTCGCAAAACCTGCGAGACTCTTTTTCGCGTTCCACGCCGCTGAGGCGTCCCATGCGCGCCCCATGCCGCGCGCCACATTTGCGTACCGCCACCCCGCACGCCACACGCAAACAAGGGCCATAGCACTGGCATTGGATATCGCGAGCCGCACCCCCAACTACGCGACCATGAACTCTCGTCCTGCTCCCGCCGACGCGCTCGCCGGTTTCCACCCCGCGGTGGCCAGCTGGTTTCGCAAGCGCTTCGCTGCGCCCACCGCGGCGCAGGCCGCGGCGTGGCCGCTCATCCGCAGCGGACGCTCCACGCTGGTCGCAGCGCCCACGGGCTCGGGCAAGACGCTCACGGCGTTCCTCTCCGCGATCGACGAACTCGTGCGCAAAGGGCTCGGGAATGCGGCGAAGCATCCGGCTAACGCGACGCAGGCTTCGGCTAAGGCAGCAAACCATCCGGCGAAGGCCGCGCCTGCGAAGCCGGCTGATCCGGCCGCCAGTCCCGATGCCGCCGAAAACACCGCGGCCGCGGCCCTGCCCGACGCCACGCTCGTGCTCTACGTGTCCCCGCTCAAAGCGCTTTCCAACGACATCCGGCTCAACCTCGAAGCGCCGCTCGCCGGCATCGCCGACGAACTCGCGCAGCGCGGCCTGCCGCCCGTGGAAATTCGCACCGCCGTGCGCACCGGCGACACGTCGCAGCAGGAACGCACCGCCGTGCGCAAGCGCGCGCCGCACATCCTCGTCACGACGCCCGAATCGCTCTATGTGCTACTGGGGTCGGCCTCGGGGCGCGCGATGCTCTCCACGGTGCGCACGGTGATCGTCGACGAGATTCACGCACTGGCCGGCAACAAGCGCGGCTGTCATCTCGCGTTGAGTCTGGAACGCCTCGATGCGCTGTGCGGCCGGCGCCTGCCGCGCATCGGGCTTTCCGCCACGCAAAAGCCCATCACGACCGTGGCGCGTTTTCTGGTGGGTAGCGCGGCGGCGGCCGGGCACGTCGCCGACGCAAGCAGCAAGACGCAGAGCGCTGCAAGCCACGATACAAGCTGCAATACGAGCCGTGAGACAAGCTGCAATACGAGCCGTGACACAAGCCGCGGTACAAGCAGTACCACGCCCGCCCAGCGCCACACGGGCCGCCATGCTGCCCGCCGCAGCACAAAAGCCGACGACAGCACCGCCACCGCCCTCCCGCTCGACCCCGAAGGGCACCCCATCGACTGCGCCATCGTCGACGTGGGCCACGTGCGCGAGCGCGACCTCGCCATCGAGATTCCGCCCGAGCCGCTCGAAGCCGTCATGGCCAACGACGTCTGGGAGCGCGTCTACGACCGCCTCGCCGAACTCGTCGCGCAGCACCGCACCACGCTCGTGTTCGTGAACACGCGCCGCATGGCCGAGCGCGTGGCGCGCCATCTCACCGACCGCCTCGGCAAAGAAGCCGTCGCCGCGCACCACGGCAGCCTCGCGAAAGAGCACCGCTTCGACGCCGAACAGCGGCTCAAGGCGGGCGCGTTGCGCGTGCTGGTGGCCACGGCGTCGCTCGAACTGGGCATCGATATCGGCGACGTCGATCTGGTCTGCCAGATCGGCTCGCCGCGCACCATCGCCGCGTTCCTGCAACGCGTGGGCCGCTCGGGTCACCAGGTGGGCGCCGTGCCCAAAGGCCGGCTCTTTCCCACCTCGCGCGACGATCTGATCGAATGCGCCGCGATTCTGGACTGCGTGCGCCGCAACGAACTGGACCGGCTCGTCATGCCGCACGCACCGCTCGACGTGCTCGCGCAGCAGATCGTGGCTGAAGTGGCCGCCGCCGAGTGGAACGAGGACGCGCTGTTCGAACGCGTGCGCCGCGCGGCGCCCTACGCGGCGCTTACGCGCGAGCAGTACGACGCGGTGCTGCGCATGCTCGCCGAGGGCTACACAGGCCGCCACGGCGTGCGCGGCGCGTGGCTGCATCGCGATGCCGTTAGCCGCACGCTGCGCGGGCGGCGCGGCAGCCGGCTCGTGGCGCTCACGTCGGGCGGCACGATTCCCGACAACGCCGACTACGCCGTGCTGCTCGAACCGCAAGGCGTCAACATCGGCACCGTGAACGAGGACTTCGCGGTGGAAAGCCTCGCGGGCGACGTGTTTCAGCTGGGCAACGCGTCGTACCGGATTCTGCGTGTGGAGGCGGGCCGCGTGCGCGTGGAAGACGCCCAGGGCCAGCCGCCCAACATCCCGTTCTGGCTGGGCGAGGCGCCGGGGCGCAGCGACGAACTCTCGGCTGCCGTTGCGCGGCTGCGCGAGGAAGTCGAGCGGCGGCTCGCGGCAGCGGCGCCTGGCGCGGAAGGTGATGAACGTGGCGAAGGCGATGAAGTCGACGAAGGCGCCGATGGTAGCGAGCGCGCCAATGACGCACACGCCGGCCGCCGCGCCGCCGCGCTCGCGCCCGCCATCGGCTGGCTCGTTTCGACACTGGGCCTCAGTGAAGGCGCCGCGCGCCAGATCGTCGAATACCTCGCCCGCGCGCGGGCCGCGCTCACCGTGCTGCCCACGCAGCACACGCTCGTCATGGAGCGCTTCTTCGACGAATCGGGCGGCATGCAGCTGGTCATTCACGCGCCATTCGGCAGCCGCATCAATCGCGCGTGGGGCCTCGCGCTGCGCAAGCGCTTTTGCCGCAGCTTCAACTTCGAACTTCAGGCCGCCGCGACCGAAGACGCGATCATCCTCTCGCTCACCGGTAGCCACAGCTTCGCGCTGGACGAAGTGTGGCGCTATCTGCGGTCCAACTCGGCCGAACACATCCTGATCCAGGCACTGCTCGATGCGCCGCTCTTCGGCGTGCGCTGGCGCTGGAACGCCACCACGTCGCTCGCGCTGCCGCGTCAGACGGGCGGGCGCAAGACGCCCCCGCCCATCCAGCGCATGCGCAGCGAAGACCTGCTCGCGGCCGTGTTTCCGGACCAGGTGGCCTGCCTCGAAAACATCGTGGGCGAACGCGAGTTGCCCGACCATCCGCTCGTGAACCAGACCGTGGACGACTGCCTGCACGACGCGATGGACACCGACGGCTGGCTGCGCCTGCTGCATCGCATGGAGGCGGGCGAAGTGAAGCTCGTGGCGCGCGACCTGCCCGCGCCGTCGCCGCTCGCAGCCGAGATTCTGAGCGCGCGGCCGTATGCCTTCCTCGATGACGCGCCGCTCGAAGAGCGCCGCACGCAGGCCGTGCTGAGCCGCCGCTGGACCGACCCCGAATCCGCCGACGACCTGGGCGCGCTCGACGCCGCCGCCATCGAAAGCGTGGCAGCCGAAGCCTGGCCGCTCGTGCGCAACGCCGACGAGATGCACGAGGCGCTGATGGGCCTTGCCTGCATCAACGAACGCGAGGCCGAAAAAAGCGATGGCTGGCCCGCCTGCCTCGCCGCGCTCGCCCAGGCGGGCCGCGCCACGCGCATGAAAGTGGCGCTCGGCGACGCACTTTGGGTGCCCGTGGAACGCCTCACGTGCCTGGAAGCGCTCTACCCGCAGGCACCGTGCGAGCCCGCGCTGCGACCGCCCGCAGGGCACGACGCGCCGTGGCACGAAGAAGACGCGCTCGTCGAAGTGATCCGCGCGCGGCTCACGGGCTTCGGGCCGCAGCCGGTGCCCGTGATCGCGCGGTCGCTCGCGCTGCCCGCTTCGGCCGTTGCGCTCGCGCTGACGAAGCTCGAAGCCGAAGGCTACGTGATGCGCGGCCGCTTCACGCCCGGCGCCGTCGACGACGAATGGTGCGAGCGGCACCTGCTCGCGCGCATTCATCGCTACACGGTGCGGCGGCTGCGGCGCGAGATCGAACCGGTGCAGCGCCACGACTTCATGCGCTTCCTGTTCGAATGGCAGCACGTGAGCCCTGCCACGCGCGTGGAAGGCCGCGATGCGCTCGCCGCCGTGCTCGACCAGTTCGAAGGCTGGGAAGCCGCGGCAGGCGCGTGGGAAGAAGAGATCCTGCCGGCACGCGTGAAGGACTACTCGACCACCTGGCTGGACGAAGTGTGCCGCGCGGGCAAGGTGGTGTGGGCACGGCTCGGCGCGCGAGCGCGCACGGCAGCGGGCCCCGTGCGCGCGACGCCCGTCGTGCTGCTGCCGCGGCGGCATCTGCTGCACTGGCAAGCGCTGGTCGGCGAGGCGGACGGCGAACTCTCGGCGCGCGCCCAACGCGTGCACGACCTGCTGGCCCAACACGGCGCGATGTTCTTCGACGAACTCGCGCAGCACGCGCATCTGCTGCCGGTAGAACTGGAAAACGCGCTCGGTGAACTCGTGGCCGCGGGGCTCGCGAATGCGGACGGCTTTGCCGGTCTGCGCGCGCTCATCAAGCCCGTGGCGAAGCGCAACGCCTATTACGGCAGCCGACGGCCCCGCGGCGCGGGCGCGCTGATCGGCGGCATGGAGGACGCAGGGCGCTGGGCGCTGCTGCGCCGGCCGGTGGCCAATGCAGAAAACGCGGCGAACGCTGCAAGCACGGCGCAACGCGAAACCCGGGCCATCGCGCCCGTGGTCCGCAAACCGCAGACTGAACCCGAGCTGCTCGAACACGTCGCCCTCACGCTGCTGCGCCGCTACGGCGTGGTGTTCTGGCAACTGCTCGCGCGCGAAGCGCCCTGGCTGCCGCCGTGGCGCGACCTGCTGCGCGTGCTGCATCGCCTGGAAGCGCGCGGCCACGTGCGCGGCGGACGGTTCATCGAAGGACTCTCCGGCGAACAGTTCGCGCTGCCCGAAGCCATTCCGGTGCTGCGCGAGGTGCGCCGCCATGCCAACGACGGCGTGCTCGTCTGCGTTTCGGCGACGGACCCGCTGAACCTGGTCGGCACCGTGCTGGCCGGCGACAAAGTGCCCGCGGTGGCCGGCAACCGCGTGCTCTTTCGCGACGGCGTGCCCGTGGCGACGCTGGTGGGCGGCCGCTTCGACTACCTCGGCGACTTCGACCCCACGACGAAGAACCAGATGCGCATGCGGCTCGCGCAGCGGTACTGAAGCAGCGGTACTAAAGCAGCGGTATTGAACTCGTGCCGTGCAAACGGCACGTCCGTTTGTTCTTTCTGCATGGCGTCGGCGGTCATGAACCTTGACCGGCACCGCTTCGCCGGTCGCATCGGCCGCCACGCCTCGCTCCATGCCAGCAAGGCTTCACGCACCCACGCAGAGCGCCGCAAGCAGACTCGCGAGCCGCGCAGGATAATCAGGCACCAGTCTTGCCACTTCGAGGCACATTGAGTTCAAGACGAGGTTCACGCGATGGGCACGCCCGCAGCACCACCCGCACGACCCGCACGGCGACCAATCAGGCCAGGCCTCACGCAACGCACGACGCTCGCCATCGGCGAGGCGCTGGGCGGAAGGAGCGGCGGCCTGCGTTCGGTGCTGCTGTTCGCGGGGCCGGCCGTGGTGGCGTCCATCGCGTACATGGACCCCGGCAACTTCGCCACCAACCTGCAAGCCGGCGCGCGCTACGGCTATGCGCTGCTCTGGGTGGTGCTCGCGGCGAACGTCATTGCCATGCTGTTCCAGGCGCTCTCCGCGAAACTCGGCATCGTGACGAACCGCAATCTCGCCGAAATCTCGCGCGACCATTTCCCCCAGCCCGTCGTCTACGCGATGTGGGGCGTAAGCGAAGCGGCCGCCATGGCCACGGACCTCGCCGAATTCCTCGGCGGCGCCATCGGGCTTTCGCTGCTGTTTCATCTGCCGCTGCTCGTCGGCATGGCCATCACCGCCGTCGTGACGTTCGCGATTCTCAGCGCCGGGCGGCGCGGCTTTCGGCCCGTGGAGCTCATCATCGGCGCGTTGATTGCGGCCATTGCGCTCTCGTACGTGGTGGAACTGCTCATCGTGCCCGTCGACCTGGGCGCCGCGGCCCAAGGCGCCTTCGTGCCGCAGTTGCCCGACTCCGGTGCGCTCGCGATTGCAGTGGGCATTCTGGGCGCCACGGTCATGCCGCACGCCATCTATCTGCACTCCGGACTCACGCAGGCCCGCGCGCCCGCCCGTGACGACGCCGGGCGTCGCAAGCTCGTGCGCTTCTCCAACCGCGAGGTGATCGTCGCGCTCTCGCTCGCGGGGCTCGTCAACATGGCGATGGTGATCATGGCGTCGGGTGCGTTCCATGCCGGGCATCGCGACGTGGCCGAGATCGGCGCCGCGTTCCACACGCTGACGCCGTTGTTCGGTGCGGCGGCGGGCGCGGTCTTTCTCGTCTCGCTGCTCGCGTCGGGCATGTCGAGTTCCGCCGTGGGCACGCTCGCCGGGCAAATCATCATGCAGGGCTTCACGGGCTATCGCATTCCCGTGTGGCTGCGCCGCGTCGTGACGATGGCGCCCGCATTCGTAGTGGTGGCGGCCGGCGTGAACGTCACGGACGCCCTCGTCTACAGCCAGGTCGCGCTGAGCTTCGCCCTGCCCGTGCCGATGATCGCGCTCGTGATCTTCACGAGCCGGCGCGCCGTCATGGGGCCGTTCGTCAACAGCCGGTTCATGACGATCGTCGCGACACTCGCCACCGTCGTGGTGCTCGCACTCAACACGGTTCTGCTGCTGCACGTTTTCGGCGTGCCGGTGCCGGCGCTGCCGCCGCTACCGGCCGCGTGAAGCGATCCATACCCGCCTCATTGCGCGCGAGCGTTCAAGAGTTCGGGTCGGTCCGCATCCGCAGTGCGCGTTTCGGGTCTCATTCAAGCCATGCGCGCCCGCTCACCCGTCACCTCGCGCGCCCGCTGCCCGTGCCGGGACGTTTCGACGTTTGGCCCGCGCGGGCCTTCGCGGCATGACCCGAACTGCGATCACACCGTCGATGAAAAGACCGCCTGCTGCCTGCGAACCCGCTGCCCCGCGCCGCCGTCTGTCGCGCGGCGCGCGCTTCGCCATGCCCGCGTGCTTCGCGTTCATGGCGGCGGCCTGCACCACGCCGCCCACCGCGCAGCTTCCGCCCGCCAACGACACGCTGCCCGAAGCCCTGCGCGCCACGCAAAACGAAGTGCTGCAGGACGTGCTGACCGCAGTGGGCGATACGACCTACACGTGCCGGCGCAACGGCGATGCGCTCACCTGGGTCGCGACGGGTTCGGACGCCACGCTCGTCGACCCTGCGCGGCGCAGCGTGGGCACCGTGGCACCGGGCCGCTACTTCGTGGGCTACGACGGCAGTTACGTGGTGGGGCGCGTGGTGGGCGAGGAAGTGGTGGCCGCGAACGCGCTGCCGTGGCAACGGCTCGTCGCCCGCTTCAATGCCGGCGAGCGGCGCGGCGAAGGCCGCTTCGCTCGCACGAGTTCGGTTCAGCGCGTACAGACGACAGGTGGCATGCCGCCCGACCCCGCATGCGACCAGGAAGGCGTTTCGCTCTTCGTGCCTTATTCGGCCACGTACCTGTTCTATCGCAACGCGGAGCCCACCGCGGGCAACGCCGTGACGACGCCCGTGCCCGCGCCTGGCGCAAGCGTCTCGCACGCCGTGGCGTCGAGCGATGTGCCCGCCAGCGCGAGCGGCGATGCCGCGCGCGAGTGATGGTGCGGCACACGGCAGACTGTCCTCCACGTCTGCCGTTTTTGCAGAACATGGCAATAAGGTGTCAGCAGCAGTTATGCATATCGACTTCGCCACGACGCCACGTTCATGCAAATGGCGCAGGAATGAGCAGCGCAAAGCTCAATAAGCTTAAACGATCCTTTCACATTCGTAATATCTAAGGGGAACGCTTGCCCAGCGCGCCTCTCACGGCATGTCAGGTCGAATTGACCGAAAGCTGCATGCAATCGCGCAAAATCTACGTGACGCGATTTTCTATCGATTTTGCGGTTAACTTTGCGCGAATTGCGCTGAAACGCGCATAGGCGTTTTTCGTTACGCCTCTTCAGGTTTTACCAGGGTGACATAAGGCAATCGGTATGAAACAAACCGTTACAGCCTTGAAACACCCGCCGCTCTACCTTCCGATCATTCGCTGCGACGGCTACGGTCTCGATACGGTTTGCATTGCGTGCGAGTGCAGGGGGACGCCGGGCGACAGGACAACCGGAGGAAAAATGAAACTAGCCGTAATGACCAGGAGCACCGCGCTGTTCAGGTTGATCTGTCAGTGTTTCGAGGCCGACGGCGCCACCTGCAGCCAGTTCGCCGACGACGTTACGCTCGCCCGCGCCGTCTATCGCGAAGACTTCAGTGCGATCCTGATCGACGCCGACACCGGCGTGAATCCGCTGCGCCCCGTGCTCGCGCGCCGCGCCTGCTATGCGGACCGCCGTGCGCCGCTCATCGTGGTGGGCGCGCGCAGCGACCGCGCCAGCATTGCCCGCACCTTCGACGCGGGCGCCGACGACGTCGTGCTCTCTCCCATCGATTCGCGCGAACTCGTCTTGCGCGTGCATCTCGCGCTGCGCCGCTTTCAACCCGTCCAGCCTTCGGACGCCGACGACCGCCTGGAGTGCGGCGTCTATCGGCTCGACCGCCGCTCGTGCGTGGTTCACGTGGCGGGCGATACGGTGCGCCTCACGTCACGCGAGTTCGCCACCGCATGGCTCCTGTTCTCGCGTCCCGGCGAATACGTGAGCCGCCGCCAGATTGCGGGCGCGGTGTGGAGCAGTTCGGAAGACATCGTGGGCCGCACGCTCGAGCAGCACATCTACAAGCTGCGCAAGAAGCTCGAACTCAACGGCGCGCACGGCGTGCATCTGCGCACGATGTACGCGCACGGCTACCGCATCGAGCTGGCGGAAACCGCCGTGGCGGAATGCGAAGACGAGGCGCACGAGTTGAACGGCACGGGCGCTGCACGTCACAACGAGGCCACACGCGACACCGCGCGCGAGCCCGAAAACGTGATGCGCACGGCCACGCCTCGCCATGTCGCCGTGCTTGCCGCAGTCGTGCAGCGCAAGGAAGCCGCCGCGGTGACGAGTGCCGCACCCGCCGACCCGGCCGAATCGCTCGTGCTCGAAGAAGCGTTGCGGCCCCAGGTGCATCCCGCGGGCAGCGCGGCGGCGCTCGATGCACGCCCGTGGTCCGATACCGACAGCGACGCCTACGTACCGCCCGCCGCCAGCCTCACGGCGTGTGCGCAGACGGCTGCGCGTGTGGTGCGCACGCCGTGGGCCGGTACCACGCACACCCCGCACACCCCGCACACGCCACGCACGCCGCGCAGCAGCCGCAACTGAGTCGCCGAAGCGTCGACGCATCCGCAGAAAGACAAGCGGGCGCAGCCGCCCGCTTCCCCTTTCTCTACGCTTCAGAACTCGATGATGCGCGGCGAGAGCAGAAAGAGCCGTTCCATATGGCTGTGCTCGTCGCTGCGATAGCGGAACAGCGCGCCGATGAGCGGAATCTTCGACAGGCCCGGCACGCCCGACTCGCCGTTCGTCGTGCTGTCCACGCGATAGCCGGCAATCAGCAGACTCTCGCCCTCGCCCACGAACGATTCGGTGTTGATGGTGCTCGTCGTGATGATCGGGATGTTGTCCACCTGCTGGCCCGTGAGCGTGCCGTCTTCGATGTGCACGTTGAGCTTGATGCGCTCCTTGCCGTCCTCGTCCACCACGAGCGGCAGAACGCGCAGCGACACGCCGGTGGAGACCTGATAGAGATCCGCCGACGTGTAGCCCGACACGCGCACGAAGAAGCGCGTCTTGTGGTCCATCACGGCCTCCACGTTGTCGAGCGTCGCGACCTTGGGGCTTGCATCGATGCGCGCGAGGTTGTTGTTCTGCAATGCGTTCACGCGCGCCAGCAGGTAGCGGCCCGCGTTGCCGATCACGGCCGTGAGCGATCCGCCTACCGGCGACGTGTCGATCACCGTGGTGCCGTCCGAGAGCGTGCGCGTATCGAAGGTCGGGTTGATGTTGCCGTTGTAGCCGTTCTGCTGCGTGATGCCGTTACCCGTTTGCAGGTCGATGTGGCTGTTGTGCGCGCGCCAGTCCACGCCGATCTGCTTCAACGCGTCTTCGTCGATCTCGATGATGTGCGCCTCGATCTCCACGAGCCTCGGCTTCACGTCGAGCTGGTCGATCAACGTCTGGTAGAGCGGCAGGCGCTGCGGCAGGTCGCGCACGAGCACGGAGTTCGTGCGCGGGTCCGCAACGATGACGGGCAGGTTGTCCGTGCCGCCCATGGGCGTTGCGCCATAGCCGCTCTGCGAGGCGTTGGCGCCGAATCCGCCATATGCGCCGCCGTATGCGCCACCGGCCCCGCCATAGCCCGGCAGCGGCGCGCCACCGCCACCATTACCACCTCCGCCCATACCCGCGATGAGCCCGCCCAGCGCCGTCGGCGTGCCCGCGCCCGCCATGCCCGGCGGCAGCGGCGGATTGCCCGCGCCTTCGTAGCCGCCGCCCGAGGTGCTGCCCGTCACGTCCTGCATGGGCTGCAGACGCTGCATGGTGGGCTGCACGGCGTTGCGCTGGCCGCCCGCATCGGTGCCGTCCGAACCGCCGTTGCCCTGCGGGTGGTACATCTTCGCGAGCACGTTCGCCACGCCCGGCACGTTCACCGTGTTGCCGTCGATCTGCACCTTGTGGTCCGCGGCCCACGCGTGGTGCAGCGGGAACACGCGCACCATCGACCCGATACGCTGCTCCGCGTTGTCGTCGAGCCGCTTCGCCACGTCGGCCACCATCTGCACGTAGGCGGGCGGGCCGCTCACGAGCGCCGTGCCCTGCTCCGCGTCGAACATGATCGGGAAACGCGGGTTGGAAATGTGCAGCTGATCGAGCGACGCCTTCAGGTCCGACACGCGCGCATGGTCGAGCTTGATCACCTGGCGCGTCACGCTGTTGGCGTCGCTGATGGAAAGCACGTTGCCGTCGTAGAACCAGACGAAGCCGAAGGTGGACGCGAGCGTATCCAGAAAGCGCTGCGGCGACATGTCGAACTGGCCTGTCACCGTGCCGTGCACGTCGCCGGAGATGGTGGCGGGCACGCCCTGCCCCGCGGTGAAGTCGCGCAGTACGTCCTTGAGATCTTTGCCTTCAACCGAAATATGAACCGCCGAATTGCGCCACCGGATGGGCGCCGCATCGGCGGAGAGCCCCGGCATCGCAGTCGCGACGAACACCGCCATCCAGACGGCGCAGACGAGTTTTTTTCTATTCATGGGGACAACGTCGTTCGTTGGGAGGTGGGACGTCTCGACCGCCACGGCCGCGCGCGCTGTGACCAGCAGCGGCGCGAACCGTGGAGGGCCATGCCGGGCGCAGTGCGCCTGCGATGCGAAGGCGGCTAGCGTTCCAGCGTTTCCGAAGGCGCTTCGTGGAATTGCTTGCGGTAGCCGTTCACGAGCGTGGAGCGGTTCTGCACGCCCCACTTGTTCGCGGCAATGAGCACGCTGCGGTCGCTCGTGAACGAGTCGCGCAGCAGCTCGGCGCGAATGCGCTCCATGCGCTGCCGGCGAATCAGCTCCGTAGGCGAGAGCCCGAGGAAGTTCTTGAACGCGCTTTGCAGCGCGCGTTCGGTCACGCCGACTTCGGCCGCCACCTCGCGCACCGAGAGATCGCGGCGATCGAGGTTTTCCTGCAGATAGCGATACGCGCGCCGGTACTTCGCAGGCAGCCGCGCGCCCACGTCGTCGAGTTGCGCGCCGTGGCGCGGCGCGCGATTCGCGAACGGCACGATGGCCGCGGCGTCGTCGCGCAGACACTGCGCGCAGATCAGCGCGTAGCGGCTGTAGAACTGCATCGATTCGCGCGTACGGCCCTGGGTCTGGCGCACCTTCGCCACGCAGTAGAGATATTCGAGCTGCCGGTGCCCCGTAGAGGCCGCATAGTCGATGCGATGCAGCGGCTCGAGCATCGTTTCAGCCAGTTGCGGCGACTCGGAGGCGAGCGCGGCCAGCACGATTTCCAGCCGCGCCGTGCGCAGGTATTCGTGCAGCCCCGTGTGCTGCGCCCAGGTCAGATGCGCGGTGAGCGCGTCCATCGCATTGCGGTTGCCGCGCGTAAGCGCACGCAGCTGGCGCAGATAGTCGATGCGCTCGCGCAGCAGCGGCACCCGCACGCGCAGCGCGGCCACTTCGTGCAGATCCGCGGTTTCGGTCACTTCGCCGCTGCCCGGCGTGCGGTCGTCGGTCATGCCCGATTGCCAGTACGCGTGGTCCGAGAGCGCCGCCGCCGAGCGCAGTTCGCGCTGCACGGCGAGATCGAAGCGCAGCGTCGTGATGACGTCGCGCCAGTACGAAGGCTCGCCGTTCACGGCGCCGCCCGCGGACGACGCGGCCATCGCCGCGAGTTCGTCCAGCGCTTCGGCCGCGGCACGCGACTGCCCGAGTTCGTGCAGCGCGCACACGATGCCGAGCCGCGCCTCCATGCGTTGCAGCGGGTCGATGCCGGTCTCGTCCACCACGCGCGCAAAGCACGAGAGCGCCGTGGCAAGCCGGTGCCGGAACAGCGCCTGCCAGCCCGCGTTGCGGCACGACGCGGCGCGAATGGCTTCGCGCGGCGTGCGGATCACCTTCTGCGCGCGACGGTACTGCTCTTCGGCTTCGTCGCCGATGCCGAGCGTCATCTGCATGTCCGCGTGCAGTTGCAGCAGGTACGGCATGTCGGTGCTCTGATGCGCGTCTTCCGCCCAGCGGTTGGCCTGTGCGCCCGCCGCGCCGAGATTGCCTTCGAGCACCTTGTCGAGAAAGCCCGCGGGCAGGCGGCGCACGGTAAGCGCAGCGGCAAGCGGGAAATAGGGTGTCAGGAACATCGTGCACTCCTTGTTGAAGGGCCAGCCTGACAGGCGACCATGTGAGCCCAATGTATCGGAGCCCCTCGCCCACATCTTCAACAAATCTTATTGGCGCGCGCGATTTGAGAACTGTTGAGGTTCGATGCGTGATGGGTGGTGGCGCAAGCGGACGCCCGCGGCATCAATGGTGCGGCTGCGCGGTCGCGATGGCGCGCAGTTGTTCGCCGAGGCTCGTGAGCACGAGCTGGTCCTTCACCTGATCGACGAAGATGCCCACCAGCAACGCGAGCATCAGCACCGTCATGGCGCCCTTCACGGGCTGGCTCAAGGTCATGAGGTCGAGCTTCTGCGCCGACTTCGACACGAAGCCGAACGCGAAGTCGATCATGAGCAGGATAAAGAGCATGGGCGCGGCGAGCTTCGCGGTGGTCTGCATGAGCGTATCGGTCTGGCGCAGCACGAAGCTTTCGAAGATGTTCGCGGCCACCGGCGTATTCGAGGTCAACGGCCACCAGTGATACGACTCGTAGACCACACCGAGCAGGAACGTCATGCCGCCCAGCGTCCAGAACGCGACGATGGCCACCTGCGAAAGCAGCGCGCCCGTGGGCGTGGACTGCTCCTCGCGCAACGGGTTGGTGACCTGCATGTTGTTGTAGCCCGTGAGGTCGTCCACGTAGGTGCCTGCGCTTTCCGCCACCCAGAACACGGTGGAGGCCGCATAGCCCAGCACGAGCCCGATCACGGCTTCGCGCAGCCCGAGTTCGATCAGATGCACGCCGGAGAGCGTGGTCATGAGCGAGGCCGGCTGGCCGTAGGCCACGAACGTACTGAGCAGCATCGCCACACCGTTGCGCACCACGCCTTGCAGCACGCCGTCGGCCGTGGGCGGAAACATCGACATGATGACGAGGAGGCGCACCGAGCAGATGCCGAGCAGCGTCATGTAGCCAACGAACGTGGTGCCCAGTTGCGGCAGCGCATTGAAGAGGTCGTTCATGCGGGTTCATGCGGGCGGGTGGCGTTGTTGTCGAGCCTGTCGCCCCCGTCGCGGCGCAGGTCGCGGCTCTCGTGCGCTTCGCGCGCGGCCCGTGCCGCCGCGGCGAGGCGTGCGAGCGCGGCTTCTTCGGCTTCCTCGTCGGCGGCGTCGCTCGCGGCTTCGTCGTCGCGGCGGCGCAGCGCCGCAATGCGCTCGTTGCAGAGTTCGATGCGCCCGCGGTTGTTGGCAATGGCGCGCACCGCCGTGACGATCTCCTGCTGTTTCGCCTCACAGGCCGCAACGAGCGCGGCCAGATCCGCTTCGAGCACGCGCACGCGGTCGGCCACCACTTCGGCGTAGCGCATGGCCGCGTTGAGATCGGCGAGCGAAAACGCCGCGCTGCCGCCCATCATGTCGCCGATGCTCGCATGGCATTGCGCCAGCGTTTCGCGCGCCTGCTGCACCTCGGCGGCCTTGCCGTCACGCTGCGCCGCCAGTTGCACAGCCTCCTCGCGCCGTGCCGCGAGCGCGGCGCGCAGCGTCTCCTCCAGCCGCTCGCGGCGTTCGGTGGTGCGCGTGAGGGCAGCGATGCGGCGTCGGTTGGCGGTCATGGCGTCCGGTTCGTTCCTGGGCTTGCTGGCGGCATAAGGCGTAAGGCGTTAGCCGTTCGCGAGCGCGAAGAGTTGCGCGCCGGTCTCGTCGGGCGAGGCGAATTCGTCGGTGCCCTGCGAGAAGAACGCGCGAATGGCGTCGATCTTGCCGATGGCCTCGTCCGCCACGGGGTTGCCGCCCGGCTGGTACTCGCCGATCTGCAACAGCATCTCCACTTCGCGGTGCTTCGCCATCAGTTCGCGCAGCCGCGCCGACGCGGCCACGTACTCGCGCGGCACCACCTGGGGCATGACGCGCGAGAGGCTGCCCAGCACGTCGATGGCCGGGTACTGATTTTTTGCGGCGATTTCGCGCGAGAGAATCATGTGGCCGTCCAGAATGCCGCGCACTTCTTCGGCAATGGGATCGCTGCCCGATTCGTCTTCGGCCAGCACCGTGTAGAGCGCCGTAATCGACCCGCGCGACCCGCGCGCACCCATGCCCGCGCGCTCCAGCAGGCGCGGCAACTCCGCGAAGATGGAGGGCGGAAAGCCGCGCCGCGCGGGCGGCTCGCCCGCGGCGAGGCCGATTTCGCGCTGGGCGCGCGCAAAGCGCGTGAGCGAATCCATCATCAGCAGCACGCGGCAGCCTTCGTCGCGAAAGTGCTCGGCAATCGCGGTGGCCACATAGGCGGCCTTCGCGCGTTCGATGGAAGACCGGTCCGAAGTCGCGCACACCACGACGGAACGCGCCATGCCTTCCTCGCCCAGAATCAGCTCGATGAACTCGCGCACTTCGCGGCCGCGTTCGCCGATCAGCGCGATCACCGTGACGTCGCACTGCGCGCCGCGCGCGAACATGCCGAGCAGCGTGCTCTTGCCCACGCCCGCAGGCGCGAAGATGCCCATGCGCTGCCCTTCGGCAAGCGTCATCATGGCGTCCACCACGCGCACGCCGGTGGCGAGCGGCGCTTCGATCAGGCGGCGGCTCATGGGGTCGGGCGGGTCCGCGAAAATGGGGCGCTCCCCGGTGGCGTCGATGGGACCGAGCCCGTCGATGGGCCGCCCGAGGCTGTCGATCACGCGCCCCAGCAGCGCCGTGCCCACGGGCACCGAGAGCGGCCGGCCGAGCCCCACCACCTGGGTGGAGCGCGAGACGTCGGCGAGCCGCGAGAACGGCGAGAGCAGCGCGACGTCGCGCGTGAAGCCGATCACCTCGGCGTACTGCAGCAGCGCGCCGTTCGGCGCGCGCAACTCGCACAGCTCGCCGAGCGAGACGTCGAGGCCGCCCACCTTCACGAGCGTGCCGATCACTTCGAGCACCTTGCCCGTGCGCGCAATGCTGCGCGTGGCGAGAATCTCCTGCTCGATGGTGTCGGTCAGACGCTCGACGTCGAGCAGCCGGCGCGAGACCGCAGCGCGGGTGGCCGAAGTGTCCTGGGGCGTGCTCATTGCGGGTCGGGGTCAGGGTCGGACTCGTGCAGGGCGCGATCTTCGAAGTCGGGCGCGGCTTGTTCTCCTGCATCGGCGTTGCCCGGTTCATCGGACGCCTGCTGCCACGCCAGCCCGTCGATTTCGCCTGCCGAATGCTTGAGCGCGCGCGACACCGCCGAACGCATGGCGCGCAGCTGCGTGGCGAGGCTCGCGTCCACGGCGCCAAAGTCCGATTCGCAGATGCAGCTGCCGGGCGCCAGCCGCTTGTCCGCCACCACCGAAAGCGGGAACGGCCGCCCCAGTTCGCGCCAGCGCGACGAAAGCCGCTCGAACGCGACGCAAGCCTTGTCGTAGTCGCCGGGGCTCACCGCCACGCGCAGATACGTGGCCCCTTCGACGATGCGGTCCACGGTGGCGAGCGCGCGCTCGAACAACTGCTCGGACTGCTGCACGTGCACGATCTGCTCGACCGCGACCGTCACGATTTCGGCCAGGCGCTCGCGCATCTTCAATTGCGTGCGGCGCTGGTCGTCGCCGGCATCGGCCTGGCGCGCCATCCAGTCGGCGAGCGCGCGCGCTTCGCCGTCGCGATAGCCGCGTTGGGCCGCCTCGTCGTATTGCGCGCGGGCGTCGGCAAGAATGGCCGCGGCCTCGTGCTGCGCGGCCTCCATGATGGCCTGCGCTTCGGCCTGTGCCTGCCCGAGCATCGCTTCGCGGTCGGCCGCAAGCTGGGCGTAGCCCGCTTCCAGCGACATCAGTGCGCCGAACGCGGCACGCGGCACCACGTCGCCGTGCACGCCGATGTGCTTCACACCATTCACGCCTGCCTGCACCTCGGCCGGGTTCGGCAGATTGCGGTCGGATCTCAGCCAGATAACCATGCCCACTCCGGAAGCAGTTCGGGAAAGCGCGCGATCAACTGCGGCGTGCCCAACGGATCGGGCTCGCGCGCGGCGGCGTCGAGCCACGGCACGGGCGGCAATTCACGCGGCAAGGCGAGGCGCAGCAGCGGGCACGGCGCGTCGGCGGGGCCGGCAAGGTTCGCTGAAAGCGCCGTGCCGGGGTCATGGGCGTCGCGCGCCATCAGCGCGTAGCCTTCCAGCGCGAGCGTGCCGGCGTCGAGCGCATCGAGCGCCGGCATCGCGCCGCGCGCGACGAGCCGCGCCGTGTCCGGTGCGTTCGTTGCCGCAGTGCCCGGCGCCTGGGCGAGCAGACGGTCGAGCGGCACGCCGACCCATTGCGCCAGCTGCATGCGGCTGCGCTTGTCGATGAGCCGCCGCACGTCCGCGCGGCGAAACAGCAGCGCGCGCATGCGCAGCACGTTCAGACCGAGCACGGCCGGCAAGGCGTCGAGCACCTGCGGGCCGGGCCTGAACCATGTGTCGAATGCGGGCGGCGGCACGTGAAGTGCGCGAAGCAAGGCGCGCGACGCGGCATCGACGGCGTTGCGGCGCAAGCCGTGGCCGTTTGCGTTGGCACGCGGTTCGGCATTCGTGTTGCCGCCCAGCGCCGCGTAGAACGTATCGAGCGCCGCGGGCGCCACGCCCAACGCGCCCGCGAGCCACGACGGATGCGCCCATTGCACCGCCGTGCGCGCGTTGCGCTCCCACGCCGCGAATGCGGCGGCAGCCCGTGCGAAAGGAAAGCCGGTAGAAGCACCCATGACGTGTGCGATATGTGCCCGAATCCCCGCCTGAATCCTGATGGTTCCGCTGTTTCCGCCAGTTCCGGGCGTTTCGATAACCACGCCCTCAGGCCGTGGAAGAAGGGCCCGCGCGCCGCAGCCGCGCGAGCAGCGCATTGACCTTCGCCCCTAGCGCGTCGCCCGTGCCGCCCTTGGGCGAACCGCCGCCCGCCTTGTGCGGCACGCCGCGCTTCATCCAGAGGAAGAGGCCTGCGGCGCCGATCACCAGCACCAGCACGGCGCCCACAATGACGGGCAGCGGCGAATGCGATTGCGGCAGCTTCGAGAGTTCGACCGGGTCCGCCGGCACAGCCGTGACGCTCACCGCGTCGTAGGTCAACCCTTCCACGCTGTGCATGACGAGCGTCTTGATCTGCGGGATGAGCGCGCCCGCGTCCGAATCCGGGCGGTACTTGATGAACACCGACGCCGAAGACGGCTTGATCTGCTGCGCGAGCGGATCGTTGTTCGGCAGCACGATCTGCACGCGCGCGACGATCACGCCGTCGATCTTCGAAAGCGTCGACGAGAGTTCCTGCGAAAGCCCGTAGATGAAGCGCACGCGCTCTTCGGTGGGCGTGGACACGAGCCCGTCCTTCTTGAAGAGACTGCCCAGATCGTCGTACTTGCTGTGCGGCAGGCCGCGCGAGCGCAGCACTTCCACGGCGCGCACGATCTGATTGCTGTCCACGTCGAGCGCCCAGGTCTTGCCGTTGTCGGGCGTCGCCTTCGACGCGTCCACGCCCTGCTCAAGCAACGCCACCAGCATCTCGTTGACGTCCTGCTCCGTGAGATTGCTGTACAGCTCCTTCTGGCAACCGGCCAACGCCGCGCAGAGCGCGAGCGTGGCCACGAGCGCGGCGCCGCGCGCGCTACGCCGCCTGGGTTCCGGCTGCCGGAGGGATCGTGCCGCGTGGCCCGTCGTGGCGTGCATGGCTACTGGTTCTTCATCAACGTTTCGATAGCGGACTTGGACGAGTCCACCACGCCCATCTTCGCTTCCATGTCGAGCTGCGTGCTCGCCATTTCGAGCGTCATCTTCGTCGTGGCGGCCATGATCTCGTTCATCGACATCTGCGGCGCCTGCTGCGAGAACTGCACGACGTCGTTGACCGACTGCTGGATCTCGGCGTCCTGCGCGGCCACGAGCTTCGACACCACGTTGGTGTTCTCGCCGTCCGCGTGCTCGGGCTTCGCCATGCGAGGGTTCTTCATCATCGAACTGAACTTCTCGCCTTGCTGCGCGAGCGACGGGTCGCTCGCCTGCTGGGTGGCCTGCAAGGCGCTTTCCACCTGTTTGGCCGTCACCGATACGCTCATTGCCGCTCTCCTGCGGGAAGGTTGCTTCTACGCCGTTGCAAGTCACGGCATGCGATTGCGTGCGATTACGCGCAACGGCTAGACGTAGAGGCGTGACGCCGTCGCGCGCTCAGGTCCATTCAAGCGCGCAGATAGCCCTGGTAGCCCTGCTGCGCGAGCGGGTCCTGAGGCTGACGCGTGCTCGGCTGAGGGCTCGCCGTGGCGGCGCGCTCTTCCTCTTCGTCGTTGAGCGTGGTGACCGAGAGCGGGATTTCGAGCGGGCCGCCGTTGCGATGCTTGCGCACTGCGTCGAGCAGATCCTCGCGGGCTTCCAGCGCGCGCACGAGCTGTTGCGTGTCGCGGCTCGGGTTGGCCTGCACGGCCTCGGCCGCGCTTTGACGCCAGTTCGGATCGCCCTTCACCGAGAGGCAGAACGCGAGCAGCGCTTTCGCATACGCGAAGTGCGGCGCGTTCTCCACCACGCGCGAAAACACGCGCACGGCGTCGTCCCAGTGGCCGCGGGTCATGTGGATGATGCCCTCGAAGGTGTCGATCTCGGCCACCTTCGGGCGCAGCACGCGCAAGGCGTCCAGCACGAGTTCGATGTCGTACGGGTCCGCCTCCACTTTCGGGAAGTTCGAGAGCAGCGCAGTCGAGACGGTCTCGATCAGCCCACCGACGATGTCCGGACTGCAGTTGAGATAGTTCGGCGAGGTCACGCTCATGTCGAAAGGCTCCTGCACAGAGTGAAAGAAGACCACGATGCGGCGCGACGGGTCGATTCACTACCGCAATGGTTCACGCCCGCCGCAATGGTTCACGCCAACGATACGCAGCGCCGCCCCGCCAGAGCAGCGGCAACGCGAAGCGAGCGCAACGGGTGCGAAGCGGGTACGCAGCGAGGCAACGGGTGGGGCAACTGCGGGCCAACCGGGAAGCGCAAGTCACGACAGGCGGCGGCAAAACGAGCGATGACGGCGGTCTCGCAACCTGCCGTTCGCTACGGAAGCATGGCCCTGAAAAACCGCACCACGTCTGCGTTGAACCAATCGTGGAACGCCGCACGGTCGAACCCAGGCAGGCTGCTGCAGAGTGCAGGCTGCGTCCGCGAAAGGCGCGCGCCGCACGGCGGCAGGAAGTCGTAGTGGCCGGCGTCGGCCACGAGGCGATAGTCGGGTGCGCGAGGCAAACCGTCGCGTACCGGCTCGTCGTAGTACGGATGCGGCTGATGGCGATCGTCGGCGGCGCTCCAGAGCTGAAGCGGGACGCGCACGCCGCTGAGCCCTGCGCGGCCGAAGGCGAAGCCGAACGCAGGCGCCGCAATGACCGCCGCGCGAATGCGCGGATCGTGCACCCACGCCCGTGCCGGCACATTCGCCGCGAAATGAAGATCGACGCCGGCATGGTGCAGCGCTTCACAGAGGTCCTGCCCAGCGTGGGCTTCGCAAAACGGGGCGATCGTCGAAAGGTCCGGCACGCCGCCCGCCGCCACGAGCACCGTGAAGCCGCCGTTGGAAAAGCCGAACGCGCCGATGCGCTTTCCGTCCAGCCGCTCGTGCCCGTGCCACGTGTCGAGCATGTAATCGATCAGGCGGTGTAGCTGTTCAGGACGGCGCCACAGTTGCAGGACGCCGCTCTGGTCATTGACGGTGTCACCGGCGTGACTCACGGCCGCCGCAACGAAACCCGCATGGGCCAGCGCGAGCGCCGTGTCGTAATGGGCGCCATACCAGCCGGCGCCGCCATGTGACAGCACCACCAGCGGCAAATGATCGCCGGCGATGGACGCATCGGGCGCATGGGGCGCATCGGGTCCCGCGGCCTGCGTGAGTGCACCCACGGAATGCGGCGCGGCCGGCGCATCGGCCGGATACCAGATACCGGCGACGAGCGGCGGCTCGGCCCCGTTCGGTATCTTGATCTGCTCGAAGCCGACATCGGCGGCGCGTCCCGGCACGGGCACGGCGACGAGCCCGATAAGCACCGCAACCACGGCCAACCCTCTCACGGCGCCCTCCGTCATGGTCATTGCCCGAGCGGGGCAGGTACGGGACAGCTGCGAAGCAGGTGCAAGACAGGTGCAAGGCAGTCGCGAAGCAAACCGCCGCGAAGCCGCAGTATGGCCCAGCCGCCCCTCTGCACGCCCCGCCCCTTCGCTTGCCCGCCAGCCGCTTCGCTTCGCCCGCACCCGCGCCGCATGCAGCCGATATCGTCGAACATCGGCGCACAAGGCGTGCGCCTTTTGCGTATCTCGTGACGCATCCGTCACCCGGCAATCAGTCACCCATCAGTCACCCATTACCCGCGGGCCTTCGCCGCCCGGGGCACCAGGCGATGAGCGAGGAAAAGACCGAGAAACCCACATCGAAGCGGCTACGCGATGCACGCAAGGACGGCCAGGTCTCGAAGAGCACGGACCTGGTCGATGCCGTCGTGATGGTGGCCGTGGCCGGCACGCTGCTGCTTGCCGCGGGCGTCTTCGCGGGTGCGTTTCGCACCATCGTCACGCTCACGCTCGACTTCGTCTCCGGCGACCACTCGCTGCCCGCGCTCGTGGCGCGCCTCTACAAGATTGGCGGCGAGACCTTGCTCGTGGTCGTGCCCTGCGTTGCCGTGGCCGCTGCCGCGGGCGTGGCCGCGCTGATTCCGCAGGTGGGCTTCCAGATCGCGACCAAGCCGGTGGTGCCCAACATCCAGAACGCGAGCCCAATGGCGGGCTTGAAGCGCATCTTCTCGATGCGCACCATCATCGAACTCGTGAAGATGGTCATCAAGGCCGCCATCGTCGGGGCCGTGATGTGGTTCACGATCCGCTGGATGTTCCCGCTCATGGTGGGCTCGCTCTATCAGCCGCTGCCCGAGCTTTCCACCATGCTCTGGAGCCTGCTCGTGAAGCTCTGCCTGATTGCGGCGGCAGTGTTCGTCGTGATCGGCGCCGCGGACGTCAAGCTGCAAAGCTTCATGTTCATGCGGCGCATGCGCATGTCGAAAGACGAAGTGAAGCGCGAGTACAAGCAGCAGGAAGGCGACCCCAAGATCAAGGGCGAGCGCAAGCGGCTCGCGCGCGAATTGATGACCGCCGCGGCGCCGCAGCAGCGCGTGACGCTTGCCAACGCGATGATCGTGAACCCCACGCACTACGCGGTGGCAATCCGCTACGCGCCCGACGAGCATCCGCTGCCGCTCGTCATCGCCAAGGGTATGGACGAGCAAGCCGCGCAATTGCGGCGCTTCGCGCAGGACGCCAACGTGCCCATCATCGGCAATCCCCCGGTGGCGCGCGCGCTGTACAAGGTCGCGCTCGACGAGCCGATTCCCGAAGAACTGTTCGAAACGGTGGCCGCGATTCTGCGCTGGGTGGACGCGCTCGCCGTGAAGAAGCCCGAAACAGGCAGCGCGCTGCCGAACTGATCCCACGGAGAAAGCCGCATGTTCAAGTCCCTGAAGCTGCCGGCAGGCGGGGAAATCGGCATCGCGATGCTGGTGGTGGCGATCATCTCGCTCATGATCCTGCCGCTGCCGCCCGAGCTGATCGACGTGCTGCTCGCGGTGAACATCACGATCAGCGTGACGCTGCTGATGATCACCATGTACGTGCCGAGCGTGGTATCGCTCTCGGTGTTCCCCTCGCTGCTGCTTTTCACCACGCTCTACCGGCTCTCGCTCAACATCGCGTCCACGAAGTCGATCCTCTTGCATGCGGACGCGGGCCACATCATCGAAAGCTTCGGCGAACTCGTGGTGGGCGGCAACCTCGTGGTGGGGCTCGTGGTGTTCGTCATCATCACGACGGTGCAGTTCATCGTGATCGCGAAGGGCTCGGAACGCGTGGCCGAAGTGGGCGCGCGGTTCACGCTGGACGCGCTGCCCGGCAAGCAGATGAGCATCGACGCCGACCTGCGCGCGAACATCATCACGCCCGAAGAGGCGCGCAGAAAACGCGCGACGCTCGCCGTGGAAAGCCAGCTGCACGGCGGCATGGACGGCGCCATGAAGTTCGTGAAGGGCGACGCCATTGCGGGGCTCATCATCACGCTCATCAACATCGTGGCGGGCATCGCGGTGGGCGTGGCGTATCACGACATGTCGGCGGGCGAGGCCGCGAACCGGTTCTCGATTCTTTCGGTGGGCGACGCGATGGTTTCGCAGATTCCGTCGCTGCTGCTCTCGGTTGCGGCGGGCATCATGATTACGCGCGTGGCCGACGAGCGCGAGGCGAAGCAGCTTTCGCTCGGCGACGAGATTGGCCGCCAGCTTTCCACGAGCGCCCGCGCGCTCTACTTCGCGAGCCTGCTGCTGGTGGGCTTCGCCGCCGTGCCGGGCTTCCCCACTTCGCTCTTTCTGCTGCTCTCGGGCACGCTCGCGTTCTGCGCGTGGCGGCTCGGCAGGAAGCAGCCCGCGTCCGCCTCGCATGCCACCGAAGCGGTCAACGCCATGCAGCGCGCCGGCTCGAAAGTGGACGTGCCCGCCATTCTGGCGCGCCCGCCGCAGTTCGCCTGCCCGCTCGGCGTGCGCATCGCGCCGGACCTCGTGGCGCGACTTTCCACCGCGGCGCTCGACAGCTCGTTCGAAGCGGAGCGCAGCAAGCTCCAGGAGTATCTGGGCCTGCCCTTCCCCGGCATCACGATGTGGACGAGCGACGCGCTGCCGCCCTCCACCTGCGAGCTGCTGATGCACGACGTGCCGTACTGCTCGTTCGAATTGCCCGCGGGCAAGGTGATGCTGCCGGAGCCGGCGAGGCTGAGAGGAGTGAATGCGGCCAATGGCGCGACGGACGGCACAGGCACCGGCCAGGCCACATCGCCGAACGCGCCCACTCCACTCAAAGGCGAACTCACCGCCGCCGACCTCGCCACGCTGCGCGAACGCGCCGAACAACGCCCCGGCCTCGACGGCGGCCCCGGCCCCACCTACTGGATCGAAGAAAAAGCGCTGTCCGCGAAGACCCAGGCGTGGCGCGCGGAGCAGGTCATCGCGCATGCGTCGGTCGCGATGCTGCGCCGCCACGCGTCGCTCTTCCTCGGCATTCAGGAAGTGCAGTGGATTCTCGACCAGCAGAACACCGACTACCCGGGCCTCGTCGCCGAGGTGCAGAAGGTGCTGCCGCCGCAGCGCATTGCCGACGTGCTGCGCCGCCTGCTCGAAGAACAGGTGCCCATCCGCAACATTCGCAACATCCTGGAAAGCCTCATCGTGTGGGGCGCGAAAGAGAAGGACATGTTGATGCTCACAGAGTACGTGCGCGGCGACCTCGCGCGCTTTCTCGCGCATCGCGCGGCAGGCGGCGCGCGGCAGCTGCCGGCCGTGCTGTTCGACCTGCCCGTGGAGCAGCACATCCGCCAGGCCATCAAGCAGACGCCCACCGGCAACTTCCTCGCGCTGCCGCCCGACGAGGCCAACTACCTCATCGACAAGATCCAGTCGTTCGTGGGCCAGGTGCCGCGCGAAGGCGTGGCGCTCGTCACGTCGATGGACATTCGCCGCTACGTGCGCCGCATGATCGAGGCGCGGCTCAACTGGCTTTCGGTGTACTCGTACCAGGAGCTGGGTGAGCACGTCGAGCTGCAACCGCTCGGCCGCGTCACGATCTGACCGCGCATTCAATCGCGCCCACCACGCTCATGGCCCACATCGAGTCCCGACCGCTGCGCATCATTCCAGGCGACGCCGAACCGCAGCCGCTCCCTGACGAAGCCCGCGCGAAACGCTTCGACTACGCCGCGCTCGCGCGTCGCGTGCGCGCGCGAAGACCGCCGGGCCGGGATGCGGGCGCGTCGGGCGACACGAGCGCATCAGAAGACCACGACACGCCCGCGCACAACCGGCTCAAGCACGACGACACGCCGGACGACGCAGCAGCCAACACAAGCGAAACGCACGGCGGCAGCCCAGGCTCGCCGCTCGCCGGCCACAGCAACGCCGCGCCGCCCACGAGCGACGACCTGCTGCCCGAGCGGCTCGCGCACGTCACGCTGCCCATCGTCGATTCGATGTTCCGCACGCAGAGCCATTTCCTCGAACTGGCCACCTCGCTTGCCACTGAGGTGGCCGCCTTCGCGAGCGACCAGGCCATTGGCGATGCGGGCAACTGGGACGTGCAGATGCCGCTCGACCGCGCCATCCTGCCCGACACCACGCTGTATCTTTCGCTTTCGCGTTTCAGGCTTTCGCTTCGGTTCGATACGCCGGACGCCGATACGAAGCAGCTACTGTTGCACCACAGTGCGCTGCTCGAGCGCGAACTGGACCAGTTGCTGCGCGCGTGGGGCACGCCGCGCGACATCGAGCTTTCGGTCTGGTGAGCGTCACGGCTTCCCTTCTTACCCGTCTCAGTGGTTTCACCCGCTGGGCAGCGGCGCAACCCTCAACGCTCGACGAACGCGCCCGCCTTGCGGGGCCACACTGCATGGGCCATCTGACTGCTGAAATGCCGGCCGGCGAGCCCCACCTGGAGGCAACGCCGCGCTCCGCGCACGAGACCGGGCATCCGGCTCGCGCGCGTCACGCGGCGAACCTGACTGAGAACGTGCCCGACCTGGGGCGCAGCGCCGCGGCAGGCGACGGCACGCAACGCCTGCCGCTGCGCGCCGTCGCCCACCTGGCCGCGCGTGCGTCGCGCGTGCTCTGCGATGCACGCACGCCGGTCGTGCTGGGTCATGGGCTGAGCATCGTGGACTGGCAGGCATCGGTGGAAGGCATCGCGCCGCGCGATCTGTCCGCACAGGCCCTCGCCGCGTCGTTCGAGATGCCCGGCGTGCTCGAACTCGCGCACGCCGCAGGCCCCCTGCACGTAGCGTTCGACCTCGCCGCGCATCCCGCGCTGGCTATCGCCACGTCGCCTGCGCGTGGGGCCACGTCCGCATCCGCCGACAGCGACCGCGCGTTGCGCGCCGCGATTCTCGGTGTGCTGCTGGAGCCGCTGTTCCAGCGCATTGCCGCGTTAGGCCTCGGCGATCTGCACGTCGTGCGGCTCACACGCGGCCTGCTCGCAAGCGATGCGCAGGCTGCATCGGTGGCGTTGGCCTTCACGCTCGACGGCCGCCGCGTCGCCGCGCAAATCGCGCTCACCCCGGCACTGCTCGCCGTGCTCGAAGAGGCGCACGCCACGCAGATGTCCGCGCTCGCGCGCCGTGGCTTGCCGGCGCTGCTGGACGTTGGCCACCACGCCGACAAACACGCGAACGGTGCGCCCGATGCCGCTGCGGCACTGCGCGCGAGGCTCGGCCAGTTGCGCGTGCCCGGCCGGCTCGTGCTGGGCGCGCGCCGTCTTTCCATCGAAACGCTGCGGGCGCTCGCGCCCGGCGACGTGCTGCTGCGCACGTTCACGGCGAGCCTTGCGCCGCTGCTGGCCGCGGCCGCGCGCGCGGCACGAAACGCGGCGACGGCGGACGGCTCCCATGCCGACCCCGGCGAGCACGTCCCGAACTCGGCGCACGCAGCACAGGCCTCATTCACGGACCCGAACGGGCCCGCCAGCCACGACAGCCACGCCGGCCCGGACGCGCCTCACCCCGCCGGCACCGCCCTCGCGATTGCCGCCTGGGGCACGCCTGGCCTCATCCGTCTGCACGCGCCCGCGCAATTCGACGGGCACACGCTAGTCATCACGAAGGAGCCGACCATGTCCGACGAACTGGACCCCGTGCGCGCCGACGACGCGCTCGCCGACGATCAAGCGCAGAACCCGATCGAAATCGGCGAGCTGGATCTGCCGGTCCAGTTCGAAGTGGATACCGTCGCGCTGCCGCTTTCGCAGCTCTGCGCGTTGCGGCCGGGCTACGTGCTCGAACTTCCGACGCCCGTGGCCGACGCGCAGTTGAAACTCGTCACGCACGGCCAGACCATCGGCTACGGCGAACTCGTCACAGTGGGCGAACACCTCGGCATCCGGATTCTGCGCATGGCGCACGGCGATGGTCCAGTTCAGTGACATCACCGGGCTGCTGCTCGTCGTCGTTGCGATCAGCCTCTTGCCTTTCGTCGCGATGGTGGTCACCTCCTACGCCAAGATCGTGGTCGTGCTGGGCCTCCTGCGCAACGCGCTGGGCGTGCAGCAAGTGCCGCCCAACATGGTGCTCAACGGCATCGCGATACTCGTGTCGCTTTACGTGATGGCGCCCGTGGGCATGCAGGCCGCGCACACGCTGGAAGGCCAGCAGATTTCGGGGCAGCCTTCGCAGGCGCTGATTCAGGCGTTCGGCGCCGCGCGCGAGCCGTTTCGCAGCTTCCTGCAGAAACACGCGAACGAACGCGAGAAGCGGTTTTTCATCCGCTCCGCGAACGTGGTGTGGCCCAAAGACGCCGCGAGCAGCCTGCACGAAAACGACCTGATCGTGCTTGCGCCCGCGTTCACGCTGAGCGAGCTCACGGACGCGTTCAAGATCGGCTTTCTGCTCTACATCGCGTTCATCGTGGTGGACCTCATCATCGCCAACGTGCTGCTCGCAATGGGCTTGAACCAGGTGCAACCCACCAACGTCGCCATTCCGTTCAAGCTGCTGCTCTTCGTGGTGATGGACGGATGGTCCACGCTCATTCACGGCCTCGTGCTCACCTACAAGTAGCGCAACGCGGGAAAAAGCTCATGGACGTCGATACGCTCGTTCGCTTCACCACGCAGGGCATGCTGCTGTGCATGTACGTGTCGCTGCCCATCGTGATCGTGGCCGCGGTGGTGGGCCTTGGCGTGTCGTTCCTGCAGGCCATCACGTCGATGCAGGACCAGACGCTCTCGCACGGCGTGAAGCTCGTCGCGGTGACGGTCGCGATCGTGATTGCCGCGCCGTTTTCGGCGGCCGCCATCCTGCACTTCGCCAACGAGATCATGCAGACGGCGGTGCCGCAATGACACGCATCGGCGGCCCGCCGCAGACGCCGCAACCGGCGCAGACGTCGTCGATCAACCAGGCGCAGACGAATGCCACGCCGAGCTCGAACGACAGCAGTGCGGCACGCTTCGCGGTGCAGTATCGCGACACGACCTTCGGCTACCAGGCCCAGCCGCAAGGCCCCACGCGCAGCCAGCTGCGTGCGCGCAAACTCGCGGATTCGCTCGCGCGCAAACGCCGCGCCGAACGCCGGACGCGCCGCAACGTGAGCGGCGGCTCCGACGACATCGACGACGGCGGCCACGCGCCCGAAGAACACCGCCGCGTGACGCGCGACGGCGGCGGAGGGGGCAGCGGAAGCGGCCAGCAACATCATGGCGACGGCGATGGTCATGGCGAAGCGGCAACGGATCTGCCCGCCGTGAAGAGCCGCCCGGGCGCCACGGTGCCGCCGCTCGCGCAAGGCGCGCTGCAAGGCATCGCAGCCGCGGCGCCGAACGAGCGCGCGCGAGAGAACGCAGTGCTCGATGCCTTCAGCGATACGTTGCTCGACTTGCGTCAGCGCATGAGCGCGAACCCTCAGGCGCCGCTCGATGCGCGCATTCACGAAGCCATGCTCGATCTGCTCGCCGTGCAGCGCGCCTACGGCCCGTTCTCGCCGGCCACGCTGGGGGCGGCGCGGCAGCGGTTGATCGAGGCGAGCGAGCGGCGGCCAGGCGGCGGGCGAACGGCTGGCGCCGTTGCGCCGATGGGCGCGAGCTCGCCTCGGACGGGCGCGGCCGCGCACGCCGCTTTGAGCACGGCATTACGCGCGGCGCCGGGCGCCTTGCCGGCGAGCGGCGCGGCGCTTGATTCGTCGGTTCGTGGCCCTGCTGTTGGCCCTGCTGTTGGCCCTGCTGTTGGCCCTGCTGTTGGCCCTGCTGTTGGCCCTGCTGTTGGCCCCGCTGTTGGCCCCGGTATTGGCCCCGCTGTTAGCCCGGCCATTAGCTCCCCAGCCAGCCCGCCTTCCGCCGAGCTTCCGGCATCCGCCGATGGCGATGCTGCGCAAACGCTGCTCGCCGACCGCGTCGGCCGCTTCAATCTGCTGCTCGGGCTGCTGATTTTCAGCGCATCGCGGCCCACCACTTCCACGCGCCTCGCCCATCAGACCGACACGCTACAGGTGCTGCGCGGCGGCATGCTCGCGCGTCGGCGGGGGTGAGTACATCCGGGCATACCTGAGCGCAAACGAGCGCAAACGAGCGCCACCGAGCCGAGCGTGAGTAGCGCGCCGTCGCCCGCGCCACGGCGCATGAAAAGCGGCACATGCCCAATCGATTCGCCTCGCCGCTGAGCGCTTCGCATCGCGGGCCGGCGCGCCTTATCAGGCGGCTAGAGTAGCGTCAGACGCGTGCGCCACCGTGCACGCATTTGCCTCACGCTTACAGGGTCGGGTCCGTCCACACGATGAAACTGCTGCGTATCCTGACGGGTGTTCATGCAGGCGCCGAGCTGCGTCTGAGTCCGGGCACGCACCGCATCGGCCCGGACGACGACGCCGACATCCGCATCTCCGACTGGCGCGGCGCCGACGTGCTGCTCGCCGTCGACGCGGACGGCGTGGTGAGCGCGCGGCGCGTCGTGGCCGAGACGGCGGATGCGGCGGAAGCGGTCGAAGTGGAAGGCGGTGCGGCCGGCGCGAGCGCCGGTGAAACCGGCGGGTTCGAAACCGGCGGCACGCGTGGCGCGAACCCGGCGTCAAACCTGGCCGCAGACCCAGCGACAGGCGCCACGCTCGCCGACGCCAGCAGCCCCATCGACCCCGGCACCGTGTTGCTCGTCGACTTCGTTCCCATGCAGTTCGGCGAGACCGTGCTGTGCGTAGGCTGGTCCGATGCGGCCTGGCCAAGCGACCTCGATCTGCTCTCCACGCTGCTCATCAAGCCCAGCGAGGAACGCCGCGAGGCCGAACGCTCGCGCCGCCGCAAGATTGCGGGCATCGCACTCGCCTGCGCGATGCTGGGTGCCGTGATCGTGATCGGCTCCGTGCTGATGACCACGATGGTGAGCCGCGCCGCGCTGCCTCACGACGCGGGCGGCCTCGCGCAGCGCGTCAACGACACGCTCGCCGCCGCGCACCAGAACGAGCTGCGCGCGCACGCCGAGGGCAACACGGTGCTCGTCACCGGCATGGTGGCGACGCCCGAGGACGACGTCGCGGTGCGCCGCCTGCTTTCGCGCTTTTCGCAGACGTCGATCTATCGACGCTACGACGTGGCGCAGAACGACGTGCACAGCATCGAAGATTCGCTCGGCGTACGCGGCGCCCGCGTCGCGTACGCGGGCAACGGTGCGTTCGACGTGACAGGCAGCGTGTCGAATCCAGCCGATCTCGACGCCGCCATCGCGCGCGTGCGCCACGATCTGAGCGAAAACGTGCGCGCCATTCGCAGCCACGTGACGCAGTCCACGGAGAACCAGCCGCTGCCGCCGTCGTTTTCGATGCTGATGACCTCGGACACGGTGCGCTACGCGGAAACGCCGGACGGCGTGAAGCACATCTATGCGCAGCCCGATCCGCCGGCGGCTGCCTCGGACACGACAGCCGCCAGTGCAGACGGCGCCGGCGGCGCCCCGGGCGCGGCCGCGGCGCAGGCGAACAGCGCGAGCGGCGTGCCGCCCACCGTGACCACCGGCGCGGCGACGGGCGTGATGGAACCGGCGCCGGGCCCGGACGCGGCTTCAGGGGCCGCAGCAGCAGGCTCCGGAGCCGCCGCCGCCGCATCGAATACCACATCGAATACCGCATCGAATACCACATCGACTACCGCTCCGAATACCGCTTCGCATGCGGCATTGAGCGCCGCCTCGAACAGCGCTTCGAGCACCGCCGCTGCAAGCCGCCCCACCCCGCATATCCCGTAGGAGAGACGACATGTACGAACCCCTGCAAGCCTGCGCCGCCGACTTCAACGATCTGCAGAAGACGCTGGCCGACCCGAACGGCGGCCCGCGCATCGCGGCGATTCGCACGGCGCTGGATGCCACCGCGAAGAACATCAGCGAAACGGTGGGCGCCACGGCGACCGACCGCGACAACCTCGGCAAGCTCTATCGCGGCATGCTGGCGGCGAGCCGCATCGTCGCGCACCTGCAGGAAAAACGCGGCGCTGCGTAAGACACACGCGGCGCAGCTACCGGCACACCGCGGGCGCAACACGGCACGCGGCGCCGGGCACGAGGCTTTTCCGGCACAGCAGCACGGCTGCGCTGCTGCCGCCGTGCCGGAAGGCAATCTTGTCACTTCAACGAGGAGTAACGATATGGCTCAAATGCTCACCGGCGCCCTTGGCAGCGCCTCCACGATGGGCGAGATGCAAGGCATCACCGACCAGATGAACCAGATGACGCTCGCATCGGCGCAAATGCAGCTGCAACAGTCCATGGCGTCGTCGCTCGCGAACGTCACGAAGAGCGGCGCAAGCAACGTGAAGGACGCGTCGCGCGCAGGCTGACGGGCGGCTTAGCCACCCCAGCTTCGCAAACTGCATCACCGGCCGGTACGCGCCGCCGCTCGCGACGCACGCCGGCCGCTCTTCGTTTCCGCTTCGCCTCTTTCGGCTGCCTGTGAACCTGAATCCATCGGAGCGCTACGCGCAACTCGTCGAGGACCTGTGTCGCACCGTCGGACTCGCCGATGCGGCCCACGTGCTGCGCACGCGGTCCATCGAAGTGGAAGGCTTTGACGTGCGCCTCGAACACTTCGAGAACGACCTCGAAGCGCTCTACGCGAATTTTCACTACGGCGCGGTCACGGCGGGGCGCACGCTCACGGTGTTTCGCCTGATGCTCGAAGCGAACCTGCTGATCTACGCGCAGGACCAGGCGCAACTCGGGCTCGACACCGACACGGGCGGCATCGTGCTCGTGCTGCGCGTGCCGATGACGCCGGACGTGGACGGCGCCGTACTCGCCGATCTGCTCGCGCACTATGCGGAGCACGGACGCTACTGGCGCCAGAACATCATCGAATCGACGGACGAGATGTTCGAGGGCGTGGTGGCGGGCGAATATATGTGGCTGAGGGCGTGACGGTTCTTAGGCGCGCCGTGGCGCCGGCGCTTATGTCGCCTGCTTACATTGCCCGCTTATGCCGCCTCTCAGGCGATCTCCTCTGCGGCTTCTTCTGCATCATCGTACGCAGCCTCTTGCGCAGCCCCTTTTACGCCGCCTTTGACGCCTCCACGACCATCTCCACACCCTTCTCGATGATCTTCGAGAGAGCCTGCGTGCAGTGCTCGCTCAGTTGACGGCGCGCCTCCGCGAGCTTGTGCAGCGCCGCCATCTCGTGCAGTCCCGCAGGCTGCTCCGTCTTGCCCGCGGCCTGAGCGCCGTCGGCCGTGGGCGTGTCTTCGTGCGGCGGCGTCAGCACCTCTTCGAGCGGCGGCGGCGGTTCGTGGGTGCTCGAATGCGTGCTGTCGGTCACGGGCTTCGCCACGCTGCCCTTGGGCCGCAGCGCGAGCGCGGCGCGCTTCGCCTGTGCATCGTCGAGGCCGCGTTTGCGCAGCGAGGGCGCGGCGCCGATAGCCGTCACGCCCGACGCCCCCGCCGCGAAAGTAGCCTTCCGGTGCTTGCCGTGCGTCGCGCCCGTCGAGTCCAGTCCTGCCAGCTGCGCGCCGGGCACGGCCTGCGCGGAGGGCGGCAGCACCGTGCCCGTGAGCGTGCCCGGCTGCTTCGAACTCGCCGGCTCGGGTTTCGCAGGGCCCGGCGTGATCGGGATGGAGCCTGGCAAGGACGTGGAGACGCCGTCGAGTTTCGTCATCGGATGGAACCTCGTTCGTTCTGGGCGGATCGGGCCGCGCTCGCGCACGACCCGGCACAGCAGACAGATAACGCAAGCCGCCCATTCGCACGCACAGGTTCACGAAGCACTCGACCGCAGGACGAACCGCGTGAACGCGCGGCAGCACGCCCCTTGCGCTTCGTCCCCCGCCGCCTGCGTTCGCACCACGGCGTGGCACGCGGCGCAGCGAGGGACATAATCGACTGCCCCATCCGGTGGAGTTCACGATGCTGCAGTTCCGTCCGCCCGAACGGTTCGAGACCGACACGCTGCTGCTGCGCGCGCCCGAAAGCCGCGACGCGCAGGCGCTGTTCGAAGAAATGCTCGGCGACGAGGAAACCACGCGCTACATGCGCATGCCGCGCCATCGCACGCGCGAGGAGACGCTCGCCTACATCGAGGCCGTGCGCGCCGACTGGGAAAGCGGCAGCGCGTTCCGCTGGGTGATGGAGCACAAGGAAACCGGGCTGCTTGCCGGCGAGATCCAGATGCAGGCGACGCTGCCGCGCGTCGAAGTGGGCTTCATGATCAGCCGGCCAGGGCCGGCACGCCGGCGGCGCGCGTCGCTCGACGCGCTTCGCCGGCTGCTTCACTGGACCATTGCCCAGCCGAGCGTGTTGCGCATCTTCGCGTACTGCGCCGTGGATGGCAAAGCACACAGCGGGATGGAGCGGCTCGGCTTCACGCTCGAAGGCCGGCTTGTGAATCACGAGTGCCGGCCGAACCTCGGCCTCGCCGCCGGCGACAGCTACCTCTACGCGAAGACGCGCCCCGTCGCTGCGCCGCCGCAAGCCGATGCGGCCACGGACTGGCTCGCGCGAAGCATCGACTGGGAGCCGGCCTGAGCGATACCTCGCGCGGGCAGCGGACAAAACGGCGCGTACGAGATGGTGCGTTGCAGCGATGCGCACCATGCGCGGCGCATCGCTGCAACGCGCCTCGCCGCGTGGGCGTTCTTGCCCATCCGCCTGCAACGCAATAAGCTTGCGGCATTTTGATCGAACCCGGACGTCTCAAGACGGCGGCCGGCGCATAAAGGCGCAACCCGGCGCGTTACCCCACACGCGCTGCGCGAGCCCCGGCACGACCCGGGCCGCCCTTCACGATGGAGAGCCACGATGTCGTTACCACGACCTACGGGGCCGGTCTTTGCATTCAACCGTTACCGGCTGTCGCCGCACCCTCCCCGCCTCACCGCCGACGGCGTGCCCGTCGAGATTGGCGCCCGCGCGCTCGAACTGCTGTGCGCGCTCGTGGAAGCCGAGGGCCGGCCGGTATCGCTTGCGCGGCTCGGCGAGCGCGGCTGGCCCTCGGATTCCGCACGCGCAGGCGTGGACAACAACACCGTGCAGGCCCAGGTGTCCGCGCTGCGCCGCGCACTGGGTGCCGACCGCGATCTCGTCGTGACCGTGCCCGGCTTCGGCTACCGGCTCGCCGCGCCGGTCCGAACGATCGAAACCGATGCGGCGCAAGACGATGCGGTAGCGCATGGCGCGCAGCAGCCGCTGCGCGCCGGCGAAGAAACGTCTTTGGCGGAACCCGCGCATGCGCTGCGCGTGCCCACGCGTCTCACGCCGTTCGTGGGCCGCCACGCGGAACTCTCCGAATTGCTCGGCCTCGTGCCCGCTACGCGCATCGTCACGCTGGCGGGTGCGCCCGGTATCGGCAAAACGCGGCTCGCGCGCGAGGTGGCGCGCCGGCTCGGGGCGCACTTCCCCGACGGCGTGCTCTCCGTCACGTTGCCGCGCGACGCGCAGGGCGAAGGCCTGGCCGAAACCGTGGCGCTCGCAATAGGCATTGCGCCCGAGCCCGGCATTGCGCCCGAGCCCGGCATTGCCGCATTCGAACGGCTCGTCGCGGCGCTCGCCACGCGGCGCCTCCTGCTGATCGTGGATTGCAGCGAGCAGTTGAGCGAGCCAGCCGGCTGGCTCGTGGATACGCTCGTGGCCGCGACGTCGGTGCACGTCATTGCAACGAGCCTTGCCCCGCTCTTTCTCGCCGGCGAGCAGGTCGTGCCGCTCGGCCCGCTGCGCACGCCGGAACGCCTCGACGTGGGGCCCGTCGATGCGCCCGAGTTCGACGCCCTGCGCCTGCTGTTCGCACGAATCGCCACGCTGCCCGGCACGCCCTTCGCAGCGCACCCCGCCGACACGCGCCGCAGCCGCAGCGCAATGAGCGCCCTCGCGCTCTTCGACGCGGGACGCCTCGCCGCCGACACGCTCGCGGCCGCCGCGCTGATCGCGAGGCGCCTCGACGGCGTGCCGCTCGCGCTGGAACTCGCGGCCGCGGCCATCGCGCGGCGCGCGCGCACGCGCTTCACGCTCGACGCCGCGCTGATCGCGTTCGCCCGCGCGCTGGACGACCTCATGGTGCACCGTGCGGGCGCGCTCTACGTGCCGGTATCGCGCGCCGCGCCGCTTGCCGCCGTGCTCGATCTCGCGGTAGCGGAACTGGACGACGCGCCGCGCCAGTGCCTCATGCGCCTCGCCGTTTTTCCCGGGGAGTTCTCGCGCTGCTCGGCCGTGCGGCTGCTGGCCGAATGCGCGGCGCCGAACCGCGTGGTCCTCGGCAACGCCATCGGCAACCCCCTCGGCACCTCCCTCGGCAACCCCATCGCCACACGCGCCGACTTCGACGTGGACACGCATGTGGCCAATCTGATCGAAGCGGGCTTCGTCGAGCAGATCGACGACGAAACCGGCCCGACCTTGCGCCTGCCCGCGCCCGTGCGCGCCTTCGCGCTCGACGCGCTCTGGCAAGGCGGCGAATTCTCGCGCGCCGCCGCGGCCCATGCGCAGTCGCTGGTGCCGCGGCTCGCGGCACGGCGCGATCGCGTGGCCGACACGCGTCACCCCGTACTGGACCGCAACGACGTTGCGGACTTGCGCAGCGCGTTCGACTGGGCCATTCACGCGGACCGCTTCGATCTCGTGCTCGCGCTCGTGGAAGGCTCCGAGCCGCTCTGGCGTGCGCTCGGCCTCACGCACGAATACGTGCGCACCATTCGCGCGGCCGTGGCGCGCGCCGAAGACGCTTCGCCGCGCCGCGTGCGCGACGAGATGCGCCTGTACGCGGCCCTCGCGCGAACGCTGCCGCTCGTGCAGGCGCCGCTCGACGAAGTCGCGGCCGCCTGGCAACAGGCCTACGACCTCGCCAATGCCTGCGCCGACAACACCGGACGCCAGCACGCGCTGATCGGGCTGATCGTGTGCTCGGCGAAGGCGGGCGAGATCGAGCGCGCAGCGGACCTGCAGGCGCGGTATGACGAAATTTCGCAGGGCAAGGAGCGATAGAACAAAGCGCCGGTCTTGCGTTAAAACTCCATATCGAGTTCGTCGATGTCTTCTGTCTCCGCTTTCGCGATCCCGATCCACCCGGCCACGAACGGTTGCGCGAGCACGCGCATGCAGTACTCCGCAATGTCCTTGTCGAGCTTCACGTCGTAGGTCAGAAAGCGGGTGACGACGGGTGCGTACATCGCGTCGGCCATGCCGATCTCCTCGCCGAAGAGCCACGGGCCGCCGTAGCCGGCCAGGCACTCGCGCCAGATCGCGAGCACGCGTTCGATATCGTCCTGCGCACGCGACCAGATACGAAAGCCCGGGAAATAGCCGCGCAGATTCATCGGCAATGCGGAGCGCAGTGCACTGAAGCCCGAATGCATCTCGCCGCAGATGGAGCGGCAGTGCGCGCGTGCCTTGCGCTCGCGCGGCAGCAGACCTGCGTCGGGACGAATCTCGTTGAGGTACTCGCCAATGGCGAGCGTGTCCCATACCTTGATGCCGTCGTGTTCGAGGCACGGCACGAGAATGGATGGCGAGAGCAGCAGCAGTTCGGCCCGCGCGGCGGCATCGATGGGCACCGTCACTGTCTCGAATTCGAGCCCCGACAGCTTCGCGAGCAGCCAGCCCCGCAGCGACCACGACGAGTAGTTGTAGCTGCTGACCGTCAATGTCGTTTTCGCGGTTTTGGCCATAGGGGTCTCCGTTTCGTTCGGTGCGTGCATGCACCGGGAGCTGTCCGGCAAGGTGCCGGCCGCACTCGAACGGCACCATACGCACCAGGATGCTGCGCAAAACGAACCGCCTGCGCGGCGAGCACGAATGCCCGCGGTGGTGCAAGCACCATGCCAATCGGCATCGAAGAAACGCGGCCTCGGGGCGGGCCAGCGCAGCGCGTGCCGATTCCCCACACGCACCGCCCACTATCGCCCCCACTACAGCCCCCACTGCCGCCCCCACTACTGCCCCCCTGCCGCCCACTGGCACACGTATTGCCTTTGCACCACGGGCCTGCCCCACCGCGCACACGCCATGAATCTGCTTGCCTACCCGTCGTACCAAGCCATCGCCGACCTCACGCGGCCGCTGCGCGCCTGGGCGTCGTTCGCACGCGCCGCCTGCGACACATGGCCGATGCTCGCGGCCACGCCGTACGGGCGCACCTTCACCGCGCTATGCGAACTGATCGAGGTGGCGGGTCTCACGCATCGCCGCCCGCGCTTCGGCATCGATACCGTCGAGGTGGGCGGCGAACGTGTTGCCGTCGTGGAAGAAGTGGCGAAGCGCACGCCGTTCGGCTCGCTGCTGCACTTTCGCAAGGAAACGGCCGCACCGCAGCCGCGCGTGCTGATCGTCGCGCCCATGTCGGGCCACTTCGCCACGCTGTTGCGCGGCACGGTGCGCACCATGCTCGCGGACCACGACGTCTACATCACGGACTGGCACAACCCGCGCGACATCCCGCTTTCCGCGGGGCGTTTCGGCTTCGACGAATACGTCGAACATCTCGTCTCGTTCATTCATCGCATCGGCCCGGACTCGCACCTCGTGGCCATCTGCCAGCCCACCGTCGCCGCGCTCGCCGCAGTCTCGCTGATGGCGGCCACCGACGATCCCGCGCAACCGGCCAGCATGACGCTGATGGCCGGGCCCATCGACTGCCGGGTCAACCCCACGCGCGTGAACGACCTTGCCAACAGCAAGCCGATCGAATGGTTCGAGAAGCATCTCATCGGCGTGGTGCCGCCGGGCTTCGCGGGCGCGCAGCGACGCGTGTATCCGGGCTTCGTGCAGCTCACCGCGTTCATGTCGATGAACATGGAGCGGCACGCCACTTCGTTTTCCGAACTGTATTTCGAGCGCGCGAAAGGCGACGCCGCGAAGGCCGACCAGATTCGCGCGTTCTACGACGAATACTTCGCGACCACGGACCTCACGGCGGAGTTCTATCTGGAGACGGTCGCCACGGTGTTCCAGCAATACGCGTTGCCGCGCGGCGAACTGAAGGTGGGCGGGCGGCTCGTGGAACCGGCTGCGATTCGCCGCACGGCGCTGCTCACGGTGGAAGGCGAGAAGGACGATATCTGTTCCGTGGGCCAGACGGTGGCCGCGCAGGAACTCTGCTCGCAATTGCGTCCGTATATGAAGACGCATCACGTTCAGACCGGTGTGGGCCACTACGGTGTGTTCAACGGACGCAAGTGGGAAACGCAGATCTATCCGCTGGTGCGTGCCACGATCCACGACAACGAGCCGCGCGCGAATCGCCTCGCCTCGAGTGCAGACGGCACCGCCGGGCAGTTCGTGAGCCTGCATGCGCTCATCGAGGCGCAGGCACTTACGAAGGCCGCGCTCGCGAAAGCGGCGGCCTCGTCGTCCACCTGAGCGTCGTCCACCCGAGTTCGAGCCTGAATTCGAGCGCACCGCCGCCTGCGCATAACGAGGCAAGCGTGACGCGCTAACCGTCGCGCGCCGACACGCACCGCTGACCGCGTCGCCCTACGACGTCGCCGCGGCACGCGCCCACGGCGTAGGCGCGGGTACCTCGCACGGCCCTTCCACGTCGATCGATTTGAAGTCTGCGGGACTCACGATCTCGAGGTACTCCATGTCTTCGGAGTAGTCGAACAGGTAGTGCACGATGCCGGGTGCCTGATGCACGCAGTCGCCCGCCGCCACGAGCGTTTCCTTGTCGCCGTACATGAAGCGCGCCCAGCCCTTCAGCATGATGACGATGTGGAACTCCGCTTCGTGACGATGCCAGCCCGTGCCCTGCTCCGGCGCGTGGTTGGCCTTCACGAGTTGCGCGATCACCTTGCCGCCGGTCGCCTGCGCAATGCCGAGATCGCGATAGAGGAAGAAATCGCGCAGGCCCTCGCCTTCGAACGGCGTCTCCTGCGGCCTGACGTGCGAAAACCGGGTGGTGAGCTGAGAGGTCATGGCACGGCTCCCGTGGGTAGGAGCGCGCGAATCAAGCATTTCCCGTTCCATTGCGCAATCGAAGCGAAGGTCGTGCACGGTGCCCGCGAAACCCGCGCCGCCACGGGCGCATTCCCAAAGCGTGAACACGCATGCGCCGCGCGCTTCCGCGCATGCCCTCCCGTTACAGTGCACTTCGCCCCGCGAGCGCCCTTTTCGCACCATGCTGCGGCGTGTCACATTCGGCGACCATAGTGCAAGCCGGTTTCGTTTGCTGCGCTGCGACGCACCGCTTCCATGCCCGAACACAGCCGGATCAATCTGCCGCCCACGCCGGGCTTCGTCGAAACGGCGCCGGGGTCCTCACCCACCTCGCCCACATCGCCCACATCGCCCTCCGCCGCAGGTGCAACGCCGGCAACGGGCAATGCCCCGGCTCAACCGCCCAGCACCGCGCCTTCGCATCAACTCGAAGGCCCTCAGCCCGCCGTGCCGCATGGTGTGCTGGACCGGCTCAAGTCCACGATGGCGCGCAAGATGGATACGTTGCGCGCGCGCCGCTTCGACGTCGGCACGGCGATCTATCAGCAAAGCACGCACGGCAAGACATCGGGGCCCGAGAACTATGTGCAGGGCACGAAGCGCTACGCGACGACCCAGCCGCCGCGGCGCGCCCGCGTGGGCGGCTCGATGCTCGCGAGTACCGACGGTCTCGTGACGGGCGCCATCGGCCGCACGGTGTCGAAGCCCGCTGCTTCTGCAAACGCGCAGACTTCAGGCGCTCCTGCCCAGCTGCGTGTGCCCGCGCCGCCTGCGCTCGATGCCTGCACCACGCGCGAGCGCCTGCTCGATTACGTGCACGGCCAGTTCGCGTGTCCGCCTGACCGGCTGCTCGACGTCCCCGGCCTCGCAAGCCGGCTCTACGCCCTCACGCCGCAGCCCGATCCGCCCACGCCCGCGAGCGCCGCCGAAGCCGCCACCCGCGGCGCACTGATGGCCCAGGCGCTGCGCCAGGCCGGCGTCACGGACATCGACGGCGCACATCTCGCGCTCGAACGCGTGGGCATGCTCGACTTCAACGCACCGCACACGGCGCGCTCGACGAGCGCCGCGGACCGGCAAGCCTGGCTCGTCGCACGCACGCTCGCGCGCTCGGGCGAAGGCTTCGCCGCGCTCGACGCATTGCGCAGCGCCGTGGGCCAACCCTTCGCCGGCGACCCGCAGCGCACGGCCACGCGCGTGCTGCTGCAAGCCACGGACGCGCTCGACCCGCACGCGCCCGGCACGAGCTATCCGCGCCACAGCGATCCGTCGCCGGCCGCCGTTGCCGAAAGCGTTGGACTCGCCGAAGGCACGGGTCCGCTCGATGCCTCCGTGCCCGGCCCCGACGCGCTCGCAAAGCGTGCCTTCGATGCCGCGGCCACGCATCTCGAACACGGCCGCGATGCGCTCACGCCGGACCAGAAAGGCGCGTTCTTCGCGTGGCGCCAGGGCTTCACCGCGGATGGCCGCGGCAGCGATCTCTCGCAGGCCCGCGAGCGTTTGAACAAGTTCTCCGCGAAGACGATCAACCGCGTCGGCGAAAACCGCTGGAAGACGCTGCTGCCGCGCATGTTCGCCGCGAAGCGCGCGTCGCCGCTCTCCGCGCTCACCTTCGGCACGCAAGGCCTGCCGCGCAAGACCGTGGAGCAGGAGCGCGCCGCGCTCGCCAGGGGCATGGGCGCCGCGCGCACGGCGCTCGCACAGCACGACGCAATGCAGCCGGCCACCGCATTCACGCACGCGCGGCCCGCGCAATCGCTCGTGGAACTCGCGGCGCTCGACGTGTGGCTCGAACGCGGCGGCTTTGCGCGCGGCCGCATGGACGAGGACGCGCTCGGCGCCGTGGCCCAACGCGCCGCGCAAATGTGCGATGGCCTGACCGAAGCGGACGTGCCCTCCGCCGAAACACTCGCGAGCGTGAAAGCAGACGTGGCGCGCTGGCAGTCGATGCCGCCCGACCAGCTCGCGAAAACGAAGCCGTTCAGCAAGATCGCGAAGCAACGCTTCGACATCGAACGGCTCGCCGTGTGGGGCAAGGTGGCCCACGTAGGTGCCGAATCGGACTTCTGGAACGAGGTGGATACGCTGCGCGCGCTCGCCGATCCCGCTCAGGACAAGCGCCCCGCGAACACCGTGGACGACGTGCACGACACGCTCAAAGACGTGGTGGCGAACCTGCAGTCGGGCGCGAAACTGCGGCTCACGGACGGCGGGCGCCAGGGCGTGAGCACGCGCGGCCTCAATGCAACCGTGCACGCGTTCACGCACGGCCACGGCATTCCGGTCTCGCCGCGCATCGACGTGCGCGCCTCGCGTACGCGCGAGGCCGTGGTGGAAGTGAGCCGCGCGACGCACGGCGTGGAGATGTTCGTCGGCACCGCGCACAGCCGGCAGCAGCATTACGGCGCGGGCGTGCTGGTGGGCTACGACTTTGACGTGGGCGTGACGTCGCTGCGCGCGGGCGTGGTGGCAAGCGCCATCCTCCATTCGCAGGACCTGCAGGAGCCGCGCGGCGTGTCGCTGCGCGTGGCGCGCCGCGTGAAGCCCGACGGCTCGGGCTACGACGACGACGCGATGCGCGCCAAGCTCGGCACGATCGTCGATCACGTGTTCCACGAAGCCACCCTCGAACACAACGACGGCTCGAACGGCGTGTGGAACCGCCTCGCGCAACAGTATTTCGACGACCCCGACGTCTCCGTGAGCTGGACCGACGGCCAGCAGAAAACCACGCGCCGCGGCGTGACGGTGGATGCCACGGCCATGTTCAAGGCCGCGAGCCTTGGCGCCGATACCGAGACCGACCCCGTCACGGGCAAGCACGCGAAGCAGCTTTCGGTGAGCGTGGGGCCGACCCTGGGCGCAGGTTGGGAACACTCGAAGCAGTCCGTCGATTCGGTGGAACGCACGGGACGCATGCAGGTGGAACAGCACCGCGTGGGACTCGGCTCGCGCTGGCAGCTGCGTGGCGGCTTCAAGCCGAGCTTTTCGCATCCGCTCGATCCGAACAGCCATTCGAGCATCGGCATGTTCTCGCTCGACGCGCCCATGGGCACGATGACGCTCGGCGACAAGAACCGCTCCGCGAAGCTGCAACTCGTGCGCGAAGACGGCAAGCTGAACCACCGCGCGTGCATGCTCGACGTCGAATACCTCGACGCGAAGCACTACACCGAAGCGCTTGACGCAGGGCGGCCCGAATTGATCGACCTGTTCGCCGCGCAAGAGGTGGCGCAACGCAACAAGGCGGGCACCGCGTCTTCCAGCGGCCCGCTCGACGACCCTCGCGTGGCGGCCGGCAAGCGCATCGACCAGCATCTCGCCGACGTGCGCAAGAACCAGCGCCCCAACCTCACGTACATGCACCGCTTTCGTCTGCGCGAGGGCGCGGCCTTGCGCATCGATGCGAACACGGCGGCGCTCGCGCAGTCGGGCGGCGACGAACGACTGCGCGAGCAGGTGGAAGCACGCAACGCCGAGATTCTGGGCGACCCCGATTCGTGGATGCCGATCGAACTCAAGGTGAAAGAACGCAGCACGGACACGCGCAGCGTGGGACTCAACGTGCTCGCGCAATTGCATACCCGCACGAGTGCGACGGGCGACCGCGAGATCGTGACCGAGAATGTTTCGTTCGACGTGCTCGAAGCATTGGACCGGCGGCAGCCACCGCAGCTGGGCGCGTAGCGAGGGTGAGCGCCTTGCCGGCGTGAACGGGTTCCGGGTGAGCGAACGCGGCGCGCACGAAGCGAAGCGCGCGGTTTGCATGAGGGGTGCGGCCTACCTATCATCGACGGTCCAGACCGCTCTTTCGATCATCACCCCGGCCCGATGAAATCACGCCTCAGCCCGTTGCCGAACCCCGCTCGCTTCGCGCTGCGCATCGCCTGCGCTGCGGCGCTCGCCGTCACGTGCGCGGGCGCCGCGCATGCGGACGATTACGCCGACGGCATCTGCAAAGGCCAGGCCCGTTCCGCCCAGGCGATCGCGCAGGCGCGCGACTCGGGCATATCGAAGGAGGACGAACTGCAACGCATCCACCTCGCAGCACAGCAGATGCCCTACGACTCGCGCATGCTCGCGTTGACGGAGTTGCCTCAACTCGTCGAGGCGCTATACGGCAAGTATGCAAACGTGCCCGCGACGCAGATGTACCCCAGGTATCTCGACTGGTGTCGCCAGCAGATCGCGAAGCAGCACGCGCCGGCCAAATAGACGGGCGCGGGTGGATGTGCAGGCTCATTGCCGCACACATCAATCAGCCCGCGGCCTCGGCAGTCACACCACGGTGCCCTGCACGACTCTCGGCATGGGCCGCTGCATCGGTTGCTGCCACATGCTGTTCAGGTCGGGGCCATACGGCCCCTGCGCAGGAAACCCGTGCGCGTTGTACATGCAGCCGTAGCCGGGCTGTGCGAAGCGTTGACGGCGCGACACGGCGTAGCCAATGGCGCCCGCCAGCAGCGACGACACGCCGGCCGTGACGAGCGGCGCGAGTCCGAAGCCCAGCATCCCCATGCCGAACGACGAGCCCATCCCGAGCCCGCCCGCACCGAGCGCTCCAACACCGCCGGCCGCCAGCGCAAACATCGCGTCCGACATCAGGCGGGTGCCGGTCATCGTCGCAAAAGAGGCGCCGTATGAGGTTCCATACGAGGATCCATACGAGGAACCGTAGGGCGAGCCGTAGCGCACGGACCACGGCGCAGGCCGCACGAACGACGCGTACGGCGTGCCGTAGCCGCCCTGCGGCGGCCAGCCCGTCGATACGCGCGTACGCAGCGGACGCGCGAAGCTGAAGAAGCGCGTCTTCAGCGCGCTCGCCTGCTCGCGGGCTTTGCCGATGCCCGCCTCGCCCGCGCGCTTCGTGGCACGAAAGAGCGTGCGCAGCTTTTCGTCCGCGCGCCGGATGCCGCCGGCTGCGCGATTTCCGCCGATGCCACCGACGCCACCGACACGGGAAGCGCCGTCCGGGTGAGGCGCGGCGCCAGCCGGCCCGGTGTTGGGCGCTGCACCGGCGCGCGGCCCGCTGTTGGGCGCCGCTCCACCGCGCGGCGAGTCGCCCGTCAACGCACCCAGTACCGCGTGCCGCGCCGCCCCCGTAGACGGCGGTGGCGCGGTGCGCGGTGTCGCCGGTTGCGCCTGCGCGGTTTCGTCCGTGCCGCCCGTCGTGATCGGGCCGCGCGGTACGCTGCCCATGCGATCGATCGTCATGAGGCCTTTTCCTCCTTTCCGCCTGCGCTTTTCGAAGTCACGAAGTCACCCTGTCATTGCCCCGGCGCGTACAGGTCGAGCAGTTTCAACGTCACGCCGTTGGTCCAGCCAAAGCCGTCCTGCAGCGGATACTCGCCGCCGCCTCCACCGCCCGTGCCCGCGCCTTCCACCACATACTTCTCCACGAGCTTCTGCTGGGACGCGTACACGCCCTTCACATCGGAGAGAAACCGCAGACCGATCTGCTGTGCGGTATCCGATGCGCCATAGCGCTTCATGCCCTGAATCGCGATCCATTGCAGCGGCGCCCAGCCATTCGGCGCGTCCCATTGCTGGCCGGTGTTCCAGGTCGTCGTCGCGAGTCCGCCCGGTTGCACGAGCACATTGCGCGCCGCCTGAATGGTCTTCTGCGCGCGGTCCGGCCACGCGGCGCCTGCGAAAAGCGGATACAGCATCGCCGCCGTCTGGTTGTCGCGCGGCTTGCCGAGCTGCCAATCGTAATCGCCGTAGTAACCTTTCGGATTCCAGAGATAATGGTTGATACCGATGGCCCGCTTCGCCGCGCGTCCCACAAACTCGCCTACGCATCGGAAATCGAGCGACTCGCCGCAGCCACGCGCAATCGTGAGTTCAAGATGGAACATCAGGCTGTTCAGGTCCACAGGCACGATCGATGTGGTGCGGACCGTGGCGAGCGTCTGGTTGTCGCCGAACCAGCGCGAGCTGAAGTCCCAGCCGCTCTCGGCCGTGGCGCGCAGATTGCGGTAGACGTCGCTCGCGGGGCGGCCCGTTGCCTGCTGCGCGGTCTGCACGTCTTCCAGATACGACTCGTCGCGCGGCGTATCCAGTTCGTCCCAGTAGCGGTTGAGCACGGTGTGGTCGGGCATCACCACCACGTTGCGCGTGGCTGTGCCGGGCGCCGTGCCGGTCTCGCCCTGCATCCAGTACGCGTACTCCTTGCGCAGTTGCGGCAGGTACTTCTGGTAGACCTTGCCGCCCTCCTGGTTCGCCGCGAGTTCCACCATGTACGAGAAGAACGGCGGCTGCGAGCGGTCCAGGTAGTAGGTGCGATTGCCGTTCGGAATGTGGCCGAAGGTGTCGATCATGTAGGCGAAGTTGTCGAGCATGTTGTCGACCAGATCCTCATGGCCCGACTCCTGGAGCCCCAGCATCGTGAAATAGGTGTCCCAGTAGTAGCCCTCGCGAAAGCGGCCGCCCGGCACCACGTACGGCTTCGGCATCGGAATCAGCGAGCTGTACGGCGGCGCGCTGGTGGTGGTGCGCGTGAGCGCCGGCCACAGCCAGTCGATGTGTTCGCGCAGCGTCTGGTTCGCGGGCGGCGTAATCACGGGCTCGCTGGGCGGCGTGAAGTACTGGTTCACGAAAGCCGCGAGCGAAAAGCCCGGCTGGTTCTTCTGCTGCTCGTAGGCCTGCACGATGGCGGCCGGCGCGGCGTTCGGCGTGGCATCGACGAAAGTCTTCTGGTCGGGGTAGATCTGCGCCGTCTGCACCGCGACGAAGAGGTCGCCATAGAGCTGATCCGGCGGCGGGGGCAGCGGCTGGCCCACCTGGGTGTCGGCAAAGGCGACGCCTGCTGCCGTCGCAAACGCAAGCAGGCCGGCGGCCGCCAGGGCGCGAGGCGCGGCGTGCATCGAAATGCATTGCATAACGAACGATCGTGCCATCGCTCCACGTGCGGCGGCGCTTCTGTGCGCAGGCGCGCGCGCGGCATCGCGGCTTTCTGCTTCAGTAGTGGCGATGCCCGACGGGGAACGGACGTGCGACGGTGTGCTCATGTCTCCTCCTTGCTGGGTAGACAACCGGACCGGTCTCCGTCGCGCGCTCTTTCGGTTGTTCCGTGGGCGTTATTTGTTTGCGATATTGGGCGTTATGCGAATAGCGCGCTTTTTCGCCTCGCGAGCATCGCACGGGGGCGCCGCGGGCCGCAATCGCCCGCGGCGCGATGGTCCGAAACGATGTGCAGCCATGCGAAGCAAGTCGTATTGGCGGGGTGAGGAAGCGAAAAGAAGCAAGAGGCAGCCGCAAAAATCGCTCCTGTGACTTGCGTTATCCCCGTGCCGCGATCTTCGCGTGTCGCGAAGATCGCGGTTCGCGTATTGCTTATGGCAAGAAAACCGCATGAAATAAGGGCCCAGCGCCCTTCAGGCATGCGAAATGGATGCCGATACCACGGCGGGGCCATAACAAGCGCGCGCTTCGCTACAATCGAAGCAGTCGACGCAAGCTCGGCGTTATCCGCGCACCCGCACCGCAACTCGCACTTCAACGCTGTTTCGACGCAGGTCATCTGGATTTCCGCGACAGGGACTTATGAACGACGACCAATCCGACTCATTGCTGTATGCCCGCTTCGGCACGACGAGCCCTTGCTGGCGGCTCTCGGGCGACAGCAACGCGCTGGAGCTCACGCCTGAAACCGGGCCTGGGCCCGCCGACGTCGCCATTGCGCTCTCGGGGCATCAGGCGGCGCAGATCCGCCAGCTCACCGGCGTCACCTCTCACCTCACACTCGAGCTGCGCCTCTTCGGCGAGCCCGTGCGGCTGCATCTGGTGGGCCGCAAGCTGGGCCCGAACGCGTGGGCCGGCACCGCGTCGGAATGGGCGGATACCGAGTCCGTGGCGCGCGACCTCGTGCACGGGCTCTCGTTTGCGGAGCAAGTGGTCTCCGAGGTGAATTCGGTGGTCGTGATCGTCGACCGCGCGGGGCGCATCCAGCGCTTCAACCGCCTTGCCGAAGAACTCACCGGCATGAAGGAAGAGGACGTGGTGGGCCGCAACGTGTGGGCGCTGTTCATGTCCGAGGAAGCGGGCGCGGCGTCGAGCCAGAACATTTCGGGCTTTTTCAATCGCGGCGTCTCGTATGAAGTGGAACGGTGGGTGAAGACCGTTCATGGCGACCGGCTCTTCCTCTTTCGCAACAAGTTCGTGCAAAGCGGCAGCGGTGTGAACGAGCAATACCTGATCTGCTCCGGCACGGACATTACCGAAGAGCGTCGTGCGCAGACGCGGCTCACCGAACTCGCCAACACCGATTCGCTCACGGGCCTGCCGAACCGCAACGCGATTCACGACAAGATTCGCGCGGCGATTGCCGACCGGTCCGCGGACGAGGCCGTCGGCATTCTGTTTCTCGACCTCGACAACTTCAAGCGGGTCAACGACCACTACGGCCACCTGTTCGGCGACAGGCTGTTGAAAGACGTGTCCGACGCGATACGCGCCTGCCTCGATCCGGGCGATACCCTCGCCCGGCTGGGCGGCGACGAATTCATCGTGCTGGCGGCGCCCACGACCCGGGCCGCGCTCGAGGCCACGGCGCAGCGCATCCTGGAGCGTCTGCGGGTGCCGTTCAGCCTGGGGCTCGTCGAGGTCTACACGGGCTGTTCGATCGGCATTGCCCTGTGCCCCGATCACGCGGGCACGCTGGAAACGATGGTGCGCTGCGCCGACACGGCCATGTACGTGGCAAAAGATGAAGGCAAACGCACCTGGCGCGTGTTTTCGCCCGAGATGAACCGCAAGGTTGCCGAGTACATGTGGCTCGATACCAACCTGCGACGCGGACTCGACGAAGGGCAGCTCACGCTCTGCTATCAGCCGAAGATCACCCTCGCGAGCGGCACCGTGCAGAGCGTGGAAGCGCTCGTGCGCTGGAATTCACCCGAGCGCGGCCAGATCATGCCGGGCGAGTTCATCCGTTATGCCGAGGAGTCCGGTCTGATCGGCGCGCTGGGTCAGTGGGTCATGCGCACGGCCGCGGACCAGGCCGCGATCTGGAAGGAGCGCGGCCTGAACCTTCGCGTGGCCATCAACGTGTCGCCGCGGCAGCTTGCCGATACCGACGTGGTGCGGCACTTCCGCGAGGCGCTTGAGCAGGCGAAGCTCGACCCGTGCCTCATTGACATCGAGTTGACGGAAAGCTGCCTGATCGAAGATGAAGCGGCTGCACTGGAACGCATCCAGCAATTCCGGCAGTTGGGTGCACAAGTGCACCTCGATGACTTCGGTACCGGCTACTCGTCGCTTTCGCAGCTCGGCCGCATTCCGCTCGACGTCATCAAGCTCGACCGCAGTTTCGTGCATGCGATTCATGAGAAGCCGAAATCGCAGGCACTGGTTCGGTCCATGGTGGCCGTCGCACAGGAACTGAACCTCAAGGTCGTGGCCGAGGGCATCGAGACCGTGGCGGAAGAGCGGTTCATGCAGGACCTGGGTGTCGACTACGTGCAGGGCTATCTCTACGCGCACGCCATGCCGGCCGCGGATTTCGAGGCGTGGCTGCGGGAAAGGCAGCGGCCGAGGTTGATCGCCTGACGCGGTACGGGACGACTCTCGGCGACAGCGTCCGGAAAAGCGAAACGCCGGACACGGATGTGCCCGGCGTGCGTGTCCGCACCCGAGGGTGCGGTTACTTCATCACTTCGGCAAAGCTCCGTTGAGCGAACTGAGCAGGCTCGTCGCGGGGCTGAGCGGACTCACGGTGCCCCCGCCCGTATGAGACGCCGTGTTGGTCACGGAGGCCACGAGCCCCGTGACCGGTGCAAGCAGACTCGCCGTGGACGGTCCCGCCGACGCCCCGAGCGCATTGGCGCCGGACGCCACCGCAGCACCTGTCGCGTTCGCGCCCACGCCGATGGCGTTGCCCGTCGCGGCAATCGCGCCGCCGAGTGCGCTTCCCCCTGCTCCGAAGCCCGCGCCGAGCGCACCCGCCCCGGCAACGGCCGCGTTGGCGCTCGAACCCGCCACCGTGTTGAGCGCCGTGGCGAGCGGCGCGATGGACGCGCCGCCGCTGCCCGGCGCGGGCACGGCGGTCGTCAGGGCGCCGAGCGCGGTCGTGAGAGGCGCGAGCGGATTGCCGCCGCTCGCCGGGTTCGGCAGCGAGCTGAGAATGCTCGTGATCGGCGCGATCGGGCTGCCGCCGTTGGTGACGCCGCCGAGGGCGTTGGTGAGGGGGGCGAGCGGGTTGCCGCCGCTCGCTGGGTTCGGCAACGAGCCGAGCACGTTCGTGATCGGCGCCAGCGGATTGCCGCCACTCGTGGGATTCGGCAGTGAGCCGAGGACATTCGTGATGGGCGCCAGCGGGTTGCCACCGCTTGCGGGGTTCGGCAACGAGCCCAGCACGTTCGTGATCGGTGCCAGCGGGTTGCCGGCGCTCGTGGGATTCGGCAGTGAGCCGAGGACATTCGTGATGGGCGCCAGCGGATTGCCGCCACTCGCTGGGTTCGGCAATGAACCCAACACGTTCGTGATCGGCGCCAGCGGATTGCCGCCACTCGCTGGGTTCGGCAACGAACCCAACACGCTCGTAATCGGCGCGAGCGGGTTACCGCCGCTCGTGGGATTCGGCAACGAGCCCAACACGCTCGTAATCGGCGCCAGCGGATTGCCGCCACTCGCTGCATTCGGCAACGAACCCAACGCCCCCGTCACAGGCGCAAGCGGATCGCTTCCGCCGGGCAGCGTGAGGCTCGCGCTCACGGTGCCGCCGCCCGAGCCGATGCTCGCGCTGCCCGCGCCGCCGACCGTCACGTTATTGCCATCGCTGGCGGCACCACCGTTGCCGCTGATTGCCCCTACCGGCAAGCCTGCTGTCGTTGTCTCCGCTATCGCCACACTGCTTTGTGCCATTGCAAAAGCCGCCATTGCGCCAAGCGCGGCAGCCGCAAGCGTGAAGCTCTTTTTCATGTCGCCGACCTTTCGAGTGAGTACTGCGGTTGAGAAGGCGGCGTCTCTCAGCAGAATGCGTGCCATATCAATCGGTGAGCACGTCGGCGGGGCAACGGGCTTGCGGGATCAAGGCGCGAGGCCGCCAGTCGCGGCCATGGCGCGCGGTCAGCGGTCACCACGCGCGCGCCATGTGGCGCAGAACATCGCGGCTGTTACGGGCGGCGTCACGTAACGCCGCCCGCAAAGCCGCTTGTCCAAGGCAAACGCGAAACGAACACGAAATAAACACGAAACAGGAAGAACGCCGCTCAGACCGCTTGCGCCATCTGCATCCGCGTCGCGGACGTGCGCCGGTTCTGCAGCGTGACGAGCCGTTCCATGAACGCGAGGTCCTTTTCCTCGATCGAAAACGCGGCGTCCACCCAGTCTTCGGTGATCTCCATCAGCTCCGCGCGCGAAAGCTGCAGCACGCGCTGGCGCGCGCGGATCATCGCGCGAATGCCGTTCAGCTTGGGCCGCAGCGTATCGATGAAGGTGCGCGTCGCCGTGTACGCCTCGCCCGGTTCGAACAGCTGATCCACGAGGCCGCGCGACGCATACCATTCGGCCGTGTGCGATTCGCCGCCGCCGATCAGCTCTTCGGCGAGCCGCATGCCGGCGCGCCGCGCCACGAGCGAATAGCCGCCCATGCCCGGGAACAGGTTGAAGGCGATCTCGGGAAAGCCGAGCCGCGCGTCGTTCTGCGCGAGCAAGAAATGATGCGCGAGCGCGGCTTCGAAGCCGCCGCCCAGCGCCGTGCCTTCCACCATCGCGATCGATACCGCGCCCGTGTCGAACCCGCGCGAGGCCGCGTGCACGCAGTCCACGCAGGCGCGCGCGTAGGCCATCATCTCCTCGCGTCTGCCCGCGCGAATGGCCTCGGAGAAGAAATCGAGGTCGCCGCCCACGTTGAACATGGACGGTACGAGCGAGCCCGTCACCCAGAAATCGATGGGGAGTCCGGACTGCCGGGCGGCGCGGGCGAGCGCCAGGATGTCGTGAACGAGTTCGAGGTTGAAGCACGGACGAGGCTGCGAACGCAGCATCATCCACATGACGTTGCGCCCTTCTTCGTAGTAGGCACAGAGCTGGGAAAGATGGCCGGCATCGACGAACGGGCGGCAAGCGTGGTGATTTTGGAGGCTCATTTTGATCGGTCCTGTTTAGGTGATTTCATGGGGGTAAAGCAATACGAGCCTAAAACAGGCATCCATTCGAAGAGGATGGTTACGTCACATAATCGAGTAGAAACCCTGATCGGTCATGAGCGCTGGCGCACAAAAGCCAGGGCGGCCCCTGTTGTACGGCGCGCCTTTCCTGGTGCCGGGAGGCGGGCGATCGGCCGCCTTGCACGGAGGTTCATCTCACGCGCAAAAAGCGATGCGATCGTATGAAACGCAATAGAGAGATATTGGTAAGCGGGCGAAAGGGCTTTAATTATTTTTTGCGCGCCTTTTCCGCCGTAAAGCTCATTGAAAGAGAACGGGATTTATGCTTGCCGCATATCGAATTTCGCTGCGCCCGCGAATTGCGCGGGGCCTGCTTGCACGAAGAGCAAGGATCGTGATGCGGCAGCACAGGAAGCCGGCGCCCTCACCTTGCCCCGCGTCGGCAGGCCGTTGCGCCGCCGCGTATTCAATCCATGCCGGCCGCCCAGCGGCGTGCCTCGTCGGCGGGCATGCCGGCCGCTACCGCAGCGTCGTGGATCTGCTGCCACGTCGCGGGATCCACGGGCACGCCGTGCGCTTCGCGTTGCGCGCGCATCTCGCGCTCCGGCTCGCCCGGCGCGTAGATGCGCTCCACGCCCTCGGCGCGCGGCGACGCCTTGACCCACTCGATGAACGCCTCGGCTTCGGCTTCGGCATTGCCAGCATCGAACGCGTTCGGGTCCACGATCACCGACAGCATGCAGTTCACGATCGCGCTCGTTTTTTCCAGCGTGTCGGCATGCGTGGTGTAGCCGCCCGAAAGCGCCCCGCCGAAAATCTCGCACATCGCCGCGAGCCCGTAGCCCTTGTGGCCGCTGGCTTCTCCCCCCGTCGGCATGAGCGCGCCGAACGGCGCCTCGTGCATCACCTTCGGTTCGACGGTGGGCCGCCCCGCGTGATCGATCAGCGCACCGCCCGGCACGCGCTTGCCCTGGTTGTAGGCCACGCGCGTCTTGCCGTAGGCAATTGCGCTCGTCGCGAAATCGAGCACGAGCGGCGGCTTGCCCGTGCGCGGAAAGGCGGCGCAAAACGGATTCGTGCCGATGCGCCGGTCGATGCCGCCGAACGGCGCGACGAGCGGGTCGCCCGCCACATTGGCGAAGTGGAACGAGACGAGCCCGGCCTGGGCGCACTGCTCCGCCCAATGCCCGATACGCCCGATGTGATGCGCGTTGCGCAGCCCCACCGCACAGACGCCCAGCTTCGCGGCGCGCTCGATGCCGCGCTCCATGGCCTCGGCGGCCACCACCTGGCCGAAGCCGCGGCCGCCGTCGATGGTCAGCACCGCGCCCACATCGCGCACCACCTGGGCGTGCAGGTTCAGCTTCAGTTCGCCCTCGCGCAGCGACGCCACGTAACGCGGAATCATGCCCACGCCGTGCGAATCATGGCCCGCCAGATTGGCGGCCACGAGATGGTCGGCCACCAGCCGCGCTTCCTGCGCGGCACTCCCGGCATGCTCCCAGATGGCGCGCACATAGGCGTGCAGCCGGTCGGGCAGGATGCGTGGCGAGGCAGCGGCAGTCGTGCGGGTGGCGTCGTTCATGGACGGAGTCGCTCCTGGGTGGCAAATGCAGTGGAAAGATGAGAAGCCGGCGCGGCGCCCTCGCAGGCACGACGCGCCGGAAAGACGTCACGGCGCGGCCGCGATCACTTCGGCCACGGTAGCCGTGAGCTTCTTCGCGTACGGCACATGCAGGAATTCGTTCGGGCCATGTGCATTCGATTTCGGTCCCAGCACGCCGCACACCATGAACTGCGAGTTCGGGAAGCCCGCCTTCAGCACGTTCATGAGCGGAATCGTGCCGCCCTGGCCGATGTAGGCGCAATCTGCACCATAGTGCTCGCGCGAGGCGTCGTTGAGTGCAGACGACAGCCACGGCGCGAGGTCCGGCGCGCTCCAGCCGGTAGCCGCGCCCGCGTCGGGCTTGAACGTGACCTTCGCGTTGTAGGGCGGATCGAGTTCGAGCAGCGACTTCAGTTGCGCCACGGCCGTAGCCGCATCCACGAGTGGCGGCAGGCGCAGCGAAAGCTTGAACGCCGTGCGCGGACGCAGCACGTTGCCCGCGTCGGCAAGCGACGGCAAGCCCGCCGCGCCGGTCACCGAAAGCGACGGACGCCACGTCGAGTTCAGCAGCGCCTGCTGCGGATCGGTGGTGGTGGGCAGCACCGGCCGGCCGTCCTGTCCGCACGCCCAAGGCACGCTCTTCCAGACGCTGTCGCCGAGAATCTTCGCGGTGGCCTCGGCCTCGTGCAGCCGCTGCGGCGGAATCGGGCAGTGAAAGCCTTCGGGCAGCAGGTTGCCCGTGGCCGCGTCTTCGAGCCGTTCGAAGAGCTGCCGCATGACGCGGAAGCTCGACGGCGCGATGCCACCATAGCCGCCCGAGTGAATGCCTTCGTCGAGCACCTGCACTTCGAGGTCGCCCGCGACGAGCCCGCGCAGCGACGTGGTGAGCCACAGCTGGTCGTAGTTGCCCGCGCCCGAATCGAGGCACACCACGAGGCCGACGTTGCCGAGCCGCTCGCGCAGCGCGTCCACATAAGGCAGCAGGTCGTAGCTGCCCGACTCCTCGCAGGTCTCGATCAAGCCCACGCAGCGGGGACGTTCGATACCCTGGGCGTCGAGCGCGGCCAGCGCCGTGATGCTCGCGTAGATGGCGTAGCCGTCGTCGGCGCCGCCGCGGCCGTAGAGCTTGCCGTCTTCGAGCTTGGGCGTCCACGGCCCCAGGTCGTTGCGCCAGCCCGAAAACTCCGGCTGCTTGTCGAGGTGGCCGTAGAGCACGATGGTGTCGGTGCTGCCCGAGCGCGTGGCCGGCGTTTCGAAGAAGATCACCGGCGTGCGGCCCGGCAGGCGCACGATTTCGAGCGTGAGGCCGCGCACCGGCTGCTTTTCGGCCCACTGCGCGGCGTCGGCCACCACGCGCTCGATGTAACCGTGGCGCGCCCAGTCGGCATCGAACGCGGGACTCTTCGCGGGCACCGCGATGTAGTCGGTCAGCGCCGGCACGATCTCGTCGTTCCACTTACGCTCGACGAATTCGCGCAGCGTGTCGTGATTCACCTGATGGGCTTCTTTCGTGTCGGAGATCATGATGGGCTGCCCCTGCAAATGAAAACGCCCATGATAGACCGATCCGTCTGGCGGCGTGGTTCGCGCCGCGCACGCGGGAAGCCGCGCGCGTAGGCGAAGCGGGCCTGACGGCACTGGGCACCGGCATCCCGTTCACGCGAAAATCGGCACATTCAGGGTGCACTGCCCTGCACCACTCAAAGGGAGGGCTATGGGAAACAATCTGCTCGTTCAGGCGGTCGAGGTGTTCGCCGCGCTGACCCTCTACTTCCTGCCGTCGATTCTTGCGGACCGGCGCAAGCGCCGCGACGTGCTCACGATCGCCCTCTTCAACGCTGTGATGGGCTGGACCGTATTCGGCTGGTTGCTCGCGCTCTACTGGTCGCTGCAGCCGAACCCGCCGGAAAATGTCGCTGTGGACGTAACGGAGAAACGGCGTCTGCTCAGCATGGGGCAGTTTTCGCGTGCACTCGCCGAGCGGGTCAGTACACGTGTGAGGCGCACCGCTGCACGCGACCGGGCGCAGAAATAGCGAATGGCCGGTGCATGCCGAGCGCGCTTCTCGGGTGCATGAAATAATCAGCACCCGAATGCATCTCACGTCCGCCCGTGATGAAGTGCGGGCGCCTTCCGCGGAATCCGCCCCTCACCACCTCACCCGACAGGAGCCCGCAGTGCCGCAAACCACCCACCTGCTCGCTTTCGCCGCCGTCGCCCTCGGCATGGCGCTCACGCCCGGACCCAACATGGTCTACCTGATCTCGCGCTCCATCTGCCAGGGGCGCACGGCAGGGCTGATTTCGCTCGGCGGCGTGGCGCTCGGCTTTGTGTTCTATATGTTGTGCGCCGCGTTCGGCATCACCGCGCTGCTGCTCGCCGTGCCGTTCGCCTACGACGCGCTGCGCTTCGGCGGCGCGCTGTATCTGCTGTGGCTTGCGTGGCAGGCCTTGCGTCCGGGCGGCCGCTCGCCGTTTCAGGTGCGCGATCTGCCCGCGGACAGCCCGCGCAAGCTCTTCGCGATGGGCTTCGTCACCAACCTGCTGAACCCGAAAATCGCGGTGCTCTATCTCTCGCTGCTGCCGCAGTTCATTGATCCGCAGCACGGCAGCGTGCTCGAGCAGTCGCTCGCACTTGGCGTCGTGCAGATTGCGCTCAGCATTTCAGTGAACGGAATCGTGGCCATGACGGCCGGTTCGATCGCCGCGTTCCTGGCCGGCCGGCCGGCGTGGCTCGCGCTTCAGCGCTGGCTGATGGGCACGGTGTTGATCGGCCTCGCCGCCCGTATGGCAACGGAAGCGCAGAAATGACGCGGGACGCGGCTGTAGACGCGGCTGCGTTGCCCATCCGCCCGCTCACACCGGACGACCTCGACCTCGTGTGCCATCACCGGCACGCGATGTTCCTCGAGGCGGGCAAAGAACCCGAGGACCTCGCGCGCATGACGCCGGCGTTTCGCGCGTGGCTCGCCCCGCGTCTCAACGACGGTTCGTACTTCGGGTTCGTGGCGATGGACGGCGAGCGGCCCGTTGCCGGGATCGGCTTGATGGAAATAGCGTGGCCGCCCCACCCGCTGCATCCGGACCAGGACCGGCGCGGCTACGTGCTGAACGTCTATGTGGAACCGGCGTACCGGCAGCGCGGACTGGCGCACGCGTTGATGAAGTGGGCCGACAACGCCTTCAGCGCGCGCGGTCTTCACTATGCGGTGCTGCACGCTACCGACATGGGGCGGCCACTGTATGAACGGCTGGGTTGGTCGCAGACCACTGAAATGGCGAAGGCAGTCCAGGCCGGGCGCGACGGCTGAGGCGTTGGCACGAGACAGCGCAAGACAGCGCGCGACGGTTCGTCGGGCGCCGCGCTGCCTCGCCACCTAGGTCACATGCGCCCGACGGTTGCGATGCCGAAATACTGATGCATCTGCACCGAGCCGGGCGGAATGGACCGCGGCTCGAGCCGCACACGGTCCTGCGCAAACATGTCCTGCCGCAGCTCGCCCTGCTCGTCGAACCATTGGCACACGAGCCAGTCCCCGTTCGCGAACCCCACCGGTCCCACGTAGGTCACCGTCATGCGCGGCCCGCCCGATCTGAGCGCGACCACGTCGCCGATGCCGATGTTCTGCTCCTGCTGCATGTCGATCAGGGTTGCGCTGGACATGAGGATCCCCAATGGAAAACCGTGACTTGAAGCCCGTGGCGGGGTGGCACGGCGAATTGCCTTGCGCCTTTTTCGCTTTTCTTCGCGCCGACCGGCACGAAGCGTTAAAAGGCCAGCCAAGATTAACAATGCCAATAACCGTCTGCAAGCGATTTTTATAAATTCGATTTACAGGCAGATGAATATACCTGGGGAAATCCTGGGTGCGGGCAAAAACGCGCCAAGCCGCGCGCCGCCCCGCGCGACATGGCGCCGCAGCGGGCCTTGCGGCGGCAGGTCTTACGTATTCTCGAACGAACGTCCGTAAAACATGCCGAAATGCGCACGCTCGCTGCGCACCCGGTATTAATCAACAAATAATCATACTGTTTTCATGATGGCGATTTTGTCAGGCAATGGCATTTACGGCGCACTGCACAATATCTCACGCATATCGAAAACGTTTTTCCAGCATTTCTTTAATCGTTATGCATTTATCTGTAAAAGAGCGGTTCACCGGTGAGCAGGGGCATGGCGTATTTCAGCCCGCCGGCGTCTCGCGCGGCGCACGCGAAAGCAGTTCGCTGATTTCGACGTGGCTCACCGCGTCCGCTGCGTAGGTGAAGGTGCCGCGGTCGTGCATCTCGCGCGCGGCGCGCAGGAACGCCCCGTATGCGGCGCGCGCGAGCGACCCGCCCACGCTGATCCGTTTCACCCCCAGCGCCTCTAGTTCGGCGACGCTCAACACGGCGCCCTGCAATCCCATCAACACGTTGACGGGCCGCGTAAGCGCGCTCACCACGGCCGCAATGTCCTCGCGCGAGCGCAGGCCTGGCGCGTAGAGCACGTCGGCGCCGGCCTCCTCGTAAGCCTGAAGGCGGCGAATCGTGTCGCGCAGGTCGTCGCGGCCGTGCAGGTGATTTTCGGCGCGCGCGGTCAAGGTGAACGGAAACGGCAATGCACGTGCCGCCTCCACGGCCGCACGCACACGCTCCACGGCCAGTTCGAACGGATAGATGGGATTGTCGGCACGGCCGGTGGCGTCTTCGATCGAGCCGCCCACCACACCCGCCCCGGCGGCGAGGCGTATGGTCTGCGCCGCAGTTTCGGGCGCGTCGCCGAAACCGTTCTCGAGGTCCGCGCTCACGGGCAGGTCGGTGGCCGCGGCGATTTCTGCGAGGTGCACGAGCATTTGTTCGCGGCCCACCGCGCTGTCGGGCACGCCGCGCGAGAACGCATAGCCGGCGCTGCTGGTGGCGAGCGCCTTGAAGCCTGTCGCGGCCAGCAGCCGCGCCGAGCCGATGTCCCAAGGGTTAGGAATCACGAATGCGCCCGGCGCTTCGTGCAAGGCGCGCAAGCGCCGGGCCTTTTCCGCCTGGGTTTCCGCGTGGGTTTCCGTCTGGCTTTCCACGTGGCTGATGGGGTCATGGGCCAACGGGCCAGTGGCACCGCCTGCGGCCCCCTCTCCCGAAGGTCGGGTTGCCTCGGTCGTCATGATGGTTGTTGTCCTTGTGAAGTGAGTGTCAGAGAGAGCGCCGCCGGCGCGCCGGCGGTTACGCAACGGCTGCGCAACGACTGCATGGCCGCGATGGTGGCAATGCAGTGGCGATACGGCGGCAAATGAGGCGGCAATGGGGCACAAATAGGGCGGGACGGCAGAGCGCACGTTCTGCCCGATGGACTCGCTCAACTTTCCAGTTTCGCGTCCATCGTGATGGTGGCGTTCAGCACTTTCGAGACCGGGCACCCCGCCTTTGCATCGGCCGTGGCCTTGTCGAATGCAGCCTTGTCGCCGCCCGGAATCTTCACGGTCACGTCGAGGTGCACGGCGGTAATGGCGAAGCCTGCCCCCGCCTTGTCGAGCGTGACGGTCGCGGTGGTCCCGATGCGCTCCGGCTTGATGCCGGCCTTGCCGAGTTCGGCGGACAACGCCATCGAAAAGCAGCCGGCGTGCGCTGCCGCAATCAGTTCCTCGGGATTGGTGCCGATACCGTTTTCGAAGCGCGTCGAAAACGAATACTGGGTGTCCTCGAGGACGCCGCTATCGGTGGAAATGGAGCCCTTGCCGTCCTGCAGGCCGCCTTGCCAGACTGCCGATGCCTTGCGCTTCATCGCACTCTCCAGTGTGTGCCGCGCCGGCGGAGCCCGTCTCGCGCAAGCGATGCCCGCCGCAACGGTCGCGCCCTGGGGGAGTGGCGCAGGCATCGATCGCAGGCACACACGCCGGCGAGCGTGGGCGCGAACCGGACTTCATCATAGGCGGTTCTTCCCGATGCTGTGTTTTCGGCGCCCGCTGCAGAATCTTTCCGTCGGTCCGGCCCCGCCGTGAGCCTGCACTATTCTGCGAACGGCAACGTGTCCTGCCCCTGGGCGCGCATCTCGAAGACGTTCAGCGTCATCGCGACCAGCGCGTAGTAGCCAAGCAGGCCGACCAGGTTGATCACCACTTCATGGCCGAAGCGGGCCACGGCCTTCGCGTAGGTGGCATCGGAAACGCGCTTCATGTCGTAGAGTTCCGACGCGAAGGCGTGGATCAATGCATCGTCGGGATCGTCGAATTTGGGGGGGTTGCCCTGGCGCAGTGCCTCGGCGAGCGCCGGCGCCACCCCGGCTTCGAGCGCGATCGGATAGTGGATGTGCCACTCGGCCTGTGCACGCCAGCGTGCCGCCGTCACGAGAATCGCGAGTTCGGAAAGCCGCAGCGGTAGGCCCGTCTGATAACGGCAAAAGGCGCCGAGGCGCTGTGCGTGCTGTGCCAGCGCCGGGCTGTGGATCCAGCCGAGAAACGGGCCGTTGAGATTGCCGCGCGGGCCGGAGAGGATCTCGTCGAGCACGGCGCGCTGCGCGGGCGTTGCGTGCGAGAGATCGAATGGGGGAAGACGTTCGCTCATGGATGGCAGTGCCTTGACTGAAAAGGTTCGCTTCGCCTGAATCACGCGGCCGCATATCGGCACAACATACCGCAGACATACCGCAGATAGAGAGCCGCGCAGACAGCCGCTCGCAGCATCATGCACTGCCGTTCAGCAAGTTCCGGTCGCGACGCCGCTCTTTCGCAACGCGGCTTCGATCGCTTCGGCGAGGCGTTCGACGATCGTGTCGATGTCAGTGGCCGTGCAGATGAACGGCGGCGCCAGCAGCACATGGTCGCCGAACCTGCCATCCACCGTGCCGCCCATGGGATACACCATCAGACCGCGCGAAAATGCCTCGCGCTTGATCGCGGCATGCAGTTTGAGTGCAGGATCGAACGGCGCTTTCGATGCACGATCGTGCACCAGTTCGACACCCACGAACAACCCACGCCCCCGCACGTCGCCGACATACGGATGCCGCGCGTAACGTTCGAGCAAGCGGGCGCGCAGTTGCTCTCCCCTCGCCTGCACGTTGTCGAGCAGGCGATCCTCCGCGACCACGCGCTGCACTTCCAGTGCCGCCGCGCAGGCGGTGGCATGACCGATGTAGGTGTGGCCGTGCTGAAAATAGCCGGTACCGCCCACGATGGTTTCGTAGATGCGCTCGCTCACGAGCGTCGCGCCGATCGGCTGATAACCCGCGCCCAGCCCCTTCGCGATGGTGAGCAGGTCCGGCGTGACGCCGTCCTCCTCGCACGCGAACAGATGGCCGGTGCGGCCCATGCCGCACATGATCTCGTCGAGAATCAGCAGCACACCGTAGCGATCGCAGACGGCGCGGATCTTCCGGAAATAGTCGCGCACCGGCGGCACGGCACCCGCTGTGGCGCCCACCACTGTTTCGGCGACGAAGGCCGCCACCGTGTCGGGACCGAGTTCGAGGATCTTCTGCTCGAGTTCGTCGGCAAGACGCTGTGCGTAGGCGTCGTCGGTTTCTCCGTCGCGCCGCTCGCGGTACGCGAAGCACGGGCTCACATGGTGGGACTCGATCAGTAGCGGCAGGAACGGCTCGCGCCGCCAGGCGTTGCCCCCAATCGCAAGCGCGCCCAGCGTGTTGCCGTGATAGCTCTGACGTCGCGCAATGAAGTGGCGGCGCGCCGGCTCGCCGCGTTCCACGAAGTACTGGCGCGCGAGCTTGAGCGCGGCTTCGATGGCCTCGGAGCCGCCCGAAACGAAATACACATGGCGAAGCCCTTGCGGCGCGGCGGCGGCAAGCCGGTCAGCAAGCGCCTCGGCAGCTTCGTTCGTGAAGAACGAGGTATGCGCATAAGGCAGTTGCCGCGCCTGCTGCGCAATCGCCTCGATCACACGCGGATGGCTATGGCCGAGGCATGAAACGGCCGCGCCGCCGCTTGCATCGATATAGCGCTTGCCCATCGAATCGATGATCTCGATACCCTCGCCGGCTACGGCGACGGGCAGCGGCTGCTTCGGCATGCGGTGAAAGACGGTAGACATGCGGCTCCTCCGTTGCATTGCCGCACTGTATCACAACATTTGTTGTCAAATGAGATCGAAGCGGCAACACAGGCAAACGCGACCGAATCTGCGAACCAGGGAGCAAGAACAGCGCCCGAATGCGGCCATACCGCGCGCGCAAAGCCGCAGGAAAGTGCTTATGAAGGGACGAAGCGTGAAGGACGAAGCAAGCGGCGGGACGGAACGTCGAAACGCCGCCTGTCAGGGCACGTAGTCGCCTTTCGCGTGCAACGAACGCTCCGCCTGCTCGAGCTGCTCGACAGCACCCGCGCCTTCCAGCGCGAGCAGATGCGCCACGAGCGACTCGGCAATCGCGGTGGCCGCGACGAGCGACGGGAAGAACGACGGGCTCTCGTGCGAGAAGATCAGCAACTTGTCGGCGTTGAGTGCGATGGGCGACACCGCGCTGTCGGTAATCGCAACCAGCTTGCTGCCCTTTTCGAGCGCGGTTTCGGCCACGCGCACCGCTTCCACCGAATACGGCGCGAAGCTGATCACAACCGTCGCGCTGTCGCGATCGATGGCTCGCAGCTGCATGTCGAGCGTGCCCGCTTCGCCTGTGAGCAACGAAACGGACGAACGGAAAAACCGGTAGCCATAAACGAGCCCGAAGGCCACCGCATAGCACGACCGGTAACCGGCCACGTGCACGTGGCGCGCGCGACGCAAAATGCGCGCGGCCTCGATCAAGGTGCGTTCGTTCTGCGCGGCCGTTACATCGAGATTGTGTTGCTGCGCGATGAGCAGATCGTGTGCGAGCGACTGTTTGGCGTTGCCCGCAACGAGCGAGCGGGCGCGATTCGTGAGCGGCTCGGGCCGCGTGCGCACGCGCGCCACGAAGAGTTCGCGCATCTCGTTCCAGCCGGGAAAGCCGAGTTGCTGCGCAAGCCGCACGAGCGACGCCGGCTGCACCTGGGCGCGATCGGCCACCTTGCGCATCGAGAGCACGGCCACTTCGTCGGGATGATCGAGCAGAAACGCCGCGCCCGTCTGGAATTGCGGGCTCAGCCCGGCAAAGCGGGCACGAATCAGAACGGCGAGCTGGTCGAAGGTATCGGGCATGCGGCGACAGCGAAGTGGCGGCGGCAACGAATGGTATCACCGGGGCATCGGGCGACATGCAAGACTCCGTGCGTGAGCGGCCTTGAGTTGCGCCGCCCACGTTCACCGGAATGCGAACGCGCCCCTACAGCACCGCGACAACCTTCACGTCGCCCTTGTCCGCCGATGCCACGACCTTGCCGTCCATACGCCGGAACACGATGGAGACCGAGCCCTCGCCCACCTGCAGGTCGCCGACCTCGATCCAGTCGATGCCCTCGGGCAGCATGGGCTGCTCGATGCGCACCTCGCGGCTCGCGGCGTCGATCGTGATGCCGAGGCACGCTTCAAGCATCATGAACGGCGAGCCGGCCGCCCACGCCTGCGGCAGACACGCGACGGGATAAGCCGTAGGCGGTTCGCCGCGGCGGCGCGGGAAGCCACAGAAAAGCTCGGGCAGACGCATGTCGAAGGTCACGGCCGCTTCGAACAGCGCCTGCAGCAGCCGCACGGCCACGGCCTTGCCGCCGTAGCGCACGAGACCGCGCGCACAGAGCGCGTTGTCGTGCGGCCACACGGACCCGTTGTGATAGGCCATCGGATTGAAGCGCGGCTGGCCCGCCGCCAGCGTGCGTACGCCCCAGCCCGTGTGGAACAGCGCGGAGTCGAGCGCGTCCACCACCTGCTTGCCGCGCTCCGGTGAAGGCAAGCCGAACGCGAGCAAATGCCCCGCATTCGATGCGAGCACGCGGCACAGTTCGCCGCGGCCATCCAGCGCGATGCCGTAGAAGCCCGATTCGGGCATCCAGTAGCGTTCCTCCACGCACGCGCGAATCTTCGCGGCGCGTGCGGCCCAGGCGGCGGCGTCCTTACCGAGGCCGCGCAGGGCCGAGAAATGCGCCATCGTGTCGAATGCCGCGGCCGCGTAGGCCTGCACCTCGACGAGCGCGATCGGGCCTTCGGGAAAGCGGCCGTCCGCGTGGAAAACCGAATCGTGGCTGTCCTTCCAGCCCTGGTTCGCAAGGCCCCCTTCGGACTCGCGCTGATAATCGAGCAGCCCGAAACGATTGCGATCGCATACGCCGGCCACCCAGTTCGCGGCGCGTTCCAGCGCGGGCCACAGTTCGTCGATGAGCGCGAGGTCGTGGGTGCGTGCCGCGTAGGCGCCTGCCAGCACGATGAAGAGCGGCGTGGTGTCCACACCGCCGTAGTACTGCGCGAACGGCACTTCGCCCGTGGCCGCCATCTCGCTCTTGCGCATCTCATGGATGATCTTGCCGACCGCTGCATCACGGAACGGCGAGTTCTCGCGCGCCTGGTGCTCGGCCTGAAAGCGCAACACGCCGCGCGCAAGCGCCGGCTGCATCCAGAGGCTCTGCAGCGCCGTGATGACGGCATCGCGGCCAAACGGAGTGGAGAACCACGGAATGCCCGCGTACGGATACGGACCGCTTGCCAGATCGGTCGTGAGGAGACCCAGGTCGGCAAGCGAACGCTCGATCCACCCGTTGAAGAGCGGATTGCTGGAACGCACGCGCGCCGTCGTGCGCCTGCGCTCGCGCATGACGAGGTGGGCATCCACCATCGCCGCACGCACGGCGGCCCGGCCCACACGCGGGCGCGCCGCGTCGATCTGCGAGAGGTGCGCCTCGCTCACGAGATGCGCGGGCTGCACCGGTCCCGCGCTCGGCGTGTCGCGCGGTGCGTCGGGCAGCGCCTCCACGTGCACGGAAACCGACAGATAGACCGATACGCACGCCTGCGCCGGCAGCCGCACGGAATAATCGGCGCGGTCGCCGAACAGCTTGTCGGGCGCGGGCGAAAACGCGATGCGCACACGCCGTGCCACACGGTCGAGGCCGATATAGTCGAGCCGCACTTCGTCGTTCTCGATGCGTGCGGGCTCGATACTGCCGCGCTTCTCGCGCTTCAGGCCGCGCACTTCGAACATGTCGCGAAAGTCGCTCGCGAACGAGATGGAAAGCGGCACGACAGCGTCGCTCGTGCCGTAGTTGGTGAGTTCGATCGCCTCGTTGAGCACGGTGCCCGAGAGCACGCGCACACGCTGAACGTGAATCACGCCTTCGGGGGTGCTGCTGCCGCCGAGCGGCGGCAGCGGACGGTTGGTGAGATGCGCGGTGAACGCCGTGTTGTCGTTGCTGACGCTGCCCGAGAGCAGCGATGGCGCGCGCCCGCCGAAGGTGAGCCTCAGCGACGAGAGCACGCGCGTGTCGTTGACGAAGAGACCGTCGTCGTGGCCCGTGATGTCACCCAGCGAGTCGTTGACGATAAACGTGTCGCCGGACTTCAGCACGTGCTGGGTCATGCTGGCGACATGCGCGGCCTCTGTCGGGATGAACGCGCCGTCTGCATCGTGCTGGGGAGAGGGGGCGTGGTCCACGCCCCCTGCGTGCGTTACACCGCCGAGTGCTTCTGGATCCTGCATTGCATCGCTCCTGTGCCGTGTCTGCCGAATGCATCGCGTGCGCCGCGTTTAGCCGACGCACGCCGCCGATTGTAGAGGCTTCGAGCAGAGGGAGCGATTTTGGTTCAGAGCAATGCGGTGACGGCCTCGATTACCGCTTCGCGATCGGCTTCGCTTCGCGCGGCGTGGCGCCGATGAACAGCTGGCGCGGACGGCCGATCTTCTGCTCAGGGTCGGCGATCATTTCGTTCCACTGCGCAATCCAGCCCACCGTACGTGCCATCGCGAAGATGCAGGTGAACATCGAGGTCGGAATGCCCAGCGCGCGCTGCACGATGCCCGAGTAGAAGTCCACGTTCGGGTACAGCTTGCGCGACACGAAGTATTCGTCTTCCAGCGCGATCTTTTCGAGCTGCATCGCGAGCTTGAAAAGCGGATCGTCGTGCAGGCCCAGTTCTTCGAGCACTTCGTGGCACGTCTCGCGCATCAGCTTCGCACGCGGGTCGTAGTTCTTGTAGACGCGGTGGCCGAAGCCCATCAGCTTCACGCCAGAATTCTTGTCCTTCACCTGACGGATGAATTCGGGAATGTTGTCCGGCGAGCCGATCTCTTCGAGCATGTTGAGCGCCGCTTCGTTGGCGCCCCCGTGTGCCGGGCCCCAGAGACAGGCGATACCGGCCGCGATACACGCAAACGGGTTCGCGCCCGACGAGCCGGCCAGGCGCACCGTCGAAGTCGAGGCGTTCTGCTCGTGGTCCGCGTGAAGGATCAGGATGCGGTCGAGCGCGCGCACCAGCACGTCGTTGACCTTGTACTCCTCGCACGGGTTCGAGAACATCATGCGCATGAAGTTGGCGCTGTACGAGAGGTCATCGCGCGGGTACACGAACGGTTGACCGATGCTGTACTTGTACGCCATCGCCACCAGCGTCGGAAGCTTGGCGATCATGCGGATCGCCGACACGTCGCGATGACGCGGGTTATTGATGTCGAGCGAGTCGTGGTAGAAGGCCGAGAGTGCGCCCACCGCAGCCACGAGAATCGACATCGGGTGCGCGTCGCGACGGAAGCCGCGGAAAAAGAGATGCATCTGCTCGTGGACCATCGTGTGGCTCGTGACGGTCTTCACGAACTCGTCCTTCTGGGCCTGGTTGGGCAATTCGCCCTTGAGCAGCAGGTAGCAGGTTTCGAGGAAGTCGGCGTTTTGCGCGAGGTTGTCGATCGGGTAGCCGCGGTACAGCAGTTCGCCCTTGTCCCCGTCGATGTACGTGATCGCCGAATTGCATGCCGCCGTCGACATGAAGCCCGGGTCGTACGTGAATTTGCCGGTCTGACCGTACAGCTTGCGGATGTCGATGACGTCCGGGCCCAACGTGCCCTTGTAGACGGGCAGCTCGATGGTCTGGTCGCTATCGGAAAAGCGCAGCGTGGCGTGCGTGTTCGATTCGTTCATCTTCGGAGTCCTTTTTTGCCGGGGCATGAAAGACGCGGTGTGCCGTCGCGCGGGTTGCGGCGACCTGTCGCGGCTCTGGCCTCGCATTCTAAGGCGAGGAACTGGCCAAATTGATGCTGTGCAACACAACAAACCGTCTCGGGACTCGCAATACTCGAAGCAAGCTGACTGTAAGCGTTTCGCGCCTTGAAGACGAAGCGCGCACCAGCGCTCACATGCCGTGCTCTGGCACCCTCGCCTTCACGCCTGCGATGAACGTATCGACGTAGCGATTGAACGCCGCGGGATGCGCGAGGTTCATGCCGTGCGAGGCGCCCTGCACTGTTTCGCGCCGTGCATCGGGCAGCCACGCGTCGAGCGCGCTGGCGGTACGCCGAAACATGTCCGGGCTTTTTTCGCCGTCGATCAGCAGGACGGGGCAACGCACGTCGGCTGCGTCGGCGGGCGTATAGGCCGGCAGCGGATCGCGAAACTGGCGGGCGAGCGTGTGCGCGTTGTCGGTGGCCATGGTGCGGAACGTCGTGGTGCTTTTGGCCCAGAAGCCCGGGCGGCTCACCGAATCGACGAACAGTTGGAGCCCGGCATCGACGTGCCCGTCCTCGATCAGTTGCGCCGCGCGGGCCCGCAACGCATTCACCGTTTCCGGCAATTGCGCGGGCGGGCGGCCCTCGATCTGCAACGGACCGCCGGGGTCCGCGAGCGTCAGCGTGCGTACGTGCTGCGGATGCCGCCGTGCGAAATGGAACGACACGCAGCCGCCGCGCGAATGGCCCACCACGTGCGCGGGGCCAGCACCGAGGCGCTCCACGAACTGCGCAAGTTCGTCCGCGTGGCGGCTCCAGCTGAAGGGCACGGCGCTCTGCCGGTCGGCGTCGGGCCAGTAATGCGTGAGACTCACGGCCACGCAGCGATAGCGGGCGGCAAGGCCATCGAGTTGCGGTTGCCAGTAGCGGTAGTCGCACAGCGAACCGTGCACGAAGAGCAGCAGTTCGCCCCTGCCGGCCTCGACGTAGGGCATGCGTAAGCCGTTGGCGAGCGCAATGAAGGACGGGACGAAAGCCGCGCGAGCGGAATCGGCTCGAACGGAGTGAGCCAGAGCAAAAGCGGGACGTTGATTCACAGACAAGAGAACGCGCCGCAGCGGGATCGAAACATCCGCTGAAAATGGGCGCAGAGACAATGAAAGAACGGTGGATTGTCCCACGGCAGCGCTTTGCGCGTGCGACGCGGCTTTCGTCGTACCGTGCGGGCGTGCCGGTTGCTCGCGCCTGTAGCGCTTATTCGAACGCGTACTCGTCCAGCACCTGCCCGGCCGCGCCTGCGCCGCGCACGGCGCAGGTCAGCGGCTCGTCGGCGATGCGCACCGCCACGCCAAGTTCCGCCGCAAGGCACCGGTCCAGGTTCGCGAGCAGCGCGCCGCCGCCCGTGAGCACGATGCCCGTGCTCGCAATGTCGGTGACCAGTTCGGGCGGCGCGTTTTCGAGCGCGTCTTTCACCGCGCCGATCACCTGCTTGAGCGGCGACACGATTGCGTCGGCCACGTCGTGATTGCTGAGTTCAACGGTGCGCGGCAGGCCGTCGTCGAGGCTGCGGCCGGTCGCGTTCATGCGTTGCCGCGGCACGTCGCGCGTCGCCGAACCGATGGTCTTCTTCACGTGCTCCGCCGTGGGCTCGCCGAGCAGCACGCCGAACAGGTTGCGCACGTAGCTCACGATCGCCTGGTCGAACTGGTCGCCGCCCACGCGAATCGAGCCGCTGTAGGCAAGACCGCCCAGCGCCACCACGCCGACTTCGGTCGTGCCGCCGCCAATGTCCACGACCATCGAACCCGTGGCGGACGACACCGGCAGGCCCGCGCCCACCGCGGAAGCCAGCGATTCGCCGATCAGGTTCACCCGCCCCGCTCCGGCGGCCACAGCCGCCTCGCGAATCGCCCGGCGCTCTACATGCGTCGCGCCCGCGGGCACGCAGATGGTGAACGACGCGCGCCGCCCGAACAGCCGGCGCTGCTGGGCCATGTCCACGAACTGACGGATCATGTGCTCGGCCGCGGAGAAATCGGCAATCACGCCGTGGCGCATGGGCCGTACCGTTTCGAGGTTGCCGGGGGTACGGCCGAGCAGCTGCTTCGCCTCGCTGCCGACAGCCGCCACGCGAGCTTCGCCCGGCGCGGCGTGTTTCTGGAAGCACACCACCGAGGGCTGATTGAGCACAACGCCCTCGTCGTGCGTGTAGATGAGCGTGTTCGCCGTGCCGAGATCCACGGCCACGTCGTGGCGGAACAACCGTTTCAGGAAGGAGGGGTGCGGCGTTGTTCTGGCCATGAGTGGGCTCGGCTCGTGTCGTCGACCGCCCCGCCCGGGCGATCGGAATCGTCGCCGCCCTGGCGCGCCGCGCGGTGGCGAACGCCGCGCTACCTCACGCGCCGGACGGTTCCTGCTGGCCATGACGGCCTATTGGAACCGTTAACGGCGCATGCCGCCGCAAACTTTAGCCGCGCCAGAATAATTTGGCATCCCGGAATGTTTCCGCGTATTTCGGCGCGGGTCATGGAGCGGGTCTCCATGCGCACCGCCCTTCGCTAAAGGGCCGAAAAGGCGCGCGCCAATGCTTCGCGGCCCAGCATGGCGCCCTGCGACGAAATGGTGTGGCCGACGCCCGGCAACGCATAGGCACCCACGGCGAAGCCGGCGTCGCTGAACGCGTTGGCCGCCCGTTCGAGCTCCGCGATGGGAATGACGCCGTCCTCCACACCGTGCACGAGCGTGAGCGGCGTGCGGCTGTGCGCGGTGACCGGCACGGCGAGCCGCCCGGAGTAGGCCACGACGGCCATGGCGCCCTCATCGTGCGTTGCAGCGTGATAGAGCGACATGATGGACCCTTGCGAAAAGCCTACGAGTGCAAGCTGACCGAAACCCTGCAGCCCCCAATGCGCAAGTTCGGCGCGCAACATGCGTTCGAGTGCAGGCCAGGCGGCGACGACACGCTCACCGCGACGGGTCTCGTCGATGTCGCGCAGGCTGAACCACTGGCGCCCGCCGAAACCTCCGTCGAACGGCTCGCTGCCGTCGAGCGATGCCCACGCCACGTCCTGCGGCAGCGAGCCGCGCCATGCGTCGGCGAGCGGCACGAGATCCTGCGCGTTGCTGCCCACGCCATGCAGCAGCACGACGAGCGCCCGCGCGGGCGCGTCGGCCGGCGCAAGGCGCCAACCGTGTTCGAACGATTCCCAGCTCATTGCAATCCCCTGCATGTGGTTTTGCGGCATGGTCCGGCGACTCATGCCCGGGCGCGTGCCCAAACGCGAGCATACCGCGCGTTTCAGTGCAGGCGTCCTGTGCAGGCGCCCATGCCGGCAGCCTGAAATTTGCGGGCGGCGACCGCTGCGCACCGCGCCGACGTGCATGTCCGAATGCGGGTAAGCTTGGCCCGATTCGCATCTTTCGCGGCGCCTTGCCGCATTCCGCCGCACGCCGTCGCATGTTCGTTGCGAGCTGGCGTCTTGTGTGAGCGGTTTGCATCGATATTTCGCGCCAACGTTTCTGCACGCTGTCGAGGCCGGTGTCTTCCTGTGGCTGCACACCGGCTGATCGGTGTGAGCCGGCCACCCCGTCGGCACATGCGGCCCGATTTTCCGGAGATATCGCTTGAATCCGCCACGGACTGCGTCTGCTACGCCGGCCGCGCCTTCGCCGGCTTCCGCGCCCGCCACCGCTGCCCCGCCGCCGCTCGCCGGCGGCCAGCTCGTGCTTGCCACCATCGCCGTTGCGCTTGCCACGTTCATGAACGTGCTCGACACCTCGATCGCCAACGTCGCGATTCCCACTATTTCGGGCGACCTCGGCGTTTCCGTGGACGAAGGCACGTGGGTCATCACGGTATTCGCGGCCTCGAACGCCGTGTCGATTCCGCTCACCGGCTGGCTCACGCAGCGCATCGGCCAGGTGAAGCTGTTCGTGGGCGCCATCCTGATGTTCGTAGTGGCGTCGTGGTTGTGCGGCGTCGCGCCCAGCCTGCCGGTGCTGCTCGCCGCGCGCGTGTTGCAGGGCGCCGTGGCCGGACCGCTGATCCCGCTCTCGCAGGCCATTCTGCTGGGCTCCTGGCCGAAGGAAAAATCCGCCACCGCGCTGGCGCTATGGGCCATGACGGCGACCGTCGGGCCTATCGCGGGGCCCGCGCTGGGCGGCTGGATCACGGACAACTACAGCTGGGCCTGGATCTTCTACATCAACATTCCAGTCGGCATCTTCGCGGCCGCCATCACGTGGTCCATCTATCGCAAGCGCGAATCGGCCACGCGGCAGCCGCCTATCGACGTAGTGGGGCTCGGGCTGCTCATCACCTGGGTGGCCTCGCTGCAGATCATGCTCGACAAGGGCAAGGACCTCGACTGGTTCAATTCGCCGTTCATCGTGGGACTGGGCGTGACGGCGTTGATAGGCTTCGCGTTCTTTCTGGTCTGGGAACTGACGGAGCAGCACCCTATCGTCGACCTGCGGCTCTTTGCGCAGCGCAACTTCCTGGGCGGCACGGTGGCGATTTCCGTCGCGTATGCCGTGTTCTTCGGCAATCTGGTGCTGCTGCCGCAGTGGATGCAGGAATACCTGAACTATCGTTCCGTCGATGCCGGCCTCGTCACCGCGCCGCTCGGCATTTTCGCGGTGATCCTCGCACCGGTGATGGGGCGCGTGCTGCCCCGCTCGGACGCACGCATCATCGCGACGCTCGCGTTCGTGGGGTTCGCCATCGTTTTCTACATGCGCTCGCGTTACGTGATCGAGATCGATACCTGGCACCTCGTGCTGCCCACGCTGCTGCAAGGCATTCCGATGGCCATGTTCTTCGTGCCGCTCACCGCGATCATTCTCGCGGGGCAGCCGCCGAGCAAGGTGCCGGCCGCGGCGGGCCTGTCGAACTTCGTGCGCGTATTCTGCGGCGCCATCGGCACCTCCATTTCCACCAACGCCTGGAATAACCGCACCGTGCTGCACCACGTGCGCCTCACCGAGCAGGCAACGGTGGACAACCCGCTCTTTCGCCAGCAGATCGACTCCACGCAGACGCTGCTGCACCTGAGTCAACCGTCGGCGAATGCGCTCTTCGAGTTCACGCTGAACACGCAGGCCGCGATGATGGGGCTGAACGACATCTTCTACGTCTCGGCCATCATCTTCGTGCTGATCATTCCGTTGATCTGGATTACGCGGCCCGCAAAGGGCGGCGGCGGAGATGCGGCCGGAGCGCATTGAAGTGCAGTTCGTCTGCGGTTCGTCGGGGTTCGCGATAATCCGGCTGCGGAATGTCGCATCCAGAGGCGCGCCTTAGCGGAAATATCGTGCAGGCGTTTCGCCGAGTGCATCGCGAAAGACCGCGATGAACGACGACACGTCGTTGTAGCCCACTTCAAGCGCCACCTGGGTCACGCTTGCGCCTGCGCCGAGCTTCTCGAGCGCGACGAGCAGCCGCAACTGCTGGCGCCACTGACCGAACGTGAGCCCCGTTTCCCGGACGAAGAGACGCGCCGCTGTACGGGCCGTCACGCCAGCCGCTTCCGCGAGTTCATCGAGCACGCGGGAATCCGCCGGGTTCGTGACCAGCATGTCGGCCACGCGCTGGATGCGTGGGTCGCGCGGCAGGAACAATGAAAGCGGCATGACGGCGAGTTGCGGCACGCGGTCCAGGATGACCTGCACGAGCCGCGCCTGAGCGCCCTCTTCCGTATAGCCCAGGCCGAAGATGGCCGCGGCTCGCAGCAGTTCGTCGGTCAACCGGTCGATGGCCACTACGCAGCCTTGTGCGGGCACGAACGCAACGGGCGGCACGGCCGCGGCGCCCGGTACGAGCAGCGGTTCGCCTTCGGCGTAGAGCGTATGGAGCGCCAGCGGCGCCGTGGACGACAGCCGGTGCAGCACGCCCGGCAGCACCCAGACCGCATGGCCGGGCGGCGCCACCCAGAGCGCGGACTCCGTGCGCACGGTCAACACACCACTACCCGAGCGAATCAACTGGGCACGCGGCTCCGCACGCCACGGCACTTCGCTGCCTTCATGCCGTTGCTCGAGCACGTAGACGGCGCGCACCGGCGCCGTCGGATCGCGGCTTTCCATCATGCTGTCTGTTTCCCCCGGATCAGGGCGGGAACAAACCAGATTAGCACAGCCTCCACGGGATGAAACCACGCCGCAGAACGCGGCGGCGCCTGCTGCAGTGCAGTCCCGATTACAATGCCGTCCCACGTCGTCTGCACTGAACTGAACTGCATTGCACTACGCTGCGTCCCTCGTGGGCGCAGGCACTGAAACGCAGGTGCCGAAGCAGCCTGCACCATTGAGCATCCGACTGACTGTATTCGCCTTCGCCCGTCTCTTGCCCTCATGAACTACACCCCGATCCTCGAGCAGATTCGCCACGACGTGCAGCCCTACCTCGGCACCGGACGCGTGGCCGACTACATTCCCGAACTCGCACGCATATCCGGCGACCGCTTCGGCATGGCGGTCGTGACGATCGACGGTCAGATGTTCCGCACGGGCGAAGCCGACACACGCTTTTCGATCCAGAGCATCTCGAAACTCTTTGCGTGCACGCTCGCCTTCAAACTGCTCGGCGACGACCTGTGGCACCGCGTGGGACGCGAACCGTCGGGCACCGCGTTCAATTCGCTGGTGCAGCTGGAAGCCGAACACGGCAAACCCCGCAACCCGTTCATCAATGCAGGTGCGCTCGTGGTGACGGACGTTCTGTGCCGCCGCTTCGTGCAGGCGGAAACGGCACTGGTCGAGTTCATCCGGCGGCTCTCGGGCGAACCCGGCATCGACTACGAGGCTCGTGTGGCGGAATCGGAGCTGCAACACGCGCACCGCAATCGCGCGATGGCGCATTTCATGGCGAGCTTCGGCAATATGGAAATGCCCCCGGAAACCGTCGTCGATGCGTACTGCCGCCAGTGCGCGATCTCGATGAACTGCGTGGAGCTGGCACGGGCCGCGCTCTTTCTCGCCAACGGCGGTGTGTCGCCCGCCACCGGCGAACGGGTACTGGACGCCAGTTCGGCCAAACGCCTGTCCGCGCTGATGCTCACCTGCGGGACCTACGACGCGGCCGGCGACTTCGTCTACCGTGTCGGCCTGCCGGCAAAGAGCGGCGTGGGCGGCGGCATTGTCGCGGTTCTGCCCGGCGAGATGGCGGCGTGCGTCTGGTCGCCGGCGCTCGATGCGAACGGCAATTCGCTGGCGGGCGTCCAGTCGCTGGAATGGCTGACCACGCTTACGGGACGGTCTATTTTTTGATGGGTGCGGCGTGAGCGGTCTGCATTGATTGATCCGCTCAATGCAGGCGCGAGGCGTTGGACTCATTGCCTTCATTCTGTTGACCGCGTTTGCTTGCCTGCGCCGACGGCCTTTGGCAGATCGTCGGCATTCGAGTGCAGGCTTGCTCGCGCTGCTCTATAGCGCCCGTCATGTTGGCGCCCGCCCGGTTCCTGAGGATTGAGTGTCGAAGATAGCGTCGATTTCGATACTTTCGGCCTTTCGACCGCCTTCAGACCTTCAGCCTGAGCGCCTTCCTTCTTTTCCTCTATTCGTCAGCCGTCAGCCCGTCTTCCTGCCCGGCTGACTGCCGCGCCCGCGGTGTACGCGGGCGCATCGGCAAGGCAGCGTCAGGCAGCAGCGCCCGGCTGGAAGCCAGCGTCGATCTCGACCCGCGACAAGTGAGCGACCGTGTTGACGAGCGTCTTGCCCGCCACGGCCATTGCAATCGCCACCGCCGCACGACGATCGAAACCCGCCGCCTTCAACATGTTGACGTCGCTATCCGACACCTGGGTGCGCTTCAACGCGATGGCAGTCGCGAACTGGCGCACCGCTTCCAGCTTCGGATCGGCGAGCACGCTGCCGCTGCGCAGCGCATCGACCACGTCTGCAGACGCGCCGAGCTTGCCGGCGAGCGTCGCGTGAACAGCTACGCCATAGTCGGCGGCATTCGCCCGGCTTGCTGCGGCCATTGCGACCTGCTGCGCCACCGCATCGAGCGAAGTTGTACTGAGCGAATGGAGCCAGGCCAGGTATGCGGAGAGCACTGGCGGATCGACCGCAAGTGCATGGCCGAGATTAGGCACGAAACCGAACACGCCACGCATGGCGTCGAACAGCGGCCCGGTTTCATCCGACGCCGGCACGTCATTCAGTGCACCGAACAATGCCGGACCTTGCGCAACGTCCAGCGTCCGCGCGAAGAATGCCCGAACGATGCCTGCCACTTCGTCCAGATGCGATTCGAGCGGGAAGTGGCCGGCATCGACAAAACGCACCTCGGCATCAGGGATGTCGCGCCGGAACGCCTCGGCCCCTGCCGGCAGGAAGAACGGATCGTTCTTGCCCCACACAGCCAAGGTCGGCGGACGATGCGTGCGGAAATACTCATGAAAGCGCGGGTAGGCGGCGACGTTGGTCTTGTAATCGCCGAACAGGTCGAGCTGGATCTCGTCGTTGCCCGTGCGATCGAGAAAATGCTGGTCGAGCGTGTAGCTCTCCGGCGCGATATGCGACGTATCGCGCTCGCCATGCTCGTACTGGAACCGCGTGGTCCCTGCCGCCAGAAGGCTGCGGAGCTGCTCACGGTTCGCATCGGACGGGTCTTCCCAATAGGCGCGTATCGGGTTCCATCCTTCGCTCAGACCTTCCTCGTAGGCGTTGCCGTTCTGCGAGACGAGCGCGGACACGCGGTCCGGGCGGGACGCAGCGAGGCGGAAGCCCACCGGCGCGCCGTAGTCGAACACGTACAACGCATAGCGCGTCAGGCCGATCACATCAGTGAAGCTTTCGATCACTTCGGCGAGGTGGTCGAAGGTATAGCCGAACGTCTTCGCGTCGGGTGCGTCGGAAAAGCCGAAACCGGGCAGATCCGGCGCAACCACGCGGTACTTGTCGGCCAGACGATCGATCAGCCCGCGGTACTGATGGCTCGAAGTCGGAAAACCGTGCAGCAGCAGCACGGCGGGCGCGTCCTTCTGCCCGGCTTCGCGGTAGAACAGGTTGACGGCGGTGCCGGTGCGGCGGTCGGTGACGGAAACGGTTTGATACGTGGCGAGCGTGGACATCGAGTTCTCCTGGATCACGGAAAGAGGCGTCGGCCTGAATTGATTGCGCACATTCACTGAACCGAACGATCGGTACAGTAGTAGGTGAGGATGCGCGTGTCAAGGATTGATTTGTGGATCAAGGCGACTTACCCTTTCGATCTGTACCGAACGATCAGTTTTCTGGAGAGGCGAAAGAACCATGGCTACCGCTCAGGCATCGAAGGACGAGATCATCGACCGGCTGTTCACCGTGTTCCGGGACCGGGGGTTCGAGGGGGCGTCGATTGCTGATCTGTCGCGCGCAACAGGCCTCGGCAAATCGAGCCTCTATCACCATTTCCCCGAAGGAAAGGAACAGATGGCTGCGGCGGTACTCGAGCGCGCAACGGCGGTGATCGATCGTGAAATCCTGAACGCGGCCCAATCGGCCGGCACGTTGAAAGCCCGCATCCGCAAAATCGTGGCCGCGCTGGATCGGATGTACCTGGGTGGACGCACGCCCTGCGTGCTCGGGCAACTCGCGACGTCCAATATCGGGTCGGTTGCGAGGCACGGTCTGCTACTGGCGTTTTCGCACTGGATCGACGCTGTCGAAGCGTTGGCGCGCGAAAGTGGCATGTCGCCAGCACGGGCGCGGCATTTCGCGGAAGACTGGGTGGCGCGCCTGCAAGGAGCGTTGATTCTGCAGGCTGCAAATGAGGATCTCGGGCCGTACAAGCGGGCCATGGCCGCATTGACCGAACTCGCAAAGGACGGCACGGACCGGACCTCCGAGTAGATGAATGCACGTCGTTCTGCTGCGCGAGCGAAATGCAATTCTCCGGTCGCAGTCAGGACACAGCGAAGACGTAAAAGTCCCAATCAAGCTGTGGCCGCCTCAGACGCTTCCTATATGCAACGCGTCATCGGCACCGTTCGTAAAGTGTTGCAGTAACAGTGCCTCTGCTGAAATCGATTACGAAGACCCGCACTTCCCCATCTGGATTTTGCTTCGAGAATGGGGGCCATCACCTCAATGAACTTTTCCTTCGCGTCGTCAGCCACGAAGAACATGCTCGACGCGATTGCGGCATCAAGCATAGCGGTCCGCTGAGAGCGGGCACGCTACGCCTCATCCCTTAGTGTTCCGGAAAACGGGCTTTCAGGTCATCTGCCGCCTCCTGGAAAAACTCATCCACCCATTGCCGGAGCGGCGCCGCGCTGATGCCTGTCTCGGCCGACGCGCCGCGCGCGGCGCCGCCCTTTTCCTGACTCGTATCGGGCCTACCCACCGGTGGCGTGGACCGGCCACTTCACCGATCTCGACGCGACAGAGCATCCCGTGCGGCCCCGGCAATCGAGCGGCGCTTAGGTGTGGCTGCAGATTTCGCCGCCTATAGAAACTGGCCGGCGATAGCCAAAACACGTTCAGCTGAAAAACCGTTTGACAGACGCTCTTACGATATATATCTTAAGATACGTTTTACGACACTTATGAGGAATCATCCCATGCGTCATCACCCGTTTTCCCGACACGGCGGCGCCCATCCGTTCCGTGACGGCTTTTCACTTCATGCGCTCTGGCACGCCATGGGCCGCCACCATCATCGCCGCGGCGGCACGTTCTGGGGCGAGGGATTCGGCGGCCCGGGCGGCTTCGGCGGCGAAGGCGACGGCTTCGGACGTGCACGAAAATTCACGTCCGAAGACCTCCAATTGCTGCTTCTCGCGCTGCTCGCGGAACAGCCCAGCCACGGCTATGAACTCATCAAGGCGCTCGATGCACGCTCGAACGGCTTCTATAGCCCGAGCCCCGGCATGGTCTATCCCGCACTCACCTATCTGGAGGAAGTGGGTTACGTCACGGTGCAGGTAGAAGGCAACCGCAAACGCTATGAGCTGTCCGATGCCGGCCGCGTCTATCTGGCCGAGAACCGTGAACGCGCCGACCTGATGCTCGCCAAACTCACGCACATCGCTCGCAAGATGGACATCATGCGTCGCGCGTTCGCGGGCGAAGAAGCTCCGGACACGACGGAAGGCGGCTGGGTGCCCGAACTCGTGGAAGCGCGACGCGCGCTCAAACATGCACTATTGCGCCGCACCGATGCGACGCCCGACGAGCAGCGCCGCATTGCCGCCATCCTCGCCCGCGCCACGGCGGAAATTGAGGGCGACGGTCAGCACGGCGGTCAGCGCGGCGGCAGCCCCGCAGACGACATCTGAACGCCAATGCATCCAATCTGGAGGGCTTCATGCAAGAGAATGCCAGTCTCGACGTAATACGTATCCGTCATCCCTTGAAGTTCCGTTTGGTGCAGGTCGCGCGAGTGCATGCAGTCACGCCCTCGCTGGTACGAGTCACGCTCACGGGCGACGACCTGCATGATTTCGAGTCCGCCTCGTTCGACGACCACGTAAAGGTCTTTTTCCCGGAACCGGGCGCGACGAAACCCACTCTGCCCACCCTGGGCCCCGAAGGCATTGTCTGGCCGGAAGGTCTGCCCAAACCTGTTGCACGCGACTACACCCCGCGCCGCTTCGACCGTGCCGCGCGCGAACTCGACATCGAATTCGTGCTGCACGATGCAGGGCCTGCTTCGGCATGGGCGGCACAGGCGAAAGCCGGTCAATACCTCGGCATTGGGGGGCCGCGTGGGTCGATGGTGATTCCGGCGGGTTTCGACTGGCACCTGCTTGTCGGCGACGAGACCGCGTTGCCCGCCATCGCCCGCCGCCTGGAAGAACTGCCGCAAGGCGTGCGCGCGGCGGTCGTGCTCGAAGTGGGCGATCCGTCCGCGCGTATCGAGTTTCGTACGGCCGCCAGCCTCTACACCGTCTGGCGCTATCGCGACGAGGCGTGGCGCGGCGATGCGTGCGGACTGGTCGAAGCCGTGCGCGAAACGTATCTACCACCGGGCACCGGCTTCGTCTGGGCCGCGGGCGAGTCGTCAGCGATCCGCGCCGTGCGCGAGTATCTGTGCAACGAGCGTGGCGTCGACAAGAAGTGCATTCGTGCGTCGAGCTACTGGCGCCGCGGCGCACAGGCGGTGCACGAGTCGATCGACGACTGAATATGCAGCCGCGCGCCCATATGCCTTGGTGGGCTTGAACCGCCCGGACAGACGAGCGCGCAGCGGTATGGAGTGACGTGCAATAAAGTTCAGGCGCGACGGCGTGCCCGCACGGCCTCGGCGAGTTCCTGCAGCACCGGCTCCGTCTGACTCCAGCCAAGGCATGCGTCGGTAATCGACACGCCACGCTTGAGCGGCACGCCCGGCTTGAGGTCCTGGCGTCCCTCTTCCAGGTGACTCTCGATCATCACGCCCACAATGCGGCGTTCGCCCGCCGATAGTTGCAGCGCCAGATCGTGGGCCACGTCGCGCTGACGCAGGTGAGACTTGTTCGAGTTCGCATGCGAGCAATCGACCATGACCTGCTCGGGCAGCCCCGCCGCATGCAGCACGGCGCAGGCTTCGGCAATCGATGCGCTGTCGTAGTTTGGCCCCTTCTTGCCGCCGCGCAGGATCACGTGCGTGTCCTCGTTGCCGCGCGTTTCGAAGATCGCGGCCATGCCCATCTTCGTCATGCCCATGAAGGCGTGGCTCGCGCGCGCCGCAACGATCGCATCCGCGGCGATCTGCACGCCGCCGTCCGTACCGTTCTTGAAGCCGATCGGGCAGCTCAGGCCGGAAGCGAGTTGCCGGTGGCTCTGGCTTTCCGTCGTGCGCGCACCGATTGCGCCCCACGCGACGAGGTCCGCGATGTATTGCGGGCTCAGCAGATCGAGAAACTCCGTTCCCGTGGGCAGACCTAGCGCGTCGATGTCGAGCAGCAGCTGGCGCGCCGCACGCAGCCCCTCGTTGATACGGAAGCTGCCGTCCAGCCGCGGGTCGTTGATGTAGCCTTTCCAGCCCACCGTCGTGCGCGGCTTTTCGAAATACACGCGCATCACGATCAGCAATTCGTCACGCAGCGCGTCGGCACTGCGCTTCAGGGCATGTGCGTATTCCATGGCCTGATCGTGATCGTGAATCGAGCACGGCCCTACCACCGCGATGAGACGGTCGTCGCGCCCCTTCAGCACATTCGCAATGGCGGCGCGGCTTGCTTCAACGAGCGTCTGCGTCGCCTCGGGCACAGGCAGTTCGTCGAGCAGCAGCGCCGGGGAAATGAGCGGGCGCACCGCGCCGATGCGCACGTCGTCGATGCGGGTGGTGTCCTGGGTGGCGTCGGCCACGCCGGCTTCTTGATCGTGCTGCGGATTGTCGATGCGCGTCACGGCATGCTCCTGCGGATACGAAGAATGGTGGAAAGTCACGGATTATCTCACCGCGCGGGCGCCAAAGCGCCGGCTGCGGCAACACCAGCCAAGGACGCGGGCCGCTGCGACCATGCGCCTCAACTGCTTCCGAAGATTCAAGGGCCTGAGCGCTCGGACCCATTCCTCGGGTCGACGATGCATGCAGAACGCAAACATCGAACAACGAGGCATGGAAAATTCTCACGCGACCACACTTCAGCAACTTCGCGCTGCTGCCGATATCAAGGCCATACAACAACCATGGATATGCGCGACGTTCGCTTTGGAACACCCGTTTCAGTGCCATGCCGCAATCCGCTTTCTGGGAGCCAGCATGTTTGTCGCCATTGGATGGGTGGTCGTGATTGGGTCGGTCATCGGCAGTTTCGTGGGCGTGGGCGGGCATCTGCCCGCGCTCGTGCAACCGTTCGAATTCCTCTGCATCTTCGGTGCCGCCGTGGGCGCGTTCGTGGTCAGCAATCCTGTCTCCACACTTCGCAAAACGTTGAAAAGCCTGCCCGCGTGCTTCAAGGGCCCCGGCTACTCGAAGGAAAAATATCTCGAGCTCATCGCCCTGCTGTACGAGCTGCTCCAGAAGGCGCGCAAGGACGGCATGATGGCGCTCGAGGCGGACGTCAACGCGCCGGAGGAAAGCGCGATCTTCCAGAAGTACTCGCACGTGCTTGAAGACCATCATCTGCTCGACTTCATCGTGGACTATCTGCGCATGATGTCCACGGGCAACGTCAACGTGCTCGAAGTGCAGGACTTGATGGACGAAGAGCTTGCAACGCATCACGCCGAGTCTTCAGTGGCGGCACAGGCCATCCAGAAGATGGCAGATGGCCTGCCCGCGTTCGGCATCGTGGCCGCCGTGATGGGCGTCGTGCACACCATGGGGTCCGTAGGCGCGCCGCCCGCGGTACTTGGCGAGATGATTGCCGGCGCGCTCGTGGGCACCTTCCTCGGCATCCTGCTTTCGTATGGCTTCATCGGCCCGGTTGCAGACCTGCTCAGTGCACGCGGACGCGCCGAAGCGAAACCGTTTCAGTGCGTGAAGGCCGTGCTGCTCGCGTCGCTGAGCGGCTATGCGCCCGCGATCGCCGTCGAGTTCGGTCGCAAGGTGCTCTTCACTGCGGACCGCCCGAGCTTCCAGGAACTCGAAGACGCGGTGCGCGCGACGAAGTCGCCCAAAGCGGCCTGACCCGCGGGGAGTCACGTATGGCGACGAAACCTTCCAACGGGAACCGGTCCTCGCAGCGCGAAGAACTGGCGGCCATCATCGTGCGCCGCGGGCGGCGCCACGAAGAGCACGGGCATCATGGTGGCGCATGGAAGATCGCCTATGCCGACTTCGTGACGGCCATGATGGCGTTCTTCCTGCTGATGTGGCTGCTCGGGTCCACGTCGAAATACGAGAAGCAGGGTATTGAGGATTACTTCAATACGCCTCTCTCGGTCATGCTCGGCACGAAGGACGGCTCGGGCGCCTCGCGCCCCAATGTCGTACAAGGCGGCGGCCGCGACCTCGCGAACACGAAGCCCGGCGACGGTGCGCAACAGCAGCCGCAACCTGCATCAGCGCATGCGGCGTCGGTCGCGGTGCCCGCGCCGGCCGATACGGAAAAGCTCAAGCAATTGAAAGCGAAGCTCTCCGCGTTGATCGAGCAGACCCCTGCATTGCGCGCGTTCAAGGACCAGATCCGCATCTCCATCACGAACGAAGGGCTGCGCATCGAAATCGTCGATTCGCAGAACCGGCCTATGTTCGCATCAGGCAGCGCGAAACCGGAGAGCTATGCGACCACGATCCTTATGCAGATCGGCTCCGCACTGAACGACGTGGAAAACCGCATCTCGATTGCAGGCCACACCGATGCCGTACCCTACAGCGGCGGTACGGCCGGCTATTCGAACTGGGATCTCTCGTCAGATCGCGCCAATGCGGCGCGCCGCGCGCTCGTAGCCGGCGGCATGCGTGAGGACAAGGTGCTGCAGGTGCGCGGGCTCGCCGACGTGCTGCCGCTCGATCGCAACGTGGCCGACGAACCCACCAATCGCCGCATCAGCATTCTCGTGCTCAATCATGCTGCGGAGCAGGCGTTCTTCAGCGACGGCGGCCGCACGACGATAAACGGTGGGCAGCCGTTGAACCTGCACGGCACAAATGCGCCCGTAGTCAGCACCGCCGCTGTGGCGCCGGTTGCAACTCAATAAGTCTCCAGATGCAGGCGCCCTTCCCGGACAAGGCGCGGCCATAGCGTGTCCCACGCGAGGCCGTGCTGCCCGGCGATGTCCCGCAGTGTCTGCAGTACGCCCTCCTCCATGCCCTTCAAGCCGCACACATAGAGGTAAGTGTTGGCATCCCTGAGCAGTTGCGCAACGTCAGCAGCACGTTCGCGCATCGCATCCTGCACGTAGCGCTTCGGCTCGCCTGGCGTTCGCGAGAACGCCAACGTGGTATCGATGAAATCCTTCGGCAAGTTCGTGAGCGGCCCGAAATACGGAAGCTCCTCGCGCGTGCGCGCACCGAAGAACAGCATCAACTTTCCCGTTGCACCCTTCAGCCTGCGGCGACGCCGATACTCCGTCATTGCACGCATGGGCGCGGATCCTGTTCCCGTGCAGATCATGAGCAGATGCGAATCGGGATGGTTAGGCATCAGAAACGTGCTGCCGAACGGCCCGATCACCTGCACGCGGTCGCCTTTTTTCAGATCGCAGAGATAGTTCGAGCACACGCCGTGCGCCGCATCGCCATGGTGGTCGCGCGTCACGCGCTTCACCGTGAGCGACACGTTGTTGTAGCCCTTGCGCTCGCCGTCGCGTGGACTCGCAATCGAATATTGCCTTGCATGGTGCAGTTTGCCGTCTTTCGTCGCGCCCGGCGGCAAGATACCGATGGACTGGCCTTCCAGCACGGGAAACGGCAATGCGCCGAAGTCGAGCACGATGTGGTGGATGTCGCTTTCGGCGGTCTCGTCGGTCACGCGGTAATTGCCGGCCACTGTCGCAACCACAGGCGCCTTGTGCGTGTAGAGATTCACGTATGGCTTCGCGGCCGACCATGGCGGCACCGTGGAACCACGCATGGTGTCCACGTCGGGTCCTTCGGATTCGTCGTCTTCCATGCCCGCTGTTCTCGCCGCGCTGTTCCCCTCGAGCGCCGTCTGCTGGGCAAGCGAGTCGAGTGCCGCACTCGCCGCCGTACTTTGTGCCGGCAACGCGTCCCACGTGAGCTGCTCTCCGACGCCGTATGCGTCGGCCTTCAATACCGTGCGCCAGTTGTCGATCGCGCCCGTGGGGCACGGCGGCACGCACGCCATGCAGCCGTTGCAGACTTCAGCGTCGACCACGTAATTGTTGCTGTCGTGCGTGATCGCGTCGATGGGGCAGGTTTCCTCGCAGGTGTTGCACCGGATGCAGATCTCGGGATCGATCAGATGCTGCCGGAGGACTTCGATGGGTGCGGGTCCGTTCATGTCTGCTCCCCTTTCCGTGGCGGCGGCTCTCTTGTGCCGCATGACACCGTGCGCCGCCGCGCGGAAAGACTTAGTTGAAACGCACGTACTCGAACTCGACGGGCTGACGGTTGATGCCCATCGCCGGCGGCGCAATCCAGTTCGCAAACTTCCCCGGCTCGGCCACGCGACCCATCAGCGAGGCCACGTACGCGCGGTCTTCTGCGGAAGGCAGCCACGCAGCTTCATTCGCGGCCCATTCCGTTTCGCTCACGATGCGGCCATCCGGCGAGACACGAACACCCGCGAACGTGCCGATGCGGCGATTGAACGCCTTGTGCGGCACCGTCAGGCGGAAATCGATGCCGGCCTTTTCGAGGACCTTGTTCCAGCGATTCACGCCCGCCACGGAGTCTTTGATGTAATCGTCGCGCAGCACCTCGTTCATCGCGTTGAGCATGGGGACCTCGCGCTCCACGAGCCGGCCGTCCTCCACGTCGAGCAGGCGATATTGCTGGCCGTTCAATTGATGATCGTCATCGCGCTTGCCCTCTTCGTAGCGTCCCTTCAGGCCAGAGCTATAGAACGTTGCGGCGTTGGACGACTGGTCCGCACCGAACAGGTCCACCGTCACCGAGTAGTGGAAATTGAGATACCGCTGGATCGTGTCGAGGTCGATCACGCCTGCAGCGCGCAGCCGTGCCGGGTCTTCGGTGCGAAGCTCGTTCATCACCTGGGCCGTGCGCTGCACGACACGCGAGACACCCGATTCGCCCACGAACATGTGATGCGCCTCTTCCGTCAACATGAACTTCGTCGTCCGTGCCAGCGGATCGAAACCCGACTCCGCAAGCGCCGACAGCTGGAACTTGCCGTCGCGGTCCGTGAAGTACGTGAACATGAAGAACGAGAGCCAATCAGGCGTTCTTTCGTTGAACGCGCCCAGAATGCGCGGGTTGTCCTCGTCACCCGAACGGCGACCGAGCAACGCTTCGGCTTCCTCACGACCATCCCGGCCGAAGTAACGATGCAGCAGATAAACCATCGCCCACAGATGACGGCCCTCTTCCACGTTCACCTGGAAGAGGTTGCGCAGATCGTAGAGCGAAGGCGCCGTGAGGCCCAGATGACGCTGCTGCTCCACCGACGCCGGCTCCGTGTCCCCCTGCGTGACGATGATGCGGCGCAGATTCGCACGATGCTCGCCCGGCACGTCCTGCCACGCGGGCTCCCCCTTGTGTTCTCCGAAATGAATCTTGCGGTCGGCCTCGCCTGGCGTGAGAAAAATGCCCCAGCGATAGTCGGGCATCTTCACGTAATCGAAATGCGCCCAGCCACCGGGATCGACGCTCACGGCCGTGCGCAGATACACGTCGTAGTCGTGCGAGCCGTCCGGGCCCATGTCGGCCCACCACGAGAGGAAGTTCGGTTGCCATTGTTCGAGCGCGCGCTGCAGCGTGCGATCGTCGGCGAGATTCACGTTGTTCGGAATCTTCTCGCTGTAGTTGATCGAGGTGATCGTGGACATATCGGTTCCTTGTGCGAATGCTGCGAGTGTCGGTTTGCGTTGCGCCTGCGGCGAATGCGGCTTCAGACGCGGGCCACGTCGAACTGCGCCTTGCTGCCCTTGCCGTACACCTTGAGCGCGCCCTTCTCGCCCACCGCGTTTGGCCGGTTGAAAATCCAGTTCTGCCAGGCAGAGAGGCGGCCGAAGATGCGTGTCTCCATCGTCTCGGGTCCGTTGAAGCGAAGGTTCGCTTCGAGGCCTGTCAGTGCATCCGGCGACATCGCGGTGCGCTCTTCAAGCGCGATGCGGATCTCGTCGGCCCAGTCGATGTCGTCGGGCGCAGCGGTGACGAGACCCAGACGATCGGCCTCGACCGGCTTCACTGACGTTCCGATCGTGGCGCGCACGGCGTCGAGCTGCGCGGCATCGTCGTAGAAACGACGCGCAAGGCGCGACTGATGCGTGACCATGGGATACAGACCGAAGTTGACTTCGGAGAGCGTGATGGCGGGCTCTTCGTCCTCGTTGGCGGGCAGCGCCGCCATGTAGCTGCGGTCGGCGGCGAATGCGAGTTCAGCGAACGTGCCGGCGAAGCATGAGCCCGGCTCAATGAGCGCAAACAAAGAGCGCGACGATACGTCGATACGTGCGAGCGTGCGGCGCAGCATGCCGATGGTCTCGCGCACCAACCAGTGCTCGCGATGCGCCATGAGCACCGCGTCGGTGGCGAGCACCGCGCGTGCGTCACCTTCCGTCTTGAAGATCCACGTGCCGATGTCGAGCTCGTTGGTGCGCATCGAGAGAATCGCGTCGTCGAGTTCGCGCGCGAACTGCAGCGGCCACCAGTTGGCGCCGGCCGCCACGATGGCGTCGATGCTGTCCGGCTGCGGCCCTTGCGGCGCTTTCGCCGTGAAGGTGGCGATTCGGCGCGCACGGTCGATCGCGACTTCAACGGTGTGATACGAGAGTCCGTTCTCGCGGTCCGTGCGTTCGATACGCGTGAGCGCTACGCCTTTCGCCTCCGCCGGACGGTCGCTCTGCGCAGCAAGTTCCAGCGCGCGCGCCTTGATAGCGTGATCGAACTGATTCGGCTTCACGACCTCGTCCACGAGGCGCCACGCCTTGGCGCGCTCGCCGCGAATGCCCTCCACCACCGTGCAGAAGATATCGGCGCGATCGTGACGCACATGGCGCTTGTCGGTCAGACGCGTCAGTCCGCCCGTGCCCGGCAGCACGCCGAGCAGCGGGACTTCCGGCAGGGCCACCGACGACGAGCGGTCGTCTACCAGCCAGATTTCGTCGCACGCCATGGCGAGTTCATAGCCGCCGCCCGCGCACGCGCCGTTTACCGCGGCGAGAAACTTGAGTCCGGAATGGCGCGACGAGTCTTCCATTCCATTGCGCGTTTCATTCGTGAACTTGCAGAAGTTGACCTTCCATGCATGCGAAGACAGGCCGAGCATGAAGATATTGGCGCCCGAGCAGAACACGCGGTCCTTCAGGCTGGTCAGCACCACGCTGCGAACTTCGGGATGCTCGAAGCGGATGCGCTGGATTGCATCGTGCAGTTCGATGTCGACGCCGAGGTCATATGAATTCAGCTTCAGACGGTAGCCGTCGCGAATGCCGCCATCTTCGGCGATGTCGATGCCGAGCGTAGCCACGGGGCCCTCGAACGTCAGCTTCCAGTGGCGGTACTGGGATGGATCGGTACGGTAGTCGACGCGAGTGGCTGCGACCCCGAGCGGGGCTGCGGCGGAAGGGGTGGAAGCGGTGGCATGAAGCGGGTGAGCGGCTTGCGCTGAGGACATGGGTGTCTCCTGGACGGTGCAGTGCATGCTGTTTCACCGAAACATAATGCACTGCATTTCCCATGTAAAGCCTATAAATGCATTTTAATGCATGTTAGCGGGTAAACCCCGACCGCCACCCCCGGTGTGGGTGGAACCCGTCGTTAGCGCTAGCCCGCCCGCGAAGCTTCCCTGTCGGCTTCAGCCGCCAGCCTGACGGCGAGCCGGTCGCGCAGTTGCAGATAGGCGTCCGCGAGCGTCTTTTCGCTCGTATCGAAGGTCATGTCGGCGCGGCCGTAGAGTTCGTCGCGTCCCGCCAGAATGCGTTTGAGGTCGTCCATCGCCTCGCTGTTGCCGGACATGGGACGCAGGTCGCCCTGCGCCACCACCCGGCGCATGTGCTCCTCCGGGCTCGCCTGGAGCCAGACCGTGAAGCAGTGCGCAAGCAGCGTGTTGAACGTGCCGGGTTCGGAAACGAGCCCGCCAGGCGAGGCGATTACAGCCCGCTCATGCTCGCGGATCACGGCCTCCAGCGCGCGATGCTCATAACGACGGTAGGCACTCGCGCCATAAAGCGAGTGAATTTCAGCGGGCGGGCAGCCGGCCAGTTGCTCGATCACGCGCGTGAGTTCGACGAACGGCGCCTTGAGTTCCTGCGCCAGCATGCGGCCCAGCGTGGACTTGCCGGCGCCGCGCAGGCCGATCAACGCAATGCGGTGCTGGCGGTGCGGGTCGCGCGGCGCCTGCGAGAACATCTCGGAAAGCGCAATGCGTGCGCGTTGCAGCGCGGCCTGGTCGCGCCCGTGCAGCAGTTCGCGAATCAGCAGCCACTCCGCCGACGAAGTCGTTTCGTCGCCGATGATCTCCGCCAGCGCGCAGTTGAGTGTGGCCGCAATCTGCCGCAGGACAAGCACCGAGGCGTTTCCCGTGCCGGACTCCAGATTCGCAAGGTGGCGTTCCGAAAGCCCCGACTCAGAGGCCAGCGACTTGCGGGTCATGCCCCGGCGCGCCCGCAGCAGACGCACGCGTTCGCCCATTGCCGACAGGAAGGGATCGCGTGTTTCACGCTCTGCTTCGGTCTTGCCCAGTTCTTCCGCGGCCTCGGCACGCAGCTCTCCGGCGTAAGTTTGCTTCATGTTTTGCGGTCCATGCTTATCGGTAGATGTACTATAGTGCTTGACATGCATCATGGCGAACGGTTAATTTTCGCCACAAATGACTTCGATCACAAATCTTCCGCTGCGCCTCGATCGGAGTCCGATGCGTCTCTGCCGCGCCGAAGCAGGCAGCAACGGCAATTCATTGCCGCCGCTGCACCTGCCAGGCTCGCTGCCCACATCGCACCCCGGGCACGCGCTAGCCACGCAGCCGCATGAACTTGCGTGCATACGCCAAACACTGGAGAGAGACAGGCATGTCCCCTCAGGAATTCCAGCGCCTGATTGCAGGCGTGACGGAACAGATCGCCGGCAGACCGCTAGACGATGCCCTTTCCACATGGCTCAACGCAACCTGGCCAGAAGACAGCCCGATGTTCCGGGACCTGGCGGACGCGTGCCGCGCGGGCGTGACCCAAGGCTGGCTCTGTAACCGGGAAGCGGGCGGCATCCTCTACGGGCGCGTCTTCAAGCCAGTGCCGGAGCTGCATGGCTTTTCTGTCGACGTGGTGGACATGAACGAGATTGCCGGTCCACATCATCGTCACCCCAACGGCGAGATCGACCTGATCATGCCGCTCACCGAAGGCGCCTTATTCGACGGCCGCTCTGCCGGCTGGTGCGTGTACGGCCCGGGCAGCGCGCATCGGCCCACAGTTTCCGAAGGCCGCGCACTGGTGCTCTATCTGCTGCCGGAAGGCGCAATCGAGTTCACCGCATCCTGACGAGGCGAGACACACCCATGACTGAGCTTCTGAAGAATCATGCAGGCGGCCGCTGGGTTGCCGGCCAGGGCGACGGCACGATGCTGCGTGATCCTGTAACGGGCGAAGCGCTCGTGCGCGTGTCGAGCGACGGGATCGATCTGCCGGATGCATTCCGCTTCGGGCGGGAGCAAGGCGGCAGCGCGCTGCGTCAGCTCACTTATGCCGAGCGCGCCGCGCGGCTCGCTGACATCGTGAAGCTGCTGCAATCGAAACGCGACGACTACTACGCGATCGCCACCGCCAACTCCGGCACGACACGCAACGACTCGGCTGTCGACATCGACGGTGGCATTTTCACGCTCTCGTATTACGCGAAGCTGGGCGCATCGCTCGGGTCCGTGCGCGCGCTGCGCGAAGGCGCCGCCGTGTCGCTCAGCAAGGACCAGTCGTTCGCCGCTCAGCACGTGTTGACACCCACGCACGGCGTGGCACTCCTCATCAACGCGTTCAACTTCCCTTCGTGGGGACTGTGGGAAAAAGCCGGCCCCGCCCTGCTTTCGGGGGTACCGATCATCGTCAAGCCCGCCACCGCGACGGCCTGGCTCACGCACCGCATGGTGGCCGACGTCGTGGAGGCCAACATCCTGCCGCCCGGCGCGCTCTCCGTCATCTGCGGCAGCGCGGCGGGTCTGCTCGATCAGATTCAGGCGTTCGACGTGGTTTCCTTCACCGGCTCCGCGCAAACTGCGGCGACGCTGCGCGCTCACCCTGCTTTCGTCGAGCGCGGCGCGCGGCTGAACGTGGAGGCCGACAGCCTCAATAGCGCAATGCTCTGCGCGGGCACGTCGCCCGGCTCGCCCGCATTCGACCTGTTCGTGAACGAGGTAGCGCGTGAAATGACCGTGAAGTCCGGCCAGAAATGCACGGCGATTCGCCGCGCGTTCGTGCCGGCGCCGCTTTTCGACGAGGCTGTGGAAGCGCTCAAGGCCAAACTCGCCGGGGTCACGGTGGGCAACCCGCGCAACGAAAGCGTACACATGGGGTCGCTTGTGAGCCGTGCTCAACTCGAGAACGTGCGCGCAGGCATTGCGCTGCTGCGCGAAGAGGCCACGCTCGCATTCGACGGATCGACCGTGCAACTCGTCGATGCGAACGCCTCCGTTGCCGCATGCATCGGCCCGCATCTTTTCGCCATGCGTGACCCCGACACCGCGAAGCACCTCCATGACGTCGAAGTGTTCGGCCCTGTGGCCACAGTGGCACCGTACCGCATCGAAAGCGCAGGCATCCCTTCAGGCGACACCTTGCCCGAAGCGCATGCCATCGCACTCGCGCGGCGCGCTCACGGGTCGCTCGTTGCATCCGTCTATGGCGACGACGACGTCCACCTCGCCCGCGTGGCGTTGGCGCTTGCCGATTCGCACGGTCGCGTGCACGTCGTCTCGCCGAACGCGCAGACCAGTCACACCGGCCACGGCAACGTCATGCCGATGTCGCTCCACGGCGGCCCCGGCCGCGCAGGCGGCGGAGAAGAACTGGGCGGTCGGCGCGCGCTGCATTTCTATCACCGGCGTGCCGCGATCCAGCAGGCCGCCGGGGGAATCGACGCGATCGCGCAACTCACCACGCGAATCGATCAACCGTAACTCGCAGCAAAACGATAGACCCGAGAGACACAACCCGCCACACGTCAAAGCCGTCAACGAACGGCAATGCGTTCAGCCGGCACATGCAAGCGCATTGAGATCAGAGAGACGAGACACACGCGGCCCGCAGAGCCCGACGCAGATCGGCCCTTGGCCGCACAAGCCTGGAGGAACCATGGAAGCCTTGCTGGAAACGCCGGCCAACCGGCCCGTATCGATTGCCGAACCGCCGCCGGCGCAGTTCAATTTCGCGACGCACGTGTTCCGTCTGAACCAGGCGCGTGCGAGCAAGGCGGCCTATATCGACGATGCAGGCGCCACCTCCTACGGCGATCTCGAAGACCGCGCGCGGCGCTTCGCCAGTGCACTGCAAGCCCTCGGCATTCACGCCGAGGAGCGCCTGCTGCTCGTCATGCAGGATACGGTCGAGTTGCCGGTGGCGTTCCTCGGCGCGCTCTACGCGGGCGTCGTGCCTGTGGTGGCGAATACGCTGCTCACATCGGCCGACTACACCTACATGCTCTCGCACAGCCACGCGCGTGCCGTGATCGCGTCGGGCCCCGTACTCGCCAACGTGCGCGAAGCGCTCGCGGGCGCCGAAAGCGACGATTGCATGCTGATCGTCTCGCGTCCCATGGACGCGACCGCCGAAGCACCGCAGCGCGTGCTGCACGAGCTGACCGATCAGGCCGCGCCCGCCGCGAAGCCTGCATCCACGGGTGCCGACGACATCGCCTTCTGGCTCTACTCGTCGGGTTCAACGGGAAAGCCCAAGGGCACCGTGCATACTCACGCGAACCTGTACTGGACCGCGGAGCTTTACGCCAAACCCGTTCTCGGCATTCATGAGGATGACGTAGTGTTCTCTGCGGCCAAGCTTTTCTTCGCGTACGGACTCGGCAACGGCCTCACGTTCCCGCTCTCGGTGGGCGCCACGACTGTACTGATGGCTGAGCGCCCCACGCCCGCCGCCGTGTTCGAGCGCCTCGCGAAGCACCGCCCCACCATCTTCTACGGCGTGCCGACGCTCTACGCGAACATGCTCTCGTCACCTCAATTGCCCGCTCGCGACGATGTGGCACTGCGCGTGTGCGCCTCGGCCGGCGAGGCCTTGCCACGCGAAGTCGGCGAGCGCTTTACTGCGCATTTCGGCTGCGAAATTCTCGACGGCATCGGCTCGACGGAAATGCTGCACATCTTTCTCTCGAATCGGCCGGGCGAAGTGGAGTACGGCACGACGGGACGCCCTGTGCCGGGCTACGAGGTCGAACTGCGCGACGAAGCCGGGCAGCCTGTGGCCGAAGGCGAAGTGGGCGACCTCTATATCAAGGGGCCTAGCGCCGCGCTCATGTACTGGGGCAATCGCGAGAAAAGCCGCGCCACGTTTCTGGGCGAATGGCTGCGCAGCGGCGACAAATATCGCAAACTGCCCAATGGTTGCTACGTCTACGCGGGGCGCAGCGACGACATGCTGAAGGTCAGCGGCCAATACGTGTCGCCCGTGGAAGTCGAGATGGTGCTCGTGCAGCACGAGGCGGTGCTGGAGGCCGCGGTAGTGGGCGTCGATCACGGCGGGCTCGTGAAAACGCGGGCTTTCGTTGTGCTCAAGCCCGGCATTGCGCCACTCGATAGGCTCGTGGACGAGCTGAAGGCATTCGTGAAGGAACGGCTCGCGCCCCACAAGTATCCGCGCGACATCCAGTTCGTGGACGACCTGCCGAAGACCGCAACGGGTAAGATTCAACGGTTCAAACTACGCGAACTGCTTTGAGGTGCGTGTTCATGTCCGTTATGTCCGATTCCGCCAGCGTCCTGCCCAGCACCACCGCCACGGAACACGCGTTTGCCGCGCTGCCGGCTACGCGCTCGCACGGCCCGCTGCGCATCGAATACCGTTGGCTCAACGCCGGACTGCACGATGCGCCGCTCGCCATCTTTCTGCACGAGGGGCTCGGGTCGGTGGCGATGTGGAAGCAATGGCCGCAAACGCTCTGCGACGCACTGGGTTTTCGCGGGCTTGTCTACTCGCGTCCCGGCTACGGCAAGTCCACGCCGCGCGCCGCGGAGGCCAGATGGCCCGTTGAATTCATGCACCAGCAGGCACGAGAGATTCTGCCGGAGTTGCTCGACGCGCTCGGCATCGATGCCGCTGAACGCGAACGCATGTGGCTCGTGGGTCATAGCGACGGGGGATCCATCGCACTGCTTTACGCCTGCGCTTTTCCGCAGGCGCTCGCCGGCGCTGTCGTCATCGCGCCGCACGTGGTCGTGGAGCAGGTTTCGGTCGAGAGCATCGCGAAAGCGAAGATCGAGTACGACGACGGCAATCTGCGCGACAAGCTCGCGCGTTATCACGACGACGTGGACTCCGCGTTCTTCGGCTGGAACGACATCTGGCTCGACCCCGCGTTTCGGGCCTGGGACATCACGGCGGTGCTGCCCGACATTCGCTGCCGCCTGCTCGCCGTGCAAGGCCACGACGACGAATACGGCACGATGGAACAGATCGATGCAATCCAGCGTAGCGTGGCGCACGCACACCTCGTGAAGCTGACTGACTGCGGACACTCGCCGCATCGCGATGCGCCCGCCGCATTGAATGCCGCGATCGCGGACTTCGTGCGGCACGAGGACTAAGAGGACACGCCATGCAGCCCGCCACGACGCTCGAAACGCCACGCCTCGTTCTACGCCCGCATACCGCGGACGACTTCGAAGATAGTCTCGCCATGTGGTCCGACCCGCAGGTGACGCGTTATATCGGCGGCAAACCGTTCAGCCGCGAAGAAGTCTGGGCGCGGCTGCTGCGTTACGTGGGTCATTGGGCCCTGCTCGGTTTCGGCTATTGGGCCGTGCGCGAGAAAACGACGGGAAGGTTTGTAGGCGAGGCAGGCTTTGCGGACTTCCAGCGCGAGATCGAGCCGCCGTTCGACGGCACGCCCGAAATCGGATGGGCGCTCGCGGCGTGGGCGCACGGGCAAGGTTATGCGACCGAAACCGTACGTGCGGCGCTCGCATGGGCCGACGAAAAATGGCCCAACACGCAAACCGTCTGCATGATCAGCCCTGCCAATGCAGCGTCGATTCGCGTGGCGAGCAAATGCGGTTACCGCGAAAGCGGCAGCGTGCTCTATAAGGAGCGGCCCGTCACCGTGTATCGGCGCACGCCGGGAACCCGCTAGCGCAGCGCACCTGCACCGCTGCCGTCAAATCCCTTCCTCCAGCACGAGCAGGTTGTCGTGCGAAAAACCCAGCGCCACGGGTTGCCCGCGCTCGGGCAACTGACGCCCCGGGTCATTGAACACGTCGAGCGACAGCACGGCCTCGTTCACGCGCGCGCGAATCCGCACCACGGAGCCGAGAAAGTTCACGTCCTCCACCGTGGCTGCCAGCGTATTGCGGCCCGGCGCCGGTGCTTCCAGCACGATGGCCTCGGGACGCAACGCGAGCAGCCGCTTCTTGCCGGCATCGTCCGATGCGAGTGCGCGGGTCGTGACGAGCTCCTGGCCATCCACCGCCATGCGCCCCGTTGCCGGGTCCACGACGTGCCCCGTGAGGATGTTGAGCGTGCCGACGAACGACGCTACGAAACGCGTGCGCGGGAAGTTGTAGATCTGCGCGGGCGAGCCAACCTGCTCGATGCGCCCTTCGTTCATCACGACGATGCGGTCGGAGATGGAAAGCGCCTCCTCCTGGTCGTGCGTGACGAAGATCGACGTAATGCCCAGTTCGCGCTGCAACGTGCGAATGTCTTCGCGCAATGAAATGCGGATTTTCGCGTCGAGCGCCGAAAGCGGTTCGTCGAGCAGCAGCACTTCGGGCTTGCCTGCCAGCGCGCGCGCCAGTGCCACGCGCTGCTGCTGCCCACCCGAGAGTTGCCACGGGTAACGCGCGGCGAGTGCGGGCAGCTTGATGAGTTGCAGCATCTCGTCCACGCGACGGCGAATCTCATCGGCCGACTTGCCTGCCACACGCAACCCGAAGCCGATGTTCTCGGCCACAGTCATGTTCGGAAAGAGCGCATACGACTGGAACACCATGCCCACGTTGCGCTGACGCGTGCGCATGTGCGTAACGTCGCGACCACCGATGCGGATCGTGCCGCGCGTGGGCGTTTCGAAGCCCGCGATCATGCGCAGCACGGTCGTTTTCCCGCAGCCCGACGGCCCCAGGAACGTGACGAACTCGCCGCGTTCGATCTGCATATCGAACTGATGCAGCGCCGTGTTGGTGCCGAAGGTCTTGTGCAGGTTTTCGATTTCGAGAAATGCCATGACTTGTTGCCTTGCTGGATCGGTTGCGTTGCGGCGTCAATGGCCGGGGGCGCTCGCGGCGCGCGCCGAGCCGAACACCTGGATCAGACCCATGGAGGCCCACGTCACCACGAACGCAATGATGGCGAGCGCCGACGGTTCATAGGCGCGGTTCGCGCCGATCAATTGCAGATACGGACCGAACGCGGGCCGGTCGAGCAGGCTCGCAATCGTGAACTCGCCCATCACCACGGCGAACGTGAGGAACGCGCCCGAGAGAATGCCCGAGCGGATGTTGGGCAGGATCACGCGAAAGAGAATGGTCGGCCAGCCCGCGCCAAGGCACTCCGCTGCTTCGGTGAGCGAACGAACGTCCACGGCGCGCAGGCCGGTGTCCACCGCGCGATACATGTAGGGCAGCGCAAGCGTCACGTAACCGCACACGAGCAGCAAATCCGTCGCGCGCTCGTTGCCCGTGAGCGGCAGGATCGAACTGCTGTTGTAGATGCGCAGATAGCCGAACACGATCACGATGGCGGGCACCACGAGCGGCAGCAACGTGATGAATTCCACGATGGGCCGCAGCTTCGGCAGACGCAGCCGCACCCAGTACGCCGTGGGCACGACGAGCAGAATGCCCACCACGATGGTGAGCAACGCCATCAGAATGGAATAGCCGAACGAAGCCTGAAAACGTGGGTCGGCGAGCACCACGCGATACGCGTCCAGGCTATACGTGTCGCGCCGCATCCGCAGGCTGAATTCGAACGTTGCGATGAGCGGCACGAGGAAATATACGGCGCCTACGATCATCGCCGTCCATGCGCCTACGCGCGATTGCGTCTTCATCGGCGCCCCCTTTCTGCGCGTGAACGCAGCCAGATATAGCCGCCGTTCGAAAGACCGGTGACGAGAATCATGCCGAGCGCGAGCGCATAGCCCAGGTTCTGGTTATGCAGCACGTCCCCGCGAATCTGCGCATAGAGCAGGATCGTCACGATATTGAGCGAACTGCCCGTGAGCGCATACGCTGTGGCCACGGCACCAAACGAATTTGCAAAGAGCAGCAGCGTGGCGCCGAGCACACTCGGCCACAGCACGGGCAGCGCAACGTAACGCCAGTACTGCCAGGCGGTGCCGCCCAGCGAATCGCAGGCCTCGCGCCATTCGCGTTTCAGGCCGTCGAGTGCGGGCGTGACGATCAACACCATCAGCGGAATCTGGAAATACAGGTACGTGAGCGTCAGCCCCCAGAAACTCAGGATGCTGAAACCCGTGGCATACAGATTGATGCCCACATATTTCTTGAGCAGAAACGTGACGAGACCCACGCGGCCCAGCGTGCAGATGAACGCGAAAGCGAGCGGCACGCCAGCGAAGTTCGACGCGACGCCGGAAAACGTCATCAGCGTGGGACGAATCCAGCGCGGCAGTTTGCCATGCACCGCGGCCCATGCGAGCAGCGAGCCGAGTACGGCCCCGCCCGCGGCCGATGCCGCGCTGACCTTGAAGCTGATCCAGTAGGCGTCGAGCACGCCTTCCTGAAACAGCTGCCTGAAATTGTCGAGCGTGAAATGGCCCTGCGCGTCCTGGAACGCACCGACCATGAGAAACGCGGTCGGCAGAATCAAAAAGAGCACGGCAAAAACGAAAAACGGCAATACGCCGATCCAGACCAGCGGCCCCGAATGTTGTGCCGGGTTGACCTGGGGCGCCGGCGCGGGCACGCGCGGAACGACGAGTTCCGGCGACCCCGGGCCGAGATCCTGTGAAGCAGCCATCAATATTCCCCGAGAAGGCGGCCCCGTGGGTACGGAGCCGCCTGGTCGCAACTTCGGTTACTTCACTTACTTCACGTTGGCGCCGACGGCCCCGTCCCACTGCTTCGTGATCGTGTCCTTGTACGCGTCCTGCTCGGCGAGCGTCGGGAACACGGCAGCCTTGTAGGCAGCAGCCGGCGGCAGCTTGTCGAGCAGCGCCTGCGGCACCTTCTTCGCCGAAATCAGTTCGTTGTAGCGGATGGGGTGGCAGTAACCCGTGAGCCAACCGATCTGGCCTTCGTCGGAGTACAGGTATTCCATCCAGAGCTTCGCGGCATTCGGGTGCGGCGCGTAGGCGCTGATGGCCTGCACGTAAACGCCTGCCACAACGCCCGTCTTCGGCACTACGACGTGCACCTTGGGGTTGCCCTTGAGCGTGTCGCGATCTGCGAGCGCGTTGTAGTCCCAGCGCACGATGATGGGCGTGGTGCCCTGCGCGAGCGACGCCGCCTTGCCGATCACGGGCACGAAGTTGCCGCTCTTGTTCAGGTCCGCGAAGAACTTGAGCCCCGCCTTGTCGGCCGCGGCCACGTTGCCCTTCGTCTGCGAGAGGCCTGCCGCGAACACGGCCTGAATGGCCTGGTTCGCCGTACGCGGATCGCCCGCGAGCGAGACGGCATTGCGGTAGTCGGGCTTGAGCAGATCGCTCCAGTCGGCCGGCACCTTGTCGATCATGTCGCCGTTCACTTCGAACGAGAGCACGCCGTAATAGTCGCCGTACCAGTAGCCTTCAGGGTCCTTCGCCGAATCGGGAATCGACTTCCACGTGGACACCTTGTACGGCTGCAGGAGGCCCGCAGCCTTCGCGGTGGGACCGAACGAGAGGCCTACGTCGATCACGTCCGGCGCCTGCGGTCCCTTGTTGCCCTTGTTGGCCTTGATGGCTTCGACCTCGTCGCCCGAGCCGGCATCCGGGTTCAGTTCGTTGATCTTGATGCCGTACTTCGCCTGAAAGGCGCTGATCATGGCGCCGTAGCCGCACCAGTCATGGGGCAAGGCGATCACCGTCAGTTGCCCTTCCTGTTTCGCCGCGGCGACGAGCGCGTCGGGCGGCGCAGCCCATACCTGCGTCATGCCCATGGCCGCAACCAGTGCGGCGGCCGCGACAGCCGACATCGAAACAAAACGGCTTGACCTCGTGCGGTTCATGGTGTTTCCCATCCTCTGCCGAAATTGCTGCGTTATAAAAAATTGCAGAAAGACTGCAGGCGGCTTCCCGTCGCCGCGTCTGCGAGCCTCCGCCCGCCTGTTGTTCTGTCAGGACGTTGCGGGCGGCGCGCCCGATGGTAGCGGCGGAATGCGTCAAATTCGTGTCACGCAAGAGCATATGCGCGATGCACAGAGGTCGTGCGCAGAGCACGGTGCCCGGTGTGAGCGAAGGCTAATTTCAAATGCACAAATATGCAAGTCCACAAAAAAATACAACGAAGGAACGCGGCTCGTACAGGTAAGCTACGCGTGCTGCGGCCTGCTGTTCGCCGCCTCACTTCAAGACAGAGCACCCTTCAAATGTGGCAGGAAGACCGTCATCAGAGAATCCGTACGCTGCTCTCCACGCTGCACCGCGTTTCCACGGAACGCATCATGGCGGAGCTGGGCGTATCGCGCGAAACCGTGCGGCGCGATCTGCTGGACCTGGAAGCCATGGGCGAGCTGCGCCGCGTGCATGGCGGCGCGGTGCGCCCCGCTGACGAAGCGCCTATCGACGAACGCGCCCATACGCGCGTGAAAGCGAAGTCCGCTGTGGTAAAGGCGGCAACGGGCATGGTGGCAAGCGGGCAAACGCTCTTCGTGGACGCGGGCACCACGACGTCGCTGCTCGCCGAGCAACTGGCGAAGCTCGCCAACCTGACGGTGGTCACCAACTCGATCGACGTGGCGCTGAAGATGCGCGGCGCAAGCGGCGAGGCCGAAGCGCCCAACGAGGTGATCCTGCTGGGCGGGTCGATCAGCAATCGTGCGGCGGCCACCATGGGGGGCGCCACCGTGCTCGACATCCATCGCTATCGCGCGGACCTCGCCCTGCTCTCGCCCGTGGGCATCGACGCCCGGCACGGCGCGACCAACTACGACCAGGGCGAGGCGGACGTAGCCCGCGCGATGGTGGCCAACGCGGACCGCGTGGTCGTGCTCGCCGACTACAGCAAGATCGGCCAGCGCAGCCGCATTACGTGGTGCCCGCTCGAGCGAATCGACGTCTTGATTACGAACGCAAAGGCCGCCGAGGCAGCGGGCTTTACGTCGTTGAAACGAAAATTGAGACGCGTGCTGCTGGCTTAGTGTCAACACTCGGTGTCTACACTTCCCCCAGCTCCGCAAGCGGATGCGCGTCCCTGCGCCACGGCGACGAAATGAAGTGGCGCACGCGTTCGGGCCGCACTTCGAAGAGCGTGAGCGGTGCCCAGCGCGGACGCCGGTCTTTGTCTACCAGATGCGCCCGCACGCCTTCGCAAAAATCGCCGTCTTCAATAGCCCGCGTCACGATGCCCAGCTCCATGCGAAAGCATTCGGCCAGCGTCATCTGCCGCCCGCGCAGCAGCGCCTCGCGCGTGACGTAGAGCATGGTGGGCGAATGCGACGTCAGGGCGTCGTAAGTCGCCTGTAACCACTGACGAATCTCGCGCGGCGCATCACGCTCCAGGTCCTGCTTCAGCGTCGCGACCATGCGATCCACCCCCGAACGCCGGTCGAAGTGCCGCAGGATCAATTGCGTAAACGGTGCGAGCGGCGCGTGCGGAACGACGTTGCAAGGCGGCTCGAATACGCGTCGCAATGCATGGAGCAGATCGCCGTCATGCGGCATGCGCAAGAGTCTTTCCTCGAACGAGGCGAGCCATTCCGCGGGCACGCAAAGGTCGGCCAGTTGCAGGCGCAGCGCGTCGGCGCCCGAAAGCGTGGCGCCCGTGAGGCCCACGTACAGTTCCATCTCCGCGGGCATCACGCCGAGAAAACGCGTGGCGCCGACGTCGGGCAGAAAGCCGATGCGCGTTTCCGGCATCGCGAGCTTCGAGCGGTCCGTCACGATACGCAGACGCGCCCCCTGCCCGAGCCCCATGCCCCCGCCCATCACGATGCCATCGAGCAGCGCGATGACAGGCTTCGCAAACGTGTGGATCGCATAGTCGAGCCGGTATTCGTCGATGAAAAACTGCTGCCATGCGGCTCTGGTCTCTGCATCGCGTTGCTTCGCGAGCGCATACAAAGCGCGCACGTCGCCGCCTGCGCAAAAACCCCTTTCACCTGCGCCGCGCAATACGACTGCAACGATCGCGTCGTCGTCGCGGCAGCGTCCCAGCAGCTCGGCAAGCTCGCGCACCATCGCATGCGAAAGCGCGTTGATGGCCGAGGGCCGGTTCAATGTGATGACCGCGACGCGATTCACCACGCGCAACATCACCTCTGGTTCAGTGTTCGGCGCGAGGTTCGAGGGACCCGAAACCTGCACCGACGCATCGCGAAGCGCGCTCATCGTGTGCCCTCCGCTGTACTACTCCTCGTACTGCTCCCCATACTGCTCCAACGCGGCGCGCGCTTCTCCAGAAACGCATTCACGCCCTCGCGTTGATCGGGATGATCGAACAGGTCCACGAAGCGCTCGCGTTCCACCGCAAGCGCTGCCGCACGCGGCACGCCGTTACGCGCCTGGTGGATCAACTGCTTACTGAACGTGACGGCCTGCGGACTCAGCGTCGTAACGCGCGTCGCCATCGCCAGTGCCGCCTCACGAGCGGCGCCTGTTTCCACCACTTCTTCCACCAGGCCGATGCGCAATGCGGTCTGCGCGTTCACGCGTTCGCCCGTGAGGATCATTCGCTTCGCCCAGCCCTCACCCACGAGCCACGGCAACGTCTGCGTGCCGCAGCCGCAGCACAGAAGGCCCACGGCGGTCTCGGGCACCGCGAGTTGCGCATGCTGCTCGGCGATGCGCACGTCGCAGGCGAGCGCACATTCCAGTCCGCCGCCCATCGCATAGCCGTTGATCGCGGCAATCACCACGGGCCGCGCGTTCTGCAATGCTTCGAATGCCGCGCCAAAACGCGCGGCCGCTTCGCGTGCCACGCACTTGTCGCCGTCGGCGAACGTATTGAGGTCCGCACCCGCGCTGAAGAAGCGCGGACCGTCGCCTGTGATGACGAGCGCCCGCACGCATTCGTCGGCGTCGAGCGTTTCCACGGTTCGCTGCAATTGCAGCAAGCCTTCGGGCGTGAACGCATTCGCGGGCGGGCGCTTCAATGTGACGAGCGCGATGGCCCCGTCGTGCGTGTAGTCGAGTTCGATCATCACGCGCCCTCGCCGTCGCGATACAGCTTGATGATCGACGAGAAGTCGAGCCGTCCTTCGCCACGGCTGCTCATCGCCTGGTAAAGCTGCTGCGCGAGCGCGCCGAGATACACCGGTTGATGCGCCGAACGCGCGGCGTCCGTAGCAAGGCCCAGGTCCTTGAGCATCAGGTCCGTGCCGAAGCCGCCCGTGTAGCCGCGCGATGCGGGCGCAGTCTCGATCACGCCGGGAAACGGGTTATAGGTATCTGAACTCCAGCACCGCCCCGTCGACGTGTTGATGATGCCGGCAAGCACCTTGGTGTCGATGCCGAGCGCCGCGCCCAGCGACATGGCCTCCGCCACGCCCGCCATCGTGATGCCAAGCAACAGGTTGTTGCAGATCTTCGCGACCTGCCCCGTGCCCGTGTCGCCGCAATGCACGAGGTTCTTGCCCATCGCCGACAAGACCGGCCGCACGGCGTCGAATGCGGCCGCGCTGCCGCCCACCATGAAGGTCAACGTGCCCGCGGCCGCCCCGCCTGTACCGCCCGACACGGGCGCATCCACGAATGGATTGCCGTGGTCGGCCGCGAGCGCCGCGAACGCCTTCGCGCTCTGTGGATCGATGGTGCTCGAATCGATGATCGTCACGCCCTTCGCGATGCCGGCCAGCACGCCGTCCTTTGCCGTGAGCACGTCGCGCACGTGCGCCGCGGCGGGCAGCATCGTCATCACGCATTCAACGTCTGTAGCGGCAATCTTCGGCGACGCCGCCGCCTTCGCGCCCGCATCCACGAGCGACTGCACGGCCTGCGCGTTGAGGTCGAACACGTTGAGCGCGTGCCCCGCTTTCAGCAGATTGCGCGCCATGGGCGCGCCCATGTTGCCGAGCCCGATAAAGCCTATTTTCATGGCCTGTTCTCCTGTTTGCCGTTCAGCGCAGGCTGATGGTCGTGTTCACGCCGTCGCTGGTCGTCGCGTCGTCGAACCAGCGCGCGGTCACGGTCTTGGTCTGCGTGTAGAACTGCACCACCTGCTTGCCGTACGGACCGAGGTCGCCCAGCTTCGAACCGCGCGAGCCCGTGAAGCTGAAGTACGGCACAGGCACCGGAATGGGAATGTTGATGCCCACCTGCCCCACGTCGATCTCGCTCTGGAATTTTCGCGCAGCCGCGCCGCTCTGCGTGAAGAGGCCCACGCCGTTGCCGAACGGATTGCTGTTCACCAACGCGATGGCCTCGTCGAGCGTGGGCACCGTCATGACGAGCAGCACCGGGCCGAAGATCTCGTTGCGATAGATGTCCATGCTGGACGTGACGTTCGAGAAGAGGGTCGGGCCGATGAAGTTGCCGTCTTCGTAGCCCTTCACGCGCACGCCGCGCCCATCGAGCACGAGCGTCGCGCCCTGCTTCACGCCCGATTCGATCAGACCGACAACACGCGCCTTCGCCGCTCGCGACACAACGGGCCCAATGTCCGTGCCGGGCTCGTGGCCCGCGTTCACCTTCAAAGCTTTGGCTTTTTCCACGAGGTCGGGCAGCCAGTCCTTCGCTGCGCCCACGAGCACGGCTACGGAGGTCGCCATGCAGCGCTGTCCCGCTGCGCCGAATGCGGCGCCCACGAGCGCATTAAGCGACTGCTCGCGATTCGCATCCGGCAACACCACGGCGTGATTCTTCGCGCCCATCATCGACTGCACGCGTTTGCCGTGCTCGCTGCCGAGGCGATAGACGTGCGTGCCTACCGCCGTCGAACCGACGAACGAAATGGCCTTCACGAGTTCATGTGTGCACAGCGCATCCACCACGCCTTTTCCGCCATGCACGACGTTCAGCACACCCGCCGGCACGCCGGCTTCCAGTGCCAGTTCGACGAGCTGCATGGTGGAGAGCGGGTCCTGCTCCGAAGGCTTCAGCACGAACGTGTTGCCGCAGACCAGCGCCATCGGAAACATCCAGAGCGGAATCATGGCCGGGAAGTTGAACGGCGTGATGCCCGCGCACACGCCGAGCGGCTGGCGCAGCGTGTAGGTGTCCACCGTGCCCGCCACGTTTTCGAGAAACTCGCCCTGTTGCAGCGTGCCGATGGAACATGCGTGCTCCACTACTTCGAGCCCGCGAAAGATGTCACCCTCGGCATCGGGCAGCGTCTTGCCCTGCTCCGCGGTCAACGTCTTCGCGATACGCGGCATGTGCTCGCGAATCAGCGCCTGGTACTTGAGCATGATGCGCATGCGCGCACCCACCGGCGTGTTCTTCCATGTCGCGAACGCGACATGTGCGGCCCGGATGGCGGCATCCACTTCATCGGCCGTCGCGAACGGTACGCGCGCCAACACGTCCTGCGTGGCGGGATTCACCACGTCGCGCCATTCCGTGGTTTTCGAGTCGACGAACTCGCCGCCGATCAGCAGTTTTACGGCAGGTGGTGCATCGGATGACGACGCCGATGAAAGGAAAGAAGTGGAAGGAACGGCGCTCATGTTGTGTCTCCTGTGCGAGAGAGGCCGCCGCGCACCAACACGCATGCGGCGGCGTCTGAAGATGAAGCGATGTGAAGTAGCGGCGAAGATGCGCGCAACGAAGCCTCGCCGCCCCGGTGACGATCAACGCAGATCGGGAAAGTCTTCTTCCCAGTACTCGCCGGGCAGGCGGTCGGGCTCAGTGGGCCGCTCCTCTTCGCGGCGCCTTAGCTCGACGCGGCGGATCTTGCCGGAGATGGTCTTCGGCAGATCGCTGAACTGCAGGCGACGAATCCGCTTGTACGGCGCGAGTTTTTCGCGCGAGAAGCGGAACACGCTGCGCGCAAGTTCGGGTCCGGCCTCGAAGCCCTGACGCACGGTGACGAACGCTTTCGGCACGGAAAGGCGCAACGGGTCCGCGCTCGGCACCACGGCGGCCTCGGCAATCGCCTCGTGCTCGATCAGCACGCTTTCGAGTTCGAACGGGCTTAGCCGGTAATCCGACGACTTGAACACATCGTCGGCGCGGCCCACGTAGACGTAGTAGCCGTCGTCGCGGCGCATCGCCACGTCGGACGTGTGGTAGTAACCGTTGCGCATCGCGTGGTCGGTCGCGTTCGCGTTGTTCGCGTAGCCCGTCATGAGACCGATCGGACGCTGCGCAAACGGCAAGGCGGGCAGCGCGATTTCGCCTTCGCTCGCGGGCTGATCGTCGGCATCGACCAGTTCCACCGTGTAGCCCGGCAGCGGCCGACCCATGGCCCCCGGCACCACGGGCTGCCCCGGCGAATTGCCGATCTGGCAGGTGGTTTCGGTTTGCCCGTAACCGTCGCGAATCGTGATGTTCCAGGCGCGGCGCACGCGCTCGATGATCTCGGGATTGAGCGGCTCGCCCGCGCCCACGATCTCGCGCAGCTTCACGTCGTACGAGGCGAGCGGCTCCTGCACGAGCATGCGCCACACCGTAGGCGGCGCGCAGAGCGTCGTCACGTTGAACCGCACGAGTACCTCGAGTATTTCGCGCGGCACGAAGCGCGCGTAGTTGTAGACGAACACGCAGGCCTGCGCATTCCAGGGCGCGAAAAAGCAGCTCCATGCATGCTTGGCCCAACCTGGCGAGCTGATGTTCCAGTGCACGTCGCCGGACATGAGACCGATCCAGTACATCGTAGAAAGATGCCCCACGGGATAGCTCTGATGCGTGTGTTCGACAAGCTTCGGCTTCGACGTCGTGCCCGAGGTGAAATAGAGCAGCAGCGGATCAGTCGCACGCGTGGGGCCCTCCGGCACGAAATGCGGCGAGGCTTCGCAAGCGTCGGCCAGGTCGAGCCAGCCTTCGCGCCGCGCGCCCACGGCAATGCGCTTCACGCTCGCGTCGATCGAATCGAATTTTGCAAGCTCCGCGCCGTCCACGATGACGTAATGCGCGCCGCCCAGCTGGACACGATCGCGCACGTCGTCGGGCGAAAGCTGCGTGGTGGCGGGCAGCACGACGGCGCCAAGCTTCATGGCCGCGAGCATCACGTCCCACAACTCCACGCGGTTCGGCAACATCAGCAGCAGACGGTCGCCGCGCGTCACGCCCACGCTGCGCAGATAGTTCGCCATGCGCGAAGAGCGCTCCGACATCTGCGCGTACGAAAGCTTGAGTCCTTCGCTTTGCGGGTCGTCGACGATCCATAACGCCGGGTTGTGATTGCCGCGAGCGATGACATCGAAGTAGTCGAGCGCCCAGTTGAATTCGTCCATCGCCGGCCATGCGAACTCGCGATACGCGCCCTCGTAGTCGGTGCGATGGCGCAACAGCAGATCGCGCGCCTCGATAAACCGCTTCGCTGCAGCTCCGTCGTTCATCGTCGTCTCCTGATCGGCGCGAATGTGCGCTCTGTGCCGCTTATTGTGCGCCCGCGTGGGGTCGTTTAGGGTGGCTTACGGTGGCTAAGGTCTCTTTGGGGCCTTTTCCAAGGGCCGTTCTTTTATACGTGTCGCGCAATCACCATCCGCTGCACTTCGCTGGTGCCTTCATAGATCTGCGTGATGCGGGCGTCGCGGTAGTGGCGCTCTACCGGATAGTCGGCGAGGTAACCGTAGCCGCCGTGAATCTGCAGCGCCTTCGAGCACACCTCTTCAGCTAGCTCGGACGCGTAGAGCTTCGCCTGCGAAGCCTCGGAAAGACACGGCCTGCCCGCCGTGCGCAGCCGTGCCGCGTGATGCACGAGCAGACGCGCGGCGTTAAGGCGCGTGGCCATGTCCGCGAGCATGTTGGCGATGGTCTGATGCTCACGCAACGCCTTGCCGAACTGGATGCGCTCGCTCGCGTAGGCACGCGCCGCATCGAACGCGGCGCGCGCAATGCCCACCGCCTGCGCGGCGATGCCGATACGCCCGCCTTCCAGATTCGCGAGCGCAATCTTGAGCCCCTCGCCGCGCTCGCCCAGCAGGTTGGCCTGCGGCACCGCACAATCGTCGAGCGAAATGGGACAGGTGTCCGACGCACGAATGCCGAGCTTGTGCTCCGGGCGGCCCACGTTGAAACCGGGCGTGTGGGTGGGCACGATGAAGGCCGAGATGCCACGCTTGCCCAGATCCGGGTCCGTCACCGCGAACACGATGGCCACGCCCGCGCGCGCGCCGTTCGTGACGAACTGCTTGCTGCCGTTGAGCACCCACTGGCCGTCGCGCAGCACGGCGCGCGTGCGCAGGTTGTTGGCTTCGGAGCCGGCCTGCGGCTCGGTCAGGCAAAACGCGCCGATGGTGCTGCCCGTGGCGAGGTCATGCAGGTAGTGGTCTTTTTGCGCCGGCGTGCCGAAATTCAGGATAGGACCGCAGCCCACCGAGTTGTGCACGCTCATCATCGTGGCGCACGCGGCACAGCCCGCGGCAATTTCTTCGAGCGCGAGCGCATACGCCACGTAGTCGGTGTACGAACCGCCCCATTCCGCGGGCACCATCATGCCGAGCAGACCCAGCTCGCCCATCTGCTTCACCACTTCGTCGGGCAAGACGCCGTCGCGATCCCATTGCGCGGCGTAAGGCGCAAGCTGTTCTGCGGCGAATTCGCGCGCCGCGTCGCGAATCATGCGTTGCTCGTCGGTATGGAAATCGTCCATCGGCTGGCTCCTGTCTCCTCGATGCTGCGGCGGTGTGCTTAATGTCGTGCTGGATATCGCGCTTGATGCAGCGCATGCGCGAACATGGCGCGGGCCGCGTCAGCGCTTTAAACTGTCTCGCCCTCGCGCACGCCTACGCGCCACGCGCCGTATTCGCCGCGTTATATGTTTCCGGTTGGGAAGGAGTGTAGGCATGCTCGTGTGCCGCTTCGATGCCCGCTTCGATCAATCGGCGTGAGCGGATTTGCCATGCCCCGGGGCGCGCAGCAGCCCACGCACATCCTTACCCGAACACGATGAAGAAAAACGAAAAAGGCACGATCTCGATGAGCCTCGTGGAGGAAACGCTGGCGCTCGCACGCGAGGGCGGGCTCGACGTGCTGCCGCTCGTCGCCGCGGCCGGAATCGCTCCGCAGATGCTGGCCTCGCCGAAGAGCCGCGTGTCGTCGGCGCAGTACGGCGCGCTGTGGGTAGGCATTGCGCGTGCGCTCGACGACGAGTTCTTCGGCCAGGACTCGCACCCCATGCGCTACGGCAGCTTCATCGCAATGACGCACGCGGCGCTCACGGCGAGCACGGGCAAGCAGGCGTTGCAGCGCGCCGTGAGCTTCATGCGCCTCGTGCTCGACGACCTCGCGGTTCGCGTGGAGGCCGACACCACGCGCGTACGTCTCGTCTTCGAGCATCGTCCGGGCACCCCGGAGCCGAAGATGTTCGCGTATGCCACCTGGTTCATCATCGTCTACGGCCTCGTGTGCTGGCTCGTGGGACGCCGCATTCCGCTCCTGTGTGCGCGCTTTCGCTGCGCGGCCCCGCCCGCCGAGCACGAATACCGGCTGATGTTCTGCGACGACATGGCATTCTGCCAGGACGCGTCGTACGTCGATCTTTCGCCTGCGTTTCTCGACCTGCCTGTGATCCAGACGGCGCGTTCGGTGAAGGCCTTCCTGCGCGACGCACCCGCCAGCTTCGTGGTGAAGTACCGCAATCCGGGTTCGTTCGCGGCGCGCGTGCGCAAGACGCTGCGCGCGCTGCCCATGTCCGCGTGGCCCGATGCCGGGTCCATGGCGGAGCGGCTGAACGTGGCCGAAGCGACCCTGCGCCGGCGCCTCAAGCAGGAAGGCCACACGTATCAGTCCATCAAGGACGACCTGCGCCGCGACATCGCCATCGGCGAACTGCAGGACACGGCACGCACGATCGCGGACATTGCCGCCGCCGTGGGCTTCGCGGAACCGAGCGCCTTTCACCGCGCGTTTCGCAAGTGGACCGGCATGCGCCCCACGGATTACCGGCTGACACGCACGCAACGGGCCGAATCGGACTAAGCTTTAGAGCATCACCTTCCCGGCCGGCGCCGCCAAAAACGCATGCCGGCCGCCAGCGATGAACACGCTGCCCGTTTTTTTGCGCCGTTTGCTGTGCCTTGCGCGCTTCGCGCGGACCACGCGCACTGCGTCGTCGCGCCGCACGCTGCGGCTCGCGCGGCGCATCCTCTACGGGTTTTCACTCACGTGGCCGCTGCTGATCAGCGCTCCTGCCGGTGCGGCCGTTGATGCGAGCATTCATGCAACCACGGCGCCCTCGCCGGTCATCGTGATTCCCGTGGCCGGCGCCATCGGCCCGGCCAGCGCGGACTTCATCGTGCGCGGGCTCGCCCGCGCCGCCCACGACCGCGCGCAGCTCGCCGTCGTCCAGCTCGACACACCGGGCGGCCTCGACACATCGATGCGGCAGATCATCAAGGCGATCCTCGCCTCGCCCGTGCCCGTTGCCGCCTTCATCGCGCCAGGCGGCGCGCGTGCGGCGAGCGCGGGCACCTATATCGTCTACGCGAGCCACCTTGCGGCCATGGCGCCCGGCACCAACCTGGGCGCGGCCACGCCCATCCAGATCGGCATGGGCGGCGCGGAGCCGCCGGGCCAGCGCCCGAGCGACGCGAAGCCGCCGTCCGCCGGCGACGAACGCGCAACCGAAACACGCAAGCAGGTGCAGGACGCCGCCGCCTATATCCGCGGCCTCGCCCAGCTGCGCGGACGCAACGCCGACTGGGCCGAACGCGCGGTGCGCGAAGCGGTGAGTCTGTCGGCGAACGAGGCGCTCGCGCAAAAAGTCGTCGACGTCATGGCGCGCGACGTGCCCGACCTGCTCCGCGTGCTGAACGGCCGTCACGTCGCCACCGTCGCGGGCGAGGCCACACTCGCCACCGCACACGCGCCCGTGCTCACGCTCGCGCCCGACTGGCGCAGCCGTTTCCTCTCGGTCATCACGGACCCGAACGTGGCCCTCATCCTGCTCATGATCGGCATGTACGGGCTCTTCTTCGAGTTCGCGAACCCCGGCTTCGTGCTGCCCGGCGTGGCGGGCGCCATCAGCCTGCTGGTTGGGCTCTTCGCGCTGCAACTGCTGCCCATCAACTACGTGGGGCTCGGGTTGATTTTTCTGGGACTCGCGTTCCTGATTGCCGAGGCTTTTCTGCCCACCTTCGGCACGCTGGGTTTCGGCGGCATCGTGGCCTTCGTGATCGGCGCGCTAATGTTGATGGACACCGAGGCACCCGGCTTCGGCATTCCGTTGCCCATGATCGCCGCGCTCACCGCGTTCAGCGTGCTCTTCGTCTTCACGGTATCGAGCGTCGCGCTCAAGGCGCGGCGACGGCCCGTGGTGACGGGTTCGGAAGCATTGATCGGCAGCGTCGGCGTGGTGCTGGACGAGGGTCTCGCAACGAAGGACATGGACGGGACGGGGACGGCGCCCGAAGGCTGGGCACGCATTCATGGCGAGCGCTGGCGCGTGCGCTGCGCCGAACCGCTTGCCGCGGGAAGCGAAGTGCGCGTGACGGGCCGCCAGGGACTCATGCTCACGGTGGAGCCTGCGCGCGAAGCGACGCACACGGCGGGATCGTCGCCATCGCCGGGCAGGAACACGGGTGTCGGGTCCATGCAAGCCAGCACGCACGCGCAGGCACCGACACCGGCACAGGCACAGGCACCCCATGCATCGCCTCTACAACAAGGAGAACGTTCATGATGGGATTCACCTTCGGCTTCGGCAGCATCCTGATCGTGCTGCTGATCCTGCTCGTCGCTTCATCGATACGCATCTTCCGCGAGTACGAACGCGGCGTCGTGTTCCTGCTCGGGCGCTTCTGGAAAGTGAAGGGACCGGGGCTCGTGCTGATCGTCCCCATCGTGCAGCAGGTCGTGAAAATCGACCTGCGCACCGTGGTGTTCGACGTGCCGCCGCAGGACGTCATCACGCGCGACAACGTGTCTGTGAAGGTCAACGCGGTGGTCTACTTTCGCGTGGTCGACCCCGAACGCGCCGTGATTCAGGTGGCGCGCTACTTCGAGGCCACCAGCCAGCTTTCGCAGACCATTCTGCGTGCCGTGCTCGGCAAGCACGAACTGGACGAACTGCTGGCGGAACGCGAGCAGCTGAACGCGGACATCCAGAAGGTGCTTGATGCGCAGACCGACGCGTGGGGCATCAAGGTCTCCAACGTCGAGATCAAGCACGTGGACATCAACGAAACGATGATCCGCGCCATCGCGCGCCAGGCCGAGGCAGAGCGCGAACGCCGCGCCAAGGTGATTCACGCCGAAGGCGAACTGCAGGCTTCCGAAAAGCTGCTGCAAGCCGCGCAGATGCTCGCGCAACAACCGCAGGCCATGCAGCTGCGCTATCTGCAGACGCTCACCACCATCGCGGCGGACAAGAATTCGACCATCGTGTTTCCGCTGCCCATCGACGTGCTGCAGCACGTGCTGGACCGCTGGGGCCCCAAGCCGCCGCAGGCCTGAGCGCGTCGTCTTTCACGGCGTTGTTGCGTGCCGCTTACGCACGCCGCGCGCAATCCTGATTACAATGCCGCCCGTGACAGCGCGGCCCACCCTGCCGCGCGTGCGGCACGGCCGCAATGGCCGTGCCCGCAGTGGCGGCGGCCCCAGGCCTCGCTCGCGCGAGCCGCACGGCACGTTCGCATGGCCATATCAAGAATCCACGAAAACCAAACCAAGAGGCCCTTCTTCATGGACTCCATCAAACGCTATTTCGGCTTCGACGAAGCGGGCACCAATCTGCGCACCGAATTGCTCGCGGGCTTCACGACCTTTCTTACGATGGCCTACATCATCTTCGTGAACCCGGCGATTCTGGGCGATGCAGGCATGCCGAAAGAGTCCGTGTTCGTGGCCACCTGCCTCGTGGCCGCGCTCGCCTCGCTCGTGATGGGCCTTTACGCGAACTACCCGATTGCGCTTGCGCCCGGCATGGGCCTCAACGCCTACTTCGCCTATACGGTGGTCAAAGGCATGGGCTTCACGTGGCAGGCGGCGCTGGGCGCGGTGTTCATCTCGGGCTGCCTCTTCATGATCGTCACGCTGATCCGCGTGCGCGAGGTGATCGTGAACGGCATTCCGCATTCCATACGCGTGGCGATCACAGGCGGCATCGGCCTCTTCCTCGCCATCATTTCGCTGAAGACCTCGGGCATCGTGGTGGGCAATCCGGCCACGCTCGTTGCGCTCGGCGACCTGCACAACGCGCACGTGGTGCTCGCGATCATCGGCTTCTTCGCCATCGTGACGCTCGACTTCCTGCGCGTGCGCGGCGCGATCCTGATCGGCATCGTCGGGGTCACGGTGCTCAGCTTCTTCTTCGGCGGCAACCAGTTCCACGGCGTGTTCTCCGCACCGCCTTCCATTTCGCCCACGCTTTTTCAGCTCGACATTCGCGGCGCGCTTTCGTCGGGCATCCTGAACGTGATCCTCGTCTTCTTCCTCGTCGAACTCTTCGATGCAACGGGCACGCTGATGGGCGTGGCAAACCGCGCGGGCCTGCTGGTGCACGGCAAGATGCACCGCCTGAACCGCGCGCTGCTGGCTGATAGCACCGCGATTCTCGCTGGGTCGGTGCTCGGCACGTCTTCCACCACGGCGTACATCGAAAGCGCTTCGGGCGTGCAGGCCGGCGGCCGCACGGGGATGACGGCGATCACCGTGGCCGTGCTGTTTCTCGCGTGCCTCTTCGTGGCGCCGCTTGCAGGCGTCGTGCCGGGTTACGCGACGGCGCCCGCATTGCTCTACGTGTCGTGCCTGATGCTGCGCGAGATGGTGGAACTGCCCTGGGAAGATGCGACGGAAGCCGTGCCGGCTTCGCTCACGGCGCTGCTCATGCCGTTCACCTATTCGATCGCGAACGGCGTGGCGTTCGGCTTCATTTCGTATGCGGGGCTCAAGCTGCTGACCGGCCAGGCGCGCAAGGTCAAGCTCGTGGTGTGGATCATTGCCGCGGTGTTCCTGTTCCGCTTCTTCTATCTTGGCGCGGAGTAGGCGTCGGGCCTGACCTCGGGCCTGACCTCGGGCCTGACCTCGGGCCTGACCTCGGGCCGGATATCGACCCAGGCGTCGGGCAGACGCCGAATGCACAGAAGCACCCCACGGGGTGCTTCTTTTTTTGCTGCACTGCATTCAGGCGACCGGTCATGCCCGAGCCGGGACGCGGGACGAATCAAGGCGGATCAAGACGGCCGCACGTTCGCTTCATAGAACCGCACGTAGCCGCTTCGCAGCACCGCGCACCGCCCGCGCGTTTCGGAGAGTAGCCGCCGCGCAGCCGCTTCGATGCGCTCGCGGTGGGCGTCGAAGGCACCCAGCATGTCCTCTGCGCGCGTGGACTCCGCACCAAAATGATCTTCCAGCGCCTCAGCCGTAATCACGCATTCGAGCCGCTCGCCGTCTACCATCGCAGCAAACGCCAGCGTGAGTTCGGGCCCGCAATACTCAGGAGGTTCTTTCGGAAAAATGATCTGCATGGTGAGGTCGCCTTCGGTTCACGGGTCATCGGGGCTGCGCGCTTATGCTGCCTCGCTCCTCCTCGGTGCGCCGCGCGCGCACGCGGCTCGAACGGCTCGAACACTGCTCGAACATCACGCGCCGGGAATCGTGCCCGGCGCGTGATCCATTCACTTTAGACGAGTTGCGGCAACCCGCAAGTTTTACGTGATGCCCGGCCGGAAGGGGTCATAGCCTCGCAAGCCAGGCGTCGAATTAGTGATGACCGGCGCAAAGTCGAGGCCATGGCGTACGCCGGGGCCAACCCAAAGACCAGGGCATACCCCGATCCCGCGCAAGGCCTCACGAGCCCGTGCCCGCCGGCTCGTCCTGTAAGATGAACGCTGACTTGCGCGCCCCTGCTGCGCCGACATTGCGCGGTGCACCACGCGAGACCGGACGAAGCCATGCACTTCGTCGCGCGCCCGGCGCCTGCGCGCCGCACGAACTGGAGACACGCAGTGACTCAACCGCCCGCGATATCGGCCAACCGTACCGACGTCATCGCGCAGGCCCACGCGCGTTCGCGCGAGGTCGGTCTGCGTACCGGCGAAACGCCCGACTTCCAGCCTCTCGCGCCGCTCATTCTGCGCGAGTTGATCGAGCGCAATCAGTCGCTCTATGCGCACGCGCTGCCGGTCATGGAGACACTGCATGCGCAGATCGTCGATACCCAGAGCATGGTGCTGCTCACCGACCGCCACGGCGTGATCCTGCACAGCCTGGGCGACAACGACTTCATCGAAAAGGCCCGGCGCGTGGCGCTCTGTCCCGGCGTTTCGTGGGCGGAAAGCGATCGCGGCACGAACGCGATCGGCACCGCACTGGTCGACGGGCAGCCCACCATCGTTCACGGCGGCGAGCACTTCCTGCGCGCCAACCACATCCTCACCTGCTCGTGCACGCCCATCGTGGACCCGTTCGGCCAGGCCATCGGCACGCTGGACGTGAGCGGCGACGCGCGCGGCGCCCACAAGCACACGCTCGCGCTCGTGCGAATGTCGGCGCAGATGATCGAGAACCATCTGTTCGCGAACCAGTTCGCCGACGCTGTGCGCGTACGTTTTCACGCGCACGCCGAATTCATCGGCACGCTCTACGAAGGGCTGGCTGCGTTCACGCCCGATGGCACGCTGCTTTCGGCAAACCGCAGCGCGCTGTTCCAGTTGGGCCAGCCGCTCGCCACGCTCCAGCGGCAACCCTTCGCCGCGCTCTTCGGCGTACCGTTCCCTGTCCTGCTCCAGCACGCCGCACAGACGCCCGGCGCCTGCCTCACGTTGACGCTGCCGAGCGGCGTGCGCGTGATCGCCCGCGGCGAATTCGCCGCGCCGCACGCCACGGCAGCGGCGCCGCGCGTCGTTTCGCCTCAGGCCGCGGTGCGGCCCGCGGGGTCTGCGGCGCAGGGCTCGCCGGGAGGGCCCGTCGTCACGCTGGCCTCGCTCGATACCGGCGATGCCCGCATGGCCGATGTCCTGCGCCGCGTCGAAAAGGTGCGGGGACGCGACATTCCGGTGCTGGTGCTCGGCCGCACTGGCACGGGCAAGGAATGGCTGGCCCGCGCCATCCACCAGGATTCGCCGCGCGCGGACGGCCCGTTCGTCGCGGTGAACTGCGCGTCGCTGCCGGACACGTTGATCGAAGCCGAGCTGTTCGGCTACGAAGACGGCGCGTTCACGGGCGCAAGGAAGCGCGGCAACACCGGCAAGATCGTGCAGGCCGACGGCGGCACTTTATTTCTCGATGAAATCGGTGACATGCCGCTCGCCCAACAGGTGCGCCTGATGCGAGTTCTGCAGGAACGCACCGTCGTGCCGCTCGGCGGCACGCGGGCGGTTCCCGTGGACCTGCGCATCGTCTGCGCCACGCACCGCAATCTGCGCGAGATGATTGCGGCCGGCACCTTCCGGGAAGACCTCTATTACCGGATCAACGGCCTTGCCGTGACGCTGCCGGCCTTGCGCGAACGCACCGACCTGCCGGTGCTGGTCACCCGCATTCTGGAAAACCAGTGCACGCACCCGCATGCACCGAAACGCGTCAGTGCAGATGTACTGGATTGCTTCGCACGCTGCCGCTGGCCCGGCAACCTGCGCCAGCTCGCCAACGTGCTGCGCACGGCGAGCATCATGGCCGAGGGCGAACACGAAATCGGCCTCGAGCATTTGCCCGAAGATTTCTTCGAGGACTGCGAGCCTGCGGCCAGCCCCGCAGCCGCCGTTGCCCCCGCCGCGGCCGTCGCCGTGAATGGCAACGAAACACCTGCGCCCGGACGCCTCCAGGACTGGCAGGCGGCGCTCATCGAAGCCACGCTGACACGGCTGGGCGGAAACGTGTCGGCAGCGGCACGGGAACTCGGGCTCGCGAGAAATACCGTCTACCGGCATCTGCGCAGGCGCACGACGCACTGAAGCCGCAGGCGCAGGCGCAGGCGCAGGCGCAGGCGAAGGCGAAGGCGAAGGCGAAGGCGAAGCACCGTAGCAGCGGGTTTGCGGCACGTGGGTTAAGCTTGCGCCCGAACCTGCCCGAACCCATGCCATGGCCTCCCGACACGAACTCAAGCGCTATCGCCAGAATCTCGCCGACGAACTCGATAGCGCCGCCGTCTACGAAACGCTCGCCCACGTCGAAAAGGACGCCGTGCGCCGCAGCGTGTTCGAACAGCTCGCGGCGTCGGAGCGCGAGCACGCGCAGCTCTGGTCGGACAAGCTGCGCGCCAACGGCGTGCGTGTGCGGCCGCATCGGCACAGCATCAAGACGCACCTGATGCGCACGCTCACCCGCACGTTCGGCCCCGCCTTCGTGCTGCCCACGCTGGCCGCGGCCGAGTACGCCGACCGCAACAAATACGCGCACCAGCCCGGCGCCGAAAAGCTCTCCGCGGAAGAACAGCATCACGCCGACGTTGTGCGCGCCGTGGTGGAGGGCCAGCATGCCGAGGGCATGTCGAAGGGCGCGCAGATTGCGAGCGCAGAGTCGTGGCACAAGGGCGTGACCTCGGGCAACGACCTGCGCGCTGCCGTGCTGGGCGCCAACGACGGCCTCGTCTCCAACTTCTGCCTCATCATGGGCGTGGCCGGCGCGGGCGCGGCCAACCGCACGATCCTGCTCACCGGGCTCGCAGGGCTGATCGCGGGCGCCTGCTCGATGGCGCTGGGCGAATGGCTCTCCGTCACGAATGCACGCGAACTGGCACGCACGCAGATTGCGAAGGAATCCGATGAAATCGAGCAGACGCCCGACGCCGAACGGCACGAACTGGCGCTGATCTATCAGGCCAAGGGCGTAGAGGCCGAAGAGGCGCGCCGCGTGGCCGCGCAGATCATGCGCGACAAGGACAAGGCGCTCGATACGCTCACGCGCGAGGAACTCGGGCTCGACCCCGCGGAACTGGGCGGCAATCCGTGGACGGCGGCGGGCGTCTCGTTCTGCCTCTTCTCGCTGGGCGCCATCTTCCCGGCCATGCCGTTCCTGTGGGCGCACGGCATGTGGGCCATCGTGCAATGCGTGGCGCTGGCGGGCTTCGGGCTGGCCGCCGTGGGCGTCTTCACCTCGCTTTTCAACGGACGCGGCGCGATGTTTTCCGCCGGTCGGCAGATCGTGATCGGCCTCGTCGCGGCAGCCTTCACGTTCGGCGCGGGACGCTTGCTGGGCGTATCCATTTCGTGAACGGGCAAAGCGTCATTGAACAGCAACGATGTGAAGCAAGCCATGAGTGGGCCTGACGCAGACGGTTCCACGAGCGCAGACGTGAGCGCTCATGCCGACCCGACGAACGCCTCGACGAACGAGCCTCGCGACGCGGCGATCCCACGCGTTCGCGTCGAACCGCTCGGCCGCACCTTCGAGGCGCCCGATACGCTCACCGTGCTCGAAGCCGCCGGCTTCGCGAATCTGCGGTTGCCACGCTCCTGCCGCAACGGCACCTGCCGCACGTGCCTGTGCCGCGTGATCGAGGGCACGGTGCGCCATACGATCGAGTGGCCGGGTCTTTCGGCCGAAGAAAAGGCGCAGGGCTACATCCTGCCTTGCGTGGCTGTTGCGCAGACGGACCTCGTGATCGAAGTGCCCGATGCGGTGGATCTCGATGCGAACCCGCAAGGCAAGCGAAACGAAAACGGCCGGTAGCGCCGGGCGTCTTGCCTGAGCGATCACGCTCCGGTGGTTTGGTACAGCCATGCTGTTGTTTGCGGCGAACCGTGTTCAGACGGCAACCACATGAGTCATCGTTACGTTGCCCGCCGGGACGTCGTGCCAGCGACGGCCGACTGCACCAGGCAGCGCGGCTTGCTCGCACACACATTCGAGTCTTGCGACCGCGCAAATCGCGTCGCCGTGCTGCACGTTCCACATCCGGTGGGCATGTGAGCGCAGCGTGACCGCGCTGCCTGATCGACTGTCGGACTGTCGGACTGTCGCCATCGTCAACGCCCCATCAAAGGAGTTTGCATCATGAATCGGAATGGCTTTACGTCTGCCGTTTTGTCGTTGCTCGTCGTCGCGCTTCCTGCGGCGTATGCGCAAACAGCGGCAGCGGCCCAGCGCTTTACCGACGGCGATCAGCAGGAAGTCAGAACGCTCTTCCTGCGTCAGGCACATGCCGCGACCACGCATGATCTCGCCGAGTTCGCCAGCGTCTTCGTCGCTGCCGATCCCAGCGAACCCGATCCCGTGGCCCTGGTGGCGCGTCCCTATCGGATCTGGGGCAAAACCGCCCTGCTGGACCACTTCCGCGAAACTTTCAAAGGCGTGTGGAAGTTCGAACCGGAGACGGACAACATCAAGATACTTCCCATCAGCGATGACGTCGCCCAGATCTACGCGCCAACCATGATCACTTCCGGAAAGTCGCAAGCGTCCGCCACAACGGGGCGATTCCTCATGTACGAAGTAGCGCTTCGCACGGGCGCGGGCTGGCGTATTTCATCGATCGTTCCGGTGCCGGCGGAGTAGACGGCCGGATAGTCCGTCATCGAATCCGCCTTCACATCGTCATGCCACGATGGAGACATGCCGCATAAAAATGCGGCGTCCCCAGGCAGGATCTCTCGCCAATTCGCGAGCCCTCCATTTTTTTCCGTTTGTCTCCTGACTATTGACGTGCGATAAAGCGCGGATCGCATCGCGGTTCGCGCGCACGCATGCTGTTTCTCGCCTGCGCGCGGCCACAACAGCAACAGGAGCAATAACCATGGCCACGCTCGAAGCGTTCCGTGCGGTGCTAGACGACCAGCGCACGCCCGAGATCATCCGCAACCACATCATCGATTCGCTGCAGTACGCCCTGCGCAATTACGGCCAGGTCTTCACTGCCCGTGAAGTGGAATGGCTGCGCGAGTGGGACGACGCGCGCATTCCGCTTGCCGCCTCGCGCGAACTGAAAAAGCGCATGCCCGAGACCACGAGCTGACGACCCGGCTCATCGAGATCGATCACCCCGCGCGCGGCACGCTCGTGCCGCGCGCTTCACGCTTCCCCTGCTTTCGCTGCTTCCCCGTGCATCTCGTGGCAACGGAATGCACGTCCCGCCGCTTCATTCCTTCCCGCCCTTCATGCACCTCGTGCAACACGGTTCATGTTCCGTCACTGCATGCGCTCGCCTGCACTTCACTGCAACGCACCGCACCGCAGCAGTGCCTCTGGCCGGTGCGGCGCACTGCTGCGGTGCAATATCCCATTCCCGACCGATCTCCTCAGTCCCTTATCCAGTAAGGCTTTGCGCGTTTTCATGCAAGGTGGCACGGCCGTTGCATAGCGAGGCTCGCACCCTGCAACGGCGCAGGGCAGCATGAGCCCCACACGCGGCGCGGCACACAGCCGGCGCACGCGGCTCATCCAGAACCACTTCGGTCGGGCAATGGCGTTCGACGTTCGTCGCAACCGGTGCAGCGCGTTCAAGAGTCTGAACACGCACACGGCGAGCGATCCAACGACGGAACTCACATGGACCGCAGCTTCTGGCGCAATGGCCACACCCCCACGCTCCTCTCGGCGTTCCTGTACTTCGACCTGAGCTTCATGGTCTGGTACCTGCTCGGACCGCTCCAGATCCAGATCGCTCAAACCCTCGCGCTGTCCACGCAGCAACGCGCGCTGATGGTCGCCACGCCGATTCTCGCGGGCGCCATTCTGCGCGTGTTCATGGGTCTGCTCGCCGACCGCGTCGGCGCCAAGCGCGCGGGCCTGCTCGGCCAGGCCATCGTGATCGCGACGCTGGTCGGCGCATGGCAGATCGGCGTGCACTCGCTCGGCCAGGCGCTGTTCCTCGGCGTGCTGCTCGGCGTAGCCGGTGCATCGTTCGCCGTGGCGTTGCCGCTCGCGTCGCGCTGGTACCCGCCGCATCAGCAGGGCACGGCGATGGGGATTGCCGGCGCCGGCAACTCCGGCACGGTGCTCGCGGCCCTGTTCGCGCCCGCGCTGGCTGTCGCGTTCGGCTGGCAGAACGTATTCGGCATCGCCTGCATTCCGGTTGTCGCCGTGCTGATTTACTACACGGCCTTCGCGAAAGACGCGCCCGGCGTCGTCGTGAAGAAGCAACTGGGCGACTACGCGCGCATGCTCGGCAACCGCGATTCGTGGTGGTTCATGTTCTTCTATTCGCTCACGTTCGGCGGCTTCTCCGGCTTCGCGAGCGCCCTGCCCGGCTACTTCCACGACCAGTTCGGCTTCGACCCGAAGATCGCCGGCTGGGCCACGGCCGCCTGCGTGTTCGCGGGTTCGGTGATGCGCCCCATCGGCGGGCTGATGGCCGACCGCATCGGCGGTACGCGTTCGCTGCTCACAGTGTTCGCCTCCGTGGCCGTGCTGATCGGCACCGCGGGCTTCAACGTGGGCGGCCCGCTGCCCACGGTGTTGCTGTTCATCGCCGCAATGCTCTGCCTCGGCGCGGGCAACGGCGCGGTGTTCCAGCTCGTGCCGCAGCGCTTCGGCAAGGACATCGGCGTGATGACCGGCCTCATTGGCATGGCAGGCGGCGTGGGCGGCTTCGCGCTCGCCGCGAGCCTCGGCTCCATCAAGCAGGCCACCGGTTCCTACTCCACGGGTCTTTGGCTCTTCGCCTGCCTCGCCGCGCTCGGCTGGGCCGGTATGAGCAACGTGAAGCACCGCTGGCGCAACGCGTGGTCCGTTGCCGCCGCGCGCGTCTGATGCATCCCTGATACGCGAAGACACGAAGCGGAGTGCATGTGCATCGACACACGGCACCTGCACTCCGCCGCTGTACCCGAATGCATTCCGTCAAGCATCGAGCCGTTCCACCCGCTCCACCCGCACTCGCAGGAGATTCAGCATGAACAAGCCCCGACTCGTCGTGATCGGCAACGGCATGGCCGGTATCCGCACGCTCGAAGAGCTGCTTGCGATCGCCCCCGACCAGTACGACATCACGGTGTTCGGGGCGGAGCCGCATCCGAACTACAACCGCATCCTGCTTTCGCCGGTGCTCGCCGGCGAGCAGACGTTCAAGGACATCGTGCTCAACCCGCTCGAATGGTATGCGGAGCAAGGCATTCGCCTGCATCTGGGCAAGACCATCGAGCGCATCGACCGCGTGCGCCGCATCGTGTTCGCGGACGACGGCACCGAAGCGCCCTACGACCGCCTCCTGATCGCAACGGGTTCCGTGCCGTTCATCCTGCCGGTGCCGGGCAATACGCTGGAAGGCGTGATCACCTATCGCGACATTCGCGACACGCAGGCCATGATCGACGCCGCCGAGGTCAAGCAGCACGCGGTCGTGATCGGCGGCGGCCTGTTGGGGCTGGAAGCAGCCAACGGCCTCAAGCTGCGCGGCATGGACGTGACCGTGGTGCATCTGGCCGACACGCTGCTGGAACGCCAGCTCGACGCCACCGCGGGCAAGCTGCTGCAACGTTCGCTGGAAGCACGGGGCCTCGCGTTCAAGCTTTCGAAGGCCACCACGGAGATTCTCGGCAATGAGGCCGGCCACGTGAGCGGCGTGAAGTTCAAGGACGGCGAAACCATCGCGGCCGACCTCGTCGTGATGGCCGCCGGCATTCGCCCCAACACGACGCTGGCCGAAGCCTGCGGCCTGCACTGCAATCGCGGCATCGTCGTGAACGACACGCTGCAGACCTACGACCCGCGCATCTACGCCGTGGGCGAATGCGTGAGCCACCGCGGCATTGCGTACGGTCTCGTCGCCCCGCTTTTTGAGCAGGCGAAGGTCTGCGCGAACCACCTCGCGCTGATGGGCATCGGCAGCTACAAGGGCTCGGTGCTTTCCACCAAGCTCAAGGTGACGGGCATCGACCTCTTCTCCGCCGGCGAATTCAACGGCGGCGACGGCTGCGAGGAAATCGTGCTCTCCGACCCCGCGGGCGGCGTCTACAAGAAGCTCGTCATCAAGGACGACCAACTGGTGGGCGCGTGCCTCTACGGCGACACGGCAGACGGCGCCTGGTACTTCAAGCTGCTGCGCGAAGGCCGCAAGCTGGGCGAGTTGCGCGACCACATCATGTTCGGCGAATCGAGCGTGGGCGACGCGGGCGTGCAAGGCCAGAGCCGCGCGAGCGCGATGGCCGACAGCGACGAAGTCTGCGGCTGCAACGGCGTGTGCAAAGGCACCATCGTCAAGGCGATCACCGAAAAGGGCCTCTTCACCGTGGACGACGTGAAGAAGCACACCAAGGCCGCGAGTTCGTGCGGCTCGTGCACGGGCCTCGTCGAGCAGATCCTGATGAACACGGTGGGCACGAACTTCCAGGAAACGCCGAAGACGAAGGCCGTATGCGGCTGCACGGACCGCAACCACGGCGAAGTGCGCAAGGCGATTCGCGAGCACCGTCTGCTCACGCACCGCCAGGTCTACGACTTCCTCGAATGGCGCACGCCCAACGGCTGCGCGACCTGCCGCCCCGCGATCAACTACTACCTGATCTCCACGTGGCCGCGCGACGCCGTGGACGACCCGCAAAGCCGTTTCGTGAACGAACGCGTGCACGCGAACATCCAGAAGGACAACACGTTTTCCGTGGTGCCGCAGATGAAGGGCGGCGTGACGAACCCGAGCGAGCTGCGCCGCATTGCTGACGTGGCCGAGAAATACAACGTGCCGATGGTGAAAGTGACGGGCGGCCAGCGTATCGACCTGCTCGGCGTGCGCAAGGAAGACCTGCCCAACGTGTGGCGCGATCTCGGTATGAAGTCGGGCCATGCTTACGGCAAGTCGATCCGCACCGTGAAGACGTGCGTAGGCAGCGAGTTCTGCCGCTTCGGCACGCAGAACAGCACGCAGATGGGCATCGACCTCGAAACGATGCTCGCCAACATGTGGTCGCCGCACAAGGTGAAGCTCGCGGTTTCGGGTTGCCCGCGCAACTGCGCTGAAGCCGGCATCAAGGACGTGGGCGTGATCGCCGTGGATAGCGGCTGGGAACTCTACGTGGGCGGCAACGGCGGCATTCGCACCGAAGTGGCGCAGTTCCTCGTCAAGGTGAAGAACGCCGAGGAAGTGAAGGAGTACACGGGCGCGTTCCTGCAGCTTTATCGTGAAGAGGCGTATTACCTCGATCGCACGGTGCACTACATCGCGCGCGTGGGGCTCGACTACGTGAAGAAGAAAGTGGTGGAAGACGAAGCGAGCCGCAAGGCGCTCTACGAGCGGCTGCTGTATTCGCTGGAAGGCTTGCCCGATCCGTGGGAAGCGCGGATAGGCGGCGCCCGCAAGCACGAATACATTCCGCTCAAAGTAATCGCTTAATAGTCGCCTAATGCACGCAATGACGTACGAGGAACACACGATGGAAATCCAGATCATGGCGCGCGAAGCAGCAAGCGAACACGGCAAGCGGGACGGCTCGGCGTGGACGCCCGTTTGCCGCGTCGAAGACATTCCGCAACTGGGCAGCCGCGTGCTGCAACGCGACGAAAGCCTGGGCGGCAACATCGCCCTCTTTCGCACGGCCACCAACAAGGTCTTCGCGCTGCGCGACCGCTGCCCGCACAAGGGCGGCGCGCTGTCCGAAGGCATCGTGCACGGCGAGACGGTGACGTGCCCGCTGCACGCATGGAACATCGACCTTGCGAGCGGCGAAGCACGCGCGCCGGACGAAGGCTGCGCGGGACGCTTCCCGGTGAAGGTGGACGAAGACGGGCTCGTGCATGTCGATCTCGGCCAGGCTTAAGCGCGTACACGTCATGAAGACCGTCACCCGTTCCACCTGCTGCTACTGCGGCGTCGGCTGCGGCGTGCTCATCGAGTCGGAAGGCGGCCGCATCACGGGCGTGCAAGGCGACCCCGAGCATCCCGCGAATTTCGGCAAGCTCTGCACGAAAGGGCTCTCGCTCGCGCTCACGGCGCAAAGCGAAACGGGCCGCGCACTCGTGCCCGAAATGCGCGCGCATCGTTCCGAAGCACGCCGGCAGGTGAGCTGGGACGTCGCGCTCGATACCGTGGCCGAGCGCTTCGCGCGCGTGGTGGAACGGCACGGGCCAGACGCGGTGGCGTTCTACGTGTCGGGCCAGTTGCTCACCGAGGACTACTACGTCTTCAACAAGCTCGCGAAGGGGTTGATCGGCACCAACAACATCGACACCAATTCGCGGCTCTGCATGTCGAGCGCCGTGAGCGCCTACAAGATGGCGCTCGGTGCGGACGGTCCGCCCACCTGCTACGAAGACCTCGAAGCGGCGCGCACGGTGCTGTTCGCGGGCAGCAATATGGCCTGGGCGCACCCGGTGCTGTTTCGCCGGCTGGAAGCGGCGAAGGCGGCGAACCCGGCGATTCGCTGGATCGTCGTCGATCCGCGCCGCACCGACACGGCGGCTCTCGCCGACCTGCATCTCGCCATTCAGCCGGGCACCGACGTCGCGCTCTTCAACGGCATGCTGCATCACCTCATCTGGGAAGGGCTGATCGACCGCGCGTACATCGAACGCCACACCGAAGGCTTCGCTGCGCTGAAGGCGATGGTGCGCGAGTACACGCCGCGCGTGGCGGCGGGCCTGTGCGGCATTCGCGAAGAAGACCTGATGCAGGCCGCCGAATGGTTCGGCGCGAGCGAGGCCGCGCTTTCGCTCTATTGCATGGGCCTCAACCAGTCGAGCCACGGCACCGACAAGAACCTCGCCCTCATCAATCTGCATCTGGCCACGGCACAGATCGGCCGGGCCGGCGCGGGTCCGTTTTCGCTGACGGGCCAGCCCAACGCCATGGGCGGTCGCGAAGTGGGCGGCATGGCGACCATGCTCGCGGCGCATCGCGAGATCGGCAACGCCGCGCATCGCGAGGAAGTGGCGCGGCTGTGGGGCGTGCCGTCCGTGCCCGCCACGCCGGGCCTGCCCGCTGTCGAGATGTTCGAGGCCGTGCGCAGCGGCAAGATCAAGGCGGTGTGGATTGCCTGCACGAACCCCGTGCATTCCATGCCCGACATCGCGAAGGTGCGCGAAGCGCTCGCCACGGCTGAATTCGTCGTCGTGCAGGACGCGTTCACGCAGACCGACACCGTGCCCTTCGCCGACGTGCTGCTGCCCGCGGCCACGTGGGGCGAGAAGTCGGGCACGGTGACGAACTCGGAGCGGCGCATTTCGCGCGTGCGGGCCGCCGTGCCCGCCGCGGGCGAAGCGAAGCCCGACTGGTGGATCGCCGACCAGGTGGCGCAGCGCATGCAGCAACGCCTTGCGAGCAGGCACGGCGAACGCCACGCGAATGCCGCGCCGCTCTTCGGTTTCGCCTCGCCCGAAGCGGCGTTCGACGAGCATCGCCGGCTCACCGTAGGCCGCGATCTCGACATCGGCGGGCTCAGCTACGCGGTGCTCGAAGACGAGGGGCCGCAGCAGTGGCCGTTTCCGGCGGGCCGCACGCAAGGCGCCGCGCGCCGCTACACCGACGGCGTCTTCGCCACCGCCGACGGCCGCGCCCGCTTTCACGCGCCGCGCTACCAGCCTGTGGCCGAACCCACCGACGCGCGCTTCCCGTTCCGGCTCATCACGGGCCGGCTGCGCGACCAATGGCACGGCATGAGCCGCACGGGCCGCGTCGCCAAACTGCTCGCCCACGCGCCCGAGGCCGCCGTCAACCTCGCCCCCGCCGACGCCGCGCGGCGCGGCTTCGCGGAAGGCGACCTCGTGCGCGTGAAGAGCCGCCGCGGCAGCCTCGTGCTGCCCGTGCAGTTCTCGGACGACGTCCAGTCCGGCACCGCGTTCGTGCCGATGCACTGGAACGGCCAGTTCCTCGCGAGCGGCGGCATCAACGAAGCCACCATCGGCGCCACCGATCCGCACTCGCGCCAGCCCGAACTCAAGCACGCGGCGGTGCGCATCGAGGCCGCGCCGCTGCCCTGGCGGCTCGTGGCCGCGCGTCGCGGCAACGTGCTCGCATTGCAGGCGGCGCTGCAGCCGCTGCTCGCTTCGTGCACCTACGCGTCCATCCGCATCGAGGCCGACGACGTGATCGTGCTGCGCGCGGCTCACACGGCAGCGCCGGCTATCGCGGTAACTTCCGAAGAGAGCGCTCAGGCCCCCGCGAACTGGCTCGACCGCCTGCACGCCGCGCTCGACCTGCCCGCGGGCGAAGACGTGCTCGAATACCGCGACGCACGGCGCGGGCTTGACAAGCGCGTGCTGTGGCGAGACAACGTGATCGACGGTTTCGTGCTCGCGGGCGACGCAACGGGCGGCGACGCGCTGCTCGCGCGGCTCGTGGACGCGACGCCGTGGACCGGTCCGCGCTTTGCCGTCTTCAGCGCCCAGCGCGACAACCTGGCGCCGCGCGACCCGGTGGTGTGCACCTGCATGCAGGTACGCCGCTCGCGCATTGAAGCGGCGATCGGGCGCGGCGCGACGGTGGTCGAACTGAAGGCGACGCTGGGCTGCGGCACGGTGTGCGGATCGTGCGTGCCGGAATTGAAACGGCTGTGTGAGAAGCCGGCGGCAACCGCCGTGCCTTCCGCCGAAACACAGCACGCGGCCGCACTGCAGGCGCCGCCGCGCGCCAGGCTGCGCTAAACTCGCGTCCACCATGCTGCGTGTACTGCTCGTTACCGACACCGAAAAGCCCATCGGCGATCTGCGCGACGCGCTCGCGCGGCTCGGCTGCGAGATGCTGCCCGCCACCGCGACGCCGCAGGCGCTGCACCACGTGGTCGCCACGGAACGGCCGGATGTCATCATCATCGACACCGAATCGCCCTCGCGCGACACGCTCGAACAGCTCGCTGTCATGAACGCCACGGCGCCGCGGCCCGTGTTGATGTTCAGCAACGACGCGAACCAGCAGTTGATTCGCGACGCCGTGGGCGCGGGCGTGACGGCCTACCTCGTGGAAGGGCTCGCGAGCGAGCGCCTCGCCCCCATTCTCGAAGTCGCGCTCGCGCGCTTCGCCCAGGAGGCGCAGTTGCGCGAGCGCCTCGCGCAGGCCGAAAACGAACTGGCGGAGCGCAAGCTGATCGACCGCGCCAAACGCCTTTTGATGGACCGCCGCAAGATGACCGAGCACGCCGCCTACGCCACGCTCAGAAAGCGCGCGATGGACCAGGGCGTGAAAGTGGCCGAGGCGGCGCGCCAGATCGTCGATGCAGACGGCCTGCCGACATGACGGAACCGCAATGAACGAACCCTCCTCCCTCGCCGCGAACACGAAGCCACGCGCGGCGGGCGCGCCCGAAAAGACGCATCTGCGGCTGGGCTACGTCGCGCTCACCGACGCGGCACCGCTCGTGGCCGCGAAGATGCTCGAATTCGGCCACGCCTACGGCCTCACGCTCGAACTGTGCCGGCAGCCTTCGTGGGCCGCCGTGCGCGACAAGCTGCTGTGCGGCGAACTGGATGCGGCGCATGCGCTCTACGGCCTCGCCTACGGCGTGCAACTAGGCATTGGCGGGCCGCAGGCCGACATGGCGGTGCTGATGGTGCTCAACCGCAACGGCCAGGCCATCACGCTGTCGAACCGCCTGGCCGACGCCCTCGACGAGCACCGCACGCTGCACGACGCGCTCGCCACGCTGGGCCGCAAGCCCGTCTTCGCACAGACGTTTCCCACCGGCACGCATGCCATGTGGCTTTACTACTGGCTCGCATCGGAACGCGTGCATCCGTTGCGCGACATCGAAAGCGTGGTGATTCCGCCGCCGCAGATGGGCGACGCGTTGACGGCGGGGCAACTGGACGGCTTCTGCGCCGGCGAGCCGTGGAACGCAGCGGCGCAGGCGCGCCATGCGGGCCGCACGGCGCTTTTCACGAGCGAAATCTGGCCCGACCATCCCGAGAAAGTACTGGCTGCCACGCGCGAATTCGTGACGCGCCATCCGCGCACGGCGCGCGCCCTTGTGCAGACCATGCTGGATGCGTGCCGCTGGCTGGATGACCCCGGCCATCGCGACGACACGGCGCAATGGCTCGCGCAACCCGAGTTCATCGGCGTGCCGCATGAACTGATCGCACCGCGCCTTGCGGCTACGCTGCCCGACGAGGTGCGCGACGGCGTCTACGGCAAGCGCCTGCCCGTGCGCTTCTTCGACGGCGGCAACGTCAACTACCCGCGCGCCTCGGACGGCGCATGGTTCCTCACGCAATACCGGCGCTGGGGGCTCATCGACACGGTGGACTATCTGGCGGTGGCGGCCGCGATCAATCAGACCGCGCTCTATCGCGAGGCTGCGGCGGCCATGGAGATCGCGGTGCCTGCGCATGAAGCGGCGCCGGTACTGGTGGACGGCCGGCTCTGGGACGACAGCGATCTGGACGCGTACGCAGAAGGGTTCGACATCCACGTCTGAGCGTGGACGTCATCGTATGAGAGACGTGCGACGCACACGAGGCGCACGAGACACACGAGGTGCACGGCGTGAAAGCCGTGCACCTCGCCACATGCTTAATGCGCCGCGATATACGCCTTCACCGCGGGCAGCCCGTCTTTGCCGTCGAACGTCTTCACGCCCGCGAGCCACTGGTCGAGCACCTGCGGGTTCGCTTTCAGCCAGTCGAGCGCGGCCTTGTTCGCGTCTTCCTTGTTCATGATGGGCGCCATCACGCGGTTTTCGATCGCCGTGGTGAACTGCAGGTTCGACACGAGCTTCGCCGCGTTCGGGCAACGCGCCGCGTAGTCGGGCGGCGTGGCCGTGAAGACCTTCGCTTCGCCGTAGTTCGGGCCGAATACGTCGTCGCCGCCCGCCAGGTAGTCGATCTTCATCTGCACGTTCATGGGGTGCGGTTCCCAGCCGAGGAACACGATCCACTGCTTGTCGCGAATCGCGCGGTTCACTTCGACCAGCATGCCCGCCTCGCTCGATTCCACGAGCTTGAATTTGCCGAGCCCGAACTGATTGCCGTCGATCATCTTCTTGATGAGCGCGTTGCCGTCGTTGCCGGGCTCGATGCCGTAGATCTTGCCGTTGAGCTTGTCGGCGAATTTCTGGATGTCCGCGAACGACTTCAGCCCGCCGTTATAGACGTAGTCCGGCACCGCGAGCGTGTATTTCGCGCCCGTGAGGTTGGGCGTGGCGAGCACCTTGATCGTGCCGGCCTTCACGAACGGCGTGATGATCGGGTCCATGGTGGGCGACCAGTAGCCGAGGAACACGTCGATCTGTTTGCTCTTGATGCCCGCGAACGTGATGGGCACCGACGCGATGGTCTTCGTCGCGTGATAGCCGAGCCCGTCGAACACGGTCGACGCGAGGCCGGTGGTGGCCGCGATGTCGGTCCAGCCCACGTCCGCGAAGCGCACGTTGCGGCAGGCGGCCGGCTCTGCCGCGTGAACCATCGTGGCCGCTGCGGCGAATGCGCAGGCGGCAGCAAACAGCTTCAATTTCATTGTGATTCTCCTCGGGTTATCGATTGGTCTGTCATGAACTCGGGTCTTTCCGAACGGGCGTGTTGAATCGGCGTCCTGAGGCTGCTTCGGGCTTCAGCTTGCGAGCCGCCGTTCGGCGCTCGGCGCGTGGCCGAACTGCGCGCGATAGGCCTTGCTGAAGTGGCACGGCGAATGAAAGCCGCACACCGTGGTGACGCGCGCAATGGTGGCGTCGGTGGTGCGCAGCAGATCGCGTGCGCGTTTCAGGCGCAACGACAGGTAGTAATGCGTGGGCGATACGTTCAGATAGACCTTGAACATGCGCTGCAGATGCCGCGTGGAAAGCTGCACGAGCCGCGCAAGCTCTTCGAGCGAAAGCGGCTCTTCGATGTTGGCTTCCATGAGCCGCACCACTTCGACCAGCTCGGCGCGCGAGAAGCCCACGCGCGCATCGACGGGAATGGGCTGCGGATCGCTCGCGCTGCGAATGCGCTCCAGGATGAACTGCTCCGACACCTGCGCGGCAAGCCGCTGGCCGAGGCGCGCTTCCACGAGGTTCAGCATGAGATCGAGCGGCGCGGTGCCGCCCGTGCAGGTGAGCCGGTCGCGATCCACCACGAAGAGTTCGTCGGCGAAATGCACGCGCGGAAATTCCTTGTGCAGCGCCGAGAGGTCTTCCCAGTGCACGGTGCAGCGGTAATCGTCGAGCAGGCCCGCGGCCATCAGTGCATAGGCACCTGTGCAAAAACCGCCGAGCGGGACGTCGCTTGCGGCCACTTCGCGCAGCAGCGTGGTCACGTTCGTGTTCACCGCGTTGCGGATCTGCGTGCCGCCGCACACGATCAGCACGTCCGGCATACCCGTCTCTTCGATGGTGCGCGTGGGCCGCACGCTGATGCCGTTGCTCGAGCGCACCGGCACGCCGTCGGGCGTAATCACGGACCAGCGGTAGTGCTGCTCGCGGCTCACGTAGTTCGCCATGCGAAGCACTTCCACGGCGCTCGTGAACGCGATCATGGAAAAGCTGGGCAGCGTGAGAAAACCAAAATGCGCAGCGCTCGACAACGGCGCAGTACGGGTGGCCAGCTCCATCACGGCGGTCGTCACGTCGCTCTCCTGATGCAAGTACAGGCACGGGTTGGGCCACGCGCCGCACGAAACGTGCGGCGCGCTTGTCTGCTGGAACGATCTTCTATTGCTAAATGGCAGGTGCGGAAGGTCAGGCAGGTGTGGCGACTGCCGCCGCCAACCTCAGCTCTGCGCGGCCATCGGCTGGTCGCGGCGCACGCGCATCACGTTGCGCAGACCGGCGAAGCGCGGCGCGGGCGCGGAACCCGGTGTGCGACCGAAGCTTTCCGTGATGCGGTCCAGAATGATGGCGAGCAGCACCACCGAGAGCCCGCTCTCGAAACCGAGCCCGATGTCGAGACGTTGAATACTCGCGAGCACGTCGTTGCCGAGGCCGCCCGCGCCCACCATCGAGGCGATGATGACCATGGAGAGCGCCATCATGATGGTCTGGTTGACGCCCTGCATGATGGAGGGCAACGCGCTCGGGAATTGCACCTTGTAGAGCAGCTGCCACGGTGTGCAGCCGAACGCCTGGCCTGCTTCCACGATCTCGCGGTTCACGTGGCGAATACCGAGGCTCGTGAGGCGCACCGCGGGCGGCATGGCGAAAATGACCGTGGAAAGAATGCCCGGCACGCGGCCCAGACCGAACAGCATTGCAGCCGGAATCAGGTAGACGAAGGCCGGCATGGTCTGCATCAGGTCGAGCACGGGACGCACCATGAGGGCGACGTGCCGGTTCTTCGCAGTCCAGATGCCGAGCGGAATGCCGAACACGAGACTGATGAGCGTGGACGACAGCGTGAGGCCAAGCGTGACTACCGTCTGGTCCCAGAAGCCCGTGGCATAGATGAGCAGCAGCGAGAGCGTGACGAAGATCGCAAAGCGCCAGCCCACGCGCCACAGGCCGATGCCGATGAAGAGGGCCATCATGGCCCACATCGGCACAGCTTGCAGGCCGTGTTCGATCAGCGCGGCGAAGCTCTCGATGCCCTTGCCGATGGCGTCGAACGTGCTGGCGTCGTGGTCGAGCAGATAGTGGACGGAGTCGTCCACCCACCGGCCAAGCGGAATGATCTCAGACATGGGAACCTCGGCTGCGCGTGAGCACCTTCAACACAACGGATTGATTGACGGAACCGCAGTAGCAGCCCTCGTCGTCGACCACGGGGAGCGCCGTCGCGCTCGCGCACACGCGCGACACGACCTGTTCGAGCGACGCACCGAGCGAAATGGGTTCGAGCTGACGCAGCGCAGGCGTCGCGGTGCCCAACGCGTCGCGCGTAACGAAGCCGCGAATCTTGCGCGCCTCGTCGAGCACGAACGCGTAGTCCGCACTGCCGTTGAGCGACTCGGCCACGCTCGACGCATCGAGATTGCGCACGAGCGGCACCGCGTTGGTCTGCATGAGATCGCCCGCCGTGAGATAGCGGCTCGTGTCCACGCCTTCGAAAAACGCGCGAACGTAGTCGTCCGCGGGCTGGCTGATGATTTCCTGCGGCGTGCCGATCTGCACCACGCGACCGCCTTCCATGATGGCGATGCGGTTGCCGATGCGCAGCGCCTCTTCGAGATCGTGCGAAACGAACAGGATGGTGCGGCGCTGCTCCTTCTGCAATTGCAGCAGCACGTTCTGCATTTCCTTGCGCTTGAGCGGATCGAGCGCGGAGAACGCCTCGTCCATGATCATGAGCGAAGGATTCACGGCAAGCGCGCGGGCGAGACCCACGCGTTGCTGCATGCCGCCCGACAGCTCGGAGGGCAGTTTCTGTGCGAACGCCGCGAGACCCACCTGCTCGAGCACCTCGAGCGCGCGCCTGTCGCGTTCCTTGCGCGACACGCCGGCCACTTCCAGACCGAACGACGCATTGGCGAGCACGGTGCGCTGCGGCATGAGCGCGAACGACTGGAACACCATGCTCATGTCGGTGCGGCGCAGCGAGATGAGTTCCGAGCGCCGCACGGCGGCCACGTCGCGGCCGTCGATCAGCACCTTGCCCGCGGTCGGCTCCACGAGCCGGTTGATAAGACGGATCAGGGTGGATTTGCCGGAGCCCGAGAGGCCCATCAGCACGAAAATCTCGCCTTCCGGCACCTCGAACGACACGTCCTGCACGCCGACCACCTGACCGGTCTTCGCGAAGATGTCGTCCTTCGTTGCGCCGCCCGACAGCATATCGAGCGCGAGTTTCGGGTTGTTGCCGAAGACCTTGTACAGCCCTTCGACCACGACTTTTGGGGAATTCATTGAATTCATCTCCTCGTCGGGCAGGCGTCGGCCCGCTCACAGTGTGCATACATGGTTGCCAGAAAAAACCCCTGTGGGCCGACGATTTACGACAAACGCTTGCGCAAATGCGACACATGCGCAAAGCGAACAGCCGTGCCGTGAGCCGCAAAGGCTTGCCGGACAAGGCGCTGGCGGGTCTGGGCGAAGCGTGGCGCCGGACGGCCGCGCGGGCGGCGCCACGCGGGCCAATGTCGGAATTTGTCGGATCGGCGTCCGATTGGGCACACCGGCCGGCACGCCTCGCCGGCCTGACGAATCAGGGTTGTCCCTGGTCTGCCGGCCGCGCCTGGCCTGCGCGGCATCGGAGGCGCGCCATCGCCCTTTCGCCTTACCCGAAAACTACCACCCAACGCGCGCCCTGCCATGACACCCCGCGACATAGTTTTCGCATGGTTTTTAACCGTGCCGATAGCTACATTGCCGCTCAAGGAACGCGAACGGTGCCGTGCACAACGAAGCAACCGGCCGCTGCGCGAGTCCACGAGCCGGCATTGCCCGTGCTGCCCCACATCGCTTTATCGCAGTCCGTCAGGTCGACATCATGTTATCTACCGAACAATTCACGCTCCTGGGCCTTGCCGTTTCGGCCGTCGTCGTCAGCGCATCGCTTGTCGAAGCAGGCGTACTCAGCATCAGGAACCGGCACACCGATACGCCGTTCGACTGGCACGAATTCATGCTCTCGCTCGCGGACCTGGTGGGCCGCAAGCTGATCGCGCTGTTGCCGCTACCGCTCACCACCGCCGTTCTCAACGTCGTGTGGCATTACCGCATTCACACGTTGGCGCTCAGCAGCGTCGTCGCGGTACCGCTGCTCTTCCTCGTCCAGGAATTCTGCTACTACTGGTATCACCGCGCGTCGCACCGCATCCGTTTCCTCTGGGCCACGCACGCGGTGCACCATTCGCCGAACCAGCTCACGCTCTCCACCGCATTCCGGCTCGGCTGGACAGGCAGACTCACCGGCGCCGTGCTGTTCTTCACGCCGCTCGTCTGGCTCGGCATGCGGCCCGAAGTCGTGCTGGCCACGCTCACGCTCAACCTGCTCTATCAGTTCTGGCTGCACACCACGTGGATACCGAAGCTCGGCTGGCTCGAGTACGTGTTCAACACGCCTTCCGCGCATCGCGTGCATCACGCGTCGAATCTGGCTTATCTGGATGCGAACTACGGCGGCGTGCTCGTGGTGTTCGACCGCCTGTTCGGCACCTATGTGGAGGAGCGTGCGGAGGAACCGTGCCGCTACGGGCTGGTTACGCCTACGCGCTCGCACAACCCGTTCGTCGTGGAACTCGAACATTGGGCGAGCCTGGCACGCGACATCGCGTCGGCAAAGAATGTGGGAACAGCGGCGGGGTACCTGCTGCGCCCGCCGGGCTGGAAGCCCGGCGGTGCAAGTGAAACGACGGAAGACCTGCGCCGGCGTGCCGGCATGAAGACAGCAGTAGCGGCCGGCGCGGATTGAGGGGCGAGTGCGTGTCCGCGGGGCCGCGGGGCCGCGGGGCCGCAACCGCCACGCGCTGAGAAGCCCTGCGATCAGAAGTTGAAGTTGTCGATATTGGCCGCGTCGAACGTGGTGGGCGGCCCGAGAATGACCTCGCCGCTCTTGCCGATGGTCCGCTTGCCGAGCTTGCCCGCCTCGAACGATTCGCCTTCCTTGCCGGTGATCGTGCCCGAAGCCAGGTTCGCTGCGGCATAGGCGGCGAGATAACCGAGCTGGCCCGGATCCCACAGCTGGAACGCCTTCACGGTGCCGTTCTTCACGAACGCGCGCATCTGGTTCGGGGTGCCGAGCCCCGTCACGGCCACCTTGCCCTTGCTCGACGACGAGGAGATGTAGCGCGCCGCCGCGGCAATGCCCACCGACGTGGGCGCCACGATCGCCTTGAGATTCGGGTACGCCTGCAGCAGCCCCTGCGTTTCCACGAACGACTTCTGGTCGTCGTCGTTACCGTAGGCGATCTTCACGAGCTTCATCTTCGCGTACTCGGGCTTTTTCAGTTCTTCCTGCATCCACTTGATCCACGTGTTCTGGTTCGTGGCGTTCGGCGTGGCCGACAGAATCGCGAACTCGCCCTCGCCGCCCATCAGTTTCGCCACGAGTTGAATCTGCCCGCGCCCGATGCTCTCCGCGTTCGCCTGGTTCACGAACAGCGTGCGGCCTTCGGGCGCCGTGTCCGAGTCGAACGTCACCACCTTGATGCCTTGCGACATGGCGCGTTTCAGATACGGCACGAGCGCGTTCGCGTCATTGGCGGCGATCACGATGGCGTCCTGGTGCTGCGTGGTGAGCGTGTTGATGTACTGCACCTGCGACGAAGCACCGGCATCCGACGGCCCCACCACCTTGCCGTCGCCCTTGAACTCCTTGATGGCGGCCATGCCGCCGTCGTCGGCAATGACCTCGTACGGATTGTTGATCTGCTTCGGAACGAACGCGATCTTGAGCCCATCCTTGATACCGGCGGCGCTTGCCAGCGCGCTGGTCCCGAGAAGCGCCGCGCACAGCAGCGCGGCACTGGCCTGACGTAATGATCTCGACATGAAGCGTCTCCTCTATTGACCGGACGGGTGTCCGGAGTTGTTGATGTTTCTGGTGCGGTGCGCGGTATTGCGGCTGTGTATTGACTCTATGTATCGACTCTGCGTATTGCGCCCGCACCGCGGGCACTTCAGTTCGAGCGCGCGAGCAACCGCCTGTCGCGCATCGCCCGCATACGCGCCGCGAGATTCGGCACGAGCACCGATGCGAGCAGCAGCGCGCCCGTGACGATGGTGAGCGTTTCGCTCGATACGTCGACGAGCGTCAGCGCATTGCGCAGCACGCCTACGATCAGGAGCGAGAGCAGCACGCCGTACATCGATCCGCGTCCGCCGAAAATGCTGACGCCGCCGAAGAGAACGGCCGCGATCACCGAAAGCTCGAAGCCTTCGCCGTTGTCGCCGCGTGCGCTCGTGAAGCGCAGCGTGTAGACAATGCCCGCGAGCGCGCTCATGGCCCCCGAGAGCACGAAGAGGCGCAACCGGATCTTCGCGACGTCGATACCCGAAAACGCCGCCGCGGTGGCATTCGCGCCGATGGCGAAGAGGCTGCGCCCAAACGCCGTGGCCTGCAGCAGCACGGTGAACAGCACCGCCGCGACGATCACGATCAGAAACGGCAGCGGAATGAACGTGCCGCCCAGCGTGTTCATGCCGAACAGCGTCCATGCCTGCGGAAAATCGGCCACGGCCTGGTCGCCCAGCAGCACGTAAGCAAGCCCGCGAAAGAGCGCGAGCGTGCCGATGGTCACCGCAAGCGAAGGCAAGTTGAGCTTCACGATGACGAGCCCGTTGATGAGCCCCGCGAGCGCGCCGAAGACGATGGCGAGGGCGACCACCACGGGCATCGGCAAGCCCATGTGCCAGAGCACGCCCATCAATGCGCTCGATGCGCCGAGTACCGACGCCACGGAAAGATCGATCTCGGCGGCCACGATGATGAGCGTCATCGGCAGCGCCATCAGCGCGACTTCGGTGAGGTCCGCCAGCACATTGCCGAGATTCGCGCCGGAGAGAAATACCGGCGACAGCACGCGCCCCAGTACGAGGCAAAGCACGAGAATCACCGCGAGCAGCATTTCCCAACTAAGCGCAACAGTGCGGCTGCGCGTGAGCAATCCGGAATCCGGCTTGACCGCTGACTTAGCCATGGTCGCGTTTCCTCATCATGCGTTTGGCGACGGAGCGGGCGAGCAGCGTATCCGCGGCGATGGCGGCCACAATCAACGCGCCTTCAATGGCCTGCTCCCAGAACGGCGAGACGTGCAGCACGACGAGCGCAATGCTGATCGCGCCCAGCACGAGCGCGCCCAGCGTGGCGCCGAGTATCGTGCCCACGCCGCCCGTAATCGCCACGCTGCCCACCACGGCGGCCGCCACGACCTGAAGCTCGATGCCCTTCGCGGTGCTCGCGTCCACGGTGCCGAAGCGCGCGAGCCACAGCGCGCCCGCGAGCCCCGCGATGCTTCCCGAGATCAGGAAGCCCGTCATCACGCGCCGCTCCACGTTCACGCCGGCAAGGCGCGCGGCCTCGGGGTTCGAGCCGATCGCGTAGTACTCGCGGCCGGGGCGGAACTGCTTGAGATACACGGCGAGCGCGAGCAACACGAACGCGGAGAGCAGCACCAGCGTGGGCAATCCGAATACGGCCCCCGTGGCGAGCCGCGAAAACGCGTCCGGCAGGCTCGTGGCATTGATCTGTCCGCCGTGCACCCACGCGTAATCCGCGCCGCGAAAAATATAGAGCGTGGAAAGCGTGGCGACGAGCGACGGCACGCGGCCGACTGCCACGAGCAGCGCATTGATCGCCCCGCCCACGAAGCCAACGCCGATCCCCGCCGCGAGCGCAACGACCACGGGCATGTGCGGAAACGCGACGTACAGACTGCCCACGGCGTACGCGCTGATGCCGACCACCGACCCCACCGAGAGATCGATATGCCGCATCAGGATCACCACGGTCATGCCCGCCGTGAGCAAGGCCACAATCGAAACATTGAGCAACACGTCGCGCAGATTCTGCAGATTGAGAAACTGCGGCCGCGCGAGCGCCGTGCCCACGATCAGCAGCACGAGCACGATGAAAAGCGTGGTTTCGCGGCTCTTCGCAAGCACGCCGACGATGCCGCCCGGCGCGCCGCGGCTGGCAATCGCAGCGACCTGGGCCGCGCCTTCGGCTGGCGGCAGTGAATGACTGGGCGTGGTCGAATGGCGCATCATGCGGCCCGCCCCAGATGAATGTCGCGCTCGCCCAGCGCCGCGCTCATGATCCGCTCTTCGGTTGCTTCCGCCCGCGCGATGGCGGCCGTGATGCGCCCTTCGTGCATCACGAGCACACGGTCGGCCATGCCCAACACTTCGGGCAGTTCGCTCGAAATCATCAGCACCGCCATGCCCTCGAGCACGAGTTCGGCGAGCGCGCCGTACACCTCGGCCTTCGCGCCCACGTCGATGCCGCGCGTGGGTTCGTCGATGATGAGCACGCGCGGCCCCGTAGCGAGCCACTTGCCGAGCACCACCTTCTGCTGGTTGCCGCCCGAGAGCGTGCCCACTGCTGCGTTGAGGTCGCCGGCCTTGAGTTGCAGCCGCTTGCCCCACTGGCTTGCGAGTTGCATTTCGCGGCCCGCCGAAATCAGACCGTGGCGTACGAGCCTGTCAAGCACCGTCATCGACGCGTTGCGCGCGATGCTGAGTTCCAGCGCCAACCCCTGCTGACGGCGGTCTTCGGGCACGAGCGCGAGGCCCGCCTTGACGGCCGCCGCCGGCCGCCCCGGCGCGAGCGGCCTGCCCGCAATGCGAATCTCGCCGGCATCGAGCGGATCGATGCCGAAGATGGCACGCGCCACCTCGCTGCGCCCCGCGCCCACGAGTCCCGCGAGGGCCACGATCTCGCCCGCGCGCACCTCGAACGAAATGTCCTTGAACACGCCGATGCGCGTGAGGCCGCGCACCGCGAGCAGCACTTCGCCAGGCGCCACGTCGGCCTTCGGATAGAAGCTTTCCAGATCGCGGCCCACCATCTTCGCGACGATCGCGCTGGTGGAAAGCTCGCCGGTGGGCGCGTCGAACACTTTTTCGCCGTCGCGCATGATGGTGACGTGCTGCGTGAGTGCGAACACCTCTTCGAGCCGGTGCGTGATGAACAGAACAGCCACGTCGCGCTCGCGCAGCTTGCGCACGATGGCGAAGAGCCGTTCGACTTCGGGCAGCGAAAGCGCGGCAGTAGGTTCGTCCATGATCAGCACGCTCGCGTTCAGCGAGAGCGCCTTGGCGATCTCCACCACCTGCTGGTCCGCGATGGAAAGCCCGCGTACGAGCTGTTCAGCCGTCAGTTCGACGCCGAGCGAAGCGAGCAGCGCATCCACTTCGCGGTGCATGGCGCCGTAGTCGATGCGCCCGAACCGATCCACGGGTTGACGCCCCATGTAGATGTTCTCGGCGATCGAGAGGTCGAAAAATAGTGTGGGTTCCTGATAGATCACCGCGATGCCGGCGTCGCGCGCTGCGCCGGGCGTCGCAAAGCGGCACACGGTGCCGTTCATGCGCAGTTCACCGCTATCGGGCTCGTGCACGCCCGCGAGAATTTTCACGAGCGTCGATTTGCCCGCCCCGTTCTCGCCCAGCAACGCGTGCACTTCGCCGGGCCACAGCACGAGGCTGCCGTCGATCAGCGCGCGCACGCGGCCGAACGACTTGCTCGCCTGGCGTAGCTCGAGGCGCGGCACGCGGCCGTCATGTCCTTTCGTCTCCAAACCGTGTCTCCATGTTGGGGCCGTCGTGTTGCTCTCGTGTTATGCGCGGCCTTCGGCGTGCTGCTCAAATCCGATAGATCTTTTCCGCATTGGTGCGAAAGAGCGCGGCCCGCTCGCTTTCGCTGGCACCGCTCACGATGTCCGCATATGCCCGCCACAACGCGCCATACGAACCGAACAACCGGTCCACCGGAAAATTCGAGGCGAACATGGCGCGCTCCACGCCGAACGTGTCGAGCGTTTGCAGCACATAAGGGCGCAGGCTTTCCACGGTCCATTCGTGATCGAACATCGCGAGCCCGCTGATCTTCACGGCCACGTTCGGGCACGCAGCCAGCGCGCGCATGCCTTCACGCCATGCGCGATAGCCGGCCACGCTGTTGCGGTCCACGAACATGCCCGCGTGATTCACGATGACCGGAATGTCGGGATGCGCCCGCGCAAGCGCCGCAGCCTCTTCCATCTGTGACGGATACAGTTGCAGATCGAACGAGAGCCTGTGTCTGGCTAGCAGCGCAAAGTGACGACGCCACGTGTCGTCGCGCAGGTAGTGGCGCCCCACATAGTCGTAGAGCGGGTTCGCGTGCACGTTGAGAATCTGGCGGATGCCGCGCGTGTTGGCGAACGCGGCGTGCGCGGCGAGAATCTCGGGCGCGTCGGGACGGCTCAGGTCCGCCGCGGCCACGATGCCGTTGGGCCAGCCTCGACCTGCACGGCCCTCGTGCTCGCGCGCATCGTCGGCGAGCGATTGCAGCCAGCGCGTTTCCTCCACCGGATCCGCAGGGTCGTGATTCGCCTCGACGTGCACGACCTTCAGCACTTCGACGCTACCCGCATCGCCGGCCTCACCTGCCTCACCTGCATCACGCACGAGGTCGGCTACGACATAGTTGTGCGCAAGCTCGCGTGCGTCGCCAACGAACGAAACGCCCGGTTTCGCGAGCCACGGGTAATGGTGCGTATCGATGTCCCAGAAATGAACGTGCGGATCGACAACCTGCAAGGTCTGCGGCATGGCGCTCTCCCTTGGTCCGTTCAGGGCAGGTGGAACAGCGGTTCGAGCGACGTTTGCAGCGGCGCGCCGTCAGGCGCGGTCTGCATGATGTCGGCCATGTAATCCCACCATTTGCGCATGATGGCGAGCTCCGGAAGCTGCTCCATGGTGTGGCCCGCGCGGCGCTTGAGCACGGCGAAGAGATGGTGGGTGCTTTCGTCGAAGAAAATCCAGTAGTCGCTGATGCCGGCTTCGCGCAGCGCGTCGGCAAGCGCGGGCCAGATCTCGCGATGACGTCGCTCGTATTCGTCGCGTTGACCGGGGTTGAGCACCATCCGGAAGGCGATAGTCTCCATGCTCTGTTTCTCCTCACGTGCGGGTTTTGGCGGGCCCGGCGCCGTGTTTTGAGCGACTATAATTCGTGCACCGATAGCCAACCAATCCGTTGTTGGGATCGGCCGATCCACAAACCGAATCGCACATGGCCATGAACCCTCAGGCAGTGGCAGTCGCGCTCGTCAACCGGCTCAAATTCAAACACCTTGCACTGCTCGTCGCGCTCGACGACGCACGCAACGTCCATCAGGCCGCCGAGGCCGTCAACGTCGCGCAGCCCAGCGCGAGCCGCATGTTGAGTGACATCGAAGAGGCATTCGGCTTTCGCCTTTTCGAGCGCAGCGCGCGCGGCATCGAACCGACGGCGCTCGGCACCGTGACCCTCGCCTACGCGCGTCGCGCGCTCGCGGAACTCACGCGCTTTGCCGAAGACCTCGACGTGAAGCGCAAGGGCGGACACGGGCAACTCACGGTGGGCGCCATCATGGGCGCCGCACCGGACGTGCTCGCCATGGCCGTGGCCGCGCTCAAGACCGAACGCCCGTTGCTCAACGTGCGCATCCTCGGCGAAACCAGCGACCAGCTCGTGCAGCTCCTGCATCGCCGCGAAGTGGATCTCGCGCTGGGGCGTCTCACCACGCCGCTGCAACATAACGACTTCCATTTCGAACCGCTTGCGCGCGAACCGCTGCTGCTCGTGGTGCGCGCACGCCATCCGCTGGCGCGCAGCACGAGCGTGACGCTGCCCGAACTGGTGGACTGGCCCTGGGTCGCGCAGCCCATCACGAGTCCGGCACGCGTGTTGTTCGAAGAAGAGCTTGCGCGCGCGGGGCTCGCTACGCCGGTGAATCTGACCGAATGTGCATCCGTGTTCGCCACGCTCCAGTTGCTCGAAAAATACGATGCGGTTGCGATGCTGCCGGAATCGGTGGTGCGCGACCACGTGCGCGGCAAGCTGCTCGTGGCGCTGCCGCTCGAAATCGGCAAGAGCCTGCCCGGCTTCGGCGTGCTCACACGCAAGAACGAGCCGCTCGCCGAGCCGGCCGAACACTTCGTGAGCCTGCTGCGTCGCTTCTCGCAGCCGCTCGCCGACGCACGCACGGGCGACCCTTCCAGTGCGTCGGCCGGGCACGTCTATGAGGGCGTAGCGGCGCCCGGCGCGTCTTCGCTGCCGGCTCACTGAAGATTGACGAAGAGACCGCCGTCCACGAGCAACGCGGCGCCGGTCACATAACGCGCGCGGTCGGAGGCGAGAAACATGACGCAGTCGGCCACGTCTTCCGGCGCGCCCAGGCGGCCCAGCGGAATGCGCTTTTCGAAGTAGGCGCGCTTCGTATCGTCGGCGAGATCTTCTGCATTGAGGTCCGTCGCGATGGTGCCCGGCATCACCGAATTGCATCGGATCCCGAACGGACCCAGCGCGATGGCGCACGACTGCATCAGTGAATGCACGCCGGCCTTGGTGGGCGTGTAATGCGTCTGCATGCCGCCGCCCACGAGCGCGCTGATGGAACTGGTGGCCACGATCGCGCCGCCCGTGCCCTGCTCCTTCATCTGCCGCGCCACGGCCTGGGTCACGTAGAACGCGCCGTTCAGGTTCACGCCCACGGTGCGTTCCAGCACCGAAGGCGGCATGTCGAGAAACGCATGGAACGGGCAGATGCCCGCGTTGCTCGCGAGCACGTCCACCTTGCCGAACGATTCCACGGTGTGGCGCACGAGATCGACGCCCGTTTGCGGTGCGGCCACGTTACCCTCGATGGCAATCGCGCGGCGGCCCAGCTTCTCGATTTCGGCCACTACTTCCGAGATGGCCGTGCGGCGGCCGTACGAGGCGTCGTTGTCGCCCCAATAGTTGATGGCAACGTCGGCGCCTTCGCGCGCACTCGCTAGTGCAATCGCACGGCCAATGCCGCGCGAACCGCCGGTGACAATCACCACCTTGTCCTTGAGCAGCACGTTGTTCTCCTTGCGAGGATGGGCATTTCAGGCCTTATCTGAAGGCCTCATTGCAATGCACTTCGACACACCCGTCAATGCGTATGCGGCCGTTCGAGCGCGCATTCCGGATTCAGCCGCACGCCGAATCCCGGCGTATCGGGCACCTTCATGCGGCCGTTCACGGGCACGGGTTCATCGAGCAGGAGCGGCGTGAACATCGGCACTACCTGGTCGGCCTTCGGCGCCATCATCAGAAACTCCGAAAACGGCGAGTTGTGGCGCGTCACGACGAAGTGATAGCTGTACACGGACGACCCATGCGGCACCACCATCACGTTGTGCGCATCGGCCAGCGCCGAAATCTTGATGAGTTCCGTGATGCCCCCGCACCAGCCCACGTCGGGCTGGATCAGGTCGCAGCAGCCCATTTCGAGCAGCATGCGAAAGCCCCAGCGCGTCGCCTCGTGCTCGCCGGTGGACACGAGCATGCCGCGCGGCACGTTGCGGCGCAACTCCGCGTAGCCCCAGTAGTCGTCGGGCGGCAGCGCTTCCTCGATCCATTTGAGGCCGTACTCGTGCGCGGCCTGCGCGAGTCGCGTGGCATAGCGCACGTCGAGGCTCATCCAGCAGTCGTACATCAGCCAGAAATCGTCGCCCACGCGATTACGCATGTCCGCTAGCTTCTCGATGTTCTGCCTGAGCCCCTCCTCGCCTTCCGCGGGGCAGTGCTGCAACGGCAGCTTGCCGCCGATGAAGCCCATCTGCTTCGCGAGATCCGGGCGCGCGCCCGTGGCGTAGAACACGAGTTCGTCGCGCACGGGGCCGCCCAGCAGTTGATACACGGGCTCTTCGCGAATTTTCGCGAGCAGGTCCCACAGCGCGAGGTCCACGCCCGAAATCGTGTTGAGCACCACGCCCTTGCGGCCGTAATAAAGCGTGGCGTAGTACATCTGATCCCACATCTTCTCGATGTCGGTTACAAGCTGGCCTTCCAGAAAACGCGCGAGGTGCTTTTCGACGATGAACGCGCCAATCTCGCCGCCCGTCGTCACACCGAAGCCGACGGTGCCGTCGCTCGCCTCGATCTCCACCACCAGCGTGCCGAGCACGTTGATGCCGAACGACTGCCGGCTCTGCCGGTATTCGGGATAGCGCGCCATCGGCGTGGCGATGTGGTCGTCTATCCAGTGCCCGTCGCCCTGGTCGTGATAGTCGGCGCCGCCGCCGCGAACGATGAAGGCACGCACCTGCTTGATGGTGGGCATGGCCATGGGTAGTCGCTCCCTTTGCTTGATGAGCTTGCTCGATGAACTCGCTTGATGAGATCAGCGCGCGCGGTGGGCGCGCGGCTCGAAGGTATCGGTGGTGGGCCCGGCTTCGCGCGGCACCAGCGTGCCGACCAGCAGCGCCGCGACAAGACTCGCCGCTCCGAGCACGGCGAGGCCTGCGGCTGAGCCGCTCGCCGGCGTACCCGCTGCAGCCATGTTCTGAACCAGCGCGCGGAGACTGGGCGCGATGAAACCACCCAGGCTGCCCAGCGAATTGATGAGCGCGATGCCGCCCGCCGCAGCCACGCCCGTGAGATAGCGCGTGGGAAACGTCCAGAAAAGCGGCTGCGCGGCGATAAAGCCGCTCGCGGCACAGCACAGCGCCAGCAGTGCGAGCAACGGGTTGTGCGTCGTGCCCGAGAGCGCAATGCCCAGCCCCGCAAGAACGAGCAGCGCGACGGCCCACCCGCGGTGCGAGCCCGTACGATCGGCATGGCGCGGCACGATCCACGTCACCGCGAGCGCGCACAACCACGGCACCGCCGTGACGAGCCCGACTTTCAGACCCACGCGCGTACCGAGCAGCGACGCCACCTGTTGCGGCAGAAAGAAGATCACTCCATACACGCTCACCTGGATCAGCGCATAAATGCCGGCGAAGAGCAGCACGCGTGCGTTGAACAACGCAGCGAGCACCTGCTGCGGGCCGTGGGCGGCGGCATGGCGCGCATCGCGCTCCACCGCCTCCGTCAGCACGCGGCGCTCGGCATCGTCGAGCCAGCGCGCGTTGGCGGGCTTGTTGTCGAGATACCAGAACGCCCACACGCCCACAGCCGAGGCCAGGCCGCCTTCGATCAGGAACAGCCACTGCCACCCCGCGAGTCCGACGAGGCCGTGCATGTCGAGCAACAGCCCCGAGAGCGGGCTGCCGAAAATGAACGCGAGCGGCGCACCGAAATAGAAGACGCCGATGGCACGGCCGCGCGCCGACTGTGGAAACCAGTGCGTGAGGTAATAGATAATGCCGGGAAAGAACCCTGCCTCGGCCACGCCGAGCAGAAAGCGCAGCGCGTAGAACGACGCAGGCGTGCTCGCGAAACACATCGCGCCCGAAACGAGGCCCCACGTCACCATGATGCGGCACATCCATGCGCGCGCGCCCACGCGATGCAGCAACAGATTGCCTGGCACCTCGAACAACGCGTAGCCCGCGAAAAATACACCCGCGCCGAAGGCGAACGCCGCGTCGGAAAGGCCCGTATCGTGTTGCAGCGCCTTCTGCGCGAAGCCGATATTCGCGCGATCGAGAAACGCGAGCACGTACATGAGCAACAGGAACGGCAGCAGCCGGCGCATCGCCTTGCTCACGACGCGATCGACGGACGGCATTGAAGTCGTCGGGTTCATCTTGTTTCCCCTACGTCTGATTCGCAACGCGGCCCGTCAGTACGTGGCGCGGCCACCCGACAGATCGAATACGGAACCCGTGCTGAACGCGCAGTCTTCCGAGGAGAGCCAGACGATCAGCGAGGCTGCCTCGTCCGGCATCAGGAAGCGGTTCATCGGAATCTTCGAGAGCATGTAGTCGATGTGCTGCTGCGACATCGAGTTGAAGATCTCGGTCTTCGCCGCCGCGGGCGTGACGGCGTTCACGAGAATGTTCTTCGCGGCGAGTTCCTTGCCGAGCGACTTCGTGAGCCCGATGAGCCCCGCCTTCGAGGCGCTGTAGTGCGAGGCGTTCGGATTGCCCTCCTTGCCCGCCACCGACGCAATGTTGACGATGCGGCCATAGCCCTCTTTCAACATGTGGGGCACCACGGCGCGGCAGGTCAGGTATGGTCCGATCAGATTCACGTCGATCACGCGGCGCCAGACCTCGGGCTCCAGTTCCCACGTCAGGCCGTTGCCGCCCGTGATGCCCGCGCAGTTGATGAGGACGTGAATACCGCCGTGGTCCCGCACCGTCTGCTGCGTTGCGGCGTCGACAGAGCGCTCGTCCGTGAGTTCGACCGTGACGGCCGATACCGTGCCCAGTTCGGCGAGTTCGCGCCGGCTGCTTTCGAGGCGATCGGCGTCGATGTCCCACAGCGCGACGGCCGCACCCGAACGCAGCGCGCGCTCTGCGACGGCATAGCCGATGCCGCGCGCGCCGCCCGTGATCACCATGACCCGGCCGTTCAAGTCGATCTGATTCATTGCTCCTCCAATAGGGCCGCGCGCGGGACGTGCGCGGATGTCTCGTTTGTCTTTTTTTGGCCGGGCGCGGGAAGGCGCCCGGATCACTGGCGGCCATGCTGGAGAGCACTATAGGCGAGCAGTGATAGCCGAACAATCCGGAAGCGGCATGGGGTGATAGCAAAGACGGATCGCACGGATGGCGGGTCGAGTGGAGTTGAATAGCGGGTTGGACGGCACGGGCGGGATCATCGACAATCCGCGCTGGTGCCGTTCAGGTGCCACCCAGGTGCCGCTCAGGTGCCGCACTGGACCACGCGTGAAAGCGACCACCGCCCCGCGCGGGCCGCGAGCCGGCACGCCAACAACAACATTCAACGAACAGACGAACGCCCATGATCGAACGTCACAGCGCGTTAGCGCTTCGTAAAGTAGCGGCCGTTATGTGGGGGCTATGTGTCAGCCTCAGTGCACCTGTTGCGCATGCGGCCGGCTTGCCGGCCACCGTTGCCGCGCAACTGCCCAAGGGTTACGTGCCGATGGTGTATCAGGCGGGTCCGCACGTCGACGGCGGACGGCAAAGCCTGCTCGTCGTGGCTCACCGGCCCGACGACTCGACAGACAAGCCCTCACCGCGTCCCCTCCTCATCTTCGAGGAACAGGCGGGCGGCCAGTACCGACTCTCGGCGCGCAACGACACGGTCGTATTGCGGGCCAACGAAGGCGGCCAGTGCGATCCGTTCGAAGACGGCTACGATGGGCTCGCGGTCAAGGGCCGCTACTTCACGGTGCAGAACGCCGTGGCGTGCGGCGCGCATTGGACCGACTTCATCACGTTCCGCTACGACGCGGCGCAACGGGCGTGGTTCTTCGACAGTGAAATCTTCACGTCCTCCGACCCGCTCAACGACACGCCGGACAAAACCCACATGACGCGCGCGAATCGCGCGAAGCCGGTCACGTTCGAAGCCTGGCGTCCCGATCGCTGAGACGCCGCCGCTGAGGTCATGCAATGAGAGACAACCTTCCTGCACCGAAACGAAGAACGCTCGCTACGCTCCTGTGCCTCGCCATACTCACGGGCAGTGCGGCGGCGGAGCAAATGCCAAGGCCGCCAAGCCCCGTCGTGATGGTCCACTTCGATTACTACCCGAAGGACCGCGCGCGAATCCACGCGCTGGAACATCGGCTCGCGACGGCGATAAAGCGTGCGGGCGCAGGCGAGCTTGGCGAGACCGAGTTGCACATCGACGGCAACGACGGCTATCTATACATGTATGGGCCGGATGCGGACAAGCTGTACGCCGTGACGGGTCCGATTCTGAGAGCGTCCCCGATGATGGCGGGTGCCGAAGTGACGACACACCATGGTGCGCGCGCGCAGACGTTCGGCTTGAACGACCCGCGCGCGCGGTAGAGAAAGGCATGGCGAATGTCTCCATGCCGCACATCACACCTTCCTGACGAATTCCGATTTCAGACTCATTGCGCCAAAGCCATCGATCTTGCAATCGATATCGTGGTCGCTGTCCACGAGCCGGATATTCTTCACCTTGGTGCCCATCTTGATCACGCCACCGGAACCCTTCAGCTTCAGGTCTTTGATGACGGTGACGGTATCGCCGTCCTGCAAGACGTTGCCTGCGGAATCCCGATAAACGCGCGCGGCCGCTTCAGTAGGCGCCGCCGCTTCTGCGGACCATTCATGTGCGCATTCCGGGCAGATGTAGACGCCCCCGTCTTCATACGTGAACTCGGAATGGCATTTCGGACAGGGCGGTAACGTACTCATATGTAATCCTTGGTACCTGACAAAATCGATGAAAAGCGCGCCAGTATAGCGCCCCGCACTGAGTCGATTCGATCCTGTCGCCCCATGATCGGCTGTCGATAACGAACCGCGGGTTATCGAACAGGGCCTCGCGACCTAAGATGCGTCCACGGTTTGGCACATCAAGAAAGGGAGCATCGCCATGCACATTCAGACAAGCGGCACGACCATTCACGTAAGGCAACAGGGAGACGGCGACCTCGCGCTCGTGTTTCTCCACTATTGGGGCGGCTCGTCGCGCACGTGGGATATCGTCGCCAGCGAACTCAAGAGCCGCTACAGGATCATCGCAACGGACCATCGCGGCTGGGGTGAGTCGGACGCGCCGGCGCACGGCTACGCCCTTGCCGATCTGGCAGACGATGCGGCGGAAGTGATCGAAGCCCTGAACGTGCGGCGTTATGTCGTGGTCGGTCATTCGATGGGCGGCAAGGCCGCGCAACTGCTGGCATCGCGTCGGCCCGCGGGGCTGCTGGGGCTCGTGCTGGTCGCGCCGTCCCCTCCTTCGCCCATGGCTCTTACCGATGAACAGCGCGCCGCGATGACTGCCGCGTACGATTCACGCGAATCGATCGAGTGGGTACTGGACCATGTGCTGACTGCGAAGCAGCTTGCGCCCGAGCTTCGCGAACAGGTCATTGCGGATGGCCTGCGCGGCGCGGCGCAGGCCAAGGCCGCGTGGCCCAACGCCGCGATGCTGGAAGACATCACCGCCGACGTCGCGTCCATCGACGTGCCGGTGCTCGTGATTGCAGGCGAGCGCGACCAGGTGGATCGCGTCGAGACATTGCAGCACGAATTGCTGCCTCGCCTTCGCGGCGCGCGTCTGCATGTATTGCCGGACACGGGGCACCTCTCACCGCTCGAAGCACCGTATGAACTTGCGAGCGTGATTGAAGCATTCGTTCGCGAGCGGTAACAGCGACTTGGACTTCACGGCGCGAGCCGTGAGCGTGGCGATTCAACGCGTCTTCACGCAAGGCCCGCTCGTGCGTCTACGGGTCAACTCGATCAACGCGGCCACGCGAGCGCTTCGTGCCGCTCTTGCGCGGCCGCGCGACGCTGTCCCAAGGCGGTTCGTCCCCGAATGCCGCCACGAGATGATCGATCAGGCTTCGAACCTTCAGCGGCATGTGGCGCGCGCTCGGATAAACCGCCTGAATCACCAGTTCGGACGTGCTGTATTCGGGCAGCAACGCGACGAGGTGCCCCTGCGCGATCTGCTCTCCGAACACGAATGTCGGACCGTAGACGATGCCTGCGCCTGCAAGCGCCGCATCAAGCAGCATCTGCGTATTGTTTGCCGCCATCCGGCAAGGGCCATCAATGACATGCGCACGGCCCTTCGCATCGACCAGCGTCCAGTCTCCAACGGAAACGGCCTCGCTGAACGTGAGCCGCGGTGCCTGCCGCAGATCGTGCGGCGTACGCGGCGTACCGTACCGCTCCAGATACGCCGGTGACGCACAGATCACCATTCGACACGGCGCAAGGCGCCGCGCAACAAGTCCTGAATCGGGCAGGCGTCCAATTCGTATCGCCACGTCGACGCCCGCTTCGAGCAGATCGACATAACGGTCGCTCAACGACACTTCGACGTTGACGTGCGCATGCGCTTCCAGATAGCGCGCCAGAACCTTGCCAAGATGCATTGCGCCGAACGTGACGGGCGCGGCAATACGCAGCACACCGCGGGTCGTTCCTTGCGCGTCGCTGGCTTCGCGGTTGGCCTCGTCCCAGGCGTGCAGAATCTGTTTGCAGCGCTCGTAATAGCGCGCGCCGATATCAGTGAGACTCAGGCGGCGCGTGGTGCGGTGGAGCAGCCTCGCGTTGAGTTCCGACTCGACGGCACTCACGTACTTGCCCGCCATCGCGGCGGATAAACCAAAGCGTCGCGCGGCCGCGGCAAGGCTGCCTTCCTCGACCGCGGCGACGAATACTCCCAGGGCAGTCAGCCGGTCCATTCGTTCCTCGATTCGATCGCATCGTGACGGGAGCCGTGAGCATAAACCAGTCGCCGCGTGGGACAAAGGCGCAAGGAACGAAGGAACAGCGTCAATAGCGGCGCGGCCTCAGCAATTCCGACAGGCCCACGCGATGCAGCATCTCGGCCCTCAGCCGGTCGAGCACGGCGAAGCCTACGTCCGCGCCGTCTTGCGTCGGGTCCACGTGCACGCGGAACGGCCGCTGACCGAACGGCGCGTTCACGATATCGACCAATGCCTGAGCGACGAGCGCCACGTCGGCGTGCGGCGGTACGATCGCGGCGAAGGCCTTCTGGATACGCTCGCCCAGCCCCGCGTTCGGTCCGCTCTCATAGGCCTCGAGCACCTGTTCGTCGGCAGGACGGCCGGCATGCGCGAAGTGATTCGTGCCGGAGGTGAAAGCGCCCGGCACCACGATCGAGGTCTCGATACCCCAGCCCGATAGCTCGCGCGCGTATTGAACCGCGATCGAATCCATCGCCGCTTTCGCCGCGAAATAAGGCGCGAGATACGGCGGTGTGCCGCCCGCCGAACTGCTGCTCGACACCCATACGAGCAGGCCGCGCTTCTGCTTGCGCATCTGCGGCAGCACCGCTCGATTCACGCGCTGCGTACCGAGCACGTTGATGTCGTAAAGCTCAGCGTATTGCTCCGGCGTGAACGCCTCTGCCGGTCCAAAGGCCATGTGGCCCGCGTTATGAACGATGACGTCGATGCGGCCCTGCTCGCGAGTCACCTGCGCAATGCCTGCGTCCACGGACGCCTGCGAAAGCACGTCGAGTTCGACAGTGCGCAGATCGACACCGTGCTCCGACGAGAACTGCGCCATCTGCCCGACGACGGGCGCGTTGCGCCCCGCCGTGTCGCGCATCGACGCGTAGACAATGTGGCCGGCTCTTGCCAGCGCTTCGGCGCTCAGGCGTCCAAAGCCGCTCGATGCGCCAGTCACGACGATGACGTGTTTCATGTTGGCTCCTTGATTTGCGACGGGTTCGAATGAAGGGAAGTGGCTCGGCGTTAAACAATGCCGCCGTTCACACGCAGCGTTTGGCCGTCGATCCAATCGGCCGCGCTGCTCACGAGAAACGCCACCACCGACGAGATGTCCTCGGGTTGACCCAGACGTTCGAGCGGTGGCATCTTCGCGAGCCGCTCGACCTGCTCGGGCGTCTTGTCCTTGAGAAAGAGTTCGGTGGCCGTGGGTCCGGGCGCGACCGCATTCACGGTGATGTTGCGGCCGCGCAGTTCCTTCGCGAAGATGTTCGTCATCGTTTCGACCGCGGCTTTCGTGGCGGCGTAGACGGAATAGCCCGGCGTGGCGAGTTCCTTGATGCTGCTGCCGAAATTGACGATGCGCCCGCCGCTGCGCAGCTTCTTCGCGGCCACGCGCAACGTGTTGAACGTGCCCTTCAGGTTGATGGCGACGAGCCGGTCGAACAGCGTGTCGTCGGTATCGGCCAACGGCACGAGGCCCGGCTGCATGATGCCGGCGTTGTTCACGACGATATCGACGCCGCCGAACAACGTGATGGCCTGGTCGAACATCGCGGCAACCTGGGCCGGCACGGCCACGTCGGCTTGAACGGCGGCAGCGCGACCGCCTGCGGCTTCGATCTCGGCGACGACTGTTTGTGCGTCGGCCGCGCGGCCCGCGTAATTCACGACGACGGCGATGCCGTCCGCGGCGAGGCGCTTCGCGATGGCTGCGCCGATGCCGCGCGAGGCGCCGGTGACAATTGCGACCTTCGATGCAAGCTTGACTGCGTTGGTGCTGATTTGTGTGCTCATGGTGGTTCTCCGTTCGGGTGGGTAGTGACGCGATGGGTTCATCATCGTCTCGACCTGCCTACGACGGAAGCCGCATAGCCGTCATATCGCTTATACTCAACGCGTATGACCCTCTTCGACGACCTTACCCTGCTGCGAACCTTCGTCTCCATCGTGGGGAGCGGCAGCATCTCCGCGGCGGCGCGCAAGCTACACCTGAGTCAGCCCACGCTGAGCCGTCAGTTGCGCGCGCTCGAAGACCGGTGCGGCGCACCGCTGCTGCGCCGTGACACGCACCGCATGAGTCTCACCGACATGGGGCATCAATTCCTCGCGGACGCACAGGCGCTACTCGCGCTCGCAGAGGAATCCGAACAGCGGCTGCGCAACGACCAGAGCGAATTGAGCGGCAATATCCACATGTTCTCGACCATCGACTTCGGTCAGTCCGCCGTGAGCCGGCTCATCAGCAGCTTCATTCAGGCGCATCCAGGCGTGCGCATCGAACTGGGCTATTCGAACCGGCCGCTGCACATGATCGAGGAAGGCTGCGACGTAGGCATCCTGGCGGGCACGCTGACCGACGATCGCGTGGTGGCCCGCTCGCTCGGCGAAATCGCGCGCTATGTCGTCGCGTCGCCGTCGTTTCTGAAGGATCACAAGATTCGCGGCACGCCGGAATCGCTCGGCAAGCTGCCGTGGATTGCACTATCGAGTCGGCAGTTCGGCGGTTCACGAGACGTCACGCTGCACTCGGGCAATGCGACGCACACGCTACAGATCGAGCCCGTGTTCGTGACGGAAGGCGTAACGAGCATTCGCGAATCGGTGCGCATGGGACTCGGCATCGCGGTGCTGCCGGAATGGCTTGTTGAGGAAGACCTGGTCTCGGGACGACTCGTGCGAATTCTGCCGAAGTGGCATGCTAAGCCTCTTCCCGCGCAGATCATTTTCCCGGTGCAACGCCGGCTGCCGTTTCGCGTGAGAGCGTTTATCGAGTTTGCGACGGAATATATGCGGACGGTTTTGAAGCCGACGGACAGCAAGCGGTAACGTGGCGAATCCCGGTGTGGCGCGCTCGCCGATGCGCGCAACGCAGCATGCGAAGTCACCCGCGCGTCATTCGCCGCAAGCGCATCACGTGCAACCGGTGGCTGAGGCCCTTGAACATGCTGCGCTCGTGCGGGTCGCCGAAATGCAGCAGCACGGTGCAGCGGACACGGGACGGCGCGCAGGCCTGGTTCGCATGCAGCGAACGCATACCCCAGAAAAAGTACAGATTCCCCGGCGTCAACGTGACGACCTTCGCCGACAGCCATTTCTGGACAAACGCTAAACGCCACACGGGCGCGAGCAGCTTTTCGATCAATAGCTTTTCGAGAATGTTCACGACCGACGATCGCCTTGCATTGCGCAAGTTCGGAAACATCACGAAATGGCCAGGCGGCTCGCCCGGGTCGCACGGAATCAATACCGGCAGCAGGATCGAGACGACATACGAGTCGTAGTGAAAGTTGCACGAGTGACGCCGCCCCTGCTCACCAGCCAGTACGCGCATGACGGGCAAGATCCGGTCGCTGGGCGGCGACACACCCATCTTGAGCATATAAAGCTGGCGTAACAGGGCGAGCAGTTCGACGTCGTCGAAAAGCGGGCCGAGGCAGGTATTCACGCACCACGCCGCGCCGTTGAAGGCGAAGTATTTGAAGCCGTCCTGTTCGATCAGTTCGGATACCGTGCGGCGCAGCTTTGCCAGTACGGACGCCGACACAACGTCGTTCAGCACGCCGAACCCGGATTCGTCCATCGACACCGCGAGCGCGCGAGCGCTCTGCGCGCTTATAGGCCCGAACGCGCCGGAGGGTGCTCCATCATTCGACACATTCATCGCAGCTCTCTCTGGATGATTGGGAATATCGTCCACGCGCTACAGAACGCACGCTAAAGAAAAAATATTCCGTATTCCGTGCGCCCGCGTACAGTGATCGAAATAATGAAGGCGCTTAAAAAACGCTTTAAATCCGTTTCATCGGATAAACAAACACTCGGTCAGATTGACACAAATCAATAGCAGCAGCGCGGGCGTCGAATAGGTTCCGATAGCGCAGAACAAACCAGTCACCACCACGCACGGGGAAGCGAACATGAACAGGCGTACTTTCTTCCTCGGCGCGGGGGGCGGCTTGATGCTGGCTGCCGGCGCGACCGCGTGGATGTCGTCGACGGGATCGATGGCCGATTACGACGCCTACGCAGGGCGCCTGCGTGCAGCGCCCGCTGTGCCGCCCAACATGCGCGACGTCATCCGCTACGCCACGCTTGCCGCCAACAGCCACAACACGCAGCCCTGGCGGTTTCGCGTCGGCGACCGGTTCATTGAGATTGCGCCGGATGTTTCGCGCCGAACGCCCGCGGTCGACCCCGACGATCATCATCTGTTCGTGAGCCTCGGATGCGCGGCGGAAAACCTCGCTATCGCAGCGACCTCGCTGGGATGGCCCGGTGAACTCCAGATCGCGCCAGACGGAGACCTCATACGCTATGCCTTCGTCAAGGGGCCGATGATGGCGAGTCCGCTCTACGCAGCCATTCCGAAACGGCAATCCACCCGCGCCGAATACGACCGACGCTCCGTTCCTGCCGCGCACCTTGCGCTCCTGGAACAAACGGCCGACACCTCCGGCGTTCATCTGGCTATCCTGAACCATCGCATGGATATCGACCGAATGAAGGAACTCGTGGTTGCCGCCAACAGCGCTCAAATGACGGACATGGCGTTCATGCGGGAGCTGAAGCGGTGGATCCGGTTCAACCCACGCAGTGCCATGACGTCAGGCGATGGCCTTTTTTCGGCAGCAAGCGGCAACCCGGCGCTGCCGGACGCCATTGGACGGTTCGCGTTCGAGCGGTTCTTCAACGCACGCACCGAGAGCGACAAATACGCACGTCAGGTCGATTCTTCAGCCGGCGTTGCCGTGTTTGCCGGCGACCGCGAAGACAAGGCGCATTGGATCAGGGTGGGCCGCGCTTGCCAGCGCTTCGCATTGACTGCGACGAGCCTCGGCATCAAGGTGGCCTTCATTAATCAACCCGTTGAAGTGGCGCGGTTCCGTGCTGAACTGGCGGGTCTTGTCGGGAGGGCGGGGCGGCGGCCCGACATCGTCCTGCGCTTTGGCTACGGGTCGACGCTGCCGTTTTCTCCCCGCCGGCCCGTGGAAGCGGTGCTGATTCGATAACGCGAGGGATGGGAAGCGGCCGGCGCAGCGGCTTCACGCAAGGTCGCGTGAAGGCACGACAGCCGCGTGTGAGGCCCGCGCGAACCTCACGTCCCTCTCACCACCCCGATACTCAACGGCTCCGCGCCCGCCGCGATCGCCAGCAAACGGTCCACGTTCGGATGTGCCCCAGGCCGCTTGCGTGCGTCCTCAGTGTGTTCGGCGAATACGGCGAGTCCGTGCTCGGCGGCCCTGGCGTCCAGCGTGTCGAACACCGTTTGCAGGTAGTGGTAGACGGCCACCGATCCCTGCTTGCCGGGCACGTTGTCGATACTGGCCACCACCGCGCCCTTGCCGTCGATCAGATCGATGCGCGTGATGCCTTCAATGCCCGGCAGGCGGGCGAGGTTGTCCTTGAATACGTTGCCTGGTTGAATCACTGACTACACTCCGTGGGTCTGAAAATTCGAAACAGATGAGGGAATATCGGGCAGCGACCTCTCACTGCGCCGCGCGCGGCGCCAGCGCCCGCAGCACGTCGCGCCAGCTTACGATTCCCACGGGCCGCATGCCGTCGCGCACGATGGGAATGCACGACACGCCCTTCTCGAGAAATATCTCGACGGCCGCTGAAACGTCCGCGTCCGGGCCCAGCGTCACGGGCTTGCGGCCCATGATCTGGTGCACGCGCCGGTTCAGCGTCGCCACGTCGCGCGGCGCCTCCACCACGCTGTCGATGAACGGGCTTAGCGCGCGCAGCAGGTCGCGGTCCGAGACAACGCCCTGCAATTCGCCGTCTTCCACCACGAGCACGTGATGAAACTTCGCCGAATCGAAGATGTGTTTGACGGTCGCGAGGGTGTCGTCGAAGCTCACCGTCACGACGCGTGTGGTCATGATTTCCCTGATTTCCATGAGTGGTCCCCTGTGCCGCCGATGCTCGCCGCGCCTCTAGCCGTGCGGGCGCATCGCGATGGCGCGAATAATAGCGCGTTCCGGGGCGGCTCAAACAGGTCGCGTTCCAGAAACAAACGCGTGGCGCGATGTCGATTCCCGCCCGGCTCGTTCGTCGTCCATGAGAAGCGGCTGATCGAATCCGTCGACGCCGCACTCCCTGAACCCGACACGGTGAACCGCCATGCCCCTGAAACTCTATGCCCACCCCTTTTCGTCTTACAGCCAGAAGGCGTTGATCGCGCTCTACGAGAACGGCACGCCCTTCGAATGGCGCCCGCTCGGGCCCGAGCATCCCGAGAACGGGCAAACGCTTGCCACGCTCTGGCCGATGCGGCGCTTTCCGCTGCTGGTGGACGGCGAGCGCGTCGTCACAGAAGCCAGCATCATCATCGAGTACCTGCAGCTCAACTATCCCGGCCCCGTGCGCCTCTTGCCCGACGACCCGCACGCGGCGCTGGAGGTGCGCGGCATGGACCGCTTCTTCGATAACTACGTTTCCACGCCGCAGCAGAGAATCGTCTACGACAGCCTGCGGCCGGAGGCGGAGCGCGATCCGCGCGGCGTGACGGACGCGCGCGCGATGCTCGATACGGCGTACGCCTGGCTCGACAAGGTCATGGCAGAACGCGAATGGGCCGCGGGCGACGCGTTCAGTCTCGCGGACTGCGGCGCCGCGCCTTTCCTGTTCTACGCGGACTGGACGCATCGCATCGATGCGTCGTTCGCGAACGTGATCGCCTACCGGAAACGGCTGCTCGCGCGGCCGTCGTTTGCGCGCGCGGTTGAAGAAGCGCGTCCGTACCGGCCCCTGTTTCCGCTCGGCGCACCGGATCGCGATTGAAGAGGGAGAGAGAACGTGCGGCCGCCGCGCGCCAGGACACGAGCGCGGACGGCGGCCACAAACCAGAAAGCGGGATAGCCAGGAAGGCAGAACTCCGGAACGGCGGCAAAACAACAATCAACGCCGGTTCGATCCCGACACCACGTCGATCCAAACGGCGAGCACGAGGATGGTGCCCTTCACGATCATCTGCCAGTACGCATCCACGTCGAGCATCGACATGCCGTTGTCGAGGCTCGCCATCACGAGCGCACCGATCAGCGCGCCGTAGACGGTGCCCGAGCCGCCGCGCATCGACGTACCGCCGATGAAGCACGCCGCGATCGCATCGAGTTCGCCCATCGAGCCCGCCGAAGGCGATCCCGCCGCGAGCCGTGCGGTGTTCACGATCCCGCCGAACGCGCACATCAGGCCCATCAGCGCGAAGATGGCGAGCTTCACGCGGTCTGTATTGACGCCCGAGAGCCGCGTGGCCTCCAGGTTCGAGCCCACCGCATAGATGCGCCGGCCGAACACGGTCTGCGTGGCGATCCACGTAAAAATGCCGAGCAAAGCAAGCAGCAGCAGCACCGGCACCGGAATACCGCCGTACTGGTCGAGCATGGCGACGAACGCGAGTAGCACGGCGCCCGCCGCGACCACCTTGGTCACGTCCTGCCACATCGGCACCACGGCAAGCTGATAGTGCTGCCGATTGCGCCGGTTGCGCACCGTGAGCAGCGCCACCACGGCGAACAGCACGACCGCGAGCGTATCGCCCACCACGCGCGGCAGGTAGCCCTGGCCGATGAACACGAGGTTGTCGGAAACGGGTGCGATGGTGGAGCCGCCCGTGATGCCGAGCAGGATGCCGCGATACGCGAGCATGCCGCCCAGCCCCACGATGAACGACGGCACACGCCGCCATGTGGACCACCAGCCGTTGAACATGCCCACCAGCACGCCGAGCACCATCACGGCGGGCACGGTCGCGGCTACGGGCCAGTGGTGATTCACGTCGAGAATCGCCGCCACGCCGCCCAGGAGACCGAGCAGCGATCCGACGGAAAGATCGATCTCGCCCGCGATGATGACGAACACCATGCCGCACGCGAGCATGCCCGTGATCGACATCTGCCGCAGCAGGTTCGAGACGTTGCGCGGCGTGACGAACGCGCCATGCGTGAGCACCGAAAAGAATATCCAGATGGCCGCCACCGCGAGCAGCAGCGCGAGCACCTTGTAGCGCGCGAACAGTTGCTTGATGCGTTCGGCGCCATACGGCGACGGCGCGGGCGATGAAGTGAGGTCGGGAGTCATGCTGCACTCGCTCCGGTATGAGTGATGAACGGACCGGCGCCGGCCGCTTCGGCTGGGCGCCGCGCGGGCTGAATGGCCGCGGTGAGAATGCGTTCCTGCGTGAGGCCGTCGTTGACGAAATCGCCGCGCAACTCGCCTTCGCCGATCACCAGCACGCGGTCGCTGATGCCCAGCACTTCGGGCAACTCCGACGACACCATCACGATCGCCATGCCGCGCTTCGCGAGTTCGAAGATGAGCCGGTAGATCTCGTACTTGGCGCCCACGTCCACGCCGCGCGTGGGCTCGTCGAGAATCAGCACCTTCGGCTCGGTCATCAGCATCTTCGTGAGCACGGCCTTCTGCTGATTGCCGCCCGAAAGGCTCGCAATGGAAAGCATCGGGTGCGCCGTGCGGATCGACAGGCGCCGGATCTGCGCGTTGATGGCGTCGAGTTCGGCTGCGGCGTCGATACGCCCGCGCTTTACAAAGCGCTCCAGCACCGCGAGCGTGATGTTGTGCCCCACGCCGAGCGCGGGCACGATGCCGTGGCGTTTGCGGTCCTCGGGCACCATCGCGATGCCGGCGCGAATCGCATCGAGCGGCGAGCGCACCTTGAGCGGCTTGCCTTCGAGTATCACGGTGGCGCTGCTCGTGCCCGGATATGCACCGAACACGGCCTGCATGAGCTCCGTGCGCCCCGCCCCCACCAGCCCAGCCACACCCACAATCTCGCCGCGCCGCACCGCGAACGACACGTCGTCCACGCGCTTTCTGCGCGGGTTGGTGACGTCGAAGCAGGTGACGTTGCGCGCCTCGAACACGACCTCGCCCACGGTGTGTTCTTCACGCGGAAAGAGCTGCGTGATCTCGCGGCCCACCATCATCTGGATGATGCGTTCGGTGGTGAGCGTGCTCATGGGCGCCGTGCCCACGTGCCGGCCGTCGCGGATCACCGTGATGGTGTCGCACACGGCCTCCACTTCGTCGAGCTTGTGCGAGATGTAGACGCATGCCACGCCGCGCCGCTTCAGGTCGCGCACGATGTCGAGCAGGATGCGCGTTTCCGACGCCGTGAGCGACGACGACGGCTCGTCCAGAATCAGCAGCTTCGCGCGCTTGTTGAGCGCCTTCGCGATCTCGATGAGCTGCTGGTGGCCGCCGCCGTAGTTCATGACGGGCTGCGCCACGTTGATGCCTTCTATGTTGAGGCTGCGCAGCAGTTCGTCGGCACGTTGATACATGGCCGCATAGTTCATGCGGCCGCCCGGCAGGGTGATTTCGTTGCCGAGGAAGATGTTCTCGGCCACCGAAAGCTCGGGGACGAGCATGAGTTCCTGGTGGATGATGACGATGCCCGCGTGCTCCGTATCGCGCACGTTCGCGGCTTTGAGCGGCTTGCCTTCCCAAAGGATCTCGCCTTCCCATGTGCCGTGCGGATACACGCCCGAAAGCACCTTCATGAGCGTCGATTTGCCGGCGCCGTTCTCGCCGCACAGGCCGACGCATTCGCCGGCATGCACGGTGAGATCGATACCCGACAGCGCTTTGACGCCCGAGAAAGCCTTGACGATGCCGCGCATCGTCAGCAGTGGTTGCTCCATTCGCTTTTGCCTCACTGAGGGGATACGACAGCAGCATCAGGCTCGCTACAGGCGCACAACGGCGCGCCTGCAGCGAGTGCCTGCCCCCTGCCCGCTTACTACCTTGCTTATCGCCTTGTTATTGGCTCGCGAGTTGTGCCTGCGTATAGAAGCCGTCCTTCACCACCACATCGACGTTGCTCTTCGTGAGCAGCGTGGGTTGCAGCAGGACCGTATCCACCTTCTTCTTGCCGTTGTCGTACTGCGCGTTGTACGCCGGCTTTTCGCCCTTCGCGAGTTGCACGGCGAGCTTCGCGGCTTCGCCTGCAATCAGCTTGAGCGGCTTGTAGACCGTCATGGTCTGCGTGCCCGCGATCACGCGCTTCACGGCGGCAAGATCCGCGTCCTGGCCTGAGACGGGCACCTTGCCCGCCAGGTGTTGCGCGGCCAGCGCCTGGATCGCGCCGCCCGCGGTGCCGTCGTTCGAGGCGACCACGGCGTCGATCTTGTTGTTGTTCGCGGTGAGCGCGTCTTCCATGATGCGCAGCGCGGTGGACGCGCTCCACTCCGGCACCCACTGCTGGCCCACCACCTTGATGTCGCCACGATCGATAGCGGGCTTGAGCACCTTCAACTGCCCTTCGCGCAGCATCTTCGCGTTGTTGTCGGTAGGGGCGCCGCCCAGCAGGAAGTAGTTGCCCTTCGGCTTCGCGTTATAGACGCCCTGCGCCTGCAGTTCGCCCACCTTCTCGTTGTCGAACGAGATGTAGGCGTCCACGTCGGCATCCAGAATCAGGCGGTCGTACGACACCACCTTGATGCCGGCCTTCTTCGCTTCGGCCACCACGTTGCCGAGCGTCTTCGAGTTGAACGGCACGATCACAATCACGTCGACGCCGCGCGAAATCAGGTTTTCGATCTGCGAGATCTGGCGCTCTTCGCTCGCATCCGCGGACTGCACGGAAACGGTGGCGCCCAGCTTCTGCGCGGCGGCCACGAAGTAGTCGCGGTCGCGCGACCAGCGCTCCACGCGCAGATCGTCGATGCAGAAGCCGATTTCGGGATGGTCTTTGCTCGCATGCGCAAGCGGTGCAACGAGCGACAGGCTCGCGGCCATGGCGGTGCATAGCAGCGAAGCCAGAACGGAACGACGGGTAGCACGCAGTACGGGTTTCATGTCTCACTCCTGTTTATGGTCGTTGATGTAATGCCGTCTTGCGGCGCCGCGCGGCCCTTCGCGCGACGCGTTACTGCTTCTTCACTGCTGCGCGCGGGCTACGCCGTCGCGGCGAACACCGGCTCCAGCGCGCGATACAACGCACGAAACACGGGCCGGCGCGTGTCGCTGTACCACGCGTGGCGGCTCCCGTTGGGTTCGCGCACCGCGGTAACGGGCGGCGTGGGACACACCGCTTCGAGCGACGCACCCGGCTCCACGGCGAGATGCGCGAGGCGCGCCGCGCCTAGTGCCGGGCCCACCTCGCCGCCCGCGCGCAGCGTGAGCGTGCGGCCCGCGATGTCGGCGAGCATCTGCGTCCAGTACGGGCTGCGCGAACCGCCGCCCACCAGCGTGATCTCGTCGGGCACGAGGCCGGCCGCATGCAAGGCGTCCATGCCGTCGAGCAGCGCGAACCCGACGCCTTCCAGCGTGGCGTTGGCGAGGTCGACGCGGTTCGTGTCGGGCGTCATGCCGTGATACACGCCGCGCGCGTTCACGTTGTTCCAGGGCGTGCGTTCGCCGCTCAGATAGGGCAGGAACCAGGGGTGCGCACGGCCCGCATGCGCCTCGGCATCGGCGAGCAGCGCGGCTACGTCGGCGTAGCCCGTCAGGCGCGCGCAGAAGTCGAGACAGCCCGCCGCATTGAGCATCACGGACATGAGATGCCACGTGCGCGGCAGCGCATGACAGAAGCTATGCACGGCCGACGCCGGGTTCGCGAGAAAACCGTCCGACACCGCGAAATAGACGCCGGACGTACCCAGCGACAGCATCGCCTGCCCCGGCTTCACGATGCCCACGCCCACGGCGCCCGCGGCGTTGTCGCCGCCGCCCGCCGCCACCGGCACTTCGCGCAGCCCCCATGCGCGCGCAAGCTCGGGCGTGAGCGTGCCCGTCACGCGATTGCCTTCGAACACGTCCGGCATCTGCTCGCGCGAGAGCCCGCAGGCCGCGAGCAGCACGTCGCCGTAATCGCGCTTCGCCACGTCGAGCAAGAGCGTGCCCGCTGCATCGGAGGGGTCCGTCGCGAAGCCGCCCGTGAGGCGATAGCGCAGATAGTCCTTCGGCAGCAGCACTTTCGCGATACGCGCGAAGCAATCGGGCTCGTGCTTGCGCACCCACAGCAGCTTGGGTGCCGTGAAACCGGGCATCGCGAGGTTGCCGGCGATCTGATGCAACTGCGGCACCGCGGCTTCGAGTTCGACGCATTCGGTATCTGAGCGGCCGTCGTTCCAGAGAATCGCGGGGCGCAGCACGTCGCCGTTCGCATCCAGCAGCGTGGCGCCGTGCATCTGGCCCGTAAGCCCGATGGCTTCGATGCCGGCGCGCTCGATGCCGGCTGCCTGCGCCTGCGCGAGCAGGTCTTCCATCGCCGCGGTAGTCGCGGCCCACCAGTCGTGCGGCGACTGCTCGGACCAGCGCGGCTGCGGTCGCGACACGGCGAGCGCATGCGTCGCCGTGCAGCGCACGTGCCCGTCGCGGTCGAGCAGCACGGCCTTTACGCCCGACGTGCCGAGGTCGATGCCGATGAACATGGTGTCTCGCCCAGTGTCTTGTTTTGCCGCGTGCGGATTCGCGCGCGGAGCGTCTCAACGCACGCCGTAGATGGCCTGGTTCACGATGTTCTCGAGCTGCTCCTGGCGTCCGCTCACGTGCACGGGGTGAATGCCGCGCTGCTGCGCCTCGGCCGCGAGGCTTTGCAGCGTGTAGCCGCCCGAGAGAATCTTGCGGCCGAACTCCGTGTCCCAGCCCGCGTAGCGTTGCTGCCTGAACTGTTCGAGCCGGTCATTCTCCACGAGCGCCGCCGCGCGTTCCAGCGCGAGCGCGAGCAGGTCAATGGCGCCCACGTGGCCGTAAAACAGGTCTTCGGCGTCCACGCTCTGGCGGCGTACCTTCGAGTCGAAGTTCATGCCGCCCGTGGTGAATCCGCCGTGCCGCAGGATTTCGTAGAACGCGAGCGTCATTTCTTCGACGCTGTTGGGGAACTGGTCCGTGTCCCAGCCGTTCTGCGGGTCGCCGCGGTTCGCATCCACGCTGCCGAAAATGCCGAGCGCGAACGCCATCGCAATCTCGTGATGGAACGAGTGACCCGCGAGCGTGGCGTGATTCGCCTCGATGTTCACGCGAATTTCGTTCTGCAATCCGTACTGGGTGAGAAAGCCGTGTACCGTGGCCACGTCGTAGTCGTACTGATGCTTGGTGGGTTCCTGCGGCTTCGGCTCGATGAGGAGCGTGCCCTTGAAGCCGATACGGTGTTTGTGCTCCACCACCATGTTGAGAAAGCGCGCGAACTGCTCGCGCTCGCGCACGAGGTCGGTGTTGAGCAGCGTGTCGTAGCCTTCGCGGCCGCCCCACAGCACGTAGTTGTCGCCGCCCAGCTTGTGCGTGGCGTCGAGCGCGTGGCTCACCTGGGTCGCGGCATACGCGAACATCTCGGGGTTCGGGTTCGTCGCGGCGCCCGCGGCGTAGCGCGGATGCGAGAACAGGTTGGCCGTGCCCCACAGCAGCTTCATGCCGCTGTCCTGCTGCTTGCGCGCGAGGTAGTCCGTCATGCGCGCGAAGTTCTCTACATAGTCGCGAATGTTCTCGCCTTCGGGCGCGACGTCGGTGTCGTGGAACGTGTAGTACGGCACGCCGAGCTTCGTGAAGAACTCGAAGGCGTGGTCGGCCTTTTGCTGCGCGCGCTCCATGGCGTCGCCCGGTTGCTGCCACGGGCGGTGAAAGGTGCCTTGCCCGAAGATGTCGACGCCGGGCCACACGAAGGTGTGCCAGTAGCAGACGGCGATGCGCAGATGCTCTTCCATCGTCTTGCCGAGCACGCGCTTCTCGCGGTTGTAATGGCGATAGGCGAGCGAATGCTCGGACTGCGGACCTTCGTAACGGACGGGCGGGATGTGCTCGAAGTAGGACATGGCGTCTCCATTGTCATGTTGCGCCGCAGCGGTTACAGCAGGTGCGGCACGGCGCGCGTTGGGCATGAGGTGGACATGCCGTGGGCGCCGTTCGATAAGGTGCGGCCATGCTGCCAGCGCAGGCCCGCCGCCGACAATTGCGAAATTTCACAGCGCCCGTGATGTTTCCCGCCAAACGTCATCGCCATGTTCGGCACGAATGCGCAAGACGCCTAAAATAGCGAGACGCTTAAAACCGCCGGACGCTTCGCTTGTTCCTGCCGGGCAGGCAGGTCAACAGGTAAGGCGAAACCGGGAACCGGACAAAGACAGGAGACAAGGGTGAGCCGCGCGCTGTGCTTCAGTTCGCGCCGTGCCCATCCACCATCATGCCGAGCACGATCCGACACCCGACGCCCCAGAAGACGCACCGCATCGCGCTGCTGTTCAATGCGAACAAGGTGTACGACCGCGAGATCATCACAGGCATTGGCGACTATCTGCGCTCCACGCGTGTGGCGTGGGATCTCTTTCTGGAAGAGGACTTCCGCTGCCGCCTCGCGGGCATCGAGCACTTCGACGGCGACGGCATCATCGCGGACTTCGACGACCCCGCCGTATGCGAAGTGCTCGCCGACTGCACGCTGCCGCTCGTCGCGGTGGGCTCGTCGTATGAAGACGCTGCCCAGTACCCGCCGAACCTGCCGTACATCGCCACCGACAACGCCAAGCTCATCTCGCTCGCCGTCAACCACCTGCTGGGCGCGGGGTTGCAGCACATGGCCTGCTACAGCCTGCCCGAGTCGCCCACCAACCGCTGGGCGCAGCAGCGCGAACTCGCCTTCGAGCGGCTCGCGCAGGCCGAAGGCATGGAAGCGGAAATCTATCGCGGCCTGACCACCAGCGCGCCGGACTGGAACCACGCCACCGAGCAACTCGCGGCCTGGCTCGAACGCCTGCCGAAGCCGGTCGGCATTCTCGCCGTCACGGACGCCCGCGCGCGGCACCTGCTCCAGGCGTGTCTGATCGCGGGCATTCCGGTGCCCGAGGAAGTGGCGATCATCGGCATCGACAACGATCCGCTCACGCGCACGCTGACGCGCATCCAGCTTTCATCAGTAATTCAGGGTACCGAAGAGATGGGCCGCACCGCCGCGCACCTGCTGCACAAGATGCTGCACGGCGCGCGCTTTCCCGGCCACCGCGTGCTCGTGCCGCCGGTGGGCATCAACGTGCTCGAATCGACGAAGTACCAGCCGCTCGCGAGCCAGTACGTGAAGCGCGCGCGCCACTTCATCCGGCAGTACGCGTGCCAGGGCATTCGCACCGAACAGGTGGCCGACCACGTGGGCGTGTCGCGTTCTTCGCTAGAGGAATATTTTCGGCGTGAGATGCAGTGCACGGTGCACCAGGAGATACTGCGCTACAAGCTCGACGCGGCCAAGGCGATGCTCGTGAAGGGCGATGCATCGAGCGCGGAAGTGGCCGTGCGTTGCGGGTTCACGTCGCTGCAGTACATGTATGCCGTATTCCGCCGCGAACTGGGCTGCACGCCGCGCGAGTATCAGGAACGCGCGAGGTCCGCGGTGGCGCCATAACCGCCATAACGGCCATAACCACCATAAGGGCCATACAGGGCCGCCCTGTCGTTGCAACCGTCCGTCCCTGTCTTATCCGAATCTGCAGACTCCATGATCCGAACCGCGCAACTGACTTCCGAACCCTGGGGCACGCTGCCCGACGGCGAGCCGGTCACGCTCTTCACGCTGCGCAACGCGCACGGCATGAAGGTGGCCATCAGCGACCTGGGCGCCACGCTCGTCTCGTGGCACGTGCCCGACCGTACCGGCCGCCTAGGCGACATCCTGCTCGGCCACGACACGCCCGCCGAATATCTCGCGAGCGGCGCCTACATGGGCGGGCTCGTGGGCCGCTGGGCCAACCGCATCGCCAACGCGCGCTTCACGCTGGACGGCATCGAATACGCGCTCGACCGCAACGAGGGCAACAACCTGCTGCACGGCGGCTCGCACGGCTTTCATCGGGCGATGTGGGACGTGACGGAAGACGGCGACGCGCTCGTCATGCGCCTCGATTCGCCCGAAGGCGACGCCGGATTTCCGGGCAACGTGAGCGTGCAGGTGCGCTACACGTTCGACGACGACGGCACGCTCACCCTCGACTACGAGGCGCTCACCGACGCGCCCACGCCGCTCAACCTCACGAGCCACGGCTACTTCAACCTCACGGGCCAGCCCGGCACGGACATTCGCGGCCACGTGATGACGATCGACGCCGACGCGTTCTTCGAAGTGAACGCGGAGCTGATTCCCATCGAGCGCGCCGACGTGGCGGGCAACGCGTTCGACTTCCGCCACAGCGCGCCGCTGGGTGCGCGGCTCGACTGGCCGCATGCGCAGTTGGCCCGCGCGGGCGGCTTCGACCATTGCTACATCCTGCGCGAGCCTGCGGGCGCGGGCGCCGACGCGAATGCATTCACGGTGCGCGAGGTGGCGCGCGCCTACGACCCGGGCAGCGGGCGCGAACTCGTCGTGTCCACCAACGAGCGCGGACTGCAGTTCTATACGGGCAACTATCTGGAAGGCGAGCCGGGGCGCAACGGCACGGTGTATCGGCGGCACGCGGGCCTGTGTCTGGAGGCCGCGGCGTTTCCCAACGAGATCAACATGGAAAGCCGCGAGCGCGTCGTGCTGCGGCCCGGCGAGACGTATCGGCAGACCACCCGGTATCGGGTGGGCGTGGTGGACTGACGCGAAGACTGAGCCGCGCAAGAACCGCGGCCGCGCACGCCACCCGGCATGGCGCGTCTCAACGTCCCGCGTCCGTGGACGAGATGGATTCGGCGCCGGCTTCGGAAGCCGACGGCCGCTGCCCCCCGCCCCGCTCGTCCTTCTTGCGCTTGCGCTTCGCGTCGTACATCGCGGCGTCGGCAAGGCGCAGGACGGCGTCGATGTTCGTGGCGTCGTCCGGCACGGTCGCCATGCCGATACTCGCGCCCACCTGCGCCGTGATGCCCGGCGCTAGCTCGAACGGCTTCGCGATCTCGCGCGCCATGGCGTGGGCGAACTGGTGTGGGCCGTCCTTGCCCGGGAACGCGGCGCCGTCGTCGAGAATCACGAATTCGTCACCGCCAAGGCGCGCCACGAGCGCGTGCTTGCCTGCCAGCGCACGCAGCCGTTCGGCTACCTGCACGAGCAGCGTGTCGCCCGCTTCGTGGCCGTAGGCGTCGTTGACGGGCTTGAAGCCGTCGAGGTCCAGATACAGCAGCATCATGCCGGGCTGCATGCGGGCGCCCGTCCCCCAGCCGTTGCGCGCGGCGTGGAAGAGACCGGTGCGGTTCAAGAGACCCGTGAGCCCGTCGTGACGCGCGCGCCGGTCGTTTTCGCGCTCGGCCTTCATGGTGGTGATAAGCATCGCGTTGAGGCGCCGCGCCGCCGCACTCATCGCGAAGAGATAAAACGGGATCTGCACGAGCGTGAGCAGCAGCACCTTCTGGCCCGCCAGCAGCGCGCCGATGCAGCACGGCCCGAGCGACAGGAAGATCATCACGGCCACGAGGCGCGGCGCCGCGAAGTTGCGAAAACAGATGCCGCCCACCATGGCGGCCGCGGACAGGAACGAGAGCGTGGCCGCCACCCAGTCGCCGCTGATCGCACTCACGAACGCGCCATAGCCCACGGTGGCGCCCCAGAGCGGCGCAAGGCTGATGTAGAGATCGGTCGGCGTGGGTTTGCCTTGCTTCGCGCGTTGCCGCGCGATCACGAGCACGCCCCAGCGCGTCATGCACACGACGATTTCGGCAACGAGCCACAGGCGGAACAGGACAGTGGGATGGCGCGCCGCGAGCACCCAGGCGACGGCGATGGTATTGAACACGCCGCCGAAGAAGATCGGCATCGTGCCGAACAGCGTGCCGACCAGTTCGACGCGGATGTCGCGCGGCGTCTCCTGTCCCGGCTCGGTGAGCCACGTCGCCAGACGGCCACGCGGCAGCGTGTAGGTTTCGTTCGCGTTTTTCACCTGAGCTTCACCTGATGCACCCTGATGCGCTGGCGCGACGTCCTGGCGTCGTCCCGCTACGGTTGGGGAAAGCCGGTGGTCCACTTGACGACGCAGAAGCACAGGCCAGCGTGCCGCCGAATACGCTGGAGGACCTGCGGTTCACCCCGGCGCCGAGCTTCGGCCAGCGCCGCGGATAAGGGTGTGGCGCAACTCCATATCGGCACGACGCGGCAGAACTTTAGGCGAAGTTGGCGTGGGACGCAAACCCGCCCGCGGCCGGACACGGAGGGGCACCGCCGCCGCTGCCGATGTCACCGCCCATCCCGCTCATCCCGCTCATCTCGTCCGTCATGTCGGCGATCCGAAGGCCGCCGGCTGCTCGAGCGGCGCTTCGTGCAGGCAGACGCGGTCGCGGCCCGCGAGCTTCGCCGCGTACAACGCGCGGTCGGCACGCGTGGTCAGGCGATCCAGCGTCTCGCCCTGCTCGCGCATCGCGAGGCCGCCGCTGATGCTGTAGCGGCATGGGCCGGCGTCGGTGCTCACGGCGTGCCGGCTCGCTTCGCTGCGCAGGCGCTCGGCCACGCGCCGGGCGTCCGCGAGCGCCGTGCGCGGCAGCAGGATCGCGAACTCTTCGCCGCCCAGCCGCGCCAGCGCATCGTCGCGGCGCAGGTGGACGCGCGTGAGCGCCGCGAACTCGCGCAGCACGCTGTCGCCCCCAGCATGGCCGAAGGTGTCGTTGATCGTCTTGAAACGGTCCAGATCGACAATCAGGAGCGACAGCGGCGCGCCGTGCTGGTCCGCTTCGGCGAAGCACTTGCGCGCCATCGCCTGAAAGCCCGTGCGCGACAGCGCGCCCGTGAGGAAGTCGTGATTCACGGCCTTGCGCGCATCGGCCAGCAGTGCGTCGTGCACCATCAGCATCGCGCACATCGACATCACCGGCATGATGGCCGCGCCCACGCACAGCAGGATGACGTTGATGTTGGTGGTGAACATGAGCGGGCTCGACGCGCCCGGCAGCGCGCTGAAGTAGAGCCCGCGCGCCAGCTGGCAGAGCCCGAAGATCGTTGCCAGCACCACCGTCACCACGTACGGATAGCGCGCCCGATCGGCTTCGCGGTTGCGCGCCACGAGAACGGCGGTCGCAAAGCAGATGGCCGCGGTGAAGAACGTGGAGACCATCACGCGCGCCGGGATGCTGTCCACGGCGTAGCGCCAGTACGCAAGCGCGGGAACGGTTGAAAGGGTAACGAGCAGCAGCCAGGGCCAGCGCACGGGGCGCCCGAGAAAACGCGCGAATCCGGCGTACAGCACCGACCCCGCCAACGCCACGAGGAAGTTGGCCACCAGGACGGAAACAACATCGGAAATGCGGCCGCGCGCGAGCAGCAGCGGCAACGCGGCCGTGAGCACGGCGTTGGCGGCGAACCATTCGAGCACGCCCGGCACGCCGGAGCGCAACAGCGAGCCGAGCAACACGAGCATCAGCAAGCCGAAAAGCGCGGTGGAGGCGAGAGCGACTGAAACGGCGGCCATAGCGGGAAACAGACAAAGGGCGGATGCCAGCCTGCAGGTGCAGGATTCCCCTGAAGTTTACGGCCTGCGGCACGCAAACTTGAAGCGGGACCGCGCGCAGACGTGCCGGCACCGAACCGCGTGGGCGGTGCCTGACCGCGTCAGCAAAAAAAACGCCGGCAGTGCCGGCGTAAAGAATTCTGACCCGGGGTGGTCAGTATTCCGAGGAAACATTCCGAAGAACGTTGATGACACGATACGCCGCCAGGCGCCGGGCCAATGCCTCGAAGTAGCGGGGTTCTCTGGCCGATTTCGCCCTTTCGGCGGCGCAGGGTGCGGTACCAGACGGTGTCGGGCTGATCAGACGATTATGCGTTCGTACACGGCGTCGGGCCCGCCGGGATTACCGGTTCGAGGCTCTACCGCTGGCCCACGGCCGCCGCGAGCCATTCGCCCATCTGGTCGAGCCGCATCTGCTCGCGTCTTGCGAGCAAGGCGTAGGCGTCGCGCAGCGCATCGATGGCGGGTTGCGGCTGGCAGAGGCGCGCAAGCGCCCGTTCGCCGCCGTCCGGGTCCGTGCAGCGCGCGAACCAGCCGGGAAACCCGCCTTCGGTCAGCAGCCGGTCGATGCGCGCGTCCATCGAAAGACCGAACACCGGCACGCGGCTCGCAATCGCCACCACGGCCGCGTGGTAGCGCGTCGTCACCACACGCGCGGCATGGGCCACGGTGCCTGCGACGTCGTCCAGCGTCGCGGTGCCCCGCGCCATGATCGGCACGTCGAAGGGCACACGCGCCGCGATGGCTTCGCAGGCAGCCCGGTCGAGCCGCTCCATGGCCACCAGCACGGGCGGAAAGCCTTGCTTGCGAAAGCGTTCGGCCAGTCCGGCGAAGCGTTCGACATAGGCCTCGTACGCCGCCTCCCGCGCATCGTCCCACGTGTGGAAATGAAACGGGCCGTAGCGCAGCGGGGAGCTTGCGCGCTGGGCGTCGAGCGCCTTCGCCCGCGCCACGTCCGCGGTGACGGGCCACCAGAACGGATTGTTCGGACACAGCGCCACATAGTTCGCCGGCAACGCCGCCACGCGCGCGGTGCGCACCGGCGTCCAGCTCCAGGCGCAGTCCGCGCCCGGCAGCGAGGCGATGTCGAGCGACGCCAGGTGCTCGCGCGCCGCGTCGTTGCGGCAGAAGATGTGCGCGCCTGTTGTTGCCGCCGCCCGCGCGAAGCGGGCCAGGGCGTCCGTCATCTCGCCGCTGTCGATGCCCCATGCGACGCCTCTGACCTGCGCATCGCCGTTCGCTGCGGCGGGCGCCCCGGTCGCTCCCGCCGCCCCGGCCACGCTCGCCAGCGCGACGCCGCCGATCAGCATGCCCGAGAGCGAGTCCGAGAATTTCGACGTGTAGGTGGACCCTTCCACGTTGAGCACGAGGTCGTAGTCGGGTATGGCGGCGGCGAACGCATCGGGCACGTAGGGCAACTGCACGGGCATGCGCGGGGTGGCGGCCAGCACCGGGTGATCGAAGAGATCGCCCAGTGCAAAGAGTTCGATCCTCAAGCCCTCGCCGCGGTCGTCGCGCTCGCTGAACAGACGTTGCAGGTGGCGGATGGTTTGGATGGTCCGCAGGTCCGCGCCCGTGTTGCCCGCGCCCGCGTAGCTCAACAGCAGCACGCGCAGCGCGCGGCCGGTGCGAGGCCGCGGGGAACGCGGGGGATAAGGCTGACGGCGGGCGGCCTCGATGCGCTCCAGCATGTCGTCCAGAAATACCGCGTCGGGGTCCGGCGCGTTGACATAGCGTTGCAGCGCGGCCATGGACCGCGTGGCGTCGTCGGCGAGAAACGAACTGAGCGTGGCCGTCATGCGGGCTCGTGGCTAGGCAAGGTTGAGCATCTTCCAGAACGCCGCGGCTGGGTCGTCGGAATGGGCCGGATCGTTTGGGCCTTGCGAGGTGGCGTGGTTGGCCGGCGAGTCCGGCTGTGAAGCGGGCTGTGGACCGGGTTGCTGTGGAGCGGACTGCTGTGGAGCGCCCTGCGCAGCAGGCCGTTGACCGGCCAACGACGCGCCGGCATCCGTAGCGCCCGCCGCGCCCTCCCCGCCCGCCGCTTCGCGGGCAAGCTTCGCTTCCATGATGCGGCGCGCGCGCACGGCGCCCTTGTCGATGGTCAGCATCGCCGGCTGCATCGACCAGAAGTCGCGATCGCCGATCGCACGCTGCTGCGCTTCGAGCATCGGGAGGTCCTCGTTCCTGAAGGGCTCCATGATTCCTTCGATCGCTTGATCGACGATCGCCTGGCCCGCTTCGCCCATCTCGCGCGGCAGCCCGAACGAGAAAAAGTAGTGCGTGGTGGTGGTCGTTTCCGGCGTGAGCCAGTGGGCCGACGGCGAGACCCGCGCGTTTTCCGGCGGCGCGCCCGTTTCGTTGAGGCCCACGGCGATGGCCAGCAGCCCCGGCGCATTCCAGCGCACGTCGAACCAGCGGTCGACACTCGCGCCCTCCGCTACGCCGAACGAGCGTGCCATGAACGGCTGCACGATCTCGCGGTGCGCCTCGCGCCTGACCCAGACGGTCTCGTCGTCGCTTGCGAACTGGACGTTGCCGCGCGCCATGGCGTCGCTGCCGAGCGTGCCGGGGTGCAGGAACTGGAAGTGGCTCAGGTCGAGCAGGTTGTCGACGCTCAGCTGATAGTGCGCCTGCGTGCGCAGATAGCCTTCGCTCGTGTAGCGATGTGCCGGATCCAGAAAGCCGAAGTCGGGCAACGCGCTCGCCTCGGCGCGCGCCGGGTCGCCGGGCCAGATCCAGACCGCGCCGTAGCGCTCGAGCAGCGGGTAGTCACGCACCTTCGCGCCCGCGGGCACGCGCCCGTCGCCGTGCGGATTGTGCGTGCATTCGCCCGCCGCGCCGAAGCGCAGCCCGTGATACGGACATTCGATCGCGCCGTCCACGCACCGCCCGCGCGAAAGCGGCGCGAAGCGATGCGGGCAGCGGTCGTCGAGCGCCACGGGCGCGCCCGCGGAATCGCGAAAGAAGACGATGGGCTGGTCGAGCAGCGTGCGCGCAAGCGGCACGTCGGGTTTCACCTCGCTGCTGAAGGCGGCCACGTACCAGGCGTTGCGAAGGAAAGGCATCGGCTTTTATCGACAAAAGACGGGATGCTCCCGATGGTACGAACGCGTCCGCTCAGGCATTCTGAAAAAAGCTCAACAGCAAGCGGGCCACTGCGTTTTGCGAGCCGCCGCTGCGCATCGGCGTTCCAGCGAGCGTGACGCCTCGACGGATGCCGCCGTTTCGCGCGGCTGCGGACAAGGCAGCACACGGCGACGTACGGCGAGCCACGGCAAGACACGGCGAAAGACGGCGAAAGGCGCGCCGGCGCGCAAAAACCTGCGTGCTATGCTGTTGCAGCGCTACCCCGTGGCGTCACCGGCTGTTGCAGGACGGCGAAGCGCGGACAGCAACATCGGCAATCGAGGCGAACGTCGCAACGATTCACCCAAAGCAAACAGCCATCGCGGCGCTTGCATGGGAAGGCAAGCGGCGGCAGTACGCCCCCCCTCTGGACACCATGGACTACCGGCATCTTCAGAACCGCAAGAGCATGCACGCCCGCATCGTGCAGGAGCTCGGCATCGAAATCGTCAGCGGCAAGCTCAAGCCCGGCGAACGGCTGCCCGCCGAACCGATGCTCTGCGAAACCTATGGCGTGAGCCGGCCCGTGCTGCGCGAGGCGACGCGCGTGCTGGTGGCGAAGGGGCTGGTGGTGTCGAAGCCGCGCGTGGGCAGCGTGGTGCGGCCGCGCGAAGAATGGCACATGCTGGACCCGGACGTGCTCTACTGGACCATCAACAGCGTGCCGGAAAGCGCGTTCTTCCATTCGCTGCTCGCCGTGCGCCGCATCATCGAGCCGGCCGCCGCAGCGCTCGCGGCCACGGCAGCCACGGACGAAGACCTCAAGCGCATCGGCTCCGCCTTCGAACGCATGGAGCACGCACCCACGGTGGGCGACCTGCTCGCGCCCGACCTCGAATTTCACCGCGCCATCATGGCGGCCACGCACAACGACATGCTGGCCTACATCGGCAACATGCTGTCGCTCGCGTTATCGGAATCCATCAAGCTGACGAGCCGCCATCCGGACACGCACGCCCTTTCGCTGCCGCGTCACAAGGCGATACTCACGGCGCTGCAAAACCGCGACCCGCTAGGCGCGCGCCACGCGAGCCTCGTGCAGCTCGAAAACGCACGCGCGGATGCCGACAGCGTGCTCGGCCCCGTCCACATCTAATTGCACATCTAGTGCGAATGGCGGGGCACTTCCGCCCCGCGGCACCCCACGAGGAAATCGAAGTCGCAGCCTTCGTCGGCCTGCAACACGTGTTCGACGTAAAGCTTGCGATAGCCGCTCGTGTCGGCGAGCAGCGTTTGCTGCGCCGCTTTCCATTGCGCGAGGCGCGCGGTCATGTCGGCGTCCGTGATGTCGAGATGCAGGCGGCCGGTCTCGCAGTCCAGTTCGATCCAGTCGCCGTCGCGCACGATGGCAAGCGGGCCGCCCGCGCGTGCTTCCGGCGCGACGTGCAGCACCACCGTGCCATACGCCGTGCCGCTCATGCGCGCATCCGAAATACGCACCATGTCTTTCACGCCTTCGCGCAGGAGCTTCGGCGGCAGACCCATGTTGCCGACCTCGGCCATGCCGGGGTAACCCTTCGGACCGCAGTTCTTCATGACGAGCACGGAATTCGCGTCCACGTCGAGCGCCGGGTCGGCGATGCGCGCCTTGTAGTCTTCGAGGTTTTCGAACACCACCGCGCGGCCGCGATGCTTGAGCAGTTCAGGCGTCGCTGCGGACGGCTTCAGCACCGCGCCGTTCGGCGCGAGATTGCCGCGCAGCACGCACAGGCCGCCGTCCGCCACGAGCGGCTTGTCGAGCGGGCGGATCACTTCGTCGTTGTAGTTCGGCGCCGCGCGCACGTTGTCCCACAGCGTCTTGCCGTTCGCGGTGAGCGCGTCGGGATGCGGCAGGAGCCCGGCTTCGCCCAGGCGTCGCAGCACCGCGGGCAGACCGCCCGCGTAATAGAACTCCTCCATCAGAAAACGCCCTGACGGTTGCAGGTCGACGAGGGTGGGCGTGTGGCGGCCAATGCGCGTCCAGTCGTCCAGTTCGAGCGGCACGCCCACGCGGCCGGCAATTGCCTTCAGATGAATGGCCGCGTTGGTCGAGCCGCCAATCGCCGCGTTCACGCGAATGGCGTTTTCGAAGGCTGCGCGCGTGAGCAGTTTCGAGATTCGCAGGTCGTCCCACACCATGTCGACAATGCGCATGCCGGAGAGATGCGCCATCACGTAGCGGCGCGCGTCCACGGCCGGAATCGCCGCGTTGTGCGGGAGCGTGACGCCCAGCGCCTCGGCCATGCAGGCCATCGTGGAAGCCGTGCCCATCGTGTTGCAGGTGCCGGCCGAGCGCGACATGCCCGCCTCCGCGGACATGAATTCGTCGAGCGAAATGCGCCCCGCTTTCACGGCCTCGCTCAACTGCCAGACGATGGTGCCCGAGCCGATGTCGTGGCCCTCATGCTTGCCGTTGAGCATTGGCCCGCCCGTGACGAGAATGGCCGGCACGTCGCAGCTCGCGGCGCCCATCAGCAGCGCGGGCGTGGTCTTGTCGCAGCCGGCGAGCAGCACGACCGCGTCGATGGGGTTGCCGCGAATCGACTCTTCCACGTCCATGCTCGCAAGGTTGCGCGTGAACATCGCCGTGGGCCGCAGATTCGATTCGCCGTTCGAAAAGACCGGAAATTCCACGGGGAAACCACCGGCTTCGTAGATGCCGCGCTTCACGTGCTCCGCGAGCTTGCGGAAATGCGCGTTGCACGGCGTGAGTTCCGACCACGTATTGCAGATGCCGATAATCGGCTTGCCTGCGAATTCGTGGTCCGGAATGCCCTGGTTTTTCATCCAGCTGCGGTACATGAAGCCATTTTTGTCGGCGCTGCCGAACCATTCGGCCGAACGCAGCTTGCGGGTTTTATCTGTCATGGGAAGGGTCCATTTTTCCGATGCTGCAACGCGGGGCGCAAATGGTGGGACGACGGCAATTTATTGCCGTCCTTATCAACAAATAGCATGACTATTTATTCGCGCTAGGTGGGGAAAACACGGATCACATGCGGCTGTTTCGGTGAATATAGTATGTCTATTAATCATCCTGACCATGCCACATTTCGGGATGAAAAATGACCGAAGCAGACTCACAGAACCTGAGAAAAAAAGCGCAGAAGAAAGCCGGAATCGAGCCAGCAATAACGCGGCCACAAGACATCCGGCATTACAGGATTAACAGGCAACACCCAGGCAACACCCAGGCGACACCCAGGCAACAAACAGGCAACACCAGGGCAGCAATCAGCAGTCGGCAACACAGCAGTCACAGCAGGGCCTGCAGGAACCGGTGCTTGCCGCTGTCGGGCACATAGACCCGACTCAGGACGCGAACGGCGGTGCCGGATACCAACGACACGAACCGGAGACACACCCCATGGAACCCACGAAACGCATGACGCTTCGCGTGCTGCTTGCCGCCGCATTCGCGCTGACCGCTGTCAGCAGCCATGCGGACGAGAAAAAGATCACGCTCGGCTTTGCGCAGGTCGGCGCCGAAAGCGCATGGCGCACCGCCAATACGGTCTCGATCAAGAGCGCCGCGAAGGAAGCGGGCATCAATCTGAAATTCTCGGATGCCCAGCAGAAACAGGAAAACCAGATCAAGGCGATTCGTTCGTACATCGCGCAAAAGGTGGACGTGATCGCGTTTTCGCCCGTGGTCGAATCCGGCTGGGAGCCGGTGCTGACCGAAGCGAAAGCGGCCGGCATTCCGGTGATTCTCACCGACCGTTCCATCGACGTGAAAGACCAGTCGCTCTACACCACGATGATCGGCTCCGACTTCCTCGAAGAAGGCCGGCGCGCGGGCAAGTGGCTGGAAGACCGTTATCGCAACGACGCCGGCCCTATCAACATCGTCGAATTGCAGGGCACGGTGGGCTCCGCGCCCGCGAACGACCGCCATGCGGGCCTGATGGAAGTGATCAAGAACGATCCGAAGTTCAAGATCATCGCGTCGCAGAGCGGCGACTTCACGCTGGCGGGCGGCAAGCAGGTCATGGAAGCGTTCGTGAAGACCTACGGCAAGCAGATGAACGTGGTCTACGCGCATAACGACGACATGGCACTGGGCGCAATCCAGGCCATGGAAGAAGCGGGCATGAAGCCGGGCAAGGACGTGAGCGTCGTCTCGTTCGACGCCACGCACGGCGGCTTTCAGGCGATGGTCGCGGGCAAGATCAACGTGGACGTGGAATGCAGCCCGCTGCTCGGGCCGCAGCTCATGACCGCGGTGAAGGACCTCGTGGCCGGCAAGCAGTTGCCCAAGCGCATCGTGACGAACGAAACGGTGTTCCCGCAGAGCGTCGCGGCGCAGATCATGCCGCAGCGCAAGTACTAAGCCACGGCACCCTATGGCGGCTAACGCGATACTCGAGACGACGGGCGTCAGCAAGTCCTTTCCGGGCGTGCGGGCGCTCAACCAGGTCGACTTCCGGCTCTTTCCCGGCGAGATCCACACGTTGATGGGGCAGAACGGCGCCGGCAAGTCGACGCTCATCAACGTGCTCACCGGCGTGCATGCACACGACGCCGGCGAGATCCGGCTGGACGGCAAGCCCGTGAGTTTCGCGACGCCGCTCGAAGCGGAAGCGGCCGGCGTTCGCACGCTCTACCAGGAAATCAACCTGTGCCCCAACCTTTCTGTGGCGGAGAACGTGTTTGCCGGCCGCCAGCCGAAACGGCGCGGCGCGATCGACTGGAAGACCATCAACGCGCGTGCCGCCGACGCACTGGCGGCGCTCAACGTGACGCTCGACGTCACGCGTTCGCTGGACGCGTATCCCGTCGCCGTGCAGCAGATGGTGGCCATCGCGCGCGCTGTGTCCGTGGATGCGCGCGTGCTGATTCTCGACGAGCCCACCTCGAGTCTGGACGACAGCGAGGTGGCGCGTCTTTTCGCGGTGCTGCGCAAGCTGCGCGAGTCGGGCATCGCGATCCTGTTCGTCACGCACTTTCTCGAACAAACCTACGCGGTGTCGGACCGCATCACCGTGATGCGCAACGGCGAACGCGAAGGCGAATACCTCGCGAAAGACCTGCCCATGACGCAGCTCGTCGCGAAGATGGTGGGGCATGAAGGCATGAGCGAGCGGCTGGAACGCGACGTCGCAGAGCGAAAGGCGGCGCCCACGGGCGACGCGCGGCCCTTCGTGGAAATGCGCGGCGTCTCGCGCCGCGGACTCATGAACCCCGTGGATCTCGACATCGCGCAAGGCCAGATTGTCGGGCTCGCGGGGCTGCTCGGTTCGGGCCGCACCGAAACGGCGCGGCTCCTCTTCGGCGCGGAAAAGGCCGACGGCGGCGAAGTGAGCATCGGCGGACGACGCGTGAAGCTGCGCTCGCCGCACGACGCGGTGCGCCACGGCATCGGCTATTGCCCGGAAGACCGCAAGAAGGAAGGCATCATCGCCGACCTGCCGCTGCGCGAAAACATCGTGCTCGCGCTCCAGGCGCGGCGCGGCTGGTGGCGCGCCATTGGCCGCGCGAAGCAGCGCGAGATGGCGGACAGCTACATCAAGCTGCTGGGCATCAAGGCGCGCGATGCCGAACAGCCCATCGGCCTGCTCTCGGGCGGCAATCAGCAAAAGGCGCTGCTCGCGCGCTGGCTCGCCACCGAACCGAAAATGCTGATTCTCGACGAACCCACGCGCGGCATCGACGTGGCCGCGAAATTCGAAATCATGGACCGCGTGCTGTCGTTCTGCGCGAAGGGGCTCGCCATTCTGTTCATCTCGTCGGAAGTGAGCGAGGTGGTGCGCGTGAGCGACCGCATTGCCGTGCTACGCGACCGCCGCAAGGTCGCCGAAGTGACGTCCGAGGCGGCCTCCGAAGACCACGTCTACCGGCTCATTGCGGGAGGCGAACGATGAAACTCGTCAGAACGGCGCTCGCGCATCCGCTCGTGTGGCCGGTGGTCACGCTCGTGCTGCTCACGCTGCTCGATCTCGCGCACAACAGCGCGTTTCTTTCCATCCGTATGCTGGACGGTCACCTGTTCGGCGCGCCCATCGACATCCTGAACCGCGCGGCGCCGCTCGTGATCGTATCGCTCGGCATGACGCTCGTGATCGCCACGCGCGGCATCGACATTTCGGTGGGCGCGGTGGTGGCGATTGCGGGCGCCGCAGCGGCAACGGTGCTCGCGGACGACCCATCGCAAGTCGGGCTCGCGCTCGCCGCGGCGCTGGGCACCGGCATCGCGGCCGGCGTGTGGAACGGGCTGCTGGTCGCGTTCGTGGGCATGCAGCCCATCATCGCCACGCTGATCCTGATGGTGGCGGGCCGCGGCATCGCGCAATTGCTCACAGGCGGCCAGATCATTCCGATCGGCGCGCCCGGCTATCTCGTGCTTGGCGACGGCTACCTCGTGAGCGTGCCGTGTTCGGTGTGGATCGCACTGGCGGCCATCGTCGCGACGGCGCTGCTCGTGAACCGCACGGCGCTTGGGCTCTTCATTCGCGCCATCGGTATCAATCCGGTTGCCACGCGTCTTGCGGGCCTGCGTTCGGCGTCCATCGTGTTCGGCGTCTATGTGTTCTGCGGCGTGGCTGCCGCGGTCGCGGGCATTCTCGCCAGTTCCAACGTGCGCAGCGCCGACGGCAACAATGCGGGTCTGCTGCTCGAACTCGACGCGATTCTCGCCGTCACGCTGGGCGGCACGTCGCTCGCAGGCGGGCGCTTCAGCCTGGCGGGTACCGTGCTGGGCGCGCTCATCATCCAGACGCTCACGTACACCACCTACTCCATCGGCGTGCCGCCCGAAGCGACGCTCGTCGTGAAGGCTGCCGTCGTGCTCGTGGTGAGCGTGATCCAGTCGGCCACCATCCGCGCGCTGCTCGCGCGCCATCTCCAACGTGTCCTGCCTGCCGCGCGGACCCGGCCTATCGTCGAGGCATCCGAATGAGCGCCCTCAATTCCGGACCGCGCCGCCCGCTGCGCGAGCGCTGGCTGCGTCCGCTGATCGACCCGCGCACGCTGCCCATCGCCGTCACCGTCATGCTGTTCGCCGCGCTGTTCGGCTTTGGCTCGGTGATGTACACGGGCTTCTTCTCGCTGCAGGTGCTGCTCGGCCTGCTCGTGGACAACTCGTTTTTGCTCATCATCGCGATCGGCATGACGTTCGTGATCGTCTCGGGCGGCATCGACCTTTCGGTGGGCGCCGTGCTCGCCCTCACCACGATTCTGTGCGCGGTGGGCTCCGAGCGGCTGCATTGGCCCGTGTGGGCCATCGTGGTGGTGGTGCTCGCGTTCGGCGCGCTCTACGGCGCCGCGATGGGCGCGCTGATCCACTTCCTCAAGCTGCAACCGTTCATCGTGACGCTGGCGGGCATGTTCCTCGCGCGCGGCACGTGCTTTCTCATCACGACGCAGTCCATCACGATCAACGACCCCGCCTTTCACGCGATTGCCGGCTTCAGCGTGCGCGCGGGCAGCGGGTCGCTGAACGCGGGCGCGCTGGTGGCCATCGTCACGCTCTTCGTCGCCATCTATATCGCGCACTACACGCGCTTCGGACGCAACGTCTACGCTGTGGGCGGCAACGAGCGCTCAGCGCTGCTGATGGGTCTACCCGTGGCGCGCACGAAGGTGCTCGTCTACGCGTTCAGCGGTTTTTGCTCCGCGCTGGGCGGGCTCGTGTTCACGCTCTACGTGCTCTCCGGCTACGGCTTGCAGGGCCAAGGCATGGAACTGGATGCGATTGCGGCCACGGTGATCGGCGGCACGCTCTTGACGGGCGGCGTGGGCTACGTGATCGGCTCGGTGTTCGGCGTGGGCATTTTGGGCACCATCCAGACGCTCATCACCTTCGACGGCACGCTCAGCTCGTGGTGGACGCGCATCGTGATCGGCGCCCTGCTCTGCGCGTTCTGCCTGCTGCAACGCGTGATCGAACGGCAGGCAACGCGCCGCAAGTCCGACGGCACAGGCGCCGGTGCGGGCGCGAAGGCCGGCCGCAAGCGGCGCACGGAGCCCGACGGTGGCGCGCTGGCTACCCAGGGCGGAACGGGGGAGCTGGCGGGATGAATGCGACGCGGCACGGGTGACGCGATAAGGGTGACGCGATAAGCGTCGCGAGTTGAGCGCGGCGGGTTGAACGCCGCGTGCCGTTCACGACGGCGTGAGCCTCAGCAACAGCCGCCACGTACGCCACGCCAGCAACACGATGTGCAGCGCAAGACCGAGCGAAAACACCACGATCAGACACACGGCGGTCTTGCGCGAATCGTAGTGCAGCGCAGCCAGCGGCTCGTGCGAAACGAGCGAAACAGCCTCGCGCACGATGCCGAGCGCATCCGGCACAAACACCAGCGCCACGCACACCGAGAGCACCGCGAGCGGCACGACGCGGGCGCGCAGCACCATCCTCACCTGATGCCGCCGCGGCCCGGCGTCGGCGGCGCGCGCCGGCACGGGCATTTCCAGCGCGTGGGCGATCTCGGGATACCACAAGCCATACAGCACGGTGACGGCCGCGGTCAGGAGCGACGCGGCGGCAAGCAGGTCGGTCATGCGGGCGGGCCTCCTTTGGGCTGCGGTTGGTGCTTTGGAGTTTCAGCGCTCAAGCGTTCCAGTTGCCCGGCTGGCTTCATCCATCGCCGAGATGATCGGTCTGCGGCGGCACTCCGAGCAGCTTGCACAATTGCTCGTAGCTCGACGGCCGGATGTCGTAGGTCGACACGCTGCCGCGCCGGCGCGTGACCGGCGTGAGCGTGCCGTCGGCGGCGGCGAGCAGCTTGTTCAGCTCGTCCACGATGTTCGTGTTGTTGAGCACCATGGTGTAGACGCCGCCCTCGCGGTCGTAGGCGAGATTCGTCATGGACGCCGCCATGGTGGCCCGCAGCCCTTCCTGCAACTGATACTGATATTTCGAGAGCACCGAGCGGATCAGCCGCCGGCTTTCCGCCGACGTGGTCTGGAACAGCGCGGAGACGAACTGCTCGTCGGGAATGCGGCCCGCAAGCGCAATCGAGATCAGCAGGTACAGCCGGTATTCGAGCATGTCGCTGCCGCGCTTGAGCACCTTCTGCCCGCGGTACATGGAAAGGTATTCGCTCAGCGCCGCCTCGGCATGCCGGCCCAGCACGCCGGGCAACGCGGCAGCGTCGCAGCCGAGAATGCGGGCCAGTTCCTGCGCGCCTTCCGGGTCGAGCCGGTCGGGCGGAATCGTCACCGTGATCTGCATGGGCGGCCTCACCTGCTGGAACTTCCAGCTTGCGGTTTATGGGAAATCCTGTATAAATGTACAGTATGCTGCGCGCCGCCGGTTCACATCGCGCGAGTATTTTTCAGAGAAAATTCCTGCCGGAACGGAGTGCCATGGGTGCCATGGAAACAGGGGTTCACGCTATGCGCAACGGCAACGCGGCGCAGGGCACACGCGACGCTGCGGGTAACGAAGCGCAGCGCGTGCCGCCCGGCACAGCGGCCCACACGCACCCCATCACGCACCCCATGCCGGAGGTGGCGGCGTTCGTCGCGCAGTTGCGGCAGGCATTCGGCGACGCGGTGATCGAAGAAGCCATCCATCGCGGCAAGGCTGGCGAGCCGGCTTTTTTCGCGGCGGAGAACGGTCGGACAGTCGGCACGCGGGCGCCGGCGTCTACGCAGTCGTGGGTGGTGGACGCCGCGGTGCGCGACCGGTATTACTGCCCAGGCTGCGACGGTTCGTGTGTGGGAACCGGCGCGCACTGCCGCCGCCCATGAAGTGCGAAACAACGGGCGCTACGGCGATACGGAGAAACGACGTGCGATTCATTCTGACGGGTGCGGTGCTGTGCGCCCTGCTGTTCGACTTCAGCTTGCCGGCGCTGGCCGGCGAGCACTACGTCGAGGTGTGGAACCCGCCCGAAGCGCGGCAGCGCCTGCACAAGCCGGCGGCCGGCGCGCGCAAGGGGTCGCGCCAGAAGCGGGCACAAAACGGCGACCACACCACGGCGCGCAAAGTCGCAGATCCGGCTGCGGCCGGCTCGGGCAGCGCTGCGGGCAATGGAACCGGCGCTGGGGCTGGGGCAGGCGCCGGCCGCACGAAACGGCCACTCGATCTCGATCACGACATTCCGCGCAAGATCGGCCCGGACGGAAACATCATGCAGGTTTGAAGACGCAATGGCGCCGCGTCTACGTAGCGCCGCGCCCACATAGCGCTGCGGCTGCACGCTGACCACACAAAAAAAACTCCGGCACCTTCCGGTGGCCGGAGCCCAGTCCCATGTCAAGGAGTGTCATCAAAAGAGGAGACGGCTTCATCGTAGCCAGTCGTCGCCCGCCTCCACAACGAATGCTTTCGCATATGCTTATCGCGGCGCTCGCGCGCGATCTCTCATCTTCCTCTCCCCGCGCTGCAATACCCTCGTCGCCTCATATCGTTAGCACGAAAAGTCGGTTCGCGCGGCTACCCCCGGTCACTAAGATGGCGGTTCAGGCTTACAGCCTGCCTTGATTTCGGCTTCGTGCTTCCCCTGTCCGGTCCGTTGCCGTCGCGCGTTCCCCGCGCCGCGAGCGCGCCGGCTTCCGCTAACGAAGGAGCATTGCGTTGACCCTTTTCGATTCTTCCCGCCGGCCGCTCATCGTGGGCATTGGCGGTACGACGCGCGCCGCGTCGTCCACGGAGCGCGCGCTCGACTTTGCGTTGCGCGGCGCCGAAAGCGCCGGCGCGCGCACACAACGCTTCGGCGGCGAGTTTCTGCATCGGTTGCCGCACTACGCGCCTGAAAACCCCGAACGCACGCAGGAGCAGCGCGAACTGATCGAAGCCGTACGCGCCGCCGACGCGCTCGTCATCGCCACGCCCGGCTATCACGGCGGCGTCTCGGGCCTCGTGAAAAACGCGCTGGATACGCTCGAAGAACTGCGCAACGACGAGCGTCCCTATCTCGACGGACGCGCCGTCGGCTGCATCGTGACCACCTATGGCTGGCAGGCCGCCGGTTCGGTGCTGACCTCGCTGCGCGCCATCGTCCATGCGCTGCGCGGCTGGCCTACGCCGTTCGGCGCCGGCATCAACACGCTCGAGACGCGCTTCGAGACGCCGCACACGTGTTCGGACCCGAAGGTGGTCGATCAACTGGCGACGGTGGGCAAACAGGCCGCGCAATTCGCCATCGCGTTCAACGCGGGGCGCGCCGAAGAAGAGGATGAGGCAGTCGCATCGGCGGCGCATCGCAGTGCGCGGCTGCTGAGCCTTGCCGGTTGATGACGTGCCGAGGGCGACGGGCCGGGCCTTCGCGCTCGGCCATGGAAGCTCGCGCATGCAGGCGAGGCGCTCATCCTCGTCTCTCTCGTCCCTCATGAGCGTTCCACACCGCCATCGATTTGCTTGCGAAGAAAGATTGGTTCCGCCGCCGCGTTGCGTGCCGTAGGCTGCTCTTCAGTCATCCAATGAAGCAACCCTGCACGCGAGCACCATGAACCGGGCCATCCAATACAAGGGCTACGCGGTCACGCCAGTCGCCCAGCGTCTGCCGAACGGCCTCTTCGCCGCCGGCCTCACCATCGAGCGCGTCGCCATCGAACGGGTGGCCACGGAGACCGCTGCCGCCAACGAAAGCGACGCGCGTTCGTTCGATGCCCTCGACTACTTCTTCGACGAGGAACATGCCCTCGCCTATGCGTCCCGCTGGGGCCGCCTGTGGATCGACAACCGCAAACGCGGACAGTAACCGGCCCAGCGCGCCGCGCATTGCCGCCGTCACGGCGCCGCTGCGAGGGGTGTGACAGAATAGGCGGCATCCTCGCCGCCTGCTCTCGCGCTCCATGTCCGATACCCTGTCGCATGTTGCAGAAGACCACGCCGACGCCGATACGGCGTTCCGCCGCTGGACGTTCGACACGCCCGGTCCCGTGCGCATCGGCTCCGATGAACACCGGCGCATGTTCTGCCGGATGCTGCTCGACACCCACCACCCCTACAAGCCCGCCGTCATCGACTGGCCGCCGCTCGCGCCCGACGCGCTCGCGCGCCTCACGTCGCTGCCCATCTGGGACATGGCCGTGCAGACCGAAGGCCGCGCCTCGGTGCGCGTGAGGACCTACGCCGCGAGCATCCGCGAGCCGCTCCTTGCCGAAGCGCTCGCGCTCGACGCCGCCGAGGAAGCGCGCCACAAGGGCGTGCTCTCGAAGCTCGTGCAGGCCTACGGCATTGCGCTTGCGCCGGAGCCCGACTACATCGAGCCGCGCGACGCCGAATGGGCCTGGATGCTCACGGGCTACAGCGAGTGCATCGACAGCTTCTTCGCCTTCGGGCTCTTTCGCGCCGCGCGGGAATCGGGTTACTTTCCCGAGCCGCTCGTCGAAACCTTCGAGCCCGTGATCCAGGAAGAAGCACGCCACATTCTCTTCTTCGTGAACTGGGTGACCTGGTACCGGCGCAATCTGCCGTGGTGGCAGCGTCCGTGGCACGCGCTGCGCGTGGCGGCAATCTGGATTGCGCTCGTGCGCGAACGGCTCGCCATTGCCCGCGGCATCGACGCAGACGGCGGCGTGCACGACTCCAACTTTCTTGCCGCCAATCGCGGCACGCTCAACGCAACGCTGACGCCGAAAGCGCTCCTCGACATGTGCCTCGAAGAAAACGAGCGGCGCATGAGCGGCTACGACGCAAGGCTGGTGCGTCCTTCGGTGATGCCCGCCGTCGCGCGCTTCGCGCTGCGTTTTCTGAAACGATGACAAACCTGGGTGAGGAGCCTTGCGCATGACGTGGAGCGTCGACACACAACTCGCCTTGACCGCGGTGCAGGCCGTGCAAGCCATCCAGGCAGGCCATCTGAAGGCCACCGATTACGTCGCGACACTGCTCGCCAGAGCGCAGGCGCTCGCGAATCTCAACGCACTGACCGAACTCGACGTGGAAGGCGCACTGGCCGACGCCCGCCGCATCGACTCCATGACGCCCGAGGCGCGCGCCTTGCTGCCGCTCGCGGGCTTGCCCGTCGTCATCAAGGACAACATCAATACGCGGCGGCTCCGCACGACGGCCGGCACGCCTGCGCTCGCCGGCTTCAGGGCCGCTGACGACGCGCCGTCGGCGAAGCGTCTGTTCGAAGCAGGCGCCATCCTGCTCGGCAAGGCCAACATGCACGAACTCGCGCTCGGCATTACGAGCACCAATCTGAGCACGCACGCGGGCCCCGTGCGCAACCCTTACGACCCGGGGCTGATCCCCGGCGGCTCGTCGGGCGGCACGGCCGCCGCCATCGCGGCGCGCATCGTGCCGGCCGGCCTCGGCAGCGATACCGGCGGCTCGACGCGCATTCCGGCCGCGCTGACCGGCATTGCGGGCTTCAGGCCCTCGGTGGGCGACGGCGGCGCGGCGCGCCGCTATCACGATCCGCAGGCCGTGGTGCCCATTTCGCACACACGCGACACCGTAGGCCCGATGGCGCGCACCGTCGCCGACATCGCGCTGCTCGACGGCGTCATCACGGGCGACGCCACGCTGCCCGACGTATCGCTCGCGACGCTCAGAATCGGCCTGCCTGCGCCGCTGTGGGAGGGCCTCGAACGCGCGCTGGAGACAACGGCACGCGACGCGCTCAAGCAGCTCGAAGCGGCCGGCGTGACGTTCGTGGAAGTGGCCATGGCGGACCTGCTCATGCTCGACGAACGCACGGGCGGCCCCGTCGCGATCCACGAAGCGGGCGAGGACGTGCACGACTGGCTCGTCGCGAACCGCGCGCCGGTGAAGACCGTGGCCGCGCTTGCCGCGAGTATCGCGAGCCCCGACGTGCGCCGCGCCTACGACGCGATACTCGACGGCGGCTGGCGCGACGCGTACCACGAGGCGATCACCGTGTGGCGGCCGAAGCTCCAGCAGCACTATGCCGAGACCTTCGCGACTCACCGGCTCGATGCCCTGCTCTTTCCCACCACGATGCTCGCCGCCGTGCCGCTCGACGAAGTGAACGGCTCGTCGAGCGTCTCCATCGACGGCGGCCCGCCCGTCAACGAGATGAACGCCTATCTGCGCAATACCGACCCCGCAAGCAACGCCGGCGTGCCCGGCCTCTCGCTGCCGGCCGGCCTCACGTCCGCGAAACTGCCGGTGGGACTGGAACTGGACGGACCACTCGGCAGCGACCGCCGGCTGCTCGCCATCGGCATGGCGTTCGAAGAGATTCTCGGCCCACTGCCCGCGCCCGTGCTATGAGCGGCGTGCGCCTCGCCCAATACGTGCCGCGCACACAGATGCCGCGCGCCCTTTCCATCGCATTCACTGCGCTGACCGCGTGCCTTGCCGTGCTGGCGAGCACGGCGTGCACGCACCTGGCCGCCGTCGATTCGAACGCGTTGTGGAAGATCGTAGGCGGCCAGTGCGTGCCGGCCGCGCAGGCGTCGCGGCCGCCGGGACCGTGCACGAAGGTGGATTTGCAGGCGCATTACGCGCTGCTCAAGGACATCAATGGCGCTGCGCAATATCTGCTGATTCCGACCGATCGCGTTGCGGGCATCGAAAGCCCCGAGATTCTCTACGCCGGCTCGCCCGAGTACTGGGCCGACGCATGGACCTCGCGGCACTACGTCGAAACGCGCGTGAAGCGCACGCTCGCCGCGGATCAGATCGGGCTCGAGATCAACTCGGCGCATCGGCGCTCGCAAAACCAGTTGCATATCCACATCGATTGCCTGCGGCCCGACGTGACGAGCGCGCTTGCGCCCCATCGAACCGATTCGCCCAACACGTGGCGCGAAATGACGCTGGACGGCAACCGCTACCGCGTCATGCGCGTGACGAGCCTGAAAGACGCGAGCAATCCCTTCCGCATCGTGGCGCGCAGCCTGCCGGATGGGCAGGCCATGGACACGCAGACGATTCTCGTGACCGGCGCGGGGGCGGATGCCGGCGATGGATGGATTGTGGTGAACAGCAGTCTGGATGGCGACGATGGGACGGGGACGGCGGAGGGATTGCTGGACCACGCCTGCCGGGTGGGGACGGCGGGGTGAACTTCGCGGATGGTTCTTGCCCGATGTGCTGTCGAGCCAATGCGCGCGGCGTCGTGTGGCGACCAACAAGCTTCGACATCAGTTCTGCTTTCGACAGCCGTCGTTCAGCCTGGCCACGAACGCACGACAATTCCATACGCCGCATGCCATGCTTCGCCGCGTTGATTACATCGGATGTAATTGGCGCAATGAACGACCGCTTCTACTCTTCGGCTGTCGCGCCTCCATTCCGGTAGCGCTCATCGCCGAGGAAATACCATGTCCAGCTACACCGCTTACACGATCGAAACCGCTCCCCCACAATCGAGGCCCGTGCTCCAGCAATTGCAGGAGGCGTTCGGGCTGATCCCGAACATCGCGGCCACGATGGCCGGGTCGCCGGTGCTGATCAACGGCTTCATGGGCCTGTTCCAGCGCGTCCATGCAAGCAGCCTGACCGAGCCGCAGATTCAGACAGTGTTGCTCACCAATGCCGTCGCGAACGCCAGCGCATGGCCGGTCGCGTTTCACACGGCGCTCGCGTTGAAGCAGGACGTACACCGCGCCGATATCGATGCGATCCGGCACGGTGCCTTGCCGGCCGACGCTGGACTGGCCGCGCTATCGACCCTCGCGCGCACGCTGATAGAAAAACGCGGCCACCTGGCCGAATCTGACCAGCGACACTTTCTGGAAGCAGGGTTCAGCCTCGAGCAGATACTCGAGGTCATTGCGGTGGTGGCCGCATCGACAATCACGAACTACACGAGCAGCGTAACGCACCCTCCGCTCGAAGCGCAGTTCGAGGCGTTCGCCTGGCATGCGCCTGTACCCTGAGCCATCCTTGATCATCCATGTCAATTGGGAGGAGTCTGATGAGCGCCACCCGTCCCGATGCGAAAGCGCTGCCGGGTGATCTCGGCGACCTGCTGCGGTATTGGCGCGACGTGCGTGGCATGAGTCAACTCGATCTGTCGCTCGAGGCAGGCGTCTCGCAGCGTCAGATCAGTTTCATCGAAAGCGGGCGCAGCGTGCCGGGTCGGGACACGCTGCTGACTCTTGCACAGACGCTCGATGTGCCGCTGCGCGAGCGCAATGCCCTGTTGCTCGCTGCTGGCTATGCGCCCGTGTATTCAGAGGCGCCATGGGACGCACAGGAGATGCATAGCGTCATCCGCGCGCTGGAACGGGTCGTTCGTCAGCATGAGCCCTTTCCCGCGATCGTGATGGATCGCCACTGGAACGTTCTGATGACCAACAGCGCGGCGCCGCGCTTCTTCGACTGTTTCATCGACATGGCCTCACGCGAAGGCCCGCGCAACATGCTGCATCTGATCTTCGATCCGCAGGGGATGCGTCCATTCGTGGCCGATTGGGAGACCGTCTCGCGAAGCTTGCTGCAACGCGTGCATAGGGAATCGGTCGGCCACATGGTCGATGCCGGCACCAGGCGTCTGCTCGACGAACTGCTTGCCTATCCAGACGTGCCGCGCGACTGGAAGACGCATCGTGGGCCGTACACCCCACCTACGATGCCCATTATTCCGATTGGCTTCATGAGCGAGGGAGTCGTGCTTCGATACTTCTCGATGGTCACCACCGTTGGCGCCCCGCAGAACGTTGCGGCACAGGAGCTACGCCTGGAATGCATGTTCCCCGCCGATGACGAAACCGAAACACGCCACCGGCAGTTGCTCGCCGTGCATTCCAAACGTCACTGAACCGCAGGCTGATATTGCCGTCGGCATCAACGGTAGTGGCTCCCCCATGATTTCCGGCGCCATCCCCAATCAGGGGGATACAGCGCACCCCAGCGCACAAGGTAGCCTTGCACCTCAAGCAACCGGGGAGTGCAGGGAGTGCAATGAGCGCCTACGTTTACGCCGATTCCGAAAAGCCGACGTCGGCGGGTTCTCCGTACACCCCGCGGATGACGTCGCGGCGCCGGCTGGCCTATGCCGCGATCGGCACGTTCATCGGTTTGATGACGACCTTTCCCAACGCACTCACCAACGTCAATCTCGGGACCATCTCGGGCTCCCTCGGCCTGTATACGGCCGAAGCGAGCTGGCTTCCCGCGCTCTATTTCGGAATGAACGCGAGCGCGAACCTCACGTTGGTCAAGGCGCGCGCGCAATTCGGCATTCCGCTGGTCACACAGGGGTTATTGATCCTCTACGCGCTCGTCGCTGCGCTGCAATTACTGCTGCCCGGCTTTCCCATGGCGGTAGCAGCGCGCATCGCCAACGGCCTCGAAACGGGCGCGCTGACCAGCCTTTCCATCTACTACTTCCTGGTGATCATGTCGGCGAAGCACCGTCCGCTGGCGCTCATCATCGGCATTAGCCTGACGCAGTTCGGCACGCCGCTGGCGCGCCTGATACCGGTGGAGCTATTGAGCACGGGCGGTTGGCAAGGCATGCATTGCATCGAGCTGGCCGTGCCTCTCGCGATACTGGCCGCGATCCTGCTTGCGCCCTTACCGCCCAGTGACCGGGCACGCTCCTTCGAGCCGATCGACTTCGTCAGCATCGCGCTGCTGGTGCCCGGCATCGTGCTCGGCTGCGAAGTGCTGGGCCTCGGACGCTCTGTCTGGTGGCACGACACGCCCTGGCTGGGCCGCATGCTGGCCGGCTGCGTGCTGCTGCTCGCGATCGGCATCGGTATCGAGGCCAACCGTAAGCGGCCCCTGCTCGAACTGAAGTGGCTGTCCACGGTCAATATCGCCCGCTTCGTCGGCATCGCGCTCCTGATGCGACTCGCCCTCGCCGAGCAGACCTTCGGTTCGGTCGGGTTGCTGTCAGCCGCCGGCCTCGACAACGACCAGCTGCACATCCTGTTCGTCCTGGTGGCACTGGCGATGGTGGCCGGTATGGCCGTGAGCGTGCTGACCTTGAGCGAAGCACGGCTGCCTTATCACGTCATGCTGGCGGCACTCTGCATCGCCGCAAGTGCGTTGCTCGACAGCCATGCCAACAACCTGACGAGGCCGGAACAGCTCTACCTCAGCCAGGCGTTGATCGGCTTCGGCACCACGCTCTTCATCGGCCCCGCCATGCTGTATGGATTCATCCAGATGCTGCGCAAAGGTACCGACCACTACATCACGCTGGTCGTCATCTTCAGCATCACGCAGAACGTCGGCGCGCTTGCCGGTTCGGCCATGATGGGCAGCTACCAGATCGAACGCGCCCACGTGCACAGCGACGACCTGGCAACTCAACTGGCGATCGGCGAGCCGGCCGTGAGCAGCCGTCTTTCGGCGGGAGCCGCCGCGGTGGCTCCCGTGGTGAGCGACCCAGCGATGCGCGCTGCCGAAGGCGGCGCCCTGCTGAAACAGTCGATATCCGGCGAGTCGTCCGTACTCGCCTACGACGACGTGTTCCGCCTGCTGGCGTCGCTTGCTGCCGGCACGGCGGGCGCAGTCGCCCTTTCGCTGCTCTTCAATTACCTACGCCCATCCGCCCGACAGGTGCAGCCATGACTTCTCCGCCCACGACGTCCGCCACATGGGCGCCGCCCCGCCGGCGCTTCTGGGTAACGGCATTCGTCGCGGTCATCGCGCTGACCGCCCTGCTCGCCATCGCTCGCGCGTGGGGCTGGTTTTCACTGCACAGCGAAACGACGGAGGACGCCTATGTGCGCGGGCGCACCACGGTCATTGCACCGCAGGTGAGCGGGTATGTCGCGAAGGTAACGGTGCATGACTACGAGCACGTGCAAGCAGGCGAGGTACTGGTTCGCATCGACGACAGCAGCTATCGCGCTCGGGTCGAACAAGCCCGGGCCGCGCTGCAGGCAGCGCAAGACAATCTCGCCAACAACGCCCAGGCGCATGCTTCGAGCGAAGCAGCCTTGAAAAGCCAGGACGCGGGCATACTCAACGCCCAGGCCCAGTTGGCCAAGGCGAAAGCCGACATGGCTCGCATCGCGAAACTGGTCGCCGACGGCTCCGTGTCTTTGCGCGAGCGCGACCAGGCCGTTGCCGCGCTCGCGCTGGGCGAAGCGCAATTACGGCAGACACAGGCCGCGCGAGAACAGGCGCGGCAAGCCATCCTGACGGTCGAAACAGCGCGCCTCAGCCTGCAGGCCGCCATCGCCGAAGCCAGGGCGCAGCTGGATGCCGCCCAGATCGATCTGGGCCACACCGTGATACGCGCGCCGGAGAGCGGACAGTTGGGCGAAATCGCTGTGCGACTGGGCCAGTACGTGACGAACGGCACGCAACTCATGGCGGTGGTGCCGGATGAACGCTGGATCATCGCCAACTACAAGGAGGCGCAAACCGCGCACATGAGGGTGGGCCAGCCGGTGAGCTTTACGGTCGACGCGCTCGACGGCGCGCGGTTGCAGGGGCATGTAGAACAGATCTCGCCAGCGGCGGCCAACGAGTTTTCCGTGCTCAAGCCGGACAATGCGACCGGCAACTTCGTCAAGGTGCCGCAACGCATCGGCGTTCGCATTACCGTCGATCCGCACCAGGATCTCGCAGCGCGGCTGCGTCCCGGAATGTCGGTGGTCACGGACGTCGACACGCGCGCCGCGGCTCGCCGCGACAACTCGACCGATACGCAGCGCCGCTCATGATACGTCGTCGTTTTATCGTATTGATCGGTGCCGCACTGGCCGGTTGCGCGGGTCCGCGCAGGCAGGCGCCGGCCGAATCGGGCGTTCAGGCGCCGCAGGCCTGGCGCGCGCCGACCCACGCGATCACGAACACACTGCAGCGCGACTGGTGGAAGTCGTTCGGCGATGCCACGTTGGACGCCCTCGTCGAGCAAGCGATGTCGCACAACGACGACATTGCTCTGGCCGCGGTCAATGTCGAGGCGGCGCGAGCCCAGCTTGCCTATGCCCAGGCGCAGCGTATGCCGAACGTGCAGCTTGCCGCCGACGGCGGTCGCGAACGCAACGTCAATCCGGGATTCGGCGTGCCCGAGGAACAGGCCGCCGGCGAAGCGCTGGTACAGGCCAGCTACGACCTCGATCTGTTCGGCAGACTCAAGGCCAGCAGCGCGGCCGCGCGCGCCTCGCTCCTCGCCACCGAGGACGCACGCCAGACCGTGCGGCTGGGGGTGGCCGCCACCGTCGCGACCAGCTACTTTACGTTGCTCTCGCTCGACGCCCAACTGGCGATCGTGCGGCAGACCCTTCAGGTGCGGCGCGACGAACTCCATATCGAGCAGCATCGCTTCGATGCCGGCTATTCAACGGCACTCGACCTGACTCGCGCGCAAGCGGAGCTGGAAGCCACCGTGCAACGGGTGCCAGGCCTCGAGCTTGGAATGGCGCGCGCGGAAAACAGCTTGAGCCTATTGCTGGGTCGTGTACCCGGCGCGATCGCGCGTCCGCGCCGCTTCGAGCAACTCACGCTGCCGGAGATTCCGGTCGCGCTGCCGTCGGTCGTGCTGCGCAGCCGCCCTGACATCGCAGCGGCCGAAGCGCGCCTCGCCGCCACTGACCACACACTCGATGCCGCGCGCGCCGCCTTTCTGCCGGATATCCGGTTGTCTGCAATGGGCGGCTTTGTCGGGTCTACGCTGGTCGATGCGAGCCCGGTCAGCGTCTGGTCGATTGGCGGCAGCATTCTCGCGCCGCTCCTCGACGCGGGCCGGCTGCGATCGCAAGAAGACGTCGCCACCGCGCGTCGCGACGAAGCCGCCTTCGCCTATCGGAAGACGGTGATGCAGGCGTTTCGCGAGGTGGAGGACAACCTGGCCGCCACAGCGAAATATCGGGAACAGTACGAATCGCTATCCCGCACGTGCGACATCCTGCAACGTGCTTTCTCCCTTGCCAGCAGCCGATACCGCGAAGGCTATGCCACTTACCTGGACCAGCTGGACGCGCAGCGCAATCTGCTTGCTGCCCAACTGTCACTGGTGCAGTCGCGCCAGGATCGTTTCGATGCTGCGGTCAGCCTGATACAGGCGCTGGGCGGTGGCTGGGCACCCGACACGCAACGTCGGGAGGCGCGAGACGGATCGCGAGACGGATAACCCACGAGCGGGCCCACTGAAACGCGGCGGGGCTTCCTGATGTCAGGAAGCCCCGCTGTTTTACAGACCCCAGATTGCACGGCAGCGTGGGACCGAACATAAGTGCCCAACTGCCCGTTCGTCAGATGAAGTTTTCGGTAATCATCTCCCACACTTCGCCGCCCTTGCCGTGCAGGACCGCCTTGGCCGTATACAACGCCATGCCGATCGCAGGTTCGACGGCGACGAACGGTGGCATCACCAGTTCCATGGCGTTGACCTTGACGTCGAGCAGCGCCGGACCGGGCTGGGCCAACCAGTCGACCACCGCGGCCTCGATGTCTTCTGCCTTGTCGACATGCCGGCCCCACAGTCCCACGGCCTTCGCCACGTTGCCGAAATCCGGATTCTGCAGATGCGTGAAGGTGTTGAGCATGCCTTCGGCCTTCTGCTCGATTTCCACGAAGCCGAGTTTGCCGTTGTTGAATACCACCACCTTGATCGGCAACTGCTCCTGAACGATCGTCAACAGGTCGCCGAGCAGCATGCTGAAACCGCCGTCGCCGCACAGGGCGACGACCTGCCGCGCGGGTTGGCACTTTTGCAGCCCGATGGCGGAGGCCATGCCGCTCGCCATGGTCCCGTGCAAGAGGCTGGTAAAGAAGCGGCGCTTGCCGTTCGCCCGCATATGGCGCAAGGCCCACACGACGGGCGTGCCGTCATCGCAGGCGAAGAGCGTGTCCTCGGCGGCATACGTGTCGATCAGTTCGGTTACGTGAATACCGGACAACCCGCTGTGATATCCCGGCCGGGCATGTTCGCGGGCGGCCTGCTCGCCTTCCTGGTAACGCATCACGAATGTGTCGCGGAACTCGGTGCGCTCGTGCTGTACCAGGCGAGGCAGCAATGCCGCCAGCGTGTCCTTGATGTCGCCCACTACGCCGACCTCTACCGGATGGCGACGGCCGATGTGACTGGAGTCGATATCGATCTGCACGATCCTGGCATTCGACGGGTAGAACTGGCTCCACGCGAAATCGGCACCGAGCAGCAGCAAGGTGTCGCATTCCAGGATCGCCTTGTAGCCCGCTTCGTTGCCGATCAGTCCGGTCATCCCGATGTCGTACGGGTTGTCGGGTTGCAGCGCATCCTTGGCACGCGAGGTGCGGGCAATCGGCGCATTCAGGCGCGATGCCGTCGCCATGATTTCCGCGTGCGCGCCCATGCAGCCTGAGCCGCCGTAGATCGTGATGTTGCCGCCCGTGTTGAGGATGGCGGCAATCCGGTCGAGCTCTTCGTCGTTAGGTCGGATGACCGGCTTGCTCACATGCACGCTAAATGGCAATTCGTCGACGGCGTCTTCGCGCGAGACGTCGGCCGGGACGATCAGCACCGCCACGCCGCGTTGGGTCAACGCGGCCTGACACGCGGCGACGGTCTTGCGACGCGCCTGATCGGACGAATAGACCATGTCGCAATACACGCTGCACTCGCCATAGACTTTCTTGAAATCGACCTCCTGAACCGACTGGAAGCCAAGGTCCTTGCGGATCAGTTGACTGGCGATGAGGATTACCGGGGCCCGGTTGCGATGGCCGTCGTACAAGCCGTTGATGAAGTGCAAACTACCGGGACCGCAACTCCCCGCACACGCGACCAGCCCGCCCGTGAGTTGCGCCTCGGCGGACGCGGCAAACGCGCCCGCTTCTTCGTGGCGCATGGTGATCCATTCGATATTGCTCTCGGTAATCGACTCCGCAATCCGGTTCAGCGTATCGCCAACGATGCCGTAGCAGCGCTCGACGCCGGCAGACTCCAGAACTTCGACAATGACATCCGCTACCTTCTTGCTCATGTTCAGCCTCCGGTTTGTCGGCTTCCCTCCGCGTGAAACATCAAGAAGGCGGAGGTTCGGTTCCTTGCTCGCATGGCGGTGGTGTTCCAGCGCACTACCCAGATGCGTCGCATCCGTCTTACCGTTCAGCGCAGGCAACAGCGCACCGAGCGTGTCCTTCATTCGATGTAGCGTTTTCGAAGTGCGCCGAACCGTTATTCGGCCAGCTACGCCATGCGTCGCCAGCGACGGTGTGCAACGGCCGCAGTATCAGGCAGCAGACACGCGCCAACTATCCCCCGTGTGGGGGGCTGCAAGCTTCGATAACGCGCGTTGTCTATCGCGCGTCGTTCTTGACGATGCCCTCGGCAATCGCGAGACGTACGATGTCGGCGTTGCTGCGCAGCCCGAGCTTTTGCATGAGTCGCGTCTTGTGCGTGCTGATCGTTTTCGCGCTGAGCGAAAAGCGTTCCGCGATCTCGGTGACGGAAGCCCCCGATGCGAGCAACCTGAACACTTCGAATTCACGGTCGCTGAGTGCGGACATCGTCTGCACCTCTGCATCGAGCTTCGCGAACAGAAGTGCTTCCATCAGCGATGGATCGACGAACTTTCCTCCAGACGCCACTTTATGGATAGCCGTGATCAGGACGTCGGGGTCGCCGTCTTTTGTCAGGTAACCATGAGCGCCGACGCGCAGCGCCCGTGTCGCCAACTCGGCTTCCGCATGCATGCTGAGAACCAGGATGCGTGACGCCGGCCGGATCGATGCAATCTGCTTGATCAGATCCACACCATGGACACCTGGCATCGTCATGTCCAGCAGAACGACATCGACAGGATTGGCGCCCAGCCATGCAAGGGCTTCCGCACCGCTGCCTGCTTCTGCGGCCACCACCAGATCGCGGTCCGTCTCGCAAATGCGCCGCAGACCGCGACGCACAATCGCATGATCGTCAACGATAATGAGCCTGACCATTTTAAAAGGCTCCTGAAGGAATAATTAAGCTCACGGTTGTGCCAAAACCGGGTGCGCTTTTGATCGACAGACTCCCGCCACACATGCGCGCGCGTTCCCGCATGCTGAGCAAGCCGTATGACTGAGCTTCCAGAGAGGCATCGACGTCGAATCCACATCCGTCGTCGATGATCGACATGCTCAACGTACCATCCTCGTTTGACCAATACACCCTGACCGACCGTGCATGGGCATGACGAATGACATTGGTCAGCGCGCCCTGTGCCAGCCGGAATATCGCCGTGGCCACCATTTCGTCCAGCAACGGTACTTCACCGCAATGCTGAAATGCACAGGCAATGCGGTTGCGCGTCGTAAAATCGGTCGTCAGCCATTTGAGCGCCGCCACGATTCCGTAGTCCAGAGCGACCGGACGCAGCGCGTTCGAAACGTTTCGCACAGTGGCAATCGTCCCGTCGATCATGTCGAGCATCTCGTCCGCGCTTCGCGTCGCATCGGCAGGCGTAATGCCGGGACGTTTCAGCAGAAAAGCTTCGATCTTGAGCGCCGTGAGTGATTGACCCAATTGGTCGTGAACTTCGAGCGCGATTCGCTTGCGCTCTTCCTCGCGCGCGGATTCGAGGTAAGCCGACACGCCGCTGATCCGGCCACTCAGCGCCAATGCCTCCTCGGTGCGCTCCTCCGCACTCGCACGCAGTCTGGATTGGCGCACGAAATGAAGGGCGACCAGTGCGACCGCGAACACTAAAGCCGCCGTTGCGCCCAGGTTCCATGCGACGTCGCGCCACCATCGCGCCAGCAGATCGTCCCTCGATATCCCGACCATGACAAACACGGGAAAATTGGCCAACCTGCGGTAGCTGTAGAGCCGGTGCACACCGTCCGCTGTCGATTGGACAAGAATGCTGCCGACTGGGCCGTCGGATCGATACGATGCGAACACCTGCCGGTTACCGATTGGACGTCCGCTCAACGCGTTATTCGACGGTCTGGAGAGAAACGTGTAATCGTCTTCGGAGTTGAGAAAGATCCTGTCTTCCTGACCAATCGAAAGCGATCGATAAAATGTCTTGAATAGCTCGATGTCGATGGTCACGAGTGCGACCCTGTGCGAACCCGAGCCCGTGGCCGGGATGCGCCGCATCATGGGAATCACCAGCTTTCCGGTCCATGGGCTCACCATAGGGCGGCGAATGCACGGCTTTTCACATTCGGATCCTGCCGACAGATCCAATGCCGATTTTGGTGGCGTCACATTGTTATAAAGAGCGATCGAATCGCCATCTACTGTAATAGCACCTTTATCGGTGTCGACCACCGCGACAGAATCGATGCCGGGCATACGCCGTTTGATTGCCGAGATGGTGGACTCGAATTCGGGAGCGCCAGCGCTGGTCGGATAACGTGCTGCGTCGGCCACCGACGCAAGAACGAGTTGTGCCTGCAGGAACACGCCGTCAGCGTGTTGCGCAGCAAGCTTCGCCAGTTCCTCTCCGCGGTCGTGCATCGAGCGCAACTCTTCAAGTCGAACCGCCCAGTTGCGCCACCCTTCAATACCGAGCAGGCAAACACAAAAAAGCGCGACGAAAATTACGACCAGGTAACCTTGCGGATAGTTTTTGGACATTTAGTCGCCCGCAAGAAGGGGTCTGCCGGCGATGCGCGATATCGCGTTTCGAGCCGGTGCCGCTGCAAATGCAAGGTCACAGAACATTCTGCAACGCCTTCTGTGTACCCGCGACGTCCAGTTGATGACGCCAGAAGCGCATCAGCACCACGCGTATCGCGTGGCTTTCGTCCGGCGACAGAAACATGTCCGCGTTCGGCACGACATCGTCATGCCTCACCAGCGCCGCGAAGCGCTGCTGACAAACGTTCAACCTGTCGGTATCGACATCCAGACGTGCGGGAATCGAACCCTTCTCACGAGAGAAGTCGATCTGCACCGTTGGATCGGTCGCTACCTCGGCCAGCAGGTTCTGCGCCTTTATCTTTGCCGGCTCATCCGTCTTCGGAAACACCCATACGTCGCCGCCGATCATCGCCGTCTGCTCCGGCCCGGTGCCGATTCCGGGCAGGCATCCAAAGTCTTTTCCGGCAGATAGGCCTTTCGCAATGAACTCGCCTTCAGCCCAGTCCCCCATGAACTGCACAGCCGCGTGATTCGAGATGACCTGTCGCGTTGCATCGCTCCACGTGGACGCTTGCAGTGAAGGTTCGGCGAGGTCTCTGATTTCGCCCAGGTAAGTCAGGACGCGAGTGAGTTCGGGCGAAGCCGCCAGCGCCACGTCATGATCCCGGTATAGCCGCAGGAACCGCGCCTTGCCCGCCACGCCAAGCAGCAAGCTATCGAAGATTATCTTGACTTCCCAGTCTTGCGGGCCTACGGCCACCGGGACGAAACCATGGTCTCGTGCTTTGCGCAAGTCCGCGATCAACTCGTCGATATTGCCAGGCGGGGAATCCACTCCGCTTTTCCTGAAAACCGTCCACGAGAAAAAAATCGCGCTGTAATTGTGGATGCCCAGCGGCACCGCATAGAAGTGTCCGTTGCGCCGGATGATGCTTTGCACGTAGGTGGGAAAAACATTCGCCCAGTTGTTCCTGCTCGACACGGAATCAAGCCGTCGCAATTGTCCATCTTCGACGAGTTGGTCGAATTGCCGGGAGATATTAAATTGCGCAACATCGGGTGAATGGCCGTCGCGCATCGACCGAATGGTCGTTTGCTCGGCGGCGAGCGCGCCGGGTGCAATCTGCACTGTCAGTCGTCCGCCCGCTGCGTTGAAGGCGGCCACGACGTGGCTCAACGCGGCCGACTCGGAGGGCGACGACCACCACGTCAAGAGGTCGAGATGCGATTCGTTGTGCCGGTAGTGCGAGACGGTATACCCCACCGCGACACCAAGAACGACCAGTGCCGCGACTACACCCGCTGCTGCACGTCGAGTACACAGGCGCTTCATGTCATCTCACACGCCGTTCGGAGATCTGGGGCTTCGACGTCGACGCGGGCATCGTCGCACTGTGCGAGGCGGCGCTCCGACCACTGAGACTGGCGCGGACCGTTTGCCTGGGTAGGAATCGCCCTACCCCATATTTAAGGGAATTTTCCACGGCTGACAGGCAGGTTGCTGATAGGCAGATCGCAGCAGTGAAACTAATATTTTTTTCCATGATTAGGGAATTCACAACGCACCTGGATGGTGCCTGCGAGCTTGCATTAAGCACGTCGATCACCGAGTCAAGAGCTTACACGGAGCGTCGAATGATCTCTTTTCCTCCTTTCCAGCTGGACTCCGACAACAAATGCCTCTGGAAGTCCACCGCGACGGGCACCATGCACAGACTGACATTGGCTCCGCGAGCCTTCGGCATGCTCGAATTCCTGATACAGAATGCCGGGCGGCTGGTGACTCACGAAGGCCTGTTGACTGCATTGTGGCCCAATCAGTGGGTGCAGCCAGAAGTCATCAAAACGCACGTCAGGTCGATTCGCTCCGTTCTGGAAGACGATGCGAGGCAACCCAGGTTCATCGAGACGCATCGTAGCCGAGGGTATCGGTTCATTGCCGATATCGTATCGAGCGGGCCGGATCGACTTGTCGCGCCGGCACGGGCCGACACCGTCGTTATGTCAACGTCCGGCGCGCATGTTCCAGGCCGTCTGACGCTGCGGGAAATCGCCGCGCTGCTGGAACAGATTCCGGATGAGCAGCCTGACGCGTGGGCGAGGGAGGATACGTATAGGGCCCACTCTTTGACGGTAGACGGGCTCCCGCCGTGCGCACACAACTTCCAGGCTGCTCGCCTGACGGTGATTGTGACGTATCTGCGAGACGACGCCGATAGGGTCGTGCGCCCCGCAAGCGTACTTCATTAAGACCTTCGCACCCGGTCTCTCCAGACACGGCTCACGAGCGGCCCTGCCATCGTCTCGCACTCTCGCCATATACCCGTCTGCGCACGCGATTCAGGTTGCCCAATGGACGAAACGACGCTGGCGCATTCCAGGGATTGAAGGCCATATCAGCGACGGCTTGTGCCTGACGTCTGCCCTCCTCACTGTCGAGCGACCGGCGCGATATCGTCAACGTGGCGATATCGATCGGTGCAGAGTCAGCCTCCTGCCACGGTACGGCGGCATCCTCGATGGGCGTACGTACTTCGTCAACGAACCGCTGCAGCGCGAGACGAAATACCACATCGCCCTTGCTCAACCGTTGCGCAAGTTCATCACGCAGCGCATTCTCGCCGTCGAATTTTTTCGCGAGCGCCGAAGCGCCGTGTGCTGGACACAATTCGAAGCGCACCGGCACAGAACCCCAAAGTATTGCTCCCCGACTCCAGAAGCGCTCCAGGGCGAGACTTTCAGGAATTCGGGCGCCGTGTCGCACATTGTCCAGCATGCGTCGGGCCTCGCTCTCGCCGAACCTCCGCACGAGGCGCTCTGCAAACGTATCGCGCGGCCCCTGGGCAAGCACGGCGAAGTCGACAAATTGCTTCGCGTTTCGCGCGTGCGAAACGGGATAGTTTGTCATGAGAAGATCGTGCACGTGTTGCGATTCGGGCTCGCCCTGCTGCGGCTGCGACGCTCGAGAGTCGGGCCAGATTTTAATTGCGGCGCCACGCATGTCCGGACTGTTGTCAGGTTGTGCGAACGGACTCGCATTCGAAAACCGGACGGCCGCGCGCAACGTTGCACCCGGACCGAAGTGTCCCACCCGGAATTCCTCGGGCAACGCCGCGTCGACTGTCAACACCGCGTCCGTCACACCTGCGATCATCTTGGCGTGTAGCGTACGGTCCGCGTGCTCGCGCCCGGATGCTTTCCGGTTGGCTTCCTGGATATCGAGCATCTGCCCGGCCAATTGAAGAAATATGGCCTCTTCCGCCTCCGGCGATCCACCGTCATAAGTTTCTTGCCAATTTGCGATGTCCATACTTCTTTCCTTTACATGATTTAATTTCGAGTCTGGCCGTATCACGCGCATCACAGGCTGCCGACGTGCGCTCTGGTAACACGGTCCGCAGCCTCTTTCTCCGAAAACCGTGGCAGCTCGAGTCGAGCAGCCACAGTCACCGCCTCCGCGCGGTTTTTCACTGAGAGCTTCGTATATAGATGCTTCGCATGGGACTTGACGGTTTCAGGCGCGATGCGTAAATGGATCGCAATCTGTTTATTCGTCATCCCTTGCCCCATAAGTCCAACGATCACACGTTCGCGGTTGCTGAGACCCGTAGTCGCGCTCAATCCCCGGTGAGCGTTCGAATTCGCGTCTACGCCTCCGCACGGTTGCGACAGGTGCCTCGCGCGCTTGCGTCGCGCATCGATCAGGCTTGCGTAGGCACGCAGGCTGTGAGCATCGGTTAGCGGCAGCGGCATCTCCCCTCGTCCGAGCTTCTCGATCAGTTCACCTACGCTATCCCCGCAGTCCACGAACGTTTGCAGCAGCCCTGCTGCAACGGCGTAGAGCATGAGCGTAGCGAGCAATTCGAAAGCCTCGTCTTGCCGCTGCTGCTGCAATTGCATTTCCACCAGTAGAAGCGCGACCTCGACCGCACTGATGTAATCGTGCCGCGATACGCAATCGCGGTAGACATTCTGAAGCTGCTGAACACCGAACGTGCCACTCGGCCGCGCAAGCGCCAGACGCGCCTGAGTGATTGCAAGGTAACGTGCCATTTCGAAGCTCGGCATACCACCCTGCGGCACACATGCTGCGATCTGCGCCTCCAGCCGTCGCGCGCAACCCGTTGCTTCGGCAGCTGACCCCATCCCGAGATGGATTGCCACCTGTTGTGCAAGGCTAGCGGCGCGCAGGCGCGGCCAGCGGGATTTGATCGCAAGTTCCTCGGCTTCAATGAGCAAGGCTAGTGCATGGCCTGTTTGTCCGCGCGCCGCAGCGATGCGCGCGAGGAGGCTGTAGCAACGGAGCACACCCTCGACCATGCCTGCGCGGCGCAGATGAGGCAGGCGAGGCGCGATCAGTGCATGGGCTTCCTCCAGGCGCCCCCGCTCAAAGAGCACCTGTCCGATTATGCTCGCCGGCAACACATCGATTGACGGCGATACGTCACCGATGTATTGCGCCATGTTGAGGGCATGCTCGGCCAATGCCTGGGCTGAATTCAGATGCAATTGCCGCAGCTCGGTCATTGCGTCGACTGAACAATCGAATACCGCGGTCGCTGCGCGCAACCGGTCGGGGTACTCGCCAGTCTCACCGGATGTCGGTGCCTCTAGCTGCGTCATATCGCCGAGGTGCCAGTACACGTATCGACACACGGATCGCGCGACGTGCGCTGCCGGCGAATGAACGTGGAGCCGCAACGCAGACAGGGCGGCAGCAAGCGCCGCGGTCACATCGTCCTGCAGTACAAGTGACGCGGCGCGCATGGCCGCAACCTCGCTGAACAGCGCCAGCACGTCTTGCCCCGGTACCAGCGCAATCTGTCGTTCAACACGCTGCAGAACTACGAGGGCTTCCGCGGCATCCAGCCGAACCAGCATATGCCGCGCACGGGCCAGTTCCAGTCGGATCCTCGCTGCACTTGCCGTTGACTGGTTCCGCGCAGGCGGTACAAACGGCAGATGGCCATCAACGCCCAATGGAAAGGTACGGCTGAGTGCAGGCCCACAGGCCATTTGCATGCCGACCCATGCCGCACGGGCAGGGCATGCATCCGTATCTAATGCCTGCGTACAGCCGACACTTGCTTCGTTCATGCACCGCTCCGGCCGATGGATCGTCGCAGGGTTACGACGATTTGATGGCTTTACAGCCTAGCCATGCCCCGACGAAGAAGCGTGATGACCTCGTTTTTGTTTGGTAAAGGATCCGTTGTTCGGAAGGGTGGCCGCTGTAACCGTTGCGAGCGGACTAATCAGCGTATCCGGCCTCGTTCACTGCTCGCGTGCAATTTGCGAAGAAGCGTGGAATGTGCCACCGCCGCGCATCCCGAAGTTCGCTACGAAATCCATGACAGTTTATTTCTGCGTCGGCGAGTCGCCGTGTGTCAGTCGCGAGAAAGATCGATGCCCTCGCAGCCGCATGCCGCCTCGGTGGCGATGATGCGGTGGAGTTGTGCGAACCGCTCCTGCACCGGCTCTTGAAAGAGCGGATCCACGGATTGGCCGGGAACCGTCTGCTCGATGAGCGACCAGTCTGCGTCGTCGAGATGGCGCACGGCGACCGGAAACAGCGTCAATTCCTCGAGCGCCATGTTGTGCCGAAGGCGTTCTGCATAAAGGCGAACATGGGACTGCAGCAGCGCGCGCGACATGTTTTCGTCACGAAGCATCGATTCAAGGTCCTGAATCAACTCGTGGCCCAGTCGTGCAAGCGTTGCATGCTGGTTCGACAACTCGCTCCCCAGTTCGATGCCCAACGCTTGCTTCCCGATCAGCCTTTCGATGATGCGGTCTTCCAGCGCATGGTGGTCGACGTCCGGAAACCGCGTCAGATAATAGAGCGCATCCACCAGGAGGGCGGCGTTCGACTCTGCCGCGGATTCGGTGGAAATTGATCTGCTGTCGAGAAGATCGACCAATCGATCGAGCCGTCGGTGTTCCGCGATCAGCCTGTCAACGATGCTCGCCATTTTCAACTCCCTTCCGCTCTGCCTGCTGCCTCATCACGTTGAGCGCGATTGTCGAGTGGGCGTAGGCGGCGCCGGCACGCATCTCGGCGGCCAGCCAGATAGCCTCCATGATCTCGCTTTCGGTGGCGCCGGCCTTCATGGCTTCCCGGGTGTGGCCGCGTATGCAGTACGGGCATTGCGTGACGTGGGCCACGGCTACCGAAATGAGCTGCTTCGTCTTGGCCGATAACGCGCCTTCCGCGAAGACGGCTTCGCTAAATGCCTTGAAAGCGGCCAGCGTCGCGGGCGCGAGTTCTTTGCGCCGCGCGGCGACCTCCGCGTCCGGCAGGGCATACATCGAATCGTCCATCATTCACCTCTCGCGAAAGGAGGACTAACCGGTGCTCGCTGAGCGGTGATGCGAGTCCGTTTGTGTCCAACGTCACAAATGCGAAGTCGGAGCCCCATCGCTCACACGGTCGGGGCGGTTCGCAACCATTTCCTGAAATCCAGATACGCGGCGATGAATTGCTGACGGTACGGTGGGCAATGTGCGAAGTGCCCCTTCGTCAGAACCGCGCGGCGGTAGATCGACATCGTGCGGCGCACCCATTGGACAGCCTCCGGCAATCCGTCGCGGGCGACGAGAAATTCGATACGCGCGTGCTCGTTCATTTCGAACTCCCTTCAAGGCCTGCGGTTACCGGCTGCTCGTAGCCGTTGATTATTTGTCTGTGCGCGCCCCGTGGCCAGGCGGAAGATAGAGCGTCACGAGTAGCGAGGCACTCTCCTCGGCCTCGAGCCAGTGCGGTTCATCACCAGCGAGAAACAACATGTCGCCCGCGCGCATCAGTTTTGTCCCCGACGCCATACCGAACCTGACCGCGCCCTCCAGACACTGCACGATGATCTCGCCAGGTGCGCGATGTTCGGGAATGTGTTTGCCGGCAGGAAGGACCAGGCGGACCACTTCGAGGTGATCCGAACGCATGAGCGTGACGGACGGCGAATTCGACAGCGCCTTATCCAACGGACGGACATCGATCAGTTCACCTTGCGATGCATGTCTCAGTGCCATAGCACTCTCCCCTGCTGCCGGGTATGGTTCAGATCACTCGTCGTGCGAGCATGGTGCGGATTTCGCCGATTGCCTTCGCCGGGTTGAGACCTTTAGGGCAGACGTCCGTGCAGTTCAGTATCGTCCGGCACCGGAAGAGGCGATATGGATCTTCCAGATTGTCGAGTCGCTCGCCCGTCCCCTCGTCGCGGGAATCCACCAGAAAGCGATAGGCCTGCAGAAGGCCGGCTGGGCCGACATATTTGTCCGGGTTCCACCAATAGGAAGGACATGCGCTGGAACAGCATGCGCACAGAATGCACTCGTAGAGGCCGTCGAGCTGATCACGCTCCTCGGGCGTCTGGTGTCGTTCCCGCTCAGGCGGGGGTGTGTCGTTGATCAGGTAAGGCCTGATCGAGTGGTACTGCTTGAAAAACGCAGTCATGTCCACGATCAGGTCGCGCACGACGGGGAACCCAGGCAACGGGCGCAGGACCGTGTGGTGGGGAAGATCGTTGAGATTTGTCGTGCAGGCCAGACCGTTCTTGCCGTTGATGTTCATCGCATCCGAGCCGCACACGCCTTCACGGCACGAGCGGCGGAAGCTGAGCGTCTCGTCGAGCGACTTGAGCCGGACCAGGACATCGAGCAGCATCCGGTCGTCCGGCACCATCTCGATCTCAATACGCTGCATACGAGGAGCGGCGTCCTGATCCGGGTTGTAGCGATAGATATCGAACGTTCTCGTCTTGCTCACGACATCCCTCCATACAAGGCAGGTGGACCAGAAAGCAGTTCGCGAGGCGCCTATCACGTTGCGCTTTCGTTTCGAAACCAACGACGTGAGCGCACCGAGGTAGATCGACTACCTCCAAATATATCACAGCGTGATATATTTGGCGAACGGGCTTCGGCCCGTTGACGGCCGAGGGCGTGTAAAAACATGCGGAACGGCCGACCGGTGACGCCCGGGGGAACGCAGTTGCGTTAGACCAGCCGCAGGCGGATGACGTGATCGTGTTTTATTGGCGACAGCGTCGGCACGCGAGTTCACGCGCCGGCCAGCTTCATTGCACGCATCGTCTTTGCGAACCCGAGAATCCTGATCACGCGTTTGAGGTTGTAGGCCAGCACATGCAAGCTCATTTCGGCGGCGACATGGTTAAGTCCGCGCGTCTGGAAGTGCGTCGAACCCATCCAGTGCTTGAGTGTGCCGAACACATGCTCAACTGTCCGGCGTCGTATCGTCATGGCGTCTAGCTGACGATCCAGCCTGGACTGCATCGCCTCAAGCACCGCTTCATGTTTCCATCGGCGGATACGACGGTAATCAGCAGGCGTGCACTGGCTTTTCATCGGGCACTTCGGGCAAGCGCTACTCCAGTATGTTCTCTGCTCCAGCAGGTTAGCGCTTTCGAAGGAGGTGTATCGGTATATAGCCCGTTGACCCGCTGGACGCAGGTATTCGTCATCGCGTGCAATGTAGATGAAGTCGGCCCGGTCGAACCGCCCGTCCGCCTTTGCACCTGATTTCGGGCTTTTCGCCGTACCACCGGTCCTAGATAAACGGCGTCGGGGTTATGAAGTCGGCCAGCTCATGGAGGCCTTTGCGCTTCGCGATGGCGTCGATTACGGAAAGCCATCGCTACAAAATCAAGCGAGCTTCTTGATTGCACAGCGGGATGAGGTGTTTGCAGACCCTGTCGCATACGAGGAGGACTACGCGAAAGTTCACGAGCATCCCTGAGATGCAAATCAGGCTTCCCTCTTGATCGCTATCTTGACATGAATGAATTGACGGTTAGCCTCAATGCGTGGATTATTCAAAATAGAAACCATAACGATTTCAAATGCGGCGATTCGTACGAGCTTGCGCTAGAGTTTGGTGGTCCATCATTGATTCCATCCACCGAGTTCGCAATGCAGTACAAGCGAATTGACACATCCCGGTATGTCGTTGTCGCACTAGTGAAATTTTCGAGCCCCAAAGCGTGGATCATAGACTTTGGTGTGAACTTCTGTAAGGAGCGACTTCACCGAATACCACGAATACCAAATCTTCTCGATGAATGGGTGGCCACACGAATACAATTGCAAACCGCACTTCGGACGCGAGGTATTTCTGAAACTACAGGATCGCCCGGGCGTCACAGTGAGGGAGGTGAGTGGATTGATCGGAAGGGAACGGATGCGTGGGGAGGCGACGGAGGTCTAACAGAGTATCTTCTGCCACTTGAATTCCCTCATCACACTCATTCTCCTTGCCGTGCGATTGAATCGCTAAATCGCCGTACCACTTCCACCAGGAAATTCCATCAGATAATTTAGCCACGTTATTTTAAGACCTGATAAAAAACACACAACTCACGCACTCCAAACCTCCCACAATCCCCGCCCGTTCGGCTGGAATCCTCAAAAAATCTCATCGGTCGTCTCATCTTAATATTTCATTCACAATAAAAGACGGCATTGATTCGGCGAATTGCGTACCGCTTCATTCACAAATATGACACCAACTGTGATTCAAGATATGTCCGTCTTTAATTCAGGCATCGTGACAGGTCGGCAAAATGAAAGTATCCACGATACTGGGCGTGCTAGCAGTCGCGTTGATGCTGAACGCTTGCGACAAAACCCAGCCGCCCGAGGCGGCCGCGGTCCAGCCGGATGTCGCGGCGCGCTCGCTGCAACCAGCCCGCAACGCGGTCCGTCAGGTAGCAGGCGCCACCCGCTTCGGCGGCGCTCCCTCGGCAGAGATCCCCGCGCCCGGAACGCCCGTGCCGTCCACGATCGATCCGCCCTCGCCGGCCATCTCGATGTCGGCCGGCGTGACCGAAACCGTCGATCCGCCGCGCGCCGCCCCGCCGTTGGCGCAAGCGGTTGGACGCAGCCCCGATGGTGCACCGTGGGCGGCGGCCGAGCAATCCACCCCGGTCGTTCATTACCCGCCCGAACCCGCGGCGGATGAAAGCAATTGACCGGCCGTTTTTAGCAGTCGTCATAGCAAGCCGCCCACCCACGCACCACCCTATCTCTGACGAGAGGCTCAACCATGTCTACGTATAACCGACGACGTTTCCTGCGAACCGCCGCCTCGACGGCCGGCGCAGCCGCCGCCGTGACGATGTTCCCGGACGCAATCCGCAAGGCCCTGGCCATTCCGGCCGCCTCCGGCACCGGCTCGTGCCACGACATCCAGCACATCGTGGTGCTGATGCAGGAAAACCGCTCGTTCGACCATTATTTCGGGCATCTGCGCGGCGTGCGCGGCTACAACGACCGCTTCCCGATCCCGCTGGCGAGCGGCCAGCCGGTCTGGTTCCAGCCGTCCAGGGAGAATCCGCAGACGCCGGTGCTGCCGTTCCGCTATGACGTCAACAAGATCAGCGAATGCCTGGGCGATCTCGACCACAGCTGGTACCCGACCCATTACGCGATCAACAACGGCCGCATGGACGCCTGGCCGGCCAACAAGTCCGACCTGACGATGGGCTATCACGTGCGCGAGGACATCCCGTTCCACTACGCGCTGGCCGACGCATTCACGATCTGCGACAACTACTTCTGCTCGATGCCGGGGCCGACGCATCCGAACCGCATGTACCTCATGACCGGCATGGTGGACCCTACCGGCAAACAGGGCGGCCCCCTGCTCGACAACAACGACGCAGTCGATAACGACCTGCCGCCCAAGTGGGATCTGCTGACGTGGACCACCTATCCGGAGCGCCTGCAGGCCGCCGGCATCTCGTGGCAGATCTACCAGCAGGGCGTCAACGGCAACGATCCGGTGAACGGCAACTACGGCACGAACGTATTGCCGAACTTCGCCAACTTCATCAACGCGCCGGCCGGCTCCGCGCTGCAAACGCGCGGCAACGCGGTGCGCACGCTGGCCGACCTGAAGAACGACGTGCTGGCCAACCAGTTGCCGCAGGTCTCGTGGCTGTGCCCGCCGGCAATCTACTCGGAGCACCCGAGCTACACGCCGGCCTACGGTGCGACCTACATCGCCCAGATTCTCGACGCGCTGACGGCCAATCCGGAGGTGTGGAGCAAAACCGTCTTCTTCCTGATGTACGACGAGAACGACGGCTTCTTCGACCACATCGCCCCGCCCCAGCCGCCGACCAGTCGCGCCCAAGGGCTCTCGACCGTGGACGTGAGCGCCGAGATCCACAACGTCGTGAACCCCGCGCGCGGCGGCAACTACACCGCCGACAACCTGCCTTACGGAATGGGCCCGCGCGTGCCGATGATCGTGATCTCGCCGTGGACCAAGGGCGGCTACGTCAACTCGCAGGTGTTCGACCACACCTCGGTAATCCGCTTCATCGAACAGCGTTTCGGCGTGATGGAACCGAACATCAGCCCGTGGCGCCGCGCCGTGTCGGGCGACCTGCTGAGCTGCTTCGACTTCGGCACACCGGACGCGGCCGTCCCCAGGCTGCCGGACACCAGCAGCTACCAGGCGATGTCGGACGCGTCCTGCCAGAACCCGAAGGCCGTGGTGCCCTCGCCGCCGAACCCCGCGACGATCCAGACCCAGGAGCCCGGCGTGCGCGCCGCGCGCGCACTGCCCTACGAACTGCACGTGAACGGCCACGAAGCCGACCAGGACAACGCATTCCAGATCCGCTTCTCGAACACCGGCAAGGCGGGCGCGAGCTTCTACGTCTACGCGACCAACCGCAGCGACGGCCCGTGGCGCTACACGGTGGAAGCCGGCAAGTCGCTGGTCGATACCTTCGACCTGTCCGGCACGGAAGGCGTGTACAACTTCCTCGTCTACGGCCCGAACGGCTTCGTGCGCCAGTTCGTCGGCGCCATTGCGCAGGACAAGAAGGTGCGGCACCAGTCGGCCAGGCCGACGGTGGTCGTCGGGTATGACGAGACCAACGGCAACGTAGTGCTCAGGATTGCAAACAAAGGGCGCGAAGCCGTCAGGCTGTCCGTCACGGACAACGCGTATGGCGCGCAGACGCGTCACTTCGCGATTCCGTCGGAAGGGTTCGTCGAGGAAGTCTGGGCTCTCCGGCACAGCCACCAATGGTACGACCTGACGGTATCGGACGGCGCCGCCTTTGCCTGGCGCGCCGCCGGTCACGTGGAGACCGGCAGGAGCAGCTTCAGCGATCCGGCCGCGATGCGCGTCGTGACGGAACTGCCGCACTCCATCACCGCCTCGCCAGCGGCGATCGCGATGCAGGACCGGCAGGATACGGTGGACGTGTAAGAAGGACGGACACAAGTCACCTACGAAGCGCGCGCAGACCACGGCGACAGCCGGGGATAGGCCACGCAACATGAGTGTCGGAACGGCGCTCGAATAGATTGCCTGGTTTGCCGGATTCGGCAAACCAGGCATGCGTGTGCGTGACGAACTAGTGATTCCGTCCAGGTCGTTCTTGTCTTCTACACCGCTGTGGGCGAGACGGGCCGTGATTGCGTGCGGCTTCCGGTGGCACCGGCACGGGGCAAAGTCATCGCCCTTTTGCGCATGCGGTTAGCCCGCAGGTTTGCGGAACCGGCTGTTCAGACGCGACACCGCCGGGGTGGACAAGCGCAATTTCTCGCGAGTCTACGACGATGTGCTGCTTTAGCAGGCCGTTGAAATATCCCACACCGTCGTCATCCGTCCGGGAGCGGTAAGGTTGAAACAAGTAACTGGACAACCCTGGGACCGAAGCGATGCGCGGAGCCGACGGCTACATCGAGACGATGTTCACGATGGCGCGTCTGCATGACTTCGCGTCGGCCAATCACCCGATGCGCCCCAATTCGCACGTGACTGAACGACGCGCTCAAGCACATGGACCCGTTGTTCACGCGGATGTATGAGAGCGACGCGACGGGTGCGCAAAACAACGCTGCGCGCAGCGACGATCAGCGCTCGGGAGAAGATCAGCGTGCTGGTCGACGCGTCACAGGCACGGTCGCGATTCTACTCCGGGCGACCGGTGACAACTGACTCGGGACCTGGATCGAAAAACCTGGTACATCGTCGCTACTTTGAGACATTCGACACAGGGCTTTGAATCGCCGACAATCGCCAACCAACGATTGGCTTTTAGAGGACCGCATGGCCACTGTGAAAACCTCGGCTCCTGTCGCTCTTGTAACCGGCTCGACGTCCGGGATTGGGGCTGCAATCGGGCGACGGCTTTCAAAGGATGGATTCTCTGTCGTTCTCCACTCGCGCAGTTCTGTCGATGCAGGGCTCGCGTTGGCTCGGGACCTCGGTTCCGCCGCGTACTTGCAAGCCGATCTAGCCAACGATGCGGAGAGAGTGAATCTCATCCGTGACGCAATCGGCGTTTGGGGCCGACTCGACGTTCTGGTCAATAACGCCGGCATCAGTCGAGTTATCCCCCATAATGATCTGATGGCTGCCTCGCCAGACGTTTGGCACGAGTTGTATGAAGTCAATGTTGTCGCGCCGTTTCGCCTTGTAGCCGAAGCGCAATCGGCGCTGCGTGAAGCTGCGGTGCGAGGAAAGGTGGGGTGCGTCGTCAACGTGAGTTCGCATGCCGGAGTGCGACCTAAAGGTGCGTCCATTCCTTACGCAGCGACGAAGGCGGCGTTAAACCATGTGACACGTTTGCTTGCCCTTTCGCTCGCCCCAGACATACGAGTAAATGCTGTTGCGCCTGGCTTGGTCGATACGCCTCTCACGGCGGAGTGGACGCAGGTTCAGCAACTCTGGAAAGAGCGTTCCCCGATGCGGCGCGCCGCAAGCCCAGAGGATATTGCTCAGGCGGTTGCCTTGTTAGTCGCTTCGGATTATCTAACGGGCGAAATCCTGCTGTCGGACGGTGGTTTGAATCTCACGTAACCAAACCGCAACTAACCACTGCCGGCGTTCGGTGCACGTTGATCGCACGTCTAGCGATGCCCCGATCCGCACGCTGTCGGACTCAGGGCAGCCATCTGCGGACGTTGGCCAGCGCTGCCGATAGACGCTAAAGCGGCGGCTACGTCCAGATAACGATCGTTTGTTGAACAAGAATGCAACGAAGCAGGCGCATTCTGCGGCCTCTAGCACAGCCCCTACGTAGCGAGTTGACGCCATTATCAGGGGCTGTTTAAAGCGCCACTGTCCCTGATTAGCACGAGGCGCTTGCAGGCTGCGCAGTGTCAACTGCCGTCGTCACTCCAATAAACCTAGCGCAGAGGTTGCCGCCGACAATCCGCGTAGGGTGCTTGTTCGAGGTGCGCGCTGGCTGCGCTGTACGCCAGCCGCATGCGCGTCGAGCAGGGCTCGCTGCACGCTCGCCGAACCACCATCGATCGGGCAGCGTGGCCCGCTCTGCTATCAAGACACGCGCGGACGGGCGCATGGGGGCGTGCAGGCGCAAACGGGCGGCGTACGGTCCCGCAGAAATCTCCATCAAAATTGGGTCCGGGTGCGCAGTACAATTCATCTCGCTGACCCATTAACCGGATGCTGCCGGCCTTCCACTACCTTGAAGGGAAAGGATGAAATTCAGTCAACGTATGGGCATAAATCCCGTACCTGAGGCGCTTAAGCCGGACGCGATGCCAGACGCATTGCGCAACTCGCTCTGGAACGTTTTCCTGGACTGGAGCCAGCACAAAATCGAGGACCAGCTTCTCGCTTCGATTTGGCGGAATTACTGGAAACAGCCGATTGATACTTTGCGGCCCGATTCCGGCTACGGCGGCCGTTCCTTTTACGGTGCATGGCGGCAAGTTCGCGATCACTTTTTTGGAGTGAAATGGTTCGGCGTGTACGATTTTTTGGAGTTCGTTATCGGATTGCGGCAATTCTCCGGAATGGAACTTGGACGGGGAGTCAACTGGATACTTGAGCGCGAATTAGCAGCTTATCGGGTGATAGACGGACAGTTCGCGCAGATCACATCAAAACAGGAAGTCGATGCACTTGAGGAGGTGCTGAACGAGAAGGGCCGATTTGCGCCAGTAAGCGACCACTTGGTAACGGCACTGACCCATCTAAGCAACCGACAAAACCCGGACTATCGCAATTCCATCAAAGAGTCGATCTCGGCTGTTGAATCAATGGCCAAGATCGTCAGCGGCAAAGATAAAGCTGAACTCGGGGACGCTCTCGCAGCCCTAGAGAAACAAGGCAAGCTGCACGGCGCGCTACGGAAAAGTTACACGGCCCTGTACGGCTATGCCAGCGACGCGGACGGTATCCGTCATGCACTGATGGACGACCAAAACCTCACCGCCGAAGATGCCAAATACTTTCTGCTGGCATGCACAGCGTTTGTCAACTACTTGAAAACGTTGGTCTAACTCAACGTATGGTCCAATCATGCCGGATAAGAATGCCTATCAAACTTTGCTTCGAGCGCGAGTAAAAGCGGCAATCATTCAAGCCAAGGCCGCTGAAGCGTACACGCACAGTGGGACGAAGGGCAGCGTTCGAGAGACACTTATTCGTGAGCTATTTAGACCCCTCCTCCCGGCAGACATCGGAATCGGGACCGGCCAGATAGTTAGCGTGGGCGGACAGTGCTCTAGCCAAATGGACGTGGTCCTCTTCGACAGATCGCTATTGCCGCCGCTCTTGCACGACTATCAGATTGGGGTATTTCCAATCGAGTCCGTTCTGTACACGGTCGAAATTAAATCAACGCTGACAAAGGGCGATTTGGAACAAGCCCACAACGCGGCGAAGAATTTGCGCGGGTTTCTATACCAAGCAGCGACTGTGAGCACTCCCAGCCCCGCTGTAAGTACAATCTTCGCCCTGCGTTCCGACCTCTCGGAGAACGGCAAAAAAGAAGCCGAGCGATACCGAGAAATCTACGAGGCTGCGACGGAGACACCCTATCTAGCTGCTATCTGTGTAGCCGGGCGTGAATACTCCATTCAATGCTCTGATGGTTGTTGGAACGGTGCACCGGATGATGACGAGTTCGACGGCGTGCTTGGCTTCATTTCGGGTATGGCCAATACATACAAGGGTATCGCGCTGAGTCGTGGATCACCACAACTCGGCCGCTACATTAACCCGACGTTCAGCAAGACTTGGTTCATACCAGCTATGCGAGATGATCAGCGACCCTAGCCTTTGGCGTGTGTTCGTTTGCTCGTAGGGCGGTAGAATCTAGCTGCAGTTTGGCTGCAATTGAAGTGCATTCAGACCACTAACCAGCAATCCGCCGGTCGCATAGCAAAAACACAAGTCATTGTATCAAAAATGTTTTCTGGCGCGGAGGAAGGGCTCGAACCCCCGCCCCTCGGCTTGGAAGGCCGATCCATAAAGGGTGAGTTGGCGAATGGCTGCTGTACCTCACGAAAGGACCTAGAACCAGACAAGTGTCGAGCGGCTGAGAAGGGTCGCTTGATGCCTTTTGCATCGAGTCATGGCAGAGACGATCGTCGCGCTCGGTCGTCGGACTCTGGTCGGCCATGTCCGGACATTGGCATGCCGTTCCTCGTCGGCCGCCTTGGCGACAGCTTCGGACGTTGAGCGTCGACGATCTTCGCCGGCATCGCAGCGTGAGAAAGCGCGTGGCAAGTAGTGAGGCGTTTTGCAGTTGAACCAGACGTTCGCGAGGAACTTATAACGCGCCCTTCCTCTTGTCTTCGGACAGCTTCAAGACAGGCGGCGACCTGAGCAGATTTTCAGGCTGAACCCTTTCCCAGAGGCCTCCGTTGCCCAGTGCTCGTCCCAACTGGTCTTCGCGCCTGAGCCATTGTTCGACCGTCCTGATTCGCCCAGGATGAATTTCGTCGAGCAATGCGTAGTCTCTCTTGACGATCCCGTACTTCCACAGATTCCAGAAGCCGGTGAAGTTTTCGCGGAAGCTCATCGTACTTTTGTCGCGGAGATCGGCGTTATATCCGGAAGGCAAATCGGCCGCGGCTTTGAGCGGTCCGCTCCAGTATGCTTCGAGGTCGGTATCGATATATTGCGCGGGATGTCCGGTCACGGCTTCGAACGCCTCGGCAAGCTTCGCATACTCGACATGATCGATCGCGACCTCGAGATTCATGCCATTCGCACGCTCCGGATTGTCGAAAAGCCAACGTGCGTAGTACCCGCAGTCCTCAAGCGCTACATGCGGGACGGCGCCGTCACCGAGCGGCACCCGCCATGTAACGACGCCGTTTTCCACGGACGGCGTCATCGGTGTCATTGCCGAGATGGCCATCTCCATATACGGGCCGGTCGTAAGCAGCGCGGCGCCCATCCGGTCCCGGTTTGTCAGGTTCTGGAACAGAATCCATTCCCCTACGCGGCCTTTGCCATCATAGTGGCCTGTCCGAAACCGGGAATCGTATCCGGACCTTTTGAGCGCGTAATCGAGGTTTCCATATACGAAGAACTTGACACCTTCTTCGATGGCTATTTCATAGCATCGGATGGCCCAATAAATCTCAGTCTTCTCGCCGGTGTTGAATCCATCGAGATTGATATACGCTGCGTTGCAATTACGAAAACCGTCACGCAGAACCGCTTCATCGGCAAACGTGCCCTTCACGATCGAGACGTTCCCCAGAGTGGAGAGTTCGATGGCCCTTCGCGATTCAGGATCTCGGCTCAAGGCGCGCACGGCATATTTGCCGTCGGCGACGAGCGCCCGGATGACGGGCAATCCCTGTGCGCCCGTTCCACCGATGACGAATATGGTCGAGGGAACCCGTGAAGACATGTTTGTTCACGCTGGTATGAGTTGGATAGATTTGCTGACCGGGCGCTGCGCGCCAATGGCACGGATGTCAGCTTCATATGGCATCGGGCACCCGTACGCCGACCACTCGCCCGTGGACTTCCGTCGAGATGCCGAATTGCGGTCCGCGCGATATTTCATCGAAGCATTCATACGACACTGCGGCCCTGACCGGTTGCCTTCGCCGGACCGCGCGCCGCGGCTGCGCGTGGTTGCCGGCCGCGTTGCAGCAGAAACACACCACCGAGGATTGCGCCCATCGCGAACAGTTCGACTGCGCCGATCGGTTCTTGCGCGAGCCACGAACCCATCAGCAACGCAACGACCGGCGGAATGTACGTCACGCTGGACGCCGCCACTGCTCCGAGCCGTCCGACGATGAAGTAATAAAGGATGTAAGCGATCCCGGTGCCCGTCAGACCGAGTCCCAGCACGAGGCCGAGCAGCGCTCGCGCATCGCCGGTCACACGCACGATGCCGTGGAAATCTGTGACGCAGCCGATCAGGACCAGTGCGAAGCCGATCTGCCACGTCGAGAGGGCGAGCGGTGAGAGGTCCAGGCCGGAAAGAAAGCGGCGCGCGTACACGAACGAGCAGCCCACGCTCAGCGAGCCGGCGATCATATAGCCGACTCCGAGGAGGTTGACGCCAGCCGCGTGCGCATTCCACGGACGCGCGATCAGCAGTACGCCGACGAATCCGCAGACGATGCCCGCGATCATTCGCGCGTTCGGGCGCTCCTCACGCAGCAGCGCCCATGCGCACAGGAAGGAAAAAAGCGGGATGGCGCCGCTTAGCATCCCAGCAATGCTCGAGAACAGCAGGCCGGCTCCCTTCGCGAATGCGTAGTAGTAGATCACCGTCGCGAGCAGGGACATCACCACGAAATGGTGAGCGTGCCGGAGATGGCGCCATTTGAGTGCCTTACTGAAAAGCGCGACGGCCAGCAGCGGGATAAAGCCGAAAAGCACGCGCAGAAACACGATCTGGCTGGCAGCCAGATCGACGCTCGCCCACTTCATGAACAGGAAATTGGTGCCCCAGATCAGTCCGAGGGCGGCGAAGGCGAAATAAGCGGGGTTCATGACAGCGCACCGGAAAGCGGATGAAGTCCTGATTGTGTTCGGCCCGGTCATGCGCTACAAATGATTTAATGTCGACTATGGAATAGAAAAACTGAGTTATGGGATTGACTCCTCCACTGAAAGCCCTGCCTGCATTCGAAGCTGCCATGCGGCTCGGCAGTTTTACTCTTGCATCCCGGGAACTGAACGTGACGCCTGGTGCGATAGGGCAGCAGATTCAGAAGCTTGAGGAATGGCTCGGCGTTGCCCTGTTCGTACGCCAGATACGGCAGGTAACGCCCACAGAGGATGGTCGCGCCTACTTCGCGCAGATTCAACCCGCCTTGGCCGACCTCATTCATGCGAGCCATCGCATTCGTGAGCGTCGCGGTAGCGGCGTGCGGTTGTCGATGCCGCCGAGCTTCGCTGCCAAGTGGTTCGCCCCACGCATGGCCGACTTCCTGCAGGCAAACCCCGGGATTGCGCTGAGCCTGAGCACATCGACAACGATGGTCGACTTCGAACTGGATGGAGTCGATCTCGCGGTTAGGCATTTCGACGGGATGGATGCACGACTATCCGTTCAACTACTGTGCCATGACGAGGCCCGCGCGTATTGCCATCCGGCATACGCGAAACAGCGCCGATTGAAGCGCCCCGACGATTTGCGCACGGCGACACTGCTCCATAACACGCTACACCCGCACTGGGCCGCGTGGCTTGCTCGATTCAGCGGTCTCGACGGTTCGCGGATTGAAACCATTACCGGTATCAGGTTCGACCAGTCGTTGATGGCGATCGACGCCGCAGTGCGCGCGCAAGGCGTTGTGCTTACCAGCCCCCTGCTGGTAGAAGCGGAACTGGCTCGTGGAGAACTGATCGAGCCATTCGATAATGCGCTGGCGTTGGACGCCGGATACTACCTCGTCCATCCCGCCAGTGCCGGAACCAAACAGGCGGTTCAATTGCTCAAGGCGTGGTTTATCGGCAGCATCGCTGTGGGATGTGCGCGACGTGGGGGCATTTAGTCATCGAATTATCGTCTAAATGGCTGCTGTCGGCTCTAATGCCGACGCCGGATAATGCGATTCCGACCGGCAACAACGGGTCGATCTATGCCCTTTGGCCGCGCCCCCGCCGATCGCCGCACTCGGCATCGGACGCGAGCCGGCCATGAGCAGACTTACTCAATCGCCCGACCGATGTCCATTGACGATCGGCGAGCCGCCACGAATGACGACCTCGCGCCCGTATGCGCCAACGCGTGGTTGCCGAGCCGTCAATTGAGCATCGTTTCCTCGGGACGCAGCGTTAAGACACGTACGCCGTTTCGGGTCACGGCTACGGTGTGCTCGAACTGCGCGGACAGTTGCCCATCGCGTGTAACAACCGTCCAGCCATCGTCTTCAGTCCAAACGGCGGAACGTCCCTGGTTAATCATCGGTTCGATGGTGAATACCATGCCTTCCCGCAACATCAAACCCGTTTTCGGTTTCCCCCAGTGCAGCACCTGTGGATCCTCGTGCATTTCCCGCCCAATGCCATGCCCGCAATATTCTCTTACGACCGAATAGCCGTTTCTGCGAGCGTGCCGCTCAATGGCATAACCCACATCGCCAAGCCTCGCGCCTGGACGAACGGCGCTGATCCCCTTCCACATCGCTTCGTAAGTCACTTGCACGAGCTGTTTAGCCCGCGGCGACACGTCACCAACAAGGTACGTTTTGCTGGAATCAGCGATATAGCCATTTTTCTCTAACGTGATGTCGAAATTAACGATGTCCCCGCTTTGCAAGATATCTGTCGTGGACGGAACGCCATGGCAGACCACGTTGTTGCGGGAAGAATTGAGCGCGTAGGCATACCCGTACTGTCCTTTGCTTGCTGGGCGTGCGTCGAGTTCATTGACGATGAAGCTATCGACCAGATCGTTCACCTGCATCGTGGACATGCCGATCAAGCTCAATTGATCCAGATAGCCGAACACATTCGCCAGCAACTTGCCCGACTCCGCCAGTAATGCGATTTCTTCCGGTCTCTTGGTCATATCGAAGTCGCCTTGATGGCTGGTGCTACAACGCCAGCGGCTCGCATTTCCTGTGCGACGATCTCATTGAAACCCATCGTCGGATTCATTTCGCACAACATGCCGACCTTGATCCAGAAAGCAGCTTGCGCGTTAATTGACCTGCACGACACTGCACTTGCCTTTCGTATCTGATCGTGCAAATCGTCGTCGATATTGACAATGCCCACTCGCCCCTCCATATACGAAACATATATTAATCGTATATTCAAATCGGACGGGAGTGCAAGCGCTTTCCGGCAGGAGACGCCCGCAACTATCCTGATGAGGACCGCTCCGGGTCCGATAACGCCCCCACCTCCCGTATAGTCTTCAAACCTCCCCCCAGCACCACGAGTCCCCCATGACGCACCCGCTGTCCGCCCTGCGCGCCCTTGGGGCTCTCCTGAAAATGGCTCTCCTGAAAATCCGCAAACCGCGAACCGACATCGCCGGCACGGCGCGCCACGGCAACCCGATCGCATCCAAACCGCCCATCACCCCCGACACCCGTCGCCCCCCATCCACGAGCCGCTACGTGATGATGCACGTCACCGTGGACCCGCAGCACGCCACGCCGTTGCGCAAGGCGCTGATCCGCGACTGCTGCGACCAGCCCTGGACGTTACGCCTCACCTCCCTGCACGCCACCGGCCGCGTGCGGCTTTCGCTGTATCTGCCGAAGTCCGCGGTGAGCGGCGCGATGCTGCGCGTGGCACATCTGGCGCCCACGGCCGAAATCGGTCGGTTGCTCGAAATTCCGGCCGCGCCCACTGGCGCCTGGCAGGACCTCATCCACGGCGACGCGCGTGCGCGCGCCGAATCGACCGCAGACTCAACCAGCCAAGAGGCCGCACAGGCCGGCGCGGCGCTGGCGCGGCTGCTTTCGCCCGCACGTGTGCTGCTCGATCTGGAAATCGCGGATCGCGAAACGCTGTTCGCACGGCTCGGCGAACTCGCCGAACACAAAGCGGGCCTGCCCGCCGATACGGTCACGTCGGCGCTCGCCGCGCGCGAAACAATGGGGTCGACGGGTCTGGGTCAGGGGGTGGCCGTGCCGCACGGGCAGGTCAAAGGATTGCGCGAAGCCGTGGCGCTCTACACGCGGCTAGCCACGCCTATCGCGTTCGATGCGCCCGACGCGAAGCCCGTGCGCGACGTCGTGATGCTGCTCGTGCCCGAATGGGCGACAAGCACGCACCTGCATCTGCTCGCAGACGTCGCGCAGCGCTTTTGCGATCAGCGCTTTCGGGATCAACTGCACGCATGTGCCGACGCGACTGCGGTATGCCGGTTGTTCGGCGGCGCGTATGAACAAAGCGCGTATGAACGAAAGTCTGGGACAAACGCCACATCGGCATCGCCGCCAGGCGAAGCGAACGAAGATAACGGCGTTGACGCATCGGCTCAACGGGGCACATCGATCGCCGGCTCGCAGGTCATCGTCCCGCTCCCGCAAAACCGCAGCGGCAACACTAGCGGCAACGACTCTACCGACGCCTGAACGCGCAGCCCGTCGCGCTTCACGAACAAACGTCCGGCCTGTCACCCGCCGCGTCACACGCGCAGCGCTTACGCCGTGCGCCGTCTCACATGCCCGATGGTCGCCTCGGGCACCGTGGCAATCAACGTATGAATGGCAAAGTCGAGATCGTCGGGCGAGATGTCGAGGTGCACGCGCACCCCGACACGTGTGCCGTCATGCACGGCTTGCGTATGCGCGACGTACACGCCCAGCGCGGAATGGAGCAGCGCCGTGAGTCGCTCGCGCGTCGATGCGGCATTCGCGCAATCGAGCGTAATGGGCAGCAGGACGCGGGAAGAAGGAAACGGGATGACGTTGTTGCGCGGGGCGCGGGGTTCATTGCGGTCTGCGCCGCTCTCGAACGCCCGGGCCGGTTGAATCGGAGCCATTGTGTTCTGCGAGGTTGCCCTGCCAGTGGAGATGGCTAGAGCATAGTCTTCGTGGAGTAAACAAAACACAAAAATACCGCATCTGGCCGAAAAGGGTCGGCCAACGCGGCAATCGGGCACAGCGTCAGTGTGCCTGCGCAACCTCAACCGCCACAGTCAGGCGCTCATTTCGTTGAGCACGCCCAGCCCGACAGGCGGCGCCATCAGCCGCTCCGCGTAGGTGCATGCGGGCATGGGCCGGCTGAAGAAGTAGCCCTGCTGCTTGTCGCAGCCGATAGACCGAAGAAATAGCGCCTGTTCTCGTGTTTCCACACCTTCGGCCGTCACTGTCATACCGAGCGAATGCGCCATCGCCACCACGGCGCTCGTAATTGCCACCGAATCGCGATGATCGGGCAAGCCATTCACGAACGAACGATCGATCTTGAGGTTGTGCAGCGGAAAGCGCTTCAAATACGAGAGCGACGAGTAGCCCGTGCCGAAGTCGTCCACGCTGATGTGCACGCCCATGTCCGTGAGCGCCTTCAGCATGGGCAGCACGGTCTCGCTGTCGCGCATCAGCAGGCCTTCGGTAATTTCGAGTTCGAGCGCGGCCGGCGCGAGGCCCGTGCGCGCCAACGTCTGCGCGACGTGCTCGACGAGGTCGTCGTTGAGCTGACGCGGCGAGAGATTCACGGCGACCACAAGGTCCGGCGCGAGCGTGCGGCGCCATTCCGCGGCCTGCGCGCAGGCCTGTTCGATCACCCAGCGGCCCATCGGCACGATGAGCCCGGTGTCTTCTGCTACGGGGATGAACTCGGCGGGCGTCACGGGGCCGAGTTCCGGGTCGTTGAGCCGCAGCAGCGCCTCGGCGCCGGCCGTGCGGCTGCATCGTCCGTCGACGATGGGCTGGTAGACGAGGCTCAGGTCGCCCGCTGCCATTGCACGCCGCAGTGCACGCTCGATCGTGAAGCGGCGTTGCAGATGCCGGTTCAACTGCTCCGTGAAGAACTGGAATTGATTACGACCGTGCTGTTTCGCGTGATACATCGCGGCGTCGGCGTTGCGCATCAGCGTGGTCGCATCGCGGCCGTGCTCGGGAAAGAGGCTGATACCGATGGACGCGCCCAGGTAGTACTCGTTGCCCGCCACCGCGAACGGTACGGCCACGGTGTCCACCACGCGGCGCGCGAGCCGCGCGAGCGCGTCCGGGCCGCCATGATCGGCGACGAGCATCACGAACTCGTCTCCGCCCACGCGCGCAAGCGTGTCCTCCGCGCGCACGCAGCCCGCCAGCCGCTGCGCGACGCTGCAGAGCAACGCGTCGCCTGCATCGTGGCCGGCGGTGTCGTTGACTTTCTTGAAGCCGTCCAGGTCGATGAAAAGCACCGCGGCATGCTCGGGCCGGGCCGCTCTCGCCAACGCGTCCAGCACATCGGGCGCGCCCGCGGGGTCGAGCATCTCGCGCATGCGGTCTGCGAGATACGCGCGGTTGTAGAGCCCCGTGAGCGAGTCGCGTGTGGCGAGATATCGAAGCTGCTGCTGGGCCGCGCGAACCGGGCCGATGTCGTTGAACGAGATCAACACCGCGCTCGGCTCGCTCTCGCCCGGCTTGATGATGGGCACGACGTTTTCGGTAATCCACACCGTGTCGCCGTCCACGAGATCGAGCGAAAGCGTAAGGCCCACGAGAGGCTTGCCGCTCGCGAGCACCCAGCGCGTCGGCTGGTCCGCTTCCTCGATGACGGTTCCGTCTTCGCGGCACGCGCGCAGAATGACGCTGCCGATCTGCCGTCCCACGAGATTGCCGCTCGCATGCAGCATGCGATGCGCGCTGGGATTGCACGCAATGACCTCACCGGCGGGCGTCTGCACCACGATGCCTTCGTTGAGATGATTGACGACGAGCCGGTGGTATTCCTCGCTCTGTGCGAGCCGCCGCGCGATGGCGTCCTGATGGACGGCAAGGCCCACGCTGCTGCTGATGTCGCGCAGAATCGCTTCTTCCTGCGCAGTAGGCCCGCGCGGCGTGCGGTAATAGACGCCGAATGCGCCCAACACCTTGCCCGACTCGTCTTCGAAAGGCACGGACCAGCACGCGCGCAAGCCATGCGGCAAAGCCAGCGCCTTGAACGGCGCCCATAGCGGATCGGTCGCGATGTCCTCGACGATCACCATGCGCCGCTCGAACATTGCCGTGCCGCACGACCCGACGTCAGGGCCGATCTCGAGCCCCTCTATCGCGTTGCTGTAGTCCTTCGGCAACGACGGCGCTGCGCCCACCAGCATGTGACGCCCTTCGGCGTCGAGCAGGAGGATCGAGCATCGCGCCTCGTGGCCGAGCAGCGCCTCTGCGCGGCGGCACACCTCCTCGAGCAACGCTGGCAAAGGCGTGTTGCGCGTGATGAGGCGTAGCACCGTCTGCTCGGAGGCGAGCACTTCTTCGGCAAGAGCCGAACCGTAGCGAGCCTTGCTGGCCCCTGACCCCGTGTCCTTATCTGCGCTCATTGGACGCTTCATGATTGGATTGCTCCCCTGTCCGTTAACGGCAGGATCCCGGCATGGTTGAGTCGGGCTTACACGGATGGTGTCCGCGTCACGGCGATGGTTCGACCAGAATGCGCGCAAAGCGTGTGAAGTATAGGCACTCCGGCTGACGGGCGTGAGCGTTCGTGTGCGGATTCGCGTCAAGAGATGCCCAGACGCGGTGCACGCTGCGACCGCGTCGATTTGTCGGACTATACGGCTTTCGAGAGCGATGGCGCCTGCCGCTATTGACGCTTGATGCCGCATCGCACGCTGATCGTGCCGACGGCCGCGGCGGCCATGCATCCGGAATGCTACGCTGCACGCTCTTCCATTCAGCCGCATGCCTGCGACATGACCTCTTCACGACAAACCCGATTCGACGACATCGCTGCCACGCTCGGTTATCGCTTCGACGGCGAAATCAAGGTAGGCGGGCACTACGTGCCTGTCATGCGCAACGACAGCGAGGTCTATGTTTCAGGACAGATTCCGCGTGTAGACAACGCGGTGGTCGTAACGGGACGCGCAGGCGCTGACGTCTCGCTTGCCGATGCGCAACGCGCCGCGCAGGTTTGCGTGATGCGCGCGCTGGCACTGCTGGCGCGCGAAGCCGGGTCGCTCGATTGCATACGCGGCATCCTGCGGATCACCGTCTACGTGCAATGCGCAGCGGACTTCACGCTGCAAAGCGAAGTGGCCGACGGTGCGTCGGACGTGCTGCACGCTGTGCTGGGCGACGCGGGGCGGCATACGCGAACGTCGGTGGGCGTGTACCAGTTGCCGAAGAACGCGACGGTGGAGCTGGATCTTGTGGCGGTGCTCGAAGACGCCGGCAAGCCACGCTGAACGCGATACGCCGCTGCGCTGCCGCGCCTCTTGCGTGGGCGGCGCCGCCTTCAACAGCGCTCGCGGTTTCGTGGCATCATCGCCAGACCCCAAACGGAGAAAGGAGGCAGGCCATGGCGACGTACATCGTGTTCACGCGCGAAAGCACGCAGGATCAGGGCGAACTCGACACTTACATGAAGAAGGTGGGCGAGACGTTCAAGGGCCATCCGATCAAGGTGCTCGCGGCATACGGACCGCAGCAGGTGCTTGAAGGCGATGCGCCCGAAGGCGTGGTAGTCGTCGAATTCCCCGATACGCAGGCAGCGCGCGCGTGGTACGACAGCCCGGCCTACCAGCAGGTTGCCCAGCATCGTTTCAAGGGTTCGCGCTATCGCGCGGTGCTCGTGGAGGGCGTGAAGGGATAAGCGGGCCGCCATGCGTGCGAGGGTATGAATGAAAGCGGCTGCCGCCCTCGCACGTCGATTCGTATCGACAGGTCAGCGCACAGTTGCTTCGCAAAAGCCGTAGAAGTGTGCCGCTGTGGCGCACAGCACCGCACGGCGCTCGGCTTCCTCGCTGAAGAGCCGCTGCGCGATACCGAAGGTCGACGCAAAGTTCGCGGATGCTTCGAACTGCGTGTGTGGCCAGTCGCTGCCCCACATGAGCCGCTCCACTGTCGCAGCTTCCTTCAAGAGAGACAACGCCTCACGCGCGAACGCTTCGCCCGAGTCGCCCACGCTGTTGCGATACGCCGCGGACACTTTGACCCACACCCGCCCGCTTCGCGTTATTTCGAGCAATCGACGCAACCCTGGGTCTCTCACGCCGAGTTCAGGTTCCGGTCGACCAAAATGATCGACCACCACCTCCACGCCGCGCTCCAATAGCGGCGCAACGATCCCCTCGATGCGCGCGGCCTCCGCGTGCACCTCGACATGCCAGCCCAGTTCGCGAATGTGCGCGAGTGTGCCCGGCGCAATGTGACTTGAGAGTGGCGCGTCCGGCAAGCCGATCAGGTTCAGCCGAATGCCGACCACCCCTGCTTCGGCCATCGCTGCGAGCGTGCCGAAGCCGCAGTCGGGCTCGATCACGGCAACGCCGCGAAGCCGCCGGGGTTCACGGCGCAACGCGGCCAGCAGATAGCTGCAATCCGTTCCGAGAAAACTGGGTTGCACGAGCACGCCGTGTGATACGCCGCAGCCGTCGAGCTGCGCGAAATACGCCGGGAGCGGCGCGTCGTAGTCGGGCACATACCGGCGTTGCGCGGCGAGCGGCAGGCCGCGTTCGAACACGTGCGCGTGCGCGTCGATGGCGGTCACGGCAAACGGCTCGCGTGCGGGCCGCTCCGCATCACGGCGAACCGAAGCCGCACCGGACGTTACGATCATTGAGGTTCCTCCACTACACATTCTCTTGCCGCCGCTCGGCAGGCGTTGCTACGGCGAGGCGCGCTCAGTGACGATGCGCCTGCGAAAACCGATGCGCCCCTTCCGCTTCGCGCGCGGCTTCGTCGGATGAGCCCGCGGGCAGGCCACCGAGCGTGCGGCCGCGTGTCTCAGGCAGCATCAGCACCGACAGGACGACGATCGAATAAGCGAGCGCGGCATCGATGCCGATGGCTGTACCGAGCGACATGTTCGCGGACATATGGCCCACCAGCACGGGAAAGCCCGCCGACACGACGCGGCCGAAGTTATAGCAGAAGCCCACGCCCGTTCCGCGAATGCCATGCGGATACAACTCGTTGAACAGCGCGCCCATGCTCGCCGGAATGCCAGCCGCGAAGAAGCCCAACGGAAAACCGAGCACGAGCATGGCCGCGTTGCTGAGCGGCATGAACAGATAGACGACCACCGTAACGACGCAGCAGATCGCAAAGGCCAGAATCGTCGTGCGCCGTCCGATGCGATCGAGCAGTTGCGCGCACACAAGACACCCCACGAAGAACGCGACGATGACCACCGCCAGATACGCGCCCGTGCCCAGCACCGAGAGATGACGTTCGGTTTTCAGATACGTGGGCAGCCAGGTCATCAGCGCGTAGTAGCCGCCATGCGCGCCGACGCCGAGCAGTGCGCCGATCAGTGTCATGCGAAGCACCTGCGGCGAGAAGATGCCGAACACTGCATCGAGTGCCGGTTCATTCGCCGATGCATCTGCACTGCGCGTGTTCTGGCCGGTGCACTTCAATGCAGCTGCATCGGGTTCCTGCACACCACGCCTCACATAGACGATAAGCAGCGCCGGCAGAATGCCGAGGGCGAACATGGCGCGCCATGCGGTGGCCGCCGGCATGACGGAAAACATCAAGGCATAGAGCAGCACCGCAGCACCCCAGCCGACTGCCCACGCGCTTTGCACGCTGCCCATTGCCTTGCCGCGATGCTCGGCGCGAATCGTTTCCGCCATGAGCACGGCACCCGCGGCCCACTCGCCGCCGAAACCGAAACCTTGCAGCGTCTTCAGCACGAGGAACTGCGGATAGTTCTGCGCGAACGCACAAAGAAACGTGAAGACGGCAAAGCAGGCCACGGTCCACTGCAACGTCTTCACGCGGCCCACTCGGTCCGAGAGCATGCCCGCAATCCATCCGCCCAGCGCCGACGCGACGAGCGTCGCGCCGCTCACAAGACCGGCCTCCGTGCGGCTGATCGACCACTGGGCGATGATCGCCGGAATCACGAGGCTGAACATCTGCACGTCGAGCGCATCCAGCGCCCAACCGCCGAAGCATGCCCAGAACGTGCGCCGCTCGTTGGCGGATATTTCCCTGAACCAACCGGACATGGCTGTCTCCTATGTCCTGAATTCCGCTACGGGAATCGTTTAATCGTTGTGGTGCGGCTGTATTTCAGTGCAGTGCATTCGCGTGCATTGAAACGCTTTGCACGTGCTAGCGAATCTCGGCCTGATAGATGAACTCGCTTGCCGGCCCGCGGGAACGCCGCCATTCCAGCGGCTGCCGATCGTATCCATATGCGAGACGCTCGATCACCACGGCGGGCGTGCCGGGTTCGATGCGCAACAGTCGCGCATGCAGTGGCCCGATGGCCTCCACCGTGAGCGTTTCCGTAGCCGACGCGATGATCTGATTGCACTGCGCTTCATACACCGGATAAAGCAGATCGCCGATCTGCTCCAGTTCGAGCTGCATGAAGGCAGCAAAGCGGTCAAAAGGCAGCCAGATTTCTTCGGTCAGCATCGGCACCCCGTCGATCAACCGCAGCCGGGACATCTGGATCGCCTTGCTGCCGTTCGGAATCTGCAAGGTGGTGGCCACGGCAGACGGTGCTTCAACGACCTCGCGTCGCAGGATGCGGCTCTCGGGAATGCGCCGTTCGCCCTGCCGCGTCTGGAAGCGGAAGAACCGGAACAGTGAGCTGTCGAAACTGGCGCGACGCACGAAGGTTCCTCGCCCCTGGAAGCGCTCGAGCAGACCTTCGGCCACGAGCAGATCCACGGCCTTGCGCACGGTGCCGACGGCTACGTCGTATTGCTTCGCCAGTGCCTGTTCGGTGGGAATGGCCTCACCCGGTCGCCAGTGGTGAGCCGCGATGAGTGCCACGAGTTCATCGCGCACTTGCTGGTAGCGAGGGAGCCGGTCGTCCGCATGCATCATGATTCTCCTTAATTCATATATATGTTTGCATGAATTGGCTGTTCGACGGATAGGGACTAACCCGTGCATCAGGCCTTGCCGAGCGAGGACGGGTTTATACCCATTGGCCTGCATTCCAATTCAACCAATCATATATATGAATTTCAATTCCGGAGACCTGTTGTGAACCATCCCCCCTTATCCGAGCAGGCTGTCATGAAAAAGATTGCGCGCCGGCTGATGCCGCTGCTCGTGGTCATGTTCCTGATCGCCTTTATCGACCGGCAGAACGTCGGCTTCGCGAAGCTGCAGATGGTGCACGCACTCGGCATGACGGAGACGGCGTATGGCCTTGGTGCCTCGCTGTTCTTCATCGGCTATCTGCTGTTCGAGGTGCCCAGCACCCTGGCGCTTCACCGCTTCGGCGCCCGCCTCTGGCTCGCGCGCATCATGGCCACGTGGGGCGTGATCACGGTGGCGATGGCTTTCACGCATTCCACGACACTCTTCTACGTGTTCCGGTTTGCGCTCGGCGTGGCCGAGGCCGGTTTCTATCCGGGCGTGATCTTCTATCTGACGCTGTGGTTCCCGCAGAGCCAGCGCACCCGCATGCTGGGCTTCTTCACGCTGGGCAGCGCGCTCGCGAACATGCTGGGGTCGCTTGCAGGCGGACTCCTGCTGTCGCTCGATGGCCAATTCGGCTTCGCTGGCTGGCAGTGGGTGTTTATGGCGACGGGCGCGCCTGCCGTCATCGTCGCACTGGTCGCACTGCGGTTCCTGCCCGAATCCGTCGAACGCGCACGCTTTCTTTCCGCGGACGAGAAGCAGGTCGTGCTCGCCGCACTCAAGCGCGAAGCGCCCGCCGGCACGGTATCCGGGCATCCGTGGCGCGCGTTCATCGACTGGCGCGTGCTGATGTTCGCGGGCGCCTATATGCTGATGTCGACTTCGCTCTATGGCGTGACGTACTGGCTGCCCACGCTGCTCAAGAGCGGTGGAATCGCTTCATCCACGAACGGCCTGCTGAACATGATTCCGTGGGCACTGGGTGCACTTCTGCTGCTGTGGCTGCCCGCGAGGCTCAAGCGCGAAGGCGTGGTGCTCAAGGCGATGGCGATCGTGGCCGGCATCGGCGTCATCGGCTTCGCTCTGAGCCTCGTGTTGCCCGGCCTGCCGCTGCGATTCGCTGCACTCGTGCTGGGAGGCGCATGCATTCCATTGCTCTACCCGTGCTTCTGGTCGTTGCCGCCACGCTTTTTTAGCGGCGCGCGTGCTGCGGCAAGCATCGCCGCGATCAACTCCATCGGCAATCTTGGCGGCTTCTTTGCCCAGAACCTGATGCCCTATGTGGGCAAGGTGGCAGGCAACGCTGGTGCGCCGATGCTCGTTCCGGTGGTGTGTCTCGCGCTTCTCGGCGCGGGCATGCTGGTGGCCAGTGCTTCCAGCGGACGGCGCGAGCAGGTGGGCATCTCTGCGGGGCAATGAACGCGAACGGGTAGCGCCGGGCCGCCATCCGTAAACACGCAACCGCTGCTGCAGCGTGCCCGTGGGATCACGTGCACTGGCTTGCCGCGCCGGCACGCCAGTGCATCCGCGTGAAGCAGGATGCCTGTGCGCGAGCGTGCCCCGCTACGTCGTCGCCACGAGGAACGCCTCGCCGCTCGATGGCCGGAGCCCGTCGCTTCGACCGCTGAAATAGCGCGCAACGATGTCTTCTGTGGACACGTAGCGCGCCTCGTTGAAACCCGTTGCACGTGCCAGTTCCAGTATTTCCTCTGGACGGAAAAAGCTCAGGAACGGCGTGCCGGCCGCACGCGCCCGCTCATACACCATTTCATGCTGGGCGCGCTCCGCAGGGTCGATGAGATCGAGGGGCAGAAGGAACGTCATGGCGAAGGTCGAACCCGGCGCGAGCCCGGCGATCCGGCGCAGCATCGCGGCAACGGCGTCGCGCGTCAGATACATCGACACGCCCGTCGACGACACGATTGCGGGCCGCCCCGCGTCGAACCCCGCCGCGACGATGCGCTCCCACCACGATGCGCCGGCCTCGAAATCCACGGGCACGAGCCGCAACCAGGCGGGCACGCCTAAGCCGAGTTCTTCCAGACGCTGCCGCTTCCATGTCTGAGCGCCCGGTTGATCGACTTCGAACACGGTCATGCGCGCGGCAATCTCGGGCCTGCGTTGCACGAAGGTGTCCAGCCCCGCGCCGAGTAGGACGTACTGCGTTACGCCCCGGCCGGCCTGTTCTGCGACGAGATCTTCGACGAAGCGGGCCCGGCCCACGATGGACGCCCGATAGCCCCGCGTGCCCTGCGGATGCATGTCGGGACGTTCGCGCCAGTTCCCGTCCGGATCAGCCAGCTGCAATCCGACTTCGTCTTCGATCACGTGCGGCGGCGCGTCGACCTGAACGTGCATGGCACGCCATAACGCCACCCGCACGGCCGTGCTGTCGGGCGCCACAGTCTGCCTGTCATGCATGATGGTTCTCCTCCAGCAAATGCGTCGCTCACCCTGTCGGGCTCCCGTTGCGCGGTAGTGTAGCGACCGGCACCGCCGTGCATTCGGGCAGGCATTCGCCTGACGTGTCACGGCTGCGCACGGGTACCGCCGGCAATCCACCTGAACCGTGGTGCAGGTGTTTCTCTGTTTCCTTCGTCCTTCAGTACAACGCTTGCCCCGCAGCGGTTCGGCATGCGAACCGCGCCCTCGAGGCTTGAGCATGCAGGATATTGCCGCCGCTATAATGCCGGTCCACCCCACTTCACTTCAGCCGATGAGCCGACCCTCTTACGCACTGCTGTTCATGTTAGGGATCTGCCTGCACGCCGGCGCCGAAGAGCCCGTGCGCGCGCATGCCCTCACCAGTGATACAGCAACGGCGTCGGCCACGATTGCGGACAGCCGCGATGCCGCGGCCAGCATGCCGCTGGCATCGGCCACGAGCACCGCGGCATCGGACGCCAGCCCCGTGGCAGGGCCCATCGCGGGACCCGTGGCGACCCAGATGCACAAGATTTCCGCCATGCTGATGGCGAAGTTCGGCCTTGCACGCGAAAAGGCTCAGCGCATCTCGGCGGCGGTGATGACGTCGGCCGAAAAGTATTCGCTGCCGCCGGCACTCGTACTCGCCATCATTTCGATCGAATCGCGCTTCAAGGAAACGGCCCGCGGCGCGCACGGCGCAACGGGCCTCATGCAGGTGGTGCCCGCAGCACACAGGCAACTCGTCAAAAACATGGACCTCAACGAGGCGTCGGACAACATCGAAGCCGGCTCGGCCATCCTGCATGGGTATCTACAGTCCGCGCGCGGCGATGTGGGCGCCGCACTGAAGAGCTACGGCGGCTCGTCGGCCTACGCGAAAAAGGTGAGCCTGCGCGCGAAGGACTTCGACGTGGCCCCCGCCGCAAGCAGCGCCGACGGGACGCAGTAACCCCGGTCCATCCGGCGCGCGCTCGCCGGGAACATCCGCCGGTTCGTCGCGATTCGCCTTCCCGGCGGAAAGCCGCCGCTACAACACAACACAACGCACCCAGACCGCGCCGCTACGATTTCCCGTCGCGCTGACGCTCCTTGCTCCATTTGGCGAGCGTGCGAGGCGAAATGCCGAAATGCGCCGCGACGCTTTTCAGCGTCGGTTTCGTACCATCGACTGCTCGCTGCAACGCCTTCACCGCCCGGTCCTTGCCGCCCGGAATGAGCCACGCCGGCAATATCTCCTTCTTGAAAAACTCCGGTGCGCGGGCCTCGCGCGCGATCGCTTCATCGGGATCGAACGTGAAGGCCTGGGCGGTCTGGTCGTATGGCGCGCGCTCGTAGATGCTTTGCAGGCACCCCTCGCACACGTGCGCCGTGGGCGCGAAATACGCGATGCCCTGCACGTCCGCGCGGTTGTCCGCCCAGCGCAGCGCCTGCTGTTCGGCATGGTGCGCCGTGGTCTCGTCCAGCTTGTCGTTGCGCGAGCGCGGGTAGGCCGGCGCGTCAGCGCCCTTTTGCATCGGCACCACGACGTGGCCCGCCACCAGCGGCTTCACCTTTGCGTCGTTCAGCAGATCGAGCGCTGCTTTGCTGTTGCCCGCAATCCCTATGCGGTAGCGGCCATCGGCATGCTTGAAGACAAACGGCAAAAGCGTCGTGTTGGCCGCAAGGTCACGCTCGCGCAGCACCTTGCGCAACGCAGCACGAATGGCGTCCGCCTGGCTGCGCAGCACGTCGAACGCGGGGCGTTCTGCGGTGCGGACCTCAAACAGCGGCTTTGCGTTCACCGGCAGGGAGTCTTGCTGCAACAAGGCTCCCACAACCGGTTCGGCGGACTTGATGCGAAACTGCGCGCCGTTCCAGGTCGCCGCCTGAAGCGGCGCCGCTCCGGCGGCGGCCGCCACGGCTGCGGCCGCTGCAAGCGAGACGGCGTCGGAAGGCGTTCGTGACCCGATCTGCGTAAGCCCGACAAGGGGCGCCGCTAACGCCGGAACGGACTGCGCCGTCGGCGTAGCGCGCGCCTCTGGCGATTCGTCCAGCGCGGCAGGATCAGGAACGAACGGACCGTACCGCGACAAGTCGCTCCGAATGCGCTCGGCCATGGGGTTCTCCTGCGCGAATGAAAGTGAATCCCAGCGTAGCAGCATGCCCGCCGCGCGGAGGGGGATTGCGAAGACATGGCCGGGCATCCGAAGCCGGCTTCGGCGGTTCGATCGCTGGGCCGACAGCGTGAAACGCATCGCTATACGCCAACATCGGCGCGCCTCACGCCAACAAAAAAGGGGCGCCTCAGCGCCCCTTCTCTTCCTGTGCCCGCACACATCCGGGCACAGCAGATTACTTCGTGTCGTCCTTGATCTGCGGCAGCGCCGACGCTTCGCCCGCAGCGAGCAGGCCGACCTGCGAATAGATGCGCAGCTTGTCGCGCGTGTCCTTGATATCGAGGTTGCGCATCGTCAGTTGGCCAATGCGGTCGCGCGGCGAGAACGTGGAAGCCACCTTTTCCATCGAAAGGCGTTCGGGTTGGTACGTGAGGTTCGGCGAACGCGTGCTGAGGATCGAGTAGTCGTTGCCGCGGCGCAGTTCGATGGTGACCTCGCCCGTGATGGCGCGTGCCACCCAGCGTTGCGCCGTTTCGCGCAGCATGATGGCCTGCGGATCGAACCAGCGGCCCTGATACAGCAACCGGCCCAGACGGCGCCCGTGGTCGCGGTACTGCTCGATGGTGTCTTCGTTATGGATGCCGGTGACGAGGCGCTCGTACGCGATGTAGAGCAGCGCGAGGCCCGGGGCTTCGTAGATGCCGCGGCTCTTCGCTTCGATGATGCGGTTTTCGATCTGGTCGCTCATGCCCAGACCGTGACGGCCGCCAATGCGGTTGGCTTCGAGCAGCAGTTCCACCGCGTCGGTGTACGTCACGCCGTTGAGCGCCACCGGCTGGCCTTCCTCGAAGCGCACCGTGATCTCTTCCTTCGCGATCTGCACCTCGTCGCGCCAGAACGGCACGCCCATGATGGGGTTCACGATCTTGATGCCGCTTTCCAGGCTCTCCAGGTCCTTCGCTTCGTGCGTGGCGCCGAGCAGGTTCGAATCCGTCGAATACGCCTTTTCCGCCGACATCTTGTACTCGAAGCCCGCGCGGCGCATGAACTCCGACATCTCGGCGCGGCCGCCCAGCTCGTCGATGAACTGCTGGTCGAGCCACGGCTTGTAGATTTTCAGGTCCGGGTTCACGAGCAGGCCGTAGCGGTAGAAGCGCTCGATGTCGTTGCCCTTGTACGTGCTGCCGTCGCCCCAGATGTTGACGCCGTCTTCCTTCATCGCCGCGACCAGCATGGTGCCCGTGACGGCACGGCCGATCGGCGTGGTGTTGAAGTAGGTAACGCCCGCGGTCGAGATATGGAATGCCCCACATTGCAGCGCTGCGATGCCCTCGGCGACGAGCTGGGCACGGCAGTCGATCAGCCGGGCGCCTTCTGCGCCGTACTGGATGGCGCGCTTCGGGATCGAGTCGTAGTCGTCCTCGTCGGGCTGGCCCAGGTTCGCGGTGTACGCGAACGGCACGGCGCCCTTGAGCCGCATCCAGTGCAGTGCCGCGCTGGTGTCGAGGCCGCCGGAGAACGCGATGCCGACCTTCAGCCCGGCCGGGAGACTTTCGAGAATTGTGGTCATACGGATAACCGCTGAATGGAGTCTGGAAGAGGGGAAATGTGCAAGTATCCGCTGTGTGGCGGTTCCGGGCAAGGTTCGACAGGTTATCGAAAGGAAATTGCGGGGCGCAAATGGCGCCTGAGAGACGCTTAGGACGTCCCGATCATCACGGCGCACCCCCTGTGTTTACCCGAATACCGGCGGGCGCAACGCTGCGCTGCGCGGCCAAATCGGGCGAGGTCCGACCAATTTTGGCCCGTGCAACCTCGTCGGCCAGCCGGCCGCGCACGAAGTCGATATGCCCCTGCATCGCGGTGCGCGCCTCCTCGGGCCGGCCCGCGCAGATCGCATCGCAGAGCGTGCGGTGTTGCTGCAGCAGCATCGCCGACGATTCGTCGCCCTGCTCGCGCAAGCCCGTGCCGTGAATCGTGATGTGCTCGCGCAGTACGCTCAGCACGCTCGTGTGCAGATGCAGGAACATCGCGTTGTGCGACGCGAGCGCGATGGCCTCGTGCAGCCGCGTGTCGGCGCTCGCCTCGGCAGCCTTGTCGTCCGTGGCGCGGCTGCGTTCGAGTGCGGCCAGTTCCTCGCGGATGCGCACAATGTCGTCCGGGCTCGCGCGCAGCGCCGCGAAATACGCGGTGGCGCCTTCCAGCACACGGCGAAACTCGAGAATGTCGTCGCGCAGCGCGGGATGATCGCCAATCAGCTGCCCCCACGGCGACGCAACGCCCGTGCGCAACTGTTCGGTCACGAACACGCCGGTGCCGTGCCGGCTCTGTAGCAGCCCGCGCGCGGCAAGCCGCTGGATCGCTTCGCGCACCGTGTTGCGCGACACGCCGTACTGCACCGCGAGGTCCCGCTCGCCCGGCAGCCGGGCACCCGCCGGCCAGCTACCGTTCAGCAGCGCCGTTTCCATGGTTCGCATCACCGCTTCCACGCGGCCGCGTGCATGCCCTGTTTCCGCCATCGTCCGGTCCTCGTCAAGGTCGCCATTGTGCCGCGATTTTAAGCAGTGGTCCAACCAGTTTGTCCCAAATGGCGGAACGGAGAATGATGCGCCACAGTCCCCGCCGCCCCGCCGCGGCACGAAACCGGATATCAGCGACTCATGAAGGAACGGCTCTACCCCGCCACCCCGCCCGCCGACGTCTATCTGTTCGGCACCTGCCTCGTCGATCTGTTCGTGCCCGAGGCCGGCGTCGACGCAGTGCGCCTGCTCGAACGCGAAGGCGTGACGGTTCACTTCCCGCGCAACCAGAGCTGCTGCGGACAGCCCGCGTATAGCAGCGGCTACCCGGACAAGGCGCGCGAAGTCGCGCGCGCGCAACTGGAACTGTTCGCGAACCCGTGGCCGGTCATCGTGCCGTCGGGTTCGTGCGCGGGCATGATGCGGCACCACTGGCCGCGTCTGTTCGAGAACGACCCGCAGGCGGCGCTCGTGCGCGACCTGTCCGAACGCGTCTACGAACTGGGCGAATTCCTGCTGCGCGTGTTGAAGGTCGATTTCAGCGAAGCAGGCGCCGGCGCCGACGAGCGCGTCGTCCTGCACACCTCGTGCGCGGCGCGCCGCGAAATGGGTACGCGCGAGCACGGCGTCGAACTGGTCGATTCGCTGCCGGGCGTGACGCGCGTGGAGCACGAGCGCGAATCCGAATGCTGCGGCTTCGGCGGCACGTTCTCGTTGAAACACCCGGACATTTCCGGCGCGATGGTGGCAGACAAGCTCGCATCCGCATGTGCGACCGGCTGCGAACGGCTGGTGTCCGCCGACTGCGGCTGCCTGCTGAACATCGGTCACGCGGCCGCGCACAAAAACGCGCCGTTGAAGGTCGAGCATCTCGCGTCGTTTCTGTGGCGCCGCACGCAACGCAAGGAGAACGCAGCATGAGCCGCGCTCCCGCGACGTTGCACGACGGGTCCGCGCGGCCGAATGCGGCCGGCGAATCGAACCGCGCCCGCGCACGCATTCTCGACCGGCTGCGCGCGAGCGCACCTGCCTCGGCGGCATCGACCGCCGGCTCGATCGATAGTCGCATCGACGCGCATTACGCGACCCGTCGCCCGGGTGCTGACGATGCTGACGATTCGCAGCCAGCCCGCCTCGATCGTTTCCAGCAGATGCTCGAAGCCTCGCACGCCGACGTATTCCGGGCGAGCGCCGACACCTGGGCCGCCGAACTCGCGCGCCGGCTCGCGGCGGCGGGCGTGCGACGCGTGCTGATCGACCCGAGCCGCGCTGAGGGCGCCGCACTCGTGCGCGCGCTGCCCGACAGCGTCGCGGCGCAGTCGTACGCGCGGCCCATCGAAGACTGGAAGGACGAACTCTTCGAAACCATCGACGCGGGCTTCACCGTCGTGCGCTCCGGCATCGCGGCCACGGGCACACTGATCGTCGAGCCAGACGCCGGCTCGCCGCGCACCGTGTCGCTCGTGCCGCCGCTGCACGTCGCGCTGATTCACGCCAACACGCTGCACCTCGACCTGCATGCAGCCGTAGCCGCCGAACGCTGGTGCGACGGCATGCCGACCAATCTGGTGATGATCTCGGGCCCGTCAAAGACCTCGGACATCCAGCAGACCCTCGCCTACGGTGCACACGGCCCGCGCGCGCTGTGGGTCGTCATCGTGACCGACGAGGCCGCCGCATGAGCACCACCCACGAAAGCCCGCTGCATTTCGTACCCAGCGCCGACTTCCGCGCGCGCGCCCGCGCCGCGCTCGACGACCCGCAGTTGCGCAAGAGCTTTCGCGGCGCGATGGACTTCTTGCAGAGCAAGCGGCGCGCGCAGTTCCCCGAGGCCGACGAACTCGAACACCTGCGCGACCTCGGCGAGGCCGTACGCCAGCACGCACTTGCGCGCTTGCCCGAACTGCTGGAACAGCTCGAAACAAAGCTGCGTGCCAACGGCGTGCAGGTGCACTGGGCCGAGACCGCGGACGACGCCAACGCCATCGTCCACGCGATCGCGCAGCGGCACGGGGCGAAGCGCATCGTCAAAGGCAAGTCGATGGCGAGCGAGGAAATCGAACTCAACCATTACCTCGCCGAACGCGGCATCGACTGCATCGAGTCGGACATGGGCGAATACATCGTCCAGATGGCGGGCGAAAAGCCCTCGCACATCGTGATGCCGGCCATCCACAAGACGAAGAGCGACATCGCGCATCTGTTCGAAGAGCACATTCCGGACACGCCCTACACGGAAGACGTGGACGCCTTGATCCAGACGGGCCGGCGCGCGCTGCGCCGCGCGTTCGTGGACGCGGACATCGGCCTCTCAGGCGTGAACTTCGCGGCCGCCGACACCGGCACGCTGTGGCTCGTGGAAAACGAGGGCAACGGCCGCCTCTCGACCACCGTGCCTGACGTGCACATCGCCATCATGGGCATGGAGAAGGTGGTCGCGAAGCTCGAACACATCGTGCCGCTGTCGAGCCTGCTCACGCGCTCGGCAACAGGCCAGCCGATCACGACGTACTTCAACCTCATCAGCAGCCCGCGCCGCGAGGGCGAACTCGACGGCCCGCGCGAGGTGCACGTCGTGCTGCTCGACAACGGCCGCAGCCAGGCCTACGCGGACGAAGAGTTGCGCACAACGCTGCAGTGCATCCGCTGCGGCGCGTGCATGAACCATTGCCCGGTCTATACGCGCATCGGTGGCCACGCGTATGGCACGACCTATCCCGGGCCGATCGGAAAAATCATTTCCCCGCACCTGCTCGGGCTAGACGCCACCGCGGATCTGCCGACCGCGTCAAGCCTGTGCGGCGCATGCGGCGAGGTGTGCCCGGTGCGCATTCCGATTCCGCAACTGCTCGTGCGCCTGCGCACCGAGTCGAACCGCGCGCCCGATGAAGCGGTTGCGCATCCGCTGCGCGGTCAGGGCGCCCGTCACAGTCGCGGCGAAGAATTTGTATGGCGCTTCTGGAGCGGCGCGTTCGCGCATCCGCGCGCGTTTCGCGTGCTGCGCTGGGCGGCGACGCGTCTGCGCGCATTCGCGCCCTCGCAGCAGATGGGCTGGACTCGCCATCGCACACCGCTCACACCCGCGCCGCGCAGCCTGCATGACTTACTGCGCGAACGCGGCCAACCGGAGTAGCAGACACCTGATCCATGTGCGGCTCGCGCACCCCGTCGATCGCGACGGACGTGCGCGGGCCGCCTGCTTCACGCGAGCCGCCGGAGAACGCGGCGCGTAAACCACGATTTCCACGATCCCACGATTTCTGAACCATCCCTTCGGGAGGAGACCCTGTGCAACCCTGGACCCAGAGCTACACCCCATCAGGCAGCCTGTGGCTGTCCGCCGCCATTGCGGCGATTCCCATCCTGTTCTTCTTCATCGCGCTCGCGGGACTGCGGCTGAAAGGCCACGTCGCGGCCGCGATCACGCTGCTGCTCGCGCTCGCCGTCGCGATCTTCGAGTACGGCATGCCGGTGAAAATGGCGCTCGCTTCGGCAGGCTTCGGCTTTGCATACGGCCTGTGGCCCATCGCGTGGATCATCGTGACCGCGGTGTTCCTCTACAAGATCGTCGTAAAGACGGGCCAGTTCGACATCATCCGCGCGTCGGTCCTCTCGATCACCGACGACCAGCGGCTGCAACTGCTGCTGATCGGCTTCTCGTTCGGCGCGTTCCTGGAAGGCGCAGCGGGTTTTGGCGCACCGGTCGCCATCACGTCCGCGTTGCTGGTCGGCCTCGGCTTCGAGCCGCTGTATGCCGCGGGCCTGTGCCTGATCGCGAACACCGCGCCGGTCGCGTTCGGCGCCATGGGCATTCCGATCATCGTGGCGGGCCAGGTGACGGGCATCGATCCGTTCCTGATCGGCGCGATGGCGGGCCGTCAACTGCCGCTGCTCTCCCTGTTCGTGCCGTTCTGGCTCGTGTTCATCATGGACGGCAAGCGCGGCGTCAAGGAAACGTGGCCCGCGGCGCTCGTCGCGGGCGGCAGCTTCGCCGTCACGCAGTACTTCACGTCGAACCACATCGGGCCCGAGTTGCCGGACATCACGTCGTCGCTCGTCAGTCTCGTCGCGCTCGCCTCGTTCCTGAAGGTGTGGCAGCCGCGCCGCGCGGGCGCTGCGGCTGCATCGTCCATCGGCGTGAGCGGCGGCGCCGCGGCGCTGGGTGGTGGCTTCGGTGGTGGTGCGTCCGCTGGTGCCTCATTCGGCACCGGCTCGCGTAAGGCGTCGCCGTACTCGGCCGCGCAGACCGTGCGCGCATGGGCGCCGTTCCTGCTGCTGACCGCGGTTGTCACCGTCTGGAGCACGAAGACGTTCAAGGCGCTGTTCGCCGCGAAGGGTGCGCTCGCCGGAACCATCCTGAGCATTCACGTGCCCGCGCTCGACAAGCTCGTGATCCGCACCGCGCCCATCGTCTCGTCGGCCAAGCCCTTCGACGCCGTGTTCAAGCTCGACCTGATCTCGGCAACCGGCACGGCGATCCTGCTGACAGCGCTCATCTCCATCGTTCTGCTGCGCATGAAGCCGCGCGCCGCCGTCGCCACGTTCTTCGCGACCGTGGGCGAACTGCGCCGCCCGGTGCTGTCGATCGGCCTCGTGCTCGCCTTCGCGTTCGTCGCGAACTATTCGGGCATCTCGTCGACGCTCGCACTCGCCCTCGCCGGAACGGGCGCCGCGTTCCCGTTCTTCTCGCCGTTCCTCGGCTGGCTCGGCGTATTCCTGACCGGCTCGGACACCTCGTCGAATGCGCTCTTCGCGTCGTTGCAGAACACGACTGCCCATCAGATCAACGTATCGAACACGCTGCTGGTCGCGGCCAATACGTCGGGCGGCGTGAGCGGCAAGATGATCTCGCCGCAGTCCATCGCGGTGGCCTGCGCCGCGACGGGTCTCGTCGGCAAGGAAGCGTCGCTGTTCCGGTTCACCGTGCGGCACAGCCTGTTCTTTGCGGCAATCGTAGGTGTCATCACGCTGCTGCAGGCTTATGTGCTGACGGGGATGATTCCGCACTGACGGTCTTGTCGGGTGTCTGCCTGGACACCGGCGGTGGCCGCCTTTGGGTTGGCCGCCTCCAGGTCGGTCGCCCCGATGCGGCCACCTGGACACGGCCTTCGGAGCAGCGGAAAACGAACGAGGCCCGGTGGCGGACGCCACCGGGCCTCGTCCTTTTGAAGCTTTGAAGCGGACCCGTCGCCGCGCTACCCCGCCACGCCGGCAATCAGCATCAGGTTCGTCCCCGTAATGACCGCAAAGAGCACCCACGCGGCAATCTGCGTGGGCAGACCGATTGCGTGATCCTTCATCACGGCGCGGTCGCTCACGGAGCGAATGAGCGGCCACATCGCGAAAGGCAATTGCAGACTGAGCAGCACCTGGCTCCAGACCAGCAACTGTCCGACCGCCCCGTCCCCCAGCCACAGCACGCCGATCAGCGCCGGCACGAGCGCAAGACCGCGGGTGATCAGACGACGCTGGTAGCACGGAATCTTCACGTGCATGAAGCCGTCCATGATGACCTGGCCCGCGATGGTGCCCGTGAGCGTCGAACTCTGACCCGAGGCAAGCAACGCGAGGCCGAACAGCAATGCCGCGCCGCCGCCCACGATCGGCGTAATGAGCTTGTAGGCCTGCTCGATGTCGTTCACGCCCGTCTGGCCCGTGGCATGAAACGCGGCGCCCGCGAGTATCAGGATGGCCGCGTTCACGAGCATTGCGACCAGCAGCGACACCCACGTATCGACGCGCACCAGCGCGAGCGTCTCATGCACGTCGCCGCGCACGCCGCCCACCACGCGCCGCGTCTGCACCACCGACGAATGCAGATAAAGGTTGTGCGGCATGATCGTGGCGCCCACGATGCCGAGCGCGAGCACGATGGCGTCTTTCCTGTCGTGCGGGGGCGCGCCCGGAACGAGGCCGCGCGCGACCGCGTGCCAGTCAGGCGGCACCATGGCGAGCTGGGCGACGAAGCAGAACATCATGGTGCCGATCAACGCGAGCACGATCGCTTCCACCTGCCGGAAGCCTTTGCCCTGCAAGCCGAGCACGATCATCGTATCCAGCGCGGTCAGCACGATGCCCCAGGCAACCGGCACGCCCAGCAGCAGCTTGAAGGCCAGCGCGCAGCCGAGCACTTCCGCGATGTCGCACGCGATGATCGAAATTTCCGCCGTGATCCATTGCAGGACTTTGCCGAACGGACCATAGCGGGTGTAGCTGGCCTGCGCGAGGTCCATGCCCGAGGCGAGACCCAGGCGCGCGGCGAGCATCTGCAAGAAGATGGCGGCGAGACTCGACATCGCGACGACCCACAGCAACGCGTAGCCGAATTTCGAGCCCGCTTCGATATCCGTCGCCCAGTTGCCGGGGTCCATGTAGCCGATCGCGACCAGAAACCCCGGGCCGGCGAAGCGGCGGAGCTTGGTCCAGCGGGAAACGCCCGCGTCGATGACGATGCTGCCCTTCACTTCGGAAGGACAGAACGGGGCCGTGGGGATGGTCGGAAGCCGCATGCGTGGTGGGACGTGGGAGTCGATGGCCGTAGCCGTGGAAGTGCGGCCACATTGTACGCAGGGTCGGGACAGCGAGCCTGGGTAGGCGCCTTGTGGCCCTTTCGCCCTTCCTGCCGAAACTCCGGATTTATGCGAAAGTGCATGTTTGCCCGCCGGCTGCCGGCCCGGTGTCCCGAACACCCCGGCAAGCAGGCGCTCTGCAGGTCCCGGCGCGCCGGGCGGTTTATCTGAACGAAGAACGGGAGATACGGTATGGCGGTTTCAGGCTACGCGGATACGCAACTACTGATCAACGGCGAGTGGTGCGACGCCGAAAGCGGCAAGACGATCGACGTGGTGAATCCGGCAACGGGCAAGGTCATCGGCACGGTGGCCCACGCCGGCATTGCGGATCTGGATCGTGCGCTCGCGGCCGCGCAACGCGGCTTCGAAGTGTGGCGCAACGTGCCCGCCCACGAGCGCGCGGCGACCATGCGCAAGGCAGCCGCGCTCGTGCGCGAACGTGCCGACACCATCGCGCGCCTCATGACCCAGGAGCAGGGCAAACCGGTTGTCGAGGCACGTATCGAAGTGATGTCCGCGGCGGACATCATCGAATGGTTCGCGGACGAAGGCCGCCGCGCCTACGGCCGCATCGTGCCGCCGCGCAATCTTTCGGTGCAGCAGATGGTCGTGAAGGAGCCGGTGGGCCCGGTCGCCGCGTTCACGCCGTGGAATTTCCCGGTCAATCAGGTCGTGCGCAAGCTGTGCGCCGCGCTCGCCACCGGTTGCTCATTCCTCGTGAAGGCGCCCGAAGAAACGCCGGCTTCGCCTGCGCAACTGCTGCGCGCGTTCGTCGATGCGGGCGTGCCCGCCGGCGTGGTGGGCCTCGTGTTCGGCAGCCCCGCTGAAATCTCGGCTTATCTGATTCCGCATCCGGTGATCCGCAAAGTGACCTTCACGGGCTCCACGCCCGTGGGCAAGCAGCTCGCCGCGCTCGCGGGCCAGCACATGAAGCGCGCCACGATGGAACTGGGCGGTCACGCGCCCGTCATCGTCGCGGAAGACGCGGACATCGAACTGGCAGTCAAGGCAGCGGGCGGCGCAAAGTTCCGCAACGCGGGCCAGGTCTGCATTTCGCCCACGCGCTTTCTCGTGCACAACAGCGTGCGTGAAGAATTCGCGCGGGCGCTCGTCAAGCATGCGGAAAGCCTGAAAGTGGGCGACGGCCTCGCCGACGGCACGCAGCTCGGGCCGCTCGCGAACGCGCGCCGCCTCACGGCGATGGCGAAGGTCGTGGAAGACGCACGCGCGACAGGCGCCACCGTTGCGACGGGCGGCGAGCGTCTTGCGGGCGACGGCAACTTCTTCGCGCCCACGGTGCTGACCGACGTGCCGCTCACGGCCGACGTCTTCAACAACGAACCGTTCGGCCCCATCGCGGCGATTCGTGGCGTGGATTCGCTCGAAGAGGCCATCGCTGAAGCGAACCGCCTGCCGTACGGCCTCGCGGGCTACGCGTTCACGCGCTCGTTCCGCAACGTGCATCTGCTCACGCAGCGGCTTGAAGTGGGCATGCTGTGGATCAACCAGCCCGCCACGCCGTGGCCGGAGATGCCGTTCGGCGGCGTGAAGGACTCGGGCTATGGCTCGGAAGGCGGCCCGGAAGCGTTGGAGCCGTATCTCGTGACGAAGTCGGTGACGGTGGCTGCAGTCTGACGCCTGCGGCTTTGCCGATGTGAATACGCGATGACACGCCGCTCCACTTCGGGGCGGCCATGTCATCGCATGTCACGAACACCGCGCGCCGCGAACAAAAACGCGGCGCTTTTCTTTTGTCCTCCCGTTCTTTCCCCGTTGCACGTTTGCCTCGACGAGGCGCGCAATCGCGAGCCGCAGCGCGCGGTCGGCAAGCGATAAGATCGAACCTGCCCTCCACTGCCGTCTGCCCACTCCGCCCGCCCACTCCGTCTGCCTATGCCGCCCATCGCCACCGCATCCGCGCGTACCGTCCCACTGCGCAGCATCGCGCTCGTTCTTGCGTCCATGTTCTGCTTCGCCGTGGTCGATGCGCTCGGCAAGTTCGTGGCGCTTGCCTACCCGGCCAACGAGGTGACGTTCTTCCGGATGCTGTTCGGCCTCGTTCCGGCACTCGCGCTCTGCATGCGCGGCACGCCGCTCTCCGCGCGGCTCAGAGGCATGGACGTGCGCGGGCAGACCATCCGCGCCATCACCCTGCTCGGCGCGTCAGCGCTGTTCTTCGCGGGCTTGCCGTATTTGCCACTTGGCGAAGCGGTCTCCATTGCGTACTCGGAAACGCTGCTCGTCATCGTGCTTGCGCCGTTTCTCCTCAAAGAACCGCTGACGGCGCGCGACGCCCTCGCTGCCCTCGTCGGCTTTGCGGGCGTGCTGCTCGTGGTGCGGCCGGGTGGCGGCCAGTCGAGCTGGCTCGGCCCGGTGCTGCTGCTGTGCAGTGCGCTGTGCGGCGCGCTCTCGATCATCCAGATCAAGCGCATTCACGCACGCGACGATTCCGCCCTCACGGTGCTCTTTTTCACATCGGTGGGCACCGTGGTAATGGGCGCGTCGCTGCCTTTCTCGTGGCGTACGCCCGCGCTGGATGGCCTCGCCGTCATGGCGCTGCTGGGTGCGTTCGCCACCGTCGCCCAGTACCTGATGACCGTGGCGTTCCGTGAGGCCGATGCGAGCGTGCTCGCCCCCTACAACTACACGAGCGTGGCGTGGGCCGCGCTCTTCGGCTACGTGGCGTGGGGCGAGGCAATTGGTGTGGTGTCGCTCGCCGGCATCGCGTTGATCGTGGGCAGCTCGATTGCCGTGGCGATTCGCAGGCGGCCGCCCGAAGGACCGCAGTTCTGACGCGCGAACACATGCAAGGCGAATGGACACATGCCCGAGGGTAAAGGCTTCTTCCCTCAGGCATGGGTTCTGCTCGATTTGTCTACTGGAATAGCGCGAAGGGAATTGATATAACGCTTTTTATGACCCGCGCAGCCACGCGAGTCGCGCTCGCAGGCCCGTGCAACAACGCTTTTTGCGAGGTGACGCATTTGAGCCCCACCAACAAAGCGTCTGAGTCGAACGACCCGGTTGCCACGGCGGCCAGGGTTCCCGTCGACGAGCGTTACCGCATCCTCGTCGAGACGGTGCGCGAGTACGCCATCTTCCTGCTCGCTCCCGACGGCACGGTTGCCACCTGGAACGCGGGCGCCCAGCGCATCAAGGGCTATCGCGCCGACGAGATCGTGGGCCGCCACTTCTCCGTGTTCTATCCCGAAGAGGACGTTGCCGCCGGCAAGTGCGAGCGTGAGCTACGCACGGCGGCAACCGAAGGCAGCGTCGAAGACGAAGGCTGGCGCGTGCGCCGCGACGGCTCGCGCTTCTGGGCCAACGTGCTCATCACGGCTGTGCGCAACGCGTCGGGCGAACTGCTCGGCTTCGCCAAGGTGACGCGCGACATGACCGAGCGCAGGCGGCTCGAAGAACTCGAACACGCGCGGCTCATCTCGGCCCGCATCGACCAGGTGCGGGAAAGCGAGCAGACGCGCATTGCACGCGAATTGCACGACGACCTGGGCCAGCGCGTCACGGCCATGAAAATGAGCATCGCGCTGCTGGAAGGCCAACTGGGCGACGACGAGCCGGCCCGGCAAACGCGCGCCGCATTGGCCGACCTCACAGGCGAGATGGACGGCATGGCCGCCGCGCTGCGGCGCATCGCGTCCGACCTGCGTCCGCCCATACTCGACGACCTCGGCTTGCAGGCCGCGCTCGAATGGATGGCGGAGAACTTCACGCGCCGCTACGGCGTGCAGGCCACCTTGCACTTCGACGCCGACGATGTCGCGTTCAGCGAAGTTGCCGCCACCGCAATCTTCCGCATGACCCAGGAGGCGCTCACGAACGTGGCGCGCCACGCTCACGCGAAGCATGCGCACGTGGAACTGGTTGCGTCCGGGAACGAATGCAGTTTGCGGATCGCCGACGACGGCGTCGGCATGGCGCCCGATGCCCAACGCAAGGAACGCTCGTTTGGCCTGCTCGGCGTGCGCGAGCGCGCGCGGCTGCTGGACGGCGACGTCTTCGTGGATACCTCGCCGGGCAACGGTTTCCGGCTCGCCGTGAGTCTGCCGCTTGCCGCGGTGGGTTCGGCACAGGACGAATGACAGCGAGGCTTTCATTCGCCTCGCGCCGGGTCGCTGTTCTCGATTGCGCTTTAATGTCGCTTTAACGCCGCTTTAACGCCGCTTTAACCGGCCTCTAACCACGCTATGACCCGGCTGTAACCAGGCCGCAACCAGGCCGCAACCAGGCTTTAGCCGCGCGCGCTTTAACCACGTTCCAACTGCGTTTTCCGGTCTGCCTTCCCGGCTTCTCACGTCTCCCGTCATTTGCTTTTTCTTCACTCGCGCAAAAGCTTTGCGCAACGAATTGGTTCCGCGTGCACCGTGCGGTCAGTAGGATCGGCGGCATGGCGAACTATCTGGACACCGATCAGCGCGACGCGCTCGCGCGCCTTGCCCGCAGCTGGACCTGGCGCACGCGCTGGCCGACGTGGCTCGCCATCGTCGTCATTTACGGCGGATGGTTCGGCACAGCACTTCACGCCGCCGCGCTCGGCCTGCCGCTCGCAACCGTGCTGCTCATTGTGTTCGGTGCGGGGTATTCGTCGCTGCAGCACGAGTTGTTGCACGGCCACCCCACACGCTGGCGCCGTGTCAACGCGATCATCGGGTTCGCGCCGCTCGCCGTGTGGTTTCCCTATGCGATCTATCGCGACTCGCATTTGCAGCATCACGACGATCCGCATCTCACGCATCCCGGCGCGGACCCCGAAAGCTGGTTCGTGACGGCAAACACCTGGCGTCGGGCGTCGCCGCTGGTTCGCGCGCTGTTGATGGCGAGGAATACCCTGGCCGGTCGCGTGCTGACGGGGCCGGCGTGGTCGATCGCCGCGACGGCGGCGAGTGCCGTTCGCAAGATCGCGCGCGGCGATTATCGCGACGTGCCGGCGTGGCTCTCCCACGGCGCGGCGCTCGCCATGCTCGCGAGCTGGCTCGATCGCCGGTGCGCGATTCCGCCGTGGCTCTTCGTTTTCGTGATCGGCTACGGGTCGCTTGCGCTTGCCGCCGTGCGGGCCTTTCGCGAGCATCGGCCGCATCACGCGCATGAACAGCGCTCGGCCATCAACGAAGCGGGGCTGTTCTGGCGCCTGCTGTTTCTGAACAACAACTATCACGCCGTGCATCACGCCCTGCCGTTCGTGCCGTGGTTCGCGCTACGCGCCGTGTATCTCGACCGTCGCGACGACTACCTCGCGCGCAACGGCGGCTTTCTCGTGAAGGGCTACGGCGAATGGTTCCGGCATCACGCGTGGACGCCCGTGGCGCATGCGGTGCATCCTGGGGTACGTCCGTTCCCAGATCCCGCACAAACGCAGACGCTCTCGTTCGGCGCGCCGCCTGCGCCTGCGCTTTTACACGAACGCCTACCGGCGCCATCCGTTCATGGCCCGGCGCCTGCGGCCAACGACACCCCGGCGCGGCTCGCAGGCTGATGTGCCAGAATCGCCCGCATGAACTGGATTGCATCGCTGCCGATGTACAACGTCACGCCCGCGCTGGCCTCGCACTGGCGCGCGCTGCTCGCCGATACGCTGCGCGTGGCAGCGCCGGGCGCACGCATCGAAGCGCGCGACGATGACCTCTACGCACTCTGGCGCGACGACCGCCTGTTGCTCTCGCAGACATGCGGCTATCCGCTCATGCATTCGCTTGCAGATACCGTGCAGGTGGTCGCGACGCCGCACTTCGACGCACCGGGCTGCGACGGCCTCCACTACCGCAGCCTGCTCGTGGTGCGCGCCGACGCGCCGTACCGGTCGCTCGAAGCGTGCCGCGGTGCGCGCGCCGCGTTCAATCAGGACGATTCGAACAGCGGCATGAACCTGTTCCGGCACGCCGTTGCGCCGCTCGCGCGCGGCGGCCGCTTCTTCCGCGAAGTGCTGGAAACGGGATCGCACCTCGGCTCGTTGCAGGCATTGGGGGAACGCCGCGCGGACGTGGCGGCCATCGACTGCGTGACCTTCGCCTTCGTGCAGGACAGCCTGCCGGCGCTCGCCGCGACGGTGCGCAGCATCGGCTGGACCGAGCCCGCACCGGGGCTGCCGCTCGTGGCCGCGCGCACGGCGCCTGCGGCGTTGCTCGAGCGTCTGCGCGGTGCGCTGGACATCGCGCTGCAAGCCGACCCCAACCGCGCGCGGGTCCTGCGTCTAAAGGGCTTTTCGGTGCCGGCCGCCAATGCCTACGATCGCATCGTGACGCTTGCGCGAGAGGCCGAAGCAGCCGGCTATCCGCACCTCGCGTGACGCGAAAGGGGTTCCGAAGCAACGCAATGCGGATGCGTCGCGACCGGCTGGAACGAAAGCCCGCCCGACGCAAACGCGCCGGGCCGCCGGTACTGCGTCCGGTTCACTGCGCTTCCATCACCAGCAACTGCGCTCCGTCGGCCACCTGATCGCCCACACCGTAGAGCACCTCAGTGACCTTGCCGGCAGCCGGCGCGCCGATGGTGTGCTCCATCTTCATCGCTTCCATCACGATAAGCGGCGCGCCCTTCTCCACTATCGCGCCGGGCTCCACGAGCACCGCGATCACCTTGCCCGGCATCGGCGCGGTCAGGCGCCCTTCGCCGTGCTCGGCGTCCGCCGCGTGCGCGAGCAGGTTCTGCCACTCGAATGCGAGCGCCGCGCCGTTGCAGAAGACGTGGAAGACGTCGCCGTCGGCGAAAACGCGGCCCGTCGTACGGCTTTCGGCCACGCCGTCGCCGATGGTCGCGCCGTACTCGTGCGCGCCCTCGCCGCGCCACCAGCGGTACGGCTCGCTCTTGCCGCCGTCATGCAGCGTCTGCGTGTCGCCGTCGCGCGAGAAGACGACGTCGAACGCCGCCTCCGATTCGGGATCGCGCCACGCGAGCTTTTGCGTGTAAGCGCCGTTGACCCGCCAGTGCGACAGCGCGTCCCACGGCGAGCCGCCCTGCGGCATGCCGCCTTCGCGCGAGAGCAACGCCGCGCAGGCCAGCGCCAGTGCTTCGCGCACGGGCTTCTCGTGCACGCCGAACAGCGAATCGGCATGGCGTTCGATCAGGCCCGTATCGAGTTCGCCCGTCATGAACGGATGGCTCGTGACGAGGCGCTGCAGGAACTCGACGTTGGTATGCGGCCCCACCACCTCGCACGCTTCGAGCGCGCGTTTCATACGCGCCAGCGCCTCGTCGCGCGTGGCGCCGTAGACGATCAGCTTTGCGATCATCGGGTCGTAGAACGGCGTGATGGTGTCGCCTTCGCGAATGCCGCTGTCGATGCGCACCGCCGCGCGCTCACCCGCCGTGCCCAGTGCGAACGCCGCGCCCTGCGGCATGCGCAAATGCTTGAGCGTGCCCGTGGACGGCAGAAAACCACGCGCCGGATGCTCAGCGTAGATGCGTGCCTCGATGGCGTGGCCCGTGCACGTCAGTGCGTCCTGGCGCAGCGGCAGCGGCTCGTCGGCCGCCACGCGCAATTGCCACTCCACGAGGTCGAGGCCCGTCACCATTTCCGTGACGGGGTGTTCCACCTGAAGGCGCGTGTTCATTTCCATGAAATAGAACGCGCCGCTGCCGGTCATGATGAACTCGACCGTGCCCGCGCCCACGTAGCCCACCGCGCGCGCCGCGGCCACCGCCGCTTCGCCCATGGCACGGCGCACGTCGGCGGCAAGCCCCGGCGCGGGCGCTTCTTCGAGCACCTTCTGGTGGCGCCGCTGCACCGAGCAGTCGCGGTCGAACAGGTAGACGGTGTGGCCGTGGCGGTCTGCGAAGACCTGCACTTCGACGTGACGCGGACGCGTCAGATACTTTTCGATCAGCACGCGGTCGTTGCCGAAGCTGGCCGCCGCCTCGCGCTTGCACGACGCGAGCGCCGCCGCGAAGTCCTCGTGCCGCTCGACCACGCGCATGCCCTTGCCGCCGCCGCCCGCGCTGGCCTTCAGCAGCACGGGGTAGCCGATCTGGTCCGCTTCGCGCTGCAGCAGCGCCGCGTCCTGGTCATCACCGTGATAGCCCGGCACGAGCGGCACGTCCGCCGCATGCATGAGCGCCTTGGCCGCCGCCTTCGATCCCATCGCGGCAATGGCTTCCACCGGCGGCCCGATGAAGACGAGGCCTACCCGCTCGCAGGCGCTCGCGAAGTCCTCGTTCTCGGAGAGAAAGCCGTAGCCCGGATGAATCGCCTCGGCGCCCGTGGCGCGCGCGGCCTCGATGATGCGTTCGATGCGCAGATAGCTTTCGGCCGCAGCCGACCCGCCGATATGCACCGCCTCGTCGCAGGCGGCCACGTGTTTTGCGCCGGCATCGGCATCCGAATACACGGCGACGGTGGCGATGCCGAGCCGCCTGCACGTGGCGGCGACGCGGCAGGCAATCTCGCCGCGGTTCGCTATCAGGATCTTGTTGAACATGAGCTGTCTCGCTGGAGCAGGGTCGTGCTGCCTGGTGTTGTTGTGAGGTTTCGACGTGGGGTTCGCGTGGCGCCCGCGCCGTGTGGGTTCAGTGATTTCGCTGCGCCATGAAAGGTCTGGCGGTTCTTACCCCGCGCGCCACGCCGGCGTGCGCTTTTCGAGAAACGACGCCACGCCTTCACGGCCCTCTTCGCTTGCGCGAATGCATGCGATGCGCGCGGCCGTGTCTTCGATCAGCGCTTCGTCGATCGTGCGGCCCGCCATGTCCTGCACGAGCCGCTTGCATTCGCGCACCGCGTTCGGGCTGTTGGTGGCGAGCGAATCGGCAATCTGCTGGACTGTGGCGTCGAGCTGGTCTTCGGGCACCGCTTCGCTGACGAAACCGAGGCGCAGCGCTGTCGCGCAGTCGAACGCCTCGGCCGTGGTGAAGTAGCGGCGCGCGGCCTGTTCGCCGAGCGCGCGGATCACGTACGGCGCGATCGTGGCCGGAATGAGCCCGAGCCGTGCTTCGGAGAGACAGAAGCGCGCCGTTTCCACGGCCACGACAATGTCGCATGCCGCGATCAGCCCCATGCCGCCCGCGTAGGCGTCGCCGTTCACGCGCGCGATCACGGGCTTGCGGCAGCGGTAGATGGCCGCCAGCATGTGCGCGAGGCGCAGTGCGTCCGCACGGTTTTCCTCGTCGGAAAAGCCGGCCATCTTCTTCATCCAGTTGAGGTCCGCGCCCGCGCAGAACGCCTTGCCGTTGGCCGCGAGCACGACGGCGCGCACGTCGTCGCGCGTGTCGAGCAGCCCGAACACGGCCGTGAGTTCCGCGATCATCTTCTCGTTGAACGCGTTGCGCACGTCGGGGCGATTCAGCGTGACCGTCGCCACGTGGCCCGCGAACGTTACGCCGAGAGTTTCGTATTGCATCGCCGCTTCTCCGTCAGATCGGTCGTCACATGCGCCATTACATGCGCCATCACATGCGGAAGACGCCGAAGCGCGTCTCTTCCACGGGCGCGTTCATCGCGGCGGCAAGGCCGAGACCCAGCACGTCGCGCGTTTGCGCCGGATCGATCACGCCATCGTCCCAGAGGCGCGCGCTCGCGTAGTACGGGTGCCCCTGGCGCTCGTATTGATCGCGAATGGGCTGCTTGAACGCTTCTTCCTCTTCCGCGGACCATGCGCCGCCCTTCGCCTCGATGCCGTCGCGCTTCACCGTGGCGAGCACCGACGCGGCCTGCTCGCCGCCCATCACGGAGATGCGCGCGTTGGGCCACATCCAGAGAAAGCGCGGCGAGTAAGCGCGTCCGCACATGCCGTAATTGCCCGCGCCGAACGAGCCGCCGATGATCACCGTGAACTTCGGCACCTTCGCCGTGGCCACGGCCGTCACCATCTTGGCGCCGTTGCGCGCAATGCCTTCGTTCTCGTACTTGCGGCCCACCATGAAGCCCGTGATGTTCTGCAGGAACACGAGCGGAATCTTGCGCTGGCAGCACAGCTCGATGAAATGCGCGCCCTTCAGCGCCGACTCGGAAAAGAGGATGCCGTTGTTCGCGACGATGCCCACCGGGTGCCCCCAGATGTGCGCGAAGCCCGTGACGAGCGTGGTGCCGTAGCGGGCCTTGAATTCGTCGAAGGCGGAGTCGTCCACGATGCGCGCAATCACCTCGCGCACGTCGAAGGGCTTGCGCGTGTCGGCGGGAATCACGCCGTAGAGGCTCTTTGCGTCGAAGCGCGGCGGCACCGGTGGCTTCAAGGCGAGTCCGGCCGCCTTCGAGCGATTCAGGTTGCCGACGATGCTGCGCGCAATCGCAAGCGCATGCGCGTCGTTTTGCGCGAGATGGTCGGCCACGCCCGAGAGGCGCGTGTGCACGTCGCCGCCGCCCAGGTCTTCGGCGCTCACTTCCTCGCCCGTCGCGGCCTTCACGAGCGGCGGGCCGCCCAGAAAAATCGTGCCCTGGTTCTTCACGATGATCGACTCGTCGCTCATCGCCGGCACGTAGGCGCCGCCCGCCGTGCACGAGCCCATCACCACGGCGATCTGCGGAATGCCCGCGGCCGAGAGGTTCGCCTGGTTGTAGAAGATGCGGCCGAAGTGGTCGCGGTCGGGAAACACTTCGTCCTGGTTCGGCAGATTCGCGCCGCCCGAGTCCACCAGATAGACGCACGGCAGCCGGTTTTCCGCCGCGATTTCCTGCGCGCGCACGTGCTTCTTCACCGTGACCGGGTAGTAGGTGCCGCCTTTCACGGTGGCGTCGTTGCAGACGATCACGCATTCCTGGCCCGCGATGCGGCCAATGCCCGTGATGATGCCCGCGCCCGGCGCATCGTTGTGATACATGCCGTACGCCGCGAGCTGCGAGAGTTCGAGAAACGGCGTGCCCGGATCGAGCAGTTGCGCGATCCGGTCGCGCGGCAGCAGCTTGCCGCGCGAGACATGCTTGTCGCGCGCCGCCTCGCCGCCGCCGAGCGCAAGCTTGCCCACCTTCTCGCGCAGGTCGGCCACGAGCGCTTCGAGCGCCGCCGCATTGGCCCGGAAGTCGTCCGAGCGCGGATTGAGCTTCGTTTCGATGATCGGCATCGCGTGAGTTTTCCGCTGGGTTGCTGTTTGAGTGCCTGTTGTCAGGTCGCGCCTTGTTCGGTAGCGCGTTACATCGTTTCCGCGAACAACTCGCGGCCAATCAGCATGCGGCGAATCTCGCTCGTGCCCGCGCCGATTTCGTAGAGCTTCGCGTCGCGCCACAGGCGACCCACGGGGTACTCGTTGATGTAGCCGTTGCCGCCCAGAATCTGGATGGCTTCGCCGGCCATCCACGTGGCCTTTTCGGCGGTGTAGAGAATCACGCCGGCGCAATCTTTGCGCACCTGACGCACATGTTCGCGGCCCAGTGTGTCCAGTTGACGACCCACGGCGTAGAGATACGCGCGGCAAGCCTGGAGCGTGGTGTAGAGGTCGGCCACCTTGCCCTGGATGAGCTGGAATTCGCCGATGGACTGGCCGAACTGCTTGCGGTCGTGGATGTAGGGCACCACGGCGTCCATCACCGCGACCATGATGCCGATGGGGCCGCCGGCCAGCACGGCGCGCTCGTAGTCGAGGCCGCTCATCAGCACTTTCACGCCGCCGTTGAGCTGGCCGAGGATGTTCTCTTCGGGCACTTCCACGTCCTGGAACACGAGTTCGCCCGTGTGCGAACCGCGCATGCCGAGCTTGTCGAGCTTCTGCGCCACCGAAAAACCCTTCATGCCCTTCTCGACGATAAACGCCGTCATGCCGCGCGCGCCCGCTTCGGGGTCGGTCTTCGCGTAGACCACGAGCGTGTCGCAATCCGGGCCGTTGGTGATCCACATCTTCGTGCCGTTCAGCACGTAGCGGTCGCCCTTGCGGTCGGCACGCAGTTTCATGCTCACTACGTCGGAGCCCGCGTTGGGTTCGCTCATGGCGAGCGCGCCGACGTGCTCGCCCGACACCAGCTTCGGCAGGTACTTGCGCTTCTGCGCTTCGGTGCCGTTGCGGTGGATCTGGTTCACGCAAAGGTTCGAATGCGCGCCGTACGAGAGCCCAACGGACGCCGACGCGCGCGAGATTTCCTCCATCGCGACCATGTGGGCCGTGTAGCCCATGTTCGCGCCGCCGTATTCCTCGGAGACCGTCATGCCCAGCACGCCCAGGTCGCCGAACTTGCGCCACAGGTCCATCGGAAACTGGTCGGTGCGATCGATTTCGGCGGCGCGCGGCGCGATCTCTTTCGCCGCGAAGCCGGCCAGGCTGTCGCGCAGCATTTCGATTTCTTCACCGAGCGGGAATTGCAGGCCGGGCACGTTGGTCATCGATGTCTCCTGGTGTTTGTGAGGGCGCTCAAAGACGCCGTAAAGACGCATGGGGCGCTTGGGGCGCACGTTGAGCGCGCCGGTCAACGCGAATTTCACGCCACATTTACGTATACGTCAATAGGTATTTCTGAGCCAGACTCAGATTTCTTGATCAATCTCTGCAGGCCTGTAACATGGGCTATCCTTCGCAGATAGTCGCGCGCATCCGCCTGAACTGCCTATCTAAAAGTGACCCTTACTCATATGTCGCCCGCCACCCCAGCCGCCCAGCCCTCGCCCGCTTCGCGCCGGCAGCCTGCCGGACGCAAGTCGCAGCAGCGCGTGAAGGAAATTCTTCAGGCCGGGCGCGACGTGTTCTCGGAAAAAGGCTACGAACGCGCCACTACGGCGGAGATCGCGCAGCGGCTCGGCATTTCCGAGGCCACCGTGTTCAGCTACTTTCGCGGCAAGCGGGAGCTATGCGCACGCGTGATCGGCGACTGGTACGACGAAATCATCGACGCCATCGAAACAGGCCTGCCGCGCGACGGCACCGTGCGCCAGCAGTTTGCGTTCATCGTGCGTACGCATTTGCGGCTCATGCTCGTGAACGGCACGGGCCTGTGCGCGCTAGTGCTCTCCGAAGGCCGCACACGCCACCACGATCTGTCCGAAGCGCTCACGGACCTGCAACGCCGCTACACGGCGCCGCTCATGCGCGTGCTCGCGCGCGGCCAGCAAGGTGGACAGGTGCGCGCCGACATGCCGCTGCGGCTGTTGCGCTCGCTTGTGTTCGGGCCGATGGAGCATGTGTTATGGGACGCCACGCTGGCGAACCGCCGCATCGATATCGAAACCACCGCCGAGCGGCTCATCGACGTGCTCTGGGCCGCCTTGCAGCCGCCCGACGTGGCAGTCGCGGCGCTCGTGCAGTTCAGCCAGGAGGTGGGCGAAGCCGCGAAGCGGCTGGAGGCGGCGCGGGCGGCCCAGTCCGGACGGGCAAGCGTTCAACGCGACGGCGCGGCAGCGGTGCGGGACGATTGAGCGGTGCGGGTGACGGGGTGCCGCCCCAGCGGCCGATTGCGCCGATTGCGCCTCGTCTGCCGTAGCGGCGCCTGGCGGCTAGCGTGGCCGGGGGTGCCTGGGCGCCGGCCACGCTAGCCCGGGCGCGAAGCTGACCGCGCCTGGTAACGAGCACCCGAGCCGCCTCGTCACGCCACCCGCGTTTCCCCTCGCTTCACTTTATCGATTATTTATCGATAATCTGTCGTGTAAGATTCGCCGCTGCTCTTCCGCTCTTCCCCGTACCCGCTCCCCACGATCCCCCAATCCCCACGAGGCGCCGATGTCCGCACAACTCACCTCCGCCCTTGCATCGAAATTCGCCACGCTCGCGCTCGGGCACCTCACGCGCGAGTACCCCAACAAGCTCACGCATTCGCTCGCGGGCCCGCAGGACGTGCAAGGGCCGCGTGCGCTGCATCCCATCTTCTACGGCAGCTACGACTGGCATTCGTGCGTGCATGGCTATTGGCTCGTGCTGCGCTTGATCGACCGCTTTCCGGGGCTGCCCGAAGCCCCGCAGATCGTCGCCGTGGTGGATGAGCATTTCACCGAGGAAAAAGTGGCCGGCGAGCGCGCCTACCTCGACCTGCCGCACAACCGCGGCTTCGAGCGGCCCTACGGCTGGGCATGGCTGCTGGCGCTCGCGGCCGAAGCCGCGGAATTGAGGGTGCCGCAGGCGCCGCGCTGGTCGCAGACGCTCGCGCCGCTCACGGAGGCCTTCGTCGAACGCTTCGAGGAATTCCTGCCGAAGGCGACGTATCCGCTGCGCGTCGGCACGCACTTCAATACGGCGTTCGCGCTCGCGCTGGCGCTGGATTTCGCGCGGCGCACGTCGCGCGATTCGCTGGCCGCGCTGATCGAAGAGACGGCGAGGCGCTGGTACCTGAACGACGCGGCGTGCCAGGCATGGGAGCCCTCCGGCGACGAGTTCCTCTCGCCCGCGCTGATGGAAGCGGAGTTGATGAGCCGCGTACTGACGCCGCGCGAATTCGAGTCGTGGCTTACACGCTTCCTGCCTGAGCTCGACGCACGCGAGCCTGCCACGCTCTTTACGCCCGCGACGGTCACGGACCGCAGCGACGGCAAGATTGCGCATCTCGATGGCCTCAACCTGAGCCGCGCCTGGTGCCAACGGTCGCTCGCGCGCGTGCTGCCGCCCGCCGACCCGCGCGTGCCGGTGCTGCTCGACGCCGCACAAACGCATCTGGCGACCGCACTGGATCACGTGGCCGGCGACTACATGGGCGAGCACTGGCTCGCCACGTTTGCGACGCTGGCGCTCGAAGCGTAAGAGAAAGGTCCGCCGCGGGCGCGCGGGATTAGCGTGCTCCCCGCGCCTTTGCGGCGCGCGGTGTGGCTGCGGGTTGGGGCTTCACCCCACGTGGCAGCGGCTGCGGCTGCGCCGTCTTCTTCGCCCTGCCCGGTTTCTCCAGTCTCGCCGCCCGCGCCGGCCACGACTGTGCCGCAAGGCTCACCGCATCGGCAAATGCATGCGCGGCCTCGCTGCGGCTGTGCGGCGCCCGCTCTACCAGGCCGATCTCACGGCAGAACGACGGGTCGCCAACATCGAGGGCCGTCACGCCCGGCGGCCATGCCGTGAGCCCCAACGTCTTCGGTACCAGCGCGCAACCCACGCCATGCGCCACCACCTGCACGATGGCGTCGAGTTCATCGAGTTCCACCACGTCGCGAACCGTGATCCGCGTACGGCGTAGAAAGCGGTCCACCACGCGCCCGCCGAACGAACTGCGGTCGTAACGCACGAACGGCGCTGTCTTGAGCACGGTGCGCCAGTCCGTGGCGGCAAGCGCATCGGGCACGAGCAGCACGAACGGTTCGACCGCGAGCGTGCGCCACTCGAGTTCGGAAGGCAGCGCAAACGGCGGGCGAATGATGACGGCGGCGTCGATCTCGCCCGCGTCCACCTGCCCAAGCAGATTCAGCGACACGCCCGGCACCACGCGAATGCGCCAGCCCGGCCACTGGCCGCAAAAGGCATGGATGGCGCCGACGAGAAACGACGTCTGCGCCGAAGCGATTGCGCCCACGCGCAGCACGCCGGTCTTCTGCGCGGCCGCCCCACGCTTGCCGAGGCGCGCGTAGAGCGTCATCAATTCGCCGGCTAGCGCGAGCGTCTCGCGACCTGCGGGCGAGAGCCGCGCCGAACGTCCCGTGCGATCGAACAGCGCGACGCCGAGTTCCTCTTCGAGCCGCTGCATCTGCGCACTCACCGCGGACTGCGTGAGCCCGATGCGCGCGCCGGCCGCAGAAAACGTGCCGTGCTCGGCCACGGCGAGAAAAGTCTTGAGTTCGCGAAGCATGGCAATTCATCGATAAATTTTGTGCTGAGCACGAAAATATATCGTTTCTCGCCAATTTCCGTCATGAGTAGACTGGGCGTTTTCTAACCGGTCACATCGCACAGCCGCCCATCGCCATGAGCCAGACTGCCGCCGCTTCCAACGCCGCATCCACCTCCATTCCGCCGTTCCACCTCGCCTTCCCTGTTCACAGCATCGCCGCCGCGCGCGAGTTCTACGGCGCGCTGCTGGGCTGCCCCGAAGGACGCAGCTCGGACGCCTGGGTGGACTTCAATTTCTACGGCCACCAGATCGTTGCGCACCTCGCGCCCGAGGAAGTCGGGCATCGCAAGACAAGCGCCGTGGACGGCGATGCCGTGCCCGTCCGCCATTTCGGCGTCGTGCTTTCCATGCCCGAGTGGGAACAGATTTCGGCAAAGCTGACGGCGGCGGGCATCGACTTCATCATCGAGCCGCATATCCGCTTCAAGGGCGAAGTGGGCGAACAGGCGACGATGTTCTTTCTCGATCCGTCGGGCAACGCACTGGAAATCAAGGCGTTCGCGGATAAGGCGTCGCTGTTCGCGAAGTAGACGCGAAGCGCGCTGCGCCCGCGTCTCATCACGAAACGGGGCGCAGCGCGGAAGCTTTCATGCGCGCGGGCCGCGAGAGCAATCGCGCGGCCGCACGCAAACATCAACGGCGCGCCAGCACCCAGTAGAACACCCCACCCAACGCCACGCCGATAAACCACGAGAAGTTCGCGAACGCCTTCAGCGAAGGCACGAACGCGCACGCCACCGCAATCGCCGCGGCCGGCAGCAACGCGCCCACCGCGCGCCAGTTCACGCCGTTGCTGTACCAGTAGGCGCCTTGCGGGGACATCGAGTAAAGCTCGTCCGTCACGACCTGCTGGCGCTTCACGAGGAAGTAGTCCACCAGCAGCAGGCCATACAGCGGCCCGATGAAACCGCCCAGCACGTCGAGCGTGTAGTGGATCACTTCGGGATTGTTGAACAGGTTCCACGGCGTGATGAACACCGACGCCACGGCCGCCAGCATGCCACCCGCGCGCCAGCTGATGCGGCTGGGCGCAACGTTGGAAAAATCGAACGCGGGCGAAACGAAGTTCGCAACGATGTTGATGCCGATGGTGGCCACCATGAAGGTCAGCGCGCCGAGCACCACCGCGAACGGCTGATCGATGCGGCTCACCGTTTCTACGGGATCCGTAATAAGTTGGCCGAACACAGGCAGCGTGGCCGACGTCGTGATGACCGTGATCACCGAGAACGCCAGGAAGTTGACCGGCAACCCCCAGAAGTTGCCGCGCTTCACGCTGCCGAAGCTCTTGCAGTAGCGCGAGAAGTCGCCGAAGTTGAGCATGGGCCCCGAGAAATACGAGACCACCAGCGAGATCGCGGTGATCATGACGGGCAGCCCGTCCCAGCCGCTGTATTTCACCTGGCCCAGGTTGAGCCCGATGTTCGAGACGCCCGCACGCGCCACCATGTAGATGGCAAGCACGAACATCACGACGTAGACGGCTGGCCCCGCGAAGTCGATGAACTTCTTGATGGTCTCCATGCCGTTCCAGAACACGAGCGCCTGCAAGAGCCACAGCACCATGAAGCCGGCCCAGCCCAGGTACGAGAGACCCAGCCAGCCGTGCTGATGCACGTCCGCGTACGGCATGAGCGAAGGCGCGAACTTCAGCACGACCACCACGAACGCGCTCGACGCGAGGTAGGTCTGGATGCCATACCACGCCACGGCGATGAGCCCGCGAATCACTGCGGGCACGTTTGCGCCGAGCACGCCGAACGTGGCGCGGCAGATCACGGGATACGGCACGCCGTGCTTCTGGCTCGACTTGGCGATGAGGTTGCAGAACACGTTCACGATCGCAATGCCCACGATCAGCGAAACGAGCACCTGCCAGCTTGCCAGTCCCAACGCGAAGAGGCTGCCTGCGAACACGTAGCCGCCCACGCTGTGCACGTCGGACATCCAGAACGCGAAGATGTTGTAGGCGCCCCAGTGCTGGTCCTTGAGCGGCGCGAGGTCGTCGTTGCACAGGCGCTCGCTGTAGCCGGCGTGCGCCGCGATGTCGTCCTGCGCATCCGCAGGCCGCCCCGGAATAGCGGCGGAATTGATGAGATCAGCCATGACGGCCTCCAGTCGAAAGGAGCGCGCTGCGAGGCCTGCGTAGAGGGGCGGCCTCGATCGCGCCGGATCGAAATGGACTCTCCCGCCACCCTGCGCGGCGCTGCGAACGGACGATGCAGCGCCGCGCCTTCGGCGAAGAAAGCGCGGGGGTACTTCGGTGCTGCCGGTTGGAAAAATAGGTAGAGCGGCGCTGCGACTGCATTCACTGCCAATCTGCAAACGACGACTGCAAGCATGGACTGCGGGGCACACGCGGCGGCCGACGCGTATTACCCGAGTTGCTGGAGGCCCATCGTAAAGTGGCCAAAAAGATTGTCAACAAATTTCCTGGCAGATCGAATCATTTCGACGCCTCAAGGCAGGGTCAAAAGGTAAACAAATGCTGAATGCCGCGCTATTCCGGTGCATTTGCACCGCGACGTGGCATGACTCGCACTTTATATTGATAACAATCCTGGTCGCGAAGATGCGTTTCCGCCGCATCCCACATTGTTGACAGTCTTTGTATTCGCGCTACGATGGAGCGCGATCCGAACCCTGCCCGCCATGACAGAAACGAATACCAACGGAACCGGCAATCTGAAACCCGATGCGATTGCCGCTCACATCCGCACCGCCATTCTCGAACACCGCCTGGCGCCAGGCACCAAGCTCACCGAAGCGCAACTGTGCGACATCTTCGGCGTGAAGCGCGGGCCCATCCGCCTCGCCCTCGCCCAGCTGGCGAGCGAACGGCTCGTCGATCTGGAGCCGAACCGCGGTGCCTATGTGGCGAGTCCGTCGCTGAAGGAAGTGCATGAAGTGTTCGAGATGCGACGCATCATCGAGCAGGCCGTGATTGAGCGCGTGGTGGGCGAACGCGGCATGCCGCGGCATCTCAAGACGATCAAGAGCCTGATCGGCCAGGAGCGCAAGGCGTTCGAGAGCCGCGACTTCGCACAATGGATTCGCCTCTCGGGCCAGTTCCATACCGAGCTTGCGACGCTCACGGGCAACGAAGTGCTCTGCGACTGCCTCAATGGCCTCGTCGCGCGGTCCACCCTGATCTCGGCACTCTACGAATCGCTGGGCCGCAGCCCGTGCTCCTTCGACGACCACGCCGCCATCGTCGCCGCCCTCGAAGCCGGCCACGCCGCCGAAGCCGCCGAGCTCATGTCGCGCCATCTGCGCAGCGTCGAGGTGAAGATGCTCGACCGGCCCTCGCACGGCAACGTCGATCTGCGCGACGTGTTCGGGCCTATGCAGACGCAGTCGCGCGACGCGTCGGCCGCCGCCGATAAAAGCTGAGGAAAGCCAACGATAGCCAACCAAAGCCAACGAAAGCCGACAACAAACACGGCACGCCAATTCGCCCGCACGCCCGTTCCAAAGCGGGCCACGCACCGTCAAGGCCCTCCTGATTTACCCCAATCCCGGCATTCGTCCTGCTGCAACGCACGACATTTCGGAGGCCTTGTGTCGCAAGGCTTCTCGCCCTTCGTTCTAACGATCCCTGACGCCTTGCATCGTTTAGCGTTCCTTGACGACGCCGCATGGGACTGCTGTACTAAATCAAACCAATTGATTTACTCCCGCAGAGCCGAGCCACGCAGCCGGCCACCCCACAGCCGTCAATCAAGAAACCGGAGGAGCGTTCCATGAGACTTCATCTGCATCCCGTCAGCCGGCGAGTCTTCGCCCGGTGTGCCGCCTTGAGCGTCGCCGTTTCCGCCATCTGGTGCGCGGCGTCCGCGCAAGCCGCCGATCAGGTCGTGGTGGGCCTCATCACGAAAACGGACACCAATCCGTTCTTCGTGAAGATGCGTCAGGGTGCCGAGGCCGCCGCGCAGAAGAACGGCGCGAAGCTGCTCACGGCGGCGGGCAAGTTCGACGGCGACAACGCAAGCCAGGTCACCGCCATCGAGAACATGCTCACGGCCGGCGCGAAAGCGATTCTGATCACGCCGAGCGACACCAAGGCCATCGTGCCGAGCATCAAGAAGGCGCGCGCGGCAGGAGCCATCGTGATCGCGCTCGATACGCCGACCGAGCCGCAGGACGCCACCGACGCCCTCTTCGCCACCGACAACTTCAAGGCCGGCGTGCTGATCGGCGAATACGCGAAGGCGGCGATGGCCGGCAAGCCCGCGAAGATCGCGACGCTCGACCTCGCGCCCGGCATCTCGGTGGGCGTGCTGCGCCACAACGGCTTTCTGAAGGGCTTCGGCATCAAGGAAGGCGACGCGTCCATCGTGTGCAGCCAGGACACGCGCGGCGACCAGGCGAAGGGCCAGACGGCGATGGAGAACTGCCTGCAGAAGTCGCCGGACATCAACGTCGTCTACACGATCAACGAACCGGCCGCGGCGGGCGCCTGGCGCGCGCTGAAGGCCGCGGGCAAAGACAAGAGCGTGATGATCGTCTCGATCGACGGCGGCTGTGACGGCGTGCGCAACGTGCAGGCCGGCGCCATTGCGGCGACCTCGCAGCAGTATCCGCTCAAGATGGCCGAACTCGGCGTGAACGCGGGCGTGGAGTACGCGAAGACAGGCAAGAAGCCGAGCGGCTATCACGACACGGGCGTCACGCTCATTACCGACAAGCCGATGTCCGGCGTCGACAGCAAGGACTCGAAGTTCGGGCTGGAGAACTGCTGGGGCAACAAGTAAGCAGCGCCGGCGCCGTGTCGCTTTCCGTTCTTCCCGCTGTCATTGCCTGAGAGGAGTGCATCATGCCGACTCCAACCGCGCCGGCGCCGAGCCCGCGCCAGCATCACTTCGCAGACCACCTGCCGTCCATCGCCGACGTCGGGCCGTTCCTCGCGCTCGTGCTCGCGTGCGCGTTCTTTATCTCGCAGAGCAACCGCTTCCTCTCGTTCGAGAATCTTTCGCTGATTCTCCAGCAGACGATGGTGGTCGCCGTGATCGCGATCGGTCAGACGCTCATCGTACTGACGGGCGGCATCGATCTTTCCTGCGGCATGGTGATGGCGTTCGGCTCCATCGTGATGACGCGCTTCGCCGTGATACTCGGCCTGCCGCCGGTGCTCGCCATCGCCTGCGGCATCGCGGCCACCACGCTGTTCGGGCTCTTGAACGGCGTGCTGATCACGCGTATCAAGCTGCCGCCGTTCATCGTGACGCTCGGCACGCTGAACATCGCGTTCGCGCTCACGCAGATCTACTCGAACGCGGAGAGCGTGTCGAACCTGCCCAACGCGATCATGTTCTTCGGCAACACGTTCGGCCTGGGGCACGCGCAGGTGACGTACGGCACGGTGCTCACGCTCTTCATGTACCTCTTCACGTGGTTCGTGTTGCGCGACACGGTGCCGGGCCGGCATCTCTACGCGCTCGGCAACAACGCCGAAGCGGCGCGGCTCATGGGGCTCTCGTCGCAACGCATCCTGCTCACCGTCTACGGCCTCGCGGGCGCCATCTACGGCATCGCGGCGCTGCTTTCGGTGGCACGCACAGGCGTGGGCGATCCGCAGGCCGGGCAGACGGAAAACCTCGACAGCATCACCGCCGTGGTGCTGGGCGGCACGAGCCTTTTCGGCGGACGCGGCACGATTGTCGGCACGCTGCTGGGTGCGCTGATCGTGGGCGTGTTCCGCAACGGGCTCACGCTGATCGGCGTGTCGTCGGTGTACCAGGTGCTGATCACCGGCATTCTCGTGATTCTCGCCGTGGCCGCGGACAAGCTCTCGCATCGCCGCGCCTGACGCGCGACGGTACGAGTCCAGCCTCGGTCTCAGCCTCAGCCTACGTCTCGCAAGCAAGGAGCAAGCGATGTCGACATTCCCCTCCTCTTCGGCCGCCACGCCCGTGCTCGCGGCGCGTGGCCTCGTGAAGCGCTACGGCCAGGTCACGGCGCTCGACGGCTGCGATTTCGAAGTGATGCCCGGCGAAATTCTCGCCGTGATCGGCGACAACGGCGCGGGCAAGTCGTCGCTCATCAAGGCGCTTTCGGGCGCCACGGTGCCCGACGAAGGCGAGATCCTGCTGGACGGCAGCGCCGTGAAATTCCGCAGCCCGCTCGACGCGCGCGACCACGGCATCGAAACCGTCTACCAGGACCTCGCGGTGGCGCCGGCCATGACCATCGCCGAGAACCTGTTTCTCGCGCGCGAACTCGTGAAGCCGGGCTGGCGCGGCAAGCTGCTCAAGATGATCGACAAGCGGCGCATGCTCGAAGAAGCCACGGCGCACATGAAGGGCCTGCAGATCGGCATCCGTTCGATGAAGCAGGCCGTGGAAACGCTCTCGGGCGGCCAGCGCCAGGGCGTGGCCGTGGCGCGCAGCGCGGCCTTCGCGCGCCACGTCGTGATTCTCGACGAGCCCACCGCGGCACTCGGCGTGAAGGAAGGCAACATGGTGCTGGAGCTGATCCGGCGCGTGCGCGATCGCGGCCTGCCCGTGATCCTCATCAGCCACAACATGCCGCACGTGTTCGAAGTGGCCGACCGCATCCACATCCAGCGGCTGGGGCGGCGCGCGGCGCTCGTGAAAACGAAGGACATTCATATGTCCGAAGCAGTGGCCATCATGACGGGCGCGAAAGAAGCCGACGTGAAGGCAATTGCCTGAACGTCTTTGCGCGCCAGCCCCTTCGCTCTCATTTCCCGCACGCCCAGCCCGCTCCCCCGCAATGGAAAACGGCCACCGTACCCCGCTCAAGCAACCGGTCATGCAGCCCGGCAGGCAACCTGTCGGCTCGAATCAGGTCGGCATGCGGCAGTTCAACGAGCGCATCGTGCTGCAGGCCATCCGGCTGCGCGGTCCGCTCGCGAAGGCGGACGTGGGCCGGCTCACGCGGCTTTCCATGCAGACGGTCTCGATGATCGTCGACCGGCTGATCGACGACGGCCTGCTTGCACGGCAGCCGCGCGTGCGCGGCCGTATCGGTCAGCCGTCGGTGCCTATCGCGCTTGCACCCGACGGCGCGTTCACCATCGGCATCAAGGTGGGGCGGCGCAGCCTCGACGTGCTCGCCATGGACTTCATGGGCAACGTGCGCACACGCGACGTGCTGGAGTACGAATACCCGGATCCGCACATGCTGTTTCCGGCGCTCGAAGCCAAGCTCGCGCGCGTGAACGCGCAACTGGGCGCGCACGCGAAGAAGATTGTGGGCGTGGGCGTGGCGGCGCCGCTGTGGCTGGGCGGCTGGCGCGACTTTCTCGGCGCGCCGCCCGAAGCGCTCGCGGCATGGAACGATATCGACATTCGCACGCGCATCGAAACCATGACGGGCCTGCCCGTCGAGTTCGCAAAAGACACCACGGCCGCCTGCGCCGCCGAACTCGTGATGGGCCAGGGGCGCGGCATCAATCACTTCCTGTATCTGTTCGTCGGCACGTTTATCGGCGGCGGGCTCGTGATCGACGGGCGCCTGCACGGCGGTCCGCACGGCAACGCGGGCGCGGTGGGCTCGATTCCGCTGGCCGGCAGCGCAACGGGCCCACAGGACGCAACGGCCGATCCTGCCCGGCAATTGCTGCATGCCGCCTCGGGCTTCGTACTGGAACGTCTGTTCGCTGCGGCAGGCGCGCCGCCCACGGCCGCGCACGACCACCGCGCGTTATCCGCGGAGTTGTGGCGCCTGACGGAACAATGGCTCGACACCGCCTGCCCCGCCATCGCGGCGACGCTCACGAACGCGGCGGCGCTGCTCGATCTGGAAGCCGTGGTGATAGACGGCGAACTCGACCGGCAACTGCTGCGCGAGATCATCCGCCGCACCGAGCGCGTGCTAGACCGTTTCGAATGGGAAGGCATGGTGCGCCCGCAACTGCTGGAAGGCACCATCGGCGCCGACGCGCGTGCGATGGGCGGCGCGATTCTGCCGCTCTACGCGCATTTCGCGCCCACGCACGAGCTGTTTCTCAAGCCCGCTACGCAGCCGGACTACTGACGGCGGCGGCGCGAGGCATGTGGCGTTTGTGCCAGATGCCTCGGCGTTAGCCTCTTTAGCCTCTTTAGCCTCTTTAGCCTCTTTAGCCTCTTCAAGCCTCGCTTCGATCAGCGCTGCGATGCAAACTGCGAGACTGCGACGCCGCGCTACCGCTGCGCTGCATTGGCCGGTGCCGCCACACGTTGCAGCGTTGCGGCATCGCCTGGCACGCCCGGCAGCGGCTCACTCTGCCCAGCTGCATTCGCCACCTGCGTACTCCCCGCCGCCTTCGCCGGCGCATCCACGAGCGGCTGCAACGCCGGCGCCAGCGACTTCAGCAACTGCACCGCCAGCGCGCTCGTGAACGAGTAGCGGCTGGCATACGGCTCGTGCACCCAGGCCGTGAGCGTGCCGTAAAAGCGGTCGCCCATCGCGAACACGAACGTTGCGGAACGGTTCACCTTGCGCGACTCGATGAGCCGTGCCCCGCGCGCATAGACATTGAAGCGCTGGTCGCCCGTGCCGGTCTTGCCGTACACCGGTAGCGTGCGGCCGTCGGGGAACGTCATGCCCTCGGCCAGCCGGCGCGCCGTCCCGCCTTGCACCACGTCGCCCAGCAAGCCATGCACGACCGCCGAGATCTCCGGCGAGATCAACGGTTGCGGCGGCGTCGCCGTTCTCGCGAAGCGCGTTTCGTAGGGCGTGCCCTGCGCGAATTCGAGCGACTCGATGCTGTGCGTCGGCAGCTTGTTGCCGCCGTTCGCAATGAGCCCGATGAGTTGCGCGAGCGCGGCGGGCCGGTCGCCCGATGCGCCGATCGCCGTGCCATACGAAGGCGTGATCGACGCGAACGGATAGCCGAGCGCCTGCCACGACTGGCCGATCGCCTCGTAGGCGCGTTCTTCCACCATGCGGCGGATGCGCCGGTCCTGCGTGCCGTGATAGCGCGTCTTGAAGAGCCACGAGTACGTGTAGGCGCGCACCTGGGCGCTGGCATCCTGGGCCTGCGCAAGCGTTGCGTCCGGGTGCGTGCGCAGGTAGTCCACGCTCCACAGTTCGAGCGGATGCACGCGCGCGATGTAGCCCCGGTCGTTCAGGTTGAAGCGGTCCACGCCGTACTTCGTGTAGAGGTTCGCGAGGTCGTCGTCGGTAAGCCACTGGCCCGGCGTGCCCTTCAGGGCCGCCCGCATCTGCGCGTTGAACCAGACCGGCGGCTGGTCAGGCGCCACGCTGCGCAGCACGGTGGCCACCTTCGGCGGCGACTTGCGCACGTCGTGCAGCAACGTGGCGAGCGAGTCGCTGGCGGACTTGCCGTGGTACTTCAGGTAGAAGCGCTTCAGGTACACGCGGCTTTCCTGATCGGCGAAGCGCGTGAGGTACGAGCGGCGCACGGCAGGGTCGTCGAGCCATTGCGACGGCGGCCCCGAGGTCTGGATCATCTCGTAGTGGACGATGTCGCGCATGAGCCGCACGAACACCAGGTTCACCGAGTGCTGAAACGCCTTGTGGACCGTGAGGATGCGGCTGTTGTCGCTGGACTCGAAGTTGTTGAAGCTCTGCGCGCCGCCGCCCGTGTAGAAGGTTTCGCCGGGGTTCGCCGAGTATTTGCGCTCCACCGCGGCGTCCAGCATGGCGCGCAGCGAATGGTCCGGCGTGTGCTGGAGGTAGTCCACGGCCCAGCGTGTCAGTGCGTCGGACGGATCGGGCTTCACCTGCTTCAGTTGCGCGGGCGTCATCGCGCCATAGCGCGCGTGCAAATCGCTCACGATCTGCAGGTACGTCACAACCGTGCGCAACTTCGCCGTGGAACCGAGGTTCAGGCGCGCGCCCTGATTGATGTCGAACGGCTGGTTCACGCTGTCGGTCTGCACGCGCACCACGTTGGAGTCGCCGCGCTTTTCGAACAGCGTGAAGCTGTAGGCGATCTTCGAGGGGTCGTCGCGCGGCGTCAGCATCTCGAAGCCCACGAGGCCCGCGGCGTTCGCGCCGTCGCGCGTGGCGGCCTGCGCGAGGCGATCGCTCACGGCGCGCTGAACGGCGTTGTCGAGCGTGGAGGTGGCGGTCAGGTCGAGCCGGTCGAGATCGTAGACGTTGCTCACACCAAGCGTGGTCATCAAGTACGTGCGCACCGCGTTCACGGCCTTGCGCGCGACGAACGACTGTGCGGTATGCGCGGGCCGCGCGGTGCTCAGCTGTAGATGCGCCGCCAGTGCCGCGTCGCGCAGCGCGGGCGTAATCACGCCGCCGCTCGCGAGCAGACGCAGATAGCTGTCCGTGAGCCGTTCCAGATCCGCGTTGCCGTGCAGGAGGAAGCGCGACGGCGAGCGCTGCGCGATCAGGAGCGACAGCACCTGACGAAACGCGAGGGCCTGCTCGTCGAGCGTCGCGCCCGATTGCGGTGCGCGCAGAATGCGGTTCACGTCGTCGAAGTCGCGGCCGTACCAGGCCGCAAGGCCATCGCCGATGCCGTTGATCTCGCCCACACCGGCCTTCGCCGCCAGCGGCACCGAGTTGAGGTAATGGACCACGATCTGCCGGCGCGCCGGCATAGTCTGCGGACCGTCCAGATAAGCACGCACCGAAGCCGACGCGATCTGCCGTAGCTTTTCGGGCGGCGTCGCGGTGCGGCCCTCGGGCGAGTGCCGGAACTTCTCGATCTGCGTGGCGAGCGTGCTGCCGCCGGGCGTCGGCTGGCGCCGGTTGAAAAAGCGCGCACCCTGGTCGAAGAGGGCACGGCTGAAGCGCCCCCAGTCGATGGCGGGATTGCGGTTCGGCTGGTCCGCCGCGAGCAGGTAGCGGTCTTCGATGAACAGCAGCGAGTTGGCGACGAGCGGCGGCACGTCGTCGAAGCGCTCGTAGACGCGCATCGGGTAGCGCGCCGAAAACAGCGACTCGCCGCTCGAATCGCGCAGCACGAGGCCGGCGTCGTCTTTCTCCTGATAGGGCAGGAAGAGCCCGCGGTCCGCGAGGTCGGCCATGCGTTCGGAATCGCGCGCCTGCGCCACGATGGCAAAACCGTGCGCCTTGAGCCGCGCTTCGAACGCAGGAATGCGCGCGTAGCCGAGGCGTTCGTCGTAGGGACCGTGTGAAGGAAAACGAATGCTGTCGCTCGGACCGGAGCCCACCGTGAAGCCCACGTCGCGGGTCAGCTCGGAAAGATAGTGCGCCTGCAGCCGCGAGGTTTCGATCTCGATCTGGATGATGCGACCGGCAATGACCGCGGCGACGAGAATCGCGGCGACAAGCCCCCACTTGATCCATCTCCAGATGGATACCGCGCTCGCGACGCGAACGGGAAATCGAACCAGCGGCCGATTCATGGCGGCTTCTCCCTGGCGTTGGCCAGATCGCTGCACTGCACTTCCAGACTGCACATTTCAAACCCAACTTTTTAACAGTCTAGCTCGCCCTTTCAGACTTCGGGAAATACGGACAAACACCGCTTCACAGCAGTCGCGCGACCACAACACACTCGTGCGCGGCACCGGATTTCATGTCCGTTCCTATGCGCAATGTGCGGCGCTGCACGATACTGCCGGTTGATTGCCGACTGGCACTCATGAAGTGCGAGCCTGGTGCATTCATGCATGATCGAGCAATCGCAATACCTGCGCCGGCGGGTGTCCGCTGAGATCCGCTGGTACCCGCCGGCACCCTCTCCACCCCGCCCCTACGCCTTCCTGTCTTCGCCATGCAAAGCTATTACGAAAACACTGCCACCCGCCCCGTGCGGCCTGCGCTCGCCGGACGGCACAGCGCGGCGGTCTGCATCGTCGGCGGCGGGCTGGCGGGACTCTCCACCGCGCTTGGGCTCGTTGAGCGCGGCGTGCGCGACATCGTCGTGCTGGAGGCAAAACAGGTAGGCTTCGGCGCCTCCGGACGCAACGGCGGGTTCGTGTTCGGCGGCTACAGCCTGGATTGCGCGGAGTTGCTGCGCATTCTCGGCGCGCCCCGCGCGCGCGAGCTTTACGCGCTCACGACGTCGGCCGTGGACCTGATGCGCGAGCGCATCCGCCGCTATGCGATCGACTGCGACGCAACCGACGCCGGCGTGATCCTCGCGAACTGGTTCGACGACCCGGCGCGGCTCGATGTGCAGCGTCAGTTGATGAAGACGTCGTTCGGCGTGGACTGGGAGCCGCTCAGCGCAGCCGAACTCGCCGCGCGCCTCAAGACCACGCGTTATCACGGCGGTCTCTTCGAACGCAATGCGTTCCACTTTCATCCGCTGAAATACGTGCTCGGCGTGGCGCAAGCCGCTGCCGCGGGCGGTGCGCAGCTCTACGAGCAGTCACCGGTGCGCGCCTTGCGCCGCGAAGGCAGCGGCTATGTGGTGCAGACCACGGAAGGCGAAATCGAGGCACGGCACGTGGTGATGGCGGGCGGCGGCTACGCGCGCCGCGTCTACCGGCGCGTGGAGCGCGCGGTGCTGCCTATCGCGACCTACGTGATGGCGACCGAACCGCTCGGCGCGCGGCTTGCCGACGCCATCGCCTGCGAGAGCGCCGTCTACGACACGCGCTTCGCGTTCGACTACTACCGGCCGCTGCGCGACACGCGCATCCTGTGGGGCGGCCGCATTTCGGTGCGGGAGCGCGAGCCCGAGGCGATCGCGCGGCTGCTCAGGCACGACCTGCTCAAGGTCTATCCGCAACTGCACGACGTGCGTATCGATTACGCCTGGGGCGGGCTTATGAGCTACGCGCGTCACAAGATGCCGCAAATCGGGCAGAGCGACGACGGCGTCTGGTACGCGGTCGGCTTCGGCGGACACGGCATGGCACCCACGACGGTATCCGGCGAACTGCTGGCCGCGGCCATCACGGGCGAACGTGCCGTACCTGAAGCGTTCGCCGCGTTCGGGCTCACGCGGGCGTACGGGCTCGTCGGGCTCGCCGCCGCGCAGCTCACCTACACGGCGATGCAGGCACGCGACGCGTTCGCGGACCGCGGGCGTTGAGGGATCGGTTAGACGTTCTTTGGGTCGCCTGCGGTGCCGTGCGCGCCGCCTTGGGGTTTATCGCCAAAACCATCGGCTCACCCCATCGGCAAGGCATCCGCAAGCCGTCAGCAAGGCGCGAAACACCGCTCCATCACCGCGCAAATCCTTGCCGGACGGCCTTTTTCACCATGCTAGAATGCCCCGTCAATGCCCGTGAAACGCACAATGAAAAAGGCAAGCAGGGTCGCCGCCCCCGAAACCGACGGCATGCCGTCCGAAGCCCGCCGCAAGTACGATCCTGAACAGACGAAGCGCAACATCCTCGAAGTGGCCACCCAGGAGTTCTCGTCCATGGGCCTCTCCGGCGCGCGCGTCGATGCCATCGCGGAGCGCACGAACACCACCAAGCGCATGCTCTACTACTACTTCGGCAGCAAGGAAGGGTTGTACGAGGCCGTGCTGGAAAAGGTGTACGGCGACATCCGCACGCTCGAACAGGACCTGCCCATCAGCGAGCTGGACCCCACCGAAGGGCTGCGCAAGCTCGTGGAATTCACCTTCGACTATCACGACCGGCACCGCGACTTCGTGCGGCTCGTTTCCATCGAAAACATTCACGGCGCGAAATACATCGAGCAGCTGAAGTCGTTCAAGAGCCGCAACGCGAGCGTGATCCGCACGATCGAAGACCTGCTCGCGCGCGGCGTGGCGGCGGGCCAGTTCCGCCCCGACATCGACGCCATCGACCTGCACCTGCTCATCAGCTCGTTCTGCTTTCACCGCGTGTCGAACCGCTATACGTTCGGCAGCGCGTTCGGGCGCGATCCGTCGCATCCGCGGCTGCGGGCACGGCATCGCGAGATGATCGCCGACGCCGTACTGCGGTTCGTGCGCAAGGAAGCCTGACCACAAACAAACAGGGGCCCGCTCGGGCCCCTGCTCTTTTACCGCTCGTCCGCTCGAACTCAGTCGAGCACGATGCGCTTGATGTCCCCCACCACGAAGATGTAAGACAGCGCGCCGATCAACGCGATCACGCCGATGAACGCGAGCGCGCCGACGAACGAGCCCGTGGCCGACACGATGAAGCCCACCGCGAGCGGCGTGACGATGCCGGCGAGATTCGCGGCGAAGTTGAAGATGCCGCCCGTCACGCCGAGCAGGCCGTCCGGCGCGATGTCGGAGACGAGCGTCCAGCCGAGCGCCGCCATCCCCTGCGCGAAGAACGCCACCGAGAGAATCACGATCACCGTCACGTTGCTTTCGACGTAGTTCGCCAGCACGATCGTCGAGGCGAGCAGCAGGCCGGCGATGATCGGCAGCTTGCGCGCCACGTTCGCCGACTTGCCCCGGCGCAGCAGCCAGTCGGACAACGTGCCGCCGAACATCACGCCCACCGACGCCGCAATGAACGGCATGATCGCGAAGAAGCCGATCTTGAGCCAGCCCATGTGGCGTTCGGTGGCGAGGTAAGTCGGGAACCATGTGAGGAAGAACACGAGCGTCGAGTTGCCTGCGAACTGGCCGAGGCAGATGCCCGTGAGTTGCCGGTGCTTGAGCAGGCGCCCGATGGTGCGCCACTCGAAGCCGCCTTTCTTGCCTTCGCTCGCAGCCCTCGCATTTTGTGCCGCGGTATCGGCCGGCTTGCGATGCGTGAGACCGCCGCCCGCTTCGATGTAATCGAGTTCCGCCTGATTGGCCGCCGGATGCTCGCGCGGCTCGCGATAGAACAGCCACCAGATGCCGCCGAACACGATGCCCACGCCGCCCACCACGTAGAACAGCGAGCGCCAGCCGAAGGCGCCCATCAGCGCGAACAGGAACGGGCTGAAGAACGCGAGGCCGATGTACTCGCCCACCGTGTACGTGCCTGTCGCCATGGCGCGCTCGCGCTGCGGAAACCAGGTCGCCACGACGCGGCTGTTGGTCGGAAAGCACGGCGCTTCCGTCACGCCCAGCCCAAGACGGCATGCGAACAGCGCACCCACGCCGCTCACGAAACCCTGCAACAGCGTGAATACCGACCACAGCGTCATCGAAAGGTAATACGTGACGCGGCTGCCGAAGCGGTCCAGAAACAGGCCGCCCGGAATCTGCGCCGCGACGTAGCTCCACGAGAACGCCGAGAAGATCAGCCCCATCAGCGCGGCGCCAATGCCCAGTTCCTTCGTGAGCTGCGGCGCGGCGATGCCGAGCACTGTGCGGTCGAGGTAATTGATCATCGTGCCGACGGCGAGCAGCGCCAGAATGCGATAGCGCGCCTTCGAACGCCGCGCGGTGGCGGCGGATGTGCGGGCGGCGGGCATCAGAGGCTCGTCGCCAGTTTGGGTTGATCCGGACATGGTTGTCTCCAGGTGTATTCGAACGATGTTGTTGTAGTGAGCGCGGGTGCGTACCGACGAGCGCCGATGAGCGTGAAAAGTGGCGGTAGCCCTCAGCGGTTCAGCAGCGACTGGAAGTGCCGGTACATACGTTCGGCGTCGGGCTCGCGGCCTGTAAAGAGGCCGAACGCGTCGACCGCCTGATACACCGCCATGCCGCCGCCCGAGAGCGTGCGGCAGCCGGCCGCCTCGGCCGCCTCGATGAGCGCCGTGCGAATCGGGAAGTAGACGATGTCGGCCACCCACAGGCCGCTGTGCAGCAGATGCGCGGGCAGCGGCAGGCCGGGCAGCTTCGCCATGCCGGTGGGCGTGGCGTGGATCAGGCCGTTTGCCTGGGCGAGCGCATCGCCCAGCACGCCGCCCGACGCGACCGTGGCCTGCGGAAAGCGCGCCTGCAAGTCGGCGGCGAGCGCGCTTGCGCGTTCGTTGTCGACGTCGAATACGGTGAGCGAGCGCGCGCCCATCATCAGCGCGGCGTGCGCCACCGCCGCGCCGGCCCCGCCCGCACCAAGCTGCACGACGCGTTCGAGCGACACATCCGGCAAACCGCGCCGGAACGCGCGCGCGAAGCCGGACCAGTCGGTGTTGTGACCAATGCGCTTGCCGTCCTTCAACAGCACGGTGTTCACGGCGCCGAGCGCGCGCGCGTCTTCGGAGAGTTCGTGCAGCAGCGGAATGATGGCCTGCTTGCAGGGGAACGTGACGTTCAGGCCGTTGTAGCCGAGACGCTCCGCGCTCGCGAGCAGTTCGGGCAGCGCCGACGCGTCGAGCTTGAGCACGTCGAGGTCGATGCGTCGATACACGTAGTTGAGACCGAGCTGGCGCCCTTCCTCCTCGTGCATGGCCGGACTCAGCGACCCACCGATGCCCGCGCCAATCAGGCCGATCAGAAACGACGACGTACTCATTGCTTGCCCTTGCTCTTCAAAATGGTTGCCATGCGCTCCAGCGCGAAAACGTAGCCGTCGGTGCCGCATCCGCAGATTACGGCTTCGGCAACGGCCGAGACGAACGAGTGATGCCGGAAAGCCTCACGGCGATGCACGTTCGAGATGTGCACTTCGATCACGGGCTTCGCGACCGCCGAGAGCGCATCCGCAATGGCCACCGACGTGTGCGTGTATGCGGCCGGATTGATCACCACACCCTGCACCGCGGCGCGCGTTTCGTGCAGCCAGTCGATCAATTGATGTTCGGCGTTCGACTGACGAAAGTCCACACCAAGACCCAGACGTTCGCCCGCTTCGCGGCAGCGGCGCGCGACGTCCTCAAGCGTTTCCGCTCCATAGATATGCGGCTCGCGCGTGCCGAGCAGATTCAAGTTCGGCCCGTTGAGGACCAGTACCGACGCAAAACTCATCAAGACCTCTCAATGTCAGGAGTGCCCGGAAAACGCGGCGGCTGCGCACGCGCCTCTCCAGCCTGACGCGCAGTGTGCGCCCGAATGCCGCACGTGTCTTTGGGGGTTTTCGATAATTTGTACGATCTAGTTAGTTTGTATAAACTCCGCCTCGAATTCATTGCAGCAGTGCTTTTCGTTCTGCAACGGTGTACCAGACAGATACAAATGGAACGTTCGATGGTGCGGCGCAACGGTTCGTGCGCTCATCGCACGGCGCCTTTTCATCGCGATTCCTGATCCCTCTCCGACTCCCCGCAGGAGCCTTGCATGCAGCGTTCGATTGCCACCGTGTCCATGAGCGGCACGCTCATCGAAAAACTGACCGCCATCCAGGCGGCCGGCTTCGACGGCATCGAGATTTTTGAGAACGATCTGCTCTACTTCGACGGCTCGCCCGCCGACGTGCGCCGCATCGCCGCCGACCTCGGGCTCGAGATCACCCTGTTCCAGCCGTTTCGCGACTTCGAGGGCGTGAGCGGCGAGCGGCTCGCACGCAACCTCGAACGCGCGAAGCGCAAGTTCGACCTGATGCACGAACTGGGCACGAACCGCATCCTCGTGTGCAGCAACGTTTCGCCGGACACGATTCGCGACGACGCGCTCATTGCCGACCAGCTCGGCGCGCTCGCGCTCGCCGCGCAGCAGGCCGGCGTGTATGCGGGCTACGAGGCGCTCGCGTGGGGTCGGCACGTGAATTCGTATCGCCACGCGTGGCGGCTCGTGAACGCGGTGAACCATCCGAACCTCGGGCTCGTGCTCGACAGCTTTCACACGCTCGCCATCGGCGACAGCGTGGACGAGATCGCCGCGATCCCTGGCGAGCGCATCGCGTTCGTGCAGATTGCGGACGCGCCGAAGCTCGCCATGGACGTGCTCGAATGGAGCCGCCATTACCGCTGCTTCCCGGGCCAGGGCGACTTCGACCTCGCGGGCTTCACGGCACGCGTGGTGGAGGCCGGCTATACGGGGCCGCTGTCGCTCGAAATCTTCAACGACGGTTTTCGCGCGGCGCCCACCGCGACCACCGCGGCGGACGGTTATCGGTCGCTGCTGTTGCTCGAAGAGCAGACGCGCGGCGCGATGAAAGCCGCCAACGCCGACCATGAAGCGCATCACGCCGGCAGCAGCAGCGATGCGGCCGTCGCACTCTTCGAGCCACCCGCCGCACCGGCGCACGTCGGTTTCCAGTTCCTCGAATTCGCCGTGGACGACACGGCCCGCGCGCATCTGGCCGACTGGCTCGGCAAGCTCGGCTTTCGCCAAACCGGCCGGCATCGCTCGAAAGACGTGGCGCTGTTCCAGCACGGCGATGCGTCGATCGTGCTCAACGCCGAAGCCGACTCGTTCGCAAGTGCGTTCTTCCAGCAGCATGGTCTGTCGCTCTGCGCATCGGCGTTCCGCGTGGACGACGCGAAGCTCGCCTTCGAGCGCGCCGCCGGCTTCGGCTACGCGCCATTCTCGGGGCGAGTGGGCCCGAACGAGCGCGTGCTGCCCGCGGTGCAGGCGCCCGACGGCAGCCTCAACTACTTCGTGGACGAAACGCCCGACGAACCCACGCTGTTCGAAGCCGACTTCGTGCTCACCGAGCGTACGGGCGGTGAGGCGGCGCGCGGCCCCATCGCGGGCATCGACCATGTCTGCCTTTCGCTGCCCGCAGCTTCGCTCGACACATGGGTGCTGTTTCTGCGCACGGCGTTCGGCTTCGAGCCGGAGCCAGGCCTGCTCGTGCCCGACCCTTACGGCCTCGTGCGCAGCCGGGCGCTGCGCAGCCGCGACGGCTCGGTGCGCGTGGCGCTCAACGCATCCGTGGATCGCCACACGGCCGTGGCCCAGGCGCTGCATACCTATCGCGGCTCGGGCCTGAACCACGTGGCCTTCCATACGGCGGACATCTTTCGCGCGATCCCGCACTTCGTCGCACGCGGCCTGCCGCTGCTCAAGATTCCGCGCAACTACTACGACGACCTCGCCGCGCGCTACGCACTGCCCGATCAGACCATCGACGCGTTGTACGAAAACAACATCCTGTACGACCGCGACGCGCAGGGCGGCGAGTTCTTCCACGCCTATACCGAACTGCTGGACCAGCGCTTCTCCCTCGAGCTCGTGGAACGCCGCGGGGGGTACGACGGCTACGGTGCGGCGAACGCCGCGGTACGCCTCGCCGCTCAGGCCCAGCAGCGTCGTCATGGGGCGCGCTGAGCCGTGGCGGCAACGTGGTGGCGGTCAGGGAATCAGGGCTCACGCGGCTATACAGATAAAGTAAATCGTTATACCGTAGCTGCCACGGTATTTCAGGCGCTTTTTGCGTCGCAACAGGTAATCGTTTTCCTTCTATAAACGATGAGACAGCACGCCTGCCCGGCGTGCATAACAAAGCCAAGGCTGGAGATAAAAGATGACTTCTCGCGATACCTTCCGTAATGCATTGCTAGGCGCCGGCTTCGCGCTCGCCGCAGGCCCCGCGCTCGCGCAAAGCAGCGTCACGCTCTATGGCGTGGCCGACGACGCGATCACCTACGTCAGCAACCAGAAAGGTCATTCGAACTGGTACCTGCGCCAGGGCAACCTCTACGCATCGAAGTTCGGCTTCAAGGGCGTAGAAGACCTGGGCGGCGGCACCAGCGCGATCTTCGACCTCCAGGCCGGCTTCGACCTGAACACGGGCGCGGCATCGTCGTCGGGCCTGCTGTTCAACCGCCAGGCATTCGTGGGTCTGCAGAACAACAACTACGGCACCTTCACGATGGGCCGCCAGTACACGCCGTACTACCAGTTCGTCGGCCCCCTCGCATCGAGCAACTGGCTCACGGGCGCAACGGGCGCGCACCCCGGCGACTACGACGGGCTCGACACCACCATCCGCGTCAACAACTCGTTCGTCTATACGTCGCCGGTGTGGTACGGCGTGCAGGCGAGCGCCATGTACGCGCTCGGCGGCGTCGCGGGCAGCACGGGCAAGGGCCAAACGATCAGCGGCGCGCTGCGTTATGCCAACGGCCCCATCGCCCTTGCGGCCGGCTACCTGCGCATGGACAACGCCTACGTGAACCCGGTCTCCACCACGAGCCCGGCGTTCGACTCGTCGTCCACGGCGAGCTTCGCGGTCTCCGCCGTGAACCAGGGTTACGTGACGGCGCACTCGGTGCAGCACATCGCCGCCGCAGGCGACTACACGATCGGCAACCTGATGGTCGGCGTGAACTACTCGAACGTGCGCTACCTGCCGGGCAGCCGCTCGCTCTTCACGGATACCGCCGTGTTCAACTCCTACGGCGCAATCGCCTCGTACCGCTTCACGCCGGCGTTCGACATGGCTGCCGCGTTCTCGTACACGATGGCGTCGAAGGCGAACGGCATTTCGAGCGCCGCGCGCTACCAGCAGTACTCGTTGAAGGAGGCCTACCACCTCTCCAAGCGCACCACGCTCTACGCGGTGCAGGCGTACCAGCACGCCACGGGCCAGACGCTCGGCCTGAAGGGCGCAGGCAACATCGTGGATGCCGCGCCGGCAGTGGGCGACTCGCAGAACTCGACGCCGTCGTCCACGCGCTCGCAGTTCGTCGGCATGGCCGGTATCGCAGTGGCGTTCTAGGCGCTACGGCTTCGCCTCTACATGCGCAGAGAAGCGCGCGGCCTTCGGGCTGCGCGCTTTTTGTTTTGTAAGCGCCGGGCATACGGCTTGCAAAAGCTACCTTGATCGCGACCGATATAATCGGCCGGATGGTTACAACCCACGCCCGTCAACATCAGGATACACATGAAGAAATTCGCCGCCACCCTCTGCGCTCCGCTGCTGCTCGCCGCGTGCGCCTCCCTTCAGGGCAACCCCGATGCGGGCGAGCCGGTGATCGACAGCACCACGCAACGTTCCGTCGACAGCGTCGTGCAATGCATGACCGTGGAAGCCTCGAAGCATGACAGCAGCGTGAAAACCACCGCGTTGCCGCAAGGCGCCATGCTCGACTTCGGCGACTCGAACGTCGTCAAGGTACGCAGCGACAACGGCGCCACGACTTACCGGTTCTACGCCGGCAAGCGGCACATCAAGAACCTCTGGATCGAGAGCGCGAGCAAGACCTGCGCGCCCTGAAAAAGCCGCCGCCGCACGGGTGTAACGTGTTGTTACCACTATGGCAGCGGCTGTTGCACCCGCGGTCCGATTTTTAAGAATCGTTTAAGACTTCCTGCGCATGATCCGCTGAAACTCGACCGAACAACCTAGGAAGGTGGACCGATGGACAGGCAAGACACGACTTTGACGAGCGCGCCGCAGCCTGCGGCCCCGGCGAAGCGCACGATTTTGCGCCGCCTGCTCAGTCACCACGAAATCGCGACGTTGCTGCTGTTGCTGCACGCGCCCATCGACGCGTCCGCGAAGCCCGAGATTCCCCAACTGCAGGAAGCCGGTCTCGTCGAGCAGGTGCAGTCCGAGGCGGGCACGCCGCACATCCGGCTCACGCCCGAAGGCAACGCCATTCTGCGCGGCCTGGGCCTTGACCGTCCGCAACGGTAATCGGCCTCGATCCACCCACCGGGCGATCACGCCTGCCACACCGCGTACCCGGCTTCGCGCAGGCCGATTCCCAGCTCCACTTCCATGTCGCGCGCGCCGTCGTACGGCAATGGATTGAACACTTCATACAGTTCCGGCATCGACCGCAAGCCGTAATCACGCACGAAGCGGTTCGACTGAATGCCGGCCTTGTGGCGGTCAAAACGCAGATCGGGATCGAGCCCGGTCATTCCCACATAAACGCAGGGCTTCGCGAACCGATACTCGGGATTCGCGCGGCGAAAGCGTGCCTCGTTCCAGACGGTGTCGTCGAGTTCGACCACGTAGACGTAGTAACGATGGGCTTTCAGGCTGGGCCTGGCGCGCGCCTTTTCGCTTGCGGACATGGCGGGACGATCAGCAGATCGGCAACCGGGGCCGGCCGAAACCACGCACGTTCGTCACCAACGGCGTCCGGTCACACCTTCGGCGAGGCCGGGGCGGAGGCGGTGGCATGCAGGAGCGCACGGTACTCGGTGGGGGTCACGCCCACCGTGGCCTTGAATTGCCGCGTGAACGCGCTGTGGTCGGTGTAGCCGCACAGCGCGGCGACGTCGGTGACCTTGTCGTGAGAGACGAGCAGCGCCGTGGCCGCATCCAGACGTGTCTTCAGCAAGACCTGGCGTGGCGTCAGGTGAAACACCTTGTGGAAGTAGCGCTCCAGTTGCGCGACCGACATATCCGCCATTTCCGCCAGTTGCTTCAGGTTCAGCGGCTGCACGTAGTTTTCCTGGATGTACTGCACGACCGTGGCGAGCTTGCTGTATGCGGGATGGCTGCTCTCGTCGGCTCTCAGGTCGCGCGAGATGCCGGCCAGTCCCACCACGGTGCCCGTCGACGGATCGCGCAGCGGCGTCTTGCAGGTGAGGCACCAGCCTGGCTGCCGGCCCGGATACAGATGCAGCTCCAACTGGTCGACGAGCGTATTGCCGATGCTCACGATGGTCCTGTCCTGCGCGGTATAGACGCGGCCGAAGCGGCGCGGAAACACGTCCTCGGCGGTCTTGCCGAGCAGCGCTTCCTTGTCCTTGTAGCCGCAGCGCGAGGCGAGCGTGCGGTTCACCAGCACGTAGCGCGCTTGCACGTCTTTCACGAAGAACACGACTTCCGGCATGGCGTCGAACACCGGCTCGAGCAACGTGAAATGCGTGAGCATGGCCTCGAGCGTGGCGTCGGCAGAGGCCGACGCATCCGCGGCCCCCGCTGCCCCGGGAACCGCGTTCGGCGTCATGCCGGCTGCCGCTTGCAGCGCCGGATGGATGATGTCGGCCAGCATGGTCATGTCGGAATTCCGCGCGCCCGGAGCGGGTAAGAACGTGCGCTCGATTATAGGGCCCGGCACTGGCGCAAAAAAATCGGGAGGGGCCCGGGCTCAGGAGTCGGCGGCAGCCTCGATCAAGGTGGCGATCTGCGCGGGTTGCAGCGGCGGACGCGGTACAGCCTGGGCCACGCCTGCTCCCGTGCCCCAGCCGAAATAAGTGCGGGCCGCCGTCGCGCAGATGCGCCCCTGGCAGGCGCCCATGCCGCAGCGCGTCTGGAGCTTGGCGTCGCGCCAGTTCGCGTGTGCGCGCACGGCGCCGATCGTCACGTCCTCGCAGCGGCAAAGCAAGGTGTCGTCGGGCGGCACGGCGCGCGCCGCATCGCCCAGCGCGAAGGCCGCATCCACGTTGGCCGCGAAGCGCCGCCAGCGCGCGCGTTCGGCGAAGCGGACGCGCGCGGCGAGCGCGGCGTCGACGGCTGCCAGCCCCGCGATCTCGCCTTCCACGCGGGCGAGTTCCATGCCGCCCACGCCCGTGCATTCGCCGGCGGCAAACACGTGCTCGACGGAAGTTCGCTGCAGATCGTCCACGGCGAGCGCGCGACCGTCGCCGCGGGCCGCCACCGCGCACCCCAGCGATTCACCCAGCAGCCCATTCGGCTCCAGCCCATAGCCACACGCGACACGATCGCAAGCAAGTGTGAGCTCGCGCTCGCCGCGTCGAATCGTGACCTGTTCGACATGCCCCGCTCCGCTCGCCTCGCGCACCACGCTGCCGGTCCAATACTGCAGCCCGGCGAAACCGCGTGTGAGCATGGCCGCCTGCACGAGCTTCGACGGCGTGCGCGTCAACGAAAGCGCAAAACGCGCGAGCGCCGACGCGCTCGCCTGCTCGATCACCGCCAGCACGTCGGCCCCTGCATGACGTGCCGTGGCAAGTGCGGCGAGCAGCAATGGCCCGCTTCCGGCGATCACGATGCGCTCGCCGCGCACCGGCACGCCGCCCTTGATCAGCGCCTGCAAGCCGCCCGCGCCGGTGACGCCCGGCAGCGTCCAGCCTGGAAACGGCAGCAGACGTTCCCGCGCGCCGGTCGCGAGAATCAGGCGGCCGTACGAGACGCGCACGCCGCCGTGCTGTTCCGATTCGATCAGCAGTTCGCCGCCCGCAAGCGGCGCGACAACGCGCGACGACTGCCACCACGCAACGTGCCCATCCGGCGCGAGAGCGTCCAGCAGCGTGCGCAAAGGCTGCTGCGCCGGATGCTGCGGCCCCTGGCGCCAGACCTGGCCACCCGCGCGCGGATTGTCGTCGATGATCGCCACGCGCGCGCCTTGCCCCGCCGCCGCGCGCGCCGCGCTCAAGCCCGCCGGTCCCGCGCCGACGATCACCACGTCGTAGCGTTCGCTCATTCCGTCCTCATCGTCTCGATCCGCTGACCCTCGCGGCACAGCGTCTGGCAGGCAAGCCGATGCGCGCGACCGTCGATGGTCACGCGGCACTCCTGGCACACGCCCATGCCGCAAAACATCGTGCGCGGCTCGCCGCGAACGGAGACGCGTGCGCCTCGTGTTGCGCCCACATGGGTCGCATCCGCTGATGCAGCCGCTGATGCAACCGCTAATGCAGCCGCCACCGTGGCACCCTGCGGCACCACGACGGCATGCCCGTCCACCGTCACGTGAATTTCTTGCGCTCGTGTGCTTGTGCGTTGAACGTCACGCATGCCCGGCTCCTTGCGCAAAACGCGCGGGCAGGTACGGGTCGGCGGCAATGGGCGGCAGTTCGTTGAGTATCTGCGCGGCAAGCAGGTTCGCCGTGGCGAGCGACGTGGTCACGCCGAGTCCCTCGTGTCCCACGGCGAGCCACACGCCGCGCAGGTCGTCGCCCGCCGGGCCGATCAGCGGCAAGCCGTCGGGCGAGGCGGCGCGAAAGCCGGTCCACGCGCGAATCGCGTTCAAGCCCGGCAGCGACGGCAGATAACGCGCCGCGCGCTTGAGCATCTGCGCGAGCACGGGCATCTCGACGGCGGGATCGGTCGTGTCGAACTGGCGCGACGAGCCGATCAGCAGTTGCCCCGTCGGCCGCGGCTGCACGTTGAACGCCACGGAGGTGCCCTGCGCGTGATGCGCGCTCTTGATGTAACCGAGTTCGAGCAACTGATGCCGGACCACGCCGGGGTAACGGTCGGTGATGAGCAGATGGCCCTTCTTCGGCTGCAGTGGCAGCCACGGCACGAGGCGTTGCGCGGCAAGGCCATTCGCGACGACCACGTGCGCCGCGCCAAACGCCTCTCCGGTGCGCAACACCACGCGCGACGGCTCCAGCGCGGTCACCTCGGCGCCGGTATGCAGGCGGATGTTCGCCGCCCCCGGCGAATGCCGCAGCAGCCATTCGGCCGCCGCGGGCGCATAGACGATGCTGTCGTGCTCGATACGCAGCCCGCCCGCCATGCCCGGCGCGAGCGCCGGCTCGCAGGCATACAGCGCGCTCGCGTCCAGCAATTGCGCCGCCACGTTCTGTGCCGCGAACGCCGCCTGCATGGCGCGGGCGGCCTCGAGTTCCTCGTCGTCGCTTGCAACCCAGAGCGTGCCGCAGCGGCAGAATGCATCGCGCTCACGCAACCGCGGCGCGAGTTCGAGCCACAACGCGCGCGAATAACGGGACAGCGCCAGCTCCGCGGGCGAATCGTTCATCACCACGATATGGCCCATGCCCGCAGCAGTCGCGCCGCCGCCTACGCCATTCGCTTCGAGCACGTCGACGCGCAGGCCGCGCGCCGCAAGCGCCGCGGCGCACGCAGCGCCGACAATGCCCGCGCCGATCACGATCACATCGGCTACGCGGTCCGTCGTCATGCCGTGCGAATGCCCCACACGAACGGATCGCGCTCGTCGAAGCGCAGGCGCGATTCCGCCGTCACCCACGCCTCGCCCGTAATGGTCGGCACGACCGTGGGCAGTCCGTCGGCGTTCGGCTCGCCCGGCGCCCAGCTCGCTTCGAACACGCTGCCGATAATGCTTTCCTGCCGCCACACGGCGCCTGAGGCGAGCTTGCCGTCCGCGGCAAGGCACGCCACCTTCGCGCTCGTGCCCGTGCCGCACGGCGAGCGGTCGTACGCGTTGCCGGGGCACAGCACGAAGCTGCGGCTATCGATGCCCGCGCGCGAGCCCGGCCCGAACAGTTCGATGTGGTCGATAAAGGCGCCGCCCGCGCCGGTGATCTGCTGGGCGTCGAGCGCGTCGCGCATGGCCGACGAAAACGCCGTGAGTTCGGCGATATGCCGTGCTTCGAGCGCGCGCCCGTGGTCCGCGACGAGAAAGAACCAGTTGCCGCCCCAGCCGATGTCGCCCGTGAACCGGCCGTAGCCGGGCACGTCCACGGCAACGTCGCGCCGGTAGCGATACGCCGGCACGTTGCGCACCGACACGCTGCCGTTCTCGTTCAACGTTGCATCCACCACGCCGACCGGCGTTTCGATGCGATGCTGTCCCGGCCCGATGCGGCCCATGTGGGCGAGCGACACGACGAGCCCGATCGTGCCGTGTCCACACATGCCGAGATAGCCCACGTTGTTGAAGAAGATCACGCCGGCCGAGCATTGCGGGTCGTGGGGCTCGCACAGCAGCGCGCCCACCACGACGTCCGAGCCGCGCGGCTCGTTGACGATGCCCGCGCGCCAGTGGTCGAACTGCGTGCGAAAAGTGTCGAGCCGCTCGGCGAGCGGGCCTTGTCCCGAGTGAACCAGCTCGGGACCGCCGGACACGACGAGCCGCGTGGGCTCGCCGCCGGTGTGGGAGTCGATGATGTCGAGCGTTTTCATGCCCTGATGGTAGGAACCCGCTTGCCGCGCGTCTTGGTGGCGTTGCGCGCCCGGCATGACGATTTCTGCACAATGCACCGATACGGCAAGGGCGCCGGGCCGACTCCCGCGGGCTGTGCGGAAATCGTCATGCGCGATGCGCGAATGACGCAAGACGCCCATCGCGCTGCTGCTTAAACTGCAACCCATCGATCACATGAGGAGAGCCGTCGTGGCACATATCTGGCAAGGCGTCATGCCCGCAGTCACTACCAAGTTCAACGCGGATTTCAGCATAGACCGTGCGTGGACGAAGAAGAACATCGAGGCGCAAATCGACGCGGGCGTGGACGGCATCATCGTGTGCGGGTCGCTGGGCGAAGCGTCCACGCTCTCGCTCGACGAGAAGTTGGAGGTGCTCGACATCGCCGTGGACGCCTCGCGTGGCCGCGTGCCGGTGCTGCTCACCATCGCGGAAAACAGCACGCTGGACGGCTGCCGCCAGGCCGAAGCGGGCGCAAAACACGGCGCCGCGGGCTACATGGTGCTGCCGGGCCTGCGCTACCTCTCGGACCGGCGCGAAACGCTCAACCACTTCCGCATGGTGGCGGACGCGAGCCCGCTGCCGCTCATGATCTACAACAACCCGCTCGCCTACGGCGTGGACATGACGCCGGAAATGTTCGCCGAGATCGCGGACGAAGCGAAGATCGTCGCCATCAAGGAATCGTGCGGCGACGTGCGGCGCGTCACGGACCTGATCAACGTGGTGGGCGACCGCTACGCGATTCTGTGCGGCGTCGACAACCTGGCCATGGAAGCGATGCTGATGGGCGCCCACGGCTGGGTGGCAGGTCTGGTGTGCGCGTTTCCGCACGAGACCGTGGCGATCTACCGGTTGATCCGCGCGGGGCGCCTCGAAGAAGCGCGCACGCTGTACCGCTGGTTCGCGCCGCTGCTTGCGCTCGACGTGTCGGCCAAGCTCGTGCAGAACATCAAGCTCGCGGAAGCCATCGTGGGTCTGGGCACCGAGCCCGTGCGTCCGCCGCGCCTGCCGCTCGCCGGCGCGGAACGCGAAGCCGTGGAGACGCTGATCCGCCACGCCATCGAAACGCGTCCGGCGTTGCCGCAGATCTGAAGGAAGCGGCCGGGGGCATCGCGTCGGCGGCACAGGTGCCGCTTCGTCCCCTCGGCCCCCTTCAGGCAGGCTGCGGCCCCCCGCAACAACGCTTGTCATCGAGGCCCGCGGCGGGGCCGTCGTTCTGGGGCCGTCGTTCTTGGCCCCGCCGCCTTGCACCCACACCCACACTCCGAAGCTCCCACTTACATCCTGTAAAATCGCGGGTTGGCCTCCGCTCTGCCGCCCTACCCGGGCGTACAGCGCGTGCCGCCTCGTGCCGACCCGCGCCTTTTTCGGGCTTCAACCCGCCCGAGCACCGCTACACGCCACGCGCAATGCGTGACCTTTCATTCCAACGATTATTCGGCCATGCAAGCAACCGACCTGGGCGTCGCCACGCCCGCTCCTGCCCGCGCACTCACGGGCGCCGACTACAAGACGCTCGGCCTCGCCGCACTGGGCGGCGCGCTCGAGTTCTACGACTTCATCATCTTCGTGTTCTTCGCGCCTGCCATCGGGCAACTGTTCTTTCCGCCGTCCATTCCCGACTGGCTGCGCCAGTTGCAGACCTTCGGCATCTTCGCGGCCGGTTATCTCGCGCGGCCGCTGGGCGGCATCGTCATGGCGCACTTCGGCGACCTGCTGGGCCGCAAGCGCATGTTCACGCTCTCCGTGCTGTTGATGTCCCTGCCCACGCTGATGATGGGTCTGCTGCCCACCTACGCGACGATCGGCGTGATGGCACCGGTGCTGCTGCTTCTCTTTCGCGTGCTGCAAGGCGCGGCCGTGGGCGGCGAGGTGCCCGGCGCGTGGGTGTTCGTCTCCGAGCACGTGCCGTCGCGGCATATCGGCTATGCGTGCGGCACGCTCACCTCGGGCCTCACGGCCGGCATCCTGCTGGGCTCGCTCGTCGCGGCCGCGGTGAATCGCCATTTCGCGCCGGCCGAAATCTCGGGCTACGCGTGGCGTCTGCCGTTCCTGCTGGGCGGCGTGTTTGGCCTCTTTTCGGTGTGGCTGCGCCGTTGGCTGCATGAAACACCGGTGTTCGCGGAGATGAAAGCCCGCAAAACGCTCGCCGCCGAAATTCCGCTCAAAGCCGTGCTGCGCGACCACGGGCGGGCTGTGATCGTCTCGATGCTGCTCACGTGGATGCTCTCGGCCGCCATCGTCGTCGTGATCCTGATGACGCCCACGCTGCTCCAGAAGCAGTTTCACGTGGACGCCGCCACCTCGCTGTTCGCCAACAGCGTCGCCACGCTGTGCCTGACGGCGGGCTGCATTGTGAGCGGCACGATGGCGGGCCGCATCGGCGCGCGCCCAACGCTGATCGTGGGCTGCCTCGCGCTCGCGGCGCTCTACTACGCAATGTTCCGTCAGATCGGCACCGACCTGTCGATGCTCGTGCCGCTCTACGCGGTAACGGGCTTTTTCGTCGGTACGATCGGCGCGGTGCCGTTCGTGATGGTCAAGGCATTCCCGCCCGTGGTGCGCTTCTCGGGCATCTCGTTTTCGTACAACGTCGCCTATGCGGTGTTCGGCGGCCTCACGCCGATCGTGGTGTCGCTGCTGATGAAGTCGGAGCCGATGGCGCCGGCCTTCTATGTGGCGACGCTCTGCGTGGTGGGCGCCGTCACCGCGCTCTTCATCAAGGACGCGCGCGTGGCGCGTTGATCCTCGAGCGCTGAAGCAGCAGGGCCGAGGCGCTCGCATGGCGGGCGCCCGACCTTCATCCACACTTCAGGTCAGCGCGAAACATCGCGCGCGCCGTACCGCCTACGATGGGGTCATGAACACGACACCCCACCTCCCCCACCTCCCTGACCCCAGGCCCTCATTTACGCCCACGCTCGCGCGCATTGTCGCGACCGTGAGCGTCGGCTTCGTCGTCACGCAGCTCGACGTGACCATCGTGAACATCGCGCTTGCGCGACTCGGCACCGACCTGCACGCCGACGTAGCGGGCCTGCAATGGGTGGTCGACGCCTACACGCTTGTGTTCGCGGTGCTCATGCTCTCGGCCGGCGTGCTCGGCGACCGCTTCGGCGCGCGGCGCATGTATGCCGTTGGCATTGGGATCTTCGCGCTTGCCTCGCTCGCCTGCGGGCTCGCCACCAACGCCGCGACGCTCGTTGCCGCGCGTGCGCTGCAAGGCGCCGGCGCGGCGGCCATGCTGCCGAATTCGCTGGCGCTCCTCAATCACGCGTGCGGCCACGAGCGCACGCTGCGCGCACGCGCCGTGGGTCTGTGGACGGCGGCGGGCTCCATCTCGATTGCGGCGGGCCCGGTGGTGGGCGGCATGCTGATTGCCGCCTTCGACTGGCGCAGCATCTTCCTCGTCAACCTGCCGCTCTGCGCGGCGGGGCTTGTCGCTACGTTCGCGTGGCTGCCCGAGCGCCCGATGGTCCGGCAAACGCCGACATCGGCGGCCAACCCTGCGGGCATCGTTCCGCGCGGGCTGGATCTGCGCGGCCAGCTGCTCGCCGTCGTCACACTGACCGCCTTCACGGGCGCCGTGATCGAGTGGCGGCCGCTGGGCTTCGCGCATCCCGCCGTGGTGGGCGGTTTCGTGCTCGCCGTGGTTGCGGCGCTCGCGTTCGTCCGCGTGGAAGCGCGCGCCGCCACGCCCATGCTGCCGCTCGGGTTCTTCCGCAACCGCACCTTCAGTGCGGCCGTGCTGTTCGGCGTGTGCGTCAACCTCACCTATTACGGCACGGTGTTCGTGCTGGGTCTGTATCTGCAGCGCGTGCGCGGCGACACGGCCTTGCAGGCGGGCCTCGCGTTCCTGCCGCTCACGGGGGGCTTTCTGATGTCGAACGTTGCGAGCGGCTGGGTAGTGGCGCACTACGGCTCGCGTGTGCCGATGATCGCAGGCGCGCTGATCGCCGCGCTCGGCTACGGTCTGCTGCATTTCGTGGACGGCGCCACGCCGCTCGCGGCGGTGCTCGTGCCGTTCCTGCTGATTCCGTCGGGGATGGGCCTCGCCGTGCCGGCCATGACCACCGCGGTGCTCGCCTCCGTGGAGCCCGCGCGCGCCGGAACAGCCTCAGCGGTCCTCAACACCGCGCGCCAGGCCGGTGGCGCGGCCGGTGTGGCAGCCTTCGGCGCGCTCGCGGGCGGTGCGGAAGCGGCGCACATCGTGAGCGGACTGCACGTGGAGACAGCCGTTTCGGTTGTGCTGCTGATGATTGGCGCCGCGCTCGCCTGCGTCGTGCATCCGCGGCCCGAAGCGAGCCATACCGCGCCGTCTGCCACGAGCGGCGCCGCAAGCCGCAGCGCGTTGCGCAACTCCTGACCTGCGCCCCGCCTTACCTGCGCCGGCTTCTCAAAGCCGCGCCTCCTGAATCGCGCCGGTCGCGATGGCGCGCTCGATCAGCCCATCGTCCTTCGCCTTGCGGATGGCGTCGGCGATGAGCTGTTCCGGATCTTCCAGTTCCGCCTTCAGCGTGCCGATCACGCCCGACGCGTCGAACACGACCAGCGTCTTCGCCGAATCGGCGAGGCTGATGATCACGCGGTTCGCAGGCTCCTGGCCAATGCTCGCGCAGAGCTGCACGAGCTGGCCGCCCATGGTGTGGTCGAAGTTCTGTATCAAATGCGCCCTCCTTCGGGAAACGGTTCGTTTATCCCGACAGGCCCGAACGCGGCGCACGCGCTCCATCCACGCTGATGCGCCCCGCGCCTGTCACGAACAGCAGCAGAAAGCCTCCCGCAATCGCCACGTTCTTCCAGAAGTGGATCACCATGTCGCGTTGCAGCGCGGCGTCGGTGACGTTCCAGAAGTCATGTCCGAATATCGCGGTGACGATCGTGTAGACCGCCATCACGAGGCCCAGTGCGCGAATCTTCACGCCCAGCACGAGCGCGAGTCCACCGAGCACCTCTACTGCCACAGCAATCGGCGCGCCTACCTGCACGAACGGCACGCCCTTCGCGTGCAGATAGCTGACGAAACCCGCGTACCCCAGCAGCTTCATCGCGCCGCTCCACAAAAACAGAATGGAGAGCGCCACGCGGGCGATGAAAATCACCAGGGAGTCGATGGGTCGCGTCATTGAAGGCTCCTGAAAAAGGGGAAATAGCAGGTGACCTCTTGCGGGTCATGTCAGTTCCAGCAGCGTGTGGGGTCAGCATATGTCCGATCGGAAGCCATTTCCAGGATTTCCAGGCAGATGCGGCGCGAGGCGGGCAATCCCTGGCCGGTAGCCGGCAAGAACAGCGCTTCAAGAAACGACGCAGGGAAAACCCACGGGCATCGCACGCACGTCCGCTTGTTATAATCCTTTCACGAATTCGAACGAAACATAACGCATCGTGTGGCCGTGTTCCCGGGCCGGCGCGCATGGTGCGCAAGGATCCCCATGCTCAAGGACGAACGCCTGCGCGTACTCAGCCAGGCGCTGGCGAAACAGAACGTGATGCGGCTGCGCGACGCGGCTGCGCTGCTCGAGGTTTCAGAGATGACGGTGCGGCGCGACGTGGCCGCCAACCCCGAGCGCTTCACGTATCTGGGCGGCTACATCGTGAGCGCCACCGACGTGCCGAACACGCCCGGCTACTCGCTCGACGCCGAGAAAGATCACTTCTCGCAGGCCAAAGCCGAGGCCTCGGCGCACGCGGCGAAGCTCATGGCCAGCAACGAAACTCTGTTCGTGGATTGCGGCACCACGCTCACCACGCTCGCCCGGCTGATTCCCGCGGACCTCCAGGTGACGGTGGTCTGCTACTCGCTCAACATCGCGGAGATTTTGCGGCGCAAGCCGAACGTGCGCATGATCCTGCTGGGCGGCGTGTACGTGCCGTCGTCGGATTCGTTCGCGGGCGACGAAAGCCTCGAGATGCTGCGCCGCATGGGCATCAACAAGGCCTTCATTTCAGCGGGCGGCGTAGACGAGGCGCGCGGCGTGACCTGCTGGAACTTCCATGAAGTCGCCATCAAGCAGGCCGCCATGGCGAGCGCCGTGGAACGCCACCTCGTGGTGGATTCGAGCAAGTTCGGCGCCGTGAAAGCGGTGCGTTTCTCGCAGCTCGGCGAGTTCGACTCCGTGATCACCGAGAAGGGGCAACAGGCCATCAAGCGGTAATGCGCGGTTGCGGCGCAGCCGGGGTACGGCTGGACTCGAAGCGCCGCGCCGCCAGCCGTCCTCTGCTTCAGTTGCCCTGCTTCAATTGCCCATCCATTAACCTCGCTTCAACTCCCCCGCCGCCACGCGAACAGCACGCCGGCCAGCAGAATGAACGCGCCGATAATCACCTTCTGCCAGGTGCTCGGCACGCCCACCAGAATCAGCACGCTGTTGATCAGCGTCACCAGCACCACGCCCAGCAGCGTGCCCATCACGCTGCCCGTGCCGCCCGTAATCCTTGCGCCGCCCAGAATCACGGCCGCGATCACGTCGAGTTCCGAACCCACCAGATCGAACGGATTGGCGAGCCGGTTGTTCGACACGTGCAGGATGCCCGCAATGCCGGCCAGCATGCCCGTGTAGCCGAACACGAACAGATGCACCGCGCGCAGGTTGTAGCCGAGGCGCTCGGCAATCGCGAGGCTGCCGCCCATCGCATAGACGGCGCGGCCCATCATCGTGCGGTTGAGCAGCCACCACGTGAGCACGGCCGCCATCACGAGCGCGAGTACCGAGACCGGCAGCACCGCGCGCAGGCCATCCGCCGTGCGATAGAACACGAGCGGAATGCGTCCGAAGTGATCCATGCTGTGCGGAATGTTCATGAAGAACGTGGTGCCCACGAAGGTGAGCAGCAGCCCGCGGTACAAATACTGCGTGCCGATCGTGACGATCAGCGACGGCGCCTTCAACCGATGCACGAGCAGCCCGTTCACGAGCCCGAGCAGCACGCCGCCCACCGCGCCGCACACGAGAATCAGCACGAACGGCGCGTCGGGCCACCAGGCGAACACGGCCTTCGTGATCGAGTACATGGTGAGCGCCGCAATCGCCGTGAACGACACGTCGATGCCGCCCGAGGCCAGCACCACGAGCGTGCCGAGCGCGAAGAGCGAGACCGTGGTGGCCGAGTGCAGCAGGTCGAAGAGCGTGGCGAACTGGAAGAAGCGCGGGTTGATCGCGCCCACCACGCCGCACGTCACGACGATCAGCGCCGCCGTGAACCATTCAGGCTGACGCGCGAGCACCACACGCCAGCCGTGCTTCACGGCAGGCTGAGCGTCGTCGGCGGCGGGTGGAGTCAAGGTGTGGTTCATCTGCGAGGGAACACTGGGTGGCATGTCAGGCGGCCTCCGACAACAGCGCGTGATACAGATCCGCTTCCGTCAGCTGGTCGGCACGGTATTCGTTCGCGACACGCCCCTTCTTCATAAGCAGGATGCGGTCGCAGTTCTGCAACAGCTCGGGCAGGTCGTCGCTGATCAGGATGATGCCGATGCCGCTTTGCGCGAGCCGCTGCATGATGCGGTAGATGATGTCCTTCGAGCCCACGTCCACGCCCACCGTGGGGCCGTGCAGGATCAGCACGCGCGGGTCGATGGCGAGCCACCGGCCAATCAGCACGCGCTGCTGGTTGCCGCCCGAAAGCGACTGCACGGGCTTGTCGATACCAGGCGTCGCGATCTGCAGGTCGTCCACGGTCTGCCGCGCGAGCGCGTCGGCGCGCGCACGGTCAATCTGACCGAAGCGGTCGCGCAGGCTCGAAATCATTGCGGTGATCACGTTGTCGCGAATCGGCTTGTCGAGAAAGAGCCCTTCGTTCAGGCGATCTTCGGGCACGTAGCCGATGCGGTGCTGCTTCGCGTCCGACGGCGTGCGCACCGTAATGCGCTTGCCGTCCAGCACGATCTGCCCCGACTGCGCCGGTGCCACACCGGCAAGCGCCCGCGCGAGTTCGTTACGGCCCGAGTCGAGCAGACCCGTCACACCGAGAATCTCGCCCGCGCGCAGCGAGAACGAGACGTCGGCGAACTGGCCCGCGCGTGTGAGCGCTTTCACGTCGAGCACTTGATCGCTGCCCACCTCGCCCTCACGATAGCGTTCGCTCGTGAGGTGGCGGCCCGTCATCAGCTCGCTCAACTGCGCTTTCGTGTACTGCGTGATGGGCCCTTGCGCCATCTTCTGGCCGTCGCGCAGCACGATCACTTCGCCGCCAATCGCATAGCATTCGTCGAGCTTGTGGCTCACGAACAGCACCGTCACGCCGTGCGCGCGCAACTGGCCGAGCACGCCGATCAGGTTGTCCACTTCCTTCTGCGTGAGCGACGTGGTGGGCTCGTCCATGATGACGAACTTCGCCTCGCTCGCAATCGCGCGCGCAATCGCCACGAGTTGCCGTGTGGCGAGCGGCAGTTGCTCGACGAGCGTCGCCTGAAACGCGGCGTCGCCGGGCAGCCCCACCGCTTCGAGCGCACGCGCCGCCGTGCGCGCGAGCGCGCGGCGGTCGAAGGTGCGGGCGAGCCGGCCGTCGTGATCGGCCAGCTCGGACGTGAGCGCCACGTTCTCCGCCACGCTCATGTTGGGCAGGAGCGAGAGATCCTGATAGACCGTTTCGATGCCCGCCGCGAGCGCCTGCAACGCCGTAAGCCGCGCGTGACGGACGCCCTCGACGATCAGTTCGCCCTCGTCGGGCGGCTGCGCGCCGGAAATGATCTTGATCAGGGTGCTCTTGCCGCAGCCGTTCTCGCCGAGCAGGTGATAGATCTCGCCGCGCCGGAAGGCGAGGCTCACACCGCGCAGCGCATGCACGCCGGTGAACCGCTTGTGGATGCCGGTCACCTCGAGAAAGTGCGGAGCAGACGTGGGCGCATTCATGTCAGAACGGATACTGCTTGTAGTTCGTCTTGTCCACGCTCACCCAGCCCTGGCCGCGCACGATGATGCCCTTGCCCGGTCCCTTCGAGACCGTCACCTTCGTGTAGCCCGGAATGCCGAGGTCCGCACCGTTTTCCACCGTCTTGCCGTCGATCAGCATCTTCGCGACCTTGTTCATGGCGAGCCCGGCGAGCTTCGGGTCCCAGAACGCGATGCCGTTGATGGCGCCGCTTTCGAGGAATTTGCCGGCCTCCGTGGGCAGGCCCGTGCCGTAGACGCAGATCTTGCCCTGCAGGCCCGCTTCTTCGACAGCGCGGCCAATACCGATCACGTCGAGCGACGACGAACCCTGGAAGCCCTTCAGGTCCGGGTGCTTGCGCAGCACTTCCTTCGCGACCTCATAGGCGTGCTCGCCGTCGTTGTTGGTTTCGAGCTTCGGCTCCACAAGATCCATCTTCGGATACTTCGCCTTCGCATTGCCGATGCCGCCATCGGCCCACTGCACCTGCGAGCGGCTGCCGAGCGACCCCACCAGCACGGCCCACTTGCCTTCGTTGTGCATGCACGCCGCGAGCCGCTCGTTGAGCGCCGCGCCATAAGCGGTGTTGTCGAACGCTTCGATGTCCACCATCGTGTTCTTCTCGTTGTCGGCCTCATGCGTGACCACCTTGATGCCGCGGTCCATCGCCTTCTTGAGCGCCGGCTCCAGCGTAGGCGGGTCGTACGGCACCACGGCGATGGCCGTGACCTTCTTCGCGATCAGGTCTTCGATGATCTTGAGCTGCTGCGCCGCATCGGCGCGGCCGGGGCCAGTCTGATAAGCGGTGACGCCGGGGTTCTCTTTCGCGAACTGCTTCACACCGTCGTCCATGCGATTGAACCAGTTGATGCCCGTCACCTTCACGACCGTGACGATGGTCTCGTTCGCGGCGTGGGCCGCGGCGATCATGCCCGTGGCGAGCGCGGCTGCCGTCAGCGCGGCGGCGAGTCGAGTGGGTTTCATGCAATGTCTCCTTTATGGTTGGTTGTGGACTGCGAAGATCGATGGTGTCAGTCGCGTGTCAGTCGGTCCGCACGCTGCCGCTGCTGCCGCTATCGGCGCTGCGTCGGCGAGGCGCGACGAAACCGAACATGGAGCGCACGCGCGCCTCGCCGGCGAACGCCAGCGAAAGCAGCAGCAGGAAGCCCCAGGCGCAGTCGCCGAAGAACTGCGACACGCCGAGCAGATTGAAGAGGCTCGCGAGAAATTGCAGCACCGTCGCGGCGAAGAACACGCAGACAATGCGCCCATAGCCGCCCGCCGGGTTCACGCCGCCCATCACCGCAATCAGGATGGCGATGAGCAGATACGAGTTGCCGTAATCCCACTTCGCGCTCAGGGTGTGCGTCACGCTGATGAGCCCCGCCAGCGATGCGAGCACACCGCACATCGTGTAGGTGGCAATCAGCATGCGGTCGCGTGGAATGCCCGCATAGAAGGCAGCCTTCGGATTCGTGCCCATCAGGTAGAGCCTGAGTCCGAACGGCGAGCGCTTCGCGATCCAGCCCAGCAAGAGCACGGCCGCGATGAAGATGCAGAACGAAATGGGCACCTGCCAGACCGTGCCGTTGCCGATGTCGGAGAGCGGTTCGACATAGTCCACGTGCACCGAGGCGCCGTTGCTCAGCACCACCGCGATACCCGTGAACAGGAGTTGCGTGCCGAGCGTGCAGAGAATCGGTGTGAGCCGCAGCCGCGCGATCACGATGCCGTTCAGCAAGCCGCCCACGAACCCCATTGCAATCACGATGACGCAGAAGAGCGCCGTGTAGAGACCCGGCTGGTCGTCGCCGCTCACGAACCTGGGCACCACGAGCGCCGCGATCATGCCCGAGAGGTTGGCGAGCCCCACGCCCGAAAGGTCGATGCCGCCGTTGCCCGAGATCATGGAAAGCATGATGCCGAGCGCGAGCAGGCCGAGTTCGGGCAACTGGCCGCCCATGGACTGCAGATTGTCGAGGCTCACGAACTGCCCGTGCGAGAGGAACGTCGCCACCAGCACGACGAGCACGTTCACGGTGAGCAGGAAATTCAACTGCCGGTCTTTGAGCAACGCTCCCGGCGAAAACGAACGCTTCATCGCAACCACCACTCCTTTGACGATGACACCGCGCGTGAGGCGCAGCGCGGTTCAATGCACGTGCGAAGCCTCGCCCGTTTGCGCAAGCACGCGATTCACTTCATCGAGCGTCGGCATGGAAGGCGCCGTGCCCGGACGCGTCACCGAAATGCCCGCGAGCGCGCAGCCAAAGCGCACCGCCGACAGCGCATCTTCGCCGCGCGCGAGCGCTGCCGCGAAGCCGCCCGTGAAGCCGTCGCCGGCACCAGCCGTTTCCACCACGCGTCCGCACTGAAACGCCGGGAGCAGCACCGACCGCGTGGCCGAATGCAAGAGCGCGCCCTTCTCGCCCAGCGTGATGATCGCGGTGCCGACGCCTTTGGCGAGCAGCGCGTCGGCGGCACGCCGCGCATCGTCGACGCTCTCGACGGCCATGCCCGTGAGCGTGGCCGCCTCGGTCTCGTTGGGCGTGATGTAGTCGCACAGCGCGTAGAGGTCGTCGTCGAACGGCATGGCGGGCGCGGGATTGAACACGGTCGTCACGCCATGCCGGCGCGCCAGTTCGAGCCCGCGACGCGCAGCCGCCACCGGTTGTTCGAGTTGCGTGACGAACACGCGCGCGGCGGCGATATCGGCTTCGATGGCGTCCACGTCCGCGGCGCAGAGCTGATCGGCCGCGCCGGCCGCGACGATGATCGCGTTCTGCCCCGTCGCGTCGTCCACGAAAATGTGAGCTGCACCCGTCGATACGCCGTCCGCCACTGCGGGCACGCGCGCCGTGATGCCTTCGGCGGTCCACGTCGAACGTGCAATGGCACCGAAGGCGTCGTTGCCGATGCGCGTGCAGAACACCACGTCCGCGCCCGCGCGCGCCGCGGCCACCGCCTGGTTCGAACCCTTGCCGCCCGGCCCCATCTTGAACGCCGTGCCCGCAATGGTTTCGCCGAGCAGCGGCATGCGGCTCGCACGGAACGTGAGGTCCGTCACGTAGATGCCGAGAATCACCACGCGGGCGATCCCTGGTCCGGCTGGTCCACCCGGGCCGCGCGGCTGCGTTGCCGGCGCATTCATGACCGGTTCCCCGCGCTGGCCTGCGACGGGACATCCGGCGCGAGCAGCACGCCCTTCTTGAATACGAAGCAGCCGTAGCCGCGCTGCTCGCCCGTGGCAATCACGCAGTAGGCCTTGCGGGCGCGCTCGTAGAAGGCAAAGCGTTCGATGGAAGCGAACGGCACGTCGCGCCCTTCGGCTGCGTTCACTTCGGCCTGTGCCTCGCGCTGAACGGCCGGAATGGTGTTCGGTTCGCCGACCACTTCCATGCGCAGCGCAGGATCGTCGACGAACGTGTCGAGCGGCAGCACCGAGAGCACGGCGCGAATGGCGCGCGCAGAGTCCACGCCGTCGAGCCGCAGCAGCTTGCCGAGCACCGTGGCGCGCGCGACCGAATCGGCGGGAAAGTTCGCATCGCAGATCACCACTTCGTCACCGTGGCCCATCGACGCAAGCGCATGCAGCACGTCGGCACTCAGAAGCGGGTCGAGATTCTTCAGCACGTTTGTCTCCTACTCTCTGTTCGGTTTTTCGGTTTGTTCGGTTTATTCAGTCTGCCTGGCAATCAGACGGCGCATCGGGCACGCGAGGCCCAACCGTGAAACCTGCGCCGCACTCAGTCTCCATAAGGAATCCAGACGTTCTTCACCTGCACCGCCTCGTGCAGGAACGGCAGGCCTTCGCTCGCGCGGTCGAACCAGTCGAAGACGCGCCCGTGGTCCACGAACGTGCGCTTCAGATTGCCCGCCGACTCGCGCTCCACGAGCGCCGCACCCGCCGCACTGCCGAAGCACCATACCGCGTCCACGTCGTCGTGACGCACGAGCGCGGGCAGCAACGCGCTGCGCTCGCCCGTCACGATATTCAGCACACCAGCCGGCACGTCCGACGTTTCCACCACCTGATAGAAGTCCGTCGCGACAAGCGGCGCCGTTTCGCCCGGCAGCAGCACGACGCGATTACCCATCGCAAGCGCAGGCCCAGCGAGCGACACGAGCGCGAGCAGCGGCGTTTCGTCCGGGCACGCTACGCCGATTACACCGAGCGGCTCGTGCATCGCCAGCGCCACGCCGCGCATTGGCGGCGTGTGCACGGCGCCGTCGAACTTGTCGGCCCACGCAGCATAGGTGAAAAGCCGCGTGACCGCCGCGTCCACTTCGGCCTGTGCCGCGTCGGCAGACGCACCGTTGCGCTGCACGAGCTGATGCGCGAACTCCTCCCCGCGTACGGCCAGGTTTTCCGCGAGGTAGTAGAGCACCTGGGCGCGGTTGTGCGCCGTCGCGTTCGACCATCCTTGCGCCGCGCGCGCCGCGGCCACGGCGTTGCGGATGTCCTTGCGGTTGCCCGCGCCCACCTCGCCTACCACGCGGCCGTCCGGCGCATGCACTGGCAACGAATAGCCGCTGTCGGGCCGCACCTGCTTGCCGCCGATGAAGAGCTTCGGCGTGCGGTCGATCACGGCGGTCGTCGTGGAAGCCGGGTGCTCGCTGTCTTCGTCTGCGTCGTCTTCTACCGCCACGGCATGCGCGAGAACGGCCTGCTGCTGTGCCGGCCGTTTCGCAAGCGTGAGCCATGCGCGCGGCTGGAGGTATTCGTAAATGCCCTCGCGTCCACCCTCGCGGCCGAAGCCCGACTCGCGATAGCCGCCGAAGCCGACGGCCGCGTCGAAGAGGTTCGTCGCGTTCACCCAGACCACACCGCAAGCAAGCTTCGGCGCGACGTCGAGCGCGCGGCCAATGGTCTCGCTCCATACGCTTGCGGCGAGGCCATAGCGCGTGTTGTTCGCGAGCGCCACCGCTTCGTCGGGCGTGCGAAAGCTCATGGTCACCAGCACCGGGCCGAAGATTTCCTCCTGTGCGAGCACCGATGCACTGCCCACGCCCGTGACGAGCGTAGGCGGGTAATAGCAGCCTTCTCGCGGCATCTCCACGTGCGGCGGCTGCCAGATATCGCAACCCTCGGCGCGCCCGCGTTCCACGAGCGCGCGAATGCGTTGCAGTTGCACGTCGTCCACGATCGCGCCAATGTCGATGCTCTTCTCCAGCGACGGCCCCACACGAAGCGTCGCCATGCGGCGCTTGAGCTTCTCGACGAAACGCGCTTCGATGCCTTCCTGCACGAGCAGGCGCGAGCCCGCGCAGCACACCTGGCCCTGGTTGAACCAGATGGCGTCCACCACGCCTTCCACGGCGCCGTCGAGGTCCGCGTCGTCGAACACGATGAACGGCGACTTGCCGCCCAACTCCAGCGTGAGCGCCTTGCCCGAGCCCGCCGTGGCCACGCGGATCTGCCGGCCCACTTCGGTGGACCCCGTGAACGCGATCTTGTCCACGCCGCGATGTTCGACGAGCGCCGCGCCCGTGCGTCCGTCGCCTGTCACGACGTTGAGCACACCCGCGGGCAAGCCGGCACGCTGCGCCAGTTCCGCGAACAGCAGCGCCGTGAGCGGCGTGTATTCGGCGGGCTTGAGCACGACGCAGTTGCCCATGGCAAGCGCCGGCGCAATCTTCCAGGCCAGCATCAGCAGCGGAAAATTCCACGGCACGATCTGACCGATCACACCGAGCGGCGCCCACTCGGCGAACTCCGTTTCCTGAAGCTGCGCCCAACCCGCGTGATGCAGGAAGTGACGCGCGACGAGCGGCACGTCGATGTCGCGCGTCTCGCGAATGGGCTTGCCGTTGTCGAGCGATTCGAGCACGGCGAAGAGCCGGCTGTGCCGCTGCACCATGCGTGCGAGTGCGTAGAGATGTCGCGCGCGGCCAGGGCCGCCCAGCGCCTGCCATGCTGGCTGCGCGGCACGTGCGCTTGCCACGGCGGCGTCGATGTCGGCCGCGCTGCCCTGCGCGACGTGCGCAAGCAATTCGCCGGTGGCGGGTGCGTGAGTGGCAAAGCGCTCGCCTTCGACCGGCGCGCGCCACGCGCCGCCGATGAAATGGCCGAACCCGGCCTCGTGCTGCGCGAGCCAGGCGCGCACAGGACCGTCGTCCTCAGGGGCGGGGCCGTAGGCCATCGATGAAAAATACTCCGCTACGCTCATGGTCATGGTGGGTGATTCGGGCAGGCGTGGTCGTCGTGTTGGTTAGGCGCTCATGCGAGCGGATGACGATGGAAGGCCGAATAACGGCCGCTCACGTGGTGTTCGAGCTGCCGTTCGATGTCGGCGAGCAGGCTCGATGCGCCAATGCGAAAGAGCGCCGGTTCGAGCCATTCGCGGCCCAGTTCCTCTTTCATCAGGATCTGATACGAGAGCACGGACTTCGCGCTCGACACCCCGCCCGCCGGCTTGAAGCCGATTGCGAAGCCCGTGCGCGCGAGATACTCGCGGATCATGCGCACCATCACGAGCGACACGTCGAGCGTGGCATTCACGCCTTCCTTGCCGGTGGAGGTCTTGATGAAATCGGCGCCGGCCATCATGCAGACCATCGACGCACGCGCCACGTTGGACAGCGTGCGGATGTCGCCGGTGGCGAGAATGGCCTTCAGATGCGCGCGGCCGCAGGCGGCGCGAAAGTCGCGCACTTCGTCGTAGAGCGCGCGCCAGTTGCCCGTGAGCACGTGTTCGCGCGTGACGACGATGTCGATTTCCGCAGCGCCATCCGCCACAGACGCTTCGATTTCTTTGAGCTTCAATTCATGCGGCGTGAGCCCTGCGGGAAAGCCCGTGGACACGGCCGCGACCGGAATGCCGCTGCCCTCGAGCGCGTCGACAGCCGCTGCGACGAAGCGGTGATAGACACACACGGCGCCTGTCGTGATGCCGGCGGAAGCCATGCCAAGCGCTTCCAGAATGTCGTCGCGCACGGGATGGCGCGCCTTCGCGCAGAGCCTGCGCACGCGGCCTTCGGTGTCGTCGCCGTTGAGCGTGGTGAGGTCGATGCACGTGATGGCCTTGAGCAGCCACGCGGCCTGGGCGTCTTTCTTGACGGTGCGGCGCGTGGCGAGCGTCGCGGTACGGCGTTCCACCGCCGACGCATTCACCCGCAGGCTGTCGAACCAGCCGGCGTCGAACGGCACGCCGGGATTGCGTTCGCCATGTGCGGCAGAACCGCGATGCAACGCGATGACGGACAGCGGCAAAGAGGGACTTTCGGACATCGTCACGACCTGATCTTGTGCAATGCAAAACAGAAATTGACGGTTTGCTCGCATGCATCCTACATCGACTGATAGGATCGTAACAAGCCGTCGTTACGATTATTTCTTTCCGCTTTCCCTCACTTTCCGCCCCGCATGCCCTCGGTGTTTTCACCAGGCGTGGACGCGCACGTCGTGAAAGTGGCGTGAAGGTTTCCCCCCGCGAGAATCGGCCCCATTCATCCATTTCAACGCAGTGAATGAGGAGACGATCGTGAGGAAGAAGCATCTCGCATTGGCGGTACCGGCGACGGTCGCGTTCGCGGCAGGCAGCGCATACGCGCAATCGAGCGTCCAGCTCTATGGGCTCATGGACTTGAGCGTGCCGACCTACCAGTCGCATGCCGACGCGAACGGCAATCACGTCATCGGCATGGGCATTGGCGGCGAGCCGTGGTTCAGCGGCAGCCGCTTCGGGATGCGCGGCGCGGAAGACATTGGCGGCGGCACGCAGGTGATCTTCCGGCTTGAAGCGGAATACCGCGTGGCGGACGGGCAGATGGAAGATCCGGGTCAGCTGTTCGACCGCGACGCATGGGTAGGTCTGCAGAACGATACGTTCGGCAAGATCACGGCGGGCTTCCAGAACACGATTGCGCGCGACGCATCGGCCATCTATGGCGACGCGTACGGTTCGTCGAAACTTTCACTGGAAGAAGGCGGCTGGACCAACTCGAACAACTTCAAGCAGATGATCTTCTACGCGGCCGGGCCCACAGGCACGCGTTATTCGAACGGCCTCGCGTGGAAGAAGCTCTTCAACAACGGCATCTTCGCGTCGGCGGGCTACGCGTTCGGCAACCAGACGAGCTTCGGTCTCAATTCGGTGTATCAGGGCGCACTGGGCTACAACGGCGACGCCTTTGCCGTGTCCACGTTCTACAGCCACGTGAACAAGCAGGGCTTCGCGAACCAGAGCTTCTCGGTGGGCGGCAACTACACGTTCGGCATTCTGCGGGCCAACGCCGGCTACTTCCGTTACTGGGGCGATCAAGGCTCGCTCGGCCAGCGTCAGGACAACGCATGGACCGTGTCGTTCAAGCTTTCACCGAAGGGCCCGCTCGACTACGAACTCGGCTACCAGCAGATGCGCGTGCACAACGCGGCATACAACTCGGACGGCGACATTCCGAACGCGAACCTCGGCACGTTTGATCCCGCCTCGGGGCTGCACAACGGCTTCAAGGAGACGCTGTACGGTTCGGTGTTCTATCACTTCTCGAAGCGCACGGAAGTGTACCTGGCCGGCGACTACATGCGCCTGCATGGCGGCTATACGGTGGGCAGCACGTTCGGCTCGAACAACCAGGTCGAGGTGACGGGCGGCATTCGTACGCGCTTCTAAATACGCGCTTGCTGGCACGCGCAGAAGAACAGCTCATCCTCCACGCGTAGTGGATTTGCGACCCGCATGGGCACCTGCCCTGCGGGTCTTTTTTCTTTCTTTACGACTGTGGGTGCAACGCCCGGCAGAGCGTGTGAACGGGCAGACCGTGTTGGACCGCGCACACACGCCCGCCGTGAAAGATCAGCGCACGCCGCCGCTCGCGTTCAGATGCTCGCCCGTGATCCAGCGCGAATCGTCGGAGGCGAGGAACACCACCACGCGCGCGATGTCGTCGGGCTGGCCGATGCGGCCAAGCGGCGTCTGCGCGAGCACGCTGCTCTCCATGTCGGAGCCGATCACGGAGGCCGCATGCGTGCCTTCGGTCTCGATGAGCCCCGGATTCACGGCATTCACGCGAATCTTGCGCGGCCCAAGTTCCTTCGCAAGCGAACTGGTCGCGGCATCCACCGCGCCCTTCGTGGCCGAGTAGACGGTGGTGTACGCCGGCGTAATGCGCGTCACCACCGAACTCACGTTCACGATGCTAGCCCCTTCGCCCAGATGCTTCGAGGCGGCCTTGGTGGTCAGCAGCAGGCCTAGCACGTTGATATCGAACTGCCGGTGAAAATGCGCTTCGTCGATCTCTTCGAGGGGCGCAAAGGAATACACGCCCGAGTTGTTCACGAGGACATCGAGGCGACCATAGGTTTCGACTGCGGTGTTGACGATACGCTCGGCGTCCGCGGCCTTCGACACGTCGCCCGCTACGGCGACTGCTTTACCGCCTGCGGTGATGATGGCGTCCACGACGGCGTCTGCGCCGGCCTTGCTGGATGCGTAATTGACCACTACCGAAGCGCCTTCGGCAGCCAGCGCCTTCGCGATGCCCGCGCCAATGCCCTTCGATGCGCCGGTCACCACGGCGACTTTGCCAGTCAGCTTGCTCATGATCGTTTCCTTCGAAAATGCGTAAGTGGGTACAGGGAACGCGAGGGGTTCCGTGCATATGCAGTAAGACGGTGTGAATCTATCCCGACGCGGCGCGGCGATAAATGTGTCCATCACGAATACATTGGCCGGATGACCCGAACAATCGGCGGCGGACCTGCGGCACGACTCACACATGCCGCAGACAAACCATGACCTTCGAGGTGATGGTCGCGCCGCGGGCTTGGGTCATCATGGCGACCATGAGCACACTGGCCTCTGCCTCGCTTCGCATGTCGGCATCGCATTCCGTGGTCGCCGACCGCAACGACGAGCAACCGCCATGCTCGATAAGATCGCCGTGCCGCTGCGTAGACGGAGTAGACGGCGGACGGAGCAGACGGAGCTCGGCGTGCTCTCGTTCGTCAGCACGACCACGGTGTTCGGCACGCCGGTCGCCGCCGAATGAAACCGCAAGCTGCGGAGCGTCTCGCGCACGCGGCATGCGTAGAGTGGTTCATGGCCTCACAGGAGTACGTACATGAACCGCCTCGACTCGCAACTTCCATTGCTCGATACGCAGAACGATCCCGCACCATCGCTTGCGCCCCATGAGGATCGCGAGCGGCACCGCCCTCCAGCCGGCTCCGACCCGTCCCTCTCTCGCCGCATCGAAACACTGGATTGGGGCGCCATCGCGCAAATGCTCGACGAATACGGCTACGCAGTCGCTCCCCAATTACTGGCAGAGGACGAATGCGACGCGCTGGCCGCCCTCTACGGACACCACGAGCGTTTTCGCAGTCGCATCGTGATGACCCGGCACGGCTTCGGCCGCGGCGAGTACCAATATTTCAGCTATCCGTTGCCGCGCCTCGTGCAGCAACTGCGCACGAGCCTCTATCCGCATCTCGTTCCAGTGGCCAACCTCTGGAACCAGACGCTCGGCATCGACGTGCGCTATCCAGCCTCGCACGCGGAATACATCAAACGTTGTCACGCCGCCGGCCAGTTGCGCCCCACCCCGCTGCTGCTCCAGTACGGAAAAGACGACTACAACTGCCTGCACCAGGACCTCTACGGCGAACACGTGTTTCCGTTACAGGTGGCGGTTCTGCTGGCCGAGCCGGGCCGCGACTTCACAGGCGGCGAGTTCGTGATGACCGAGCAGCGGCCGCGCATGCAGTCGCGCGTCCAGGTCGTGCCGCTGCGCAAGGGCGACGCGGCGATCTTCGCCGTCCACCATCGGCCCGTGCAGGGCACGCGTGGCGCGTATCGCGTCAACCTTCGGCACGGTGTGAGCCCCCTGCGCTCGGGCCAACGACACACCTTGGGGGTGATCTTCCACGACGCAACGTAAGGCATTCGAAAGAATCATCCGGAATGTCCCCTAGGTTGTTACAAACGCGGGCGAGAGCCGTTACAAATGCCGTCGCCAAGCTGTTACAAACAGCGGTCAAATGTAACGCGTCCACATGCCGCATTTTTTACCGCGCAAGTAAACCCTTGCCTTTATTCATATCAAAAGGGGAATAGAATTTCCGGGGTGCGCGGGAGCGTCGCAGAGAAGTTGCTTCAATCAGGAGATACCCTGTCGTAACAAGGGTTTGAGGCCCACAATAGCGCTGGCCGGGCCGCCCGGCGCACGCCAATAAGGCGCGTTGCAGATTTATGAAAAAATTACTGATCCGCAGTCGGTTTTTTTCCACAATTTTTTTGACGAGCCATTGCTTTTTGACATTCCCCCTCATACAATTCGCTCCAAGCTGTTACGAGTTGTAACAAGCTGTATCAAATAGATAGATATCGCCGAAGGTCGTTACAAGACCAGGCGGGGGCAGAAAAGACATAACGGCGAACAACGCCGGCAGTTCAATCGGGGCTTCGGAAAACTGAGAAATGGACCGTAGCAGCGAGACGCTGGAGTCAATCCGCGAAATCAATTTGTCGTACATCATGCTTGCGCAACGTATGTTGCGTGAGGACAAGGCAGTCGGCATGTTCCGGCTGGGCTTGTCGTCGGAGCTGGCCGAACTGCTTGCCGGACTGTCGCTTGCACAGATCGTCAAGCTGGCCTCCTCCGACCAGCTTTTGTGTTTCTTCCGCTTCAACGATCACACGATGCTGTCTGCCCTCACGCAGACGACGCGTCACGCTGACGTTGCTTCGACGCATGCCGCCATCCTGCTCGCGGGTCAGTCCGCAGAGCAGTTCGCCTGACAGGGACCGCCATGCAAGCTGAAGTCACGATGCTCAAGTCTGCGCCGAAGCGCAGCCTCACTGAAGACGCACAGGAAGTGTTCCGCGCGATCGCCTTGATCGAGCTGGGCGCGCGCATGCAGGTGCTGGAAAGCGAACTCACGCTTTCGCGCGACCGCATGATCCGCCTGTACCGTGAAGTGAAAGGCGTGTCGCCGCCCAAGGGCATGCTGCCCTTCTCCGCGGACTGGTACATGACGTGGCTTGCGAACATTCATGCGTCGCTGTTCTACAACACCTACCTGTTCCTCAAGAACGAGGCGCGCTGCTCGCACCTCGACGCTTTGACGAAGGGCTACCGGCTGTATCTGGAACACTGCCGTCACAGCGACACGGAAGCCGTGCTGGATCTCACGCGCGCCTGGACGCTCGTGCGCTTCTTCGACGCCGGCATGCTCCAGCTCACGCCGTGCTGCCGCTGCAGCGGCAAATTCGTCGCGCACAAGCATGACCTGCAGCACAACGTAGTGTGCGGCGCCTGCCAGCCGCCCTCGCGCGCGGGTAAGACGAGAAAGGCGGCCGTGGCACGCCAGGCCGTCTGCGAAGACACGGTCGCGGCCGACGCCGCCCTGCTGGCTGAAGTCGCCGCGCAGACCCATGTGCCGGTCACGCGAGCGCCCGTCGCCGAAGCGGCCTAGCGAAGCCGGAAGCCCCCAGCCTCCCATTTCTCTGCGTTTCATCGGTTCATTGCGCGGCCCGCCTCTCACGGCGGGCCGTTTCATTTGCGGCTTCGCCCGCCCAGTCTCTCCCTCCCGCCGATCGGTACTTCCCCTGGCCTTTCTTGCAACGCGTCGATAGCCGGCAGAAGGTTTGGTTTCGCTACGATCCGCAAACGTAAAGCCGCTCAAGACATCAAAACAATAAAGACACCGGATTCCTTACTTTTTTACTTCAACAATATTTCGTATTCCTTCGTCCGCGCGGAACGAAAGGATAACGAAATAACCGGTGCAGGGACGCAAGATGAAAGTGCTGCTCGCAGAAGACAACGAATCGCTGAGCCACTGGCTGCTCAAGCTGCTGAAGGAAGAGCGCATGGCCGTGGACCGCGCGGCCGACGGCGACGCCGCCGACCAGCTTTTGCGCACCGAACAGTACGACGTGGTGCTGCTCGACCTGCAACTGCCGAAGATGACCGGCAAAGACGTGCTGCGCCGTCTGCGTGGCCGACGCAACAACGTGCCGGTGCTGGTCGTCACGGCGAGCGGGTCGATCGACGAAAAAGTGGAGTGTCTCGGCGCCGGTGCCGACGACTACATCGTGAAACCGTTCGAGACGCGCGAACTGGTCGCTCGCATCAAAGCGCTCGCGCGCCGGCAGAACGGCGAAAAGCATACGGATTTCGCCTGTGGCGACCTCACCTATAACACCGACAGCCGCCAGTTCCGCATCCGCGGCGAGCCGCTCTCGCTGCGCCCCAAAGAGCATTCGATTCTCGAAATGATGATGCTCAAGTGCGGCAAGACACTCTCGAAGTCGGCGCTGATGTCGGGTGTCTACGCGCTCGAAGAGGAATCGAGCGAGGATGCCATCGAGATCTACGTGCATCGCATCCGCAAGCGGATCGAGCATTGCGAAGCGACTATCGTCACGTTGCGCGGGATCGGCTATCTGTTACAGGAGAAGAAGGCGCAGCCTGGATAGGCGAGCGCATGTCGCCCCCTCAATGCGCGCTTAAAACAAAAGCCGTGCACGTCGGCTATCGACGTGCACGGCCCCCTGCTGACTTCCTTTCCGACGCTCGTCACGACTCAGCAGGCTCAGCGCTTTGCCACCTGCTGTGCGTCTTGTGTCGAGCCTTGCTGCGGCGAAGCGCTGCCCGTCTTCGTGTCGTCGCCCCAACCGCCGCCCAGCGCACGGATCAGGTTGACGGTCGCCACGGCCTGCACGCCCTGAAGCTGGCTTGCCTGCAACTGCGAGACCAGCACCGAGCGCTCGCTGTCGATCACGTTGAGGTAGCTGACCTGCCCTTCCTCGTACTGCGTGCGCGACAGATGCGCGGCCCGCTGCGACGCATTCACCGCATCGTTTTGCGCCTTCATCTGGTCGTCCAGCAAGCGCAGGTCGGACAGGTTGTCCTCCACCTCGCGGAACGCTACGAGCACCTGCTCGCGGTATTGCGCAACCTGTTCGTCGTACCTCGCGCGGGCCTGGTCGAGACCGGCCTGACGGCGCCCGCCGTCGAAGATCGGCAGCGTGAGCGCCGTGCCCGCGAACGGCCCCAGCAGGAAGGTCCGCGTGGACCATTTGAACAGGTCGCCCAGCGTCGCGGACTCGTAGCCGAACGAACCCGTGATGTCGAGCTGCGGGAAGAACGCGGACTTCGCGAGCCCCACGCGCGCGTTCGCAGCGGCCATTGCGCGTTCGGCGGCGGCAATGTCGGGCCGACGTTCGAGCAGCGCGGACGGCAAGCCCGGCGGAACGCGCACGGCCACGGGCGCAAGCGGTGTTTCGGGGAACGAAAAGTCCGCCGGTGCCTTGCCGAGCAAGATCGCGAGGCCATGTTCCGACGCCGCGCGCTGACGCGCCACGCCCACCGCATCGGCCTGGGCCGTTGCCAGTTCGTTGCGTGCCTGCGAAACGTCGAGTTCGCTGATGTCGCCTTCCTTGAAGCGGCGCTCTGCAAGCCTGAGCGCATCCTGACGCAGCGCCACCGTGCGCCGGAACAGATCGACCTGCGAATCGAACTGGCGCAGCTGGAAGTAGTTCTGCGCGACGTCGGCCTGCAACGCGAGCTGCACGGAGCGGAACAACGCCTCGCTCTGCTGCGCATCCGCGCGCGCCGCGTTCACGTTGGAGCTCACGCGACCGAACAGATCCGCCTCATACGAAACCGTGCCCTGCGCGCGCCACAGCGTCTGCGTGGGCACATTCCGGTCGTCGGGCAGGAACTGCGAAGCGGGCGAGAGCCGTTCACGCGTGGGACCGAAGCCCGCATCGAGCGACGGGAACCACGCCGAGCGCGCGGACCGCGTCACGGCACGCGCCTGCTGCACGCGCGCAGCCGCCGCTTTCAGATCCTGGTTGGCCGCCGCAGCCTGCTCTTCCAGCTGGTTCAGCGTCGCGTCGTCAAACACGCTCCACCACTCGCCGCGGTGGGCCGCGTCGGAAGGCTGGGCGGCCTTCCACGTGCCGGCATCCTGAGCAGCGATCGGCGCTTCCTTGAACGCCGCGGGCGCTGCCGCGTCCGGGCGGTGATAGGTCGGCTCTACCGAACATGCGGCGAGCAGCGCGACGAGCAGGCCGCTGACCGCAACCCAGCCGAGCCTGCCACACCCCTGCATGCCGGCAGCGCCGCCTATGAATCCACGATTTTTCATTATCAGGTTCTCCTCAATCCATCGCGGGCAGCGCAGAGCTGCGCGGCGAGTCCTTCTGCGCCACGTGGATCGTGCCGCCTGCCAGCATGCGCAGCACCACGTAGAACACCGGCGTCAGCATCAGGCCGAACAGCGTCACACCGAGCATCCCGAAAAACACCGCGATACCCATGGCATGACGCATTTCCGAACCCGCGCCCGAAGAAAGCACGAGCGGCACCACACCCATGATGAACGCGATGGACGTCATCAGGATCGGGCGCAGCCGCATGCGGCTCGCTTCGATAGCCGCGGAAAGCGGCGAGTGTCCGTCGTGCTCCAACTCGCGTGCGAACTCCACGATCAGAATGGCGTTCTTCGATGCGAGTCCCACCAGCACCATCAAGCCGATCTGCGTGAAGATGTTGTTGTCGCCCTGCGTGAGCCACACGCCCGTGAGTGCGGACAGCACGCTCATCGGCACGATCAGGATCACCGCGAGCGGCAGCGTGAGGCTTTCATAGAGCGCGGCCAGCACGAGGAACACCAGCAGCACGCTGATCGGGAACACCCAGATGCCCGAGTTGCCCGCGAGAATCTGCTGGTACGTGAGGTCGGTCCATTCGAACTTCACGCCGCGCGGCAGCGTTTCGGCAGCAATGCGTTCCGCCGCTTCCTGGGCCTGACCCGACGAGAAGCCGGGCGCCGGGCCGCCGTTGATGTCGGCGGCGGTGTAGCCGTTGTAGCGCACCACCATTTCCGGACCATACGTGGGCGACACGGTAACGAGCGACGACAGCGGCACCATCTCGCCCGCGTTGTTACGCGTCTTCAGTTGCAGGATGTCGTCCGCACGCTGACGGAACGGCGCATCTGCCTGCACACGCACCTGGTACACGCGGCCGAACTCGTTGAAGTCGTTCACGTAAAGCGAGCCCAGATAGATCTGCATGGTGTCGAACACATCCGTCACCGGCACGCCGAGCTGCTTCGCCTTCACGCGATCCAGGTCCACGTTCAACTGCGGCACGTTGATCTGATAGCTGGAGAAAGTGGGACCCAGCTCAGGCGTAGCCGACGCCTTCTTGATGAAGTCCTGCGTCGCCTTCGCGAGTTCTTCGTAGCCCACCGCGCCGTGATCTTCCAGCTGCATCTTGAAGCCGCCCAGCGTACCGAGACCCAGCACCGGCGGCGGCGGGAACACGGCCACGAACGAACCCTTGATGCTCGCGAACTTCTGGTTGAGCGCGCCCGCAATGGCACCCGCCGAGAGCGCCTTGCCCTTGCGTTCGCTAAACGGCTTGAGCGTGACGAACACGATGCCCGCGCTCGAACTGTTCGTGAAGCCGTTCACCGAAAGACCGGGGAACGCCACGGCACTTTCCACGCCAGGCTGCTTCAGCGAAATGTCGCTCATCTCGCGAATCACATTCTCCGTGCGATCCAGCGACGCACCGTTAGGCAACTGCGCAAACGCCACGAGGTATTCCTTGTCCTGCGCGGGCACGAAGCCGCCCGGCACGATGTGCGTGACAAACACCGTCGCGCCAAGCAGCACCGCATAGACCGCGAGCATCGCGCCCTTGCGTTTGAGCACGCCGTTCACGCCGCGACTGTAGTTCTCCGCGCCGCGATGGAACACCTTGTTGAAGCCGCGGAAGAAGCCGCCCAGCACGCGGTTCATGACGCGCGTGAGCCAGTCTTCCTTCGCGCCGTGGCTGCGCAGCAGCAGTGCCGAAAGCGCCGGCGAAAGCGTGAGCGAGTTGAACGCCGAGATCACCGTGGAAATGGCGATGGTCATCGCGAACTGCTTGTAGAACTGGCCCGTGAGACCCGTCATGAACGCGAGCGGCACGAACACGGCCACCAGCGTGAGCGCAATTGCGATGATCGGCCCGCTCACCTCCTGCATGGCGCGATACGTCGCGTCGCGCGCACTGAGCCCGCGCTCGATGTTGCGCTCCACGTTTTCCACCACCACGATGGCGTCGTCCACCACGATACCGATGGCGAGCACCATCCCGAACAGCGAAAGCGCATTGATCGAAAAGCCGAACGCCAGCAGCAGCGAGAACGTGCCCACGATCGAGACCGGCACGGCAATGAGCGGAATGATCGACGCACGCCACGTCTGCAGGAACACGATCACCACGATCACCACGAGCGCGATGGCTTCAAGCAGCGTATGCACCACCGCCTCGATACTGGAGCGCACGAACTGCGTGGGGTCATAGACGATCTTGTAGTCCACGCCGGCCGGGAAGTCCTGCTTGAGCTCCTTCATCGCGGCGCGCACCTGGTCCGAGATGGCGAGCGAGTTCGCACCCGGTGCCTGGTTGATGGCGAGCGCCACCGCCGACTTGTTGTCGAGCAGCGAACGCAGGCCGTATTCGGACGCACCCAGTTCGACGCGCGCGATGTCGCGCAGATACGTGACGCCGCCATCCGGCGCGGTCTTCACGACGATGTCGCCGAATTCCTTCACGGTCGTCAGGCGACCTCGCGCGTTGACCGAAAGCTGCAACGGCGTGCCGGGCAGCGTGGGAGACGCACCGATCACACCGGCCGCCACCTGCACGTTCTGCTCGCGAATGGCGTTCACCACGTCGTTCGCCGTGAGCCCGCGCTGCGCCACCTTCTGCGGATCGAGCCACACGCGCATCGCGTAGTCGCCCGCGCCCCACAGCTGCACTTCGCCCACACCCTGAATGCGCGCGAGCCGGTCTTTGACGTTGAGCAGCGCGTAATTGCGCAGATACGTCATGTCGTACTGATCGTTCGGCGAGATCAGGTGCACCACCATCGTGAGCGTAGGCGAGCTCTTGATGGTCGTGATGCCGAGCCGCTGCACGTCTTCGGGCAGCCGCGGCAATGCCTGGTTCACGCGGTTCTGCACGAGCTGCGTGGCCTTGTCCGGATCAGTGCCCAGACGGAACGTGACCGTGAGCGTCATGTTGCCGTCGCTGTTGGCCTGCGACTGCATGTACAGCATGTTCTCGACGCCGTTGATCTGCTCTTCGAGCGGCGAGGCCACCGTTTCCGCGATCACCTTCGGGTTCGCGCCCGGATACTGCGCGTGCACGACGACCGACGGCGGCACGACCTCGGGATACTCGGAAATGGGCAGCTGGAACAGCGCGATCACGCCGGCCAGCAGAATCACGACCGACAGCACACCCGCGAAGATGGGCCGGTCGATGAAGAATTTCGATATGTTCATGGGTGGCTCTGAATAAAGGAGAGCGTGTGTGCGATGCGGGCGGCGCGGGCGACGTCCTGCTCGCGCCTGCTATGTGTTGGCATCGCGAACGTCATGAGTTTTTCGCCTGCTTCGTCGCGTCGGCCGAGTTGGCCGCGTTGCCCTGGTTCGCACGCGGCTGCGCCTGGGCTTCGCTTTGCGACGACTGCTTGACCGGCTTGCCTTGCGCGCCGGCCGTGCCTGCAAGAGGTGCGCTGTTCGGGTCGCCATCGCCCGTCATGGGTACCATGTGGGCTCGCACCTCCTCGCCGGGCCGCACGCGCTGCGTGCCGTTCACCACGATGCGCTCGCCCTTCTTGAGGCCGCCCGTAATGACGCGCAGGTTGCCCTGCTGGCCGCCCAGCTGCACTTCGCGGTACGCGACGTGATTGGCGCTGTCCACGACGAAGACGAACTTCTTGTCCTGGTCGGTGCCGATCGCGGCGTCGTCGATAAGCAGCGCCGGGTGCGGCGCGCTGCCGCTCACCTTGATGCGCGCGTAGAGGCCGGGCAACAGCGTGCCGTCTGCGTTGTCGAAACGCGCGCGCACGCGGATCGTGCCCGACGACGTATCGAGCCGGTTATCCACGGACTCGATCGTGCCCGTGCGCGAATAGCCCGATTCGTTGGCGAGGCCGAGATCCACCGGCACCTTCGTGCCGTCCTTCACGTGGCTGATGTAGTCGAGATACGTCTGCTCGTCTGCATCGAACGACGCGTAGATGGGCGACACCGAAACGAGCGTGGTCAGCGCAGCCGCATTGGCGCCGGCCGACACCACGTTGCCCAGCGTGATTTCCGCGCGCGACACGCGACCGGACACGGGTGCCACGATGCGCGTGTAGCCCAGATTGATCTGCGCCGCTTCCAGCGCGGCCTGCGCGGCCTTCAGGTTCGCACTCGCCTCGCGCGCGGCGTTCTGCTTCTGGTCGTAGTCGCGCTTCGCGATGGCGTTGTCCGTGATAAGACGCTGTGCGCGTTCCCAGTCGCTCTGCGCATAGCCGGCGCCCGCCTGGGCCGCGGCGAGTTGCGCGGCGGCGCGATCCACTTCGGCCTGATACGGACGCGGGTCGATCACGAACAGCGTGTCGCCCTTCTTCACGAGCGCGCCGTCCTTGAAGTTGACCGACACGATGGTGCCCGACACCTGCGGGCGAATGTCCACCTTCTCGATGGCTTCGAGCCGGCCGGAGTACGACTGCCAGTCGACGATGCTGCGTTCCAGCACATTGGCTACGTCGACTTCGGGCGCCATGGCCGCCTGCGACTGGGCCGGCGCATTGGCATTCACGCGCATGGCGCCGACCGTGCCGAGTCCGGCAACGACTACAAGGGCAACCACTGCAACGATGATTCGGGGGCGAGACAACGGAAAGACAGACATAGTGGGCTCCAATGCGATGGTCGTTTCAATTCGTATTCGGTGGGTCGTTCGCGTGCATTCGTTCAGCGAGCGGTTCTGCTACGTCGTCGCGTGCGGTGCTTACGCGAGCGTGCGTGAGTCGAACTGCCACTGAAAGAAGCGCACAGCTTCCTGCAAGGCGGCCGGATAACCGCCAATGGCCGCGTGCGAGACGCTCGGGAAACGCACCACCTGGGTGCGCACGCCCGCGTCGATCAGGCGGCTCGCGTACTTCTCGGCCTCGATGTGCAGCACGTCGTTCTGCGCCGTCACGATGAGCGTGGCGGGCAAACCGGCGAGCCGCGTACATTCCAGCGGCGCCGCATACGGATGCATGCGCTGCGAAGCCTGCGGCAGATACGCGCGATAACAGGCCGCGCATTCGCTCGCCGTGATGTCCGAACTCAGGCGCCGCTCGTCGCCGAGTCGCGTGAGACTCGGGTCCAGCATCGGTGCAAAGAGCGCCTGGGCGTCGAACCGCACGTCGGCACGATCGCGGCCGATCAGCGCGACGACGTTCGCGATCTGTCCGCCCGCGTCGTGCCCCGCCACGCCAAGCCGCCGGGCGTTGCCGCCAAACGAACGTGCGTGCGACTGCACCCAGAGCGCGGCACGGTGAGCGTCTTCGGGTGCGGCCGGAAAAGGGAATTGCGGCGCAAGCGAATAACCCACCGAAACCACGAGTGCCGGTAAGTGCTCTGCGAAATAACGCGCGGCGTGGTCCGCTTCTTCCAATGATCCGCGCACAAAACCGCCGCCATGGAAATACAGCAATACCGGCAATCCGTTCGCTTTCACCGGCCGATAAAGGCGCAATACGATGGGCTGCGCGTAGCCGTCGATCGTCATGTCCGAGACCGCCAGCGCGGGCCCGGCCGGTGCGCCGTCCAGGTCCGCGTCCGTCTCGTGCGCCGTGCGGTCCCCCGAGGGCGCAAAGCCCGACGGGGCAAACGGGAACGACGGTTTGAATGCATCCATGGCGAAGCGCGCAATGCGCGAAATTAGTATCGAACGGGGCGAATTGTGGGTTCGGCAGACTTGCAAATAAATGCCTATAATCCGGCAACACAATTCGGCGGCACTGAACAATCGTTTTGCAGACACGTGTCTGCCCAAACAGTGGAACGCCCGCCCCCTTTTGGAGAATCGCAATGGACCGGCTTCAGGCCATGCAGGTATTCACTCGGGTGGTCGACACGAACAGCTTCACGCGCGCAGCAGAAACGCTGGACATGCCCCGCGCCTCGGTCACGACCATCATCCAGAACCTCGAAGCGTTTCTCGGCACCCGTCTCATGCATCGCACGACGCGGCGCCTCTCGCTCACGCCGGACGGCGCGGCGTACTACGAGCGCTGCGTGCGCATTCTCGCGGACGTGGAGGAAACCGAAGCGGCGTTCCAGAACGGCAGCAAGAAACCGCACGGCAAGCTGCGCATCGACATGCCGGGTTCCATCGGACGCCTGCTCGTCATTCCGTCGCTGTGCGAATTTCGTTCGCGCTACCCGGACATCGACCTGCAACTCGGCCTCACGGATCGTCCCGTCGATCTGCTTCAGGAAGGCGTGGACTGCGTGATTCGCGTGGGCGCGTTGCAGGACTCGTCGCTCGTCGCGCGCCGCATTGGCCTCTTCGAAGGCGTGACGTGTGCGGCGCCCGCGTACATCCAGCGTCACGGCATGCCGAAGTCGCTCGAAGACCTCGAGCAGCATCGCGCGGTCAATTACTTCTCGAGCCGCACGGGCCGTGTGATGGATTGGGCCTTCCTCGTGGAGGGCAAGGAAATCGAGGTGAAGATGCAGGCCGCGGTTTCGGTGAACGACGCCGACGCCTACGTGACCTGCGGACTCGAAGGCTTCGGTCTCATCCAGCCGGCGCGCTACCAGGTGCTGCCGTATCTGAAATCAGGCGAACTCGTCGAAGTGCTGCCCGACGAAAAGCCGCTGCCCATGCCTATTTCGGTGGTCTACCCGCACTCGCGGCATCTTTCGCCGAAAGTGCGCGTGTTCGTGGACTGGATTGCCGAAGTGTTCGACCGTTGCCCGCTGCTCTCGGGCCGCGCGGCGCTCGACAAGACCTGCTCGAAGCGCACCTTCGAAGAGCGCGAGTCCAACCCGGATATCGATACGCCGGTTGTGACGGAATGGGTTGCCTGAACGCGACCTGAGCGGTACAGGCCCGGCACCATGCCGGGCCTTGTGCTGAAAGGCTGAGCGCCTCAGCGGCCCGGCACGCCTTCGCGCCATTCCGCCCAGTGCGTCGCGATGTCCTGCACGAGCGGATTGCCGGCTCGGTAGAGGTTCTCAATGGCAATCGAAAAACCGCCCTGCGCCGCGTAGTTCAACAGATTGTCCGCACTCGACTGGCCCGCATAGGGCCGGTCGAAGTCCGATCCCGCACGCAGCACCGCCACGCGGTTGAGGTCCACGCGGCCCACCGCGGCCGCGCGCGTGAGCGCTTCGTACGTTGCGTTGTCTTCCTGCTGCGTCGTGCAATAGACGCCCTTGCCGTCCGTGAGAATCTTCGTCCAGTCGCGCGCACGCTCGCCGAGCAGCGTGCCCGACCACCACGTGTCGCCCGCCAACGTATCGCACTGAACCACCGTGGGCGGCTGGTTCGCGGGGGCGTAGCCGTATTTGGCGCGCGCGGCCTGCGCCTGGGCGTTGTCGGAGAGCGTGACGTTGCGTGACAGCGCGAACGCCGCATCGGTCAGCTTCGTATTGAGCTGGAAGACTTCCGTGCGGTAGTCGAGCGGCGGCTTGTCGCTCGGGCTCTTCGTGTTGATGCCGAGATAACCGGTGTTCCAGCCCGACGGAATTTCGCGTCCGTCGATTTCCCACTGAATGCCGAAGTCGACCAGATACTTCGCCCACGCTGCCGAACCGAGCGTGCCCTGCGCCGGATCGATGCCCGCAATGCCCGCCACCATGAAGTACGTGTGTCGCAAATCGAAGCGCGGCGAGAATGCGAGCGCCATGATGGACGCCGCCGCATTGGCGTGGCCCATGCCCGTCGTCATCACGCAGACGTCCTGTTTGTTGCAGTGAACGGCGGGATAGTCGGGCGAGAGCCCGGCCACCTTGATGTCCTGCCACGGCCCCAGGCGATCGAGCCACACCTGGCCTTCGGGCCCGAACATCGAGACGATCATCACCTTCACGTGACGGCCCTGGCCTTCGCCCGCCCCCTGCGCGAAGCTGCTTGCATCCTCGGCGTTGGCCGGCACGGTGGAAACGGCGGCACAGGCAACCAGCGAGAGCGCGGCAACGGCGCTCAATGTACGAGTCATCATGTTCGTGTCTTCCTTGTGGGTGTCGTACGGCGGGAGGGAGGCATGCCGTCGTGGCGGCTCGTGCGATTCACGAGCGCAACGGCGACAGCCGCAATGACTGCGGCTGCGGCTCGTCAGGCGCCACCCAGTATAGGGGCACGAAATTCTGTTTCGAAGTGCTTTTTCGCGTGCGTAGCCGCGTGTTCGCGGAGCGTGACGCGGCATCGCGATGCGTCGTGATCCGTCGTGATGCATCGTGGTTCGTGGCACACCCCTGGTGCCTCGCGGCCGCTAGGGCGTGGCCGCTGCGCCCGAGAGCAGTGCCGCGGCATGGCTCGACCCGGTCTGCTTCGCGATGTCCCCTGCGGTGAGGCCGCGATTGTCGCGCAGCATGCGGTCGGCGCCGCGGGCAAGCAGCAGCTTCACGGTATCGGCGCGGTCGTAGCCCGCGGCCCACATCAACGCGGTAAGGTCGTTCTTGTAGAGGCGATTCACGTCCATCCCGGTATCGAGCAGCAGTGTCACGACAGCCGTGTGTCCCTGCCCTGCAGCGTATTCCATCGCCGTCTTGCCGACGCGGTCGGTGGCGGCCGGGTCTGCCCCGTGCGCGAGCAGCAGTCGAACGATCTCTTCATAGCCGCCATACGACGCCGCCATGAGAGGCGTGACGCCCTGCACATCGGCCTGCCGCACGTTCGCGCCGTGCTCGACGAGCGTACGCGCCATGCCGGCGAGGCCCTTCTTGCTCGCCGTGATGAGCGCCGTGTCGCCGATACGGTTACGCGAATCCACGGCGGCGCCTTCGTCCAGCGCCGCGCGAACGGCGGGCTCGTCACTGCTGCGGGCGGCCGCGAGTAGTTGCTGGTTCAGGGCATCGTCGGCAGCGCTCGCGTAGGCGGCCGCACCCAGTACGCTGCCGAGCAACGTGCGCGTCATCCATATCGCGGTTCGCTTCATCGTGGAGTCCCCTTTCGTCCAGCCGGTGCGTTCCTCTCGAACAACGTTCCATGAAACATCATCTGCATCACTGAAGATTGGCGATATACGCGGCGAGGTTGCGGATATCGTCGTCGCTAAGGCCACGCGATACGCTCGCCATGTTGCCCGCATCGTTGGTGCGCGTGTGCGACCGGAAGTCCTGCAACTGCTTGACGATGTACTGCGTGTGCTGGCCCGCCACACGTGGAATCTCGTTCTGGCCGAGAAAGCCGCCGAGGTGGCACATCGTGCACAGCACCTGCGCCGCTTTCTGGCGGCCCGCATCGATGCTCGCGGCGTCGGCCTTCACGGGCACCGGCACCGGCTTTTGCGCAGCGAAGTAGGCGGCGAGGTCCTGCATGTCCTCTTTCGATAGCGTGGCGGCCACCGGGCTCATGCGCGGATCGCTGCGGCGTCCCTCCTTGAAGTCCTTCAATTGCAGATAGAGATAACGCGCCGTCTGCCCCGCGAGGATCGGATAGTCGGGATTCGTCGAATTGCCGAGCGGGCCGTGACAAGCCACGCATACTTGCGCCTTCGCTTCGCCGGCGGCCGCGTCGGCGTGTGCGAGGGAAGGCAAGACGGCCGCGTTGATACACGCAAGCACACCCGCTATGGCCGCGTTACGGACAGATAATCGGCGTCGCAATGCGTATCGCAGATAGACGCGGTATGCGGCACATGCCGCATAGGCGGCACGCAGCGCCCGCACCAGGCGGCGACGCGCGCTGCAACGGTCCAAAGCGGCCTTCGGCGAGATCGGCTGAACCATGGCCGCATCGCGTCAGGGCAACGCAAACACAAGCACGGTGTTGCCGCGCTTGAAATCGAGCTGCGTATTGCCGCCCGCTGCCACGGCCACGTACTGCTTGCCGTGAATCGTGTACGACACGGCCGGCGCGTTCACACCCGCGCCGCACTGGAATTCCCAGAGCTTCTTGCCGGTCGATGCATCGAATGCGCGGAAGAGGCCGTTCCCCTCGCCGTTGAACACGAGACCGCCCGCCGTCGCCAGCACACCGCCGATCAACGGCTGCTCGGTCTTGTAGTCCCACGCCACCTTGCCCGTATCGATGTTGACGGCCGAGAGCTTGCCCCATTGCTGTTCGGCCGCAATCGTCTTGAACGCGCCGCCCAGCCAGAGCTTGCTGCCTCCCGGATAGGCGGCGTCTTCCACCTGATACGTCATGGGCTGATGCAGGTTCGCCGCATACGCGAGCCGCGTCTTCGGGTCGAACGCCATGGGCGACCACTCCACGCCGCCGTTCGCACCAGGCAACATGCGCGCGCCTTCGGCCGTGGGCAGCGTCCACATGTTCTCCTGCGGGATCATCGCGTCGGAGAAGCGGATCAATCGGCCCGTAGCGCGATCGTGCACATAGACGTGCCCCGTCTTGCCGCCGTGAATCACGCCTGGAATCATGCGGCCGTTTTCGTCGCGCACGTTGACGAGAATGGGTGGGCTCACGGCGTCGAGGTCCCAGACGTCATGTGCGATGTACTGGTAGTGCCACTTGTATTTGCCGGTATCGAGGTCGATCGCCACGAGCGAATCGGTATAGAGGTTATCGCCCGGGCGGATCGCACCGTAGAGGTCCGGCGATGGGTTGCCCACCACGAAGAACACCGTGCGCGAGGCGCGGTCGATGGCGGGCGTCATCCAGACACCGCCGCCCAGCGTCTTGTAGAAGTCGCCGCCTTTTTCAGCGAGCTGCTTCTTCTCGGCATCGATGTCGCGCTTCATGTCGCGGCCCGTGGCGTCCTTCGTTGCCCACACGCCTTCCTGGCCCGAATCCGGAATCGTGTAGAACGTCCAGAGCAACTGGCCGCTCGCGGCATCGAACGCCTTCACGAAACCGCGAATACCGTACTCGCCGCCGTTCGTGCCGATCAGCACCTTGTCTTCCACCACGGTGGGCGCCATGGTTTCCGAATAGCCCTGTTCAGGGTCTGCGATCTGGCTTTCCCAGAGCAGCTTGCCCGTTTTCGCATCCAGCGCGACGAGCTTCGAATCCAGCGTGCCCATGAACAGCCGGTCGCCGGCAATGGCCACGCCGCGGTTGTTCGGTCCGCAGCAGAACGTCGTAACCGGTCCCATCTTGTGCTTGTAATGCCAGTACTCCTTGCCGCTCACGGCATCCACCGCATAGACGTGATTGAACGACGTGGTGATGAACATGATGCCGTGCGAAACGATGGGTGCCGTCTCCATCGACTCGTTCACTGCGGTCTGAAAGATGAACACGGGCTTCAGCTTCGCGACGTTGGTGCGGTTGATCTGCGTGCCGGGATAGAAGCGCGTCTGCGCATACGAGCCGTTTGCGTGAAGCCAGTCGGCGGCATTGCCCGCTGCGGCATCGAGCTGCTGCTGCGTGACGGGCGACAGCACGGGCGGCATGGGCGACGCCGTGGTGGTCGCTTCGCTTTCCACTTCCTGAGCGGCCCACGTGGGCGCGGCCCCGAACGTTAGCGTCAGCGCGACCAGCGACGCGCAGACAAATGACGAGTGATGGATCGTATGCATGAAGGTCTCCTCTCTCATGACTTATCGAGGTATTCGTCATGCGAATGCGGCAATCACCGCGCAATGGAATGATTGCCGGATACGGAATGGCGCATCCCTCTCAAACTGAAGATCCGTTTCCAACCATGGGTTCTTTCGAGCGGGCAGAGCGACTGCGCTTGCAGAATTAAGCTATCCCAGGAATGCTGGCCGGACGTCCGGCCAGAGGGAAGGCTCCCTCAAGCGTAGGCGAGCCTATTGCGGTTTTCCAGGGTTTTTCAGGCAGTATTAATACGGGTTTTTCGGCGGGAGATTAAGGCGCGCTAAAGGCGGGAATGCCGCTGCGCGATGTCCCGTTCAAATATTCCGGTCTCGATGGACCGGGGGCGACGAGGCGCCTCGCGAAACGCCGTTGCAGCGTTTCGAGCCGACAGGTTCGGCGTTGCAGCAAAGCGCTGCCGCGTGGGGACGATCAGGCAGATCGCAAAAAGAGAATCGACGTGCCATGCACCACTGAATGAATTGCGCCGCCCGGGCACAGCGCAATTCAGTACCGCTCGATCAAACTACTTCTACCCGGGCCGCACCTTCTTTCATCTCGCCGATCACGGCCGCGCGCTCGAACCCGTCCGCGTTGAAGATGGCCAGCACTTCGTTCACCGCTTCCGGCGCGCAGGAGACGAGCAGCCCGCCCGACGTCTGCGGGTCGGTAAGCAGCGTGCGGGCGACGTCGGGCAGGCTATCGGCAAGGTGCACCTCTTCTCCATAAGACGCCCAGTTGCGTCCCGATGCGCCAGTGAAAACGCCTTCGCGCACGAACGCCTCCACGCCGGCGAGCCACGGCAGATCCGCATAGCGCACGCGTGCCGTAAGCCCCGCGCCGCGCGCCAGTTCCAGCGTGTGACCGAGCAGACCAAAGCCGGTGACGTCGGTGAGCGCATGTACGCCGGGCAACGCGGCCAGTTGAGTGCCGGGGCGGTTGAGCTTCGTGGTGGCCGCGATCATGGCGGCGTAGCCCGCCGCGTCGAGCTGGTTCTTTTTCAGTGCAGCCGAGAGCACGCCCACGCCCAGCGGTTTGCCGAGAATGAGCACGTCCCCCGCCTGGGCTGCTGCATTGCGCTTCACGCGCGACGGATGCACCACGCCCAGCGCCACGAGGCCGTAGATGGGCTCGACCGAATCGATCGAATGGCCGCCCGCCACGGGAATGCCGGCCTGCGTGCAGACGTCCTCGCCACCGCGCAGCACGGCCGCAATCACGTCGTGCGGCAACACGTTGATCGGCATGCCGACGATGGCGAGCGCGAGGATAGGCTTGCCGCCCATGGCGTAGACGTCCGAGAGCGCATTGGTCGCCGCGATACGCCCGAAGTCGTAAGGGTCGTCGACGATAGGCATGAAGAAGTCGGTGGTCGCGACGATGGCCTGCTCGTCGTTGAGACGGTAGACGGCGGCGTCGTCGGCCGTTTCCGTGCCGACGAGCAGATCGGGAAACGCCGGCAGCGGCGCGACGCGCTTGAGCAGCGACGACAGCACGCCCGGCGCGATCTTGCAGCCGCAGCCGCCGCCATGCGAGAGGCTGGTGAGGCGCGGCACGGTGGGCGCGGACGTGTCGCTCGAAACGGAAGAGGTCGGATGGGTCGGTTCAGTCATGACGGGCATCGCCGGCGAAGGCGTTGGATCGCGGGTGGCATGGAAAAGCGCGTTTGAACGCGGCGCAGCCGCTATTATCGCCAATCGCCGCGCGGGGCGTCCTGGGCCTGTCCCGGTCCCAGGTCACTCCGTCGTCGCCAGCATCCTCACGCCCGCTCCAGCGTCGCCATCGCCCGCACCACCACGAGCAGCATCGAAAGACTTGCGCCGCCCGTCGCGCGCAAATCGGCAAGCAGCCGGCCGTAGTGGTCGAGCGGCGCTTCGCGGCGCCCCTGCCAGCTTTGTACGATGTCGGCCGCCGTATCGTCGTGCGCGTGGCCTTCGGTGAGCGCACTCGCGGTCAGCGCGCGCTTGAGCCGCGCGAACTCGGCGAGCGCTGCGGCCCGCGCCAGCATGTCCCAATGCGTCGGCGTGGGCAGCGCGGCCGCGCGCTCGCCAATCCAGCCATAGTTGAGCAGCGTGCCCAGCGTGAAGTACACGCCCGCCACCCGTTCGAGCGGACGTCCCGACGTTGCCGCCACTTCCGCGATATCGAGCAACGCGGCCGAGATCTCGCCGCTCACCACGCGCACGGCGAGTTCGCTGTCCACGCCCGCATCCACCAACACGCGCTGACGCTCCGACAACGCTTCGAGGTCCGCCGCGGGAAGCAGCCGAGGCCATTGCGGCGCGAGCGTCTGCGCGGCCTCGCGGCAGCGCGCGAGCAGCTCCGCCATCCCGCCTTCGCCCGCGGCGCCCGCCTGCAGTTGGCGCAGGAACCACAGCGCCGCGCGTTCGAGCAGCCGCACCACCTCCACGAACATGCGCGCCTGCAGATCGTCGGGCACGCGATTGTCGAGCGCGTCGATGGCGCGCCATACCTCGTCGAGTTCGAACACGTCGCGCGCCATCACGCAGGCCCGCACGATCTCGGCGGGCTTCGCATCGGTCTCTTCCACGAGCCGGTACACGAATTCGCAGCCCACGCGATTCACGAGCGCGTTGGTGAGGTGCGTCGCAAGTATTTCGCGGCGCAGCGGATGCTGCTGCATCAGCGCGCTGTAGCGGCGTTGCAATGGCTTCGGGAAGTAGTCGACGAGCATGTCGGCCACGAGCGGATCTTCGGGCACGTCGGACTCGAGCAGTTCGTCGTAGAGCCACATCTTGCTGTAGGCGAGCAGCACTGCACGTTCCGGCGTGGTGAGGCCCTGCTTCGCCGCTTCGCGCTCTGCAATCTCCTCGTCGTTCGGCAGGAATTCGATGGCGCGATTGAGCCGCCCGATGCGTTCCAGCGCCCGCATGAAACGCACCTCGGCATCGAAGAGCGGCACGCCATAGCGGCCCGCGATGGAAAGCGCCTGGGTCTGATAGTAGTTGTCGTGCAGCACGAGCAGCGCAACCTCGTCGGTCATTTCCGCGAGCAGCGCGTTGCGCTGCTTGTCGGTCATCTCGCCGTCCGCCACCACGAGGCCCAGCAGAATCTTGATGTTGACTTCGTGATCCGAACAATCCACCCCGGCCGAGTTGTCGATGGCATCGGTATTGATGCGGCCGCCGCGCTGCGCGAACTCGATGCGGCCCAGCTGCGTGAAACCGAGATTGCCGCCCTCGCCCACCACCTTGCAGCGCAGGTCGGCACCGTTCACGCGCACGGCGTCGTTGGTGCGGTCGCCGGCCTGCGCATGCGTTTCGCGCGTGGCCTTCACATAGGTGCCGATGCCGCCGTTATAGAGCAGATCGACAGGCGCCATCAGGATGGCGCGAATCAGCTCGCTGGGCGCGAGTGCCGTCGCGCTGATGCCGAGCGCTGCCTGCACGGGCTGCGAGATCGGGATCGTCTTGGCCGTGCGCGGGAACACGCCGCCGCCCGCGGAGATGAGCGCCGGGTCGTAGTCGGCCCAGCTCGACCGTTCGAGTGCGAAGATGCGCCCGCGTTCGGCGATGCTCACGGCAGGGTCCGGATTCGGATCGAGAAAGATGTGCCGGTGATCGAACGCTGCCACGAGGCGAATGAACGGCGAGAGCAGCATGCCGTTGCCGAACACGTCGCCCGACATGTCGCCGATGCCCACCACCGTGAACGGCGTGGTCTGCGTATCGACGCCCATTTCGCGGAAATGGCGCTTCACCGACTCCCAGGCACCGCGCGCCGTGATGGCCATCTTCTTGTGGTCGTAGCCCACCGATCCGCCCGAGGCAAACGCATCGTCGAGCCAGAAGCCGTATTCGCGCGAAATGGCGTTCGCGTAGTCGGAAAACGTGGCCGTGCCCTTGTCGGCGGCTACCACGAGGTAGGGGTCGTCGGGATCGTGCCGCACCACGTCGAGCGGTGGCACGATGGCGCCGCCCGCGCGGTTGTCCGTGAGATCGAGCAGGCCGCGCAGGAAGGTCTGGTAGCACGCCACGCCTTCCTTGAGCCACGCTTCGCGCTCGCTCGCGGGCGGCGGGTTCTTCACGACAAAGCCGCCCTTCGATCCCACCGGCACGATCACCACGTTCTTCACCATCTGCGCCTTCATGAGGCCCAGCACTTCGGTGCGGAAATCTTCGCGGCGATCGGACCAGCGCAAGCCGCCGCGCGCCACACGTCCGCCGCGCAGATGCACGCCTTCCACGCGCGGCGAATACACCCAGATCTCGAACATGGGCTTCGGTTCGGGCAGCCCCGGCACCTCGCGCGGATCGAACTTGAACGAGAGCGCGGGCCTGGTCCGCCCTTCGGCGTCGCGTTGATAGTAGTTGGTGCGCTGCGTCGCGTTGATGACGTCGAGGAACTGGCGAAGAATGCGGTCTTCGTCGAGATTGGGCACCTTGTCGAGCGCGCCTTCAATGGCTTTTTGCAGATACGCGATGCGCTCGCCACGCAGGCTGCCGTGCGCCTCGCCCAGCGCCGGATCGAAGCGCGCGCAGAACAGTTCGACCAGCGCGCGTGCAATCTGCGGATTACCCGTGAGCGCACGTTCGATGTAGGCATCGCTGAAGGTGGAGCCCACCTGGCGCAGATACTTCGCATAGGCCCGCAAAATCGTCACTTCGCGCGCGGCCAGATGGGCGCGCAAGACAAGCCGGTTGAAGTTGTCGTCTTCGATGACGGCGGTCCATACCTGCTCGAAGGCTTCTTCGAAGAGGTCTTTCACGCGCTCGATGTCGAACTCCATCTCGTCGGCCAGCTCAAGCCCGAAGTCGTGAATCCACGCGGGCGTCACGCCTTGTGCCTCGATCAGATATGGACGCTCTTCGTCCACGCGCACGCCCAGATGTTCGAGCATCGGCAGACTGCGCGACAGCGCGATAGGCGGCCCCGCGCGATACACCTTGAAGCGGAACGCGCGCGGCCCCGATTCAATGGGCCGGTAGAGATTCATCGCAAGACGGTCCGTGCCCTGCACGCGTTCGATCAACTCGATGTCGCGCACCGCCGTGCGCGCGGCGTAGTCGTCGCGATAGCCCGCCGGAAACGAATCGCCGTAACGCAGTAGCAGGCGGTTGCCCTGCTCTTCGCCGAAGGCGTCGAGCAAGGCGTCGGCGAGGTCGTCCTGCCAGCGGCGCGTGGCCAGCACGACGCGCGCTTCCAGCTCTCGCGTATCGACTTCAGGCATGGCGCCGGGCGCGGCATGCACGACGAAGTGAATGCGCGCGAGCGTCGATTCGGAGAGCAGCGGCGTGAATTCGACGCTCTCGCCGTTGAACGCACCCATGAGCAGCTTCGCCACGCGGCGCCGCCAGTCGGTGTTGTACTTGTCGCGCGGCACGAACACGAGGCACGAGACGAAGCGGTCGAAACGGTCGCGCCGCACGAAGAGCCGCGTGCGCTGATGTTCCTGCAAACGCAGCACGCCGAGCGCCATGTCGTAGAGCGAGTCTTCGTCGGTCTGGAACAGCTCGTCGCGCGGCCAGGTTTCGAGCACGGTCACAAGCGACTTCGCGAGATGCCCTTTCGGCAGGAAGCCGGCGCGCTGCACGATATGGGCGCACTTGCGGCGCACGATAGGAATGTCCGCGCTGGAGCCGAAATAAGCCGTGGACGTATAGAGCCCGATGAAGCGGCGCTCGCCCTTCACCGTGCCGTCCGCGCCCGCGAGCTTCACGCCGACGTAATCGAGATAGCCTGGCCGGTGCACCGTGGCACGCGAATTGGCCTTCGTGAGAAAGATGGGCCAGGCGCCGTTGACGATCTCCGCAGCCGCGGGCGGCAGCAGCGTGACGTCGGACGCGCCCGGCTGGCGCAGGCCCTCGCGCAGAATGCCGAGCCCTGAGCCCGGCACACCGCGCAGCGCAAGGCCGCCGTCGTGCTCGACCAGTTCGTAGTCGCGCTGACCGAGAAACGTGAAGTGGTCCGCCACCATCCATTCGACGAACGCGCGCGCCTCCACGCCTTCAGGCGTGGTCTCGTGGGCTTTCATCTCCTTGATGGTGGCCCGTGCCGTTTCGATCATGCGCGGCCAGTCTTCCACCGCGGCCCGCACGTCGCCCAGCACGCGCGTAATGTCGTGGCGCAAGGCGTCGAGTTTTGCCGCATCGCCACAACGGTCCACCTCGAAATGAATGAACGACGCCAGCAGCGAATGCCCGCTGCCGCCCTCGCTGCCGGGGCATACGCGAACGATGGCGCCGACCTCTCCTTCTTTCGCCCCCGCTTCAGCACGCCAGATGCGAAACACCGGATGCAGCACCGAATGCAGCGCAAGACCCAGCCGGTTCACGGCCATCGAAACGGAGTCCACGAGAAACGGCATGTCGTCGTTGACGATCTCGACCACCGTGTGGTCCGAGTGCCAGCCGTGCTGCTCGAGAATGGGGTTGTAGACGCGCAGCCGTTCGCCGCCTGAGACGAAGCGCTGCGCCGTCTGCCAGTGCGCCATGGCGGCGCCGTAGAGGTCTGCGATGCTGCGGCTTTGCAGGTCGTCCGCATCGCCGAAATCGTAGTAGTGCCGCAGGAACGGTTCCACCACGTTGAACGCCGCTTCGGGAAGGCGCCCCCGCGCGAATTCGACGACATCGTTGAGCCGGTGCGCCACGGCTTCTTCGGTCTTCGCCTGCATGATGTCCTCCGCCAGCGGGTGAGCATCGCCTGCATTGTCAGAGCGCATTATGCGCCACGACCATGAAAAAGCGAGGACAGTGCAGGCGGCGCGGCGGTGCTCATGCACGGGAGATGCACGGGCGGGCACTCCGCTTGCGCGCTGCGCCACGGTCACGATCTGTTACACGCCGAACGTGCGGCAGCCCGCATATCGGCGTGGTTTCCAGGGTTCGCCGCAGTGGCAACGCCATACGCGTGCATTACTCTTTGGAGGTCCGGCGAGCCGTGGTTCGAAGGCTTCGACGGAACGCTGCCTGTTTCACCCAAACCAGACACATAGCGCCGGCACGGCATGAACGCTGATGCCTGCGCATGCATGACCGGAAGCGGGCGCGGCGATGCTGCATTGCGCTCATGCATTGCAGTGCACCGTGCACTCCGGTTCATGCCCGACGTCTTTCAGACGCGCGGTTTCGTCGAAAGACGCCGGCCTGCTAGCGAAATGTCCCGGGGGTAACACGCCCAGTCATGGAGACAGAGCCATGAGGAGCAGGCCATTTCGTCGATTTCCTCAAGGTGTGCGCGCGAACGCCATTGCGTGCGCCACACTGCTGCTGTTTGCGGCGAGCGCGCATTCGCAATCGCTGGAAACGCAAGCCGCTCAAGCGGCCCAGGCGGACGAGCGCGCGAGTATCAGCGCGCTGCGCCAGGAGCTGGACAAACGCATCCAGGAACTTGAAACCCTCAAGCACAAGCTCGCCGACGAAGAGGCGAACTTCGCGCGCCTGAGCCGTGCGCTCGACACCGGCAAGCTGGAGACAGCGCGCGGCACGGGCGGCACCGACGTGAACGGTCAGCCGCTTGGCAACGCGGATGGCACCTCGGATGGCAACGCGGGTAACACCGCGAGCAGCACCACAGGCGGCACCACGGCTGCCCCGGGGCCAGCCGTGCAGAGCGCCCAGGCCGCCCCCGCCGGCAACAATGCGCCACCCTCCACACCCGCGCCGAACCAGCCTGTCGGCCAGGCCCCCGTCGCCGATACGCGGCCGCCCGCCGTCGCGCCCATCTTCGAGCAGCCCGGCGTGCTCACGCCGCGTCACTCGTTCGTCGTGGAGCCGTACTTCCAGTTCGCCTATTCGTCGCAGAACCAGCTTTCGCTGGTGGGCTACACGATCATTCCGGCGCTGCTGATCGGGCTCATCAACGTGAGCGAAGTGAAGACGACCACGCTCACAGGCGGCGTGGCCGTGCGCTATGGCCTCACGAACCGGATGGAGCTGGAAGTGCGCGTGCCCTACGTGTATCAGACCAACGATACGGTGGGCCGCCAGATCTTCACGGGCGCCGCTTCGAACAGCGTGATCAGCAGCAACGGTCATGGCCTCGGCGACGTGGAAATGACGTTGCGCTACCAGCTCAACCAGGGCGGCCCGGACAAGTTCTATTACATCGGCTGGCTGCGCTTCAAGTCGGCCACCGGCAAGAGCCCGTTCGACGTGGTGACCGACTGCGTGACGACCTGCATTTCGAACACGACCGGCACGGGCCTGCCGCTCGAGCAACCCACGGGCTCCGGCTTCTATGCGATCCAGCCTGGCCTCACGTGGCTCTTCCCGACCGACCCCGTGGTGTTCTTCGGCAACTTCAGCTACCTGCACAGCTTCGGCAAGGACGAAACGCTCACGCTGCGCAACGGCGCCACGCAGTTCCTCGGCAAGGTTCAGCCGGGCGACATCTGGGGCTTCAATATCGGCATGGGGCTTGCGCTGAACGAGAAGGCGTCGGTGAGCATCGGCTACGACCAGAGCATCGTGCTGCCTACGTCGCAGAACGGCCAGACCGTGCCGGGCTCGGTGCGCGTGGTGCTGGGCACCCTGTTGATCGGCTACTCGTACCGGCTCTCGCCGAAAACGACGCTCAACTTCTCGATAGGCGCCGGGCTCACGCGCGACACGCCGGACCTCACGCTCACGCTGCGCGTGCCCATGTCGTTCTGAACGCGCTGAGCGCTCCGAATGCCCGTGCCTTGCGCGGGCGCTTCAACCCATGCGCTGCCGCCGCGCGCTCCTAACGGGGACGCACGGTGGCGGCGAGCGCCGCATTGATGGACGAGATGAGATTGGCGACCTTGTACGAGGCGAGCGAATTCACCGACGTGTTGATCGACGTGAGCGCCTGGATCTGCTGGTTGTTCAACGTGTTCTGAATGGCCATCGCGCCTGGCGGCAGCGCGCCCGGCTGCACCGCATTGCCGCGCCCGTTCTGCACAAGCGTGCTCGCGCCGCCCGATGCCAGCATGGCCTGGGCCTGCTGCGCCGTCATCGCGCCCACGTCGGGAATGTTGAAGCTCGTCTGCGTGACGAGGTTGCCGTTCACATAGACCGCGCGCGAAATGCCGAACGACACCTTGAGACCTTGCGACGTGTCGAAGCCGCCGCGCAGGGTGTCGAGGCGTTGCTCGCTGAGCGCTGTGGTCTGGGTGGCGGGCCAGTTGGGGTCGCTCGCGGTGGACGGTGGCGGATCGCCGGCTGCTACGCGCGCATCTCTCGCGCCTTGCGCTTCATGCGCGCCTGTCGTTTGCACGGCGCCCCCGGTCAGTTCGCTCACCACCACGGGCGCTTCTGTCGGAATGGGCGCGGCCACTTCCTCGCCGGCCTGACCCGGCGCTGCGGTCTGCGTGCCGTCCGCGCCCGCTCCAGTAGCGGACGAATACATCGCCACACCGTCTTCGTCGATGCTGCCTGTCGCGACGGAGGGCACATCGCCGTCCACCGCATCGACCACCGGCGGCACGAGTCCGCCGTACGCCAGCGCCACGATGCAAGCGAGTTTCAGAGGTCTATGTTTCATCGCGGTTCTCAGAATTCGCCCGGACCGAGCTTCGGCACGACCACCTGGAACAGGCTGTCGCGCGGTATGCCCACGTAGAGCGGCGCTTGCGGCGCAACGTGCCAGTCGCTGGCGTCGTTGAACCTGGGCGGCTCAGGCCGGTTGTGGATGACGAACACCACGTGGTCCTGCCATCTCTCTTCGAAGGTTTCCTGCGAAATGGCGCGCGTGCCGGTGGCCGGATCGCCGATCAGCACGCGGCCATTGCGCATGCCCTTCACCACGACGAAGTGGTGATAACCGTGTTCGACGATCAGCACGATGGCGGGCGTCTTCGTCTCTTCGAGCTTCGAGAGCGGCACTTCGTAGCCGTCCGCCTGGAAGCCGTGCGCCATCAGGAAATTGCGGATGTCGAGCAGAGAAAAACCCTCCCTGCGGATCTTCTCCTGGTTGCCGTGCTCGTACATTTCGATGAACGCCTGCTGCTCCGTCACCGGATAGTCGTACTGGTAAGTCAGCAGCGTGGCGACCGCGGCCGAGCCGCAGCTGAAGTCGAATTGCTGCTTCACGGTGCGCTTGAAGCGGGCCTCCTTGAGGCTCGTCACGTGCATGCCGTAATAGCCGCCGCGCGGGTCGGAGATGTTGATCGGGTCGGCCGAGGCGGCCTGCACGATCATGCCGGCCGCCAGCGCGGCGCATGCAAAAACGATCTTCCTCGCTGCGTTGCGGTTCATGGCTCGCCTGCACTCGATTGCATTCAATTCCCGAAGCGCACGTTCAAGACAGTGGCGTTCTGGATCAGCACGTTGGCGCCGGTGTTCTGGATCACCGTGGGCAGCCCGCTCGAGTTCGAGAACGAGCCGTCGCTGATCGAGTTCGAACCCGTTACGACCTTGTAGGCGGTGTTGTCTGCAACCGTGCCGGTCAGATTGTTCTGGCCGACCATCACGTCGCCGCCGCGCTGGGTGTCGAGCTGGCTTGCGTCGAGCGCCACGCCGAACTGGGCATCAGGCGGTGCTGCGGGTAGCGCTGCGGTCGGTGCTGGGGACGCCGCGGGCGCTGTGGTTGCTGCTGCGAGCGGTGCTGGGGACGCCGTGGGCGTTGTGGTTGCCGCGGTGACAACAGGCGCTGCAGCGACTGCGCCCGGCTGCGGCGCTGCACTGCTCGCTGCACTTCTTCCAGGCTCTACCGTCGCCTGGGCAGCCTCCATGGCTACGCCCGTTCCCGTTGCCGGAGCATCGGCGGCGTGAACGGCGAAGCCGGGCAGCACCAACACAACAGGCAATACCAGCTGCGCAAACCGTTTTTGCGCTTGCATGGTGGTCTCCCTCGTCCTGCAGTCCTGCATGCGGCCGGATGCAAGGCACGCAGGACAGGTTGTCTGCGATGCCTGCCGTGCGCCACGCGCGTGACGAGCCAACGAGGCCCGACGCGAAGCACAGGGCGGCGGAGCGACCGCCGCAAGGCGCAGACCGCGCCTTGCGGCAAATCGCACGACTGACTGCTTACGCTGACTGCTTACGTTGCTGAGCGCTCAACGTCCGACCGTCAGGTTGGCCTGCACCGTCACAGCCTGTTGCACGAGCGATGCCGCGCCGCTGTTCTGGTTCGCGATCATGATGCCCGCTGCCGACTGGCCGACGCTCGACATCGCGTTGGACATGTCGAACGTGCCAGCGCTCACAGCAATGGTTCCGCCATTGCCGCCCGTGCCGCCCGCTGCGCCATTGCCCACGCCACCGTTGCCGGTGCCGCCCGCGCCGCCTGCACCGCCCATCGCGCCCACTGCGCCGTTGCCGGCCGTTGCGCTGCCGTTGCTCGCCGTGGTGGATGCGCCGCCGTTCGTCGCGCTGCCGCCGGTGCCCGTGCCGCCCGCACCGCCTGCGCCTGCCGTGCTCGTGGCTGCGCCGCCGTTACCCGCGCTCGCCGCTGCTGCGCCGCCCGTGCCCGTGCCGGCTCCGCCGGAGGCCGTGGATGCGCCCGCCGTGCCCGCACCGCCCGTGCCCGTGCCGCTTCCGCTGCCGGTACCCGTGCCCGTGCCGGTGCCTGCGCCGGTCGAGGCCGACGCCGCGCCGCCACCGCCGCTCGTGCGCGAGCGCGCGTCGCCGGTGCTCCCGCTGCCGGTGCCGCCGCCGAAGCCCTTGCCGAGCCCGGCTGCCGAGCCACCCAGCCCAACCGAAGCTGCGAGGGCTCCGCCGCCGCTGCCACTGCCGCGTCCGCCCGCTGCGCCCGCGGCGCCGCCTTGCGTGCCGCCTGCTGATGCCTGGCCGCCGCGGCCGCCGTTGCCGCCATAGCCGTCGCCGGCCGTGGCGCTGCCGTTGCTGGCATCGCCGGCACTCGCGCTGCCGTTCTGCGCGCTACCGCCGCTGCCGCCAGCGCCACCCGCACCACCGGCTCCGCCCTTGCCGCCATAGCCGTCGCCGCCATAACCTGCACCGCCCTTACCGCCGCGGGCGCCGTTTGCGTTACCCCAGTTCCCCGCGTAGTTCCCAATGCCGGAGACGCTCAGGTTCGTCACGGTGCCGTCGAGCTTGCTGAGCGCGACAACCTTGGTGGAGTTGAATGAATCCTGGTAGGCGGTGGCGCCTGCAGCGAGTTCGTTGGCGTTGCTGCCCGTCGTGCTGGTCTGGCTGGAGCTTGCTGAGCTGGTGAGCGTGTTTGCGCCGGTGGTGGAGCTCTGGTCGCATGACTTGCTCGAGTCACTGCATGGATTTGCCATTGCGTATCCGCTAAAGCCCAGGGCCAGGGCCGCGGCGGACGCCAATAAGGTTCTGCGCATGGGATCCTCCTGTTCGTGATAAGGGGCGGCTTGGCCAACCACGCCAATCCGCGGCACGTCAACGCATAGGTGATGCCATTCGCGCAAACCTTTGAAACACAAGGGAAAGTTAAATTTTCCGGAGCGTGCGATATTTTTATAAGGGTTTACCCCTATGTTTTATGTTTCAGCAGCGCAACGGGAAAATCGGAGCATATCGCGGCGATTAAAATGTGCGTTCGCACATTTCCATAACATTCATGGAATTACAGAAGGAATTTGAAGTTTAATCGTAAAAATAAAAAGTGTTTCGTTGCTGCTATCCGGAAAGATGGTGTAAGACCCGGAAAGCACGAGGAGGCGTCCCGCAAACGATTCAACGCTCATTCTCTGCGCCTTACCCAGAGCGGGCGCGGCGCTTGCTCATAGTTTGGATTCGACGCGCGGCCCATGCGCGACATGTGCTGGAAAAACGTATCCTTTTAAGTTAGACAGACCACAAAGCGCGAATTAATTCGCCAATTGCGAATTCATTATGCATCACATTTTTCGGACAAGGCAACATAACCGTCATACGAGATTGCATTGCACCAATGCGCACGTCCGTTCGCCTCACCACATTATCGTCTAATAATAACTTTCCTCAGACATGGGAAAGTATTTAAAAGCCTTTTTATCCACGATTTTAAAATCGCCGCACACCATTGCCGCTACGAGCCGGCATGCGCGGTTTCGGCCATCCAGTGGTCGACGGACTGGCAGGTCCAGAGAGGATCGTCATGCGGAAGGTCGTGACCGGCCCACGGATGCTGGAGATGCGTGGCCTGCCAGCGCGCCGCGAGTGTCTGCGAGCACACGGGGTTCACCAGTTCGTCTCCACGCGACGAGAGCACGAGCACCGGACAGGCAGGCGCGGCCGCCTGTGCCGAGAAATGCGCCGCGGCCCACAGTTGCCGCAGCGCGTTGGCTCGCGTGACCGGCGCGCTGCGCCTGATGGCCGACCAGGCCGCCACGTCCTCGTCGAAGGTCTGGCGGCGGTTGCAGGTGAGGCGGTGCACACGCGCCTCGATGGCGTTCGCGTTCTGCGGATCGCCCCACGCGAGCGCAATGTGCGCGAGGTCCGGCCACGCGCCCGGCTGCAGGCGTTCCGCAGCGCGATTGAACGGCCGCATGCTCGTGTTGACGAGCACGAGCCGCGCGATATCGGCGGGATGACGGGTTGCCCAGTCCGCCGCCACCATGCCGCCCAGCGACATGGCCAGCACGTTGAACGGCCCCGTCTTGCCCGCCTGCAACAGCGCCAGCCGCACGAAGCCCACCATGTCGGCGACTTCGAGCGGCGAACGCAGCCTCGCGAACGTGCCGTTGCCGGGCAGGTCGAGCGCGTAGACATCGCGCGCGGCCAGGGTGTCGCGCAACACGTCCGGCAGCCCGCCCCAGTGGCGCGCTTCGCGCGTGAGCCCGCGCAGCAGGATCCAGGTGCTCATGCGCCGGGCTTGCGATACCAGTGCGCAATGGCACGCTGGAGCATCTGCTGGCGCGCATAGCCTTGCGGCAGCCAGCGCTTCGACGAAAACGCGGCGCGCGCGAGAAAGTCGAACAGGTTCGCGTGACGGCGCAGCACGCGCGCCGTGCGATGCGCCATCACCGGGTTGAAGATGCCCTGGCGCGAAAATATCTGCCGCGGGTTCTTCTTGATCCACAGCCACGAGCCCAGTTCGAGCGTGAGCGGCAGGAAGATGTTCTGCACGGGCGCGCGGTCGTAGGCGCAGTCCCACAAATCGCCGTGCAGCAGGTACTGGTGGCTCTGCGGCTCGAACTTGTAGCCGTGGTGCGGATGCGCGCCCTCGAACATCGACTTGAGCGCGTACATCTCCGGCAAGTGGTGCATGAGCTTGCGCGTGCGCGCGTAGGGAAACCAGATGCTGTCGGCCCAGCCGTAGCCCGAGTGGCAATCGAGCGCGATGCTGAGCGGCCGCGTTGCCAGTTCTTCCTCCACGAGCTTGAGAAGCGCCGCCGCTTCGGGCTCCATCGGCTCGCCGCGCCTGCCGCGATACCAGGGCAGCCACGCGCCCACGCGCTGACCGCCCGCCAGAAACGGCACGCGCGCGTCGGCGTCCTGCGGGGCATTGCGCATCAGGTCCACGCCGTTCGGATTCGCGCGCGTGGCCTGCCACATGCCACCCGGGTTCACGATGGGCATGAAAACGAGCCGGATGGATTCGAGCTGGCGCAGCAGCAGGTCGTCCCATTCGAGACGGTCCACCAGCGCGCGCATGTAGTCGAGCACAAGGTGCGTGCCGATGCGCTCCAGACCATGAATGCCGCCGAAGAACCCGATAGCGGGCGCCGCGGGATTATCGGAACCGATGCACGCGGTGTAGAGCCGGAAACTGCGGCCGTGAACGCTTGTTTCGCCGGCGCTGCGGATGTCGAACCAGGCACGGCCGTCGTCGAGAATCGACTTGAGGTCTTCGTATTCGGCAAAGCTGTCGGGAAGGAAACTGAGGGCCTGCATGACGACGCCGGTTCCTTTCGCTATTGTCGGGTTTGCCGAGCCTGTTCACGGCGCGCGCTAATGCTTCAAATATAGCCGCTTCATGACGAATAAAGCATGACAGTGTGACCTTTCACACGAACGTCACACGGCGGCCGGTTGCGGGTGCAACGCGCCGGTTCACGACGGCTTTTCCGCTCCGCCTACACATATAGTCATCTAGACGTCTCGATGGCTTCACCGAACCGTCATAGACCCTTCCTAGAATGCCTCGACATTCACGGGCGCACGCCATCGACCCAGCGCATCAGCGCGCCCGCGCCTGAAACCACGACGGAACTGTGATGGACGCCATTCGCATCGAACGCCTGTCGAAGACCTTCAGCAACGGCCGCAAGGCGCTCGACGAAATCGATCTGCGCATCGAGCCCGGCGAGATGGTCGCGCTCATCGGCGCGTCGGGCTCGGGCAAGTCGACGCTGCTGCGCCACATCGCAGGCTTCACGGCGAGTGACGCGCAGCCCTCGCAGATCTCCGTGATGGGCCGCCCGATCCAGCAGAACGGCAAGATCGTGCGCGAGGTGCGCCGCATTCGCCGCGACATCGGCTTCGTGTTCCAGCAGTTCAACCTCGTCGCGCGACTCACGGTGGAGACCAACGTGCTGATCGGCGCGCTCGCGCGGCTGCCGCTGTGGCGGCGGCTGATCGGACACTTTCCGCGCGAAGCGCGCGAGACGTCGCTCGACGCGCTGGCCGAAGTGGGCATTGCGGAACACGCCTACGAACGCGCCTCGACGCTCTCGGGCGGCCAGCAGCAGCGCGCGGCGCTTGCGCGAGCGCTCGTGCAGCGCGCGCAGATCATCCTCGCCGACGAACCCATCGCCTCGCTCGACCCCGAATCGTCGCGCCGCGTCATGGACATGCTGCGCGCGCTCAACGCGGGCCACGGGCTCACGGTGCTCGTGTCGCTGCATCAGGTGGACATCGCGATGCAGTACTGCCCGCGCACCATCGCGCTGCGCCGCGGCCGCGTGGTCTACGACGGCCCCTCGGCCGCGCTCACGCCCGCGCTGCTGCAACGCCTTTACGGCGACGACGCGCGCACGCTCTACGAAGGCGCAACCACGCGGCGCGACGCATCCGATGCACCCGCTGCACCCGCTGCACCGGTTGCCGAGCATGCGCGACCGGACGCCGACGCCGGCCTGATCGCGCCGGCAAGGCATCCCATCGCCAACCCGGCCTGACTGCACGCGCAGTCAACGCGTACCCCTAATGCACGCCTAATGCACCCCTAACGCACGCTCGACGTATCCCCAACGTATCCCCAACGCGCACTCAACCCGCCTCCCCGCTCATCACCGATCCACCCAACGGACCTGTCCTCATGAAACTGCTTCGCTTCCTGCTTGCCGGCGCCGCGGCCTGCGCCACGTTCGCCGCCGTGACTGCCCACGCCGACGACCTCAGCTTCGGCATCATCTCGACCGATTCGTCGGCGGTGCTCAAGCAACGCTGGCAACCGCTGATCGACGACCTCAACAAGCAGACCGGTCTTTCCGTGAAGGCCTTCTTCGCCACGGACTACGCGGGCATCATCGAAGGCATGCGCTTCAACAAGGTGCAGATCGGCTACTTCGGCAACGCGTCGGCGATGGAAGCCGTGGACCGCGCCAACGGCGAAGTGTTCGCCAAGGTGAAGTACGCGAACGGCGACGCGGGCTATCACTCGGTGCTCATCACGAACGTGGCAAGCCGTTTCAAGACGCTCGACGACGTGTTCCGCAACACGAAGGACGTCAACCTCGGCTTCGGCGATCCAAACTCGACCTCGGGCAGCCTCGTTCCGGGCTACTACCTGTTCGCGAAGCGCAACGTGCCGGTCAACACGTCGGCCTTCAAGATGGTGCTGCCCGCAAGCCACGAGGCGAACCTGCTCGCCGTCGTGAACAACAAGATCGACGTGGCGACCAACAACACCATCGAACTCGCGACGCTGCAAAAGCAGCACCCGGACAAGTACGCCCAGGTGCGCGTGCTGTGGACCTCGCCGATCATTCCGTCGGACCCGCTCGTCTGGCGCAAGGACCTGCCCGACGCCACCAAGGAAAAGCTGCGCAACTTCTTCTATCACTACGGCGAGCGCGACCCGCGCGAGAAGGCCGTCATGGCGGCGATCACGGGCTTTGCGGGATTTGCGCCGTCGTCGAACGAGCAGCTGCGCGCCGTGCGTGAAATCGCGCTCTTCCAGCAAAAGCAGAAGATCGCGAACGACACCCAGCTTTCCGACGACGACCGCAACACGCAGCTCGCCGCGCTCGATGCGAAGCTCACGGCGCTCTCCGCGCTCTCGGGCACGGCGCCGAAGCAATGAACGCGGCGCAAGCGGGGGACGTGGCACAAGCGGCGGACGTGGCGGCATCGGGCGGGGCGGCGCAGGCGCCGGTTTCGGTCGGGACCTCGGCGGACCGCGATGCGGCAGCCACAGCAGCAGGCGCCCGCGACGACCACGCCGCCGCCCTGCGCCCGCGAGCGCCCACCAAACGCGGCTGGGCATCGCTCGCAGGCTGGGCAGTGGCGTTCGTGCTGCTCGGCGCGTCGTGGCGCGGCGCGGACATGCGCCCGCTCGAGCTGTTCTCCGACGCCGGCAACATGGGCCAGTTCGCCCGCGAGTTCTTCCCGCCCGACTTCACCGAGTGGCACACGTACCTGCACGAAATGCTCGTGACGCTCGCGGTCGCGATCTGGGGCACGGCGCTTGCCATCGTGTGCGCGGTGCCGTGCGGGCTCGCCTGCGCGCACAATCTCGCGCCGCGCTGGGTGCTGCATCCGGTGCGCCGCGTCATGGACGCCTGCCGCGCCATCAACGAAATGGTGTTCGCGATGCTGTTCATCGTCGCGGTGGGGCTGGGGCCGTTCGCGGGCGTGCTCGCGCTCTGGGTCCACACCACGGGCGTGCTCGCCAAGCTCTTCGCCGAAGCCGTGGAAGCCATCGATCCGCGCCCCGCCGAAGGCGTGCGGGCCACGGGCGCGTCGCCGCTCGACGAGATCGTCTACGGCGTGCTGCCGCAGGTGCTGCCGCTGTGGATTTCGTATGCGCTCTACCGCTTCGAGTCGAACGTGCGCTCGGCGATGGTGGTGGGCATGGTGGGCGCGGGCGGCATCGGCGTGGTGCTTTACGAGGCGATCCGCTCGTTCAATTACGCACAGACCTCCGCGGTCATCGTGATGGTGATCGTGGTGGTGACGTTCATCGACGTGGTGTCGGCCTGGCTGCGGGAGCGGGTGACCTGAGTGCTTGACCTGTGTGCTTGACCTGAGCGCGTAACCCGAAGGCGTTGGGGCGGCCGGGCATCGGCTCCCGGCAAATCCCCAGGGCCGAAACGTGAATGGGCCGCCGGGGCGAGGCCGCTGCCATAATCGCGCGGTCGCCCCGGGTCCACCGCCCGCCACCTCACGCCACCGCCTGCCGCCCCGCCGATGGAAACCGCCGTCGTCCTGCTGGTTCTGCTCTCCGCCCTGCTTCACGCCTCCTGGAACGCCTTCCTGCATCTCTCGGATGACCGCGTCTGGCTGCTCGGCATCATGTCGATTCCGTACCTCGTCGTGAGCGGTGTCGGCGTGGCCCTGCTGCCGCTGCCGGCGCCCGCGAGCTGGCCGTATATCGCGGCGTCTGTCGTGCTGGAGTTCGCGTATTGCCTCTCGCTCATTCGCGCCTATCGCAGCGGGGACTTCGGGCAGATCTATCCGATTGCGCGCGGGCTTTCGCCGCTGCTCGTATTTCTCGGCGCGCTCGTGTTCGCTCACGAGGCGCTCAAGCCGCTCGCGGCGGCGGGCGTCGCGCTGGTCTCGGCGGGCATCGTCTCGCTCGCGTTTCGCCGCGGCATGCGCTTTTCCGGCGAAAGCGTGCCGTTCGCGCTGCTCACGGGCTTGTTCATCGCCTCGTATTCGGTGGTGGATGGCATCGGCGCGCGTCTTGCCGGCAACGGCTTCAGCTACGTGATGTGGGTCTACCTGCTCTGGAACGTGCCGCAATTTCTGCTGGTCTGGCATTGGCGCGGCGGCGCGGCCGGGCTCTTCGGGTCGCGCGCGCAGCGGCCTCAGGTCTTCAAGGGCATGCTCGCGGGCGTGCTCGCACTCGTGGCCTACGCGCTCGTGATCGAGGCGTTCCGCTATCTGCCCATCGCGATGGTCTCCGCGCTGCGCGAACTGAGCTCCATCTTTGCGGTGCTGATCGGCTGGCTCTTCATGCACGAGACACTGAGCCGCCGACGCATCGTGGCCTGCGCGCTCGTTACCGTCGGGGCGGTGCTGATCCGGCTTTGATGCTCCGATGCTTTGATACTTCGGGGCTTCGATCCTTCGGGGCTTCGATCCTTCAACGCATCGCGTGCTGCCCAACATCGCCGCGCGCTCTCCTGCTGGCTGTGGCAGTTCAGGTCCAGGCGCTTCAGGCGAGGAAGACCCCCACGGCCGCTGCCGCCCAGCTCGGCAACTTCATCAACGGCGAGCCGTGGGGTGACGGCGTTTCAGGCGTACTCGGGCAGCGTGGCGTCGATGGCTTCGGCGAGCAGGCCGAAGGCCGGCGCGATCTCCTCGTCCGGCACGCAGGCGTAGCCCGCGAGCAGCCCGCGCGGCGCGCTCGCCGGTTGCGCGTAGTAGCCCGACAACGGGCGCACCACGATGTTGCGTTCAAGCGCCGCGGCCGCCACGGCGCGATCGTCGGCGCCCGGCGGCAGTTGCATGACGAGGTGCAGCCCGGCGTCGCCGCCCACCGCGGGCAGCGCGTCGCCATAGCGGGCGGCCACGGCGTCGAGCAGCGTCTGCCGGCGCTGCCCGTAGAGCGCCCGCATCTTGCGGATGTGCGACGTGAAATGCCCCTCGGCGATGAATTCGGCGAGCACCGCCTGCTGCAACAGCTGCCCTTCGCGGTACAGCTCGGCGCTGGCCGTGGCGAAGGTATCGGCGAGCGCTTCGGGCACGACCAGATAACCCACGCGCAGCCCCGGAAACAGCGTCTTGCCGAAGCTGCCCACGTAGATCACCTGGCCCGCCGTATCGAGACCCTGAAGTGAGGCGAGCGGCCGGCTGCCGTAGCGGAACTCGCTGTCGTAGTCGTCTTCGATGATCCAGCAGCGGTGCTGGCGCGCGTACTCCAGCAGCATGCGGCGCCGTGCGAGCGTCATCACCATGCCGAGCGGATATTGATGCGAGGGCGTGACGAGCATGAGCTTGGGCGGCTGCGCGAGATCGTCGGGCGAAGGGGCGATGCCTTCGCTGTCCACGGCGATAGGCCGCGATTGCAGACCGGAGACGTGCAGCACGCTGCGCACGCCCCAATAGCACGGGTCTTCGGTCCAGATCACGTCGCCGGGGTCGGAGAGCAGACGCACGGCCAGATCCACGGACTGATGAATGCCCGTGGTGATGACGATCTGCTCGGGCATGCAGCGCACGGAACGCGAGGTGCGCAGATAGTCGGCGAGCGCGTGGCGCAGCGAGGCGAGGCCGCCGCCCGGCGCGTAGGTGAGCAGGTCCGGCCGCAGCCGTCGCCAGTATTTGTTGTGCAGCCGGCTCCAGACACGCGCCGGGAAACGCGAGACGTCGGGCACGCCGGGCATGAACGCGCCCCACTGACGCTTCGAGACGCCGGCGCCCGCGATCAACCGGGCGCCGCGGGCCGAGAGCACGTCGGCCGGATCGATGCGCGGGGCGGCGAGGCCTCGCGCGCTGCGATCCGCCGTGGAGGGCAATCCGGCCGCGGAACCGGCCAGGCCCGCCGACGTCCCGCGCCGCCCTGCGAAGCCGCTGCCGGCCGGCTGCGCTTGCCTGCCCGTCTGGAAGACCGCGTCAGCCGCCGCCGAACCGTCGCCGCTCCTCGCGGCATCGCCCATATCCCCCACGATCTCATCTGGCGCGCTGTCCGCCACGAACGTGCCGCGCCCCGTCGCCGAAGTCACGTAGCCCTCCAGCGCTAGCTGCTCGTACACCTGCGTCACGGTATTGCGGGCAATGCCCAGTTCGCTCGCGAGCAGCCGCGAGGACGGTACCCGCGTGCCTGCCGGCAGTTCGCGCGACAGAATGGCCTGCTGCAGCAGCCGGTGCAGCTGGCGATAGACGGGCTGGCCGCTGCCGCGGTCGATGCGCTGGGCCAGCCAGTCGGAGAGCACGCTCTTGCGCAAGATTGGCTCCTAAGAATTTACCGGAATGGCTCTGAAATCCAGAGCCAAACCTGAGTATAGTCGCTGCACGTACTGCGCACGACGTGGGAACTGCGCGCCAATCTGCCAACCCCACCAACCCACGCCACCCCCGCCAACCATATGGGAAGGAGATCACTGTGACGAACGCCAACGACAACGCCGGTCTGCATAGCCGCAAAGACGCCGCAACGCCTCGCGGCGTGGGGGTGATGTGCAACTTCTACGCCGAGCGCGCCGAAAACGCGGAACTCTGGGACGTGGAAGGCCGCCGCTTCATCGACTTCGCGGCGGGCATCGCCGTGGTCAACACGGGCCACCGGCATCCGAAGATCGTCGCGGCCATTCGCGCGCAACTGGACCGCTTTACCCACACGGCGTACCAGATCGTGCCGTACGCCTCGTACGTGGAACTCGCGGAGAAGATCAATCGCCGCGCGCCCGGCAACTTCCCGAAGAAGACCGCGTTCTTTACGACGGGCGCAGAAGCTGTCGAAAACGCCGTCAAGATTGCGCGCGCCCACACCGGCCGTCCGGGCGTGATCGCCTTCACGGGCGGCTTCCACGGCCGCACGATGATGGGCATGGCGCTCACGGGCAAGGTCGCGCCGTACAAGATCGGCTTCGGGCCGTTCCCGGGCGACGTGTTCCATGCGCCGTACCCGAACCCGCTGCACGGCGTGAGCACCGCTGACGCCCTGCAAGCCATCGAATTCCTGTTCAAGGCCGACATCGATCCGAAGCGCGTCGCGGCCATCATCTTCGAACCCGTGCAGGGCGAAGGCGGCTTCTACCCGGCGCCTGCGGACTTCGTGCGCGCCCTGCGCAAGATCTGCGACGAGCACGGCATCCTGCTGATCGCCGACGAAGTGCAGACGGGCTTCGCGCGCACCGGCAAGCTCTTCGCGATGGAACACCACGACGTGGTGCCCGACCTGATGACGATTGCCAAGAGCCTGGGTGGCGGCATGCCGATCTCGGGCGTGGTGGGCCGCGCCGACGTGATGGACGCCGCCGCGCCCGGCGGCCTGGGCGGCACCTACGCGGGCAACCCGCTCGCCGTGGCCGCCGCGCACGCGGTGCTCGACGTGATCGACGAAGAACGGCTCTGCGACCGCGCCACGGCGCTCGGCGAGCGCCTCAAGGCAAAGCTCAACGCGCTCAAGGGCGAGGTGCCGCAGATCGCCGACGTGCGCGGCCCCGGCGCGATGATCGCCGTCGAGTTCTGCAAGGCCGGCACGGACCAGCCGGACGTCGACTTCACGAAGCGCGTGCAGGCGCGTGCGCTGGAGCGCGGACTGCTGCTGCTCGTGTGCGGCGTCTACTCGAACGTGATCCGCTTCCTGTTCCCGCTCACGATCCAGGAAGCCGTGTTCGACGAAGCGCTCGGCATTCTCGAAGAAGTGCTCAAGGAAAGCGTGGCCGTGGCCGCGTGAATCTGACCGAACGCGCCTGAACGAAACGCACCCGCACCTGACCGACCGGAACCGCACATGAAGCTCAACGACCCCTCACTGCTGCAAACGAAGGCGTACCTGGCCGGCGAATGGCAAGGCGCCGACGACGGTTCGACCTTCGACGTCGTGAACCCCGCCACCGGCGAGCGCATCGCCAGCGTGCCGCGCATGGGCGCGCCCGAAACGCGTCGCGCCATTGCCGCGGCCAACGCCGCGTGGCCCGCATGGCGCGCGAAGACCGCGAAGGAGCGCTCGCAAGTCCTGCGTAAGTGGTACGACCTGATGGTGCAGCACGCCGACGACCTCGCGCTGATCCTCACCACCGAGCAGGGCAAGCCGCTTGCCGAGGCGAAGGGCGAGATTCTCTACGCGGCATCGTTCATCGAATGGTTCGCGGAAGAAGGCAAGCGCGTCTACGGCGACACGATTCCGACGCCGGCCGGCGACAAGCGCATCGTCGTCACGAAGGAACCGGTGGGCGTGTGCGCGGCCATCACGCCCTGGAACTTCCCGGCGGCGATGATCACGCGCAAGGTGGGCCCCGCGATGGCGGCGGGCTGCCCCATCGTCGTGAAGCCGGCCGAAGCGACGCCGCTCTCCGCGCTCGCGCTGGCCGTGCTCGCCGAGCGTGCAGGCGTGCCGAAGGGCGTGTTCAGCGTCGTGACGGGCGACCCGAAAGCGATCGGCGGCGAACTCACGGGCAACGCGACCGTGCGCAAGCTCTCGTTCACGGGGTCGACGGCGGTGGGCCGTCTGCTGATGGCGCAGTGCGCGCCCACGGTGAAGAAGGTCTCGCTGGAGCTGGGCGGCAACGCGCCGTTCATCGTGTTCGACGACGCCGATCTCGACGCAGCGGTAGCCGGCGCCATCGCGTCGAAGTACCGCAACAGCGGCCAGACCTGCGTCTGCACGAACCGCTTCTACGTGCACGAGCGCGTCTACGACGCGTTCGCCGCGAAGCTGCAGGAAGCCGTGATGCAGCTGAAGGTAGGCCGCGGCACGGAGCCGGGCGTGGTGCAAGGTCCGCTTATCAACGAAGCTGCGGTGCTGAAGGTGGAGTCGCACATCGAAGACGCGCTCGCCAAGGGCGCGCGCGTGCTGACGGGCGGCAAGCGTCACGCGCTCGGACACGGCTTCTTCGAACCCACCGTGCTCGCCGACGTCACGCCCGCCATGAAGGTGGCGCGCGAAGAAACGTTCGGGCCGCTCGCGCCGCTGTTCCGCTTCTCGTCGGACGAAGAAGTGATCCGCCTCGCCAACGACACCGAGTTCGGCCTCGCCGCGTACTTCTACAGCCGCGACATCGGCCGCGTGTGGCGCGTGGCGGAAGCGCTCGAGTACGGCATGGTGGGCATCAACACCGGCCTCATCTCGAACGAGGTGGCACCGTTCGGCGGTGTGAAGCAGTCGGGCCTCGGGCGTGAAGGGTCGCACTATGGGATCGATGATTATGTTGTGATCAAGTATTTGTGTATGGGGGTTTAGGGCGTGATTTAGCCATTTCCATGCGGCATTGACGGACAAAGGCGTCGCGGCATGCGGCGCCTTTGTCTTTTCTATCCCGCATCTACCCGGCGTCTCCCCCATTCAGCGCCACCACCCGCCCCGCCAGTTCACGCAGCCGCTCCCGTAGCTCGGGCGGAGCAAGCACCTCGACGTTCGGCCCCATCGCCAGCAGTTGTTCAGCGGCGAAGTCGAAAGTCTCCACGGGCAACGTCACTTCCTGCCAGCCGTCAGCGTCCGCTGGCGCAATCACGGCCTGCTCCACCGACGCCGCGCCCAGCTTCGCGAGCCGCGCCATGCCTTCGCGCGTCACCCGCAACCGCGCCGTGCCCTTGAGCAGGTTCTTCTCGTAGGCCGCGACGGATGCGCTCCATTGCGAGCGCAGATCGAAATCGCCTGGCCGCTCGAAGCGCTCGTTGTCCAGCACGTCGAGCCGCGTGATGTTCGCCACCTTGTAGACGCGCTGGCTGTCGCGCACGCGCGCCACCAGATACCAGTCGCCCGCCTTGAGCACGAGCCCGAGCGGCTCGCGCTTGCGCATGCCGGTGCCCTGCCAGCTGCGGTAATGCATCGCGACGCGCTTCTGCTGCCACACCGCGCTCGCCAGCTGCGGCAGCAGCGGCACCGGCGCGGGCCGCTTGTACCAGTCCACCGGATCGATATGCAGCCGTGCGCCGATTCGCGACATCGCTGCGCCGCTGTCGCCTGGGGCGGCAGCGATGAGCTTCAGTTGCGCGGCGCGCAATTCGTCGGCGAGACCGAGGTCCGCGGCCGCACCGCCCAGGCCGGCGAGTGCAAGCGTGTCGGCGTCGGCACGGGTGAGATCGGCAAGCGGCGTGCGATAGCCGTCAAGCAACGCGAAGCCGCCTCCGGGGCCGCGGTCGGCGTAGACCGGCACGCCGGCTGCACTCAGCTGATCGATGTCTCGATAGACGGTGCGAATCGAGATCTCGAACTCGTCGGCCAGCGCCTGCGCCGTGACGCGTCCGCGACCTTGCAGCAACAGCAGCATTGAAATGAGGCGGCTCGTACGCATACGGCGTGTTCCTCGCAGCTCTGGAAATCCTGACACCGGTTGTCAGCTATTGGGCAGTATAAGAACAGTCGAGGCAACGGTGCACCGCACCCGCGCTTCCTCACTACGGAACCGTTCATGTCCACCGTTCAGAAACATGTCCCGGCAAGCGCCGGGGCTCAAGCTGAGGCCACAGCCTCCCGCGTCGCGCACGAGAACGGCTCGTCGGCGCCCGTCCGACGCGGCCGGCTCACCGTGCTGCAAGGCACGGCGCTCTATATCGGCGCCGTGCTCGGCACGGGCGTCATCGCCCTGCCCGCGCTCGCCGCACAGGTGGCGGGACCGGCCTCGCTGCTCGCGTGGCTCGCGCTCGTCGTGCTCTCGGCGCCGCTGGCCGCGACGTTCGCCGCGCTCGGCATCCGCTTTCCCGATGCAGGCGGCGTCTCGACCTACGTGCGCAATGCGTTCGGACCGCGCGCTGCCGCCGTGGTGGGCTGGTGCTTCTACTTCACGGTGCCTGCAGGGTCGCCAGCCGCCGGCATGTTCGCCGGCGCCTATGTGGCCGCGGCGTTCGGCGGCGGCGAGCACACGACGATCGTGACGGCCGCCGCGCTGGTGCTCATCGTGAGCGCGGCCAACGCGTGGGGCTTGACGGTGTCCGGGCGCTTGCAGCTCGTGCTCGCGGCACTTCTCGTGGGATTGCTGCTGGTCGCGGTGGCGGCGTCGGCACCGCATGCGCGCGCGGCCAACCTGCATCCGTTCGCGCCGCACGGCTGGCTTGCCGTCGGGCCTGCCGCGGCGTTGCTCGTGTGGAGCTTTGCGGGCTGGGAGGCCATCACGCATCTCGCGGGCGAGTTCCGGCATCCCGCACGCGACTTGCCGCTCGCCACGGGCATCGCGGTTGTGATCGTCGGCGTGCTTTACATGGCGGTGGCCGCCGCGAGCGTGCTCGTGCTCGGGCCGGCAGCGGGCGCATCGACTGCGCCGCTCGCGCAACTGCTGGCAACCGGCGTGGGCGGCAAGGCTCAGGCGTTGACGGCCGTGGCGGCGCTACTGCTCACGCTCGGCACGATGAACGCGTATTTCGCGGGCGCCGCCAAGCTGGGCGCGGCATTGGGCCGCGACGGCGCGCTGCCGACATGGCTGGCACGCGGCAGCCTGGCGGGCGACGTGCCGCGCCGCAGCCTCGCTGTGGTGTTCGCCCTCGCAGCGGGCATGCTGATTCTGGTGGCAGCGAGCGGCATCGGGACGAAGTCGCTCGTATTGATGACGACGGGCTCGCTGGTCGCGATTTACGTGCTGGGAACGGCCGCGGCGCTGCGGCTGCTGCCGCGCGGCAGCGCCGCCCACCGCTGCGCGGCGGTGGCGTTCGTGGCCGTGGTGGGACTGCTTGCGCTGACCGGCTGGTATCTGCTCTGGCCGCTCGCCATTGCGGCGTGCGCGCTGGGATATCTGCGGTTGCGGGAACGTGGGGGGCGCGGACGCGCGGGGACGCTGACATAGGCCGCGCCCCCGCGCCTTGAAGCTCAGGCGCAGGTCGCGTCGATCAAACCCGTTCGATCGCAATCGCGATGCCCTGGCCCACGCCGATGCACATCGTGCAGAGCGCGTAGCGGCCCTGGGTACGTTGCAGCTGATACATCGCGGTGGTCACGAGGCGCGCGCCGCTCATGCCGAGCGGATGCCCCAGCGCGATGGCGCCGCCGTTCGGATTCACGCGTGGATCGTCGTCGGCCACGCCGAGCATGCGCAGCACGGCGAGCCCTTGCGAGGCGAACGCCTCGTTCAGCTCGATCACGTCGAACTGACCGATGGTCATGCCAAGCCGCGCGAGCAACTTCTGCGTGGCCGGCGCCGGGCCGATGCCCATCACGCGCGGCGCGACGCCCGCCGTCGCCACGCCCAGCACGCGTGCACGCGGCACAAGGCCGAAGCGCTTCGCGCTTGCCTCGCTCGCGAGCAGCAGCGCCGCCGCGCCGTCGTTGACGCCCGAGGCATTGCCCGCCGTCACCGTGCCGTCGGGCCGCACCACGCCCTTGAGCTTCGCGAGCGCTTCGAGGCTCGTTTCGCGCGGATGCTCGTCTTTCGCAACCACCACCAGCTCGCCCTTCTTCTGCGGGATCGTGACCGGCACGATTTCCTGCGCGAGCGTGCCGTCGGCCTGCGCGCGCGCAGCCTTCTGCTGGCTGCGCAGCGCGAAGGCGTCCTGGTCCGCGCGACTCACCTCGTAGTCTTGCGCCACGTTTTCGCCGGTCTCCGGCATCGAATCCACGCCGTATTGCTGCTTCATGAGCGGATTGACGAAGCGCCAGCCGATCGTGGTGTCGTAGATGGCCGCCTCGCGCGAAAACGCCGCGGCGGCCTTGCCCATCACGAACGGCGCGCGGCTCATGCTTTCCACGCCGCCCGCGATCATCAGCCCGGCCTCGCCCGATTTGATGGCGCGCGCCGCAATGCCCACGGCGTCCATGCCCGAGCCGCACAGACGATTCACCGTCGAGCCCGGCACGCCCTGCGGCAAGCCCGCGAGCAGCAACGACATGCGGGCCACGTTGCGGTTGTCTTCGCCGGCCTGGTTCGCGCAGCCGAAGATCACGTCGTCGATCGCGTTCCAGTCCACTTCCTTGTTGCGCTCCATCAGCGCCTTGAGCGGCACGGCGCCCAGGTCGTCGGCGCGCACCTGCGCGAGGGCGCCCGCGTAGCGGCCGATGGGGGTGCGAATGGCGTCGCACAGGAAGGCTTCGGTCATCTGTGTCTCCGGTGGCAGATCATGGCTAAAAGTTCTATATACGAACTGTAGATCGTATAACGAACATTGAGGCCGATGGTAGGCCTGCCCGGACCGGCATGTCAAGCCACGCGCCGGACCGCTGCGGTCTACCAGCGCGCGCGCTCCAGCAGCCGAATCGCCGCCTGCGCGTCGCATGACGAGCGTGCCCGCCTGTCGGGCTTCAGGAATGCCAGAGTCGGCCGCCGCTGTGCCCACCGCAGGTTCGCATCCGCCGCAAGATCCGCGCGAAGCGCGGTTGGCGAAACAAAACGCATGCGCTATCTTCACGGGTTCCTGAAACGGCGCGCCTTTTGCCGTCCTCGCCGTCCCCGCCTTCCCCCCTTGCGTTTATGAGCCAAGCCCCCGACGACCTCACGCCCGTTCCCGACACCGCCGCCCAGGCGCCCGACAAACCCGGCGATTCGTACGTGCAGTCGTTCGCGCGCGGTCTTTCCGTGATCCGCGCCTTCAATGCCCAGCGGCCCGAGCAGACGCTGACCGAAGTCGCCGCCGCCACGGGTCTCACGCGCGCGGGCGCGCGGCGCATCCTGCTCACGCTGCAAACGCTCGGGTACGTGGAAACCGAAGGGCGGCTCTTCCGGCTCACGCCGAAGATTCTCGACCTCGGCTTCGCCTATCTGACCTCGATGCCGTTCTGGAATCTTGCCGAGCCAGTGATGGAGGAACTGTCGGCCGAGGTTCACGAGAGCTGCTCGGCGGCCGTGCTCGACCGGACCGAAATCGTCTACGTGCTGCGCGTGCCCACGCACAAGATCATGACGATCAATCTTTCGATCGGCAGCCGCCTGCCCGCGTATTGCACGTCGATGGGCCGCGTGCTGCTTTCCGCACTCGACGAAGCCGCGCTCGACGCCACCCTCGACGCCTCGCCGCTCCAGACGCACACGCCGCGCACGGTCACGGACAAGGACGAGTTGAAGAAGATCATCGCGCAGGTGCGTCGCCAAGGCTGGGCCATTGTGGACCAGGAGCTGGAAGGCGGCCTGATTTCGCTCTCGGCGCCTATCCGCAATCGCCAGGGGCGCGTCATCGCGGCCATGAACATCAGCGGCAACGCGCAGCGCACCTCGGCAAAACAGATGGTGAAGACTTTTCTGGAGCCGCTTCAGCAGGCGGCGCAACGCGTTTCGCAGATGGTGGCCCTGCGCGGCTGAGCGCGCCGGCCAGCCCTCGCCGTCAGTCCGCCGCTTCCTTCGCGGTCTCGCGCAGCAGCGAGACCGCCACCAGCGACGCCAGCACGCACAGCGCGACATAACCCGCCGGCGCGAGCTTGCTGCCCGTCACGCGGATCAGCAGACCCAGCACGAACGGCACGCGCCATGCCGCTACGGGGAACTCGGCGGTGACTATATCTATCGCAAAATCAATGGGTTAAAGGCTTTGCGCCCGTAGCCCTGCTTTGGCTCTTGCGCCGTGTAACAGAAGTGTAAGCGGTTGGCGCCAGGCTTCCGATGCTCTTCAGTAAAGCACGGCGGCAAAACATGCGTATGTCAGCGCGTGGCGATGCCAGGTCGAACGTGTGCGAATCCTGCTGCCGCGAAATCGCCAATGGGTATGGTTGCTATGCTCGGGCTGCGGAACGGTTCTGCGACGCGATCAGCAGCGGGCTCGGGCGGCACTCACACAGGCACCAGTCGCCGTTGAGCGCAGACTTCCTGCCGTCTGGCCCCCGCTCCGGCAGGCGCTCGCCCACGCACACAATCTTTCCCGTAGTGCTGCACTTCGGGCACCAGACCGGATCGCCTTCATACGCCGCTGCTCTGCCGTCGATGATGTCGTTGCGCGCCGTCGCGATTACGCGCCCGTTTGCAGTTGTGGCGTCGCCGTCGCGGATATCGTGGCGAATGTTCATCGCGTTCCTCCTGCTATCTGTTGTTATCCAGTCGGTCAGGGCACCGTCGTGCCACATGGCACAAAATGCCACTGCTCTGCTTCCGGGTCGAAGAGCGCAACCTGCCGGCATTGCGGCGCGTCGCGCTTTTCGGTTCTGATTGACTTCAACGCACGAGCAGCCACACGGACGAGCCGGGCCGGGTGCCAGGTGTGCACGTAATCAAGCGTTTCGCGCCAGGCGTAGAGTCCAGCCCATTCATGCAGGCGTGCGACCTCCGTCAGCACCCGTTCATCGAACTCAAAGCTCGGCGGCACGTGCACCCGGTGATGCATCAGACGGGTATAGCCGCCCAGCGCGCCACCCGGCCGGGTCTGCAACCGGCCGTCGATGACCAGCCAGGCGAGATGCACGTCGGTGATCAGCCCATGCCCATCCGCATCCAGGAAAGCGTCCTGCCGTACCTGTTCCGCGGGCATGATCTCGAACCGCTGGCCCATCTGGATGAATCGCAGGACTTCGGTCAGCGCATCGACAGGCGACCGGTAGCAGAGAATCGCGCGCCCGCCTGCGGTCCTCTCGGTCGCGATGCGCTTGTCACCGGCGTTGTCCTGAAACGTCGGCACATACGCCAGCAGTTCCGAAAAGAAGCGCCGTTGCTCACTGTACGGATGGCTTGCCGTATCCATCACGCCCCGGAAAGCGCAACCTGCGGTGAACCCGTTGCGCCGGCATTGCGCGTCGGCGTTGCACCGGACTGGACTGCTGCGGGGCGGCTGCCCTCCACGTCGATGATCTGGCGCGCACGCAGATACCCGCTGCTGTCGATACGGAGGAACCCCGCGCGCGAGTCGTGCACGTACTGGTCGAAGAAGCGGACCAAGTTGGGCGTAAGCTCCGGCGGGTTCAGCCACGCGTCCCAGTAGGCCTGCTGCTCATTGGACAGCGGCTTGTTGAAAGGAGACGCGCCACCACCAGCCGCTTCCACCACACGGTCGTATTCGCTGCGATCTTTTTTCCACAACTGCGTGAGCCAGGCGCGCCAGTTCATGGTGTCCGCGTCGATCTTCATCTGCTCGTGGAATTGCCGGATCCGTTCAAGCTGCGCCTGTATCTCGGGATCAGCTGAACGCACATTCTTGTAGATATCGGCCGGTCGCTGGTTGAAGCGGACCTTCAGCCAGCCGTAATAGAGGCGCATGTGCGCGAAGATCTGCTGTTCCAGCGTGCCGGTCGCGTTCACGGTACGCATGTATTCATCGAACAGCGCCTTTACGTCTTCGTCGTACTCGAACAGTGCGTTTATTTCCTTGCTGGCGAGTTTCGGCGCGACGAACGGCACGCCGCTGATTGCCGCATCAAGGCGCATGCGGTTCAGGGCGATACGCGCCAACAGGTCGGAGCGCGCCTGTTCGTCGGGACGATAGCCGCCACCAACGTCGGAATGCACGCCCGGCAGAACGATTTCCTCGTAGAACGCGTTACTGCCGCGCACAGGCGTCAGCGGAAAGCAGGCACGCAGTTCATGCCCGGAGACAAAATGCATGCACCGCTCGACCTGCTCGGGCACCTGCAAGCGCAGGTCGGAAAGATTGTGGGCGGGCAGACCAACCGATTCGACCGTATCGAACACGCCGAGGAAGCGGAAATGCAGCGGCGCGGATTCGCCGTCCACTGCTGTCGGACACGGCCAGTGAGGTACGCCGTCCTTCATCGTGCATTTCTTCAGCAGACGGTTCACGAATGCGCGCGCCAGGGTTGCGCCACGTGAGAAGCCGAATACGGCGATGTCGATGCGGCTGACTTTGTGGTTACGACGGAGGGCGAGATTGAATTCCCCTTCTGCTTTCGTTAACCGAATATCGCTGCCCGACCCGGCACCACCACCCAAAACTTCGCTATCGCGGACTTTTTCCCACCAGCCTGGATCGCTCGCATCGAGCGGTGTGCCCACGCCAGGATAGTAGAGTGGAACAATCAGCGGAAACTCATCAGCGATATGGCCTTTGTACAGACGAGCGATATTGGAAAGCTTCTGTTTGGGCTCGTCAATAGCGAGATTATTCCCCGTACCGTCGAAAAAGAAACTGAACCACGGCTGCTGTTCGCACGTCGTGCAGGTCATGAACTCTTCCGCATGCAACTGCGTGGCGGTCTTCATTGACCGCAGGAAGCGCATCGGATCGTCCGTCAGCCAGTCCTGCATTTTTACTCTCCCATGTGGCGCATCACGCGCTGACCGTAAAACAGCTTATCGACGCGCGGACTTGGCTTGCCATCCGGTCTTGCTGACTCGAATACAAATTCGGCTTCAACATTGTGGTTCGGAAAGAATCGCACGATCAGAAAGTTCATGGCATCTCGATCCGTCGATGTCACCCCTGTCACAACTACATTCCTGCTATAGGTTTTCCACACGGACTTGTCGTCCTGACGTCCACCGACGCGCCACACTACCTTGATCGTCTTGCCGACTCCGGGCATCAAGGAACAACAAATATGTCCGCTCGTTCCACCTCGCGAGAACTCCGACACCAGGACTCCACCCACTCCAGTATCCTTAGAGTTGCGCGCGCGGATGTCCCCGTGCAACCGGTTGGGCATCCGTCGAGACCAGCATCCCCCCGCCTGCGCGCAGGTGCCCCTTCAGGTCCGTGCGAAGCTCGTATCCCTCGCCCCGGTCCGCGTTGTTCCGGTCCACCGCGTAGCCGAGATTCAGTTGCGTCTTGCCGTGCTCGGTGGCGAGCTTGATGTGTTCCTTGCCCTGGCGGTCCTCCATCTGCAAGGTGTTGTTGGAGCGCGTATGGATGGTGTGCCGCGTCGCCCACGGATACCCCATCACTACCGGGTCCGTGTGATGTGCCGTATGCAGCACCTGGGATATATAGGGCCTGTCGGGATCGCCCCACAGAAAACCCACGAGCACGATGGTGTCCGGCTCAAGGGCAAAGTGGAAACCCGTCTGTCCCTGGCCCGCGAACGGCTTCGCGAGGCGCATCGGACAACTCTCCAGTCCGGGCGTCCTGCCGTCTGCGTCCGCGTGAATGCTGACGATGTAGCGCCCCTGTCCATCGAGATAGGGACCAACGTAGCCTTGGGTCGATGCAACCTTGCCGGTCACAACACCCTGAATGCGCGGCCACGTCTCTTCCTTCAGGGGCATGCGGTAAATGCGGTCGCTCGGGATGGCGGTGAACGCGACCTTGTAGCCCTGCTTGAGCGAGGCACTGCACTTCATGCTCACCACCAGCAGGCCGTGCTTCACTTCCGGCAGGGCACGGTTCGATAACCGGAGCACGCACGAGGGCGCCATGTCCAGCAGGTCACACTCTCCGGTGTAGACCACCTGTTCAGCGAGTGCCGCCTCCTGCCGCAGCAGGGCTTCGCGCGCCGCATCCTGCTCGTCGTCCAGGTCGCGGCCCCACGTGTAGGCCTCGCCGTAGGTCGTCCGGTCGTCGCGGATCGCCTTCGTGCCGTCCATGCGCAGGTTGTTCGGCTGCTCGGGACTGTAGCTGCGCACCGTGAATTTCGTGGGGACCGTCTTCGTTTTCATCGTGAGCGACTGCACGGACTCCCGGCCAACCGTATGCAGGCCATTGGGCTCCTGATACGGCACGGTGAGGCGTTCGCGGTCGTGGACGTAATGCGTGAAGTCGTCCCCGAAGCGGACCGTTTCACAGTGCTTGCCGGTCTCGCAGACGAACCAGATGCCGATGCGCCTGCAAAGACGCGTAATGAACGCGAGGTCGTCTTCCTGCCACTGCGTGATGATGAGCCGCTTGCGATAGCTGCAGTAAAGGCTGAATACGTAGTCCGCCAGCACCTTGTCAAAGCCGTTCTCCCTGAGCACCCTTTCGATAACTTCGGGCTCGCTCTCGTTCAGGAAAAAACGGGTACGCGGTGAATTGCGAAGCAGTGCGAGGCGTGATTCGAGCGTCACCTCGTACATCGTCTGTTCGTGATTACTGGCGACGAGAGAAAATCCGGTAATCACGCCCTGAACGCGGCGCGCGTCTTCCGGCGTATGCCAGCGGGTCGCGGGCGGCGGCTGGATGACGAATGACGCCGGTTTCAAGATGAAATCGGTGCGCGGCAGGTCGCGTTGCGGATGCGTGAACTGGATTGTGTACTTCGTCGGCTCGCCCATGCCCCGCGTGCCGTCGAACGCATAGACATTGGCGAGCGCGGCACCGCCCGACGACGGTATGTCGAGCGAGTAATACTGGTGCACGTTTATGCCGGGACGTGCCAGCGGATCGCGTGAATTCAAGTGAGCACTCCTGCGAGACGGCAGCGGGATATCCGTCGCCAGGCTATGGATGCTTCACCATTTCTCCCAATATCGCAACCGGGGAATTGTCAAGAAAAATCACGCGACGTTGCACAAAAGATATTTAGCCTCGATTTGACAAGTTTTAAAGCCGGGCTAATGTTGGCTTAAATCACGAATCCCGATTAACGGGCTCGTCATTTTGAGTCCGCACAACGTATTTCTTTCGTCTTATGCCTCGCCCCTCACCACTCGTTCGTGCGCGACCGTTACTCGCCCGAACACGGGGAAATCAGCTACTGAATAAGGGCGCGTCGGTATGTTGGTCGGAACGGTAGGTGGACGAAGCGCGGCGCGCGCGATGCGGGGCGCTTGGCGCGATTGACCTCGGAACACTGACGACGACCGGCGCCGCGACGCCGATCTGCGCGTAAGTGGGCGCAATGGCGATGAGCCCCGTGCCGAGCGGCCGCGTGAAAAAGCCCGCCGCAAAGGTGCCGACGGAAAGCAGCAGCGAGTTGGTGGAATCCGCCGACGGGAAATACAGCTTGCCGATGATCACCGCGAAAAGCCGTACACGGTGGCGTGAGCAACGGTTTGCGTGGCGGTGCTCATCGCTGCCCCAGGTAACGTTCGACGAGCCGCGCCCAGAACGCCGCGCCCACCGGCAGGTTGGTGTCGTTGAAGTCGTAGTGCGGGTTGTGCACCATGCAGCCGTCTTCGCCCACGCCGTTGCCGATGCGCAGGAACGTGCCGGGCCGCTTCTGAAGCATGAAGGCGAAGTCTTCGCTGCCCATCAGCAGGTCGGCCTGGGCCACCACCTTGTCGTGGCCCACGAGTTCGCGCGCCACTTCGACGGCGAAATCGGTCTCGGCCTCCGAATTGATCACCACCGGATAGCCTTCGATGTACTCCACCGTCGCCTTCGCGCCGTAGCTCTCGGCCTGCGCGTGCGCGAGTTCGGCGATGCGCTTTTTCAGCAGCGCGCGCACGTCGGGGCTGAACGAGCGCACGCTCAATTCGAGCCGCGCCGTGCTCGCGATCACGTTGTTCGCGGTGCCCGCATGCATTGAGCCCACCGTGACCACCGCGGGCTGCGCCGGGTCCACGTTGCGCGCGACGATGGTTTGCAGCGCCATCACGATGCTCGACGCCACCACCACGGGGTCCACCGTCAGATGCGGGCGTGCGGCGTGGCCGCCCACGCCCTCGATCACGATCACGGCCTTGTCGCCCGCCGACATGAACGGGCCCTTGCGAAACAGGAACACGCCCGGCTCCGCGCCCGGATGGTTGTGCACGCCGAACACGGCGTCGCACGGAAAACGCTCGAAGAGACCGTCTTCGATCATTTTTTTCGCGCCGCTATCCACGCCGCTTTCCTCGGCGGGCTGGAAATACAGATGCACCGTGCCCGAGAACCGGCGCGTGGCCGCCAGATGCTGCGCGGCGCCCAGCAGCATGGTGGTGTGGCCGTCGTGACCGCACGCGTGCATCTTGCCGTGCGTGGCGCTCGCATACGGCAAGCCGGTCTCTTCGACGATGGGCAGCGCGTCCATGTCCGCTCGAATGCCGATGCTGCGCGCGCTGTTGCCTACCCCATCACCCACCTTGAGCGTGCCCACCACGCCGGTCTTGCCGACCCCGCGCGTCACCTGCCAGCCCCACGCTTCGAGCCGTTGCGCGACGAGATCGGCCGTTTCGACTTCCTCGTAGGCCAGTTCGGGATGGCGGTGAATCTGGTGACGAATTTCGCGCAGCGCTTCCGCCGCGGGCTGCAGGTCGGCGACTTCGGTGAGACGTGTGGCCTGGGTCATCGGTTACTCCTCATCGGCGGCTCCTTCAGGGAACCCTGGTTGATGGGCGAGCACTATATCGGCGCAATTTCCTTCGAATAAGATGCTGTTTTTTTCACCCCGATTAAGCTTGCTTATCACAGGGTTAACCCTCACCCCCGTCGCCCATGAAGCTCCAGCAGCTCCAGGCCTTTGTCGCGGCCGCCCACCACAAGAGCCTGCGCGCCGCCGCGCGCGAACTGGGCATTACGCAGCCGGCCGTGACGCACACCATCCGCGAGCTCGAAAACGCGCTCAATGCCGAGTTGATGGTGAGAAGCGTGCGCGGCATCGAACTCACGGCGTGCGGGCTCGCGCTGCTGCCGCGCGCCGAGCAACTGCTGGGCGACATGCAACGCACCGTCGAAGCCGTGGAACAGGTGAAAGGCGAGCTGGCGGGCAAGGTGAGCGTGGGCACCATGCCTTCCATCGCGCTTACAGCGCTGCCGCACGCCGTCTCCGCCTTTCGCGCGGCCATGCCGCTCGTGCAACTGCATCTGGAGGAAGTCACGGTGCCGGACGCCGTCGCGCGGCTGCGCAACGGCAGCCTCGATATCGCGGCGATCCACCACGTACAGGCGCTCGATAGCGACCTCGTGCAGGAACCGCTCTACTCGACGCAGTTCGTCGTCGCCATGCGCGCCGGGCATCCGCTCGCGAAGGCGCGGCGCCTCGCCGACCTCGTGGACACCGAATGGATCGTGACCGTGGGCGCCGACCACTTCCCGCACAGCGTGATGATGGCGATGTTCAGCGCCCACGGGCTGCCCGTGCCGAAACGGCTGCTGCGCGCGCCGTCGTCGTTTGCCGTGACGCTCGGGCTCGTCTCGCAGACCGACGTGATCGGCTGCTTCACCCGGCCGCTCGCCGCGATGGTCGCGCCGCTCGGCATCCGCGCGGCCGGCATCGAAGAAACGCTGCCCAGTTACGATCTGAGCGTCATCTCGCGCCGCGATCTGCGGCCCACGCCCGCCGCCGCGCAATTCGTCTCGTGCCTGCAGCGCGCCGCGCGCGAATGCTTCGCCACACCCGGCGAACGAGGCGCCGATGGGTAAAACCCCGCTGGGTAAAACCCTCTACGCGCGGCAACTCAACTTGCGCGCCGCGCTGCCGTTAACCAAACGATAACGATGCGAGCGCGATGCCCCTCGAACCGGTAGCATCAGCATCCGAACCTACCCGTCCCTACCGACCGCCATGCAACCAGGCTCCCCCACCCCTCCGGCCAGCTTCGAAACGATGGGCGTCGCCCTGTTCGATTTCTTCGACCTCACGCCCACCTCGCTGTGGCTCGAAGATTACAGTCAGCTGCGCGCGCTCTTCGACGCCTGGCGCGCCGAGGGCGTAACGGACCTGCGCCGCTTTCTGGAAGAAGACACGAAGCGGGTGGCCGCGTGCTCGGCGTGCATCCGCGTGCTGAAGGTGAACCGGCATACGCTCGCGCTCTACCGCGCGCAGTCTTTCGAAGAGTTGGTGTCGCGGCTCGATCACGTGCTGCGCGACGACATGCTGGAAGCGCACGTCGACGAACTCGTGCAGATGTGGTCGGGCAAAACGGCATTCGAAAGCAAGAGCGTCAACTACACGCTCGACGGCCGGCGCCTCGACATTCTGCTCAAGGGCGTGATCCTGCCGGGGCACGAGGCGCAATGGGACCGCGTGCTCGTGGCCATCGACGACATCACCGAACTCGAAGACGCGCGCCGCCGCGCCACGGCAAGCGAGCAGTACGCGCGCGGCGTGTTCGAGTACTCGCCGGTTTCGCTCTGGATCGAGAACTTCTCGACCATCAAGATGCTGCTCGAAGAAGTGCGCATGCAAGGCATCACGGACTTTCGCACGTTCACCGACGTACACCCCGAGTTCGTGGAGCGCTGCATGGCCGAAATCCAGGTGCTCGACGTCAACCAGCACACGCTCGGCATGTTCAAGTCGCCGGACAAGGCGACGCTGCTCTCGCGCCTGCCCGACGTGTTCCGCGACGACATGCGTCCGCACTTTCGCGAGCAGTTGATCGACCTGTGGGAGGGGCGGCTCTTCCAGCAGCGCGAAGTGGTCAACTACGCGCTGGACGGCAACGAGGTCAACGTGCACCTGCAGTTCTCGGTGTTTCCGGGGCACGAGGGACATTGGGACCTCGTGCTGCTCGCGCTCACGGACATCACGGCGCGCAAGAAGGCGGAGATGTACCTCGAATATCTCGGCAAGCACGACGTGCTGACCAAGCTCAAGAACCGCTCGTTCTACGTGGACGAGTTGAACCGGCTGGAACGCAAGGGGCCGTTCCCGGTGAGCGCGATCATCGTGGACCTCAACAACCTGAAGGCCGTGAACGATCAGCTCGGGCACGCAGCGGGCGACGCCCTGCTGCGCCGCGCCGGCGAAGTGCTCGGCAAGGCGGTGCAAAAGCCGTTCCAGACGGCGCGCATCGGCGGCGACGAGTTCGCGGTGCTGATGCCCGGCGCCGACGCGCGCGACGCCGAGATGGCAATGGAAAGCATCGTCAAGCTCGTCGAGCTCAACAACCAGTTCTACACGGGACCGCGGCTCAGCTTCTCGATGGGCAGCGCGACCTGCGAGAAGGGCACGCGACTCGAAGACATGCTGCGTGCCGCCGACAAGGCGATGTACGAGAACAAGCGCAACCACTACGAAGCGGTGAACAACCTGGGGCGATAACGGCACATGACGGCGTGGCGCGTTATGTGATTCAAGCGGCCGCCTACGGTACGACGTGTGCCTGAACGCGAAGGCGTGAACATCGATGCGTAGCCGCGCATGCATTCGTTCGACCGCATCGCCCGCAGCGTTACCGCAGCGTTACTCGTGGTTACACAAGCCACATGAGCGTTTCACCTCGGCCCTGCGGGCGCTTCTAGAATCCCTCCGGCAATTCGCGTGGCGCGAAGCGGTGCTGCATCGGCAAGTCTTGAACGGCCGTCAGCACTGCCCTCGTGCCCTGCCCTTCATCCTCACACGGAGAATTCATGACCCGCTTGCCTCTCGCCCTCGCCGCTCGATCTGCCGCTCGTTCTGCCGTCTGTGTCACCACGCTTCTCGCCGCCTTCGCCGGCACAGCCCACGCGCAGCAGCCGCAATCACCGGCCGACGCCCCGAAACTCCACGCATCAGACGAAGCGTTCGTTGCCGATGCCACCAAGGGCGTGTCCACGCAGATCGACGCCGCGCGCATCGCCACCGCGCGCTCCACCGACCGCGACGTCAAGGCCTTTGCCGAACGCGTGGCGAGTGACGACGCGAAGGTGTCCGCCGCATTGCGCGCCGCCAGCCCGCGTGGCGTGGACGTGCCGAAGAACGACCCCGACGTGGCTGCACTCGACAGCGTGAAGAACCTGCGCGGCGCCGACTTCGACAAGGCCTACATCGAACAGGTCGCGCTGGGCGGCGGACAAAAAACGCTCTCGGCGTTCCAGGCGGAAATCGCTTCGGGGCGCAACGAGCCGTTGAAGGACGCCGCACGCAAGGCGCTGCCCACGATCCAGCAGCACTACGCGATGGCGCAGGAACTGGCGAAGCGCAAGCATCTGCCCGAAGGCGCGCAGTGAGGTGAATGGCACACGGCGTGTCTGACGCAGGCTTGAATGAACCTGCACCCCCGTGTGCATGAATCGAACAACTGCTGCAACAAAGTTCATGGCAACCGATGCCACCATGAACTGAAGCCGTTACGGCACATGCACCGGCAGTGCACCGTAACGGCTTCACAACCTGCACTCAAACGCCGGGCCAGGCCCAGCGGGCACTAACCGGCCATCACATCAAACCCGCGCCCTCAAACCGTGGCGATCCCCGGATCGCTGACGCTCGGGCGCCCCGTCTCCACGTGACCGGCAAAGCGCTGCAGGAACGCGCTGTCGCCGTTGTCCACCACGGAGAGGTCATACCATCCGTGGCTGCCGCGCAGGTCCCAATAGTCTTCCACGTGATCGCCGGGCTTCACCGTGAACACACGCGGATAACCCGTGCCGTACGCGTTCGTCACCGTGATGTGGCGCGCGGTGCTGCCGCGATTCACGAGGCGCAGCGAGACGTTGCCGTTCGCCACGTCGTAGCCCGTTTGCACTTCGAGGCGTGCATGACGGCCCTTGCCCGCTGCAGTCGACACCGAATAGTTGCCCTTGAACTCGCGCAGGAAACCGTTCGGACCATGCACGGCGAAGTCGTAGACGTCGTCCGTGGAGGAAAGCGGCGTCCATGCGGTCGAAAGTTTCTTGCCGGCTTCAACGGTGTAGGTCCACGGTCCGTCGGTGCGGCTTTGCGAGGTCACGTAGAACGCCGCGCCCACCTCGCCACGGTTGAAGAACTCCAGACGGAAGCGTCCGCTCTCGCCTTCCGCGTGACCGTGCACGAACAGCTCGTAAGGCAGCGCGCGCGCCGGACGCAGCCCGCGCTCCTGACGCGGCAGCGACTGCACGAGCGGCGGCAGCGGCACGTAGTCGGGATGGCGCAGACGGTCGGGCGGCGCATAGCCCGTGGTGTCGGGCAACTGCGGCCACGAGCCGTTCGGATTCGCGAAGTTGAACGCCGTGGTGAGGTCGCCGCACACCGCGCGACGCCACGGCGTGATGTTCGATTCGGGAATGTTGTACTGGCGGCCGAAGCGGCGTTCGATAAAGCGGATCAGCGACGTGTGGTCGAACACCTGCGAGCAGAGCCAGCCGCCGCGGCTCCACGGCGAGACCACCGTCATCGGCACGCGCACGCCGAGGCCGTAGGGGCCGGCCTGGTTGTTCGAATCGCCGGCATAGATCTCGTTGGCCGTGCTCACCGTGGAGGCACCGTTCCCGTTCGACGACGGCGCATACGGCGGCACCATGTGATCGAAGAAGCCATCGTTCTCGTCGTAGGTGATGAAGAGCGCCGTGCGGCTCCACACTTCCGGGTTCGACGTCAGCACCTTGAGCACCTGTTCCACGTACCACGCGCCGTAGTTCGCGGGCCAGTTGGGGTGCTCGGTGTAGGCCTCGGGCGCCACGATCCACGTGACCTGAGGCAGCGTGCCGTTCGACACGTCCTGTTGCAGCACGTCGAACAGCGTGCCGCCCGCGCTCACGTTCGTGCCCGTGCGCGCCTTCTCGTAGAGCGGCGAGCCGGGCTGCGCGTTCTGGTACTGGTGGAAGTACAGGAGCGAGTTGTCGCCGTAGTTGCCGATGTAGGGGTTCTGCGTCCAACCCCACGAACCCGCTGCCGTGAGCCCCGTGCCGATGTCCTGATAGATCTTCCACGACACGCCGGCCTGCTCCAGCACCTCGGGATACGTGCTCCAGCCGTAGCCGGCTTCGGCATTCGAGATCACGGGGCCGCCGCCCGAGCCGTCGTTGCCCACCCAGCCCGTCCACATGTAGTAGCGGTTCGGGTCGGTCGGGCCCATCAGCGAGCAGTGGTACGCGTCGCAGATCGTGAAGGCGTCGGCGAGCTGGTAGTGGAACGGAATGTCGTTGCGCGTGAGGTACGCCATTGTCGTGGTGCCCTTGTGGGGAACCCAGCCGTCGTAGCGGCCGTTGTTGAACGCGCCGTGCGTGTCGGTCCAGCCGTGCGGCAGGTCCTGCACGAACTGCATGCCGAGGTTCGGCGCATCCGGATGAAACGGCAGCAGATAGCCGCCCACGCCGTTCGGCTGGTACCAGACCGGCTTGCCGTTTTGCAGGGTGACGGGCCGCGGATCGCCGAAGCCGCGCACGCCGCGCATCGTGCCGAAGTAATGATCGAACGAGCGGTTCTCCTGCATCAGGATCACGATGTGGCCGACGTCTTCGATCGTTCCCGTGGCGTTGTGAGCGGGAATGGCGAGCGCATCGCGAATGGTTTGCGGCAGCGCGCCGAGCATCGCGGCAGCACCGGCCGAGCCGGCGGCAAGACGCAGAAAGTCACGACGATTCTTCGAGGTCATCTTGTTTCGTCCAGAGGTAGGGGCAAGCTTCAACGGAAAAACAGAGGTCCGCTCGCTTCAGTACGGCACGCGCCGAGCGGCTCTGCGCAACGGTTACTGCGCGTAGTGCATGACGGGTGAGGCGAGGCCGTCGGCGGAAGGCGCCGCGGCCTGAAGCTGGGCGTTGGCCGCGGACTGCACGGCCTGGGCAGGCGGACTGCCCGTGTTGCCGTTCGCGGCCGTGCCGTTGCTCGCGCTTTCGTTGTTCGCGTCGCTTGGTCCGCAGGCGGCGAGCGAAACAGAGAGCAGCGTGGCCGCGAACCATGCAAGCGGGGAACGGCGTAAGGCGATCGCGCGGCGCGAATTCACGCGCGGCAGGGGCCGCAGGAGTGGTACATGCAACGTATGCGACGCACGCGATGCATACGACTCGTTCGACACCTTCGGCATTCGCGTAAGCGGTCTTGAGCTTCCGTTCATCTTGTTGCCTTGGCTTCTGGTGGGTGTTCGTCGGTCCGGGTCGGCCGGGTTGGCCCGAGTGGGTCCTGCCTGGTGTGCTTTCTTGCGGCGGGTCCGGTCGATTGGATGGGCGTGACGCTCGCCCAGAGCGTCACGTCGTGATTGCTGCTCCAGCCACTGCCGAATGGCGGGCAGCATACCGGCGCGACCGTGTCACCTTCGTGAATCCGGTAAGGGGTGAATCGGCGCGCGAACCGTGTGGCAAGGGTCTCAGCGGGGTTCAGCTTGCAAGGCGTTACCTTTTGTTACTCTTTCGCTGCCGCCAGGTCAGTGCTTCGAGTGCATGGCCAGGGTACGCGCCGAACGGATGAAAGCCGCGTTCGTGGCACCATCGAATGCGCGGCCCGTGGATCTTCAACGCGGCCCGCGACGACGCTAGAGTTTTCCGTTTTCTACTTGCCGCATCGAACCGAACGGGGCTGCCATGTCTGCACCTACCAACGCGCCTTTGAATGCGCTTATGAACGAATACGGACAACCCATCGGCGAGCCGGTGCCAGGCTGGTCGGCCCGCCCCGTGCCCGAAGCGGTCACGCTCGAAGGCACGTACTGCCGCCTTGAGCCGCTCGACGCCGGCCGTCACGCCGCAGACCTCTACGCGGCCTATCACGCCGCAGCCGACGTGCGCGACTGGACTTACCTGGCGGTGGGTCCGTTCGAGCGCCCGGAAGACTATCGGCGTCACGCCGAAGCCGCGGCGCAGAGCACCGACCCACGCCACTACGCCGTGATCGACCGCAAGACGGGCAAGGCCGTGGGCTCACTGGCACTCATGCGGATCGAACCCGCGCATGGCGTCATCGAGGTGGGCCACGTCACGTTCTCGCCGCTTCTCAAACAGACGCCGCTCTCGACAGAAGCGCAGTTCCTCCTCATGCGCTATGTCTTCGATACGCTCGGCTACCGTCGCTACGAATGGAAATGCGACAGCCTCAATGCGCCCTCGCGCAAGACGGCGGCGCGGCTCGGCTTCCAGTTCGAGGGCATCTTCCGGCAGGCCATCGTCTACAAGGGACGCAACCGCGACACGGCCTGGCACTCGATCATCGACAAGGAATGGCCGCTGCTGAAACAGGCCTTCGAAGCGTGGCTCGCGCCCGCGAATTTCGACGACGCGGGACGACAACGCCAATCGCTAACCGAGGTGCGCGCGCAGCATTCGCAGGGCGCGTGATCTGTCCGTCCACGCGCGACGCCTGCCGCTGAGTACTCAGGGCAATTTTCTTCAATACGCGCGGCCTGCCCGCCGGTACCTTGCGATCTCGTTCTTCCAGCACGCAAGGTATCGGCGCCTCATGAGCATCTATCTTTCCATGGCGGCCTTCGCGCTCGCCACGTCCGTCACGCCCGGTCCCGTCAACATCGTGGCGCTCACGAGCGGTGCACGCTACGGCTTGTCCGCGAGCCTCAGACACGTCACGGGCGCCACGGTGGGCTTCACCGCGCTACTCGTACTCACGGGTCTCGGACTGCATGAACTGCTGGTGCGATGGCCAGGCGCCACGCATGCGATCCAGTGGGCAGGCGTCGCGTTCCTGCTCTACATGGCCTTCAAGCTCGCCACGGACGACGGCCGGCTCGACACGGCGGACGCCACCCAGGCGCCCTCGCTGCTCTCCGGCGCCACGATGCAGTGGCTCAATCCGAAGGCATGGCTTGCGTGCCTCTCGGGCATGGGCGCCTACGCGGCCTATGGTGGAAACAGCCGGGTGTGGGAATTCGCGGCGATCTACTTTCTGATCTGCTACGGGTCGATCGCGAGCTGGGCGTATGTCGGTTCGTTTTTGAGCCGCTATCTGCGCGACGTGCGGCGTGTGAGGCTGTTTAATCGTTTGATGGCGGTTTTGCTCGCCGCGAGTGCGGTTTATCTGTTGATGGCCTAGTTCTTCAGCCGCTGATGCAGCGTCCGCTCGCTCAAGCCATCGCGTGACGGAAGCGCTGTTCACGCGACTTGCCATCGCGCTTCGCTATTCGCTATTCGCTATTCGCTATTCGCTATTCGCTATTCGCTATTCGCTATTCGCTATTCGCTATTCGCTATTCGCTATTCGCTATTCGCTATTCGCCCACGATAGCGTCGAATAGCACGACGCTCAGGCTTCCTGGCCCACGCGCATCGCCGCCCGATATTGCCCCGGCGTAGCCGCAACATACTGCCGGAACGCGCGTTGCAGATGCGCCTGGTCCGCGAAGCCGGCGTCGATCGCGACGTCCGCAATGGCGCGGCCGCGCTTGAGCTGCGCGCGGCTGTAATCCACGCGCCGGTTGACGAGCCACGCGTGCGGCGTCATGCCGTAATGCTGCTTGAACGCGCGGATCAGATAAGACGGCGACAGGTCGGCCGCCGCGCAAATTTCGTCGAGCCGCAGTGCACGCGTGCAGTGCTCGCGGATGTAGTCGGCCGCGCGCGCCAGCTTGAGGTTTCCCTCGTCGGCACGCGAAGGGGCCGGGTTGAGCGCGCGATGCAGGTCCGTGAAGAAGTCGATCACCACGCCGTGCTTGTGCAACAGATCGCCGTGCGGATCGGTAAGCGTTGCATACAGGCCGTTGAGTCCGGCATACAGATGCGGCGCGGTGGTCCACGTGGTGGCAAAGCCGCGATAACCGAGGTTTTGGCTGAAGCCGAGTTCGCGCTGCAGATTCGTGAGCCACTGCACGTCCACATAGATCATGCAATAGGACCATGCCTCGTCGGCCACGGGGTTGCATGCGTGAAGCTCTTCCGGATTCACGACCACCACCGCGCCCGCGCCAATCGGTTGGAGCGACGTGCCCTTCGAGCCGTTCAGGTACGTGCTGTGCCCGCCTGTGACGGCGCCAATGGAAAACGTGTCGTGCGTGTGGCGCGTGTAGCAGACCTTGCGGCCATCCCGCACCGAGCGCGCCTCGACAAAGGACAACGCGGCATCACGCCAGAACCTGGGCGTGGTGGCATCGTCCTGCGGCACGGCGTGAATGCTGTTCGTATGCGTCGTCATGGATGGCGGATCGAGTGCGGATAGATAAAACGCTGCTACACGGATGCAGGCAAGCCTGGAAGTCAGGTGGAAATCAGGTGAATCAGCTGGAAGCAGCCGGGAGCGGGCCGACCCATTTTATCCGCGACCCGCGGCACGCGCGAATGGCTCGCATGCGCTCAGGGTTAGTCGCCCAGTTGAGCGAGCCGTTCGAGAAACCTCTGCAGTACGCGATTAAACGCGCGAGGTCGCTGCAATGGCGCGAAATGGCTGACGTCGGGCAGCACGATCCATTGCGCCTCCGGAATGCTGCGTGCGAGATATTCGGCGTGCTCGCGCTTGATGAACTCGTCGTGCTCGCTGTGGACGATCGCCACCGGTACGCGGATTTTGGCGAGGTCCGCGGCCGTGTAGTTCGGCTCGGTGCGCATCATCTGGGTCACGGCGGCAACGAACGCGTCGAAGTCGTCAGGTGTGGCGGAGAGCGCGGCATAGTCGAGCGCATGCCGCCGAAAGCAGCGGTCGATCACGTCGGTCGGCACGAAAGGCTTTGCACCGCTCGGGTCCATGTTGCAGCCGAAGAAGAACACGCCTGCAACGCGCTCAGGTGCCTTCATCGCGAGGATCAGGGCGATGCAGGCACCGTCGCTCCAGCCCACCACGGGCGCGCGTTGGATATGCAACGCGCTCATGACCGCGAGCACGTCCGACGCCATGCGTTCGTAGGTGAACGGACGCGCGTCGCGCGTGCTGCGTCCGTGACCGCGGCTGTCGATCAGCAGCACGGAACGCCCGGCCGCGACGAGATCCGGCACTTGGTATCCCCAGTTACCGCCATGGCCCAGGCCGCCGTGCAGCAGCACGACCGGCGCGCCGCTGCCGTGCAGCGCGTAGCGGATGCGGGCGCCGTCGTGATCCACGTAGCCCTCGTCCGCGGCGGCGGGCAGCGATGGCGCACCGTGTGCTTCGAAGCGGAGCAGGTCGTCGTCGAAGGTTTCCATGTCGAGGTTCCTCCTTGCGTGATGGGCTGTACCTCTACGACGACGAACGAGCCCCTTCCGCTTCGACCGCGACGGGAAGATTTTTTTGCGTTCAGCCGGCGATACGGCGCACGACCTCGACAAACGCGCGCCCTGCTTCATGCAGCGAGCCGGAGTTGTCGATGCGGGTCAGCGCGACGCCTGCCGGCATACGGAACGGCGCCTCTCGTGCGAGGCGCGCCGCAACCTCGGCCGCGGTCTCGCGGCCTCGCGAGGCGAGCCGCGTAGCCAGCACGTCGGGCGCGGCTTCTACATGAACCACGTGCAGTTGCGCGTACCGCTCCAGCGCGCGGTCCAGATATGCACGGGAACCGTTCACGACCACCGTGCAGCCGCGCGTGAGCCACGCGTCGAGTTCGATACCAATCCCGTAGCGCAAACCGTGACTGGCCCATTCGAGCGCAAAGAGCCCAAGCGACGAACGTGCCTCGAATTCCGCGGACGTGAGCGGCACATGGTTCTCGCCGTTGCCGCTGGGCCGCGTGATGTAGCGGTGCGCAAACAGCACGCGCGGCTCGTTCAGATGTTCGCGCGCGAAGCCGAGCAGCGCGTCTTTGCCCGCACCGGAAGGGCCCATCACGTAGATCAGGTTGCCGTAGTTGCCCTTCGTCATCGGCTTCGCGCTCCGTTGGCCGTGGCGTCGATGTGTGCCGTGATGCCGGCGCCCGCGAACGGCAGGCGCTGCCACAACACGAACGGTGCGCCCGGCGCGGGTTCGACGAAAAGCGCGGCGCCGTGCACCGGCAACGCGCCGAGTTGCGGCACGCGCTGCGCCCACCAGGCGCACAGCGTGTCGCGTTCGTGGGCGTCGTCGAGCGAACTGGACAGTGTCATGTGAAAGCGAAACTCCTCGAACACGTACGGATAGCCCCACGCATCGAGCAGCTCGCGCTGACGCGGCGTAAGCGGCGCTTCGTGACGGCGGGCGAGATCGGCCGCGGCGAGCGGTGCACGCAGCGGCGCAAGCGTTCGCAGTGCATCGGCAGCGAGCGCGCGCATCTGCGCGTCACCTTCCGACGTGGCCGGACGAAGCGCGACGAAATTGCCGAGCGTGGCGGCCTCGGCCTGCAAGTCGAAGCCGGTCTGATGCTGTGCCCATCTGCACGCGGCCTCGAATGCCTGATGAGACGCAACACCAGGCGCGAGACGGAAAGGCGGCACCAGCGTGCCGTGCCAGCCGTAGCGGCGCGGTGCCTCGGTGAGCGCTCGCAGCGGGTGCTGCAAAGCCGGCGGCTGGGGCGCGGCGAACGTCACATCGACTTCAGGATCGCGGCCTAGCCACGCGCACCCTTCAGTCCACCACGGCGACTCGCGCGGCGGCGCGTAATACAGTGCGAAGCGCGCTTCAGAGGACCACTGCGCGTGCGCGTTGCCTGCAAACCCTGCTGCGGCCCCCGCGCTCATAGCTCGTTTTCCACGAGCAGTTGCACGCGATCCGCCGCGAAGTGCGTAACACCGTACTTGATCGGCGTGCCATCCGGATCCACGTCCACGTTCTCGACCCACAGCACCGGCTGCTGCCGGTTGATGTTGAGTCGCCGTGCGACTTCGGCGTCGGGCAGCACGCTGCCGATGCGGCTCCACTTGCGCAGGTAGTCCGTGAGGCCGTATTCGGCAAAGGCCTTCGTGCTGCCGCCCGCGCGATCCATGACGGCGGGCAGGTCGGGAAAACGCGCGGCCGGATACCAGCTGCGTGCGTAGGTGAGCGGCACACCGTCCGACTCGTGCAGCGTTTCCATGCGATAGACCAGCGCGCCCACACGCAGCCCCAGCGCCTTCGCCACCGCAGGGTCGGCCTTCACGCGCGACGACGACAGCACCTTGCCCGCCGCCGCATGATGCTGCTGGCGCAGGTTCTCGGTGAAGCGCGTGCGGCGGCCGATCGTGTAGTCGATGGCGCCAGGCTGCACGAATGTGCCGCGCCCCTGCTCCACGCTGACGAGCCCTTGTGCCGCGAGTCCGAGCATGGCGCGCCGCACGGTATGGCGATTGACGTCGAAGCGCCGCGCGAGTTCGCCTTCGCTGGGCAGGCGCCCGTCTTCACCGAAGCCGCGCGCCGCGATTTCAGCGGCCAGAATCTGCTCGATCTGCCGCCATACCGCCACGCCCGCGCCGCGTTCGAGCTGCGTGCCCCGCGTTGCTTCGTCGGTGGATGTCATGGTGCTGTCATTCCCCCAGGTTCAAATAATCGACCTCGCATTGTAGTGCGCAGCGCGTGATGGAAGTATGAAAAGCCACGCCTCGCAGAACAGGCACAATTCTACCTCTAAACGTCTAGACGTTTAGATGAATAGATGGTCAAATGGCGGCACTGCATCACCCCCCGCCCGTTTCGACACACGGCATTGCGCCAGAGAGGATCGTCGATGAACGCAACGTCTGCTGAACCTACCCAACCCACGCCTTCAGCGCGGCGCCAATGGATGGCCGTGCTTGCCCGCACGTCTCGCTCCGAACTCGAAGCGGCCCTTGTCCGTGCGCTCGAAGGGCAGCCGCGTCCCGCCTACGACTGGCTGCGCCGGCCCGAGACCGGGCTCGCGATGGTGCGCGGTCGCGTCGGCGGCAGTGGCGACGCATTCAACCTGGGCGAAGCCACGGTCACACGCGCCACGCTACGACTGCGCAGCGCGAATAGCGACACATCGAGCGACACGCCAGCCGACGCTGCGATCGGCGTGGCATGCCATCTGGGCCGCGACAAGCGGCGCGCGGAACTCGCGGCGCTTGCCGACGCGCTGCTTCAATTGCCCGATCGGCACGCGCAACTTCACGCGCAGTTGATTGAACCGCTTGCGGCACGCATTGCCGCAGCGCGCTCGGCGTGTGAACAGGCGGTGGCCTCCACGCGTGTCGAATTCTTCACCATGGTGCGGGGCGACTGATGAACGAACCGACTGCAACGAATATGGCCCACCCCACAGCGAATGCGGCGCAGATTGCGCTTTCCGCCTTGACGCCCGGCTTCGCCGATCCCGTTCACGACACGCAAGTGGTCTTCCGCACGCTGCTCGACGCTCTCTCGCGCCCCGGCAGAGTCGGCACGATCGAAACGCCGCTGCCCTCCGCGGATACCTCGGGCAGCCTGCGTTCGCGCGCCGATCTTGCGGCATTCGCCGCGCTGCTCGCGCTTTGCGATTACTCCACGCCCGTGTGGCTCGCGCAGCCCGACGCGGTGCTCGGTTCTGCGCTGCGCTTTCACACTGGCGCGCCGCTCACCGAAGAGGCGCACGACGCCGCATTCGCCTACGTGCACGACGCGGACACGTTGCCGTCGCTCGAGCGCTTTTCGCTGGGGGAACCGGAATCGCCCGAACACGCGGCGACGCTGCTGATCCGCGTCACCGCGCTCACGGGCGGCACGCGGGTCGTGCTGCGCGGCCCCGGCATCGAGCATACGCACACCATCGCACCCATTGGCCTGCCCGCGCGCTTCTGGCACGAACGCGCTGCGCTGGGCCCGCTCTTTCCGTGCGGAATCGACTGCTACCTCGTCTGCGGCGCAACGCTCATCGGCTTGCCGCGCACCACGCTCGCGGAGGTGAACTGATGTACGTCGCCGTCAAAGGAGGCGAGCGCGCCATCGAGGCTTCATGGCGTCTGCTCGACGAGGCACGTCGCGGCGACACGCGCGTCGCCGAACTCAGCGTGCGGCAGATTCGCGAGCAGTTGCGTCTTGCCGTGGCGCGTGTGATGACCGAAGGCTCGGTCTACGACGAAGAACTGGCTGCGCTCGCCATCAAGCAGGCCGCGGGCGACCTCGTGGAAGCGATCTTTCTGCTGCGCGCGTGGCGCACCACGGTGCCGCGTTTCAGCTACACGTTGCCCATCGAAACCGAAGCGATGCAGATAGAACGCCGCATTTCGGCTACGTTCAAGGACGTGCCCGGCGGTCAGTTGCTGGGCGCGACCTACGATTACACGCAGCGTTTGCTCGATTTCGCGTTGCTGGCTGAAGGTTCGGATGAAGAAGGCAATACGGTTCATGCAACGGACGCGCCGCAAGATGCACGCCCCCCTCTGGAAAGCATGAACACCCGCCACGCGCCCGCCGCCAGTTCCATGCCTCGCGTCGTCGCGCTGCTGGATCGCGAAGGCCTGATCGAACAGGAAGTGCCCTCGCCTGCAGGCCGCGAGCCCGGCGACCTCACGCGCGAGCCGCTCGCATTCCCCGCAGATCGCGCCACGCGTCTGCAAAACCTCGCGCGCGGCGACGAAGGCTTCCTGCTCGCGATGGGCTACGCCACGCAGCGCGGCTACGCGAATTCGCATCCGTTCGCGGGCGAGATCCGCTTTGGGTCGGTAGACGTCGAGATGGTGCTCGACGAACTGGGCGAGGCGGTGGTGATTGGCGAAATCGACGTGACCGAGTGCCAGATGGTGAATCAGTTCGCGGGCAGCAAAGACGTACCGCCCACCTTCACGCAAGGTTATGGCCTCGCGTTCGGACACGCGGAGCGCAAGGCGATGGCCATGGCACTCGTGGACCGCGCGCTGCGCGCCGATGAACTCGGCGAGCCGGTCGAATCGCCCACCCAGGACGTGGAATTCCTGCTCTCGCACAGCGACAACGTGGAAGCGTCGGGCTTCGTTCAGCATTTGAAGCTGCCGCACTACGTCGACTTCCAGTCGGAACTCGAACTCGTGCGGCGGCTGCGTGCCGAGCAGCGGGCTCAACACGATGCCTCACACATTGCGCCACGAGAAAGGGAACACGCCGTGGCACACGTCGCGCGCAGCGAAAGCGAACACGACGAAGACAAGGAGCAAGCGCATGAACGCGCCTGAAACACTGTCGGGCCCAGCGTCGCACGACGCAGAAGGCTACAACTTCGCCTACCTCGACGAGCAGACCAAGCGCATGATTCGCCGCGCCGTGCTCAAGGCCGTTGCGGTGCCGGGCTACCAGGTGCCGTTCGCATCGCGCGAAATGCCGCTGCCTTTCGGCTGGGGCACAGGCGGCATCCAGGTGACGGCGTCGATCATCGGTCGCCACGACACGCTGAAGGTGATCGATCAGGGCTCCGACGAAACGACGAACGCGGTCAATATTCGCCGCTTCTTCGCACGCACGGCGGCGGTGGCCACCACGCGCAAGACCGCGGACGCCACCATCATCCAGACACGCCATCGCATTCCCGAAACACCGCTCACCGAGAAGCAGATTCTCGTCTACCAGGTACCCATGCCCGAGCCGCTGTTCCGGCTCGAGCCTCGCGTGGCCGAAACGCGAAAGATGCATGCGCTTGCGGACTACGGCCTCATCAGCGTGAAGCTCTACGAGGACATCGTGCGCCACGGCAGCATTGCGACCACCTACGACTACCCCGTGATCGTGAACGGCCGCTATCTGACTTCGCCCTCGCCCATCCCCAAGTTCGACAACCCGAAGATGCATCGCAACCCTGCGTTGCAGCTCTTCGGTGCGGGGCGCGAACGCCGCATCTACGCGATTCCGCCGTACACGAACGTGCGCAGTCTCGACTTCGACGATCACCCGTTCGAGATTCAGCGCTGGGAGCATGCGTGCGCGCTGTGCGGATCGCGCGAGAGCTTTCTCGATGAAATGATCGTGGACGACGAAGGCACGCGCATGTTTGTCTGCTCGGACAGCGACTATTGCCACACGCGCCGCGAGTCCGCTGAAAATTGCGCGAACACCGCGACAGGAGACGCCGCATGAAACCGCTCCTCAGCGCACGTCATCTCACGAAGCAGTATGGCGGCCGCAACGGCTGCCGCGACGTGAGCTTCGATCTGTATCCCGGCGAGGTGCTCTGCATCGTGGGCGAATCGGGTTCGGGAAAAACGACGCTGCTCAATGCACTCGCGCTGCGCACGCCGTCCGACGCGGGCACGCTGCACTACACCACCGCACACGGCGACACGCTGGACCTGTTCGCGCTTTCCGAACCGCGCCGCCGTCTGCTCATGCGCACCGAATGGGGTTTCGTGCAGCAGAATCCGCGCGATGGACTGCGGATCGGCGTCTCGGCCGGCGCGAACATCGGCGAGCCGTTGATGGCGGTGGGCGCGCGCCACTACGGGCAGATTCGCGACAACGCCACGCAATGGATGACGCGCGTCGAACTCGACCCTTCGCGCATCGACGAGTTGCCCACCGCGTTTTCAGGCGGCATGCAGCAACGGCTGCAGATTGCACGCAACCTCGTGACGGGCCCCCGCCTCGTGTTCATGGACGAACCCACGGCGGGCCTCGACGTCTCCGTGCAGGCACGCCTGCTCGATCTGCTGCGCACGCTCACGGGCACGCTGCATCTTTCGGTGCTGATCGTCACGCACGACATCGGCGTGGCGCGACTGCTCGCGCATCGGTTGATGGTCATGCAAGGCGGCGAGGTGGTGGAGTCCGGCCTGACCGACCAGGTGCTCGACGATCCGCAGCATCCGTACACGCAGACGCTCGTTTCGTCCGTGCTGCCCGTATGACGCACGCCCTGCACTGTCTACTGGAAATACCGGAAACCGGAATGTGCCCATGACTCCTTCTCTCGCAGAACCGCACGCGCATGCCATGACGCACGACATGACCCGTGCGTTCGCCGATCAGCCCGCGCTCATGCTGCGCGCCGTCGGCGTGCACAAGACCTTCACGCTGCACGGCCAGGGCGGCATCGAAATCGAAGCGCTCGCGGGCGTGTCGCTCGACGTCGCACGCGGCGAGTGTGTCGTGCTGGTCGGCCCTTCGGGTGCCGGCAAAAGCACGCTATTGCGCTGCCTGTATGGCAATTACCTTGCGAGTGCGGGGACGATTGCCGTGCGCTGCGGGGCGGCAGTCGATGGTGCCGAATGCGCGGCTGAAGACTCAACGCGCACGAACCCCGCCGCACACTGCATCGCCATCACGAACGCCGAGCCGCGCGACGTGCTGCATCTGCGCCGTCACATGATGGGCTACGTGAGCCAGTTCTTGCGTGTGATCCCGCGCGTGCCCACGCTCGCGCTCGTCGCGGCGCCGCTCGTGGCGCGCGGCGTGCCCGAAGACGAAGCCGAGCATCGCGCCGCGGCGCTACTCGAGCGGCTCAACATTCCGAAGCGACTGTGGCCGCTCGCGCCCGCCACGTTTTCGGGCGGCGAGCAACAGCGCGTGAACATTGCGCGCGGTCTGATCGCGGGCCATCCGCTGTTGCTGCTCGACGAACCCACGGCCTCGCTCGATGCGGAAAATCGCGACGTCGTGGCGGATTTGATCGTGGAAGCGCGCGAGCGCGGTGCGGCAATTGTCGGTATCTTCCATGACGAAGACACGCGCCTGAAAGTAGCCACGCGACGCCTCGAATTACAGCCGCCTTTGTCTTGCGGCGCGAACGCACTCACACCGGCCGCGCTGCATTGAGCGACGCGACTATGCCGAACGAAAGCGGTCCTGCATACGCGGCCCGCAGAACAAGGAGCCAACCGATGTTGATCAAGAACGCTCGCATCGTGACGCGAGACGAGGTATTCGAAGGCGTGGTGCGCATCGAGGACGGCACGATCCGCGAGGTCCAGCGCGGCACCACCTCGGCGCCCGAAGCCGAAGACTGGGCCGGTGACTACCTGCTGCCCGGCCTGATCGAGCTTCATACGGACAATCTCGAAAAACATCTCGCGCCGCGCCCCGGCGTGCAATGGAACACCGACGCCGCCTTCGTGATTCACGACGCCCAGGTGGCCGCCGCAGGCATCACGACCGTGTTCGACGCGCTCGCCATCGGCACGCGCCTTTCGGTGGGCGTACGCGGGCGCGACGTGCAGATGCGCTGCGCGGCCTCGCTGGAACGCTTCGCCACGCGGCAACTGCTGCGTGCCGAGCACTTCCTGCACCTGCGCTGCGAGATCGCGACCGAAGACGTCGTCGAGCTGTTCGACGAACTGTGCACGCATCCGCTGATGCGGCTCGCGTCCGTGATGGATCACACGCCTGGCCAGCGCCAGTGGCACGACCCCGCGCAATGGCGCCGCTATCAGGAACGGCACGGCAAATGGACCGACGAGCAGGCGGCCACCATGCTCGCCGAACTGGCCGACGAACAGCAGCGTTTCGCCGACACGCATCGCCATCAGATCGTTACGCGCTGCAAGGCGCGCAACATTCCGGTGGCAAGCCACGACGACACGCTCGTGGAACACGTCGAGCAGGCCGCCGCCGAGGGCGTCGCGATCTCCGAATTTCCGACCACGCGCGCCGCGGCGCAGGCCGCGCGCGAACGCGGCATCGCCACCGTGATGGGCGCGCCGAACGTGGTGCGCGGCGGCTCGCATTCGGGCAACGTGTCGGCGCTCGAACTCGCGCAGGCGGGCCTGCTCGACATCCTCTCCTCGGACTACGTGCCCTCCAGCCTGCTCACCGCCGCCTTCGAACTGGTCCACAAGGCCGACTGGAGCCTGCCGCGCGCACTGGCCACGGTCTCGTCGGAGCCCGCGCGCCACGCCGGTCTGACGGATCGCGGCGCGATCGAGCCGGGCCTGCGGGCGGACATGGTGCGCGTGACCATGCTCGATGCGCTGCCCGTTCCGCGCGCCACGTATCGCGCCGGCCAGCGCATCGTTTGAGCACCGCGGGGCATGAGCAGAGGCGCGCGCGACATACGTCTGGCATAAAGTCGCAGCCGCGCCTCTAGAGCGACCTTTCGGGACGCCTTCATCGCGTGCCGCCCTGCCGCATCGCAACAGGCTTGTAAAGCCCGCCACGCACGGCTGTCGCGCCCGCGCAAAAGAAGCCGTGCTGCGCCGTGTCGCGATCTGCCTTGGCCGCGCCATCCGGTATTACACTAGCTCCGCTTTAATTTTGACTTGGTAAGCTTGGCGCGCTCTGCTGGCCGCCGGCCGGCGGCCATAACAGGGGCCGGGCGCGACAGGCGCCACCCTCCGCCCTGCGGGCGGCACAACCGCGCGCATGGCTATTCGAACCACTCCGAGGAGTAAAAACAGTGAAAAAACTGCTTGCGGCCGTGACGGTTGCCCTGCTTGCCCTTTCGGCGGGCGCCCATGCCAAAGACTGGACGACGATTCGTTTCGGCGTCGACGCCAGCTACCCGCCGTTTGAATCGAAGGCCTCCGACGGCAAGCTGGTCGGCTTCGATATCGACCTCGGCAATGAAATCTGCGCGCGCCTGAAAGCCAAGTGCGTCTGGGTGGAAAACGACTTCGACGGCATGATCCCCGCACTGAAGGCGAAGAAGTTCGACGGCGTGCTGTCGTCGATGTCCATGACGCCGCAACGCGCCGAACAGATCGCGTTCTCGTCGAAGCTCTTCAACACGCCGACGCGCCTCGTCGCCAAGAAGGGCTCGGGCATCAAGCCGACGCCTGAATCGCTCGCGGGCAAGACCGTGGGCGTCGAGCAGGGCACGATCCAGGAAACGTACGCGAAGACCTACTGGGAGCCGAAGGGCGCCAAGGTCGTGCCGTACCAGAACCAGGATCAGGTCTACGCCGACCTGCTGTCGGGCCGCCTCGACGCAGCGCTGCAAGATGCCGTGCAGGCCGACATCGGCTTCCTGAAGACGCCGCGCGGCGCCGGTTACGAGTTCGTGGGCAAGGACCTCGTCGATCCGAAGATTCTCGGCAACGGTGCCGGCATCGGCCTGCGCAAGGAAGATACCGACCTGAAGGCGAAGATCGACAAGGCGATCGCCGACATCCTCAAGGACGGCACCTACAAGAAGCTCGAGAAGAAGTACTTCGACTTCGACGTGTACGGCGGCTGATTCCGCGGTTCTCCGCGCTGTTTCCCCTACAGCCGGTTGCGGCACACGCCGTACCGGCTGCACGGACCGGCCGCATGAACCAGGAGTACGCAAACGGGCTGCGCGATACGCGCGGCCCGTTTTGTTTTGGCGCGCCGTATCGCCGCAAGCGCGCCTGAACCAGGCCCCAGGCGCGACTCATCGCGGCACGCTCCGCACAGCGTGCCCATATCGGCTAAGATCGGCGGATTCCCTCAACGCCACCTCAACTGTCTTTCGTGCGGCACGCGCTGCACGGACCCCATCGATCATGCAGACCAGGAACCATCCGCTGATTTCGCCGACGCTCGGCACCGCCCGCCAGATCACGAGCTTCCACTACGGCCCTGCCGGCGGCCAGAAGATCTACATCCAGTCGTCCCTGCACGCCGACGAACTGCCGGGCATGCTGGTTTCGTGGGCGCTGCGCCGCAAGCTCGCCGCGCTCGAGGCCGCAGGCAAGATGCGCGGCGAAGTGGTCGTGGTGCCCGTACCGAACCCGATCGGCCTGAACCAGCACGTGCTGGGCCACCTTGCGGGCCGCTTCGAATCGAACACGGCGCAAAACTTCAATCGCAACTTCTACGATCTGGCCGCGCTCGTGCTGCCGTATATCGAAGAGCGCCTCACCGGCGACGTGGAGGCAAACCGCAACGCCATTCGCGCGACGATGCGCGAAGTGCTCGATGCGCAGCACCCGAAAACGGAACTGGATTCGCAACGCCTCGCGCTGCAACGCCTCTCGTACGACGCCGACGTCGTGCTCGACCTGCATTGCGACTGGGAAGCGGCGCTGCATCTGTACACGAACCCCGACCTCTGGGACGACGTGGAGCCGCTCGCGCGCTATCTCGACGCGAAGACGTCGCTGCTTGCGCTCAACTCCATCGGCAATCCGTTCGACGAGATTCACAGCTTCTGTTGGTCCGATCTGCGCGAACGCTTCGGCGACCGCTTCCCGATTCCGAACGGCTCGATCTCGGTCACGGTGGAACTGCGCGGCCAGGCCGACGTCTCGTACGAACTCGCGGACAAAGACGCGCAAGGAATCATCGAGTACCTCACGCTGCGCGGCGTGATCGACGGTACGGCCGCGCCGCTGCCGCCGCTCGCGTTCGACGCCACGCCGCTCGCCGGCACGGAGCCCATCGTCGCGCCGGCGAGCGGCGTGCTAGTGTTTCGCGCCCTGTACGGCGAGTGGGTGGAAGCGGGCACGGCTATCGCGGATATCGTCGACCCGCTCACGGACGAAATCACCACACTCAAATGCACCGTGAGCGGCGTGCTCTACGCGCGGCACCGTGCACGCCTTGCGACGGCGGGCATGGAAGTGGCGCGCGTGGCCGGCGCAACGCCCATCCGCACGGGGTCGCTGCTCTCGCAGTGAACGTCGCGGGCGCCATTCATAGGCGGTGCCCGTTATTGGGGTGACTCTGCGGCTCAACGCCACGCCTCAACCCAACCCCTTCTCGCAACCCCCTTCTCGCAACGTCTTCTCGCAACGCATGACCCGATGGCCGGCTTCGGTATCCCGCCGGCCATCGCGCTTCATCCGTCCTGTCTTCCCTCGTCGCCCCTTTCCCTTCGCTGACTCGCGGTGGTTGCACGCGCAAACGCTTGCGCGCCGCTGCGCAGTCTCGTTCTGCACGATTCAGTCGCGCTCTTGTCCCGCGCCTCGCTGCCTATGCGACGCCATCGCTATGTAGCGTCCGCACCACAACTCCCTCCGAAATTCTTGCTGTCACATTCCTTTCGTTGCCGGCCCTTACATTGCAGCCCGTCGCATGACCTGCCGAAGATCAGGTGCGGCTATTGCATTCTTTTCTCCTGGAGAACACGCCTTGAACAAGAAAGTCTTGACCGCCGCTATTCTCGCCACGCTTGGCGGCACCGCCCACGCTCAAAGCAGCGTGACGCTGTACGGCCTGATCGACGCCGGTATCAGCTACGTGAACAACAGCAAGACCTCCACGGGCAGCGACAAGCTGTTCAAGTACGACGACGGCGTCGCGCAAGGCAGCCGCTGGGGCCTGCGCGGCACGGAAGACCTGGGCGGTGGCCTGAAGGCGATCTTCGTGCTCGAAAACGGCTTCAACAGCGGTAACGGCACGCTGGGCCAGGGCGGCGCGATGTTCGGGCGCCAGGCGTTCGTGGGTCTGTCGAAAACCGACGTCGGCTCGCTGACCTTCGGTCGCCAGTATTCGTTCACGACCGACTACCTGGGCGGCAGCTACTCCACGGGCGGTCTGACGGCAGCGGGCAACTACGCCTACCACGTCAACGACATCGACCAGCTCACGTCGAGCCGCATCAACAACGCGGTCAAGTTCAGCAGCGCGAACTTCGCAGGCTTCACGTTCGGCGCGTTGTACGGCTTCTCGAACCAGGCCGGCGCATTCGCGGGCGCGCCGCAGACGGGCACGACGGCCAACCCGGTCGCCGGTTCGTCGCGCGCATACAGCTTCGGCGCGAACTACGCCGCGGGTCCGCTCGGCATCGGCGCGGCCTATACGGACATCCGCTTCCCGAGCCAGGCGTCGCCTGCGTTCACGACGGCGATCTTTGGCATCAACACGGGCACCATCAAAGACCTGCGTTCGTTCGGTATCGGCGCACGCTACGCGTTCGGCCCGGCCACGCTGTGGGCCCTGTGGACCAACACGCTGCTCTCGCCCATCACGGGTTCGTCGACGATGTACAACGCCTACGAATTCGGCGGCAAGTACGCGTTCACGCCGGCACTGTCTGCAGCGGCGGGCTACACGTACTCGCGCTCGTCGGGTCTCTTCTCGGCGCACTGGAACCAGGTCAACGCCGTGGTGGATTACGCCCTCAGCAAGCGCACGGACGTGTACCTGCTCGGCGTCTACGAGCAGGCATCGGGCCACCTCGCGAACGGCACGCAGGTGCCGGCGCAGATTGGTTCGAGCACGAGCTACTTCAATACGTCCGGCACGTCGGACAACCAGGTCGCCGTGCGCGTGGGCATTCGCCACAAGTTCTAAGCGGCACATCTTGCCGGTGGCGCACGCGCTACGCGGTGCGTCGCCCACGCATCAGCAGAGCGCCCTTCGGGGCGCTTCTTTTTGCGCGCGGCTCGCGTCCTTTTCGGGCGGCGGTGCGCTTCTTACGGTCTCCATCGCGCTTCTGGTACCCTTCGCCCTTCCGGCTCATGCAGCACTCGCATGCAGCGCTTTCAGGCATTGGGTAACGAAGCAATGGCAATGGATACTCCTTTCAACGAACGCGGCGTCTCCGTCACGCGCAACGCAATCTCCGCGGCCGGGCAGGTCTTCACGTTGCGTGACGTGCACGACGTGCGGGTCATCACGGTGGGCAAGAACCGCGTCGTGCCGACGGTCATCAGCCTGTGCGGCGTGGCCGTTGCCATCGCGGGCGGCTGGTTCGGCACGGCGGCCGCGCTCGTGTGCGGCGCCATGCTCGTGGTGGTGGGCGGGCTCGCATGGACGACCCAAGACGTGACGCATCGGCTCATTGTCGCGACCGCGGCGGGCGATCGCGAAGCGGTGTCGAGTACGGATGCCGATTTCGTCGCACGCGTGGAGCGCGCGGTGAAAGACGCGCTGGCTGCGGCGAAAACGCAGCAGCAACAGCAACAACAGCAGTAACGAGAGCCGCAGCGGCGACGCCCCGGCCGTGGCGCCTCGCCCCCGCGGCGCCACAATCGCCTCAGCAGATCTCAGCCCCTCTCCAGCGGCTTCACGCGCCAGATGTCGTGCGCGTACTCGGCAATCGTGCGGTCCGACGAGAAGAAGCCCATGCCGGCCACGTTTTCGATAGCACTTTGGTCCCAGGCGCGCGAATCGCGAAAACGGCGGTCCACCTCTTCCTGGGTCTTCGCGAACGACGCGAAATCGGCCAGCACCATGTAGTGGTCGCCCCAATCCACGAGCGTGTGGAAGATGTCCGAAAAGCGCAGCGGATCGCCAGGCGAGAAGAAGCCGGTGCGGATCTGGTCGAGCGCCGTGTGCAGTTCCGCGTTTTCTTCGTAGATCTGCCGCGGCCGGTAGCCGCCGGCGCGCAGGTCGTCCACTTCGTCGGAGGAGTGACCGAAGATGAAGATGTTGTCCTTGCCCACCGCGTCGCGAATTTCGATGTTCGCGCCGTCGAGCGTGCCGATGGTGAGCGCGCCGTTCAACGCTAGCTTCATGTTGCCCGTGCCCGAGGCCTCGGTGCCCGCCATCGAAATCTGCTCCGAAAGATCGGCCGCCGGAATGATCAGCTCGGCCACGCTCACGCCGTAGTTCGGCACGAACACCACCTTCAGCCGGTCGCCCACCGCGGGGTCGTTGTTGATCTTTGCCGCGACGTCGTTGATGAGCTTGATGATGGTCTTCGCCATGCGATACGCGGACGCCGCCTTGCCGGCAAACATCACCACGCGCGGCACCCAGTCGCGCTGCGGGTTCTCGCGAATGCGGTTGTAGCGCACGATCACGTGCAGCACGTTCAGCAACTGGCGTTTGTATTCGTGAATGCGCTTCACCTGCAGGTCGAAGAGCGCGTCGGGGTCGAAGGACACGCCCGTCTGGTGCATGAGCCGATGCCCGAGGCGTATCTTGTTTTGCCGCTTCGCTTCGCGGAACGCCTCAATGAAGCCAGGGTCGTTGCGCAGCTCGCGTAGCTTCGCGAGTTCGAACAGATCGGTGCGCCAGTGCGTGCCGATCTGCGCGTCGATCAACGACGAAAGCGAGGGGCTTGCCTGCGCAAGCCAGCGCCGCGGCGTGATGCCGTTGGTGACGTTGGTGAAGCGCTCGGGGTACATGCGCGCGAAGTCCGCGAAGATGTCGCGCGTCATCAGTTGCGAATGCAGCTTCGATACGCCGTTCACCTTCTGGCTCGCCACGATCGCGAGATGCGCCATGCGCACGCGCCGCTGCCCGTATTCGTCCACGAGCGAAATGCGCCGGATCAGATCGACGTCGTGGTCCGAATGCTCGCTCACCTGCTTGAGGAATTCGGCGTTGATGTCGAAGATGATTTCGAGGTGACGCGGCAGCAGACGCGCGAGCAGTTCCACGTCCCACGTTTCGAGCGCCTCGGGCATGAGCGTGTGATTGGTGTACGAGAACATCTCCTGCACGTGGGCAAGCGCCTTGTCCCACGGTACGTGATGCACGTCGACCAGCAACCGCAGCAGCTCGGGAATGGCGAGCACGGGGTGCGTGTCGTTCAGGTGCACCGCGACCTTCTCGGAAAACCGGCCAAAAGTGCTGTGCGTGCGCAGATAGCGGCGAATCAGATCCTGCATCGTCGCGGAGACGAAGAAGTACTCCTGGCGCAGACGCAACTCGCGCCCGGCCGGCGTGGAATCGTCGGGATACAGCAGCCGCGAGACGTTCTCCGACGCGTTGCGCGCTTCCACCGCGCGCTGATAGTCGCCCTGGTTGAACGCGAAGAGATCGAACTCCTCCGTGGCGCGCGCGGACCACAGGCGCAGCGTGTTCGTCGCGCTTGTCGCGAAGCCCGGAATCACGGTGTCGTAGGCCATCGCATTCACGTGCTGCGTGTCGATCCACTCGATGCGGCCTTCGCGCTGCACCGTGCGCCCGCCGAAGTGCACCACATACTGAACCTCGGGCCGCGGAAATTCCCACGGGTTGCCCGCGCGCAGCCAGTAGTCGGGCGCCTCCACCTGTTCGCCGTCCACGATCTCCTGGCGAAACATGCCGTACTCGTAGCGAATGCCGTAGCCGAAGCCGGGAATGCCGAGCGTCGCCATCGAATCGAGAAAGCACGCGGCGAGCCGGCCAAGGCCGCCATTGCCGAGCGCGGCGTCGGGTTCGAGATCGGTGAGCGCTTCCATGTCCACGCCGAGACTGGCGAGCGCTTCTTTCATGGGGTCGTAGATGCCGAGCGCGAGCAACGCATTCGTGAACGTGCGGCCGATCAGGAATTCCATCGACAGGTAATAGACCCGTTTCGCATCCTGTTCGTACTGCATGCGCGTGGTCTTCATCCAGCGCGCGACGAGCCGGTCGCGCACGGCGAGCGCCGCCGCGTGGAGCCAATCTTGCGGACGCGCTGCCACGGCGTCCTTGCCGACACCGTACATGAGACGGTTTGAAATGGAGCGCCGCAGCGCCTCGACGGTACTGTTGAGCTGGTCGAACTCCAGATCCACGGTCGTCATCGAAACCTCCCGGAAAAACGATGCGGCTTCCTGCACGCGAATGCCGTGCCAGCAAGGCGGGCGGGGGAAACCGGTCCGACGGGTAAATATGCAGAGTAGGACATTTTGCGCAGTGGAGTGCAGCGAGGGCGATGCATGCCACGGTAAGCCGCAGCGCAACGCACAGGGGACGTAACGCGAAGTGCAGGCGCCGTGCGCCAACATGAAACGCATTGCCATGCAATGCCGGTGCTGACGAGTGTCATCGCACGATGCACTGAGTGGCACTGAGTGACACTGAATGGCCCTGACTGCACTGGCCCATGCACGATGCATGCTGTACCGCGCCCGCGTGCAGTACAGTGCAACAGAGTGCACAGCGCGTTGGCGCGCAGCTTGCGAACGCCCGATGGACGAAGCCGGAAAAAATGGAGGCCACCATGAATGCAGCCTTGACCGTGGGGATGCTTCACGCACAGGAACTGTTGCTGGTGTCGGTGATCCGCGCACTGCCGCCCGAAACGCGACGCCGCATCGCGGACGAGTTCCAGGCACAGGCCGAACTCGCCGAGACGCCGCACCCCAGTTCCTCCCGCGACCGCGAGACCGACGACGCATTCAAGGCCCACGTCCGCAAACTGTCGATCCTGCTGGCATCGCTTTCCTGAGGCAACGCTGCGGGTACCGCGCGAACCCACGTCACGACGCCGCCAGAGCGGCTCCGCGAGACGTCAACCCGCGGCATCCGCCCGGCGTTTCCCGTCTTTCCTGAAGACTGAAACGAGCGAATGGCCCGTAGTACGTCCGCTGCGGTGCCAGTTCGAAGGCGCTAGCCGGAACAGACCGTTAGTTGTGTTATGGCGCCGTAAGCCTTGCCCCTTGTCTGGCGGGGCGTCCGGGCTCCGCGGGCAGCCTTTGAAGCGTTCACTGCACGATCACGGCACCTCTGTAACAATCGCGTGACGGGCTGCCGGCGGGCCGCCGGCCCCAGCCACCGACGAGCCCATCTTGTCCGATACCTCCGCTACCCCAGCCCGCACCGACGATATCGACGAACCGATGTCCGGCAAAAAGCGCCGCGCAATGGCCGCCATCATGCTGGCGGTCGCGCTCGCCACGCTGGACACGGCCATCGCCAACACCGCGCTGCCGGCCATCGCGGCCGACCTGCACGCCGCGCCCGCGGCATCCGTGTGGATCATCAACGCCTACCAGCTCGCCATGGTCGCGACGCTGCTGCCGCTCGCGGCGCTGGGCGACATCGTCGGACACCGGCGCGTGTACATCTCGGGGCTCGCCACCTTCACGGTCGCGTCGCTCGCCTGCTCGCTCGTCTCCACGCTGCCGATGCTCGCCGCCGCCCGCATTCTCCAGGGCCTTGGCGCAAGCGCGATCATGAGCGTCAACATCGCGCTGATCCGCTCGCTCTACCCCGCGCATCGGTTGGGCCGCGGCGTGGGCATGAATGCGCTCGTGGTGGGCGTGTCGTTTGCCGTGGGACCGACCGTGGCGTCGCTGATTCTCTCGTTCGGCGCGTGGCCCTGGCTCTTCGCCGTCAACGTGCCGCTCGGCGTCGTGGCGCTGGCGTTCGCGCTTCCCGCGCTGCCCGCCACGCCGCGCGGCAGCCATGCTTTCGATCCGCTCGCCGCGTTGCTCAACGTGATCACCTTTGCCGCGCTGATCTTCGCGCTGGGCGAAGCGGCGCAGCGTGCGCCCGCGCCGCGCGTGCTGATTGCGGGCGCCATCGCGATCGTCTTCGGCTGGCTGTTGATGCGCCGTGAAGCAGGGCACCCCGCGCCGATGCTGCCCGTCGATCTGTTCCGGCGGCCCGTATTCGCGCTCTCGGCGCTCACGGCGGTCTGCTCGTTCGCAGCGCAGGGGCTCGCGTTCGTTTCTCTGCCGTTCTATTTCGAGGACGTGCTTCATCGCAGTCAGGTGGAAACAGGCTTTCTCATGACGCCGTGGCCCGTGGTGGTCGCGCTTGCCGCGCCGTTCGCGGGGCGTCTTTCCGACCGTTACCCGCCCGGTCTGCTCGGCGCCATCGGGCTTGCGGTGCTGAGTGCCGGCATGGCCTCGCTCGCGCTGCTGCCCGCCTATCCGACGGTGCACGAGATCGGCATTCGCATGGCGATCTGCGGCGCGGGCTTCGGCTTTTTTCAGTCGCCCAATCTGAAGGCCATCATGTCGAGCGCGCCGCCCGGACGCAGCGGCGGCGCAAGCGGCATCATCGCGACCTCGCGGCTGCTCGGGCAAACCACCGGGGCAGCGCTCGTCGCGCTCAGTTTCAGCATTGCCGGCCGTCATGGGCCCACGCTTTCGCTCGCGGCCGGCGCCGTATTCGCCGGGGCCGCCGCGATTGCGAGCGGCTTGCGGCTCTTCGCGCCGTCGCATCGCCTCGGCACGCCGGTCGGGCCGACGGGTCGCTAGAAGGCAGCCGTCAGGCGATAGCGGGTCGCCACGCGCGAGGCGAATCGGCGAACGTCCGCGCGCCCACCTTCTTCGTTTCGTTTGCGCGAGCCCCGTGGCTGCGCGCGCCTTCCGCTTGATACGATGAGCGCTGGCAGCGGCGAGCGCATCGCCGCCCTCTTCTCCTCAGACATTCCCGGCACGGTGCGCTCTTTTCAGCGCCGGCTCAACAGAATCTCCAACGAAACTCAAAGGAAGCGAGCATGACTATCGAAACAGTGGGTGTGGTGGGCGCAGGCACCATGGGTAACGGCATCGCGCAGACAGCCGCCGTCGCCGGGCTCAAGGTGATCATGATCGACGTCACCGACGCCGCGCTCGCCAAGGGCGTCGCCACGCTGACGTCGAGCCTCGAGCGGCTCGTCGCAAAAGACAAGCTGGACGCCGCAACGCGCGACGCGGCCCTGGCCCGCATCGAGACGTCCACGGACTACCAGCGCCTCGCCGCCGCGGATCTCGTCGTGGAAGCCGCCACCGAAAACGTGGAGTTGAAGAACCGCATCCTGAAGCAGATCGAGGCGGTGGTGCAGCCTCACGCGATCATCGCGTCGAACACGTCGTCCATTTCGATCACCTCGCTCGGCGCCACGCTTGCGGACCCCACGCGCTTCATCGGCATGCATTTCTTCAATCCGGTGCCGCTTCTGCCGCTTGTCGAAATCATTCGCGGTCTGCAGACGAGCGCCGCGACGGCCGACTCCGTGCGCGAACTGACGGAGCGCCTCGGCAAGTCGCCGATCGGTGTGAAGAATTCGCCGGGCTTCGTGGTGAACCGCATCCTCGTGCCGATGATCAACGAGGCGTTCTTCGTGCTGGCGGAAGGCGTGGCGAGCGCGGAGGAAATCGACGCGGGCATGCGGCTGGGCGCCAATCATCCCATCGGGCCGCTCGCGCTCGCGGACCTGATCGGCCTCGACGTGTGCCTTTCCGTGATGGACGTATTCCTGAAGGACTTCGGCGATACCAAGTACCGCGCGTGCCCGCTGCTGCGCGAGCTGGTGGCCGCGGGGCACCTGGGACGCAAGACGAAGCAGGGCGTCTATAAATACGACTGAGGTACGCGCTGACGTCGTCTTGCCCGTCAGCCTCATTGGCGGCAAGCGTTAGCCCGCAAAAAACCAACCGGGCGCGCGTCGAGAAACCACACCGCGCGCCCCGCCCGCTCGCACAGTTAGCGTGCGAAATATCCCTTCACAGCCGCGACGAACGTGTCGATGTCCGCACGCGACACGTCGAGGTGCGTCACGAAACGCGACGCGTACAACATCTGCGTGAGGATGCCGCGTTCCTTGAGCCACGCTTCGAGCGGCGCGCAGTGTTCCTTCGGAAACTGCGCGAACACCATGTTCGTGGCCTGCGATTGCACCGTGACCTGATCGATGCCGGCCAGTCCCGCTGCGAGGTGTTCGGCGTTCGCGTGATCTTCGGCAAGCCGTTCGACGTTGTGCTCGAGCGCATAGAGGCACGCGGCCGCGAGCACGCCGGCTTGACGCATGCCGCCACCCAGCACCTTGCGCCAGCGGTGCGCGCGCTCGATCAACTCGCGGCTCCCGACGAGCACCGACCCCACCGGCGCGCCGAGTCCCTTCGAAAAGCAGATCGAGACGGTGTCGAAGGACGCCGTCAACGTGCCGACCGGCTGCCCCGACGCGACCGCCGCGTTATAGACGCGCGCGCCGTCCAGATGCGTGGCGAGCCCATGTCGACGTGCGAGCTGCACGGCCTCGGTCACGTAAGCGGGCGGCAGCACTTTGCCGCCAATCGTGTTTTCGAGCGCGAGCAGGCGTGTGCGCGCGAAGTGATCGTCGATGGGCTTGATGGCGGCGGCGATTTTCTCGAGCGGCAGCGAGCCGTCCGCGGCATTCTCGAGCGGCTGCGGCTGGATGCTGCCCAGCACCGCGGCACCGCCGCCTTCGTATTTGTAGGTGTGCGCAGCCTGACCGACGATGTACTCGTCGCCGCGCGCGCAATGCGCCATCAACGCCGCGAGATTGCTCTGCGTGCCGCTTGGAAAGAAGAGCCCGGCCTCCTTGCCCGCGCGTTCGGCCATGGTGTCCTGCAGGCGCTGCACGGTGGGGTCGTCGCCCCACACGTCGTCGCCCACCTCGGCGCGCATCATCGCGGCCTTCATGCCCTCGCTGGGCCGCGTTACGGTATCGCTACGCAAATCGATCATGCGTCATGTCCTCGTGACGGGTGCAAATGGTGAGACGGGCACACGCAGTGCCCATCGCACAGAGGAGAAAGTGTATTTCCAAACGAAAAGCGTTGCCACGCCGCAGGCGATGGACGCGACGCACGGTTCGCGCCCGTACTGGGCAACGTCAGGCGAAGCCGGGCAATGCCTCGCGACGGAGATCAGCCGCCTTGCCGCGGCAGATAGCCGAGCGGATCGACAGGCTTGCCGTCGCGGCGCACTTCGAATTCGAGCGTGCCCGCGCCTTTCGCGTCGGCACCCATCTCGGCGATGGCCTGGCCTTGCGCGACTGCGTCGTCTTCCTTGACGAGCAGCTTGCTGTTGTGGCCATAAGCCGTAATCAGCGAGTCGTTGTGCTTCACGATGACGAGCGGCCCATACGCCTCGAGCCCCGTGCCTGCGTAGACCACGCGCCCCGCAGCGGCCGCTTTCACCGTCTCGCCCTCGGTGCCGCCGATCACGATGCCATTCGTCTTGCCGGCCACGAACGGTTTCAGCACCGGGCCCTGAACCGGCCAGGCGAGCCGCACCGCCGGCGCCGCGTTGGCGCCTGCCATCCCGTTCGCGCCATTAGCAGCCGTGCCGGCACCCGGCGACATGGCCTGCGCCGCGGGTTGCGGCGCCACCCTCAGCACCTGGCCGGGCAGCGGCGGCACGTCCGCGGCAATGTGGTTCCAGTCTGCGATGTCCTGCTTGCGCTGGCCGAACGCCGCGGCAATGCCCGCTACGGTATCGCCAGGGTTGACGCGGTAATAGCCCGCGGGCACCGGCTGCTGTGTGCGCTGCACACTCGCGCTCGGGTAGGTGGGTTGCTGTTCCCAGGGCATCCAGCCGGTTGTACAGCCGGAAACGAGCACGACCGTTGCACCGGTGCTCGCCGCCGCCTTTGCCAGCGTCCTTGCCAGATCCATGCCCACGTTGCGCTGCTGTCGAATCATCGTTGTTGTCCTCCGCTCGCTGATGCCAACCCACATTCGATTGCCGCAAGCCGCGGTTCGTTCGCGCGAATTCACCGACCAGCGCCGGGCCGGGCCGGCGCCCGCGCTAGACGCTGCCTTCCGACTCGATTACAAGAATTCTGGCTTCCCCAATGGGATGCGCGACGTGTTCGGTGCCCACCGATGCAAAGAAGATGTCGCCGGATTCCAGCACCGTGCTCTGCTCCGCGCCGTTGTCGCGATAACGCATCTCGACGCGGCCATCCAGCACCGCGAACACCTCTTCGCCGTCGTTCACGTGCCAGCGGTACGGCTGGTCGGTCCAGTGCAGCCGCGTGGTGATGCCGTTCATGTTGGCGATGTCGAGCGCGCCCCATGCGCGCGGCGCCGTGAACGTCTTGCTGCGTATGATTTTCATGATGTGGGCGCTGAACGGCCCGGCTGCGTACGGTACCTGACCGGAGCGGCGCCAGGAACACGATGGGCAGACGGAACCGGCAAAGCTGATGAATGGAGAGCCCGATTATAGGGCGCATGCGCAACCGGCGTGCCCGGCGCGAGGTCGGCAACTGCGGCCGCAGGCGCATTGCATCACGAGACTGCTGGCCTATACTGGGTCCTGCTGCCCAGTTTCCCTCCACTCACCGTTTGCCACGTCGCAAGCCATATCGGTAAGGACCGCCAGCATGAACAAAGCCACTTTTCTGTCCGTGCAGTTGAACCTCGAGGATATTGCAGCGTCGCCCGGTCTCGTCGAATTGCTCAATACACACCTCGTCTTTGCAGCGGACGTGGCCGAAGCCGCCGACGAACTCGTCCAGCTCGCGAGCGTGGCCCGTCTGTCGGGCGGCGTGGAAGCGAAAGTCGAAGTGTCTGCGCTTGCCATCGAGCGTTTGCGCGATGCACTTGATACGCTGAGCGGCTACGACGAAACCTGGCTCTTTGCCCTCGAACCGAGCGAGGGCCTGTTCGACGATCTCACGCGACGGCATACGCTGCATTGAAGGTTCTCGCATCGGCACAATGCCGGCGCGCCACCCCATAAAAAAACGCGGACCGGGTAACCGGTCCGCGTTTTTTCGTTCCCTCTGACACGTTATCCGCGTCGCCTGCTTCCAGCCTGCGCTGCTACAGGCACCCGCCAGGCAGCGCAACTGCTTTAGTGCCCGAAGTACACGCCGAGGTTCGGCGCGGTCTTCGTCGCCGCGCTACCTGCTGCGGACGACCCCACCGTTTGCGCACCGTAACCGCTCGTGTCAGCTTGAGCCAGTTGGGCCTGCGCCGCGACACGCTGTTGGGCGGCCTGGATGTCGGCCGGGTAATCGACGCGGTCAGCCGCCGGGTTGTAGCCGGCCTTTTCGAGCTGGATCAGTTCGGCACGCACTTGCGCACGCGTCACAGGCTGGTTCGACTGCGCAAACGACGCCACCGGAGCGGCGAGCAGCGTGGCAACGGCAACTGCGGAAACAAAAGACTTTGCATTCATGATGACCTCCGAAACTTGTCTGTTTTGGCTGCTCGACACCCTGTCGTGCAGCGCTTGAAGACAAGTCTAGGCAAGACATCCTCTAGGGGAAACCCTTACTTTGACCAAAGTCTATTGTTCCAATCGCAATAATGAAGCCGAAAATGGCCGATTGAAACAATCGATTACAGCAATAGTCCGCGCCACCCGCGCGCTTCGTCACGCCCAATGCGCGTGGAAACTGCCCGGCTTGTCCACGCGCTCGAACGTGTGCGCACCGAAGAAGTCGCGCTGTGCCTGCACGAGGTTCGCGGGCAGACGCTCGGAGCGGTAGCCGTCGAAGTACGCCACCGCGGACGCGAACGTGGGCACCGGCACCCCGGCCGTCACCGCGGCCACGACCACCTCGCGCAGCGCGCCCTGGTAGCGCGCGGCGATATCGCGGAAGTACGGATCGAGCAGCAGGTTGGCGAGCGCCTTGTCCTGGGCATAGGCGTCCGTGATCTTCTGCAGGAAGCGCGCGCGGATGATGCAGCCCGCACGGAAAATCTTCGCGATCGTGCCGTAGTCGAGATCCCACTTGTACTCATCCGACGCGGCACGCAGTTGCGCGAAACCCTGCGCGTACGAGATCACCTTGCTCAGGTACAGCGCGCGGCGCACTGCTTCAACGAACGCGGCGCGGTCGCCCGAAAAGGGCTTCGCCTGCGGACCTTCGATCACTTTGCTTGCGGCCACGCGCTGCGTCTTCAGCGACGACAGCACACGCGCAAACACCGATTCGGTGATGAGCGGCAGCGGCACGCCGAGGTCGAGCGCGTTCTGGCTCGTCCACTTGCCGGTGCCCTTTTGCGCGGCGCGGTCGAGAATCACGTCGACGAGGTCCTTGCCCGTTTCGTCGTCCTTCTTGCGGAAAATCTTCGAGGTAATTTCGATCAGGTAACTGTCGAGCTCGCCCTGATTCCACTCGGTGTAGACGTCGGCGAGTTCCGCGTTCGACAGCCCCGCCACCTGGCTCAGCACCGCGTAGCTTTCGGCGATCAGCTGCATGTCGCCGTACTCGATACCGTTGTGCACCATCTTCACGTAGTGGCCCGCGCCGTCCGGGCCCATGTAGGCGACGCACGGCTCGCCGTCGGGCGCCTTCGCGGCGATTTCGGTGAGGATGGGCGCCACGAGGTCGTAGGCTTCGCGCTGGCCGCCCGGCATGATGGACGGCCCCTTGAGCGCGCCCTCTTCGCCGCCCGACACGCCCGTGCCGATGAAATGAAAGCCCGCCTTCGCGAGTTCCTGGTTGCGGCGGATGGTGTCCTGAAACGGCGTGTTGCCGCCGTCGATCAGAATGTCGCCCTTGTCGAGCAGCGGCTTGAGCGCCGCGATGGTGGCGTCGGTCGGCTCGCCGGCCTTCACCATCATGAGGATGCGGCGCGGCTTTTCGAGCGAGGCCACGAATTCCTCGAGCGTGTAGGTGGGCACCAGCTTGCGGTCGGGGAATTCCGCGATCAGTTCGTCGGTTTTTTCGCGGCTGCGGTTATAGACCGAAACCGCGTAGCCCCGGCTCTCGATGTTGAGCGCCAGATTGCGTCCCATCACGGCCAGCCCTACTACGCCGATTGCCTGTTTGCCCATGTCGGTTCTCCACTTCAGAAAACGGGGATGCCGCGTGCGCGTTGCGCTCACTGCGCGGCGTCGAGGGTCAAAGGATAAGGGAAATGGCCGTTCGCTGCCCTCGCGTGCTCATCGATGGCAATTCGCGGGCCCGCTCAGGAGAGGTCTCAATACGGGCCTCAGCACGGGCCTCAGTACAGGCCCGTCTTCAGGCGCTCGGGCAGCTCGCGGTCGTAGGCCACGGCATCGAAATCGTCGCGGATGCTTTTGATCATTTCGCCCGCGCTCGGCAGCAGCGAACGCTCGACGTGCTGCGCCGGGTCCCAGAGTTTCGAGCGCACCAGTGCCTTCGAGCAATGAAAGTAGACCGCATCGACGTCGATCATCACCACCGTGCGCGGCCGCTTGCCTTCCACGGCGAAGCTCTCGAGCAGCGCCTCGTCCGCGCTGATGCGCGCGCGCCCGTTCACACGCAGCGTCTCGCCCACGCCCGGCACGATGAAGAGAAGCCCCACGTGCGGCTGCGCGAGGATGTTGCGCAGACTGTCCACGCGGTTGTTGCCGATGCGGTCCGGCATGGCGAGCGTGCGTTCGTCGACGATGCGCACGAAGCCCGGCGCGTCGCCGCGCGGCGAGCAATCGAGCCCTTCGGGGCCCGCCGTCGCAAGCACGACGAAAGGCGAGCGCTCGATGAACTGCCGGTAGCTTTCGTTGACATAGCGGATTTCCTTTCGCACGGACCGCTCATGCGGCTGACCGTAAAGCGCTTCCAGTTCTTCGAGTGTGGTGAGCATCGGCACGTCCTTGTCGTGATGGCAATGGAGTTGAGTTGGGAATCTGACGCGTTGCGGGCGCGTTGCGAAGCCGTTGCAAACCTGCTGCAAACCTCGCTTTGAGCTCGCTTTGGGCCCGCTTTGAGCCCTCTATCCAGTAGCGGCCGCGAGTTGTCCCGCGAGCGCGGCCAGCGTCTCGCCGCACGGCGCCTCCACCTTCAACGCGAGCATCGGGTCCGCACGTGTCTTGCCGAGATTGATGGCCGCGACCGGCTTGCCCGCACGCTCGGCCCACACGCAGAAGCGAAAGCCTGAATACACCATGAGCGACGAGCCCACCACGAGTACCGCGTCGGCCGCATCGAGCGCGGCGCTCGCGGCTTCTACACGCGTGCGCGGCACGTTCTCGCCGAAGAACACGACAGCGGGCTTCAGCATGCCGCCGCAGACCTCGCACACGGGCACGCGAAACGCGGCGAGATCGGCCCATTCGATATGCGCGTCGCCGTCCGCAGCGGGTTCCGCGTTGGCGCCGGCAAAGGCCGGGTTGTCGCGCTCCAGGGTCTGCTGAAGCGACGCGCGCGAATACGTCGTGCTGCAGTCCATGCACGTCACGCCGCCAATGCTGCCGTGCAGTTCAATCACGTTCGCGCTGCCCGCGCGCTGATGCAACCCGTCCACGTTCTGCGTGACGAGCGCGGCCACGTGTTGCGCCGCTTCGATGCGTGCGAGCGCGCGATGCGCCTCATTCGGATGCGCGTGCGCGACCACGGGCCAGCCCACCATGCTGCGTGCCCAGTAGCGCTGCCGCGCCTCGTGCGAACCGACGAACGCCTGCAACGTGATGGGCGGCGAACGCTTCCATTCGCCGTTTTCGTCGCGATAGCCGGGAATACCGGAGTCGGTGCTGATGCCCGCGCCGGTCAGCACGAAAAGCCGCGGATGCCGGCGCACGAAGTCGTGGAGCGCCGCAAGTGCGGCGGGGTCGATGGCGGGAGACAGAAGGTCGGTCATGAGCGGGGCTTTACGCGCGGGGTTTTCTGCTGTGCCTCGTGCGTGTGCTCCGCGTGAGCCGCTTGCCGCGCCTCCCACGCTGCGAGCGCGGCGCGGTAGCGCTCGCACGCCTCGTCGTAGAGATCGAAAACGCAGGGCGCGCAGCCGCCGCGACAACAATCGTCATCGGTGGGGCGCAGAGGTGGTTGCGGACGAGGATCGTCGGGGTGCAGGCAATCGTGCACGGCAGACAAACGAAACGGCATGAACGCGATCGCGCCAGTATACGGGAGCGCCGCTGATCGCGCAGACGGCGCGGCTGCCGTCACGCGCCCGCGCCGTCTGCCTGCCGTGCCGTCACGCCGTGCCGCCCTTGCGCACGATGAGCCGATGAATACGCTTGCCCGACGATGCGCTTACCTCCTCGCGGTCGAACAGCACGGTGTCGTCAACGCTCAGTGCGTCGAGCACTGCGGCCTTGTCGAAGGCAGCGTAGAGCCGTCCGTTGCCGTCGCGCTGCGAGGCGTCCGCGGTCACGCGCCAGCTCAGGTAAACCGTACCGCCCGCATGCGTGATGTCGAGCAGCCGCTGCACGGCAGGCGTTACCGCCGCAGGCTCGAGATGCATGATCACGGTCTCGCACAACACGTTCTCGTAAGCACCCGATGCGACGTTCGCGAGTTCGGGCAACACCGCGTGCTCGAAGCGCAGCCCCGGGTGCAGCGCACGCGCCGCTTCGAGCAGCCCCTCCGATGCATCGAAACCGCACGCATCGTAGCCATGCGCAGCGAGCCACGCCGTGTCGCGGCCCGCGCCGCAACCCACGTCCGCCGTGGGCCCCGGCCTGAAGTAGCGCTCCAGCAACGCGTACATGTCGTCGGGCGCGGGCTGCGTGTGCCATTCCTGCGCGTACGCGGCCGCACGGGTGTCGTAGGCGTGTACGGTCTGTGTGTCCATCGTCATTGCTCTCCGTTGTTGTTGTCGGTTTGCGCAGTGTGGTCAGCCGCGCCCCACGAACGGCATCTTCGTCGCCATGATGGTCATGAACTGCACGTTCGCGGCGAGCGGCAGCTCGGCCATGTGCAGCACCGCGTCGGCGACGTGCGAAACGTCCATCAGCGGTTCCACGGCGATTTCGCCGTTGGCCTGCGGCACGCCGCGCGCCATGCGCTCGGCCATTTCCGTGGCCGCGTTGCCGATGTCGATCTGCCCGCAGGCAATGTCGTACTTGCGTCCGTCGAGCGATACGGACTTCGTGAGCCCCGTAATCGCGTGCTTGGTCGCGGTGTACGCAATGCTGTTGGGTCGCGGCGCGTGCGCGGAAATGGAACCGTTGTTGATGATGCGGCCGCCGCGCGGCGACTGCGACTTCATCAACGCAAAGGCCGCGCGCGTACACAGGAACACGCCGGTGAGGTTCGTATCCACCACGGCGCGCCAGACGTCGACGTCGAGTTCGTCGATCTCCACGGGCGGCCCGTTGCGTCCCGCGTTGTTGAAGAGCACGTCGAGCCGCCCATAGCGCGAACGAATGGTGTCGAAGAGATGCGCGACGCTTGCGGCATCCGCGACGTCGCAAGGCACGGCCAGCGCTTCCTGACCGAGTTGCTGCGCTTCGGCCACTAGCGCATCGAGCAGCGCGGCGCGACGCCCTGCCAGTACCACGCGATAACCGTGCGCGAGGAGACGCTTCACCACGGCGCGCCCTATCCCGCTGCCCGCACCCGTGACGAGTGCAACCTTGCCTGCGCGCGGATCTGCCGCGCTGCCTTCATGACGCTGGACCTCTGTTCCCATGCTCACCTTGCCTTGTCTCCTTGATGTGATGCATACGATTGGCGCGTGCCGCGCATGACGTCATGCGGCGCGCGTGCCGGACATGTCTGCGGCGCCGTCGTTTTCGCTTTGCGTTTCGAGCTTGCCGCTTCGGCACGCCGCAAGGAACACATCGTAGTCGTGCTCCGCCTTGTCTGCATAGACGCGCGCATACGCCGCGAGCGACTGCGGGAACTGATCGCTGCGGCCCATGTAGGCGGCAATCTCGATGCCCTCGCCGCTCGCCTTCGCATGCGCCCGCGCGAGCGCCCAGCCGCAGAGCCGCGCGTAGCTTTCAAGCAGCATGCTGTCGAACAGATCGACATTCGCGGCAAGCTTCCTGTCGCGCCATTCGCGCACATGGAAGGGACGCTGCGAGGCACGGGCGGTCCAGCCTGCAAAAACGTCTCTCGTAGCCTGCAGCAGATGCTGCGCCATCACTACGCGCTCGCCGTCATGACGTGCAGGCAAGGCGCGTGGCGAGCCGGCATCGACGTATCGCGCAATGGCGGACGGGTGCGATTCCCTCGCCTGAAGAAAGAGCGGCTTGTCGTGATGATCGGTGCACAAGAGCACGAAGTCCCGGCTCGCGCCGTTCTCGACCTCGATCTGGAAAGCGAGATCCTGAAGCGTGAATTGATCGAGCAAGGCGCGCCGGTCGTGCGCCAGCGTCTCGCGATACTGCTCCCACATCGGCTCGATCACGCTGCGCCAGTCTGCGCCTGCTTCGAACCCGCCCTCGTCGGATGCGAACAACGGCGCGGCGTGCTCTGCGCGAAATAGCGTGGGTGGCGCGTTGCGCCATGCGAAGCCGTGCGCAGTGCGATCGACGAGCGAGCCGGGCGCGCTGCCATCCGCCCCCGCCGCGCCCTTTTCCAGAGCGCGCCGGATGGCGCGACGCGCCTCCGGTGCCAGCGCGCTTTCGATCATGTGGTCGAACGTGATCGTCTCGTGCCACATCTCGACGGCGCCGTATTGCGCGTACTGACGCATGCGGTCGCGGTACTGCGCCACGGCGGCCAGCACCAGCTCTTCGGCCGCGCGGCTGGATAGCCGCCGCTGACGTGCCGCCAGCACGAGGCTCACAGCGAGGCGCTTCACGTCCCATTCCCACGGGCCTATCGCGGCTTCGTCGAACGCGTCGACTTCGAACGCCAGCTCGCGCCCGGCAGTGACGAAGCCGCAGAAGTTGAGCAGATGCGCATTCCCGCAGAGGGGCACAAGCATGCCGGTGTGAGGCATGCGGCTCAGGTCATGCGCGTGCAACGCCGCGCTGCCGAGAAAGAACGCGAGCGGCGACACCGCCATGCGGCCGTGATGCAGCGCCACGAGCCGCGGTGCGTAGTGCGCGGCCTGCTCGCGCAACGGCGCGAGCGGGTCGCGACTCAGATCGCCGATCTGGCGGTGCGCCGAACGCTTCATGTGTTCGCGCACGGCGCGGCCCTTCGCATGCCGGTACTCGATGGTGCTGCCTTTCATGCGGCTCTCCGTTGTGTTCGATGTCGTGCAGCGGATTAAACAGTGCAGCCGAAACCCGCGCAAGGGGACTCGCGCGCGTGCCGCACGCTACAATCCGCGCATCCCCCCACACTGGTGATGTGCCATGTCCCTCTCCGCCTGGCTCTTCTTCCTGCCCGCCTGCTTTGCCCTCAACATGGCGCCGGGCCCGAACAACCTGCTCTCCATCAACGCCGCCGCGCGACATGGTTTCCTCAAAGCGGTCATTGCCGGCGCGGGCCGCCTCGTCGCTTTCGCGACGATGATCGTGCTGACGGCGACGGGCCTCGCGGTCGTGCTGCAAGCCTCCGAACTCTTTTTCCTCGCGATCAAGCTGGCGGGCGCCGCCTATCTGGTCTGGCTCGCCATCCAGCTCTGGCGGAGCGATGCCGGGCCGCTTGCAGCGATGGCCGACGACGGCGGCTCGCTTGCGCACATGGCCCGGCGCGAGTGTTTCGTCGCGGCGGGCAATCCCAAAGCGATCCTCGTTTTCACGGCGTTTCTGCCGCAGTTCGTCGACATCGCGAAGCCCATGCTGCCGCAGTTCACGGTGCTCGGCGCGAGCTTTCTCGTGCTCGAATGCATTGCGATTGCGCTCTACTCCGCGGCCGGCGTGTATCTGGCGCGCTGGCTCGCGCGCGCCTCGGTGCGCCGCTGGTTCAACCGTTGCTGCGGTGCGTTCCTTGGCGCCATCGGCGTCAGTTTCCTGTTCGCGCGCCGCGCCTGAAGGCGTTCATAAGCCATTCCTAATGGTTGAATCGAAAAACTTTAACTGTCGTGAATCGACATTGCCTCCTATGCTGTGATCATCGCCCTCGCCGGCGCGCCCCGTTCCCGTTCGCCTGAACGGGACGCGGCGCAGCGCCCACGCGTGCAAAGGGCAACCGGCCTTTCATCGTCAGTGGGGATGTCATCATGAAGATCTGTATCTTCGGGGCGGGGGCAATCGGCGCGCTCATGGGGGTGGAACTCGCACGCGCGGGCGCGGACGTGAGTTTCGTTGCGCGCGGGCCGCACCTCGCCGCCATGCAGGCCAACGGTGCGCGGCTTCTGATAGACGGCGAGGAACACGTGGCCAGGGTGCGTTGCACCTCGGACCCGCGCGAACTGGGCGTGCAGGACTACGTCATCATCACGCTCAAGGCCCATTCGGTCGCCGGCGTCATCGATTCGATGCAGCCGCTCCTGGGTAGCCACACCGCCATCGTTACGGGCACCAACGGCATTCCGTACTGGTACTTCTATCAGCACGGCGGCAAGTTCGCGGGCACGCGGCTGGAAAGCGTCGATCCGGACGGCGCGCAATGGACGCGCCTCACGCCTGAACGCGCCATCGGCTGCGTGCTGTATCCCGCTGCTGAAATCGCGGAGCCTGGCGTCATCAAACACGTCTACGGCAAGAAGTTTCCCATCGGCGAGCCGAGCGGCGAGCGCACGCCGCGCATCCAGCAATTGCACGAGATCATGCAGGCCGCCGGATTCGATGCGCCGATACGCGACAACATTCGCGACGAAATCTGGCTGAAGCTTTGGGGCAACCTCTGCTTCAATCCGATCAGCGTGCTCACGCATGCCACGCTCGACATCATCACGAGCGACCCGGCCACGCGCGCCCTGTCGCGCACGATGATGCTGGAAGCCAAGCGCATTGCCGAGCAGTTCGGCGTGCACTTTCGCGTGGACGTGGAGCGTCGCATCGATGGCGCGGGTGCGGTGGGCGCGCACAAGACCTCGACACTCGTCGATCTGGAACACGGCCGGCCGCTGGAGATCGATCCGCTCCTGACCGTCGTGCAGGAGATGGGGCGCCTGATTGGCGAGCCGACACCCACCATCGACATCGTGCTCGGCCTGGTAAAGCAGCGCGAACGGATGGCGTTGCAGGGGGCGTGATATCGGCATATCGCGTGCGTGCACGCGTACGTCATTGCGCACAGCCCTGACGCAGTAAAAACAAAAGGCGGGCCGTGTAAGCGGCCCGCCTTCTTTACGCCCGCAGCCGCATTACTGCGCGAGCGAGAGCCATACCGCCTTCGGCTCCGTGAAGTTTTCGATCGCCACGTCGCCGTGCTCGCGCCCGAAACCCGAATCGCCCGTACCGCCCCACGGCAGGCGCACGTCGGTATAGCCATAGGTATTGATCCACACCGTGCCCGCGCGCAATTCGCGCGCCATGCGATGCACGCGCCCGATGTCGGCGCTCCACACGCCGGCCGCAAGACTGTAGGCGGTGCCGTTTGCGATACGCACAGCGTCCTCTTCGTCTTCGAAGCGGATCACGCTCGCCACCGGTCCGAAGATTTCCTCCTGCGAAATGCGCATCTCGTGCTCGACGTTCGCGAACACCGTGGGCTCCACATAGAAACCGCGCTCGCCGATGCGCTTGCCGCCCGTGACGAGCGCCGCGCCCTCGTCGCGGCCAATGCTCACGTAGTCGAGCACGGTCTTCATCTGCGCTGCGGAAACGAGCGGCCCCATGGACGTGTCGCGTCCCGACGGGTCGCCCACGCGAATGGCCTTCGCGCGTGCCGCGAGCCGCTCCACCACGTCGTCGTAGACATCGCGATGCGCAAGGATGCGCGAACCCGCGGAACACACCTGCCCCGTGTTGAAGAAGATGCCCGACGCCGCCGCGCGCACGGCCTGATCGAGATTCGCATCGGCGAAGATCACGTTCGCGGACTTGCCGCCCAGCTCGAGCGTCACGCGTTTGAAGTTGCCCGCGGCGCCTTGCAGAATGCCGCGCCCCACCGAAGGCGAGCCCGTGAAGGTGACCTTGTCCACGCCCGGATGCGCAACGAGCGCGTCGCCCACCACCTTGCCCTTGCCGGTCACGATGTTGAGCACGCCGGGCGGCACGCCGGCTTCGAGCGCGAGTTCGCCGATACGCAGCGCCGAAAGCGGCGTGATCTCCGCTGGCTTCACCACGAGCGTGCAGCCGCACGCGAGCGCGGGCGCAATCTTCCACATGCCGATCATGAGCGGGAAGTTCCACGGCACGATCGCGCCCACCACGCCTACCGGCTCGCGCACCGTGTAGGTGAGCGCGTCGGGACGCACGGGCACCACCTGCCCGTTGATCTTGTCGCACCAGCCCGCGTAGTAGGCGAGCGTGTCGATGGCGGCCGGGACGTCCTGGCGCATCACGGCGGCGATGGGCTTGCCCGCATCGAGACTTTCGAGCGCCGCGATCTCGTCCTGATGCTCGCGCAACAACTCGGCGAAGCGGCCCAGAATGCGCCCGCGTTCGCCGGCACGCATACCGTTCCAGACTTTCAGCGCGGCACGCGCGGCACGCACGGCGACGTCGACATCCGCCACCGTGCCTTGCGCAACGAGTGCGATGGGCTCTTCCGTGGCCGGGTTCAGGTCGACGGAATAGTCGCCGCCGCTGGGCGCAATGCGCTTGCCGTCTATCAGCAGATCATGGCGGATGAGGTCTGCGTGGGTGGTTGATTCCATGGTGAGACTCCTTGCATCGATCGAAGGGTTGCAATTCGCTCGCTCCGCGTGGTGGTTCGCATGGGCGCTGCACGCTGGATCGCACGCGGGCCCTCGCGTCCCCGGATGCAAGGCCCATGCCTCAGGCGATGCGCGCCGTGAAGGACGGCGGTCGCTGCGCACCGTGCGACGATGCGACCGTGCGCACCGGAGGGCGGGCGAGAGCGTCGGCGGTGTCGGGGGCGTCCGGCGATGCGGCTTGCACGCTTTTGTCTACGGCTGCGGTGTCGCCTGGGGCTGCGCCCGCTGCTGCGCTTGCCGCTTCATTCGCCCCATCGTGTGCATAGGCGACAAGCTGCTGCCACACCGCTTCAGCATTCGGACGCAGCGAGCGGTTCTTGCGCCGCACCAGCATGGTCGTGAGCGTCACTTCGGGTTGCAGCACGCGCACCGCCAATGCGGCTGAGGGCGCGGGCCAATGCGCCCCCACGGGCAACAGTCCCACGCCGAGCCCGAGTTCCACCATCCGCAGCACCGCGGCGAGATGGCCAAGCTCCTGAACCGATGCCGCATCGGGCGCGCGCGCGGCCAGTGCCCGCGCGATGACACCGTGGCCGCACGCGTCGTCGTTGAGCGTAATGAGCGGCGTCGCATCGAGGTCGCACCACGTAAGCGCGTCGCGTTGCGCGAGCACGTGACCCACAGGCAGCACGGCGCAAAGCGGCGTCGTGAAAAGCGGCTGGGCTTCGATGGTGCCGGCCGCCGCGACCGTTGCGTTCCCGGCCACGAGCGAATCCGCGATCAGCGCGAAATCCACCTCGCCCTGCTCCACGGCCGGAATCGCAGCGGCTTGCGGCAAATCGCGAATGCGCACGGCAAGCGCCGGAAATGCGGCAGCGCACTGCGCGAGTCCCAGAGGCAACCAGCCGGACGACAACACGGCATTGCTGGCCAGCGCCACCACACCGGTATGGCCGACGCACGACGCGCGGCCCTCGTTGAGCGCGAGTTCGATCTCGTCGAGCAACCGCCCAATGCGTTGCTCGAGCCCCGCGCCCGCCGACGTCAGCGCGACCTGGCGCGTGGTGCGATCGAAGAGCCGCAGATCGATCGCATCTTCGAGCTCGCGAATACAGCGGCTCACTGCGGACTGTGTGAGCCCGAACTCGCGCGCGGCGCGCGTGAAACTGCGCTCACGCGCCACCACCACGAAAACCTTCAACTGATGCAGCGAAACGTTCATGTGCGACCGTTCCTTCGATGAAGCCTTGCACGCTTACGCGCTCTTGCCTCTCGCCTTCCTGCTCACGTGATTACTCGCCGGTCTGCTCAGGCCAGTGCGAGAGCCGCGACGCGCCGCCGTTGCCATTGCGCACCGCACCGGACAAGGCTTCGCCCGATTCGATCCAGCGCGCCCGCATGGGCTGCAAAATGAACTTGGCCGATACACCCGCGGCAATCGTAATGACCGCGGAGGCCACGAACACCGCGCTCCACCCGCCCGTTGCGGAAAGCACCGACGCGATCGGCACGAGCAGCGACGCCGTGCCCTTCGCCGTGTAGAGCGTGCCCGCATTTGCAGCTGCGTACTTGCTGCCGAACGTGTCCGCGCAAATGGCCGGGAAGATCGAGAAGATCTCGCCCCAGAACAGGAAGATGAGCGCGGCGAACACCATGAACGCATAGGGGTTCGTGCCGAACTGCATCATGCCGAGCAGCGAGAGCCCTTCGCCGATGAAGATCAGGAACATGGTGTTTTCACGGCCGATCTTGTCGGAGATGAACCCGCATAGCGGACGCGTGAAGCCGTTGCAGATGTTGTCGATGGAAAGCGTGAGCGTGAGCAGCGGCAGCGTTGCGCCGAACACCGTCATCGGTATGCGGGCCAAGCCCCAGTCCTTCGCGATGGGACCGATCTGCGCGGTGGCCATCAGGCCGCCCGCCGCCACCGCGACAAAGCACACGTAGATGACCCAGAACACCGGCGTCTTGATCATCTGCCCTGGCGTGAAGTCGATGCGCGATACCGCGAAGCGCTTCTTCTGCGCAGTCACCGCACGGATCTGAGGCTTCCTGAGCACCAGCGCGAGCACGAAGATCGCGATGCCCTGCAGCAGGCCGAAGAACAGGAAGGTGTGTTCGTAGCCCGAGCGCGTGATCATGTTGGCAATCGGAATCACCGTCACGGCAGCGCCTGCGCCGAACCCTGCAGCCGTGAGGCCTGCGGCAAGGCCGCGGCGGTCCGGGAACCACTTGAGCGCATTGCCCACGCAGGTGCCGTACACGCCGCCTGCGCCTACGCCCGCAATCACGGCGGCAACGTACAGCATGGGCAACGTCGTGGCATACGAGTTGAGTACCCACGCGAGCCCGGCGCATACTGCGCCGCCTGCCACGACGGGACGCGGGCCGAAGCGGTCCACGAGCCAGCCTTCCACCGGCACGAGCCACGTCTCGGTCAGGATGAAGATGGAGAAGGCGAGTTGAATCGACGCCTGGCCCCAATGGTGTCTCGCGTTCATCGGCGCGACGAAGAGGGTCCAGGCATACTGGAGGTTAGCCACCAGCGCCATGCACATCATGCCGATGACAAGCTGACACCAGCGGTTCTGCCAGAACGGACCGGCCGCCGGTTGATTGACGTCTTCCATGAGACTTGTCTCCGCTATGTATTCAGGGCAACAGGCCAATACGCCGGCCTGCATCCATTCCGCCTTATGGTTATGTCCCGGCTATTGGACTGCCGGATTTTCCATTACGGGAATTAAGCAAAATGCGGAATAAAACCTGTGCCGCCTTTCGCTCCCGCCTGCCCGGCTCCGCGCATGCTCCGGAACCGCGCCCTCCTTGTTTTTCGCCGTTCTTTACCACTTCTTCCCGCTTTTTACTGCTTTGCGCCGCGTCTACCCGCGCGTTAACCCGCATTTCCCGGCCCGCGACTCATGCTTTCAAAGTCATGCTAGGGTCATTGCTGAATTACTCATAATTAAAGTTTGTTATTATCAGCATTCACCTTCGTTTATGGATAAGGCCATGACGATGAGAAACGCCACGCTGCGCCAGCTCAAGGTGTTCGAGACGGTGGCGCGCCATCTCAGCTTCTCGCGCGCCGCAGAGGAATTGCACCTCACACAGCCCGCCGTCTCCACGCAGGTGAGGCAGCTCGAGGAACACGCGGGCCTGCCGCTTTTCGAGCAGCTCGGCAAGAAGATCTACCTCACGCCCGCCGGCACCGAAATGCTTCACTACAGCCGCGCCATCATCCAGCAGTTCCACGAAGTGGACGAAGCGATGGGGCAATTGAAGGGCGTCTCGGGCGGCACGCTCAACGTTGCCGTGATCAGCGCGGGCGACTACTTCTTTCCGCGCCTGCTTGCCGAATTCATGCGCCGCTATTCGGGCGTCGTGCTGAACCTCGCGGTGCACAATCGCGAGGAACTGTTGCATCAGTTGGCCACGAACCGAACCGACCTCGCCGTCATGGTGCGACCGCCACACGAGATGGACTCCATCAACGAGCCTTTCGCGCCGCATCCGTACGTGATCGTGGCGGCGCCCAATCATCCGCTCGCGCACAAGCGCAACATCAAGCTGAACACGCTCGCGAACGAGGCGTTCATCGTGAGAGAACGCGGATCGGACACGTGGAATTCCATGGAGGAAGGCTTCGCCGGCAAGCTCTCGAATCTCAAGATCGCCATGGAGATCAAGAGCACGGAAACGATCAAGCAGGCCGTGATTGCCGGCATGGGCATCGCCTTCCTTTCCGCCCACACCATTGCGCTCGAATTGCAGGTGGGCAATCTCGTCGTGCTCGACGTGGAGACCTTCCCCGTCATGTTGAACTGGTACGTCGTGCATCGCCGCAACAAGCGGCTGCCGCCCGTTGCGCTCGCCTTCAAGCGCTTTCTCATGGAAGAAGGCGCGCAGCTGATCGAACGGATCACGCGCGTGACCGAATCGACGGTGCATAAAGGCTAAGTTATGGACTTCCAATAAAACTTTAACTATTGCAAATCCATTGCGGCCTCTATGCTGGAGTCGAGTTCTCTCACTCGACTGCACAGGAGTCCGACCATGAATCACGCTTCGGTTCTGTCCCATTCCATCACGCGCAACCCGTCCCGCAGCGCGACCGAAAGCGCGGCGGACGCCCACCTCGACGCCCACCTCGACGCCTACAACGCGGCGTTCAGCGACCTGGGGCTGCGCTTTCGCTGGGACCATGACACGCTCGCCGCGCTCAACGAGTTCAGCAGCGAGCTTGCGCGCATCACGGCCTACATCGAACGGTTTCATGCGCATCTGCATCGCGCCTATGACGCCGACTTTCTCGCGCAGCTGATTCTCAGCAAGAAGAGCGAGTACTTCCGCGAGATCTCGCCCCAGGCTGGAAACTGATTCATGGGCCGGGGGTTCCCGGCCCACTGACTCACAGCCCACTGACTCACAGCCCACTGATTCACAGCCCACTGATTCACAGCCTCGCTTCGGGTTTCGGCACGGCAGCATGCCTCGCCGCAGCCCTGTGCGCACATACAGCCTGTGCGCAACCGCGTTCATTCCTGCCCCGCCATCGTCGCTACCGTCGGCTGCTGCGCCTGCGTCGCGGCCAGTGTGTTGGCAAGCTCGCCGATGCCTTCTATCGCGATCGTGACCGTCGCGCCATCGCGTATCGAGCCCACGCCGAGCGACGTGCCGCATGCAATCACGTCACCGGGCTCCAGCGTCATGTCGTGCGAAATCATGCTGACCTGCTCCGCGGGCGTGAGCACCATGTCCGCCAAGGGATAGTTCTGCCGCTCGGCGCCATCTAACGTGGTCACTACGCGCGCTGCGCGCCAGTCGAAGCCCGAGACGATCGCCGGGCCAATTGCGCAGAACGTATCGAATCCCTTCGCGCGGCACCACTGCGGAAAATCCGGGTTCTCGTTGAGCAGTTCGGCGGCGGTCACGTCGTTGACGATGGTGTAGCCGAAGATGGCCGCCTCGGCCGCCTCGAGGCTCGCATCGCGGCAACGCTTGCCTATCACGATGCCCAACTCGCCTTCATACGCGATCTTGCCGGCGTAGCTGGACGGTCGCCGGATCGCCTCGCCTGGCCCGATCACGGAACCCGCGGGCTTGATGAGGAAAAGCGGATGCGCGGGCACGGCCTTGCCGAGCTTCGCGGCAAGCGCATGAAAGTTGTTCCATAGCGCCACCACCTTGCCCGGCGCGCAAGGCGCAAGCGGTGTCAACGCGCGCAGGGAGAGCACGGCGCCGGTCGGCACGGGCTGGTCGATGCCCTCGTATTCGTGCAGATAGCCGTTCTCGACGCGTCCAAACGCGATACCGCCGTCGCTGGACATGAAGCGCATCCATGTTTCCATGCTTGCCTCCGTGGCGGTCCGGCCCTGCACACGTGTCGTCATGCCGGCCGTCCGCACCATGCTGAACGTTGCCGATGCCCGTCTATGTGCGACCGGCCACACAGCGTGCGGCCCGTCGCATTCGCTCACTCACGCCGGCATCAGATGAGGCCTGCCGCGCGTGCCCACCGGTACTTCGCGCCGAGCACCGCTACCGGAATTTCGGTGGAGTACGCGTAGGCCGGCACGCCGTGCTCGTAGAGATAGGCCGCCGCCTCTTCCACTTCCACGTCGCCCGCGAGCGATGCCACGATGGGCTTTTCGATGCCCTTCGCCTTCATCTCTTCCTTCACTTCGACCACGAGTTTCGCGAACACCATGGGCGGCGTGATGATGGTGTGCCAGTAGCCAAGAATGATCGCGTGAATACGCGGGTCTTCGAGGCCCAGCCGGATGGTGTTTTGATACGTGGTGGGCGGCTCGCCGCCCGTGATGTCCACGGGGTTGCCTGCTGCGCCGAAGGGCGGAATGAACTTGCGGAACGCGGCATCCAGATCGGGTGGCATCGTCATGAGCGAGAGGCTGTTGTCCACGCAGGCATCCGAGAGCAGTACGCCCGAGCCGCCCGCGCCCGTGATGATCACGACGTTTTCGCCCTTCGGCGTGGGCAGCTTAGGAATGCCGCGCGCGAATTCGAGCAGATCGCGCAGCGAGCGCGCGCGGATCACGCCGCATTGCCTGAACACGTCTTCATAGATGCGGTCATTGCCGGCGAGCGCGCCGGTGTGCGAACTGGCCGCGCGTGCGCCAAGGCTCGTGCGTCCCGCCTTCAGCACCACGACCGGCTTCTTCTTCGACACGCGGCGCGCCGCCTCCGCGAATGCGCGGCCATCCTTCAGGTCTTCGCAGTGCTGCGCGATGATTTCCGTGTTGTCGTCCTGCTCGAAGAACGTGAGCAGATCGTCTTCGTCGATGTCGGACTTATTGCCGAGCCCGACGATCGCAGAGACACCCATCTTCGCCGCACGCGAAAATCCGATGATCGCCATGCCGATGCCGCCCGACTGCGACGAGAGCGCCGCCTTGCCCTTCACGTCGTACGGTGTGCAGAACGTCGCGCAGAGGTTCTTCGGCGTGTAGTAGAAGCCGTAGATGTTGGGCCCCATCAGGCGGATGCCGTACTCGCGCGCAATCGCCACGATCTCCTGCTGGCCTTCCACGTTGCCCGTTTCCGCGAAGCCCGACGGAATCAGCACTGCGCCCGGAATACCCTTCTGCCCCACTTCCTTGAGCGCCGCCGCAACGAACTTCGCGGGAATCGCGAACACGGCTACGTCGATATCGCCCGGCACGTCGAGCACGCTGCGATACGCCTTGCGGCCCATGATCTCGTCGGCTTTCGGGTGGATTGGATAGATATCGCCCTGGTAGCCGCCGTTGATCAGGTTCTTCATCACCGAATTGCCGATCTTGCCGTCTTCCGACGAGGCACCGATCACCGCGACGCGATCCGGCCGCATGATGCGGTTCATCTGCCGCACGATGTCTTCCTGGCTGGGACGATAGCGCTCCACGGGCGGCGAAAAATCGAGCACGATGCGCACGTCCGCGGCAATCGCACCTGTCTTGCTCGCGAACACGGGGTTCAGATCCATCTCAGCGATTTCAGGGAAGTCCGTGACGAGCCGCGACACGTTTTCGATCAGCGTAGCGAGCGCGTCGCGGTTCACCGGCTCGCCGCCGCGCACGCCCTTCAGCATTTCCGCAGCCGCGATGCCGTCGAGCATGGAGCGCGCGTCGTCGCGTGTGGCCGGCGCAAGGCGGAACGTGATGTCCTTGAGCACTTCGACCAGCACACCGCCAAGACCGAACGCCACAAGCTTCCCGAACGAGGGGTCGGTCACGGCGCCCACGATCACTTCCTGGCCGCCGCCCACCATCTGCTGCACCTGCACGCCCACGAGATTCGCGTTGGCGTTGTAGCGCTTAGCGTTTTCCATGATGGTCGCGAAGCCCTGCGTTACCTGCTCCGCGTTCGCGAGTCCCACCAGCACGCCGCCCGCTTCCGTCTTGTGCAGGATGTCGGGCGACACGATCTTCAGTACCACTGGGAATCCGATTTCACTCGCGAGCTGCGCCGCATCCGCGGCGGTGGCCGCCACGCCTTCCTTCGGCACCGCGATGCCGTAGACGTCGCAAATGAGCTTGCCTTCCGGCGCCGTGAGCGCGTTGCGCCCTTCGGCTTTCACGTGATCGAGAATGTGCCGCACGATGTCCTTGTGCGTCTTCCCCGCGCGGCCGGTTGCGTCCTGAACGGCGGCCGTGCCGCGTTCCTTGAGCGTGAGTGCGTCTTCGTATGCCATGTCCTGCCGTCTCCGAAACAGGTTGAAGAAGAGCCGCCCTGCGCGCCGCATGAGCGGCGCACGGGTGTCGCGTTGCATGTCCTCTGCCGGGCAGACAACGAAGAGCGGCGGCGAGCGCGAGAGGCCGGCTATTCCAGGGTGGCGGCGTCGCGCTTGAAAGCGGTCGTCAGAACAGCCTTCAGATCGCGCCCGCAGCCCGCAGCGCGCTAATCTGCTCCGACGAGTAGCCGAGTTCCGCCATGACCTCGTCGGTGTGCTCGCCAAGGAGCGGTGAACGCTTCACGTCGGTCGGACTGTCGGAAAGCTTGATCGGGTTGCCGACCGTCAGGTACTTGCCGCGCACCGGATGGTCCACTTCGACGATCGTGCCTGTCGCGCGCAGCGACTGGTCCTCGGCGATTTCTTTCATCGAGAGGATCGGACCGCACGGAATGTCGTACTTGTTGAGCAGCTCCATCGCTTCGAACTTGGTGCGCTGCATGGTCCAGTGTTCGATCTCGGCGAAGATTTCCTTGAGCCGCGGCAGGCGCGCGTTCGGCGTTGCATAGTCAGGATCGCTAATCCACTCTTCGCGGCCGATCAGATTGCAGATGCGATCCCACACGGGCGCCTGGGTGATGAAGTAGATGTAGGCGTTCGGATCGGTCTCCCAGCCCTTGCACTTCAGGATCCAGCCCGGTTGCCCGCCACCCGATGCATTGCCGGCGCGCGGCACGGCTTCGCCAAAGGTGCCGTTCGGATACTGCGGATACTCCTTGAGCACGCTGGTACGTTCGAGCCGCTGCTGGTCGCGCAGCTTCACGCGGCACAGGTTCAGCACGCCGTCCTGCATGGCTGCCAGCACCTTTTGACCGCGGCCCGTCTGCACGCGTTGATAGAGCGCCGTCACGATGCCGAGCGCGAGATGCAGCCCCGTGCCGCTGTCGCCAATCTGCGCGCCGGTCACCACAGGCGGGCCATCGTCGAAGCCCGTGGTGGAGGCCGCCCCGCCCGCACATTGCGCGACGTTCTCGTAGACCTTGCAGTCCTCGTACGGCCCAGGCCCGAAGCCCTTCACCGAAGCCACGATCATGCGCGGATTGAGTTCCTGGATGCGCTCCCACGTGAAGCCCATGCGGTCCAGCGCACCCGGCGCGAAGTTCTCCACGAGCACATCGCAATGCTGGATCAGCGTTTCCAGCACGCGCTTGCCTTCGGGGTTTTTCGTGTCGAGCGTGATCGAACGCTTGTTGCCGTTCAGCATCGTGAAGTAGAGGCTGTCCGCATCGGGAACGTCGCGCAGTTGCTCGCGCGTGATGTCGCCTGCGCCTGCGCGTTCCACCTTGATTACGTCCGCACCGAACCACGCGAGCAACTGCGTGCAGGTGGGGCCAGACTGCACATGCGTGAAGTCGAGAATGCGCACACCATCGAGTGCCTTGCCCATTTGATGTCTCCTTCTCCTGATTCGCGTGATCGGCGCGTCACTTGTACATGGTCTGGTTCTTCGTGCCCGGCGCATATTCGCGCGGGTCGACCCAGATGTTCACCACCGCCGAGCGACCGGTGCGATGAATCGCTTCACGGGCACGCTGCAGGGCGCCCGCGATCTGCGCGGGGTCGCGCACTTCCTCGCCGTAGCCGCCCAGCATTTCGGCAAACTTGCTGAAGGGCACGTCGGACAGCAGGTTGCCGACGTTGCCGCGCTCTTCGCCGTACTTCGCCAGTTGTCCGTAACGAATCTGGTTCATCGCGGAGTTGTTGCCGATCACGGCGAGATACGGCACGCCGAAGCGATTGGCCGTTTCCATGTCGAAGGCGGTCATGCCGAACGAGCCGTCGCCGTAGTAGCAGAGCACTTCCTTGTTGGGATGCGCGAGCTTCGCGGCAATCGCGAAGCCGGTGCCCACGCCGAGCGATCCGAGTGCGCCCGGGTCCATCCATTGACCCGGCCGGCGCGGACGCACGGCTTGCGCGGAGATCGTCACCACGTCGCCGCCGTCGCCGATGTAGATGGTGTCCTCGCCGAGGAACGCATTGAGTTCATAGGCGACGCGGTACGGATGAATCGGCGTGTTGTTCGACTTGAAGAGTGGCATCAGCTTTTCGGTCGCCGTCATTTCGGCATCCTGAAGCTGTGCCATCCACTTGCGCCGCGCTTCGCGCCGGTCGTTCTTGATGCGGCCGCTCGCGGCCTGCAAGACGGCATTGAGAATCGCGCCGGGGTCGCCCACGAGCCCGAGGTCGATATCGCGGTTCTTGCCCACCGTGCGGTAGTCCATGTCGATCTGCACCAGCGTGAGCTCCTTGCTGATGCGCCGGCCATAGCCCATGCGAAAGTCGAACGGCGTGCCCACCACGATCAGCACGTCCGCGTTGGCGAAGGCCTGCGAGCGCGTGCGGTCGAAGTGATGCGGGTCGCCCGGCGGCAGCAGGCCGCGGCTTGCGCCGTTGAAGTAGCCGGGAATGTCGAGGCCGCGCAGCAGCGCAATGGCTTCTTCGTGGCCGCGTGCCGTCCATACCTGCTGGCCGTAGAGAATGGCCGGCCGTTCCGAGTTGACGAGGATGTCGGCCAGTTTCTCGATGTCGCGCGGGTCGCCAATGGATTTCGTCGACGCGCGATAGTGGCCTGGTTGCGGAATCACGGCGCGTGTGAGATCGACTTCGCGGTCCAGGACGTCGCGCGGAATTTCGAGATAGGCGGGCCCGGGCGCGCCGTTGAAGCATTCGCGTGCAGCCATGGAGATCATGTCGGCCACGCGTTCGGTACTGGGCACCGTGGCCGCGAACTTCGTGATGGGCGACATCATGTCCACGTGCGGCAGGTCTTGCAGCGAACCCATCTTGTGCTGACCCAGCGCGCCCTGGCCGCCAATGTGCAGCACCGGGCTTTCCGAGCGGAACGCCGTGGCGATGCCGGTCACCGCGTTCGTGCAACCGGGGCCGGCCGTCGTCACCACGCAACCGAGCTTGCCGGTCTGGCGCGCATAGCCGTCTGCCGCGTGCGCGGCTACCTGCTCGTGACGCACGTCGATGATGCGAATGCCTTCGTCGACGCAGCCGTCGTAGATGTCGATGATGTGGCCGCCGCACAGCGTGAAGATGGTGTCCACCCCTTCGTTCTTCAGGGCTCGCGCAACCAGATGGCCGCCCGAGACGATGTTCGCGTCACGGCTTTTCTGCTTGAGGGTGTCTTCTGCGGTCGTGGTGCCGCTGGGGCTGACGGGTGAAACCACTGCGGACATGGTCGTCTCCTGGTCGATCGGTTTGTTCAACGGCGACTGCTGCTCACATCGAAGACACCCGGCACGCGGATAGCCTGCGACCGCTTTTCAATACACCGTATGTGATATATCACATTCAATCAAGACGAATTTTCCCGTGCCATTCGCTGGTGGTTCGAGCCAAATCTCTTTTTGGTTCAAGTGATTAACTCAAATTTTCCAGCCTTCGCGCCCTGCATTCCCGGGAAAACCCTGGACTTCGTCACGTCTTGATGACGTGTGATATATCACATACCATATTTTTGAGGTCGTCAAGCACGATCTTTCCCGCACCGGCTGCGGTGCCCTTTGGAACGGACGAACGCGAGCGAGGAGACAGTGAACATTCACGAATATCAGGCGAAGGCGCTGCTGCGGCAGTACGGCGTGGCGGTGCCCGAAGGGCGCGTGGCCTTCACGGCTCACGAAGCCGGCGAGGCGGCACGGGCGCTCAGCGGCCCGGCATGGGTCGTGAAAGCGCAGATTCATGCGGGCGGGCGCGGCGCAGGCCGTTTCGCCGACGACCCCAACGGCAAGGGCGGCGTGCGCGTGGTGCGCTCAGCGGAGGAAGTGACGAGCCACGCGGAGCAAATGCTGTCTTCCGTGCTGGTAACGAAGCAGACGGGGCCGGCCGGGCGCGAGGTGAAACGCGTCTACGTCGAGCAAGGTTGCGCGATTGCACGCGAGCTTTACCTGGGAATGCTGATCGACCGCAGCACCTCGCGCGTCACCGTGATGGCATCGACCGAAGGCGGCATGGAGATCGAAGACGTGGCCGCCCGCACGCCGGAGAAGATCGTGAAGCTCGCCATCGATCCGGCTACGGGCATGCAGGCCTACCACGCACGCCGGCTGGCGTTTGCGCTGGGGCTCTCAGGCAAGCAGATCAACGCAGCCACGCAGTTCATGCTGGCGGCGTGGCGCGCATTCGTGGAACTGGATGCCTCCATCGTCGAGATCAATCCGCTCGTCGTCACGGAAGACGGCGATCTGCTCGCGCTGGACGCGAAGATCAATTTCGACGACAACGCCCTCTTCCGCCATCCGCAGATCGAAGCCATGCGCGACGAAGCGGAGGAAGACCCGGCCGAACTCGAAGCCGCGCAGCATGCGCTCAACTACGTGACGCTCGACGGCAACATCGGTTGCATGGTGAACGGCGCCGGCCTTGCGATGGCGACGCTCGACATCATCAAGCTCTACGGCGGCGAGCCCGCCAACTTCCTCGACGTGGGCGGCGGTGCCACGAAGGAACGCGTGGCCGCGGCATTCCGGCTGATTCTGCGCGACCCGAAGGTGAAGGGCATTCTCGTCAACATCTTCGGCGGCATCATGCGCTGCGACGTGATTGCCGAAGGCGTGGTTGCCGCGGCGCGCGAAGTGGAACTGGACGTACCGCTCGTGGTGCGGCTTGAAGGCACCAACGTCGAACTGGGCAAACAGATCCTGCGCGAATCGGGCCTGCCCATTCTTTCCGCCGATCATCTCGCCGATGCCGCCGCCATGGTGGTCAAGGCCGTTGAAGGAGTGCACTGACATGGCCGTCCTCATCGATAGTGGTACGAAGGTGATTTGCCAGGGATTCACGGGCTCGCAGGGCACGTTCCATTCGGAACAGGCCCTCGCCTACGGCACGCAGATGGTGGGCGGCGTCACCCCCGGCAAGGGTGGCACGACGCATCTGGGGCTGCCCGTGTTCGACACCGTGGCAGACGCAGTGGAACGAACGGGCGCGAATGCTTCGGTGATCTACGTACCGCCGCCCGTGGCGGCCGACGCGATCCTGGAAGCCGTGGACGCCGGCGTGCCGCTCGTCGTATGCATCACCGAAGGCATTCCCGTGCTCGACATGGTGCGCGTGAAGCGTGCGCTGGCCGGTTCGCGCACGCGGCTCGTGGGCCCCAATTGCCCGGGCGTCATCACGCCGGGCCAATGCAAGATCGGCATCATGCCGGGCCACATTCATCGGCCGGGCAAAATCGGCGTGGTCTCGCGTTCGGGCACACTCACCTATGAAGCGGTGGCGCAAACCACCGCGGCGGGACTCGGGCAAAGCACGTGCATCGGCATTGGCGGCGACCCCGTGAACGGCACGCACTTCATCGACTGTCTCGAAATGTTCCTCGTCGACGACGACACCGAAGGCATCATCATGATCGGCGAGATCGGTGGCAGTGCAGAGGAAGACGCCGCGCGCTTCCTGAAAGACGCGCGCACGAAGAAGCCCGTGGTGGGCTTCATCGCGGGCGTCAGCGCGCCGCCCGGCCGGCGCATGGGCCATGCGGGCGCAATCATTTCGGGTGGCACGGGCACGGCCGGCGCGAAGATCGAGGCCATGCGCTCGGCGGGCGTGCACGTCGCGCAGTCGCCGGCGGCGCTCGGCGCAACGATGGTCGAAGCGCTGCGGGCGATGTGATTCGGCGTGAGTGGAAGATGAACTAAAGCGGCGGGCGGCTCATGCGCCGCCCGCCGCCGTGTTCAATCGAGGAAGTCGCAGTTCGCTTCGACGTAAGCGGCCAGATCGAGCGAATGCTGGCGCACGAGCTTTTCCGCGAGTTCCGTGTCGCGCTTCTCCAGCGCCTCGATGATGCGCAGATGATCGACGATGGACCGCGACGCGCGATCGCTCTGCGAAATGGTCATGCGGCGAATCGCACGCACGTGGATGAAGATGTTCTTGATGGTGTCCAGAATGATCTGCGACTTCGAGAGTTCCACGATGGCCTGGTGAAAGGCGATGTTCGCGTCCGAGTACTCTTCGATGTGCTCGGCGGGCGTGGTGTCGCGAAAGTCGTCGAACATGTGGCGCAGCTTCGCGATTTCCCCGTCGCTCGCATGCAGCGTGGCAAGACGCGCCGCCATGCTTTCGAGCGCCGCCCACATCTGGATCATCTCGACAATCTCGCGCTTGCTCTTGCGCACGATATAGATGCCGCGGCGCGGCACCATGCGCAGAAAACCTTCCTGCTCGAGCAGCGTCATCGCCTCGCGCACCGGCGTGCGGCTCACGCCGAGCTTTTCGCTCAGTTCGCGCTCGTCCAGCCTTATTTCGTCGTGCGACTGATAGATGTCCGCATCGGCAATGGCCTGACGCAGCATCGCGTAGGCCTGATCGCGCAGACTGGCGCTCGCGTTGATGGGTTGCAACGCGAGCGTGAGAGGGGTCGCCATCGGCGTTACTCTCGCTTCAGTTTGAAGTTCCGACGACATTCATCGCCTCTTTACGGACAGCAGGACGATACGAAGCGGCGGGAACGGCAGCCGGCACGTCGCCCAGATCGGCAAACCGGCCGTGCAGAGCGGCCTGGCGCGCCACGGATGTCGGCACCCACCGGGTCAGCAGCACAGTTGCGGCAGCGCCCAGACCCACCACGGCGAGGGCAAAAAGCCCGAGAGATACAAATTCCATTTGAAGCTCCATAAGATTGAGAGAACGGATGACTCAATCATATGGTGCGTCGCCGCAAAAATCAATATTCCGTATGTAGTATATCAGATAGCCTGTCGGTAGATTACAACAGTCGGTCGACGAATGCCAGGACGCGCTCCGCCCTTTCTCACGGCACGCGCCGCGGCCATTCCGCCTTACCAGATACCTCCCAGCGCCTTCACGAGATCCACGCTCGCGTCCATTTCGCGCCGCCGCAAGTCGACCGCTGCGCGCTCGTTCGTGAGCGCCGTGTTCTGCGCCACCACTACGTCCAGATAATTCACGGTGCCGACGCGGTATTGCTCGAGTTCCAGCTGCAGCGTCTTGTCGGCCGACTGCACCGCCGCATCCTGCTGCGTCGTCTCCTGCTGCAGGATGCGCAGCGCCGCCAGGTTGTCCTCCACCTGCTGGAACGCCGCGAGCACCGTCTGCCGGTAGTCGGCCACGCTGGCGTCGTACTGCGCCTTCGCGCGGTCGGTCTCGGCTCTGCGACGGCCGCCGTCGAACAGGGTGCCCGCCAGTGCCGGCCCGAGCGACCACACGCGCGAAGGCGCCATCAGCCAGTTCGAGAGCGCCGAGCTTTCCAGCCCACCCGCCGCGGAGAGCACGAGGTTCGGGAAAAACGCCGACTCCGCGATGCCGATCTCGTCGTTGGCCGCGGCCACGCGGCGCTCGGCGGCGGCGATGTCGGGCCGGCGTTCCAGCAGCTGCGACGGCACGCCGGGCGGAATCGCAGGCGGCGTGAAGTTGGCTGCGGCGGGCGGCAGCGTGAATGTGGAGGCCGGCTGGCCGATCAGCGTCGCAATGGCGTGCTCGTATTGCGCGCGCGCCACGCCGAGGTCGAGGTCCTGCGCCTGGGTGGCTTGCAGCTGCGTGCGCGCCTGCTCCACGTCCGCCTGCGACGAGATGCCGATGCGATACCGGCTCGTGGTCAGATTGAGCGCCTGGCGGTAGTCCGCGAGCGTCTGGTCGAGCAGGCGTTGCGTGGCGTCGAGCGTGCGCAGATTGAAATAGTCGACGGCCAGCTCGGACTGCATGGCAAGCCGCACGCTTTCCAGATCCGCGGCGCTGGCCTGCTCGTTCGCGCGGGCGGCGTCGTTTTCATGCGCGACGCGGCCCCAGAGGTCCGGCTCCCACGTGGCGTCGGCCACCACGGCGTAGTCCTGGAACGTCTTGCCCGCCGTCTGCTGGTGACCGATGACGTTCGCCGAGTCATGCAGGTTCGACGCAGCCGTGGAGGCACCAATGGTCGGGAACCAGTCCGCGTGCGCGGAGGCCACCATGGCGCGCGCCTCGCGCCACTGCGCGGCGGCTTTCTGCACGGTCAGGTTCGACACGTCGACACGCGACTCCAACGCAGCGAGCTGCGCGTCGCCGAAGCGCGTCCACCATGGGCCGCGGGCGGCGGCATCGGCAGGCATGGCGTGCGTCCAGGCGGACGACGCCGCGTCGCCACCCGCTGCCTCAGTGGCAACGGCAGTGGCAACGGCAGCGGCAGCGGCAGTGGCAGCGGCCGGCGACGAGGTGGACAGCGCGCCCTCCTTGTACGCCGCAGGCACATCGACCTGCGGGCGCACGTAGTCAGGGCCGATCATGCAGCCACCCAGCAGCAGCGCGGCGAGCGCGCCCGCGAGCGCGACACGAGCGTGCCGCAGCGTGCCTTCATCGTTGTGGCGGCAGCGCTGGTCCGCAGGGCAGAGTCCACCCTCGCTTGCCGCCCTGGCGCCGACACGCTGCCTGATACGCCCGACGAGCCCGCAGAAAACATCGTCTCTCATGATTGTGCCCCACCCGCTGGCGCGATGCGCACCTGCTCGCCATCGGTGATCGAGTCCGACGGATTCAGGACGACCTGATCGTTCGCCCCCACGCCGGCGACCACCTCGATGCGCGTACCGAAGTCGCGCCCCGGCGTGATCGTTTTCAGCACGACGCGATGGCGGGCATCGACGGTCGCGAGCTGCACGCCCTGCGGCCGGTACAGCAACGCGTTCACGGGCACCGAAAGCCCCGGCCGCGCGCGGTGCAACGTCAGCCGCAGTTGGCCGTACGAGCCGGGCAGCACCGCGCCGTCCTCATTGGGCACATCCACTTCCACGCGCAGCGTGCGGGTGGACGGGTTGATCGCCCCGCTGTTGCGCACCACGGTGCCGGCATGGCATTCGCCCGGCTGCTGCGTGAGGACGAGGCACGCCGGCGTGCCGTCGCTCACGGCCGGCGCATCGTTCTGCGGCACGTCGGCATAGACGCGCAGCGTGCGCGTCTGCGCGAGGTCGAACATCTCTTTGGCCGGACCGCCCGCGCTGCCCGCATCGATCAGCGTGCCCACGTCGACGTTGCGCGCCGTCACCACGCCGTCGAACGGCGCATAAACCTTCTCGTACGACTGCATCTGCGCAAGCCGCGCCACGTTCGACTGCGCCGCGAGCAGCGCGGCGTGCTTCGCCTGCGCGTCGCTCACCTTGATGTCCGTCTCCTGCTGCGAGACCGCGTGCGTGTCGACGAGCTGTTGCCAGCGCGAGGCCGTTACCTGCGCAAGCTGGTCGTTTGCCCGTGCCTGCGCTTGATCGGCGCGCGCGGCGCGCAGGGCTGCGTCCACTTCGGGAGCATCGATCACGGCGAGCAGTTGCCCCGCCTTCACGTGGGTGCCGATGTCGGCGTACCACGCTTTCAGATAACCGTTCGTGCGCGCGAAGACGGGCGTCTGCTGGTTGGCCTCGATGTCGGCCGGCAGCACGAGCGGCTGGTCAGCGGGCGCCACGGTAGGCTTCGTCACCTGCACCGTTGGGACTTCGAGCACCGCGGTCTGCTTCTTCAACGCCGCGTGGGCGGACAGGCGCGGCACGATGCCCACCGCGAGCGCTGCCGCCACGGCGGCGGCCACCAAGGCAATACGTCGACCACGCCGACCGCACCGATTCCGTGCTGAGGCCGGTTTGCCGGCAGGCACGTCGGCGGCGGCGCTGCGCTCGCTGTCGTTCATCTGGCTCGCCTGGCTCGTCCGGTCCGTGTTTTCACCGGCCGAAGCCTCGCCGGGTGCCTCCGCGTCGCGCGCGGCCGTGTCGAAATCGCTGGAAGACATGGTCAACTCCGCTCAATTCAGGATGCTGGTATCGATGGGCTGCTCCACCGCATGGCGCCGCCGTGAGGCGAGCCAGCCGTGCACGAGGGCGAACACCACGGGAAGAAGGAGCAGCGTCGTGGGCGTGCCGGCAAGCAGTCCGCCTATCACGGCGCGGCCCAGCGGCGCGTTCTGCTCGCCGCCGTCGCCGAGACCGAGCGCCATCGGCACCATGCCGATCACCATGGCGAGCGCCGTCATCAGCACCGGACGGAAGCGGCTCACGCCGGCCTCGAGCGCGGCCTTCAGCGGCGCCATGCCTTCGGCGATCCGCTCGCGCGCAAAGCTCACAACGAGAATGCTGTTCGCCGTCGCCACACCGATGCACATCATGGCGCCCGTGAGTGCGGGCACGCTGAGCGTGGTGTGCGTGACGAACAGCATCCAGAGAATGCCGGCCATCGCGCCGGGCAACGCGCAGACGATCACGAGCGGATCGAGCCACGACTGGAAGTTCACGACCATGAGCAGGTACACGAGCAGCACGGCAAACGTGATGCCGGCCGCCAGACCCGCAAACGAGTCGTGCATGGTCTGCACCTGGCCGCGGATCACGACGCGCGCGCCGCGCGGCAACTGTGCTTTGGCCGCATCGACGATGCGCGTGACGTCCGCGGCCACGCCGCCCAGGTCGCGCCCTTGCACAGAGGCGTAGATATCGATGACGGGCTGCACGTTGTAGTGCGACACCACCGCTTGCTGCGAGCCGCGCGAGAACGTGCCGAGCGTGCCGAGAATGCCCGTGACCGCGCCCGCGTTGCTGCCCGATCCGCCCGTGCCCGGCGTGAAGGTGGCCGCGAGCGGAATGTTGGCAAGCGTCTGCAGCGAGTGAATGTCGTACTGCGGCGTCTGCGTAATGACGGGGTAGCTCACGCCATTGGCGGGATTCAACCAGAAGTTCGGCGACGTCTGCGCGCTGCCCGAGAGCGCGATCAGCAGGCTGCGCGCCACGTCCTGCTGTTGCAGGCCCGCCTGCAATGCCTTGGTGCGATCCACGTCCACGTTGATGGCAGGCTGGTCGGCGGGCTGCTGAATGCGCAGGTCGACAAGCCCGTCCACGCCCCGCAGCTTTGCGAGCAGTGCATCGGCGAACGCGCGGTTCTGGTCAAGGTTCGTGCCGATCACCTGGATGTCGATGGGTGCGGGCAGTCCGAAGTTGAGGATCTGGCTCACCATGTCCGCAGGCAGGAATGAAAACGTGATGTCCGGAAACGCGGTGCCAAGCTTCTGCCGCAGCGCGGCCACGTACTGCGCTGTGGGATGGTGCTTCGCGTTGAGCGTGATGAGAATGTCGGCATCCGCGCTGCCGATGGGCCCCGAACTCGTATAGGAGAGGTTGATGCCGCTCGCCGGCAGCCCGATGTTGTCCACGATGGTGGAAAGCTCGGCAGGCGGAATCACGGTGCGGATGGTGCCTTCCACCTCGTCGGTCAGACGCGCCGTCTGCTCGATGCGCGTGCCCGTCTTCGCCCGCATGTGCAGGCGGATTTGTCCCGAATCGATCTGCGGGAAGAAATCGCGGCCAAGGAACGGGGCAAGTGCTAGCGAACCGAACGCGATCACGATGAAGCCCGCCACGAAGCGACGCGGCTGCGCGAGCGCCCGTTCGAGCGTGCGGCGATAGCGCTGGCGCAGACCTTCGAACGCGGCCTCGAAGCGCTGCTGGAAACGCCGCAGCGCCTCGAATCGCGGCGCGCTGTCTGCGTCAGGCAGACCCGCCTCGCCTGTCGATCTCGTGTGTCGCAGCAGATACATCGCGAGCGTGGGCACCAGCGTGCGCGAGAGGAAGTACGACGCGAGCATCGCGAACACCACCGCTTCGGCGAGCGGCGTGAACAGATAGCGCGCCACGCCAGAGAGCAGCAGCATGGGCACGAACACGATGCAGATGGATAGCGTGGAGACGAGCGTAGGCACCGCGATTTCGCCCGAGCCGTAGAGAATGGCCTGCAGCAGCGGCTCGCCCTGCTCGAGGTGGTGCGTGATGTTCTCGATGGCGACCGTCGCGTCGTCCACGAGAATGCCCACCGCGAGCGCGAGTCCGCCGAGCGTCATGATGTTGATGGTCTGCCCGAGCAGCGAGAGCGCGATCAGCGATGAAACAATGGCGAGCGGAATCGAGATCGCGATGATGAGCGTGGCGCGCCAGCTGCCGAGAAAGAGCAGGATCATGGCTGCCGTGAGCCCCGCCGCGATCAGGCCTTCGCGCACCACCCCCGACACGGCGGACTTCACGAAGGTGGACTGATCCGTCACGGTGCGGATGTCGAGCGCCGCCGGCATTTGCGAGCGGATGCGCGGCAAGAGCTGCTTGATGTTCGAGATGATGTCGAGCGTCGATACGCTGCCGCTCTTCTCCACTTCGAGCAGCGCCGCGCGCTGGCCGTCGTGGCGCACGATGTTGGTCTGCGGCGCGTAGCCGTCGCGTACGGTAGCGACGTCGTGCAGATAGATCACGGTGCCGTCCGGATTCGCGCGCACCGGAATCGCGTTGAGTTCGGCCACCGAGCGCGCCGCGCCGTTCATGTTCACGTTGTATTCGAACGTGCCGATCTTCGCGGTGCCGCCGGGCAGCACGAGGTTTTGGGCGTTGACGGCGTTCACCACGTCCGTCGGTGTGAGGTGCTTTGCGGCGAGCGCCTGCGGGTCGATGTCGACCATGATCTGCCGCACCTTGCCGCCGTACGGAATGGGCACCGCGGCGCCCTGCACCGTGGCCAGTTGCGTGCGGATGAAGTTGTTGCCGAGGTCGTAGAGCTGCTGTTCGGGCAGCGTCTTGCTCGACAGCGCGAGTTCCATGATGGGCACCGTCGAGGCGTTGTACGTGAGCACGAGCGGCGGCAGCGTGCCGGGCGGCAGGATGCGCAAGAGCGACTGCGCGCCCGTGGACGCTTCGCTCATCGCACGCGTGATGTCCGCGCCCGGATGGAAGAAGATCTTGACTACCGCCACGCCGTTCAGCGACTGCGATTCGATGTGTTCGATGTCTTCCACGTCGGACGTCAGCGCGCGTTCGTACGGCGCCACGATGCGGCGCGACAGGTCTTCCGACGAGAGACCGTTGTAGCTCCACACCACGCTGATGACGGGAATGTCGATGTTCGGGAAGATGTCGGCGGGCGTGCGCAGGATCGTCAATGGCCCGAGAATCGCGAGCAGCAGCGCGAGAACGATGAACGTGTAGGGGCGCCGCAGCGCGACTTTGACGATCCACATGGCGAAGACCCGGGCGCAGAAAAGATGTGCGCAGTCTGCGGGGTCTGCATTTGCGGCTCCATGGCGCAAGAATGACAAAGATGTAATGATGGCCGCGCCGCGCGCCGGGTATCATCGGCAACAGTTTTTGGCTCGTTTGTCTGCTCACTTCCAGCTCTTTCCAGCTTATTTTCTTAGCTCATTTTCCAGTTCACCAACGAGGGTGCCGTAATGAAGGTTCTCGTGATCGAAGACGAGCCCAAGGCCGGCGACTATCTGAAGAAGGGCCTCGAAGAATCCGGCTTTGTCGTGGACGTCGCCCGCAACGGCGTGGACGGGCTGCACCTCGCGCTCGAGGAAGCACACGACGTTATCGTGCTCGACGTCATGCTGCCCGGCATGGACGGCTGGCAGGTGCTGCAGCAGTTGCGCGGCCGCAAGGACACGCCCGTGCTGTTCCTCACCGCGCGAGACGAAGTGGAAGACCGCGTGCGCGGCCTCGAACTGGGCGCGGACGACTACCTCATCAAGCCGTTCGCATTCGTCGAGCTGCTTGCGCGCGTGCGCACCCTGGCGCGGCGCGGTCAGGCGCGCGAGGGCGACGCGCTCACCATCGCCGACCTCGAAATCAATGCGAGCCAGCGGCGCGTGCGGCGCGCGGGCAAGCGCATCGACCTCACGCCGCGCGAGTTCGCGCTGCTGCATCTGCTCGCAAGACGCACCGGCGAGGTGCTGAGCCGCACGCAGATCGCCTCCTACGTCTGGGACATGAACTTCGACAGCGACACGAACGTGGTGGACGTCGCCATTCGCCGCTTGCGCGCGAAGATTGACGACGACTTCGCCGTGAAGCTGATTCATACCGTGCGCGGCGTCGGCTACGTGCTCGAAGCGAGAGAAGGCTGATGCGCCGGCCGCTGTCGCTCACCGCGCGGCTGGCGCTCTGGTTTGCCGCCATCACGGTGCTCGTGTTCGCGGCGGGCGGCGCCGTGCTCTACGACGCACTCGCCGACCAGATCCGCGCGCAGGACGACCTCGATCTCGTGCTCACCGCGCGCCACCTGCGCCGCCTCGCCGAAGAACTGCAGGGCATCGACGACATCCGCGAGCACGAGTCGCGGCTCAGCAGCCTCGTGCTCGGCAACCAGGCGTTCTTCATGCGCATCACGGACAAGGCCGGCAACGTGCTGCTCGAACGCAACCCGTCGCAGTTTGCGATCGGCACGCTGAAGCAGGTCTCGTTCACGCACCGCATTCTCGAACACGACGTGACTGCGTGGCGCGGTACGGGCGGCTTGAGCCTGCGCGGCGTCGCCACCGGCATGCAGTTGCGCGACGGCAGCGTGATCGAGGCCGTGGTGGGCCGCGAGATGAGCGACCGCGAAGCGCTGCTCGCGCGTTACCGGCTCATCATTGCGGGCATCACGCTGTGCGCGCTCGCGGCGGCGGCCATACTCGGCTACGCGGCCGTGCGCGAGACGCTCAAGCCGCTGCGCGACATGGCGGGCAGCGCCGCGCGCGTCACGGTGGGCGCGCTCGATACGCGCATCGATGCGGCACAAGCGCCCGCCGAACTGCGCGCGCTGGCCAACGCGCTGAACGCGATGCTCGCCCGGCTCGAACTCGGCTATCAGCGGCTCTCGCAGTTCACGGCCGACCTCGCCCACGATCTGCGCACACCGCTAGGCAACATGCGCGGCGCGAGCGAGGTGGCGCTCGCGCGACCGCGCTCCGTCGACGAATATCAGGCGCTGCTGGTGTCGAACATCGAGGAATGCGAGCGCCTGTCGCGCATGGTCGAAAACGTGCTGTTCCTCGCGCGCGCCGAACATCCGCAATTCGCGCGCAGCGCGAGCACGTTCGCAGCGCAGGAAGAACTCACGCGCATTGCGGACTACTTCGAAGGCATCGCGGATGAAAACGGCATTGCCCTTCGCGTGGACGCGAAGGGCACGTTGCGCGCCGACGTGGACCTGTTCCGCCGCGCGGTGAGCAACCTGCTCGCCAACGCGTTGCGCTACACGCCGCGCGGCGAGACCGTGACGCTGAGCGCCGCGCCGGACGCCCAGGGCATCACGGTCACGGTGGCCAACCCCGGGCCCGTCATCGCACCGGAGCATCTCGAACGGATCTTCGACCGCTTCTACCGCGCCGACGAATCGCGCACGAGCACGGCGGCCGGCTCCACGGGTCTCGGCCTCGCGATCGTGCGGACCATCATGGACCTGCACGGCGGCACCGTGAGCGTGCAAAGCGACGAGGCAGGCACGCGGTTCCATCTGCATTTCCCATCGGCGTGGAAGGCCGCATGAAGGGCCGCGTCCGCTGCGGCGAGCCTGCTCGCGAATGTTTTTTCGGCGCAGGCCGACACAAAGATTGACAATTACCCGCCAGTCGAGACACACTCGTTCGCATGCATACGCCAGCCCTCGCCACCATCGCGATTAATAAGCCAATGAACAACCATTGGGGTTACGCCCGTTGGTTCGAGTCATGGGGGACGCGTGCGCGATAGCAGGTAGCATCACTTGCGTATCACAAGGCCCCGCCGACAAGGTTTGGGGCCTTTTAGTTTGTGGTGACGGCGCCCTTCCTCTGTCGGCTTCTACTGACGGAGAAAGAAGATGGAAGAGGCGTCACAGCAGTCCAGCTTGCAGTCCGCATCTCAGTTGTTAAGCCACCGGCCCGCGCAGCAAAACCCGCGCGACGACGAGGCATTGCCGAAGCTCGTGCTCCATTTCGCGGTGAACCCGGCCGAGACCGTCACCTGGCGCGTCACCGCCGACGCCGAACTGCGCGTGCACAGCGAACGCATCTGGCTCACGCGCATTCGCTCGCCCTACGACTACTGGATGAAGGCGGGCGAGACAATGCGCCTGCAACGCGGCGAGCGGATCTGGCTCAGCACCGACAGCCACGAAGCCGCACGGGTCTCGCTGACGAGTGCGTGGCGGGCACCGCGCACGGTGCTCGCGCGTTTCTCGGGCCTGTTCGCCGGCGTGTTCCGCGTGTTCGCAACGTGACGGGAGGCCGTATTGAAGCGCCATCCGGTCACGACGATGCGGAGCCGCCGCCGCGTACCGCGTTCGCCCTTTTCACCCTTTTCGGGGCAACGCGGCCGCGCGGCGACGTGCATGGCGCGACCAACACCGGTCAGAACTTGTGGCGCAGCCCCAGATTGACCATCTCCTGCGTGCTCGTGCCGGCATAGCCGTACGAGCCGATGGACGCCTGTGCCGGCATCGAACCGCCCGTACCGTTGCCCGTCTGGCCGCTCGCGTGCTGATATGCGGCGGTCAAATAGACGTCGGTGCGCTTCGAGAGGTTGTAGTCGGCGCCCAGCGAAACCTGGTGATAAGTGGCGGACGTATCGCCGCTTGCCTTCGTGTAGCTGTAGCCGAGACCCACCAGCAACGGCGCGGCAACCTGGTAGTTCAACCAGCCCTGGCCCGTGTTGTACTTCTCGCTGGAAACGAACGTCGAGCTGCTGTCGGGACGGTATTGCGCGTTGCTGTAGGCAAGGCCGAACGTGAATTGTCCAAGGGCGTACTGCCCCGCCACGCGTGCGATGGAAAGCGAATGGGCAGTCTGGTAGCCGGTGTTGACGGGACCGTCGAAGGTGCCGTCCGACGTGCTGTCCCATGTCGTACGCGGCACTGCTGTCGCCTGGCTGTTGGCGGCATAGAAGTAGCCCGCGGCCACGCCGAGCGGCCCGTTCGTGTACGACACCGCCGCCGCGTACGACTGGCCCGCGCCCGTGCTGCCCGCCACGCCGCCGAACGAATACATCGCCTCGGCCTGCAGGCCGTACCAGACCGGCGACGCGTATTTCACGGCGTTGTTCACGCGAAAACTGTTGTCGTAGTTGTCCACGTCGCCCGCCGTGGCGAAGGCGCTGCCGAAGTAGTTGTCTTCGGTGAGGCCCTGCACGAGGTCGATCAGCGGATCGTACTGACGCCCGAGCGTGAGCGAGCCGTACTGCGCGCTCGCCAGCCCGACATAAGCCTGACGGCCGAACAGGCGGCTGCCCTGGCCGAGTTGTCCTGTCGAAGGATTGAAGCCGTTTTCGAGCTGAAAGATTGCATGGAGACCGCCGCCCAGGTCTTCCGAACCCTTGATACCCCAGCGCGTGCCGGAGAGGTTGCCGTTGCTGCTGTTGCCGAGCGCCCAGAGATTCTGGTTGCCCTGAGCGTTGTGCACGTAGGTGATCGAGGTATCGATGGTGCCGTACAGCGTCACGCTGGTCTGCGCGTGGGCCGCGCCGGCCGCAAACAGTGCGGACGGCGCCAGCATGGTAAGGGCGAGTCTTTTCATTGATGTTCTCCTGTTTATAAACGAGGCAATGCGCGCGAAATGGGTAGCCAATGAGGCTAACCAATGAGATTGACCCATGCTGCAATTGCCCGAGGAGACTAACCCGCCTTAATTCCAGTCGATTCGCTGACTAAACGCGTTGTATCAAAATGGTGACGAGCGGCCAATGAAATTCCCATTATTCCGCACAATTGTTATTCGGCGGATAAGAAATAATGACGGTACCTGCATGCGGTGTATCGGCAGGACCTGTCGCTTTGTACGGCATTCGCCCTGAAACAGCGGCTAAACGGGCACCAGGCGAGCCCGCGAGCGATCGGCATCGTCATTCCTGCATCACATTCAACACTGAATTGCCATTTCCGGAATCAATATCGTCAGTGGATTTCGCTATATTCGGGCGGCTTTGTTGCATCGTCTTCCCGAAGGCGATCTCCTCGATCTCCACGCTGATTCGGCCCATCCGGCCGCATGATGCGCTTACGCGGCTTCGGCCGCGTTTTTCTTTTCCGGTGGCTTCGGCCGCGTTTTTCTTTTTCGGTGGCTTCGGCCGCGTTCTTCCCTTTTAATGGCCTCGGCCGCATTTTTCCCATTCGGCGATTCTGGCTGCGCCTTTCTCTCTCGGACTTCGGCTGCACCTCTTTCCCATTCAGCGGCCTCTGCCACGTGCGCTCTGCGCGCTTTCTCTACGCCACCAACTGCTTGAGCAACGCCTCCACCGCGTTCACGAGACCGTCCTCTTCATTGCCGGCCCGCCGCGCGAGTCCAATTTCGATGTCGGGCAGCACGGGCAGACCGACCGCGTCGGGCACGCGCGCGATGCCCGGTCCGGTCGCCGTGGGCAACAGCGTAGCCACGCCGACGCCCGCCCGCACCGCCGCCTGAACCGCCGAAAGACTGCCGCTTTCGAACGCCACCTTCCACTGGCGCCCCGCCTGCGCGAGCGCCGAAAAAATGACGTTGCGCCAGCGGCACGGCTCCGAGAACAGCACGAGCGGCAGCGGGTCCGCGAACGCATCAAAGCCCTCGGCCGCCGCCCACCCGAGCGGCACATGCGTGCCCCAGCGCAGCGGCCGTTCCAGAAACGCAGCATCGCAGAGCGCAAGCTGAATGCGGCCCGCCTCCAGCGCGGCCATCGTCTCGGCACCGCCCAGCACCAGCAGTTCGAGCGTCGTCGATGGATGCAGACAACTGAAGTCCGCGAACGCGGCGGGCAACGCAGTACCGGTGAGGTCTTCCAGGAGGCCCACGCTGCAACGCCCCGACAACGTGGCGCGGGGCGCGCCCGCCAGCGCCTCGCCCGAAAGCGCGACGATGCGCTCGGCGTAGGGCAGCAACGCCATCCCCGTATCGGTCAGCGAAACGCCTTTGGGCGCGCGCTGAAACAGCGCGTCGCCCACCAGCTCTTCGAGCCGGCGCAATTGCTGGCTGAGCGCCGGCTGCGTGCGCCCGAACGCCTGCGCCGCGCGGCTGATGCTGCCGAGCCGCACGCAGGCAAGAAAGACGCGCAACGATCCGATATCGAGATCCATAGCCATAAGAGAACGTTATGGGAGGTGATAGATTCTGCCACGTTCCTTTGAACCCAGCGCGCGCGTACTGTGGTGACACTATCGATGGAGACTCGACCGTGACACCGCAAGCCACCGAATCCGCATCGCCGCGCCTCGCGGGCCCCGCGCTCGCGACGGGCTCCATGATCAGCGTGCAGTTGGGCTCGGCGCTCTCCGAGCCGTTGATGGCCGCGCACGGCTCCGCCTCCGTCACCGCGTCGCGGCTGGTGTGCGCCGCCCTCGTACTGCTCCTGTTGGCGCGGCCGCGTCTCTTGCGGTTGACCGGCGCCCAATGGCGGGCGGCGCTCGCGCTCGGCACGGCGATGGCGGGCTTGACGCTCTGCTACTTCGAGGCAGTGCTGCGTATTCCGCTTGGCGCCACGGCGACCATCGGCTTTCTGGGGCCGCTCGCGGTGGCCGCCACGGCGCTGCGCGGCTGGCCGCGCTTCGCGTTGCCGGTGCTGGCCGGCGCTGGCGTGCTTGCCATGAGCACGGGCAGCGCCCACGGTCCGCTGGACCCGGCCGGCATGCTGCTGGCGTGCGGCGCCGCTTTGGGCTGGGGCGCGTACATCATCCTTACCCGTCGCGTCGGCCAGCTGTTTTCGCAGCAGGAAGGACTCGCGCTGTCGCTCGCCGTTGCCGCCGTCGTCGCCTTGCCGGTAGCGCGCACGCTCGATCCGGCCGGCTTGCCTGCCGCCCTGTGGCCGACGGCCGCAGGCCTCGCGCTGCTCGTGCCGCTCCTGCCGTATTCGCTCGAAATGATGGCGCTGCGGCGCATGAACATGGGCGCCTTCAGCGTGCTCATGAGCCTCGAGCCCGCGATCGGCGCGGCGCTGGGCTTCGTGGTGCTGCATGAACGGCTCTCGGCGACGCAACTGCTCGGCATGCTCGCCGTGATGGCCGCAAGCGTCGCCGCTGTGCGGCTCACCGCGCAAGGCCGGGCCGAGGCTTAGTTCCCGAGGCCTGATCACTGGGACCTGGTCCCCTGAGCGCTCGCTTCGACGCGCCCCGTTTGCCCCCGTTTGCCCCCCATTTACCCCCATTTACCGGCCCACCTTCAGCGGCACTGACTTCCCGGGCTGGCCCCGCTCATCGCCGGCCCGATCGACAAAGCGTCCGCAAAACACAAATAAACGCCGGCCCGGATTAAATCTTTCATTAACACAACAAATCCAGACATTTCCCTAAAGCCCGTCAACCATTCGGCCGTTATAAGCGTTTGCTGTCTTTTACGAAATCTTTACGCGCGCTAACGGGCGGAACACGCCGGTGGGCGCATACGCAGGCGCGCGGTCACGCGCTAGAAGGGTCGGCGGAAGCTCCGCCCGCCCGACACGCGTAAACAAGCTGTAAAGGATCGACCGTGCCGCCGCCGGACAGCGCCTCGAACTTCGAGGTCACAGCGGCACGATGCCAGTCCATATCCTTGCCGATACATGTCCGACACTGATTCATCCCGCTTCGCCCGCGTCCGTGCTCTTGCGCGGCGCGTCTGTGGCTCGCGGCACCTGCAGCGCTTTACGGTGCCCGTCCTTGCGGCAAGCGTGTGCGCGCTCCTGCTGCTGGTCTTTCAACACCTCTCGCAAACCGTCAATTACCGCTCCGTCGTCTCGCACCTGTATCACCTGAGCGCGAGCGAGTGGATCGGCGCGCTCGGCGCCACCGCCGCGAGCTTCGTGGCGCTCGTCGGCCGCGATGCGGTGGGGCTGCGCTACGTCGATGCCAAAGTGCCGCGCCTGCCGCTGTGGGTGGGCGCCACCGTCGGCTCGGCGCTGGGCAACGCCACGGGGTTCGGCGCGCTGACGGGCGGCGCCGTGCGCTGTCGCGTGTACGGCGTGGCGGGCGTCACGCCCGTGCAGGTGGGCCGCATGACCGTGTTCACGAGCGTCACGCTCGCACTGGCCCTCGCGATGATGACGGCGGCCGGCATGGTCGCTTCGGCCGGCACGCTCGCCGGCATGATGGGGCTCGCGCCCGACACGCTGCGGCTCTTCGGCGCAGTGCTGCTCGCCGGCAGCGGCGCCCTGATCGCGGCGTGCGGCACGGCGCCTAAAAAGCTGCGACTCTTCGGTCGCGACGCCCTCTCGTTCAACATTCCGGCACGCCGCGACCTTGTGGCGCAACTCGCGCTCGCCGCCGTCGACGTGGTCGCGGCCGGCCTCGCGCTCTGGGCGCTCTTGCCGCACGGCGACACGTCGGCAGCCGCGCACGTGGGCTTTGTCCAGTTCGTCACCGTCTACGCGGCCGCGATGCTGCTCGGCATGATCGGCCACACGCCGGGCGGCGTGGGCGTCTTCGAGGCGGCGATGGTCTACGCGCTCGGCGGCAGCGTGCCGATGCCGCAGGTGCTCGCCGCGCTGCTCGCCTATCGGGCGATCTACTTCGGCGTGCCGCTCGCGCTCTCCGCCGGCGTGCTCGCCGTCTTCGAAGGACGCGCGCTCAAGGCACCGCTCGCATCCGGCCTTGCGCAGCGCGGTGCGCAAAGCGTCTCGCAGCTCGCCCCGCTCTTTCTCGCCATCTGCACCTTCGTGGTGGGCGGCATGCTCGTGATTTCGGGCGCGACGCCCGCGTTCATGAAGCGCATCGCGATCCTGCAAACGGTGCTGCCGCTGTGGGTCATGGAAAGCTCGCAGATGCTCGCGAGCCTGTTCGGCGTGCTGCTGCTCTTCGTGGCCCGCGGTCTGCTGCGGCGCCTCGACGCGGCCTGGTGGTTCGCGCTCATCATTGCGTCGCTGAACCTCGCGCTCTCGCTCGCCAAGGGTCTCGCGTTCGTGGAAGCGGGCGTGCTGTGCGTGCTGATTGCGTTGCTGCTCGCCACGCGCAAGCGCTTCAACCGTCATTCGTCGCTGTTCGCCGAACGCTTCACGCCGGGCTGGCTGGTGTCGGTGGGCATGGTGATCGCGCTCGCGGTGTGGCTGCTCTTCTTCGCTTTCCGCGACGTTCAATACTCGCAGCACCTCTGGTGGCAGTTCGCATTCGACGAACGCGCGCCGCGCGCCTTGCGCGCCACACTCGCCGCCGGTCTGCTCGCGGCGGCGCTCGCGTGCTGGCAACTGCTGCGGCCCGCGCCGGGCCGTTTCGAAAAACCCGAGGAGGCCGATCTGCTCGAAGCCGCGCGTATCGTGCGCGCCCAGGAGCGCAGCGACGCCGTGCTCGCGATGATGGGCGACAAGAGCTTCCTGTTCTCGGAGTCGCGCGAAGCCTTCCTCATGTACGCCAAGCGCGGACGCACGTGGGCCGCGCTGCACGACCCGGTGGGTTCGCGCTGCGAATGGCCCGGCCTGATCCGCCAGTTCGTCGCACTCGCTCACGCGCACGGCGGGCGCGCCGCGTTCTACCAGGTGCGCGCCGATGCGCTGCCGCTCTATCTGGACGCCGGCCTCACGCTGATGAAACTCGGCGAGGAAGCGCACATCGCACTGCCCGAGTTCGAACTGAAGGGCTCGCACCGTGCGCATCTGCGCTACGCGTTGAAACGCGGCGAGCGCGACGGCTTTTCCATCGAGCTGATCGAGCCGGACCGCGTGCCCGACTGCCTGCCCATCCTGCGCGAGATCTCCGACGCGTGGCTCGAAAGCCGCGTGGCGCGCGAAAAGAGCTTCTCGGTGGCGGCCTTCACGGCGGGCTACCTCGCGGCGCAATCCGTGATGCTGGTGCGCCAGCAAGGCAAGCCGCTCGCCTTCGTCACCTTCATGACCACCGACCTCCATACCGAAGCGACGGTCGGCGTGATGCGCCACCTGCCCGACGCTTCGCCCTACGCCATGGAATATCTGTTCACACAGCTCGCGCTGCATCTGAAGAGCGCGGGCTTCCGCTCGCTGAGCCTCGGCGTCGCGCCGCTCTCGGGCATGCAGCCGACACCGCTCGCTTCGCCCTGGCACCGCGCCGCGGCGCTCGCCTGGCGCTTCGGCGGCTGGTTCTACAACTTCCGCGGCCTGCGCGGCTTCAAGAACAAGTTTCAGCCGCACTGGGAGCCACGTTATCTGGCGGCTTCCGGGTCGGTTAGCGTGCTGCTCACGCTGGCCGATCTTTCGCTTTTGGCGGGAGGGTCGCGGTCGTGAAGGCTACTGGGTTGATTCAAGTAGGTTTGATCCGGGCAGCACGCGTGGTTTGTGGGCGGGCTTCGGCTTCGGCTTCGGCTTCGGCTTCGGCTTCGGCTTCGGCTTCGGCTTCGGCTTCGGCTTCGGCTTCGGCTTCGGCTTCGGCTTCGGCTTCGGCTTCGGCTTCGGCTTCGGCAGGCCGCAAGGTAGCCGGCTCGCCGCGCCTCGTGCGCGCGGCGTCGGCCGCGCTGTTGACGTTCGCTTCGGCCCTCGCCTTCGCGCCTTCCGCGCACGCCGAAACACCCGACCACGTAGCGGGCGGCCGCTATGGCGACGTCACCGTCACGAAGCCCGCGGGCGACATGCGTGGCTTCGTCGTGCTGTTTTCGCAGGCAAGCGGCTGGGCGCCGTCCGACCAGCAAGCCGCGGACGCGCTCGCGCGCCACGGCGCCCTCGTGGTGGGCGTGGATACGGCGCGCTACGCCGCGAAGCTCACCGCCGCCACGCGCGAAAACTGCCACAAGCTTTACGGCGACGCCGAAGCGATCGGGCATCAGCTTGAACGCCAGGTGGAATCGAACCGCTATTACTCGCCGATCGTCGCCGGCACGGGCGAAGGCGCGCTGCTCGCGGAACGCACGCTCGCGCAGGCGCCGGCCAATACGATTGCAGGCGCGGTGTCGGTCGATGCGGACAAGACGCTCGACGCGCGCTTCGCGCCCTGCCCCGCCGACCCGGCCCTGAGCCGCGGCCCCGGGCTGCCTGGATTCCTCGCCAAAGGCGTGACCCGCGCGGCGAATTCCGCGGCCGGCTCCGCGATTCCTGCGACGACAACCGGCGCGCACCAGGTCACTCAAGAAACGTTCGCCCCCGGCATGACGAAGGCCGCGCGCCTCGGCGCGCTGACCGAGCCGCATCTGCGCGCCGAGGTCCAGAGCGAAGAGGACGTCTCCGACCTGCCGCTCGTCGAACTGCCTGCCGCACATCCTTCGGACATGCTCGCTGTCGTGATTTCCGGCGACGGCGGCTGGCGCGATCTCGACAAGACCATTGCCGAAGCGATGCAGCGGCAAGGCGTTTCGGTGGTGGGATGGGATTCGCTGCGCTATTTCTGGCGCGAAAAGACGCCCGCACAAACTAGCCACGATCTGGCCCGCGTGCTGAAGACCTACAGCGCGCGCTGGCACACGCGCCAGATCGCGCTCGTCGGCTATTCGTTCGGCGCCGACGTCATGCCGTTCGCGTACAACCGCCTGCCCGAGGCGCTGCGGGCGAAGGTGTCATTCGTGTCGCTGCTGGGCTTTGCGCCCGACGCCGATTTCCAGATTCGCGTGACCGGCTGGCTCGGCATGCCCGCGAGCGACAAGGCGCTGCCGGTGAGCCCCGAACTCGCGAAGATGCCGCCCGCCATCGTGCAGTGCGTGTACGGCGAGCGCGAGCCCGATTCGCTGTGTCCGTCGCTCGCGGGCAAGGGCATCGAACTCGTGCGCACGCCGGGCGACCATCACTTCGGCGGCAATTACGATGCGCTCGCGAAGCGCATCGTCGATAGCTGGAAGAAGCAGATCGGCGTGCGCGGCTGAGTGCAGCTAAGTGCGGTTAAACGCGCGCGGCAGATTGCGCCGCCTTCAACGCAATCGCGTCCCGCCGCGCTCAATGAAAAACGGCCCGCCATTCATGGCGGGCCGTTTCTTTTTTGCTGAGCTGACCAGCTGTGCCGGCGTCGGCTTATTCCACTTCGGCCAGTTGCTGCGCGTCTTGCTCACGCTCCACCGACGAGCGGATCAGATGCTCGAACGCGCCCAGCGAAGCCTTCGCGCCTTCGCCCACTGCGATCACGATCTGCTTGAACGGCACCGTCGTCACGTCGCCGGCGGCGAACACGCCCGGCACCGACGTCTGGCCCTTCGCGTCCACTTCGATCTCGCCGTGCTTCGACAGCGCGACCGTGCCCTTCAGCCACTCCGTGTTCGGCACGAGGCCGATCTGCACGAATACGCCTTCCAGTTCGAGGTGACGCTTCTCGCCCGTGGTGCGCTCCAGGTAGTGCAGGCCCGTGACCTTGCTGCCGTCGCCGGCCACTTCCGTGGTCTGCGCCTGCTTGATGACCGTCACGTTCTTGAGGCTGAACAGCTTGCGCTGGAGCACGGCATCGGCACGCAGTTCGGCGCCGAATTCGAGCAGCGTGACGTGGCTCACGATGCCGGCGAGGTCGATCGCCGCTTCCACGCCCGAATTGCCGCCGCCGATCACGGCCACGCGCTTGCCCTTGAAGAGCGGACCGTCGCAGTGCGGGCAGTACGCCACGCCGCGGTTGCGGTACTCGCGCTCGCCCGGCACGTCGATTTCACGCCAGCGCGCGCCCGTCGCAATCACCACGCTCTTCGCGCGCAGCACCGCGCCGCTCGCGAGGCGAATCTCGATCTGCTGGCCCGGCACGAGCGCCTCGGCACGCTGCAGATTCATGATGTCGACGTCATAGGCGCGCACGTGCTGCTCCAGCGCCGTCGCGAACTTGGGTCCTTCGGTTTCCTGCACCGAGATGAAGTTCTCGATGGCAAGCGTATCCAGCACCTGGCCGCCGAAGCGTTCCGCCACCACACCCGTGCGAATGCCCTTGCGCGCTGCGTAGATCGCGGCGGCGGCGCCGGCGGGGCCGCCGCCCACCACGAGCAAATCGAAGGTTTCCTTCGCCTTGAGCTTCTCGGCCGCGCGCGCACTCGCGCCGGTATCCAGCTTCGCGAGAATCTCTTCCACGCTGCAACGGCCCTGGCCGAAAACCTCGCCGTTCAGGTACATCGTGGGCACCGCCATGATCTGGCGCGCTTCCACTTCGTCCTGGAACAGTGCGCCGTCGATCGTCACGTGGCGGATGCGCGGATTGATCACCGACATCACGTTGAGCGCCTGCACCACCTCCGGGCAGTTCTGGCACGACAGCGACACATAGGTTTCGAAGGCGAAATCGCCGTCGAGGTTGCGAATCTGTTCGATCACTTCCGGCTCGAGCTTCACCGGATGCCCGCCCACCTGCAGCAGCGCAAGCACGAGCGAGGTGAATTCGTGGCCCATCGGAATGCCCGCGAAGCGCACGGCGATGTCCGTACCGGGGCGGCGCAGCGTGAACGAAGGCGCGCGCTCGCCCTGGGCTGCCGCGTCACGATGCTCGGCAAGCGTGATGCGATCCGACAGGGAAGCAATTTCCTGCAGCAGCCCCTGCAATTCCGCCGACTTCTCGCCGTTGTCGAGAAATGCGGCGATCTCGATAGGCTGCGTGATTTTTTCGAGATAGCTCTTGAGTTGATTCTTGAGATTGGCGTCGAGCATGGCGATTTCCGGCGAATGGCGGTACAGAAAAAAGGCAAACACCGGGCCACCCGCAGGCGCGAATGGCGCCTGCGGCTCATGCAAATGAGTGGGAAAAGTGGCCCGGTCGGGAACGACCGTGGTCGTTATGAGAGCGTTTAGATCTTGCCGACGAGGTCCAGCGACGGCTTCAGCGTTTCAGCGCCGGGCGTCCACTTCGCCGGGCACACTTCGCCCGGGTGCGCTGCCACGTACTGCGCAGCCTGCACCTTGCGCAGCAGTTCCTTCGCGTCGCGGCCGATGCCGTTGTCATGCACTTCGTACAGCTTGATCTGGCCTTCGGGGTTGATCACGAACGTGCCGCGCAGCGCGAGACCTTCTTCTTCGATCAACACTTCGAAGTTGCGGGCGAGCGTTGCCGTCGGGTCGCCGACGAGCGGATAGCGGATCTTGTTGATCGTGTCCGACGTGTCGTGCCACGCCTTGTGCGTGAAATGCGTATCCGTCGACACGCCGTAGATTTCGACGCCCAGCTTCTGGAACTCGGCGTAGTGATCGGCCAGGTCGCCCAGTTCCGTCGGGCACACGAACGTGAAGTCAGCCGGGTAGAACACGACGACCGACCACTTGCCCTTGAGGTTCTCTTCCGAAACCGGCACGAATTCGCCGTTGTGGTATGCCGTGGCCTTGAACGGTTTGACTTGCGTGTTGATGAGAGACATGCGTGCTTTCCTTACGCGGTTGGGTTGAGACGTTCGGGTTGAAACGTGAATAAAACTGCGACAGACGAAGATTACGGGAATGCTGCACCGCTGCAAAATTGGTTAGTTTGATCGCGGGAATTGCCTATCCCTATCGCCTGCTGAGCCGCGCCAGACGGGGCTCGGCGGCATTTTACCCTGCCCGCGCGACGCTCGCCGGAGCGCGGCGGGAGGGCACCGGCATGGCCGGCGCAGCGGGAGCCCGCGGTTTATGACGGTTTCGCGATGCCACACGACAAAAAACGCCGCGCCTTCGCTCCCTGCCACCCTGGACCCAGGCGCCGTGCGCGCACGGGAAAATTTGATCAAATTTACAGCATCCGCTTTCCGTGCCAGGATTTGATCAAATCCAATGCCGCCACGAACCGGTGCGTGTGGCTCACACGCACCCAGCCGCGGGTCACCATTCGAAGGAGCGTCGCTTGAAGATTCGTCACGGTGTGAACTGGGAACGCGCGCAAGCGCTGCTCGAGCACGAACGTCATGCCTTTGCCGCCGCGCGGCCGAAGTCGCAGGCGCTCTCCGCGCAAGCCGCGCAGCATTTGCTCTTCGGCGTGCCGCTGCACTGGATGAACGACTGGTCCACGCCCTTCTCGCTCTACGTGGACGAAGCACGCGGCGCCCGCTTCACCGACGTGGACGGCCACCGCTACGTGGACTTTTGCCTCGGCGACACGGGCGCCATGTTCGGCCACGCGCCGCCACCCGTCGCACGCGCGCTCGCGGCCCAGGCCGAACGCGGCTTCACCACGATGCTGCCCAGCGAAGACGCAGTGTGGGTCGGCGCCGAACTCGCGCGCCGTTTCGGCCTGCCCTACTGGCAGTTCGCCATGACAGCGAGCGACGCCAACCGCTTCGTGCTGCGCTGGGCGCGCGCCGCCACGGGGCGCGACAAGATCGTCGTGTTCAACGGCTGCTATCACGGCACGGTGGACGACGTGTTCGTCGATCTGATCGACGGACGGCCCACCCAGCGCGCGAGCCTGCTGGGCCAGGTGCACGACCTGCTCGAACACACGCGCGTAGTCGAATTCAACGACCTCGCCGCGCTGGCCGATGCGTTGAAGCGCGACGACGTGGCCTGCGTGCTCGCGGAGCCGGCCATGACGAACATCGGCATGGTACTGCCCGAGGCGGGCTACTGGCAGGAAGCCCAGGCGCTCATCCGGCGCCACGGCACACTGCTTGCCATCGACGAAACGCACACCATCAGCAGCGGCCCCGGCGGCTACGCGAAGGCGCACGGCATCGAGCCGAACCTCTTCGTGCTCGGCAAGCCCGTGGGCGGCGGCGTGCCGTGCGCGGTCTACGGCTTCAGCGCAGAACTCGCGGCCCGCGCGCAGCAGGCGAAGCGCGCCGCGCCGCCCGGTCACTCGGGTATCGGCACCACGCTTACTGCGAACATGCTCGCCATGAGCGCGATGCGCGCAACACTCGCCGAGGTCATGACCGAAGCGGCCTATGCCCACATGTTCGCGTTGGCGAGCCGTCTCGAAGACGGACTCAACGAGGCGATTGCGCGCCACACGCTGCCCTGGTGCGTGACGCGCGTGGGCGCGCGCACCGAATTCCAGTTCACGCCCACCCCGCCGCGCAACGGCAGCGAGGCGAGAGCGCAACTGGACGACGAACTCGAGCACATCGTTCATCTGTACCTGCTCAACCGCGGTGTGCTCATCACGCCGTTCCACAACATGATGCTGGTGTGTCCGGAAACAACGGCCGAAGACGTGGATCGCCTCGTCGATACGTTCGCCGCGTGCCTCGCCGCGCTCACGTGACCCACGTAAAGACACATCGAGGTCAATGAAAACCCGCCATCATCATTCGCTCCAGGACGAGACCTACGCCACGCTGCGTCAGTGGCTCACCGTGGGCCGCTTCATGCCGGGCGAGCGGCTCAAGATCCATCATCTCGCGGCGCAGCTCGGCGTGGGCGAGATGCCCGTGCGCGCGGCGCTGCAACGGCTCGCGGCCGAATCGGGCGTGGTCAATGTGCCGAACTGCGGCGTCGTGGTGCCCCAGCTCACGAAGGCGCAATTCGACGACGTGCTCAACGTGCGCCTGATACTCGAAGGTGAGGCCGCGGAGCGCGGCGTGCCGCACCTCTCGGCACGCGACATCGGCCGCCTCGACACACTCGCCGCCGCCATGGCCGACGCGCTCGCGCAAGGCAAGCACAAGCGCTACCTCGACGCCAACGAGAAGTTCCATCTGATCCTCTATCGCGCAGGCGGCTCGCCGCTGCTCGTCGATCTGATCGAAACGGTGTGGCTCCAGGTGGGCCCGATTTCGAACCTGCTGTTCGGCGACGCCGCTTTCGCGCAAACGCTCAACCACGCCCACGAAGAACTCATGCAACAGTTGAAGCAACACGACGCAGCCGGCGTGCGGCGCGCCATCGAACACGACCTCGAACACGCGGCCCAATACCTGCGGACGCTCTGCGTATGAAAACACCTCCTGAAGCACCCCCTCGTTCACCGATGAAAACACGCGAAGAAAACCGCATCGATGCCCTCGACGCCCTGCAACGGTCGATGTTCGATCTCATCAAGGGGCTGCCGTTCAAGGGACGTCTGGCCCAAGGTCTGTTGATGGCGTTGCAGGCCGTGTTGAGCGCGAGCCTCGCCTATGGCATCGGCCTCGCGCTGCATACCGAACAGGCGTTCTGGGCGGCGATCACGGCCATCGCCGTCACGCAGAACAGCTACAGCGACACGATGCATCTCTCGCGCGACCAGTTCATCGGGGCGATAGCGGGCGGGCTGGTCGGATTCGCGGGCGCCATGCTGGGCGGCGGCCCGGGCGCCACGAACGCGTGGCCGCATTTCACGCACGCGTGGCTGCATTTCGCGGTCTATATGGCGAGCGTGGCCATCGTCATTGCGGGCTGCTGGTGCTTCAACATGGGAAGCGCCGCGCGCCTCGGCGCGATTACGACCACCATCGTCCTGCTCGTGCCCGCGAGCGGTCCGGCATGGAACATCGCGCTCGTGCGCTTCGCGGAAGTCACACTCGGCACGGTGTGCGCACTCGCCGTGTGCTGGGTCACGGAGCGCATCGAGCAGCGCCGCACGACCGCCTCGTAACGCCTACGGCCGACTGTCGTGATCACAGCCCTGTGACCACTACCCGGCGGTCACCTCCGGCAGCCACGACGAGCCGCTGTGACAAGACGCGCCCGCCATGGTTTTCGCGCCTGACCGCGCGGGCCTGCTTTGCTTTACCCTAACGCCTTTCTTACGTCTCCTCGGAACGCCTCGAGCCATGCCTGAAGAATATGAAGTTCACGGACCCCATGATCACGCCGTGGAGCACGCGGTACATGGACACAGCGGACACAGCGGACACAGCGCCCACGGCGGCGAACCGTCCGCAGACCCGCTGCCGGGCCGCATCGCCGTGATGACCGCGGTGCTCGCCACGGTGGGCGCGATCCTCTCCTACCAGAGCGGCACGACCGAGAACCTCGCGCTCTACTACAAGAACGAGGCCGCCATCCGCAAGACGGAAGCGGCCAATCAGTGGGCCTACTACCAGGCAAAGGGCGAAAAGCAGAATCTCGCGGAACTGGGCGCGGCGCTCGCACCCGCCGATTCGCCCGCGCGTGCGAAGTTCGAAGCCGACGTGAAAAAGTATCGCGACCAGAAGGAGCCCATCCGCACGCAGGCGGAAGCGCTCGAAAAGGAAGTGGAACGAAACGACGCCGCAGCCGAAACGCAACTGCACCGGCACCACCGCTGGGCGCAGGCCACCACGCTGATCCAGATCTCGATTGCACTCGCGGCCATCACGCTGCTCACGCGGCGCAACTGGCTGCAAGGCGTGACCATCGCCGCGGCGGTGGCAGGTATCGCGACAGGCGTCGCGGCCGCGCTCGCGCTCTGATGAACGCCGTGGGCAACACGTGCCCACGTTCAGTGCGCGATGAATGCGCTCACGCGCTCAGCAGCACTCCGCTGCGAATGGGCCGCACGCCGCTTACGCGACCCAGCGGCGCACCGGCCGTCACGAAACGCACGGCGCGCCGCATGTAAAGGATGCCGTCGGTGCGGCTCGTGAGCGTGACCGTTTCGTCGGTGATCGGATCGACGATGTCGAAAAGCGCATCGCCGGCGCGCACCGCAGCGCCCGGCTCCACGCGATGCACCAGAATGCCGCTCACCGGCGCGTAAAAAGGCTCGCTGCCCGCAAGCGGCGTAGCGTCGGCGAGCAGCGCAGGCAAGGGCTTCGGCTCGCCGCGAATCGCGCCGCGCAGCATGAGGAAATCGACAATGGCGTCGGCGTCCTGTTGCGCCGTCTCCCACGTCACGTCGCGTTGACCGCGACACTCCACCGTCGTCGCCACCGTGCCCGCCCGCACGGGCCGCCCTGCCGGCGCACGCTGCTGCAAACCCCACCAGAAGAGGCTGTGCGCTTCGTCGAACGCGAGGCCGCCCGAATCTGTGGCGAGCAGCGACGCCCGCGCGCCCAGGTAGCGCGCAAGCGGTTCGAACGCCTCCCATCCCGCGTCGCTCGTGTACAGGTGCATGGTGGCTTCGAGCGAGCAATGCAGGTCGATCACGACGTCCGCGTCGAACGAAAGCCTCAGCAATTCCAGCTGCAGCGATTCGAACTCCGTCTGCGGCGTCTGCGCGGCAAGCGCCGCTCGCACGGCTTCGCGCACGATCTGGACGTTGCGCCCGGCATCGCTCGTCAAGGCCTCTTCGACGCCTGCCGTAAGCGCGGCGAGATCGAGGAAATGCCGGTTGAAGTTCTTGCCGCTCAGCAATTCGAAGCGACCGACGAACTGCCCCAGCACGTTCTGCGCAAGACCCACGGGATTCGCCACTGGCACGAGCACGATCTCCGCGGCCAGCACGCCTTGCGCCTCGAGCGCGGCAAGGCGGCGTCTCAGCATCACACCTGTCAGCATGGCCGGCGTTTCGTCGGCGTGCAGGGAACACTGGATGTAGATCTTGGCGCCGTCCCCCCGGGACGAAGAACCGAAATGGAAACTGACAAGCTCGCGCCGCGTGCCGATGGCAGGCGAGAGCAAGGGCGTGATGCGTGTGTGCATGATGGACGTGACGATCGTGACGAGCCGGGCAAACGGCGGGAGGGTTCGCGTGCGACCTTCGGTGGGGCATGCCGTGGCCGCCGCGACGGAACGCCATGGTACGTTCGGCCGCCTGCCTGCACGAGTGCTGATCCCGCTATCATGATCGTCTTTTCCGATCGTCCATCGCCATGGCTCTCACGCTCACGCAATTGCGCATCTTCACCGCTGTCGTGGAGCACGGCAGTCTGCGCGCCGCGGCGCGCGCGCTCGGCACCGCGCAGAGCGGCGTCACGCAACAGCTGCAAAACCTGGAGAGCACGCTGGGCGCCACGCTCTTCACGCGCACGAACCGCGGCATCGCGCTCACGGCGTTCGGCCAGCGGCTGCTCGCGCGCGCCGGCGCGATTCTGGGCGAGTGCGAGCGCACCGAACAGGAAATGGCGCAATTGCGCGGTGCATTCGAAGGCACCGTCTCGCTCGGCATGACCACGGAACCGCTCGTCGATACGCTCGCTCCCGTACTTAGCGAGTTTCGCGCACGCTACGAGCGCGTGGCGGTGCATCTCATGAGCGGCACGTCGCGCATGATGGTCTCGTGGATTCGCGACGGCACGCTCGACTTCGCCGTGGCGCCCGTGTCGAAACATACGGACGTCACCGGGCTGACAGTCACGAAGCTCTATGCGTCGGACCCGGTCGTGGTATGTCGGCGCGGGCACCCGCTCGCCGCCGCCACGTCGCTGCGCCAGCTCGCGGGCTGCCAATGGATCGCGACACGTGCGCCGCATCAGCCCGGCATCGCGGCGGGCACGGCACCCGCCAGCCGCCTCGTCGATCTGTTCGCCGAACATCGTCTGCAGCCGCCCAAGATTTTCGTGACCACCGAGGCGCTGTTCGACGCGCTGCACCTGATCATCGAAACCGATTGCCTCTCGCTCGAGCCTTCGGTAGTGACGCGGCACCGGTCGTTCTCGCGCATGCTCACCACCGTTCCCATTCGCGAGCGCGTCAAGCGCACGGACATAGGCCTGCTGCAACGTGCGGACGCGCCGCTCACGCCCGCCGCCCAGGAACTGGCGGCCATGGTCGCCTCTTATGCGCGGGCCATGCAGGCTCGCAAAAGCCGCACGTAGCATCCGATTCAACCAGCGCGCATGAGCGCTGCCCGCATTCAGATGCAGTGGGCATGAAGTTGAGTCGAATCGAACGCGAGGGGCGTTTGTTGTCACCCAGGTAACAGCTACGCACTCTGCGCATCGCCAATCTCACGTGCACCCCATCACGCGAGATAGCGATGAGACCCGAGACCAACGTGTTACCCACGGGCACGTTTCGCCCGCGCGCCGATGCGTCATGCACGGCGAATGCCGCATTCGAACGCGCGTGGCGTTCCGTTCGCGGCCACCTCGAACAACGCGCGCGCAACCTTGCCAAGGGCGATCGCGTCGCCGCCGACGATCTTGTCGCAAACACGGCGCTCAAGGCCCTCGTCTACATGCGGCGCATGCCCGATCGCATCCGCAACCCCGAAGGGTTTCTCTTCACCGTGCTCAATCACGTGTTCCTCGACAGCGTGCGCCACGCGAGCCGCGAAGGCCGCGTGCTGTACTACTGCGACGAGTCCGATGCCGACTACCTGGGCGCAGCCGCGGCCACCACCATTTCACCCGCGCACATCGTGGAGCTTGGCGAAGGACTGGCGCTGATCGCCGAGGCCATCGAACGGCTCACGCCCGCGCAACGCCAGCTCTTCTCGCTCAAGTTCGAACACGAGCTTTCCTACGCCGCGATTGCCGAGGAGCTGCACATCAACGAAGCGCTCGCGCGCAAACGTGTCGAGCTATTGCGCCGCAAGCTGCGCGCCGCCGTGGAAAAGCGTCACACGCAGCCACGCCCGCATTCACGAATGCGCGGCTGAGACGTTCTTACTGCCGTTACCCGAGCCGCGCCTCGCGATCCAACGGACCCACGACCTCAAGGAGAAACTCCATGGCGGATTCCACCGCAGTCAATGCCCAGATCACCGACGCCGTCACGCAAACCAACGTCAAGGTCGTTGCCGAGGCGCCGGCGCAGGCCATTGCATCGCTCTACCAGGTTGCGAGCCACTCCGCGGGTTTGTCGCTGCAGAACGCGGTGCAGAGCCAGCAGTCGCTGAACCAGATATCGACCGCCGTGGTGTCGAAAGCCGTGGCGCTGATCATGGCCATCGGCGAATAGCGCAGCCGATGCGCATAACGCGAGCGGTCGAGGTCAACACTGGAGCACTCCGTCATGGCTATCTGGGATCTGTTTACGAAGGGCGCGCGGCCGGCGGCTGCGACGCAGGGCGCAAGCGCGGCGCCGGGGGCCGATGCGGGCAAAGGCGCTGCTACGGGTACAGGCACGACACAGGACGCGCCGCCTGCCCAGCAGGCACAAGACGCTGCGCCGGCTTCGGGCAGCACGGCTGAGCCTGCACCTGCACCTGTGCCTGCACCCACGCCAACACCGACACCAACACCAACACCAACACCAACACCAACACCAACGCCAACGCCAACGCCAACGCCGACACCAACACCGACACCAACACCGATACCCATGCCCCAACAACCCACTCCGCTGTCGCGCATGAACACGCTGCTCGCCGCGCAGATGCAAGCCGCTACGCCGCCCACGGATGCGCTCAACAGCCAGATCGTGCAGGCGGTCCAGCTCACGAACGCGGAGACCGCGAGCTACGCGGCGTCGCAGATCGCGACTGCGCCGGACATGATGATCAGCCAGGCATCGGGGCTCGTTGCACAGTCGGCGGCGAACTACTTCGACGGCGTGAGCAAGCTCGCGCTCGCAAGCCAGGCCGTGCTGCTCAAGAAGATGACCGAAGACATCGCCAAAGAGAACCTGACCGGCGCCGCCGAAGACGCACTGGGTGCACTGGCCACCGATCTGCTGATGGGCGCCGCGGCTGCTGTCGCCGCAGCGGCCGGCGCGATCGAGGCCGATGCCGCGAGCTTCGCCATCGACAAGATCGATCAGAGCATCGCGAAGTACAGCCAGACACTCGCGAACCGCAAGGCAAGCTGAATCGCACCACGCCCGCTCACACCGATTCAGGCCGATTCAGCCTATTCACGAAGAACTCAAGGACACCCCATGAGCGATATCGAATCGCAGGTCTCCTCCTCGTTGCGCCGTCTCGCGGAGACCTGGCTCAAACGCAGCCTGACGCCGGCCGAGGCGCGCGAACTGGAGAACTTCCAGCAGTCGTGGGCAAGCGGCGACGCTCCTGCCGCGATGCCTGCCACCACTCAGGTGCGAGGCAACATGACGTCGAGCGACCCTGCCGACCACGCGCGCGCGCAGGCCGCACAGGCACTGGCTGAAGGACGTCAGCGCTCGGAGAACGTCATCCGCGACATCCTGCAGAAACTGCAGAGCACAGCGGCGCAGGCGTTGCAGGCGCACGAGCACGAAGAGGCCGCCATCCTCAAGATCGTCGAGAGCGCACGCTCGCTGAACGACCTGCGGCCTTCCGCGCTGAGCCTTCCAGGCAGCGGCGTGCCGCCCGCCGCGCAACTCGTGCTGCCGCAGATCGCAGACCGTCTCGCGAATCTCGTGAAGAGCGAGGTGGAACGCTGCTTCCAGCAGAACTTCGGCCCCTTGCAGCGCGAGCTTGCGAATGCGCTCACGCAGTTGCACGACGCGAACAAAACGCCCGCGGACACGCAGACGGACAGCGCGCAGCAAGCCTCGACGCAACAGGCCTCACCGCAGCAAGGCCAGGCGACACAACAAACCTCAACGCCGCAAAACACCGCCACGAGCAACACGGCAGGCAACGCCGCGCCAAACCCCAACACCGCCGCGCAGCCCGCCCCGCCGCCCGCGGCCTGAGAGCTTCACAGAGTCCCATGGTGGACGTTCATGCAACCAGCGCGGCACGTGCCGTGCACCAACCTCAAGGAGTCTCAACATGGCCTTTCCCACTTCCGTGAACGACCAGGTCACCGATGCCGTCACGCAGTCCAACGTCAAGGTGGTCGGCGAAGCGCCCGCCATGGCGATGGGTTCCATCTATCAAACGATGGCCCACTCCACCGGCATCCTGTTCGAGAACGCCGTGTCCGCGCAGCAGCAACAGAACACGCTCACGCAGGCCGCCACCAACCAGGGCGTGATGCAGATCTACAGCCTCGACACGACCGCGGCCGCGGGCGCCACCGAAAAGGTCGCGCAGACGGGCGTCTCGGACAACCTCACGAGCCTGCTCACGGTGCTCAACGCGTTCCGTCAGCGCTAAGGCGCGCCGCCGTCACGCGTGATACGCAGGGCATCATCCTCAACGCATGAAACGCATGATTCAGGAGCACAGCAATGGCCTTTCCCACTTCCGTCAATAACCAGATCACCGACGCCGTCACGCAGTCGAACGTGAAAGTCGTCGCCGAGGCTCCGGCCATGGCGATGGGTTCGATCTACCAGACGATGGCCCACTCCACCGGCATCCTGTTCGAGAACTCGGTGTCGTCGCAGCAGCAGCAGAACACGCTGTCGCAGGCCGCCGCCAACCAGGGCGTGATGCAGGTCTACACGCTCGACACGACGGCTGCTGCGGGCGCCACCGAAAAGGTCGCGCAGACGGGCGTCGCCGACAACCTCACGAGCCTCCTCACGATCCTCAACGCGCTGAACCCTCCGGGCAGCGCGATCTGAGCGGTCGGCCCTTGCGAGTGGCGTTCACCGGCGACACTCGTCACAGTCGTGACAGTCGTGAAACTCGCAGGCAGCACGCCGAAGCGGCACACCGCTTCGGCGCTTTCGTTTCAAGGGCGCGCGTTGTGCATCAGCCGCCGGCCACGTTGGCCATGTAGCGCAACTGATCGACATCGACGATAAGCAGCTTGTCCTGCGTCCACGTGACAAGGCCGTTGCGGCGCCACGTCTGCAATTGCGCATTGAGCTTGGGGCGGCTCGCGTTCACCATCGCGGCAAGGCTGCTCTGGCTGGGCGGCAGCGGCACGACGATGCCGCCGTATTCGGCGCGCCCGCACCGGTCCACCACGGAAACCAGATAGCGCGCAAGCCGCGACTCGAGCCGATACAGGCAGACGGATTCCACGAACGCCGCCGCTTCGCGCAGCTTCAGGCGCAGCAGCATGAGCAGACGCTGCAGAAACACGGGCTCTTTCGTGAGTTCGGGAAAGTGGCGTCGGCCGAGAATGAAAATGCGCGTGTGCCCGCACGCGAACGCCGCGGATTCGCGCACGCCGGATTCGACGAGCGCGGTCTCGCCCACCACATCGCCCGGCTCGGTGCTGTTGATGATGAGCTCGCGTCCGTCGGGCCCGTACATGACCGAATACACGCGGCCCGATACGACGAACGCGACGAAGTCGTCCGGGTCGTGCTTGAGAAACAGCGCTTCCCCGTCGTTCAAGCGGCGCTCCACCACGTGGGTCGCGGCATGCCGCACCAATGCCTGAGGCATGTCGCGAAACAGCACCGACTGCTGAAGAATCGCGCCGCGGTCTTCGCATGCCTGCGCCCCGGCCTCCCATGATGAACCCCGTCCCCTTGTTCCCACTTTGGCCCCCGGCACAGTTTTCTATGGAACACGTTTGAACGTTCGATTTGGCGTTCCGTGAAGCATTCATCATAGGAGTCGCGCGGCTCGCACATCGCCCTGCATTGCGCGCTCGACTGCGTGTCTGAACGCAGTCGTGTACGATCCGCATCGATCGACAGATCGACAAACGGGCCCGCCAGAGGACAAGGACAATGACGACGTTGCGCCCCGACGAAGCGCTTACGCATCCCGGCTCACTGCTGAGCGCAGACGCGCAGATCGTCGCGCCGTACGACTTCGAAGTGACCGGCCGCGACATCGAGAGCGCCCGCGCGCTCGGCGTAAAAGACGGCATCGTCAGCGCGCTCGCCGAACCGCTGCGCATCGACTACACCGAAGCGCATGCGGCGCACATCATCAATGGCATGGGCGTGACGCTGGGCGACTCCATCATCGGGCTCACGGCGATTCAGGCTATCGCGCATGCACATCCTCATGTGCGCTTCACCGTGTACCGGCCCGCCGAAGCGCCGCGCTATGTCGAAGCGCTCTACGCACTCGCGCAAGGCGTGATCGCCGATTTTCGCCCCTTGCCCTGGCCGCTCGCCGCGCTGCCCGCAGACGGCCCGCGCATCGACGTGGGCAATCATCTGTTCTGGCCCGCGTTCATGAAGCTGCCGATGATCGACTTCTTTCTCGAAGCGCTCGGCGTGGATGCGGCCACGGTCCCGGCCGCACACAAAGCCAACCGCTGGCTGCAACGGCTGCGTCTGCCCGCATTGCCCGCGGCCTGGCAAACCGCTCCGTACGTGATGTTCTGCCCCACCGCGAGCACGCCGGTGCGCAGCATTCCGGCCTCGGCGCATACACGGCTCGTCGATGCGCTCGCGCGCCGGTTCGATCTGCCTGTGCTCGGCTTCGGCGCGGTGGATCATCCTCGCTACATCGATGTGAGCGCACTGTCGCCGGATACCGCGCACTTTCTCGCCTGGGTGGCCAAGGCGCGCCATCTCGTCACGTCGGACACGGCAGCCGTGCACATCGCCGCCGGCTTCGACGTGCCCACCACCGCGTTCTTCACCACCGTCGCGCCTGAACTGCGCGTGCGCGACTACCCGCACTGCCGCGCCATCGCGCTCGACGTTTCGCCATTGCGCGACATCCAGGCGAGCAGCCGCGAAGCCGACCTCGCGCTCGTCGAAGCGGCCTTGCGCGCATTGCCGATAGACGACTCGCTCTTCGCCGGCAACGCATAGCGGAAGCGGCGCCACGCCGTTATTGCGTTGCAGCGTAAGCGGCCACGCTCACGCGTTCTGCCGGCCACGCTCGAATACCCAACTAGCCGTGCCCGCTTTTTTCGCCAATAATGGCCGCACCTCCATCTCCGGACGAGGGCGGCCATGCACTACAGCCCCGAAGCCATCCGCACCATTGCTCTGGTGGGACACGCAGGATGCGGAAAGACATCGCTGGCGGAAGCACTCCTGTTTCAGGGCGGCGCAGTGCATACGCAAGGCACCGTGGAGCGCGGCACCGCCTTGTGCGACTTCGATCCGCTCGAACGCAAGTACCACCACTCCCTCTCCTCCGCCGTCACCCACTTCCACTACCACGACACCCGCATCTATCTGCTCGACACGCCGGGCTATCCCGATTTCGCCGGCCTTTCGATCAGCGCCTTGCCCGCCGTGGAGACCGCGGCCATCGTCATCAACGCGCGCACCGGCATCGAGATGACCACGCGGCGCATGATGGCGTACGCCGAGCAACGCAAGCTGTGCCGCATGATCGTCGTGAACGGCATCGACGGCGAAAAGGTGGACCTGCCGCGTCTCTTCGCCGAGATTCAGGAAGCGTTCGGCAAGACCTGTCTGCCCATCAATCTGCCGGCGCAGCAGGGGCGCGACGTGGTGGACTGCTTCTTCAATCCGTCGGGCGAAGCGGACTTTCTTTCGGTGGGAGCGGCGCACGACGCGCTCATCGATCAGGTGATCGAACTCGACCCGGAACTGATGGAGCTTTATCTGGAGCAAGGCGAGGCCATTCGCCCCGAGCAGTTGCACGCACCGTTCGAGCGCGCGCTGCGCGAAGGGCATCTCGTGCCCGTGTGCTTCACGTCGGCGGCCACGGGCGCGGGCATCGGCGCGCTGCTCGACATCTTCGTGCGACTCCTGCCGAACCCCACCGAAGGCAATCCGCCGCTCTTCTATCGCGAAACAGAAGGGCATGTCGAAGTCGTGCATGCGCAACCCGTGGCGGACAAGCACGTGCTCGCGCATGTCTTCAAGATCGTGATGGACCCGTACATCGGCAAGATGGCGGTGTTTCGCATCCATCAGGGCACCGTGACGCGCGACAGCCAGCTTTATATCGGTGAGGGACGTCAGCCCTTCAAGGTGGCGCACCTGCTGATGCTGCAGGGCAAGGACCACGCCGACATCCAGCGCGCCGGCCCCGGCGACATCTGCGCCGTGGCGAAGGTGGACGAGATCGGCTTCGACGCCGTGCTGCACGACGCGCCCGAGGACGGCAACATCCACCTCACGCCGCTCGATTTCCCCACGCCCATCTACGGCCTCGCTATCGAGCCCGCGCGGCGCGGCAACGAGCAACGCTTGTGGGAGATCCTGCAAAAGCTGGCCGCCGAAGACCCGTGCCTCGTGATCGATCACCCTGTGGGCACCAACGAGACCGTGGTGCGCGGCCTCGGCGAATTGCATCTGCGCTACATGCTGGAACGCCTCACGGAGCAGTACAAGCTCGAAGTCGTGACGCGCCCGCCCAGGATTGCATGGCGCGAAACGATTGGCGGCAAGGCCGAGGGCCATTGCCGCCACAAGAAACAAACCGGCGGCGCGGGGCAATTCGGCGAAGTCATGTTGCGCGTGGAGCCGCTGCCGCGCGGCGCGGGCTTCGAATTCGTGGACGCCGTGAAGGGCGGCGCCATTCCGGGGCAGTTCATTCCCGCCGTGGAGAAAGGCATTCTTCAGGTGATCGAGAACGGCCCGCTCGCGGGCTTTCCGATGCAGGACGTGCGCGTGACCGTCTACGACGGCAAGAGCCATCCCGTCGATTCGAAGGAAGTAGCATTCGCCACGGCGGGCCGCAAAGCCTTCATCGAGGCCGTGCTGAAGGCGCAGCCCATCGTGCTCGAACCGATCGTGGATATCGAAGTGATGGCGCCCGAAGCCGCAATGGGCGACGTGATAGGTGACCTCTCCGCGCGCCGCGGCCAGGTGCACGGCACGCGCACCCTGGGCGGCAACGCGATCGTGGTGGCGGGCAAGGTGCCGCTCGCGGAACTCAACGACTACCAGTCGCGGCTCAATGCGATGGCGGGCGGCGACGGCAATTACAGCATCCAGTTCAGTCATTACGACCCGGTGCCGCCGGGCCAGCAGGAACGGCTCGCCGCGCAGCACCGCAGCGAGGCGAACAACGGCGAGTGATGAGCGCCGCGACTGATCGCTCGCACACCTCCGACTAAATAAATCTTCCTGAGCGGGAATAACCCGCGTCCACGCACGGTTCACCCTGCACGTGCCGCTTTCGTGCGTGTACCGCGGCCTCCACCGCGGTCATTTCATCCGCACAAAGCCGCACGCGAACCCGTGCATATCGCGTTCCAGCTACGACGGACGCATCGCATCGGGACGACCGACTCCGGTCCCATTTCGGCGAATGGAGCACATCATGAAGCTTTCACTCCTGATTACAGCAGCCGCGCTCGCACTCGGCGCCGCTCAGGCCTACGCACAGACCGACGCCACCAGCACGGCGACGGCGCAAGGCGACAACGCAGCCATGACAAACGACGCCGTGGGCGGCCAGCTGCCCGGCATGAGCGCGAGCGGCGCGCCTCACGCGAAGACACGCGCCGAGGTCTATCAGGACTTCCTGCGCGCGAAGCAGGACGGCACACTCGACCGCATCAACGCGCTGTACGGCGGCGGCGATTGATCTCCGGCGCCGCATCATCCGAAACAACCCCACCTCACCTCCTGGAGCGCCGCCGGCCGCTGACGGCGGCGCGTCCTTCCCTTGTCTTGCCGCTTCAGGTGCCCCTCGCCGGGTCCCTCCCGGCACGCCTGCGTTCGCTTCGCGACACGCCGCTTCGCGCCCTTACCGGCGCTGCCATGACGCATGAATAAAGTGTCCTGAAGCAACCAGGCGGTGCACCCTCGCCTGCGCGCGGCTCTGTCGTTCCCGCCGTACGTGTCGTTCGTGCTTTCGTTTGTCCGGCTTCCCGTTCTTTCTCACGACCCGGTCACTACCATGAGCAACACCATCACCAATCAGTACCTCCGCACGCAGACGCCCGTGGACGACGCGCAGGCCGGCAACACGCCGTCTGCGTCGGACATCGAGTTGCGCATCATGCAGGACATCGAACAGCTGCTCGCCGACCTCAGCGTCGCCACGGCGAACGGCGACTTCGACACCAGCGGCAACACGGGCAGCGGCGGAGGCGGCGGCTTCGGTTCAGGCACCTCGAACTTCCAGGCGCCGGCGTTCAATCTCGGCGCCGCAACCGGCACGACCGGCGGCGCCACGACACCCGCCACGACCGGCACCACGAGCGCCCCCGTCACCGGCAACAGCGGCACGCCGAACGGTCAATCGGGTTCGCCGCAGCAAACGGGCTCGGTCATTGCGCTCAGCACGGCGCCGCAAACCACGGCGCTCACGCCCGAACAGAGCAAGCAGACCGCGGACGCCTACGTCTCGAACCTCCAGCACGATTTCGGTCTGACGCGCGACCAGGCCGCCGGCATCGTGGCGAACCTCTGGCACGAGAGCGGCGGCATGAATTCAGGCATCAATCAGGGCGGCGCGATCGGCGCGCCCAGTTCCAACATGGCCGACGACAACGGCAACGGCTACGGCATTGCCCAGTGGGGCGGCTCGCGCAAGCAGGGGCTCATCGACTACGCGCACGAGCACGGGCTCGACCCGTCGAGCCAGGCGGCCAATTACGGTTATCTGAAGCAGGAACTCGAGACCTCGGAATCGGGCGCCATTTCCGCGGTGAAGAGCACGAACAGCGCCCAGGCGGCCACCGTCGCGTTCTGCGACGTGTTCGAAAAGCCGAGCGACCCGGAGATGGCTTCGCGCCTCGACCACCTTTCGGAGATTCTCGCGTAAGCGGCCCTTTGCGTTTGCGGCGGCCACGTCGTCCGGCGGCTGGGCTCATCAGCTCGTAGAAAGGGGGCGTAGAAGGGGGAGTAAAAGCGGACGTAAAAGCGCTGCGACCGCTGAGCAGCGCAGCGCTTCAGTCCTTCTTCTTCAGCGCTTCTTCAGCCCTTCACCGACGCGCCTCGTCGACGAGTCCCGTTCGTTCCTGCACGCCCCAGCTCTTGCGCGCCGTCAGCAGGTGCAACCAGCCGAGCGCCGCGCCCGTGTGCCGCAGCAACTGGAAGCTGAACGGCTCGGCCAGCGCCGCGAGAACCGCGAGCGCGAAATGCGAGCCGCGGCGCTCGCCGGTCCAGCGTCGGTACAGGTGCACAGACCACAGGTGAAACGCGAGGTCCACCCCGATCTTCGCGACGATCACCGCCGACACCGAAAGCGCAATGCCGATGCGCCCCGTGAACAGGAACACCAGCAACAGTACGAACGCCGTGAGTCCGTAGATGGGCTGCAACGTGTCGATGGCCTTCACCGGCATCATCAGCAGACCTAGCGCGCCGTAGCGCCGATTGCCCGCCATGTCGCGGTTCCAGTACTGCGTCTGCAGGAAGCCTGCGAACCAGCGGCGGCGCTGGCGCAGGAACGCGGCGAGCGTGCCGGGCGCGTCGGTGTGCGCGTGCGCGGTGCCGATCACGCGCACGCGCCATGTCTTGCCGTGCTCCACGGCGTAGCGGCGCAGCCGGTGGATCAGTTCGTAGTCTTCCACGAGGCATTGCGTGTCGAAGCCGCCCACCGTGACGAGCGCCTCGCGACGAAAGCACGCGAACGCGCCCGAAACGAGCAGCAGACTGTCCGCCCGCATCCACGCAAAGCGCGAAATGAAGTTGCGGATGTACTCGTAGGTCTGAAACCACTGGAAAAAGCGGCCCGTCAGCGTACGCGCGCACATCGGCGTGATGATGCCCGTGGCCGCGACCAGTTCGGGTTCGCGCGCGAACGCGTCGCGCATCGCGGCGCACGCCGTGCCGGCAAGACGCGTGTCGGCGTCTACGGTGAGCACCGTGTCCGTCTCCATCAGCGCAATTGCCGCGTTCAGTGCGTGCGCCTTGCCCGCATGCGGCAGACGCAGCCAGCGCAGCGTGGGAAACAGCACGCTCGGCGCGCTGATCTGCCCTTCGAGCGGCGGCACGAGACCGTAGCGTCCCGCGAGCAGCGCGGCGGTGCCGTCCGTGGAGCCGTCGTCGGCAATCACGATCTGCGCGGGCGGCGCGTCCTGTTCGAGCAGCGCCTTGAGCGTGACGGGCAGCACCGACGCCTCGTTCCAGGCCGCCACGATCACACCGAGCGTGGGCTGCGCGCCTTGCGCTGCGGCGTCCGGTGCGTGCGAGGGCTGCGGCTTCATCAGCGGCAGCGTCTTGAAGGCGACGAACGCGAGCAGCAGCGTGTCGTACACGACATAGGCAATGCCCACGGACCACGCCACCACGTTGTGCAGGAAGAACGCGCGGGCGAACAGCACGATCCATACAGCAAGCACGCCGCCGTGGATCAGCACGCTCACGAGCGGCGTGCCGCGCGGCGTGATGCGCGACGAGGCCTGGGCGAAGGCGTCGCCGAGCGTATGGGTCGCGGCAGCCGCCGATCGAGTCATGGAAGACGCGCAGCGCGGCGGGCGAGCGTGCGCGTCCGCCGCCTGGCTCACCGGATTGCCCTGGTCGTTGCGCCTGGGATTGCACTTGACGTCGCGCTCGCCATTGCGCCTTTCGAGCGCCGCAAAATCGGGCACGGAACTCATGGCCACATCCGCCGCAAAACGGAATGTCGATCGATCAGCTCGTGCTTGAGCGCGCCGCCCACGTGCAACGCCAGCACCAGATAGAGCGCGTAGCCGAACCACGTATGCACAGCGCCAAGCACGTCGTGCATGTGCTCCTTGAACTGCGGCTCGAGATGCATGATGAAGCCCACGCGTGGCCACGGCACGAGATGGAAGAGCGTCATCGGGTGCGTGCCCGCGTCCTTCCAGGCCGAGTCGTGGAACCAGCCCGAAAGCGGCAGGCCCAGCATGATCGCGTAGAGCAGCCCATGCGCCACGTGCGCCGCGAAGCGCTCGGCCCGGGGAAACGCGAGCGGCAGCGGCGGCGGCCGGTGCGATGCGCGCCACAGAATGCGCATGAGCACGAGGCCCAGCACCGTGATGCCGATGGACTTGTGCGTGTCGATGACGGGGCGCACCCAGTCGTCGGGCAAGGCATCCACCGTCCAGGCCAGCACCACGTTGCAGAGGATGCCGGCGGCGATGGCCCAATGAAGCAGGATGGCGACGCGGCTGTAGCGCGCGGCCGGCCCGGGGCGCGCGCGTTCGGCCTGGGCTCGTAGGGTGTTGGTGTTCATCGTGGCTCTGCTGGAAGCTCGAAGGGTGCGTACCAGGGTGCATAACGGCCGCGCGAATGAAAGCCCGCCGCCGGACACCGCGCAAGAGACGCGCGGCACTGCCAGCGATAACGCCTGGCCCACGTACTTTATTCCCTCGCGCTTCAGTCCAGCAGTTGCTTCCGGCCCTCAAAAGACGCCAACACGCTCAACACGAGCCCCTCGCAGGCTATGCCGAATGCCACGCGCTCCGGCGCCAACCTGTCGCGCTCACCCCACTCTCAGCCTACGAACTCGCGCGCCGCACGAAGACGCGGCGCGTGACGTCGAACGCCACGAGGTTGCCTGCCACCACGAGCAGCAGGCCCACCACAGCGAGAGGCGACCACTGGTAGCCCTCGAACACCGTGGACACCGCAAGCGCGACCAGCGGGAACAGCACCGTGCAGTAGGCCGCGCGTTCCGGTCCAATGCGTCCCACGAGCGTCAGATACGCGGTGAAACCGATCACCGACCCCGGCACGGCGAGATAGGCGAGCGCGCCCAGATAGCGCGGCGTGAGCTCCACCGTGAACGGCAGGCCGGCGAGCGCGCTGCCCAGCGTGAGCACCGCCGCGCCGATCAGCATGGCCCAACCGTTGGTGACGAGCGGATTGAGACCGATCGATTGCATCCGGCTGGAGAGCAGGTTGCCCGCCGAAAAGCACATCGTGCCGAGGAACGCGATGGCAAGGCCTGACCACGTGCCGTGATCGCCGACGTGCCCCGCCATTTGTTGCAGGAAGAGGCACGCAATGCCGGCGAGGCCGAGCGCCGCACCGGCAATGGCCGACGGCTGGAGCGGCCGGCCCATGAACAGCCGGCCGTTGATCGAATTGAGCAGCGGCGCGGTGGAGAACACCACGGCCACGAGCCCGCTCGGCACCGCCTGCTCGGCGTAGTAGAAGCACAGGAAGTTGATGCAGAAGAGCGCAAGGCCCTGGGCGACGAGAAAGCGCCACGCGCCGCGCGGCGGCTTCATGGGCCGCCTGAGCAGGCGCAGCAGCAGGAACATCGCGGCGGCCGCGAGCCAGAAACGCCACGCAATGGAAACCGGCGGCGGCACGGCGCCGAGCTGCCATTTGATGGCAATCCACGTGGTGCCCCAGATCAGCACGGTGACGGCGTAAAGAAAGAGATTCATGGCGCAATGAACGGTGGTGGGTAGCGAGCCTGGGCATCGGTTGTCGTGTTCGCCCCGCCGCGCGGCTCGACGCACGTCGGGCCGCGGGCGAAATCTGCCCAGGAACGCCCACTATGCCGCCCTGCGCGGGCAGTCCGTTGTCCAGAATTGCGGTCTTTTCTGGGCTGGCCGGTAGCTCGCCGGCAAGGGGCCCACGCCGGGCCTTATACTGGCGCGACCATGCGCGATCCCACCCTTGCCCCCGCGAACGACAGCACGCCCGACATCCTCGCCCGCCTGCGCGAGGCCGGCGAGATGCCGTTCGGCCTGCATTCGGTGTGCCGCACATTGAGTGAAACGGACGCGAAGCTCGAACGCTTCGCGTGGCTCGGCGACCAGCTCGCCATCGCCGAATGGTCGCGCTTCACCGACGAAGTCGAAACCGCCTACGACCACCCGGGCCACCACACGCTGTCGTGCTACCTGGACGGCGGCTATCGCACCGAGCGCCGCAAGCTGCCGGGCCGCTATGGCGCGCCGAGCCGCCTGTGCGCGCTGCCGGGCGATCACGAGTCGTCGTGGTGGGTGCGCGGCGAAATGCACTTCCTGCACCTCTACTTCCTGCCCGAGCATTTCACGCGCCGCGCGGTGCAGGAACTGGACCGCGAACCGCGCGAACTCACGCTCGCCGACCGCACCTATTTCGAGGACGAACGCATCGCGGCGCTGTGCCGGATGCTGATCGACGAACACTGGGACGACGCCGACGGCAGGCTGCGCGTCAACGAAACCGCGCACGAAGTGCTGAGCCTGCTGCTGCGCGGGCAGAGCGCCACGCGCGCCGGCCTCGCGCTGAAAGGCGGCCTCGCGCCGGCTGTGCGCCGGCGCCTGTGCGACTACATCGACGCGCATCTCACGCAGCCCGTCACGCTGGGCGACCTGGCGCGCGAGGCCGCGCTCTCCGAATACCATTTCGCGCGGATGTTCCGCATCTCGTTCGGCGCAGCGCCGCATGCGTGGATTGCGGGCCGGCGCATCGAGCGGGCGCGCGCACTGTTGCGCAACACGGCGCTGCCGCTAGCCGAGGTGGCCGCGCAATGCGGCTATGCGAACGCGACGCACTTCAGCCATCGCTTTCGCGAAGCGCTCGGCGTAGCGCCGAATGCGTTCCGGCGCGTCATGCAGGCGGCTTGAAGAGCGTCTGCTGCGGGCTGCCTGCGGCCTGTCGCCTGAAGCGGTCGCCCGAAACAAAAGCTGACATCGAAACCGAAGCGCGCCCGCAACCGCCCTATCCCAACGCCCCTGCCACGATGCGCGCCGCTGCCGCGATCACGTCGTCGCGCGCCTTCGCCTTCGGCTCGCGCTGGGTGAAGTAGACGGCGAGCATGACCGGCGCACGCCCGGGCGGCCAGAGAATGGCCAGATCGTTGGCGGTGCCGTAATCGCCAGTGCCCGTCTTGTCGCCCACTTGCCAATCTGCCGGAACACCCGCACGAATGCGATGCGCGCCCGTCGTGTTGCCGCGCAGCCACGTCACGAGCTGATCGCGCTGTGCGGACGGCAGCGCCTGCCCCACCGTAAGCGTCTGCAGCGTTCGCGCCATCGCGGCCGGCGTGGACGTGTCGCGCAGGTCGCCGGGGATAGCCGTGTTGAGTTCGGTCTCCCAGCGATCGAGCCGGAAGGCGGCGTTGCCCGTGGCGTGCGCGTAGGCCGTCACGGCCTGCGGACCGCCCAGCACCTTCATGAGCTGGTTCGCCGCCGTGTTGTCGCTGTACTGAATGGCGGCCTGACATAGTTCCGCTACTGTCATGCCGTCTTCCACATGCTTCGAAGAAACCGGCGAGTAGTGCGCGAGATCGTGCTTCGTGTAGCGGATGCGCCGTTGCATCAGGCCCGGCACGTCGAGGCTTCGCGCGAGAATCGCCGCGGCCAGAACCACCTTGAAGGTGCTGCAAAAGGGAAAGCGTTCGTCGGCGCGATAGCGGACTTCGCGCGGCTTGCAGCCTGCCTCGCTGCCCGCCTCGCCGCCCGCGCAGGTCGGGATGGCGCATACGCCCAGACGCCCGCCCGACGTGCGTTCCAGCGCAGCGAGCGCGTCTCGCACGGAAGCGTCCTGCGAAGGCGTTGACGGAGTCTGCGCTCGCGCTTCCAGGGTGAACGCAAACGGCAGCATGCCGGCGGCAAGCAACAGGGTACGGCGCGAAGGGCGATGCGGGCGATGGGTCATGATGGGTCGTCTCTTGTCGTGATGGTCGGGCAAGGGGGCTGCCGGAACAGCACTATCGGCCCGTTGCGGGCAGTCCACAATCGACGATAATTGCCGCCACGCAAAAGAAAATCTATCGGCTTCGGCGACCATGCGTCTTCATCTTCCCCTCAACGCGCTGCGGGCATTCGAGTCGTCGGCGCGGCATCTGAGCTTCACGCGCGCGGCGCAGGAACTCAACGTCACGCAAGCCGCCGTGAGCCAGCAGGTGCGCACGCTCGAAGCGCGGCTCGGCTGCGCGCTCTTCAAGCGCCTGCCGCGCGGCCTTGCCATCACCGACGAAGGGCTCGCCCTGCTGCCCGTGCTCAGCGAATCGTTCGGGCGCATCGAGACCGTGCTCAAGCAGTTCGAAGGCGGCCGGCGCCGCCAGGTGCTCACGGTAGGCGCCGTGGGCACGTTCGCAGTGGGCTGGCTAATTCCGCGGCTGCGGCAGTTTCGCGAAACGCATCCGTTCGTGGAACTGCGCCTCCTCACGCACAACAACCTCGTGGACCTCGCGGCCGAAGGGCTCGACTTCGCAGTGCGTTTCGGCGACGGCGGCTGGCCCGCCACCCACAACACGCTGCTGCTCGATGCCCCGCTCGCGGTGCTCTGCGCACCGGCTATCGCGAGACGCCTCAAGAAGCCCGCCGATCTCGCCAACGAAACGCTGCTGCGCTCGTATCGCATCGACGAATGGCCGAACTGGTTCGCGGCGGCCGGCATGTCGCCCCTCGCGGCCACGGGGCCGGTATTCGATTCGTCGCGGCTGATGGCGGAAGCGGCCGTTCAGGGCGCGGGCGTGGCGCTCGCGCCGCCGCGCATGTTCGTGCACGAACTGCAGACGGGCACGCTCGCGCGCGTGTTCGAGGCGGAATTGCGTGCGGGCGCCTACTGGCTCACGTGGCTGAAGTCGCGCCGCCTGTCGCCCGCGATGCAGTTGTTTCGCGACTGGATCTTGCAGGAAGCGGCGGCTACGGCGTGATGTTCGGCAAGCGTGGGCGCCGCTATCAACGCCTCATGCACGCTTGCCCACGGGCCGGCGCTCAGGCGTCGAAGCCCAATTCGGCATTCACGGTCATGCCCACTTCGAGCCAGGTCCCGCTGCCGGCCACCACGATGCCGTTGTTGCCGAACGTAAGCGCGCCGTCGAAACGCGGGTTCGCACGATAGGCCTGCATCGTGTCGAGCGGCTCGTGCGGCCACGCCGGGTCAGGTGCGCCGGTCTGCTGGTCGATGGTGGGCATCGGGCAGCGCGTGCAGAGCTTCACGAGCCGCACATCCACGGGCACGCCGTTCGCGTCGATCTCGAGGCGCTCCACGTAGTCTTCTTCGTAAGGGTCGAGCCCTGTCACCACGATATTGGGACGAAAGCGGTTCACGGGCACGGGCGGCGCGCCCCTCGCCGCGAGCCGCGCATTGAGGTCGTCCAGCGACGCCTGGCCCAGTACGAGCAGCGGATAGCCGTCGGCGAATTGCGTCGTTGAAACGAATTCGCCGGTCCACTTGCGGCTCACCTCGCGGCGCGCCGAGGGCGCGAAGCGCACAAGGCGCACGGGAAAGCCCAGGAAGTCGCTGAACCATGCGGCAGTTTCGGCGCCGGTATCGAGCGCTTCGACCGTGTCCTTCCATACCGTGGCTGCCACGGTGGGTGCGCCGGCAAGAGAGTCGAGAAGCGCGTGGGCAGCGAGCGGCGTGGTGAGCGGGGCGCGGCCCGGCGCGCTGATCGTGAGCACGCCGTCGCCGAGGGCAGGCTTCACGAGCGCGAGCCGCGGATGAACGCGCTGCGTGAGCATCGCGCCCGCGGCATCGACGAGCATCCAGTTGCGGTCGTAATCGAAGCCGGTTTCGCCAAGGCGTGCACGCGCAGGCGCAATGCCTGCGCACGACTTGATCGGATAGACGAACAGTTCGCTGATGATCGGCATGGGGACAAAGCAGCCAGGAGGTGGGGCGAGCCGCAAACATAGCACAGGGCATGCGGCGGGAACGCGCGGTCCCGTGCCGCGTGCCGGGCCGTGCCGAAGCTTGCCGCCTTGCCGCATCCGCAGGCTCAGTCCTATATTGAAAAGATCGACATGCCGGTGCGCACGCACGAGGTGCCGCGCACCGGCGCATCACTGCACATGTCCAAGCCGAAGGGGGCAGATCGTGAGGACCACGACAGACGTGCTCAGGACCGGACGACGCGAAACTATACGACACGTGGCTTACAGCCTGGCCGACAGCGGACGCTATGCCGACTGGCAGGCCATCGAGGGCATTCTGTGCACCCGCTACGGGCTGCTCGAAACTCGCCGGCTGCTGGCAGACCGCTTCATCCGGTCGGAACTGAACCGGCGCTGCACGGCGGCGGCGCGCGGCCGGGGCAGCCGGGAGGGATTGAACGGGTAGGCGCAAGGCTGGCCCGTTCGCGTGGATTGCGAGGCGTGGGATGGCGCGCGACGGACGCCCATTCCGGAATTCGCATGCAAAGAGACCGTTTTATGCGGCATGGATAAGGATGAGCGTTGCCCCCTGTAGTGCCCACGTGCCCCTCTGCCCCTGTCACGTTGGCGTTGGCGTCCCTCCATGCGCCCGCCGCATGTCTTCGAGAAACGCCTCGACAATCGGCCCCCGGCGGCTGCGCTGTTGCGTCACCATGTGGAACGTTACGTCGTAGCGTAGCTTCGCGGGGTTCAGCGCCGCGAGCAGCCCCTGCTTCACATACGGCGCCGCGAAATGCTGGGGCAGATATCCCAGGTGGTGGCCCGAAAGAATCAGCAGCGCGACGGCCTCCATGTTGTCCGCCTGAGCGGTCACCTTCGCGGGCGTCGTGGAAAGCTGCACCTCGGGCAGCGGATACGTACGCCACGCCCATTCGAAGTCCGCAGCCTTCGCCGGGTCGACGCGCCCCGCCTGCCGATACAGCGGGTGGCCGCGCCCGCAGTACGCCACCTGCCGCTCTTCGAACAGCGGCGTGTAGTCGAGCGTGGGCACGCGGTGCCAGAAATAGCCGATGGCGATGTCCACGTCGCCCGCCAGCAACCGCTCTTCGAGTTCGCCCGGCGGCCGCACCGAAATCGAGAAACGCACCGCTTCGTCGCGCCGCCTGAAGAGCGCAATCGCTTCGCTGATGCGCGCGTTATGGCTCACGGGCGTATGTCCGATCAGGCCGATGTGGAGCGCGCCCACGAGCTGCTTGTCCATATGGCGCGCCTCGCTGCTGAATTCGTCCACGGCTGCGTAGAGCTTCTTTGCTAGCGCGTAGAAGCGCTCGCCCTTTGTCGTGAGCCGAAAGCCGCCGCGGCCGCGCTCGCAGAGCCGAAAGCCGAGCCGCGTCTCCAGGGTGGAAAGCTGCGTGCTGATGGTGGGCTGGCTCACGTTGAGCGTGGATTGCGCAACGCTCACGCCGCCGGCATCCGCCACGGCGACGAACACGCGTATCAGGCGCAGGTCGAGATCGGTCAGCGCGCCAAGCATGTCATCTCCAGGCCACCTGTAGATACATATGAATTCATCAATGTGAACGTTGCAAATTAGCGATTCAAGTTTCGATTCTGGCGCGACAAACTACTGCCGCAAAGGGTCATGAGCATGATAGGCCACAACAGATGAATATCGAAAACCCACCCGCAAACCACGAGGAACGGCGATGAGCGACGAATACTTCCAGCCCATGAGCGGCAACGCGATGCCCCGCTTCGGCGGCATCGCCACGATGATGCGTCTGCCGCACGCGGAAAGCGCGCAGGGGCTCGACGCCTGTTTTGTCGGCGTGCCGTTCGATCTGGGCACGTCGAACCGCACCGGCGCGCGCTTCGGGCCGCGCCAGATTCGCAGCGAATCGGTGCTGCTGCGGCCTTACAACATGGCGACGCGCGCAGCGCCGTTCGACTCGCTGCGCGTGGCGGATATCGGCGACGTGGCGACCAACCCCTACAACCTGCATGACTCCATCGCTCGCATCGAAGCGGCCTACGACGCGATTCTCGCCCACGGTTGCCGGCCCATTTCGCTGGGCGGCGACCACACCATCGCGCTGCCCATCCTGCGCGCCATGCATCGCAAGCACGGCCGCGTCGGCCTGATTCACGTCGATGCGCACGCCGACGTCAACGACACCATGTTCGGCGAGAAGATCGCCCACGGCACGCCGTTTCGCCGCGCGGTGGAAGAAGGGCTGCTCGACTGCGAGCGCGTGGTGCAGATCGGCCTGCGCGGCACGGGCTACGCGGCTGAAGACTTCGACTGGTGCCGCGAGCAGGGCTTTCGCGTCGTGCAGGCCGAAGAATGCTGGAACCGCTCGCTGAGCCCGCTCATGGACGAGGTGCGCGAACGCGTGGGCGGCGGCCCCGTGTACATCAGTTTCGACATCGACGGCATCGACCCCGCCTACGCGCCGGGCACGGGCACGCCCGAGATCGCGGGGCTCACGGTGCCGCAGGCGCTGGAGATCGTGCGCGGCGCGTGGGGGCTCGATATCGTCGGCGCAGATCTCGTGGAAGTGGCGCCGCCCTACGATCCGTTCGGCACCACGGCGCTGCTGGGTGCAAACCTTGCATACGAACTGCTGTGCGTGTTGCCGGGAGTCGCACGACGCGCCTGATCCACATGATCCACGCGTGATGGGGCGCAATGGAGCGCACGAGCCCCGAGCCCCGAGGCGCAAACAATGAAGCGAAGGCCGCACGATGCGGCCTTCGTCGTTTCCGGGTCTCCAACGTCGCCGTGGCTAAGACTCTCTTAAGCGCCTGCGGATACTCTTGAGACCGCCTGCACTCACAGCACTATCCCGAACACGAGGAAACAAGGAACCGCGCATGACGAAACAACCGCTCGCCATTACCAAAGTGCCCGAGGTCACACTCGGCTTCTGGATCGTAAAAATTGCCGCCACCACGCTGGGCGAAACAGGCGGCGACGCCGTCTCGATGTCGATGAATCTCGGCTATCTGATCGGCACCGCCATCTTCGCGGTCATCTTCATTGCCGCCGTCACCGCGCAGGTTCGCGCGAAACAGTTTCATCCCCCGCTCTACTGGCTCACGATCATCGCGACCACCACCGTCGGTACGACGCTCGCCGACTTCGCGGACCGCTCGCTCGGCATCGGCTACGCGGGCGGCAGTTCGATCCTGTTCGCGCTGGTGTTGATTTCGCTGCTCGCGTGGTATCGCACAACGGGCTCGGTGTCGGTCAGCACGGTGTCGTCGCCGAAGGCCGAGGTGTTCTACTGGGTCACCATCATGTTTTCGCAGACGCTCGGCACCGCACTCGGCGACTGGACCGCGGACTCGGCGGGTTTCGGCTACAGCGGCGCAGCCGTTCTGTTCGGCGGCCTGCTGCTCGTGCTCGCCATTGCGCACTACTGGACCCGCATCTCGAAGACGCTGCTGTTCTGGTGCGCGTTCATTCTCACGCGACCGCTCGGCGCCGTAGTGGGCGACTTTCTCGACAAGCCCGTCGATCACGGCGGGCTTGCACTGAGCCGCTATACGGCGTCGCTTGCGCTGGTGCTCTTCATCGCCGCGTGGATGGCATTCTTCAGGCAGCGGCCGGCCACTGCCGCGCATTGAAGCAACCGGGCGGTGTACGACACCTGCCCGGTCCGTTCGTCTTCATCACGCCGGCCGCGTTTTCAGCTTTTGGCCGGCAGATCTTGGCCGGCAGCCTTTTCCCCGGCAGCTTTTTCAATCGCGCGGCACGGCGCTTACAACGCCGCAAACACAGCATCCGATGCGGCCTACTTCTCCTCGCCCTCGATGCCCGTCATGCCGAGTTCGGCACCGGTCTCGGGGTCGGAGGCGGTGTCCGATGCAAGACGCTGCTTCATCGCCTCCACGGCCGCCACCTCCTTGCCGTCGAGTTTCCCGCTCGCCAGTCCGTCGCCGCCACCCACCGCGACCTGCGGCTCGGGCACGAGTTCGAGTCCGCGGCCCTGGTTCCACGGGCCCGGCACAGGCGGATCGCCCACCTGCATCCTGAAGTACTGGCTCGCGTACTCCTTGACGGGCGGCAGCTTGCCCGGCGGAAAGTTCGGGCTGATCGAATACAGCGCCTTCTCGAACGACTTCTGATGCGAGACCTCGCGCGTCATCAGGAAACCGAGCGCCTCGCGCACGCCCGCGTCGTCGCTCACGTTGATGAGCCGTTCGTAGATGATCTTCGCGCGTGCCTCGGCTGCGATGTTGGAGCGCAGGTCCGCCGTGGGCTCGCCAATGGTGTCGATATACGCGGCGTTCCACGGCACGCCCGCGGAGTTCGTGAGCGGCGTGCCCGCGCCGTACAGCACCTGCGTGACGTGGCTGTCGTTGCCCGCGCCGTTGAGCTTGCGGTACATCTCCGCCTGGGCGTCCACGGCCTCGGCCAGTTCGCCCTTCGCGCCGCGGTTCAGCATCGCCACGATGGAGCCGATGATTTCGAGGTGGCTCAACTCTTCCGTTGCGATGTCGAACAGCATGTCCTTGCGGCCCGGGTCCTCTTCGGTGATGGCCTGCGTGAAGTAGCGCATGGCCGCGGCGAGTTCGCCTTGTGGACCGCCGAACTGCTCGAGCAGCAGATTCGCAAGCCCGGGATCGCATTCCCCGACCCGCACGGTGTACTGCAGACGCTTGTTGTGGACGAACATGACACTCCCCCTTGGTGAGCGATTGAACGAGCCATCGACACCGCATCGAACATTCCCGGCGACGCCTGCGCGCCGCGCTGCGACCTCGCCTGCGCGTTCCTATAATCGGGCGCATGAAACCCGACCTGCCGCTGTCTTCGCCCGCCGCGCAGCCGCCGCTGGGCCCGCTCGATCTTTCCGGTTCGCTGCGTTCATCGCCTGCGCTTCGTTACGGATGGCGCGCGCTCGTTGCCGTCACGTGGGCGAGCATGGCGATCTTCGGCGTCTACATTGCGGTTTATTACGGCGGCGCGATTCCCGCAGGCGAGCCTCGCGACTGGAACGCGGTACTGCCGCGCCTCTACGTGCCCGGCGAGCGTTGGGGCAGCGTGGCGATTGGGGCGCACTTCCTCGCGGGGTCGATGCTGCTCGCCATGGGTCCGGCGCAATTGATCACGGGCCGGCGCGGCACGACGCCCCGGCTGCATCGCTGGATGGGGCGCGTCTACGTTGCGGCGGCAGCCATTGCGGGCCTGGGCGGCACGCTCTACATCGCCTTGCTCGGCACCGTGGGCGGCACGCCGATGAACGTCGGCTTCGGCCTCTATGGCGTGCTCATGGTGGTGGCCGCCGTGGAAACATTCAGGCATGCAAGAGCCCGGCAGCTTGCACGGCATCGCGCATGGGCCATCCGGCTCGTCGCACTCGCGGTGGGCTCGTGGCTGTATCGAATGGATTACGGTCTCTGGCTGAAACTGGCACACGGCATCGGCCATCACTCGCGCACCTTCGATGGCCCCTTCGACGCCTTCATGGCGTTCTTCTTCTACGTGCCGAACCTCGCCGTGGCCGAAGCGCTGATTCGCGCTGGAAACACGCCGCCGTCGCGGCGCACGCGGCGCGTGCTGACGCCGCTCGTGATCGTGGCCGCGGCGCTCATTGCGCTTGCCACGTGGCTATTCACGGCGTCGTATTGGGCGCCGCATATCGTGGCGCGCATCGCGGCGTTGTGAGGGACGTCAAGCAGACGCAAGGCAGAGGTAAAGCGGGCGCAAAGCGCAAGGCAAGGTTTGCACGCAAGCGCTCCAGCACGGTCGGGACGGCCGGCGCTGCGCGCCGTGCCGTCCCGCCGCAGACACATCAGTGACGGCGCGAAGCGTCGTCCTTGATGGCTTCCTTCATGTCGCCAATATCCTTGCGCGCCTGGCCGGCGCCCTGCTGAAGATCGCCCTTGAGCTCGCGGCCCGGGTTGTCGGTGGCCTTGCCCACCTCTTCGTTGACCTTGCCCTTCACCTTTTCGGCTACGCCCTTCACCTGGTCTTTGTTCATCTGGGTTCTCCCATAGGACTGCGACAACCTTGTCGCCCCGGTGAAATAGCAGCCGGCGTACCCGGCAAGGCCATGCCCGCCATGCGGCAAGGCCGCAAAGCATCCGCGCGGCACACCATGAAAGAAACGCCACCACCGTGCAAACAGGAGCGGCGCGCGGACGCCATCGGCGGCAGCGGAAAACGCCTGCACGCACCCACAGCACAAGACAAACGTCAGGCCCGCGAGGGGCAGGCACGGCAATCGCTACGCCACTTAACGGCGGCGGCACCGCGGTTGCAACGGTGACACCGCCCGGGAATGGAAAGGCTTATGACTACGCTGCTGCTTGTAGACGACGACCGGAATTTCCTGCGCGCGCTGCGGCTCGTGTTCGAGATCGACGGGTACCGCGTGCTCACCGCGCACGACGGTGTCGACGCAATGGCGCTCGCCGCCGCGCAACGGCCGGACGCCATCGTCACGGACCTGATGATGCCGGGCGTCGACGGGCTGGAGCTGTGCCGCCGTCTGAAAGCCGAGTGGCCCACGCTGCGCATTCCCGTCGTCATGCTGACCGCCACCTTCCCGCTGCCCGCGCAGGGCGACTGGCCGTGGGACGTGCTGCTCAGCAAACCGGTGTCGGCGGCGCTACTGCGGCGCGTGGTGGATTCGCTGCTGAGCGGCAGGACAGCCACACCGCAGACGCATGGCCACAGGGCGCCGACGCGTGACTTGATGGAGCGGTAAGCCGGGCGTCAGCGCACGCCGCTACGGCCACACACAACCGTCAATGCGCGAGGCCGAGACCCCGCCGCCCATGCCTCACAACGGCTTTGCTCTCACCTGATTCGATACCGGCACGAAGATGCCCGCGCCCAGGTGGTGGATGGTGTGCAGCCCGGCGTTCGATCCGTCGAAGCTCCAATGGCCGTTCGCAAACACGCGGCTGTCCGCGGCGGCGGCGACCACTTCGCCGAAGCAGGTGTCGTAGGCGTCTTCGGTATGCGGCTCGCGAATCAGGCGGCACTCCATCCAGGCCGCGCATCCCGCTTCGATCAACGGCAACCCCAGCACCGGGCCTCGCACGGTTTCGATGCCGTACTTCGCGAACTTGTCCCCCTCGCGCCCGCTCGACGAACCCACCGCATACGTGTGGTCGATGAAGGCGGCACCCGGCACGCAGATGCCGAAGGTGCCGCTCGCCATGGCGAGTTCGCGTGTGAAGGTGTGCTTGTCGATCACCACGGCGATGCGCGGCGGCGTGAACTCCACGGGCATCGACCAGGCCGCGGCCATCACGTTGCGGCGGCTGCCGTCGGCGCTCGTAACGAGCACCGTGGGACCGTGGTTGATGAGGCGGCTGGCATGTTCGAGTGCGACGGGTTTGAAGTGGCTCATGTCGGTCTGTGCGGAAGTGGACGGTGAATCGCGTGAACGGGTGAAGTCAGAACGGATGCCTTGGGCGGGTCTTGAGCGCATCGATCAAGGCCCGCACCTTGGGCGACGGATGGCTCGTGGAAGGATAAACGACGTGCACGCCTGCCGCCGGCGAGCGCCACGCGGGCAAGAGACGCACGAGGCGGCCCGCTTCGACGTCGGCGGCAATCGAAAAGTCTGTGAGGTAGCCGAAGCCCACACCCGCGAGCGCGGCGGCGCGGGCGGCGGGCGCGGTGTCGGTGGTGAACGCGCGCTTGCAGCGCACGCTGCGCTTGTCGCCGCGCGCGTTCACGAGTTCCAGCGCCTGCGGACGGCCCGGCACGGGCCGCGCCACGTAGGGCCGGTCCGCGAGCGCCTCGGGCGTGCGCGGCTCGCCCCATGCCGCAATCCATTCGGGGCTCGCCACGAGCCAGCGCTCGTAGCCGTCCACCTTCGCCGCGCGGTAATTCGAATCGGCGAGGCGGCCCAGCCGCACCGCGACATCCACGTTTTCCGTCACAAGGTCGATGACGCGGTCGTTGCAGAGCAGTTCGACATCGAGTTCGGGATTCGCCGCGCGCAACGCCGCGAGCGCGGGCACCACCACGACCGACCCGTAGTCCACCGGCGCGCTCACGCGCAGCGTGCCGCGCAACGGCCCCGTGCCACCCGATACGGCCGCGAGCGCCTCGTTGGCCGTGCGCAGAATCGCCACGCTCGCTTCGTAGAACGCGCGGCCGGCGTCGGTTACGTTCAGGCGCCGCGTGGTGCGCACCAGCAGGCTCGCACCCACCTCGGCCTCGAGCCGCTGCATGTGCGTGCTGACCATCGTCTTCGCGAGACCCAGCCGCCCGGCCGCGGCCGTCAGGGACCCGGCCTCCACCACGGCGGCGAAGATCGCCAGCCGGTTCAGATTCACGTCGCGTACATCGGCCATCGCTGATTGTCCACTCGGAAAGGATTATGTTTCCGCGATTATCCGTCTTCACCGGACGCGGCGCACGCCCTACGCTTCAGTCCACGCCCTTTCAGGTGCCCTCTCAACCCGACACCAGACGGAGACCTCGCATGTCGCCCACGCCCGCTACCTCGCGTCCGAGCCACCCCATTCGCCTTTACACGACGCGCCTGTCGGGCCACGGCCACCGTGTGCAGCTGTTTCTCACGATGCTCGATCTGCCGTTCGAAGTGGTCGAGGTGAACATGAAGGCCGGCGACAACCGCCGCCCCGAGTTTCTCGCGCTCAATCCGTTCGGGCAGGTGCCCGTGATCGAAGACGGCGAAACCGTGCTGTTCGATTCGAACGCGATTCTCGTCTACCTCGCGAAGCGTTACGGCGACCCGTCGTGGCTGCCCGACGACCCGCAAGGCGCCGCGGCCGTGCAGCGCTGGCTCTCGCTGGCCGCGGGGCCCATCGCCTACGGTCCGTGCGCGGCGCGGCTCGTCACCGTGTTCGGCGCGCCGCTCGACCACGCATTCACTCAACGTGTCGCGGTGAAGCTCTTCGACGTGATCGAAGGCGAGTTCGCGAACAAGCGCTTTGCAGCGGGCGACACGCCGACCATCGCCGATGTCGCCGCCTACGCGTACATCGCCCACGCGCCGGAAGGCGGTATTTCGCTCGATCCGTATCCGAACCTGCGCGCGTGGCTGCGCCGCATCGAAGCGTTGCCGCGCTTCGTCCCGATGCCGCAGACGAAGGCCGGGCTGCTGGCCGAATGAGTGGCCCGGCGAGTCGCTGAACGAACGGGTGAATGCGTTGCCGGGTGAGTGCCCGGGTAAGTAGCCGAATGCGTCGCCAAATGAGTGGCCGAAGCGAGCGGCACACGCCCGGTGCCGCGCCGTCCGTGCAGCTTCAGCGTGCCATCGTGTCTCAGGAGAAGCCCATCATGTCCGACCTTTCGACGTTACCGCCGCCTCTTTCGCTTGACGGGCCGCGTGCCGACTGGCCGTTTCACGCCGGCGAACTCGAAGCCCAGGTGCGTGCGGGCGCAGGCAGCGGCGGTAATAGCGGCAATAGCGGCGGAACGCGCGGCATCCGCACCTATCTGCCGGAGCAGCATCGCGCGTTCTATGCAGAGTTGCCTTTCATGGTGCTGGGCGGACTCGATGCCAACGGCCAGCCGTGGGCGACGCTGCGCGTGGGCGAGCCTGGCTTCGTCTTCTCGCCGGACCCCGAAACGCTGCGCATTGCGGGTCACGCGTTGCCCGGCGATCCGCTGGCCGATGCATGGAACGTGGGCGCGGCGCTGGGCGGCCTCGGCATCCAGTTCACGACGCGGCGGCGCAATCGCGTGAACGGCATCGTCACCGCTGCCGGCAACGGCGCCTTCACGCTGCATGTGAGCCAGAGCTTCGGCAACTGCCCCAAATACATCCAGCGCCGCGAACCGCAGCCGCTGCAACGCGATGCATCCGCGCGTGCCGCGGCACCGCAGCGCGTCGCCACCGCGCTCGACGACGCCGACCGCGCGCTGATCGCGACCGCCGATACGTTTTTCATTGCCAGCGCCAACCTGGCCGACGACGCCGGACCGGCGCGCGGCGTGGACGTCTCGCATCGCGGCGGCCTGCCGGGCTTCGTGCGCGTGGACGACGCCCGCACGCTGACCGCGCCCGACTTCAAGGGCAACCGCTTCTTCAACACGCTCGGCAATCTGGTCAGCCAACCGCGCGCGGGGCTTCTTTTCATCGACTTCGAACACGGCGATCTGCTCTATCTCGCCGTGCAGGCCGAGGTGATCTGGAGCGGCCCGGACCTCGATGCGTTCGCCGGCGCCGAGCGGCTGGTGCGGTTCCACATCGAAGAGGTGAGGCGCAGCGCGGCAGTGGTGCCGTTCAGGTGGTCGGCGGTGGAGTATGCGGCGCAGTTTGCGCAGCAGCGGTCAACGTAGCCGGCCCTGCCGTCGCCTCCGCAGCCGCAGCCGCAGCCGCCGCAGCCTCGCCCCGCTTCAGAAAGTCGATGAACGCCCGCAGCGGCGCGGGCACGTGGCGATGGCCCGGGTAGTACAGGAACGGCCCCGAAAACCGCTGCCACCACGGCTCCAGAATGGGCTCCAGCGCGCCGCTTTCCAGGTGGGGCCGCAGCATGTCCTCGAACAGGTGCACCACGCCGACGCCCGCGAGCGCCGTGCTCACCACGAGGTCCATCGCCGCCGCGGGCCGCACCACCAGCGTGCCGGGCGGGTCGAGCCGCACCACTTCCCCGTCGCGCTCGAAGGTCCACATGGCCATCGCGCCGCCCGCGAACTGGCCGCGCAGGCATACGTGGCCGAGCAGGTCGCGCGGATGCTCGGGGCGTCCGTGCAGATCGAGGTAAGCCGGCGCCGCAGCGGTCGCGAAACGCTCCACGCGCGGGCCGATGGGCACCGCGATCATGTCCTGTTCGAGCCGCTCGTCGTAGCGGATGCCGGCGTCGCAGCCCACCTCGAGCACGTCGACGAAGCCATCCTCCACCACCACTTCCACGCGGATGCCGGGATACGCCTGCAAGAACGGCGGAATCACGCCGGGCAACACGATGTGCGCGGCACTGGACGGCACGTTGAGCTTCAGCGTGCCGGCGGGCTTGTCGCGAAAGCCGTTCAGCACGTCGAGCGCGGCTTCCATCTCCGCGAAAAGCGGTGTGAGCTTTTCGATGAGGCGCTGGCCCGCCTCGGTGGGCGCCACGCTGCGCGTGGTGCGGTTGAGCAGGCGCAGACCCAGCTTCGTCTCGAGGCGCCGCACCGCCGCGCTGAGACTGGACGCCGACACGCCGCTCGCGCGCGCCGCGTCGCGAAAGCCGCCCGCGCGCGCGACGGCGACGAAGGCGGCCAGATCGTTCATTTCCATGCCGGAGGTGTCCTGAGAAGGCATTGACTGTGCAGATTTTCGAACAACCCGTACACACTAGCCTGGATTATCGAACAACGCAGTTGCGCTCATACTGGCCCTCGCCTCCTGTCCCACCACCCCACCCAAGGAGAACGACATGGCTACCTTCCATTCCACTCGCACCTTCCAGCTTGGCGATCGCACCGTGAACCGCATGGGTTACGGCGCTATGCAGCTGGCCGGCCCCGGCGTGTTCGGACCGCCGAAAGACCGCGCCGCCTGCATCGCCGTGCTGCGCGAAGCCGTGGAAGCGGGCGTGAATCACATCGATACGAGCGACTTCTACGGCCCGCACGTCACGAACCAGATCATTCGCGAAGCGCTGCACCCGTACCCGGACAACCTCGTGATCGTGACTAAGGTAGGCGCCGTGCGCAACGCCGAGGGCGCCTGGCTGCCCGCGCAGGAACCCGCGCAGCTCGCCCAGGGCGTGCACGACAACCTGCGCAATCTGGGCCTCGACGTGATGGACGTCGTGAACCTGCGGGTCATGGGCGATGTCCATCGCCCTTCGGAAGGATCGATCGAAAAGCAGGTGACTGCGCTCGCGGAGCTTCAGCAGAAAGGGCTCGTGCGCCACATTGGCCTTAGCAATGCGACCGCAGCGCAGGTGGCCGAAGCGCAGCACATCGCGCCGGTGGTGTGCGTGCAGAACCACTACAACGTGGTCCACCGCGACGACGACGCGCTCATCGACCACCTCGCCGCACAAGGCATCGCCTACGTGCCGTTCTTTCCGCTGGGCGGCTTTTCGCCGATCCAGTCGACGAAACTCGCGGAGATCGCCCAGGCGCTGGACGCCACGCCCATGCAGGTCGCGCTCGCCTGGCTGCTGCACCGCGCACCCAACATCCTGCTGATTCCCGGCACGTCGTCCGTGGGGCATCTGCGCGAAAACCTGAAGGCTGCGGCGTTCGAATTGAGCAGCGACGTGCTGGCCGAGATGGACGCGATCGGCGCCGAGGGGCGCTGAGGGGCGCTGAGGGGAGATAAGGCCGCGCGTGGCATGTCGTGTCCCATGCCGTGCATGCAATCGGAGCACGCAGCTTGCTTCGCCTCTCTTGAGCCCACGGATGCGCGGCATCCGTTCGATGTGATGGCCTTGGCTGCGCGGAGCCGGGACGACGGAAGATCGCCACGCGCGTTCCCCCCGCAGGTGTCCCGCACGTGCGCACGATCTGTGCCGCCAACAGGGCCGATCCGGCAGAACGCTGCTACGCGCCTTCGCGCAGTGCGAGCCGCGCTTCGAGAAACTGCAGCAACGCGCGCACCTTCGACGAATTGCGCCGGTTCGGCAGATACGCGGCGTAAGCCACCACCTCGCCGCTTTGCGGTGTGACGCGGTAGTCGTGAAAGAAACGCAGCAGGCGGCCGGCCGCGAGATCGTCGTTCACGAGCCAGTCGGGCAATAGCGCGAAACCCTGCCCCGCGTGCACGGCTTCGAGCAGCATGTCGAGGCTGTTCGACACCAGCCGCCCGCGCACCGGCACACGTTCCTCGCCGTCGTCGCGCGTGAAGGTCCACACCTGGCGCGCGCGATAACTGCCGCCGTAGGCAATGCGCACGCACTCGCGCCCGGCAAGTTCCGCGGGCGTTTGCGGCGCGCCCGCGCGCTCCACGTAAGCCGCGCTCGCCACCACGAAGCGCGGGTTCGCTGCGAGCGTTCTCGCGATCAAGCCAGGATCGTTCGACGGCAAGCCGATGCGCACCGCCACGTCGATACGTTCCAGCGCGAGGTCCACGAAGCGGTCGGACACCAGCACGTCGAGCGCCACGCGCGGGTAGGCGTCGAGAAACGCGGCCAGATGCGGCGCGAGCACCATGCGGTTGTACGTGGAGGGCACGGTGACGCGCAGCGCGCCCACGGGTTCGGCGCCGCTGTCCAGCACGCTCTCGTCGGCCTCGGCGAGTTCGTCGAGCAGCTTCGAGACTTGCGCCACGTAGGCCACCCCGGCGTCCGTGAGGCTCACGCGGCGCGGCGTACGCGTGAGCAGCGCAGTACCGAGCGACGCTTCGAGCGCATCCATGAGCCGCGTCACCGACGACGTGGCCACGCCAAGCCGCTGCGCGGCCTTGGCGAAGCCGCCGGCATCGGCCACTTCGAGCAGCGTAGTGAGGGCGAGCAGTTTGTCCATGCGGCGGATTATGCCAGCGCAGGCGCGGCCCACAGGCCGCCGTTGCGCTGTGCGCAATGCCGGGTTGCGCACCGTACGTATTCCGCGCGAGGGACCGGCCGCCTATGCTTGGCGCGGTCGGTACCTATCGCTGGTGCTCATCGTTCAAGGAGTCGTCATGTCCACGCCGTCACCTGCTCTGACCCACCCCGGCCAGGCCGCCGGACTCACCCAGGGGCTCATCGCGCTGTTCGCCTTCAGTTGCGGCGCCATCGTCGCGAACCTCTACTACGCGCAGCCCATCACCGAACTGATCGGGCCGTCGCTGCACATGTCGGACGGCACGGCGAGCCTCATCGTCTCGCTCACGCAGATCGGCTATGCGCTCGGTCTTTTCTTCATCGTGCCGCTCGGCGACCTGCTCGAAAACCGCAAGCTCATGATCGCGACCGCCGTGGTCTCCATTGCGAGCCTCGCGGTGGCGTCGATGGTGCATTCGGCGGGCGCGTTCCTCGCGGTCTCGCTGCTGATCGGCTTCAGCTCGGTGGCCGTGCAGATCCTGATTCCGCTCGCCGCGCACCTCGCACCGGACCACTCGCGCGGGCGCGTGGTGGGCACCATCATGGGCGGGCTGCTGCTCGGCATTCTGCTGTCGCGGCCGCTTTCCAGCATCGTGGCCGGGCACTTCGGCTGGCGTGTGGTGTTCGCGGGCGCCGCGGTCGTGATGACCATCGTCACCACCGTGCTCGCGCTCACCATCGCGCCGCGCAAGCCCGATCATCGCGCTACGTACTTCGAGCTGATCGGCTCGCTGCTGCACCTCGTGCGCACGATGCCGGTGCTGCGCCATCGCGCGCTGTACCAGGCGCTCATGTTCGCGTCGTTCAGCCTGTTCTGGACCGCGGTGCCCATCGAACTCACGCGCCACTACGGGCTTTCGCAAACTGCCATCGGCGTGTTTGCGCTGGTGGGGGCGATCGGCGCGACGTCTGCGCCGGTAGCGGGCCGGCTCGCCGATGCGGGCCACTCGCTGCGCGCCACGCTCGTCGCCCTCGTGGCAGGGGCGCTGGCCTTTGCGCCGGCGCTGATTCATCCGGCCTGGGGTGTGCTCGGCCTTGTCGTGACCGGCATCGCGCTCGACTTCGCCGCGCAGATGAACATGGTGCTCGGCCAGCGCGAAATCTATGCGCTGCACGCGGCAAGCCGCAACCGGTTGAACGCGCTTTACATGACGAGCATCTTCGTGGGCGGCGCGATCGGCTCGGCGCTCGCCAGTGTGCTCTACGAACATGGCGGCTGGCCGCTCGTGGCGGGCGTGGCCATGACGTTCCCGGTTCTCGCGCTGCTGCATTTCCTCGCGGTGGGGCGACCGCATGTGCGCAATCAGCCGAGCCAGGCGCGCCAGGCCACGCCGTCGGCGTGAGCATGCGTGTGACCAGTACGCGCTTCAGAACGATTAAGCCCCAGTTTCAGGCCTCGTCAGGACAAACAGGGCGGGTCTGACACAGACTAGGCGCCATCGTTGAACCCGCAAGCAGGCCAGGAGCGACATGAATCGCAGACGACTATGGATCGCCGCAGCCGGTCTCGCCATCGCGGCGTTCGCTGTGGCGGCCGGCATCCTGTACGAGCCCGCCATCAACCCCGTGCCGGTGCCCTCGCCCGCCGGCTTCGACCCGCAGCTCGTGCGCGAAGGCGCGCGCGTGGTGGCGCTGGGCGACTGCGTGGTGTGCCACACGTCACAAGGCGGCCGGCCCTTTGCGGGCGGCCTGCCGCTCGCCACGCCGTTCGGCACGATCTACGCCACCAACATCACGCCCGACGCGGACACGGGCATCGGCCACTGGTCTGAAGCCGCATTCGCGCGCGCCTTGCGGCACGGCATTGCGCGCGACGGTCATCAGCTTTATCCCGCCTTTCCCTACGTCCATTTCACGCGCATGCCGGAGCACGACATCTCGGCGGCCTACGCGTATCTCATGAGCCGCGAGCCGGTTCGTGCGACCACGCCCGCGAACCAGCTGGTCTTCCCGCTCAACTTCCGGCCGCTCGTCGCGTTCTGGAACGTGCTGTTTTTAAGGCCTGGTCCACGCGAACCCGATGCTTCGCACGACGCCGTCTGGAATCGCGGCAAGCTGCTCGTGGACGGCTTGGGCCACTGCGCCTCGTGTCATTCGCCGCTCAACGCGATTGGCGGCGAAAAGGCGGACCGCGCGTTCGACGGCGGCATCGTGGACGGCTGGGAAGCCCCGCCGCTCAATGCGCTTTCCGAAGCGGTGCGGCCCTGGAGCGAGGCGCAACTGATCGAATACCTGCGCACGGGGCGGGCCTCGGAACACGGCGCCGCGGCAGGCCCCATGCTGCCCGTGACGCGCGACCTTGCACGCGTGCCGACCGAAGACGTGCAGGCCATTGCGACTTACCTCCTTTCGATCCAGAAGACGCCCGCCTCTACCGCCTCTACCGAGGCAACAGCGAACGCAACGGCGGACACAACCGCCGCGATCACGCCAGCCTCGTCGCATCCCACCACGCCCGCCGAACAACGCGGCGCCGTGCTCTTCAACGCGTCCTGCGCGCAATGCCACGGTCCGGCGTCGCCCATGCAGACCATCGGCGAGCGCCCCACCCTTGCGTTCAGCACCGCGGTGAACGCCGCGACCCCGCGCAACGCGATCCAGATGATGCTCAACGGCATCGCGTGGCACGGCGAAGACGCCATCAACTACATGCCCGCATTCAGCGGCCTCTACGACGACCGCCAGATCGCGGACCTCGCCGCCTACCTCCGCGGCGCGTATTCGGCGAAGCCAGCATGGCCCGACGCCGCACCGCTCGTCGCCGGCCTCAGGAAGACGCTCAAAACGGAGACCCCCCCACGATGATCTCCCTCACCGTGAACGGCGTGCAGCACGCGCTCGACATCGATCCTTCCACGCCGCTGCTCTACGTATTGCGCAACGATCTGCACCTGCACGGCGCGAAGTTCGGCTGCGGCCTCGGGCAATGCGGCGCGTGCACCGTGATCGTGGATGGCGAAGCGACGTTCTCGTGCCTGCTGCCCGTGAGCGCCGTGGGCACACGCCCCGTGCGCACCATCGAAAGCCTGGGCACGGCAACGCATCCGGGGCCGCTGCAAAAGGCGTTTATCGAGCACCAGGCCGCGCAGTGCGGCTACTGCATCGCGGGCATGATCGTGCGCGCCCAGGCGCTGCTGGAGCGCAACCCGCATCCCACCGAACAACAACTGCGCGAGCACATGGAGCCGAACCTCTGCCGCTGCGGCACGCACATGCGCATCCTCGCCGCCATTCGCGAGGTGGCCGGGCTGCCGGAGCCGAAGGCAGAAGCCGCCGCTGCGCATATCCCCACCTGAGAGCAAGGGCCGACCGATGAACCCTCAAGACGAATCCATCGATGAAGGCCGCCGCCGCTTCATGGTGTCGGGCGCGCTCGTCGTGACGTTCAGCCTCGTGCCGGGCGCCGAGGCGCTCGCCCAGCAGGTGATCGCCGACGAAGGCGCGGCCGTGCACGTGGCGAAGGAAACGCAGATGCTGGCGGGCAGCCTGAAGACCAACCCGCTGCTCGACGCGTGGATCAAGATCACGCCCGAAGGCAAGGTCACGGTATTCACGGGCAAGGTGGAACTGGGCACCGGCGTGCGCACCGCGTTGCTTCAGGTGGCCGCCGAAGAACTGGACATGGCACCCTCGCTCATCACGTTTCTCACGGCGGACACGGGCGCCTCGCCCGACGAAGGGCTCACCGCGGGCAGCCACACCATGGCGGATAGCGGCAGCGCGCTGCTGAACGCCTCGGCGCAGGTGCGCGGCCTGCTCGTGGAAGCCGTCGCGAAACGCTTCGGCGTGGCGAGCAGCGAACTCGTGACGCGCGACGCCGTGATCCACGCGCCGGACGGCCGCACCATGACGTACGGCGAAGCGGTGAGTTTCGTGGATCTGCATCGCAATGCGACGCCCACCTCGCCGCTCAAAGACCCGAAGACGTTCAACGTGATCGGCACGTCGCTGCCGCGGCTCGACATTCCGTCGAAGGTCACGGGCGGCGTGAGCTACGTGCAGGACATGCAGCTGCCCGGCATGCTGCACGCACGCGTCGTGATGCCGCCGTCGTACGACGCGAAACTGCTCGACACCAACGAGCACGACGTCATGAAGCTGCCCGGCGTCGTGAAGGTGGTGCGCAACGGCAGCATGCTCGCCGTGGTCGCGAAGGGCGAGTGGCAGGCTGTGGTGGCGCAGCGCGCGCTCATGGCAGGCAGCAAGTGGTCGCCTGGCCGCGCCTTGCCCGACCCGGCCACCGTGCATCGCGATCTCAAGACGCTTGCTACCCAGCAAATCAAGATCGCGGACCAGCACGCACCCACGTCGCCTGCCGTGAAGACGCTCAACGCGCGCTACGAAAAGCGCTACCTGCTGCATGGATCGATTGGTCCTTCGTGTTCCGTGGCGTTGTTCGACGCGGGCAAGCTCACGGTGTGGACGCACTCGCAAGGCGTCTATCCGCTGCGCGATGCGCTCGCCGACATGCTGAGCCTGCCGAAGGAGAACGTGCGCTGCATCCACACCGAAGGCTCCGGCTGCTACGGCCACAACGGCGCCGACGACGTGGCCGCACACGCCGCGCTGATCGCTGCGGCGCTGCCGGGCGAGCCTATCCGCGTGCAATGGATGCGCGAGCAGGAGCACGTCTGGGACCACTTCACGCCCGCGATGGTGACGGAAGTGAGCGCGTCGCTGGATGCGAACGGGCAGATCGTGGACTGGCGCTACGCGCTCTGGAGCAGTTCGCACAACGAGCGCATCGTCAACGCGGGGCGCTTGCTGCCTGCGCGCATGCTCGAAAAGCCCTTCGTTTCGGCGCCTTCCGTGCCGATGCTGCAACCGGAGGGCGGCGGCGACCGCAACGCGATTCCGCTCTACGCGCTGCCGAACCTGTACGTGATGAACAACTTCTCGCCCACCATGCCGTTGCAGACCTCGGCCATGCGCTCGCTGGGCGCGCATACGAACGTGTTCACCATCGAAAGCTTCATGGACGAACTCGCGCACGCCGCGAAGATCGACCCTGTGGAATTCCGCCTGCGCCACCTGGACGACCCGCGCGCGAAGGAGGTGATCCGGCTCGCGGCGGAACGCTTCGGCTGGCAACGTGCGATGTCTTCGCCGCGCGCCCGTCATCACGGCGTGGGCTTCGGCTTCGCGAAGTACAAGAACCTGATGGCCTACGTGGCGATGGCCGTGGAAATATCGGTGGAACCCGAGACGGGCGAGGTTACGCTGGAGCGCGCCGAGGTGGCCGTGGACTCGGGGCAGATCGTGAATCCGGACGGCATCCGCAACCAGATTGAGGGCGGCGTGATCCAGTCCGCAAGCTGGACGCTGCACGAAGCACTGCGCTACGACACCGAACGCATTCGCAGCTTCGACTGGAGCAGCTATCCGATCCTGCGTTTTTCGTCGGTGCCTAAGCGCGTCGCCGTGCATCTGATCGACCGGCCCGGCACGCCGTTTCTGGGCGCCGCCGAAGCCGCGATGGGACCGACAGCGGGCGCACTCGCGAATGCGCTTTTCGACGCGACGGGTCTGCGCATTCGCGAGATGCCGCTGGCCGGCGACGCGCTGCGGCGCCGAATGGAACAAACGCAAGCGTAAAGGCGCCCGTCGCCGCCGCGGCTTCACCGCCTCATGCACAGGCTCACTGCAACGACCGCGCCGCCGGATGGACGGCAAGCGCGGGCGTTTGCCAGGCCTGCTGTGCCGGCGACGCCGTCGCCTTCTGCGACGAAGCGGTCTCGCTGCCATAACCGGCCTCGGCGGCACGCGAAGTGCCCATCTTCTTCGCCAGCGTGTCGCCCAGCGTGACGAGACGGCGAATGTCCGGCGCATCCGAGTGCAGGTCGAAACGCGGCGAGAGGTCCGCCGTGAGCGCCGCCGCCTGCCGCACCTGCCCTTTCTCCGCCAGATGCCCCGCGAAGTCGAGCGCCGCGCGCAGTTCCCACATGGGCGCGTCGTGCTCATGGGCAAGCTTCATCGCATCGGAAAGCAGCCGGCGGCCCGCGGCCTCGTGCATTTCTGCGGCGTCGGGTGCGCGTTCGGCCACCCGGCGTGCGCGCTCCAGTTCCACGACGCCGCGCACGCGCAGCAGCTCCGGCAAGAAGATGTGCTCGCCGTTCGCCTCGCCATGCGCGAGCGTTTCGTCGAGCCTTGCGCGCGCTTCGTCGATGCGCCCCGCCCGCGCGAGCCCCTCGGTCCATACCACGATCAGGGGCGTGACGAGCCGCCGAAAGCCGCGCGCGAGCAGCCGCGCCAGCGCGGGCCCCATGCGCGCAAGCCCCGCCTCGGTACGCCAGCATTCGATATCGATCTGCCCGGCGAGGCATTCCGCGTAGTCCTGCCAGCTTTCGAAGCGATGGATCGCAACCTGCGAACGCAGGATGGTGAGGTAGCGCGACGCGGTCTCCAGCTCGCCGCATTGCAGCGCGAGCGGCACGACGCCCACCGCAAGCAGATGGCTGAGCGACGGTTCGAGCATGTCGGCCCTCACGCGATTCATGGCCTTCTCGATGTACTGCATGGCACGTTCGGCGTCGCCCTGAATCCAGGCAATGCGCGCGAGCGTGGCGTTGCCGATGATGAGCGGATCGACCGAAAGCGAGCACTCCGAAGGCCGCGACTCGTCGATGGAATCCATGACGCGTTCGATGCGCTGGCGCGCCTGTTCGTGCTCGCCGAAGAGGTGCAGCGACACGGCCACCATCAGCGCGGCGAGCGCCTGCTGGAACGGCGAGCCGCTGCGCTCCGAGAGATGCTGGAAGCGCGTCGCGAAGCGCATCGATGCGTGAATGTCGCTCGTGGTGAGCATGGTGTTCCACAGGCCCCAGAGCGCGCGCGCCTGAAACGTGTCGTCGCCGGCGTCGCGCGCAAGCCAGAGCACCCGGTTCCAGAGCGACAGGGCGTTCTGCACGGGCACGTCGGTGTAGAGCAGCGTGGAGGCATACGCGGTGCACAGGCGCATTTCGCAGACGGTGTCCACGGCGCCCGCGGGCAACGTGTCCAGTATCGCGAGCGCGCGTTGTGCGCGGTCGCGGCATTCGTGCACGAGGCCCGCTTCGAACAGCGTGCAGACCAGCGCGCCGGCCAGCGCCACGCCGAGCGCGCGGTCGCCGTCGCCGGCGAGCGCCCAGTCGCAGGCCGTGCGGGCCTCGTCGAGCGATGGCTGCGGGCGCTCCTGCGCGGCGCCGCCGGCCGGGTGCCCGCCCGCGGGCAGCGCGCTTTCTTCCATGCGCTTTTGCACGTGCAACATGTGGCGCGTGCCGATCAATTGCACCTCGCCCTCGTCGCGCAGCTTTTCCATGGCGTAGGCGCGCGTCGATTCGGTGAGCCGGTATTGGGCAATGGCGCCGCGGCACTCCACGTTGACGAGCGACTTCGTGGCCAGCTCGCCGAGGCTCGTGATGACGGACGCGACCGGCATGCCGGGCTCGGTCGCCACTGCGCACACGGCGTCGAAGTTGAACGTGCCCGTGAAGAACGCGAGCCGCCTGAAGAGCGCCTTCGAGGTGGCGTCGAGCAGCGCGTAGCTCCAGTCGAACGTGGCGCGCAAGGCCTGGTGGCGCGGCAAGGCTGAACGCAGGCCGCCCGTGAGCAGATTCAGGCGGTCGTCGAGCCGCGAGGCCACGCCTTCCACGCCGAGCGTGGCGACCCGCGCCGCGGCCAGCTCCACGGCAAGCGGCAAACCTTCGAGACGCCGGCAGATGTCGGCCACGATCGCAAGGCTCGCTTCGTCCGCCGCACAGCCGGGCACGATGGCGCGTGCGCGATGCAGGAACAGCTCGACGGCGGAATGGGCGAGGATCGCATCGGCGGATGCTCCGTTGGCCGGCACGGCGAGCGGCTCCACGCGAAACACGCACTCGGTCCAGATGCGCAGCGGCTCGCGGCTCGTCACGAGTACGCGCAACGCCGGGTTGCGCAGCACCAGCACTTCGACAAGGCTCGCCACCGCGTCGATCACGTGCTCCGCGTTGTCGAGCACGAGCAGGCAGCCGGTGTCCGCCAAGGTGTCGGCTAACGCGTCGGCCACGCTCTGTGCACTGAGCGGCGCGGCAGCATCGGCCAGGCCCAGGGCGGCTGCGAGCGTGGCGAGCACGGCATCGGGCGACGACGCCTGGGCCAGCTCGACGAAGTACACGCTGAGGTTGCCGCGATCGCGCATTTCCCGCGCGACATGCACGGCAAGGCAGGTCTTGCCGATGCCGCCCGCGCCCACCAGGGTGGTAACGGCCGTGCGGGTGGTTTGATCGACGATCTGCTCGACTTCGGCCTGCCGTCCGATCAGACGCGAAACGCCCACGGGCAGCATGCGGCCTCGCGGCGTTGTAGTCGATTGCCGCGAGCCTGCGGCCCGGGTGTCGAGGTCGGCATCGGCGTGGGAGGCGGCATCGGTGCCTGGATCGGCCGTGCGCGCGGCGTGAGCCACGAGCAGATAGCCGCGGCCCGGCACGGTCTTGATGAGATCGCGGTCGCCGCCCAGCAGCTTGCGTAGCGCGGCAATGTGCACCTGAAGCCGGTTCTCTTCGACGATCAGGCCGGGCCAGACGGCATCCATGATGTCGTCCTTGGAAAGAATCGCGCCGTTGGCACGAAAGAGCACTTCCAGAATGTCGAGCGCCCGCGCGCCGACACGCAGCGAGCGGCCGTGCTGATGAACTTCGCGCTGGTCGAAATTCACCAGCAATGTGCCGATCCTATTCATGGCCACTCTCCTCGCTTCTGGCAGCGTTTTGCAATGGCGCCTCGGGCGCGCACCCGCCTGATGAAATGTCAAAAAAGTAAACGGGCGGTAATATCCTGTCTTGAACAATAGTGCTCACGCACGCCATGGCGCAGTCCTGCGCAGCCGTCCGTAGTTGTCCCGTAGTTGTCCTGCAATTGTCTTTAGCCGGGCCGTCTGGCGCCGCCCGTCACGACGACGCCACACACGGTCTCGAGGAATCCGCCCCATGTCTCACGCACACACCGCAACGGCCGGCGCTGCGAAGGCGTCGAAGGACACGCTGGGTTGCGTGTCGAGCAAACTGCTCAAAGACGTTCAGTTCGATGGCGACGACATCCGCTTCTACCGCAAGTGCATGGAAGAGGCGCAACTGGACCGCATCGCGATGCCCGCCTGCGAGCGCGGCTTCCTGATCGGCGTTTCGCTTGCAGCAGGGCACCGGCGCAAGATCTTCCGCGGCGCGCGCGCCGTGGACCGTCGCTTCGAAGCAGGCTCCATCTATATCCGCGATTTCTCCGAGGATTACCGCGCCGACCTCTACGGCGGCTTCGACTTCGTGCTCGTGGAGCTTCCGCGCGCCTTCCTCATGCGGCTCGCCGACGAGCATGGCATTGCCGACATCGCAGGGCTCGCCTGCGCCATGCATCAGAAAGACCGCGTGCTGGGCCGTCTCGCGCAGGCGCTCGCGCCGGGTCTCGAAGCGCCTGGCCCACTCGGCAAGCTGTTTGTCGAAGAGATAGGACTCGCCATCGGCACGCATCTCGCGCGGCAATACGGCAACGCGCGCGTGGCGCATGGTGTGCCCGATGCGCAGCCACCGCTGAAGCCCCTGAAAGGCGCGCTTTCCATGGCGGCCGAAGCGCGGGCCAAGGAAATGTTGATGAATGCCTCGCACGCGGGCGCATCGATTTCGGACATTGCCCGCGAATGCGAACTGTCGCGCGCCTACTTCATCCGCGCGTTCGCGAAGACCACGGGGCGCACGCCGCACCAGTGGCTGCTGGAGCAGCGCACGGCCCAGGCGCGCAACCTCATCGAGGCAACCGGCCTGCCGCTTTCGGACATTGCGGCTATCTGCGGCTTCGCGGACCAGAGCCATCTGAGCCGCGTGTTCCAGAAAACGGTGGGCATGTCGCCAGGCGCCTGGCGGCGCAATGGTTCGCCGCCCAGCGGGTCGCCGCTCGCCAGATCGCGGCGCGCGCAGTCGGAGCCTGCATCGGAACCCGCCCCGCTGGCCACGGCCCCGGACACGAACGCGGACTGAACCCGCCCGCGACGCGACCGGCGGCTGGTCGCTACGCATGCGCTTTCATGTTCGCCAGGTACGCGTGAATCTGCGCGACCACGGCCGCGCCGTCGCCCACGGCCGCGGCCACGCGCTTGGCCGACTCCGAGCGCACGTCGCCCACGGCGAAGAGGCCCGGCACGTTGGTCTCCAGCGCATAGCGGTGTCCCGTCACGACGAAGCCGCGGCTGTCCAGTTCCACGCCGCTGGTGGCAAGCCAGTCCGTTTTGGGATCCGCGCCGATGAAGAGGAACAGGTGCCGCGTCGCGATCGTCTCGCGCGTCTTGCCGTCGGCCTGGGCCTGGGCGCAGGCCGACTCCGCTTCTGGTTCCGCTTCTGGTTCCGCTTCTGGTTTCGTTTCTGGCTCCAACCCTGCTCGCGCCCCGTCCCCGTCCCGCACGATGTGAATCTGCGCGAGCCCGCATGCGTCGCCCTCCAGCGCATCGAGCACGCAGCCCGTGCAGACCGAGACATTAGGCAGCGCCGCGATGCGATCGATCAGATACCGCGACATGCTCGCGCGCAGGTCCTTGCCGCGAATCAGCATGCGGATGCTGCGCGCGAAGCCCGCGAGGTACACCACGGCCTGCCCCGCCGAGTTGCCGCCGCCGATCAGCACGATGTCCTGCCCCTTCGCAAGCCGCGCCTCGATGGGCGACGCCCAGTAATAGAGGCCGCGCCCCTCGAAGCGCTCGAACCCCGGCACCGCGGGCTTGCGATACGCGGCGCCGCTCGCCGCCACCACGGCATGGGCGCGCACGCATTGCCCATCGGTGAGGCCCAGCACGAAACCAGCGGAGGATCGGGTCGCATCCCGCGTCACGTCACGGGCCACCTCACGGGCCACCTCACGGGCCACCTCGCGATGCACATCGACCACGGACCCCGGAATCGCCACATGCGCGCCGAACTTCAGCGTCTGCTGGAATGCGCGCGCCGCCAGCGCCTGGCCCGAGATGCCCGTGGGAAAGCCGAGGTAGTTTTCGATGCGCGCACTTGCGCCGGCCTGGCCTCCCGGCGAGCGCCGGTCGAACACCACGACCGAGAGCCCCTCCGAGGCCGCGTACACTGCAGCCGCCAGTCCCGCGGGCCCCGCACCGACAATGGCCACGTCGTAGATGTGCGAGCGCTCGAAGGTGGGCACGAGACCGAGGCGCGTGGCGAGTTGCGCCTCGTCGGGCGCGCGCAGCACCGAGCCGTCGGGGCAGAACACGAGCGGGAAATCCGCGGGGCCCGTGGTGAGCCCCGAGAGCAGGCGCACCGCGTCGGCGTCCGTGCGGGCATCGACGATGGAAGCCGGATAGGCGTTGCGGCGCAGGAAACCTTGCAGGCTCACGAGGTGCGCATCGCCGGCATCGCCCACGATGATCGGCCCGAGCCCCTGCTCGATGAGCCCGAGGCGCCGCAGGATCAACGCACGCATGATGTGCTCGCCCAGCTGGGCGTCCGCGACGATCAAGGCACGCAGACGTTCCGGCGTGACCACGAGCGTGTCGCAGTCGGTCAGGGCGAAGCCGTCGATCAGCGCGGGCTTGCCCGCAAGCTGCGCCATCTCGGCCATGAAGTGGCCGTCTTCGTGTTCCGTGACGAGCGTCTGGCGACCCAGGCGGTCGCGCGAACAGATGCGCACGCGGCCCTTCAGCAGCACGAAGAGACCCGGCGCCACCTGGCCCGTCTCGAACACGAATTCGCCTGCCGCGAAGTGCATGGGCATCGCAAAGCGCCGCAGGCTGGCGATTTCCGCGGCAGAGAGCTTCGGAAACATCTGGTGCTGACGATGTTCGAGCGACGAGTAAGGCGTATCGAGTTCCGCTGCCGGCACGTCGGGCAAGTCGGGCAAAGCGGAAGGGTTCGGCGGGCTGGCGCTCATGGTCGACCTCGGCAAACGGGTGCGCCGCGCGGCAGGCGGCATGGCTGGATTGACGAGGTTAGCGAAGGCCCGCGTGTTAAGCCTTGGCCGCGGGTTAAACGTTCTGAACGTGCGGATGCGGCACGGCGGGCATCTGCCGTTCCTTGCATCGGATGAGAACCATGACGCGCCGCGAGCACGTCGAATGCTGCGCAAACCCGCATGCATGCGGTGGCAAAGCCCCTTGAAACGTTCTGAAGCGCGCTCATAACCGGCCCCAATCAAGCTACGATGCCGCTGATGCGCCGTGGATGCCGGCACGGCCGACTTGCCCTGCGCCCGCCGCGACGTCCCCATACGAACAGGAATCTGGCCATGAAGCTGTCATTCGAAGCCCTCGAAGCACTGGATGCGATCGACCGGGCCGGCACCTTTGCCGAAGCAGCGGAACGGCTGCACCGCGTGCCGTCGTCGCTCACCTATCTCGTCCAGAAGCTCGAAAGCGATCTCAACGTCGAACTGTTCGACCGCAGCGGCCGGCGCGCGCGCCTCACGCATGCGGGCCGCGTGGTGGTGGAAGAAGGCCGGCGCCTCTTGCATGCGGCCGAGCAGCTCGAACTCAAGGCGCTGCGCATCCAGCACGGCTGGGAGTCGGAACTGCGCCTGTGCATCGACGAAATCCTGCCGTTCGGCGCGCTGTGGCCGTACGTCCATACGTTCTACGGCCTCGCCATGGATACGCGGCTGCGCCTGTCCACCGAAGTGCTGGGCGGCACGTGGGACGCGCTCGTCACACGCCGCGCGGATCTCGTGGTGGGCGCAACCGGCGAGCCGCCACCGCTGCCGCATATCGTGGCGCGGCCCGTGGGCACGCTGCGCCACGTATTCGCGGTCGCGCCCAACCATCCGCTCGCGCAGCTGCCCGAACCGCTTTCCCTCGAAACGGTGCTGCGCTATCGCGGCGCCGTGATCAGCGACACCTCGCGCGAACTGCAACCGCGGTCCGTGGCCACCGAAGACGGCCAGCCCTACATCGCCGTGCCCACCCTCGCCGCGAAGCTCGCGGCGCAATGCGAGGGGCTCGCCGTGGGCACGCTGCCCGAGTGCCTCGCCCAGCGCGCCATCGACGAAGGCAAGCTGGTGGCACGCCGCGTCACGGGCATGCGCGAATTCACGCACTGCTACCTCGCATGGCGCGAAGACGAAGCGGGACGTGCGCTGCAATGGTGGGTGGAACAGCTCGACCGCCCCGACCTGATCGACCGCTTCATCACGCAGATTTGAGCGTACGGCGCGCGAGCGGCGCGGCGGCGGCCACTTCATCGCTCATGCCGCTCAGGTCGCTCATGTTGCTCAGGCCGCCCGGCCCGTGTACGCGGGGAATGCTCGCGCCAATGCGGCGCAGTTCGGCATCGAACCAGTGCTCGCCATTGGCTTCGCTGTGGCGCTTCGCTTCGTCGAGCGCGGCTGCGGCTTCGTCGTGCCGTCCGCAGGCACGCAAACCACGCGCGTATTGGCCCAGCAGCAGGGTGAGCGGCGCGAGATAACCGGTCTTGCGCAAGCCGTCGAGCGCGGCGGCGAATTCGCGCAAATGAGCCGGCTGCGGATCGACGGCACATTTCAGGCTCGCGGCATAACAGGCGCAGCAGGCGCTCCAGATCACGAAGCCGGTGCGTGCCGCGCGCGTCTCCAGCAGCGCGATGCCTTCTCGCGCAGCGTCGTGCGCCCCCGTCAGCAGCGCGACCGGCACGAGCCCTTCCACCAGCACGTAGCAGGTCACGATGTCGTGCTCGTAGCGCATCGCGGCATCGAGCGCGTCTTGCGCCACGCGCAGCGCCTCGCGCGTCTCGCCCTGTGCCCACAGCACGCGCGCAAGCGTGGCCCGCGTGGCAATGCCGTGTTCGATGCGAAACCCCACTACGTTCCAGCGATGCACAGGATGCGCGTAGACGGCCAGCATTTCGTCGAGCCGCTCGCGCGCGGCCTCCTGCTCGCCGGCATAGTGCAGCGCGATAGCCTCGAGCCGCAGGCCGATCAGGCCCACCGGCAGATCGGCCTGCCGCGTCACGAGCGCGCGAAAGCGCTGCGCGAACGCGAGCGCCGCGCGGACGTTGCCTGCGTAGCGGCAGGCGCTCGCGAGCCCCCACAAGGCGCGCAGTTGATACTCGCCGCTGTCCGTTTCGAGCGCGAGCGTGAGCACGTCGGCCCAGACGTCGAGCACCTCGCGCACGGGCCCGTGCGTATAGACGCGTGCAGCGCCGTAGGCGGCGAGCAGGCGCAACCGCGTCTCGGGCGGCACGGGCGCCACGGCGGGGTCGAGCGTGGCATCGAGCGCGGCGCGCGCACGTTCGCAGCATTCGTCGATCAGCGAGGCATCGAAGAGGCACGGCACCGCGACCGCCGCGAGCGCGATGCCCACCACCGCGTCGCCACCGGGCGCGAAGGCCCAGTCGAGCGCCGCGCGCAAGTTGCCGAGTTCGCGGCGAAACGCGAGAAACCAGGTGCCGGGCGCGTGGCCACTGGTCAGCGAGGGCGCCTGCGAGAACACCGCATGGAAATAGGTGGCATGCGCGAGCGCCGCCTCCTTGCGCTCGCCGCAGTCTTCGAGCTTTTGCAGCGCATAGGCACGCGTGATGGCGAGCAAGCGGTAGCGCGTGTCCGTGCCGGTACCCGCGTCCGCGCTTTCGCGAATCACGAGCGACTTTGCGACCAGCCCGCTCAACGCGTCGAGCAACTGCGGCTGGGAAAAGCCGCGCGGCGCGCTGCTTCCTTCGCTGCGTTCCATGCCGTTGCCCGTCATGCCGCTCACGACGTAATACGCGGCGTCGAACGAGAAGCCGTCCATGAAGACACCGAGCCAGCGCAGCAGCGTGCGCTCGGTTTCGTCGAGCAGGCGATAGCTCCAGTCGAGCATCGCCTTCAAGGTCTGATGCCGCGGCAGCGCCGTGCGAAAGCCGCCGGCCAGAATGCGGAAGTGGTCGTCCAGATGGTCCGCGAGCACTTCCACGCCGAGCACCGCCGCGCGCGCCGCCGCAAGTTCGATGGCAAGCGGTATGCCGTCCAGCCGCCGGCATACGGCGGCCGTGAGGCACAGCGTGCGTTCGTTGAGCGGGAAGCGCGCGTCCGCGGCACGTGCGCGCGCAATGAACAACTGCACGGCGCTGGCCTGCACGATGGCGTCGCCCGTATCCGCCTCGCCGGGCACGTCGAGCGGCGGCACCTGGTGCAGCAGTTCGCCGGGAATGCGCAGCGCCTCGCGGCTCGTGGCCAGCACGCAGAGCCCTTCGCTCGCAGCCGTGGCCGCGGTGGCCACCTGCGCGGCCACGTCGATCAGATGTTCGCAGTTGTCGAGCACGAGCAGCATGCGCCGGCCCGCGAGGCCCGGCACGATGTCGGCAAGCGCCAGGCGGCCGGCCGGCCTCGCCATGCCGAGCGAGCCCGCGAGCGCAGCCGGGAGTGCATCCGCGAGCGCGTCTGCAACGAAGCGCGGGTCCGATACCGAAGCGAGCGGAACGAACACCACGCCGTCGGGAAAGCGCGATGCCACGCGCGCCGCCACCTCGGTGGCCACACGCGTCTTGCCGATGCCGCCCGAGCCCACCAGCGTGACGATGCGCAGCGCGCCGAGTGCATCCGCGACCTGCGCTATCGAAGCCTCGCGCCCCACGAGCGCCGAAGCGGATACCGGCAGCGGCGGCACGAGGTCTGCCGTGCTGCGCTTCGGCGCCGCGTCGCTGAGCGCGCCGACCAGACAATAGCCGCGTCCGGGCACCGTGCGAATGAGATCGCGCTGTGGGCCCAGCGCCTTGCGCAAGGCGGCGATGTGAACCTGCAGGTTGTTTTCCTGAACGATCGTTGTGGGCCACACGCACCGGATGATCTCGTCCTTCGACACCAATGCGCCTTCGGCCCGAATCAGCAATTCGAGAATATCGAATGCGCGGCTGCCGATACGCACCCGTTCGCCGTTCAAACGAATTTCGCGGCTCTCGAGAAAGACGTGGAGTTGCCCGATCTGAATCATTGCAAGCTGTCTTTCGACAAATGAGTCGGTATTAAGTCATCAGTCCTGCCGGCGCGCCCCGCGCGGCACGCTCATGCTACGGCATTCCCCTCATTCGAAGATTTAAATATTCCGAACTGAATGTTCGATATTTTTGATTAGAGGATTTTTTTATTGGAGGCGTGAATCTCTCAGGCAGTACGGCTTGCTTCTATTCCGGTTTTCCAATAAGCAGCTTGCAGTGAGCGGCGGCGCATGCCTTCGGGCCGCGGCGCCGAACGATCGACTGGCCGCGAAGGCATGCAGGCACTTCACTTCATGTCACGTCACGGGTGCTGATAGGCGTCGCGCGGCTTAGGCACCACGGGCATCTTCGTGTACTGGAACACCGGCATGGCCTTCAGCGCCTCACGCGTGGCGCCGGCCAGCACGAGCTTGCCGTCGGCGAAATCGAGCTGCTCGATGGGCACCGCCACGTCGTGACGCATGCCGACGAAGCGCTGGGCATCCACGATCGCGTACGAGACGGACTTGTCCGGCGCCACGACGATGTCATAAACCTTGCCCACCTGCTGCCCTTGCTCGTTGAACACGGGCTTGCCGAGGATGGAGCGCTTCACGCTCCAGCCCGCGAGAATCGCGTCGGCCTCGGTCACCGAAATGCCGATCGTCTGATGGCCCACCACCTGCGCCTGTGCGGTCTGCACGCAGACGGCGGCACACGCCGCCACGGCCACCGAGATCCACGTCTTTCGAATCATGCTGTTTTCTCCAATTGCAATGCGAACTACGAAACGGCGCCGTCCATCGTGTTGGGCGGCGCCGGACTGGTTTCGGGCGGCAAGCGTCGCGGCCGGAGCCCGGGTCGCGCGTGAAGCCGTACATGAAGCTGCGCATGTGAGTCGCGCATGTGAGCCGGATCTCTGCTTCAGCGCGCGGCCATCTGTTCCAGCTCCGCGGCGAGAATCATCTCCATGCTGTTCGCCGGACGATGCGCGCCGCGCCACTGCGGCTTGTAGATCGGATCGCCGCGACGGATGGCGCGCCCCGTGAGCGCGCAGTAGCCGCTCGAGCGCGACTTGGCGCTGATCCAGCGCTGGTCGATGTAGCGGCAGCGCGTGGAGTCGCTCCACGACACCAGCATCGAGCTGTCGTTCTGCTTCTCGAGCGCGATGATCGACGTGCGGTTCAGCCCGACGCCGGCCGCCGCCCGCGCGGCATTGCCGCCCGCCTGCTTGCGTGCGCCTGCGCCGCCGCGCGCGTGCGAGCGCGCCGCTTCGGGCCGCACGGCGTGCATCGGCTGACGCGCCTCGGACTGCAGCCACAGCAGCATGACGACGTGTTCCCAACGATCGAGTTCTTCCATTTGGCGTGTCCTCGCACAGGAAGGAATGGCTATACCGCGGGCTGCGGCCGCATCCGTCATGCGTTGCTCGCAGCGTGCTCATGGGCCGCCGGCGGGTAACGTGAACCGCGACGTGAACCGCGAAGTGACCCGCGCAGTGACCCGCGCAGTGAACCGTGACCCCAGGCGCGACGCGGCGGACATTGCGGCGACCAGCCACGCGACACCCGCAGCATGACGTTATGCGCGCCGCGCTGAAGAGTCCTTTGCGTTCGCTTAAATCTTCTTGTGGCGGCGCGGCCGCATGGCGAGCCGGCCGCCACGTCCTGTCACGAACCGCCGCTTCATTCGGCCACCGCGCATGAGCCTGTTCCGGCACGCAGCGCCAGGATGGCGAGCAGGATGACGGGGAACAGCAGCGCCCAGAACGAAGCCTGCACAAACGCGATGGACGCGACGATCGCGCCCATGGCAAAGCCCGCCACCGGCAGCAGGATGTCGGCAAGGCGCTCGCGCGCCGCGCGCTTCGCGTCGCTCGTGTGGCCGGTGAGAGCGTCGATGGTGTAGAGCACGCCCAGCGTGACGTTGAGCGTCATCATCGTGGTGGGCGGCTGGCCGGGCAGCACGAGCCGGCTGTGGGCGTTCTGCACGCCCATGGCCGCGGCCCCGAAGAGCGCCGCCACGATGGCCCACGCGCTCTCGGGCCCGTAGTGGGGCCAGACGACGAGACCCGCCGCCATCATCAGACACAGGCAGAGAGCCTGAAGCACATAAAGGCCGCGCTCGGCGGAAACGCCGCGCCGCTGCGCCATGCCCACGACACCGCGGGCCACCGCCACGCCCGCAATGAACGCCGGAAACGCGAGCAGCTTGATGAGCATGCCCTGGCCCTCTCCCACCACGTTCGCGCCGATCAGCACGAAGTTCGCCGTGACGTGTGCGGCGAAGAGGCCGAACAGCGCGACGAAGCCGAACGCGTCCACGTAACCCGCGATGAACGCGAGGATGGTGACGAGGCGTTGCGGCGTCGATGCTTCGGCGCGCACCTCGTGCACCTCATGCACCTCATGCGGCTGGCCGCCCTGCACGGCAGACGGTGGGAAGTTCATGTCGGGGTCCTCTCGTGCGCCGTGCTCATGGCTTCGGCTGGTCGTCGGCACCCGCGTCGCGCTGCGCGGTGACGATGGGCGTGGAGGTGTGGGTGGGCATGGACGACGTGGACGCCGGCGCGCTCACCGCAGCCGGCGCGTTGCGGGCCGCGAGGTGCGCCTTCAGCTGCGTCACGAGCTGGTCGCCGCCCAGCATGCCCAGCAGCCCCGCCAGCGCGATCAAGGGCGGCGCAGGCGATTTCAGGCCCAACAGCCCGTAGCCGATGCCGAACAGCAGGCCCGATAAGAGCGAGTAGACGTATTGCATGACGTCGGTCCTTGCGGTGCGCAATGGTGAGAAAAAGCGCCTGCAGGTGCCGCGGCGACAGAGCTTCGCGCCACGGCCAGGACGCGAAACCATCGTAACAACGCGCCGCCGCCGCACCGATTTAATCGTTCTGAATTCTCCTGCCGCGCTGTCGCCTGCTTCTGCCTGAGGCCGCCTGCTTCGGCCTGAGGCTGCCCGCCGCCGCCCGCATCCTCCCGTTATGCATCGATGCACGCCGTTCAGCCCGCGTGCGCGCTTGCTTCAGAACGTTTCAGGTGCGGCTAAGGACTTTCAGCCAGCCCTTGCGTAGTGTTGAAAAACAGACGGCGCAGCACGAGGCGACCCTCAACACGGCGACCAGGCCACACCACCACACGGCCGCACCGCCACCGCCCATCGCCTTCACGCCATTTCGGACAGCCCTGTCCACCCACCTACAGGAACGCACGATGACTGCCCAGTTCGACGACACGGCGACCGCGGATACGGTCTTCTTCAACGGCAAGATTGCGACCCAGGACGAAAAGCGCTCGTTCGTCACGGCGCTGGCCGTCAAGGACGGCCGCGTGCTCGCCACGGGCAACGACCGCGACGTGATGCAGCGCGCGGGCGCCAACACGCGGCGCATCGACCTGCAAGGCCGCACCGTGATTCCGGGGCTCAACGACTCGCACCTGCACGTGATTCGCGGCGGCCTCAACTTCAACATGGAGCTGCGCTGGGACGGCGTGCCCTCGCTCGCCGACGCGCTCGACATGCTGCGCCGCCAGGTGGCCCGCACGCCGGCCCCGCAGTGGGTGCGCGTGGTGGGCGGCTGGAACGAGCTGCAGTTCGCCGAACGCCGCGGGCCCACGCTCGAAGAGATCAACGCCATTGCGCCCGACACGCCGGTCTTCATCCTCCACCTCTACGACAGCGCGCTCCTGAACGCCGCCGCGCTGCGCGCCGTGGGCTACACGAAAGACACGCCGAACCCGCCCGGCGGCGAGATCCAGCGCGACCGCGGCGGCAACCCCACGGGCATGCTGATCGCGCGCCCCAATGCGGGCCTGCTCTACGCCACGCTCGCCAAAGGCCCGAAGCTGCCGTATGACGACCAGATGAATTCGACGCGCCATTTCATGCGCGAGCTGAACCGGCTGGGCGTGACGAGCGCCATCGACGCAGGCGGCGGCTACCAGGCCTACCCCGACGACTACGCCGTCATCATGGAACTCGCGAAGCGCGGCGAGCTGACCATGCGCATCGCCTACAACCTGTTCACGCAGAACGCGAAGAAGGAGATCGACGACTTCGCTCGCTGGGTGAAGATGACGAAGCCCGGCGACGGTGACGAGTTCCTGCGCGTGAACGGTGCGGGCGAAATGCTGGTGTTCTCCGCCGCGGACTTCGAAGACTTTCTCGAGCCGCGCCCGGACCTGCCGGAGTCGCTCGAAACCGAGCTGAAGGGCGTTGTGAAGCTGCTCGTGCAGAACCGCTGGCCGTTCCGCCTGCACGCCACCTACGACGAATCCATCAGCCGCTTTCTCAACGTGTTCGAAGAAGTGAACCGCGAAGTGCCGTTCGACGGCCTGCGCTGGTTCTTCGACCACTGCGAAACCATCTCGGAAGCCAACATTGCCCGCATCGCCGCCCTGGGTGGCGGCATCGCGGTGCAGCACCGGATGGCCTATCAGGGCGAGTACTTCATCCACCGCTACGGCGAGGAAGCCGCGCAACGCACGCCGCCCATCCAGAAGATGCTCGCGGCGGGCCTACCCGTGGGCGCGGGCACGGACGCCACGCGCGTGGCGAGCTTCAACCCGTTCGTCTCGCTCTACTGGATGATCTCGGGCCGTACCGTGGGCGGCACGCTGCTGTACCCCGAGCGCAACCGGCTGGAACGCATGGAAGCGCTGCGCCGCTACACCGTGGGCAGCGCATGGTTCTCGAACGAAGACGACCGCAAGGGCGCCCTCGTGCCGGGCCAGTACGCAGACTTCGCCGCGCTTACCGACGACTTCTTCACCGTGGACGAAGAACGCATCAAGTACCTCTCGTCGGTGCTGACCGTGGTGAACGGCAAGGTGGTCTACGCCGACGAGGAATTCAGCCCGCTCGCGCCGCCCGCGCTGCCTGTGAGCCCCACGTGGTCGCCGGTGGCGGAGTTCGGCGGCTACAGCCGCTATCGGCCGGCTGCTTCGGCCACATCGATGACTGCGGCCGAGGCCACGGCGCGCGCCTGCATCGACGGTTGCTCGAACCAGTGCGGCGTGCACGGCCACGGCCACATGTGGGCATGGCGCAGCAACGTACCGACGGGCGACGACAACGGCTTCTGGGGCGCGCTCGGCTGTAGCTGCTTCGCGTTCTGATCGCGCTTCGTTCCCTGTCACCCGGATCGCACACCATGAACCTGGCACTCGCTCGCATCACGACGCATTTCGCAGCGCACTCCAACGACATCGCCCTGCTCTTCCTGCGCGTGAGCGCGAGCGTGCTGCTGCTCATCGTGCACGGTCTGCCGAAGGTGCGGCACTACGCCAGCGAGGCCGCGGCCATAGAAGACCCATTTCACTTCGGCAAGCGGCTCACCATCGCGTTCGCGATCTTCGCGGAAGTGGTGTGCCCCGTGCTCGTGATCTTGGGCGTCGCGACGCGGCTTGCAGCGCTGCCCGTCATGGCCGTGACCGCGATCGCACTGCTGCGCGTGCATCCCGAATGGACCGTGGAACAGGGGCAGTTCGCGTGGATGCTGCTGATCCTGTTCGGCACCATCGCCATCGGGGGCGCAGGGCACTACTCGCTCGCCGCACTGCTCGATCTGTGACAGGAGACACGATGAGCCGCTGCGTCGCCGGCATTCCGATACCGGACAGCACCATGGCACAGGCCGCGCTCGCCACGGTCATGGCGATGGAACCGGACATTCTCTACCGGCATTCGGTGCGCGTGTTTCTGTTCGGCGCGCTGGTCGGCAAGCATCGCGCGCTGGCCTGCAACACCGAATTGCTCTACGTGGCCGCGCTTTTTCACGACATCGGGCTCACGCCGCTCTATCGCGATTCGCAGAAGCGCTTCGAGCTGGACAGCGCCAATGCATTGCAGGCGTTTCTCTCGTGCCACGGCGTGCGCGACGACGACGTGGCCGAAGCCGCCCGCGCCGTGGCGCTTCACACGTCGTTCGGCCTGCACGCGGAAATGCCCTCGCTCACGGCGCTGTTGGGCGCGGGCGTGGAAACCGACCTGCTCGGCATGCACTTCGACGAGGTGTGCCAGGCCGATCGCGACGAAGTGGTGAACGCGTTTCCGCGCGGCCCGCGCTTCAAGGAACAGATTCTCGAAACGTTCGCGCAAGGCATGGAGCGGCGCCCGCTCACCACCTTCGGCACCGCCAATGCCGACGTGCTCGAACGGTGCGACCCGAACTACCGCCGCAGAAATTTCTGCGGCCTGATTCTCGGCTCGCACTGGAAGGACTAGCGGCGAAGCACGGCGGCACCGCTTTCGTGCGTCGTACCGTTTTGTTTGCACCGTTTCCGTCGATTCGCCCGCACGCATCACCTGAGCCGTCATTCATGACCGACCTTGCCCGTTCGACCTCCGCATTGCACGCCCCGGCGCAGGCAGGGGGCGCCGCCGCATCCGCCGCTTTGCCCACCATTCCCCCCGCTCACACCGGACCGCTGCTGATGGGACTCGGGCTCGCCACCGGCATGGAGTTCTACACGTTCGACAGCATGAATCTCGTGCTGCCGGACCTCACGGGCTCGCTCGGCGTCTCCGGCGACGAGGCAAGCTGGCTGCTCACCCTCTACAGCTGTGCGCTCTTTCTCGGCGTACCGGTTTCCGTGTGGCTCGCGGGCCATGTCGGCTATCGGCGCTTTCTGCTCGCCACCATCGTGGCCTTCGCGGGCACCTCGATGGGCGTGGCGCTTTCGCCCGGCTTCGAGACGATGCTTGTCTGGCGCGCGCTGCAGGGCCTCGCCGCGGCGGGGCTCGTGGTGTGGTGGCGCGCGAGCATCTACGTGCTGATGCCCAAGCCGCAACGCAGCGCCTCGCTGATGCGCGTCTCCACGGTGCTCTATCTGTCGAGCGCCGCCGGTCTGCTCGCGAGCGGCTACATCACCGACCACTACGACTGGCGCCTCATTTTCCTGCCGAACCTCGTTTATGCCGGCGCCGCGCTGTGGCTCATTGCCCGCTACTTTCCGGTCATGCCGCCCGCCTCGTCGCAACGCGTCGTGCAGACGGACTGGCCCGGCATCGCGCTGCTCGCCATTGCGCTCATTTCGCTGCAGGTCATTCTGAATCGCGGCGAGATAGACGGCTGGTTCGGCTCGCCGCATCTGCGCACGCTCGCCTTCGCGGGCGCGGCTGCATTCGTGCTGTTCGTGGCCTGGCAAGGCAGTTCCGCCAATCGCTCGCCGCTCATGTGCATCGATCTGCTGCGCGACCGCCACGTGCTTTCGTCCGCGGTGCTGGGCGTGTTCACGGGCATGATTCTCTCGGGCAGCGTCTTCGTGCTGCCCGAATTCCTGCGCAACCTCGCGGCGAACACCTACAGCGCGACGCAGACGGGCCAGATCATGTGCGTCTACGCGCTCTCCGCCGCGGCCATGCGACCGCTCATCGTGCCGCTCATCACACGCGTGGGCCAGCGCAAGACGATTGCGATCGCGCTCGTCATGCTGATCGCCTCGATGGTCGTATTCCACCGGCTGCTCACCACGGGCACGCCCGGCCCCTACTTCGTGCTGCCGCTCGTGCTCTATGCGGCCTGCCTCTCGCCGCTCCTGCCCGCCGTGGGCAGCGGCACCGTGGCGAGAATCGAGCAGAACCGGCTGCTGGACGGCGTATCGCTCTACATGACGTTTCGCCAGTTCGGCGCGTCGCTGGGCGTGGCGCTGCTCACTATCCTGATCACCCATCGCGAGACGCTGCATTCGTCGCGCCTCGCAGACCACGTCCGCATGGACCGCGACGTCACGCGCGACTGGCTTGCCACGCTAGGCGCCACGCTCACGGGCAACGGCGGCTATACGAGCTTCGACAGTTCGCGCGCCGCAGTGCGCATGCTGGCCGAAGAGACCGCGCATCAGGCCGCGACGCTCGCCTACGCCGACGCGTTCGCCTTCATGGCCGCCGTGGGCGTGCTCACGCTCTGCGTGCTCCCGCTCGTGCCGCCTACGCCCGTTGCAGCCGCGACGGTCACGCCGCTCACGCCGCTCACGCCCGTTCCGAAGAAACCATCATGAATCACGACACAACCTGCTGCGCGGCCCGCGCACGGCGACCGGCCCGAAGGCACGATGCGCTCCCGTCACTCGCCGCCTCCGCTGACAGGAGGTCGCAATGAGCGAGACCCCGCTGCACGAAACGCCCGCTGAAAAGCGCAATGCGGCTGCGCCTGCGGCCGGGATGTCGCCTGGTCCCGCCGCGCCACCTCCGGTCGCCGTGCCGCCCGCAAGCCGGCGCTCGCTGGTCTTCGGCGCGCTCGGGCTCGCCGTGCTCGTGCTCATCGCGCTGTACTTCCTCGTGCCCGATCTCTACGAGAAGCGCACGAACGACGCCTACGTGGACGCCCACGTCGTATCCGTCATTCCGAAGGTGCCGGCCTACGTGAAAAAGCTCTACGTGGACGACAACAGCAAGGTGCAAGCGGGCCAGCTTCTGATCGAACTGGACCCGCGCGATTACGCGGTGCAACTGGAGCAGGCCAAAGCAAGCCTCGCCGATGCCGAAGGCAAGCTCCAGGAAGCGCGCGACCAGATTCCCGTGGCCGATGCGGAAATTGCACGTCAGCGGGCCGAACTCGAAGTCGCCGAAGCCAACGCGAAGCTTGCTCAGGTGAACCTGAGCCGCCTGCAATCGGTATCCGACATTCGCGCCGTGTCTTCGCAGCGCGTGGACGAAGGCAAGGCGGCGGCCTCGAGCACGCGTGCCTCGGTAATCGCAGCGCAGGTTCGCGTTCAGGCCGCCCAGGCGCAAGCGAAACTCGTACGCTCACAGACCGCCACGGCGCAAGCCGCCGTAGCCCAGGCGCGCGCCGCCGTGGACCAGGCCGCGCTCAACCTCACGTACACGAAGATCTATGCCGGCGAAGCAGGCAGCATTGCGAAGAAAACGGTGGAACCCGGCAACTTCGTGCAGCCGGGTCAATTGCTGCTCTCGGTGGTGCCCGAACACCTTTACGTCATCGCCAACTACAAGGAAACGCAGCTCACGCGCGTGCGTCCCGGCCAGGTGGTGGCCGTCGACGTGGATGCCTTCCCCGACCTGCACCTGCGCGGCCACGTGGACAGCATCCAGCGCGGCACGGGCTCGCGCTTCGCGCTGCTGCCGCCGGAAAACGCCACGGGCAACTTCGTCAAAATCGTGCAACGTGTGCCGGTCAAGATCGAGTTCGACAATCCCGGCGAGGCGATGAAGTGGATCGCGCCGGGCATGTCGGTGGAAACGCGGATCTTCATCAGGGAGCAGCCGAAATGGCTCGAATTCCTGAACTAGCGCGGGGGCGTCGACGCTCGCGGGCGTGGCTCGCGGGCGCGGTGTCCTGTGTCATGGCCGGCATGGTTGCGGGCTGCACCGTGGGGCCCGATTACGTGGCGCCCAAAACGGCGCTGCCCGCGGCGTATCGGGAGCGCGCCCAGGCTTCGTCGAAGGCGGCTTCGCCCGACGCGTCGCTCGATAGCTGGTGGCAGAACCTGGGCGACACCACGCTGAACGCGCTGATCGAAGACGCGTTGCAATCCGCGCCCGATATCGCCGAAGCCGAGGCACGCGTGCGTGAAGCCCGCGCGTTGCGCGGCATCGCGGGCGCAGCCGACTATCCCGAGGTCGATGCCGGTGGCCTCTATCGCCGCACGCACGGCAGCGCCAACGTGCCCACCGGCGTGCAACCCGGCGGCATGGGTCCGGGCAAGAACGGCAACCTCTGGCAAGCGGGCTTCGATGCGTCGTGGGAAATCGACGTGTTCGGCGGCACGCGGCGCAGCGTCGAATCTGCGAACGCTTCGTATGAAGCCGCCGTTGCCGGCAGCGAGGACGTGCGGCTCACGCTGGCCGCCGAAATCGCGCGCAACTATATCGAGCTGCGCGGCGCGCAGCGCCGGCTCGACGTGGCGCGCCGCAATCTCGCCATCCAGCAGGACGGGCTCGTGCTCACGCGCGCCCAGTTCGACGCGGGCCTTGCGTCGCGCCTCGATATGCTGCGTGCCGAAGCGCTGGTCTCGGACACACAGGCCGAAATCCCCTCGCTCACCGCGGACGCGCGCGGCTCGATCTATCGGATCGGCGCGCTCGTGGGGCGTCAACCCGAAGCGCTGCTCGCGCAACTCGATGCGCCCCAGGCCATTCCGGCGCCGGTCGCCGACGTGCCCGTCGGCCTGCCCTCCGACCTGCTTCAGCGGCGCCCCGACATTCGCGCGGCAGAGCGCCGGCTCGCGGCGGCCCACGCGCGCATCGGCGTGGCGAAGGCCGACCTCTATCCGCACTTCTCGCTCACGGGCGCAGCGGGGCTGGAGAGTCTGGATGCCTCCACGTTCCTCACCTCGCCCAGCCGGTACCTCTCGGTGGGGCCCAGCATCCGCTGGCTGATTTTCGATGCGGGCCGCGTGCGCTTTCAGGTGCATGCCGAAGAGGCGCGCACCGACGCCGCCGCGGCCGCCTACCAGCGCACCGTGCTGGGCGCGCTGCGCGACGTGGAGACAGCGCTGGTGTCGTATGGCCAGTCGCGCGTGCGTCGCGATCAACTGAGCGCGGAAACCGCGAGCGACCGCGAAGCCGTGACCGTGGCCACGCGCCTGTATCGCCAGGGTCTGGTGGACTTCCTGCCCGTGCTCGACGCCGAACGCTCGCTCTACGCCGCCGACGACAAGCTCGCGCAGACCGACCGCGACACGGCGCTCGCGCTGGTCGCGCTCTACAAGTCGCTGGGCGGGGGCTGGTCTGCGCCGAGCGAGGCCGCGGATTCCAGGGTATCGACCATCACGCGGGTCGCTGCACCGTAGTGCGGCGCGTCGGTTGGCGCGACACACGCGCCAGCCGGTCGTGCCGGTTGTTCCGGTTATGCCGGTCGTGCCGGTTGTGCCGCATCAGTCAGGCATCACGTTCTTTTCAACCGCGTTGGCAGCCCGCAGCACTCCGTGCGACGCGTGGCCGCCATCGCTCACAGGAGCACACACATGAGCACCATCACCACGAAAGACGGTACGCAGATCTTCTACAAGGACTGGGGCACTGGCCGCCCGGTCGTGTTCTCGCACGGCTGGCCGCTCAATGCCGATGCCTGGGATGCCCAAATGTTGTTCCTCGTGCAGCACGGCTTTCGCGTGATCGCACACGACCGCCGCGGCCACGGCCGCTCGGACCAGCCGTTCGAGGGCAACGACATGGACACGTATGCCGACGACCTCGCCGCGCTGCTCGACGCACTCGACGTGCGCGAAGCAACGCTCGTGGGTCACTCCACGGGCGGCGGCGAAGTGGCGCACTACATCGGCCGTCATGGCACGAAGCGCGTGGCGAAGGCCGTGCTGATCGGCGCCGTGCCGCCCATCATGATCAAGACGGACGCGAACCCCAACGGCCTGCCGCTCGACGTGTTCGACGGCATCCGCAAGGGCGTGGCCGAAAACCGTCCGCAGTTCTACAAGGATCTGGCAACGCCGTTCTTCGGTTTCAACCGGCCGGGCGCCAAGGTTTCGCAGGCGGCTATCGACGCGTTCGTGATCCAGGGCATGGCGGGCAGCATCTACGGCCAGTACCAGTGCATCCACGAGTTTTCGGAAGTGGACTACACGGAAGACCTGAAGAAGATCGACGTGCCCACGCTGATCCTGCATGGCGACGACGACCAGATCGTGCCCATCGACAATGCCGGCCGCCTCTCCGCGAAGATCGTGAAGAACGCCACGCTGAAGGTCTATGCCGGGGCCTCGCACGGCATGTGCGTGGTGAACGCGGACGAGGTCAATGCGGACCTGCTCGCGTTCCTGCAGTCGTAAAGCACGCGGTGCGCCGGCCTTCAGCGCGCGGTGAGGCCGCCCGTTTTCAGGGCGTCTTCCGCGGGCTGAGGGTCGACGCCACGTGCCGCAGAGGCGGCGCATGTCCTGCGCGTTGCGTCCGCTGCACGCGGCGGATTGCGCCGCGCTCCATCCCGTTTCTTCGACCTCGCGTCGACCCAAGGCCATGACTTCCAACACCCTCACCCATCTCACCTCGGCCGCCGGCGCGCCCGTTGCCGACAACCAGAACTCGATGACCGCGGGCCCGCGTGGCCCGGTCGTGCTCCAGGACGTGTGGCTGCTCGAAAAGCTCGCCCACTTCGACCGTGAGGTCATCCCCGAACGCCGCGTGCACGCCAAGGGCTCCGGCGCCTTCGGCACGCTCAAGGTCACCCACGACATCACGCAGTACACGAAAGCCGGGGTCTTCGCCCAGCCCGGCAAGGAAACCCCGCTCTTCATGCGCTTCTCGACGGTAGCCGGCGAACGCGGCGCCGCCGACGCCGAGCGCGACGTGCGCGGTTTCTCCATCAAGTTCTATACCGAGGAAGGCAACTGGGACGTGGTGGGCAACAACACGCCCGTGTTTTTCATCCGCGACCCGCTCAAGTTCCCCGACTTCATCCACACGCAGAAGCGTGACCCGTACACCAACCTGCGCAACAACGTGGCCGCGTGGGACTTCTGGTCGCGTCATCCCGAGTCGCTGCATCAGGTCACCATCCTCATGAGCGACCGCGGCATTCCGAAGAACTACCGCCAGATGCACGGCTTCGGCTCGCACACGTATTCGTTCATCAACGCCAGTAACGAGCGCTTCTGGGTCAAGTTCCACTTCAAGTCGCTCAACGGCATCGAGAACTACACCAACGAGGAAGCCGCGCAGGTGATCGCCGCCGACCGCGAAAGCGCGCAGCGCGACCTCGTGGAGCACATCGACCAGGGCAACTTCCCGCGCTGGGCGTTCCGCATCCAGGTGATGCCCGAGGCCGATGCGGCGAAGGTGCCCTACAACCCGTTCGACATCACGAAGGTCTGGCCGCACAAGGATTACCCGCTGATCGACGTGGGCGTGATCGAACTGAACCGCAACGCGCAGAACTATTTCGCGGACGTGGAGCAGGCCGCGTTCACGCCGGCCAACGTGGTGCCGGGCATCGGCTTCTCGCCAGACCGTCTGCTGCAGGGGCGGCTGTTCTCGTACGGCGACACGCAGCGCTACCGGCTGGGCGTGAACCACCACCAGATTCCGGTGAATGCGCCGAAGTGTCCGTTCCACCACGCGTTCCACCGCGACGGCGCGATGCGCACCGACGGCAACCTGGGCGGCACGGTGAACTACGAGCCGAACCGCTTCGGCGACTTCACGCAGGACCGCAACGCGGCAGAGCCGCCGCTTGCGGGCGGCACCGTGGACCACTACGACCATCGTGAAGACGGCGACTACTACAGCCAGCCGGGCGCGCTGTTTCGTCTGTTCGACGCGGCTCAGCGTGAGCGTCTGTTCGCGAACATCGCAGCGGCCATCGACGGTGTGCCGAAGGAAATCGTGGAACGGCAGGTCGAGCATTTCCGCCGTGCCGATGCGGCGTATGCCGAAGGCGTGATTGCGGCAATGGCTGCGCAGGCAGAAGAAAGGAAGGCGTAAGAGACCTGAACGGCGGGGCTGAACGGCGCCTGCGCCGTTCGCCGCCTTATCGGTTCGCCGTGGGGTTCAGGCGATGTGCGCTGCGTTGGCTCGCAGGTTCCTGGTTCGTGGTCCGCAGTCCTGGTTCAATTCAGGTCGGCAAATTCAGGCCTGCAAGCCAGCCGTCCTCAGTGGCCCGGCGAGGCGAGAGCGAGCCGGTTCGTCACGTCCGCGACGCCGCTCACGCCTTGCGCGCGCTGCGTGGCCAGCGCGATCTGCCCTTCTTCCGGCACCGTACCGGTAAGCGTGACCTTACCGCTGCGTGCGAGCACCGTGAGGTGGGCTGTGTCGACGCCGCCGCCCTTCACGATCGCCTTGCGCACGGCACTCGAGAGCTTGCGGTCCGCGGAGCGCATCGCCTTGCGTGCCACCGCTGCGCTGGACGGGTGCGCGGCGTGGTTTTCCACGGGAGGCGCGTAACCCGTTTCGTCCGCGTGGGCAGCAATGCCTGCGGTGGCCACGGCAGTCGCGGCAAGCGTCATCCAGAACTTCTTCATTGCTTTTCTCCTCGAGTGAACAGTCGTTGAACGGCATGTCGAACGTTAGTTCACCGAGGCTTAAAAGTCCTTGGATGCGGCTTAATCGTTGTTCCGACGCCTGATTGCAGCGTGGGTTTTCAGGCTGCGGCCGCTTCCTGGGCGAGCCGCACGGCACCGCTACCCGTAGCCGCGTGTTCCTGAATGAGCCGGTACACCGTCTCGCCCGGCACGGTCTCCACTTCGAGCAGCCGGTCCGCAATCTCGCGCAGCACCGGTTCATTCGCTTGCAGCAGCGCGTGGCACGCGTCGTTCAATTCCGCGAGCAGCACGTTCGCGTGGCCAATCGCGCCTTTGAGTTGCAAGCCCGCCACCTGCTGTGGAAGCGCCGCGAGGCTGAACAGGTTGCCGTCCGCGTTGAAGCCGAACTTCGAAACCATGTCGAGCCCGATGCGCGAGGCCTCCTGCAGGTCCTGCGCCGCGCCGCTCGACGCTTCGCCGAACACCAGCAGTTCCGCGTTACGGCCGCCCAGCAGCACCTGAATCTCGTTGCGCATTTCCGTTTCGCGGTACAGGTGCTTGTCCTGCGTCTTCGTGATGAGCGCCACGCCCAACGCGCCGCCGCGCGGCAGAATGGTCACCTCTTCCAGCACGCCGGTGCCGAGCAGCGCGGCCACAAGGCCATGCCCGGCCTCATGCACGGCAATGCGCATGCGTTCCTCTTCGGAAAGCGCCCGCTCCGTGCCGTTCACGTCGCCAATGCGCGCAATCTTGATGGCCTCGATGAAGTGTGCCGACATCACTTCGTGGTCGCCGGCCTTGCGTGCGAGCAGCCCGGCCTGGTTCACGATCATCGAAAGCGTAGCCGGCGACAAACCTGTGGTGAGCCGCGCGAGCTGATAGAAGTCGATGCGGTCGATCTTCGTTTTCAGCTTCGTCGCGTAAAACCGCAGAATCTGCGCGCGGTCTTCGAGGTCAGGCAATCGCACGTTGACCGTGCGATCGAAACGCCCTGGCCGGCGCAGGGCTTCGTCGAGATTGTCCGGATGGTTCGTCGCGGCCACCACGATCACGCCTTCGTTGGACTCGAAGCCGTCCATCTCCGCGAGCAGTTGATTGATGATGCGGTTGCTCTCCGCTTCCACCGACCCACCGCCCGCGTCGGTGCGCTTGCCGAGGCCGTCGGCTTCGTCGATGAAGATCACCGTGGGTGCGTTCTTGCGCGCGAGTTCAAAGAGGTGCCGAACCTTCTGGATGCCCACGCCGTAGTACTTCGCACTGAAATAGCTGCCCGTGATGGAGATGAAATTCGCGCCGCACTCGCCAGCCAGCGCCTGCGCAAGACGCGTCTTGCCGACGCCCGGGCCGCCCGTCATCAGCACGCCGCACGGGGCACGCACGCCCATGCTCGTGAACTGCGCGGGCGCCGCGAGATAAGCCTGCACGTCGGCGAGCGCTGCCTTGGCTTCGCCTGCGCCAATCACGTCGCCAAAGCGCAGCGCGGGCGAACGTTCGAGCAGTTGCGCGCCGCCGCGCATTTCGCGCCGCATGAACCACGCGAGCCCGCCGATCATGACGAGCGGCAGAAAGAGGCTCAGCATGTCGCGCGTGCGGTCCACGACGCTGGTCCAGCGCGCGGCGCCGGTGCGAACGTCCGCGTCCGGCAGCCACACCAGTTGATACGGCGAGCGCGTTGCGTCCTTCAGTTCACCCAGCAGCAGCGCGTTCGAAAACGCGCCGTTATGGTCCGCCACGAAATACTGCTCGCCCGCCGTGGTGGAAACCAGAATCGCATTGCGGCCCACGCCGATTGCCGCCACGTGCTGTTCGCGAATGTCGCTCAGCATGGCGGAGGCGTCTTTCTCGCGGCGCGTCCATGCCGATGCGTCGCTGCGCATCTGGCTTGCAATGCCTGTCAGCGCGGCCTGCGTGGCTGCGCCCTGCTGCTCGTGCCGCCAGTACGCAAACGTCGCGGTGGCGACGATCGCCGTTGCGGCGACGGCAAGCATGACGTGCCGGCCAATACGTGACCACAGCGAATTCCGTGCGGGTTTCATCAATCGATTCCAGATAGGGGCCGCATGTCGAACATGAGCGTGGAACCCGGGGAGAAGAGATGTGCGAAGGTGTGGCCGGCGCGCGCAGGCGTTTTACTCGCCCGGTTCATGCCCGGTACGGCAGGCCGTTCATGCAGGGGATGCGTGAACCGCCGCGCAGATCGAATCCCGGCCCGCGTGCAGGCCGCCTGGGTCTCAGCAAAGGAACATCGCGATTACGACCCTCATTAATCGCAGTGCACCATAGGCATTATGCCTGCTATCGCAGGGCTTCATAAGGCCCAAAAAAGCGAATTTTTCCCCGCTATTTCCGTATTCGGCATTTATTACGGACTACTGGCGCATGCTTGCCACGCCCCACCGAGGCACACCGCTTGCTCTACCACTGGACCGTCCGTGCACCGGCCGCGGAAGAGGAAACCATAAGGAGGTCACTCATGCTCTACTACGCTCTGGTCTTTTTCATCATCGCGATTATTGCCGCCGCATTCGGCTTCGGCGGAATTGCAGCGGGCGCGGCAAGTATTGCCAAACTGCTGTTCTTCATTTTCCTCGTCATCTTCATCGTGACGTTGATCATGGGCCTCGTCAGGCGTTAGGCACAGCTCACGTTTGACTTCCCTTGCGCGCCCCCGGCAGCGCGCGGCCCACGCCGCGACCTGCCGGGGGCGTGGTTTTTTTTCGTCCGGCTCTCTCCTGCCCGCGCATTCCCTGCGCATCGCACATCGCGACGCATTCACAAGCGCGGGCCTCGTACGTTCATACGCATTGCCGACCGGCTTCGTGCGGTGGCGCGTATCGAACCGCTGTTCAAAGGAGAGACAACATGATCGTGGCTACATGGAACATGCAGGGCGGCGTCAACACGCCGTACATCAATCAGGTCGTGCAGCAAACCGGCGCGAACGTGCTGTGTCTGCAGGAATGCGGCAACCTTGCGGAACATCTGCAAGGACGTGCGCCCATCCTCAACGGCATGGGCGCGATCATCGGCTACACGGGCAACTTCCGCGTGGGGTATGGCTTCATGCAGTGCGTCTACTGGGAGAACGTGTGGGCGCAGGGCGGGCTTGCCGTACTGAGCAACATCGGCATCAACAACTACGGCATCCTGCCGCCCGCCGCCGTGCATGGCTACGTACCCACGAACCCGCGCGCCATGCCGTGGATTACCGTGCGCGACCCGTGGAACGGCAACGTCATCTCCGTCTACTCGATTCATAGCCCGCCCGTGGATGGCCTCCACACCACGCTTCAGCAAACCTGCGCCTGGAACAACACGCAGCTCGCACAGATCAACGCGATTGGCGGCACATGGGCCTGCGTGGGCGACTTCAACGCGGACCCGACCGTGCCGGGATTCGTGGCCCCTCCGGTGGGCAACATCGTGCGCGGCAATCGGGCGACGCAGCAAAGCGGCGGCATTCTGGATTACGCAGTCACCAACGCCATCGGCTTTGCGTATCAACAGCAGACCCAACTGGCGGGCGCGTCGGACCACTACCCGCAGCTGTTCACGTACTGAGGCACGCGAATCAGCGGTACGTCCATGCGCGATGAACGAGGAAGGTGGCCGGCGGCACGACGCAGGCCACCGCCGCGATGCCCGACCACGGCGCACCGCCTGCGAGTTGAACGCTGCCCGAGACGAGCGCCGTCAGCCCAAGCCCCAGCGCCGAGACCACGGCGAAGCGCCACGCGTTGCGCACGTCAACCGGCGCGGAGAAACTCCAGAGCGTATTCATCAGATAAGAGACGCCTGTCGCGCAGAGGAACGCGAGCACGTTCGCGAGCATGGGGGGCGCCTCTGCCTTCACGATCAGCATCATGGCCACTATCGCGTGCACTGCGGTGGCCATGACGCCGGAGACCCCGAAACGCAGCAGCTTCACGATGTCGCGCGCAGTCCACGCCACGATTTCAGGCTGCTTCATCGGCGGTCAGTACGGCAAGCAGCGAGACGCCGAATGGCAACGTATGTCGCGTCAGCCAGCGGCTTTCCGCGTGCATGGCTTGATAAAGCAGCGCGTTCACGGGCGGCACCGGAACGGCGTCGCCTGTCGATCGTTCGCGGCGCAATAGCCGGTCGGCCCAGCGCGCGGCCACCGCAAGCGGAAACAGCAGCGTGTTGAAGTAGGTCACGTGCTGCGTCTTGCACCCTGCAGCACGTGCGCAGTCTGCGAGTGCTCTGCGGCTGTAGCGCCGGCAGTGATGCAGAAACACGTCGTGCGGACTCCAGAGCCATTGATACGCGGGCACCGTCACCACCATCGCGCCGCCAGGCGCGAGCAACTTGCGCATCTGCGCGAGCGATCCGACGTCATCGGGAATGTGTTCGAGGCAATCGAAGAAGCAGATCAGATCGAACTGCTGGCCATTGAACGGCACGTCGTCCGGGCAACGGCCGGCGCGGATGTCGAAGCGGCCACCGGTCTTGCGGTCCGTGAGCCGGCGTGCCGTCTCGTCCATCTCCAGGCCGCTCACATGCCCGAACTGTTCGAGCAGCGCGAGATTGCCGCCCGTGCCCGACCCCACTTCGAGCACGCGCGCCTGTTCCGGCAAGGCAAGGCGTTCCAGCACGGCGAGCAGCACGTCGCGGCGCCCTTTGAACCACCAGTGTTCGGCTTCCGTCTCGGCCATCTCGAGGTAGGCTTCGGGTGACATGTCGGTCTCCTCTATTTTTAATGGCCCGCCGCGCGCGTCCGCACACCCGCGCGGCGGCGAGCGAAGTCGGGGCGCAGGGCTTGAGCGGTGCGAAAATCGCTGCGTCCGGCGCGGTTCACGCGTCCAACAGGCAGCGGCGTGACCTTGCTGTGGGTCTGATAACGGCGGCGAATCAGATACACGGGACGTTCTTTCGACTCGTAATAGATGCGCCCGATGTACTCACCCACCACGCCGATTCCGATGAGTTCGATGCCGCCCATGAAAAGCAACACCGAGATCACGGACGCGTAGCCCGGCACAGGATTGCCGAACAGCAACGTGCGACCGATGATGAACCCGCCGTACACGAACGCGAGCAGCGCGATGACGAGCCCCACGTAGGTCCATGTGCGCAGCGGCACCGTGCTGAAACTCGTGATGCCTTCGAGCGCGAAATTCCAGAGCCGCCAGCCCGAGAATTTCGAGTGCCCCGCGGAGCGCGCCTCGCGCTCGTACTCCACCACCACGGTGCGATAGCCCACCCACGCGAAGAGCCCTTTCATGAAGCGCCGACGTTCGGGCAGACTGCGCAGCGCGTTGACCACCTGGCGGTCCATGAGCCGGTAGTCGCCCACGTTCTCGGGCAGCTTCACTTCTGACAGCAGGTTGTGCACGCGGTAATAGAGCCCGGCTGCGGTGCGCTTCGCAAACGAATCGCAGGCGCGATTGCTGCGCTTCGCCACCACCACCTCGGCGCCCTCGCGCCAGTGCGCGATCATCACGGGAATCAAACCCGGCGGATCTTGCAGGTCGGCATCGATCGGAATCACCGCGTCGCCGTTTGCTTCGTCGAGGCCCGCCGTAAGCGCCGCTTCCTTGCCGAAGTTGCGTGTGAGATCGATCACGCGCACGCGCGCATCGCGTGCACTCGCCGCGACGAGTTGATCCAGTGTGCTGTCGTGGCTACCGTCGTTGATGCAGACAATCTCGAAGCGGATGCCTTCTATGTCTTCGAGTACCGGCATAACGCCAGAAAAGAACTTTTCGACCGCTTCGCCCTCGTTGTAGAACGGAACCACCAGTGAAACGAGCGGTGTGTGGTTATGGTTCGACATGATGCTGCTCCCCGTATTGCTTGTATTGCGTGTGGTGTCGCCGCGCTTTGGGCGCGGCGGCGTTGTTCTTTCCAGGCGCTTCGTTGTGCGTACTTCGCCGTTTGTTCTTGCGCTTTATGGTTCACGCACCCGGCAAGGTTCGATCGTTATGGTTCGTCCTGTTCAATGCTTCACGGCCAGCGTCGCCCGCGCAGATCGGCTTCGTCCGCGATGGGCAGGCATGGCGACTCGCGTCGCTCATGGCTCATCCGCACCATCACGAACCCGAGCGCGACGAGTGTGGCAAGCGCCATGAACTGCAACGGCACACGGCTCACCACGAGCAGCCCCGCGAGCGGCATCAACCAGAGCGCGGCGAGACATTGGCGCTCGCCCGCTCGCCACCCGCGCGCCAGCGCATGCCTCGCAAGCCACGCCGCGAATACCGCGTACCAGGTGAGGTCGTAGTCGTACAGGTAGGGGCTCACGAGCAGACTGGCGCCGATCAATGCGGCGGCTCGCAATGCATAAGCAGCCTCGCGCGTCCATGCAAGAACGACGATGCCTGCGGCCAGCAACGCAGAGGCTCCCTGCAGGGCATAGGCGAGCGCAACCGGTGCGTGCGACAGTTTCGCCATGGCGAAGAACGTCGGCATGCGGGCTAACGGCGCCGGCCCGTTCTCCACGTAGCGGGCCATCATGCCGACGTTGGCTACGAACGACACCAGTGCATCCGCACCGAAAGCGATCGCGCTCAGCGCGAGCAGCGTGGCCACGGTGACAAGCAATGCGGCAAGCGCACGCCACGCACGGCCGCATAGAAGCGCCAGCGGAAACAACACCGCCAGATGTGGCTTGATAAATAGCAGCCCGAAGCAAACGCCGGCCGCAACCGGATGCCGACGCAGCAACATCAATCCTGTTGCTGCAAGCGCCGCGGTCAGCAGGCTGCTCTGGCCCATTGCGGCGGCAAGCAGCGCGGCGGGAAAAGCGGCCGCAAGAAAGACGGCGTCGCCACGCGGCACGACCGCCTTGATGGCGGCGACGAAACACAGCCAGGTGCCGCCACTCCAGATCATGGCCGCCAGCGGATACGGCAAGAGCGCTACCGGCTGCATGAGCAGCAGCGCAAAAGGCGGGTACAACCAGGGCAACTGGCCGCCGGTCTCGCGCAGCGACGGCACGATGCTCTGCTCGATAGCGGCGAGCCGATCCAGTTGCCATGCCTCGCCGCCGTGCCCGTGCAACGCAAGCCACGACGCGCTCCACGTGGGCAGAAAGTCCAGCGCCAGCGGACTGAGGCCAGGATGGCGCAACACATACAGGCGGTACAGATAAATGCCCGCGAACAGCAACTGGCAGGCAAGCACTGCGGCCGCGTAGATGCGCACGCGCCGCCGGCCCAGCCAGTGCGGGCGTCGCCTCGGGCCCGCTACGGGCAACTCGGCCAATGGCCGGTTCCACGTAGGCGACAGCGCGTGACGGGCGAGCGGTCTCATGGCATTACCTCCCACGCGACTCGAACCGCGCCCGCCGCATCGTCATCAGCAGCATGAGCAGGAGTACGACGGGACCGATCTGCGGAAACTTGAGCAACCGGTTGGCGCTCTCGTAGACCGGCAGCAGCCAGCAGAGTGCAAGCACGGTTTGCTCGCCACGCAGCCAGCCTTTTTCGAAACCGCAAACCGCGAGGCAGAAAACCGCGATGCCCAGCCACGCCAGTTCGTAGTGCCACACGTAGGGCGTCACCAGCAGCGTGGATACCGCAAGCGCGGCTGCGCGCAAACGCATATCGCGGCTCGTCATCCAGACACGCAAGGTGCCGATGGCTGCCACAAGTGCGACGAAGATCTGGACACCGTAGGAAGCGAATAGCGAAAGCCCTGCGAGACGCATCGTCGCAAAGGCCGAAGGCGACACAGTCCAGTACGACACACTATGTTGAAGCACCAGCTCGCGCACGATAGCGGTCCCGGCCGCGAACGCAGGTACCGACGCCGTGCCGCACGCAACGAGGCTCGCCGCCACCAGCACGAGCGCGCTCACAGCCGCACTCGCGAATACGCGCCAGTCACGCACGGCAATAAGTACCAGCGGAAACAGCACGGCCATTTGCGGCTTGATGGCCAGCAGACCGATGCATACGCCGGCCCGCACCGGGCTGCGCGCCATCACGCCCATTGCATAGGCCGCGAGCGCCGCCGTAACGAGCGAGTTCTGCCCCAACATGGCCGCCACGAGCACGCCTGGAAACGCGAGCACGATCAACGCGGCAAACCCGGGCCGTCCCAGATGCACCTTGAACGACGAAACCTCCAGCACGGCGGCGACAAACGCGGCGCAGCCCAGCACGGTGAACAGCAGGAGCGACGCCGCATAGGGCAACAGCGCAACGGGCGTCACCAGCATGAGCAACGTGGGTGGATAAAGCCACGGAAGAAAGCCGTGGTTCATGTAACCGCCGAGCAGCGCGGTCTGCGCCTGCGCAAACGACGGATAGTGATAGACCGAGGCCGGCGTGCCGTGCAGCATCAGCCAGGACGCGGTCCAGAAGACGGAGTAGTCGATGCCGGGACGCGGCGCGTCCTCCTGCGTGAAGCCGCCGCTGATGTACGCCCATACCAGAAGCCAGATGACGGCGAGCGCGAGGGTTGCGCCCCCGTACAACACCACGCGCTCGCGGTTCAACCACCCGCTTCCGTCGTAACGGCTTCCGCCGTTTCGCGCTCCCCGATTCGCGACGTACATGATTCCCCGCATTCTTCGTTTGACGACCGGTTGGTCACACCGGCATTTCGCATTTCACGTCCGCGACGCAGACATCCCTTGCGTTCTGTTTTTGCTTTTCGTGCTACCTGTGTGTCACTTTTGTGTTGCTGTGTGCGCTGCCGAACATAAAGGCATAGCGCTGCGTTTTGCTCCGTGATAGTGCGTGTTTTTGCGTGGCTTCACGTGGCACTGTGTGCCCTCGCATTTCACTACGGATTACTACGCAACCTCACGTCTCCATCTTTCGTGCATGACGCGCGGTACTCCATTGTTAGAAAAAAAATGAGCGACTTGCAAGCCTGCGGGGTTTACACGATCGGGTTTCCTCTGACCTGAAAAGGCTAGAAATTGAGGGGTTTTGTGGCGTTGAAGACCATCAACCTGGCTAGCGTTGCAACCTTGAAACAATTCCGTTCGCTTCGCGCTTTGCAAAACCGGATAGCTATCTCCGCGCTACGTCGCCGCTGCCTCAGGGAAAGTCCCTGGCATATTTTTTGTGCCTTGCCAGGCAAGGCTTTCCGGCCGATTCGGGATGCCGCACGCAGCGCACCATTTTTCAAAATCGTTACCTTTTGTAACGCCCCGCCCACCTCGATTTTTCGTCGCATGCCTGAACAGCCCCGTCATTCCTGGTTTTTGGGAAATCTGGCCCACTGTTTGCAATAGGTTGGTCGCGCAAGTCGACGACGTGACGAACCGCGATTCACCAGTTCAACAGAGATACAACACAGAATCGCAAAGGCGTCGCCCTCGGGGACATTCGCTCATGCGGAGCCTGCCACCATGAAGGCAATCTCCCGCGTGAAGCGATGGTGGGTAGTCGTAGTCTTGCAGCAAGGCGCCGGTGCCGGCCGGACGCCACATACGATTGCAAGTCGGGGGATGAAGAAAATGAACAAGCATGTCACTACAAGGCTTTCCAGCCGCCACCGCAGCGAGACCGCCCATCGGCGCCCCGCTGCTTCCTTTCCTTCCTTGAGCGAACTGCCTCGCCGCTTCTGCGCGAGCGCCCCTGGGCGTCGCGTGCGGCTGGTGGTTTCGCACCCGCTTGCCAGTCAGACAGTGACGGTCGCCCAGACGGCCCGCAAAGGCATGTGCATGCGTGCACCTATGCCCTTGCGGATCGCCTGAGCTCCGCATGACCGGCGTCGTTTCTTCCGCTGTACCGCTGTAACGCGCAGTAAACCTGTAGTGCCAGTCGTTTCAACCCGCAAACCATTGAGCTCAATGGTGTTTATTTAGTTATCCAAAAGGAGAAAGTCATGTCGAAGATCATCAACCTCGTCAAGCAAATCGTTCGCGACGAAGAAGGCGTTACCGCCATCGAGTACGGCCTGATCGCCGCGCTGATCGCCGTCGTGATCATGGGCGCCGTTTCCACGGTCGGTACCGACCTGAAGAACGTGTTCACCTCGATCGGCACCGATCTGACGGCAGCAACCTGAGGATGTGCATGTCGATGGGCGATTCGCGGGTTTCCCTGGCTCGTTTTCTCGCGAATCGTCCTCGACATCACATGGTCATCGCCGCTTGTCGCCATACGTGGATGTGAATCCGTAGACCAGGAGAGAACCGTCATGGAACGCTCGATCAACAGGACGCCTGCCGCGTCACGCACCGCAAGCCAGATGCGTTCGCGCCTCGCAACGCTTGTGAGCCGCGGCCTCGCAGCGCGCCTCGCATCCGCCGACGAAGGCGTGACCTCCATCGAATACGCATTGATCGGTGCGCTGATCGCCATCGTGATCATTGGTGCGGTCACGACGATCGGCACCGATCTGCAGTCGGTCTTCAACACCGTCGCTTCGGATCTCTGAGCGACACGTACCACGAAAGCACGACGAACGCGCCACGGAGAACGCCATGTACCTGCCCTTGCCGCCTCTGCCCGCCCAGCCGATTCCGCTGTGTGTGGCGCTGCTCGTGATCGTTGCGGCGAGCACGGACATCACGGCCAGACGCATTCCGAACATCGTCGTGGCAACGGGCCTCGCGGTGGCGCTCCTCGTTCAGTGCGCAATTCACGGTGCAGCAGCGGGTGCGCTGCTCTGGCTCACGGGGGCCGCAACCGGCTTCGCGCTGCTGCTGCCCTTCTATCTGTTGCGCGGCATGGCCGCAGGCGACGTCAAGCTGATGATGACCGTCGGCGCCTGGGTTGGCCCCGCACTCGCATTCCATATCGCGCTCGCGGCGTTCATTGCGGGCGGCATCGGGTCGGTTGCACTCGTCGTGTATCGCGGTCGGGCACGGCAGCTGGCCAGCAATCTGCGCGCCATTGCGCGCAACACATCGCAGGCAGTGCAAGACGGCGCCACAGGCCCGCGGCAACTGCCCGGCTCGGTGGGCACGATGCCCTACGGCGTCGCCATCGCAGCGGGAACACTGGGGATGCTGTTCGCGACGGTCGCATAGCGAAGCACGCGAACACCAACACAACAGCAAGACTGACTCAACCAGGCAAGAACAGAACAAGCAAGCGGGGTAACGCGATGGATACGGACAACATCGGATACGAAACGAGAGGCGGCGCGACCTCGATGCGTGACGCTGCGCGAGACAGCACGCCCGCTGCCGACAGTCGCGCGAACGGCCACACAGATCACACGGCAGCCGATGCAGCGCGTACTCTGCGCGCGCCGCGCACGCTCGCGGACACGGGCCTGCCCGCCACCTTCGTCGCGGCCCTCGTGCTGAAGTCGACACACGTGCACGGCAAGTCGTGCTTCGCCGATCTCTCCGAACGGCACCGCCTGCCCATCAGCGTGCTCGACGACGTGCTGGCCCACCTGGTGCGCGAACGCCTTGCCGAAATCAGCCATCGCGGCGCAAGCGACGTAGACGTGCACCTGCGCCTCACGGACGCGGGCCGCGCCGCCGCGCACGACGAACTCGCCCGGTGCGCCTATTTCGGCCCCGCGCCGGTCACGCTGGAAAGCTATATCGATGGCATCGCGAACCATTCGGTTCGCTCGCTGCGGATCGTGCGCAACGACGTGCAGGCCGCGTTCCACAACATCGCGATCGACCCCACGGTGCTCGATGCCGCCGCCGCTTCGCTGAACGCGGGCCGTCCGCTGCTGTTGTACGGCCCCGCGGGCAGCGGCAAGACGTTCCTTGCCGAGCGGCTCGGCCGTCTGTTGCGCGGCGATGTGCCGGTGCCGTACGCCATCTACGCGGGCGGCGAAATCGTGCAGCTGTACGACCCGCTCGTGCATGAAGACGCTGCAGGCGAAGCGCCCGCGCAGCCCGGCGACCGCCGCTGGCGCCTGTGCCGCCGGCCCGTGGTGATCTCGGGCGGCGAACTCACGCTCGACATGCTCGACCTGCGCCGCGACGCTTCCACCGGTTTCTACCAGGCGCCGCCGCACATGAAAGCCAACATGGGCATCTACATCGTGGACGACCTGGGCCGCCAGCGCATCGCGCCGCGCGATCTGCTCAACCGCTGGCTCATGCCGCTCGACCGTAACTTCGATCTGTTCACGTTGCAGAACGGTTCGCGTTTTTCCGTGCCTTTCGATGTGTGGCCCGTGTTCTCGAGCAACCTGGAGCCGGCCGAACTCGAAGACGAAGCGTTTCTGCGCCGGCTGGGTTCGAAGATCTACGTGGGCCCGCTCGCCATCGACGACTACCGCGCGGTGTTCGAATCCTGTTGCGCCACGCTCGGCGTCGAGGCTCCGGAAGACGCTTTCGCCTACCTGGTGCATCGCCTGCACATTCCGTCCGGCAAGCCGTTCCTTGCGTGCTACCCGAACGATCTGCTGCGCCTCGTCGCCGCCGCCGCGTACTACCGCGGCGAACCGAAAGTCGCCACACAGGCCGCGCTGCGCGACGCGTGGTGCAGTTATTTCGGAGTTCTTCCTGACCACGACGGCATCCACCCGAGCGACGAAGAACGCGCCGCTCGCAAGCTGGCGTCGGGTTGATCCGCACCTAACCATGATCTGTCGAGGAGTCTTGCCATGAAAAACAGCCGTGCCCTTGCGATGCTTGCCGTCGCAATTCTGGCGGGTCTCGCCGCCGTCCTGTTCGCGTCGCGCTGGCTCGTGCAGAGCTCGTCCAGCGCCGTGACGCCCGTGGCCGTGGCCACAGCCGAGGTCAACCTGGGCGAGCCGCTGGGCCCGAGCCAGATTCGCGTCGTGAACTGGCCCAGCGCCAGCGTGCCGCCGGGTGCGTTCACGGATGCGAAGTCGCTGGAAGGGCGCGTGGTACGCACGAGCCTCGAACGCGGCGAGCCGGTGCTCGAATCGAAGCTCGCGCCCATCGGCACGAAGGGCGGCCTCTCCGCCGTGATCGGTGCTGGACGGCGCGCCATCACGGTCCGCGTGAACGACGTGGTGGGCGTGGCGGGCTTTGCGCTGCCGGGCAACTACGTGGACGTGATCGTGAACACGCAGGAACCCGGCAAGCCCGATTCGCCGCAGAGCATCTCGAAGATCGTGCTCGAAAAGATTCTCGTGCTCGCCGTCGCGCAGCAGGTGAGCCGCGACGACACGCAGCCGAAGGTGGTCAACGCGGTGACGCTGGAAGTGACGCCGGATCAGGCCGAGAAGCTCGATCTCGCACGCAGCGTGGGCACGCTCTCGCTCGTGCTGCGCAATCAGGTGGACCGCCAGACGCTGGACACGAAGGGCGCCACGAAGATCACGCTGCTCGGCGCAGCACCGGCCGCGCCGGCTTCGGCGCCGGTCGCAGCGCCCGTGCATCCGGCCCGCGTGCGCTACGTCGCTCACGCGCCGGTGAAGCGCGATTGCGTGGGCGTGCTGTCGGGCGTTGCCGGCAGCGTGGAATGTTTCTAGTACGAAGCAATGGCGACGTAAGACATGGACGCGCACGACTACGCGCCGCCGTCGAACGAAGCAGCAAACGAACTCAATGAAGTCGAATCCTGGTGCGAGTCACCGGGCACACGGGGGATCACGTCAATGGACACCACACGGGTATTTGAATCGCGGCGCCGCACGCACGCTTGCGTGATTCGCGGTACGGCGCTCGCCGCGGCACTCTTTGCCGCACTGCTCACCGCACAGGCCGGCATCGCACAGGAAGCCGCCCTGCCTTCGAAGATGGCGGCCGCCCCGCTTCCCGCGACACGCGGCGCCGTACCGATGCTGGTCAGCATGGCCGCCATGCCGGCGGGCGCAGCAGCCGCCGCAGAAGCCGCCGCGCCGCTGCGCGGCCCGAACTGCACGGGCACCCTGCACGACGAGTCCAACGTGGTGGTGCCGGTCGGCAAGTCCACGCTCGTGCCGCTCGCCGAGCCCACGCGCAACCGCACGCTCGGCAACCCCAGCGTCGTGCAGGCCACGCTGGTTTCGCCGCGCACGTTGTACGTGGTCGGCATGTCGGTTGGGACCACGAACATGATCGTGCAGGGCAAAAGCGGTGCGTGCCAGATGATCAACGTGGTGGTCAATATCGACCCCTCGGGTTTGCAGCAGTCGCTCGCACAGCTGATGCCCGAAGAGCCCAACATTCGTGTGGCGACGGCTGCGGGCAACCTCGTGCTCGCCGGGCGTGTGTCGAGCGCGGCGGCGGCCCAGCAGGCCATGCACATCGCGCAGGCCTTCGCGGGCGCCCAGCCCACGCAGCAGTCGCAATCGGCCACGTCCAGTTCGGGTAACGGCGCGTTCACGGCGAGCCAGCAGATGTCGAGCACGAGCAAGCCGTCCGAAGTCATCAACATGATGACCATCGACTCGCCGCAACAGGTGATGCTCGAAGTCAAGGTGGCCGAAGTATCGAAGACGCTCATGAACCAGATGGGCTCTGCGCTCAACATTCAGGGCGGCTTCGGTTCATGGACCGGCGCGGTAGTGAGCGACCTGCTCGCGGGCGTTTCCAGCGCTTTCGTTGCGAACAAGGCAAACAACCGGCCGTTTCGCGTAGCGATCGATGCGCAGAACACGGACCAACCCGTGAAGATTCTCGCCGAGCCGAATCTCGTCACCATCAGCGGTCAGGAAGCCACCTTCCTTGCCGGCGGCAAGATCTTCATTCCCGTACCGCAAAGCAGCAGCACGGGCGCCACCACCATCACGTTGCAGGCCGAGGAATTCGGCGTGGCTCTCAAATTCACGCCCACCGTGCTGTCGAGCGGCCGCATCAACCTGAAGGTCGCTCCTGAGGTATCCGAACTTTCGGCCACGGGCGTGACGCTTTCGGCCACCAATGTCTCGAACGTATCGATCCTGCCGCTCATCACCACGCGGCGTGCGTCCACCACGGTGCAGATGGGCGACGGCGAAACCTTCGCGATTGGCGGGCTTATCAAGGACAACGTGTCCGGCACGTTGAAGGCGCTGCCCGGCGTGGGCGAAGTGCCGGTGCTGGGCGCGCTGTTCCGCAGCACGGCTTTCCAGCAGGACCGCACGGAGCTCGTGTTCATCATCACGCCGCACCTCGTGAAGCCGCTTCAGACGAGCAACGTACCGCTGCCCACGGACAGCTTCACCAAGCCCAACGAGGCCGACGTCTACGCTACCGGCGTGATGGAAGGCCGCGGCGGCGCCCGCAAGCTGCATGGCATGCCGGCCTCGCCGAACACGCCGCCGCAGCCGCAACCCGGCAACGCAGGCGATACAGCACCTGGCCCGGTCTCGCGCAGCGACTCGGCGGCAGGCACGCAGGCGACGGTCCAAACAAACCCGCAAACAAGCCCGCAAGCAAAGCCGCAGGCAGGCACGACAGCCAGCGCACAGGCAACCAGCCAGCCGGCCGCGCCGGAGCCAGGCCCGGCGGCCGCTGCGCCGGCCGCAACAACGGCGCCCGCTGCACCGTCCGATGCCAGCACCGAAGTCCAGGTCTCGCGCATCGAAAACGAAGCCGCACGCATCGCCAAGCGCGAAGCCGGCACGCCGGGCCAGCCGGCCGACCACTGATGCATGCACTGTTCAAGGGGAACGTCATGAAACTCGCATTCTTCGCTTTCGCGTCTCGCACCACGGCGGCCGTGGCCGCCGGGGCCGCCCTCCTCGCGCTGGGCGGCTGCATGACCAGCACGCCGATCTGGGACGCGCATTTCGGCGAGGCCGTACGCGCCGTCACGCAGGCCCAGATCATCGACCCGCACGCAGCCGAGCACGCCCAGGCCTCGCACGACATGGACGGCCGGGCCGCCGTCTCCGCGGTGGACGTCTATCAAAAGAGCTTCGAGGCGCCCACGCCCTCGCCGAACGCATTCGTGATCGGCGTGGGTAGCGGTTCGGGCGGCGGCGCGGGCCAGTAACGTCAACGTGTGCGGGAGACTGTCATGCGTCGGAGATCTTCAATGAGCGCGCGGCGTGCCGCGCATCGCAAGGAGCGCGGAGCGGTGGCCATCGTCGTCGCGCTGGCCATCGCCGTGCTGATCGGCTTTCTCGGCCTCGCGCTCGATCTCGGCAAGCTGTACGTGGTCCGCAGCGAGCTGCAGAACAGCGCCGACGCGTGTGCCCTCGCCGCCGCGCGCGACCTGACGGGAGCCATCAATCTGTCGGTGTCCGAAGCGGCCGGCATTACCGCCGGCCACCTCAACTTCGCGCTGTTCCAGCAGAACGCCGTGCAGCTTTCCACCGACAGCAACGTCACCTTCAGCGACTCGCTGAACAACGCGTTCATGCCGAAGAGTTCGGTGGCGGCGCCCGCCAACATCAAGTACGTGAAGTGCACCACGCAGCTCACGGGCATTGCGAACTGGTTCATCCAGACGCTCAACATGATGCCCGGCTCGACGGTGGCGAACGCATCCTCGGTCTCTGCCATGGCAGTGGCCACGGTGGGCGCAGCGCAAACCACCTGTGCGATTCCGGTGTTCATCTGCAAGCCGGGCACAGCAGGCCCGTCGAGTCCTTCGGCGTACACCATCGGGCAGTGGCTCACGGCCAAAACCGGCTCACCGCCCACTTACGGTTCCGGCGACTTCGGCTGGGCGGCGCTGGACGGCAGCAACAGCGCGTCCGAAATCAAGAGCGAACTCACGGGCAACTACTGCTCGCTGCCTGCCACCGGCACGAGCCTCGGCTCGCCCGGCAACAAGGTGGCCGACTCGGCGGCATATAACACGCGCTTCGGCATCTACGCGAACCCGTATTCGCAAGCGGCCGGCACGCCCGACTTCACGGGCTACGCCTATACGTCCACGAATTGGAACGCCACCACGGGCAACGCGTACAGCGACTTCGTGAGCAAGCGGCAAACCTTCACCGCGTATCAGGGTGACTCCGCCGCGCAACTCAACACTAGCGGTTCGTATGCGCAGACCAGCTATTCCGCAGGCGCTGACCGCCGCCTCGCCCTCGCGCCGGAAGTGGACTGCACGCAGTTCCTCTCGGGCCACAGCGCCGCCGTCACCTCCTGGGACTGCGTATTGATGCTCGACCCCATGCAGTCGGGCGGCAGCGCGGGCCCGGTGCATCTCGAATACCGCGGCTCGTCTTCCGCCGCCGGCAGCCCGTGCGCCACGCAGGGCGTACCGGGCAACGGCAGCGCCGTAGGCCCGCAGGTTCCGGTGTTACTCCAGTAGAGGCAACCATGAACCGCCCCGCTCTTCGTGTTTCCCGCCGGCGCCGCACGCGTGGTGTCGCCACGGTCGAGTTCGCGCTCGTGCTGATTCCGCTGCTCATCATCGTGACGGGCATTGCCGAATTCGGCCGCGCCATCTATCAGTACGAGGCGCTCACCAAGGCAACGCGCGACGCGGCACGCTACCTGTCCACCCATCTGCCCACGGACCCCGCTTACCCGGTTGCGGCTGCCCAGTGCCTCGCGGTGTACGGCAGCACGACCTGCGGCTCGCAGGGCACGGAACTCGCGCCGGGGCTCACCACGTCGATGGTGGTGATCTGCGACGCGGCGCACACCGCGAATTGCAGCGATGCGTCGGACCCCGCGCAGTTCGCGAACGTGCCCACCTACGACACGAACAACGGCACGGCGAACCCGTCGTATCTGTCGGGCAGCATCAACCTCGTGGAAGTGAAGATCAAGGGCTACCCGTACCAACCCACGCCGGCGTTCTTCACGCTGCCGCCTATCACGTTCAGCAACATCGTCACGATCATGAGGCAGGTGTCATGAAAACGCGCGCCCCTTACATCACGCTTTCCGCCATGCGCTGCGCGAAACAGCGCGGGGCTACGAGCGTCGAGTTCGCGTTGATCTGCGCGATTCTCTTCACGCTGCTTATCGGCATCTGCGAGTTCGGGCGCGTGCTGTTCTACTGGAACACCGCGAGTGAAGCCGTGCGGCTCGGCGCGCGCACGGCCGTGGTCTGCGATGCGGGCGCAACCGTCGTGAAGACGCGCATTCAGTCGCTGCTGCCGCTGCTCGCCAGCTCCAAGGTCAACGTTGCCTATGCGCCGTCCGGCTGCGACTCCGACCCGTCCAGCGCGCGCAACAGCTGCACGATGGTCACCGTGAGCGTGACCAACCTCAGCGTGCAAACCATGATTCCGTTCGTTCCGTTGACGCTCTCCATGCCGCCGCTCACCACGACGCTGCCGCGCGAGAGTCTTGCGAGTTCAACGGGCGGCACCGTCTGTCAATAAATGCCTTCAACGCTACCAACGCCACCGGCGAGGTCCACCATCATGATGAATATCCTCGTTACCTCCGAAGACGCCGCGCGTCTCGCGCAGATCGCACGGCTCGCCGGCGACTGCGGCTTGTACCGCATCACGCGCGCAGCGGGCAAGCCTTCGCAGCTGGAAGGCCGGGCCGAGGGGCTCGACGCCTTCGACGCCCTGCTCGTGGACGCAGGCGCACTGCAAGCCGCGGAACTCGCCGTCATCGAGCGGCTTTGCCGCGAGCATCCGGGCCTCACCTGCATTCTGATTACAGCCGATGCTTCGCCGCAGACGTTGATCGAAGCCATGCGCGCCGGCGTGCGCGACGTGCTCGGCTGGCCGCTCGAACGGCAGACGCTTGCCGAAGCGCTCGAACGTGCCGCGGCACAACGTCCGGCACGCAGTGCAGGCGACGCGCACGACACGCAGTTCCTCTCGTTTATTTCCTGCAAAGGCGGTACGGGCACGAGCCTGATAGCGGGCAACGTCGCCTGGGAAATCGCGCAGATGCGCGACAAGCGCGTGCTGCTCGTGGACCTCAACCAGCAGTTCGGCGACGCCGCGTTTCTCGTCACCGACGAAACACCGCCCTCCACGCTGCCGCAGATGTGCGCACAGGTGGAGCGCATGGACGGCGCCTTTTTCGACGCAAGCGTGCTGCGCCTTTCGGAAAACTTCCACGTACTCGCGGGCGCGGGCGACCCGGTCAAGTCCGCCGAAATTCGCGAAGACGGACTCGAATGGATTCTTGGCGTGGCCGCGCCACGCTATGACTTCGTGATTCTGGATCTGGGCGTGTCCATCAACCGCCTCTCCATGATCGCGCTCGATCTCAGCGAGCAGATCCATCTCGTCCTGCAGGCAAACATGCCTCACGTGCGGGCTGCGCGCCGCCTGCAGGAAATTCTCGTCTCGCTCGGCTACCCCGTGGACCGCATGCGGCTGATCCTCAACCGCTACGCGCGTTCGGGCGAGCGCGCCCGCGCGGCACTGGAAGAAGTGCTGGGCCTGCGCGCGTGGCAGACCATTCCCGACGATGAGAGCGTGGTGACCGAGGCCATCAACCAGGGACTGCCCGTCTCGAAACTCGCGCGCAGCAGCAACGTGGCGCGCAGCCTGCAACGGTACGCCAACCAGATCGTGGAAGCCGCGCGACCCGGCAACCAAGCCGCGGCGCGAGGCGAACCGCTTTTTGCGCGCCTGCTCGGCCGCGGCGCGTCGCCCAGGGCAGCAACCAGCTTGCCGCCGAAGGCGACGCCGAAACTCAGAACCATGTAAGCCCGAATCGAGGAGACCGCCATGTCATTGCGTGACCATATTTCGCTCCAGCGTGTGGCACCCGTTGCAGGGTTGGCCGACGCGCCGCGCCCCCACAACGGTGCCGCCCGTGAAGCGTGGCAGAAACTGCGCCGCGAGATTCACCTCGCGGTACTGGACCGCGTGGAGCTGGAACGTCTTTCGCGTCTGCCTGCGGACCAGGTGCGCCAGGAAATTGCGACGCTGGTGAGCCGCATTCTGGACGAACAGAAGCTGCCCACCAACGACCTCGAGCGCAAGCAGCTTGCCATCGACGTGTACGACGAGATGTTCGGCTTCGGTCCGCTCGAAACGCTGCTGCGCGACCCGAGCATTTCGGACATCCTGGTGAACACGTATCAGCACACCTACGTGGAGCGCAACGGCCGGCTCGAACTCACAGATGTCACGTTCTACGACGACGCGCACCTCATGAAGGTGATCGAGAAGATCGTCTCGCGCGTGGGCCGGCGCATCGACGAATCGAGCCCGATGGTGGACGCGCGCCTGCCGGACGGCTCGCGCGTCAATGCCATCATTCCGCCTTCCGCAGTGGACGGACCGCTGCTTTCCATCCGGCGTTTTTCGGTCAATCCGCTGCAGGTGTCCGACCTCGTGCGGCTGCAAAGCCTCACGCCGCCCATTGCCGAGGTGCTCGAAGCCCTTGCGCGCGCGAAGGTCAACATTCTCGTTTCGGGCGGCACGGGCAGCGGCAAGACCACGCTGCTCAATATCCTTTCGGGATTCATTCCGGAATCCGAACGTATCGTGACGATCGAAGACGCGGCGGAACTGCAACTGCGTCAGCAGCATGTGCTGCGGCTCGAAACGCGGCCGCCCAACATTGAAGGTAAGGGCGAAATCACGCAGCGCACGCTGGTGCGCAACGCGTTGCGTATGCGTCCGGACCGCATCATCCTGGGCGAAGTGCGCGGCGCCGAAGCACTCGACATGCTCAACGCAATGAACACGGGTCACGAAGGGTCGCTCGCCACCATTCACGCGAACACCCCGCGCGATGCACTGACGCGCCTCGAAAACATGATCGGCCTGGTGGGCCTCGCGCTGCCGCCGAAGACTATGCGCCAGCAGATCGCTTCGGCCATCTCCGTGGTCGTACAGGCCGCGCGCCTCACCGACGGGCGCCGCAAGATCGTCAGCATTCAGGAGATCACCGGCATGGAAGGCGACATGATCAACATGCAGGAAATTTTCACGTTCAAACGCACGGGGCTCGACGCGAACGGAAACGTGCGGGGCTACTTCTGCGCAACGGGCGTACGGCCGAAATTCACCGAGCGGCTGCAGGCGTTCGGCATCAACTTGCCCGATGCGATCTACGATCCGTCGCGCCATTTCGAAACCGCGTGACCGAAGGAGCTTCGCATGGACCCGACCTTCTACGCTTTCGTCATCCTGCTGTTCGTCGCGGTAGTGCTCGCGTTCGAAGGCCTCTATCAATGGTGGAACAGCCGTCACGGTCCGGCCGCGCGGCGCATCGAAGCGCGTATTCGCGCGATGTCCGCCGGCGGGCAGGTGCACAAGGAGCAGCTTTCCATCCTCAAGGACCGCATGCTGAACGAGGCGCGTCCGTTCGACCGTCTGCTGCTGCGCGTGCCGCGCATCCACTCGCTCGACCTCGTGCTCCAGCAGTCGGGGCTCGGGTGGTCCGTGGCCAAACTCGCGGGCGTGTCGGTCGCCATGGCTTCCGTGGCGCTGGCCGTGACGTCGATCCTGCCCGTGCCGATGCTCTATGCCGTGCTCGCAGCGGCAGGCGCCGCGTTTCTGCCGTCGCTCTTCGTGATGCGCAAGCGCACGAAGCGGCTCGCGAAACTCGAACGTCAGTTGCCCGAAGTGTGCGACATGATTGCGCGCGCGCTGCGCTCAGGCCACGCCTTCACGAGCGCGATCGGCATGGTGAGCAGCGAGTTCGCCGAGCCGATGGGCGGTGAATTCCGCATCACGTTCGACGAGATCAATTACGGCGTCTCGCTTCAGGAAGCGCTCTTGAATCTCGCCGCACGCGTGCCGGTTCGCGACCTGCGCTACTTCGTGATCGCGGTGCTGATTCAACGCGAGACCGGCGGCAATCTGGCCGAACTGCTCGACAGCATTGGTAGCCTGATTCGCGAGCGCTTCAAGCTGTTCGACAAGATTCGCGTGCTTTCCGCGGAAGGCCGGCTTTCCGCCTGGATACTGGGCCTGCTGCCGTTCGGCACGGCGGCGCTGATGATGCTGGTGAACCCTTCCTTCCTCGAAATTCTCTGGAAGGATCCGGCGGGGCTGAAGCTCGTTGAAACGGTGCTGCTTTCGATGGTCTCCGGCGTGCTGTGGATGCGCCGCATCATCCGTATCCGTGTCTAGCGCGTTTCGCTGCGCGTTTGCCGTAACCGCTTGCTCAAGGAGTCGCCATGCAAACCCTCAATTCCACGCACCTGCTCTTGCTGGGCGGCGTGTTCGTTCTCGTGTTCGCCGCCGCGTTCGGCGCCATGCTCGTATTCGCGCCGCGCAGCATGGAGCGGCGGCTTGCTCAGGCGGGCGCGGCGCCGCAAGGTGGGGCGCCCGCGGCCGATATGCCGTCGGGCACGCCGGACTGGGTCGCGAAGCTTGCCGAGATCGCGCAGCCGGTCTCCAGGCTTTCGCTACCCAAAGACGGCTGGGAGAATTCGCCGCTGCGGCTCAAGCTCATGAACGCGGGATGGCGCACGCCGCACGCCGCGGGCATCTACCTTGCCGCCAAAACGCTGCTCGCGTTGGCCCTGCCCACCATCGCCACGCTCGTGCTGATCCACACGCCCCTCGCGCAAAAGCCCTATGGGCTCTCGGCGATGCTTGTAGTGCTCGGCGCGTTCGGCTATTACCTGCCGAACGGCGTGCTGTCGCGGCGCGTCGCAGCGCGGCAGCGTGTGATCTTCGAAGACTTCCCCGACGCGCTCGATCTGCTGACCGTATGCGTGGAAGCGGGCCTGGGCCTGGATGCCGCGCTCATCAAGGTGGCCGAGGAACTGCGCCACCGCAGCAAGGTGGTGGCGGACGAACTGGAACTCACGCTGCTTGAAATGCGTTCGGGCTTCACGCGCGAAACGGCGCTGCGCAATCTCGCGCTGCGCACGGGTGTGGAAGACATCGATTCGTTCTGCACAATGCTGATTCAGGCCGAACGCTTCGGCACGAGCGTGGCGGATTCGCTTCGCGTGCTCTCCGACATGCTGCGCACGCGCCGCCGCATGCGCGCCGAGGAACGTGCGGCGAAGATCGCGCTGAAGCTGCTGTTTCCGCTGATCTTCTGCATTTTTCCGGCGCTGCTGACGGTGCTGTTGGGGCCGGCGTTTATCAATATTTATCGTGTGTTGTTGCCTACGTTGACGGGGCAGTGAGGGGCACGATTGGGGATGGCGACCTGACCTTGACTATGCCGTTGAGTGGGCGGTCTGGGGCGCCTTCGATCCGGTCCGGGAGAAGCTTGTCTGCCGTTGATGACCGCTATGCCGCCTGGATGGCGTTGCCCGTGTTGCTGGTCATCCCATGGCGCACCCCGTGATGCCGTCCTGGTGCGACGGCAGACTGTGGCCTGGCTGCCCGAAGGTGACCGCTCCTTCGATGCAGACGCCGCTGCGCCTGCAACGCTATATGACGTACGCGAAGGCCGGCTGACCTGCTGACGGCCCGGAACCCGCGCGACGCGACGCCGTAGAATACGCTCCCGGGCATCCCGCGACCGTTCGCGGGACGAAAGCGAGAGCACAACAATGACTGTACTGAACCGTTACATGCGCGCTGCTGGCATGCTGCTTCCCGCCGTGTTGCTGGCGGCATGTGCCACGTCAGGAGGCGAGCGGGCCTACCATCCTGAAACGGACGCACGGGTGCGCGTCTACTGGGGGCCGGTCGTCTACTTCCACTTCGATACGGCATGCGTGCCTTCCGACAATGCGCCGGGACGCAAGGGCAAGACCGTGCTGGTCTCGAAGCCGGGCCTGTCCGCACTAAGAAACAAGACCGTCGGCATGCCCCTGCCGCCGGATGCGGGGCGCTATTACAAGGAATATGTTGTCCCCGCGAACCAGCCGCTGACCATCACGGCCCGCTTCTCCTCGCAGTCGGTGATGGGCAACACGATGTACGTCAGCACCACGCCCGACGGCGCCGGCACATTTGTGCCGGCAGCGGGCCGCGATTACGAGGTACTGGTCGACGGAAGCGCGAATACCCCGCAGGTGCAGGTCCGGCAACTGCATGACGGGGGCGGAGCGGTGACCACTACGCCGGTCGCTGTCTCGTCGGCGCCCGATTGCCGTTAGCTGTGGAGGTCTTTCTTCCGGGAACCGGCAGCTTTCCGATAATGGCAAACACGAGGGCCGCCAGGAAGCATACGAACTCCCACGAGTCAATCTGCCCGATTACGCATCCAGTCCGCGATTTCGAAGAACGATTGATGCAACCGCTCTCGCAGCATCCCCGGCAGGCCGGTTTGTTCCATCGCCATCGCCATGCATTTGACCCATTGATCGCGGTCTGCCGACGCAATGGCATAGGGTAGATGCTGTGACCGCAGGCATGGATGGCCGAAACGGCTAACGTAATGGTCCGGGCCGCCGAGCCAGCCGCACAGGAACCAGAACAGCTTGTCCCGCGTGTCGTCGAGCGTGGGCGGATGCATGGCGCGAAGCTCTGCGAACTCGGGTTCAAGGTCCATCAGGTCATAGAACCGGTCGACAAGTTGGCGCACACGCGCCTCGCCTCCAGCAAGATCGAAGGCCGTTATCTGTCGTGGGTCTTTGTCCGATATGTCTGTCATTTGCGAAATCCATGTGGAAAAGGCAGAAGCGATGGAGCGGGCTTCGTGCATGCCGGCGGCAACGCTATTGATGTCGACCATCGCGGCGCGCCCCGCTCGATCACGCAGTACGTCCGCCTCTATGGCGACGCTGAGCCGCGAAGTCGGGACAGTGGTTGAACCGACTTCGCGGCGTTTCCGTGAGGCGAACACGTGAGCTCCGCAGCATCTCCCCCGCCGCACGTCAGTATCTGGCGTCCGCCGGCTTGCCTCCTTGAGGCCAGTCATGAACCTTGGCAGCAAAGTCGGGACGGGGCTGTTGCGTGAAATACGCAGCCACGTCGAGCGCGTCCTGATCACTCAGGCCGCCTTGCCCCAAGGGGAATTCGTTGCGTGTCCCGATCGGCATGTTGTGCCGGACGAACGCGGCGGCGGTGTAGAGCCTCGCCATGCCGGCCCCGATGTTGAACGACGCGTCGCCCCATAGCGGGGGATAGACGTCGCGGCCATCGGGCGCCTTTGTTCCTTCGCCGTTTGCGCCGTGACACGACGCGCATTGCGCCGAATACACTTCCTTGCCGTGAACCATGTTGGGCTTCAGGTTCCGGTTGAACTCGCCCACGCCGCGTCCGGGTATCTTTTCCTTTGGCTGGGCTGCGCCCTTCATCCAGTCGAACCACGCCAGCATGGCCTTCATGTCCGCCGAATCAAGAGGCAGCGGTTTGCCGTTCATCGAGCGCAGCATGCAGCCGTTGATACGGTCGGCCAGCGTAATGACCTTGCCGGCACGCGCGGCATAGCTGGGAAACTGGGCGGAAAGACCCACGAACGGCGAGGCATCCGCAACCGTGCCCGCGTTGAGGTGGCAGCTCGCACAGTTGAGCGAGTTGCCGACGTTGCGTGGCAGCTGCGCTTTCGTGTCGACCATCAGCTGCATTCCGCGCGCGAGCTGTGCGGCGTTCTGCTGGTCGAGCATCGCGGCGAAACGCGGTGTCTGGAAGGTCGCCGGCGTGTCGGTCTTCAACGCCAGTTCGCGGCGAAGCTTCCCGACGGCGGACGCGCTCACGGGAACGCGCTGTCCTCCCCAGGTCGTGCGCGCGAACGTCAGGATGTCCGCCAGTTCCTCGTCGGAGAGCCTGTCGAACGCCGGCATCGTATAGACCCGTGGATGGGCTGCCGTCTGCGGCGTCTGCCATCCGGTCAGTACCACGTGAATGGAGGAAACCGGGTCGGCGGAAAGCAGTGCCGTGTTGCGGGACAGTGGCGGGAACACCGGCGCGAAGCCGCGGCCATCGGTCTGATGGCAGGAGGCGCAGAACTGCAGGTATCCGAGGCCGCCTCGGGTGGTCAGAAGCCCGGCCGGTTGCGCGTGCGCCGTCTGCGCTACGGGGCCGCCGTCTGCGCGTCCGGCCGCCGGTTTGCCGGACAGCGACACGAGATACGTTGCGATGGCGTTCAGATCCGCATCGCTCATGTATTGCGTGCTGTGATGAACGACGTCACCCATGCCGCCCGCTGCGTCACCGTAGCGGTTCTGGCCGGTCTTGAGCAAGGTGACGAGATCGCGGGTCGTCCACAGGTTACGCAGATTGACGGCATGCCACGAGTCGACCGTCGCGCCGGACAGGAATGCGCTGCCGTTGCTACCCGCGTCGGATAGCGCCTTTTCCTGAAACCCGATGCCACGCGGCGTATGACACGCGCCGCAATGGCCGGCGCCCTGCACGAGATACGCCCCCCGGTTCCATTCGGTGCTGCGCTGCGGGTCGGGCACGTAGGGCGCGCTGTCCAGGAACAGCCAGTTCCATGCGGCGAGTGTCCAGCGCATGTTGAACGGCCAGGGGATGCCGGTTGGCCGGTTGGGCTGGCTGACCGGCTCGACGCCCTGCTTCAGGTAGGCAAACAGCGCATGCATATCCTCGTCGTTCATCCTCGCGTACGACGGATAGGGCATCGCAGGGTAGAGGTAATGGTTGTCGGCGGCGATGCCTTTTCGCATGACCCGCTCGAATTGGGCAAAGGTGTAGCGGCCTATGCCGGTCGCGTCGTCGGGCGTGATGTTGGTCGAATACACGGCACCCAGCGGGGTCATCAGCGGCAACCCTCCGGCCAGGGGTTTCCCGTTCGGGGCCGTATGACAGGCAACGCAATCGCCGAGGCGCGCGACGTACGCGCCGCGTGCGACGAGGTCTGCGTCCGGCCCCTTCGGTGCATCGGCCTGGGCGGCGAGCGCGTAGTGGACGCCCATCGCCAGGGCGGCGACGATCCAGCGCGAAAATTTTCGTTGTTTCATCTTGTACGGGTTCCCTGGTCGCACCGCGTGTGACGGCTGTGCCCGTCGTTCTTGTCCGGAGCGCTACGCGGCTTCGATGCACCGGCGTGGAGGCTCGCGTCTTTACAGCCGCTTCACGCGAGTCCAGCCGCTGCGGTGTTCGAACGGTGATTTGTCGGCCGCAGGACGCCTTCGCTTATTCCATAGTTGAATAAGCAAATTTCGGCGGGAAATATAGGACGCCCATTCCGGCTGTGTCAATGCAGACGGGCAGTGCACATGACGTATGCCGGTCTCCTTGACTGCGGGTGGTGTTCGGTCACTCGCGAATGCGGAGGCGCCGGATGCGCGCTCAAGGTCTCAGGCAGGGCTGACGGGTCGCAGCGGTTGTGGTTGGCGTCGCCACGCTCGTGGCATTTCGTCGCATCTCCGTTGCGGATCGACGCAAACGACGGCACGTCGCGCCTATGCCGACTACGCCGTGTTTTGTGAGCGACGCCGTGTGCGGGGCGCACATCATCAGGAATGTCGCAGGAAGCTCCCGGCCTTGCGCTCCAGCAGCGCAATCAGTTCGGGCTGCATGAAGGCGTATTTGTCGGGGATGTCGAGACAGACGATTCTTTTGCCCACGATTCTCCCTGAGAGAATCCGGAGCTTGCGGATCTTCGCGAGCTGGGCGAGCGCGTCCGTATCAGGTCCACGATGTACTCGTGGCAGCAACGCTCTGGGGATGTTCGCCATAACATCGGCCACGCGCTGCGATGGCACGTGGCCCGCGGTTCGTCGTTGCATCCACCATGCGTGAATGACAACGCCTACGCCAATCGCAAATCCCACAACACATCAAGTACGTGTTGCGTGGAACGCTCAACGTGCCCCGCACGGTGCGCAATACCGAGCCGACGCCACAACGCCGGGCGCAGCGGACGCATGGCAATGCGCTCGTCGGGCATGGGCGTAGTGGCCTCGTGGGGCAACAGCGCTGCGCCGTAACCTGCCGCTACCAGACTCTTGATCGCATCGTTGTAGTTGAGCTGGATGCGCGGCGCAGGATGGTGCCCTGCGGTCGCGAACCACTCCACCGTCAGACGCGAAAGGCGCGTGGTCGCGTCATTGAGAATGAGAGGTCGAGCGGCGAGCCACTCAGGGGTGATACGGGCCGGACACCGCCACTGCGCTGGCACAAAGGCCATCACAGGGTCGCGGCGCCAGGGCTTTATCACGAGTCCAGCCACGGGTGGCTGAGGCAACGCGATCAACCCGACATCCAGCGTTCCATCCACCAGCCGGGACAGGGTTTCCTGCGAAGTGAGCACTGCAATCTGAATGTCGATGGCGGGATGGTGCTCGCGCAGGACCTCGAGCGCTTGCGGCAGCAGGTGGGCGATCACGCCTGTCGACGCGCCGAGACGCGCACGCCCTTCGAGTCCCGCTACCTGGCGTTGAATATCGTCTAACGCCTGCTCCGCGTCGGCCAGCAGTCGGCGCGCGCGCTCTACCAGCACCTCGCCTATGGGCGTCGGCCCCACCTGTCCGCGCTTGCGTAACAGGAGTGGCGCGCCAATGCGGTCTTCGAGTTCAGCGATGTGGAGGCTGACTGTGGGCGGCGCCAGGTTCAATGCACGCGCCGCATCGACAAATGAACCCCGATCGGCAACGGCAATCAGGGTGCGCAAACGGTCCAGGCTGATTTCTCGCATGTTGCCGTCCAGATTCAGAGGAACTGAATGTTCACGTCATGAAATTCAACTTTCCCTATTCTAGACGTCCGCGCAACATAGGGGCTCGATTTGCCTTTTTATAACCCACAGTCAGCGGAGTCACCCACGTATGAGCGCCCCCATAGTTTTCATCGACGGCGACCAGGGCACCACCGGGCTGCAAATCCATGACCGGCTGCGCGACCGCACCGACATCAGATTGCTCACACTTGCCGCTGCGGAGCGCAAAGACTCGCGGCGCCGCGCAGAAGCCATCAACGCCTGCGACATCGCCATGCTTTGTTTGCCCGATGCCGCCGCGCGCGAGGCAGTGGCCGCCATCGTCAATCCTGCCGTCCGCGTTATCGACGCAAGCTCCGCCCATCGCACGCAGCCGGACTGGACTTACGGTTTCCCGGAAATGTCGCCGGAGCAGGCTGGGCACATTGCGAGCGCACGTCGGGTCACCAATCCCGGTTGCTATCCGACTGGTGCAGTTGGTCTGCTGCGCCCATTGATGCAGGCAGGGCTCATACCGGGCAATTACCCGATCAGCATCCACGCGGTATCCGGCTATTCCGGACGGGGACGTGCAGGCGTGGAGGAACACGAGGGGCCGGGCGCGGCCAACGCGCCTTCATACCAGGTCTATGGTCTGGAACTCGCGCACAAGCACGCGCCGGAGATCCAGCAGCACGCCTTGCTTGCGCAACGTCCCATTTTCGTCCCTGCGTATGGAGCGTTCCGCCAGGGCATCGTGCTGACGGTGCCGCTGGCGCTGCGGCTGCTGGCGCCCGGCGTGGAGGGGGCCACGTTACACGCCTGTCTCGCACGTCACTATGCCGAGGCGGCCCACGTGCGTGTCTTGCCGCTGCACGAATCGGGCGGCCTGGCGCCCCTGGATCCGCAAGCGCTGAACGGTACGAACGACATGCACCTGGGCGTGTTTCCCAACATGGAGCACGGGCATGTCCTCCTGTCCGCGGTGTTCGACAATCTCGGCAAGGGAGCATCCGGTGCCGCGGTTCAGAACCTCAACCTCATGCTCACGCAGCAATAGTGGCCGATGGTTCGCGCTAACTGGCTGGCTAGGGGTCGATGCAAGCCGATCGTATCGGGCAGAGGTCGGCCGCAAGCAAAGATCCGCTCGACAGCATCGCCGAAGTCGTCGGCAATCGGTGGCGTTGCGAGGCAACCTCTTACAACGCAAATCGCGCGCCTCGATGTATTCCTTCGCTCTCGGACCGCTTACGCTGGATTTCGACGCAGCACCGACCATGGTGCCCTGCTATCTCGACGGGCGACCGCCGGTTGGATTGGGCTAGTGTTCGTATTCGTCCTTCATCGTGAGGCAATTCGGTCAGGCAGACGATCAACCCAGCCAGGTTGTTCACGGATGCATGTCCGCTTCCGGCGAAGACGAGCGTCCCTTGTGGACAGCCAAACGCCTCCAAAAATCACGCCCCTTCCCTCGCCCCCACCCGCACCGATCCCCACAACATCCGATACAGCATCCACACCCCCAGCGCCCCGCTCGCCAGCGCCCACAGCCGCCATGGCGCCATCCAGTCCGCCGTGGCCGCGTTCCATTCGCGCGCCCCGAGATACACGGCAGACGTCACCACCGCGACGTTGTAAAACGCGTGCAACAGCATGCAGGGCAGCAGCGAACGCGTGCGTCGGTAGAGCGCGCCGTTCACGCAGCCCAGCACGAAGCCCACCATGAACTGGTACACGTTGAGGTGCGCAAGTCCGAACACGGCAGCCGAATGCACGATAGCGACGCCAGGCGGGTATTGCCGCAGGAAGCTGCGCAGGATGATGCCGCGAAACAGCATCTCCTCGACGATGGGCGCAATCACGCAGACCAGCGCCAGCGTGCCGAGTCCGCCTTTCATGAATTGCTCGCTGCCCGCCTGCATGGTTGGGCTCATCGGAAACAGCAATACGACCAGCATCTGCAGCAGGTTGCACACGAGCAGCAGACCCGGCGCGAGCAGCAGGATGGGCAGTGTGAAGAGCGCAAACGTGGCCGTCCACGAACTGCCGTTCTCGTGCAGCAATTCACGGTAGGTCGCCTTGCTGTGATGCAGCAGCACAGTGAAGCCCATTCCATAGGCGAGCACGCGGCCGATGCTGTAGATCGCCATGGGTTGTAGCCCCGCGCTGCGGCCCGGCTGCGCGATGATCGCGTTGACCAGCATCTCCCCGAAGTACAACGCGACCAGCACAAAGAACGCTTCCAGCAGGTTCGGAAAGCAATATTGGTGTTGTGGCGGCTTCATGGCTTCATGGTCCGTGATGTTCGAAGCTGTTGCGCGCTACGCGCGAAATGCGCGTCCCCGTCGGGGTTATCGTCAATACGGCTGCAAAACCTTAGTGCGTCGCACTTCGGGCCGCGAGCGGCGGCTCGGGCAGCACTCGGCATCGCATTGCTCCGCATCGCATAAAACAGCACGCCAGCAACGCCACTTCCTCCCACACCGAATCCCGTCACGCCGCTGCCACAGGCGCCCTGCACGATGGAAAGCGTTGATACGCGCAGGAACGGGCTGGCCGCACCGCACGCCCGCACGCCAGCGCGCTTGCAAGGGCCTTACATCGTCCACGGAGGAGGCTGCCATGCCCGCATCGAACTCACCGAACGCACAAGACGCACTCAACGCGCTACACAAAAACCAGAGCACCTTCGCGAAGGCAGGCGTGCTTTCAGTGCGCACCGGCCTCAGCTGGCGTACCGCCGCGGCGCCGGCCCAGCACGCCATCGTCGTCACGGCCCAGCCCGATCACGTCGCCGCCCTGCGCGCGCACTTGCCCGCCACGCTCGACAACATCCCCGTCGACGTGCGCGCGGCCAATCCGATGGAACAAATGCGCGCGCTCGACCCCGCGCGTTATCTGGCCCTCGCGGAAGCGCGCCAGGAGCTTCGGCAACCCGACTTTGACGGCGAGATTTTCTTCGACGGCAAAGGCAACGCCGCGCCGCAGCACCCCGCCCCGCTCACGGCGTTCTTCGCCGCGCGCGCTCACAAGCCGCAAGAGCCCTACACCCCTGCGCCAGGCGCGAGTCTCGATGAAGTGACGGCGCCCGTCACGCTCGTGCTGCACGCGAGCCCCGACGCCGGCTGGGCGCAGCTCTCGAATTTCCTCGCGGGCGTTCGCGAGAATCTCGTGGTGGGCATGTACGACTTCACGTCCGCACACGTGCTCTCGGCCGTCGAAGCCGCACTCGCGGGCGGCAAGACGATGACGCTCACGCTCGACCACCCTGCGAAAAATCACACGGCGGATCAGACCGACGAAGAGACGCAAGCCGACCTGCACGAGTCGCTCGGCGACCATTTCAACGGCACCTGGGCGCTCACGAATTCGGACCCGAAGGCGCCTGTGTGGATCTATCCGAACGCGTATCACATCAAGGTCGCGGTGCGCGAAGACGACACGTTCTGGCTCTCGTCGGGCAACTGGAACAACAGCAACCAGCCGGAGATTGATCTCTCGGACCCGGCCGCAGCCCGCAAGATCGCCGCGAATAGCGATCGCGACTGGCACGTCATTGCCACCAGCGACAAACTGGCCGCCACGTTCCGCGCGTTTTTACAGCACGACTACGACGTGGCGAGCGAAGCCATCGCGCAGGCCGCAACGACAAGCGCCGGCGTAGCGGCACGCATGGCGATGCTCAACGAAGGCGTTCCGCCCGGGATGCTCGAGATGTTCGCCGCCGGCAAGGCTCCGCGCGAATTCTTCGCGCCGCGCACGCTCGCGGACACCGTCCGCATCCAGCCGCTGCTCACGCCGGACAACTACCACGCGCACGTCAAGGCGCTCATCGACTCCGCGCAACAGACGTTCTATATGCAGACGCAGTACATCCACCCGAGCGGCCACGCCGGGGACGAAGACCACGACGCGCTGATCGCGGCAGTCAAAACACTCGTAGATAAAGGGCTCGACGTGCGCCTCATCACGAGCCAGTACCAGACCGACGCCTGGGTGGAAAAGCTCGCGAATGCCGGCGTGCCCCCCTCCGTGCTGCGACGTCAGGCGAATGTGCACAACAAGGGCATCGTGGTGGACGGCAGCACGGTCATGGTGAGCAGCCAGAACTGGTCCGCGGACGGCACGCTGAGAAACCGCGACGCGGGGCTCATCATCCACCACGCCGAGGCTGCCGCCTATTTCCAGCAGATCTTCCTGCACGACTGGGCCAACCTCGCCTCGCCGGTGGCAAGCTGACGGATCTGGCGAGCGAAACGTCAACCCTCATGTTTTTCCGGCTGCGGCCGTTAACCGTGCATCAGCATTCGTACGGATACGGCCTCGCATGGCAAGCAGCGAGGCAGAGCACCGCCACGCCGGATGACGCCTTCCCCCTCAGTTCTCGTTTCGCTGCTGTTCGCGCTCTGCGGTGCACTGCTGCCCGTGCGCGGCGCCGCCGCCGTGTCGGAGCCAGGGTCTTCGACGCAACCCGGCGCCCCGCTCAACGAGCGCATCGTCATGGTGCCGGTGCAGTCGTCGCCGCCTGTGCGGCTGCAGGTCACGCTGTACATGCCCGGGCGGGGCGGCCCGTTTCCGCTCGCGCTCGTCAATCACGGCGCTTCGCACGACCCGGCCAATGCGCCGCGCGTCGCCGACGAATTCATCCCGTATTACTTCCTCTCGCGCGGCTATGCCGTTGCCATGCCGATGATGCGCGGCTACGCGGGCTCCGAAGGCCAGTTGGTGCCGCACGGCTGCGACGTGACGGCGATCGGGCTCGACGCCGCGCGCGACATCTGCAAGGTGCTCGACGACGTGAAAGACCTGCCCGGCATCGACGCGTCACGCATCGTCGTGGCTGGCAAGAGCATGGGCGGCTGGAACACGCTCGCGTTCGGCTCGCTGAATCCGCCTGACGTGAAGGGCCTGCTCAACTTCGCGGGCGGCGTGAAGGAGTCCGACTGCCGCTCGCCGGATGCAAGCCTCGTCGCCGCCGCAGCGCAACTGGGAGCACGCACGAAACTGCCTTCCATGTGGTTCTACGGCGACAACGATCAGACCTTCGCCACGCCCACATGGCAGGCCATGTTCCGCCAATACACGGCGAACGGCGGCCGCGCGCAACTGGTGGACTACGGCCCCTTCCAGAAAGACGCGCACGCAATGACGGCTTCCGGCGCGGGCTTGCCGCTATGGGTGCAAAAGGCCGACGCGTTTCTTGCGAGCATCGGCATGCCGGGCCGCGAGGTGAACCCCGAGTATCTTCCGGGGCGTGGTCCGCACGCCACGTCCTACGCCGACATCGGCGATCTCAGCGCGGTGCCCTATCTGGACGACGCGCAGAAGGAGACGCTCTATCGCGGCTTTCTCGCGGCGCCGTTGCCGCGCGCGATCGCCATTGGCATCACCAGCGGCGCATGGGCGTCGGGCGGTTTCGATGCCAGCGAGGCCGCGATGAAGCGATGCTGGGCCGTCACGCAGTATTGCCGGCTCTACGCCGTGGACAACGCAGTGGTGTGGCCGCGCGACGTGTCCGCCCCGCCGCGCACGAACTTCGCTGCGCTCGCCAATGCGAACGCGGTGCCGTATCTCTCCGCCAAAGGGCGCGCCGCCTACGCGGACTTTCTCAAGGCACGCCGGCCACGTGCGTTTGCGATTGCGCCCGATGGCGCATGGGGCACGGCGTCGGGGCTCGATGCGCTCTCGTCCGCGCTCGTGCAGTGCGCGGCGGGCCATACCGGCTGCCGCCTCTACGCCGTGGATAGCGATGTGGTCTGGAGCACGAACCGCTGAGCATGGATCGTTGAACGCGATGCCTCTCACTCGGAATGCCTGCACGACTTCACGCCAGCAATCGCTTCGAGCCGCTCGCACACGGCCTGGAATTCGCCTTCGGTAACGCGCGAAAAAGCGATGGATACGTCATCGAGATCGGGGTCGTCTTCCGACTGCTGGACGATGAACTGCTTGACCCGCACGCTGCCCGTGTCGAGCACGCTGTGAATGGTATCGAGCGAAATGCTGCCGCGCTCCACCACCAGTTCGATGCTGCGTCGCTGCCGCACCGAAATGAAGCGTCGTTCCAACGGTTTGACGCCCGCGAGAATGGCAAGGATGATGACCGTCGCGCCCACCGAGGCGGTGTACATGCCGCCGCCCACCGCGAGCCCGATGCCCGCAACGGACCACAAGCTCGCCGCCGTCGTGAGCCCGCGCACGATCTCGCCACGCAGCAGAATGGACCCGGCGCCCAGAAAGCCGATGCCGGAAACCACCTGCGCGGCGACCCGCGACGGGTCGAGCACGACGTCCTTCTGGCCGAGTACGTCGGCAAAACCGAACGCCGACACCAGCATGATCAACGCGGAGCCCACGCACACCAGCATGTGCGTGCGCAGGCCCGCGGCCCAGTTGAGTCGTTCGCGCTCGAAGCCGATGACACTGCCGAGCAGCGCCGCAAGCAGCAGGCGCGATAACAGTTCGATGTTGCCGATCATGTGCGGACACCCCAGGTCATGGCAATGGGGGCATGGTACGGCAGCAAGCCCTACCTTGCAGGCCATTTACATGCTGCATGGCCTCTGCACCGCAGCATGCGGGCGCCCATACGGTTACGCGAGCGCGACCACCGCAATCTCCACGAGCAGATGCGGCGCGGCCAGCTTCGCCTCCACCGTGGCGCGCGTGGGTGCACAACCTTCGGGCACCCATGCGTCCCACACTTCATTCATGCCCGCGAAGTCGCGCTCGATGTTGGCGAGCCACACCTGCGCGGAAACGAGCTGCGTCTTGTCGATGCGGGCTTTGGCGAGAAAGCCGTCGATTTTCTCCAGCACCTTCGCGGTCTGGACCTTGACGTCAGGCGCGGGATCGGCCGACGTCTGGCCGCCGATGAACACGAGCCCCGCGGCCTTCACCACGCGGCTCATACGCTGATTGGTTTCGATACGAACGATATCGGACATACGCTTGTGCGCTCCTTCGCCGTGACGGCGAGACGAGAGGTTGAACGAAGCCGCGCCGGGAATACGAGGTGAAGCGGTGGCGCGGCGAACAGTAGCGTGCTGCGTCGCAAAGGAGCGCGGCGCAGCACGCATGAGAAAGGATTGAAAGAGGATTGAAAAGGCGACCCGTCTACCGCTCAATGCGCGGCGACGTGGGCATTGGCACCTTCAACCTCTGCAGACGCAGGCGCCGCCGCATCGAAGCGATCGATCCTGAACGCGTCCAGCGGCAACGACGCCTCGCCGTCCAGCATCAGTTCGGACACCAGACGTCCGCAGCCCGGCCCCAGCTGAAAGCCGCTGCCGCAATAGCCGAACGAGTAGTAGAGGTTCGACGCGGTACGGCTTGCCGAGATGACCGGCAGCGAATCGTCCGTGAACGCTTCCACGCCGGCCCACGCGCGGTTGATGCCCAGATGCCTCAAGTGCGGAAACAGGTCCACCACGGTCTGCGCGCTCTTCACGAGCCTCAGAAAGTCCACTTCGCCGTGGCGCCCCGGCAGATCTGCGATACCGATCAGCTTGCCGCCAATCACCACGGTACCGTTGTCGAACTGCTTGAACGACAGCGGCCGGCCTGTGGCGCCCAGCGTCGCGCGGCAGAACGGCGCCACGCGATGCGTGACCATCAGCATGAGCCCTTCGGGATGCACGGGCACTGGCTCGCCCGCCTGCCGCGCCAGTTCGCCCGACCACGCACCGGCCGCCACCAGCAGCTTCTGCGCCGCGAACACACCGCGCGCGGTGTGAGCCATCCAGCGCGATCCGCGCGGCTCGATGCGCGTCACGGGCGTGCCTTCGTGAAAGCGCACGCCGTGGCGTTGCGCCGCGAGACGAAACGCGGTTGTGGTGCGAAACGGCAACGCGTAACCGTCGCGCTCCACCCAGATGCCGCCCGTCACGTGCTTTGCGAGCGCGGGCTCCAAGGCGAGCACAGTCTCGCGATCCACGATCTTCTCGTGCGTGAAGCCGTGCGCTTCGAGCAAGGCCACGCGCTCGCGGCATTCATCGAGTTCGGCGTCGGTCTCGGCAATCTTCAGTTGCCCTGAGGGAACGAAGCCGCCGTCGTCGCCCACGGTGTCGCGCAGCGCATGCCAGATCTCGCGCGACATGAGCGCAAGCGGAATCTCGGGCAACGGCCGGCCCAAGGTACGCACGCCACCCGCATTCACGCCCGACGAATGGCGTGCCACGTAGTCGGCTTCCAGCACGATCACACTCGCACCGCGTCGTGCGAGGTGAAACGCGCTGCTCGTGCCGTGCAAGCCGCCGCCGATCACGAGGACGTCGGCTTCCTCCACGACGTTCGCAGCAAGAGCAATGGCGTCATTCACCGGCAAGCTCTCCCAGCGTAAGCGGCTTGATAGGCGGACGAATGCGGTAGTAGCCCACTTCCTCGGGCGACACCTTGCGCGCATCCGCGATGACCTCGGTCACGGTGAGCCCGCACATGCGCCCCTGGCACGGCCCCATGCCGCAGCGGCCGAACGACTTCGCCTGGTTCGGGCCCACGCAGCCCAGCGCCACGAAGCCGCGCAGCTCGCCCGCCGTCACTTCCTCGCAGCGGCAGACCACGGTGCTGTCCGCGGGAATGCGGTTCGCGTCGCGTGGCCGGTAGAGGCTGTCGAGGAACGGACGAATGCGCATCACACGTTCCAGCGCCGCGCGATGCACGGCGGCCTCGCGGTCGCGCGTAGCGGTATCGATGGCACCCAGTTGCGCCGTAGCGGCAAGCGCCGCGAGCGTGCCCTGCTCCGCCGCGGCCTGCGCGCCGCCAATGCCGGCGCCGTCGCCCGCCACGAAGATGCCGGGCACGTCGAGTTCGCCCCATGCGTCCACCTGCGGGGTGAAGCAGAGTTGCGCGTCGTTCCAGCGATGCGTTGCTCGCAACGCCTGCGTGAATTGCGTATTGGGCACCACGCCCTGATGCAGCAGAATCACGTCGGCTTCGATGCGATGCGTGTGCCCCTGGCTCGTGAACGAAAGCGCTGTGGCACGCTGCACGCCGTTACTGTCCGCTTTGCCCTCCACGCTGAGGTTGTCCGCAGCTTCGTAGATGGGCACGCGCGCCTCGCGCAGCGTGCGGATCAGGTGCAGGCCCTTGCTGAGAAACGGCCACGCGCGCAGCGCCGAGAGCAGATGCCGCTTCGCGCGCCAACGGTCCTCGTGCCGCGTCGTATCGACGAGCGCGCGAATGGGCACGCCTGCACGTACGTACTGCCAGCCGAGCAGGTACAGCAGCGGTCCGCAGCCCGCAAGCACAGGCGCCGAAGCAGGCACCTCGCCCGCGCTCTTCAGCAGGATCTGCGCCGCGCCCGCCGTCATGACGCCGGGCAGCGTCCAGCCCGGAATGGGAAACGGCCGCTCCAGCGCACCGCTCGCGAGAATCACGCGCTTCGCCTCGAAGCTGCCCACCTTGCCGTCCTTCAAGTAGTGGACCGCGTGCTCGCGCGTGACCTGCCACACCGACGCATTCGCCACGTGCCGCGCGCCCGATTGCGCAAACGCATCGGCAATCGACGCACCGGCTGCGTAGTCGGGGCCCAGAATCTCTTTGCGCTGCGCGTCGGCGCGGCCAATGGCGCGATAGATCTGGCCGCCCACGGCGTCTTGCTCGTCGAGCAGCACCACCGAAAGGCCCGCACGCGCCGCGCGCGTGGCCGCGCTCATGCCCGCGGGACCGGCGCCCACTACGACGACGTCGACGTTTTCCGAAGCGAAATCAGCGGCCATGAACGGTCTCCGGCAAGTCGGCATTCACGGGCGGCAAATCGCGCGCGCCTTCCTGGGAGCGGATGCGCATGCCGTCCTTCACTTCCACCATGCAGCTTTGGCGGCTGGGCACGCCGTCTATTTCCACGAGGCATTCGAAGCACGCGCCCATCATGCAGTACGGCGCACGCGGCGAACCCGAGACAGGCGTCGCGCGAAACCGCGACACGCCCGCCGCGAGCAGCGCGGCGGCCACGGACCGACCCGTGGGCACGGCAAGCGGCTGGTCGTTGAACCAGATGCGCGCGAGCGCGGTTTCGTGCGTTGCGCCTTCGGCCGGCAGCGGCTTGAACAGCGGATAAGCAGTTTGAGAAGTCATGTCGGTTTCAGTGAGCGAGGATCGGTTCAGCTGCGTCTTCGAAGCGGCGCGCGGAGAAAGCCGGCAGTTCGTCGGGCATGGGATGTGCCCCGGCAATCCACGGGGCAATGCGCAGCGCGTGGGCGGCCGCGAGCGTCACGCCGCTGTGGCACGTCACGACGAACGCGCCCGGATGCGCTTCGGACTGGTCGTAGATCGGAAAACCGTCGGGGCTGTAGACGCGCAGCGCGGCCCACATGCGCACGAGGCGCACGTGACGCAGCATCGGAAACGCACGCACGCCGCGTTGTGCGATGTCGCTCAGCACGCGCGTGGTCGTGAAGTCGTTGAAGCCGACCTCTTCCATCGAATCGCCGAATTGCACGGTGCCTTCGTCGGTCTGCCGCACGTTCAGCGTCGGGTAGTGAAGGAACGGTGCGACGCGTTCGCTGACCAGCACCTGGCCGCGATTCGGCGCCACGGGTGCATGGAGTCCGACCAGCGGTGCGAGCGCGCGATTGCCGAGCCCCGCGGCCAGCACGAGGCGCGCCGCGCGATACGTGCCATGCCGGCCGTGCACGACGAAGCCGCCCTGCGTGCCTGGCGCCGCATCGATGCGCGCAACGTGCTCGCCCGACACGAGCCGCACGCCGCGCCGCTGCATGCTCACGTGCAGTGCGCGCAGCAGCTTGAGCGGATTCACGTGGCCGTCCATCGGCGTGTAGCTCGCGCCCAGCACGGCGGGGCCTACGTCGGGCAACCGCTCGCGCACTTCGCGGTGATCGAGCATTTCGAACGGGTACTCGCCCAGTTCGTCGCGCAAGGTGGCAAGGCGCCGCTCGCGCTCGGCGAGTTCGTCGTCGGAAAAGCAGAAGTGGAAGCCGCCGGGCTGGCGCAACGCAACGTCCACGCCGCTTTCTTCGAGCAACGCCGCCGCCAGCGACGGCCAGCGCGTCGCCGAACTGCGCGACCAGCGCGCATACGGCGAAAGCCCGTAGCCCTTGCCCTGAATCCACACGAGGCCGAAGTTGCCACGCGACGCGCGAAAGCCGCCGTCGTCTTCATCGAGCACGGTCACGCGTGCGCCTTCGCGGGCAAGGCCATAGGCCACGGCGGAGCCGACGAGACCGCCGCCCACGACGAGCACGTCGGCGCTTGTGCTGACGCTGGTTTGCACAGCAGACGTCATCGAACTTCTCCAATCAGGATGCGATCGAGGCCCACCAGCCGGTCAAGCACCACCATCAGCACGACGGTGCCCACGATCAGCACCGCCGACACCGACGTGACGAGCGGATCGATGGTCTGCGCGATCTGGTTGTACATGGCGACGGGCAGTGTCGTGGTGCCCGGCGTCGCGACGAAAATGGTCATCGTGAGTTCGTCGAAGCTCTGGATGAACGAGAGCAGCCAGCCGCCCGCCACGCCCGTGCGGATCATCGGCAGCACGACGCGGCGAAACGCGGTGAAGCGGCTTGCGCCGCACGAAAGCGCGGCACGCTCCGCGTCGCGGTCAAGCCCCACCGCAGACGAAAGCGCCAGCCGCAGTGCATACGGCAGCACGATCACCACGTGCGTGGCGACGAGCGCCCAGAACGAGCCGCCCAGCTTCAGCAGCGAAAGAAAGCGCAGAAACGCGATGCCGAGCACGACAGCGGGAATCATCATGGGCGAGAGGAAGAAGCCCATCAGCGCGCCGCGGCCCGGAAAGCGGTAGCGCGCAATCGCGAGCGCCGCGGGCACCGCGAGCACCACGCCGATGGTGGCCGCCGCGAACGCGAGCCGCACCGAAAGCCAGAAGGCCGAGACGATGTCGCCGTTTTCCAGGATCGCGCGAAACCAGCGCAGCGAGGCGCCGTCAAAAGGCATCGAGATATAGCCCTTGTCCGTGAACGCGACCAGCATCACGACGACGAGCGGCGCAAGAATGAACGTGAGAAACAACGCGTTGTAGGCAAGGCCCAGGAATCCGTTCTGTTTCATGGCGTCTCCGTGGCGCTAGTCGAAGATGTGCTTGAAACGACGTTCGGCGAGGCGGCTGCACCCCATCACGATCGCCACGTTCGCCATCAGCAGCAGCACCGCGATGCTCGCGCCGAGCGGCCAGTTCAGCGTGCCGAGAAATTCGTCGTAGGCGGCCGTGGCCACCACTTTCAGGCGCCGCCCGCCGATCAGCGCGGGCGTGGCAAACGCCGAGGCCGACAGTGCGAACACGATGATGGAACCCGAGAGCACACCCGGCAGAATCTGCGGCAGCACCACGCGACGAAACACGCGCAGCGGCGATGCCCCCAGCGAACGCCCTGCCCATTCCACCTGCGGATCGAGCTTTTGCAGCGTGGCCCACACTGACATCACCATGAACGGCACCAGCACGTGCGTAAGCGCGATGATCACGCCGGTCATCGTGAAGACGAAGCGGATAGGTTCGTCGGTCACGTCGAGCGCGCGCAGCACGCTGTTGATCACACCGTTGTTGCCGAGCAGGATCTGCCAGCCCAGCGTGCGCACCACGACTGAAATGAGCAGCGGCCCCAGCACGATCAGCAGACAGATGGACTGCCACGGCCGGCGCATGCGCGCGAGCACGATGGTTTCCGGCACGCCGAGCACGATGGAGAGCAGCGTCACGGCAAACGCGAGACCGGCCGTGCGCAGGAAGATCGTGCCGTAGTACGGGTCCGTCACGACTTCGAGGTAATTGCTCCACGTATAGCCGGGCTGCACGCCGGCCACGTCGCTGAACACGTGAAACGAGAGCATGAACGTGAGCAGCAGCGGCACGAACAGCAGTCCCACAAAAAGCAGCAGCGCGGGCGCGGAGAGCAGCCAGGGCGCGGCACCGCCGCGCGGGTCGTCAAGCGTGGCCATGCGTGTCCTCCCGGCCCAGCACGCGCAGGTCGTCGTCGGTCCAGGCGAGTGCGACTTCGTGGCCTTCGTCCGGCGGCGGTGCGCCGTAGTTGGGCTGCGCCACGTGCATGCGGCCCAGCGCCGTGTCCACCACAAGCAACCATTGATTGCCGACGAACACACGCGTCACGACGCGGCCGATCAACCGTCCATCGCCCGCACGCGCATCGCCGTTCACGAGCCGCACCTTTTCGGGCCGGATATAGACGTTCACCGCGCCATCCACGTGACGCCCTTCGTGCGGCACGTGCAGCGTGGTGCCCGCCACCGCCACTTCAGCGCAGCGCGGATTGCGGCGCAGCACCTCGCCTTGCAGCGTGTTGGTGCGGCCAAGGAACGTGGACGCGAACGGCGTGGCGGGCCGCTCGTAGGCATCGAATGGCGTGCTGAGTTGCGCAATCTTGCCGCCGTGCATCACGGCGATGCGGTCGCTCATCGTCATCGCTTCCACCTGATCGTGCGTGACGAGGATCGTGGTAATGCCGAGCCGCTTCTGGATGGCACGCAGTTCGATGTGCATCTCCTCGCGCAGCTTCGCATCGAGGTTCGACATCGGTTCGTCGAGCAACAGCAGTTCGGGCTGCATCGCGATGGCGCGCGCAATCGCCACGCGCTGCCGCTGGCCGCCCGACAGCTCCTTCGGATAGCGCGCGTCGAGCCCGCGCAGCCGCACGAGTTCGAGTGCCTCGGCAATGCGCTCCTCGCGCTGCGCGCGCTTCATCTTGCGCATTTCCAGGCCGAAGCCGACGTTGCCCGCCACCGTCATGTGCGGAAACAGCGCGTAGCTCTGGAACACCACGCCGATGCCGCGCCTTTCGGGGCGCTCATGCGTAATGTCGCGGCCATCGAGCGTGATGCGGCCCGTCGTGGGCGAGACGAAGCCCGCCACCATCTGCAGCGTCGTCGTCTTGCCACAGCCCGACGGCCCGAGCAGCGAGAGAAACTCGCCGCGCTCAACCGAAAGATCGATGTGCTCGATCGCCGTGAAGTCGCCGTAGCGTTTGGAAATGCCTTGCAGGGTCAGGAAGCTCATCAACGTTCATCCTTGCCGGAAGCACGGGCGCGCACGCGGCGCGCGTTTGCATGCGATGTGCCGCTCACCGCTCGACCGAACGGTTCCAGCGTTCGGTCCACTCGGTGCGATGCTGATTGATCGTGGTCCAATCCATTGTCGTGAGCTTCGCGATCTGATCGGGGCCATACGGCACACGTGCGGCAACGTCGGGCGAAAGCTTCACGGTCTTGTTCACGGGACCGAGGCCAATGCCCTGCGCCTGCAACACCTGCACTTCGGGGCTCAGCAGGTACTGCACGAACTGCTGCGAAAGCTGCGGCTGCGCGTTTTCCGCGAGCACGCAGGCGGCCACCTGCAGCGCGACGCCGCCTTCCTTCGGGTAAATGAACTTGAGCGGGAAGCCCGTGTTTTGCAGCGCCACCGCGCGACCGCTGCCGTAGGGCGCGACGATCACGTCGCCGGACTGCATGAGTCCGTCCATTTCGCCGGGCGTGGGCGCCCACGAAAGCACGTTGGGCGCGACCTGCTTCGTCATCGCGGTGAAGCCGGGGTCGATGTTCTTTTCGCCGCCGCCGTTCATGCGCGCGAGCATCACGAGCGTGTGCAGACCGTAGGTGTTCGTGATGGGCGGCACGCCGAGCTTGCCCTTCACATGCGGGTCTTCCAGCACCTTCCACGAATCCGGCGCGGGCAGGCCCAGCTTCTTGAACGCCTGTTCGTTGTAGCCGATGCCCGTTGCCACCATGCCCACGCCCACCGCCGTCGCGCCCAGGCGTGCGAGCGGATAGAGGTCTTTCATGACGGGCGCGTCGTCCACCTTCGCGCACAGGCCGAGTTGCATAGCCTGGTACATGGGGCCGTCATCCATCACGGCGACGTTGATCTGCTGGTGGCCCTTTTGCGCCTGCAGTTTCGCGAGCGTGTCGCTGGAGTTGCCCGCGACGTAGACGATCTTCACGTCATGCGCTTTCTCGAACGGCGGAATGATCTTCTGGCGATAGAGCTGCTCGTTGGAGCCGCCGACGTTGGCGACGTACAGCGTGGTTTCGGCCTGCGCGGCAAGCGTCGTGGCGAAGACGCCGGCGACGGCCAGCGCGGCGGCAAGCACGTGCGGCAATGAAAGGGAACGGTGGCGCAACGCTTTGTTCATGACGGCGATCTCCATTCGTATGTGGGGAGCGGTGGTTCGGCTGTGTACCTCCCGCCGATGCATCGAAGTCTCGCGCGCAGCAACCCATATCGTCCAATACGAATAAAATACCGACCTATGCAGGGTTGATATACCCCAGGGTTTGCCCCGACGCATGTGAATACGGGCGTGCGGTCGCACGGAAACAGGAGAACCAACGTTGAATCTCAAGCACATCGAGGCATTTCGGGCGGTGATGGTGGCAGGGTCCATGACCGCGGCAGCCAAGGCGCTCTTCACCTCGCAGCCGAACGTGAGCCGCCTGATTTCGCAGCTGGAACGCGAGACCGGGCTCACGCTGTTTCAGCGCACGGGCGCCCGCCTCATTCCGACGAGCGAAGGCACCGCGTTCTTCCGCGAAGTGGAGCGCGCGTATGTGGGCCTGCAAGGGCTCACGAATGCGGCGGCGCAGATCCGCAACCTGGGCACGGGGCGCCTGCGCATTGCGGCCATGCCCTCGGCCGGGCTCACGCTCGTGCCGCATGCCATCAAGCGGTTTCAGAAGCTTTATCCGGAGGTCACGGTGTCGCTGCATGTGAACACGTCGGGCACCGTGAATCACTGGACGGCCTCGCAGTTCTGCGACCTGGGCGTAGCGGTCTACATTAGCGAAGCATCGAACTGCGAAGTGGAGCCGCTCTCGAAAGTGCCCGCACTGTGCGTGCTGCCCGCCAACCACCGGCTCGCGAAGAAGGCCGTGATTCGCCCCGCGGATCTGCAAGGCGAGTCGTTCATTTCGCTATGCCAGGGGGACGGCACGCGCACGCAGATGGACGAGGTGTTTCTGCGTGCGGGCGTGGAACGGGTGCTCGCCATCGAGGCGCAGTACACCGCGATCTGTTGCGAGCTGGTGCGCTGCGGACTGGGTGTCACGCTCGCGCATCCCATCGTGGCGCGCGACTTCGCGGGGCCGGATATCGCAATTCGTCCGTTCTCGCCCGCGGTGCTGTTTCCCACCTATCTGCTGTTTCCGCCGAACCGTCCGCGCGACAGGCTGGCCTCTGCGTTCGTCAAGGTGCTGCGCGAGTTGCACGAGGAATTGCTGGATGAAATGAAGATGAAGGTGACGGAAGGCCGAGCGGGTCAGCCACGCGGCAGCGGCAGTGATAACCGCAGCAACGACCGCAGTGGCAACCGCAATGGCAGCCGTGCGGTTAAATCGGCGCCCGCGCGGCGTCTGCGGTCCGCGGGCTGAGTGCTGCCGCTAGCTACAGCGGATGCGCACTGCCCGCCTGGGCCAGCAACGAAACGGCCGCGGCATCGGGCAGGCCATTGGAATCGATCGCGCCCGCCTTCGCGAGCGCATCGAGGTCGCTATCCACGCCAGGCTGCCCCACGACGAACGGCGTCGTGAGAAACGACGGCTGCGCAAGCGTCACGGTGTAGCGCTGCTGAAGGTTCGCGACCACGGCGGACTGCGCCGCCAGCACGTTAGTCCCGTTCGAAAGCGCCTGCTGGAAGTGCGTATTGTTCGGCAAGCTGGCGACAAGACCGCTCACCGATGTGCCGAGTTGCGCCGCGAGGTAGACGAGCATGAGTTCGGTCTCCGGCGTCGTGTTGATCGTGCCGCCTGCGAAGACCACCGAATGCAGCGTCGTGCCGGCCGAGCTTGCGGCCAGAATGCAGGGAAGCGAGGCATTGAACGTGACGCTGTAACGCCCGCCGCTGTCCGATGTGGTGGAGGCGGAACCGTCCGCGCAACCGAAACTCACCGCGGCGCCGGCGAGCGCCCGGCCCGTCGCGGCCGTGCCCGAAACGCCGACGCTCGGCAGCGGGCCTGTGCCGCCGCCGCAGCTATCCATGCCGAAGCACGCCGTGCCGTTGCATGAGGCGAGCGAGACGGACGTAACGAGAGCAGCCGCGGACAACGCCGCGGCGAGAGGTCGAACTAAACGGACGTCTCGAGCATTCATGGCTGCCTGTCCTCAGGAGAAGAACCCGCGTGCCGGATGCCAGATACGGACCGGCGGTGTTCCTGATTTTAGGCGCCATGCGGGATGTGTGGTGCATGGCCTGGGTGGCGCGCCACGCGCTTCTCTGACGAAACACGGCGTGGCGCGCGGTCGCGGCTCAATGGTGCAGGAAGAGCGACGGCGTGCTGGTGGTCGTGGAGGATGCGGCGGCCACGCCGGATTGCGCGCTACCCGCCGCCATGCCGCCCATCGACTGCATGGCGAGCGTGCTGTCGTCCTGCGCGGCCACCTTCGCTTCGGCGGCCTGGATGTCGGACGGGTAGTGCACGTCGTTGTTGCCAGGCCGATAGCCGGCCTTTTCCACCTGAATCAGATCGGCACGCACTTCGGCACGCGTGACGGGCGCATTCGCGGTCTGCGCGAAAGCAAGGACGGGCGCGCTCAGGGCGCAGGAGAGCAGCAGGGCACGGATCAGGGTCTTCATGGTATTCACCTCCGGGAGCATAGCGGCCGTGTCCACCATGGACCGGCCTTCGGGCTCTCCACGCTGTGGTCGGTGAAGAGTTGTACCCATTCTGGTGTTCCCGCACTGTCCGGAAGCTGACCCGTGGATTACAAGTTTGTTATCTAAACCGGCGCTAGCGACGTGCAAGACTGCGCCGTCACGCCTGCGTGCCCTTCCTGCCTCCACACCCCCACCCCTTCGGCCTCGACCACCACCCGGCAAGGCGCCTGCTCCACGAGCGCCGTCTCGCCCGCCGCGAAATCGAACGACACGCCCGCCACCTCCACGCGCGCAAAGCGCTCCCCGTTGCGCAGTTCAACGGATTCCACCCGCGCGTCGAACCCACACGACCCCTCTTCGAGCCGCACGGCGCGCGACGTCACACGCCACATCACGTGCTCGCCCACCGCGATGGATCGGTCCGACGTTTCGATGGCGAGCCGTTCGTTCACCTCGATCACGCCCGGCGCACGCATCACGCCGCTGCCCACGTTGCGCAGCCCCAGCAGGTCCGCCACGCGCATGTTCGCCGGCCGGCTGAAGACGTGCTCCACCGTGCCCGCCTGGAGCACGCGGCCACGTTCCAGCACGAGCACTTCGTCGGCGAGCAGCGCGGCCTCGTCGGGATCGTGCGTGACGATCACCGTGACCGCCGAGAGCTCGCGCTGCAACTCGCGCAGCGACCGCTGCAAGCGGCGGCGACGTGGCGTATCCAGCGCGGAGAACGGTTCGTCGAACAGCAGCACGTGGCTGTGGCGCGTCAAGGCGCGCGCAAGCGCCACGCGCTGGCGCTGGCCGAACGAGAGTTGATGCGGCAGCCTGCCGAGCAGCGTGGCAAGACCGAGATGCTCGACCCAGTAGCGCGCACCCACGGCATCGGCATCCACGGGAAAGGCCAGTTGCTGGGCCACCGTCATGTGCGGGAAGAGCCCGTAGTCCTGCGGCATGTAGCCCACCTGCCGGCGCTCCGGCGGCAACGCGCCCAGGTCGCGTTCGCCCAGTTGCACGCTGCCCGCTTCGTTGTGTTCGAGGCCCGCAATGAGGCGCAGCGTGAGCGACTTGCCGGAGCCCGAAGGCCCGATGATCGCGAGGCGGCGCGTCGTGGGCGCCCAGTGGACGTCGAGGCTGAACGGGCCGAGATGCTTCGTGAGACTCAACGTCAGATTCATCGGCAGACGCTGCGCCGCCGCGTCCGCCACGGAACACGCCGGCGCGAATGCCGCCTCGTCGCCGTTCGCGGGCCGCGCCAGGGTCTTCGTATCGCGCACGCCGCGGCTGTACACAGAGAGCATGGCGCACGCCACGGCGATCACGAGCGTGGGCAGCAGCAGCGGCATCATCGCGGGCAAGCCCTGTCCACCGAAGACGACGTAGGTGTACACGGGCAGCGAGTACGGGTGATACGCGACCATCACCGTCGCGCCGAATTCGCCGAACGCGCGCAGCCAGGCGAGCGCGAGCCCCGCCCGAATCGCGGGCCATGCGACCGGCAGCGCCACGCGGAAGAAGCGACTGCCCGCGCGGTGCCCCAGCGTGGCCGCGACGTCTTCGAACACGGGGTCGATGGACGCGAACGCCGAGCGCGCCGCCACGATCAGAAACGGCGCGGCCACGAACGTTTCCGCGAGCACGATGCCCGCGAACGAATCGGTGAGCACGCCGTTCGTCAGGCGGCCAATCCAGCTATACGGGCCGAGCAGAAACAGCAACAGCACGCCGCTCGTGAGCGGCGGCAGCGCCAGCGGCAACTGCACGACGAAGCCGAGCAGCGCCATGCCGCGCGACGACGAACGCGCAAGCCAGTAACCAAGCGGCACGCCGCCCACCAGAATGACGAGCGCCGCCACGCTCGCGCTCGCAGCCGACACGCCTACTGCGGACCACGTTGCCCGCCAGTCCACGCCGGCCCAGTCCGCGTGCCCGATCTGCGGCACGCTCGCCACGAACGGCGCGCACAGATAGACCGCGAGCAGGATGGCGAGCGCGAAGAGCGGCCGCCCTGCCGTGCGCTTCATTGGGCGGCGTCGATGACGGCCTGCACCGAAGACGGCATGGCCTGCACGTTGCCGACCACCTTCGGGCGGATCACGTCGACGCCATGCTCGTGCAGCAGCGCACGGCCCTGCGCGCTCAAGAGGAAGTTGACGAAGCGCGTGGCGCCCGCCTGGTTCGGCGCGTCGGACAGAATGGTGAGCGTGTAGCTCGCCTTGATCTGCAATTCAGGCGCTGGGTGCACGGCGGGAATCTTGAGGTCAGAGGTCTCGGTCGAATAGAAGAAGCCGGCATCGAGCTGGCCCGATTGCAGCCGGCCCACCAGGGTCTCTTCGGGCAGCACCTGATTGGGGTTCTCGGGCGCGCCGAGCGTCTTTTCGACGAGGTCGGGCTGGCCATACAGCTGCGCGGCCTTCGTCATGAGTTCAACCGTGAACGCGCCCTTGGGGTCGAGCTTCGGGTCCGTGCGGCCAATGCGGATGCCCGGCTCCTGCAACACCTGGTCCCAGCGCTTCGACTTGAAGGCCGCGGCAAAGCGGCTCTGCGGGTTGTAGCCGACGAGCAGCGGCGACTCCGCGAAGTTCACGTACCAGCTCACGTGGTCGCCGTTGGCCGCGCCCGTCAGGCTCGCGTTGACCTTCGGGCTCGCGCTGATGAACACGTCGCCGCGCCGCAGCTTGCCACGAATTTCGTTGGCGATCTTGTTCGACCCCGCCGCGTAGCCGCGAAAGCGCAAGCCGGTTTCCTTTTCGAACGCGGGACCGACGCTGCGCTCCATGAGATTGACGAGCGAGCCCGCGTAGAGAACGTTGACGGTTCCCTCGTCGGCCGCCCGGGCGCTCTTTGGCGCCACGAGACCCAACATTGAACTCAACAACACGCCGCAAACAACGAGCTTGCGCAACATGGCCTTCCCCGTACCGTTATAGAGAGCGATATATTACGACGCTTCCACATTCTGTCGCGCATTCCGTGCGCGCCCCGGCCCGCCTTGCCCGTCGCCCGGACGGTCGATCATGCCGCTACTGACGCAGATCAAGGGTCAAAAGTCAGACAAGGCAAAAATTCAGTTGCGCCGCCCGCTGTTGCGCTCGATCGAATCTGTCCATCGGCAATGACCCGGTCATGACACTACCCCTGCACACCGCCCCCGAAACGCCGCACGTGACCCGCCAACGGTCAGGCGCGCTGTCGCGCCGGGCCGCGGCATCGGCCGTGGCCAGCACGCTTGCCACTGTGTTTTCCCCCGCGCTTTCCACCTCATTTGCCACCACACTAGCCGCCGCGCTAACCGTCGCACTCGCGGCCTGCTCGCTCGCGCCGCACTACGAACGTCCCGCCCCGCCGGTGCCCGCAGCCTGGCCCGCCGACACGTCGGCCCCGGCTGCGTCGTCCCCGGGCGGCTCGTCGGTGAATCAGATCAGCTGGCGCGACTACTTTCCCGACCCACAGCTGCAGGCCTTGATCGACGAGGCGCTCACGCATAACCGCGACCTGCGCGTGGCCGTGCAGCGCGTGGAGGAAGCCCGCGCGAGCTACGGCATCCAGCGCGCGGACCAGTTTCCGACCGTCAACGCCGGCGCGACCTATGGCCGCTTTCGCGCGCCCACGGGCTTTCTCGCGGGCATGGGCGGCAGTTCGTCGATAACGGGCAGCTTCTACAGCCTGAGCGTCATGGAAAGCAGCTGGGAGCTGGACCTCTGGGGCCGCGTGCGCAATCTCAAAGACGCGGCGCTGGAAAACTTCCTCGCGAGCGACGCCTCGCGCCGCGCCGTCACCGTGAGCCTGATCGCCCAGGTGGCCGACGCCTACCTCGCCCTGCGCGAATACGACGAACGCATCACGCTGGCGCGCGAAACCATGACGAGCCGCCAGGAGTCGCTGCGCATTGTCCGCCGTCGCTTCGAAACCGGCGCCGTGGCGCGGCTCGATCTCACGCAGGCGGAAATTCTGCTGCAACAGGCCGAAACGCTCGACGCTCAGCTCGAACAGGCACGCGCTACCGAGGCCCACGCGCTCGACCTGCTGCTCGGCGCGCCCGCGCAGTTGTCGCCGGCCACCGCGCCGTTGAACGACGCCAGCGTGCGGCCCGACCTGGGCGCGGGGCTGCCGTCCGATCTGCTCGAAAACCGGCCCGACATCGCCGCCGCCGAACATCAGCTGCGCGCGGCCAACGCGAACATCGGCGCGGCGCGCGCGGCGTTCTTTCCGCGCATCACGCTCACGAGTTCCTACGGCACCACGAGCACCGGCCTGCACGACCTGTTCAGCTCGGCCAACGGCGCGTGGCTGTTCCTGCCGAATCTCTCGGTGCCCATCTTCGATGCGGGCCGCAACCGCAGCAACCTCGAGCTCGCGAAGGCGCGCGAGCAGGAGGCGGTGGCGCAATACGAGAAGAGCATCCAGGCCGCGTTTCGCGACGTGGCCGACGCGCTTTCCGCACGCGACTGGCTCGAGCAGCAAACCCGCATTGCGCGCGCCACGCTCGCCTCGCAGAGCGAGCGGGCGCGGCTCGTGAAGCTGCGTTACGACACGGGCGCTACGCCCTTCCTCGAAGTGCTCGACGCGCAGCGCGACCTGCTCGCCGCGCAGCAACAGCTCGTGCAGACGCGCCGCGCGCTGCTGGCGAGCCGCGTCGCCTTGTTCGCGGCGCTGGGCGGCGGCGTGCCGGCCGGCGCAGATTCCAATCAAGAGGGTTCCACGCCATGAAGCTTCAACCGAGGAAACTGCTGCCCGCCGCCGCACTCGTGCTGATCGCGGCCACGGCCGGCTATTACGCGTGGACGCGTCTACACGACGCCGGCCCCGGCGACGGCTTCGCGAGCGGCAACGGCCGCATCGAAGCCACGCAGATCGACGTGGCCACCAAGCTGGCCGGTCGCGTGGAGAGCATCTTCGTGCAGGAGGGCGACTTCGTGAAAGCGGGCCAGCCGCTCGCGAAGATGGACGTGAACGTGCTCGACGCCCAGCTCGACGAGGCGCAGGCAAAGCAGCGCGGCGCGGTGAACAGCGCGGCGAGCGTCGAGCAACTGATCGCACAACGCGAAAGCGACGTGGCGGCCGCCCAGGCCGTGGTCGCGCAGCGCGAAGCGGAACTCGATGCCGCGCAGCGCAAGCTGGCGCGCTCCGAAACGCTCTCGCGCGAAGGGGCATCGTCCATGCAGGAACTCGACGACGACCGCGCCCGCATGCGCAGCGCCGACGCCACGGTGCGTGCCGCGAAGGCGCAGGTGGCCGCCGCGAAGGCCGCCGTGGACGCGACGCGCGCACAACTGGTGGCAGCACACTCCGACGTGGCCGCCGCGCAAGCCACGGTGGCCCGCGTGAACGCCGACATCGACGACAGCCAGCTCACGGCACCGCGCGACGGCCGCGTGCAATACCGCGTCGCGGAGCCGGGCGAAGTGCTCGCGGCAGGCGGTACCGTGCTCAACATGGTCGATCTGTCCGACGTCTACATGACCTTCTTCCTGCCCGAAACCGTGGCGGGCAAGGTGGCGATGGGCGCCGAAGTGCGCCTGATTCTGGACGCCGCGCCGGGCTGGGTCATACCCGCCACCGTGACGTTCGTCGCGAGCACAGCGCAGTTCACGCCGAAAACCGTGGAAACCACGAGCGAGCGCGAAAAGCTGATGTTCCGCGTGAAGGCGCAGATCAGCCGCACGCTGCTGCTCAAGCATCTCGAACTCGTGAAGACCGGCGTGCCCGGCGTGGCGTGGGTCAAGATCGACCAGAAGGCCGCGTGGCCCGCGAAGCTTGCGGTCAACGTGCCGCAGTAAGGCCGCCTCATGAGCGTTCTCTCGCCCACGCCCGTTGGCGCCGCGCAGGCGGCTTGCGTCGCGAGCCTCACCGACGTCTCGCTCACCTACGGCGACGTGCGGGCGCTCGATGCGGTCAGCGTGGAGATTCCCGCGGGCTGCATGGTCGGGCTGATCGGGCCGGACGGCGTGGGCAAGTCGAGCCTGCTCGCGCTGATCGCCGGCGCGCATGCCATCCAGACCGGGCACGTGACCGTGCTGGGCGGCGATATGGCCGACGTGCACCACCGGCGCACCAGTTGCCCGCGCATCGCCTACATGCCGCAGGGCCTAGGCAAGAACCTTTACCCCACGCTTTCCGTATTCGAGAACGCGGACTTCTTCGGCCGGCTGTTCGGCCACCGGCGTGCGGACCGCGAGCGGCGCATTCGCGACCTCCTGCAAAGCACCGGCCTCGCGCCGTTTGCCGACCGCCCCGCAGGCAAGCTCTCGGGCGGCATGAAGCAGAAGCTGAGCCTGTGCTGCGCGCTGATCCACGACCCCGATCTGCTCATTCTCGACGAGCCCACCACGGGCGTGGACCCGCTCTCGCGCCGCCAGTTCTGGGACCTGATCGACGAGATCCGCCGCGCGCGGCCCGGCATGAGCGTGATGGTGGCCACCGCCTACATGGAAGAAGCCGCGCGCTTCGACTGGCTGATGGCGATGGACGCAGGCCGCGTGCTGGCCACGGGCAGCCCGGCTGCGCTGCTGGAGCGCACGGGCACCGCGACGCTCGACGCCGCCTTCATCGCGCTGTTGCCCGAAGAGAAGCGCCGGGGCCATCACGCCATTCAGATCCCGCCGCGCGATCCGTCGAAAGAGGCCGACATTGCGATCGAAGCCGACGACCTCACCATGCGCTTCGGCAACTTCGTGGCCGTGGACCACGTGAGCTTTCGCATTGCGCGCGGCGAGATCTTCGGCTTTCTGGGGTCGAACGGTTGCGGCAAGACCACCACGATGAAGATGCTCACGGGCCTGCTCGCGCAGAGCGAAGGCCACGCCACGCTGTTCGGCCGCACCGTGGACGCGAGCGACATCGACGTGCGCCGGCGCGTGGGCTACATGTCGCAATCGTTCTCGCTCTATACCGAACTCACGGTCAGACAGAACCTGGACCTTCACGCGCGCCTTTTCCGGCTGCCGCGCGAGGCCATTGCAGCGCGCATCGAAGAAGTGGTGCAGCGTTTCGATCTGGCGAGCGTGCTGGACGAACTGCCCGACGCGCTGCCGCTCGGCATCCGCCAGCGGCTTTCGCTCGGCGTCGCGATGATCCATTCGCCGGAGATGCTGATTCTCGACGAGCCCACGTCGGGCGTCGACCCCGTGGCGCGCGACGCGCTGTGGCAGATCCTGATCGACCTCGCGCGCAAGGACAACGTCACCATCTTCATCTCCACGCACTTCATGAACGAGGCGGAACGCTGCGACCGCATCTCGCTCATGCATGCGGGCAAGGTGCTGGTGAGCGACGCGCCCGCGAACATCGTGGCGAGCCGTAACGCACCGACACTGGAAGAAGCGTTCATCCGCTATCTGCAGGACGCCATGGGCAACGAGCCGCCACCGGCGCCGCTGCCGCCGCCCGAACCCGAAGCGCAGTTGCCGCGCGGACTCGAACGCATTGCGGCGTCCCGGCCTGACAGCACGTTCGACATTCGCCGCATGGCGAGCTTCGCGCGGCGCGAAACGCTCGAACTGCTGCGCGATCCCATTCGGCTCACGACCGCGCTGCTGGGCAGCGTCATCCTCATGTTCGTGATGGCCTACGGCGTGAATCTCGACGTCGACAATCTTTCGTTCGCGGTGCTGGACCGCGACCAGACGGTGGGGAGCCAGAACTACGTGCTCAACATCGAAGGCTCGCGCTACTTCGTGGAGAAGCCGCCCATCAAGGACTACGCCGACATGGACCGCCGCATGCGCAGCGGCGACGTCAGCCTCGCCATCGAGATTCCGCCCAACTTCGCGCGCGACGCCGAGCGCGGCCGCCCCGTGCAGATCGCCGCGTGGATAGACGGCGCCATGGCGCAGCGTGCCGAAACCATTCGCGGCTACGTGCAAAGCCTGCACTCGGAATGGCTCGAGGCGCAGATGCGCGAGCGGCTCGGCAAGCAGGCCATGCCAGGGCAATACCAGCTGGAAATCCGCTACCGCTACAACCCGGGCGTGGAAAGCCTCGTGGCCATGGCCCCGGCGATGATTCCGCTGCTGCTCATGCTGATTCCGGCGATGCTCGCGGCCTTGAGCGTGGTGCGCGAAAAGGAACTGGGCTCCATCGTCAATTTCTACGTGACGCCCGCCACCTCGCTCGAATTTCTGCTCGGCAAGCAGGCGCCCTACGTCGCGCTCGCGATGATCAGCGCCATGCTCTTGTGGTTCGTCACGCTCACGGTGTTCCAGGTGCCGTTCAAGGGCAGCCTGCTCATGTTCATGCTGGGGTCGCTGCTCTACGTGACGGCCTCCACGGGCATCGGCATCTTCATCTCGTCGTTCATCAGCAGCCAGGTGGCGGCCGTGTTCGGCACCACCATCCTCACGCTCGTGCCCGCCGTGAACTTCTGCGGCATCATCAACCCGGTCTCGGCCATGCAGGGCTCCGCCGCGCTGGTGGGCACCGTGTTCCCCACCACGTATTTCGTGACGATTGCGCGCGGCACGTTTTCCAAGGGGCTTGGCATCGAAGTGCTGGGCGGCTCGCTCGTGCCCATCGCGATTGCCGTCGTGGTCGTACTCACCGCCAGCGCGCTGCTGCTGAAGAAACAGGCCCGCTGACATGCGCCTCGCCAACATCCTGCAACTCGGCATCAAGGAACTGCGCGGCCTCGCACGCGACCCCGTGCTGGTCGTGCTGATCATCTACTCGTTCACGCTCTCGGTCTATGCGGAGGCCACCGCGATTCCCGACGTGCTGAACAACGCGGCCATCGGCATCGTGGACGAAGACCAGTCGCCGCTTTCGGAGCGCATCGGCGGTGCGTTCTATCCGCCCTACTTCACGCCGCCCTCGATGATCACGCCGCCGGAGATGGACCGCCGCATGGACATCGGCGCGGACACCTTCGCGCTGGACATTCCGCCCAACTTCCAGCGCGACCTGCTGGCGGGCCGCTCGCCCACCATCCAGCTCAACGTGGACGCCACGCGCATGACGCAGGCGTTCAGCGGCAGCGGCTACGTGCAGAACATCGTGCACGGCGAGATTACGGAGTTCATGCAGCGGTATCGGTCCGCGGCGCCGCCGCCTGTCGATCTGAACGTGCGCGTGCGGTTCAATCCGAACCTCACGCACCTGTGGTTCGGGTCAGTGACGAGCATCATCGACGCCATCACCATGCTCGCCGTCATTCTCACCGGCGCCGCGCTGATCCGCGAGCGCGAGCACGGCACCATCGAGCATCTGCTCGTCATGCCCGTCACGCCCATCGAAATCATGTTGAGCAAGATCGCCGCGATGGGGCTCGTGGTGCTCGTGGTGTCGAGCCTGTCGATGCTGTTCGTCGTGGAAGGCATCCTCAAGGTGCCCATCGAAGGATCGCGCTGGCTCTTCATGGCGGGCGCCGCGCTCGACCTCTTCGCCACCACGGCGATGGGCATTGCGCTCGCCACTGTGGTCGAATCGATGCCGCAGTTCGCGCTGCTCGTGATCCTGATTCTCGTGCCGCTTCAGGTGCTTTCGGGCAGCGTCACGCCGCGCGAGAGCATGCCGCAGATCATCCAGACCATCATGCTCGCGGCACCGAACACGCACTTCGTGATCCTCGCGCAGTCCATCCTCTTTCGCGGCGCGGGGTTCAGTGCCGTGTGGCCTCAGTTTCTCGCGCTCGCGGGCATCGGGCTCGCCATGTTTGCGCTGGCGTTGCGGCAGTTCCGCGGTTTCTTGAAGTAAGCGCCCGGAGCGCGGTGCTTGCGAACGCTCAAGCCGGGCTTCAGGCGGGCTTGAGGGCCACGACGTCGCGCCTGGGCGGCGCGCCGAACATGCGCGAATATTCGCGGCTGAACTGCGAGGGGCTTTCGTAGCCCACGCGATACGCAGCCGCTTCCGCGTTGACCGCGCCGTTCACCATCAGATGGCGCGCTTCGAGCAGACGAAGCTGCTTCTGGTACTGCAGCGGCGTCATGGACGTGAGCGCCTTGAACTGCCGATGAAACGCCGACGGACTCATTTGCGCCACGGCCGCCAGGTCTTCGATGCGCAGCGTTTCCGAAAACTGGTTCCGCAACACGTGGATCGCGTTCACCACCCTTTCCGCGTGGCTGTTGGCGAGCACGACCTTCGCCACTTCGTTGCCGTGCGGCCCCACGAGCAGCCAGTAGCAGATCTCGCGCATGACCATCGGCGCGATGACGGGAATGGCCTTCGGCGTGTCGAGCAGGCGTACGAGACGCAGTACACAGTCGGCGAGTGGGCCGTCGAAGTCGGTGACGAACACGCCGTGGCCCACGTTGCCTTGCGACATGGCGGGAGCAGGCGGGGTGGGCGGGGTGTCCAGGCAGGCCAGCACGTCGCGCATCACGGCCGGATCGAATTCGACGGCAAGGCCCAGGTAAGGCTCGGCGGGGCTCGCCTTCACCACGCGGCTCAACGCCGGCATTTCGACGCTCACGACGAGCGCCTGCCCCGCGCCGTATTCGTAGTGCCGGCCGCCGAACGTGGTGCGCTTGGCGCCCTGCGCCACGACGCAAAGCGCCGGCTGGATGATGTGGTGCGAGGGGTGCCGCTCGTGGTCCGAGCGCAGCAGGATCAGGCCATCGACGGCCGTGGCGAACGGGCTCGCCTTGCCGGGCAGTTGAGCGTCGGTCTGGCGCTTGAGGAGTTCGGCGAGAGCGTGAGACATGAACAAACCTCGGGGTAAGCCTTCGGGCAGGCATTGGGACGCATGTTACTGCGGAGCCGGGCGGCTCGCAGGCGCCTGATCGTCATCGGGCAGGATCAGGCAAGAACGCGGCGAGTTCCGGCATTTGGTTCGCGGCCGCTGCGTCCTATGCTGGCGCCTTTCCAGCCAGACGAGGAGTGCAGCATGTCAGCAGGACCATCGAATCCCGCCGCCCCGAAAATCGCCATTGTCACGGGAGGCAGCCGCGGCATCGGGCGCAGCACCGTGCTCCAGCTTGCCCGCCGCGGCGTGCCGTCCATCTTCACGTACCGCGCCAATCGGGCCGAAGCGGACAAGGTCGTGGCGCTCGCCGCCGAGGCGGGTCAGCAGGCCATCGCACTACCGCTCGATACGGGCGACGTCGCGAGCTTCGACGCGTTCGTGGGCCAGGTTCGCACGGCGCTCGGCCAGTTGGGCGTGCAGCGCTTCGACTACCTGGTGAACAACGCGGGCACGTCGCACCACGCGCCCTTCGCCGAAGTGACCGAGGACGCGCTGGACAGCCTCTACCACGTCCATTTCAAGGGCGTGTTCTTTCTCACGCAAAAGCTGCTGCCGCTCATCAACGACGGCGGGCGCATCGTGAACGTCTCGTCCGGGCTCACGCGCGTCAGCTATCCGGGCAGCGCGTCGTATGCGTCGATGAAAGGCGCCGTCGAAGTGCTCACGCGTTATCTCGCCAAGGAACTCGGCCCGCGTCGCATCGCCGTGAACGTGGTGGCGCCGGGCGCGGTCGCCACGGACTTCAGCGGCGGCATGGTGCGCGACAACCCCGAGGTCAACAAGTTCGTCTCCGACATGACGGCGCTGGGCCGCCCGGGCTTGCCCGACGACATCGGCCTTGCCATCGCGTCGCTGCTCTCGGAAGACCAGCGCTGGGTGAACGCGCAGCGCATCGAGGTATCGGGCGGCATGGCGCTCTAAAGCGCTGCCGGGCATTCGCCGGAGGGCGCCACGCTTCGTGTATAAAGGGGCAACCCTGAACACGCGGAGACTGCCGTGGCGACCACCCCACCTTCCCACACGCCGCCCACCGAAGAAAGCCCGGGCACCGATGCACCGCGCCGCACACGGCGCTGGGCCATCGGCGGCGGCATCGCGCTGTTGATCGTCGTGCTGCTCGCGCTCTGGCGTCCGTGGCACGGCAAGGCGGACCTGCGCGCGTTGAACGAGCTGGGGTTCTTCACGGGCGGATGCAGCGAGAACGGCGGCCCGGCCAGTTCGCCCGACGGCGAATGCCTCTCGCTGCGCGCGAAGCCGGGTCTGTCGGCAGCTCAGGTGGCCGCCGCGCTGCCGCAGCTTGCGAAGATCGATAGCAAGCTGGACCTGAGCCTTGCGAATACCGGGCTCGACAGCGTGGACGGGCTCACCGCGCTGCCGAACCTCGAAGCGCTCGACCTCTCCGGCACCGCTGTCTGGAACCTCGATCCGCTCAAGGACATGCGCTCGCTCAAGCGGCTCGTGCTCCACCGCACGAACGTCGAGAACATCGATGCGCTCAAGGCGCTGACGGGCCTGCAATCGCTGAATCTCTGGGACACCCGCGTGGCGAACCTCGGCGCGCTGAAAAGCCTGACCGACCTGCGGCAACTCGATCTGCGCGACACCCAGGTGCGCGACCTCGACGCGCTCGCGAGCCTCACCCAACTCGATACGCTCAAGCTGGGCGGCGCGCGCAACGTCCGCAACATCGAACCGCTCGCCGGACTCACCGCGCTCAAGACCCTCGACCTCAACGAAACGCAGGTGGAAAGCATTCGCGCGTTGAGGAAGCTGCACGACCTCCAGGCGCTTTATCTCGCGAACACGCCGGTACGCGACATCGACGCGGTGAGCGGCATGCCTGGGCTGAAAACGCTGGTACTGGACGGCTCGAAGGTAGACAACATCGACGCGGTGCACGGCCTCGCGCAGCTCGACACGTTCGTGCTGGCGCGCACGCCGGTCACGAAGATCGACGCGCTCGCGGGGCTCACGAGCCTGCAGCGCCTCAACCTGGCCGACACCGAAGTGGAGAACATCGACGCGCTGAAAGGCCTCACGGGCCTGCAGGACCTGAACCTCTTTCGCACCGAGGTGCGCAACGTGGATGCGCTGAAGAACCTGCACGGCCTGCAGGAGCTTTACCTGGCCAATACGCCGGTGGAGGACGTGGATGCGCTCAAGGGTTTGACGAACCTGCGCGAACTCGTGCTGTACGGCACGAAGGCGACCAACGTCGATGCGCTGAAGGCAGCGTTGCCGAACACGCGCGTGGTGTGGTGACGGTTGGCACGGAATACCGGCGCGACCACATCTCAAACCGCATCTCAACGCAGACAACAGAGGAAATCAGCATGCCGAACATCGAACAAGCATTGCAGGCGCGCGGCCTGTACCTGCCCGCTCCCATCCACCTTCCCGAAGGCGTCAAACTGCCGTTCGCCTTCGCACGCGTGGTGGGCAGCCGCGTATTCATTTCCGGGCATGGGCCGCAAAACCCCGACGGCTCGCTCGCCGCACCGCTCGGCAAAGTGGGCCGCGATCTGACCGTCGAGCAGGGTTATGCCGCGGCGAGGCTCACGGCGCTTTCGATTCTCGCCAGTCTCAAGCGAACCATCGGCGACCTCGATCGCGTCGTGGCATGGGGCCGCGTGTTCGGCATGGTGAATTCGGCGGCGGGCTTCAACAGCCAGCCCGCCGTCATCAATGGATTCTCCGACCTGATACTCGATCTCTACGGCCCCGACCGCGGAATGCATGCGCGCAGCGCGGTGGGCATGGCGGAACTGCCCTTCAATATTCCCGTGGAAATCGAGGCGGAAGTGGAGATCGCGTAAGCGCCTTCGTTACGTGCGCGCCGCCCGTTCCGGAGCGGCGCGCCTTGTCCGCATCACCGCTGTCGGCATCACAGCTGTCGGCATCACAGATCGGTGAACACGGATTCAGCCGCCACGCGCGACTTCGGCAGCTTGCGGTTGAAATCCGCTTCGGCGCTGTAGCCAAGGCCCACCACCACCACGCTCGTAAAGCCCTTCTCGCGCAGGCCCAGTTCCTGGTCGAGAACCTGCGCGTCGAAGCCTTCCATCGGGCATGCGTTCACTTCCAGCGTGGCGGCGCCCAGCAGCAGCGAGCCGAGTGCGAGGTAGACCTGTTTTTCCATCCAGTGCTGCGCGTCCTTCAACTGGTAACGGTGCAGGTCCACGTACGACTGACGCGTCTTCTGTTGCCCCGCCCGTGCGTCCGGCGCGACGAAGCGTCCGTCGTGCTCTTCCTGGCCAAGCACGGCATTCAGATGCGCGTCGCTCATTTCGGTCCGCGCGCAGAGCACCACGACGTGCGACGCGTTGAGAATCTTCGCCTCGTTGTACGAGTAGCCGCCCTGCGCGGCTTTGGCGATGCGCGCCTTGCCGGCGTCAGTCGAGGCCATCACGAAATGCCACGGCTGCGAGTTCACCGACGAGGGGCTAAAGCGCAGCAGTTCGCGCAACTGCGCGATGGTCTCGTCGGGGATCTTGCGCGTGGCGTCGAAGGCCTTCGTGGAGTGACGCGTTCTGGCGTAATGGGCGATGTTCATTTGTTGTTCCTTGCTATGAGGCTTGAAGTAAAGGCTGCGGGAAATAAGGGATAAAGAAGGCCTAGAACCCTTCGAGTACGATCTTGCCGCGCGCGCGGTTCGTCTCGATCAGCGCGTGCGCGCGGCGCAGGTTCGCGGCGTTGATGGGGCCGAGCGTTTCGTTGAGCGTGGTGCGCAACACGCCCGAATCGATCAGCGACGCCACGCGATCCAGAATCTCGTGCTGGCGAACCTGGTCCTTCGTGGAAAACATGGAGCGCGTGTACATCAGCTCCCAGTGCAGCGACACGCTCTTCGCCTTGAGCTTGCGGAAATCGAACAGCTCGGGGTCGTCGATCAGGCCCACGCGGCCCTGCGGAAGAATGGCTTCGACGATCTGGTCGAAGTGGCGATCGGTCTGGTTGAGGCTCGCAATCAGATCCACGCCCGGAAAACCGATGCGCTTGAGTTCCTCGGCGAGCGGCTTCGTATGGTCGATCACGTGATGGGCGCCCAGGTCCTTCACCCACTGCACCGTTTCGGGCCGCGACGCCGTGCCGATCACGGTGAGCCCCGTGAGCTTGCGGGCAAGCTGCACGAGGATGGAGCCCACGCCGCCGGCCGCGCCGATCACGAGCAGCGTCTGCGCCGGCCCGGCCGCTGCGTTGGCCACTGCGTTGGCCGCTACATTAACCGCTGCTTCAGCCTCCCCCTCAGGCACGCCGAGCCGATCGAACAGAAGCTCCCAGGCAGTGAGCGACGTGAGCGGCAGCGCGGCGGCCTCGGCAAAGTTCAGCGTCTGCGGCATGCGGCCCACCAGGCGTTCGTCCACGAGATGCAACTCGCTGTTCGTGCCCGGCCGCAGCAGTGAACCCGCATACCAGACGCGCTCGCCCGGCTTGAAGAGCGTCACGTCGGAACCCACTGCGCGCACCACGCCGCTTGCGTCCCAGCCCAGCACCTTCGGCTGGCCCGGCTCCGGCGCCTTGCCGGCGCGCACCTTCACATCGACGGGATTCACCGAGACGGCGTGCACCTCCACCAGCAGATCGTGCGGGCCCGGCTGCGGGTCGGGCAATTCGAGATCGACGAGCGATTCGGGATCGCTGATCGGCAGGTTGCGGTAATAACCCATCGCTTTCATCGTTGCACTCCGTTTCAAAAGGTCGGCGCGGTGCGGGCAGCCCGCCGCGCTTACGCGTGCGGGCTTGTCACCGGTTCAAGTGGTTCGCGTGGTTCAAGCGGTTCGAAATGGAACAGCTCCGGGTCCGCCGCGAAGTGCGGCCAGAGCACTTGCAGGAACGGACGGAAATCGGCGTGCAGCAGAAACGCGCTGTGGGCGTCGATGCTGTCCCACTCGATTTCGAGCACGTAGCAGCTGCGGTCTTCGCATTGCGGGCCGAAGCGATGGCCGAGATAACCGCGCTTGCGCACGAGAAATCCGCTTGCCTCGCGCCATGCCGTTTCGAACGACACAGCCTTGTCTGCCCTCAACTGAAAACGCGCAATCGCGATGACCATGCCTGCTCCTGCCAGGCGAACCCCTCGCCTCGGACCAGATCATCGGCCATGACGCGCGCTTCACCCAGTGGAGAGTCGCGATATCAGTTTCAAAGAATCGTTGAAAGTGGCGCGGCGGTCACGTTCAGGCCAGCCTGCGCTCAGCCTGCCGTCAGGTTCGGCTCAGTTGGCCGTCAGGCAGCCGTCAACCGGCGTACGACGCAATGCGCTCCAGCAGAAAGTCGCGCAGCGCGTTGACGGTGGGCGAGAGCATCGTGCGATGCGCGCACACCAGGTGAAGCGGCGCGCTCTCGCCGTCGAAGCCGGGCAGCGCCGCTTCCAGCGCGCCGGATTCGAGGTCTTTCAGCACGTCGAGCCGCGATTTGTAGGCAATGCCCAGGCCCGCCAGCGCCCAACGCCGCACGAGTTCGCCGTCGTCCGAACTGCGATTGCCGTTCACGGTGACGACAGTCGGCTCGCCATTCCTGAAGAAGGTCCAGCGGTCGTGCAGGCGATCGCTCAGCGTGAAGCGCAGGCAGTTGTGCCGAGCCAGGTCGGCGGGCGTGGCGGGATGCCCGTGGCGCGCGAAATAGGCCGGCGAGGCGCACAGCACGCGCCGGTTCTCGGGCGCGAGCGGCAGCGCGACGAGCGTGGAGTCTTCGGGCACGCCGTAGCGGATCGCGAGGTCGATGGGCGTGCGGAACATGTCGGCCACGTGGTCGCCGATACGAACCTGGAGCGACACGGCCGGGTACTGCGCCTGAAAGGCGTCGAGCCAGCCGGCGAGCACATGGCGGCCAAGGTCCGACGGCACGGAAAGCGACACCGTGCCGCCGATCATCTTGCGACCATGCGCCACGGCATTGCGGCCCGCCTCCACCTGCTCGATGACGTTGCGCGCGTACTCGATGTAGCGCTCGCCGTCGGGCGTGAGGCGCAGGCTGCGCGTGGAACGGGCGAGCAGCCGCGTGCCCAGCTCCGTTTCGAGCCGCTTGAGCCCGGCGCTCGCCACGGCGGGCGCGAGGTCGAGCTGGCGCGCCGCGGCCGAAAGGCTGCCGTTGTCCGCAGCCGTGAGAAAGATGAGAAGGTCTTCGAGTCTGATCATGTCCGCTTGCGCCGCCGGTTCGGGCTCTTGCATGGTGCACACGGGTGGGTGCCGTGCGCGGAGCCTGCAAGAGCGCGAGGCGGCAGCGGCATGGCGCCGCCGCGTCGCGAACGCATCATACAAGTGCGTCGCGAAACGCGCAGCGGGCGGACCTGTGCCGAATCTGCCGAGTGTGCCGAATCTGCTTTAAGCCGCCCCTCCGACGCGGAAGAACGACACCGCGCGCGTCAACTGCGCGCCCTGATTTTCCAGCGACTGCGAAGCCGCGGCCGCCTCTTCCACGAGCGCGGCGTTCTGCTGCGTGACCTGGTCCATCTGCGAGATGGCCTGGCTCACCTGGTCGATGCCGCGGCTCTGTTCGCCCGAAGCCGCGGCGATTTCGCCCATGATGTCGTTCACGCGCGCCACGGCCTGGGTGACTTCGGCCATCGTCTCGCCGGCCTGGCCCGCGAGCGCCGCGCCCTCCTGCACCTTCTGCACCGAAGCGCCGATGAGATCCTTGATTTCCTTCGCCGCGCTCGACGAACGCTGCGCGAGGCTTCGCACTTCGCTCGCCACGACGGCGAAGCCTCGCCCCTGCTCGCCGGCACGCGCGGCTTCCACCGCCGCGTTCAACGCAAGAATGTTGGTCTGGAACGCGATGCCTTCGATGATGCCGGTAATCTCCGCCACCTTCGACGAACTCGAGCTGATGTCGGCCATCGTTCCCACCACCTGCCCCACCACCTCGCTGCCCTTCTGCGCCACGCCGGACGCATTGGTGGACAGCGCGCTCGCCTGCTGGGCGTTCTCGGCGTTCTGCTTCACGGTGGACGTCAGCTGCTCCATGCTCGCCGCCGTTTCCTGCAGCGACGAAGCCTGTTGCTCCGTGCGCGAAGACAGGTCCTGATTGCCCGAGGCGATCTGGCTCGCGCCCGTGGCAATGCCATCCGCAGCCATGCGCACTTCGCCGATCAGCTTCGTGAGGCTCGCCTGCATCTCGCCCATCGACGCGAGCACGCTGCCGCGCGGCGCCGAGGCCGCACCGTTCACCGGGCTCAGGTCGCCAGCCGCGACGCGCCGCGTCACGTCGCCCAGCACGTCGGGCTCTGCGCCCAATGCGCGCGTGAGGCTGCGCGTAATGAGCAGGCCGGCCGCCACCGCGAGCACGACGGTCAGGAGGCAAACGCCGATCAGCAGCGCAGACTGCCGGTTGTACTGGTTCTCGGCTTCAGTCACGCGCTCCTCGGAACGCGACTTCGTATAGTCCGCGAATGCGTCCGTAGCCTTGACGAGTTGCGCGAGCAAGGGCCGGCAGCGCTCGTTCAGGGCCGCGACGGCTTCGTCGTGTTTGCCGTTCAACGCGAGATTGACGATGTCGACCGCAACCGGGCCGTACTGACTCTCCACGCGGTTGATTTCATCTGCGAGGCTCTTTGCCTTGTCGGTCGCATCGCCGCTCGCCGCGATCAGATCGTTCAACTGTTTCAGACTGCTCTGCACGTCTTGTTGAGCCTGCGCTTCGGCGGCCTTCTCGGTGTCGACGTCGGCGGGCTTCGTGACGAGTGCGAGATTGCGGGCCGCGATAGCGCGCCGGTCCACGGCCTGCCGGATCTGCGCGGCGGCCAGCGCCCGCGCGTTCACGCCACGCACGTATTGCGCGAAATTGTTGTTCGAGTCTCGTAAAGCATTGAGCGAAAAGCCGGAGACGAGCAATACGAGGCCCACCAGCACGCTGAAGGCAGTTGCGAGTTTCGCCCGCACGGTCATGCGATTCCAGTTCATCAAGTTTCCCTTTGTCGTTACTAACGTCAGATCTGAACAGCGGACGGCTCTAGTCACGGGTGGCCGCTTCCTATCTGTTATCGACAAAGATTCCGAACCGTTTAGTAAAAAAATCACGCAATCGTTTGCGTGGGAAAACGAAATGATGAAACGCAACGCGACCGCGCTGACTTTGCTCTTTTCGTATGAAGTGAATTCGCGGAACGGTGAAGTTTTGCGGCAACTGAACGGCGCGCCGCACACACAGGCGGCACGCCGACTACCCTGGTTACCCGTTAAATTCTCTTCGCCGCATCTCTTCTCGACATTCGTCAGAACAGATGCTTGACGCCCACCATGGCGCCCAGCTGCCCCATGCCCGCGCCCGGCGTCGTACCCGCACCGCCGCCGCTCACGGCGTACTTCGCCTTCGCGCTGTTCCACAGATACGAGGTCTGCGCATAAACCGCCGTGCGCTTCGAAAGCGAGTACGTGGTGCGCAGCGTAGCCATCGTGGCGCGCGTGTCGTGGGCGGCGTTGACGATGCGGTAGCCTTCGCCGTCGACGGTCAGGAACGGCGTGACGGCATACGAGGCGCCAAGGAAGAACAGGTTGGAATGCGCGCCCGGGGCCGCGGCCGAATCGGTGCTCACATGCCGGCCAACCCAGCCCGCGCCGATGCGTACGCCCGCCACGTTCGCGTAGGCACTCACGTGCGCACGGGCGTCCTTGTCGGCGCTGCTCGTGAAGGCCACGGGCGCCACGCCGTCGAAGAAGTTGGCGGCAGCGCCGGTGCCGCCGCGCTGTTCCTCATAGGAAGCGGCAGCGCCGAACCACGCGCCGTCGTACTTGAGCATCACGGACCAGTCGCGGCACTGCACCGCCTGACCCGGCACCTGGCCCGCGCATGTGCCCTGCCCAGGCGAATTGCCCGTGCCGGCGCCGTCGCGTCCGAACGAATAGCCCGCGCCCAGCGTGACGCCCTTGTACGAGCCGATGTAGGTGACCGCGTTGTCCGCGCGTCCGTTGGGCACGTAGGCGTCGAACGAGCCGAGGCCGTAGATGTCCGGCCCGATGATGTCCGCGCCTTGCAGTGCGAGGTAGGTCATCATGTACTGGCGGCCGAAGGCGAGCGTGCCGTAGCTGTTACGCAGACCCACCCAGGCTTGCCGGCCGAACAGGCGTCCGCCCTGGCCCAGATCGCCGCCGCGCACGTTGAAGCCGCTTTCCAGCGTGAAGACCGCCTGGAGTCCGCCACCCAGGTCTTCGGTGCCGCGCAGTCCCCAGCGCGACGGCATCTCGCCCGTTACACCAGGCATGCGCACCACGTGATCGCCGGCCGCGTTCGCGTGCGAAACGAATTCGACGCCCGTATCGATGATGCCGTACAGCGTGACGCTCGACTGCGCATGCACCGTCGTCGTTGCAGCAAGCGCGCAGCAAGCCCCTGCGCCCAGCAGACCGTTGAGTCTTTTCATGTTGATGTGTCTCCAATCCTGATTGATGTCGCGCTCTGGTGGCGCGTGCGAGGTTGCTTCTTTAGTTGCTTCTTTAGTTGCGTCTTTAGTTGCTTCGGTAGTTGCGTCTTTAGTTGCTTCGGTAGTTGCGTCTTTGGTTGCGCCTGGGATGACCTGCGAAAGCGTTGCCGACGAGCGCGAACGTGGCTGCGTATCAATCGCGTGCCTGCGGGCGACGGATGAGCAGCAACGCCGCCACGGCCGCCACCAGCGTGACTGGAATGCTCGCGCCGATCACCACCGTGGCGCTCTTGCCCGCCGCGAGCAGCGTAGCCGCCGCGAGCGGTCCGACGACCGACCCGAGCCGGCCCACCGCGACCGCCGCGCCCACGCCGGTGCCGCGCATCACGGTGGGGTAATACATGGCGGCCAGTGCATAGAGCACCGACTGCCCGCCGACGATGAACATGCCCGCCGCAAACGCCGCTGCCGAAAGCATGGCGAGGTCGGGCGCAGCGGCAAGCGCCGCGAGCGAAAGCACGATGCCGAGGTACATGCCGCCCACCACACGCGTGGGCCGCATACGGTCCAGCGACATGCCGATGCCGAGCGCGCCCAGCGCGCCGCCCACGTTGAAGAAGATCTGCACGATGCCGATCTGCGGACGGCCAAGCCCGCGTGCGGCCATCAGCGAGGGCAGCCAGTTGAGCAGGAAGTACAGCACGATGAGCGTGCAGAAGTAGCTGATCCACAGCGCGAGCGTGGGGCCCGTGCGCTCGCCGCCGAACAGCGTGTGCGTCACGCCGGGGCGCTCCATGCCCGACGTCGATGCATCAAGGAACGCGCGCGACTCCGGCAGCAGACCGATAAGCAGCGGCACGAGCAGCAGCGGCCCGGCACCGCCCACGTAGAAGATGTGCCGCCACTCGGTATCGCCCGCCAGCAGCACGCCGATCACGGATGCAATCACGCCGCCGAGCGGAATGCCGCAATACATGGTGGCCACGGCGCTGCTGCGCAGCCGCGGTTCCACCGCTTCGGACGAAAGCGCGATCAGGTTCGGCAGCGCGCCGCCCAGCCCCAGGCCGGTCAGCGCCCGCACGACCACAAGCATCGGGAAGCTCGACACCTGCGCGGTGGCGATGGAGAGCAAGCCGAACAGGCACGCGGAAATGATGAGCACACGCTTGCGGCCGATGCGGTCGGCAAACCGTCCGCCCAGCATCGCGCCGGGCAGCAGACCGAAGGTGCCGGCGCTGAACGCGAGACCCATCTGCGCAACCGTGAGCCCGAATTCGTGCGCCATGCGCGGCGCGGCCACGCCCACCGACTGCAGGTCCAATCCTTCGAGCAGGGCCAGGGCGAAGCACAGGCCGAGCGTGGTCGCCGGCGTGCTTCTCTGCGCAACGTAAGTGTTCATCTCGTCTCCTAAGGCCGCGTGCTGCGCTGGTGGGTGCACGGGCGAATATCGTTCTCGTAACAGCGGGTGCCGGCTGCTCGCTGATGGCGGCGACGCGGTATTGCCGCCGCAACTCAAAGTATCAGGAAGCCTGATTAAGCAACCGAAAAAAAGTCCGCCTCATCAAAGGGTCGCCTTCACGCTTCGGACGACACCTTCATGCAACGAGGGGACGGGATGATTTAATAACAGGCTACCTGAGATTTCAAGGGCGGCGGTGCCGGTGTTAACCCGCAAGAGCCCCTGAAAAACGCGGCAAAAAGAGAAGTGACAGTGGAGAAAAGATCAATCGCGCAGGTTGCGCGCGAACGTCTCCATGGTGCGCTGGATCTGGGCCACGTCTTCGGCGCCGAGATCGCCCAGCATGCGGCGCTCCAGCGGACGCAGCACCTGCTCGCACTCGCGCAGCATGGCCGACCCGGCATCGGTGAGGCTCAGCAGGATCACGCGCCCATGGTTCGGATCGGCCTCGCGCGTAACGAACCCGCGGCTCGCCATCACGCTCATGACCTCGTTCGCCGACTGCGGTGTGATGAAGGACCGCACGGCGAGTTGCGCGTTGGAAAGCGCGCCGCGCGCCTCGAGCACCGAAAGCGCCGTGTATTGCGCGAGCGTGATGCCGAGCGGCGCGAGCGCTTCGGTCATCTGGCGGCGCAGCAACCGGTCCAGGTTGCCGATGACGTAGGTGAGCCGTTGCGGCGGCCGTGTCTTCGGCTTCGTCGCGGCGGACCGTGCGGGGTTCTTCGTGCCCTTCGTGTTTCCGGCGCTTGCCGGCTTGGCGGATGTCGAACTCATGGATGGACCGGAATGTAAATCGCGGGCCATCTTACCTCACGAGCGCGGGGCGGCGGCATGGGTGTAATCGCGGCGTCGAGTCGCGCGGTTGAGCACGGCAGGAGCACGTCGGGTGCGCGGAGGAAACCTTGTTGTATACAGGAAAGACGAATTCTCGCACCCACTCTTCTCGTTTACCCGGTATTTAGCGGATTCTCTCTTGATTCACTCGCGTCGCTGTATACAATTAGCACCAATCGATTCCTTTCACGACGCAGAACATGGCGATTACCGACGACCCCGCGCTCGACAGCAAGGCCGCCACGACCTCGCAGACCGTGCGCGCGCTGCTGGGTCTGCGCGAACTGGTGCTGGGCGGCGAACTCACCCCGGGCGAGCGCATCTCCGAACTGTGGGTGGTGGAGCGGCTGGGCGTGTCGCGCACGCCGGTTCGCGCGGCGCTGATCCGCCTTCAGGAAGAAGGGCTCATCGAACCGATTCTCACGGGCGGCTTCGCCGTGCGCGCCTTTTCCGAAGCCGAGATACGCGACGCCATCGAACTGCGCGGCACGCTCGAAGGACTCGCCGCGCGGCTCGCAGCCGAACGCGGCGTGTCCGCCGCAATGCTGCGCGAGCTGCATGACTGTGTTGACGAGATCGATACGCTCCTGGTCGGCAAGCTGACCGACACTACGTTCTCGCACTACGTGGACGCCAACATGCGTTTTCATCGCCTGCTCGGCAAAGCCGCGGGCAGTGAAGTCGTGGCGCGGCAGATCGAGAAGGTCGCCACGCTGCCGTTTGCCTCCGCGAGTGCGTTCGTGATCGTGCAGTCGCTCGACCCGCGCGCGCGAGAGACGCTCGTGGTCGCGCAATCGCAGCACCGCGCCGTACTGGATGCCATCGAACAGCGCCAGGGCGCGCGCGCCGAGGCGCTGATGCGCGAGCACTCGCAGATCGCCCACGAGAACCTGAAGCGCGTGCTCGACAACCAGCGCGCGATGACGAAGCTCACGGGGGGCAACCTGATTCGACGCGACGCGGGCTAAGCCCATTTCGCGTCCATTTCGCGCCAATGACGCGCCCATAACGCGCCTACGCCGTCCCGACTGCAGGGCCGGCGCCGCGCACCGGTCGATTGCGGCGCTTGCCTGCGCCTGTCGGATCTGACTCGTGAATGACCCGCGGGTCACCCAGCTTAGGGCGTGAGAACACGCCGAGGAGGAGACGAATGTTCCTGAAAGACACGTGGTATGTCGCCTGTACGCCGGATGAAATCGACGGCAAACCGCTCGGCCGGCAGATCTGCGGCGAACGCATGGTGTTTTTTCGCGACGCGAGCGGTGCGATAGCCGCGCTCGAAGACTTCTGTCCGCATCGCGGCGCACCGCTTTCGCTCGGCACAGTGCGCAACGGCCAGCTCGTCTGCGGCTATCACGGCCTCACGATGGGCGCCGAGGGCAAGTGCGTGAGCATGCCGTGCCAGCGCGTAGGCGGCATTCCCGCGGTTCGCCGCTACCCCGCTGTCGAACGCTACGGTTTCATCTGGGTCTGGCCCGGCGACGCGGACAAGGCCGACCCGGCCTCCATTCATCACCTCGAATGGGCCGGGCACCCCGATTGGGCCTATGGCGGCGGCCTGTACCACGTGAAATGCGACTACCGCCTCATGATCGACAACCTCATGGACCTCACGCACGAGACCTACGTGCACGCCACGAGCATCGGGCAGCCCGAGATCGAGGAAGCGCCGCCCGCAACGAAGGTGAACGGCGATACGGTCACGACGAGCCGCTTCATGCACGGCATCCTGCCGCCGCCGTTCTGGGCGGCCGCATTGCGCGCCAAAGGCATGGCCGACAACGTACCGTGCGACCGCTGGCAGATCTGCCACTTCACGCCGCCCAGCCACGTGATGATCGAAGTGGGCGTCGCGCACGCGGGCAAGGGCGGCTACGAAGCGGACGCGAGCGACAAGGCATCGAGCATCGTCGTCGATTTCATCACGCCGGAGACCGAGACTTCGATCTGGTACTTCTGGGGCATGGCGCGCAGTTTCGCCGTACACGATGCCGCGCTCACCGATAGCCTGCGCACGGGCCAGGGCAAGATCTTCGCGGAAGACCTGGAGATGCTCGAAGCACAGCAGCGCAATCTGCTGGCGTGGCCGGACCGTCCGCTTCTGAAGCTCAACATCGACGCGGGCGGCGTGCAGTCGCGACGTGTGCTCGACCGGCTGATCGACGAAGAGCGGGCGGCGAGCGCTCAAGTCGCCTGACTTCGCCCGAGTTCGCCCAGGTTCATCGCAGCACCGCCGCACTATTCACGATTCGATGCACCACCGCCTCGCGCGAACGCACTCGTGTGTTCGCGCGGCGGCCTCTGCTTGCCCCGGAAAAACGACTATGAAGGTCACGCTCACCCGCAAACTCGCCGTCGCCACGGACATCTGTCTCTTCGAACTCGCACCCGCCCAGGGCACGACGCTGCCGCCCTTCACGGCGGGCGCGCACATCGACGTCCACATCGGCGGCTTCGTTCGCCAGTATTCGCTGTGCAACAGTCCCACGGAGCGCGACGTGTACCGCATCGGCGTGCTGCGCGAGCCGGCTTCGCGCGGCGGCTCCGTTGCCATGCATGCCTGCGTGCCGGGCACGACGCTCGAGATCAGCGAGCCGCGCAATCACTTTCCGCTCGAGGCGCAGGCCACGCACAGCATCCTGCTGGCAGGCGGCATCGGCATCACGCCGCTCATGAGCATGGCCGCGCATCTGCACGAAACGGGCGGCTCGTTCGAGTTGCATTACTGCTCGCGCGAGCCGCAGCGCGCCGCGTTTCTCGACCGGTTGGAGACGCCGCCGTTCCGGCATCGCGCGCAGTGCTATTTCGACAACGATTCCTCGGGCAAGCGTATCGACTTCGCGCAGGTGCTCGCGGGTCCTGAGCCCGGCAAGCACCTGTACGTGTGCGGGCCCGCGGGCTTTATCGAGGCCGTGCTCGCGGCTGCCGCACAGGCAGGCTGGGCGAGCGGCAACGTGCATCGCGAATACTTCGCTGCCGGGGCGACAAGCTCGGTGGCTGGCGCTGCGGGCAATGACGGTCCCTTCCAGGTCTCGCTGGCAAGCTCGGGGCGCGTGGTGGATGTACCGGCGGGCACGTCGATCGTGGAAGCATTGCGGGGATGCGGCGTCGAGGTACCCGTCTCGTGCGAACAAGGCGTGTGCGGCACCTGCCTCACGCGCGTGCTGTCCGGCACGCCCGATCACCGCGACGTCTATCTCACGGATGAAGAACGCGCGGCCAACGATCAAATGCTGCCGTGCTGTTCGCGCGCGCTCACGCCGATGTTGGTGCTGGACCTTTGAGGTCCTTTGAGGTTCTTTGAGGCCATGCCCGGGCAGAAGATGAGGATGCGCTGAACGCGTGGCCTCGCGTTCAGCGCGTATTCAGCGCAACACGTCAGCGCTATCCGGCATTAAACAACGTACGCTGCAGCGGGTAACGCCGCCTTGCATCCCGCCTCGACGAGCGCGAGACGATGCGCAAACGCGGCAAGCGGATAGTCGAAGAAATATGCGCCGGTTGCCTGCTTTTCTGCGTAGAACGGATCGGCGCCGCCGGCTGCAGCCGCGCCGCTCGCCGCACTCGCCGCACTCGCCGCACTCACGATACGCAGCGTGCGCGCCCACGCGAACGCGAGCAGAAGCCAGCCGAGCAGCGCGAGATAGTCGCTTGCCACGCGGTACGGTAGCTCGGTGTCGTCCTTGCCCGCGCGTATCAGGTCGCGCGTCACCCGCTCCACGTCTGCGCACAGCGTGTCGAGCCGCTCGCCTGCCGAGGCCGTGCGGGTATCCGCCGTGTCCACGCTCTCGCGGCAGCGCGACGCTTCCGCGCGCAGATGAGCAAGCAATATCTGCAAGCCCTCGCCGCGATCGGTCATGACCTTGCGCGCGAGCAGGTCGATGGCCTGAACCTCGTTGGTGCCTTCGTACAGCATCGATACGCGGCTGTCCCGCACGGTCTGTTCGATGCCGTATTCGTGGATGTAGCCGTAGCCGCCGAACACCTGCAATGCGTTCGACGCCCCGGCAAACCCGTTCTCCGTGAAGAACGCCTTCGTGATGGGCGTCAGCAGCGACGCGAGCGTTGCAGCCTCCTGCCGGGCCGCGGCATCCGGATGATGCGCGGCCACGTCGAGCCAATGCCCTGCCCAGTAGCCGATGGCGCGCTCGCCTTCCACGATGGCGCGACCGTCGAGCAGCAAGCGCCGTATCGCAGGATGCGATGCGATGGGCGCCGAAGCACGCGCATCGGCAGCCGAAGACGAAGCCACCGCCCGCCCCTGCACGCGTTCGAGCGCATACGCCGACGCCCGCTGCCACGCGCTCTGCGCATGCCCCACGCCCTGCATCGCGACCTGCAGGCGCGCCGCGTTCATCATCACGAACATCGAGGCGAGCCCGCGATGCGGCTCGCCCACCAGCCAGCCCAGCGCGTTTTCGAACGCTATCGTGCAGGTGGGGCTCGCCTTGAGCCCCATCTTCTTTTCGATGCCTTCACACAGCACGCCGTTGCGTTCGCGGCCCGCGGGCGTATCGATCCACTTCGGCACGACAAAGAGCGAAAGCCCTTTCGTGCCCGGCGGCGCATCGGGCAAGCGGGCGAGCACGAGATGCACGATGTTCTCCGTCATGTCGTGCTCGCCGCCGGTGATGAAAACCTTCGTGCCGCTGAGACGATAGCCGTCGCCCGAAACGTCGGGCACGGCGCGGGTGCGCAACAGGCCAAGGTCGCTGCCCGCCTGCGGCTCGGTCAGGCACATCGTCGTGAGCCATTCGCCGCTCGCTACCTTCGGCAGGAAGTCGCGCCGCACGCGCTCGGAGCCGTGCGCCTGAAGGCACGCGGTGGCACCGTGCGTGAGGCCGGGCGACATGAGCCACGCGTGGTTCGCGGCGGCCAGCATTTCCTGCAACGCGACGTCGAGCAGTTGAGGCAGGCCCTGGCCGCCGCAATCGGTATCGAGCGCGAGCGTGGGCCAGCCGGCCTCCACGTATTCGCCGTAGGCCTCGGCAAAACCCGACGGCATGGCGACCTCGCCGTTATCGAAGCGGCAGCCTTCCAGGTCGCCGCTCGCGTTGAGCGGCGCGATGCGTTCCTGAACGAAGCGCGCGGCTTCATCCAGCACCTGCTGGGCCGTGGAAAGATCGAGATCGGCCCACTGCGGCACCGTGCGCCACAGCGATGGCGCATCGAGCCACTCGCCGATCACGAAATTCATGTCGCGCAACGGCGCGCGGTAATCGAGACTCATCGTGCAGACCTTCGCGCAGACTCAGGCGCGCGCAGCGTGGCTGGCGAGGATCACGCCGGCATCGGCAGCATCCGTTGCATACATCGCTTCGACCTGCGCCGCGCGCTGCGTGAGCACCGCGCGCTGGTTGATCGAGCCTTTGTCCGTAATCTCGCCGAGATCGAGCGAAGGCGGCACGTCGAGCAGCAGCATGCGCGTGACGAACGTCGCGCTGCCCGTTGCGCTGCGGTTGAGGTGTTCCAGCAGATCCGCGAAGAACACGCGCACGGCGGGCGCCGCCAGCACGGCGCGCGCATCCGCGTCGGGCGGCAAAGCCGCAAGGCGCCGGCAGTCGTCCAGACGCGGAAAGATCATCGCGCCCACGTCGTCGCGATTCATGCCCGTGATGACGGCGTCCTGCACGTAGGGCGCGCCCGTCGACACGATGCGTGCCCGCATGGGTCCCACGCTCACGAACGTGCCCGACGAAAGCTTGAAGTCCTCCGCAATGCGGCCGTCGAACATCATGCCGATCTCGGGATGCTCGGGGTCCACGAAGCGCACGGCGTCGCCGGTGCGGTAGTAGCCTTCTTCGTCGAACACGTTGTGCTGTTCGGCCTGCGTGGCGCGCCAGTAGCCGGCCATGACGTGCGGGCCGCGAAAGCGCGCCTCCAGCTTGCCGTCCACGGGCACGAACTTCGCCTCGCAACCGTGCGCAGGCAGCCCGATATATCCCGCGCCCGAATGCGGCCCGGTGGTGAACATGCACGAGGGCGACGTCTCCGTCATGCCGAGCCCGGCCATGATGCGGATGCGTTCGCCGCAATACTGCTGCGTCACGCGTTCGAGCCGGTCCCACGCAGCCTGCGAGAGCCCCGCGCCCGCGAAGAAATACATCTTCACGCGCGAAAAGAACGTGGCGCGCAACTGCGCGTCTTGTTCGAGCGCGATGGTCAGTTCTTCCCAGCCCTTCGGTACGTTGAAGTAGACCGTGGGCGCGACTTCGCGCAGATTGCGCAGCGTCTCGTCGAACTTGCCGGCCACGGGCTTGCCGTCGTCGATGTAGAGCGTGCCGCCGTTATAGAGCACGATGCCCACGTTGTGACTGCCGCCGAACGTGTGGTTCCACGGCAGCCAGTCCACCAGCACGGGCGGCTCCAGACCGAATTGCGGGAACGTTTCCAGCAGCATCTGCTGGTTGCTGCACAGCATGCGGTGCGTGGTGGGCACCGCTTTCGGCAGCCGCGTGGAGCCGGACGTGAAGAGAAATTTCGCGATGGTGTCGGCGGTGAGCGAGGACTGCACGGCGTCCACGGTGGTGGGCACCGTATCGAGCAGCGACGAAAGATGCGTCACGCCTTGCATGCCGGCGGGCGCGGAGGCCACCACGCGCTCCACGTCAGGCGGCACCACGGAGTCGAAGGCGCGCGCGAACGCGGCGCCGTCGGACGCGAACACGAGCCCTGGCGTCAGCAGTTCGAACGCATGCCGCAGCTTGCCGAAGTCGCTCGACACCAGCGAATACGCGGGCGAAATGGGCGCATGCGGAATGCCGGCCCACATCGCGCCGAATGCCATCTGCAGATGTTCGAGGTCGTTGCCCGAGAGAATGGCCACCGGCCGTTGCGCGGAAAGACCGCGGTCGAGCAGCGCCTGGCCGATGGCCCGCGCGCGCGCCAGCATCTGCGCGTAGGTGATGCCGATCCACTGACCGTCGGCGCCGCGCCGTGCCACCAGCAAACGGTCGGGATGGCGCGCGGCGCCGCTCGCGAGCCGGTCGGTAAGGCAGCGCGGATAGTCGCCGAGCGGCGCGTCCGCGCGCACGTACCAGCAGCCGTCGCGCGTTTCGATGCGCGGCGGCGTGGAACCGATCGCGACTGACCGGTACGGCACGTCCGCCAACGGCTGCGGGCCGCCGGCGCCTGTGCCCAAAGGGCTTGCATACGCATCCAAGGCGTGTCTCCTGTCTGCATGCCGGCCGGTGCACTCACGTGCCGGCATGCAGATTCGTCGTGTTGTTATGTTCTTGGGTGCAGACGAGTACGGTCTGCCTGACCGGGTCTGCCCGACCGGGTCTGGTCCGAACCGGTCGGAACGAGGCGGCCCGGTCAGATCGGATAGTGACGCGGGCCGGTCTGAACGGTGATCCAGCGCAGGTCCGTGAACTCCGCCACGGACGCCTTGCTGCCGAACCGTCCGTATCCGCTTGCCTTCACGCCGCCGAACGGCATCTGCGCCTCGTCGTGCACCGTCGGGCCGTTGATGTGGCAGATACCCGACTCGATGCGCTTCGCCACCTGCATCGCGCGCGCGATGTCGCGGCTGAACACCGCGGCCGAGAGACCGTATTCGCTGTCGTTCGCGACGGCGAGCGCTTCGTCGTCGCCGTCCACGCGCTGCACCGTAACAACCGGCCCGAACGATTCGTCCGCGTAGAGCTTCATGGCAGGCGTCATGCCGTCCACGATAACAGGCTGCATCACCGCGCCCGTCACCTCGCAGCCCAGCGGCAGCGCGGCGCCGTGGGCGCGTGCGTCTTCCACGAGCGCCTTGATACGCTGCGCCGCGCCCACGCTCTCCAGCGTGCCGAGCACGACGCCCGGCGCGGCAGGGTCGCCGGCCTTCAGCGTGCGCGCCTTCGCGACGAGCTTCTCGACGAAAGCGTCCGCCACCTTGCGGTCGACAATCACCCGCTCCGTGGACATGCAGATCTGCCCCTGGTTGAAGAACGCACCGAAGGCGACGGCCTGCACGGCGGCGTCGAGGTCGGCGTCGTCGAGCACGAGCACCGGCGCCTTGCCGCCCAGTTCGAGCAGCGCCGGCTTCAGATTACGCGCCGAAAGTTCGGCCACGATGCGGCCCACGCGCGTGGAGCCCGTGAAGTTCACGCGCTTCACGGCGGGATTCGCGATCAGACGTTCGACGATGGCGGGCGCATCCGCGGCGGCATGCGTAATCACGTTCACAACGCCGTCGCCCAGACCCGCATCGTGCAGCACGCTGCCGATCAGGCGATGCACGCCGGGACAGCCCTCGGAGGCCTTCAGCACCACCGTGTTGCCACACGCGAGCGGCATGGCGAGTGCGCGCGTGCCGAGAATCACGGGCGCATTCCACGGCGCCATACCGAGCACTACACCGCAGGGCTGGCGCACGGCCATGGCGAGACTGCCGGGCACGTCGGAGGGAATCACGGCGCCGTCGATCTGCGTCGTCATGGCCGCGGCCTCGCGCAGCATGTTGGCCGCGAGCATCACGTTGAAGCCGTACCAGTTCGGCATGGCGCCTGTTTCAGCGGTGCCGATGGCGATGAAGTCGGCGGCGCGGGCGTCCATCAGGTCGGCCGCAGCGGCAAGCCGCTTGCGGCGCTCAGTGGGCCCGAGCGTGGACCACGCCGGGAAGGCGCGCGCGGCGGCGGCCACTGCGGCGTCCGCATCGGCCAGCGTGGCGGCCGCTGCGCGCGACACCGGCTGCCCGCTCGCCGGACCGATCCGCTCGAACGTTCCATGGTCCGACGCGCCGCGCGACACGCCGTCGATCAACAAGCTCACCTCGTGCATTTCGATGTCTCCGCTCAGGTCTCGTCTGCTCTGGTCTTGTCCGGTTGCGTCCGGTATGGCGTCTTAGCGCCGGTAGCTTTGCAGGCCGGGCTTGATGCTCTTGTCGTCGAGGAACTGCTTGAGGCCCTGCGCACGGCCGCCTTCGGGGTCGCGGTAATTGGCCTGATCGAGCTTGGCGTACAGGTAGTCTTCGTTCTGCTCCCACGTGAGTTCGCGGCAGCGCTTGAAGCCATGCTTCGCGTTACGCAGCACCACGGGATTCTTGTCGAGCAGCTTCGCGGCCAGCGCGCGCACTTCTTCGCGCAGTTCCGCGCGCGGCACGCTCTTGTTCACGAGGCCCATTTGCGCCGCCTGCTGGCCGGTGAAGGTCTCGCCCGTCATGATGTAGTAGAGCGCCTGGCGGTGCCCCACCGTATCGGCCATGGCCTTGCTGACGAGGTTGCCCGGCGGGATGCCCCAGTTGATTTCCGAGAGGCCGAACACCGCTTCGTCCGCGGCGATGGCGAGGTCGCAGGCCACGAGCGGCGAGAACCCGCCGCCGAAACACCAACCGTTCACCATCGCGATGGTGGGCTTCGAATACATGCGCAGCAGTTGCCACTGCCAGCGGCTCGCGTCGCGGCGAATCTTTTCCTGAAGAATTTCCGGGCCGGCATCCACTTCGCGGAAGTATTCCTTCAGGTCCATGCCAGCCGTCCACGCGTCGCCCTCGCCCGTCAGCACGAGCACCTGGGCTTCCGGGTCCAGCTCCACCGTCTCCAGCACGTTGGTCATCTCGGAATTGAGCGTGGGGCTCATTGCGTTGCGCTTTTCCGGCCGGTTCAGCGTCACCCACGCGATGCCGCCCTCTACCACCACCTTGACCGTGCTCCAGCGACCTTCGTAACTCATCGTTTCTCTCCATGAACAATGCCGCGATTGCGACTTGCCACCAATTTACTATCAGGCTACCTGATATGTAAAGCGCCATCGACGCGCCTTGGGACAAACCCCTAATCGGGTGCGAACCCTCCGTTTGCTGCGTCATGGAAGCGTCGGCAAGGACGCAAAACGAAACGCCCCGGCAAAGCGGGGCGCAAGGCGTATGGGAAGTATTTTGTACGTGTGCGGAAAAGCTTAGGGCGCACTGGGCGGGCCTCAACCAGGCATCAACCCGGCATCAACCCGGCATCAACCCGGCATCAACCCGGCATCAACCCGGCATCAAGCGAATCTCAAAACAGCCGTCACGCCACAACGCGCTCCGCGAAAACGGGAATCTTGATGCGCACGTCCTGCGCGATACGCAGGAGCGCGGCGGCCGCGTCGATTACGCGGTGTGCCCCGAGCGTCGAAAGGCAGTCGCTGCGGCTCGCGAGGTTGCGCTCACAGCCCTCCTGCTCGCACGGCACGCAGCCGCCGTTGCCCTGAATCAGCCACACGTTGCCTCTTTGCGCAGAGCCGACGAAGGTCCACGGCGTGGAACCTGTCCAGCCCTTCGGCCAGGGGCCCCAGCGCATCGGGTTCGAGGGGCCAAAGAGCGCGATGGTGGGCACCCCGGTCGCCGCGGCCACGTGCGTCGTGGAAGTATCCGGGCCGACGAACAGGCTCGCATGGCGGATCACTTCCGCCGTCGCACCGAAGCTCAGTTTGCCGACGAGATCGATCACCTCGACGCCCGCGTGGCTTGCCACTTCGTTCGCGTACGAGACTTCCTCCGCGTCCGCGCCGCCCGTGAGCACGGGCGCGTAGCCGTGCGAGCGCACGAAGCGGATGAGCGAGGCCCAACCTTCCACGTGCCAACGCTTGTACTGGTACTTGGGAAACGTCTGGAGGACCACATACGGCTTGCCGGCCGCAGGCGCGAGCAGCGAATCGAGATGCGCCCGCTGCTCAGGCGCGCCGCTCATTGCGGGCGGCACCACTTCGAACGAAGGCGAAATGCCGAGCAGTTCCGCCACCGCGGCACCGCTTTCCACCACATGGATCGACGCGTCATGCTCCACGGCGAACCGATGCAGCAGCCGCCGGCGCGTCCAGCTCCTGCCCGACGCGGCCACCACGCCCACCCGCTTGCGCCCGGCCATCCAGCAGCAGAGCATGGCCACACTCGACGTCTTCAGCGAGCAGGCCAGGTCGTACCGGCGCCATAGCTTGTGCACCACACCGAGGCACGCATCGAGATTCGCGCTGCGCCGCACGGCGATGACGCGCCGAATGTCGGGATTATTTTCGAGCGCGCCACCCGTGCCCTCGAAAATCAGCATGTCGATCTGCGCGCCCGGCCACTTCGTCTTCAAGGCGCGCACCACGGGCGTGGTGAGCACCACGTCGCCGATGCGGGCCGTACAGATGACGAGAATGGTCTCTGGTGGAGCGGCCTCAGAAAACAAAGCCGCCATCGCACACCCCGTTGGTCTGTTCATCCATCCGCTTTCTCCAGAATGCCGCGGATGTCGTCCTGTCGCGCAGAAAACGTTGGGTCCGCGTGGCGCATCGCGTATGTGTCGCGTGTTGATTACCGACTTCTGATGCGCTCGCGCGACTATACGACAAACACAAATTTCCCGTGGTCGGCGCCGACAGCAAACCGCCACATTTTTGTCATCTGGAAAGGAGCAGCGGGTGAGCGATGCGGATAAAAGCCGCCTCAACCGCGCCGGCTCAACTGCGTCGCCGCGATGGCGCGGGCCCCGTCGATTCGCGCACCACGAGTTCGGGGCCACGCACTGCGTACATTTCCTGCGTCGGCGGCGTGCCTTCCACCATTTCGAGCGCGAGCGTAATGGAGCGCGCGGCGATCTCCGCGGTCGGAAAACGCACGGTGGTGAGCGCCGGGCGGAACTGGTGGGAAAGCTGGATATCCGTGATGCCGATCACGGAAAGGTCGTTGGGCACGCGTTTGCCGAGATCCGCCGCGGCCTGCATTGCGCCGATGGCCATCAAGTCGTTCGTCGCAAAGAGCGCGGTCACCGCGGGGTGCTTGCGCAGCAGCGCCATGGCGGCTTCGTAGCCGCCCTCGATCGAATCGCGCGTGCGCGCCACGAAAAGCGACTTCGCCGCATGACCGCGCGCCGCGAGTCCGCTCTCGAAGCCCGCCACGCGCACCGTTTGCGGGCCACCGGACCCCTCGCCCACGAGCGCGCCGAACTTGCGGTGCCCGAGTTCCGAGAGGTGGCCGGCGGCGAGCGCACCCGCCGCGGCGAAGTCGACCGTCACGCAGGGCAACGCGCGCGAGGGCTGCACGTGCTCCCACATGCACAGCACCACGGCCGCGCCGCGCCCCGCCACTTCGATCAATTCGCGCTCGGCGAGGTCCGTGTTCATCACGATCACGCCGGCGGCGAGCGTGCCCGCAATCTGGTCGAGGTAGGCGCGCGTGATGGCGGGGTCGTCGTCGGTATTGCAGACCAGCAGGAAATAGCCGCGCTTGCGCGCCTCGCGTTCGGCCGCGAGCACGAACTCGGGGTAGAACGGATTGGCGATGTTGGACAGCATGAGCGCGAGCGTGGACGTACGGCCCTGCGCCAACGCACGCGCGGTGAGATTCGGCCGGTAGCCGAGTTCGCGGATGGCGGCCATCACGCGTTCGACGGTTTCGGGCTTCACCTTCTGCGGATTGCGCAGCACGTTGGACACGGTCGCGCCGGTTACTTTCGCGCGCCGCGCGACTTCGGCCAGGGTCACCATCGCGTGCGCGCTCCACGCTCGGGAAATCGCGCCACGCACGTGGTCATAGCGTTACTCATATGCTGGGATGGCGTTTCAAAAAGTTGCACCGCTGAAATCGCTGCGCTAAGTTCTGCTCCACAACGACTTGCAGGAGACGACATGGTACGGCCGCTGCTGAACTTTGCAACACAAAAATTTAAGCGCTTAAATCGCAGCGCAAATTGCGCGAGTTATTCGATGCAGCGCAGCGCCCCGCTGTCCGGGAGCAAGCGATGACCACCATTTCGCTGCGCCATGTCTCAAAGCAGTACGGCCAGCACCGGCCCGTCTTGCAGGACGTCAACCTCGACATCGGCGACCACGAGTTTTGTGTGTTCCTCGGGCCGTCCGGCTGCGGAAAGTCCACGCTGCTGCGCATCATCGCGGGGCTCGAAGAACTCACCACGGGCGAACTCCTGATCGGCGGCGAGCGCATGAACGAAACGCCGCCAGCGGAACGCGGAGTCGCGATGGTGTTCCAGAGCTATGCGCTCTTTCCCCACATGACGGTGTTCGACAACATCGGTTTCGGCCTGCGCATTGCAGGCACGCCGAAGGACGAAATTCACCGCCGCGTGCAGGAAGCTGCGCGCGTGCTGCAACTCGAAGAACTGCTGGAGCGTCGCCCGAAGCAGCTTTCGGGTGGACAGCGCCAGCGTGTTGCCATTGGCCGCGCCATCGTGCGCGAGCCGAAAGTGTTCCTCTTCGACGAACCGCTCTCGAATCTCGATGCAGCCCTGCGCGGACAGACGCGCATCGAAATCGCCCGGTTGCACGGGCGCTTTCGCGAAGCCAGCTCGGTCTATGTGACGCACGATCAGGTGGAAGCCATGACGCTCGCCGACAAGATCGTGCTGCTGCGCTCCGGCGAAGACGTGGCGCGCGAAGGCAGCATCGCGCAGATCGGCGCGCCGCTCGATCTCTACCATTGCCCCACCAGCCTTTTCGTGGCCGGCTTCATCGGCTCGCCGCGCATGAACTTCCTGCCCGCCACGATTGCCGCGGCGCACGGCGACACCATCGAACTGCGTCTCGACGCCAGCGGCGAGGCTGTCACGCTGCACGATCGCAGGCCGCAACGAACGCTCGCCGCAGGCGAACGCGTCACGCTGGGCATTCGCCCCGAACACCTTTCGCCCATGCCGCCGCGCGACGCCGCGCAGGCCGGCACGATCACGCGCACGGTGCTGCTCGTCGAACAACTGGGCGAGGCCGCTTACGTGCATCTCGACCAGCCGGGCGGCGCGCCGTTGCTCGCGAAGTCGCCGGGCACGTCGCCGCTGCGTGAAGGCGACCGGCAATCGTTCCATTTACCCGAGGGCTTGTGCCATTTGTTCGACGCAGCAGGCAAAGCCGTTTTGCAGAGCCGTGAGGTGCTGGCCGTCGCGTAAGAGAAAAGCAGCCCACACGTAAAACACACCAACTGAAGGAGACAACGAGATGAAGCTCAACGCACGTGCGCTCGCACTGGCCTGCCTCGCCGGCGCTGCTTTCACAGCAGCTACGGTGGCGGATGCAGGCACGCTCACCGTCGACGTTTCGGCGCGCGGCAATCAGCGCGCGACCTGGCAGGAAGCCTTCGATCAATTCAGGAAGGCCAATCCCGATATCGACCTGAAGGTGACCTACGTGGGCGAAGAAGCCTACAAGGTGCAGATTTCCGGCTGGCTCGCCACCGACCCGCCCGACGTGCTCAGCTGGCACAACGGCGAGCGCATGGCGTACTTCGCGAAGCGCGGCCTGCTCGCAGACCTCAGCAGCGACTGGCAGAAAAACGACTGGAACCAGACCTATGCCTCGGTCAAGCAGTCGTCGAGTTATGCCGGCAAGCAGTACAGCCTGCCGCTCGGCTACGACGCCTACGGTTTCTTCTATCGCAAGGACCTGTTCCAGAAGGCCGGCATTTCAGGCGAGCCCGCAAGCTGGGCACAGTTCCTCGAAGACTGCCGCAAGCTGAAGGCCGCGGGCGTGGCGCCCATCGCCGTGGCCGCACGCGACTCGTGGACGCTTGCCGCGTGGTTCGACTACCTCGACCTGCGCATCAACGGATACGCGTTTCACCAGCAGTTGATGGCCGGCGACGTCGCTTATACGGACCCGCGCGTGAAGCACGTGTACGAAGCGTGGAAGACGCTGATCGACAACAAGTACTTCATCGACAACGCACTCTCGTACGACGTCGATTCGGTCGGTCCGCTGCTCGTGAACGGCCAGGCCGCAATGATGCTGATGGGCACCTTCTTCTCCGCCGGCTTGCCCGCGGCCACGCGCAACGAGATGGGCTATTTCCGCTTCCCCGTGATCGATGCCTCGGTGCCTGTGGCCGAAGACGGTCCCGTCAACGTGCTGATCGTGCCCGCGAAAGCAAAGAACAAGGCCGACGCCCGGCGCCTGCTCGCCTTCATGGGCACGCCGCAAATCAACGGCGAACTCGCGAAGGGCTGGGGCCAGTTGCCGTCGAACAACAAAGCGCCCGAGCCGCAGGACCCCATCTCGAAGGTCGGTTTCCAGACGCTCTCCAGTACGACGGGCGGCATCGCGCAGTTCTACGACCGCGACATGACGAAGGAAATGGCCGATGAAGGCATGAAGGCCATGCAGCAGTTCTTCTCCGACCCGACGCAGATCGATTCGATCCTGCAGCGGCTCGAAGCCACGCGCAAGCGCATCTACAAGAAGTAGCCGCGCAGCAACCGGCGGAGCGATGCGCGCATCGCTCCGTTCATGAACCGCTGGAATCTCACTCATGTCGCTTACCGCCATTCATCGGTCGCGTTCTCAAGCGCCGCGCTCCGCCGCGCGCAAGCGGGTGCCGCTCAGCCAGCGGCGCACGCGTGCCGCGTTGCTGTTCCTGCTGCCCGGCTTCGCGCTCTTCGCCGTGTTCGTCATCTATCCGATTGCGAGCAGCATCAGTCTCAGCTTTCACCACTGGGACGGCATGACGGCGAGGACCTTCGCCGGGCTCGACAATTACCGCGAGCTGTTCGCGTCAGACACGTTCTACGTCGCGCTCAAGAACAATCTGATCTGGCTCGTGCTGTTTCTGCTCGCGCCGCCCGCGGGACTCGCGCTTGCGCTGTATCTGAACCAGAACGTGTTCGGCATCCGGCTCGTGAAGTCGCTGTTCTTCGCGCCGTTCGTATTGCCGGGCGTCGTGGTGGGTCTCGTGTTCTCCTGGTTCTACGAGCCCACGTTCGGCCTGCTCAAACTGATCGTGGGGCACGGCATTCCCGTGCTGGGCGATCCACACTACGTCACCTACGGCATCATCTTCGCCGCGCTGTGGCCGCAGATACCGTTCTGCATGATTCTTTATCTCACGGGGCTCACCGGCATCAACAGCGAGATCATCGAGGCAGCGCGCATGGAAGGCGCGCGCGGCTTCACGCTGCTGTGGCACGTCATCCTGCCGCAATTGCGGCCTGCCACCTTCATGGCCGTGGTGCTCACCGTGATCGGCGCGCTGCGCAGCTTCGACCTTATTTCCGTGATGAGCGGCGGCGGACCCTTCGACAGTTCCACCGTGCTCGCGTACTTCATGTACGACCAGGCCATCAAGTACTACCGCGAAGGCTATTCGGCGGCCATCGCCGTGGTGCTCTTCGCGATCATGCTGGTCTACATCGTCTGGCAACTGCGCCGCCTCGTGCGCGTCGAATCGTAAGGAATCCGCCATGTATCCGATGCCCGTGCAACGGTGGCGTCCCGCGCCGCGTTTCATCTATCGCCTCTCGCTGCCGGTTGCGCTGCTGCTCTGGCTCGTGCCACTCATCGCAGTGCTCGTGACTTCGGTGCGCTCCACCGACGAGCTTTCCGCAGGCAACTACTGGGGCTGGCCGAAGCATTTCGCCTTCTTCGAAAACTACGGCACGGCGCTCACGCAGACGCCAATGCTCCACTACTTCTGGAACAGCTGCCTGATTACGCTGCCCGCCGCGGCGGCGTCGATCTTTCTCGCCTCGATGGCGGGCCATGCGCTGGCGAACTACCGCTTTCGCGGCAACGCCGTGCTGCTGGGGCTTTTCGTAGCGGGCAATTTCGTGCCCATCCAGATCCTCATGATTCCGGTGCGCGAATTGATGCTCGGGCTGAATCTCTACAACACGGTGTGGGCGCTCGTGCTCTTTCACGCCGCGTTTCAGACCGGCTTTTGCACGCTCTTTCTGCGCAACTTCATTCGCGAACTGCCGTACGAGTTGATCGAAGCGGCCCGCATCGAAGGCGCGAGCGAATGGAGCATCTACATGCGCGTGGTGCTGCCGCTCGTACGGCCCGCGCTTGCCGCGCTGGCGATTCTCGTTTTCACGTTCGTCTGGAACGACTACTTCTGGGCGCTGTGCCTCACGCAAGGCGACGACGCCGCGCCCATCACCGTGGGCGTCGCTGCGCTGCGCGGGCAATGGACCACGGCGTGGAACCTCGTGTCCGCGGGTTCCGTGCTTGCGGCGCTGCCTTCGGTAGCGATGTTCTTCGCCATGCAGAAGCACTTTGTGGCAGGCCTCACGTTCGGCGCGACCAAGGGCTGACACGCGAACGGCAAGCTCTTGCCGCATAACCACTCAACAACGATGCAAGGAACGACTTCAATGCAACTCGGCGTCTGTTACTACCCGGAACACTGGCCAGCGCACCAATGGGAGAGCGACGCGCGGCGCATGGCGGAGCTTGGCATTGCGCGCGTGCGTATCGCCGAATTCGCATGGAGCCGCATGGAACCGGAGCCGGGACGTTACGAGTGGGCATGGCTCGACGACGCCATCGAAACGCTCGCGCGCCACGGCCTGAAAATCGTGCTCGGCACGCCGACGGCCTCGCCGCCAAAGTGGCTCGTGGACCAGCATCCGGAGATTCTGCCTGTGACGCGCGACGGCACCGTGATGCAATTCGGCTCGCGGCGTCACTACGACCTATCGAGCCCGATCTATCGCGAGCACTGCGCGCGCATTGTCGGCGAAATGGTGCGGCGCTACGGCGATCACCCCGCCGTGGTGGCGTGGCAAACCGACAACGAACTGGGCTGTCACAACACTGTGCCCACCTACACGCAGGCGGCCCTGCAACGCTTTCGACAGTGGCTTGCCGGCCGCTACGAGACGATCGGTGCGCTGAACACGGCATGGGGCAACGTGTTCTGGAGCATGGAATACCGGCACTTCGACGAGATCGAGCTGCCGCAGTGCACACCCACGGATCTCAATCCGTCGCACGTACTCGACTTTCGCCGCTTTCAGTCCGACGAAGTGGCCAGCTTCCACGCGTTGCAGGCCGAACTCATTCGCGCCCATGCGCCGGGGCGCGATCTGCTGCACAACTTCATGGGCTTCTTCACGGCGTTCGATCACTACGTGTTCGCGCGTCATGGTCTCGACGTCGCCGCCTGGGACAGCTACCCCGTGCCGCGCACAGAGGTGCTGCCGCTCGCGGAGGCGGACAAGCACCGCTGGGCCCGCACCGGGCATCCCGATGTGTCGGCGTTCAGCCACGATCTCTATCGCGGCATCGGCAAAGGCCGCATGTGGGTCATGGAGCAGCAGGCGGGGCCCGTCAACTGGGCGCCCTGGAACCCGGTGCCGCGGCCGGGCGCGGTGCGGCTCTGGACCTGGGAAGCCTTCGCGCACGGCGCGGAACTGGTCTCGTACTTCCGCTGGCGCCAGTGCCCCTATGCACAGGAACAGATGCACTCGGGCCTTCATGCACCCGACAACACGCTCTCGCAAGGCGGTCGCGAAGTAGCACAGGTAGGGGAAGAATTGCGAGCGCTCGGCGCGCCGCATGACGTGAAGAAGCACGCACCCGTCGCGCTGCTGTTCGATTACGAGGCGGATTGGATGGTGGCCGCGCAACCGCACGGCGCGGACTTCGACTATCAGCATCACGTGTTCGAGTGGTACAGCGCGTTGCGTTCGCTGGGCCTCGACGTCGATATCGTGTCGGCGCATGCCGACGTTGCCGGCTACCGGCTCGTTGTCGCCCCAACCTTGCCGATCCTGCCGGACAGCGTGATCGCGCAGATCGAACACGGGGCGAGCCACTGGATTTTCGGGCCCCGCACAGGCTCGAAGACCGGCAGCTTTGCCATTGCGCCCGGGTTGCCGCCCGGCAAGCTGCAAGGCGTGCTGCCCGTTCGCATTGCGGAAGTCGAATCGCTGCGGCCGTCCATTCGCCCCGCCATTCGCTTCGAAGGCACCGAGGGACACGGGCTGCGCTGGCGCGACCATGCCCAGCCCGGCACCGGCGCCGACGTGCTCGCCCGGTTCGACGACGGCGTGCCGGCGCTGCTGCGCCACGGCCGCGTGAACCTCGTGACGGCGTGCTTCGATCAGGCTATGCTGCGCGCCATCGTGGCACGCTGCGTGCGCGATGCGGGCATCGAGTCCATACTGCTGCCCGAAGGATTGCGGCTGCGCACCCGCGGACCGCTCCGATTCGCCATCAACTACAGCGACGAACCGCACGCCGTACCCGCCCCGCACGGCGCGCGTTTCGTGCTGGGCGGCCCGCAGGTGGAACCTGTCGGCGTCGCCGCCTGGATCGAGGACGATTGACCGTTGCGCTCGCGCTTTGTCCGCCTGACGCGGATTCCGCACTTCGTACCGCTTGCAGTCGCCATGCTGTTGCTCGGCGTGGCGTTGTCGTTTACGGCGCCGTATCTGTCGCTCTTCGGTATCGAAGAAGCGGGCATGTCGCCGTTGCGGCTCGGCCTCTTCATGACGCTCATTTCGGCAAGCGGCGTGGTGGCGAGCACCGCCGCGGGCCGATGGTCGGACCGGCGCGGCAAGCACCGCGTGCCGTTGATCGGCTCGCTCGTAGCCGCGGCGCTCGGCTACCTTGGCCTGTGCTTCGTGCGCGACTACACGGCGCTCATCGTGATTGGCGTGGCGTTGCTCGGCACGGGCGCGGCCTCGCTTTCGCAGGTGTTTGCGTTCGGCCGTTCCGTGCTGCCGCTCGACGATTCAGCACAGGCCGATTTCGCCCTGGCCGCCTTGCGTACGCTGCTGTCCGCCGCGTGGGTGTTCGGCCCGGCCGTGGGCGCGCTGATTCTCGCGCAGACCGGTTTCCTCGGGCTGTTCGCCTTCGCGGCGGCGAGCTTCGCGGCCAGCGCCGTACTCGTGTTCCGCATTCCCGAGATTGCCCCGGCACGGCACCGTGTCACGCTGCGCGAAGGCGAGGCGGCGGTGGAGCACGACGCGCCGCACGCAGCCGCCGACGCAAGCAAAACGCACGCCGCGGCGCAACCGGCTGGCCCGAACGTCATCATCCGCGCCCTGCTCGCGCTCACGCTGATTGGTCTCGCCGCGAACGCGACCATGATCGTGCTGCCGCTTTTCATCGTGCACGGCTTGAACGGCACGCGGCTCGAAGTCTCGGCGGCATTGGGTCTCGGCGCACTGCTCGAAATACCGATGATGCTGTGGCTCGGCGCGAAATCGCCGCAGCTTTCGAAGCCGCGCTGGCTCACGGCGGCCGCCGTGCTTCATACGCTGTACTTCGTCGCGCTCGCGGCGGCGTCGAGACCCGGCATGGTCGTGCCGCTGCAGGTCTTGAGCGCGGCCGTTGTGGCGATCACGTCGTGCCTCGGCATGACCTACATCCAGGACCTCATGCCGCGGCAGACGGGCGCCGCCACCGCGCTCTTCTTCAACGCGGCGCGCGTGGGTTCCATTCTTTCGGGCGTCCTTTCGGGAACGATCGTCGGCACCCTCGGTTACCGTGCGGCGTTTCTGATGTGCGCGGCCCTCACGCTCTGCGCGCTCGTGCTGCTTGCCGCCGGCGACTTGCCCGTGCGACAACTGCTCGAGCGGCAACCACTGCGCGCCGTGTGCGCTGTCGCGCGAAGGCTTTGGCTTCTGGTGCCCTCGCGGCGGCAAGCCGCGCGCGAGGACTGACCGGCCACTAACTGCGGCGACCTGCGGCTACCCGCGGCCGCCTTCCACGGCCTGCCGCGCGCGGAACGCGTTCAGCGACGAAAGCGCATTGCCGTGGAAGTCGAACAGCGTGTTGTTGTCCCACTGATCGCCGGCACCCACTTTCCAGCCCACGCCCGGCACCGGCGTCCACTCCGGCTCCCACCAGAACACGCCCTTGCCGCGATGGCCGGGCACCGCCTTGACGAGATCGACAAGCGCGCCCACGAACTGCGCCTGCCCTTCCGGCGTGGGCGGATAGTTGACCGAACCCGTGTTGGTCATCGAGTTCGGTTCGGAATCACCATCGCTCGTCGTCCACGGATACGCCGTTTCCACCACCATCACGTCTTTGCCGTAACGCGCGCTGAGGTCGTTCAGGTTGGCGCCGAGTGCATCCAGCGTGCCCTGCCACTGCGGGTAATACGAAAGCCCGATCAGGTCGAAGGTCACGCCGCGCTGCGTGGCGCTGTCGAACCACCAGCGGCTCGTCGCATTGTTGCCGCCACTGTCGAGATGCAGCATGACCTGAATGCGCTCGTCCACGGACTTCACCGCGTCGTGCCCGGCCTTCAGCAATTGGGCGAGGTTGTCCCACTGATCGTATTTGCCGAGCGGCCAGAGCATGCCGCCCGTGATCTCGTTGCCGATCTGCACCCACTCGGGCCGCACGCCCACTGCCCGCAGCATGCGCAGCACGTCGGACGTGTAGGCCGACAACAGATCGCACGTCTCGGCCAGACTCTTGCCCACCCACGCGTGCGGCGGGTATTGCTTGCCGGGGTCGGCCCACCAGTCGCTGTAGTGGAAGTCGATGAGAATCCGCATGCCCAGCGCGGCCGCGCGGCGCGCCAGAACGCAAACGTGTTGCGCATTGTTGTAGCCCGCAGGCGAGCTTTGATTCGCGGGGTAAAACGCCGGATTGCCCGGATCGTTCCACACCTTGAGGCGAATCGAATCTACGCCGTGCCGACGCAGAATCAGCAGACAGTCCTGCGCCGCGCCGTGGTCGTAATAGCAGGCGCCGTGGTCTTCGAGTTCGAGCAGCGTCGAGACGTCAGCGCCCATGGCGAAAGGCCGAACCGCCTGTGACGCGCTGCTTTGCGCCGCGCCGGCAAAACGCGGCACCGCGGCATCGAAGCCCGCGAGCGCCGCGGTGGCGGCCATCCACGACAGCATCGATCTTCTCTTCATGTGTCTTCCTCCAGTTGTCCTGCATGACGGATCCGATGGGACAGTCGCCGAATTTAAGCGCTTAAATTTCTGGACGGCGAACTGCCTGCCAAGGCTATCAAAAGGACGTCCTGAGAGGCAAAGATGGCGACGCAGGTTCACTATGTGGCCGCGCGGCTACGGCCCTGAGCCGGCCGGGATGGCGCAGCGCACACATGCGGCATGAAGGTCGGCGCACGCGCCGACGACACACACGTGGCATGCCTGGCGTGCCGGTTGCCGACACGCGAATCGTCTGCACACTCACTGCGCCATATGCTTTGCCGGATCCCCGTCGTAGTTCAACGGAATCCATCGGTAGCCCGCACCGTCCGGACTCACGTGGCCCAGGCCCGGAAACGCGATGTGCGCCGCGCCGATCACATAGTGTCGCTGCGCGGCAAGTGCGAGCAGATCGTGCCGCGTCTGTTGCGCGGCGGTCGCGTCCGAATCGTATTCGACCGTCGCGGCGGGGTCGCGCAGCTGAATAGAAGCAACGTGGATGACGTCGCCCCACACGAGCATCGTCTCTTTCCCGCTTTGCACCACGTAGGCGGTGTGGCCCGGCGTATGGCCGGGCGCCGCGAGCGCGCGGATGCCCGGCGCAAGCGTGGCGTCGCCATCGAACGGCTGGAAGCGTCCCGCGGCAATGTACGGAGCAACGGACTGCGCGGCCGCGTCGAAGAACGAACTCAGGAAGGCCGGCGCCGTGCGTTTGTTGTTCGCGTCGAGCCAGTAGTCGGCCTCGCGGCGCGACGCACGCACGACTGCATTCGGAAAAGCGCGCTGCCCATCGAGCATCACGCCGCCCACATGATCCTTGTGCATATGCGTGAGCAGCACGAGGTCGACCTGCTCGGGGCGGTAGCCTGCTGCACGCAGGTTCGCGAGCAGGTGCCCGCAACAATCGCCATATAGCACGCCCGCGCCCGTATCGATCAGCACGAGCTGGCTGCCGGTATTGATGAGAAACGCGTTGATTGAACCCTGCACGGGCAGCGAGAGATCGTCGCTGGCGAGGTCGTGATCGGTATCCGTGCGCGAGACGTTCGTCATCACGGTTTCCACGGGAAAGTCGTGCGTCCCGTCGAGCAGCGCAGTGACTTCGTACGAGCCCAGCATCATGCGATAGAAGCCGGGCGCCTGCGTGCGGACCTGAGGCGCAGCGGCATGTACGGGCGGCGCATGCAGAAGCGACAGCATCACCGCGGCGGCAAACACGGCGAACGCAGCGAATGCACGGAATAACGGAGCGCGGCTTGCAGGCGTAAGAGACATCTTCATAGCGTGAAGGGCTGGAAAGAAGTGAAGGAATGCGATTTCCTGCTATCGACGCCATCGATTATGGTTGCCGCTCACGCGGACGCGAAATTAAGCGTTCTGAACGCCCCCTTTGACAGCAAGCACAGCGCATGGTTGGCGGCTCTTCACCGGCAGATGGCTCGCCCCGTCTTCAGAACTATTCAGCATCCGTTCAATGGGCGGCTGACAGACTGCGAGCGCGCCGCCCTATTTCGCCGTCACCGGTTCGTCTTGCGCGCGGACTCTGCCCAGAAACGCAAACACCGCGAGCGCACTGAGCAGCGTGATGAGCGTCAGGCCGTCGAGAAGCTGATCGAACGCTGAATCGTAGGCTGCGTGAAGCGTCGCCTGCGCGATCTCGGGCAGCTTCGCCGCCGCGTGTGCAAGGTCGCCTGTCGCGAGCCGCGCGGCAGCCTCGTTGAGGGTGCCGGGCGCCACCGCTGGCGCAGCCGCGTGCAGGCTGCGCTGCGCGAGTGCGGCGAGCAGCGCATTGACGATGGCGAGCGCGACACCCTCGCCCGCTACGCGCGTAGTGCTGAAGATGCCCGTTGCCATCCCCGCTCGCGACTTCGGCACCACGCTGACCGATAACCCGTCCATCAGCCCCCACGGCAGCGCGGCCCCTACGCCGATTGCGATCATCGGTGTGATGGCGGCCAGCCCGGTGCCTGTGCGCAGCCCGCCGGCTAGCGCATGCAGCCCCGCCGCCGCGATCAGGAGTCCGAGCCCCGAAATGGCGCCCGCCGACATCCAGCGCGTGAGCGTCGCGGCGATGAACGGCACCACCAGCATGGGCGCCGACAACGCGAGCATCAGCCAGCCGGCTTGAATCGCGTCGTAGCCTTCGATGCCGATGAAGCGCAAAGGCAGCACGACGAGCAGCACGATGTAGCAATAGCACGTCGCGATGGGCAAGACCTGCACGCCGACGAAGCGCGGATAGCGAAACAGCGACACGTCGAGCATCGGCCGCTCGCTTCGCAGCTCGACGATGACGAACGCCACCGCGAACGCAACAGACGCACAGAGCGACGAGACGACAGGCGTCGACATCCAGCCGCTCGACGGCGCTTCGATCACGCCGTACGTGAAGCACGCCAGCGCGGCCGTGAACGTCATGGTGCCGGCCCAATCGACCTGGCGTGCGTGAGGATCGCGCGACTCGTGCATGCGCGGAACGCCGAACGTCAGCGACAGCACGCCGGCAAGCGCGCCTGTCGAGAAGATCGCGCGCCAGCCGAACTCCGCGATCAGCCAGCCCGCAAGCACCGGCCCGAACGCAAGGCCAATTCCGAACGTGGTGCCCAGCAGGCTGAACGCACGGGTACGCGCGTGGCCGTCGAACTCCTGAGCCAGCGCTGCGGTGCCGCCCGCGAGCGTCGCCGCAGCGGCAACGCCCTGCGCGGCGCGCAGCAGATCGACCGCGAGCACCGAAGGCGCGAAGCCAAGCGCAAGCGAACTCAGTGTGAAACCGGCCACGCCGCAGGCGAAAAGCCGTTTGCGGCCGAACCGGTCCGCAAGCGTACCGGCCGCCATCAGCAGGCTGCCGAACGTGAGCATGAACGCGTTGGTGATCCAGTTCATCGCGGCCGGGCTGCCGCCCAGGTCGAGACCGATCGCGGGCGTTGCGACCGCACCCGCGGAAAACGATAGCGGCATGGCGAGCGCGGCAACGCAGACGGCGGCCAGCACGACGGTGCGCCTCGCGAGGCCGGAAGAGCAGGTGGTATCCATCGTCGATTCCTCATGGAATGCCGGCACATCGCGACATACCGCGACGCTATGCATCCGGCTGAGCGACGAACGATAATCCGGATTCAATGGGCGAAAAACAAGGCACCGTTCCGTAAATTGCGGAGCGGCATTCCGCAATGGAAACGGGCCATGGGGAGTCGAACCGGCATGGACAACTTGAACGGCATCGTCGCATTCGTACGAACCGCGGAAACGCTCAGCTTCGTGGAGGCGGGGCGCAAGCTCGGCATTTCCGCGTCCGCGGTCGGCAAGGCCATTGCGAAGCTGGAGGCGTCGCTCGGCGTGCGGCTCTTTCACCGCACCACACGCCGCGTGAGCCTGACGCACGAAGGGCAGCACTTTCACGAGCGCTGCCATCGCATTCTCGAAGAATTGCGCGACGCCGAAGCGATGCTCTCAAAGGCCGCGCAGACGCCGCGCGGCCGGCTGCGGGTGAGCCTGCCCGTGATCGGCTACCGCTTTCTGCTGCCGGTGTTGCCCGCATTCAGCGCGCGCTATCCGGACGTCGAACTCGATCTCGATTTCAACGACCGGATCGTCGACGTCGTGGAAGGCGGTTTCGACGCGGTGATTCGCAGCGGCTTGCTCACCGATTCGAGCCTGATGTCGCGCCGGCTGGGCCCGTTTCGCTTCGTGCTATGCACCTCGCCCGAATACGTGGCACGTATGGGCCAGCCGCGCACGGTCGCGGAACTGGTCGAGCACGACTGCGTGCGCTACCGGTTTCCCACCACCGGCCGGCTGCAGCCCTGGACGTTCGGCGACGACGACGAGCCGCCCAGGTTGCGTACGTCGATGACGTGCAACAACATGGAGGCCCTGCGCGGTGCCGTGATCGCAGGCTTCGGAATCGGCTTCGTGCCGGACTTCCTCGTGCGCGACGCGCTCGCATGCGGCTCGCTTGTCACCGTGCTGGACGATCTCGCCATTCCGCCCGGCCAGTTCTCGGTTCTCTGGCCCTCCAGCCGGCAACTGTCGCCAAAGTTGCGCGTGTTCGTGGACTTCATGTGCGAGCGGTTGTTTGTAGAAGCGTGACAGCGAAACGAAATAGTACGGTCAGGAAAAACTCAATGCACCTCGTAGGAGATTGAATGCAACACACGTCCCAACCCGTTCAAGCGAAACACGACAACGCCGTTGGCACAGTTGCCGCCTTTCTTGCCCATGCACGACGTGCGCGAACAATAGTGGCCGCTCTTGTGCTCTTCGTCCTGCCATCGCTGGCCGCAGCAGCGGGATTCGATTGTTCGAAGGCAGCATCCGCAGTGGAACGTCGACTCTGCGCCGATCCAACGCTCTCGCGCATGGACCACGAGATGAGCGAGGCATACGCGCATCTGTTGGCCACGACGCAGGACGCCGACGCATGGAAGGCCGACCAGCGCGCGTGGCTCGCTGAGCGCAACCGCTGCCATGACGATAGTTGCCTGCGGTACGAATACAGCGAACGCACCACCGTGCTGAGAGCGGGCGGGCGGTCGTTTCGCTGGAACGGGAACTGGTGGCGCGTTGACGCCGACGGCAATGCGCCGTCGAAACTCGTCATCAGTCAGCTCGGCAAGCGAGGGTTCGCGTTCGACCTCAGCGCATCGTCCGGCGCGGATACGGGCGAACTGTCCGGCAAAGCCAGCCTCGTGACGAGCGATGCCGCACGCTATCGTGGCGACGACGCAAGCGACACGGAAGGATGCGAACTCACCTTCCGGCGCGTACTGAACCGCCTGCAGGTGGAACAGAAAGGCGATTCGGCCACCTGCGGCGCAGGGCTCAACGTGACCTACGGCGGCACGTACGTGGCCGCGGAACACGACCCGAACGTCGCGCCGGATCTGGTGACCCGCTCCGTGCTGCCCTCCGCGGAACTCGACAAGGCGTTTCGCGCCATGGTGGGCGACGACTACCCGAAGTTCGTCGATGCGGCCGACGTGGTTGGAACACCCGATCACGCAACCTTGAACGGCAAACCGGTGAGCGTCGTCGGCATGTTCGTGCGCGGCATTGCGTGCGACAGCCACGCTTCGATCGCCTACGACGAGCACGGACATCTGTGGGCCGCGCTCCTTTATCTGATCGACGAAAACAAAAGCGAAGTGCGCTACTACACCAATGTCGCGAGCGACAAACGCGAGTTTCCGAAACTGTTTGCATCGGAGCGCAAGGACTGTCGCAGTGACACCGTGCCCGTTCGGATCATGCCGTGAGGCGTTGGGAGGCAGGGCTGGCCGCGCGGCAGAAGAAGCCTTCCGGGCGTCAACCGCTCACCACGGCACGACCCTGCCGAGATAGTCGAGGTAATGCAATCCCGAATGGCCTTCGTAAGCCTCCATCGTACTGACGAGATTCGGAATGCTCTCTTCGATACTCAAGCGCGCCTGCGGGCCACCCATGTCCGTTCGTACCCAGCCGGGCGCCATCAGCAACAGTGTCCTCGCATCGTGCTGGTGGCGTGCGGCGAAGCTGCGCATGAACATGTTGAGCGCGGCCTTGCTGCCACGGTAGACCTCGTAATTGCCGTTCACGTTGTTGGTGACACTGCCCTGCCCTGACGACATGACACCTATCGTTCCGGCGGGCTGCACGAGATCCTGAAGCGCTTCGATCACCCTCATCGGGCTCAACGCGTTCGTCACCATGACGCGGACGAACTCTTCCGTGGAAACGTCGGCGATCGTTTCGCCGTCGTCGTTCTTGACTCCGGCATTCACGAACAGCACGTCCACTTGCCGGCCATCGAGACGACGATGCAACGCCTCGACCTGCCCGGCAATCGTGATGTCCACTGTCTCGACTTCGAGCGCGCCGTGCGACGCTTCTGCCGCTTGCAGAAGCCGTTCCATGGAGCCTGCCCGGCCTGTCGCGATCACGTGCCAGCCGCGCCTGAGGTATTCCTCCGCCATCGCGAAACCCAGCCCGCGCGATGCGCCGATGAGAAGAACCGTCTTTTGTGTCGTCTTTGTCGTCGAGTCTTGCATGAGTCGTTTCCTGAGAGTGAAAGCAGAATTGCGCTGATCAGTGACGTCTCAAGCACTATATGGGCGCCGCACACGTGGCGGAAGACGCGGCGCGTGCACTTATAAAATGCACCAAACGCGATGTCTCGCCCCACGCTGCCAGGAGCCCGCATGGCCGAACCCGATCTGAATCTGCTTGTTGCACTCGATGTATTGCTCGCGGAAGGCAGCGTGATGGGCGCTGCGCGCCGGCTGGGATTGAGCGCGTCAGCCATGAGCCGCACGCTGACGCGTCTGCGCGAGGCCACGGGCGATCCGCTGCTGGTTCGCGCGGGTCGCAACATGGTGCTGACGCTGCATGCAGAAGCGCTTCGCGAACGCACGCGCGATGTGGTGAACGAGGCGCGCGGGGTACTGCGCCCCTCCGCGTCCGAACCCGATTTCGCGACGTTGCAGCGCACCTTCACCATTCGCGCGAACGAGGGTTTCGTGGAAGCCTTCGGCGCGCCGCTCATCACGGCGATCACGGCCATCGCGCCGCTCGTGCAGATACGTTTTGCGCCCAAGGCAGAGAAAACAGCGCTGCATTTGCGAGAAGGTCTGGCCGATCTAGAGATCGGCGTGCTGAGCGAAATGGGACCGGAGGTACGCGTGCAGGCGCTGTTTCGCGACCGCTTTCTTGCCGTGGTGAGGAAGGGGCATCCGCTCGAACGCGAACGCAACGTGAGCCCGGAACGGTACGTTGCCTTCGGTCACGTCGTTGCGTCGCGCCGTGGACAAGGCACTGGACCGGTGGACGACGCTCTTGCCGCGTCAGGGCTGAAAAGAAGGGTCGTTGCCGTGGTGCCGGGCTTTCCGGCCGCGCTGGCCGTTGCGTGTGCCTCCGATCTGATCGCGTTGGTGCCCGCGTCGTTCGTGCGCAATCGACTGGAGCACGGCGAATCGCAGGCCCCCGAGGCGATCTACACGTTCGAGCTTCCGGTTGAAACCGCACAGATCACGGTCTTGCAGATGTGGCATCCGAGGCTCGAGGCCGACCCGGTTCATCGCTGGTTACGGCAGCTCGTGCTGGGTGTGTGCCGGCAGCGGGAGGCACTGTGGCGGGATTAGGCCCGATGATCGGGTGCCCCCCTTTGAATGCTGAAGCCGGTGCGAAAGTTGTCGGGCGACAGCGGCAAGCGTCCCCAGTCGATCTTCTTGTGCGGATTGACGAGAAAGCGCCCATGACGGCCCTCTACGATCTGATAAACATTCTCTTTAGACATCGATATTCTCGCGATATCGGCGCGAGTCGCGCAGTCATTCAGTCCGTTAAATCATCCATGTTATAAAACGACAATGTTCTGCCACCCGAATCATTCAAAGATACTCGACATTGCCATCCACACTGATCGCCTGCCCTGAAATATTGCGGCCCGCCGGCGACGCGAGAAAGAGCGTCAGGGCAGCGATGTCGTCCACGGTCACCATGCGCCGAAGCGAAATCTTTTTGAGGTACTGCGCTTTCATCTCCTCAAACGAAACGCCTGTCGATTCGGCTCGCGCGGCGATCACCCTGTCCATTCTTTCGCCCTGCACCACGCCCGGCAAAATCGCATTGACGCGGATGTTGCTGGGTCCCAACTCGACAGCCAGCGATTTGACGAGCCCGACAATTGCCCACTTCGTCGACGCATACGGTGTACGAAACGCGTAGCCCAATCGCCCCGCCACGGACGACATCGCGATGATGCCGGGGCAGTCCGACGTCTCTTTCAGCAGCGGTACCGCCTTGCGCAGAAAGTAGTACTGGCTGTTGAGGTTGGTTGAAATGGTTCGCTCCCATTCTTCCGGCTGAATCGACTCCACCTCGCCTGTCGGCCCGGCAATGCCTGCATTGTTGATCAGGAGGTCGAGTCCTCCCAGTTTGTTGCTCGCATCGTCTATTACGCTGTCCACCTGCTCACGGCTGCTCACGTCCGCAACACCCACGTGAAGCTTCGGATTGCGCGCTTTCGCTTTTTCGATAGCCGATGTATTCACGTCGCAAACATAGACTTGCGCGTCTGCTTGCGTGAATGCCTCTGCAATGGCGGCGCCAATGCCGGTCGCCGCGCCGGAAATGAGCACGCGCAGGCCCGGCACCGGTTTCAGTAGCTCGAAAGTATTCATGTCTCACACCAACGAAGTATCTTTGCTTGCCCCACAGAACCCGTCTTGCGGCTCACCAGTGAATCATCGGCAGCCCGGCAACGGGTGAAGTGAAGTACGGAATCGATTGGCCTTTCAGGCTGCCCAGGTACACGGTTTTGAGGTCCGGTCCGCCGAAGGTCACACTGGTTAGCCATGGCGCGATCGTGCCACCCGTCGCCTCCATGACTTTCCCCGGCACGATCTCGCCGGTTGCGAACGCTGCATCGAAGCGCGCGGTGGCGTTCTTATCGCCATCGTCGAGCAGCGTGTGAATGTCGCCGCCCGGATCGATGGCAATCAGGCGGTCCGCGAAAATCATCGCGCACCAGAGGTTTCCATACGCATCGAACGCGATTCCGTCGATCAGGCCGGCGCCCAGCTGGCTCGGACCATAGATTTCTCGAGGACCGAGTTCGCCGTTGTCCAGCACGCGAAAACGGCTGACGCGCTTCGCCGTGGTCTCGGCCACGTATAGCCATTCTTCGCGCGCGTCGAAGCGAATCTCGTTGGTAAACGCGAGCCCGTCCGCGACGATGCGCGCGCCGCGTTCGTCGAGCAGCACGATGTAGCCATCCGCAAGATTCGAACGAATCGCGTCGGGCCACGGATTGATGCGCGTGGAGACCGTGATCCAGAGGCGATCCTTGCTGTCTCTCAATACGAAGTTGACCTTTCCCATCGGCCTGCCATCGATTTTGTCGAGCAGAACGCGCATTTCGCCCGAACGCATAAGCCGTTCCACGCGATCCGTACCAATGTTCGCGATGATCACGTTGCCTTGAGCGTCCAGGGCGAGACCATTAGGCAAGGACCCACTCGTCAAGCCATCTCCGATAGCCGAGGCATCCACGTTGGCAGGCAGAACCAGCTTCTGCTCCCCCGACGCATCGATGTACATAATCCCGCCGCGCGCATCGGCCGTCAGCAGTGAGCCATCGCGCTGCGCAAGAATGCATTCGGGACGTTGCAGCTGCGTGCCTATGGTTCGAAGAGCCGCAACGTCAACCACGAAGTCTTTGATCGGATTCATTCGTTATCCTCCGTGTAGTGGTTCCGCTCGTCACATCTCCTTTGCACGTCAAGACTTTCAACTAGCCCGCAACGCCCGCAGTCGCAACGGGACGCTCCGCGGCGTGAATCGCTTTGGCGAGCAGCGGCACCAGAAGCAACCCCAGTACCGAAGCAACCACCACCACGTTGAAGCCGGAATCGCTTCTACCCGTCACGGTCTCGGTAAGCCCGAAAAGATAGGGACCGACGAAGCCGCCCAGCAACCCGATCGTATTGATGAAGGCAAGACCCGCAGCGGCCTGCACACCCTGCAGCCATTTCATCGCGACCGCCCAATACGACGGCAGAATGCCGCCCGCAAAGAACCCGGTAATGCCAAGCAGCGTGATTTGAATCGCCTGATTCTTCGTCGCAATGAAGGCGCATGCGCTGACCACCACGCCCGCGGTCAACACGCCGAGGAAGCCGCATTCGTTGCTGATACGCCGGTGTATGCGCGGCAGCGTCAGCACGCCGATCAGAAAGCCGATGCCGACACTGCTGGATAACACGCCCACCAACAACGGCGACTTCACATGCATCTGGGCCACGATCGACGGGGTGAAGAAATACAGGCCCACAAACGCCACCTGGTTCAGAAAATAGATGAGCGCAATGAGCACGGTGGTGGGGCGCTTGAGCGCCGCGATCCAGTCTGCCGACGTGAGATCGGCGTGGCCGTGCGTGTCGATGACGGCATGCGTCTCGAGCGCTTGCGCTTCCTTCGGCAACAGCCACTTCACCTCCGAAGGCCGGTTCGGCAGCGTAAAAAACAGCATGATGCCGACCACGATGGTGGGCACGCCTTCCAGCAGGAACATCCATTGCCAGCCGTGAAGGCTCCCTATTCCGCTAACCGTGCCAAGCTGCATGAGCGCCGCGCCAAGCGGGTTCCCGACGATGAGCGCGACGGAGGGCGCCGTGTAGATCCATCCGACCGCCACCGCGCGGTCCTTGGGCGCGAACCACAGCGTCACCATGTACATGAGTGCCGGAAAGAGCCCCGCTTCAGCCACGCCTAGCAGCACGCGAAGAAGATAGAACGACCCTGGCCCCTGTACGAACATCATCGCCGTGGACAGCGCGCCCCACGTCACCGCGATGCGCGCAATCCAGCTGCGCGGCCCGAAGCGATGCGCGGCCAGATTGCTCGGCACTTCGAGCAACGCGTAACCGATGAAGAAAATGCCTGCGCCAAGGCCATAAGCCGCCGCATCGATACCCAGGTCCGCGGCCAGCGCACTCTTGGCGAGCGCGACGTTCGTGCGGTCGATGAACGACATGAAGTAGATCGCGCACATCAACGGAAGAAGCCTCGCCATCGCCTTGCGCGTGGCAATCCGATGCGTCTCTCCCAGACTATGGTCAGCGGCAATGTCGGTCATCGATGTCTCCAGAAATTGTCCTGCGCGTTCTTGTTATGCCCTCTCGTCGCCTCTGATACGGGCGACGTAGAGGGTGCAGGAGAAAGGTAATCGGGCTTCGCGTCCAACGAACGCGGGCCGTCCGTTTACAACGAAACTACAACGAAACGCTATCGCGCCCCTTGAGCCCCAGCATGGCCCGCGCGTCGGTCGGCGTCGCGATTTCGAACGAAAGCTCTTCCAGAATGCGGCGAATCTTGCGCACCTGCTCCGCGTTCGACTTCGCCTTTACGCCTTTGGCCAGATACACGCTGTCTTCCAGACCCACACGCACGTTGCCGCCCATAATCGCGCCCAGGGTCACGAGCGACATCTGGTGCCGCCCGGCACCGAGTACGGAGAACTGATAGTTCTCGCGACCGAACAGGCGGTCCGCTGTCGAGCGCATCACGCTGAGGTTCTCGGGGTCCGCGCCAATGCCGCCCAGAATGCCGATGACGGATTGAATAAAGAACGGCGGCTTCACGAGGCCGCTGTCGACGAAATGGGCGAGGTTATAGAGATGTCCCACGTCGTAGCACTCGAACTCGAAGCGCGTGCCGTAATCGCGAAACTCGGTGAGGATGTTCTTGATGTCGCGGAAGGTGTTGCGAAAGATCATGTCCTCCATGCCTTCCACGTATTCCTTCTCCCAGTCGAAGCGCCACGACGTCATCCTGGCCGCCACGGGATGCAGGGAAAAGTTCATCGAGCCCATGTTGAGCGAGCACATCTCGGGCTTCGCCACACGCGCATAGGCCAGCCGCTCTTCCAACGTCATGCGCGTGCTGCCGCCCGTCGAGATATTGATGACCGCATCGGTTTGCGCAGCAATTGCGGGCACGAACTGGCGGAAGACTTCGGGCGAAGGCGTGGGACGCCCGTCTTCGGGGTTGCGTGCATGCAGGTGAAGAATGGCGGCCCCGGCCTGCGCGGCCTCGATGGCATGCGTCGCGATGTCCGCCGGCTTGAAGGGCAGATATTCCGACATCGAAGGCACATGGGCCGAACCGGTGACGGCACACGTGATGATGACCTTGCTGTTTGAAATGCTCATGTAAGCAGTCTTCCAGGTAGGGCCGGATGCGCAGCGATCACAACGCGCGATCCGCAAGAAAGAAGCGTGACGCAATGGATAGTAGTGAGATACGATCGGCCGCGGAAGGTCATTTACGGACAAGCTGATGTCCCATCAGGACACCGGGAGGAGACACCGTGGCGTCGAGATATCCGCTATTGAACGAGCGCATTTACGCGCCCTACAAGATTGCGGCGCTGGTCGAAGTGCTCGCGGAACAAGGCATCGCGCCGGAGCAGAGTTTGCGGGGAAGCGGCGTTGCGCCGGACGAGATCTACGACGCCTCGGTCATGACATCGGTACGGCAGTACGCGACGGTGTGCGCGAACGCGGTGAGAATGTCGTCCGATCCGCGCACGCCCTTCAAAACCGGAGCGCGTCTTCATCTCGCCGCCTACGGCATGTACGGGTATGCGTTGATGTCGTGCCTTTCGCTGCGAGATTACTTTCGGCTCGGCGTGAAATACCATCGGCTCGCCACGCCGACGCTCACCATTGAATGGACGGAGTACCCGAAGACTTCGGTATGGACGTTCCCGGACGCGTTCTCGTCGCACTTTCCGCATCACGTCCAGCAATTCCTGCTGGAACAGCAGTACACGCAACACGTCACGCACCTGCAGGACGTTGCGGGCCGCAAGTGTCCGCCGCTGCTTGCGCGCTTCTCGTACCCGGAGCCCTCGTATGCAACGATCTACGAAGAGTACCTGGGCTGCCCGTGCGAATTCGGTACGCCGGAATGCGAACTCATTTACGACAGCGCCATACTCGAATTGCAGCCGCATCTCGCGCACCGGCATTCTGCCGCCCTTCTGCAGGAAACGTGTGACCGGCTCATCGGGCAAGCGAAAACGTCGTCCGGTGTTTCGGGCGAGGTGTATCAGGTGTTGATGCGCAAGCCCGGCGAATTTCCCGGCATGGAAACCGTGGCCGCCGCATTGAAGATGACGAGCCGCACGCTGAGACGGCACCTCGCGTCGGAAGGAACGTCGTTCGTCGCCATCGTGGACGACGTTCGATGCTCGCTCGCCACCGAATACCTGAAGACCACCAAGCTGAGCACAGACGACGTCGCCATGCTGGTCGGCTTCAGCGACACGGCAAATTTCCGCAGGGCACTCAAGCGGTGGACGGGCAAAGGGGCAGGCGAAATTCGGGATCAGGACTAGCGCCTGCTCACATGAGAAGCAGGCACGGGCGCGATACCGCGCCGCACAATAAGAAAATTCCCGGTTTAGCGCGTGGCCGCAGAGCGCGCTATGATGCCAAATCGATGTGGCGCCCTTCCTGGCACCTTTTTCATGGCACCTTCGTGGTGCCCCTCATTGCGCCCCTCGTGCGCGCCGCAGCCAGACGGAAAAGCCACGGGATCGCGCCCCGAACGCTGCAATGACGAAACGCGTCCGGAACACGCAACGGACAGAAAGGAGACATGCGATGTGGTTCGTTGGAAAAAGCGAGCTTCTCTCGCTCATCGAAAAGAATTGCCTTGAAGAGGTGATGCCGGCATTCAGCGATCATCGCATCCTGCGCAAGAATGCCCTCGTCTATCGGCCGGACGAACGCAGCGACTACGTCTATCTGCTCAAGGTGGGTCACCTGCGGCTTTATCGCATTACCGAAGACGGGCAGGAAATCACGCTGTCGTTCATCAAGGCCGGCATGCTGTTCGGCGACGGCGACGTGCTCAACGAAACCAACTATTCGCATTACGCGCAAACACTCACGGATTGCCGCATCTGCTACATCAACAAGGCGGACTTCAAAGACCTGCTCGACCGTTACGCCGTCATCAGCCAGTTCGTGCTGCGCAGCCATCATCAGCGCTGGCAGGAAGCGCAGCAATTGATCGAAAGCCTCTCGCTGCACGAAGTGCGCAAACGGCTGATCAACATTCTTTCGATGTTCGCGCGCCAGATCGGCAGTCCGTTCGTTCACGCGGGCGTGGGTACCGGCATACTCATCGACCTCTCGATACCGCAAGACAAGCTCGCCGAATTTATCGGCACCTCGCGCGAGTCGGTGAACCGGCACTTCAGCGACCTCAAGAACGAAGGTCTGGTCGACACGTATCAGCGCAAGATCGTGTTGACGCCCGCGTTCATCGCGCAATACCTGCCCGAAGCGGAAACGCCTGCCGTGAAGACGGCGCCTCCGCCCGTGAAGGGCACGCACCACGACATCAAGGTGCCGTTAGTGGGCGCGTGAAAGTGCCTGCCGCAGCGCCGCCACACCGCTTTGCGGACTCGAGAGCACCGGCACGCGCGTCGTGCCGAGCGATGGCACGAGCCGCGCCATCGAAACCTGCGCGAGTACGATAACGTCCACCGTCTCGGCGAGTTCGAGAATGGTTTGCCGCAGAATCTCGTCGTGGCGCGCCGTATCGCCTGCGAGCAGCGCTTCGAATGCCGCTTCCGCCACGCGCTCCACTACAGCGATTTCGCGCGAGGCCTCCTGCGCCTTTTTGCGGATGAGCCGCACGGTGGGCTCCAGTGTGGTCTTTACCGTCGCCACCACACCGATGCGCGAGCCGAGGCGGCTCGCTTCCTCGGCCATCGTCTCGTCGATCTTCATGATGGGTGTGCGCACCATACCGCGCACCACGTCCACCGCCTCGCCCACTGACGAGCACGCGTTCAGGATGTAATCGGCACCCATGGCCTGCGCGTTGGCCATGTATGTGTAGAGGCGCGCCGTGACTTCGGGCGTCAGATGCCCCGCCGCGCGCACGTCGTTGAGCAGGCTGTCGTCCACGATGTTGATCATGCGGACATCGGGAAGTTGCTGGTTGAACTGGTCTTTGAGCGGCTGCACGGTAACGGGGCCGGTGTGTACGACGACGATGGTGGTCATGTCTTTCAGGTTTCCGTAATGAATGGCAAATGCGGAATGGCAAACGCGGAGTGGCAAATGTATCAGGCAGTAGCGGCCGCCATGACGCGTTCCTGGGTGGCTTCGTCGCGCTCGAACAGGCCGTTCACACGGCCTTCGCGCACAACGAGGATACGATCGCTAATAGCAAGCACTTCCTGCAGGTCCGAAGAGATCGCGATAATCGCAACGCCTTGCGCCGCGAGTCGAGCGAGCACCGCGTGCACCTCGGCCTTGGCGCCGATATCGATGCCGCGGGTGGGCTCGTCCACGATCAGAAGGCGCGGGTGGCGCGCCAGCCATTTGGCGAGCACGACCTTCTGCTGGTTCCCGCCGCTGAGATTGACGACCTTCTGTTCGATGGAAGGCGTCTTCACGCCGAGTTCGCGAACGAACTGGCGGCAGCGTTCATCTTCTTGCGCGCGCTTGACGAATTGCAGCGGCGAGTAGGTTTCAAGATGCGTAAGGCTGAAGTTCTCGCGTACGCTCATGCCGGCCACGAGCCCCTGCGCCTTGCGGTCTTCGGTTGCGAAGCCGATGCCATGCGCGATGGCGTCGTGCGGGCTGGCAATCGATGCAGGCCGTCCATCGATGAGCACTTCGCCCGTCGCCGGGCGCATGCCGAAAATCATTTCCATGATCTCGGTGCGCCCCGCGCCCACGAGCCCTGCAATACCGAGAATCTCGCCGCGATGCACGCTGAACGAGATATCGCGAATCCAGCCGGCCGCGCCGCTGCGGGTGCGCAGCGAAAGGCCGCGCACTTCGAGCACGATTTCGCGTGTCGCGTGGGATTCCGATTTCGCGTAAAGCTCGCTCAATTCGCGCGCCACCATTTCACGCACCAGCCATTCGCGGTCCACGTCGCGCATTGCGGCGTCCGCCACGGTGGATCCGTCGCGCAGCACGGTCACCCGGTCTGCGAGTTCGAACAACTCTTCCAGCCGGTGCGAGATGTACACGATGCCGATGCCGCGCTCGCGAAGCCGCTTGATGAGATCGAGCAGCAGCCGCGTTTCATGATGGCTGAGCGACGCGGTGGGCTCGTCCATGATGAGAATCTTCGGCTCGCAAGACACCGCCTTCGCGATTTCCACCATCTGCTTTTGCCCCACGCTGAGACCGCTCACGAGCCGGCGCGGGTCGAGCGTCATACCGATGTTGGCCAGCAGTTCGCTCGCCTGTGCGTTCATGCGTGCACGATCGATGAAGCCGAAGCGATTGAGCGGCTCGCGGGCCAGAAAGATGTTTTCGGCAATGCTCAGGTTGTCGACAACCGAAAGCTCCTGATAAATGATGCCAATGCCCAGTTCGCGCGCGTGGTTGTTATCCGCCAGCACGACGGGCTGCCCCTCCACCAGAATCTGCCCGCCGGCATCCGGTTGCAGCACGCCGGTCAGTATCTTCATGAGCGTGCTCTTGCCCGCCCCGTTCTCGCCCGCAAGCGCGAGCACTTCGCCGCGCGTAACGTGCAGGCTGACGCGATTGAGCGCCCGTACGCCGGGAAAGGTTTTCGAGATGTTGCGGACTTCGAGAAAGGGGGTCATCGCGTGTCTCTCAAGCATGCTTCTCAAGCGGTATCTGCAGATACGACTCGCATCATGCACGGGCCGCTATGCGCAGCGGCCCGTGTTTCTTCGTGGTGCGACATTTACCGATAGCTGGCGTTACTTGGTGTAGGTGCCCAGATTGGCCTTGGTCACCACCGTCACGCCCGTGTCGATGTCCTGCGCGCTGGTTTCCTTGCCCTGAATCTGCGCGTAGAGGTGATCTACGGCAAGACGTCCCATCGTGACCGGCCGCTGCACGATGATGCCCTGAATCAGGCCGTCTTTGACGCCCTTGATCGTATCCGGCAGGTCGTCGAAGGCCAGCACTTCGAGCTTGCCCTTCTTGTCGCCGAATTCGCGCGTGCTGAGCACCTTCGCGACGGCGGGGCCACCCACCTGGCTCACGCCGAAGATGCCCTTCAGTTGCGGATGCGCACGCAGCGTCGTTTCGACCACCGACACGCCGCGCGCAAGATCGTCGTCCGTGCCCTGCGTTTCCACGATCTTGATGCCCGGATATTTCGCGAGTTCCTGCTTGATGCCCGTGATGCGCTCATTCAGGTTCACTGCACCCAGCTGGCCCGTGATGATCGCCACTTCGCCATTGCCGTTGAGGGCCTTGGCCATGGTGGCTGCCATGGTCGCGCCAGCGGCCACGTTGCTCGTGCCGATATACATGGAGCGGCCGCTTTTGGGCGAGTCCGAATCGTAGGTGAGCACCTTGATGCCGTTGCGCTTCGCCTGCTGAATCACGTTCTCCACGGACTTCGGTTCGTTCACCGAAATCGCGATGCCGTCCACGTGGCGCGCCATCAGGTCTTCGATGATCTGTACCTGCGTCGAGCCCTGCGTATTCTGCGGCACGACCCATTGGTAGTTGATGTTGTACTTCTTCGCTTCTTCCTTTGCGCCCGTGTTGCAGTCGTCGAAGAAGGGCACGGCCACCTTCGGGATCACGGCAACGGAAATGGACTGCGGGTCCTTGGCAGATGCCGGTTGCGCGAGCACCGTGCCCAGCGCGGCCGCGGCCAGTGCGATGCTTGCGCCATTGACGATCGCCTTGCGAAGCAGACGGGATTTCATTGTGTTGTCTCCAGGTTTATAAGATTGATGAGCCAAGCTGCGCGATGTTGCTATCGCGCCTTACGGCGCAGTCTCCAGATGTCGATGCTGACCGCAATCAGGATGACGCAACCCGTAATGGTTTGTTGTGCGTAGGTATCGATGTTGAGCAACACCACCCCGTTGGTGATGATGCCGGCGAGTGCCGCGCCGATCACCGCGCCCTCCACGCTGCCGGCGCCGCCCGAAAGGCTCGCGCCGCCAATTGCGGCTGCGGCAATCACGTCCAGTTCGGCGCCGAAGCCCGCAGCCGGTTCGGCCGATACGAAACGCGAGAAGCTGATGACGCCCGCAAGTGCGGCGATCACGCCCGAGAGCAGATAGACGAGAAACTTCACGCGGTGCGTGCGCACGCCGCTCAAGTGCGCCGCGGTCTCGTTGCCGCCCGTCGCGTAGACGTGGCGGCCAAAACGCGTGCGCCGCATGACGACGGAAAAGCACGCCGCCAGCACCACCATCACGACCACCGGCACCGGAATGAAGCCCACGTAGCCCTGGCCGAGATACGTGAAGCCGTCCGGCACGTCCGGCGTAACGGGCACGCCTTTGGTGATGATGTACATGAGGCCGCGCCCGATGCTCAGTGTGCCGAGCGTTGCGATGAAGGGCGGCAATTGAACGCGCGTCACGAGCAGGCCGTTCACGGCACCGGCCACCACACCGGTGGCGAGCCCCGCCGCCACGGCGACGAACGCATTGAATCCATGCTGGAACGCGAGCGCTGTGATGAGCGACGACAAACCCATGACCGAGCCGACAGAAAGGTCGATGCCGCCCGTCACGATCACGAGCATCATGCCGATCGCCATGATCGCGGTGAGCGAAAACGAGCGGAACACGCCCATCAGATTGTTGGTGGTGAGGAAGTAAGGAGAGCACAGGCTGATCAGCACCCCCACGGCAATCAGCACCGCGAATATGTTGAATTCCCGCACACCGAGGCACGCTCGCACGGTCGCGAGCTGGCGGGATTCGGTATGCGCCTCGACGCGGGTGGGAATGGCTTTCAACGCATGTCTCCTTGATCGTGTTCTTGCACTTCCTTCAATGCGCAAAGAGTACGGGGAGGTCCGGTTGCGAAACTGTGATGGGCGTCATACAACGGGATCGGGGTTATCCCTCAAGAGCGCCGAAAAAAATGCGGGCCTGTGGTCGGTTTTGTGCGCAAGACACGACTCACGCTATGACGAGCGTCACAGACTTGGCGGCATGGAACTCGCTACGCTGCGTGAAAGAACAGGCGCATGGGCGTCTGTCCCTTGAACCCGATCTGGAGGAGAGAGCGCATGACCAAGCGTGTGATAGTGACCGGCGGCAGCGGCCTGGCCGGCAAGTGGGTAGTGGAGAACCTGGTCCAGCACGGCTACGACGTAATGAATCTCGACCGCGTGCCGATGCCAAAGCGCACGGTGCGCACGCTGATTGCCGACATCACGGACGCGGGCCAGGTGTTCAATGCGCTCGCGTCAAGCACGGCGCCCGTGGAGTTCGCCGACGACCTGGAGCCGAAGCCCATCGACGCGATCGTCCACTTCGCGGCCATTCCGCGCATCATGATCACGACCGACAACGAGGTCTACCGCATCAACGTCATGGGCACCTACAACATTCTCGACGCGGCCTCGAAGCTCGGCATTCGCAAGGTGATCGTGGCGTCGAGCGAGACGACCTACGGCGTGGTGTTCGCCCACCGCCATCGCGATCCCGCGTATTTCCCGCTGGACGAGACGTATCCCGTCGATCCGATGGATAGCTATGCCACGTCGAAGGTGGTGAACGAAGTCACGGCGAAGGCGTTCCACGCACGCACCGGTTCGGACATTTACTGCTTCCGCATCGGCAACGTGCTCGATCCCGAGGACTACGCGAAGTTCTCCACCTGGAACCAGGACCCGGCGCTGCGCAAACGGATTGCGTGGAGCTACATCGACGGGCGCGACCTCGCCGAGGCGAGCCGGCTCGCGATCGAAAAAGACGGGCTGGGCTTCGAGGTCATGAACGTGGCGGCAGACGACGTATCGTCCGACCTGCCCACGCGCACGCTGCTCGATCGCTACTACCCGGGCGTGCCGGTGAAGAAGCAGCTGGGCGAATTCGAGACGCTGCTCAGCAATGAAAAGCTCAAGCGCCTGCTGGGCTGGAAACAGCAGCATTACTGGCGCGAAGAGGCGAAGCGCTTCGGCAAATAACGTAGAAGGGCCGCCGCGAGCAATCCTGCGGCCCCCGCTCGCCTCCTCTCCCCCCTCTCCCCCTCTCCCGCCCTTTCCTCCCGCCCCCGGCCCCCCGCCGCGCCACAGCATCCCGCAAGGCATGCTGTGGTTTGCCATGACAAAAGCCCTATCGCGACGGTGGTACATTAGCTGCCTGAACTCGAAAGCATGGGCGCGCCTGGGGTCGTACTCTCACGCGCCGCCGCAATAAGCGTCCGGCGTGCGTCCCGGTTCGATGGTGTCCGGTCTCACATGTCACGGCCGCGGGTCACGGACTCAGGAGACGACAATGAACGTGCCAATGGACGTGCGCCAGCGCGATCACATCGAAACCGTGGTCTTGACGACCACCGGCCAGTCGCCAGTCGCCGCGCGCATGCACGACGCCATCATCCGCAGTTCGTGGCAACGGTGCGTGCATCAGTACGGCCTCGATCCCACCCGCATGCAGGAAGCGCGCATCGTGCCGCAGACGCGGCTGCGCGAGCATCAGCAGCGTATCGACGACTTCGCGCGCATCGCCCGCTATGGCCTGGAAAGCCTGTACGGCCAGGTGGCCCAGATGGGCTACGTCGTGCTGCTGACCGATGCCGACGGCGTCACCGTCGACTATCTCGGCGACGCCGCCGCGGACGCAGGGCTGCGCCGCGCCGGCCTTTATCTCGGCGCCGAATGGAGCGAGAACGGCGCCGGCACCTGCGCGGTGGGCACCGCGCTGGCCACGGGCCAGGCCTTGACTGTGCATCAGGCCGATCACTTCGACGCCACGCACATTCCGCTCACCTGCACCGCCGCGCCGCTGTTCGACTCGCACGGCCAGCTCAACGCGATCCTCGACATTTCCGCGCTCAGTTCGCCACAAGCGAAGGACAGCCAGATGCTCGCGCTGTACCTCGTGCGCACCTACGCGAGCCGGATCGAAGACGCCTGTTTCCTGCGCCGGCACAGGCAGGACTGGATTCTCAAGCTGAGCCCGGCCTCCGAATTCATCGACGTCAATCCGGAGTACCTGATCGCGCTCGACGCCAATGGCTGCATCGTGGGCCACAACCACCGCACGCAGCACATGCTGACGGCCGAACCGGGCGTGGCGTCCATGGGCTCCGGCCCAGGCTCGGGGTCCATGGGCACACCCCTGCTCGGCATGCGATTCGACACGCTTTTCGACGCGCGCCCGGAGGAACTGGGCCGCTTCGTCTATTCGCGGCCCAGCGAGCAGCGCATCGTGCGCCTCAGCAGAAGCGGACGGCTGCTCTATTTGAGCGTCATGCCGCCGATGCTGCGTCTGCCGCCCTGCACGCCGCAGAGCGTGACCGCGCCGATCCCCGCCGAACTGGCCGCGCTATGCGGCGGCGATGCGGCTCTGCAGCAGCAATTGCAGCGTGCCGCACGGCTCGTCGATGCGCCCATCAATCTGCTCATCAACGGCGAGACGGGCAGCGGCAAGGAATACCTCGCGCGCGCGTTGCATCGGGCGAGCGCGCGCCGCGACGGCCCGTTCATCGCGGTGAACTGCGCGGCGATTCCCGAAACGCTGATCGAGAGCGAACTGTTCGGGCACCTGCCCAACAGCTTCTCGGGCGCGGGACCGAAAGCAAGGCGCGGACTGATTCAGGAAGCCGACGGCGGCACGTTGTTCCTCGACGAGATCGGCGACATGCCGAGAGAACTGCAATCGCGTCTGCTGCGCGTACTGGCCGAAGGCGAGGTGCTGGCGATCGGCGCGTCGCGTCCGGTCAAGGTCAATGTGCGCGTGATTTCGGCGACCCACCATCCGCTCGACCAGTTGATCAGCGGCGGCGGCTTCCGCGAAGACCTGTATTACCGGCTCAACGGCGCGCGGCTCGTGTTGCCGCCGCTGCGCGAGCGGAGCGACCTCGACTGGCTGGTCGAAAAGTTTCTTGCGGTGCCGGAGGGCGAGCCTGGCTTCACGCTCTCCGAGCCGGCCCGCGCGCAACTGCACCGGCACCGCTGGCCGGGCAATCTGCGCGAATTGCGCAACGCGCTCGAATATGCGCGCGCGGTGTGCAGCGGCAGGCACATCGAGGCAAGCGATCTGCCGGAGGGCATCGGTGGGCCGTCGGCGCTGGCTGCCTCGGCCGTGGCCTCCCCCTCCGCCTCTGCCGCGGCAGGAAGCGCCTCGACTGCCCACGAATATGCGGCCCCGGATGCGACCGCACATCGGTCCCACCAGGCGCACGAACAGGAACCGCAAGCCCTGCCCCCCGAAGCCATGCTGCTCGTGCAGCATCTGCGCGTCTGCGGCTGGAACCTGAGCGCCGTCGCGCGCCAGCTCGGCATGAGCCGCATGACGCTGTACCGCCGCATGGCGCGCTACGGCATCCAGTCACCCAACCGCAGCGATAGCGCCGGCCTCGAGCCAACGCAAACGCCATCGGCATCGCCCATGCCAACGCGCCGCAGCGCAAGCTGACAGCGCAGGCTCACCCGGCACCGCGATACGCCTGTCTACTGCGATGCACCTGATGCTGTGACACCTGTCACCGGCACGTCGCCCGCTCGCCTTTTTCGCCTGCTGTTTTTCGGGGTAATCCCGTAAATCTCGCGTCTCGCCGGCCGTGATTCGGCTTGGCATACCTGTTGCAGATACGCCTGTCAGTACAAACAGACAGGAGACAGGCATGCGCGAACCCGCCCCGGTTCGTCCGCAAGCGGTGGGCATCATCGCCAATCCGGTATCGGCGCGCGACATTCGGCGCGTCGTGGCGAACGCCAACAGTCTGCAACTGGCCGACCGCGTCAACATCGTGCTGCGCGCCATGGCGGCGCTGGGCGCATGCGGCGTCACGCAGGTGCTGATGATGCCGGACCGCGAAGGCCTGCGGCCCATGCTGGAACGACACCTGGCGCGCGAGCGGGCAGCCGCGGCCAGCACGCACGCGTGGCCCCAGCTGGAATGGCTCGCCATGCCCACGACAGCACGTGTCGACGACACGTTTCTCGCCGCCCGCCTGCTGCGCGAAGCGCAGGTCGCGGCCATCGTCGTGCTGGGCGGCGACGGCACGCACCGCGCGGTCGTGCGCGAGTGCGGGCAGGTGCCCATCGCGGGGCTTTCCACCGGCACCAACAACGCGTATCCCGAACTGCGCGAGGCCACGCTTGCTGGCCTCGCAGTGGGCCTCTACGCCACGGGCCGCATCGCGGCGGATACGGCACTCGTCTACAACAAGCGGCTCGACGTGACGTTGAACGCGGCCAACGGCGCCGTGCGGCACGACATCGCGCTCGTGGACGTGGCCATCGCGCACGAACACTACATCGGCGCGAAGGCGTTATGGCGCACCGATTCGCTCGCCGCCGTCTACCTGGCCTTTGCCGATCCGGAAGCGATCGGCCTGTCGTCCATTGGCGGCATGCTCGCGCCGGTGGGCCGCCGCGAGGCGGGTGGGCTGCATGTCGAAGTGGCGCCGCGTGAATCGGCCGGGCCACGCGCCTTACGCGATTCCGCTGAGTCACGCGATTCACGTGACTCGCGCGCGCCGTCATCTGAATCTGAACCGGCCCAACCACTCTTCCATCTGCACGCCGCCATCGCGCCTGGCCTGCTGCAGCCGGTGCCCATCCATGGCTGGCATCGCCTCACAGACGGCGAGCCGGCCCGCGTGCGCCAACGTTCGGGCGTGGTGGCACTGGACGGCGAACGCGAGATCACGTTCGGCCCCGACGATCGCCTCACGATCACGCTGCGCGAACGCGCCTTCCGTTCCGTCGACGTCGCCCAATGCCTGCGCCATGCCGCCACGCACGGCTTGTTGCGCGCGCCGCCGTTCGCATCAGCGCTCGCGTCCGCCAGCGCCGCGCCTCTGCCTTTTCCCTCGCACCAGTGAAACAAAACCGACCAAGGAGACAGCATGACTGCGAAACCTTCCCTGCCACTGCAGCGCAATGAACTGCTCGACTGCTACCGCAGGATGCGCACTATCCGCGACTTCGAAGAGCGCCTGCACGTCGATTTCTCGCGCGGCGACATTCCCGGCTTCGTCCACCTCTACGCCGGTGAAGAGGCCGCGGGCGTGGGTATCCTGCATCACCTGCACGACGGCGACCGCATTGCCAGCACGCACCGCGGCCACGGCCACTGCATCGCCAAAGGCGTGGACGTGATCGGCATGATGAAAGAGATCTACGGCAAGACGGGCGGCTCCTGCAACGGCAAAGGCGGCTCCATGCACATCGCGGATCTTTCCAAGGGCATGATGGGCGCCAACGGCATTCTGGGCGCGGGCGCGCCGCTCATCTGCGGCGCGGCGCTCGCCGCGAAATTCCGCGGCAAGGGCGAAGTGGGCATCACGTTCGCGGGCGACGGCGCGTCGAACCAGGGCACGTTCCTCGAAAGCCTGAATCTGGCGGCCGTGTGGAATCTGCCCGTGATCTTCGTCATCGAAAACAACGGCTACGCGGAGGCCACGTCTCGCGACTACGCCACGGCGGTGGACAGCTACGTCGATCGCGCCGCGGGCTTCGGCATTCCGGGCGTGACCGTAGACGGCACCGACTTCTTCGCCGTGCACGAAGCCGCAGGCGAAGTGATTCGCCGCGCGCGCGAAGGCGGCGGGCCGTCGCTGCTCGAATGCAAGATGGTGCGCTTCTACGGCCACTTCGAAGGCGACGCGCAGACCTACCGCGCGCCCGGCGAACTCGACAACATCCGCGCCCATCGCGACTGCCTGAAGATTTTCGCGGCGCGCGTGACCGAAGCCGGCGTGCTCACGCAGGGCGAACTGGACGACATCGACCGCGAGGTGGCCGCGCTCATCGAACGCGCGGTGCAGGAAGCGAAGGCGGCGCCGCTGCCCCAGCCCGCCGACCTGCTCACCGACGTCTACGTGAAGTACTGACCCGCCCGGCTGACTGACTAACGCAACGAACGCACCGAACGCAACGACCGCGACGAATCAAAGGACAACCGCATCATGGCCCGCAAACTCAGCATGAAGATGGCGATCAACGAAGCCATCGACCAGGAAATGACCCGCGACCCGAGCGTGATCATGCTCGGCGAAGACATTGTCGGCGGCGCCGGCGCCGAGGGCGAAAAGGACGCCTGGGGCGGCGTGCTCGGCGTCACGAAAGGCCTCTACGCGAAGCACGGCGACCGCCTGCTCGACACGCCGTTGAGCGAAAGCGCCTACGTGGGCGCCGCGATCGGCGCTGCGGCCTGCGGCATGCGCCCCATCGCCGAACTCATGTTCATCGACTTCATGGGCGTGTGCTTCGACCAGATCTTCAATCAGGCCGCCAAGTTCCGCTACATGTTTGGCGGCAAGGCGGAAACGCCGGTGGTGATCCGCTGCATGGTGGGCGCGGGCTTTCGCGCAGCCGCCCAGCACTCGCAGATGCTCACGCCGCTCTTCACGCACATCCCCGGCCTGAAGGTGGTGTGCCCCAGCACGCCCTACGACACCAAGGGTCTGCTGATCCAGTCCATTCGCGACAACGACCCGGTGATCTTCTGCGAGCACAAGAACCTCTACGGCTTCGAAGGCGACGTGCCGGAGAACTCGTATGCCATTCCGTTCGGCGAGGCGAACGTGGTGCGCGACGGCAAGCATGTGTCCATCGTGACCTACGGGCTCATGGTGCATCGCGCGCTGGATGCGGCCGCGGCGCTGGCGAAAGAAGGCATCGAGGCCGAGGTGATCGACTTGCGCACGCTGTCGCCGCTCGACATCGACACGGTGCTCGAATCCGTGGAGAACACGGGCCACCTCGTCGTGGTGGACGAAGCAAGCCCGCGCTGCAACATCGCGACCGACATTTCGGCGCAGGTCGCGCAGCAGCTCTTCAAGGCACTGAAGGGGCCCATCGAAATGGTCGCGCCGCCGCACGTGCCCGTGCCGTTCTCTCCGGCGCTCGAAGACCTCTACATCCCGAGCAGCGCGCAGATTGCGGAAGCGGCACGCCGCACTGTCGGTTACGCGAATGGCAAGAGCCAGGGAGGAAACCGCTGATGGCCGGTCACATCATTCCCATCGTCATGCCCAAGTGGGGCCTCGAAATGCGCGAAGGCACCGTGCAGGACTGGCTCGTCAAGGAAGGCCAACGCATCGAAGTGGGCGAAGCGCTGGTGGACGTGGACACCGACAAGATCTCCAACGCCGTGGAAGCCGCCGACGCCGGGCTGCTGCGCCGCATCGTCGCGCAAAGCGGCGAGACGCTGCCGGTGAAGGCGCTGCTCGCGGTGCTGGCGGACAACGACGTGAGCGACGCCGAGATCGACGCCTACATCGCGGCCTACGAGGTGCCCGCCGCCGACAGCGACGACGAAGACGCCGGCCCGCAGTTCCAATACGCGGACGTGGACGGCATCCGCGTGCGCTACGCGAAGCGCGGACCGGACGAAGGCACGCCGGTGCTGTTCATTCACGGCTTCGGCGGCGACCTGAACAACTGGCTCTTCAACCTCGACGCGGTGGCCGAGAGGCACCCGGTGATCGCACTCGACCTGCCGGGCCACGGCCAGAGCGAGGCGAAGCTGCCGGGCGCGTCCATCGCCGCGCTTGCCGACTTCGTCCTGAAGTTCCTGCGCGCCGCCAACGTGAACGGCCCCACGCACCTGGTCGGGCACTCGATGGGCGGCGCCATCGCCATCCAGATGGCCGCCGCCGCGCCGGCGCAGGTGGCGAGCCTGGCGCTGGTGAGCCCGGCTGGCTTCGATACGGCCATCAATAGCGGCTATACGGACGGCTTCGTTCAGGCGCAGTCGCGCCGCGAATTGAAGCCCGTGCTAGAGCAGTTGTTCGCCAACCCGGAGCTGGTGAGCCGCCAGATGATCGACGACATGCTGAAGTTCAAGCGCATGGATGGCGTCGAGCCCTTGCTCGCGGAACTGGGCGCGGCGCTGTTCGCCGACGGCAGGCAGTCGGCCGTGCTCGCGGACGAACTCGAACAGTTCGGCAAGCCCGTGCTCGTGTTCTGGGGCAAGGAAGATCAGGTGATTCCCTCCGCCCAGGCGAGCAAGGCGCCATCGAGCGCACAGGTGGTGCTGTTCGACGCCACCGGCCACATGGCGATGCTCGAAAAAGCCAGCGAGGTGAACGCCGCGCTGCAACGGCATCTGTCTGGTAGCTGAGGTCTTCCCGTCCGGCCGTTTTGGGCCTTGTTTTGGGCCTTGTTTTGGGCCTTGTCTTGAGCCTTGAACCTCAAGGCGGCCGGACTTCGTTTCGCTTTTCCGCCTGCTCTCACACACGTTTGCACGTTGCGCGAAGCCCGACGTGCAACGTGCGACGCGATGCGGGCGACGCCCCCACTTCAAGGAAACCCGCCATGACCGCTTCGACTTCTTCCACCGCCTCTACCCACGACACCATGCGCGCTGCCGTCTGGCACGGCCGCCACGACATCCGCGTGGAAACCGTTCCGCTGCCCGCCGCGCCGCCCGAAGGCTGGGTGCAGATTCGCGTGCACTGGTGCGGCATCTGCGGCTCCGACCTGCACGAGTATCTGGCCGGGCCGGTGTTCATCCCCGTGGATACGCCGCATCCGCTCACCGGCATTCAGGGCCAGTGCATCCTGGGGCACGAGTTCTGCGGCGAGATCGCGTCGCTGGGCGCGGGCGTGCAGGGCTTCGCCGTGGGCGAGCGCGTGGCCGCCGATGCCTGCCAGCACTGCGGCCACTGCTATTACTGCACGCACGGCATGTACAACATCTGCGAGAACCTGGCGTTCACCGGCTTGATGAACAACGGCGCCTTCGCCGAACTCGTTAACGTGCCGGCCAATCTGCTCTACAAGCTGCCCGACAACTTCCCCACCGAGGCCGGCGCGCTCATCGAGCCGCTCGCCGTGGGCATGCACGCGGTGAAGAAGGCGGGCAACCTGCTCGGCAAGAGCGTGGTGGTCGTGGGTGCGGGCACCATCGGCCTGTGCACGATTGCCTGCGCACGCGCGGCCGGGGCGGCACAGGTGATCGCGCTGGAAATGTCGGCGGCACGCAAGGCGCGCGCTCAGGCGGTGGGCGCGAGTCACGTGATCGATCCGTCGGCCTGCGACGCACTGGCCGAAATCCGTCGCGTGACGGGCGGCCTGGGTGCCGACGTGAGCTTCGAATGCATCGGCCACAAGGACACCGCGAAGCTTGCCATCGACACCATCCGTAAAGCGGGCACCTGCGTGATGGTCGGCATCTTCGAGGAACCGAGCAGCTTCAATTTCTTCGACCTCGTTGCCACGGAAAAGCAGGTAATCGGGTCGCTCGCCTACAACGGCGAATTCGCGGACGTGATCGCCTTCATCGCCGACGGCCGTATCGACGTGACGCCGTTCATCACCGGCCGCATCCAGCTGGAAGACATCGTCGACAAGGGCTTCGAACAACTGGTCCACCACAAGGAGAACAACGTGAAGATCATCGTGTCGCCGGCGGAACTGATGACGGCATGAGGTGACGAAGTAGCGTCACTCATTGGCGTCACTCATTGGCGTCATTCACAGATGTCACCCAGGCCCGCGCCCATGCCGTTCGATCTTGTCGAGGTTCCCGCCGCCACCGATGACCCGCTCGCCGCCGAGCGGGATTTGCTCGCGATGGCGGCCGATGGCCGCTGCGTCGCGCACCTCTGGCAATTGCCGCCGTCGTTGGTGGTGCCGCGCAGCTACCAGCGCTTCGCGGCGCTGGAGCGCGCACGCGCCGAGTTTGCGCAGCGTGGCTGCCCGGTTTTTCTGCGCATGTCGGGCGGCGGGCTCGTGCCGCAGGGGCCGGGCATCGTCAACCTGAGCCTCGCGTATCGGGTGCGCGGCACGGTGGGCGAGCTTTCCGAGGCCGTGTATCGGCACCTGTGCGAGATCCTGCGCCATGCGCTCGGCTCGCTCGGGGTGCGCACGCATTGGCAGGCCGTGGAAGGCTCGTTCTGCGACGGGCGCTTCAACCTGGCCTCGGGGCCGCCGGACGACGCGCGCAAGATCGCGGGCACCGCGCAATACTGGCGCAGGCTGGAGGCGGCGTCGCAAGGGGCGTCGGCGCCGCTCAATGTGGTGCTGGCCCACGCGGTGTTGCTCGTGAGCGCCGACCCCGCGGAAATCAACGCGCGCGCCAATGCGTTCGAAGCGGCCATCGGCAGCGGACGGCACTACCTGCCCGAGTGTGTGGTGAGCGTGCAGCAGGCGCTCGCCGCGACGGGCGGCGCCGCGCTGGATGGGGAGATCGACGCGCGCGTGATGTCGGCGCTTCGGGCCTGCGTGAGCGAGGCCGTGGCGCCGGGCGACTCGCGTGCGGGTTGAGCGCTTGCGCAAGCCGCCCGCTTCAGGCAACGCTCTCAGGCAGCCCTCTCAGGCAGCCCTTTCAGCCCACCCCGCCCTCCTGCTCCAGCCACGACCGGAACAGCACGACGCGTTCATCGCCAACCTTCGCGTCCGCCACGTACGTGCAATAGCTGCGCGACGGCAGGCGGGGCTCGCTGAACGGTGCGACCAGCCGGCCCGCAGCAAGATCGTCGGCTACGAGCGCCGTGGGCCCCATCGCGATGCCGATGCCGTCGATGGCCGCCTGCAAGGTCAGATAGAAGTGGTCGAAGGTCAAGCTGGCGGCCGGCTTCAAGTCGGGAATCCGGGCACTTGCCAGCCAGTCGGGCCACAGTCGCGGAAGGCTCGACGTGTGCAGCAACGTGTGTTGTCGCAAATCACCCGGCGAGCGAAGCGGCAGCCGTTGCGATAGCGCGGGGCTGCAGACCGGCAGGCGCTCCTCGGAGAGAAACGGCCGCATCGCGTAGCCGTAGAACGTGTCCGGACCACCCCGGATCACGACGTCGTAGTCCTCTTTCAGACTCTCCAGCGGCCCGTTCGACGTCTCGACGCTGACCTCCACGTCGGGATGCCCGGCCCGGAAACCGGCGAGCCTCGGCACGAGCCAGCGCAACGCGAACGTGGCGGGCGCGTTCACCGAGAGCGTGCGCGACACTGTTTCCGGCACACCGTATCTCGCCGTCGCCTGCGCGAGCTGCTCGAACAACGGACCCACTCTCTCCAGATAAGCCTTCGCCGCGGGCGTCAGCTTCACGCGCCGGTTGTGCCGTTCGAACAGCGGCGCACCAAGCCACGTTTCGAGCAGGCGCACGTGCTGGCTTACCGCGCCTTGCGTCACGTGCAGTTCCGCGGCGGCTTGCTTGAAGCTGCCGAGGCGGCCCGCGGCCTCGAAGGCGCGCAAGGCGTTGAGCGGAGGCAAGACCCGTTTCATCGAGAAAGCCCTTTTCAAGAGAGTTTTTCTAACTCAATCCGGCAATTTATCTGGTTTGTTGGGCCCCAACAAGATAGATATCCTTCTTTGTGTAGTGCCGATTCGCCTCCCACTCCGTTCGTCTCCCGTCCCTGCTCAACAACATCCAGATGCTCAGTTACACCGGCGGTATCGTGCTCTTTGCGGCCATGCTCCACGCCAGCTGGAATGCGATGCTGCACGGCAACCGCGACCGGTTCTGGTCCATGACGTGGATGAGCATCGCCATCGCGGCGGTCTCCGCGTTCGTCGTCCTGTTCAATCCGCTGCCCGCCCGCGCCTCGTGGCCCTACATCGTCGCGTCGGGGCTCGTGCACATCTTCTACAACGTGAGCCTCGTGCGCTCGTATCGCCGCAGCGACCTGGCGCTGGCGTATCCCATCGCGCGCGGGTCGTCGCCGCTGCTCGTCACACTCGGCGCAGCGCTCTTCGCACATGAAGCAATTGGCCCCTTGCACGCGCTCGGCATCGCAATGGTGTCGGGCGGCATCATCGCCATCGCGTTGCAGGGGCGTCACGTGTCGCGCGCGGGCGCGCTCGCGGCGCTCACCACCGGCGCGACCATCGCGGTCTATACCGTGATCGACGGTATCGGCGTGAGGTTGTCCAACGCGGAGTCGCTCAGCTACACCGCCTGGATGTTCCTCTTCTACGCGCTGATGCCCGTGCTGTTCGTCGCGACGCGCGGGCTCGCGCCGCTTTGGGCGCCCCTACGCGTGGAACCGCTCTCGGTCGGCTTGTCGCTCGTGGGTGGCCTCGTTTCGATTGCGGCGTACGGCATTGTGATCTGGGCGCTGCAGTCGGACGCGATGGGCGCCGTCTCGGCGTTGCGCGAGACCAGCGTGGTGTTCGCGGTGCTGATTGGTCGCGTGTTTCTGCGCGAAGCGGTCAGCACAGCACGCTGGCTCGCCTGCGTGGTCGTCGCGGCCGGCGCCGTGTGTCTGGGGCTTTGACGTCTCTCTCCTCTTTCCACTTTCCATGAAGGTTCGTTCGATGAATACCGTTCCACAAGCGCCGCTCATCCTGATCACCGGCGGCAGCCGCGGCGTAGGCGCGGCCACCGCGCGTCTTGCAGCGGCACAGGGTTACGACGTGGCGATCAGCTACGTCTCCAACGAATCCGCCGCGCGTGCGGTGGCCGCCGACGTGGAAGCGCTGGGCCGCCGCGCGCTCGCCGTGCGCGCAGACAGCGCGGACCCGGAGCAGGTGGCCCAGCTATTTGCCGCAATCGACCGCGACTTCGGCCGCATCGACGTGCTGGTGAACAACGCCGCGATCATCGCGCGGCAGTCGCGGCTGGAAGATCTCGCCTTCGAGCGCATGCAGCGCATCTTCGCGGTCAATGCGATCGGGCCGATTCTGTGCGCGCAGCAGGCGGCGAAGCGGATGTCGCGGCGTCACGACGGAAGGGGCGGCGTGGTGATCAACGTGTCGTCGGCATCGGCGCGGTTGGGCAGTCCAAACGAATACGTGGACTACGCTGCGTCGAAGGGCGCTCTGGAGACCTTCACGACCGGTTTCGCGAAAGAAGTGGCGCGCGACGGGATACGCGTGAACTGCGTTCGGCCCGGGCACATCTACACCGAGATGCACGCAAGCGGCGGCGAGCCGGGACGCGTGGATCGCGTGAAGGACTCCATCCCGATGGGCCGAGGCGGTCAGCCCGAAGAGGTGGCGCGCGCCATTCTGTGGCTGGCGAGTGCCGAGGCTTCGTTTGTCACGGGCACGTTTCTCGATGTGACGGGCGGGAAGTGAGGCGATGCCATTCCACGGCTGCGGCTTTCGTCGTTCCTCATGATCCGCGACGCCGCGGTGGCCGGCGCCGGCGCGGCGCTCCTGCCGCAGTCCATCGCGTGGAATCAGCTCACGCGCGGCGAGCTGGTGCAGTGGGGCACGGTCTCCGGCGTGGAAACGGCGCTCTGGGTTTTGCATACGTCGCGACGCCTTCCTCCACCGAAGGTCCGCGCCTTCGTCGACTTCATCTGCGGCCAATACCCGGAAACGTCGCTCGTGCTGAAGGGATAGAAGCGGCCTGGCTTGAAGGGCGCGGCGAACATCGCTCGCTCAGTTGTCATCGCTCAGTCGCAACGCTCAACCTCCACCAATCAGCGGCCGCGGTTCCATGAACGTATGCCGGAAGTATTCACGCACCGCATGCATGGCCGGGCTCAGTTCGGCGTTCCTGCGCCACGCAAGTCCCACACTCATCGGCGGCACGGGGTCGCGCAGCTGCATGGTCTCGATGCGTCGTCCCTCCAGCGACCACGGCCGGTACACCATGTCCGAGAGAATCGCCACGCCGCTGCCGTTCGCCACCATGCTGCGCACGGCTTCCACCGACGAGGTGCGCAGCTTCACGTTCGGCCGGTAAGGGGTTTCGTTCCAGTAGCGCAGCGCCGTGTACGCCGCTTCATCGACGGTCAGCATCACGAAGGGTTCGGCGGCCACGTCGGCAAGCGTCACGTTTTCGCGCTTGAGCAAGGGATGCTGCGCGCACAGCCACAGACGCCTGGGCGAATGAATCACCGGCTCCAGCGTGAGTTCCGGATTGGCGACGTTCGAGGTCAGCAACACGGCCATGTCGTATCGATCGGTGATCAAACCCTCCTCGATCGACTCGCGATTCAGTTCGTGCAACTGGATAGTCAATCGCGGATACAGCGTGCTCATTCGCTGCAGGTGATGCGGCAGGAAATAGCCGAGCACCGTGTAGCTGGCCGCCAGCGTCAACGTGCCGGTCAGCGTGCTTTCGAGGTTCGGAATGCGCATCGCCTCGTCCACGGAGGCAAGAATCGTATAGGCGTGGTTGAGAAAGCGCCGCCCCGTCGTGGTCAGCGTCACGCCCGCCGACGTGCGCATGAAGAGCTGCGTGCCCAGGTCGTCTTCGAGTTCCTTGATGGCGTTCGTCACCGCCGACTGCGAAATCGTCAGTTGAATGGCGGCCTGCGAGATCTGCCCGAGTTCCGCGGTCGCGACGAAGTACTTCAGTTGCCGAAGCGTCAAGGCCATGGTGCGCATCCGAAAAATCGATATTGGGGCGCGGCATATCGTATTCCCGCCAAAAAAATTGGCGTGGTCAGGGTATTCACCTGTCGCCCCTCCTCTGCTGACAGGCCCTCACGCCCATTCATGCGCATCGCGTGCCATCGAAAAAACAGATAGCGTCCCATCCAAAAATAGAACTATTTTGGCGACCGGCGACCGGCTAATGTTCTTCTCGACGGAGCGCTCGCACGCATTGCGGGGCGAGCGCAGCTTTGATCGAGGAGAGAGATCCAGCATGAAGAAACACCGCGTCGACCTGAATTCCGACATGGGAGAAGGCTTCGGTTCCTGGACGATTGGCGACGGCGTCGATGAAGAAATCATGCCGCTCATCAGCTCGGCCAACATCGCGACCGGCTTTCACGCCGGCGATCCCAACATCATGGCGCGCACGGTCCAGCTCGCCAAACAGGCGGGCGTGGGCGTGGGCGCGCACCCCGGCTTTCGCGACCTGGTGGGGTTCGGCCGCCGCACGCTCACCGAGACGCCGCAGGCGCTCGTCAACGACATCGTTTTCCAGCTCGGCGCGCTGCGCGAGTTCGCGCGCCTTCACGACGTCAGCGTGCAACACGTGAAACCGCACGGCGCGCTGTACATGCTCGCCGCGCAGGACGAGGGTCTGTCGCGCCTGCTGGTCGAAACGCTGCGGCGGCTTGATCCCACACTGCTGCTCTACTGCATGGAGGCGTCGGTGACCTACCGGATCGCATGCGAACTCGGCCAGCCGGTGGTCCGCGAGTTCTACGCCGACCGCGACTACGACCGTAGCGGCTCCATCGTCTTCACGCGCCGCGTGGGCAGGCTCGACCCGGCGCAGGTGGCGGCGAAGGTGCTGCGCGCATGCGTGGAAGGACGGGTCAGGACGGTGGACGGCGAAGACATCGAGATCGACTTCGACTCCGTCTGCATTCATAGCGACACGCCCGGTGCGCTCAAACTCGTCGAAGCCACGCGCGCGGCGCTGGTGAGCCACGACATCCGGGTCGCAGCCCCCCAATACGCGGCTTCGCGCTGATATGCACTGACGTGCGCCGCCCACAACAACGATGAGGAGCCCCGAGATGGCACAACAACACGAGATCGTCAGTCCCCTGCCCGGCACCTTCTATCGGCGCCCGTCGCCCGACGCCGCGCCTTATGTCGAAGCCGGTGCGACGGTGGAAAGCGGGACGGTAGTGGGACTCGTTGAAGTAATGAAGCAGTTCAACGACGTCGAAGCGGGCATAGCGGGCCGCGTCACGGAAATTCTCGTGGACGACGGCGAGCCCGTCGACGCGGGTCAGGTTCTGATGCGGATCGAGGAATGAGCGCCATGAGCAGAGTGAATTCGTCGGACGCCCCCGCCGTTCGCACCGCCTTCTATCAACCCAGGCGCATTCGCACGGTACTGGTCGCCAATCGCGGCGAGATCGCCGTGCGCGTGATTCGCGCCGCGCACGAACTGGGCATGCGGGCGGTCGCCGTGGTGAGCGACGCCGACCGCGAGAGCCTCGCGGCACGCATGGCCGACGAGGCCATTCACATCGGCTCGTCGCACGCGGCGAAGAGCTATCTGAATCCATCGGCCATTCTCGACGCAGCGAAGCAGTGCGGAGCCGACGCGATTCATCCGGGCTATGGCTTCCTGTCCGAGAACGCGGCATTCGCCGCGCAGGTGGAGGCGGCCGGCCTCATCTTCGTCGGCCCTTCGTCCAGCGTGATTGCGACCATGGGCGACAAGGCCAAAGCGCGCGAAACGGCGCAGCGTGCCGACGTTCCCACCGTGCCGGGCAGCAACGGCGTCGTGCTCTCGCTCGACGAAGCGCGCCGCATCGCCGGGCACATCGGCTATCCGGTGATGATCAAGGCCGCGGCCGGCGGCGGCGGACGCGGCATTCGCGTCGCGCACGACGCCGCCCAGCTCGATGCCGAACTGCCGCTTGCGCAGCGCGAAGCGCAGGCCGCGTTCGGCAACGGCGGCGTCTATCTCGAACGCTTCATCGCGCGCGCCCGGCACATCGAGGTTCAGGTGCTGGGCGACGGGCACGACGTGGTCCATCTGTTCGAGCGCGAATGCTCGTTGCAACGGCGCCGCCAGAAGATCATGGAAGAAGCGCCCTCGCCTTCGCTCACGCCGGCGCTGCGCAGCGCGCTGTGCGCCTCCGCGACGCGGCTTGCGCGGCAGGTGGGCTACCGTAGCGCGGGCACGCTGGAGTACCTGTTCGACGACACGCGCGGCGAGTTCTATTTCATCGAAATGAATACGCGCATCCAGGTCGAACATCCGGTGACCGAAGCGATTACCGGCGTCGATCTCGTGCGGGAAACGCTGCGTATCGCCGACGGCGAACCCTTGCGCCTGAGCCAGAGCGACATCGTGATGCGCGGCGCGGCCATCGAATGCCGGATCAATGCGGAAGACCCGGCGCACGATTTCCGCCCGAGCCCCGGACGCATCGAGGAACTGGTGTGGCCGACAGGCCCGGGCGTGCGCATCGACTCCATGCTCTACCAGGGCTATGTGGTGCCGCCGTTCTACGATTCGCTGCTCGCCAAGCTGATCGTCTCCGACGAGAGCCGCCCCGCCGCGCTCGCGCGCCTCGAACGGGCACTTTCCGAACTGCACATTCGCGGCGTGAAGACCACGGCGCAACTGCATCGCGCGTTACTCGCCGACGACGATGTGCGCGCGGGCCGCTATCACACGAACTATCTGGAAACGTGGCTCGCGGCCTCGCGCGAACAACTGGCCGCCACGCCGGTCAACCACGAGGAGGCCGCATGACGACCCGTTACACGTTCGGCGGCGACGAATTCATCTTCGTGGAAATCAGCGAGGAAATGTCGCTCGACGCCTTCTTCAAAGGCACGGCGATCACCCGCGAACTGCAGCGCCGCGAGGTGCCGGGCATCGTCGACATCTGCCCGGCCAATGCGTCCTACCAGGTGCGCTACGACCCCGACGTGATCGACCCCGAGTCGCTGCTCGCCTTGCTCAAGGAAATCGAGGCACAAACCGGCGACGCGGAGCTGAACATCGCCACCCGCATCATCGAAATTCCCGTGCTGTACAACGACCCGTGGACGCACGAAACGCTGATGCGTTTTCGCGAGCGTCATCAGGATCCTAGTTCGACGGATCTGGAATACGCAGCGCGGATCAACGGCAAAGCAAGCGTGGACGACTTCATCGCCGCCCATTCCGGCTCGCCGTGGTTCGTCTCGATGGTGGGCTTCGTGGCCGGTCTGCCGTTCATGTTCCAGATGGTCGAGCGCGCGCGGCAACTCCAGGTACCCAAATACGTGCGACCCCGCACCGATACGCCGAAGCTCACGGTGGGTCACGGCGGCTGCTTCGGTTGCATCTATTCGGTGCGCGGCGCGGGCGGCTATCAGATGTTCGGCGTGACGCCGGCGCCCATCTTCGACCCGGCACAGCGGCTCGACTATCTGCGCGACTTCATGGTGTTCTTCCGGCCTGGCGACATCGTGAAGTTCAAGCCCATCGACCGCGCCGCCTACGACGAAGCCGTGGCCGCCGTGGAAGCCGGCACGTTCTCACTGCGCGTGCGCGACGTGAATTTCTCGCTCGAATCCTTTCTGCGCGACCCGGACGCGTACAACCGTTCACTGGTCGAGGTGCTCCATGCCGACTGATTCCCGCCTCGCCATCGAAGTCGTCAAGCCCGGCCTTGCCACCTCGGTGCAGGACACCGGCCGGCAAGGGTATTACCACGTCGGCATTCCGCCTTCCGGCGCGCTCGACCAATATGCGCTGCGCGCGGCCAATCTGCTGGTGGGCAACCCCGAATCCGCCGCGGCGCTCGAATGCACGCTGCTGGGTCCGCAACTGTTGTTCCATGTGGAGACGCTGATCGCGGTCACGGGCGCCGACATGCTGCCGAAGATCGACGGCGTGACGCAGGCCTGCAATGTCGCGCTGCGAATCAAGGCGGGCAGCACGCTCACGTTCGACTACGTGCGAGGCGGCGCACGCGCGTATCTGGCCGTGGCCGGCGGCATCGACGTGCCCGTGGTGCTGGGCAGCCGCTCCACCTATGCACTCGGCGCCTTCGGTGGACACGAAGGGCGGCGCCTGCAGAAGGGCGACCGGCTCACGGTGGGCCGCGAGCGGGGACCGGCGCGCGAAGGCACGGAACTGCCCGCACCGCTGCGCACGCCGCTCGCCCGCGAAGTCGAACTGCGCGTGCTGCCGGGCCTCTACCATCACCGGCTGACCGACGAATCCGCCGCGACGTTCTTCGAAGACACCTGGGTGGTGGCGCCCGAAGCCGATCGCATCGGCTATCGCTACAAGCAAGGCCGGCCGCTCGACTTCAGGCCGCGCGAGCAGCCGTTCGGCGCGGGCGCCGATCCGTCGAATATCGTGGATGCCTGCTATCCGGTGGGCTCCATTCAGGTGCCGGCCGGACTGGAGCCGATCATCCTGCATCGCGATGCGGTTTCAGGTGGCGGCTACGCCACCATCGGCACCGTCATCAGCGCCGACATGGACCTGATTGGCCAGATGCAGCCGAACCATCAGGCGCACTTCGTGCCGGCCACCATGTCGCAGGCGCTCGCCGCACGGCGTGACGCGCAATTGCGGCTCGCACGCCTGCGCGAAGTGCTGCTGCGGTAGCGCGCAAAGCGGTTCGCTGCGAGCCGCGTGTGTCGCACGGCGGCTCGCTTTCTAGCGCTTTCTAACGCACGTTTCCAATCACCGTACGCCGCCTCGCGGCGTGCGCGGACCCGTGCGCCCGTTCGACCGATGCACGACCCACGCAGTTTCTGTTCTCTCCGCGGCGTCACCGCACGCTCGCTTCGGCGCCGCCGTTCCTGGACCCCGCAGTGTATTGAGGAGCACGTTGATGGCCAATCTGACGCAGGAAGTCGCCGGAGGCGACCTCGATCTATCGACCGCTGCCATTCCGGACAGCGCCCGCATGCCGGCGTTCTCGCTCACCATGGCGTGGTGGGCGGTATGCAGCGCCGTGTTCTACATCGTCGTGGGCGCCACGCTCGCGCTGACCTATGGCGCGCGCAATGCGCTGATCGGCATGGCGCTCTCCGTAGTGTCGTACGGTCTCGTCAACGCCGTGATCAGCCGTTACGCGGTGCGCACCGGGCTCTCCGTTGCGCTGTTTTCACGCGTGCTGTTCGGCAGCTCGGGCGCGGCGCTCGCCACCCTGATCTTCTTCGCGACCGCCATCTATTACGCGGTCTTCGAAGGCTCCGTCATAGCGGTGGCGGCGCATAGCCTCTTTCCCGTGCTCGATTACCGATGGGCCGCGCTGATCGTGGTCTGCTACAGCGTGCCGCTGGTGTTCGGCAGCGTGCAGCACTGGCTCGACAAGTTCAACGGCGTGCTGTTGCCGTTCTATCTGCTCGGGCTCGTCGCCGCGGTCGTGCTGACCACCCACGAATATGGCTACAACGCCGCATGGCTCGACTTCGGCCCGAAAGGCACGGTGCCCGCCAACGGCTGGTGGAACTGCTTCGTGTACTACATGGGCGTCTGGGTACTGATGATGTTCACCTTCGACTACGCCCGTTTCGGCCGCAGGAAAGACGCGGTCTATCATGGCCGCTTCAACTTCGGCATGCCGTTCTATCTGGTCACGTTCCTGTTGAACGGCGCGGTGGGCATCTATCTGGTCAGCACGACGCCGGGGCTCGGCACGCTCTCCGAAGTCTCCGTGGTGCTGGCGCTGCTCAAGCTGATGGGCATCTGGGGTCTGCTGTTCGTGTGGGTCACGCAGTCGCGCATCAACACGGCGAACTACTATCTCGCGGCCATCAACATGCAGGCGTTCTTTCAAAAGGTGGTCGGCCTGCGCGCGCCGAAGTTCGCGTGGGCGCTGGTGGTGGGCGTCGTGGTCTATGCGCTGATGATGGCCGACGTGTTTTCGAAGATCCTGCAGGCACTCGCGTACCAGGGCATCTTCGTCGTGGCGTGGGTGGGCGTGGCGCTCGCGCACATCCTGTCGGCGCGCTATGACGAACTGGTGGGCGATGCCATCGAGTACCGCGATTCGCATGTCCCCGCGTTCAACCCGGGCGGTTTGGCCGCCTGGTTCGCGGGGGCTTTCGCCGGCCTCGTGCTGATGAACATGCAGGGAGCCGTGCAGTCGCTCTCCGCGCCGGCCACCTTCGTGGTGTCGTGGCTCGTCTACCGGGGCATGCTGGCGTCGGCGAAAAGGACGTGGTTCGTGCGTGGAGAGGATACGGGCAGTTATTGACGATAAAGACCGGGCGATAAAGACAGGAAGATAAAGACAGCCGGGCTCTTTTTCCTTTCCACAGGACTGCCGCGATTGCCGTTCATTTGGCGGCAATTGCGGCGCCGCGTTCAGCACGGACCTTCAGCCAAAACGGCTTGCGCGACACCAAATCAACCGGCCGCGTGCCGGTCAAAAAATGAAATCGCAAGCCTCAGCGCAATCCCGCTGACGACCAGCGTATGATGTCTCGCACGGTCGGCGAGACGCGACTCCCCCGGACACCCCCGATCGGTGGGTCCGATCCAGGCCAAATCCCGCCCTCAACCGTTCGACTCCCCTCCCATCGCAAGCCAACCCGGGCGTATCTGGCGCATCCGGTCGGTCAAAATCCACAGCTTCAATCACTGCGGAACGCGGGGGAGGCCTGACGACACGAGCCTGCGCCGTGTCGAGGCGTCGAGATTGGTCCGTTTATTTGCCGCGCTCCCAGGCGCCCAGCCACGGCGAGTTCGGTCAGTACCTATGGCACTATTTTGAATGCGGCGACGGCGAACTGCCTGCGAGGCGGCCTTGCCTGTCGCGCGTTGCCGCGTGCAATCGAGAAAAATACCGAGTCCGGTTTGAAAGGAAGCAAGTTTCATGGATGAACGCAAGCGAGACAGCATGATTGCCTACCTCCGTCACCGCATGGAGGAGTTCGGGATCAGCCCGGATGATCTGGCCTCAGCAATCGCTGCTGACACGAAGGTTGAGCGTTATCGCAGCGCGAATGGCGACAGCTGGAGCGGCGAGGGGCCCATGCCTCAATGGTTGAAGCAGGCGATTAGCGCCGGGCAGTCCCTCGAGCACTTTGAATTGTCATCGGAGCCGGTTTCGCGGCCGCCCGTTAAAAAAGGCCCGGACTGGGCGAATGACCCATTCGCGGGCAGTCCGCTCGCGCGGCCGAATTCCCGTTAGCGCAAATGCGGTCTGGCGCACGGCGGCGGTCATAAAAGACGGGACTATCGAACACGTGTTTTACTCCGTGTTTTCTCCGGAACAAAACGCGAGTGGAGTCATCGCATGGCTGGAGCCGAACCGATAACCGCGAGAAGTCCGCAGCACGTGGTGGAACTGCTGGACAGGGCGTTCAACGAATGCGACGTCGATCGTGTTCTCGATTTTTACGACGAGAAAGCCGTTGTCGTCTCGCAGCCGGGAAGAACGATTAGCGGACGCGGCCCATTCAGGGAATTTTTCGAATTCGCGGTGAAGTCCGGCGCGAGCGCGAAGCAACTCAAAACCCACGTTATCGAGGCCGATGGCGTTGCGCTGTTCCTCTCTCGCTGGACGCTGGAGTACGAGGAATCAGGCGGGAAGCGTTCCGTGAGAGAACTCGTCGCCACGACCGTTTTTCGCAGACTGCAAGACGGCGAATGGAAAGTGCTGATCGACAATTCATTCGGACCATTGGTGCTGGATGCTTGAAAGACGGTTCTGCCCTACGTTAGCCATGGCGTGCGAGGAAGCGGTCCAGTTGTCCGGCGAACGCCTTGCTGTCGTTTGCGGTGTACGGCGCCGGGCCGCCCGTCCCCACGCCTGAGCTGCGAAGTTGATCCATGACCTCGCGCATGGTGAGACGCTCCTCGATATTTTCGCGGCTGAACCAGCTTCCACGCGGGTCCAGCACGTAAGCGCCCTTCTCGAGCGCCGCAGCCGCCAGCGGTATGTCCGCCGTAATCACCAGGTCGCCGTGCGTGACCAACTGCACGATGCGCTCGTCGGCGGAGTCGAAGCCGGCCGGCACCTGCAGCGCCTTGATAAAGCGCGAAGGCGGCGTGCGCAAATACTGATTCGCCACCAGCGTCACGCATACTTCGACGCGCCGTGCGGCCCGAAACAGCATCTCCTTGACGACAACCGGGCAGGCGTCTGCATCAACCAGCACTTGCATCGAGGTATGTCCGATAGAGGAAGAAGGCCCCATGTTACCGCCCGGCGCGCCACGTCGCGATTGTGATGTGCTGCAACTGCGACGGCTGTGCGAAGCGGGCTAAAGCAAACCCATCGCCGACGCCTTGAGCGTGGCCGCCGCGCGCGTGGAGCATTCGAGCTTGCGAAACACGTTTTCGACGTGAGTGCGCACCGTGCTCGGGCTCATCGTCAACTCGCGCGCGGCTTCCTTGTTGCTCGCGCCGCGCGAGATCACGCGCAGCACGTCGATCTCGCGCGGCGAGAGCTGCGGGCCGTGTTGCAGGCCGTGTTGCCCACCTCTCGCGTACCGCAGGGGCCGCCGGACGACGGGCGCCTCCTCCGTCACCAGCGCGTCGACAATGTCGTCGCTCAATCTGCCGGCCGCCACCTCATAGCGCAGCATTTGCGCGGCGGCATCGGCGCCGAGTGCGGCGCGCCAGGGCCGCGCCGAGCGCAACGCGACCCATGCCACCGATGCCGCCAGCACGCGAGCCTCCAGCGTCAACGCCTGCCCGCTCGCGCCGCGGAAATATCCCGAACCGTCCTGCCGTTCATAGGCATACGACGCCAGTTCTGCGGCTTCGCCAAGCGCGCCGGTCTGCTTGCCGGCGCGCGCCGTCCAATAGGGCACCAGCCGCACCTTTTCCCAGGCACTCGCGGGCAAGGGCGTCGCCATGTTCCACACGCTGTTGGGCACGGCGGCCCTGCCGATGCCGTGCAGCAATCCCGCCCGATAAACACGCGCGTGCGCGGCTTTGTCCGGCGTGAGCCGGGCGCAACACGCCGCCGCAGTGGACGCGACCGTGCGCGAAAATCCCGTCATCCACGGCAGCTTCAGATCGATCACGTCGGCAATGAGTTCAGCCGACGTGGTCTGCTCCATATCGGACGTCATCAGCGCAGCGTCGAAATCGGTGAGCGACGCGCGCTCCAGTTCTGCCAGCCAGCCGGCCGCCTGACGTGCCGCGGTCTCGACGAGGCGCGCCGGATATCGCGCACCAGACCGTTGACCGATCAGCCCGAGCGCCTGCTCGATGCCATACGTGCGGCCGAAAATCTCGAGGTCTCCCGCAAGCGCCACGACGAACACCGGCATGGGCACCCTCTCGCGCGCAACACGCCCCGGCAGGCCCGCGCCGTCCCATGTTTCGAAGATGTGACGCAGCGCGGTTTCCGTCACGCTCGAAAGACCCAGCATGCGCGCAACCTCGCCCGACACCTCGCAGTGGATTTGCGCAAGCGGAAGCATCACGGCACCGGCGCCGCCCGATGCCTCAAGCCGCTCGGCCCAGCCTGACCGGCCTTCGAGCATCGCGAGGCGAATCGCGATGTCGTCGCCGAACACGTCCGCAAAGCCCGCTGCGTTCGCCGTGCACCCCGACCAGCGCAGCAGCGACACCTCACGAACCGTATCGCACGCCCATGCATCGAGTCTCGCCGCGTGCGCCAGGCGCGCTGCCAGCCATCCGGTGCGCAGCGAATGGTCGGTCGGCTGGCCCATGCTCAGGTCGCCAATGAAGGCGAGCGCTCTCACGCAATCGAATACGCGCAGCGGGGGCGAGCTTGTTTGCGGGTCGAACGTCGGCATGGATCACAAGAAGTGGAGAGGAACTGCGCCCGATCATACGCGACGCGGCGCGCACGCAAGATCGGTCATTTGACCGATGTTGTGCGACCCGACGAGGTGAGATTCTGTCGCTCACCGAGGTCCGGTCGCTGCGTCAGCGCGATGGGCCCCATGCCGCGGAACCGGAATATTCCGTGCCTCGCTGCCGTTTACCGCAGCTTCAACCCACCGTTATCGCCCTTGGGGCTGCCTTGAACCGCGATCTCATCCATCCCGCCTACGTTCGCCTCTTCCACTGGATCAACGCCGTCTGCGTGATCGGTATGTGCATGAGCGGCTGGCAGGTCTATAACGCGTCCCCCATTTTTCACGCCATCAGGTTTGCCCCAGCCATCACGCTGGGCGGCTGGCTGGGAGGCGCGCTGCTCTGGCACTTCGCGATCATGTGGGTGCTCGTCGCCAACTTCCTCGCCTGGCTCGCGATCGGTATTGCAACGGGACGCTTGCGCCGGACGCTGTTTCCGCTCACGGTCCGCGCCTTGAGGGCGGACCTCCTTGCCGCCCTGCGCGGCCAACTCACGCACGACCACCTGGGCCGCTACAACGCCGTGCAGAAGCTCGCGTATCTGCTCGTCGTTGCCGACATCGCGCTTGTCGTGCTGTCTGGTCTCGCTGTCTGGAAACCCGTGCAGTTGCCGCTCTTGAGCCGCCTGATGGGCGGATTCGACAACGCACGCGTGGTGCACTTTGCGGCAATGAGCGGGCTTGTCGGCTTCTTTGTCGTACACGTGACGATGGTCGCCATCGTTCCGCGTTCTCTGCTGACGATGATTCGGGGGCGCTGAGCATGGGTAACCTGAAAAACAACGCGTCGCCCGCTTCCGTTTATGCGCCGGACGCGGCCGCCATCATCAAAGAGGCCCAACGCGAACTCGGGTCGCCTGCGCGGCGGCTCTTCGGCCGAAGAATGCTCTCGCTCGGTGGGTTGATGCTGCTCTCCGGTTGCGAACTGAAATCCGGCAACGCGGTGGAGGCCATGTTGCGTCGCGTGTCGCGGTTGAACGACGAGGCGCAGGCCTTGCTGTTCGATCCGCACACGCTCGCGCCGACCTACCCGGAGTCGATGATCACGCGTCCGTTCCCGTTCAACGCCTACTACGACATCGATCAGGTGCCGGAGGTCGATGCTGAAACGTATCGCCTCAAGCTGACGGGACGGGTTAAAGGCAAGTCCGTCTGGAGCCTTGCCGAACTGGGCGCGTTGCCGCAACGAAGCCAGGTGACGCGACATATCTGCATCGAAGGCTGGAGCGCCATCGGCAAATGGGGCGGTGTGCCGTTTTCCTATTTCCTGTCGCGAGCCGAAGCGGACACCACGGCGAAGTACGTGGCCTTTCACTGCGCCGACGGCTACTGGACCAGCATCGACATGCCCACTGCGCTTCACCCGCAGACGCTGCTCACGCTGACCTGGGACGGCAACACGCTGCCCGCGAAGTACGGCTTCCCGATGAAGCTTCGCATCCCCACCAAGCTCGGCTACAAGAACCCCAAACACATCGTGGCCATCACCGTCACGAACGAATTCCCGGGCGGATATTGGGAGAACCAGGGCTACAACTGGTTTGGAGGGTCCTGAGCCCGCGCAGCAGGTTCCCGGGTCCGCCCGCTTCGACGTCAATCGTCACCTTTCTTCACTGCATCAGGAGTTTTCATGTCCATCCGCCGCACTCTCGCCGTTTCCCTGCTCATGCTGACCGTGGCCGAAGCCGCGTTCGCGCAGTCTTCCGCCGATAAACCCGAACGCATCAGAGGCACGATCGAATCGTTCTCGGGCAGCTCGTTGGTGGTACACCGCCGCAGCGGCGACACGGTCAGCATCGACCTGAAAGACGCGACGCACGTCAACGCCGTGAAGGCCGTACAACTCGCGGATATCAAGCCCGGCAGCTACGTCGGCGCGGCAGCGACGCCCGGCGAAGACGGCAAGCTCGTCGCGAAAGAGGTGCTCGTGTTTCCGGAAGCGGCGCGAGGCGCGGGGGAAGGTCACTACGCGTGGGACCTCGGCGCGAATAGCTCGATGACGAACGCGAACGTCGACACGGTCGTGCAAGCCACCAGCGGCCGCGAACTCAAGCTTTCATACAAGGGCGGCACCAACACCATCACCGTGCCGACCACCGCGCCGGTCGTCACACTCATTCCCGCCACGCGCGACGAACTGACGAAGGGCAAGCACGTTTTCGTGATTGCCACGCAGGCAAAGGGCGGCGCCTACAGCGGCAACCAGATCGTCGTGGAGAAGGACGGCGTCGCGCCTCCGATGTGAGCCCGGCGGCTGCAGCCAAGTGGCGTCAAAAAAGTCAAAGGAATCAATCGTGTGCACGAGATGCACATTTCCAGGAAAAGGTTGAGCGCGCAGCGGGCCGCGTCCTAGACTCGGCTCCAATCACGGGGCTGCGGCAAAACGTCCGCCCCTCCGTGATGGGTTTCGGTGTGCAGCCGTCGCCCCTGCGCGCCGCGCATCGCCCCCTCGGCGATACACGGCATCGCTTCATCCAGCCGCCGGAAGAGCGGCTCACGACTATATCTGGAGACTTTTTATGACGTCACGAAACCGTCGTGCCGAAGAAGGCGGCACGATCAGCAAGGGAACGGTCGCACTGTGTCTGGCGATCGCGTTGCTCGAAGGGTTGGATCTGCAATCCGCCGGCGTAGCCGGACCCCGCATGGCCAAGGAGTTCCATCTCGCCGTGGCGCAGATGGGCTGGGCGTTCAGTGCCGGCGCCATCGGGCTGCTGCCGGGCGCTGCGTTGGGCGGCCGGCTGGCGGACCGCTTCGGCCGCAAGCGCGTGCTCATGTGGTCGGTGGCGCTGTTCGGATTGTTCTCGCTCGCCACCACAGCCGTCTGGAATTTCGAAAGCCTGCTCGTCGCGCGCCTCTTCACGGGCCTTGGCCTCGGCGCGGCCATGCCTAACCTGATTGCGCTGTGTTCGGAAGCCGCGGGGCCGCAGCAGCGCAGCACCGCCGTGGGCGCGATGTACTGCGGGATGCCGTTCGGCGCCGCCATTGCAGCCGTCATCGGCATGCTGGGTACGGCAGACGCGAGCTGGCGCCATGTGTTCTACGTCGGCGGCCTTGGGCCCATCGTCATGGTGCCGCTGCTGGGCTTGTTCCTGCGCGAGTCGCAGCAGTTCATGGCGGCGAAAGCGTCGAAGGTTTCGGCGGCGACGAAGCAAGGCACGCCGGGCGTGACGGAAGCGCTCTGGCGCCAGGGCCGCGCGCGAACCACGATCGCGCTGTGGATCAGCTACCTGGGCACCCTGATCGTGCTGTACTTCCTGATGAACTGGCTGCCCTCCATGGTGCTTGCGCGCGGCCTCTCGCGCGTGCAGTCCAATCTCGTGCTGATGATGTTCAACATCGGTGGCGGCGTAGGGGCGGTTGCAATCGCGACGATCATGGACCGCTTCGGCCGGCGCGGCACGGTGATCGGCATGTACATCGGCATCGTGGCAGCGCTTGGCGTGCTCGCGAGCGCGAGCGGGGCAAGTTCCACCGCCGTGGGCGGCCTGCTCTGCGGATTCTTCATCGTGGGCGGCCAGTCGGTGCTGTACGCGCTCGCGGGTCACGCCTACCCGACCGAGGTGCGCGGCACGGGCGTGGGCGCAGCCGTCGCGGTGGGTCGTCTCGGCTCGATTCTCGGGCCGCTCGTGGCAGGGCAGCTTTTCGCGCTCGGCCAGAGCCCGTCGATGCTGGTGGGCGCGAGCATTCCGCTCGTCGTCATCGCGGCGGCCGCCGCACTCAGCGTCGCGGGGTCGTTCGTGCAGCGCGGCGCACTGGGTGCCCAGCGCGCGTGAAGGGGCGCACGCTGTGCGGACGTGGGGCCTGCAAAGGCCTCATCGGCTCCCCGTCCTGATTCGAATGCCAATACCTACGCGGCCCCGTCGATGGCCCGCACCTCCGGGATCATCGCGGCCTGGCCGCGATAGTTCCCGGCCGAATCCGTGAGTTGCCACACCGTCGCATGTTCGATCCAGAAGCGCACGCCCGCTTTGGTAATGCGCACGCCGCGGTAGCCCGACACGAAACCGTCGCGGGTCACCTGGTCGAGGAATGCCTGCCGTTCGCTACGCTCCACGGGTTCCGCCGAAAGACGCGAAGGCAGCGTCGTGAGTTCGTCCCAGTCGTATCCGAAAATCGCCTGCGCACGCTGGTTGCCGTAGACGAACACGGGGTCGGCTTGGGCGTTGTGCGCAAGAATGCCGAACGGCGCCGCGGCGTACAGCCACGCCGCGCCTTCGGATGCGCTCATGCCGTCGGGAACGAGGGGTTGACCGAGAAGACGCTGGTAACTGCCGGCGAGAAGGCGGAAGAAGTCTGCATCGGTGCTCAACGACATCGGGGAAGGCTCCTGCAATCGGGTGCGTACGCGGAAGGGGCACGGCGCAGGCCGCATGGCACATGGCGCCGGGGAGCGTCGGCGCAAAGGCGGCGCGTCCGAAATGGCCGCCGTCGAGTGTATGGGAAAAGCCGTTTTGAGGTCGAAAACAGCGCAGACGCCGGCACCCGTCGTTCCTGCCTGCCGCACGCGGCGGGCAACCGCCTTCAGGCTTTGCCCGCCTCACCACCTCACCACCTCACCACCTCACCACCTCACCACCTCACCGACTCCCCGTACCCAACACGTGCCCCTCCACGGTCACGCCATACATGGAATTGGGCGAGTCGTGAAATGCCTTGCGCGTCTCTTCGACCGAACCCTTGAAGCGCGGATCCTGCGGGCGCTCGTGACTGTCCATGAAGCGCGCGACGTCCCATGCCTGTTGATCGGTGAGTGTGCCGCCAAGGCTCAACGGCATGTTCGCCTTGATGAATCCCGCCGCGTTCTGGATCTCGTGCATGCCCGCGCCCCAGTTGAAAGAGCGGCTACCCCACAGTGGAGGAAAGACGGTCTTTCCGTCGCTGCTTTGCCCTTGACCGTCCGCTCCGTGACACAACGCGCAGTGCTGCGCGTAGACCTGCGCGCCGCGCCCATAGTCGGCCTTCTGCGCTGGCGGCGCGAGCTTCGGATAGCCGCGCCCGGCAATCTTCTCCCCGACCGGCGCGCCCTTGGCGAGCCAGTACGCGTAGCTTTCGAGCGCCACGAGCACCGGGTCTCCAGGCGGCGGCGCCTTGCCGTTCATGCTGTAGCGAAAGCAGCCCTGCATCCGCTCGGCCAGCGTGTTCACACGGCCGTCCTTGCTTCGGTAAGCCGGGTACGAAACGTAAGCGCCCCACAGCGGGCTCGCGTTCGCCTTGCGCCCCGCATCGAGATGGCAGTTCACGCAGTTGAGCGAGTTGCCCACGTATTTGCCCGCGAACTGGCCGGTGTGCAGGAAGATCTGCTCGCCCAGTTTCACCGTCTTGCCGAATTCGCCGCCGGGCATGTCGGCTTCGGGTGGCGGTTGAAAAGGTTGAGCAGGCCGCGCCTCGGGCGCGTGGACTGTATCCGCGGCACGAGCCGCATGCGGGCCACAGGCCATGGCGACGGCCAACGCCGTCAGCGTGACGAAGGTTCTACAGATTCGCCTCATGCTCGTCTCCGTCATTTCGCGCCGGTCGTGACCGACGCTTGTTGGGTGGGTTGTTCACCGCGTTGTTCACCGCGTTGTTCCCCAGGTTGTTCGCTGTAATAGCGGGCAACGGCACCGATGTCGGCATCCGACAGCTTGCTCGCGACGTTCGGCATCAACGCCATTGGACCAGGCGGGCGCTTGCCGGCCTTCCATGCGTGTAGTTGTGCCGTGATGTATGCGGCAGGCTGACCTGCGAGCGGAGGAAATGCGCTGCCTACGCCCGCCCCGCCCGGACCGTGACATTGCGCGCACGCAGGCACCCCCTGTTGACCGCGCCCGCGTGTGGCGAGCCACGCGCCGGTATCGGATGGTGCGGCGTCAGCGGTATCGGTTCGGCGCGCGGTTTCAGGCGCGGGAAGATGGCTGAAATAGCGCGCAACAGCCGTTCTACCCTCCTTTGACATGAGGCGCGCGAACGGTTGCATGACGGTACTGGGACGGCTGCCGTCGGCAAATGCGGCGAGCTGCGCGTCGAGATAGTCCTCGCCGGCGCCGGCAAGCCGCGGAAAGCCTGCGGCTGCATTACCTTCTCCATGCGCACCGTGACAGCTGATGCATGCGGGGATGCCCTTGGCCGTGCCTCTCGTTGCGATCGTCCAGCCAAGCGGCGATTGTGGTGTGGTGTCGGTGGGCTTATCGGTGGGTTGATCGGTACGTGTGTCGGTGCCAGTGGCGCTCGCCTCGTGCGATACGAACGCGAACGCCACCGCCGCCGATAACGCCCAAAGCGTGATCGTGCGTCTCATCCTGTCTCCTCGTCTCGTGCTGTTTGTTGTCGGTCTTTGCCGCTACTGCACTCGCGCCTGTTGCTGCCTTCAAGGCGCTTCTGCCTCCTCGCAGAAGCGCGTTCGTGACGATCAGTAAAACGCGGCCTTCGCCACCAGCCCCAACGCCACGGCGATGAGGATGGCGGCAAAGCCGAACTGCACGTGCCGCCCCGAGAGGCGATGCGACACGATGCGGGCCGCCACCATGCCGGCCGCCGTCGCAAGGCTGAACCACAGCACCACGTCGAGCGGCAGCGGTGCGCCATGGCGCATCGTCGTGATAACGCCGCCCCCGCCCACCAGCGTGATCACCATCAGCGAGGTGGCCACGATCCCGTGCATGGAAACGTCGGTGAGCTTGCGCATCATCGGCACGATGACGAAGCCGCCGCCTACGCCGAGCAGTCCCGTCATCAGCCCGGTCACGGCGCCGACAGCGGCGAGCGCGGCACCTGTCGTCCACGACCATACGAGGCGGCCGGTCGCCGGATTGACGTGCGCCACGCAGAGTGCCGAGTCGGGCGGCGGCGAATTGCCGTGCGCAAGCGTCTGACGCAGCAGGCGCACCGCGACCACGAGCATCACGAGCGCGAACACCGCGAGCAGCAGACGTTGCGGCAGCGCGTGGGCAAGACGCGCGCCCACCGCCGTAGCCGGAACGCCGAGTGCCGCCATGAAGAACGCGGCGCGATAGCGCACGAGCCCTTTGCGAAAGGCCTCCAGCGCACCCACCGCCGCACTGCCCGCCACGGCCACGAGCGCCACGGGGGTCGCCTGCTGGATCGGCCAGCCCATGCCGAACACGAGCGCAGGCACGGCGAGAATGCCGCCGCCCGCGCCGGTCAAGCCAAGCACGGCGCCCACCATCGCGCCAAGAATCAACGAAATAACCATCAGGATCCCGGAACAATCATGAAGAACGGCTGGCTGCTCAGTCGGCCAGCCGCGGATGCGCGAGCCACTCGTGGCCCTTCAACATGCCGCGCCAGTAGAGCGGCGGCAGGATGCGGTCCTTGAGCAGCCACGCGAGCCGCGACGGTTGCGTGCCGTCGATCAGCCACTTCGGGAACGTAGGCGCCACCTTGCCGCCGTAGAGAAATTCGGCGAGCACGATCTTGCCGCGCTCCACGGTGAGCGGGCACGAGCCGTAGCCGTCGTAGTTCGCCAGCTCCTGCCGCCCGCGCAGCGCGGCCAGCACGTTGTGCGCGACCACGGGCGCCTGCTTGCGCGCAGCCGCGGCGGTCTTCGCGTTCGTCGTGTTGGTCGTGTCGCCAAGGCCGAAGACGTTGCCGTACCGCTTGTGCCGCAGCGTGGCCGGGTCCACGTCCACCCAGCCCACCGCGTCGGCAAGCGGGCTCGACCGGATGAAGTCGGGCGCCTTTTGCGGCGGCACGACGTGAATCATGTCGAACGTCGTTTCGACTTGCTCGGTTTCACCGCCCGGTAGCGCGCGCGTGAACATCGCGCGCTTTCCGGGACCGTCGATGGCGCTCAGGTTGAGACCGAAATTGAGCCCGATGTCGTAGCGCTCGACGTACTTCATCAACGCCGGAACGTAGTCGGGCACGCCGAACAGCACCGCGCCGGCGTTGAAGAACTCGACCTCGATCTGCCCGAGCCGGCCCGAGCGCAGCCAGTGATCGGACGACATGTACATCGCCTTCTGCGGCGCGCCGGCGCATTTGATCGGCATGGGCGGCTGCGTGAAGAGCGCGCGGCCGCGCTTCAACTGCTGCACGAGCTGCCACGTGTACGGCGCCAGGTCGTAGCGGTAATTCGAGGTCACGCCGTTGCTGCCGAGCGTCTGCGGCAAGCCTTCGATTGCGTTCCAGTCCAGCTTCAGTCCCGCGCAGACCACCAGTTGCCGATAGCGGATCTTGCGGCAGCCTTCCAGCACCACGGCGTCGTTTTCCGGTTCGAACGCCGCGACCGCCGCCTTGATCCAATGCACCTGATGCGGCAGCACATCGACCATGCGGCGCGCGGTGGTCTCGGGCTTGAACACGCCGGCGCCCACCATCGTCCAGCCGGGCTGGTAATAGTGAATGTCGGCGGGATCGATCACGGCGATGTCGAGATTCGCGTCGCGCGCGAGCAGGCTGGATGCCGTCGCCACACCGGCCGCACCGGCGCCGACGATAACGACGTCGTAGCACTTTTCAGCACTTACGCCGCTGTCGCCGAGGCGGCTGGCCAGGGCGCCCAGGTCGTAGCCCGCTGCCCTGCCGGCCGCAACGATCTGGCCGAACGAATAGCCGGATGCGCCCGAGAGCGCCCACAGCGACGCCGAGCGCATGCCGCTGCGGCAATACGCGAGCACCGGCCCCGGCACCGTCTGCAGCAAGTTGCCGAACTGCGCGGCCTCGCGGTCGTTGACCTTGCCCGACTCCACGGGCAGGTAGTACGCGGCGAGACCTTCCTTGCGGGCGGCCGACTCGATCTCCACAAAGGTGGGCTGGTCCGCGCCCTCGCCGTCGGGGCGATTGCAGATCACCGTGCGATATCCGGCCGCGCGCAGCGCCGGCAGGTCCGCCACGTGCACCTGCGGCGATACGGCGACGGCGTCGCTGAGTTTTTTGATGTCCATGACTGTCTCTTCGCTGTCTTCGTTAATGAGTTAGCCGATGCCCGCCGCGCCTCACAACACGTTGAGCGGAATCTTGATGTACGACACGCCGTTGCTTTCCGGCTCCGGCAGATGGCCGGCGCGCATGTTGACCTGCACCGAAGGCAGGATCAGCACGGGCATGTCGAGCTTCGCGTCGCGCGCGTGGCGCATTTCGACGAACGCCTGCTCGGTGGTGCCTTCATGCACGTGGATGTTGTGCTCGCGCTGCTCGGCAACCGTGCTTTCGTAGCGCAGCGGACGGCCGCCCGGTTGATAGTCGTGGCACATGTACAGCCGCGTCTGCGGCGGCAGGCTCAGGATGCGATGGATCGAGCGGAACAGCGTGGACGCGTCGCCGCCCGGGAAGTCGCAGCGCGCGGTGCCGTAGTCGGGCATGAAGAGCGTGTCGCCCACGAACGCGGCGTGGTCGTCGCCGTCGCTCACGAGGTAGGTCATGCAGGCGGGCGTGTGGCCCGGCGTGTGTAGCGCGCGCAGCTGCACGCGCCCCACCTCGAAGGTTTCGCCGTCGGCAAACAGCCGGTCGAACTGCGAACCGTCGACAGCGAAGCCGGGGCCGGCATTGAACAGCTTGCCGAACACCTGCTGCACCGTCTTGACCTGCTCGCCAATCGCGATCTGGCCGCCGAGCCGGGCCTTCAGATACGGGGCCGCGGAGAGATGGTCGGCATGCACGTGGGTTTCCAGCAGCCACTGCACGCGCGCGCCCAGCGCTTCGACACGCGCGATGAGGCGGTCGGCGGAGTCGGTGCGCGTGCGGCCGGACTTCGGGTCGTAATCGAGCACGCTGTCGATCAGCGCGCAGTCTTTCGTCTCACGGTCGAGCAGCAGGTAGCTGATGGTCCAGGTGGCGGGGTCGAAGAATCCTTCGACAGCAAACGTGCTGGGGGTCATGGCGGGGGCTCCAGTTGACGGACGGGGTCGCGGCACTTCGCCGGTGTCCGGCAAACTGCGCGAGAGCCTAGACAAGGTTCGTGCCAGGCGTTCGCCCTGATTTGCCGCGCGACATCAAGCCGCTGATTTTTAACAAATTATCTGCGCCTCTATTGCGCTGTTCGAGGTAGTGAAAGCCCCCGTGCGCGCGGCAGGCGAACCGTCATGACCTGCCCGGAACTGCCAAATGGCACTCGATGGCAGTTGGTGGCAGTGAATGGCAGACATGGCAGTTGCCGCGTATAGTGGCGTCCACCCCGCCACGGAGTGCCGCCATGCCCCTTTCCCTTTCCCCCTCGTCGTCCACGGCCCACGTGGATTCGCCTGGAGGCGCCGAGCCCGGGGGCGCCGAGCCTGGCGGCGCCGCGCCCGGCCAGCCCGGCTCGCCGGAGGTTGCGGCGCTCGTCGGCTACCTGGAATACGACGCGCAGCCGGCCATCGTGCTCGATCCGGAGTACCGCATCCTCGCGGCCAACAGCGCCTACCAGAAGCAATTCGGCACCTCGGGGCAGCCGCACGTGGGGCGTCGCTGCTACCAGGTCTCGCACCACTACGAAGTGCCCTGCGACCTCGCCGGCGAACACTGCCCGATGAAGCGGGCGGCGGCGACGCGCAGCGCCGACCGCGTCCTGCACGTGCACCACACGCCGCGCGGCCCGGAGCACGTGGACGTGGAACTGCGGCCCATCTTCGACGCGCACCAGCAGATCGTCGCGTACGTCGAGCGTCTTTCGACCGTGCGCAGCGCGTCCGCGCAGCCGGATGCCGATGGTCTCGTAGGGCGCGCGCCCGCGTTCAACGAGGCGATCTCGAAGCTGCACCGGGTCGCAACGTCGATGCTGCCGGTGCTGCTGCTGGGCGAATCGGGGACGGGCAAGGAACTGTTCGCGCATGCGCTGCACGCGGCGAGCCCGCGCGCGAACCGGCCGTTCGTGGTGGTGGACTGCTCGGGCATTACCGAAACGCTGTTCGAGAGCGAGCTGTTCGGCTACGAGAAGGGCTCGTTCACCGGCGCCTCGGCGCGCAAGCCGGGGCTCGTGGAAACGGCGCAGGGCGGCACGCTGTTCCTCGACGAGATCGGCGACGTGCCGCTCGCGATGCAGGTCAAGCTGCTGCGCCTCATCGAGACGGGCGCGTTCCGGCGCGTGGGCGGCGTCGAAACGCAGCGCGCCGACTTCCGGCTCGTGGCGGCTACGCACAAGCCGCTCGAACAGATGCTGGCGGACGGGCAGTTTCGCTCGGACCTGTACTTTCGCATCAGCGCGTTTCCGATCCGGCTCCCGGCGCTGCGCGAACGCGCCGAAGATATCCCGCTGCTCGCCGCGGCCATGCTGCGACGTATTGCATCCGCGCGCGGCGCGGACGCCCGCACCACGTCGATCGCCACCTCGATCGACCCCGAAGCGCTGGCGCTGCTTTGCGCGTATGCATGGCCCGGCAACATCCGCGAGCTTCGCAACGTGCTGGAACGCGCCAACCTGCTGGCGGACCACGGCGTGATCCGTCCGGAAGACTTGCCCGACGCCATCCGCACGCCCGCCGCGCCGCCGCAGGTGCCGGCGACTGCGTCTGGGTTTGCGCGCGGCAAGCTGTCCGATGCCGAACTCGCCAGCGTGGCCGCCGCTTTCACCGGCTCGCGCAGCGAACTGGCCGCGCATCTCGGCATCAGCGAACGCACGCTGTACCGCAGGCTCAAGTCGCTCGGCGCGGGCTGAACACCCTTTTCCACCCGGAGCGCCCGTCGGGGGCCCCCGCTGTTCGCCGATTAGTCTTATATAAGATATAAGATAATTGACGATACGCCGTACCAAGACTAGAATCCCCATCGAAACAGTGCCCCGGAAGCCCTCGGAGCCGCCTGGCAAGACTTCCCCTGAAACGTCCTATCAGCAGGCCCTCATGCTTGAAAACTTTCGCGCTCACGTGGCCGCTCGCGCCGCGCTCGGTATTCCCCCCCTCCCGCTCACGGCTCAGCAGACCGCCGAACTGGTGGAATTGCTGACGAATCCCCCCGCGGGCGAAGAGCAAACCCTGGTCGACCTGATCACCCACCGCGTCCCCGCCGGCGTGGACGAAGCCGCCCGCGTAAAGGCCGGCTTTCTCGCTGCCGTGGCCAAGGGCGAGACGGCGTGCCCGCTGATCTCGCGCACCCGCGCCACCGAACTGCTCGGCACGATGCTGGGCGGCTACAACATCCACCCGCTGATCGAGCTGCTTTCGGACGCCGAAGTGGGCGCCGTCGCCGCCAACGCGCTGAAGAAAACCCTCCTGATGTTCGACCAGTTCCACGACGTCCAGGAACTGGCCGAGAAAGGCAACGCCAACGCGCGCGCCGTGATGCAAAGCTGGGCCGACGCCGAATGGTTCACGAGCCGTCCGGAAGTGCCGCAAAGCCTGACCATCACCGTCTTCAAGGTAACGGGCGAAACCAACACCGACGACCTCTCGCCCGCGCCGGACGCCACCACCCGCCCGGACATCCCGATGCACGCGCTCGCAATGCTGAAGAACGCGCGCCCCGGCATCACGCCGGAAGAAGACGGCAAGCGCGGCCCGGTCAAGTTCATCGAATCGCTGAAGGAAAAGGGTCACCTGGTGGCCTACGTGGGCGACGTGGTGGGCACCGGCTCCTCGCGCAAGTCGGCTACCAACTCGGTGCTGTGGTTCACGGGCGAAGACATTCCCTACGTGCCGAACAAGCGCTTCGGCGGCGTGTGCCTGGGCGGCAAGATCGCTCCGATCTTCTACAACACGATGGAAGACGCGGGGGCCCTGCCCATCGAACTCGACGTCTCGAAGATGGAAATGGGCGACGTGGTCGAACTGCGCCCGTACGAAGGTAAGGCGCTGAAGAACGGCGAAGTGATTGCCGAATTCCAGGTGAAGTCCGACGTGCTGTTCGACGAAGTGCGCGCCGGCGGCCGCATTCCGCTGATCATCGGCCGCGGCTTGACCGCCAAGGCGCGTGAAGCGCTGGGTCTGCCGCCGTCCACGCTGTTCCGCCTGCCGCATCAGCCGGCCGACAGCGGCAAGGGCTTCTCGCTCGCCCAGAAGATGGTGGGCCGCGCATGCGGTCTGCCCGAAGGCCAGGGCGTGCGCCCCGGCACGTACTGCGAACCGAAGATGACCTCGGTCGGCTCGCAGGACACCACGGGCCCGATGACGCGCGACGAACTGAAAGACCTGGCGTGCCTCGGCTTCTCGGCCGACCTCGTCATGCAGTCGTTCTGCCACACCGCCGCCTATCCGAAGCCGGTCGACGTGAAGACGCACCAGACGCTGCCGAACTTCATCAGCACGCGCGGCGGCATCGCGCTGCGCCCGGGCGACGGCGTGATCCACTCGTGGCTCAACCGCATGCTGCTGCCCGACACCGTGGGCACGGGCGGCGACTCGCATACGCGCTTCCCGATCGGCATCAGCTTCCCGGCGGGTTCGGGTCTCGTGGCATTCGCCGCCGCCACGGGCACGATGCCGCTCGACATGCCGGAATCGGTGCTGGTCCGCTTCAAGGGCAAGATGCAGCCGGGCGTCACGCTGCGTGACCTCGTCAACGCGATTCCGCTCTACGCGATCAAGCAGGGCATGCTGACGGTCGCCAAGCAAGGCAAGAAGAACATTTTCTCGGGCCGCATTCTCGAAATCGAAGGTCTGCCGGACCTGAAGGTCGAGCAGGCGTTCGAACTGTCGGATGCATCCGCCGAGCGTTCGGCTGCGGGCTGCTCGGTGCGCCTGAACAAGGAACCGATCATCGAGTACCTCAACAGCAACATCACGCTGCTGAAGTGGATGATCGCCCAGGGCTACCAGGACGCGCGCAGCCTGCAACGCCGCATCAAGGCGATGGAGCAGTGGCTGGCCGACCCGAAACTGCTGCAACCGGACGCGGACGCCGAATACGCCGCCGTCATCGAGATCGACCTCGCCGACGTTCACGAGCCGATCGTGGCCTGCCCGAACGATCCGGACGACGTGAAGACGCTTTCGGACGTGGCCGGCGCGAAGATCGACGAAGTGTTCATCGGCTCGTGCATGACCAACATCGGTCACTTCCGTGCCGCGTCGAAGCTGCTGGAAGGCAAGCGCGACATTCCGGTCAAGCTGTGGGTGGCCCCGCCCACCAAGATGGACCAGAAGCAGCTGACGGAAGAAGGCCACTACGGCGTGTTCGGCACGGCCGGCGCCCGCACCGAAATGCCGGGCTGCTCGCTGTGCATGGGCAACCAGGCACAGGTGCGCGAAGGCGCGACGGTCATGTCCACCTCGACCCGCAACTTCCCGAACCGTCTGGGCAAGAACACGAACGTGTACCTGGGTTCCGCGGAACTGGCGGCCATCTGCTCGCGCCTTGGCCGGATTCCGACCAAAGACGAGTACATGGCCGACATCGGCGTGATCAACGCCAACGGCGACAAGATCTACAAGTACATGAACTTCGACCAGATCGAAGACTTCAAGGAAGTGGCCGACACCGTGACGGTGTAAGCGCGCTGCCAGGCTACGACGGGTTGTTCGTGTCGTAGCGCGATAGGCGATGGAGATGGCGCCGCAGGCTGAATGCCTGCGGCGCCTTTTTTTGTGCCGTGCCGGATCGCGTCAGGAAAGGATCAGGAAAGGATTTCGGCGCACTCATCGAGCCGCACTGGCCCCCTCCGGCCCCGCCTCGGGATTCGCCACGAGCCGCAGCCGCACGCGCAGCGGTTGCAGCATGTCAGCCGGTGGCGGCTCCGGCAGCGCATGCTCGATCAGCAACGTGCGCAATGCCGCATCGGCTGCGTCGTTGCCGAGCGAATCGAACTGGAGCTTGCTCACCGCGCCGCTCTCGCCGATCCATGCGCGCACCACGATGGCAGGCGGCGGTGCATCGGCCGTTGCGTTCACGATGCGCTCTTCGAGGTACTGATGCAGTTGCTTCGAAGCGTCGTTGTCGGCTTCAAGCGAGGTCTGGAACTGCGTGCTGACAAGCTGGGCGTAACGCAGCCACGCCTGAGGCACCGACGGAGGCACCGACGGAGGCACCGACGCAGCCGCGTCCGCTGTCTGCGCACATGCGTGCGTCTGTGCGAGCCACGCGCAGGCCGTCACGGCGCATGCCTCGATGAGGCCCCGCCACGCAGCCCTTCGCTGTCGTTTCATGAACACGCCAACGTCCTCTCGTTCCATTCCATGCCTCGCACTGCGCCAGTAAGCACTGGGTGAGCGCCGGGTGAACGCCCCTCAACCCGGATCGACCGGCAGATACAGCCGCGTGCCGCCGCGTTGCACGAGCAGCGCAACAGGCCCATGCGCGCCACGAATCTCGCTCGCCAGCGCGCCGATGCTCGCCACCGGCGTACCGTTCACGGAGAGCACCACGTCGCCGCTGCGCAGGCCCGCCCGCGCGGCCTGACCGTTGGCGCCTTCGATCAGCAAACCATGATCGACGCCGAGTTGCTGCTGCTCGCGCACATTCAGCGCACGCAACGCCAGCCCCAGCGGCGCGGCATCGGCCTCGCCCGTGTTCGCGGCCACGGCGCTGTCGAGCGCGCCCACCGTCACCGCGACGTGACTGCCCTTGCCCGCGCGCCACACGAGCAGGTCGGCCGGCTGCCCCGGCTTGATCTTCGCGATGGTGCCGAGCAGGTCCGCCGAATCGGCCACGCGGTTGCCGTTCACGGCGAGCACCACGTCGCCCGCCTGCAGTCCCGCCTGCGCAGCGGGACCACCGGCCTCCACGGCACTGATCAGCGCGCCGTCGGGCGTGGCGAGCCCGAACGAGCGCGCCAGCGCCTGGCTCACTTCCTGCACCGCCACGCCGAGACGACCGCGCGTCACCTTGCCCGTCTTGAGCAACTGATCCTTCACGTCGAGCGCCACGTCGATCGGAATGGCGAACGAAAGCCCCTGGTAGCCGCCCGTCTTCGAATAGATCATCGAGTTGATGGCCACCACGCGGCCGTTCAGATCGAACAGCGGACCGCCCGAATTGCCGGGATTGATCGGCACGTCGGTCTGAATGAACGGGATGTAGGTCTCGCCCGGCAGCGAGCGCGACTTCGCGCTGACAATGCCTTGCGTAACCGTGTTCGCGAAACCGTACGGCGAGCCGATGGCCATGACCCAGTCGCCCACGTCGATCTTCGCCGGGTCGCCGGTCACGACGGCGGGCAGGTTGCGCGCGTCGATGCGCACCACGGCGACGTCTGAAACCGGATCGCTGCCGATCACCTTGCCCTTGAACTCGCGCTTGTCCGTGAGCTTCACGTCCACCGTGTTCGCGTCGCCCACCACGTGGCGGTTGGTGAGGATGATGCCGTCCGCGCTCACGATGAAGCCCGACCCCAGGCTCACCTCTTCGCGATTGCCGATCACGCGCCGCGCGAGAAACGGCGCAAGCGGATTGCCAGGACTGACGCCGGGCGGCAACTGGATGCCCATTTGCGTGACCTCGCGCGTCACGCTGATGTTGACCACCGCCGGGCCATAGCGTTTGACGAGCGCGGCGAAGTTCGGCATGGCGAGCGCAACAGCTGCTTCGCGCGACGCGAGGCCCGGGGCCCCACCTTCGCCCGCGGCGCACGCCACGCTCGCGGCCAGCGAAAGCGCGAGCACAGCCACCGTCAGCGCGCTTCGTTCAGCCGGTTCGCCGCTACGCGAATTCGCCATCGCTTTCCTCGTTGCCTTGATTCGTTGCCGTGATTGAGGCTTCGTCGCACACCTTCATTTCGGCGGCACATTGACGGGCGCAGCCGGCCGTTGCGGCGTAACCGACTTGCCCCAGTTCGAGCCGAAACGGTTGCGTTCGGTGGAGAGATTGAACGTACCCACGCGGTTCGACGGTCCCTTCGCATTCGCTTCCGCGGCCGTGGGCGAGGCAGCCTGCGCCGCTTCGGCCGCGTTCGGCTTCGGTCGTAATTGCGCATTCAGACAGTCGATGGAAGGCGCGCGCTGTCCGTTAATTTCGGCATCCACACACACCGGTTTCGTCGACGAAGCCGCATCGGCAGCGGTCGCACGCGAAGCCTGGGCGTGCACCAACCTCACCGGCACCGCTGCCGCGCTCAACGCCGCACACACGAGCATCGCCCCCATCCGCCGCCATCCGTTCATCTCGCTCTCCAGTCGCACCTCATGCAGCGCGTACGCCTTCATTCCATTCGATATTCGTGCGAGCGCGCAACGTAGTGCGCAACGGCACGACGCTCGTCGGCGCTCACCGAAAGCATGGGTGCCGCATCCGGCTGACGGTGCCACGGGTCACTCGCATCGCCCACACGTGTGCACGCGAGCACGTGCGCTCCAGTGGGAAACGGCGTGGATTTCGCGTCGCGATAGTCGACGCGAAAGAGCGCGGGCGGCGTGTCCTGCGGTTTCCACAGGTCCGCCGCATCGTGCACGTTCGCACCGAACCAGAAGCGCACCCAGCGCGCCTCGCTGCCCACCCGCTCCGTTACTTCCGTTACGTCCGTTAGGTCCGTCACGCGCGGCTGCACGAACGCATCCTCTTCCGGCACGCGCAGGAACCCCGCGAGCACGAGCAGCACGGCAGGCACGTCCGCCTCGCGCAGTTCGGGGTAGGACCACAGGTCGAGCACGTCCGCGCACGAAAGCACCGTCGTGAATCGCGCGATGGAAAGCGGCGGCCACGTCACGCGCATCGCCAGATAGTGGCGCTCCCAGCCTTCCAGAAAGCGCCGCCGGTTCATGGCCGAGATCACCGCGTTACGCGAGCCGTTCACGGCGAGTTCGTCGGGCTGATAACGCGCGGTGGAAAGCACGCATTGCGCCGCGCGGCGGGCGCTCTTGTGGCGCACGTACTCCGGCATGCCGGGCACCTGGCTCAGCGCGCCCCGGCACAGCGGGCAGCGCGCGAGTGCGGCACCGCCCTGCATACGCCATGCGCCCGGCTCGCCAGGTAGCGCGCGTTCGACACCGTCGCGCGCGTGGCGAGCATCGCCTGATGCCTGGGTTGCCTGGGTCGTGGCCTGTGCCGTGGTTGACGATTGCCGCGCCGTGGATGCCATCGTGGGTACCATATGCCCGCGCCTCTATTGCACCGCTGCGAGCGCCTTCTTCAGCGCGTCTTCGTTGATGGGCGCGTTGCCTGCGAGCTTCGTGAGGTACGCCTGCACGTTTTGCTGCGTGCGCTGTGCGCGCAGCAGCGCCCTGAGTTGCTCCTTCACCTCGGCGAACGGACGCACGCCTGCGGGCCGTGTATCGATCAGCTTCAGCACGTGAAAGCCCGTTTGCGTACGCACCGGTGCGGATACCTCGCCGGGCTTGAGCGCGTTCGCGGCGTCACGCACGGCGGGCAGCAGCATGGTCTCGGGCACGAAGCCCATGTCGCCGCCGTTTGCAGCGCTCGCCTTGTCCTCGGAGTTCGCCTTTGCGAGCGACGCGAAGTCGTTGTTCTTTACGCTGCCGCTGGCGCCATTTCCAGAGCGGCCCCTTGCAAGCCCCGCCAGACGAGCGGCCTCTTTGCCGGCTTTGTCGATGGTGGCTTGATCCGCGTTCGGCGGCACGGCGATGTAGATCTGCGCGAGGTGCAGTGCGCGCGGCACGGCGAACGCGTTCTGGTGCTCGTTATAGGCGGCTTGCAGATCGGTGTCCGAGGGATAGTCGGACGGAGGCGCATTCACCGACGCCAGATACGTGCGCACGATCACGTCGCGCCGTGCGGCATCGATCGCCGCCTGCACCTGAGGCTGCGCCTCCCAGCCCTTGGCCTTTGCTTCGGCCAGCACGGCCTTCTGTTCGAGCGCGGAACGCACGAGGCGATCCATCGCGGCGGGGTCCGCGGCGAGGCGCGTGCGCCCTTCGGGGCTCAGCGATTTGACGAGCGTTTCGACATCGTCCTGTGTGACCGAGATCTGTGCCGCATTCGCGACCACGTCGTTGCCGGCGAGCGCGACCAGCGGCGTGCCGAACAGAACCATTGCTGCAAGCATTGCGAGTTTCTTCACGCTTTCTCCTGGGACGACCTGACCGATGTTCCCGAACACGATTGCTTTACCTGTCCCCTGCCGAATTCGCCGCAGCCACGTTCAACTGCATCACGATGGGTTGCCTCATCCCGCGCGGCAGTGGCGCACCCATACGCGTTGAAACGAGTGCCGTTCGTAGCACTGCTTCGAGCGCGGGCTCGCAGGGCGATGCCATTTCGACGCGCTCGATGCTTCCATGCTTTTCGAGCCATATCTTCAGGCGCAAGCTTGCGCCGCGCGCATCGGCATTCGCGTCCGCTGCGCCGCGCTGCGCGGCCCACAACGCGTGAAAGCGCTGTGTGGCCTCAGCAGAGTCGTCGAGCAGCGCACGCACTCGTTCGGACACGCAGCCCGCGTATTCGGTCCACTCTGCGGGCGCATCCTGCACGGCGACCAGCCGATCACCCCTTCTGCGTCGCAAGCTGCCCGGGAATAACCCGCGCAGCGCTGCACCGATTGCGCCCATTACACCGATTACGCCAACGTGAGCCGACGCCGTCATTGCAGCGTCGCCTGTGCGTCAGCGGCCGGGCCCGCATCCGCCGCCGATTGCGTCACCGCCGCGTTCCCCTTCGCAGCATCCGCCGTGTCCTGGCGGGCCGCGGCCTCTTGCGCGGCCATCGCGGGACGATTGCGAAGATGGAGCAGAAACTCCTGAATCAGGCGATCCCACAACTCGATGGTGGAGCGCAGGTAGCGGCCGCTCACGCCGCCCGCCACGACCACGTCCATCTCGAGCGCGAGAAACGGCCCGTGATTCGCGAGGCGCGCGAACCGCTTCGTACGGTTCCAGCTTGCAACGAGGTCCGCGGGCAACTCGCCTTGCACCTGAAGCACGCAACTCAACGTGTAGTCGAGATAACGCAGCGCGTCCGTAGCCGTTTGCGCGACCGCTTGTGAGCCCGCTCGCGAGGCCGCATCCGGCACGGCGAACCCTGCCGCCACGTTGCCGAAGCGCACCGCGAAGCCGACACCCTGGCTCGCGCTCATCAACTGCACCGCGCCGTTCTGTTCCGCCATCGTCACGCGATAGCCGGCCGCGCGAAACACCTGCGCAAGCTGTTCGATGCTCACAGCCTCGATCCATTCTTCGTTCGCGACGGCGTTGTTGTTGTCCTTGTCCATGTGATCTTCCTTCGTCATGAGTGGCCTCGTAGTGGCGTGTTGCGTACTCAATGCATGCTCATTGCCCACCGGCAGGCGCCGATGCCGCCGCCGGACGCGCCGCCGGGTCGTACTTGCCCGCATAGAGCGCATCGCCGTAGCGCTGCGCGATGTCGTCGTACTTCACGCGCGCCGATTCCGCGAACGGCTGCCGCGACGAGAGAAACGTGCCGATCCCGACGTGCTCGTACGCCTGCAGAATCTCGTGACCCACGCGGTACAGGTCCGCATTCTGGGCTTCGCATGTTTGCAGTTGCGTGTCACGCGTCTTCACATCGTTCTGCAATTGCGTGCGCTGCGCGTCGCGCGTCTTCGTCACCGCGAGCAGGTCTTCATAGGACGTCTTGTACTTCGCGAGTTGCTGCGTGTCCCGCGTGTGGCTCGCCCGTTCTTCGGCCAGGGCGCGCCGCGCTTCCGCTTCGGCGCCCGACTGCCCCTTCGCCGCAGCGAGTTGCGTCTGCAGGTCCTTGACCTGCGCGAGTGCCTGGTCGCGTTGCTGCTCCGCCGCGGTCTTGTCGGCCTGCAACTGCGTCTGGTTGTCCTGAAGCTGACGCAATTCCTGCGTGGTGGAGCGCAGCTGGCTGCGCAGTTTGTCTTCGATACTTTGCGCGCCGGCACCGGTCGCGGCGAAGAACAGGCCGCCCGCCAGGCCCGCCGCGATCATCGCGTGACGAGTTCGTTTCATGCTTCGCTCCATCAGAACCGCGCGTTGAGTTCGAGCTGGAGCACGTCGATCGACACCGGCGGCCCATACACTTCCTTCGCGCTCAGGTAGCGCGCGGTGAACCACGTGTCGCGCGCCACGGCGTAGGCCGCGGCCAGAATGTAGCCGCGCGCGTTGGTGCCGCCCAGGTGGAAGTCGGGGTCCGTGAAGGCGTCGAGCGTGGCGTCCGGCTGCAGGTACTTGTAGGCCACGGAGAAATTCCACTGGCCCTTCGTCTTCGGTTCCGGCTCGCCGATGGTGGCCTTCGCGAGGAAGCCGTTCGGACCGCTGCGGTAGTCCGAGCGCGACGCATTCACCGTGGTCGCCTCGTAGTTGTTCACGGGCAGCGAGGCCGCGCTGAAGGCCTTGTTCTCGTCGTAGGCCAGGTTGCGCACGAATTCGCCGTCGAGCCGCAGCTTGAAGCGGTCTGCGATCACCGTATCCCACTGCGCCTTGATGTCGAAGAGGCGATAGTTGTAGGCAAGGCCGAACACTTGCGGCTGGGGCGTGAGGCCCGGCGCGAGATTCGGGTTCTGCACGATGTTGCGCAGCGCGATGAGCGTGTTGCCGCCCTGCATGAACGTTGGGGCTTCGTTGTCAGTGCTGCAACTCGTTGCACCCAGATACAGCGCGCAGGGCGACGAGAGCGTGCCGCGCATGTTCTGGAAGTCGTAGTAGGCAATGGCGCCCTTCAGGCGGTTCTGCGCGTTGATCTTCCAGTCTGCGCCGAACTGCGCGCCGAACATCCATTTGGTGTCGCTGCCCACCTTGTTTGTGCTGTTCGACGGGAAGTTCTCGGCCGTGTACTGGATCGGGAACACGCCGAGCGTGCCGAACAGCATCACGTCCTGGTTCGCCGGCAGCGCGTAATGGAAGTTCGATGCGAAGCCGTCCATCTCCAGGTCGTTCGAGAACAGCAGGTCGGAGGCGAAGAACGGATTGTCGAAACGGCCCGCGATCACGTTGGCCCACGCCGTGGGCGTGTAAGAGAAATAGGCCTTGTTGAGCCAGATGTTCTTCTTGCCGAAACCGCCGCCCGCGGTGGCCGTGGTGGTCACCGGACCATTGTCGTTGCCGCTTGCGAGTTGCAGGCCGGCCGTGAGCTGATCCGAGAGCAGCGCCGTGATGCCGAGCCGCGCACGGTAGCGCTCCAGGTTGTTGCGGTTCTGCGTGGTGTTCTGCGTCGGCAACTGCGTGGTGTTCGTGTTCGGATTGATGTCGAAGCCGCCCGCCTGGTTGATGGCCGCGAAGTTGGTCACGTTATTCGCGTTGCGGCTGCCGTAGAAGTGGTACTCGTCGCGCACGCGCAGGTCGCCGTCCAGCTTGATGCGTGAAATCCAGTCCGGCAGCGCGTTGGGCTGCGCCCAGTTCTCGGCCTTCGCCTGGGCCATGACTTCCTGCTTCACCTCGTCGCGAATCTGGTTGCGCACCACCTGCGGCACGTAAGGCACAGCCACGTCGCCCGGCTGCGTGGGCGCATTGACGACCGCCGCAGCCGCAGCCGGCGCCCGCGCGGCGTTCGCAGCCCTCGCCTGCGCAGCTTCGGAACGCGCCTCGCTGATGAGGTCGTTGGCATTCTGCTGCGTGAGCACCCCGCGCTTCACGAGCAGGTTGATGAGGTTGATCACCGTGTTCTCGGTGGGGGCGGCAGCGCCCTGCGCGGCCTGCGTTTCGAGCGACTGCGCCTGAGCGCCCGCAGCGCACGTCATGCCCAGCGTGAAGAGCGCGGCGCTCATGCGCGAGCGCCGCACCGGCATGCCCCCGCCGCTCCACCCGCTACCCCGAATCTTGTTCGTGCGAATCATCAATGCTCTCCACATACCTGTTGTTTTGCCTGGCACCGCCGGGTCGACGGTGCCTGCCGCTTTCGAATGCCGTATGTCGTTACGTCTGTCGTTGCCCGCCTGGCTCTTTCGTTCGTGCCCGCGCTAGGCCGGCTTGCGCCCCTGCAGCTTCACGAGCACCGGCCACGTCGTGGATGGCGGCGGTGCTTCATCCACCTTCCCGAGCGCTTCGATGGCTGCGACCACGGCCGCGTCGATCTTCGCGTCGCCCGTGGACTGCGCGATGGTCACCTTCGTGATGCGGCCGGTCGGCTCCATCCAGAGATTCAGGCTGCCCGTGAAGCGGCTGCCGCCCGCCTCCTGCACGCCCTTGTCCTGCTCGATCGCCCGTTGCAGCACGTAGACCATGTAGGTGTTGTAGCTCGCGTTGCCAAAGCGGCCCCCGCCGCCGCTGCCCACCATGCCGGAGCCGTCGCCCGCGCCGATGTTGAAGCTGTCCGTGCCCGCCTGGGCCGGCGCATTCATCGTCATCTGCCTCGGTTGGTTATCCGAAGGTTTCGGTGCTTCGGCCGGTTTCGGCGCAACGGTCGGCCGGTCCACGGGCGTCTTCACCTCGTCCTTGATCTTCTCGGGCGGCGGCTTCTGTTTCGGCGGCGGAGGCGGGGGCGGCGGCAGCGGAATGACGGTGGTCACCTGCGGTGCCGTCACGCGCTTCACGCCGGCCGTGTCGCTCGCGAAATGCCAGACGAGCGCTGCCAGGCCCAGCAGCACGAGCGCGATCAGAACCGGCTTGATGTAGCGGCCCGGACCGTTGCCAGGCGCGCCGCCGTTGTAGGTGGTTTCCATTGCGCGTTCCTAGCCGCCCTGCTTCGCCTTGCCCGTGACGAGCCCCACCTGCGAAAGATCGAGGCGTCTCAGCAGATCAAGCACGTCCATCACGCGCTGGTACTGCACGGTGGCATCGCCCTTGAGCACGATGGGCACGTCGGGATTGGTCGCCTTCTCGGTACGCAGCCGGCTCTCGAGTTCGTCCATCGTGACGGGGTACGCGTCGAGAAAGATCTGCCCCGAGTCGGACACCGTGATCGCCTTCGTCTTCGGCTTCGCGAGGCTCGTGGACGAACTCGCCTTCGGCAGATCGACGCGAATGCCCTGCACCGAAGCCGTGGTCATGATGATGAAGATGATGAGCAGCACATACGCCAGGTCGAGCATCGGCGTGATGTTGATGTCGTCGTAGGGCTTGTCGTCGTCCTGAACCTGCATGGCGTTCTCCTCGTCGCAGTCAGTCGGCCAGCACCGCGTGATCGCGATGGCTGCGATGCGCTTCGGCAAGGCGCGTCACGAACTCGTCGACGAACACCTGCATGTTCGCCGTCACATTCTTGTTGCGAATGAGCAGGTAGTTGTAGCCAAAGAGCGCGGGAATGGCGACGAAGAGGCCCGTCACGGTGGCGAGCAGCGCAGCGGCGATACCCGGCGCGATGGCGTTCACGTTCACGTCGCCCGCTGCGGCAATCGCGGCGAACGTGATCATCACGCCCACCACCGTGCCCAGCAGACCGAGAAACGGGCCGCCCGAAATCGCGATGGTGAGCAGCACCATCGACTTCGAAAGACGCTGGTTTTCGCGTACGAGCGTGGCGTCCATGGAGGCGCGAATCGCTTCGATGGATTCGCTCGTGATCACCGTGCGGCCGGTTTCGTCGACGCGGCTATGAATTTCCTGCACGCCAGCCTTGTAGAGCCGGTACAGCGACGACTGGCGCAGGCGCCGTCCTTCGTCGGTGGCTTCATCCACGTGAGCGAGGCCCGTGAGGTGCCGTCCCGCCACTTCGCGAAAGCGCTGCACGAAGTAGTTGTTCGCGCGGTCCACGGTGCCCACGTAGCCGGCCTTCGTCCACATCACGATCCACGAAACGACGGCCATGCCCAGCAGGATCGCGATGACAACCCACGCGTCCACCGTCACGGACTGCACGATGATGCCGAAGTAGCCGAACCCGAAGCCCGACTGCTTTTCGTCGGCACCGTAGCCCACGAGCTTCGATTCGGAGCCTTGCGACAGGGCATCGAGCGAAATGAGCGTGGGCGAGCGCGCCACCTTCGAGAGGCGCAGTTCGTCCATCGATCCGTTGAAACCCGCGAAGCCGGCGGGCACGCTGCCCGCACCGGCCACGTCACCGCCCACGGCGGCGGCACCCGCCAGTGCGGGCAGCGTGGCGGCCGCCTGCGCGGCCTGCTTGCCGTTCACGTAGAGCGTGAGGTTCTTGCCGTCTGCGGTCACGGCTACATGCGTCCACTGCGCCACGGCCACGGCCACGGGCGCAGTCGCGGCCACGCGCACGGGCGCGGCACTGCCATCCACCTCGGCAAACGGCACACCGTTGTCGAGGCCGATCAGAAGCGCGTTCGCGCCGTCGCGACGGCTGTAGAGCAGCGTGTTCGGCGCGAGGGCCGCAGGCTTCGCCCACACGCTGAACGTGAAGCTGCCGCCCGCGCTCACGGCCAGCGACGGACTCGCGGGCAGATTCAACGGCGTGCTGCCGTCGAACTGCGCGCCCTTGCCGATCACGCCGTCTTCGATGGTCTTGAACGGCGCGTTCTGCGCATTGTTCGCGTAGGCCGTGGCGTCTTTGGGCGGCGTGCCCGACGCGCCGTTGAAGTGATACACGAGCGTGTAGTCCGCGTCGAACGTCTCCGCGGGCTTGCTGCCGTCGGGCGCTTTCTTGTTGCCGTAGTACATCCAGATGGACTGCGCGGCGCCTGCAGGCATCTGCGGCACGTCGATCCAGACCAGCGCCACGCCCAACACGGGGTCGTACTGTTCGATCTGGTAATTGAGCGGCGTCTTGTCGTCTGCCGCGACGAAGCGGATGTCGGCGCCGCTGTCTTGCAGGCCGTCGAACTGGAAGTTGCCCGAATGCAGTCGGATCAGCAGCGGCATGCGTCCCGCGGACTCCGATACATTCACGCCCTTCGGGCTCGTGTCGATGGTGATCGCCTTGCGATACGACCAGTCGTTCTGCCACCACGCGTTGGCTACGCCCGGCATGCAACCCAACAGCACGGTCACGGCCGACAGAAAGAGAAATAACGCTCGCTTCACAGTCTTGCTCCCCGATAAGCCGGCGGCAACGGCCGGCACGACAGATGGAAACCGGTCAAGGTGGTGCATGCGGGCCGCGTTCATCAGAACCCCACCCGCACGTAGAAATCGAAGCGCGGGCTGTACTGCCGCGTATAGACGCCCGCCTTCAGCGGCCAGCCGGCCTCGAAATCCGCGCTCGCATACTTGAAGATCTGCACGCGCGTGCCGAAGCCGACGCTGAGCAGGTTGAAGCTCGAGGTCTGCTCGGGTAGCGGGCTCAACAGCCAGAGGTGCGCGGCATCGACGAACGCGTGGAAACGCCACTCGTTGACGTTGCTGCCCAGGTACTTCGCAAGCGAAGGGCTGCGCAATTCGAGCGAACCGATCACGCCGCTGTCCGCCGTGTCTTCTGCCTGCATGTAGCCGCGCACGCTGTTCATGCCGCCTGCCGCGAACTGCTCGCTCGACACGAGCGGCGAGTTCGAAAGCTGCGCGCTGACGTGCGCGTTGGCCTGCATGTCGTTGGCAAAACGCTGCGTGTGATTGACGTCGAACTTGCCGTAGACGAAGTCGGGCGTCGCGTTGTAACGCTTGTTGTCCCATGCGTTCCAGTCGCTGCCCACGCCGCGAATGTTCGTGGTGAGCGAGGCGGAGAACGCCGTTTGCGACTGCTTCAGCGCAAGCTGGCCGTTGTACGAGAACGTGACCGGCACATACGTGAGCGGCGCGCTCGACGCGCCCTGGCCTGCCAGGCTCACGTTCTCGTCGTAGTGCTTGCGGTCTATCTCCACGCTCGCGGACTGTGCGTAGGTGTCCGTGGAAGGCAGCGTGTAGATCGCGGTGAGACCGAACGTCGTGCCCTTGCCGAGTACGTTCGTGCCGCCCACGGACGCCACGTTGCTGTCCGAATGCAGCACGGTGGCCAGCAGGCTCCAGTGCGAGTCCCGGAACGGCGCGAGGTACGAGAACGAGTAGACGCGTGCGTCGTCGGGATGCTGGGGCGCCAGTAGATACGTGCCCGAAATCACGTGCCCAAGCTGCCAGAGATTCGAGTAGCTGAGCGTCGCGCTCGTGCGCAGCAGCGAGGTGCCGGGGCTGTTGTCGTTGTTGAGTTCGAACGTGCCGTGCAGCGGGCTGTGGTCGTCCACCTTCAGGTCCACGTCCAGCGTCTGCGGTAGCGCGCCGGGCTTGAGCACCGGAATCACCTGGCGGTCCTGTGAACGGTTGAGGTCTGCCAGTTGCTGCTGGGCCTGGTTGAAGTCGGGCACGGTGCCTTCCGCGAGTGCGGGCACGGCGTCGCGAATGTTCTGCGGCGAGTTGTATTGCGCACCTTCCACGCGCAGGCGCCCCACCTTCGCCTCCACCACCTGCAGCACGATCACGCCGTTCTTCACCTGCTGCTGCGGCAACTCCACCACGACGGACTGATAGCCCTTGTCCTGATAGACCTTCTGCAGCGACTCGCGCGCGCCATTGACGTCCGCCAGCGTGCGCCCCGGCCCTTCGAACGGGTACACGGCCTTCTCGATATCGAGGCTCGACAGTGTGGTGTTTCCGCGCACAATGAACTCGTTCACGTCGAAGGTCTGCGGTGCGGTCGTGGCCGGCTGCACTGCTGGTTGCGTTGCTGGCTGAGTTGCCTGTTGCGCCGGCGGTGCGGCATCGGCCGCGCGTGCCGCCGAGCCGAGACTCAAGCCGCCTACCAGCGCGACGCCCGCCAGGCAGTGTCGCCCGCCGTGCCGCATCCGTTCCAGTCGTTCCCCGTCTACTGTTGGCGGCATGCGCCATTCCCCTTTGTCAAACTGGACCGCTGTGTGCCGGGCGATTCCTTCGGTCTGCGCTCGCCAGGTAACACAGCAATGTTTCAGATTCGTGATACTTGTTTAGTAACCCTGATCTTCATGGCCGAAGCACGGGACACGATTCAGCAGGTTTCTTCTATCGGCTTGCCAGACTCAGATAACGCCGCAGGTCAGGCTGCGTTGCGGCGACGTCCGAAAACTCTGCCAACGTGTACTGCAACAGATCGCTCACGCACACAGCGAGTGGAGCGTTTGCCGTGTCTAACGTCAGTTCCGCTTGTCCTGGCTCTTCATACGGTGCGGATATGCCTGTGAACTCCGGCAGGTGCCCGGCCCGCGCCTTCCTGTACAGCCCCTTCGGGTCGCGCGCCTCGCAGACTTCGAGCGGCGCGTTCACATACACCTCGCGAAAGCACTGCCCCACAAGCGCTCGCGCCTGCGTCCGCATCGCGGCAAGCGGCGATACCAGCGCGACGATCGCGATCAACCCTGCATCGGCAAAGAGCGCTGCGACTTCGGCCACGCGCCGCACGTTCTCGAAGCGGTCCCGGCATGAAAAACCGAGATCGCGATTCAAGCCGCCGCGCAGATGGTCGCCATCCAGCACGACCGACCGCACGCCCAGCCCGCGCAACTCACGATGCAGCGCCTGCGCAAGCGTGGACTTGCCCGCGCCGGGCAGGCCCGTCATCCACAGCACGCCGCCGCTCGCGTCGCCTTCGTCCCACCCTGTTGTTTGCATCGTGATCTTCGCCTCGCGCGTTTTGCGTCCGCTCACATTCGCCCAGCGGTCTCACCAGAATCGGTCTCTAAGGACAATGACGAAACGCCCGCACGTATCCCGCATATTTTTTGTGTCGCAACGCATCGCATGGCATCGAACCCCCTGCGCGCCGCCCGCCGTGTGTCAAGTTGGCGGCTCGTCTTCTTCGCGCGGACGCTGCTGCCAGAAGCCGCCTTTCATCGTCGCGATGGAAGGCGTTTCGGCCCATTGCCGCGGGCCCAGAATTTCGCCGCGCAGGATGTTGGGCATCACCTGCACGTCGAACACTTCGTCCACGCCGTTTTCGAATTGCAGCGTGCCCAGCACTTCGCCCGTGCGGGCATCGAGCGCCGCAACGCCCGCCACGAGCGCAGCAGATTCGCCCTCGATAGGCAGCCCCTGCGAGCCGCGCTTGTCGCGCAGCCGCGAAAGCCCGACGAACAGCACGCCGCCGTATTCGGCGAGGCCATGTGTGAAACCCGGCAGCGTGGCGATCACGCGCTTCGCGCCGCTGGCCGGGTCGATTTCCAGCACGTGCCCACGCCCGCCTTCCAGCACGAAGAGCCGGCCGCCGATCAGGCGCGGCGAATGCGGCATGGAAAGTCCGGACGCGACGATGCGGCCCGACGGCACCTCCATCACGATGCCGCCTGTTGCCATCTGCTTGCGCCAGCCGAACGGCGTGTTGGTTTCGCCGAGCGCCGTCGCGTAACGCACCTTGCCGTCGTGAAATGCCATGCCGTTGAGGTGGCAGCGGTCGTCGGGACCGAAGTCGGTGACGAACGGCGGCTGCCAGATCGGCGTGAAATTGAAGTAGCCGTCTATCACGCTGATGCACGAGTAGCGCGTGTTCACGGCAAGCACGATGTGTTTGTCGAACACCATGTCGTGCAGATCGAGGTCGCCGGTGTAGTACGAAACGCGCGGCACGAACACGGCGTCGTAATGGCCGGGGCGACCCGGGTAGAGCGGCGCCAGGTTCGATACGTTCGCGAAGATCATCAACTCGTGGATGGTGGCCACCGCGAGGCGGTTGCCGCTCACGGTCATGCCCATGGAGCGCGGCAGCAGGCACGCAGAAAGCGTGGGCACGCCGTTTTCCACACCGAGCAGCGCGACGCCGGACGGGCGGCGGCTCAGCGCAAGCGAGCATTTGAGCGACGCGAGCACGTCGAGAAACCGACCGGTGTCGCGCAGGTTGATGAACGGTTCGTCGACACTGCCCCCGGCAGACGCACTATCGGTTCCCCGTGCCGGTATATCGACGCCCTCGCCTTCTTCGATCTGTTCCACGCTTTTCGCGCCTCTTATGCCCCGCGGCGCGCCTCACGAACGAGGCCGCTACCCGCATTCGCGGCAGCGGATGGCCCGCACCGCCTGGTCTACGGTATCCACGCCCGGTCCGGTTGTGCGCGCAAACCTTTTTGGCGAATGGCGGGCAATCCGCTTTCGCCTTGAATAGCTGCGCACCGAATGGCAAGCCGTGGCTCTTATCTTCCTGGACGCATTGGGCGACTCAATACCGCATATTTTTTTGTGCGAATCGCTTTGGCGCCTGTGCTGAAGAAATCAATCGTCGTCTTTCCATCGTAAGTTTTTGTGACAGCTACCCGAATAATTCGTAGCGACGTGGAGGCCGCCAACGAGCCTTGAATTACGGTGCCGGACGCACTCCGGCAGCGCACGTGGAAGAAATCACACTCTGGGAAACGGCGTTCAAAACCGACGCCGCAAATGACAGCCATATGACGTCTACGCGATTACGCATAAAGACGCGACCTCAATAAGCTGCGGCATAGCCCGCTTTGCTACGTCTTATCCAATACAGGGAAAAGCAGAAGGGCAAGAACGTTCATGTTGATCACCACGGGGTTTTTGCGTTGGCTTTTGCGTTGGTTGCTGGCGAGGTTCACGGGCGCCTTCGCCACCTCGGTTCATGCGCGCGCCCCACTTGCCGGGTCGCTTTCGCACGACGACCGGCGGCTGCCGCTGCGCTGGCGCACGCCGTGGCTCGCGTGGCAGTCGCTTTCGTGGGTCGCGCTCACGTTGCTTGCGCCGCCGTTCTGGGCCATCGGCATTCTGCTTGTCATTAATCCGCACAGCGACCAGCCGCTCTTCTGGGCCGCGACCATGGCGATCGTGCCCATTGCGAGCGGCATCGCCATCATCGAGGTGAACCAGCAGCATCATCGCGCGCCGTTCACGAGCCGCCGCGCCGTCGCGCTGCGCTTCTTTCTGGTCAGCATGGCGATGTGCTGCGCGCTGTTTGTCGCGGCGCTGTGGACCACCGGGGCCATCGATGCATTACTTCGTCCGCTCGCCGAAATGGCACTCGGCAGCCGGCCCAACGCGCTCGTGCTTCCCGCCGCGTGTCTTGCGACGGCGTTCGGCATATCGTCATCCGCGCATGCGAGCATCGTTCACGCGTGGCTCGCGTTCGAAGCCTGACGCGCTCCCTTCACCACCGTGGGCACCTGCACATGGACTCCGACGCCGACCATCGCGCAGCACGATTGAAGCGTCCGCGCCGCGAACGCGGCATCGCGATCATTACGGTGCTGCTCGTCGTCGCGCTTGCGGCCACGCTCGCGGCAAGCGTGCTGTGGCGCGAACAGGTGGCCACCCGCGACGTCGAGAACCAGCGTCTCACTGCGCAAACCCTGTGGTCGGAGCGTGCCGCTGTGGAATGGGCGCGTACCGTGTTGCGCGCGCAGAGCGCGACGTCGAACGTGACGTACCTGGGGCAGTCGTGGTCCGCACCGGTAAGCGACGTGCAACTGGGCGATTTCCTGCCGCCCGAAGCCGCCACGCTCAATAGCGAGCTTGCGCACGCCTCCATTTCGGGCGACGTGGAAGATGCGCAGGCGAAGTTCAACGTGATGAACCTCGTCGCACGCGCGGCGCCGGGGCAACCGTGGCAGCCCAATGCGGAGGGCGTACTCGCCTACCGTCGGTTGCTGGGCGAACTCGGACTCAATTCCGCGCTCGCGCAGCAGACGGCCGCGTACCTCGTGCGTTCGCTGAGCGAGTCGAACGGCTCGGCGGAGTGGCCGCTGCAAGTGGTTTCCGTCGACGATCTCACGCGCATTCCCGGCTACGACGACAAGACCATCCAGGCCCTCGCGCCCTTTCTCACCGTGCTGCCCGACCTCACCAGCGTGAACGTGAACACCGCGAGCGAACCGGTGCTGGTCGCGGCCATTCCCACGCTCTCGCGCAGCCAGGCGCATCGGCTCGTGGAGCGCCGCGGTACCGCGTACTTCGTGAGCACGGGCGACGTCGCCGAAACGCTCGCGCCCACATCGGGCAGTACCGCGCTGCCCGACGGCGCGATGGTCGGCGTAAACAGCGGCTATTTCATCGTGCATTGCCGGATTCACTCGGCGCGTATCAATGCACGCATCGACACGCTGATTGCGCGCTACGGCGTGGGTAACTTCTCGTGGACCGCGGTGATCTGGGTGCACCGCGTCGCGGCGTAGCGCGCTTGCCTGACGCCTGCGGATCAGTTCAACGAAGGTTCGCCCATCGCAACCGCCGCGGGCGGCAGATTCGCCAATCCCGGCGCCAACGCCGACGCATAACCGAGCGAGAGCCGGTCAAGACTCGTCTCGCGCACTTCGCCGACGAGGCGGTTCCAGTCTTCGATCGAGACGAGCAGCGCGATGGGCCGGTTGTATTTGGTCACCATCACGAGCGCTTCGCCGGCATCGCGCAGTGCCTTCGACGGGTTGCTGCTGAAGTCGCGCGTGGCCATGGCGATGGTGCGCAGCTTCAGCGGCCCGGCCACGTTGAAGTCGGCCTTGTCGCGCAGGAGGCTATCGAGCGTCGCGTTGCGAAGCCTCGCCTGGGCGCGCGCAGAGACCTTGTTTTCGCGGCGTTTTCTGCGCTCGCTGCGCGGGTCCACGTGAATGGCGAGGTGACGCACGATCTCGCCCAGCTCCGTCGCGGTGAGCTGATCGTAGCGGCCCCAGCCTTCGGGCGGCAGCGCGATCATCATGCCCGCGTAGGTGGCCTCCACGCCCGCCGCGATATACGCAGGCAGACGGCTCACATCGCGTTCGTCGAGCTCGAGCGCGCCGCTCACGGCGGCCAGCATCGCGCTGAGGGCGTTCCAGGCGAGCGCGGCAATGCCTGCCGCCAGCAGCGCCGCACGCGGCGGCACTGCGGCGAGCGTACCGCCATCGAAGATGACGTCGAGCGGCAGCGGCAACGTCTCGCTCCACGGCCGGCACGACAATTCGATCACGCGTGCCGCGTCCAGTTGCGCCGCGGGCACGTTGGTCAGCACGACGACAGAGGTTTGCGCACCGTCGCGCGCCTCGTGACGCCGCCATTCGATGCGCCGAAATACGAGCGAGGCCCCGCAGCCATCGGAAAGACTCACGCGCTGCTCGTACACCGCGTCGCCGTCGATCAACGCCACTGCGCGAGCCGGCTCGAGTTCGCTACACGGCACCGGCATGCAGGCATGTTCGCGCACGACGAACGCGCTGCCGCCGCGCGGCCAGCCGGCCAGCACGGCATTGGCGCCGAAGCGGCCGTCCATGATCCATAGCTCGCCCGCGCGAACCGATTCCAGGAGCTTCGCGGCCAGTCCTCGCTCGTGCACGAAGCCGCGTTCGTACGGCAGGAGATCCACCACCATCGCGAGGTCGGGATCGTAGACGGGCAACGCTCGCGGTGCCGCTGCGGTGTTGCTGGTGTCGACGGCATTCACGGTGGCGCGTCCGCACGCGCCCGCAGGCGCCATGCACGCCACGACGGGCGAGACCAGCGTGCTATCGAGCACGCGCACGCGAAAACCCGCTACGGTTGCAGGGCGTTCGCGCCCTCGCGGCGAAGCGGCCGGCGCGAGCAGCTCGGCGCAGTCCTTCACAAGCGTGCGGCCCCAGTCGCTGCGAAGCCGGCTCACGCTGTCGTGCAAGGCCGTAAGTGCCGCGCCGAAACTCGCGGCCGCACCGGCCTGCCCATGCGGCGCAGGAATGGACGTCATCGCTTTCACCGCGAGCGAGAACAGCATCTCGCGCGTCTGCTCGTGCATGGGCTCGTGCATAGGCTCATGTGTCGGCTCATGCAGCGCCGCAGCGCCGCGTCGGGCCGCGTCGCTCATCCACTCCCCGTGCACCGCGGCCTGCAACACCAGCCTCGTCATGACGGCCATCGGGCTCTGCTCGACAAAGCGTTCCATGATCGTGCGTATCACGTCTTCCCCTCGCCCCTGTTTCGTCACTGCCTGCATGCACGGCTGCGCGCCAGGTCGCCTTGCGCCGCACCCGACTAAAAAAGCACGCGTGCTATCCTGCCTGCTCCGCGGGCGCAGCACGCCGCCTGCCATGGATCCGCGAGAACCCGGCATGTTTGTCGATCCACGTGTCGCGCATGGCCGCGCGAAGTTCGATTTGAACCGCTCCCCACGCCTCTTCGCCGAAGAACGACGCGGGGAAATTGCCGACGTCATCACGCGCGCCATCGATCAATTCAGCGGCACGCGCAATCGCCGCAATCTGATGCGGCTGCTCGAACGCCAGATCGCGCCGAAGCTCATTCGGCTCGGACTCGAACCCTACGTGGGCACCGTGGGTGAACGTGAAGGCCTCTTCCTGAATTTCTCCACCATGAGCGCGGAGCACGGGCTGCGCGAATTCCAGCTCGACCTCGCCGTGCCCGATCTCGTGCTGCGCAGCTTCGCGTCGAACACGATCCGGCCTCACGCGGTGGCGCGCTGCATGCAGCGCAATGGTGTGATGTCGGTAGCGGATATCGGAAGCGAAACGGACACGGCTTTCGTGCTCGCGCGCGTGGTGCGTGCGCTCGCGCTCGCGCAAAAGTGGCAGCAGGTGGGCGTGCCCACGCCGAATGGCCTCTTCGTCGGCGCGCTCAACGAAAGCACCGACGTGTGCCTGAACACCTACATCCGGCCCGCTGCCAGCGACCGGCCTTCGCGCTGGAGCGGCTTTGCCGCCCTGTTTTCGACGATGCCGGCCTGGAGCGCGGCCCAGATCCGGCAGGGAAGCGATCTGCTGCAATGGATGATCAACCATATCGTCTCCTTGCAAGAATCCGCACCGTTCGCCGAACGTTTTCCCTTTCTGCTCGAACCGTATCGCCCCGCCGACGACCCGCTCGACGCAGCCTGGTCCGCCGCTCGCGCCAACGCCTCAGACGGCCCGGCGTCCACCTGAAGCGCACGCGGCATCGCTTACATAAACTAGGTCGAAGCGAGCCGCGCTAACCCGCAGACGAACGTTCGAATGCACGCGGGCACGCGCATGGGCGATGACTGCGGCAAGCACAACAAGTGCAGCAAACAGCGAAGGGGCGAAGGGGCGAAGTGACGCCTCAGCCCGCGCGGGCGGCCCCTACATGCGGCTCGCGGCACAACGGCGCGGCAAATAACGGCTCAGTGAAGCGCGGTTCAGTGAATGGGCGACGCCCAGTCCGCGGCGTCGCGGCCCAGCATGCCGAGCATCCTCCAGAGCCAGATGATGTCGCGTGCCGCGCGCGCGTGGTCGTCGCTCTGCGTGCGCCAGCGCCGGAAGGCTTCGCGGTCGGCCTCATTCGCGTCGCGCGAGCGCAACCAGAGCACCCAGCGCACGGCCCCGTCGCGAATCTGCGCAGAAGCCGCGTGCGTGTGGCGAGAAGAGTCATGCAGTTGCGATGCTTTCATGTCCGCCACCGCTCACGCTGAGATGAACCCGCTCGCGCGTGGCGAGCGCCCCTAGTGCCCTTGCCTTCCTCCGTCATGCGAAACCGCACGAGGCCCTGGCGCACCGTCCTGCGCCCGCGGTACACGCAAGACGCGCGCACGACGTGCGCAGGCCGTCAGGCTACCCGCCCGCAGCTGCGACGTGGCCGGGCCGCTTTCCAGAGGCCCTCATAGATCAGGTCGGATGGAGCGGGGTGTAACCCGCAAAGCGCGAAGTGCACGCCGCTACGCGGCACACGTTCGAACCGCAGCGCACGCCGGTTGCGTTCAGCTCAGCAGCACGATATTGCCCGGCAGCCGCATCACGCGCGCGCCGTACAGGCGGCCCATCATGTCGAGCACGTCGTCGAGCCGCGTAATGGGGAATTGCGCCTGAATGCGGTTCTGGCCCAGCGCCGCGTTGCGCAGCACGACCTTGCCGGGCCGGTAGCGGTTGATCTCGTCGATCACCTCGGCAAGCGGCACGCCGTTGAACACCAGCACGCCGCGGCGCCACGCGGTGACGGCCGCTGCATCAGTGCGCGTGACGGGCCGCACGTGGCGGTCGTCGTAAATGATCTGCTCGCCTGCGCGCAGCGTGAGGTCGCCGCGCGCCCGCTGCACGGGATGGTCGAGCACGAGCCAGCCCGATACGCAGGTCACACACACCTCGGCGCCCGTGCGGCGCACGTTGAAACGCGCCACCTGGGCCTGCATGCGGCCCTTGCCCGCCACAACCGTCACCGGCTGGATGGGCGCGACGCGGCCGGCGGCAGGCGCAGCCGCGTCGAATTCGGCTTCGCCGTCCACCAGTTCCACGCCGCGCGCGGCCACGCGCGTGGGCAGCACGTCGAGCCGCGTCTGCGTATTCAGTTCGACGCTCACGCGGTCCGAGAGCGCGATGCGGCGCTGCTCGCCCGTGCCCGTGTAGTAGTCCGCGGCCATGTCGCCCAGCGACGGCCACAACTGCATGGGCGGACGCAGCGCGAGCCACGACGCGCCCGCCGCCACCGCGAAGCCGACGAAGGCGCGCCGGCCGGTCCGCACGGCACGCTCGCGCCGCGCCACGCCGGCCCACGACCGGCCCGACGCCCGCTCTTCCTGCGCGATCTCCGCTGCCGCCGAGCGCAACGAACTCCACGTTTCGCGCAACAGCTGAGCCGTCTGCGGATGGTCGGCGCACCACTCGCCGAACGCCGCGGCATCGGCCGGGCCTGCGTGCCCCGAACGCAGGCGCAGCAGCCACGCGCGCGCTTCTTCCTGCGCGAGGTCGACGGAATCGGCTTCAGCTTTGGTCATTGCAATGAGGCTCAAAATTTACGGGGCCCGCTGCGCGAACCGGGGTAGGCGTCGCCCGCCTCCTGGACGCGCTGCAGGCAATACTTCAGGGCCGCGCTCAACTCGCTTTCCACGAGCCGCAGCGAAATGCCGAACTGCTCCGCGATCTCGCGGTTCAGCAGGCCGTCCACGCGCGCCGCGATCAGAATGGCGCGACGCCGCGGCGTGAGGCCGCGCAGCACGTCTTTCAGGGCTTCCACCTTGCGCCGCGCCTCGACGATGCGCGCGGGGTCCGCGAGTTCGTCGGGCACGTCCATCAGGGTTTCGACGTCGTCGTCGTGCAGGTGCCGGCGCTCGCGCCGATGCTGGTCGATGGCGACGTTGTTGGCCATGCCGAGAATGTAGGCGTCCGCGTTGGCCACCTGCGTCGTGACGTTCGCGTTTTCCAGACGCAGCCACGTTTCGTGCAGGGCGTCGGTGGCGCCGTCCTTCGATCCCGTCACGCGCTCGAGACGCCTCACCAGATACGCGTAGCGCGAGGCCAGAAGCTTCCTCAACTGGGAGCGGGTGCTGTCGGCCATGGCGGACTAGTTCCGTTCGTCCGGCTGCGGGCAGCGAAAATGCACGCCGCTGCCGACCGGCCGCAACAGGATCGTGACGGGCTCGGGCACGCCCGCGGGCGGCGCCGAATCGAGCCTCATCCGCCGCAGTGCGCGCACGATGGCCGCGTCGCGCGAGGCGAGGCCGCTCGATGCCACCAGGTTGACCGCCACTACCGTCCCCTTGTCGTCGATACGCAGTTGCGCCACCAGCCGGTAACTGCCCGGTACGGTCGCGGGCTGCGCGCACAGCGCGTCAGTCATGCGCGCCTGCAGCGTGGCTGCGTAGGCGCGTTGTTCGTCGTTGCCGCTCATGCCGTCCGTCGGCGGCGCGGCGCTTGCCGGCTCGCTGCCTGCAGCGGCGGGCGGCGTCGAGGCCGCCCCTTCCGGCTGTGCCACGATGATCGCCTCGTCCGGCCCCGTGAATTCCGCGCGCAATCCGGTGCCGGCCAGCAGGTGCTCGAGCGCATCGCGCGGCGCGTAGTCCCCGCTCAAGGCGCTACTCGTGCGCCCTTCCAGCAACGGCGCGGGCGCCAGTACAACCAGATCCGTGACGTGCGCAAACGCTTGCAAGGCCTGGGACAGCGGCTGCGCGGGCAGATCGAAACGGACTGCACCCGCCGCTCGACTGTCTCGTCCCGCCTGCTGCGCCTCGGCGCAACGCGCCGTGAAAGCGGCAAACATCAGGCATGCGATCAGCGCCAGGACACCGGTAGGCGTCCATGAACGTCTCATGAGTCAATGGCCGGAAAAGAGGATGCGCCCGGCAGATGGCGCCTGCCCCGAACGAATGGCGCCCGCCGGAAAAATGCGAACGTCATACGATAGGTAAAGACTGTGACAGTCCGGTGACGTGGAGCGAAGGTGAGAGCGTGGGGCCTGGGGACGATGAAGCAGCGCGTGCGTTGGTGACGAGGCGAGTTAGTGGCGAGACGCGCCTGTGGCGAGCCGCTTTTTTGAGCGGCATCGCTCTTTACTGCCGCGCTGCCGGTTGCAGCGTGGCCGAAACGGTCGCCAGCCCGACACGCGATTCGGCGCTTGCATGCGCGTTGACGACGCGCACGTGCTGCTCGCGGCGCACCTGGTCGAGCCACGTCATCCACGCGGCGAAAGGCACCGCTTTCGCGTCGATCTGTACGTTGTCGCCCGTCGCGACGACGCGCGCCTCGGCCATGCCCGCCTGCGTGAGCGAGGCCGCCAGCGCGTCGCGCAATGCGCTGCCTTGCGGCGCGTGCACGGCCGCTGCGGCACGCAGGCGCCGTGCTTCGTCTGTTTGCCCTTGCATCTGCGCGAGTTGGGCATCGAGCCGCGGCAGGCTGGCCGCGATGCGCGCGCGCCCCTCGTATGCGGGCTCCCACAGCACGGTGTAGACGAAGGCGACGAGCAGCACCGTGCCGCCCGCCGCGAGCAGCCCGCGCTCGCGCGGCGCGCGGGCCTCGAACCATCCGCTCAGCGCGGCGCGCGCGGCGTGGAGTTGAGCGAGCCGAGCATCCATTTGCCGTTGTCTTCCTTCGTGGCGACGCCTTGTGCGAGCAGACGCCGGCGCAGGCCGTCACTATCGATCGTCGTGTCCGGCTTGAACGTGACGGCGAGCGCGCCGTCGCTGTAGTCGAGCGTGGCGATGGCGCTCGACGAAATGGGGCCCAGCGCCCGCGAGAGCGCGGCGGCCAGCACCAGGTAGTCGTCGGCGCGCAGTTCGCCAGCCCTGCTACGCAGCCGCTTGAGTTCGATCTGCATCTGCGTGGACGGATCGAGAATCAGCGTGATGCCGGGGAACGCGGTTTTCACGAGCTCGGTCATCCGCGCGTTCAATGCGTCTTGCCGGTGCCGCAGTTGCAGCCACTGAACGTTAATGGCCGCCATCGAAACCACGAGCGATGCCGCGACAAGCGCGATAGCCGGCCACCATGGGCGCAGTGCGCCTCGATCACCTGCCCGCCCGCGACCCGCGTTCGCGAATTCGAACTGGCACAGGTCGAACGGACACGCGAGCGCATTGCGCGCGAGATGGTCCCAGGCAAAGCTTTGTGCGGCGAGTGGGAAAGCGGTGTGCGCCGCGGTTCGCGACGGGTTTGCCGGATCGCCGTGATGACCGGCGTTCGTTTGCGCCGCGCTGTGCGCGTTGTCTGGCGTGCCTGTGTCATGCGCTTGCGGCACGTTCGCGGCGTCTGCCGTGCCCGAGGCGGTCAACACCCAGACTTGCAGCGTGCCGCGCCGCGCGAGTTCTGCAATCGTCGTGTCGAGACGGTCGGCGCGTACTTCCATGCCGAAGCCGGTGCGCCCCTGGCGAATCGCGAGTTCGACGTGGTCCACTTGCTCCGCGGAAGGGGCGCCCGCGTCGTGGAGCGGTTCGGTGTCGATATCCGCGTGCCCGTTGGCGTATGCCGCGTACGTGGTGTGTGCCGGTGTAGCGTGCTGAACGACGACGGCCTGTGCCGCTGCTTGAGCTTCGGCCTCGATCTGCGTGACCTGGTCCACGCGTTCGACCGACGCACGCCGTACGATCAACACGCCTGCATGGCGTCTGGCATCGCGTGCTTCCGTCTGGCTTGCGAGTGGCGATGCCTCCCGCGCGTCCTCGTCTTCGAGTTCGAGTCCAGGCTCGCGCCTCGCTTCGGCCAATTCGGCCCTCTCTGCCTCCTCAGCCGCCTCGTCGTGCGATCCGTCTGCCGGCGCAGGCAAACAGTGAACCAGCGGCACCGCCCGCACCCGTCCATAGCCCATCGCCGCGAACCATCGAACCACCGCCCCGAACCGCTCGCGATCCACCACCGCCAGCGCGCGGTTTGCCTCGCCCTTCTGCGCGGGCGCAACGGCGATATGGCTGCGCTGCGCGTCGTCGATCAAAAATTCTTCCACCACGTTGGGCAGCAGCTTGCGCAGCTTCGGCCCGGCGACAGGCGGCAGGCTTGCTTCGAGCAACAGCGTGTCGCGCGCCGAGAAAATCAGCACGGCGGTTTGCGCCTTCGGCAACGCATCGGGCAAACACGCGTCCGCGTGAACGATCTGCTCGCGGCGATCGAATAACGCATAGCGCACCCGCACGCGGTGCCAGGCCTGCATATCGAGCGGCTTCGCGTCGATAGCTTGAATAGAGGGCAGCAGCACGACGAGACTCGTCATCGCACGCCTCGCGTGAAGCCCAGTTGCATGCCCGCGCGCCCGTTCACGGTGCCCGCACCACGAAGTTGCCGATGCCCGTGCCCACCACGAGCCATTGCACCGACCCGGACGAGAGCGCAATCGTGACAGGCACGTCGATGCTCTCCGCGCCCAGCACCACGCGCGAAATCGCGGCGCCGCCCGTATAGCGGATGGACACGCCCGTGACGCTCGCGCTCCAGCGATGCGCGCGGAACAGGTCGTCGGTCATGGGTTGCCAGGCGCCGTTTTCGGCGCGCTGATAGAAGCGATAGCCGCCATTTACGGGTTGCCACGCGATCGGTGTGGAACGCACCTGTGCTTCGTCGCCTGCGGATTCAAGCAGGCTCGCCAGGCGCTGCGCTTCTTCGGCGAGATCGGTGCGCCGGTTCCTGGAGGGCGCGAGCGTTACCACGGCCACGAGCAGCCCGACGATCAGCATCACCACGAGCATTTCGAGCAGCGTGAAGCCTGCGGCACGTTGCGTCGTGCTCATGCGGTGCATGCCTGGCACTGCGCGCGTGGACGCCATGCGGCCGTCGTGCGGCAAGCGGCCATCGTGCACGAACGGCAGCGCGTTTATCGCGCCACCGCAGCCGCGCATGCCAGCGCCCGCGCGCTCACTGCCCTCTCTGCCCTCTCTGCCTTCACTGCCACGAACCAATGTCCGCATCGTTGTTCTCTCCGCCTGCCTTGCCGTCGGCGCCATAGCTGAACACGTCGATTGCGCCGTGCACGCCGGGATTCAGATATTGATACGCGTTGCCCCACGGGTCGTTGGGCAGGCGCTCCAGGTAGCCGCCGTCTTTCCAGTTGTTGGGCACGGGGTCTACCGAGGGCTTTTCCACGAGCGCGCGCAGCCCCTGGTCCTGCGACGGATACCGCCCGTTGTCGAGCCGGTACAGATTGAGCGCCTGCATCACCGTGCCGATGTCCTGCTTCGCCGCCACGCGCCGCGCCTCGTCGGGGCGGCTCATGATCTTCGGCACGATGAGCGCGGCGAGAATGCCGAGAATCGCGATCACCACCATGATTTCGATAAGGGTGAAGCCGCGCTGGCTGCGCGGGTTGCCTTGGCCGCTTTGGTACCGCCGCGCTGAACGCGGTGTGCACGCATGCGTTGAATGAGTCATTGCGGGTCGCGTCATCATCTCTTCACCCTCGCGTCAAAAAATGTCGGCATGTGCTGCGTTTCGTGCACGCGCCGCTCAATCGCTCGTTCGCTTCGTCGGTTTCCTTCTTGCCGCCCGGGACTTCCACCATGATTCGCCTGCCCCTGACTCGCCTCGCCGTTGCGCCCATGCTCGCCACGGCTGTAGCGGCTGCGCTGTTTATCGCCGTGGTGCTCTGGTGGATGCGCGTATTCAGCGCGCCGGCAGCAGCCGCACCGGCCATCACGCCTCCACCCGCGCCGCTCGACGTATCCGCGGGCACGACGCTCTTCGGTGCCTCGCCCGACGCCGACGCGCACAACACCCTCCAGTTGCTCGGCATCCTCTCGTTCGACGCACACCATGCCGCCGCCATCGTGAGCCAGGGCGGCGAGGCGGCGCGTGTCGTGCGTCTGGGCGGCACAGTCGGCCACGCCGCGAAACTCGCTGAAGTACGCGCGCATTCCATCGTGGTGGAAAGCAACGGCTTGCAGCGCGAAATCAGATTGCCGGACGCCCAAAGCCCGAGCGCGTTCGTGCGTTGAACCTGCATGCCGCTGCATGCCACCGCGTGCGGCAGGTGCGCCGTTCATCACTGCACCATGTTGTTGAGTTCGATGATCGGCATCATCACCGCGAGCACGATCACGAGCACCACGCCGCCCATCGCGAGAATCAGCAGCGGTTCGAGCAGGCTTGTGAGAAACATCGTGCGACGCTCCAGTTCACGCGACTCGCCTTCGGACGCGCGGTCGAGCATCGTCGTCACGTCGCCGGTCGCCTCGCCCGAGCGGATCAGATGCACGAGCACGGGCGGAAACGTCTTCGTATTGCCGAGCGCACGCGAGAGCGACGAGCCCTCGCGCACGCGCACGATGGCGTCTTCCACCTTGCCGAACATCGCACGGTTGCTCAGCGTTTCGCCGGCGGCCTGCAACGCACGCAGAATCGGCACGCCTGCCGCCGAGAGAATGCCGAGCGTGCTCGCGAAGCGCACGGTGTTGTAGCCGCGCACAAGCCGGCCCGCGAGCGGCGCCGTCAACAGCCATTGGTCGAACGCGAGCCGCGGGCCCGGCAGCGCAAGCACCTTGCGCGTGAGCCACCCCGCCGCGAAGAGCCCACCGAGTGCAGCCCACCACCAGTGCCGCACGAAACCCGAGAGCGCGAGCATCGCGACCGTGAGAAACGGCAATTGCTGTTTGGTGCTCGTGAATACGTTGGCCACCTGCGGCACCACGTAGCTCAACAGAAACGTGACGATGCCGAACGCAATCACCGTGACGACCGCGGGGTACGTGAACGCGAGCAGAATTTTCTGCCGCAGCGCGTTGCTCTGCTCGATGTAGTCCGCAAGGCGCGAGAGCACCACGCCGAGCTTGCCCGTATGCTCGCCCGCGGCGACGAGCGCGCGATAGATGTCGGGAAAATCGCGCGGATGCTGCGAGAGCGCATTCGCAAACGAGTGGCCGCCCACCACTTCCGCGCGTATCGAGGCCATCAGTTCGCGCACGTAGTCGCGCTCGGCCTGGTCGCTCAACACCGAAAGCGATTCGTCGAGCGGCAGGCCCGCAATCAACAGGCTCGCAAGCTGTCGCGTGACGATGGCCTGCTCGCGCTGCGAAAGCTTCTTGCCGAGCGCGAGCCGCTGGTTGCGCTCGCCGTGCAGTCGCGATGCGGCCAGTTCGACGACGAGCGGCGTCAAACCCTGCGCGCGCAACTGGCTGCGCCCGGCCTTCGCGCTATCGGCTTCCAGCACGCCTCGCAAGGTCTTGCCCGTGGGGTTGATTGCTTCGTAGCGGAACGCAGACATCATGGGGCTCCTGTTGTCGCTGAAGCGCTTGCAGTACCGGAAGCACCCGAGGCACCTGCTGCTGCCGCTGCACCGGTCACGCTGTCCGAGGCGGGAGCGGAACCGCCATCGCCACTCCCGGACGGCCGCTTCATCCGCTGCAGATCGAAGAGGCCCTCGGCCGGGGCCACGCCCTGCTCCGGGCCCGGCGGACGCGGCGGCAGCGCAGGGATGTCGCGGTCGCGTTCGATGCGGTTGTCCGAGCGGTAGTCGCTCATCTGTTGTTGCAGCTGGTCGTAGCGGCTGCCCGAAATGCTCGCGGTGGTCTCGCCGTCGTGCAGGATCACGGGCCGCAGAAACACCATCACGTTGGTCTTCGTGCGGCTCTTGTTCTCCGCGCGAAAGAGCGAGCCGATCAGCGGCAGATCACCGAGGAACGGCACCTTGTTGTTGCCGTCCGAGTAATTGTCCTGAATGAGGCCGCCCAGCACGATGATCTCGCCGTCGTCAGTGAGCACCGTCGACTGCACCGACCGCTTGATGATGGTCACGCCGCCGGGATTGTTCACGGAGGTGGGGTCCACCGACGAGTCTTCCGAATAGATCTGCAGCTTGATGACCCCGCCCTTCGTGATCTGCGGACGCACGTGCAGCACGATGCCCACGTCCTGCCGGTCGAACGTGTTGAACGCGTTGACGCCCGTGCTCGAAACAGCCGTGGCCGTCGAATACGAACCCGTTTGCACCGGCACGTTGGAGCCCACGACGATGCGCGCTTCTTCGTTGTCGAGCGTGATGAGATTCGGCGACGAGAGAATCGACGCGTTGCTCACGGTCGCCAGCGCCTGCACGAGCGCGCCGAGCCCGAAGAAGTTGCCGAACTTGTGCAGCAGGCCGATGTTGATGCCGTTGTTGAGCAGCGTGGTGGCCGTCGCGGTGGAGAGATTCTGGCCGAGGGTCTGCCCTTGCGCCGTGAGGTCCACGATGCTCTGGCTCGTCGACGTGCCGAAATTCGTGCTGCCATACAGCGCGTTGTTGCCGTTGCCCGACTGGATGGCGCCCTGCCACTGCACGCCGAGATTCGCGGCCGAGGTCGCGCTCATCTCCACGATCATCGCTTCCAGATAGACCTGGGCGCGGCGCACGTCGAGCTGGTCGATCACGTTGCGGATGTTCTGATAGACCGGCTCGGGCGCGGTGATGACGAGCGAGTTCGTGGCGGCGTCGGCCTGAATCATGCCGTTCGCCGCGGACTCCGCGCCGCCGCCCATCGCGCTCGCAATCAGGCCGCCGCGCGCCGTGGTGGTGTCGCCGCTGGTCGAGCCCGATGCGCTGTCGGTCGTGCCCGGCAGCGGCGGCAGGCCCGCCGTGCCCGTGGATGCGTTCGTGCCGGTGCCCGAGCCGCCGCTCTTGCCGGACATGCCGCCGTTGCTCTCGCTGAAGCTTTTCGCTGAAGAGGTGCCCAGCGAACCGCTGCCCGTATCGCTGGCGAGACCCAGCATGCCGCGCAACACCTTCGCGAGATCCACGGCGCTCGCGTTTTGCAGGCGCACCACATGCATGTTGCCGGGCACGCGCGTCGGCGCATCGAGCTGCGCGATGAGCGCTTTGGCGTCGGCGACGCGGCCAGGGTCGGTGGCGCGCAGCAGCAATGCGTTGAGGCGCGGGTCTGCGCTTACCGACACCTTGAGCGTGGCATCGGCGTTGCCCGTCGTGCTCGGGTCCAGCATTCTCTGCACGACGGGCGCGAGGTCCATGGCGCTTTCGTGATTGAGCGGCACCACGGCCACGCGCTGCGACGTGCTCGCGTCGATGCCCGAGATGATCTGCGCGATGCGGCGCACGTTGTCGGCGTAGTCCGTGACGACGAGCGTGTTGTCGTTCGCGTAGGCCGCAATCACGTTGTTGGGACTCACGAGCGGTTTGAGCACGGGCAGCAGATTCGTCGCGGATTCGTTGCGCAGGCGGAACACCTGCGTAATGACGTGGTCGCCGCTTGCGCGCGGCGTGTTGCCGACGTAGGTGGGCGTGCCTTGCAGCTTCGCATCGGCCTCGGGCACCACCTTCAGAATGCCGTGGTCGCGTACGAGCGCGAAGCCCTGCATGCGCAGCGCGGCTTCGAGCGTCTTGAGCGCGCGCTCCTTGCTGACGGGGTTGTCCGAGACGAGATTGAGCTGCCCTTTCACGCGCGGGTCCACGATGATCGTCGTATCGGTGGCGGCGCCGATGGCCCTGGCCACCTGCGCCACGTCGGCATTCGAAAAGTTGAGGCTTACCTGCGCGAAGGCAAACCGCGCGGCGACCAGACCGGTCAACAGAATCGCGAAACCTGCGGGGGAACAACCGAAGCGACCGAAGCGTGAGCGTGTGCTTGTCATAGAGCTGGGTTCGATGCCGGAGCAACAGGCGGGCGGCGACGAACGCGTCTGCCGCGTGCATCGATACTCCACAGCACACCCCGCATGGCCTCGTCTGTTCGTCGGGTCCCCGGCGCGCCTCATGCCGGACGGATTCGCCCGGCAAAGACTAAGCAGCGAAGTGGATCAGAATTATGACGAATGGTGGGCAACATTTTTTGCGGGGGTTGGGTGGATTTCATTAAATCGTTTTCGGCGGATTCGATTTTCGCTTCTGTCATATAGACGTTTCGACGTTTTATATTCAGGCCGCATTGCGTGGTTTAATTTTTTGCGCCGAAATTCGCTTTTTTATAAATGGCGAATCGTGGAACGGCGAGGCTTTTCAAGACGTGACATAAATGGTCCGTAGCATCTGCCATCAAATTGACGTGGAAGGGCGGTAGGGGCTTTGCCGTTGCGGGCACGGGTACGCCTCGCTTGCTGCTCGGGCGGTTGGGGGTTTTCTTTCTCGGGTTTTTGTTGCCTGTCTTCGGCTTGTTTTCCGCTCGCTGCGGCTCTCAATCGCTCTTGCCAGATCCCATATGGGGTACAGCCGATTTTCAAAAATGGTCCGTACCATTCGCTATAAAAGTTTCACAAATTCTTTCCAGATTTCACCTAGAGTAATTCGGCGGTTCACACCGGACACCGGTCGCCGCAATGTGGCAATCAAGCGGTACTCGTCTCGTCATCAGGCAACAGGCATTCCCTTTATCTTCGTTCAAGGAAATCTCATGAAATCCAGCAAGCGCAAGATCTGCCAGGTCCTGGCACTCGTTCTCTCCAGCGTGGGCGCCACGGCCGCTATGGCCGCCGGCCCGCTCGTGCAAGGCGGCGGCTCGTCGCTCGTGGCCCCGACCATCGGCAGCGTCAGCCAGGCCAATACGGAAATCGGCCTCTTCGGCACCAGCGAAGCCACGTTCACGTACTACTCCGTCGGCTCGGGCGCCGGCCAGAACGGGTTCCTGAGCAACGCACCGTCGTTCTTCGGCTCCACCGTGACGGGCACGGTGGACTTCGCCAACAGCGACGCGGCCCTCTCCACGGCGCAAGTCACGAACTACAAGAGCAGCACGGTCGGCACGGCCAGCGGCCCGCTGATCCAGATTCCGTACATCGTCACGCCGATTGCAATCCCCCTCATCAACGCGCCGGCCGTGACCAGCACGACGACGCCGCAAACCACGCCGAGCCAGGCACACAGCATTGCGCTGAACGACGACGACCTGTGCGGCATCTTCTCGGGCAAGCTCACGAACTGGAACCAGGTGACGAACCCCGAAACGAGCGCCACGTACAGCCTGAACTCGCCGATCAAGGTGGTCTACCGTGCTGACGGCAGCGGCACGACCGAACTGCTGACGCGCCACCTGGCCGCGGTTTGCACGACCGCCAACACGGCGAGCGGCGTCACGTTCGTCGATTCGCTCACGTTCGCCAACACCTCGGCCTTCCCGAGCGGTGTGCCCTCGAACTTCGTCTCCGCCACGGGTAGCGGCGGCGTGCGTTCCGCGCTGCTGACCATCCAAAGCTCGTCGGGTTCGCCCGCCGCCGTGGCTTACATCAGCCCGGACTACACGAACACGTTCCTTGCTCCGTCCAGCTCGTCGGCTTCGCCGGCGCTGCAGGTGGCGAGCCTGTTCAACGCGCGGAACAGCACGTACTACGCGCCGACGGCCGCCAACGCAACGACGGCGCTGGGTAGCATCGCAGCCCCGACCGGCACTGCAGCCGCTGATCCGACCCAGTGGGTGCCCGTTTCCGGCGCCAACTACACGGCCCTGGCCAACCCCGCTTCGGGTTATCCCGTTTCGGGCACGAGCCAGATCATCCTGAGCCAGTGCTATGCGGACGCCAACGTGACGAAGGCTGTCACGGACTACCTGAACGACCACTACACGAACGCTACGTTCGCCTCGGTCGTTCATGGCAACGGCTTCGATACGGTACCGTCGGGCTTCCAGAGCGCGATCGTCGGCGACTTCCTGACGGCTAATCGCAACAACCTGAACATCGGCAACTCGACGGTGTGCAGCGGCAAGGGCCGCTAAGCCGGCGACGCGTTAGCGTCTCCTGCTGATACCGACACGTCGCGCCCCGGAGGTTCCGGGGCGCGACGTGCGTTTTTGTGCTTGACCGATACGGCAGATGGTTGGTCGCAGCTCACGAGCGTGTCGATGTGCCGGCCGGAGTGCGCGTCACAACTCTCTCCAACTGATGCCGCTGCGTGCCAGTAACGCTTCAAAGGCGTGACCGGTTCGCAAGACTCTCGGCTTCCGGCACGAGCCATCCACACCCCGCATCGCATCCCCTTGCCGGAAGAAGTCCCGGCAACAGGCGCTCCAATCTGTCTTCGTTCAAGGAAATTAAATGAACCCCAGCAAACGCAAGATCTGCCAGGTCATGGCACTTGCTCTCTCCAGCGTGAGCGCCACGGCCGCTATGGCTGCCGGCCCCATCGTGCTAGGCGGCGGCTCGTCGCTCGTCGCGCCGCTGATGGGCAGCGTCAGCCAGCCCAACACGGAAATCGGCCTCTTCGGCACCAGCGAAGCCACCTTCACGTACTACGCGGTCGGCTCGGCTGCCGGCCAGAACGCGTTCCTGAGCAACGCGCCGTCGTTCTTCGGCTCCACCGTGACGGGCACGGTGGATTTCGCGGACAGCGACGCAGCCCTCTCCACGGCGCAGGTCACGAACTACAAGAGCAGCACGGTCGGCATGGCCAGCGGCCCGCTAATCCAGATTCCGTACGTCGTCACGCCGATCACGATCCCCCTCGTCAACGCGCCGGCCGTGACCAGCACGACGACGCCGCAGACTACTCCGAACCAGGCGCACAGCATTGCGCTGAACGACGACGACCTGTGCGGCATCTTCTCGGGCAAGCTCACGAACTGGAACCAGGTGACGAACCCCGAGACGGACGCCACGTACAGCCTGAACTTGCCGATCAGGGTGGTCTACGATGCGGTCGGCAGCGGCACGACCGAACTGCTGACGCGCCACCTGGCCGCGGTCTGCACGACCGCCAACACGGCCGGCGGCGTCACGTTCGTCGATTCGCTCACGTTCGCCAACATCTCCGCCTTCCCGAGCGGCGTGCCGTCGAACTTCGTCGCGGCCACGGGTAACGGCGGCGTGCGTTCCGCGCTGCTGACGATCCAAAGCTCGTCGGGTTCGCCGGCCGCCGTGGCTTACCTGAGCCCGGCCTATACGAACACGTTCCTGGCTCCGTCCAGCTCGTCGGCGTCTTCGCAGCTTCAGGTCGCGAGCCTTCGCAATGCGAGGAACTCGACGTACTACGCGCCGACGGCGGCCAATGCGACGACAGCGCTGGGCAGCATCACGGCCCCGACAGGCACTGCGGCAGCCAATCCGACGCAGTGGGCGCCTGTCTCCGGCGCCAGCTACGCGGCCCTGGCCAACCCCGCTTCCGGCTATCCGGTTTCGGGCACAAGCCAGCTCATCGTGAGCCAGTGCTATGCGAGCGCTGCGGTTACCAAGGCTATGGTCGACTTCCTGACCGATCACTACACATTGGCTTCGTATGCATCCATCGCGCACGGCAACGGCTTCGACATCGTACCGGCGAGCTTCCGGTCCGCAATCGTCGCGGACTTCCTGAGCAACACGAGGGGCCAATCCCTCGATATCGGCAACTCGACCGTCTGTGTTGCCGCGAACGGTGTATCCGGCCGTTAATGCGCCGCAAACCTGAGCCGTTCTTTGTACGTCGCCGCGGCCCGAAACATCGGGCCGCGTCTTTTTGTATCGCAGCGACCGTTGCAGACGCCTCACCTCGGCAGCGGCGATCAGAGTCAACACACCATCAGATCTTCCCCAACCGCTCGCGCTCTTCCTGCGTCAACCCTGAGCGTTGAGCCGGCGCCACTGGCCCGAATCCGACGACAGACACCGCGCTCGACGCGTCATACCCCACCTGCTCGCGCTTGCGCTTCCTGTCGTCGCCGGCGTCGCCGAAGCCTTCCACCTGCACGGAGATAGCCCAGCGCCGCTGGCCCACGCCCGACGCGTTGTTCTTCACGAGGTCCTGCGCCATCTGGCTCGCCGCGGATGCCGCCGAACTGGCCGCCGTCAGCGCACCCGTATTCACGGCCTGCGTCACCGGCACGCCGAGCGACGTGCCCTGCACCTGGATGTTGTCCACGTTCGCTACGTGCAGCGCCGCCACGTTGAGGTTGCCCGACACGCGAATGCCGGCATCGCCCGCGTCCACCGTGCCGCGCGGCGCAATCAGGTTCGCATTGCCCGGCGGCGCGCCCGGCACGGACTGCAACGTCGCGATGCCCGCGCCCGTCACCTCGCCGCGCGCATCCACGATGCAGTAATGGTTCGGGTCGCATGCGTATTGCGGCGCGGGCGTGTCGGCCGAGGTCTTCGCCCCCTTGCCGGCGTTGATGTCGCCGTTCGAACTCCAGATGGTCAGGTCGCCGCCCTGCTCCGTGAAGATCCGGCTCTGGGCGAGCAGCACGCTGCGGTCTGTGAAGATGTCGATGTTGCCCTGCTCGAGCGTCAGAATGCCCATCATGCCAGGGCCCACCAGGACGTTGCCCTGGCTGTCCGTGATCTGCGGCGGAGCCGACGTGCTGCCCACGAGCGCTTGCCCGCCAGGACCCAGAATGGAAATATTGCCGCCCTGCTGGGTCTGGATCGTGGTGCTCCGTATGTCGAGATCACCCGTGCTCGCGAGTTTGTTCGCGCCGTTGCTACCGCCTTCCAGGTTGTTTGCCGTGTAGCCGAACGACGCCGGGAACAGCGCGTTGATGGCCTGGTAGCCGCGCGCGTATTTACCGGCGTACGGGCTCGACGGATTGTTGTAGTCCTGCCCCACCTGGGTCAGCACATTGAACAACACCTGTTCGGCGAACAACTGCTGGACATACGACGGTAGCGCCTGGAACTGCTTCCAGGCCTCGTCCGCCGTGAGCGTGCCTACCCTCGCCTGTGCGGCCTGCTGGTCTTTCTGCAGTCCCGTGTCGATGCCCAGTCCGGCATCGTATTGCTCCATGAACGCGATAAGCGCTGGCGTCGTGCTGGGCACGCCGGCAACGGAGCTGGCCGGATCGATATAGGTCGAAACGAAATTCGCCAGCGCGACACCAGGCCCCACGCCGAACAGCACGTTGATATTCGCGCTTTCGTGCGGCAGGTTCGGGTTGTTCGTGTTGCCTACGGCATCGATACCGGTCGGGAGATTGACGCCCTGGATGTTGGCGGCACGAACTTGTGCCGGGTTCGTCAGGGGTCCGATGTTCCGGCCGGCTTCCACGTCGAACGTGCCGGGGCCGCCCAGCACGAGCAACGGATAAACCTGGCCGGTGTTAGCTGCAAGCGGCGTATCGAAAATGTCGCGTCCGGCGACGATGCGCGTCACGTCCGAGCCGCGCAGGTTCTGCCCCTGGAACGCAAGATTGACGATGTCCTGCCCGGCCTGGATCAGGGCGGGCTTGTCTACCGAAAGCAAGAGCCGTTGCGTATAAAAACCCGACGTGCCGGAAACGCCATTCACAATGCCATCTACGATGCTGCCGTTAAGGCTATAGATACGGGCTGGCTCCGTGTCCGAGGCATGCAACGGACTCACGGCGTGCGCACCCGGCTTTGCCTGCGGCTGCGTGGGCGAAGGCATCTGCGACGGGTCGGCGTCCGACATCACGAAATTGGCGGAAAGGGCGGCTCCCGTCAAAGCGGCTGCATTGGAAATGTTCACCGACTGGTTGCCGATCAGATTCAACTGACCCACCGCGGACGGGTACAGCGTGCCGCCTGACGCCACGTCGATGCCGCCGTCGAACGCGGTGAGGTTCACGCTGGCGGGCAACGTACCCTCCGCGCCCGTCAGCAGACCGCCAAGCGTGCCGAACTGGACGTCGCCTGTTGTCGAGAGCACGTTGACGGCGGAAGTCGCCGAGTAGCCCTGGCCATCCGCGTACTGCTTGTAGCCCAGCAGGGTGATGGAAGCGGTGGGGGATCCTCCCGGTTGATTGAAGGTACTCGCGTATGAAGGATCGAGGACCGCGCCGATATCGGCACCCTGGCGCGCCGTCACGTTGAACACACCGTCCTGGGCCGCCAATATTGTCGATACTGCGACAGCTGCCTGGTTGCTCTGCCGCGCGTTCACGCTGAAGTCCGATCCGATGCGCCCACCGGCCGTGATCGTTCCCGTGCCCTTCGCCACGAAGTAGTCGCCGCTCAGAATATTGCCGCCTGCGCTCACGCTCAGGTTGCCGCCGCCCACGGTAACGGGCGTCCCGGTCTGGTCGAGATACCAGGTGGTGGGCGACGACACAGCGAGGTCCGATACGTTGCTGCCCGCATGAACGGATACGTTGCCCCCCACGCTCATTACGCCCTGGTCGAACGCGCCGAAATTGATGGACGTGCTACGCAGCAGCGTGCTCGGCGCGCCCGTAGCATCTGCCGTCGGGTTCGCGGTCACCTCCATCCATTGCCACCAGAACTGGCTGATGTTGTTGCCCGCCTGGCCCGTGACCGAGCCGTTCGTGTCGGTCACGTACTCCATGCCGTTGACGTTGCCTTGCGCGCGGATCGTGATGTCGCCTGCCGAATCCGGCGTGACGGTGGGTGAGACCAGGATGTCCTGTGTGGCCCCGCCGCCCCGCACGACCGTCACAGTGGACCCCACGCTGGAATTGTTGCTTGTCGGCGCCCCGGCAGTGTAGATCGCTCCCGGAATGACGAGGGCGTTCGTATCGGCCGGTGTAGGCGCTGGCGCATTCGTATCGAACAGCGACACGTTGTTGCCAGCCGCCACGTCGATCGACCCGGTGCCTGTACGGATCATGGTGGGCGTCACCAACGTGCGGCCGTTCGTGTCCACGTACTCGCTGTGTGCGTCGAGCGTCACGCTGCCGCCAGTGGCGTTGCCGAATACGGAGGCCGCTTGAACGGCGAGCGGGTCGGCGCTCGCCGTGTTGGCGCCTGCCACCAGGCGGAACGACGTGCTCGATCCTCCCGCCAGCGATGCGGACAGCAGCGGAACGGGGTTCGCTGCCGTGGCAGTGGGCGACGGGGTGTTGTCGGTCGGCACCGGTTGAGGGATGCTCGATGCCGTGATCGGCGTTATGCCCAGCACGGCAGCTGGAGTAGCAGGCAAGCGAACTCCCAACGACAAATTGTTCGGGCCCAACTTCGCCGCCAGGTTCGAAATATAGGAAGTGTATTGCGCTAGATACTGGACGTACTGCACGGCATAACTGTCGAGGCCCGATTGAGTCGACGGCAAAGGTGGCGCGGCGGGGGCTGGCAACGCAACAGCCCAGTTCCTTTCTGCATAGAACAGTTGGAGGTAGCTAAAGTGCGGATCTACGTTAAAGGGGCTCGCAACGTTGGCAGGAAGCGTCTGATCCAGAAACTTCGCATACGCCGAATACAACGCGTAATACTCCTGCAACGCCTGCGGGTCGGCTGCCGTGATATCGGCAGGCCCCGAGACAAACCCCGAGATAGCGTAGTAGGCCAGCCCTGACCCCGCCGCGCCGGTTCCTTGGAACGAGCCACCCGCCGCGTTGTACTGGTACTTCGCTGCCGCGTACGTGCCGTACTGATCGATAGGCAGCACGGTAATGCTGCCGCCTGCCGCAATCGGATTGGCAATCTGGAAGAACCCGTCCGTGAGGCTCGCCTTGACCTTGACGTCGTTATCCGCACGGAACGTGATGACCGGTGCCTGACCATTGAACCGGAACGCCAGGTTGCTCGCCGACGAGCCCGCCCCCAGGTTCCAGTTCGTTAGCACCAGGATGTCGCCGCCGTTGATGGCAGGAGTCGGGTTGTCCAGTTCGATGCCCGGCACCACGCGCGCGTTCTGGATGCTCGTGCCTGCAAACGGATTGGCCAGCCCGTTCAAGCCTTGCTCGACGAAGCCCATCAGCGTGCCCGGCACGGCAGCGCTCGCATCGCCGTTGGCATAGCCGTAGAACGTCTGGTGGGTGGTATTCGCGGTGCCCGGTGCGAAGTACATGCTGTCCAGCCCACCGAAGCCCGTGAACGTGTCCGACTTCACGCCCGTGTAAAGCTGGCCGGCGTCCGTCAACTGATACTGCGCGCCTGTGGATGTGTTCGTGAGCGTGCCCAGGCCGTCGCCGTTCGAATCGGGCGTGAACGTGAAGCTTGCGCCATTCGAGCCCTGTGCCGTGAACGTGCCCGCAAGCAGATGGCCCTGGCTGTCGAACCATCCCGCCGGGTCCACTACGCTGTCGAAGTGTTGCGCGCCCGTTGTCGCGTCGGTCGTGCTCCACACGGCATACGCTTCGAGCGTGGTGGCGCGCGAGCCTACGATGCCGGCGCCGCTATTGAACGCCGAAGGCAACTGCACATTGACCGTGCCGTTCACGAGCAGCGGCGCGCGGAAGTTCACGGTGCCGCCCGACAGCCCGCCTGCCGTGCCGCCCGACACGTCGATCAACGCGCCGGCTCCCACCTTGATGAGGCCGGCGTTCGCCGGGTCGATGTTCTCGTAGCCGTAGGTCGTGTTGTACGGGTTCGCCGCAGCCGGATCGAATACCGCGCTCGTGTCGATATTGACCTTACCGCCGCGCTGGTTCGCATCCGACCCGCGGGCAATCAACGCCCCCTCCACATCCACCCCGCTCCGCCCATACAGGTCGATCTCGCCGCCCGCCTTACCCGAAGCGTTGATCGTGCCAAGAATGTTCACGTTGCCGTTGGCCGTATCGCTCGCGTTGCCCGCGCCGCCATCGGCCGTGAGCGAGACCGTCTGCGCCGTCAGCGTATTGCCCGGTGAGAGCGTGAGGTTGCCGGCCTTCGTGCGTATCGCGATGGCGCTGTTCACGCCGCTCGAAGCGAGCGTCTGCGCGAGGCTGTCCAGGTTCGCGGCGCCGCCGGTGTTGAGCGAGAACGATCCGCCCGCGAAGCCGCTTGCCGCGCCGCCCTTGAGCGCGCCGTTCAGGTTCACCACCTGCTGCGGCGCGGAGAGCGTGAGGCTGCCCGCCGCGCCGCCGCCCTTCGCGCCGGAGAAGTCGAGCGTCGCGCCGGGTTGCACGTCCACCGTGCCCGCGTCGGCCGTGAGCGTGATGGTGCCGGCCGGCGCGTATTCGGTTACGTCGAAGAACTGTTTCGAAACGCCTGCGGAACTCACGGTCGAACCGCTGCCGATGGTGAGGTTGCCGCTCGTCGCTTCAAGGCTCACGTTGCCCGCGGGCGCGGCAATGGTCGCGCCGTTGTCCAGCACCGTGCCGCCCACGAAGCTCCACGCGCCGCCCACGGGCGTGCGCGTCAACGCCGTGCCCGCCGCGTTGTTGAGGCTCAACACGCCGGTGGTCTTGATGGTGGCTGCCGAACTCGTATCCGCGAGATACACGGGCGCGTTGAGCGTAACGGGCAGCGCGCCGAAATCGAACGTGCCCGTGTTCTGGCCCGCGATGCCCGCGGTCGCGTTCATGGTGACGGCGCCGAAGCCGCTCACGTTCTTGTCGCCGGTGCCGAAGTCGATTTCCTTCGCGTTCACGGTCAGCGTGCCGGTGCCGGCCGTGGCGGTGGAGGAAGTCGCGCCGGTTTCGTTCGTGAAGGCAACCTGCTGGCCGTTGAGCACAGCGTTGCCGCCGTCGCTCGCGAACGTGCCTGCGCTCAAGTCCACGCTGTTGCCGAACGTCGCGTTCACGTTGCCGATGAAGCTGATCGCGCCCGCGCTGCGCAGAATGACCTGGTCCGCGTTGGCGAGTTGCGCGATGCCGGCCGGGTCCAGCACGAAGCCCGGCAGGTTGGCCGCGGCGGCGCCCGTGCGGTCCGTGAACGTGATGGCGGAACCGTCGGCCATGATGGCCTTCGCCGAGAGCACGGCTGTGGGGTCCACCTTGAGGTCGCCGGACGAATCGAGCGTGAGCGCCGCGCCGCCCGTCAGCGTCGCGCCTGCGCCTACTGTCAGGTTGCCGGTGCCCGTTGCACCGGTGCGCGTGACCGTGGTCATCGCACCGTTCGAGACGCGCAGCAACGCGCCGTCGCCCGCGATCGTGATGGGCGCATCTTTCGCGGCGGGATAGTTGCCCGACGCCGTGATCGCGCTGCCGGCATCGACGCGCAGGCCGTTCGCGGCGTTCGCATCCGTGCCCGTGGCGTCCGTTTTCGTGACGAGCAGAATTTCAGGACCGGAGAGCGCGTTGCTGCCGTTGTCCGACACCACCACGCTGTTCGCGATGGGGCTGATCGTGATGCCGCTCGTCGTCGCGGTGCGCGTGCCGCCGATCAGGAGGCTCCCCGCGTCGAGCGAATCCAGATCGGCCGCGCTGATCTGCAGGTAGCCTGGCAGCGCGGCAGCACCGTTGCCGGTGATCTGAATGTCCTGCGAAGCGATGTCGACTTCGGCCGGCGCGCCGCCCTGGCCGGCGGCCGTGTTGAGCGTGGCACCGAGCGCGAGCGCGTTCGTCGCGGCGAGCACGAGCTGGCCGCCGTCCACGGGCAGCGGCGGCGTGACGTTGCCCTTGCCCGCGGCAAGTGACGGGAAGAAGGTGTTGGCGCCCGTGAGCGTGTACTGCGAATACTGCTGCCACACCGCGCCCGATTGCACGTTGAACACCGTAGGCGTGGCGCTGCGGCTGCCCGAGAGCGCGTCGGCGAAGTAGCCCGCGGTCACCACGGTTCCGTCGGCCAGAACCTTGCTCGCGCCCGGCGCGACGTTGCCGGCACTGCTCGATACCGTGACGCGATAGGCGCCCGGCAGCGTGGCGTACTTGCCCGGCAGCAGCGTATAGACGCCCGCCGCCAGCCCCGGCACGCCGGAGAGGTACACAGCCTGCCCCACGGCGCTGCCCGTACCGGCCTGGCCCACGCCGAGGCTCGTCGTCGTGGTGCCGGCCGTGCCATTCCCATTGGTGGAAGGCTGAAGCGTCTGCGCGAACACCGGGTCGTAAGCCGCGACCGGCGACTGGGCGCCCGGCACGATGGCGTACACGTTCGTCGCGCCCACGTTCACGGGCACCGCCGTGCCCGCCGCACTGTTCGCGTAGCTCAGGTTGTATTGCGAGAGCACGTCGCGCGTACCGCCCGTGCCCGGCACCCACTCGGCGGCCTGCAGATCGCCGCCGCCCGAGAGGTCGATAGTCGCGCCTTTGTTCAACGCAATGCTGCCGCCGTTCACGCCGATGTATTTCGCGGGCGGCGCCGTGACGTCGGCCGTCGTGCTGTTGGCCACCGGGCTGAACTGCCACTCCACGCCGTCCACCGTCGCACCGTACGGAATCACCGTGTTGCCGTTCGATACCGACGTGACGCTGCCGCCCGCGAACGTCACCGAATCCGTCGCGACGAGCGTCAGGTTGTTGAACTGCGTCTTCGTCGCGCTGTTCGACGGGTCGCCCACGCCGAACACGAGCGTGCCCGAAGGCGCACGCACCGTGCCGCCCTGCACGATGTTCGTTGCGTCCACGAGCAGCGTGCCGCCTGCCGAGAGCGGCACACCAGAGGTGCCGTTCGATTCGAACGTGATGGTGGTGGGCGCCGGACCCACCGCGTCGAGAATGAAGGTGTTGCCCGTCGCCGGATAGACGTCCGCCGCCTTGAACGTGAGATTGCCGGCGGTATAAAGCTGGCCCGCTTGCAGGGCGGTGTTAACGGAACTGGTGGAACTGAGCCGGATGTCGCCGCTGCTCGTGAAGTTGGCCTGCCCGACGTTGTTGAGCTGAACCTGGTTCTCGAGGTCGATGAACGACGCGTTCACGTTGAGCGTCGCGTCCGACAACGCGCTGGCCGCAGGCACGGCCGCGGGGTTGATGAGCGTGGGCCCCACCAGCGCCACATACGGCGCGTCTATCGTCACGGTCGAGCCGAGCGAAGCCGTCCCGCTCTGATTGCCCAACACCGAAGCGACCGTAGGCAACGTGTAGTTGCCCGACGAATCCGCGGTACTCGACTGCAACTGGCCAAGCTGGCTGTTGCTGAGCGCGGCGATCTGGTTGGTATAGATCTGCACCGCCTTCGACACGGAAATGCCCACGTCGCCCACGAACGCGACGGGCACGGGCGAAGGCGACGTGCTGTCGCCCACGATGAAGGTCGAGAGGCCCGAGCCGGTCAGGCGGTCCGTGGCGAACTGGATCACGCCGGTGGGCCCCTTGGCGGCTGCGGTGCCGTTGCCGCCGCCCTGCAATACGCCGGCCACGTCGACAATGCTCTGGCCCGGCGCGAGCCCCGCAGGAACGAAGGTGCCGCTCTGCTGCAACACCAGGGCGCTGGCCGTGTTGCCTTCGGGCAGCAGCGTGAGCGTGCCGCCCTGCGCCTGGCTCGCGCCCGGCTGGGCCTTCAGCGTGCCGTCGAACATGAGCCCGCTCGATGCGGCCAGCGTGATGGAACCCGCGTCGCTCCAGACAGGCTGCGAAGCATACGTGCCGTTCGCCTGCAACTGGTCGAAGCTGGCGGCCGTGCCGGATACGTCGATCTTTGAACCCGCCTGGGCCACGATGTATCCCGAGTCGTCGGCAATCATCACGGAGCCGCCCGGCAGCACCTTGCCCGTGTTCGGCGTGACCGTGGTCTGTCCGTTCTTGACCGGCGCGGCGAGCGGATTCGTGAGCGCGACGCCCGACACGTCGAGCAATGCGTCGGGGCCCAGCCATACCGACTGGCTCGGGCTCGTGTAGCCGTTTGGCGGCGCGGCCTGTCCCGTCACGGTATGGAGCGCGCCCACCTTCGACTCCGCGCTCAACGTGATCGAGCCGCCCGGTGCAATCAGCGAGCCGAGCACGGTAACCTGCACCGGCGACCCAAGGCCGATGCTCGCGCCCGCATCGGCCACGATCGAGGCACCCTGGCCCACGCTCACGGTGCCGACCGCGCCGTCCGTCGTGGGAATCTGCACCGGTGGAACCGGGGTGCCTTGATTGAACAGGTTGTCGAAGACGGGCAGGTAGCCGCCGCCCGTCATCACGAGGCTCGTGGCCTGCCGGTGGTACGCGTCCAAGGTGCCGACGGTCGTGAGGCCGGCACTCGACAGGTTCGTGCCGCTTGCGGCGCCTTGCAGCGCGACGGCATCGGGAACGGTGTTCTGCTGCGTGAGCCGCACGGTGGCGCCGGCGGCCACGGTGCTGTCGTACAGCGCATTGAGCACGTAGTTGCCGAAACCCTGGTTCGCGAAGAAGTCCGTGGGCAGCACCACGTCCCACGGATGCGCCGCGGAGGTGTCGCCGCCCACCTGGAACCCGGCCGCGCCCAGCGTGAGCGTGCCGCCGCCCGAAAAGCCGAAGCTCTTGATGGTGCCGTCCATGGCGAGGTACGGGTCGGCCGGTACCTGGGCGAGGTAGTTGTCGAACGTGACGAGCGACACGCTGCCGCCCTTGCCCGCGGCAATGCCGTTGTTCATGAGCAACTGGCCGTTGGCCTGCATCTCGCCGCCGCCCGAGACGTCGAGCACGCTGCCCGGTTGCAGATCGAGACGGCCGCCTGCCGTCAGGCTGATGCTGCCGCCGTTGATGAACTCGCTGTTGCCGGGCGTCGTGTCCGGCGCGGTCTGCACGCCGTTGTTCACCCACTGCCCGGCCACATCGATGGTGCCGGTAGACGTGACCGTGATGCTGCCGCCGTTCGAAACAGTGACCTTGCCCGACGGAATAGAGACCTCGCCGGCAATCGTCGTGCTGCCCGGATGCGTGCCCGAAAACGAGAGCGAGCCGCCCGGCTGCAACGCGAGCGTCGTGCCTTCGGCCACGACAAAACCCTTGCCGTTCAGCTTGTCGCTCGCGATGTTGACGTTGGCGAAGCCGCCTGCGCTGAGCGTATCGGCCGGCAGCACCATCGTGGCGAGCAGGTTGTTCGGGTCGGTGGCCGACGTCGTGCCGAGCGTTGCGGCAGTGATCGGCGTGTCGATGGAGAAGCCGGGCACGAGACCGTTCAGTTGCGGCGCCGTGTTTTGCAGGATCACAAGGCTTGTTTCGCCCGAGGGCGCGGCCGCCGAATTGTTCAGTGTGAGCGCGATGACTTGCCCGCTCGTGGTGAGCTTCGGATCGACGGCCAGGTTGAACGTGCCGCCGGTTGGCAAGCTGTTGCCCTGCGTCTGTTTGGACCCGCCGAACGCCTGCGCGGAAATATCGCCGTCGAGCACGAGCGACTGCGCGGCGTAGACGTCCAGCGTGCCGGCGTTGCCGCCCACGATGAAGTCGGGCTCGTAGTAACCCGTGCCGCTTTGCAGCGGGTTGTACCAGGTCTTCGTGACCTGCCAGCGCGGGTGCGTTTCCGTGAACGCGCCGGCAATGCCCAGATACGTGTCGTAGGGATTGGCCTCGCCGATGGGCACGATGGCGCCGTTCGCGTCCACGAGCCGTGTCGTGTTGACCATGCCGCCGTCGTAGTGGACGTAGCCGCCGTTGAGGTTGATGGACGAACCCGTGGCCGTCATGACCTCGTTGCCCGTGAGCGTGACGGTGCCGCCGTTGGTGAGCAACTGGTCCACCGTGCGCGGAATCAGGTTCACGTATCCCGAGAGATTCAGGATGGGGCTGCCCACCCACTGCACGCCGTCGCTGCGCGTGCCCGTGAGCGTGCTGTCCACCACCACGTTCTTGAGGCCGAACAAAAAGCCGTCGCGCAGCAGCGGCGAGTCGGCCAGTTCGTTCTGGCCGAGGCGCGGAATCGTAACGAGCGTCTGCGCGATGGGCAGTTCGACGTTGGCAAGACCCGAGACGTCGATGATCGCGCCACTGTCCAGATAAATGCGGCCCGGCACCGCCGTCTGCCCCGGTGGCGTGGCATAGCCCACGGCGGACTGCGTGAGCGCGTTGACGGAGACGCTCGAGCCCGGCGCTTCGATCAGCGAGCCGCCCTGAAACCAGACCGAGCCCGACGTCAGCGAGACGTTACCGGCCGTGAACACCGTGCCCGGCGTGGAGGTGGCGGTCTGGCCATCGTTGTCGGGCATCACGGCGGTGACCGCATCGGGGCCGAAGCTCAGAAAGCCGGCGCGGTGCGCGCCCGTGAACACACCGTCGCCCGTGGGAGGCGTCGAGCCGCCAGAGTAGGTTTTGCCCGTCGGGTCGTTGGACTCGAACTCGTCGATGGTCGAGATCGTGATGCTGCCCGGCGTGTTGACGCTCGTGGTCACGCCCACCACGCCGTTCTGCTGCACGCTGCTGCCCAGCAGGTTCACATTGCCGCGCGCGGCCTGAACGATGCCCGTGTTCGTCAGCGTGCCGGCGGGCGTGATGTCGATCGTCGATCCATTCTGGACGGTGAAGATCTGGCCGCTCAGCTCGGGCAGCAGGATCTGCGGATTAGCCGTGACGCCCGACTTGTTCGGTTTGACGCTCACGCCCACGCCCGCAGCCAGCACCACTTGCCCGGCCGTCGCCGTGATGCTGCCCCCGTTCGTCACGTTGGGCGCCGCCACGATCACGAAGCCGCCGTCGGTGACCGTGCCGTTCGTGTGCGTCGTGATCGACGCACCGGGCGCGATCGTCACGTCGCCCGGCGCCTGGTACGCCTGCCCCGTCGTGACCTGATTGCCCAAACCCAGAATCTCGTTGGGCTTTCCGGTCGAACCCTGCACGCCCGTCGAATTGCCCGACTCGGGATAAGCAAGCCCGCCCGTCGTGCCCGCCGAAAGACTCAGGAACTGCTTGTTGCTGGCAACGATGCCGGCGGCGCTTTGCACCAGTTCGTCTTTCGTATCGAGCAGGTTCAGCGACGACGCCACCAGCGAATGCACGTTCACCTGCGAGCCCGCTCCGAACAGAATGCCGTTGCGGTTGATGACGTACACCGAGCCCTGCGCGGTGATGTTGCCGAGAATCTGGCTGGGCCGCCCGCTCGGGTCTTCGATGCGGTTCAGCACGGCCCAGTTGTTCGCGCCGTTGGTTTGCGTGCCGGAGGACTGGTCGAAGTTGAGCGTGGTCTGCCGCCCCACGTTCATGGTCTGCCAGGTCAGCACGGCGTTCTGGCCGGTCTGCTTGACGTCCACGTTGACGTGGCCGCTGCTGTCCACGGTTTGCGTCGGCGCGTTGGCGTTGTACCAGAGGAGCGCGTTGTTCGGGTCGCTGCTCACGCCCGCCGCCACCTGAAGGCCGCCCGGCGTCAGGCCGTTCGGCACCGTGGAGGCTGTCGCTGCGGCCGCCGCCGCTGCGCTCTGCTGCGCGGCGATCTGCGCCGCGATGGCCTGGGCCGCGTGACCCAGGTTGCGAATGGACGGCTGGCTCGCCTGCAATGCCTGCTGCGCCGAGACGCCCAGGTTCGGCACGCCTGCGCCGCTGCCTCCTGCACCGCCCACACCGCCCGCGGCGTTGCGCACCGTGGCCTGCCCGAGGTTCACGATGCCCGCGGCATGCGCATGCGCCGTGAAGCCTGCGGCCAGCATCAGCGCCACCGCGCGGCACAGCGGCCGCACGTCGGATGTCAGGACCGTCTGCGAACCCTGCGGGTTATGTTCTCGTACGACGCGTGCGCGTGCTGCCATTCTTCACCCCGAAGCCTAAGAAGTGGGCGGCCCCGCCCGTCGCGTCCCTTCACGCCCATTCCGGCGCCACGCGAAGCCGCACCTGCGATTTACCCTGTTCCCCGATGACAGGCCGCGCATGCGTTGGGCATCGCGCCACCTGAATCAACAGAAAATACGAAGTCGCGATGGCAGCGCGATGGCGGGTGTTACGGAGCATTCGCGCCGCCCGAAAAGGTTCGTAGCTTTTTTGACAATGGCCGGTCATAGGCTGAGGTTCGCCGCCTGGCCGCGCGCCTGCCCGGCTTCCATCAACGCCTGCTGCACGCGCGCGATCACCTCGGGCCAGTCGCCGGGCCGCGTCTGACGGAAGAGTCGCGCGGTCGGGTACCAGGGGCTGTCTTCGCGTTCGAGCAGCCACCGCCAGTCCGGCGAGCGCGGCAGCAGAATCCAGACCGACCGGCCCACGGCACCGGCCACGTGGGCGACGGACGTATCCACGGTCACCACCACGTCGAGCGCTTCGACGAGCGCGGCCGTGTCAGCGAAGTCCGCGAGCGCGTCGCCGAAGTTCACGATGCCGCTCGCCGCCAGCGCCTCGCGGTCGCGCTCGCGCACCTGGGGCTGAAGGCACACGAAGGTGGCATCGAGCGCGAGCAGCGGACGCAGCGCATCGAACGGCAGCGACCGGTTCTCGTCGTTGTTGTGCCGCGGATTGCCCGACCACGCGAGGCCGACCTTCAACCGCTGCGGCTTCCCGGCGGCCCCAAGCGCTTCCACGCGCTGCGCCCACACCGCGCGCCGCTGCGCATCGGCACGCAGATACGGCGTGGCGGCGGGCACCGTGCCGAGCGTGGTGCGAAACGCGAGCGGCAGGCTCATCAGCGGACACTGCAGATCGAACGCGGGCGTCGCGTCGTCTTCGGTGACGATGCGGCTCACACCGGGCAGCGAACCCAGCAAGCTTGCCAGCGCCTTCGGCACTTCGAGCAGCACCGTCGCGCCCTTCTCGGCCACGAGCGGCGCGTAGCGGCAGAACTGCAGCGTGTCGCCGTAGCCCTGCTCCGCATGCAGCAGCACGGTCTTGCCCGCCACGGGCTCCACGCCGAGCCACAGCGGACGGTCGGCGTGGCGCCGGTTCAGCAGCACGTCCGTGGCGTGCCAGCGCGATTCGTGCTGTTGCCAGCCGGTTTCGAAGTCGCCCATCAAGAGACGGCAATACGCTTCTGAACGACGCGCCGCGCCGTGATGCGGGTCGCGTTCGCAGGCCACCTCGTATTGCTTCAGCGCCGCTTCGTGCTCGCCCAACTGCTGCAGGGCGACGGCTTTCGTGTACAGCGCCTGTGCCGTATCGGCGGGTGCGCGAGCCGCTTCGGCGTGGCTCGCCATCGCTTCGTCGTAGCGGCCGAGCTGTTGAAGCGTGACGGCGCGGTTGTAGAGCAACTCGGGATGCGGCCCGGCCACGGCATGCGCGCGCTCGTAGTAGTCGAGCGCCTCTTCGTAGCGGCCCAGCGCGCGCAAAGCCGCGGCGCGGTTGCGCAAGGCGTCCACGTGTTGCGGCGCGCGCAGCAGCGCCTCGCCGTAGGCCTCTGCGGCCTCCTCGTGGCGATCCAGGCCCAGCAGCGCATTGCCGCGGCCTACCCAGGCCAGTGCGTTGTCGCGATTGCGTGCAAGCAGACGGTCGCAGCGCCGCAGCAGTTCGTCGCGCGCATGCAGCATGTCGAGCGCGACGCAGCTTGCGTAGAGCAACGGTTCGTCGTCGGGGGCCAGCTTCAGCCCTTCGTCGAGCATGGCGACGGCCTCGGACGCACGCCCCATCTCCGTCAGCACGACGCCTGCGGCATGCATGAGCGCCGGCGTCTTCCCGCACACGACGATAGCGAGCTGGTAGTGATAAAGCGCCTCGTCGCGGCGGCCCAGTTCGCGCAACACGTGGCCGCGTTCGAGATGCGTGGCCGGATCGTTGGGATCGATCTTCAGCGCGCGGTCGAGGCTGATGAGCGCGTCGGCGGGCCGGCCGATGCCGCGCAACGCGGCGCCGCGCCGGCACCAGGCCGCGGGCTGAATGGGCTCGCGTTGCAGCGATACGTCGTAGGCCGCAATCGCTTCCTCGAACCGTTCGAGCCCGAGCAGCGCGTCGCCGCGCGCGGCATTGCATGGCGCGTGCGTGGGGTCGATCTTCAACGCGGCGTCGATCACGGCGAGCGCTTCGCGATGACGCCCCACGCCGACGAGCGCCGCGGCGTGATTCGCGAAGTTCCACGGCTGGCGCAGGCCGAAGCGCATGGAACGCGCGATCAGCGGCTCGGCGCGCGCCGCATCGCCCTGGCGCAGACAGACGAGCCCGAGCAAATGCAACGCCTCGACGTTGTCCGGCGCCATGGCGAGCACGCCTTCGTAGAGACGCCGCGCGCTCGCGAGGTCGTTCTTTTCGAGCCGCGCGCGGGCATTGCGCAGCGCGTCCTGAAGCGCGGCGCGTATCGCCTGCTGGTTCGTGGAGAAGCCTGAGTCGGGCGCGAACTGAAACGGGGCGTCGCGCTGTTGCGTCTGCGGGCCTGTCATGGCGTGCCTCCTCCGTTCACGAGATCCGGCAAGGCCGCCTGCACGGCCTCCACCACGGGCGCCCATTTGCCCGCCTCGGCCTGGCGGAAGAGCCGCGCATTCGGATACCAGGGGTTGTCGTCGCGATCGAGCAGCCAGCGGAAGTCCGGCGTGTGCGGCAGCAGCACCGCGAGCGGGCGGCCCAGCGCACCGGCCAGATGCGCCACGGACGTATCCACGCTCACCACGTAATCCATCAGTTGCGTGAGCGCAGCCGTGTCCGCGAAGTCGGCGAGTTGATCGCCCACGTGGCGAATCGCGCTCGCGGCAAGCGTCGGCTTGTCTTCGTCGCGCACCACCTTTTGCAGGCTCACCCATTCGAATGCGTCGCTCAGCATCGGCAGCAGTTCCGCGAGCGCCATCGACCGGTTGCGATCATTCAGATGCAGCGGATTGCCCGACCACACGAGGCCCACGCGCGGCCGTTGCGCCGGCCCGAGCCGCGTTTTCCACAGTTCGACACGCTCGGTTTCGGCGCGCAGATAGGGCACGCTGGCGGGAATCGTCGCGAGGTCGGTGCGGAATTCGAGCGGCAGGCTCAGCAGCGGGCAATGCAGATCGAACGGCGGCAGCGGGCCGCCGCGCACGACGATCGTGTCCACGCCGTCGAGGCTCGCCAGCAGTCCCTTCAGTTCGATGGGCACTTCGAGCACGACCTTCGCGCCCAGCGCCTTCACGAGCGGCGCGTAGCGGCAGAACTGCAACGTGTCGCCGAGTCCCTGTTCCGCGTAGAGCAGAATCGTTTGGCCTTCCAGCGGCATGCCGTACGTCCACCTGGGCTGCACGAAATCGCGCCGGCTGCCGTCGAGCTGCGTGTCGCGCCAGCGCCATTCGTACTCGCGCCAGCCGGCCTCGAAGTCGCCGATGGCCAGGCACAGGAAGCCGCGCATGCAGTGCGCCTCGGCGTAGTCGGTGTCGATCGCGATGGCGTTGACGTAGGCCTCGTTCGCCTCGTCGTGACGACGCAGCGAACGCAGCGCGTTGCCGCGATGAAAGTGCGCGATCTTGTGGGCCGGGTCGATCGACACCACGCGGTCGAAGTCTTCGAGCGCGTCCTCGTAGCGGTGCGTTTCGAGCCCCACCCTGCCGCGCGTGAACCACGCATGCGCGTAGTCGGGTTCGAGTGCGAGCGCGCGGTCGCAGGCGTCTCTCGCTTCGCCGTAGCGGTTGATGCGCATGAGCGCGCTCGCGTAGTTGCAGAGCACGCCCACGCTCTGCGGCTCCAGTTCGAGCGAGCGCTGATAGTTCGCCGCCGCCTCGCCGTTGCGGCCCACGCTGCACGCCGCGTTGCCGCGGTTGGCGAGCGCCTTCGCGTGATCGGGCTGTATGGCGAGCACGCGGTCGCATCGGTCGATGGCTTCTTCGTGGCGTTCCAGTTGTTCGAGGGCCACCGAGCTGTTGTAGATCGCATCGACGAAACCGGGGTTCGCCGCAATGGCCGCGTTGAAGTCCGCGAGCGCGTTCTCCGGCTCGCCGAGATCGAGGAACGCCACGCCGCGCAGAAACATCGCTTCGACGTTGCCGGGCATCACGGCGAGCGCGTGGCCGTAGCTCTCGGACGCTTCGCGAAAGCGGCCCAGCGCGCGCAGCACGAGACCGCGTTCGCGCGAGGCGTCGAACGAGCGGCCCACGATGGCGAGCGCACGATTGCAGCCCGCGAGCGCCTCGTCGAGCCGGCCCAATACGCGCAGCGTTGTGCTGCGTTTCACGAAGCCGTCGGCAAAAGCGGGGCTCAACTCCAGCAGACGGTCGTACGACGCGAGCGCTTCATCGTAGCGACCCAACTGCGCGAGCAGCCCCGCGCGCTGAAACAGCGACCGTTGATGCGCGGGATGAATGGCCAGCGCTTCGTCCAGACGCGTCAACGCTTCCTGCTCGCGACCCAGCCCCACGAGCACCGCGGCGTAATTCGCAAGCGCAAGCGGAACCGGCTGGCGCGCGATGGAACGCCGCATCAGGTCTTCGGCCTCGTTCAACTGGCCTTGCTGAAAACGCAGCGCGCCGAGCAGATGCAGCGCTTCCGGATGATCGGGCGCGAGCGCGAGCAGATCGCCATAGGCGCTCGCGGCCTGGTCGAGCGCACCCTCGTGATGCGCCTTGCGGGCCCGCAGCAGCAATTGATCGAGCTTTGCGGCGTCGGGCCTGCGAGTGTGCGGTGAACTGGCCAGCATCGCGAGCGTCGTCCCTTCCCCGTTCGATGTCATTGTGTGGCCCCTGTTATCCCCTGTCGGTGCTGCGGTTTCCCATCTGTTTCCCTCTACCGCGCTTTGCTGTGACGCCTCGACCGGTTCAGGCGCGCTCGCCATCCGCGAAAGCCTGCGCGGTCTTTTCCACGAGCGCGGCCTTGACCGCGTCGATCACGCTCGCCCATTGCCCCGGCGCCGGCTGACGAAAGAGCCGTGCGCCCGGATACCAGGGGCTGTCGTCGCGAGCACGCATCCAGCGCCACTCGGGCGGCTCGGGCAGCAGCACCCAGAGCGGCCGGCCCAGCGCACCGGCCAGATGCGCCACGGCGGTGTCTACGGAGATCACGAGATCGAGCGATGCCATGAGCGCCGCCGTGTCGGCGAAGTCGCCGAGTTCGTCGTCGAAACGCAGCACCGGCGCGTGCGCAAGCAACGCCTCGTCGCGCTCGCGAACCGCTTTTTGCAGGCTCACCCATTCGATGTCGAGCTCGAACCACGGCGCGAACCGCGCGAAGTCGATGGAGCGGTTGTGGTCGTTCCTGTGCTCGGAATTGCCAGCCCAGGCGAGGCCCACGCGCAGGCGTTTTTCAGCGCGGGCGCCCAGCAAGTTCGCCCATTGCTCGACGCGCTGCGCGTCCGCGCGCAGATACGGCGTGTGCCGCGGAATCGTTTCGAGCGTCGTGTTGAACGCGTGCGGCAGACTCAGCAGCGGGCACTGGTAATCGAATCCGGGCAGCAGTTCGCCTCGCGCGACCACCTGCGCCGGCCCCTCCAGCGAGGCCATCAACGCCTTCAGCGCCGGCTGCACTTCGAGCACCACGCGTGCGCCGCGCGCCGCCAGCAAGGGCGCGTAGCGGCAGAACTGCAACGTGTCGCCGAAGCCTTGCTCTGCGTGAACGAGGATCGTCTTGCCCTCGAGCGGTTCGTCGCCACGCCACAGCGGCTGCGCGAACGGACGGTAGTGGTGCGCAAGCAGCGCATCGCGCAGGCGCCATTCGTATTCGCCCCAGCCGCGCGCGAAGTCGCCTTCGATCAGATACAGCGACGCGCGCGCGAAATGGGCGTCCACGTAGTCCGCATTCAATTCGATTGCGCGGCCGTAGGCAGCGAGTGCCTCGTCGGGCTGGTTTGTCTCGTAGTGCAGGTTGCCGCGGTTGAACCAGTTCGTCGCATGGTCGGGGCGCAGCGCCATGGCGTGGTCGAGCGAGGCCGCCGCATCGTCGTAGCGGTGCAGGTCTTGCAACACGCTGCTGCGGTTGCTCCAGGCCTCGCCGAACCGGCTGTCGACGGCCAGTACCGCGTCGTAGCTTTGCAGCGCTTCCTCGTAGCGCCGCAGATAACGCAATGCCGTGCCACGATTGCACTGGAATTCGACGGCCTCCGGACGCAGGCGCAATGCGGCGTCGTAGCTGGCGAGCGCTTCGTCGTAACGCCGCAGCTGCAGCAACGCGTTGCCCCGGCACGCGTGCGCCTGCGCATTGCCGGGTTCGAGCGCGAGCACGCGTTCGCAGCGGGCAATGGCTTCGTCTGGACGGTTCAGACGTTCGAGCGCCACCGCGCTGTTGTAGATGGCGTCCACGAGGCCGGGCTGGATCGCGATGGCTTCGTTGAAGGCCGCGAGCGCTTCGCCCAGGCGCCCGAGGTCCACGAGCGTCTGGCCGCGCGCCGAGAGCATCACGGCAAGGCCAGGACGGATGGCGATGGCGCGATCGAACGCGTGCAGCGCATCGGCGGGACGTTGCAGGTCGCGCAGCACGAGTCCGCGGTTGAACCACGATTCGAACGAGCGCGGGTCCACCATGAGTGCGCGGTCGTAGGTGTCCACGGCCTCGGCATGGCGGCCCAGCGCGCGCAGGGCGCTGCCGCGATTGCAGAGCGCGTCGAGCGTGAGCGGCGAGACTTCGAGCGCGCGGTCGAACGCCGCGAGCGCGAGTTCGTAGCGCCGCTGGCCGAGCAGCGTGTTGCCCTTGCGCACGAGCGTCTGAACGTCGCCGGGGTCGGCGCGCAGAGCGGCGTCGAACTGGTCGAACGCTTCGGCAGCGCGGCCGGTGTCGGCAAGGATCGCGCCGAGGTCCGAGTGCGCACGCGTGGCCGTGCCCGTGTCCGTGCCGAGCGCAATCGCGCGGCGAATCAGCGACTCGGCTTCGGCCACCACGCCGCGCTGGTACTGCAGCACGCCGTACAGATGCAACGCTTCGGCGTTCCCGGCATTGCTCGCGAGCACGGCTTCGTATTCGCGCGCTGCGTCGTCGAACCGGCCCGCCGCGTGCCAGTCGCGTGCACGGGCGAGGCTCGCCGCGCTGCGCGGTGCCGTGGCCGCATTGACCACCGCTGCGCCCGCTCCAGCGTCTTGCGGGTGTTCGACCTCCATGTTCGCCCCCTCGTCGTGTCACGCGTCGCGTTGCTGTCGCACCATCGGGAACGGCGTGTCGCCCGCCCGTTTCCAGCGGCAGACTAGCGGACGAGCAATAACAGGCGTGTGACGAAAGTTACGGACCATTTTGCCGGCCGGCAGCGTGGCGGCAGATGCAGGCGATCATTGATGCGCCGTGCATCATTGACGCGGGGGGGGTTTAGCTGTTTCTACAGCCAGTCATCCGCCATTGCAGATGCACGATGAGCCGGGCGCTTACTGCCCGATCGGGATCATCCGCAGATACTCGACGGGCGGCGAACCGAGCGTCACGGAAAACTGCACGCCGCGCGGCAACGGCATGCCGCGTGAGGTGATGTTGCTGACGCCGTGCTGCGCAAGAAACTCGGCGTAGGTCTTTTCCACCACCGCCTGACTCGTCGTCCATCCCGCAGGCGCGACCCACACCGCGAGCTTCATCGACCGTGCGTCGTCGCTCACCACGACACGCGCGAAGTCGTCCATGTGGTGAAGCGCGTCGGCGAGTGCTGCCAGCGACGCGAGCGGCGCCGAGGCGCTGCGTATCAGTTGCCGCCCCTTCAGCTGATAGCGCACCACCTGCACGAACGTCGGGCCGCCGCCTACGCCCAGGTGGCGCACGAGCACGAGTTCGCCGGAGCGCATGCGCAAGGGCGGGCCGAACACTTCGTCGGGCGTGACGAGGTTCATGAGGTCGTATTGCAACTGCGAGAAGTAGCGGCCGAGCAGCCGCGTGCTGCCGAGATTGGCCGCGATGTCGTCGCGGCCGCGGATGGTCGCGTCGAGGCCGCGCCACGAGAGCAGCGCGATCACGGCGAGCAGCGCGATGGCGACCAGCATCTCGATCAGCGTGAAGCCGCGCGCGCGGCGTCTGGACTGTGTGGTACGCGGCGCAGTCGTCGCGATCGTGGCACGCGCGGTTCTCATCGGCATTGCGCTAGCGCGCCTCGTTCTGCACGACGGTGACGACTTCGGCCAGCACGTTCGCGCTCGCGGCCGATGCATAGACGCTCACCGTCACCTGTCGCACGAGCGGGCTGCCGAGCGTCGTCACGGTCTGCCGGCACACGAACGCATAGCGCCCCTGCGGGCACGCGAAGGTGGTGCGCCCAGGCTGGGGCCAGGCGGCCGCGATGCGGATCGCGCTCAGCGCGTTGTCGGCGCTCCAGAGCGCGAGCAGGTGGCCGCGGGCGCTGTCGGTGTCCGCTGCGAGCGCGCCGATGGCGCGCGTCACAGCGCCCAGCGCCACGGCCACGATGGCGAGCGCGATCAGCACTTCGATCAGGGTGAAGCCGGTGGCCGCGGTGCGCGGCGGATGGTTCGCCAGACGGCTCTGCAAAACGCGTGACGCATGGCGCGCAGCGCGCGCGGCGTGCGCAACGCGAGGCGCGTTCTTCTTCCCGTCTGTACTGACGCCGCCCGTTTTCGCGTCAGCCTGTTCCGGTGCATGCACGTTCATGAGGTCTCCCCGCGCGGCCCGACGGCGAGACCTTAAACAGAACGTGTGGCACAACCGTGTCCGATGCTACGGACCATTTCGTGCAGGGTTTCTGGACCCGCGCCTGGGCTTAAGCCCGGACCTGGAACGCCTACGCCAGCGGCTGCGTCGTCAGGGCGCGCGTGAGGCCATGCATGGGGCGGCGCATCGCGACGTCGAACGGATTGGTTTGCGGGCCGATCTGCTCGGCCTGACGCTTGAGCAGTTCGACGACCGTGGGCAACCGGTCATCGGTCAAACGCGCGGCCAGCGTACCGACGCTTAACGCCGCGACCGCGCAGCCGTTGCGGTCGAAGATGGGCACCGCTACGCCCGCCATGCCTTCGAGCACGCCGGTATTGCGGCCCGCGTAACCCAGCTTGCGCACGCGTTCGATCTCCGTGCGCAGATACACCTCGTCGAGCACGCCATAGGCACGCAGGCGCGGCACGTTGAAGCGGATGATCTCCTCGCGCTCCGCCTCGGGCTGGAACGCGAGAATCGCGAGGCTGCCCTGGCCCACGCCCAGCGCCACACGTCCGCCAATGTCTCCGGTAAACGAGCGGATGGGAAACGGCCCTTCGCACATGTCGAGACAGACGGCGTCGAAGCTGCTCCGCACGAGCAGGAAGATGGTGTCGCCGAGGCTCGCGCACAGCCGCAGCAACGCGGGGCGGCACAGCGTACGCATGTTGCTCGGGTTGCTCGCCTGCGCCGCGAGCGCGAAGAAGTCCACGCTCAGCCGATACCGCTTCGTGCTTTCGTCCTGCTCGACCACGCCCTCGGCAATCAGCCCTTGCAGCAGGCGATGGACCGTCGCCTGGGTCAGCCCCACGGCTTTCGCGAGCGTGGTCACGCGGCTGCCTTCCGCCTGGCTCTCGCCCAGCGCCCGGATCACCGCGAATGCGCGCTGCAATACGCCGGCGCTTTTTGCTTCGTCTGCCTGCATTCCATTTTTCCTTTCTGTTGCCGCCACATTGCGTTTGATATTCCACTCTGCGGAATACCTGCCGGCGCGGGTAGAGAGCGGGCCTTCTCGCCGGGAATCGATGCACAAACCTATATCTGCGCAGTCATTCCAGCTTCGTTAGGGGTTTCCCGGAGATCACTGGCCGGAATCTCAACTCGCGAGTCAGCATTGGCCGTTCCGTTAAATGGAATATATGCCAAATTTCTCTCGCCGAATGGAATTCAAAATTGACGGCGGGAAATTTGGCTGGCTACAGTCGCCCCAACGCAATGCAAACTGGTTCAGCGGGTGCGAGCGCACCCATGCATTCACTGCACTGGAAGGCGAGACCATGTCGTTCCTCACCCTGACCGATGTTTCGAAATCGTTCGGCGACCTGCACGCGGTCACCGGCATCAACCTCGCGGTGGAACAAGGCGAGTTCGTCTCGCTGCTCGGCCCCTCGGGCTGCGGCAAGACCACCACGCTGCAGATGATTGCCGGTTTCGTGGAAGCCACGCGCGGGCGCATCACGCTCGACGGCCGCGACATCACGCATACGCCGCCGAACAAGCGCGGCCTCGGCATCGTGTTCCAGAGCTACGCGCTCTTTCCGCACATGAGCGTGGCCGAGAACGTGAGCTTCGGCCTCGAGATGCGCGGCGTGGCCAGTGCCGAGCGCAAGGAACGCATTCGCGAGGCGCTCTCGCTCGTGCGGCTCGACGCGTACGCGCACCGCTTTCCGCGCGAGCTTTCGGGCGGCCAGCGCCAGCGCGTGGCGATTGCGCGCGCCATCGTGATCGCGCCGCCCGTGCTGCTGCTGGACGAACCGATGTCGAACCTCGACGCCAAGCTGCGCGAAGACATGCAGTTCGAACTGCGCGCCATCCAGCGCAAGATCGGCACAACCACGCTGATGGTCACGCACGACCAGTCCGAAGCGCTTTCGATCAGCGACCGCGTGGTGGTGATGGAGAACGGCCGCATCACCCAGGTGGATACGCCCTATCGCGCCTATGAACGCCCCGAGAACGACTTCGTCTCGCAGTTCATCGGCAAGGCCAACATGCTGGCGGGGCGCGTGGTGGCGCGCGAGGGCGACACGATACGCGTGGACCTCGGCAACGATCTGGCGGAAACGGGATCGACGGCACAGTTGCCCGAGCGCGGCCGTGCCGTGGGCGTAGGCGACGCCATCACGCTCTGCATCCGCCCCGAAAAGCTGCGGCTGTGCGCAACGGGCTCGGGCCGTCTTGCGGGCCGCGTGACGAGCCGCTTCTTCCTCGGCAGCCAATGGCTCTACCGGCTCGACAGCCGCGCGGGCGAAATGCTCGTGTGCTGCCAGAACGAAGGCAAGGAGCCGCTCGCCGAAGGCGACCAGGTGGGCATCGACTGGCACAGCGACGCCATCCGCTTCATCCAGCAGGAGAGCGCCCGTGTCTAGCACGCTGCCGGCTTCCCGGCCGACCCAGGAGCCCGCCGGCCAGCCCGCACCGCGCGCCACCGTGCGCGCCAGCTGGCACGCGTTCCTGCCGCTCTGGCTCATGAGCGCGCCCGCGCTGCTGCTGTTCGCCGCGCTTGTGCTCGTGCCGCTCGCCATGACCTTCGCGCTCACGTTCTATCGCTTCGATCCGTCCGTCGGCCCGATTGCCGCGTTCGATCTGCACAACTACGGGGAAGTGCTCGGCTCGTCGTACTTCCACACGATCTTTCTGCGCACCTTCGGCATCGCGGCGCTCACCACGCTGCTGTGCGTCGTGATCGGTACGCCCGAGGCCTACATCCTGTCGCGCATGCGCGACCCCTGGCGTTCCGTCTTCCTGCTCGTGATCCTCGCGCCGCTGCTGGTTTCCGTGGTGGTGCGCGCGTTCGGCTGGAGCATGCTGCTCAACACAAACGGCATCGTGAACCAGTTCTTCGGGCTCTTCGGCGCAGGGCCGTTCAAGCTCGAATACACGACCTTCGCCATCGTCATCGCGCTCGTGCACGTCATGCTGCCGTTCATGGTGATTCCGGTTTGGACCGCGCTGCAGCGGCTCGACCCGCAAACGGAAAACGCCGCGCTCTCGCTGATGGCGTCGCCCGCCACGACGCTGCGCCGCATCGTGTTGCCGCAACTGATGCCGGGCATTCTCTCGGGCAGCCTCATGGTGTTCGGGCTCTCCGCCAGCGCGTTTGCGATTCCGGGCCTGCTGGGCGGCCGTCGACTCAAGGTGGCGGCCACCGCCGTCTACGACCAGTTTCTGAGTTCGATGAACTGGCCGCTCGGCGCGACGATCGCCGTGCTGCTGCTGGTCGCCAATCTCGTGGTCATGCTCACCTACTACCGCGTGCTCGAACGCCGCTACGCCCGCAGCATGGGCTGAGGCCGCGCGTTGCCAGGACACTCATCATGCGCAAAAATGGACCGCTCGCCCTTACGTTCCACAGCCTCGTCATTCTGTTCGTGCTGGCGCCGCTCGTCATCGTGGTGCTGGTGGCCTTCACGCCCGACGAAACGCTGACGCTGCCCACGCACGGGCTCTCGCTGCGCTGGTTCCGCGCCATTCTCGACTACCCGGATTTCATTACCGCGTTCTTCAACAGCATCAAGCTCGCCTTCGCGTCGGCCACGCTTTCGCTCGTCATCGCGCTGCCTGCGGGGCTCGCCATCGGCCGTGCGCGTTTTCCCGGGCGCAGCTTCCTGAACGCGCTGCTGCTTTCGCCGCTCGTGATTCCAGGGCTCGTGCTCGGCATCGCCCTGCTGCGCTTCTTCGCGTTGATTGGCGCGACCGGTTCGTTCGCGTGGCTGATTCTCGCGCACATGATCGTCATCACGCCGTTCGTGATGCGGCTCGTGCTGGCGTCGGTGAGCGGCCTCGACCGCAGCATTGAACACGCGGCCTCCTCGCTCGGCGCGAACGCGTGGACCACGTTTCGCCGCATCACGTTGCCCATGATCGTGCCCGGCATCACGGGCGGCTGGCTGCTCGCGTTCATCAACAGCTTCGACGAACTAACGATGTCGATCTTCGTGACGTCGCCGCAAACCGTCACGCTGCCCGTGCGCATGTACATGTACGCGACGGAATCCATCGACCCGATGATGGCCTCCGTTTCCGCGCTCGTGATCGGCATCACGGCGGGCGCGATGCTGCTGCTCGACCGCGTCTACGGGCTCAACCGCATCCTGATCGGGCAGCACTGAACGCCGCCCGGTTTCTCCTTCGCCTACGCGCTGCTACACGCCGACTTCTCATGAGCATCGTCACGCCGCATCACTTACCGCAGTTCGTTCGCGTCGCCGAAACGGCGCGCGCGAGCGTCACTTTTTTTCTCGACGGCGTGCCAGTGCAGGCGCTTGCGGGCGACACGCTGCTCACCGCGATCCTCACGCAGCAGCGGCACGTGCGCCGCAGCGAATTCAGCGACATGCCGCGTGCGGGCTTCTGCCTGATCGGCGCTTGCCAGGACTGCTGGGTGCGCAGCGAAGACGGCATGCGGCTGCGCGCGTGCTCGACACCGCTGCGTGAAGGCATGCGTGTGCTGACGCGCAACTACGTGCGCAGCGACGTGGACAACGAAGCGCACAGCGACGTGGACAACGAAGCGGCAAACAACGCAACTACCGACGTAACTACCGACGCAGCTACCGACGCATCAAACGAAGCGGAGGCGCAATGAGCACGGCGTCGGCGCGCATCGTGATTGTCGGCGCGGGGCCTGCGGGCGTGCGCGCCGCGCAAACGCTCGCGGCCGCGGGGCTGCGTCCCGTCGTGATCGACGAAAACGCCCGCTGGGGCGGGCAGATCTATCGCCAGCCCGCAGCGAACGCAGGCTTCTCGCGCCCGAAATCCGCGCTCTACGGCTTCGAAGCAAAGAAGGCCGACGCGCTCCATCGCGCCATGGCCGACCTGCTGCAGAAGATCGACTATCGGCCCGACACGCTCGCCTGGTCATGCGAGCCGGGGCGGCTCGACACCTTGCGCGAGGGCCGGGAAGCGAGCGTGCCGTGGTCGCATCTGATCATCGCGAGCGGCGCGACCGATCGCATCGTGCCCCTGCCGGGCTGGACCCTGCCCGGCGTCTACACGCTCGGCGGCGCGCAGGTGGCGCTGAAATCGCAAGGCTGCGCGATCGGCCGGCGCACCGTGTTCGCTGGCACCGGGCCGCTGCTCTATCTCGTCGCTTACCAGTACGCGAAAGCGGGCGCGCAGGTGGCTGCGGTGCTCGATACGAGCCCGTTCGCACGTGAGGTTGCCGCCGCGCCGAAGCTGCTCAGCCAACCCGGCACGTTCGCGAAAGGCCTGTATTACCTGGGCTGGCTCAAGGCACACGGAATACGCGTCGAACACGGTGTGTCGCTCGATGCGATCGACGGCGAGCACGCCGCGCAATCCCTCCGTTGGCGCACCGCGGACGGCACAGCGCATGCAATCGCGTGCGACGCCGTGGGCCTCGGCTACGGCTTGCGTCCCGAAACGCAGCTTGCCGATCTCGCGGGCTGCCGCTTCGTGTTCGACTCGCTCAACCGCTGCTGGCTGCCCGAGCGCGACGTCGCCGGACGCAGTTCCGTCAAAGGCGTCTACCTGGCCGGCGACGGTGCGGGCATTGCAGGCGCCGACGCCGCCGAACTCGGCGGCCGCCGCGCCGCGCTCGCGGTGCTCGAAGACCTCGGCATGGCCGCGCCGCAGGGCGCGCCATGGCCCACTGCCGCGGCGCTGGAAAAGCGCCTTGCGCGCATCTCGCGCTTTCGCGCCGGCATCGAACACGCGTTCGCGCCGCCCAGCCACTGCGCCGCGAACTGGCCCGACGACCTGACCATCTGCCGCTGCGAGGAAGTGACGGCCGGCACGTTGCGTAGCTGCATTCGCAGCGGCGCGACCACCGAAGTGAATCGCCTGAAGGCGCTCACGCGCATCGGCATGGGGCGCTGCCAGGGGCGCATGTGCGGCGAATCGGCCATGGCGCTCCTCGCTGCGGAAACGGGCAAACCGTTGCATGAAGTGGGCCGCCTGCGCAGCCAGGCGCCCATCAAACCCATTCCGATTTCGCCGATGCTGTTCGAAGACGGCGTCCAGGTCGTGGAAGAGGAAGCACACGATGAGTGACACGCGCCACTTCCAGGTCGTGATTGCGGGCGGCGGGCTCGTGGGCGCATCGGCTGCGCTCGCGCTGGCACGCAAGGGCGTGAGCGTCGGGCTCTTCGAGCGCCGCTTTTGCGGCGCGCAGGCAAGCGGCGTGAACTACGGCGGCGTGCGCACCCAGGGCCGCACCGCCGAGCAGTTACCGCTCGCGGTGCGCGCGCGGCGCGTGTGGAACCGCTTGCCGGAGCTGATTGGCATAGACGGGGAATTCGTCGTGTCGGGGCACCTGCGTCTCGCGCGGCGCGATAGCGACCTCGACGCGCTTCACGCGTGGGCCGCGATGGCGCGCGAATACGGCGTGGAGTCGCAGGTCATGCATGGCGACGCGTTTCGCCGCCGTTACCCGTGGCTCGGCCGCGCCGCCATTGGCGGCTCGCTCTGCGCAAGCGACGGCCACGCGAATCCGCGGCTCGTTTCGCCGGGCTTCGCGGCGGCGGCGCGCCGCGCGGGAGCGCACATGCAGGAGCACACGGCGCTAACCGACCTCGGCTTCGACGGACGCCGCTTCCAGATGCGAGCGGGCGACGCACGCGTCAGCGCCGACTGGCTCATCAACTGCGCGGGCGCCTGGGCCAATACGGTGGCGGGCAGTTTCGGCGAAACCGTGCCGATGAAGCCCATCTATCCGAACATGTGGGTGACCGAGCCGCTGCCGCGTTTCATCCGGCACAACCTCGGCGTCTACGGCGGCGGCGTCTACGCGCGCCAGGTGGAGCGCGGCAACTGCGTGATCGGCGGCGGGCGCGGACACGGCGACGGCGAATACGCCCAGCCCTCCACCGACACCACGCGCGCCGTCATGCGCGACGCCTGCGCGCTGCTGCCGGGGCTGCGCAACGCGCTCCTCATCCGCACGTGGAGCGGCGTGGAAGGCGAAACGCCGGACAGCAACCCCATCATCGGACCCAGCCATACCACGCCGCGCCTGTTGCACGCCTTCGGCTTTTCGGGCGGCGGCTTCCTGCTCGCGCCGGGCGTGGGCGAGGTGCTGGCCGAACTCGTCACCGAAGGCGCGACGAGCACGCCCATCGACGCATTCGCCATCGGCCGCTTCACGCAGTCTTCTGTTCATGCCGCTCTCCCCGTCAAATAAGGAGTTCACACGATGAAATTCACACGCACGCTTGCCTCGCTGGCCGCCCTCGTTGCGCTCGGCTGTTCCACCCTCGCCTCGGCGCAGACGAAAACGATCTACATCGGCATGAACGGCGGTCCGATGGAGAAGGCCTATACGAGCCAGGTGCTGCCCGACTTCGAGAAGGCCAACAACGTCAAGGTGGTGGTCGTGCCCGGCACGTCCTCCGACGTGCTCGCGAAGCTGCTCGCCAACCGCAACAGCCCGCAGATTCACGTGGCGTTCCTCGACGACGGCGTCATGGCGCGCGCGGTCAGCATGGGCGTGTGCGAGAAGCTGGACGATTCGCCCGTGCTCAAGGAGCTTTATCCCTTCGCGCGCATGAAGGGCGACATGGGCGCGGGCGTGCAACTCGGCATGACCGGCATCGGCTACAACACCAAGGTGTTCGCCGACAAAGGCTGGGCGCCGCCCACTTCGTGGCTCGACTTCGCGAACCCGAAATACAAGGGCAAAGTGGTGTTCCAGTCGGCTTCGAGCAGCACGTTCGGGCTGCATGGCTTTCTCGCCATCAATCGCCTGATGGGCGGCAGCGAAAGCAACGTGGAGCCAGCCTTCACGAAGTGGCCGAGCACGGTAGGGCCGAACGTTGTCGAATACATTCCGAACTCGGCGAAGCTCTCGGAGATGATTCAGACCGGCGAAGCAGGACTCTTTCCGCTCACGCCTACCGCCGTGGGCGACCTGAAGGACAAGGGCTTGCCCGTGGCCTACGTGAACCCGAAGGAAGGCGCGGTGCTGCTGCTCGTGGATCTGTGCGTCGTGAAGAACAACCCTGACCCGCAGCTTGCCCAGAAGCTCGCGCAGTTCCTGCTTTCTGCGCCCGCGCAAAGCAAAGCCGCGGTGGCCGGCAAGCAGATTCCCACCAACCGCAACGCCACCATGCCGCCCGACATGCAAAGGAGCCTCGGCGACCTGGACCAGCTCGTGAAGAAGGTGACGGTGGTGGACTGGGACGTGATCAACGCGCACCGCGCGCAGTGGGATTCGCGCTGGAACCGGCAAATCGAGCAGTAAGCAGCGACGGCGGGCCGGCCCCACTGCCGGCAAAGCGCGCGTGGCGAGTTGCGCGTGGCGAGTGGCGAGTCCCACGCGCAACTCGCCACGCGCGCATCAAGGCCGTACGCGCTTGTTACGCGTGTGACTTCACCTGCTACTCCGCACGTTCGGCGGCTTCGATAATCGCGTTTGCAACGGCTTGCGGATGGCTCACGAGCGAAACATGGCTGCCATGCACACGCGTGACGGTAGCGCCAATGGCCTTCGCCATGCGCTCCTGCAGCGCGGGAGCAATCATCTGGTCTTCGGTGCTCACCACGAAGTAGGACGGCCGGTCGCGCCAGGCCGGATGCGTGACCTTCTCGTCGAGGCAGCCCGCGTACCAGGGCCCCTGCGTGGCGGCCACGATGCGCTGCCCGGCAAGCGGCAGGTCCGGCGCGAAGAACTGGTGGATCGCCTTGTCCGAGAGCGTCAGATAGCCTGCGGAATCCTTGTGCAGCTCTTTCGACCAGGGCGGCGCGGGCAAGTCCTTCGTGATATCGGCAATCGATTGATTGGCGTCCGGCGCAAAGGCCGAAACGTAGACGAGCGCCTTGACCTTGTCGTCGTTGCCGGCCTCGCTGATGACCACGCCGGCCCACGAATGCCCCACGAGAACGACCCGGCCCGGCTGCTCATCCACGACACGTTTCGTTGCCGCGACGTCGTCGTTCAAAGAACTCAATGGATTCTGCACGGCCACCACGTGCAAGCCTTTCGCCTCGAGGACAGGAATCACGCGGCTCCAGCTCGAACCGTCGGCAAACGCGCCGTGCGTCAGCACCACCGTGGTGTTGCTCAAGTCCTTCGTGCCTTCGGCGTGCGCCATCGTTCCCGTGGCAACGGCGCCAATGATCAGCATGGACTTTAGAAAGCCGCCAAAAAATTTGGACATCATTTTCATCTCTCGTTTCAGGTTGGAAAAACGGGTCGGCGCGCTACAACGGTTATCTCGCCAGGTCGTGCCCTGTCCGGCCATCACGGCGCAAAACGCGTGAACACGTAATCGCGGTTCTTCACGCGGGCGGCATGACACGCGAAGCACGTCTCATGCTGGGCTTTATCGACCGGCACGCCGTTGATGAAACGCCCGAACCCCCATCCGCCGGTGGACGCGTAGCGCTTCGCGTCTTTCACCATGACCTGCACCGTCGTGGGCTGGCCCGGCACCGTGGCGGGCGCGAACGCATCGGACTGCTTTTTCCGGTAAGCGAGCTTGACCAGAATCGTCCCGTCCGGAAACGGCAAGGTGGCATTCCTGATGGCCTTGATCGCTGTCTCGTTGCCGAGCACCACGCGCAACTCGTCGAGCGGCGCCGCTTCCGCCGCGGGCGCGATCATCTGCCATTCGCGATAGCCCTTTGGAATCGTCACGCCGTAAATGGGCGACGCGGCCGCTGTCGTTTGCGTGTCGTCAGCAGTCGCGCCATCACTCGTCAATGCCGTGAGCCCGAGCAGGCCACCCGCCAGCAACGCGCCGATGCTGCGCCATTTCGATTTCATCCTGCGCTCCCGCATTACAGATGCTGGACCTGGAGAATCGCGTCGGCGAATGCCTGGGGCGCTTCCTGCGGCAAGTTGTGCCCAATGCCGCCGCTGATGTTTCGATGCTGGTACTTGCCCGTGAACTTCTTCGCGTACGCCGAAGGCTGCGGATGCGGTGCGCCATTGGCGTCGCCTTCCATCGTGATGGTGGGCACCGATATATCGGGCGACGTAGCGAGCTTTTTCTCGAGTTCGTCGTATTGCGATTCGCCCTGCGCGAGACCCAGACGCCAGCGATAGTTGTGGATGACGATGGCGACGTGGTCGGGGTTGTTGAACGACTCGGCCGAGCGCGCGAACGTTGCGTCGTCGAAATGCCATTGCGGCGAGGCAAGGCGCCAGATCAGCTTGTTGAATTCGAAGCGGTTGGTTGCATAGCCTGCTTCGCCGCGGTCGGTCGCGAAATAGAACTGATACCACCAGGCCAGTTCGGCCTGCGGCGGCAGCGGCTTCCTGTTTGCCTCCTGGCTGCCGATCAGATAGCCGCTCACGGAAACCAGCGCCTTGCACCGCTCGGGCCAAAGCGCCGCAACGATGTCGGCGGTACGGCCGCCCCAGTCGAACCCGCCAATCACCGCTTGCCTGATTTTCAAAGCGTCCATGAACGCGATGACGTCGACCGCGACGACGGCTTGCTGACCGTTGCGCGGCGTATCTGCCGACAGGAATCGCGTCGGCCCGTAGCCGCGAAGGTACGGCACGAGCACGCGATAACCGGCCGAGACGAGTATGGGTGTCACTTCGGCAAAGCTGAAAACATCGTAGGGCCACCCATGCAGCAGGATGACGACCGGACCGTTCGCCGGCCCTGCCTCCACGTATCCGATGCTGAGCCGGTTGGCATCCACCTGGCGCAGCGTGCCGAATAGCGCGCCCCCTCCGGCGGGGGCCAAACCCGCTGCGGCCGGGGCCGATTGCGCGCGCGCCATTTCGCTCAGTCCCGAACCCAGCATGGCAAGGCCGGCGATGGTGGTACCCAATACGCGGCGACGCCGCGCGTCGATCTGATCAGACATAGTCGTATCCCCAAAAAAGATGAGTTAGTTCGTCATGCCGCGAGCCGCGGCAGGTCTGCCGATCTGCGTTCTTCTCAAACGCGATCGCCGTTGATGGTCGAAGCTCAAGGAGAAGGTCTAATGCGCGATGTTCATCGCGGCGAGAAGCGGCGCACGCCTTGTCATGAGGCACCTATACCTTGGTATTAGAGCGCTCGCCTCGAACACCGGACCGTACATAGGCATGCTGTCCGGCGATCGGGCATCCCTCACGCCATGGACCGCATCGCTCTGAACCGACACGCACGATTCAGGAGTGCGCGTAGATCGGCTCGAGCCCCGGAATCGTGTCTTGCGCAGAGGTCGCACGCGAGCCCGACGACGAGGAACCGGTGATAACGGGACCATAAGCCGCGGCCGCGTCGCGGTTCTGGGCACTCACGCGGGCTTCGGCTGCCTGGATGTTCGCGGGGTACTGGGTGTAGTCATCCGCCGGGTTGTAGCCGGCCTTCTCGAGTTGAACGAGTTCCGCCCGAACCTGCGCACGCGTGATCGGCTGGCTGGATTGAGCAAACGAAACGGCGGGAACGGCGACAACAGCGGCAACGATCAGCGACTGGACGAGCTTCATGGTTTTCACCTGTGAGTATCGAGTTGATTCACGCCACACCCGCGTGGCGCCCGGTATCCGGTTGGCGTGAGGGCCGCTTTGCGGCATCGCCAACTGGCATGGGTGTATTTGAATCGCTCGACGTATCCGGCTTGTTTCCGCGAAGCGGCGTTTATGTATGCGTTCTTGTCTTTTTTTGCCGCGGATACACAACGATACAAAGCGGCGCCGGGCGGCGCCGTGCATCGGGATGTGAGGAAAGGGTTGCGCGGCCTGGCGCGCGACAGACAAACGGCTACGACTAGCGGCCGCCCCGTCTCGTCTGCGAAGGCAATTCGCCGAACAGTTCCTGATAGTCGGCGGCGAAATGGCTCATATGGAAGAAGCCCCAGTTGGCGGCGGCGTCGCCAATGGCGAGGTCGCTGGCGCGCGTTGCCATCAACTCGCGGCGCACGCCGTTGAGCCGCACAGAGCGCAGATACTTCACCGGCGTCGTTTCCGCCACGGTGCGAAAACTGTTCTGCACGGTGCGCCTGCTGATCTGCAACCGCTGACACAGTTCGATCACGCTCGGTGCGTTCGCGGCGTCCGATACGGTCAACCGATGGCACTTGTCCACGATGAAGCTTTGCGTCGAACTCCCCGGGCGCTGGTGGCGGTCACATGTCGGGTCCGTCAACAGTTGGAGCAGACCGTCGAGCATCTCCTGCTCGAGACTTCGTTCGAGGTCCGGCCCGTCGCTAGATGAACCCGCTGCGTCAGATGCGCCTGATGCGCCCGATGACTCCAACGGGTCCATCGCGAGCGCGCTCAAAAAGAGCGCCAGCAGTTGGTCACGGCATTGTGCGAGCCGTTTTGACGGCACCTTGATGACAGGCTGCCGTAACAGCGTGCGGATGTCGCCCGGCGAAGGCGTAGCTTCCAGCGCGCTTTCGAACAGCTCGCCGTCGAACGTGATGGAGAGCATGTCCATACCCATCGGCATATGGAACATGAATTCTTCACCGCCACGCAGCACGAAGATGCTGTTCTCGTCAGCCTCGCGGCCCTGCATGCGGATTGCGCCCGACACGGCTGTAGGAATCGCGAAACACATCTTGCCCTTCGGCGCTTCACCGTGCTGCACGACACGCTGGCTGATCCGCTCGCGAAACACATGAGTGCGCGTGCTTTTCAGTTGCATCAACGAGCTTTCCAGCGGCCCCGCCGATATCTGGCTATAAGTCTGATTCCAGTCCCGCACGGCACAGGCATGCATATGCACGTCCTGGAATCGGTTGATGCTTTGATTCATGACGTTGAATTACCTGTTGTATGAACGGGTTCCCAAAGAATCACTCCGACGCATTCCTAAACGTCGATGCACAGACCGTGCCAGCCAACATCGGGGATGCCGTGATTGTGCCCACCTGCATTCGCGACGTTCTACCAGGGATAACCCGTCGCGCTGCACGCCTTGCGCGCGTGCACGCAGGGCCACCTTGGCGCAAAAGAGTGCACAGGCACCAGCGCGGTGACAACGGCACTTCACTTCGCAGCCGTTGAGGCGACCTCGACACACGAAGCGACCTTCGAACTTGCTCATTTGGGATACCGCCGGGCCGGTGTTCGCAATGAAACTTCGTTCACACGGCGAGCGTCGGGCATAGCACCCGCCTCACGCCCGCTCGAGCACACCCGTTGCGCCTCGTGGCGCTTCAATGCACTGCACGGAGACACGATGACTTACGAAAACGCCCGCTTCTGGCACCCCATGATGCACCCCGCTGCGATGAAGGAACGCAAGCCTCTGCGCATTGTTCGCGGCGACGGCTGCTACGTCTTCGACGAATCCGGCAACCGCTTCGTCGACGGCGTGGGCGGACTGTGGAACGTCAACGTGGGGCACAACCGCCCCGAGGTCAAGGCGGCCATCGTGAAGCAGCTCGATCAGCTCGAGTATTTCCAGCTGTTCGACGGCGTGTCGAACCCGCCCGCCGAAGCGCTTTCCGCACGTCTGATGGAAGTGCTCGCGCCCGAAGAAATGAAGCGCGTGGTGTTCAGTTCCAACGGTTCGGACTCCACCGAAACTGCGCTGAAGCTGGCGCGCCAGTACTGGAAAATCCTGGGTCAGAAAGACCGCACGAAATTCATCTCGCTCAAAGAGGGCTACCACGGCAGTCACTTCCTGAGCGCATCGGTCAATGGGAACGCCGTTTTCCGCCGCAACTACGAGCCGCTCATCCCCGGCTGCTTCCAGGTGCAGAACCCCTGGGTGTATCGCAATCCGTTCACGAGCGACCCGGAAGAACTGTCGACGTTGTGTGCAGATCTGCTGGACCGCGAGATCCAGTTCCAGGGCCCGGACACCGTCGCCGCCTTCATCGCCGAGCCGGTTCAGGGCGCGGGCGGCGTGATCGTGCCGCCCGCAAGCTTCTGGCCCAAAGTGCGCGCCGTATGCGACAAGTACGGCGTCCTGCTGATTGCCGATGAAGTGGTCACGGGATTCGGCCGTTCCGGCAGCCTCTTTGGCGTGCGCGGCTGGGGCGTCAAGCCGGACTTCATGTGCTTCGCCAAGGGCCTGTCTTCCGGATACGTGCCGCTGGGCGCCACGGTATTCAACGACCGCGTGGCGCTGGCCTTCGAAACCAATCAGGACTTCTCCGGGCAACTCATGCACGGCTACACGTATGCGGGCCATCCCGTGGGTTGCGCCGCCGCACTCGCAAGCCTCGACATCGTGGTGGGCGAAGATCTGCCCGGCAACGCCGGCAAGCAGGGCGCCTATCTGCTCGAAGCATTGCAGCCGTTCGCCGATCGCTTCGAAGCCATTGGCGAAGTGCGCGGCAAAGGTCTCATGCTCGCCATCGACCTCGTCAACGACAAGGCCACGCACGAGCCCATCAGCCCGATGTCGGGCTACGCCTACAACGTCGCGGAAGTGGCGCGCCGCAACGGCGCGATCGTGCGTCCGGTAGGCACGAAGATCATCCTGTCGCCGCCGCTCGTGATCCAGCGGCCCGAGATCGACCGCATCGTGTCCGCGCTCGATGCCGCCTTCAAGGAAGTGCCGTTCGTCCGCTAAAGCGGCCAACGTTCTCTACGCCCAATGAATTCATGAGCATGAGCCAGAACCTGAAGCACTTCATTAACGGCGCACCGGCCGATGCCTCCGACGGCGGCCGCATGCGCCTCCTGAATCCGGTTGACGAACGCGAATACGCGAGCGCCGCAGAAGGCACCGCCGAAGACGTGCAACGCGCCGTCGCCGCAGCCAGCGCGCAATTGTCCGGTGGTGCATGGCGCACGCTGGACGGCGCACAGCGCGCGCGTCTTCTGATCCGGCTCGCCGATCTGGTCGAACGCGACACGACGCTGCTCGCCGACATGGACGCCCACGCGATTGGCCGCTCGCCCATCGAGCCGCGCATGATGGACGTGCCGAACGCTGTCGCCAACCTGCGTGCCGCGGCGGGTTGGGCAAACCAGCTGGAAGGCCGGACCATTCCCACCGCGGGCTACATGGGAAACAGGACGCTTTCGTACACCGTGCGCGAGCCCGTCGGCGTGGTGGGCGCCATCGTGCCGTGGAACGCGCCGCTCATGATTACCACCTGGAAGCTTGCGGCCTTGCTCGCCGCGGGCTGCACGGTGGTCATCAAGCCGGCAGAAGAAACGCCGCAGTCCGCGCTGCATCTCGCCGCGCTGTGCAAGGAAGCCGGCTTTCCCGATGGCGTCGTGAACGTGGTCACGGGGCGCGGCGACGTAGTGGGCCGGGCGCTATGCGAGCACCCGGACATCGCGAAGATCAGCTTCACGGGCAGCCCCGAAGCCGGCCGCACCATTCAGCGCATTGCCGGCGCGCAGTTCAAACGCGTGACGCTGGAGCTGGGCGGCAAGAGTCCGCAGATCGTATTCGAAGACGCGCCGTTCGACGAAGCCGTGCGCGGCTGCGCCCTCGGCATCTTCGTGAACCAGGGGCAGGTCTGCGCCGCGGGCTCACGCATTCTCGTGCAGCGCAGCCTCGTCCAGCGCTTCGCCGCAGCGATGGCCGAAGCCGCGGCCACCATCAAGGTGGGCGACCCGCGCGAGCCCGGCGTGCAGATGGGACCGCTCGCGAAGCAGCAGCAATTCGAACGCGTGAACCGCTACATTCAGGCCGGCCTCGACGAAGGGGCTGAGCTGCTCGTGGGCGGCGTCTCCCAGCCCGAGAAGGGATGGTTCGTGAAACCGACTGTCTTCGCCGGCGCGAACAACGGCATGACCATCGCGCGAGAGGAAATCTTCGGCCCGGTCGGCACGATCATCGCGTTCGATACCGAAGAAGAAGCCGTGGCCATCGCCAACGATTCGGACTACGGACTCGCGGCCACGCTCTGGACCAACGATCTCACGCGCGCGCACCGCGTCGCGCATCAGGTGAAGGTGGGCGCGGTCGGCGTGAACTGCTGGAGCCCGCTGGATGCGAATCTTCCGTGGGGCGGCCTCAAAAGCAGCGGCATAGGCCGCGAAGGCGGCATCACCGGCGCGCTCGCCTACACCGAAGAGAAAGTGATCACGGTTCTACTGCCCTCCTGAGCTTTTCGCCACCCTCGACAAAGGAGACCGCCATGCGCTGGAGAAACACGCTGGAGTCCTACGGCAATGTCTCGATGCTGTTCCACTGGCTGACCGCCGCGGCGTTCATTACCGCGTATGTGGTCGTCTACTACGTCATCTGGTTCGTCGACCCGGAGACGAGCATCAAGCCCGCCCTCTTCGGCACCACGCCGAACGCAGCGCGCGTGGTGCCCATTCTCAACATCCACTGGATTCTGGGCATCACGATCGCGTTTCTCACGCTGCCCCGCCTGCTATGGCGGATCTTCGGCATCGTGCCGCGTCACCTTTCGCATTCGCGCATCGAGAACCGCGCAGCAGACGTGGCGCACTGGGCGCTCTACGCCCTGCTGATTCTGATGCCCGTTTCAGGCTACATGACCACCTACGACCCCACGAACTTCGGCTTCTTCGTCATTCCCGCATGCCGGAACACGGCGTTCGCGGCGTGGATCCGGTCGATCTTCGGTCTCTCCGTAACGGGTCTGGAAGACGTGATGTGGGCCGTGCACAGCTTCATCGGCCAATGGGTGGCCTGGCCGCTCGTCGTGATTCATGCGGGCGCTGCGCTCGTGCATCACTTCGTGCGTAAAGACGCGGTGCTCAAACGCATGCTGCCGCTCGCGCAGCACGACGAACCCGCCACCGGGGCGCCCACTGCCGCCACTCAGCCCAACCACCGTTAGCCCCGCCGCAAGCCGTTCCCGTACTTCCGAAGCGATCCCGAAATCACGAAGCACCGCGCTCAAGGCTGGAGTCTCTCCGCCTTGAGGCCGGCTTCGTGAGGGATGCGTTCGTCCGCGAAATGCCGGTCGTTCCCACGCATGTGCAGATCGCGCCCACTCCATCCGCAAGCATTGAAAGCGATTCAACTCACTCGAGGAAACGACATGAAGACAAAACGATTCCGGCGCACCGCCTGTGCAAGCACCACCCTGAAAACCACACTGAGCGCCACGCTCGCCGCCAGCCTCCTTTTCGGCACCGGCATGGCCGTGGGCGCGGACCCCGCCGCACTGGACCGGCTCACGCCATCGGGCGCGGAAAAAGAAGCCAACAAGGACGGCACCATTCCCGCGTGGCAAGGCGCCGAAGCGCCGTTGCCCGGCTGGGAATGGGGCAAGCTGCGCCTCGCGTACTGGAAGCACAAGGACGAAAAGCCGCTCTTTTCCATCGATGCCTCGAACGTCGATAAATACGCGGACCACCTTTCCGCCGGCGAGGCCGCCATGATCCGGCAAACGAAGGGCTATCGCATGGACGTCTACCCTTCGCACCGCACCTGCGGCGTGCCCGACTTCGTTGCGGCCAACACGCGCAAGAACGTGGGTACGGCCAAACTCAACGACGACGGCTGGAGCATCAAGGACGCCACCGTACCGGGCTACCCGTTCCCCATTCCATCCACCGGCGTGGAAGCCATGTGGAACGCGAAGCTGCGCTATCGCGGCGTGGGCATCGACTACAAGAAGACCATCACGGCCGTGTCGCCACGCCGCGGCGGCAGCGAATGGATTCGTGCCGAGTCCGAGCAGACCCTCTTCATTCCGTGGGGCGAGAAAGGATCGCACGCGCTCTCGTCCTACCCGCCCGTCGAGTTCTATGTGTACTTCGCCTATCTCTCGCCCACGGCGCTCGCGGGCCAGGCACTCGCCATCACGCAGTATCTGAACCAGCCGGAAAACGAGACCTTCTATTACTTCCCGGGCCAGCGCCGCGTGCGCCGCATGCCGGCCTACTCGCATGACGCGCCGCAGATCGGCATGGAAAACCAGTACACGCTCGACGAACCGAACGTGTTCAACGGCGCGCTGGACCGCTTCAACTGGAAGCTCGTGGGCAAGAAGGAAATCTACGTGCCCTACAACGACTTCGGCGCCTTCGACTTCCAGTCGAAGTTCGAAGACATCGCCCAGAACAACTTCATCGCGCCGAGCCATCGCCGCTACGAGTTGCATCGCGTGTGGGTGGTCGAAGCCACGGTGAAGGCCGGCATGCGGCACTCGGCCCCGCGGCGCGTGGTGTACCTGGACGAAGACAGCTGGGCCCCCGTGCTGATGGACGACTTCGACGGTCAGGACAAGCTTGCCAAGATGCGCGAAGGCTTCCTCATTCCCGTCTACGAAACCGGCACCTGCGACGTGATGGCCATGGTGCAGAACAACCTGGCCGAAGGCCGCTACGTGTTCGATACGCATGCGGCCGGCGTCGGCAAGGACGTCCGCTATTTCACGGAACCCACGGGGCCGCGCATGCGCGCCGACTTCTACACCGCTGAAAACCTGCGCGCCATCAGCGAGCGCTGAGTCGTTCCAAATCGTTCCAGCGCCCACAACAAACAGACAAGCCAAGGAGATCAACCATGTCCGGTGTCCAGGGGATTCGCATGCGCACGGCCGCCGCATCCGTCTGCGGTCTGCTTTCAGCAGTCGGCGCGCAAGCGGCCGACTTCGAGTTCAGCGACGTAAGAGGCAGTTTCGATTCGACCATCTCGGTAGGTACCGGCATACGCGCCAAGTCGCCCGCCTGCGATCTCATTACGGCGGGCGCGACCGGAGCAGGCGCCCCGGCCGGCTGCCTCGCGCCCACGTCTTCCATGGGCGATCAGGGCAACCTGAACTACGCCAAAGGCGATGCGTTCACGACGTACCTGAAAGGCAGTCACGAACTGCTGCTCAAGATGCCGGACGACTTCACCTTCCTCGGCCGCGTGAACTGGATACGCGACTTCACGGCCACGCACACCACCGGCTACCTGAGCCCGGCTACGCCGTCGTATCTCACGAGCGGCCAGGCGTCCGATGCGAGTTCGGACCTGCGTTTCAAGGCTCGCCTGCTCGACCTCTGGGTCAGCAAGTCGTTTCAGCTGTTCGGCGAAACGGCGCGCGTGCGCGTGGGTAATCAGGTCATCAGCTGGGGCGAAAGCCTGTTCCTGCCGGGCGGCATCAACGCCACCAATGCCATCGACGTGATGCGCCTCTCGCAGCCGGGCACGCAGCTGAAAGAAGCGGTGCTTCCCGCGCCTATCGCGAGCTTCGCAACGGGCCTCGGCCACGGGCTCAATCTGGAGACCTATATCCAGAGCAACTGGAACGGCAATTACCTGCCGCCTTCGGGCAGCTATTGGTCGTTCGCCAACGGCATGGGCCGGGGCCACGACGCCTACGGGCTCATCGAGGTCAAGCCGAAGAACGGCGGGCAATGGGGCACCGCGCTGCGCTGGCAGCCCGCGGGCACGCCGGTGAATCTCGGCTTCTACGTGATGAGCTACAACGACAAGTCGCCGAATTTCAGCACGAACGCGGGCGGCACGGGCCATTCGGGCTGGGCGTATGCCGAAGACCGGCGCCTCTTCGGCATCAGCGCGAACATGCCGATAGGCGACTGGGCCATCGGCACCGAACTGTCGTATCGCCCGCGCGATGCCGTCGCGCTCAACCCGGCCGTGAGCGGCTGCGCGTCGAACAACGGCAACTGCTGGGCCAACGAAAAGAAGTTTCAGTGGCACCTTACGGGCATGCTGAGCCTCACGCCCAGCAACGCCCACACCATCCTGAAGCTGCTGGGGGCGGACACCGCCACGCTCATGGCCGAGGCCGTGGTGGTGAGCTACCCGGGCCTCAAGCAGTACTACGGCAACGACCCGATTTCCGCAGGCGCATGGGGATGGGGCCAGGAGTACAGCGCCAACGGCACGCCCAAGCCCGTGGGCACGAAAACGTCGTGGGGCTATAACCTGGACTTCAGCTGGGTGTACGACGGCAAACTGATTCCGGGCTGGCAGGTGATTCCCGAGGTCTATTACTTCCAGGCCGTGAGCGGTAGAACACCGAATGCCGTGGGCCAGTTCATGGAAGGCGCGAAGTCGGTCAATCTCGTCGTGACGTTCATCCAGAACCCGGCGAACTGGCAGGCCGCTATCAACTACTCCGCATTCTTCGGCGGCAAGAGCGTATTCGACCAGCCATATCGCGACCGCAATTTCGTCGGCCTCACGCTGTCGCGCAACTTCTGACCGAAGCCGTCCCCTCTCAAGCAAACCGTTCCCGCGCCATGCCCACTCCGCCCGACACCACCACGGCGCTGCAACGCGCCGTGCTCCGCTTCGAAGCATTCGTCTTTTCTCACCGGCGCCTCATTCTTGCCGCCCTCGCCGTGTTCACGCTCGTCATGGCGTGGTTCGCCACGCAGTTGCGCATGGATGCGGGCTTCGACAAGCAGATGCCCGTCGGGCACGAGTACATCCAGACGTTCGAGAAATATCGCAACGACACCTTGGGAGCGAACCGCCTGAACATCGTCGTCAAGGCGCGCCACGGCAACATCTGGAATGCCGCGGCGCTCAAGCGGCTTTACGACGTGACGCAGGCGGTCATCTTCCTGCCCAACATCGAACGGCTGGGCGTGCAGTCGCTGTGGACGCCCAACAGCTTCGTGAATGAAATTACCGAGGACGGTTTTCGCGCGGACCCGCTGATCGACAGCACGATCACGCCCGCGCAACTCGATAGCGAAACCATCGGCAATATCCGGCGCGCGGCAAGACAAGGCGGCTTCGTCGGCACGCTGGTCTCGCGCGACGAAACGAGCGCGATGATCACCGCCGAGCTGCTCGAATACGATGCCCACGGCGCCAAGCTCGACTACGTGGATTACAACCATCTGCTCGAACAGCGCATTCGTTCGAAGTTCGAAGACGGCGACTTCGAAATCCAGATCATCGGTTTCGCCAAGCAGATAGGCGACATCGCCGACGGCGCGCGTTCCGTGCTCAAGTTCTGCGCCATTGCGTTGCTGCTCACGGCCGCCGCCGTGTACTGGTACTGCCGCTCGCTGCGCTTTACCCTGCTCCCCGTTCTGTGTTCGCTCACGTCGCTGGTCTGGCAGTTCGGCACGCTGCGCCTGCTCGGCTTCGGGCTCGATCCGCTCGCGGTGCTCGTGCCGTTTCTTGTGTTCGCCATCGGCGTGTCGCATGGCGTGCAGCAGATCAACTACATCGTGCGCGGCATTTCGCATGGGCATTCCAACTTCGACGCGTGCCGCGACAGCTTCAGCGGACTGCTGATTCCCGGCACGCTCGCGCTCGTCACGGCGTTCGTCTCGTTCATCACGCTGCTCTTGATCCCCATTCCGATGGTGCGGGAGCTGGCCATCGCGGCTTCGCTCGGCGTGGCGTACAAGATCGTCACGAACCTCGTGATGCTGCCCGTGGCGGCCTCCTTCTTCAACGTGAGCAAGGCCTACGCAGACAAGGCGCTGGTTCGCCGCGAACACCAGGCGTCCTGGCTGCGCGTGGTGGCTCGCGTGGCGGAACCGCGCAATGCGCTCGTCGTGCTGGCGCTCACCGCCTGCGTTTTCGCGGTGGCGGTATGGCAAGGCCGCGATCGCGTGGTGGGCACGTTGCAGCCAGGCGCTCCCGAACTACGCGCCGATGCACGTTTTAACCGCGACGCCGTGGCTATCTCCAGCAACTTCGATACGGGCCTCGACTGGCTGACGGTGATCTTCGAAGCGCCGCCGGAGAGTTGCAACAACGTCAACATCGGCCTCTACCAGGACCGCTTTACGTGGGCCATGCAGCACGTGGACGGCGTGCTTTCCGCAGCGTCTTACTCCGCACAATTGAGGCTCTACAACGAAGGCTATAACGAAGGCAATCCGAAGATGAGCGTGGTGCCCATCGACCCTGCCAATTACGCCGCGCTCTCCACGGAAATTGCGCGCGTGCGCGGCACGATGCGCAAAGACTGCAGCATGACCGCCGTGAACCTCTTCCTCACCGACCACAAGGCCACCACGATCCAGCGCGTCATCGACGCGGTGAAAGCGTTTCGCACCACCAGCGCGCCGCCGGGCGTGAGCATGCGGCTCGCCTCGGGCAATGCCGGCGTGCTGGCCGCCATCAACGACGAAGTGGCCAGAAGCGAACTGCCGATGATGCTTTACGTGTACGCGGCCATCGTGATTCTGGTGTTCCTGGTCTATCGCGATCTGCGCGCTGTTATCGCGTGCTGTCTGCCGCTGACGGTGGGCACCTTCGTGGGCTACTGGTTCATGAAGGAACTACAGATCGGCCTCACGGTAGCCACGCTGCCTGTGATGGTGCTCGCGGTGGGCATCGGCGTGGACTACGCGTTCTATATCTACAACCGCCTGTTGCTGCACGTGGCCAACGGCCAGCCCACCGTGAAGGCCATCGAGCACGCAATTCTCGAAGTGGGCACAGCCACCATTTTCACGGCCATCACGCTCGCCATCGGCGTGGCGACGTGGTCGTTCTCGCAGCTGAAATTTCAGGCCGACATGGGCAAGCTGCTCGCCTTCATGTTCATGGTGAACATGGTGATGGCGATGACCGCGCTGCCCGCCATGGTCGTCTGGCTCGAAAAGCTCTTCCCGCGCCGCCGCCCCGTGCACGCAACCGGACTCCAACATCATTGAACGCCGCCATGACTTCTCGCCTCTCCGCTCTCGCCTGCGCGGCGCTTCTGTCTTTGCCGCTCGTCGCCCTGGCCGCCGTGACGACGGACAACGCGCCACCCGCACCGTTGGCTGCACCGGCCGCCTCCGTGCCGTATGCGGCCTCGGCCACGATGCTGGGCACTGCCACAGCCGGCTCGCGCATCGTCGCGGTGGGCGACCATGGTGTCGTTCTGCTCTCCGATGACGGCGGCAAGACCCACCGGCAGGCGAAACGCGTGCCGGTGGACGTCACGTTGACCTCCGTCTCGTTCGTCGATGCGCGGCAGGGCTGGGCCGTGGGCCACTGGGGCGTCGTGCTGCGCACCACGGACGGCGGCGAAACCTGGCAACTGCAACGCAGCGACACGAAGACCGACCGTCCGCTGTTCGCGGTCCACTTCTTCGACGCGGATCACGGTGTGGCCGTCGGCCTGTGGTCGCTGACGCTGGAAACGTCGGATGGCGGAGCGCACTGGCGAGCAGTCACGTTGCCCTCCCCCGGCGAGGGGCAACGCGCGGACCTGAATCTGCAAGGCCTCTTCGTGGATGCACAGAACCGGCTCTACGCGCCGGCCGAACGCGGCATGGTGCTGCGTTCCGACGATCGCGGCGCGCACTGGCGCTACCTCAGCACCGGCTACAAGGGATCGTTCTGGACCGGCGCAGCCGCTGCCGACGGCACGCTGTTCGTCGGCGGCCTGCGCGGCTCGCTGTACAAGAGCGCCGATCACGGCGAAACGTGGCAACGCGTGGAAACGCAGAGCAAGTCGTCCATCACGTCGCTCGTGCTGTGCGGCTCGACCATCGTCGGCGTGGGTCTGGATGGTCTCGTCGTGCACAGCGACGATGGCGGAGCGTCGTTTGCCTCCAACGTGCGCCAGGACCGCTTGCCGTTGACGGCCGTGGCCTTCGATGCGTCCTGTCATGCCGTGCTGTATTCGCGAGAAGGTGTAGTGGCCGACGCACCCATCCAGGCACTCGCAAAATAAGGCACATCAGGCGCGACGGCGGAAGCGAAAGAAGCGCCTGCGCCCACGTCGCGCAGACAGCGCTTTCGCGTCGCTCACTGCACCGCATACGCCAGTGTCTGCGCCGTCTCCTTCCGTGCGGGCGGATCGCTGCGCGGCGAGCTCTCGTGCCTCACGCGCTCCACGCAGTACCGAAGCTGTTCCTTCATCTGCGCGATCAATGTCTGCCGGCGCCGGAACGCCGCCCGCTTGTTCGACGGCACCTGGTCGATCGAGCGATGCGGCGGCACCAGCGGCAACGCGAAACGGTCCCCCGCTCGCGTTCCGCCCAACTCTTGCCAGAACGCGTCGTAGTCGGAACGAAACGCGTCGGTGCCTGCACTCGATACATGGGCCGAGCGCGCCACCGCTGTGAGCGAGCGGATATCCAGCAGCTCGCACAACGCGCCGATCGCCTCCATGACCGCCGCCTTCGGGCGCAGCCCATGGCTCGCCCGCGTGGCGATGCGCACGCGCTCGCGGTGCTCACCGCCCGGCCCCTGCAGGCCACCGATGAAGAGCCCCGGCGTGCGCGTGTCATATCGCATTTCGAGCGTGAGCGTGGCCCATGCGAGATCGACGCCGGTTTCGGTGTCCGTGCATGCGACGGTCAACAGTCCCTCGCGCCGGCAGCGCGTCACGCTCTTCAGCACGATCGAGAACGGCGGACACGCGGCCAGCACGACGTGCTCGCCCATCAGGTAGATACGCCGCGTGAGCGCGTCGCCCAGCAGGCGTTCCATCAGGACATGGTGGTCCCGAATCATCGCTACACGCTCAAGCGCGCCCAGATGCAACTGCGCGAGCCCATGAAACGGCCGCTCCGCAAAGCGCCGGTCGTGCCGCGCGATATCGGCAAGCACCCGGTGCTCCGCGAGCGCGTTGAACCAGCAACAGGCGGCGCGCGGGTGAAGCGCCGCATACATCCAGATGCGCACTCTTCTGAACCGCGATTTCAGATCGCTGCCTGGAACGAACTCGGGGAGAAAACGCAATGCGTGTGCGACGAGCATGTTGGTGTCTCGCGTAGTGAGGTCAGTCCCGCGTCGTGTCGAGATGCGGGCCCGTGTGGGCGTCGACCACTTCCGGCGTCGACGTATCGATGTGTCCCTTCCAGCCGCCGCCCAGCGCCTTGTTCAACGCGACGTAGTGCGTCGTGAAGAGCACCCGGCTCTGGATCAGCGCGTCCTCGGCCAGATAGAGCGAGCGCTCTGCCGTGAGCACGTCGAGAAAGCTCGTGGAGCCGGCGCGATACAGCAGGCGAGCCAGATCCGCGGCGGTGCGGTACGAGGCAGCGGAGGCGCGCAGCGCCGCGATGCGTTCGTTCTCCTGGTACAGCGCGACGCTCGCGCCTTCCACGTCCTTCAGTGCGTTCAACACGGCCGCACGCCACGCGATGAAGGATTGGTCCCGCTCGGCCTGCGCCACTTCGACACCGGCCTTGAGCCGCCCGCCGTTGAAGAGCGGCACCGTGAGAGAAGGTCCGAACGCCCAGCCGATCGAGGAGCGCTGGCCCAGGTCGCCCGGCCGCGTGGCCGAGGTTATGAGACTTCCCGTGAGGCTCACGCTCGGGTAACGCGCGGCCTCGGCTTGCCCCACTTTGGCCGTGGACTGCGCGTACCGACGCTCCGCAAGACGCACATCGGGACGCGCAAGCAGCACGTCTGCGGGCACGCCGAGCGAGACGGGCAGCGTCGGCGTGGGCAGCGGCTCCGGCTGTTCCATGCGGTCGAGCAACGCCTCCGGCGGCTGGCCTGTCAGTACGGAAAGGCCATGCACGGTCTGCGCATAAGCGGCCTCGAAGGCAGGAATGGCGGCCCGCGTGCTTTGCGCCTGCCCCGCCGCGTTGGCTGCATCGAGCCCCGAGGAAGCCCCTGCCTCGAACTTGAGGCGCGTGATGCGCGCTGTTTCCTCCTGCGATGCAGCCGTGTCGCGCGCCAATGCGAGCCGCGCCTGATAACCGCGGGCCTGCACATACGACGACGTCACATCGCCGATCAGCGTGAGGAGCGCTGCACTGAGCCCCCACTGCGCCGCGTCGACGCCGTACTTCGCGGCCTCTTGGGCCCGCCGGTTCGCACCGAACAGGTCGAGTTCCCAGCTTGCGTCGAAGCCTGCCTGGAACAGGTCGCCTGCGTTGCCCGTGCCTGAGTTGATGTTGGTGGTGGAAGAAGTGGTGGAAGAAGCGCCCGGCGACATGCGGCCCGGTCCCCCGGAGCGCGTTCCGGAAACGCTTGCCCGCAAAGACGGCCACGCAGTGCCCGCCGCCTGCCGATAGAGCGCACGCGCTTCGCGCACCTTCGCCCGCGCCGTGGCCACGTCGAGATTGCCGGCAACCGCTTCGTCGATCAGCGCATCGAGCAAGGGATCGTTGAGCCGCGTCCACCACTGCGCGAGTTCGGGCCGGCTGGCGGGCGTCATGGCGCCGACGCTGGCCCATTTATCGGGCACAGCCATCTCGGGTTGCCGATAGTCGGGGCCCACGGCGCACCCGGCGAGCACGAGACCGCTTGCAAGCGTCACCGCCGTGCGCGCATGACGTGTCGCGGTCACGCTCATGACGATCGATGTGATGGCGTTCATCGCGGACCATCCCTGTCGTCGTCCTTGTTGTCTTCCTCGTTGTCGTCCATTCGCGCGGCCGGGAACGCCATGCGCACCGCCACGAACAGCAGCGGTACGAAGAACGTGCCCAACACCGTGGAGGCAACCATGCCGCCCATCACGCCCACGCCGATCGCGTTCTGCGCGCCGGAGCCTGCGCCTGTGGCAAACGCGAGCGGCGCGACGCCAAGAATGAAGGCGAACGAGGTCATCAGAATGGGCCGGAGCCGCTGCGTGGCCGCTTCGAGCACGGCATGAGCGGCGCTGGCGCCGCGGGCCTCGCGATCCAGCGCGAACTCCACGATCAAAATGGCGTTCTTCGCCGCAAGCCCGATGGTGGTCAAGAGCCCCACCTTGAAATAGACGTCGTTGGTCTGACCGAAGGCGAGCGCGGCCACCACGGCCCCCGCAATGCCGATGGGCGCGGCCAGCATGACGGCAAGCGGAATGGTCCAGCTTTCATAGAGCGCGGCGAGGCAGAGGAACACGACGAGCACCGACATGGCGTACAGCGCGGCCGCCTGATTGCGCGAGAGGCGCTCCTGCCAGGACAGCCCGGTCCACTCGTGGCGGTAGCCTGCAGGCAGTTGCGCGGCAATGCGGTCCATCTCCTTCATCGCCGTGCCGGAACTGACGCCCGGCGCCGCTTCGCCCTGAATTTCCACAGCGGCGCTGCCGTTGTAGCGCTCCAGTTGCAGGGGACCGGACGTCCACCGGCCGCTCGCGAACGACGAGAACGGCACCATCGCGCCACCCGCGTTGCGCACGAACCAGCTGCCGAGGTCGGACGGCTGCATGCGGAAATCGGCGTCGGCCTGCAGATAGACCTTCTTGACCCGGCCCCGGTCGATGAAGTCGTTCACGTAGTCGCTACCCCACGCGATGGAGAGCGTCGTGTTGATGTCGTGCAGGTTCACGCCCAGCGCGCTCGCCTGTTCCTCGTCGATGTCCACGGCGAATTGCGGGGCGTTCTCCTGGCCGGCCGGGCGCGTATTCGCGAGCAGCGGGCTGCGGGCCGCCGCGCTCAACAACTGGTCGCGCACGCCCATCAAGCGGTCGCGCCCGGCGCCGTTGCTGTCTTCCAGATAGAGATCGAACCCGTTCGAGGTACCCATGCCTTCGATGGTGGGCGGCAGCAGCGCATACACCTGCGCGTCCTTGATACGCGCGAACGCTTCGGTGGCACGCTGCACGACAGCCTCGGCCGAAAGCCGCTTCGAGCCCCGCTGGTCGAAGTCCTTGAGCCGCACGAAGGCGAGCCCCACGTTCTGCCCCGAGCCGCCAAAGCCAAAGCCCTCGATCGTCATGACGCCTTCCACTGCGTCGCGCTCGTTGTGCAGGTAGTAGTGCGTGACCTCGTCGAGCACGCGGGCGGTGCGGTCGCTCATGGCACCCACCGGCAACTGGACGGACGTCATCACCATGCCCTGGTCTTCCACGGGCAGAAACGACCCGGGCAGCCGCGTGAAGAGCCACGCGAGCGCAACGAGAAGCGCCACGAACAGAAGCAGGAACCGGGTGCCGCGCGCCATGACGCCCCGCACGCCCTCGCGATACTTGAGCGAGCCGTGTTCGAAGGTACGCATGAACCAGGCGCCAAAGCCGCGTCCGTTGTGAGTGCCCTTGTGGTTTGCATCGCGGCGTTTGAGCAGGGTTGCGCACAACGCCGGCGTGAACACGAGCGCCACGAGCACGGAAAGCAGCATGGCCGTGACGATGGTGATAGAGAACTGGCGATAGATCACGCCGGTTGCGCCGGAGAAAAACGCCATCGGCACGAACACGGCGGAGAGCACCGTGGCAATGCCGATCAGCGCGCCCGTAATCTCGCCCATCGACTTGCGCGTGGCCTCGCGTGCGGAAAGCCCCTGCTCCGCCATCACGCGCTCCACGTTCTCCACCACGACGATGGCGTCGTCCACCAGCAGGCCGATGGCGAGCACCATCGCGAACATCGTCAGCGTGTTGATCGAATAGCCGGACACGGCGAGCACGCCGAGCGTGCCGAGCAGCACCACGGGAATGGCCAGCGCCGGGATCAGCGTGGCGCGCACGTTCTGCAGGAACACGAGCATGACGATGAACACGAGCACCACGGCTTCGGCCAGGGTCTTCAGCACTTCGTCGATGGAGCGCGTCACGAACGGCGTGGTGTCGTACGGATAGAACACCTTGACGCCTGCGGGCAGCGTGCCGGAAAGCGCGTGGATGGCAGCCTTGACCGCTCTCGCGGTATCGACGGCATTGGCGCCCGTGGCGAGGTTGATGCCAAGGCCCGACGCCGGCATGCCGTTGTAGCGCGAGACATAGGTGTAGTTCTCCGCGCCAATCTCGACGCGCGCCACGTCTCGCAGGCGCACGATCGCACCGTCTGCCGCACTCTTCACGATGACGTCGCCGAATTCCGCCGGCGTTTGCAGGCGGCTGCGCGCCGTGACGGTGGCGTTGAGCTGCTGCCCGGCGCGCGCCGGCTGGGCGCCGAGCTGCCCCGCCGATACCTGCGTGTTCTGCGCTCTAAGTGCAGTCTCGATGTCGCTCGGGATCAGCGCATAGCGCGCCAGCTTGTCGGCGTCGAGCCAGATCCGCATCGCGTAGCCCGAGCCGAACAACTGTGTGTTGCCGACGCCGGGCACGCGCTTGATGGTCTCGTTGAGCGTGCTGCCCACGTAGTCGTCCAGATCGGCGGACGACAATTTGCCGCCCACGGACGCGAAGCCGATCACCATCAGAAAGGCCGCCGACGATTTCGTCACGGAAAGCCCTGTGCTCTGAACGATCTGCGGCAACTGCGAGACGACGAGTTGCAGCTTGTTTTGCACCTGCATCTGCGCCACGTCGGCGTTGGCGTCCTGCGTGAACGTGAGCCGGATCTCCACCTCGCCCGTGGCGCTGGAGGTGGCCGACATGTACAGAAGATGGTCGAGACCCGTCATGCCCTGCTCGATCACGCGCGTGACGGAGTTCTCCACCGTCTGCGCATCGGCGCCGGGGTAAGACGCGCTGATCGATATGGTGGTGGGCGCAATCTCGGGATACTGCGCGACAGGCAGCGTTCGCAATGCAAGCAGCCCGCCCAGCATGACGGCAATGGCGATGACCCACGCGAATACGGGGCGCCTGATGAAGAATTCCGACATCGCGCCCTCAGCTTCGGCTTGCCTGCCGGTCGCGGATCAGCGCCGGGCGTGGGGCGCCCGGCGAATCGGCGTTATCCGCGCGAGCTACGGCACGCGTGGGACGAACCGCGCCCGTCGCCTTGTCGAGTTCGACATGCACCGTCGTCACGGCGTCGCCTTCTCTTACGAGCTGGCTGCCTTCCACGATCACCTGGTCGCCATCGGCCACGCCAGTCTGCACGAGCCAGTCGTTGCCGACCTGCCGCGCGCCGGTCAAGGTCTGCTCCACCACCTTGCCGTTGCGCACGAAGAGCGCCGTGGCCTCGCCGCGCAGGCCCCGGCTCACTGCGCGCTGCGGGATCAGAAACGCGTGGGGCGCAGTGCCCTCGTCGACCCATGCCCGCACGTACATGCCGGGCAGCAGCAGACGCGCGGGATTGCGCAGCACGGCTCGCAGGACGTAAGTGCCCGTCGCCTGGTTCACGCTCGATTCGGCGAATTCGAGTTTGCCGACGTGCGGATAAAGCGTGCCGTTCTCGAGTTTCAGCCTCACGCCTACACCGGAACCCACCGACTGAAGACGTCCCGATTCGATTGCCTCGCGCAGCGCGAGCAGACTCGCGCTGGACTGCGTGAGGTCCACATTGATCGGATCGATCTGGCGGATGGTGGTCAACGCTACGGCCTGACCCGCCGTGACGAGCGCGCCTGGCGTGAGCGAAGACCGGTCGATGCGGCCCGAGATCGGCGCGCGGATGGTGGTGTAGTCGAGCGCGATTCTCGCCGTCTCCACGGCGGCTTTGGCAACGGCTACGTTGGCGCGGGCCTGCGCGAGCACGTCTGCCGCGTCTTCGTATTCCTGCTTGCTGACGGCGTTGCGCCTGACGAGGTCGCTATAGCGGTCGGCCTTCGCCAGCGCGCCGGGCACCGCGGCCTCGGCCTTCACGAGCGCTGCACGTGCGCTGTCGTACGCAGCCTGATAGGTCGCCGGGTCGATCTGGTACAGCACGTCGCCGGCCTTCACCTCGCCGCCTTCGCGGAAAAGACGCTTCTGGATGATGCCTGTGACCTGCGGACGAACCTCGGCCTCGAGCGCGGCCACCACACGTCCCGACAGTTCGGTGGTAAGCGGCACCGCCTGCGCACGCAGCATCACCACACTGACCTGCGCGCGCGGACTTTCCTGTGCGGCGCCTCTATTCGCGGCGTCACCGGGATCCTTGCATGCAGCGAGGGACATCAGCACCACCGCAGCGGCCACGCCCTTCGCGATGCGCTTGCCTTTCATGTAGAACACGTTCTCTCCAGTACTTCACAGGTTTTCAGGCACTTCATCTGCCTGAAAAAAAAGCCGACCCGGAAAGCGGTCGGCCAAATGGCTCCTGGCACTCCGAGGGTCTGGCCGGAGCCTTGTGCAAACAGCGTTCAATTCATTTCTCGCGCTCGCATGTGGGTTTGCATCTGTGCTTTCACAAAATCCGCAATCTCGATGCGATGCCGCATATGCGCGAGGAACGGCTAGATCATCGGAGCGCAGCGCCCATATTGTGTTGAGATACTGTTGAGATTCAATGGAGACAGGGCAGTTGCACGGATTTTTCGTATTCAAATGCCATCCATCGAATCTCGATTAAACGTCCATAATCGGCTGAAATAATTGGCCCGCTTCCTCAAGAGCAACAGCTCTTTTTTTCACCGGCCACAGGCCGGTATTTTTTTCGGCATTTTTTGGTTAACGATCCTAAATAAAAATAACCATCGGCCGATAACGGAGAAAGGTTGCTCGATAACGATGCAATTTCCATCGCCGGCAACCTGACCGCACGTTATCCATCTCTTACTTTCAAGAGGTCACCGATGCTCAATATCAATACCAACATCCTGTCGCTGACGACGCAGACAAACCTCTCCGGTTCACAAAGCGCCCTGTCGCAAGCGATCAACCGCCTGTCGTCGGGCAAGCGTGTGAACACCGCCGCGGACGACGCCGCCGGCCTCGCCATCGCCACCAGCCAGACCGCTGCCATCAATGCACTGAATCAAGGCGTGATGAACGCGAACAACGGCATTTCGATGGTGCAAACGGCCTCCGGTGCCATCTCGTCGACCGTGGCCAACCTGCAGCGCATTCGCCAGCTGGCCGTGGAATCGGGCGACGGCTCGCTCGGCTCGGCAGCGCAAGCGAACCTGCAAACCGAAGTGGCCACGCGTCTCACGGAAATCAACCGGGTGCAGACGCAGACCACGTTCAACGGTCAGGCCGTGCTCGGCGGTCTGGGCAGCGTGAACTTCCAGATCGGCGCGTCGGCGAACCAGACGATCACCGCCAGTTTCGGCTCGACCACCTGGAACGCGGCAGGCCTCGGTGTCTCGGGTGTCGATATCTCGACCACCTCGGGCGCGCAGAACGCCATTACTGCAATCGACGCAGCGCTCTCGCAAGTCAACAACTTCCAGGCAACGCTGGGCGCAACGCAGAACACGTTCCAGTCGGCCATCAGCAACACGCAGACGCAATCGACCAACCTGAACTCCGCGCGGGCGCAAATTGTGGACGCGGACTTTGCTTCGGAAACGGCGAATCTTTCGAAGGCACAAGTGCTGCAGCAAGCCGGTATCTCGGTGCTTGCGCAAGCGAACTCGCTGCCGCAGCAGGTGTTGAAGCTCTTGCAGTAAGCACAAAAAACGGCGGCACGCGGGGACACCGCGCGCCGCTCACGTGCTGCGAGCGTCGTTTTTTTCTTGCTCCGCTTCTATTGAACCCGCATCGCCTTACCGGCGATGCAGCGTCCCCGGCATGCCGGCCCCGCCGAACAGCTGGTTCAGATAGCGGGTGTTGTTCTGCATGGTGGTCATGAGCACGTTGAGCGCCTGAAACTGCGCGTTGTACTGTGCTTTCAGCGTGTCCTGGTAGTGCTTGAGCTGCGTCATATGGTCCGTCAGCTTGCCCAGGTCGGCGTTCAATGTGCGCGTGCGTTGATCGAACGTGCCGCTCGGCCTCGTGTACGTATCGATGAACGTATTCAGCTTCACCCCGATGCCGTTCGTCGAGTTGAACAACGCCGACATCGCGGAGCCCGCGCCCGCCAGCGCCTTTTGCAGCGTTGTGGCGTTCACGGCAAGCGTACCGTCATGTTGCAGGTCGATGCCGATGGACGAGAGGCTGTACGTTCGCCCTCCAACGGCGACACCGCCGCTGATCAGGCTGCCAAACCGATTGGTGATGGCGTTGGTCATCGCATCGCCCAGCAGCGGCCCCGCGCGCGAAGCCAAAGGCTGCGACGCATCCCAGGTCAGGCTCTTCTCCGTTGCGATGTAGTGGTTGTAGGCGGCGACGAAATCGGTAATGGTCTTCGTTGACGCTGTCGTATCCCGCTCGACCGAAACGGTTTGCGTGGTGCCCACGGCCTCTGCGGTCAGTGCGAGCGTGATGCCGGTCAGCGCTCCCTCGACGGTGTTGCTTGCGCTGGTTACGGTATTGCCATCGATGGAAAATTTCGCGTCTTTTCCCGCAGTGATTTGCGTAAAGGCCGACGTATTGAGCTTCGCGCTGAGACCGCTGCCCGCCGATATCGAAATCGTGCTTGCAGCGCCGGTCTGCCTTGCCGTGAGCACGAGATGCTGGCCGTCCGTCGCGGTGACGATAGCGGCCGAAACACCCGGGTTGTCTGCGGCCGCATTGATCGCTTTCGCGACGCTCGCGAGCGAACTGCCCGTGGCAACGTTGATCTGCATCGTGCGGCTGCCCACGCCGACCGTCAGCGTGCCGCTGCCAGGGCTCGCATCGCGCGCGAACGCCTGCGACGAAATCTTGTTGGCGGTTGCAATGTTGGTCACCGCCACGCTGTACGTGCCGGTCGCCGCGCCCGTCTTGACCGTCGCCTTCAGACCGCTTCCGCTCACGGCCACCGTGAGCGCGTTGAGCGCCGTGCCGTCTGTGAAGCCGCGCAACGCGGATTGCAGCGAGGCAAGCGCAGCCTGAAGCTTCCCCACCGCCGAAAGCTCCACGTTGTCCGCGGTCTGCTTCCGGCTGAGCATGCCCGCTTGGCCCGCGGTCTTCGCGGTGACGAGCGCGGCCACCAGCGTATCGACGTCGATGGACGAGCGGGTCGCGCCGCTGATCACGGACTGCGTTGCTTGCCGGATCAATGCGCCGGTATCGCTCGAGGAAGGGGCGGTCGTCGTCATGCGCATGCTCCTGTCAGGCGGTGTGTGTTCCTGCTCCCGCTAGTGACGCATGCTTCAGTTGAGGCTCCGTCGAGTTTCTATGGATATCTGATGAATTTCGCCTTCTGACCCGCCTCTCATGCAACGCGCGACGCCTGCGCGTCGAGATACCGTCGAGATTCCATGAACGCCGTTGTGCGCCGCTGCGTTCCACCTCAGCATGTTCGCAGCCGGGCGGCCGGCCTTCGATGGTCGCCAGCATCATCCCAACGCGGGCGGCTTCAACTGGAAACGGAGACCATCATGGGTTACCAGCAAGGACTGAGCGGACTGGCAGGCGCATCGAAAGACCTCGACGTGATCGGCCACAACATTGCGAACGCGCACACAACCGGCTTCAAGCACGGCCAGGCGCAGTTCGCCGACATCTATGCAAATTCGGTCGCCACGGCGGTGCACAACCAGATCGGACTCGGTTCGCGGCTCGCCGGTGTCGAACAGAATTTCTCGCAAGGCACCATCACCACGGACAACGTCGCGCTGCACGTTGCCATCAACGGTAACGGCTTCTTCCAGATGTCGAACAACGGCGCGCTCACCTACTCGCGCGACGGCGTGTTCCAGCTCGACCGCAACGGCTTCGTCACGAACGCGGACGGCCTGAAGCTGATGGGTTATGCGGCCAACGCGAACGGCATCGTGGAAACCGCGAACACGGTTGCGCTGAAGGTGCCGACGACGAACATTGCGCCCACCGCCACGAGCACCATCACGGCGAGCCTCAACCTGAACGCGCACGATGCGCTCAAGCTCGGCATGCCCACCGTCACCGCCTCGGGCGCGCTCGCGAGCAAAGGCGCAACGATCACGGACGGCACGCAAGGCACCAACGCGGACACGTGGACCCTGACCTTCACGAGCCCCACCACCTATAACCTGACGTCCAGCGCCGGCGCATCGCAAACGGGACTGAGCTACACCGCCAATGCGCCGATCAAACTCGGCATGGGTGAAACCGTCACGCTCACCGGCGTCGCGGCAGCGGGCGACAAGGTCACCGTGACGCCCAACCCGATTGCCTTCAACGCCGCGGACAGCGCCACGTACAACTTCTCGACATCGGTGCCCGTATACGACTCGCTCGGCGGCCAGCAACAGGTGTCGATGTATTTCGTGAGGAAAAGCGCCGGCATGTGGGACGTGTACGCAGGCCAGCCGGGCAACGTGCCCAGCACGCCCATCGGCAGCGCGAAGTTCGATACGTCGGGCAATCTGACCGGTACGGTAGACGCTTCTGGAAAACCGACCACCACGGCGCTTGTGTTCAACTTCTCCGTGACGAACGGCAACGGTTCCGCCACGCCGCAACCGTTGCTGCTGAAGCTTGGCGGCACAACGCAGTTCGGCAGCAAGGACGGCATCAACGCGCTGGCGCAGGACGGCTATTCGGCGGGACAGCTCACGAGCTTCACGATAGGCAACGACGGCACGCTCACAGGCCGGTACACGAACGGACAGACCATGGCGCTGGGCCAGATCGCGCTCGCCAACTTCGCGAACCAGAACGGACTGGTGAATCTGGGCAACAACCAGTTTCAGGAGACGTCGTCTTCCGGCGTCGCGCAAATATCGGCACCGGGTTCGACGAACCACGGCACGCTGCAAGGCGGGGCAACCGAAAACTCGAACGTCGATCTGACGAACGAGCTGGTCAAGCTGATCACCGCGCAGCGCAATTACCAGGCGAATGCGCAGACCATCAAGACACAGCGCATGGTCGATCAGACGCTCATGAACATCTAATGCGCCGCAAGACGTGCGCGAGTCGTTCCTGCCGCAAACGCGCGCAGGAACGACGGAAATTCAACTCATCGATCCAACGAGTTCGGCATACATGCCGGCGCGCGCGACCAGGTTGTCGTGGTCGCCGCGCTCGACGATGCGCCCCTTGTCGAGCACGATGATCTGGTCCGCGTCGCGCACCGTCGAGAGCCGGTGTGCGATGGTGATGGTCGTGCGATTCTTCGCCAGCGCGGCGAGCGCTTCTGCGAGCAGGCGCTCCGTTCGCGTATCGAGCGCGCTGGTGGCTTCGTCCAGCAGCAGAACAGGCGGATTGCGCAGCACGGTGCGCGCAAGCGCGAGGCGCTGCTTTTCGCCGCCCGAAAAGCGATAGCCGCCTTCGCCCACGCGTGTCGCGTAACCTTGAGGCAGCGAGGCGATCAGGTCGTGGACCTGGGCCACGCGCGCGGCGGCCATGAGTTCATCGTCAGTGGCGTCCGGTTTCGCGAAACGCAGATTGTCTGCAACCGATGCGTTGAACAGATACGGCTGCTGCGTGACTACGCCGAGCATCTCCGTCAGCGATGCAAAGCTCAGATCGCGCACATCGACGCCATCGTAAGTGATGCTTCCACCCTCCACGTCATACAGACGCGCCAGCAGATAGGCCAGCGTGGTCTTGCCCGAACCGGTGGGTCCGACGATAGCCACGTGGGACCCTGCGGGGATGTCGATGCTGACATCGCGAATCGCCGGTACGTCGCTGCCTTCGTAGCGAAACGTCACGTTTTCAACGCGCACGTTGCCGCGCATCGCGGTGCGCACCAGCGTCACGGCATGCGGACGTTCCGTGATGCCAACGGGTTTTTCCAGGTACTCAAAGATGCGCGCAAACAGAGCGCGGGCGGTGCGCAATTCGACGCTCGCGGCAAGAATTTCTTCAAGCGGCCAGAACAATTGCTCCTGCAACGTGATCATCGCCACCAGCGTGCCAATGGTCATTGCCATACCGAAATCCATGAAGGCCGCGCCGGCAAGCAGCGTGAGTGCCGGCAACACGGAGAGCGCGAAGTAGACGAGGCTCCATTCCCACTGCCCCGCGGAGTGCGAGCGCACCTCGAGGTGCGCCACGTCGCGCGACGTGCGGGTGAATCCGCCTAGCAAATGACGAAGACGACCCGTGGTACGCGCAAGCACGATGCCGCCAACGGACAGCGACTCGTGGACGGTCGACGACAAATCGGCAATGCGTGCCTGCTGCTCGTGCACGATAGCTTCACGCATGAGGCCGATCCGGTATTGCAGCCACGCAAGGCCCGGTATGACGGCGAACGAGAGCAGCGCAAGACGCCAGTCGAGCACGAGCATGGCGATCGCTGTCATGACGACCACGCTTGCATTCCGGGCGGCCTCGACCGCGGTGTGCGTGACGAGCGCCTGCAGACCGCCGATATCGCTGGCAATGCGTGCCTGAATTTCGCCCGACCGCGTGTTCGTGAAGAACGACAACGACAGATTCTGCAGATGCCCATACACGCGCACACGCAGGTCGTGCATGATGGCTTGCCCGATCCGGGTCGAAACGAATGTCTGAATGGTGCTCGCCACGGCCGTAGCCGCCGCGATGGCGACCAACACCGCAGCAAGACCCAGGAGAAGCCGGAAATTGCCTTGCGGAAGCGCTTCGTCGATGATGCGCCGGATGATGAAGGGATTGGCCACGCCCGCAATGGAGGCGAACACCATCAATGCCGGCACGACGGCAAACTGAAGCGAATAGGGCTTGAAAAGCGCAAGTACTCTACGCAGGACAACGTGCCGTGCAGCAGGCGCGTGGCGACTCATGGAACACCTCAGGTTGACGAACTGACGCGTTTCGTCAGCACGTGCATCTTCGGTTGGCTGTCGCCACAGCGCATGGAGGTTCGATGGAGATTCGATGAAGACTCACGCCACGGCCGCTCATACAGCGCACCCATATAGCGGCTATGGCGATCCGGACGCACAAAGAAAAAAGGCCAACCCGCGGGGCTGGCCAGGGAGGCCCCGATACTCACGGACCAACGCCCGGAGCCTCAGGCAAACAACATCAGACTTCGGGGTCGCGCTTCGGCTCGCACATTGGCTCACGCATCGGTTCACGCATCGGCTCATATACCTGGCAAAACGAAAGGTTCGACATGGGCCACGAATTGCCGGTGCTATCCGTCAGAATCCAGTCGCCTGCCTTCACTTCGCGCCACCCGTCGGGCGTCGCGATCATCCACTTGCCGCCGCGAAACTGAACCCGAGGGTGCTTTTCAGGAAAAAACCACCGGCTGGCCTCGACAACGACACCATCCCGCCTGCGAAATCGCATCCCCGCACCTCGTATCGTTTTTCCGATATTTTGTCTGACCTGCCGCAGCAGTCCTGCCGTATTTCGTACCACGCATTGACCGCTATACAGGCGTGCGCCCATCTTAGGCGCGTGGCCGCCAAAGAGTGTTGAGATACCATTGAGATTCCGTGGAGACCATTAACCGGCGCCCCGCCCTGTGCCAGCATTACAGGCGTAAGCAGCCGAATGCGCGCTGTCGAGACCCGAGATAGAAGCATGAACAATGCGCTGATCCTGATTGCGGAAGACGAACCGGAAATTGCCGAAATACTCGACGCGTACCTCGTGCGCGAAGGGTTTCGCACCTACCGCGTGACCGATGGGCAAACCGCCATTGATGTGCACCCCGTACTGAAGCCGGACCTCGTGCTGCTGGACGTCAAGATGCCGAAGAAGGACGGCTGGGAAGTGCTCGTCGAATTGCGTCGCCGCAGCAATACGGCCGTCATTATGCTGACGGCGCTCGATCAGGCCATCGACCGCCTGCAGGGCCTGCGTTTTGGCGCGGACGACTACATCGTCAAACCCTTCAATCCCGTGGAAGTCGTCGCGCGCGTGCGGGCCGTGTTGCGGCGCGTCGGCGTTTCGCGCTCGCCAGGGCTTCTACGCGCCGGCAAGCTCGAAATCGATACCGAGCGATACGTGGCCAAGGTGGTGAGCGAGGCCGGCGAAGCGCCGCTTGCGCTCACGTTGACCGAGTTCCGGATATTGGCCCACCTCGCGAAGTCGCCCACCCGCGTATTCAGCCGCGGCGAACTGGTGGACGCCTGCCTGCCCGGTGGCGACGCGCTGGAACGCACTGTGGACAGCCACGTCTGCAACCTGCGCAAGAAGCTCGACCAGGGCGGTGCACCAGGCATGATGTCGGTGGTGCGCGGCGTCGGCTACCGGCTCATGGAAAGCTGATGCCGACTCAAGAAGGGCCGATGCCGCAGCGCAACCGGCTGAGCCGGCAGATCGTGATGTCGATGGGGCTCGTCGCGGTCATCACGACGCTGATCGCGTTCGTGGGTTCGTTCGTGATCTACGGTTTGCTCTATACGTTCATACCTCTGCCGCCGGGCCCGCCCGAGGACATGCTCATCCCGCAGGCGCCGGACTACCTGATCTTCGCCGCGCTGCTGCTCGTGGCGCTTATCGTCGCGGTCATCATTGCCTTGCGCCTCGCGAGGCGCATTCTCGCTCCGCTCAATTCGCTCGCGGAGGGCGCACGCCGCATCGCGGCAGGCGACCTCGCCGCGCGCGCGGTGCCAGGCGATCGCTCGCTCGGCGAAACGGCGCATCTGGTAGACGACTTCAACACGATGGCAATGAAACTGCAGGACATGGCCGCCGACATGGCGGCCTGGAACGCGGCCATCGCGCACGAACTGCGTACGCCGCTCACCATCCTGAAGGGTCGCCTGCAAGGCTTGAGCGACGGGGTATTCCGCCCCGACGAAGCGCTGTTCCGTGGGTTGCTGTTTCAGGTGGAGGGCCTCTCGCGTCTGGTGGAAGACCTGCGTGTCGTCACGCTGCAAGACAGCGGCCGCATGCAAATGCGCATCGAGCCAACCGAGATCGGCGCCGAAGTCGAGCACGCCGTCGATTCGATCCGCCCGGCGCTGGAGGAAGCCGGCCTTCGCGTCGAACTCCATATCGTGCCCGTCATCCTGCGTTGCGACGGTCCGCGAATCCGGCAGGCGTTGCTCGCGTTGCTCGATAACGCACGTCGCTATGCGCATGCTGGCCGGCTCCGCGTCGAGGTGGAGCCCCGCGACACACATGTGGTGCTGCGCGTGGAGGACGAAGGCCCTGGCCTCACCCCGGAATTCGCACGCCACGCCTTCAATCCCTTTACACGCGGCGACGCATCGCGCTCGCGGGAGTCCGGAGGATCCGGGCTCGGTTTGTCCGTCGTGCGAGCCATCGCCATGGCTCACGGCGGCGAGGTGCGTTACGTTCAGTCGAGCGTGGGCGGCAGTATCTTCGAAATCGATATTCCGCGCGCGCCACTTCCCGAACCGTGATACCGCGTGCAGCGTGCGGAACCTGTTTAAGGCGTGTACGTGCCCAGCCGCCGATAGTGCTCCACCGATACCCGACGCAACCGCGCGGCCAACGCCACACCGAGCAGCACCGCGAGCGGCACGAGCGAGCACAACGCGTCGGCCAGCCAGCCGCTCGCGCCCGTCAACACATCGAAGTGCCTGATCGCTGTAATGAGCACGTAAGTCAGCAGCACGCACGAGACGGCGGGCAATGCCTGCGTACGTACCCAGCTCTCGCGCGCGGCGGAATGAATTCCCGAGCGCCGACGAAAGAAGCCGATCACGGCTGCCGAGGTAATCGCCATGAGCAGGATCACGCATAGCGTCGCCACGTTCGAGAGCCAGGCGAACAACTGGAGCACCGGGTCCGCGTGCAGCAGCGCGAATATGCCCACCACAACCGCTGCAATGAACGATTGCAGCAGCGAGCCGACGTGCGGGCTCTGATGTCGCCCGTGTGCACGTCCGAGCACTTGCGGCAACAAACGGTCGCGTCCGCTGGCAAAGAAATATCGGGCCGCGGAGTTATGAAAGGCGAGCAACCCGGCGTAGATGCTCACGATGAACAGCACACGGATCACCTGCGTGAGGCCATGCCCCGCATAGCGGTCGGAAAGGCCGTAGATGAACGTAGTCGGATCCTGCATGGCTTGCAGCGCAGGAACGATCTTGTTCGCGCCGGCCCCCACCACCATGGCCCACAGCGAAAGCGAATAGAACGCGCCAATGAGCAGCACGGCCGCAAATGTCGCAATGGGAATGGCGCGCTTCGGGTCGCGTGCTTCCTCGCCGTAGATCGTGGTCGCTTCGAAGCCGATGAACGCGGCGAAGCAGAACAACAGCCCGATAGAAGGCGAACCGCTCGATACGGCCGCGGGTTTGAAGGCATCCAGATTGACGCCCGCTTCGCCGCCTTTCAGCAGGATGCACGCGTCGAGCACGAGAATGGTCAGATACTCGGCGGTCACCATCACGGAGAGCAGGCGCGCCGACAGATCGATCTGCCGATACCCGAGTATCGCGACGCTCGCCAGCGCCATGAACGAATAGACCCACCAGGGCAACACGAGATGGAAAGCCGTTGAAACGGTGTCCGAAACAACCGCGCCGAAGAGACCATAGACGCCAATCTGCAGAATGTTGTAGCAGAACATGGCGAGCATGCCTGCGCCACCACCCAGAAGGCCACCCAGGCCGCGGCACGAAAACGCGTAGAAACCCCCGGCGTTCGTGACGTGGCGCGCCATCGCGGTATAGCCGGCCGAGAACGTGAGCAGAATGCCAAGCGTCACGAGCAGCAGCGCGGGCGTGCCGGGTCCATTGCCGAGCATGATGCCGATCGGAAAGCCGCCCGCCAGCACGCTCAACGGGCTCGCCGCCGAGACGACGAAAAAGATGATGAATCCGATACTCAAGGCACCTTGCCTGAGCCCGGGATGCGGGGCCTGCGTCTGCTGAAGCATTACGTCTCCTCCGTCATGTGTCGGTATAGTCGGGCCAGCGCACCGCCCGCAGATCCGCTGCCGAAGAGCGAGGCGAAGCGCCCGCTGACGATCCGGCTACACGAACCCGATATTAGAAGTCCATTTTTCGCGCTGTTATCCCGAATCGGCACAATGCAGGATTGGCGATAAACTACCACGCCATAAATCGAAATTTCCCTGCTGAAATCCCGCAATATGAGCCTGCCGGGTAAGGTCGAAACTGACCGCAGCCGCCCTTGCTACGGCCTTTCTGCACAATACATTTCGCTACGGACCGTTCATGTCGAGCCTCACCAAAATGCTCTCCATCCTTGACGTCTTCTCGTCTTCGGCCATGTCGATGACGGCAGAAGGCATCGCCGAACACATGGGTTTCTCGCGAACCACGTGCTACCGCTACGTTAAGGAACTGGTCTCCGTCGGCCTGCTCGTGAGCCACAACGGCGCCTACACGCTGGGGCCGCGCATCATCCATCTCGACTACAACATGCGCCAGTCGGACCCGATGCTTATGGCCGCCACACCTGTGGTGCAGAAACTCGCGCAGCTGACGGGCGGCGACGCACTCGTGTCCACCTTGTACGACGAACAGATCATCAACGTCCTGCACGAAACGGGCGTAGAAAACCTGCAACTCGGTTTCGGGCGCGGACGCATCATGCCGCTCTTTCATGGTGCGTCTTCGAAAGCCATCGTCGCCTCGATGTCGCGTACCCGGCTCAAACGTTTACATGAACGACATCGCGCGGAAATGGGTGAATTCGAAGACTGGACCGCATTCTGGCGGCATTGCCAGCACATCGTGGAGAGCGGTTACTGCCTTTCGCGCGGCGAACTGGACCAGGGGTTCGTCGGTATTGCCGCGCCCATTGCTGCCGCGAGCAACGGCGACATCAACAGCAGCGTGTCGCTCGTGTTTCGTGAAGAGCATTTCTCGCTGTTCGACCAGAGCGTGCTCGGCAAACTGCTCGTCGACGCGGCCACGCGCATCGGGCAGGCCATCTGAACCGTCGACACGCGTCGTCGTTCAGTTAAGCTGCGTAACGAATTTCGTGACCAGATAGCCGTCGAAGGTCTCCGTTCCGCCTTCGCTACCGAAGCCGCTCTCTTTCACCCCGCCGAATGGAATCTCCGCCGGGCCCATGCCGAAGTGGTTGATGTTGACCATGCCCGCCTCCAGGTTTCGGCTGATGCGATGCGCGTTGCGCGACGACGTAGTGAACGCATAAGACGCGAGCCCGAAAGGCAGCCTGTTCGCTTCGTCAATCGCCGCGTCGAGTTCGTCGAACGGCACGAGCGCCGCAATGGGACCAAACGGTTCTTCGCACATCAACCGTGTATCGGAGCGAGGCGCCAGCACAACAGTCGGTGCGAAGTAATGGCCGCGACTGAAGAGCCGCGTGCCGCCCGCCGCGATTTCCGCGCCCTTTGCTTTCGCATCGCTCACGAAGGCTTCCATTTCGGCAAGCCGCCGTGCATGTGCGAGCGGGCCCATCGTGACGCCGGGCTCGAGGCCGTGGCCCACGCGAATGGTCGCCATCGCGTCGAGCCATGCGGAGACGAAGCGCTCGTACACGCGGCGCTGCACGAAGAAACGCGTGGGCGAAACGCATACCTGCCCGGCGTTGCGAAACTTGTAGGCGGCCAGCATGGCGGCGGCGCGCGCCACGTCGGCGTCGTCGCAGACGATCACGGGCGCGTGTCCGCCCAGTTCCATCGTCATGCGCTTCATGTGCGCACCCGCGAGCGCAGCCAGTTGCTTTCCGACGGGCACCGATCCCGTGAAAGAGATCTTGCGCACCTTCGGAGATTCGATGAGTTGCGCCGATACTTCGGACGGCACGCCCCACAGCACGTTCAGACAGCCCGGTGGCAGCCCCGCGTCATGAAAGACGCGTGCCAGCGCGACGATCGCGCTGGGCGCTTCTTCCGGTCCCTTCAACACCAGCGTGCAGCCCGAGGCGAGCGCGGCCGCAATCTTGCGCAATGCCTGGTTGAACGGAAAATTCCACGGCGAAAACGCGGCGCACACGCCAACCGGTTCGCGCAGCACCGTCTGCTGCACGTCGGGCGAGCGGGCCGGCACGACGCGCCCGTAGATGCGCCGCCCCTCTTCGGCATGCCACTCAAGATGCTCGGCAGACGATGCCACCTCCGCTATCGCCTCCTGCAACGGCTTGCCCTGGTCCATCGTGATATGGCGACCAATCTCGACCGCACGTTCGCGGATCAACGCGGCTGCCCTGCGCAGAATGTCGGAACGCGCGAGTGGCGACTCGCGTTTCCACCGCTCGAACGCGCGATGGGCGGCATCCACGGCACACGCAACGTCGTCGGTATCGGCGAGCGGAAGTTCTCCGATGACCTGCTCCGTTCCGGGATCGAACACAGGACGCGTGCGGCGATGGCCGGCGGCATGGAAAACACCGTCGATATAGAAGCAAAGCGACGGGTAGGCCGACTCATGCGCCGGCGATGCAGAAACATTCGTTGGCATAGGCGTATTCAGCGGGTTTCAATGTAAGCACCTCGATCACGCAGGCTAAAACCAGACACTACTGAGGCGGACGGCGCGCGAGCACGCCACCGATTTCCTGCTTGAGAATAAGGTTCTCTTGCCGCACGAGCAGAGGGCGCACCTTGCCGCGGAAATCTCTGAATGCAGCGTCGGCCATCAGTCGCACGCGGCGTTCGGTGCGGTCCTGAAGCGACTCGAAGCCCCATAGATACACAAGCTGGTTGAGCGGGCCGACCTCGGTCGTGAAGCAACCGAGCATCGTGCCAAGAATGCGCTCCTGCGCCTCGCGGCCGTGCTCCGCGTACAGCCTCAAATATTCCGCTGTGCCGCCCGGCACGAGCGTGTAGATACGCTGTTCAACAAACATCGGCTTCCTCCAGCTGTGGGGACGCGAACGCCTGAAAGCGGCTGGCCAGATCGGCCAACCCTGCCACGTCAGTCTGCGCCGCGACGTAACGGTCAGGGCGTACGAGCACGATAGGCCCTGGGTGCTGATGGAACCACTCCGCCAATACGTTATCGACGTCTTCTACACACTCGCTGCCATATGCGCTGTCCATGCGGTCTTCACCGGACACCCCGCTGCGCGAACGACTCACCTGAACGAATTTCACGCCGAGCGCATGCCAGTAGCTACGGTCGTCAGCCGACAGATGCGCGAGCGGATCGCAACGCCAGCCGATGATGGCGAACCACGGACCCAGTACGTCGTCCAGTTTTCGACGCACGCCGTCCGCGGTTTCCACGTCGGGCTGAACGATCATCCTGCCCGTCGCGACAGAAGTGCCCAAAGTGCCCGGCAACACGACGCCGTTCGTGTAGCTCGGCATGGGCTTGAACCGCATCTGCAACACGTAGTTGCGCAGAGCAGGCGCGAAGCGCGCAAGGCTGAAGAAACTGTCGCGCAGCCAGGCCGCCACGCGATTCGTGGGCATGAGCATGGCCCCGAAGGTGTCGGCAAGACTGATCATGGCGCGCACGTGATCGAGCCGTTCGGACTCGTAGGTATGCAACACCTCGGGCCGCAGGCGCCCTTGCACGACGCCGGCCAGCTTCCACGCCAGATTGCCGACGTCACGCAGACCCGCGTTGAGGCCCTGGCCGATCCAGGGCGGTGTCAGATGCGCCGCATCGCCGATCAATGCGACACGGCCCACGACAAATCGACTGGCGATGCGCGAATGGTGCGTGTAGGTTCGCGCGCGCACGATCTCGATCTCGTCGACGTTGCTCACGTACGGCGCAATCAATCGTCGGATCGATGCAGGCGTGGCGATCTCTTCCTCGTTCTCGTGAGGAAAGACGAGGAATTCCCAGCGTCGGTAGTTGAACGGCAGATACACACAGACGTTGGGCCGGCGCGGATCGCACACGAGTGCCGTGCAGGGCTGGTCCATGTCCGCGTTCCTGACATCGGTCACCACCCATTTGATGGGATGGGTCGTGCCTTCCAGCTTCACGCCCAGCATCTCGCGCAGCGGACTGCGACCGCCATCCGCGGCCACGACATAGTCGGCTTCCAGCGCGTACGTCTCACCGTCTACGCGGCGAACGTGCAGCGTCACGCCTGTGTCGTCCTGCTGCAGATCCACCACTTCTTCACTCAAGCGAAGCGAGACGTGCGGATAGCGCGCGAGCCCCGCGCGCAAGGTTTTTTCCGCAAGCTGCTGCATGAAGATGTTGCGCCGCCACCAACCGAATTCGCGCCCCGAAGGCCGGATGTCGGCAAAGCATCGTCCGTTCGCCTTGAACATGCGCAGCGGCACGTTCTGGATGATGTCGCGGCAGAGTTCGTCTGCGAGTCCTGCGGTCTGGAACAGACGTAGCGCTTCGTCGTCGATGCCCACCGCGCGCGGAAACTCCACGATTTGCGGGGTCTTTTCGATCACCACGGTGGCGATGCCGTACAGCCCCAGCATGTTCGCCATCGCGACACCATTGGGCCCGGCGCCCACGATGACGACCGACGGCCTGTATGTGTTGTCCGTCTTCACCGCTCAGGCCCCCTCGCGCCATACCGCGTCGTTCAGATGATCGAGCCACGCACGCAGCGCCACGTTGAATGCGGCAAGCTGGTCGTCGTGAACGTAGTGCGTTGCCTGCGGAATGCTCACGGTGCAGATCTGCGACGAAGCCGCCGCCATCTTTTCCAGCGTCGCCGCGGACAGAAAATCCGAATCGCTTCCACGCAGCACGAGCGTCGGCATCGTGAGCCCCGTCACGAACGGCCACAGATCAACCAGTTGCGCCGGCGTTGCCGCAAGGCGCGCCGCCGCGATGCCGGCGGCGTCATGCCGCCAGACGATGCGGCCGCTTTCGCCGGTCTTCAGGGAGTGCGCAACGCGCGACTCCAGTGCGGTGTCCGAAATGTTGGGGCGCTGCCGGCGCCAGAATGCGCGGACCTCATCCCATGAATTAAAGGCATCGGGCGTGTCGCGCAGTTCGCGTCTGATGCGCTCCGAACCCTGGGAGCTTGCCGACGCGCCAGGCCCCATGTCTTCAACCACGAGCCCAGCCAGGCGCTCAGGATGTTTGCCCGAGTAGACGAACGCGTTGGCGCCGCCCATCGAATGACCGACGAGCACGAACCGGCGCAGCCCGAGCGCGTCCACGAGCACTTCGAGATCGCGGGCATAGGCCTCGGCGTAATAGTTGCGCTGCGGGTCCCAGTTGCTCAAACCGCGGCCGCGCTGGTCAAGCGCGATTACACGGTAACTATCGGCCAACGCTGCGGCCACGGGCTCCCACGTGTACGCATAGCTGCGCAGACCGTGCAGCATCACGACGGGCGGCGCATCCTCGCGTCCCCAGCTGATATGGCGCAGCCGCAGCCCGTCGTTGACAATCCAGCCTTCCTGCACCGGCAAGGTATTCATCGCTCGCTCTCCAGGGCATCGATCCGCTTAGACGAGCCCGTCCTTGCCGACAATCTCCGAGGACTTCAGACCACCGAGCCGCGCATGCAGACGGCCGCGCGTCGCGAAGGCGAAGATCGCCACCACTTCGTCGGCGCCAGGAGCGTCGGGGACGAGACACGTGACGGTGTCGTAGTGCGAGCGGACATACAACGCGTCCTTGTGTGCGAGCGGCACGTCGATGACCGTGTTGATGCCCCCGCGCTTGCCGGTGGACGGCACCCACGCCTTGCCGCCGCCAAGCGCCTCACGCACCGGTTCGGCAAATATCGCCGTCAGCAATGCGTTGCCGTGCTCGTACTCGCCGGTCGAGCCGACGAGACACGCCTTGCCATAGCTCTCGATATTGCGCTCGCCACTCAGCTCGCGGATTCGGCGGGCAAATTCGGCACCCAATGCCGGCGAGGGGTTCACGAGTTCTTCGAGGTTCTGGCTGAAGCGCCCGGCGTACGGGTTATGAATGACCGCCGCGATCACGATCTTGCGCAGCGGTTCGCCGTCGGCCAGTTCACCGGACTCGTTGGCAAGCGTATCTTCGATCTGCGTATACCACTTGCGAATATGATAGGTTTCGAAATTGGCGGTCTTGCTCATCTGAAGTACTCCGAAAGTTATTGGCGGGACGTGTGCGGCACATCGGTCGCGCGCTTATTCGAACAACGGTTCCAGCTGCGTCGGATCACTGGGCGCGTGGTGCCGGTTCAACACGCGCTTTCCTTCTTCGTCGTCCTTCACTGTCTCGCAGAAGAATTCGAGCCGGTTTCCGTCCGGGTCCGTGAAGTACACGCCGATACCCACCTTGTGGTCTGTGATCTTCACGATGGGCACCTTGCGCCGCAGCAGCATGCCGTAAAGGCGACGCAGTTCCATGATGTCGCCGGCAATCTCGAGGCCATAGTGCTGCAGGCCGATCGTGCCGAGTTCAGCGTCCGAGGCCGCGCGAATCAGCGCGATATCGTGGTGCTTCTTGCCGAACGACATGAACACCCACTGTTCGCTGCGTGCCGTCTCGGCCATACCGAGCACTTGCGCATACCATTCGCTCGAGGTGACGGGGTCGCGCACGAAGAGCGAAAGGTGCGTTCTCTGAATCTGCGGTGTGCGCAGCGGCAACCCCGATGCATTCGCCGCACGCACACGTTCCTCGATTTCCGAAGGCGTCATGGCTGGTCTCCCTCTTCAATCAGTGCGTCGACTGGACATGAGCGACAAGCGGTGCCTCGAATGGCGTCCACGCCACCGCCGTGATCTCGCTGAATTCGCGCCATTGCTTTGTCCAGCGGCGGCCACCGTCGTGCGAGCAGAAAAGATGACCGTATTTGGTGCCTGCATAGACCCGCTGCGGCTGCGCCGCATGCACGCCGAAGGCCCAGAACGTCGAGTTCGGCGGCATGTCGAGTTCCATCTCGATCCATTCGTGACCGCGGTCGTGCGACCGGTAGATGCGTGTGCGGCTGCCGGGTGTGCCGTCGCCGATCGCCATGAGCAGATCGCCGTCCGGCCCCGGCAGTTGCGTAACGGTCCGCGTGTAGTAGAGGCCGTCGAAGCGCTCACGCGAAAGTTTTCCGTTCCATGTCTCGCCGTCGTCCTCGCTCACGTAGACAGCGTTGACGGTGAGCAGCACCGTGGTCTTCGCTTTGTCGCTTGTGGCGGGCAACACGGCGATGGCGTGAATGTCGCTGTTGCGGATCGCCGTACCGGGACCGTCGATGCGCGTCCAGCTCGCGCCCGCGTCGCGACTGCGCCAGGCCCCGCCCTCTTCCAGGCCGAACCAGACGTCGCGACTGTTATCGGGATCGACACAGATGGTGAGCAGCCGTGGACGATGAACGCCGGAACAGAACTCGGGGAACTCGGGCGTCGCACGCGTCCATGTGAGCCCGGCGTCGGTCGATTTGTAGAGCGCTGCACGCGAGGGCGCGCCCGTACCGGCATAGAGCACGGAAGGATGGTTGGGGTCGATCGCGATGGACCACACCGTCAGGCCGTTCAGCAGGTTTGTGGGCCGGTGCCAGTGCGCACCGCCGTCGTCGCTGATGCACAAGCCCGAGTCCGCTCCGGCGTAGATGCGCGAGGGCGTCGAAGGGTCCACGGCAAGCGCGCGAACGATGCCGTCGAACTCGATGGGTTCTTCGAGCCCGAGACGATGCCAGGTCTTGCCATCGTCATTGGAGCGCAGAATGCCCTGCCCCGCCGTTGCGACCAGTACAGTTGCGGTCATGAATCGATACTCCTCGTGTCAAAGGAAAATGCCGCGCGTGAGGCCGCCGTCGCAGCCCACAGATTCGCCGGTGATGGAGCCGGACTTCGGCGAGGCGAGAAACGCCACGATCCAGCCCATTTCTTCGGGCTGCAAAACACGGCGAATCGGCGTGGCTTTCACGTAGTTGGCCTCCACCTGACTGGCTGTGAGCCCCTGCTTTTGCGCTTCCTTCTCATAAAGCTCGTGAATGTGCGGAGTCTCCACCACCCCCGGATGAATCGTATTCACCGTGATGCCGTCAGGGCCCAACTGGTCCGACAGCGTCTTCGTCATGTGCACGACGGCAACGTTGCGCATGCCGGAAAGCTGCTTGCTGCCGCGGCCCGTCAGCCCGCCGATGTTGATGATCCGGCCGAAGCCGTTGCGACGCATATACGGCGCCGCGGCCTTGGCACAGCGCAGATAGCCCACCACCTTGATGTCGATGTCCTGCAGCAACCCGTCGGGATCCGCGTTTTCCAGTTCTGCCCGCACGAGGCCGCCCGGATGCGCGGCGCCGTTCAGCAGGATGTCGAGCCGCCCGAAGCGTTCGACGGTTGCCGCCATCGCCGCTTCCACCGAAGCCATGCTCGTGGTGTCCACGCTGACCGGCAGAATCGCGCCAACACTGTCGCCGGCCGACGCGAGCGCCTCGCGAATTTCCGCTGCCGCGCTGTCGAGATGCTCCATGCGGCGAGCCGCAATGGCAACGTTGACGCCTTCGCGAGCCAGTTCGAGTGCGACCGCCTTGCCGATCCCCATGCTGCCGCCCGTAATGAAGGCGACCTTTCCTTTGAGTTGCAGATCCATGACGAAACCCGTAGAGATTCAGGAAGTAGTGAAGTTGAGATTCAAGGCAGGCGCATCTCGATGAGCCGCGGCCCTTCCGTGTCCGCGAGCGCGCTTGCAAGAGCCTGTTCGAGCGCTTGCGTGGTGCTCACTGCTTCGGCCGGCACGCCGTAGCCGCGCGCAAGCGAAAGCCAGTCGATGGGGGGATCGTCGAGCAGCGTGAGGCGACGCGAGTTCGGGGCGTCGTCGGGAAAACCACTGCGCTTCAGTTCGGTCTGAAGGATTCCGTAACGTCTGTTCGACGCAATCAGAATGACGATGGGCAGGCGCTCCCGCGCCATGGTCCACAGCGACTGGATCGTGTATTGCGCGCTGCCGTCCGACTGCAGCGCGAACACACGACGATCCGGGCACGCCACCGCGGCACCCAACGCAACCGGCAAACCCTGACCGATTGCGCCGCCCGTATTGGTCAGAATGGTGTGCCGACGAGCACGTGCCGATGCCGTCACGAACGGATACCCGCAGGTGCCGCCTTCCACCGAAACGATCGCGTTGTCGGGCAATGCATTCGAAAGAATGCGTCCCACGGCCTGCGGCGTGAGCGGGCCGGCATCCACCGGCCAGTGGCCCGTTTCCACGCCGGGCACGCCGGCTGCCGCTTCGATGCGCTGAACCAGCGCCTCCAGCGCCTCGTCGGCGGCCTCGCCTGGCGCGGCCAACGTGAGAATATTCTCGGGCGCCGCAAGCTCGCCCGGAATGCCTTCGTAGGCGAAGTACGTGACGGGCGCGCGCGCACCGGCGAGCACGACGAGGCGCCCGGCCAGTGCTTCGCGCGCCGGCTCCGGGAAATAGGGCAGCCGGTCGATGTCGGGCAGGCCGCCGCCCCGCTCTGTCCGCGCGGGGAATGTCTCGCTGAAGCACGTCGATCCCGTAGCCGCTGCAATTCGGGCAGCGGCCCGTTGACCGCGAGCGGAGAGCGCGCGATCGCCCATCAGAAACGTGATCGGCGCGCCTGCAGCCACCAGATCCGCGACAGCCGCGACGTTTGCGGGGTCGAACGACGGTGTCGCAATCTTCGGTATGCCTGACGGGTTCGATGCAGGCGAATTCACGGATTGCAGATCGACGGGCAGCACGAGCGTCGCGACGCCACGCTGGGCGCCCATGGTCGCGGCGATGGCGTCGTTCGTATCACGGCCGAGGTCGGCTTCGGTCGCCACGCTGCGGTACCAGACGGACACGGGACGGGCCAACGATTCGATGTCGGATGTGAGCGGCGCGTCGTACTGCAGATGCGCGCGTGCGTGGTCGCCGACGATGTTGAGAATGGGCGTGCGGGCGCGGCGGGCATTGTGCAGGTTCGCAATACCGTTCGCGTGCCCCGGTCCCAAGTGCAGCAGCGTCATGGCGGGCTTGCCCGCCATGCGGCCGTAGCCATCCGCCGCGCCTGTGCAGACGCCCTCGAACAACCCCAGAACGGCCCGCACGCCGGCCACCAGATCGAGCGCACGGACGAACGGCATTTCAGTCGTGCCGGGGTTGGCAAAGCAGACGTTCACGCCCGAATCGCGCGCGGTCTCCAGCACGACGCATGCGCCGTTGCGTTGGTCGGGGGCCATGTTGGGTGTCTCCATGCGGTCACGCTCGGTTTGGTTCGGTTGGCGTGACTATAATCCCGCAATTGGAGATTTGTCAAAAATCAATCATCGAGCCCATGGAGTTTGATCTGACGCTCAATCACCCACATTTTTCGATCTCATAGAAGGCTAAGTGAGCACCATCCGTCGTCTATGCCAACATGGTGAACTATCCACAATACCGTTTAGTGGGATTCTTGTACACGCTTAGCCCATACGAAGGCACGGACACTGCCCCTGGCTGTGACGAAGACGGATGCCCAGCCTGCATGCGCCGCAAAGCGCCCGCGCCGTAGCGGCGCCGACATGTGCAGGGCACGCCGGCGCCCACTTCCCATAGCGGACTAGAACCGGTGCCGTACGCCCACGATCACGAGTTCCTGCGTTGCCTTCCCTCCGTCCACGTAGGCGTCGGATATCACCGCCTGCGCCGCGCCCGCGCCGTTGTTGCCTGACGCATGGCCGTAGCTCATCGTGCCGTACACGTCCGTGCGCTTGCTGAGTGCGTAGTCGGCAGCCAGCGTGACTTGCTGATACGTTGCGGATGAATCGCCGTGCGACTTCAGGTAGTTGTACCCAACCTCGTACAACAACGCCGGCGTAGCCTGCCAGGCCGCAAACACTGAACCGTTGTTGTAGCGTTCTGCATTCCTGAAGGTCGAGTTTCCATCGGCGAGATACTCGGCGTAGCTGTAGTAGCCGCCCAGCGTGACGGAACCCACTGCGTACGTTGCGCCCGCGCGAGCGATGTTGATCCCGCTGGCCGTTGCGTAGGCATTGTTGACCGGCGAAAGGAAGATGCTGTCAGCGCTGCTCGTGCCGCGCTTCGACAACACCGTGTTGCCATTGTCGATGTGCGCGTAGCCACCCGCTATCGTCAGGGGTCCGCGGCTATAGGAGAGTGCCGCGTTGTATGCCTGCCCCGAGCCCACTGAACCGGCCACCCCGCCGAACCCATACATCGCGGCGGCCTGCAGCCCGCCCCACGACGGGCTCGTCCATTTGACGGCGTTACTGTTGCGCACCGATCCGTCCGCGTTGTCCACGTCGCCCGGCGCGGTGAAGTACTCGAGAAAATTGTCGCCCTGAATGGGTAAAACGAGATCCTGCAACGTATCCTGTTGACGGCCCATCGTCACTGTGCCGAACGCACCCGCCAGTCCGACATAAGCCTTGCGGCCGAACAGTAACCCGGAGTTCATCTTGCCGTTGTTGACGTTGAAACCGTTCTGCAAGTTGAACAGTGCACTCAGCCCGCCGCCCAGGTCTTCCGTACCTCGCAAGCCCCATTGACTGATGGACATCTGCCCGGACTGCAGTTTGATTCCGTTACTCGCGCCGCCTGTGTTGTGCGTGTACTGGATCGATTCATCGATGACACCGTAGAGCGTCACCGAACTCTGCGCGAAGGCGTTACTGCACATGCCGGCGGCACATGCCAACGTGGTCGATGCTATCCATTTCATTGCTTTTTCTCCGTCGTTGCGTGGTCAAGGGAAGTCGATCAGAAGCGCGCGACATTTATGTCTGAATATTTTGTATACCTAAATTTATTGCTGACACGATTGCAAACTTCCGGGCGATGCCGACCGCCCGGAATTCAGCAGCGTTCTAGCCGCACGCGCTCACCGGCCTTGCGCTTCGCGTGCCCGGTGCCGGAACAGACAGATCAATTCGCTCGCCACGTGTGCCGCCGCGAGCGCGGTAATGTCCGCATGGTCGTATGCAGGCGCCACTTCGACTACGTCTGCGCCCACCATATCGATCGACGTCAGCCCGCGAATGATCGACAACGCCTGCGCCGTGGAGAGACCGCCGGGTACGGGTGTGCCGGTACCCGGCGCGAACGCCGGATCCAGACCGTCGACGTCGAACGTGAAATAGGCGGGCCGCTCGCCGACAATTTCGACAATCTTCTGGACCGTCGCCTTGACGCCGTATTCGTGCACCCACGGTGCGTCGAGCACGTGGACGCCCATGAAGTCGTCATTCCACGTGCGTATGCCGACTTGCACGGAGTGCTCTGGATCGATGAGTCCCTCCTTCACAGCCTTGTAGAACATCGAGCCGTGGTTGAGGCTGTCCGGTTGATCGTCGGGCCACGTGTCGCAATGTGCGTCGAAATGGATCAACGACAACGGCTCGCCATACTTCTGCGCATGAGCCACGAGCAACGGGTAGCTGATGTAGTGATCACCGCCCAGCGTCAGCATTTTCGAACCCGCGGCGAGTATGGCGTGGGCGTGGGCAACAATGGCCTCCTTGACGGTGGACGGATTGTGCACGTCCAGCCAGCAATCGCCGTAGTCGATCACCGCGTAGTCGTCGAACGGATTGATACCCCACGGATAAGGCAGCAATACGCCGAGCTGACTGCTCGCGGCACGAATCGCGCGTGGGCCGAGCCGCGCGCCAGGGCGATTCGTCGTGGCGATATCGAGCGGCACGCCGGTGATCGCGAGGTCGATGCCGGTCAGGTCCTTCGTGTACAGGCGACGCATGAACGACACGACACCCGCGTACGTGTTCTCTTTCGAAGAGCCATACGGCGACTCGCGGCGAATTGCGCCGTCGCCGCGCAAGACTTGCTGCTTTTCCATTATGTATCTCGCCGTTGTGTGTCGGCGCCGCGAATGACGGCGCGTGTCAGATGCCCAATGCGCATCCGTCCTTGCGGTGATCGGAAGCACCGATCAGCGTGCCGGCATCCCAATCGATGCGGATGGCCTGCGCGCCGCCAATCGCCCAGTTCGGCGCAACCAGTTCCACACCACGTCGCGTCAACGCCTCGCGCACCGCAGCCGGCAACGTGCTTTCGGCTTCCACCAGACGCGTGCCGGGCCGTGGGAACAGGCGCGGCAGGTCCATGGCCGTCTGCATGTCGAGGCCATAGTCGAGCACCTTCGACAGAAAATGCGCATGCCCCATTGCCTGATAGTGGCCACCCATCACGCCGAACGTCATCTGCACCTTGCCGTCGCGCGTCACCATGCCGGGGATGATGGTGTGCATGGGCCTTGCATGCGGGGCAATCGCATTCGGGTGCCCAGCCTCCATCGAGAAGCTCTGCCCGCGGTTGTGCAGTATGACGCCGGTTTCGGGCGCCATGATGCCGCTGCCGAACGGATGAAACAGCGAATTGATGAAGCTCGCGCAGTTGCGTTCTTTGTCGACCACGCAGATATAGACCGTGTCCTTGTGTTCGGCGGGCTTTACAAGCGGCCTGTCGTGCACGGCGTCGCCTGCGCCGACACGCGCGCGCAACGCACTGATGGATGCATCGGACAGCAGTTCGTCCACGTCCATCTGCCGGCTACGCGGATCGGCCAGCAGCGCATCGCGCAGTGCATAGGCCACACGCGTTGCTTCGATTTCGCGGTGCAGCCGTTCGGCGCCGAGCGGATCGTCGTTGGCTTCGAACTGTTCGAGCATCTTCAGAATCAACAGTGCGACGATGCCCTGCCCGTTCGGCGGACATTCGTGCACCTCGTAGCCGCGAAAGCTCGCCTTGATGGGCTTGACGTATTCGCCGTGAAACTTCGCGAAGTCGCTCATCGTGTGAAGGCCGCCCATGCTGCGCAAACGCGCAACGATATCTTCGGCGATGGACCCTTCGTAAAAGGCTCGCGCGCCGGACTGAGCGATCGCCTCAAACGTGCGGGCAAGCAGCGGTTGACGGTGCACGGTACCGGCACGCGGCGACTCGCCGTCTATCAACATGTGACGCCGGCTCGTTTCGTCCAGCAACAACAACTGCGCCTGATGCGCCCAGTCCGCAGCCGCGCGCGGTGCGACTGCATAACCGTCTTGCGCCAGCTTGATGGCCGGTGCGAGCAGTTCAGAGAGCGGCAGCGAACCGTGATCGCGCGCCAGTGTGGCCCACGCATCCACGGCGCCAGGCACCGTTACCGCATGCGGCGAATGGCGCTCGATAGTAGACACGCCCAGCGCACGAAGCGACTCCACGCTGGCCGCTGCCGGCGCCCAGCCCGAACCGTTGAAGCCGACGATGTCGTCGCTGCCGCGCCGCGAATAAAGCGCGAAGCAGTCACCGCCTATCCCGGTTGACCCCGGTTCCACGACGCATTGCACGGCGCACGCGGCAATTGCGGCGTCCATCGCGTTGCCGCCTGCTTCGAGAATCCTGACTGCGGCCAGCGTGGAAGCAGGATGCGAAGTCGCGGCCATTCCTTCCGTGGACATGACGAGCGAGCGGCCCGGCTGTTCGAAATCCCTCATGTATCCCCCAAACTCAGCGATGAGCCAGCGACCGCCGCCACGCGAGCGTATCGTCCAGCGCTTTCTTCGAACCGTCGAACATCTGGTCGATCTGATCGTGCGTGATGATGAGCGGCGGACAGAAGTTGAACGTGTCGCCCAGCGCGCGCGTAATCACGCCATGCGTGAGCGCGCGCGCGCCCGCATACGTCGCCACCCCTTCGGAAGGCGGGAACGGCTCCTTCGTCTCTTTGTTTGCGACCAGCTCGACGGCCGCAAGCAGCCCCGCACCCCGCGCCTCGCCGACGAGGGGATGCGTGCCAAGCTCGGCGAGGCGCTGCTGGAAATGCGGCATCACGCTGCGTACGTGTTCGAGAACGCCGTCTTCTTCGTAGATGCGTAGCGTCTCCAGAGCAACGGCGGCACACACCGGGTGGCCGCTATACGTGAAACCGTGGCCGAAGGTACCGATCTTCTCGCTTTCCGAAACGAGCCCGCGATAGATCGCATCGTTCACCATCAGCGCGGAAATGGGCAGGTAGCCGGCCGAAAGCTGCTTGGCCATCACGATCATGTCGGGACGCATGCCGTACGTCTGCGAGCCGAACATGTTGCCTGTGCGGCCAAAGCCGCAAATAACCTCGTCGGCCACGAGCAGAATGTCGTAGCGCTTCAGGACCGCCTGAATCTTCTCCATGTACGTGGCGGGCGGAACGATCACGCCGCCGGACGCCATGATGGGCTCCGCGAAGAACGCTGCGATCGTTTCGGGGCCCTCTTTCAGGATCAATTGCTCAAGCGACTCGGCGCAGCGCGTCGCGAACTGCTCCTCGGTTTCGCCCGGATTCGCGTAGCGATAGTAGTGCGGGCAGTCCGCGTGCAATATGCGGTCAATGGGCAGATCGAAGTCGCGGTGGTTATTCGGCAAACCCGTGAGGCTTGCCGATGCGATCGTCACACCATGATAGGCACGCACTCGCGAAATGATCTTCTTCTTGTTCGGTCGTCCGATCGCATTGTTGTAATACCAGATCAGCTTGACCGCAGTGTCGTTGGCCTCCGATCCCGAATTCGCGAAGAACACCTTCGACATGGGCACCGGCGCCATGGAGATCAGTTTCTCGGCAAGCAGGATGGAAGGTTCCGACGATTTGTGTCCAAACGCGTGATAGAACGGCAGCTTTCTCATCTGCCTGTCCGCCGCATCGGCGAGCCGTTGCTCGCTAAAACCCAGCGACGCACAGAACAGCCCGCTCAGTGCTTCGATATAGCGCTTGCCTTCCGTGTCGTAGACGTAGACACCTTCGCCACGGTCGATCACCATCGGGCCAACGTCACGATGCAGGCTGAGATTCGTATAGGGGTGAAGATAATGATCAATGTCGTTCTGTTTCAGGTTTTGCATGGGATCTTCCCGGTGTCGTCTCTTCCACGAATGAATGACTGTGTGTTTGCCGCCCGCCGTGCTACTTCACTGCGCCGGACAGGAACTTCTGCAGACGCCCGCTTTTCGGTGTCTTCAATATTTCGCGCGGATGCCCTTCTTCCTCCACCACGCCCTGATGCAGGAACATGACGTGATTCGACACCTCGCGCGCAAAACCCATTTCGTGCGTGACCACGATCATCGTGCGGCCCTCTTCCGCGAGGTCGCGCATCACCTTCAGCACGTCGCCCACGAGTTCGGGGTCGAGCGCTGACGTCGGCTCGTCGAACAGCAATGCCTCCGGCTCCATCGCAAGCGCGCGGGCAATTGCGACGCGCTGCTGTTGCCCGCCGGACAAATGGGCCGGATAGGCATTTGCAAAGCGCGACATTCCTACCTGTTCGAGATAGCGCTTCGCACGTTCGGTGGCCTCCGCCTTGCTGAGTTTCAAAACGTGCCGCGGTGCTTCGACGACGTTCTCCAGCACCGTCATGTGCGCCCACAAATTGAAGTGCTGAAACACCATCGCGAGCTTGGTGCGCATCTTGCGCAATTGCGCCGGGTCTGAAATGCGGATCTGGCCATTCCTGTCCATGGAGGTTCGCACCTCGCCGCCACTCAACGTCACGCGGCCCGATGAAGGCGATTCCAGAAAGTTGATGCACCGCAGGAGCGTGCTCTTGCCCGAACCGGACGAGCCGATCACGCTGATCACGTCGCCCTGCTTCGCGGCCAACGAAACTCCTTTCAATACTTCGTTTTCGCCGTACCGCTTGTGAAGATTCTCGACAGATAGTGCGTTCATGTGAGGTGGCTCTAGCCTCTGGCCAGTTTGATAAACGGTTGTGCCCGCAGATGCGCGAGGTATCTGCGTTCGGTCAGTCGGATCAGGAACGTGAAGAGGGTGGTGAGCCCGAAATAGACGGTCCCGACGGAAATGAACGCCTCGAACGGCGCGTAATAGTTCGCGTAGAAATCGCGTGCGGCACCTGTCAGGTCGATCAGCGTAATGGCGCTCACCAGCGACGTGCCGTGCAGCAACAGAATGATTTCGTTGCTGTAAACCGGAATGAACCTGCGCAACGCAGAGGGCAGCAGAATGCGGCGCCACGCCGTCACCCGGCTCATGCCGTAGGCCTGCGCGGCTTCTATTTCTCCGTATGGCGTCGTCCTGATGGCGCCCGCGAGAATCTCCACCGTGTACGCACAGGTGTTCGCAGTGAGCGCGATCATGGCGCAGCTGAATGGGTCGCGCAGCAGCAACAGCACCGGATTGCCGCGTTGCCACCCGTCCTGCACCCACTGGAATTGACCGAACCCGTAGTAGACGATCATGAGCTGCGCAAGCAACGGCGTGCCGCGCATGAACCATGTATACGCCGCCACCGCTCCGCTCGCGAGACGGTTGGGCGACACACGCAACACTGCAAGCGGAATGGCGATCAGGAGACCGAGCGCCAGCGAGTACACCGTCAGTTGAATGGTGACCCAAAGACCGTTTGCGTAGGCGGCAACCAGTGGAGCCATTTCTTCGTAGTTCATCGGTGCAGACTCCCTTCACGCACGCCCCGGTTCAATCGCACACGTGTTCTTGCGAGGCACGCGGTGGAACCCGACGTCACCAGCAGATAGACGGCGCATGCAGCGAGATAGAACGTCATGGGCGCCTGGGTCGTGCGGCCGGCCTGGTCCGCGATGAACATGACGTCCTGCAAACCGATCAGCGATGCAATGGCAGTGGTCTTCAACAGCACGAGCCAGTTGTTGAGTGCCGCGGGCAACGCGAGGCGCACCATCTGCGGAAACAGAATGCGGCGAAACGCGAGCCATCTGGAAAAACCGTATGCGCGGGCGGCCTCCATCTGACCGGCCGGTACGCCGAGAATCGCGCCGCGAAACGTCTCGGTGTAGTAGGCACCGAAGATGAAACCGATGGTGAGCACCGCGGTCGCGAAGGCGTTGACGTCTGGCGCGTGAAGGCCGAAAGCGGCCGCAATCCGGTTCAGAACGATCTGGCCGCCGTAGAACACCAGCAGCATCATGACGAACTCGGGCACGCCGCGAATCAGCGTCGTGTAGGCCGTGGCCACGGAGACCAGAAAACGCGATGGCGACAGCTTGGCCATTGCCCCCGCCATTCCCACGCAAATGGCCAGCACGACGGAGAGCAGCGCGAGCACGAGCGTTACCTCGGCGCCTCTCAGCAATGCAGGTAGATATCTCTGCAGCTCTGACATGACTTTCCTTCAGCCCCTCTCAGGACCACGCGTGTCGAACATGCCGGCGGCCTTCACGCCGCCGGCTTCGAGACGGTCAATAAATGTCGAAATCGAAGTACTTCTTCTCGATCGACTGATAGACACCGTTGGCGCGAATGGCGTTGATCGCCTGGTTCAATTGCACGCGCAGATCGTCGTCGGACTTGCGGACCGGAATGCCGTAGCCCTCGCCCAACAGCGTCTTCTGCTCGGGCGTCGTCCCGACAATGGGCGCGCCGACGAACTTGAAGTTGGCACCCTCGGGCTTCGTGAGGAACGCCGAGTACGCAGCGGTTGCATCCTGCAAAGCGGCGTCGATGCGACCGGAGCGCAGATCGAGATACACCTCGTCCTGCGTCGGATAGCGGACCAGTTGGACGCCGTTCTGCACCCAGTACGCGGTTGCATACTTGTCCGCCAGCGTGCCGCGCTGCACCCCGACGCGTTTGCCTTTGAGTTCAGCCAGCGTCGCATCCTTGATCGGGCTGTTCTTCGCGACGACGAGCCGGCGCGGCGTGTTGTAGTACTTCTCGGTGAACGCCACTTTCTGCTTGCGTTCTGCGGTAATCGCGACGGACGCGACGATCGCGTCGATTTTGTCCGCCAGCAGCGCCGGAATCAGGCCGTCCCAGCTAATCTGCACCAGCGTGCAGTTCGCGTGCATCTGCGCACACAGCGCGTGAATCATGTCGATGTCGAATCCAACGGGCGTGCCGTCCGGCTGCATCGACGAGAACGGCGGGTAAGCGCCCTCGAAGCCGATGCGGATGTCCTTCCACTCCCTGGCGTGAACGTTCGTTGCGCCCAGCACGAAAGCCATGAGCAGTAGAAATTTCTTCATACCTCGCTTCATATCGATACCCCAGAAAAGATCGCTTTTGAAATGACTGCGGGTTTAAAGCCACACCTTGAAAATCATATTTCTGTAGCACTTCTTATCAATTTTGACGAAAGCCTTTCAGGCTTTGCGAAGAGATTCAGTTCCCGGTGGTCATCCACCGGCGCAGGGCGGGCACGGTCGCTTCGATGTGCTCCCGCACGGCCGATTCGAGCATCAGTGGATCGCCCGCCTTGATAGCGCTGATGAGCGTCATATGTTCGTCGCGCGACGTCATCGGTTTGTCATCCAGGCCCAGCCATAGCCGCATGTGTGGCTCCACCACTGCATGCAGACCCGCGATTTGCGCGACGAGACGCTGACGGCCGCATAGCTGGCAAAGGTACTCGTGGAAACTGCGGTGGACAGTGACCCACTGCTGGACGTCGGACTCGACGCGCTCCATCGCATCGATCAGTCGCGCGAGTTCGGCAATGTGCTCAGGCGTGATCTTCGGCAATGCCATGCGCGCGGCCAGTCCTTCAAGCACGCCGCGCATGCCAAACACTTCTTCCATCTCGTCCGCATCGAGGCCGCGCACGACCGCACCGCGATTCGGCCGAATGACGACCAGGCCTTCGCTTGCAAGCCGGCGAAACGCCTCGCGCACCGGCATGCGGCTCGTTTTGATTTCCGCGGCGATCTCTTCGGGAACGAGCCGGTCGCCGGCCTTGAACGTACCCATACGAATGCGGTAAAGCACATATGCGTAAGCCTCTTCCTCCGCCGTAGCAGGGAAACGGCCCAGCAGCGATTGGGGGCGCGTGTCCATGTTCATGGGTTGCCGCGTTGCGCGAGACGCAGCACGTCGCAGGCAACGCACCAGTGGCGGCCCACTTCTCTGCTTGCGTGGCTTGCTTGACCTGCACGTGCATGCCGTCTGCCATCTCGCCGGCTATCGAATTGCTTCATGAAAGTATTTTGTAATAGTGGATATTTGTATCTATGGATGCACTATAAGTCGCCAAAAATCGTGTCGAGTAGGGGATATCCCTGATGATCCCTGGTGAAGACGGAGATGGGGGAGCGGCGCGCCGGCATGGCATCGCCCCGGAGAGGCGGCCGGCACGCGGTGAATCTTTACTGCTGTGGCGGCCGCCCGTCGCCCTCATTCAAACCGGACACAATAAACAGGCGGCAAATGTGCCGAAACCAGTTGCCAGCTTTCGCCGCCATCGCCGGATGTCCATAGCGATCCCGTTGTCGACCCCATCGCGAGCTGTGTGCCGGAGTCGTCTACCGCGAGCCCGTGCCGATATACGAGGTCATACGCCGGTGCGACCGGCAACCCGTTCGAGAAACGCTCGAACGTGCGGCCGCCGTCGCGGGTGCGTGTGACGACGAACCGGCCGTCCACCGGGATCCGGCACTCGTCTTTCACTGCGGGCACGAACCAGGCGGTGTCCGGCTCCCGCGGATGCACGGCCACTGCGAAGCCGAAGCTCGACGGCTGCGCTTCGATGCGCTGCCAGTGCGCCGCGCCGTCGGTCGAGCGGAAGATTGCGCAGTGATGCTGTGCCCAGAGCGCCTCGGGGTTCGCCGCGCATTGCACGACGCGGTGCGGGTCTTGCACGTTGGCCTCGCCGCGCCGCTCCGGCGGCATGTAGTCGGCCTCCATGCCCTCGGCAGTGGGGTGCCAGGTCGCGCCGCCGTCGGCGGTTTGCCAGACGCCGCCGCACGACACACCGACTGTCACGTGGCGACTGTCGCGCGGATCGACCATGACGGAGTGAATCCCCGGAGCGTCATAGCCGCCTCCGAACCATTCGCGGCGCTCCGGCCGATCCCACAGCGCGCGGTTGAGCACCCACGTGTCGCCATGATCGTCGGAACGGAAAAGCCCGCCTGGAATCGTGCCGGCCCACAAGACGCCCGGCTCGTCCGGACCGCCCGTTTCCAGCGACCAGATTTGCTGAAGCGTCCAGGCAGGGGCCGGCGGGCTGGGCGTCGCGGCGCTCGCATGGTCCGCGCCGGTGTCTGCCGTCCCGCTCGCGCCGTCGCCGGTGCGCGTCTCGTCGGCAGGTTGCGGCGGGTAAACGGGGACCGCGCACGCTTCCCACCCGGCCATGCCCGCGCGCCGACGATGCAGCTTCACGCCGAAGTGGCCGAGATTGAGCGCGGCATAGAGCGATCCGTCGCGCGGATCGGGCAGCACCATACTCACCGGTTCGCCAACAAAATGCGGCTCGCCGAGACTCCAGTTGCCCTTGCCCTCAGCTTTCAGAACGAACAGACCTTTGCGGGTTGCGACAAGCAATCGATCACTCATGTCGGGTGTCTCCTGCGAGGCGGCGTCGCTGCTTCAGCGCCTGCTTTGGGTGCTCGGGTACGGATCGCTCGCTCTATCCGCCCGAGAGTGCCTGTACGACGTAGACCCGGCTTTCCTCGCCGAGCACATCGGACAGATGTTGTCGGTCGCGCACCGGCCGGCCGTCGATGAACACGGCGAGATGCCGCCGCAGTGAGCCCTGGTCGTCAAGTATGTAGCCGCGCAGCGGAGGCTGCGCCGTAAAGACGGCCTCGAGCGCTTCGCCCAGCGTGCTTGCATCGATCTCGCGCTCGGGCGTTGCGATATGCCGCTGGATCGAAGCGGCGAAGAAGATATGCGCCATGGCGGGTAGCGGCGCAGGAATGGCCGCGGCCGCTGGTTCTGTAGTTTAGGCGATCCGTTCGTTCGAAGCCGACTCACGCGTGAGCTTGTCCAACACCTGAACTGCATGTTTCAAAAGCTCGCGCTCTTCCTCATTCGTTCTCGACAGAAGCTGCATCGTCAGCCACTCCGTTCGCGCAGCCCTGTCTTTTTTAAGTTGTGCCCGGCCAGCCGGGGTCATATGCACGAGATAAGCGCGACCATCTTCGGCATCCTGCACCAGGCTCAGAAGTCCTTGATCGACCAGTTTCATCACGATCAGGCGCATGGTCTGATGCGTCACGCCCCTACCGGCCGCCAGCATCGCAATGCTGACCGGCCCCGTGCGTTCGAGAAAGCCAAGCGTTTCGTTCTGGGCATTCGACTGCGTTCCGCTCTGCTCGCGCACCGCTCGCACGAGGCGGCCTACAACGTCGCGAACCGATTCGGCGAGAAGCGCGGCACCGCGTGCAGATGCCGGCGAAGTCTTCGGAGAGGATTTACCCATATCGAAAACTTCACGCCTTCTGCAATTGCGCAATGACGGCGGCCAGCGTGTTGACGCCCCAATGCTCCACGTATTGGCCATCGCGCACGCGAACAATGTCGATGACGTCGATCGAGAGGGTGCGCCCCGTTGGCTCGATACCGAACAGCGGCCCCACATGACGACCCGTGATGGTCTTTCGCGTGGCGACCTTGTCGCCCTCGCATAGCTGGTCATGAACGTGAACCTGCATGTCTGCAAGCGCGGGACGCAATAGCGTGTCGAACGTCTTCCACATGGTCTCGGCGCCTCGCAGCGCAGCATCAGGCGCAGACCAATTAACGAAATCGGGCGCCATTAAAGCGTCGAACGATTCACGATTCCCGTCCTGGATAACTTCGCGGTTGAAGCGCATTCCTACCTGTTTGGGGTGATTCGAGTCCATGCTGGGTGCCTGTCGAGAAATAGCGGTATCGGCATACTATACAGCACAGCTGTATATATCAAGAGCGAACCGCTTTCTGCCTCCGCCCCCCGTTGGAGCCACTCAACGTTCTCGACCATGGACAGTGAGTGAGATTAGCTGCGCGCGATCTCCCTGAGAAATCTTTCGATCCGGCGATCGGGAACGATCCACATCGCTGCGACGAGCGCATACAGAAAGTAGGACGCGGCGGGTGCAACAAAGGCCAGTGCGATGCCGGCGAGGTAAAGCACGGGCGAAACCTTACCCTTCCAGTCGGCACCCAGAACCTGCCTCATCACCGACGCTTTACCCTGGGCATGCATGATCGTGATCTGGAGCACGTACCAGGCGAGCGCACTGGTGAGCAGCGATACCCCATACAGCGCCGTGGGCAGCGGCGCGAAGCCGTGTTCCCCGGCCCATGCGGTCGTAAACGGAATCAGCGAGAGAAAGAACAGCAAGCCGAGATTGGCCCAAAGGATGCCGCCCGTGACGTCCTGGATCAGGTGGGCGAAGTGATGGTGATTGTTCCAGTAAATCCCGACATAAATAAAGCTGAGAACATAGGACGTGAATGTCGGCCACAGCGCCAGCAGCGCCTGAAACGTCGCGTCGTGCGGAGCGTGCATTTCAAGCACCATGATCGTGATGATGACCGCCACGACGCCGTCGGTGAAGGCCTGCAGTCTTTCGGCTCTCATATGGAGTTCCTGAAAACGTTATTGGTGTTCATTGCCTGTCCACAAGCGAAACGCCGGGAAACCCCGGCGTCGATCTAATCCGATGAGGGGCTGGCAGACCCGGAGGTGGATGCGTGCTCGCCCAGCGTCACACTGTTCGCGAGCACTTTGATACGTTCAGCCGTGTGGTTGTCGAGCGGCGTGTACACGATCATGCCAAGATCCGGCCGACCATCGACCGAGAATGCCGAGTACTCGAGCTCGATCGGCCCCAGCTTCGGGTGCAACAGACGTTTCACGCCACCATCGGCATGGTTGTGCAGATCGTTCTCACGCCACAACGCTTCGAATTCAGGGCTTGTCCCACACAACTCATCGACGAGCTTGCCGGCCTCCGAAACGAGGCCCGCACGCGCCACGTCGGCTCTGAACGCACCCACGACAAAACGCGCGACGCTCTCCCAGTCATGCTGCACCGCCCGCACGCGCGGATTGCCGAACAGGAAACGCAAGATATTGCGTCCGTCGGGCGGCAGTGCGCCGTAGTCGGTCAGCACGACGGCGGCGGCGCGGTTCCACGCGACAACGTCCCAAACAGGATTCTTGACGATAGCGGGACTGGATTGCAGTGAATCGAGAAAGCGCTGCAGCCGAGGATTGACGTCGCGGACGGCCGGGTATCGGATTTCCGGTGGTCTGCCCAACCCGAGCATGAACAGATGTTCGCGCTCGGCGTTCGTGAGCATCAGCGCGCCGGCAATGCGTTCGAGTACGTTTGCAGAGGGCGCTCCGCCCCGCCCCTGCTCGAGCCACGTGTACCAGGTGGAACTGATGTTCGCCCGCTGCGCCACTTCCTCGCGGCGTAGACCCGGCGTGCGCCGACGCCCCGAATATCCGAAGCTCGCGGGATCGAGCCGCGTGCGGCGGTTCTTCAAGAAGTCGCCGAGCGATGTGGGCTGGGTGACCGGCATGAGATTCCTGTTAGTCGTTTTACCGGGATAACGTCACTACTTTAACGGAATAAAAAATCGACAGATAGTTCAGGAGGTCAAGACCAGAGGAGTTGACGATGCGAATCTTTTTGACGGGCGCGACCGGTTTCATCGGTTCGGCCCTCGTTCCCGAACTGATTCAGGCCGGGCACCAGGTCACCGGAATGACCCGTTCGGAAGCCGGTGCACAGGCGCTTAGAGAGGCTGGCGCCGAGCCCCACCATGGCACGCTTGAAGATGTCGAAAGCCTGAAACGCGGCGCCGCGAAGGCCGATGCCGTGATCCACCTCGCGTTCGACCACGACTTTTCACGCTTCGTTGAAAACTGCGAAAAGGACAAGCGCGCGATCGCTGCGCTCGGCTCGGTGCTGACCGGCTCGGATCGGCCGCTTCTCATCACGTCGGGTACGGGCGTGGGCATCGGTGAGCACGGCGAACTCGCGCGCGAGGACGTCTTCAACACGACCCATCCCAATCCGCGCATCGGCTCGGAGATCGCAGGAAACACCCTGCTCGACGCGGGCGTGAACGTGTCGGTGATGCGGTTGCCGCAAGTGCATGACACGCGCAAGCAAGGACTGATTTCGGTCCTGGTGGCGATCGCGCGTGAGAAAGGTGCCGTGGCCTATGTCGGCGAGGGCCGCAACCGCTGGCCGGCAGGGCATCTATCCGACGTCGTACGGCTTTATCGGCTCGCGATCGAAAAGGCGGAACGAGGCGCGCGGTATCACGCGGTGGGAGAAGAGGGTGTCAGCAGCCGCGACATCGCCGAATCGCTCGGGCGCGGCCTCAAGCTGCCTGTCGTGTCGATCGCGCCGGAGCAGGCGCAAGCCCATTTCGGCTGGATGGCCATGTTCGTCGGAATGGACATGCCGGCCTCCAGCGCGTTGACTCAGGCTCGCCTCGGTTGGCAGCCAACCGGGCCGTCGCTCATATCGGACCTGGACCAGGGGCGATATCAGTAGCTACGGCGCCAACCTGCACAGCATCCCTGTCCACCGCACCAAGGCCGATGGCCCGGGCGGGCTACGGCCTTAGTCCAGACATTCAACAGCGTCAAAGAATGCGGTTCAAGGCGTCGGCGAACCTGGCGACCGCGCCTTCGACGTCATGCAGTTTGTCGAGGCCGAACAATCCGATGCGGAAGGTCTTGAAGTCTTCGGGTTCGTCGCATTGCAGAGGAACGCCGGCTGCCACCTGCAAGCCGGCCTCCGCGAATTTCTTGCCGGATCGTATGCCGTCGTCGTCGGTGTAGCTGACCACGACACCCGGTGCCTGGAAGCCTTCGGCCGCCACGCTTTTGAAACCTTTACCAACCAGCAGCGAACGAATGCGCGCGCCGAGTTCGAGCTGCTCCGCTCTCACTTTGGCAAAGCCATACGCCTCGGTTTCCTTGATTACGTCGCGCAGTTTCGCGAGGCTGTCCGTAGGCATCGTGGCGTGATAGGCGTGCCCGCCGTTCTCATAGGCCTCCATGATCTGCAGCCATTTGCGCAGATCGCAGGCGAAGCTCGTACTGGTGGTCGCCTCGATTCTTTCGCGGGCCACCGGACCGAGCATGACCAGCGCGCAGCAAGGCGACGCGCTCCAGCCTTTTTGCGGTGCACTAATCAGGACATCCACGCCCGTGGCTTGCATGTCGACCCAGACCGCGCCAGACGCGATGCAGTCCAGCACAAACATGCCCCCCACGGCGTGCACGGCGTCGGCCACGGCGCGCAGATAGGCATCGGGCAGCAGCATGCCAGAGGCGGTTTCGACATGCGGAGCAAAGACCAGATCGGGCTTGCTTTCCCTGATCGCGGCAACCACTTCGTCGATGGGGGCAGGTGCATAGGCGGCCTGCCTTCCCGGTTCAACGGGACGCGCCTTCATCACGATCGATTCGGCGGGAATGCCTCCCATCTCGAAGATCTGCGACCAGCGGAAACTGAACCAGCCATTGCGGATGACCAGACACTTCCTGTTGGTCGCAAACTGCCGGGCCACGGCTTCCATGCCGAAGGTCCCGCTGCCCGGGACCACCACGACGGACTTCGCGTTGTAGACCCGTTTCAACGCACCGGATATGTCGCGCATGACTCCCTGGAAGCGTTGCGACATATGGTTGATAGAGCGATCGGTGTAAACGACTGAATATTCGAGGAGGCCCTCGCGGTCGACATCGGGAAGTAAACCTGGCACGCTCGCCTCCGGTAAGGAGTGGACAATACCCGCAAGTATGTCGCACTTTTTCACAGACGGCTGCGGCTTGTTGGCAGGGTTTCCATGGAGCCCTTGCCCCCTCCTCGACTTCAAAACGAGCGTGCGACGTCCACGGCAAGTGTCAGCCCACGGAATACCCACTTGATATAGATCAACCCTCTCCCGCAGAAATCATTATTCAAATTAGATCGTTTTTTTGAAACACGCGTTTAAGGTTTTGCACCTTTAATAGGGGCGCAACCGATGGGTAGATATTACTGCCCAGACGCAGCCATCCCTAATTCGCCCGGATAACAAAAAGAGTATCCGTCGACGAAATAAGCACGGAGCCGGCAGTTCAGCCTCCGTGCGGAGCAGAACCTTTCTTCAGACGACTGAGATAGAAACAAAACCACGCTGTGCTCAAGCGTTGAACGCATCCATTTTAAGCGCCGTCCTCTGCATTCTCGATTCCCCCCATCAAGAAAAAACTTCAGCGAACGTAAACGCGCTCATATCGCTATTTGAGTATTCCCGAATATCGAGCCGCACTACTTCTTGTGCCGTTCAAAGATTATCCATAACCCGATGACGCATACGCAAGATAGATTGGCCTGGCTGGCAGCCCCCCTTCTCGGATGTGCCGGCGCACTGGCTTGCCTCGCCTTTTCGTCGTTCAGCGTCGGCGGTGCCGCCGTCGGCGCGGGGCTTGCAATCGCCGGCATCGTGGCCGGCGTGCGGCAGCGAAACGCCAGCGTGCGCGTCTTGCAGCAGCTATTACGGTACTTCGATAGCCAGCGCGCGTTCAGCGACGAACTTGCGCCCGTCTGGGCCCGGCACATCGAATCGTCGCGCGCGCAGATGGAAGAAGCGATCACTGCGCTGAGCGGACGGTTCGGCGGTATCGCGTCGCGGCTCGACACCGTGCTCGGCGTTTCGACAAACCGCGACGGGACATCGGGGGGCAACGACGTCTACGCATCGAGCGAGCTCGAGTTGCAGGCCGTCGTGCAACGGCTGCGCGCGGCGGTGGACAGCAAGACCGCCATGCTCACCCAGGTGCAGGGGCTGCACGGCTTCGTCGACGAACTGCGCGACATGGTGGAAGCGATCAAGCTCGTCACCCAGCAAACGAATCTGCTTGCGATCAATGCGGCTATCGAGGCAGCGCATGCGGGCGACGTGGGGCGCGGATTCGCGACCGTTGCGCAGGAGGTTCGCGCGCTGTCGCGCAGATCGAGTGAAACGGGCGTGAGCATCGCCGCCAAGATCGAGACGATTCGGCACGCGATCGTCTCGGCATGCAACGCCGCCGAGCAGACAGCGGAGCACGATACCGTCGCCATGTCCGACTCTCAACACGCGATCGAGCAGGTCCTGGTTCGATTTCGCGAGTTCACCTCCTCGCTTGAATCGGATACCGAACTACTGCGCGGCGAGAGCCGCAGCATCAAGGCCGAAGTATACGAAGCGCTGGTCCAGTTGCAGTTTCAGGACCGCGTGAGTCAGATCATGCAGCACGTGAAGGCCAACATCGAGCGCCTTCCGTCTGTCGTCGACCAACACTGTGCGCAATACAAAGCCGGTGCTGAGATGCCGACACTCGACGCCGCGGAATTGCTCGGTGAGCTGGAGCGCACCTATGCAATGGCCGAAGAGCGTGCGCTGCATCGAGGCGACGTGCATGCCAAAACGCACGCCCAGACCCAAACGCAAGCATCAGCGTCGAACTCCGACATTACTTTCTTTTGAGGACCACCATGGCTAAGACCATCATGATCGTCGACGATTCCGCGTCGGTACGGCAAGTCGTCGGGATCGCGCTGCGAGGCGCGGGCTACGAAGTCATTGAAGGATGTGACGGCAAAGATGCACTGACGAAGCTGCATGGACAAAAGGTTCATCTGATGATCAGCGACCTCAACATGCCCAACATGGACGGCATCGCCTTCATCAAGGCGGTCAAGCAGATGCCCGCCTATAAGTTCACGCCGATCGTCATGCTGACCACGGAAAGCCAGGACACGAAAAAGCGGGAAGGTCAGTTGGCCGGCGCCAAGGCATGGGTCGTCAAACCGTTTCAGCCGCCTCAATTGCTCGCCGCCGTCGAAAAGCTGGTGTTGCCTTGAATCGCGAAGAAGCCGGAGTCATTGCGATGGATGCCACCTATACCGCGCCGATCGACGTGCCGATGACGATCTATCACGCCGCGGAACTCAAGGAGTTCATGCTCGATGCGCTGGAGCGCAGCGGCTGCGTGCGCTTCGACTTGTCGGCCGTTCTCGAGATCGACTGCGCCGGCGTGCAACTGCTCATCGCCGCGCAGCGCCGTGCCGCGGAGCGCCAACAGGTCTGTGAATTCGTCGCTGCAAGTGATGTCGTGCTAACGACACTCGCGCTGCTCGGCCTGCCCCAGACACTGACGCAGGCGCAATCGCCGGCCCAAACGCTTTCGGCGCTTCAGGAGCAAGCTTTATGAATATCGACGACGCACTGCAGACCTTCATCGCCGAGAGCCGCGAGCTGCTCGGGATGATGGAAAGCGGCCTGCTCAGCATGCGCGAGAGCGCCGACCCGGGCGACGAAATCAACGCCGTTTTCCGCGCGGCGCATACGATTAAAGGATCGTCTGGACTCTTCGGCATCGACGGCATCGTAGCGTTCACGCATGTGGTCGAAAGCGTGCTCGACCGCGTACGGGACAACGAGATCGGCATCGATGAATCACTGATCTCGTTGCTGCTCTCGTGCGGCGATCACATCGGCCTGCTCGTGGAGCTCACGGCGGAAACAGGCAATTGCGCAGACGAGGCGCTGCTCGCACAGGCGCAGCCGCTCGTCGATGCGCTGGGCCGCTATCTCTCGGCGCCGCAGCATACGGCGCAACCGAAGTCCGATATCGCAACGGACGACCGTGCTGAAGCGGTCGCGGCATCAGGCATGCAGCGTTGGCTTGTCTCGCTGCAATGCGGCGAGCCCGTATTGCGCAACGGGATGGACCCGCTCTCGATCATCCACTACCTCGCCCGGCTCGGCGAGGTCACCCAGGTGTGCGCGAATGGCGACCGCGTTCCGTCGCTCGACGTGCTCGATCCCGAAGCCTGTTTTCTCGGGTTCGAAATCGAGCTGCTCAGCGACGCGGGTCGGCAAGCTATCGAAGGGGCATTCGAGTTCGTCCGTGAGGACTGCGAGCTGAAAATCCAGACCGATAGCGAGCAAATCGCAATGCCACCGGCCGCACCGATGCAGCCGGTGGCCGAATCGCCAGCCGACGCCGTCTCGAGGGTGGAGGACGCCTTGCCGGGCCAGAGCGCAACGGCTGCCGCCGCGGCGCCTGCGCGCAGCAGCGGCGCCGCGCGCGAGAACAAATCCGCCGACTCACACTCGATTCGCATTGACGCGGACAAGCTCGACCACCTGATCGATCTCGTCGGCGAACTGATTACGGCATCGGCAAGCACGGAGCTTGCCGCACGCAAGACGCAGAACACCGAGCTGCGCGAATCCGCGGCAACGCTCAATGGCCTGATCCAGAAAGTGAGGGACAGCGCGCTGCAGCTGCGCATGGTCAAGATCGGCGCGACGTTCAACCGCTTTCGCCGCGTGGTGCATGACGTCGCGCAGGAACTCGGCAAGCGCATCGATCTGATCGTCGAGGGAGAGGACACGGAACTCGACAAGACGGTGGTCGAAAAGATTGGCGATCCGCTGACGCACCTCGTTCGCAATTCGATGGACCACGGCATAGAGCCGGCGGACATTCGCCGCGCGCGCGGCAAGCCGGAACAAGGGACGGTGACGCTGAATGCCTTCCATGATTCCGGCTCTATCGTGATCGAAGTGAGCGACGATGGCGGCGGGCTCGACCGGAATCGCATCCTCGCGAAGGCAGTGGAGCGCGGGCTCGTCCCACCGGATGCCGCACTCTCCGACGACGAAGTCTATGCGCTCATTTTCGAGCCGGGCTTTTCGACCGCCGAACGCGTCACGAACCTGTCGGGGCGCGGTGTCGGCATGGACGTGGTGAAGCGCAACATCAACGCGCTGCGCGGCAGCATCGGCATCGATAGCCGCCCGGGGCTCGGCACCACGATTTCGGTGAGGCTGCCGCTCACGCTCGCCATCATCGACGGCTTTCAGGTTTGCGTCGGCGATTCGATCTTCATCCTGCCGCTGGATACCGTCGAGGAGTGCGTCGAATTCTCGTCGAGCGGCGTGCATGACTACACGGATCTGCGTGGGCAGGTGCTGCCTTTCATTCGGCTGCGTGAGCGTTTCGAACTGGAGGGTCCGGTCAGTTCGCGCCCGAACATCGTCGTCGTCAAGCATGCCGGGCAACGTTTCGGTCTGCTTGTCGATCGGCTCCTGGGCGAAGGGCAAACCGTCATCAAACCGCTGTCGAAGGTGTTCGGCAAAGTGCGCGGCGTGAGCGGCTCGACCATCCTTGGTAGCGGCGACGTCGCCCTGATTCTCGACATCGCCGATTTGATGGCAATGGCCGGACCCATGGGGTCGAACTCCGGGAGCCCGGCTCTCGCAACCTGTTAGGCCCTGAGGACCCGCCCCATGACTCGCTTGACACAGCCCCAGATCCCCTCGCCGGACGCAGCACAGCGCTTGGCGCAATACCTCACGTTTCTGCTTGGCGGGGAGATGTTCGGCATCGGCATTCTGACCATCAAGGAAATCATCGAATTCCACGAGGTGACGCCGGTGCCCATGATGCCGCGCTGTGTGCGGGGCGTCATCAATCTGCGCGGCGCCGTCGTGCCGGTCGTCGATCTGCAGGCGCGCTTCGGGCGACAGCCCACGCCTGTTACCAAACGCACCTGCATCGTCATCGTCGAGTTGGGCACGAGCAGTGAAATTCCCGTGATCGGCGTCGTTGTCGATGGGGTGAGCGAAGTGCTCGACATCACAGCGAGCGACATTGAACCCGCGCCGGCATTCGGCGCGCAAATGCGCACCGATTTCATCGCCGGCATGGCGAAGGTGCGCGATCGCTTTGTGATTCTGCTTTCCGTCGAGGACGTTCTCGCGATCGACGAACTGGCCGCGCTCGCAGGAGAGCGGCAGCTTGCAGCCTCCGCGCTCGCATAGAACCGCTGTATTGAATCCGCTCTTCGCTTTCGCCCGTCTTCCAGGAAACATCATGAACTCCAGCCATTCCTTCGCCTCGCGCCGCCTCTGGCTGTGCGCGTCAACGAGCGCAATTGCACTCGCCATCATCGCTATCCTCGGCGCATTGCATGCTCTGCCGCCGGTCGTCACGATCGGGTTGTCCATCGCTATCGGGTTGGCCGCCGTCGTCGCCTGCACGGCATTCGACCGCGCCGCGGCACGCCGCATCGCGCTCGCGCGCCAGATGGCGCTCGAGATCGCGTCCGGCAAGGTCAACGTCGCGACGCCCCACGAGCACCTGGCGAGCGATGCGCTCATCGCCGCGCTCGACGAAACGCGAACCACGCTGCGCACATTGAACGACGAGCTCACGCGGATGTCGCAGAGTCACAACGAGGGTGACATCGACGTGACGATCGACCTCTCCCATGTGAAGGGAGACTTTCGTGCCATGGCCGACGGCATCAACAAGATGGTCGGCGGCCACATCGCGGTGAAGAAAAAGGCAATGGCCTGCGTGGCCGAATTCGGGCGCGGCAACTTCGAAGCGCCGCTCGAGCAGTTCCCCGGCAAGAAGGCGTTCATCAACGAAACGATCGAACAGGTGCGCCGCAATCTGAACGGCATCATCGCGGAGATGAACAGGATGTCGGCCGAGCACGACAAGGGCGATATAGACGTGATGATCGCCTCCGAGAATTTCGACGGTGCGTTCCGCTCCATGGCCGACGGCATCAACAAGATGGTCGGCGGGCACATCGCGGTGAAGAAAAAGGCGATGGCCTGCGTGGCCGAATTCGGACGCGGCAACTTCGAAGCGCCGCTCGAACAGTTCCCCGGCAAGAAGGCGTTCATAAACGAAACGATCGAGCAGGTGCGCCGCAATCTGAAGGCGCTCATCACCGACACGGCCGCGCTCGTCGCGTCGGCTCGCGCCGGCCGGCTCGAAACGCGCGCCGATGCGAGCGCGCACCAGGGCGATTTCCGTCGCATCGTGGAAGGCATCAACCAGACCCTCGACGCCGTGATCGAGCCGCTTAACGAGGCGAGCCGCGTGCTCAAGGCCATCGAAGGCGGCGACCTGACGCAAACGGCCAGCACCGCGTTCGAAGGGCAGTTGAAGGCGCTTTGCGAGAGCGTGAACAGCACGGCGACCAAGCTGGCCGAAGTGGTGGACGAGGTCAACGGCGGAGCGATGTCGCTGGCGAACGCGTCGGAAGAAGTCAGCGCGGCAGCGCAGTCACTCTCTCAAGCCGCCAGCGTGCAGGCCGCCAGCGTCGAGGAAACGAGTGCCTCGCTCGAGCAGATGACCGCATCGATCTCTCAGAACACCGAGAACTCGCGCGTGACCGACGGTATGGCGAGCAAGGCAGCCAACGAAGCGAACGAAGGCGGGGATGCAGTCAGGGCGACGGTCGGCGCCATGAAGCAGATCGCGCAGAAGATCGGCATCATCGACGACATCGCCTACCAGACCAATCTGCTGGCGTTGAATGCCGCCATCGAAGCGGCGCGCGCGGGCGAACACGGCAAGGGCTTCGCCGTGGTGGCGGCCGAAGTGCGCAAGTTGGCCGAGCGCAGCCAGGTGGCCGCGCAGGAAATCGGCAACGTGGCGGCTTCGAGTGTCGAACTCGCGGAAAAGGCGGGACATCTGCTCGACCAGATGGTGCCGAACATCCGCAAGACGTCCGACCTCGTGCAGGAAATCACGGCATCGTCCGAAGAGCAATCCGCGGGCGTCAACCAGATCAACAGCGCTGTTGCGCAACTGAGTCAAACCACTCAGCAAAATGCTTCGAGCTCCGAAGAACTGGCTGCGACGGCGGAAACGATGAATACCCAGACCACGCAACTGCAGCAGACGATGAGCTTTTTCAAGATTCGTTCCGGTAAAACCATCCGCCCCGCTGCGGCACACCGCACCCCGGCAGCGCCCGTCGCCACGATCGCCAAACCTCGCGCGTCGCTCCGCCAGATGCCGCTGCATGCGGCGCACGAGAGCGACGACGAGCCGGCGTTCCATCTCGACGAAGCGCAGTTCGTTTCCTACTGATCGGCGCCACCGGCATGCGCTCTGCCGCATGCCGGACGACGCGCAATAGCGAGGGCAGATGGAAACCATCACCGATTCCGAGTTCAGGCAGTTCCAGTCATTCATCTTCGATGCAGCGGGAATCAGTCTTGCGCCGGCAAAGAAGGCACTCGTCAGCGGCCGGCTGGCCAAGCGCCTGCGGGCCTGCCAGCTCGACAGCTACGGCGCGTACTTCGCGCTGGTTTCCAGCGACGCGCATCGCGCAGAGCGGCAGATCGCAATCGATTTGCTGACCACGAACGAAACCTATTTCTTTCGCGAACCTAAGCACTTCGACTTTCTGGGCACGGTTGCATCCGAAGTCCGGGCACCGGTGTTCCGCACCTGGAGTGCGGCCTGCTCCAGTGGAGAGGAGGCATACAGCATCGCCATGGTGCTGGCCGACCGGCTTGCGGGACGGCCTTTCGAAGTGGTCGGCACAGATATCAGCACACGCATGCTGCAGGCCGCGCAGCGCGGGCATTACCCCGATATTCGCGCGCGCCAGATGCCGGTCGATTACCGGAAACGGTTTTGCCTGCGCGGAACGGGTGCACAAGAAGGAACGCTGCTCGTCGAACGCGGGCTGCGCCAACAGGTGCGTTTCGCACAGGCCAATCTTGTCGCGCCATTGCCCGATCTGGGGCGCTTCGATGTGGTGTTCCTGCGCAACGTCATGATCTACTTCGACGCGGCGACGAAACGCGAGGTGGTTCAGCGCGTCTCATCGCTATTGCGTCCCGACGGATATCTTTGTATCGGGCACTCGGAAAGCCTGCACGATCTCGGGGTCGACCTGATCCCGGTTTCCCCTTCGATCTTTCGCAAACCCGGCCGCGCCGGGCATTGAGGGGAGGCGCCGATGACTCGAATCCGCGTATTGATCGTGGACGACTCCGCTGTCGTTAGACAGGTGGTTTCCGGCATGCTGACAGCGGCCGGCATCGAGGTAATGGATGCGGTTCCGGATCCGATCGCCGCGATGAACCGTCTCGCGCACGGCTGGCCGGACGTGATCCTGCTCGATGTCGAGATGCCGCGCATGGACGGCATTACGTTCCTGAAGAAGATCATGGCGGAACGGCCGACGCCCGTCGTCATCTGTTCCACGCTCACCGAAAAGGGCGCCCGCACGACCATCGACGCCATGGCGGCAGGCGCCGTGTCGGTAGTCGCCAAGCCGCGACTGGGTCTGAAGCAGTTTCTGCTGGAAGCCGCCGACGAGCTGACCACGACGATTCGCGCCGCAGCGCGCGTGAATGCGGCACGGCTCGCCCGCCGGCATCCCCCGGCCGTGCCGGTCCCGAAACATACGGCGGATGTGGTGCTGCCGCCGGGCATGCCGGGCGCGCTGTCGCAAATGACCGAACGCATTGTGGCAATCGGCACGTCGACGGGCGGCACTCAGGCGCTCGAAGTCGTACTGACGGCGCTACCGCGCGTCTCCCCCGGCATCGTAGTCGTGCAGCACATGCCGGAAAAGTTTACGGCTGCTTTTGCCGAGCGTCTCAACCGGATTTGCGAGATCGAGGTCAAGGAAGCCGAGCCGAACGATCGCGTGACGCAAGGACGCGCGCTGATCGCGCCCGGCGGCAAGCATTTGACCGTGCGGCGCAGCGGCGCACAACATTTCGTCGACGTCATCGACGGGCCGCTCGTCAATCGTCATCGCCCCTCGGTGGACGTGCTCTTTCGCTCGGTCGCCCGCAGCGCGGGCCGCAGTGCGCTCGGAATCATCATGACCGGCATGGGCGATGATGGCGCGGCCGGGCTTGCCGAGATGCATGTCGCCGGCGCACGTACGCTCGCGCAGGACGAAGAAAGCTGCGTCGTGTTCGGCATGCCTCGGGAAGCGATCAAACGCGGTGGCGTCGACAAGGTCATCCCGTTATCCGCGATCAGTCAGGAAATCGTGCTGGTGCAAGCTCACCGCGCTTGAGCGCGGCGCGACGCGGCACACCACTTCAACGTGTAAGCGCATCGAGCCGCAACGGCATTCACCGTTGCGGCTCGATGGTGCCTGCTATTTCAATGTGCGGTTTCGGCCGCGCTCTGGAGCGCAGCAATGTCGTTTGCCGACATCATGTGCTGCAAGGCGAGCAGGACGACGAACCGGCCGCGCACCTTGCCCATGCCTTGAATGAACTCGGTTCGGACAGACGAGCCGAACGCGGGCGGCGGTTCGATGTCCGAGGCCGGGATATCGAGCACCTCGTTGACAGCATCGACCACGATGCCGATATCCTGCCGTTCGCCTTGAACCTGCACTTCGACAATGACGATGCACGTGCGTTTCGTCACCTCGGACGAGGGCTTGCCGAAGCGCGCCAGCAGATCCATGACCGGCACCACCGCGCCACGCAGATTGATGACGCCGCGCGCGAACGCCGGCATCATCGGCACGGTTGTCATCGCCGTGTAGCTGATGATTTCCTTGATCGACAGAATGCCAAGCCCGTAGGCTTCGCCGGCCAGCATGAAAGTCAGCACCTGGGCTGGCTCGGCGATGTCCACGGTCTCGGGCGCGTTGACCTGCGCCCGCGGTTCGGCAGAAGCGGGAGTCTGATTCATGATCCGGCTCCCCCCATCAGAACTTCGCGAATTGTGATTCGTCGGGCATCTCCGTGCTGACGAACGCGAGCCCAGGCGCCAACGCCAGGCCGCCGGCCGGCTTTGCGGCGCTGCGCGCACGCGTGTGCGCCGTCGAGCTGCGGGCGCTGCCGGCATCGCTCGCGCGCGTCGTGCTGGCACCCGCTGCCAGGCGGAAGAACGTCATTGCCTGCCGCAACTGCTCCGACTGGCTGCTCATCTCCTCCGCGGTCGCTGCCAGTTCTTCGGAGCTGGAGGCGTTCTGTTGCGTGGTCTGGCTCAACTGGCTGACCGCCACGTTGATCTGCCCAACGCCGGACGACTGCTCTTCCGACGCGGCAGTGATCTCCTGCACCAGTTCCGAGGTCTTCTTGATGTTGGGCACCATCGAATCGAGCAGCGCGCCGGCCTTCTCGGCCAGTTCGACGCTCGAGCCCGCCACAGTGCCGATTTCCTGCGCGGCCACCTGGCTGCGCTCGGCCAACTTGCGCACCTCGGCCGCCACCACGGCGAAGCCCTTGCCGTGTTCGCCCGCGCGCGCCGCTTCGATGGCGGCGTTCAGCGCCAGCAGATTGGTTTGATAAGCGATGTCGTCGATGATGCCGATCTTCTGCGCGATCTGCTTCATGGCGCTGACCGTTGCCTTGACCGCTTCCCCGCTGTGCGCGGCTTCTTTCGCGGCCTGCTGCGCCATACCGTCGGTCACTTTCGCGTTATCGGTGTTCTGTGTGATCGATGCCGTCATTTGTTCGATCGACGCGCTCGTCTCCTCGACGCCGGCCGCCTGTTCGCTCGAAGCCTGGCTCAGCGATTGCGCGGTCGCGCTGACCTCCTCGGCCGCGCCTGCCAGTGCCTCCGCCCCGCTATTGACTTCGCCAACCACGTTGGACAGCCTCGCGATCATGTTTTGCATCGCCCGCAGCAGTTGCCCGACCTCGTCTTTGTTCTTCGATTCGATGCGAACCGTGAGGTCGCCCTCGGCGAGCCGGTTGGCGGCCTCCAACGCCTGCCTCAGCGGCTTGCTGACGCCGCGACTGATGAGGAAGCCGAGCAGCACGCCCAACGCCAGAGCAGCCGCAATCGTGCCGATCATCAGCGAGCGGCTTTGCTCGTACAGCGCGGTGGTGTCTTCGGATGCCTGCTTCGCGGCGGCCTCTTTCACCTGAGCGAGGTCGGTCATTGTGTCGTCCAGCACGGTGGCCTTTTCGCGCACCGTTGCCATCGCCGCCGTGAGCGCGGGATCGCGCGCGGTCAGTTTGCTCGCGTTGATTAGCGTGACGAGCGTCGCCTGGTCGCGCAGGTAGGCGTCCCAGGTTCGGGAAAAGCTGTTCAGCAGTTGTTTGCCCTTTTCCGAGGTCATGAGCGGGCGCGCCTTGTCCATGTTGTTTTTCAACAAGTCGACCGACTTGTTCATTATGTCGAGATACTTCGCGCGCTCTTCCGTCGTGGTAGCCAGCAGCGCGTTGCCGCGAGCTCGTCCGATGTAAATCAGGTCGATGTTGGCTTCCTTGATGTAAGACACGCCGAGCACTTCGTTGCTGTACATGTGATCGGCAAGATCGTTGATCTTGCCGGCGTTGCTGATGCCTACCATGCCAACGATACCGCTGGCCGAAGCGACGACGAGAAAGGCGGCTACAAGGCGGATGCCTATCCTGATATTGCCAAGCATATGAAAGTGTCCTTGGAAAAGGGATTCAGCAGGGCTTACGTCAGTCGCGACTTCGGGGACGGATTAAATCGCGAGCATCACGCTCATCTCGGTCATGCGAGCCCCGCGTATAAACGTGGATATCGGTTAGAGACAACTACGCCTTAATCCCTGATCCGGAAAATTCTTTGTAACGCCTGGAGAGGAATAATTTACCACCTGTGTTTGCGCAAATTCCCTGGCCGTTGCGTCAGAGGCGATCGTATTGACACCTTTTCCCCGCTCGAAATGCAATCTGCATCATTACAATTTCAATAAGGAAAATAATCAGGCGAGGCTGAAAAACGGCAAATTGGACGCGCCCTCCTTTAGTACGTCCTGTGCGCTCGCCTTTTTATTGAAAATGGTCTAACGGGTTAAAACAAGCGAGTTGCGGGAAAGTGCCGCCACGTTTGGCTTGCGCTGTTATGGACGGCGGCAGGATGGGTTTGCGAGACAACCAGAGCGTCTCTCAAGCTAATGCGCGAGAGGTTTCGGTTGGAACGTTCCGTCTCGAAAGTCCCTCCAGATCGATGAGGTCTCGTGCCGCGTGGCTCATGATCGTCTGCTTGGCCGCCGCGTAGCCCCTACGGCCGGCGCGCTGTCAGTGTTTCCTCACGGAGCACAGTCACTGGAGTGCCGCTTCCGGGCTGGCCAGCCATCAGATGCCCCTCCTGCGTCACGTTCGTCTCAATTGATATGCGTCAAGTTGTTTCCGGATGGTCTCCTGATAATCAGGTGCATCTGGCTGTGTGGGAGATTCCGATCCACCAGCGCTGCATCTTCTGAAGGGTTGTCTCCTCCATATCTCCATAGATATGGTTCGGCTCGCCACGGCGGGCTTTTTTTTGGGCTCCACACGCTGCTGTCGATGTAATCGCAAGCGCCGTTCATCCAGGAATTGCTGAAGTGCCTGGCGGGTGGCGCTTCGAACAAGAGGAAAGCGAGTGTCATGCTAAAGATCGACCGGGCGTTCACGAGCGGGATTGAGCAGCGGCCTGAATCACTCGCCGTCGTACGCGCTGTCACGGGCATGTGTAGCAGTCTCGGCATAGGCAGCACGGCTGAAGGCGTGGAGACGATTGCCCAGTTTGGACTGCTTGGCATCGAACGATGCGACGAAGTTCAGGGTTATCTGTTCAGCGAGCCGAAACCGGAGCGTGACCTCCACCGCGTTCTTGCGTCATGCAATCTTGTAGATGTCGTGCCAACGGGCATGCGTTCCGGAAAGCGGGACACGGACGAGGCGCAGGTAATGGCCGTTTCTTTCGCCGAGGGATAACGATGTGTTAGCGTCGAAATCCGCCAACCGCCATGGGCAACGTCCAGACGCGGCGATGCCTGGGTGACAATCCGAAAAATTCTTGATGTCGCGGCGAAAGCGCGATGTAGAAATGAAACCGTCAATAGAGACTCATATGCAAGGCGCTGCCGATGCTCAAGCGAACGAACGGACGCTTTCCCGGGTTGGGCAGTTGACTCGCGTGCTGCACGATTCGCTGCGCGAACTCGGTCTCGACAGGCGCGTGCTGCTTGCCGCAGAGGTGGTACCCGAAGCCCGCGATGGTCTTCAATACGTGGCCTCTGTTTTCGAGCAGCGTGCCGATTGCACGCTGAACGCGATCGACTCGGCCAGACTGCTTCAGGATGAGCTGGAGAAACTGGCCGCAGCGCTGTGCGCCCGATGGGCGCAGTGGTACGCCGTGCCTGGCGGAGGCGACAAGGTGCCTCGTCTGTTGAACGACACGAGGGCATTCCTCTCGAAGGTGTCGGACACGGCCAGTTCGACCAATACCCAATTGCTCACAGTTCTCATGGCGCAGGACTTTCAGGATCTGGGGGGACAAGTGATCCGCAGAGTCCTGGACATCATCCTTGTGATCGAAAGGGAACTGCTTGCCGTGCTGCTCGAAAACGTGGCGCCTGAAACGCTTGCGCGCATCGCTGCGTCGGGTGAGGTTCAGCCATCGATAGGGGGCGAACCATCTCAGCAACGTGAGCGCCCGGCGCTGGAAAAACTGAACGAATCTGAGGTTGACGATCTGCTCGCAAGCCTCGGGTTCTGACTGCCGTTACATACGGCGCAATTCAAACGCAGAAGCGGCACTCACGCTCGCATCTTCCGACATTGCCGAAACTGCAGTGCCATCCATGTCGCGTTGCAGGAGGCGACCCTCGAACCATCGGTTTCGGTCCGCTTCGCTCACGTTCGCGGACAGGGTGGAGGTGGGCAACGGCGGAACGCCATCGCTGATCAGCACGACGTCGACGTCACTCGCCGTGCCCGTCGAGGCAGGCATCGCGTTCAGCAACAACGTGGGCGCCGCGTTTGGGACGACCGCATGTTGATCGGCGCGCCCAGCAGCTAGAAAAAAATTCTCCAAAGCGGCGAAGCTATAAAAAATATTGAAATTGGCTTCTCCTGTCAGAGCGATATGATTCCTCCATCGACCGCACTGTCCGATATGTGGGAGCCGGGCGAGCACGGCTGCTGGCAGGCAGTCGCTCGCCGGTTGCTCGCGTGCGGGCTTCAGACTCAACAAGGAAACGCATGGCTGTCCACGCAAGCAAATCTTCTGTGCAAACCCGCCTCGTCCATGGCGGGCGGAATCCCGCCTGTTTCTCGGGGATGGTCAACACGCCCGTTCATCGGGGATCGACAGTGGTCGCCGCATCGCTTGCCGAATGGGACAGCCGCAAGGAGCCCGGCAATCCCACAGCGTCTTACGGACGTTTCGGCACGCCGACCACACGCTCCTTCGAACAGGTGGTCGCGGACCTGGAAGGCGGCTATCGCAGCATCGTGTTCCCATCGGGATTGTCCGCGTGCGCCCTGAGCTTGCTGGCATTCGTCCGGAGCGGCGACCACGTGCTGATGAGCGACGCCGTATACGGACCGACGCGTCAGTTCGCGGAGAACGTGCTGACACGGTTCGGTATCCAAACGACTTTCTTCGACCCGCTGGCGGGCGCCGGTATCCGCGCAGACTTCAGACCGAATACACGCGTCGTCTTCGTCGAGTCGCCAAGTTCATGGACCTTCGAGGTTCTCGACATTCCGGCTATGGCCGAGGTCGCCAAGAGCGCAGGCGCAACGGTAATCATGGACAACACATGGGCTTCCCCGCTCTATTTCAACGCGCTGGGTCATGGCGTGGACGTTTCGATTCAGGCCGCAACGAAATACATCGTCGGCCACTCGGACGCATTACTCGGTGTAGCGACAGCAACCGAAGCCGCATGGCCCACTCTGGCGAAGGGTGCGCACGACTGCGGCCAGACCGCAGGCCCGGATGATCTTTATCTCGCCTTGCGCGGCATCAGGACACTCGATGTGCGTCTGAGGCAGCATTGGGCCAATGGAGTGAAACTCGCACAGAGTCTGGTCGGGCATCCGTTGATCGAGCGCGTCATGCATCCTGCGCTGCCCGACGATCCGGGCCACAAGCTCTGGACGCGCGACTTCACGGGCGCGAGCGGACTGTTCGGCGTCGCGCTCAAGCCGATGCCACGTGCCGCGCTCGCGGCCCTGATGGACAGCTTCAGACTGTTCGGCATCGGGCTTTCGTGGGGCGGCTTCGAGAGCCTGGCGTTGTTGTCCGAGCCTGTCCTGCGCCGGTCCGTGCGCCCCTGGCCGCACCGCGGCCACGTGCTGCGGATCCACGCTGGCCTGGAAAACGTTGACGACCTCATCGCCGACATGCGCGAAGCGTTGCGCAACGCGCAAGCGCAGCTTTGAGTCTGCTGTAGAAACGGATGCGAACCGGCCTCACGAAAGTTCAGGGAAACGAACCATTTTCCGGAAAACATATTCATGCAAAAGCACCGGAACCCTTCCACACGGGGGATTTGCCATGTCTGACGCGAGTCTCGACCCGAGCCGCATGCCTCCATCGCTGTGGGCGGCCACATCTGCTCCCGCCGTGCCCACCACACCGCTGCCGGCCGGCACGTACTTCGCGGACCTGCTGGTCATCGGCGCGGGTTTCACGGGCCTCAGCGCTGCGCTGCATGCGGCAGAGCGTGGAGCCAGGGTCATCGTGCTGGAGGCAACGGAAATTGGATGGGGCGCGTCGGGCCGCAACAACGGGCAAGTGATTCCGGCCATGACGCGCGCCGATCCGGATGCGATCGTTGCGGAATACGGCGCGGACAAGGGCGAAGCACTCGTCGCGCTGATCGGCGAGTCTGCGAATACCGTGTTCGATCTCGTGCGTCGGCACCGGATAGCGTGCGCGGCCGTGCAGGCGGGATGGATACAACCTGCACACCGCGCGAGCCGCCTCGGCCTCGCCCGCGCGCGCGTCGACCAGTGGCGGCGTCGCGGTGTCGATGTAGAACTGCTGGATCGCGACCGTACCGCAGAATTGACCGGCTCGTCGTTTTGGCACGGCGGCTGGCAGAACCCGACCGGCGGGCACCTGAACCCGCTCGCATTCGTCCGCGGACTGGCGCGCGCGGCGCAGGACGCCGGCGCTTGCATCCATACGCACACACCCGTGTCGTCGCTGACGCGGCAGGGTGCTCACTGGGTGGCGGCACACGGCGATGCGTCCGTGCATGCGAGCCGGGTCGTCATTGCCACGCACAGCTACAGCGGGCGCTCCGCCCACGCGCCGTGGCCCGGCATCGCGAACGCGCTGCTGCCCATGCGCTCGTATCAGATGGCGACCCAGCCGCTGCCCACAGATGTGCGCGCCACGATCCTGCCGTTCGATCATGCGATGTCCGATACGCAGTCAGATCTTCACTTCGCACGTTTCGATCACGAGGGGCGGCTTGTAACCGGAGGCGCGCTCGTCGTGCCGATGGGTTATGAACGCCGGCTGCCGCTGCGCATTGGTGCGCGAGTGCGACGGATGTTCGGGCAACTGAACGATGTGCCGATTCGTTTCGAATATCTCTGGCATGGCGACTTCGCGGTCACCCCGGACCGGATGCCTCGCTTCGTGCGGCTCGATGATGGGCTGTACACGTGGTATGGCTGCAATGGGCGCGGCGTCGCACTATCGACCGCGGTCGGCCCCGAGCTTGCGGATGTCGCGCTCACGGGGGACGAGCGCGCATCGAAGCTGCCGTTTTCCACGCTGCGGACGATCACGGCGCACGCGCTCGTCAGGAGAGTTGCGATCGGCGCGATGCTCTATTACCGCTGGAAAGACCACCGCGATTAGGCACCTCCCATGACACGACATCTGTCCGGCATCGATCATTTCGTCATCGCCGTGCGCGATCTCGATGCCGCGCGCGACGACTTCGTGCGGATGGGGTTCTCCCTCACGCCGCGCGGTTACCACACCATGGGCTCCGAGAACCATTGCGCCATGTTCGCCGGCTGCTATCTCGAATTGCTGACGGTTCGCCGGCCACATCCTGTCACGGCGTTCTTCTCGGACTTTCTTGAGCGCGGCGATGGCGCCGCCGCCATGGTGGTCGCGACCGACAGCGCGGACGCGCTGTATCGCGACTGGCGTGCGGCCGGCGTTCCGGCAGAGCCGCCTGTGGGTTTTTCGCGGCCCGTCTCAACGGATAGCGGCACTGCGGATGCGAGCTTCCGGATCACGCAGGTCGACGTCGCATACACACCGGGCGGCCGCGTGTTTGCGTGCGAACATCTGACGCCGGAACTCGTCTATCCGCCCGGCGGCACGCTGCATGCAAATGGCGTAACGGGCCTTGCGGGGATAACGATTTCGGTTGAGGCCGCCCAGCTTGCAACGACGGTCGATCGATACGAACGCGTGCTCGCAGCGAGCGCGATGTGCCTCGCCGATACGAGCTGCCTGATCCGCTGCGGGAATGTCGACGTTCGAATCGAACATGCCGCGCACGAAGACGCGTTCCGTGCAGGGCCGAAGTTCTCCGAGCTTGCGTTCACGGTCGAGTCGCTGGACCGGCTCGTCGATGTACTGCGCCGTGCCGGCATCGAGTCCACGCGAAGCGCGCGCGATGTGGTGGTGGACGGATCTGTTGCGCACGGAGCGGTGCTGCGCTTTGTCGAGCGCGGAAATGCAGCCCATGCCTGAGTGACGCAATTCGCGCCCGGAGTTCGATCCGGGCCTGGAATCGTTCGGCAGCAATCGCGCGACAACAATTAGTAGTCCGATTTTTAACCACTCAAACGGAGTAGTCGACCATGTGTTTCAAACGAAAGTCACGGTTGCTGTCGTCCCTCTTGACGGGCTTTATCGTCGGCGTGTCGGGCAACCTTGCGTACGCGTCACCCGTCACGGTCAAGATTGGCGTTGTCGGCCCGCTGACCGGCGAAGGCGCCGGCTACGGAAAAGACATCTTGAACGGCGTGACAATGGCGGTTGAAGAAGCGAACGCACGACACCTGAGAATCGGCGAAAACGACGTGCACCTGGAAATTGTTCACGAAGACGACCAGAGCGACCCTCGTACCGCCGTGCAGGTCGCGCAGAAGCTCGTCGATGACGGCGTGGCCGTCGTGATAGGCCATTTCAATTCCGGCACGACGTTGCCGGCCTCGACGCTATACGAACGTGCGGGAATTCCGATGATCACGCCGTCCGCGACGAATCCGGCGATTACGGGACGCGGCTATGCCAACGTGTTTCGCATCATCGCCACCGACGCGCAGAATGCCGGCAACGCGGGTGCTTATGCCGTGAAGGTAACGAAGGCGAAGCGCATTGCGGTGCTCGATGACCGGACTGCGTTTGGTGAAGGCGAAGCAGACGAATTCGTCCGCGCGGTAAACGCCGCCGGCGGCACGATCGTCGACCGCGAATACACGAACGACAAGGCGGTAGATTTCAGCGCGCAACTCACCCACATCAAGTCATTCCACCCGGATCTGCTGTTCTTCGGCGGGCTCGACACGCAGAGTGCGTTAATCGTCAAGCGTATGAAGCAGCTCGGAGTGGATGCGCAGTTTCTGGCTGGCGGAGGGGTTGCGGACACCAATTTCCTGAAGTTGGCGGGAACGGCAGCCGATGGGGCAATGGCCTGGGAAAACGGGCCTTCGCTGCAAAGCCTGCCGGGCGGCAGTGGTTTCGCGAACGGGTACAAGGCGCGTTTCGGCAGCGACCCGCTTCCCTACTCGCCGTTCGCGTACGACGGCACACGAATGGCGATTGCAGCAATGCTGGCAGCGAAATCCTTCGAGCCCGCAAACATCTCTCAGGCGCTGAAGGGGCTCGATTTCAACGGCCTGACGGGAATGGTCTCGTTCGACCGCAAAGGCGACCTGAACCATGCGGTCTGCACCTTGTATCAGGTGAAGAACGGCGCGTGGCAAACGGTGACGAGTTCGGCCCGCTGACTGGACAGCGCAGAGCCGTACGACCAGACGGCTGAGACGCCCTCAAGAAACGCTACCTGGCCGGGGAGCCTCGGCCTGAGACCGTGCATTTGCTGGCCCGCCTCAATGCCACTCCCCCAGTCGCACTTCGGCGCCAGGCGGAAACTGACGTGCCCTCCGGAATTACTACGCTAACCGCGCAGATCAGCTCCCGCGACGAGCAGCTCCTGGGATAAATGCCGCCATTGCAGGCACTACGATGCATCTGCCCACCGTTGAACGGGAGGTCGACAGGGAGCTGATGATGCAAAACGGGCACGTCTGCCGTGAACCTGGCTGACGTGCCCGTCGCAAGCGCTACGCCGACCCGGGGTAGCGCTGCTCACACCGGTTTAGAAGCGGTGGCGAATGCCGGTGGTCACAGCCACCTGGTTTTGTGTGCTCGAAGACGGAATGATGCCGCCGATCGAGGTCGGGACAGCGAACGAAACGCCGTTCACGTTCTCAGACGACGAATGCTGGTACACGCTCGCCAGATACACGTCGGTGCGCTTGCTCAGCGAATAGTCGGCGCCGAGTGTGACCGAATGCCATTTCGGGCTGAGCCCCGTGTCGCCGGACGACAGGCGGCTCCACGTATACGTGTAGTTGCCCACGAGCGCCAGCGCCGGCGTCAAACCATAGGTGCCGTTAAGCTCGATGTTGTCAAAGCGCATGTTCACGCCCGAACCGACGCTGCCAAGGTCCTGCAGGCGCGTGTGAGTCCACAGCAGCCCAACCGTTCCCGGACCATACGCGTAATTGGCGCCGACACCGACCGTGCGCTGCACGCCGGCCAGTTGCCCACTGCTCGTACCATTCACAGTGAACAGACCGGAATTGAGTACGGAATTGGATGCGATATTGGCATTGACGCCCGGATTGCTCATCTGGCTATAAGCAGCGGCAACCTTCAGAGGCCCGCGGTTATAACCCGCGCCAACGCTCCACTGACGACCGTCGGCAAAGGCACCGGCCTGGTTGCTGAAGCTGTACATGCCGCCGAAGCTGAAGCCGGCGTAATTGGTGCTCTGATACTTGAGCGCATTCAGATACGAATACTCGGCACCGATATTGTCATTGTTGAACGGGTGGGCGGCGAGGTTGATGCCACCGGCCTGACCTGCGAGTCCAAGCGGCGACAGGTAGTCGGTGAAGGTGTCGTACTGGCGACCCAGCGTGACGGTGCCGTAGTCACGGCTTTGCACGCCGACGTAAGCCTGGCGCGTGAACATGCCCGAGGACTGACCCGTGAAATAGCCGGGGCTGAACTGGCCGTTATTCAGGTTGAATCCGGATTCCAGCTTGAAGATCGCGTTCAGGCCACCACCCAAGTCTTCCGCGCCCTTCAGGCCGAAGTACGTATTGGACATCAGGCCACTGGACTGCGCCCACAGGCTGTGCCCGCCAGCGTTATTCACATAGGCAAGACCCGCGTCGAGCGAGCCATAGAGCGTCACGCTGCTCTGTGCATGCGCTGCCGCGCTGAATGCACCCAACACACCGAAGGCGACTAGGGTTTTTTTGAGGTTGCTTTTCATGGAGCTTTCTCCCTGTTATTAAAGTTTCGTTGCGTTAACAAAACCGCATCGGCGGACGGCGAGTATGGTGGCATCGGAGCGGAATCTGTCGGTTGCTGCCATGCAACGAGGCAGGGCTATCTCAGGCTACCTTGATAAATAGCAACCAATCTGTCGCGAGCGGGAACTTACTGGAAGGAGGGCGCATTGAGGCCATTGGCATATGTCGTGCTGACGACAATCGATGACCGGCACATCAAGGCGCCACAAGGAACAACTCATGAAGTGCCTCTTCGGCATCGCCGCCCTCTTCCCAAGGCTGCGCCATGACGGTACCGAGCACGATGCCGGTACGGAGGTCGTCGTCGAACATGGGAATGGCGAGCAGCGCCGGCAGCGCTGCGAACGAAAAGACCAGCGAGAAAGACAGCCCATCATGGACAGAATGCGCACGCCGTCGGCTCACGGTCGTCGGTCATGGCGGCAGCGCGCACGTGATGCAATATGCGATTTGCTGCGGCCTGCTGAACCTGACGCGCACGCTCACCAACGTGCGCACGCTCCTGGTCGTTGGCAGGTGTCACATGCACAGCCGGCAATTGCCCCAAGGTATCAACCGCCAGCTGGCCCTGGCGGCCCTGCACGCACTCTCCAGCGCAACGCATTGAACATCTCGTGCAGTTCGTACTTGCGCTACGGTGCACTGATGTCCGTCAGCATCGGATAAGGTGCCGCGAAACCCCACTTTTTGTCGGACACATCAGTCGGGTAGCGCTGCGGTTGGCTCTTTTCATACCGCCAAAAGTGGCTAACGCACGCTAGAACGCCTGCCAGGCCGGCTTGCTTTCGTTCGCGACAAGCGGCGTCTCGCTTCTGTGCCGGACAGCGTTCCTCGCCGTCGATACCGGCCGCCGCTGTGCCACAGTCGCGCGCACAGGCAGGCTCGCAGAACCTGCGATGGAGTCCGGCAGGCGGAAGATCGAAACGAGTTCGCGCAGGGTGCTCGACTGCGATGCCATCGACTGCGCAGCGGCGGAAGCTTCCTCGACAAGCGCCGCATTCTGCTGCGTGACTTCGTCCATCTGTATGACCGCCTGGTTGACCTGCTCGATACCGGTATGCTGCTCGACCGACGCGGATGCGATCTCCCCCATGAGGTCAGTGACACGTTTGACCGAGTCGACCACTTCCTTCATCGTGGCGCCCGCATTGTCAACGAGCGACGTGCCGGCCTCCACCTTGGCCACCGACTGGTTGATGAGCTCCTTGATTTCTTTGGCCGCCGACGCGCTACGCTGCGCGAGGCCGCGCACCTCGCTCGCCACGACGGCGAAACCGCGGCCTTCCTCGCCAGCCCGCGCGGCCTCAACCGCGGCATTCAGCGCCAGGATGTTCGTCTGAAACGCGATGCCCTCGATGACCGCAATGATTTCGGAAACCTTGGCCGAACTGGCGGAAATGTCGTGCATGGTATCAACCACCTGTGCCACCACCTGCCCGCCTCTGGCCGCCACCTCCGATGCGTTGCCGGCGAGCGCGTTACCCTGACGGGCGTTCTCGGTATTCTGTTTGACCGTCGCAGTCAACTGTTCCATGCTTGCCGCCGTTTCCTCCAGCGATGCAGCCTGCTCTTCGGTACGCTGGCTCAGGTCGGTATTGCCTGCGGCAATCTGGGCGGAACCGCTAGCGATGCTTTCGCTGCTTGAGCGGACGCGGCTCACAACGTCCAGCAGACGCTCGTTCATGTTTTTCAGCGCGTGCAACAGTTGGCTCGTTTCGTCGGTACCGGACACTTCGATGTCGGACGTCAGATCGCCCCGCGCAACGGTCTCAGCAATGCCGACTGCCCGACCCAGTGGCGTGACGATGGAACGGGTAATCAGCCATGCCACCACAACAGACAACAGCAGCGCAGCCCCGCACAGAACGCCCGTTAAAACGATCGTCGTATGGTAATTGACCTCCGCTTCTGCCTTGGCGTCGGCTGCGCCAGCCCGATTTAGCTTTACGTCCTGCTCGATCAGCCGCAGTGCCTGAGTGAAAAGCCTCGCCGACTCGCCTGTTGCAAGTGTTCTGGCCGCAGCGAACCCGGCATCGCCCGATTCGGAAAGCTCAAGCAGTTTCGCGTCAGACGTCATGTATGCGGACCACGCATTTTTTAGGTTATCCGTAATTTGCTGTTCTTCGGGCGAGGACACCAGCTTCTCGTACGCGGCCATCGCGGCGTTAAAAGACGACAGATCAGCGTCATGCTGGGCGCGCTGACTTTGCTTTGCCGTTACATCGCTCTCCATAATCGATCGCAAGCTAGCCCGGCGTACGCCGTTCGCCAAGGCTCGGATATCGCCCAGCGTCTGAACACTGGGCAGCCAGTTTCCGGCGATCTCACGCGTCCCTCCGTAGATTCTTGAGGCCTGCAACATGGCGAGGCCGCCTGTCATCAGCAACAGAAGCAGGGCAATGCCAAAGCCCACTTTAAGGCGGGTGCCAATACGTAGCGAACCTAAATATTTCATGTTCATATCTCCAGGGTGACAGTCCATATATCGGTCCTGTCCGGTCTACCTGAACTGATAGCAGGGTAAACCCTTGCCGCCAGAGCGCTGTGCTCATTTACCAGAAATACGGAATCGCCCGGTTGAAGCGCTGCAGCGGCGCCTGCTACCGATCAAGGCCTGCCGGTAACGTGTCGACGCCCAGTGTTCCGAAGACCTGTTCTGGCACTTATCCCACGCCGCAAACGGCGCTGCTGTCGCTTCGCCGCCCGGACGGCTATCGTCCGCGGCAAGAAGCCGGCGCAGGCGCAGGCCATGCGATCTGCCGGCTCCGTCGCGCAGGGGGCACGAGCGGTGGCATATGCCGCAGCCGAATACAGGTAAACTCGTATCCCGGAACGGCACGGCTGGGTCGTCCCGAAACGCTCAACCGTGACGCACGACCATTCGCAACGCGCGTACCTGTAGAGGGACAGTCAAATGAAACTTGCAGACTTCATTGAGGCCGACCTTGACGGTTTGATCGACGCCTGGGCGGAATACGCCCTGGCCATCAGCCAGGAGGACACGCTTCTTTCCGAAAGCCAGTTACGAAATTCTGCTGCCGAGATTCTGACGGCAATTGCAGCGGACATGCGAACTGCACAGAACGCGACGCAACAGGAAGCCAAATCCCGTGGCGACGATCGCGCCCCGCAATCGGAGTTCAACCGCGTGGCACACCATCACGCGGAGGACCGCCTGGCGCATGGCTTCGGTATCAACGACGTGGTGGCGGAATTCCGCGCCCTGCGCGCCACGGTGCTGCGTCACTGGCACACGACCTCGCCCGAAGGTGCCGCGGCGTTTCAGGAAATGATCCGCTTCAATGAAGCGGTTGATCAGGTCCTGGCTGAATCGGTGCGGCACTATGCGGCCCAGACCGAGCGCAGCCGCGACCTGTTTAACGGCGTGCTGGCCCACGACCTGCGCTCGCCGCTGGCGGCGATACTGAATGCAGGCGAAGTACTGCTGCATGACAACGGTCTGTCTTCCAGCAGCGTACGGGCGATTGCGTTCGTCCAGCGCAGCGCAACGCGCATGAAGCAGATGATCGACGATCTGCTGATTTTCACCCGTGCACGACTGGGCGACACGCTGCCGATCAGTTTTGCGTCGCAGGATATTGGGCGTATCTGTGGCGACGCCGCGGACGAAGTGCGGGCGTCCTACCCTGACGCCACCATCGACGTGCGTCTTGCGGGCGATCTGCGGGGCCGCTGGGACGGCGCCAGGATCGGCCAGTTGATGGTCAACCTGCTGACGAACGCGGCTCGCTATGGTTCTGGCGGCGTTGTCGTCGAAGCCGATGGCCGCGAGGGACACGTGACCATTGTCGTCTCCAACGAAGGCAATCCCATCCCGGAGAAAGCGCTGCCCACATTGTTCGATCCGCTCACGAGGGCGAATTCGCCGGAGCGGAGCGGAAGCGCTGCGGGCATTGGACTCGGCCTCTATATCTGCCGCTGCATTGTCAGGGCGCATCAGGGAACCATAGCCGTTGCATCATCGGAACGCGGAACCAGCTTCACCGTGCATATGCCGTGCTCGCCTTCGCTTTCCGGTTGAGGGCGATGATCCGACGCAGCGTGGAAGGTCGAGGCGATCCGGCGATGGAGGCGGCTTGCGCGTAAAAGCTTTGCGCGAGCTCGGCGGCCGAGGCGATGACCCGTGTGCCCCCGGTTTAAATGACAACGGGTGGGCACCTGCCCCCTGGAGTCGGTGAAGTCACAGACCAATGGAACGCAGAAAGGTCGCTCATTCGCGGGCGATGCGGCATCGTTGCCTTAATCCGTTCTTAAGGTACGCCCTGTAGGCTTGCCTTCTGCCCAGCGACGACGCGCCAGGTGTGGATGAGGTTCATTGACCTCGCGATCACCCCAATGACGATGTTCCGTTAACGTATGCTGCAAAATTCCATGACCGAACCGATCGAAGCATTTAATCGAGCGATTTTTCTTCGGCTCAACGCCACGCCAACTACCCCGCATTGGCTGACCGAAGCTGGTTTGCTGCTCGCCAACTACGCAATCTGGATCGCCCCGGTCACGCTCGCCTGCATGTGGCTGGCGGCAGGCAGCGAGAGGCGTGAAATAGCCGTTCGCGCGAGCCTCGTTGGCTTTGTCGCACTAGGCATCAACCAGTTGATCGGTATGGTCTGGTATCACCCTCGACCGTTCGTGACTGGATTGGGACACACGCTTCTGGCGCACGCGCCAGACTCGTCGTTTCCGAGCGATCACGTTACGCTGCTCTCAGCCGTGTCGTTCACTTTTCTCTACAGCGGGCTGCGACTACCTGGCTTGTTTATTCTTGCCGTCGATATCGCGGTGGCGTGGTCGCGCGTGTTTGTCGGCGTGCACTTTCCGTTCGACATGGTCGGCGCGGCCAGCGTGGCCTGGATCACATACGTTCTGAGTTCGGCACTCTGGAGCTCATGGGGATCGGCCTTTACGCGAGCATGCGTTGTGGTGTACCGCAAAACGCTCGCCTGGCCGATTGATCAAGGATGGCTGCGCCCATAACTGCGCGTCCACGCGAACCCGCTCACTACACTCCGTCATGAACAGGCCGGCCGCCCGCAACGGCCTGCCCGATCACGAAAACGCCAGATAGTGCTTCGTAAAACTGTCGCTCAACACTTCCCACAGCGTAGGCGTTCCTTTTTCCATAAACCAGGAATCGCCCGTACGGAATAGCGCGCTTTGGCCGGTGGACTCGTCGGTGATACGCACTTCTCCCTGCAGGATCGTTGCCTGTTCGCTGAACGGGTACACAAGGCGGTATGTGCCCTTCGACGTACCGAAATAGCCCGCGTTGATGGCATCGGTGGGCGCGCCGTACGTCGCGCTGCCATACGCCTGCACGTCTCCCCCTTCCAGAATTTCGGCACCGAGCTGGCTCAGACTGCCCCACGGATGAAGATGCGCGATCGTCATGTTGCGATCGATGATGGTCAGACTCATGATGAAAATCCTGTATCAGAACAAGGATGGAACTCAACGGCGTCCATTCCAGTAGCCGGACATCTGGTGAAGCGCCTTGCCCAGGCTGACGAGCAAGGCGCGATAGCGGTCTTTACCGCCAATTCCCGCGCGGCTTATTGCGCTGATCAGCCGATAACGCTCCGAGCCGCCCAGGATGCCCTCCGCCAGAATCTTGCAGATAATCTGGCTCGGCGTGACGCCGAAGCCGGAATAGCCCTGTACGAAGAACGCGTTGGCGTGTCCGGGCAGAGCGCCGATCTGCGGAAACAGGTTGCGCGTTGTAGCCATAGGACCGCCCCATGCGAGATCGATACGGACGTCGTGCAGGTACGGAAAGACTTCAAGCATCAAGCGCCGGTTCCATTGCTTGAGATCGGTGGGGACGCGTTCGATCACCTGCGTCGACGAACCGAACATCAGCCGGTTATCGTTCGTCACGCGGTAGTAATTGATGATCGGCCGGATATCGCTATACGCGCCGCGAATCGGGCTGATCTGCTCGATCAGTTCCCGGCTCAACGGTTCTGTTACCGAGTTGAACGCGTACACGTTGATCGTGCTGCGATGCAGTTCCGGCTCGATCCGGTTATTGAATCCGTCTACGGCCCACACCAGCTTGCGCGCGCTTACCGATCCCTTTGCCGTTCTGACTCTGATCCGGTCGCCATAAGTCACTTCCAGTGCAGGGCTGTATTCGAAGATCCTCACGCCGTAGATCTCCGAAATCGCCTTCGCCTCGCCAAGCAGCAGATTGAGCGAATGCACATGCCCGCCGCCCATATGCAGCAGCGCAGCCTCGTAGACGTCGGAGCCAATGATCTGCCTGACGTCGCGCCCTTCCATAAAACGTATTTCGTACGGAGAACCGAGCGACTTGAATTCTTTCTCCCAGCTGCGCAGGGTCTTCGCCTGGCGCGCGTTATAGGCGAGATAGCCGTATCCGCTGCGGAAGTCCGCATCGATGTTGTATTTAGCGATACGGTCACGCATGATCTGCGGCCCGAGGTCGCTCAATGCGAATATCGCGTGCAGACCTTCTTTGCCCACGTCGGCCTTAATGGCATCGAGATCGTGTCCGATTCCGGCCATGACCTGTCCACCGTTGCGCCCCGTGCCGCCATATCCCAGGTAGCGCCCTTCGAGCACGACCGTGTCGGTCACGCCCTGCTCCGCCAGTTCGAGCGCGGTGTGAATGCCCGAGAATCCACCGCCTACGATCACCACGTCTGCTTCAATATCGCCCTCGAGCGACGGGAAACTCAAATCGTATTTCCTGGTTGCCGTGTAGTACGTCGGCGTTTCATCCGTGTGCATTGCGTGTCCCGTCTGTTTCGAAAACGTGCGGGCCTGCAATGACCCGCACAATCCTGGTGGCAAACGATCTTAAGCAGACAGAGCGCGTGCCGTTATCACAAATCGGCAGGCGCTCAACCGAAACGAACGTGTTCTGCTCGCGTTGTTGTTTCCCGCACAGGATCCGACGTCTCAGAACATCACCCTCAGTCCCGCCATTAACGCGAGCTGGCGATTCGAATTGCTGTTCACGAGATTCGGAATCTGGGCGTAATCTGTCGTGCCGCCCGTTGCAGGGTTGATGCCCAGTCCCTGCCCGGAGGCCACCTGCCCGATCGCAACGCCGTACAGTGCCGTGCGCTTGGACAGCGCGTAGGTCGCGCCCAGGTTGACCTGATGGAAGCGAGTCGACCCGCCGCCTTCAACGTGCGCACGGTTGAAGATGTACGCAGCCCCGAGCGTCCATGTCGGCGTGAGGTTGTATGTGGTGTTCAATTCGGCGATATCGAACGTCACATCCGCGCCGTCAGGGCGGGCGCTGCTCGCGAAGTACGCACTGTTTTCAAGCTTCGTGTGCGTATAGACGAGCGCCACCATCGCATCACCTAGCGTGATCGACCCGCCGATACCTGCCGCCTTCATGGCGCGCGCATTCTGCAGGTTGCAGTACATGGCGGCCGCGTTGCTGCAGGCAAAGTCGCCAATGTAGCCGGAGGCTCCGCCCAGTGCCGCATCGAGCGGATTATTGAGATCGAGATAGCCGGCACTCACCGACACGGGGCCATGGGTATAGGCCGCAGCAAGCGCGTAGCCGCGCCGTGCGCTGAAGTCCCCGGCCTGGCCGCCAAGACTGAACGTGCCGCCGAACGTGAACCCGCTGAAGTCGACGCTCGTGAACTTCATCGCGTTGTTCATGTTGAACGCTTCGTTGAGGTTATCGACGTCGCCGAAATGCGAGCCGTAGAGCGTCGACCAGGCGTTGCTCGAGGCATATACGCCGAGAAAGTCGGAGTACGAATCGTATTGCCGCCCAAGACTAAGGGTGCCGTACCGGTCGTCTCGCAGACCCACCCACGCCTGGCGACTGAAGAGCGCGCCGTTCTGCAGCATCGCGCCGTTTCCGGTCAGGAACTGGTTCTCGAGTGCAAACGTTGCTTTAAGGCCGCCGCCCAGATCCTCGGTGCCCATGAGCCCCCACCTCGACGGCATCAGATAGCCGCCGCCAAGCTGCACGGCATGGCCGCCGTGCACGGCGCCGTTCGCGTCGGTGACCTGCTGGTTGGTCGAATACAGCACCCCTGCATCCACCGATCCGTACAGCGTCACACTGCTTTGTGCGTGTGCCTCGTGAACTGCTGCGCCGAACAGCATGACGCACGCGGCGGCATATCTCGCTTTAACTTTCATTTGCTACCTCCTATGTCTTATCAAGAATCCTGTGGCCGGGATGCACTGCGATCTGGAGCGTGTCGAACGTCGGGCAACACCCGTCCCTCTGAGCGGCGCAAAGCGCCCTCAGCCGGTGAGGAAAATGTGGGAATGAACCGCGGCTACGCGTGCGCTAGAGCCGCGAGTTGCCGAGTGCGTCGAACGCGCGTGGATTGCGCGCCTTGAGCCGGCGGGCGCTGACGATTCCAGCGACCGCGAAAACCGGCATCAACACGGTGAGCCCATACGAGAGCCCGACGCTTGCGCCCGTCAGAACCGGGAAGTTGATGATGGCGAGCACGAGCACAGCGAGGAGCGCAATGCCCGAAAGCACCGGGAACACGAAGACGCGCAACGCGCCTTCCTCGTGCTGCGCCGTGCGTGCGAAGAAGCGGAGCACGGCCGCGGACGACAGCACCATCAGCGCGATGATGCAAAGCGTCGCAAGATTCGTGAGCCACGAGAACAACGTGAGCACAGGGTCCGACTTGCCGACGATGAACGCGATGACGACGCACGCGGCAATGACGGTCTGCAATACTGAGCCAACGTGTGGGCTGCTGTGCGAGGCATGCGTGTGCCCGAGCGATGCCGGCAACAGGCCTTCGCGTCCGCTTGCATAGAAGTAGCGCGCCGCCGAATTGTGGAAAGCGAGAAGACCCGCGTAGACGCTCGTGATGAACAGCACGCTCATCGCGTCGGTCAGCGCATGGCTGGCGTAGTGATCGGACAGCGAATAGAGAAACGTCGTCGGGTCGGACAGTGCGTTCAGGGTCTTCACGATCTCGCCGGCGCCCGCGCCAATCACCATGCACCACAGCGAGAAGGCGTAGAAGCCGCCGATCAGCAGCACCGAGATATACGTTGCAAGCGGCACCGTGCGGCGCGGGTCTTTCGCCTCCTCGCTATAGATCGTGGTGGCTTCGAAGCCGACGAAACTCGCGAAGCAGAACAGGAATCCGATGGCAGGCGTGCCGCTCAGAAATACGTGCGGCGTGAACGACGCAAACGTGATGCCGTGTGCGCCGCCCGACTTGAGGATCGCCACGTCGAGAATCAGCACGACAATGTATTCGCCGAACACGAGCAGCGACAGCAGCTTCGCCGACAGGTCGATTTGCCGGTAGCCCAGCACCGCTATGCTGGCCAGCGCGAGGAGCGAACATGCCCACCACGGTACCGTGATGCCGAGCCGCGCAGACAGAAAGCCGGACGCCACTGCCCCAAACATGCCGTAGAGCCCGATCTGCATCGTGTTGTAGCCGAGCAGCGCGAGAAACGCCGCAGCACCGCCCGCGGTTGCGCCGAGCCCGCGGGCCGTGAAGGCATAGAAGCCGCCGGCGTTCGTGACGTAGCGCGACATCGCCGTGTAGCCCGCGGCGAACATCAGCAGGATCAGCACGGTAGCAATGAGCAGCGTCGGCGTGCCGGCCCCGTTGCCCAGCATGATGCCGATGGGGAAGCCGCCCGCAATCGCGACGAGCGGGCCCGCGGCCGAGATGACGAAGAAAACGATGAAGCCGAGGCCGAGCGCGCCCTTGCGTAGCTCGGTCGAAGGTGTAGGGTCCATTGCGACACTCATTTGATTCGCTCCCGATGGAATGGCCTGTCTGCTGTCGTGGTGCACGGCATCGGGGCCGCTCGTCTGCGGTCCGACTGGACCGGACGATAGCCCGCCGTGTGGATGGCAATGTATGAAGCCAAAAGTCGAGTCCGGCAGCACAGATTGGCAAGACGTCGCATGCCTGGGGTTTACGCGTTCCCATGAGAGCGGGCTGCACCATGCCGTAGCGTGATCGAGCGAGGGATGGGCAAGGCGACCCGGCATTCATACGAATGCCGGGCCATGTGAGAGCGCTGGGACACGACACCACATCGCGCCGCGCCAGATGCAATCTTGATGAAGGGACACCTGGATCATGCAGCGCACGGCGCACGCAGCGTTTCGACGTGCGCGCAGCACGTCGCGTCAATTCTTTCGCGGCGTCTGCGAGGGCAATTCGCCGAAGAGGTCGCGGTACTCCCGCGCGAAGTAGCTGAGATGCGTGAACCCCCAGCGGGCGGCGGCGTCGCCGATCAGCAATTCGCCCGCCGCTGTCGAGCGCAACAACTGGCGCACCGCGTTGAGACGGATGGAGCGCAGGTATTCGACCGGCGTGACGTTCGCGACGCGCTGAAAACTCGTCTGAAGCGTGCGGCGGCTACAGCGCAGATGGCGGCACAAGTCCAGCACCGTGAGAGGCTGGTCGGCCTGCTCCTGGATCAGGCGTTCGCAACGCCGCACGATTTCGCTGTAGGTGCTGTGCGTCAGGTCGCGCGTCTCCTCGGTGGCGGCTTCGAGAAGACCGAGCATGAGGCTCACCACCTCATCCTGAAAAAGTCGGGTGGCCGACGGGTTGACGAAGCCGGCCGGATTGCGTGCCGCGGCCTCGAAATAGCGCGTCAGACCTTCGCGCAGAACGGCAACGCGTTCGCCGGGCACGGGCAACACGTGCTTCCTCAACTGACGCACGGCAGCGTCGCCGACCGTGATCCCGACGAGTTCCTCCATCGTTCCGGCCGCCAGGCTGACAACGGCGTAATGCATCGACTCCGGGGTGTAGAGGCGAAACTCCTCGTGCGTGCCGAGCGCCATGATGGCGTAGCCATCGACACGCTGCCCCTGGAACGTGCCCTGCATGGGCGCGGTCAGCGGCACGGCTATAGACGAGAGGCCGTTCGGCGAAACGCCCGCCTGCACGACTCGCCGGTTGGTCGCTTCCTGGAAGAACTGGAAGCCCGGGCTGTTCACCTGAAACAGCGTGCCTTCGAAGCGGCCGGGCGTGAGCTGGCGATAAACCTGCTCCCAACCGTTGACGGCATGTGATAGATCGTGGGCGTCGGCGAGGGCGGCAATCCGAAATTCCATCATCCTCTCCTGCGAAACACCAGGCATCGTGCCCGATCAAAATTCGGATTGCGACAAGGTCTTTAGGACTTTCGTATAGCCAATGCCGACGCGCTACGTTCAGTGCGCAATACAGACCGATTTCGTCTCGGTGAAACCCTCGATTGCATGCCGGCCAAACTCGCGGCCAATGCCGGACTGCTTGTAACCGCCAAACGGCATGGCGGGATCGAGCGGCACATGGCAATTCACCCACACGGTACCCGCCTCCATCTGCGGAACGAGATTCATCGCCGCGCGCAGATCGTTGGTCCAAAGGCTTGCAGCGAGGCCGTATGGGCTGTCGTTCGCCAGATGCAAGGCTTCGGCCACATCGTCGAACGGTGCGAGCGCCAGCACGGGGCCGAATACTTCGTCGCGCACGATAGCCGCGTCGGGCGGAACATCGGCGATTACGGCGGGCCGCACGTAATAGCCCGGCTCTTCGGCTCGCGCGCCGCCGGCCAGAAATCGCAGCCCCTCGGCGCGGGCGCGCGCAAGGTGGTCTTCCACGCGCGCGCGGTGGTGCGCCGAAACCAGCGGATTGATCTGCGCAGACGGGTCGAGGCCGGGGCCCATCGTCATGGCGTTCGCGCAGTCGGCCAGCCCTTCGGCCACCTGCCGATATTTGCTGCGATGCACATAGATGCGCGACACGGCCGCGCACACTTGCCCCTGGTTCAGGAACCCGCCCGCAAGTGCTCCTTGCACGGCCTGATCGACGTCGATGTCGGCCAGCATCACCGCCGGATTCTTGCCACCGAGTTCGAGCGAAAAACGCGTCATGTTCTGCACGGCCGCCGTGCCGACCCGCTTGCCGGTGGGCGTCGAACCGGTAAACGAAATCTTGTTGACGCCTGGATGCGCCGCAAGCGCCGCCCCGCATTCCGCGCCGCCTGTGACCACGTTGAACGCGCCCGCCGGGATGCCCGCGTCGATGGCCAGTTCGGCAAGCCGCAACGCCGTGAGCGGTGTTTCGGGCGACGGCTTGATGACGACCGAACACCCGGCGGCAAGCGCGGGAACGAGCTTCCAGACCGCGATCATCATCGGAAAATTCCACGGCACGATACCGGCCACGACGCCCACCGGCTCGTGCCGCGTGAACGCCGTATAGCGGGCGCCAGGGGGAAATGGAATCGACACGTCGAGCGTCTCGCCCACGATCTTGGTTGCCCATCCGGCCATATAGCGGACGTACTCGAGCGTGGCCCCCACGTCGATCGCGCGGGCAACATTGATCGACTTGCCCTGGTTGAGGGTCTCCAGCTGCGCGAGTTCCTCGGCGTGCGCCTCCAGCACGTCTGCGAAACGCAACAGGATGCGCTCGCGATCGGCAGGCCGCAGCCCGCGCCACACGCGCGCCTCGAACGCGGTGCGCGCACTCGCCACGGCCCGGTCCACGTCGGTCGCATCGGCATCCGGCACCGTGGTCAGTACATGACCCGTCGCGGGATCGAATACGTTTGACCGGCGCGGCGAATGGGCGAGGCCAATGGCGCCGTCGATAAAGAGGCCGTGTTCCCGTCCGACGAATGCACGGACGGCGTCGCATAGGGCGACTGTCGCATCGCTGCTCATATCGTTGATCTCTCGACTCTGGGGTGAAGTGGCGTGCCCGGTGTGCGTTTGACCCGCAGCGTTCGCGGATCGGACACCGATTGCAGCCCTCCGACTCTAAAGAGTCGGCGCGACGCGCGTTAGCGCAAATCGGCAGATACGCGGGAATTGCGGGTAAACCGCGACGGGCGGCGCGCCGGCGCGGGCCGGGCAACTCAACGATCGGCCCGGCGAGCGGGCCACACGCACCGTTCAAACGTGCGGCGCCCGCGGAACAGCCGGCGCGGCAATAACACCGAGTCTGCTGCGTTCACCTGCATGAGCAGGACAAACCGCGTGCCGTCGTCGTGAGCCACGATGGCGCAACTCGCATGCACCAGCCCGCGGCGAAAACGCGGATCGACAGCCAGCACGTCGATTTCGTCGTGCAGACCCTCGCAGCGTGCACCGTCTACGACATTCCAGCTATCCGGCAAGCGCAACAGAATGTCTGCCACGTCCTCCTCGTGAGAGATCACGGCGGCAAGCGCGCCGGGGCAGCGCCGGAACCACGCCGGCACGCCCGCCGGCCTGACCGCCACCGCGGCCACCGCGTAGAGCAGCAGTGCCGACTCGTCCGGCCTCCGGCCAGCGGTCGGTTGCCGGGACGAGACGGGGTTCATTGCGCGCAACGCAGAAATACCGGCCGTCGCGGCGGGCTTCGTCAATGGAACAGCACACCGACCAGTTCGGTGCGGCTCGATACGCCGAGTTTGCGGAACATGCGCAGCAGGTGCGTCTTGACCGTGGGCTGGGCGAGCGCCAGATCGCGGGCAATCTGCTTGTTCGAGAGCCCGTTGCGCACCAGCCGCGCGACCTGTTCCTCGCGATGCGTAAGACGCGCCGCGCGGTCCGCCGCCTCGGGCCCGGCCTGGGAGAGACACAGCGCCGGTTCGCGGCGCAGCCTGGACGCCAGCGCGACTTCGAGCAACGGCGCAAGCGCATTCGCGCTTTCCACCTCCGTTCGGGAAAACGGCGCCTCGGGCGCGAAGCGCAGCAGCGAAAATGCGCCGACTACATGGCCGTCGGCTCGCAAGAGTACTTCCATCACGTCGACCACGTGATGCGGCCGCAAGAAGCGCTGCCAGTAGACAGACTTGCCGCGCAGCGTCTCGGGCAGTTCACCGGCGAGCGTGACCACGCTGCCTTGCTGTTGGACACAGCGCGATGGATGTAACGGGTCGAGCAGGCAATAGCGCTGCAGATAGGTGCGATGCATGCCCTCCGCCAGGCCGAACAGTTCGAAGCCCGATGGCTGGCGATCGCTGCCGATCCGGTAGAACACCGTGGCGCCGGGCCGCACGAGTCCGGCGAGTGTGGCCACGGCGGCTTCGAGCGCATGATCCTCGCGCCTGGCGTGCCGCACAGCGGGGTAGGGGCGAATACCGGGGTCACAGATCATGACGTCTCCTTCATGAGCCAGTCGAGGCTTTGCCCTACCGATAGTAGTGACCGGCGCCCCGAAGCCGTGAGCCTTAATTGGCAAATCCCCTTCCCTTCGCCAATGGATCGCCTCGCGCTGTGGCGGGTTTCGCGGGCCAGCGCGCTTACCGGCGCCCCTTGCCCACCGGTCAGGATGACGTGTTCATTCGGGATGCCGCGTGACGTTGAGCACCTGGGCGTGCGCACCGACCGGGAAATTGGAGAGCGCGTCGAAGCGGTTGCCGTGATAGCCGAAGATCTTGCCGTCGGTCTTCATGCGCTCGAGGTCGATCATCACGACGCCGAGTGTCGGCACGATCTTCTCGCGCCAGATGAACAGATACAGCGCGGTGTCGATACCGATCGTGTGGCAACGGTCAACATCGCCCAGCCCCGCCTCCACGCCAGACAGACACTGCCACGCGTAGAAGTTGTCGTTCAGATAGATGTGCTCGTAGCGCTCGGTCGCACTGTAGATATACAGGTTGCGCATGCCGATCAACTCCGCGGTGGGCGCATGGAGCGCGGCGTCCTGGGTGCCGGTATCGGCACCGATGCGGCCATGACGTATCTGCGCCTGCACGCCCGTCAGCTCCATTGCGCGCTCGACGCGCGTGAATGCGTCGATCCGCGTTTCCTTTTCGCCCGGCAGCACGCCCACGACGACCGTGCAAAGCTGTTTGCCCAGGTCCAGCACATAGCTGGTGCTGGACGCTCGCGATTGGCCGTCCGCGTCCACGAGCGGCTCGTCGGCGCCGATGTAATCGACGAAGTAGATGCCCGCGCGCAGCGAGGTCACGCGGCACGCATGCCGTTCGCGCGGTTGTGCCGGTTGCGCGGCCCCCGCCGGGACACGTTCGACCTCCACCGATTGCGCGGTGTCGAAATGCAGCGTGTCGACGCCTCCATCTGCGAAGGTCAACACCAGTGTGCGTCCTTCGAGATCGCCGACGGGCGCAAGAATGTGGCTATTGGGCGCAAAGCCGTCGGCAAGCGCGCCGACCTGGATGAACGCGGGTTGGGACGTCATGATGAAGCGGGCTCCTGTGGACGAAGGCTGAACACGCACCGCCCATTGAACGGCGGCACAGGCATCCACTCTACAGACGCGTCGCCGCGCGCGGCATCGACCAGAAGGATGACAACGGCTGCAACACGCCGTCGATGCAGTCACGAAACGGCGTTCGTGTGTCCGGGGTAAAAACGCATTGCCAACTTTTTTTGTTTGCGCCAGATCGCCGGTGACCATCGCCGACGGCCCGAAAATCCATGCAGCGCACCCTCCTGCCCTACGCCTCGCCCATCGTAGCTGCCGCGCCCGGCCGACGGGCTCTTATCGCGCCACGCGCCTCTTCAACCCGGGCGTCAACCACTGGACCTTCTCGCCGATCATCGGCGCGACGTACATCACCAACAGCGGATTCGAAATCTCGACCAGCATCGAGATCGATCAGAACACGACGAACCACGCAACGAACTACCGCAGCGGCACCGGGTTCCGGCAGGTGTTCGCGATCGGCCAGCACATCGGCCCGTTCACCGCCGGCCTCGGCGGCTACCTCGAGCGGCAGCTGAGCAACGACCACGGCCCGAACGTCGACGGCACGCATCGGGACACACGTTCGGTCACTTGATGGAGCGCTACGACGTGCTGTTGACGCCCACGCTCGCCATGCCGCCGCCGCCGCCGGCCGAGCTTGCAACAGTGGACGACGCTCAATCGTTGAGCGAAGTCATCGATCGGTCCCACCGGTTTTCGCCGTTCACGGCCTGGTTCAATGCGACGGGACAACCGGCGATGTCGGTGCCGCTTTACTGGGACGAAAAGGGGCTGCCCGTCGGCAGTCATTTCGCAGGTGCGTTCGCCGCAGAGTCGCTGCTGTTTTCGCTTGCGGTGCAGCTCGAGCGGGCTACGCCCTGGTCCGATCGACGACCACCGATCTCCGTTGGCGGTCCGACGTCGTGAGCTATCCGAAGGACGTTCCACCGCGCCGGCATCGCGACGTATGCCGGCGCTTCGCCATGATCCTAGCCATACTTCGCGTCAAAGCATCTGCGGCTACCTCGATAAGCCAATCCCGGCGTTTACGGGGGAAACCGGGTACTGCATGACAGGCGTTCCGCGCGCCGTGCATCGCGCGCGAATCCTCGGAGGTGCTTACGCTCCCCCTTCCCGCTGAAACACCGACGCTAGATGCTTCAGCGCGCGCCATGCGAAGCTTTGGCGCGCCCCGCCGATGGTTGCCGTGCCGTCGATCTCGCGTGGCCAGGCCTCGTTGGCCGGACATTCGTCGATCCGCACCCGGTAGATGGCCGTGAGCGGCACCAGTTGATGCGTGCCGGGCTGCTGCTGTACGGGCAGCGGGCCGCCGTAGACGCTCGCGAGCGACGGCGTGTCGAGTGTCGCCACGTTCACGCGGTCGACCGCCGTCACGCGGCAACGCACCGCCCCGAGTTCCGGCAACGACGCCACGAAGTCGACGCGGTCGCCGGCCGCGACGCGCGCAGCGTCGTCTTCGCCGACGAATGCCTCCCCCTTCACGCCGATCGGCCCAACGACATCGAAAACGTGCTCGCCGCGCGGCAACCAGGTGCCCGGCGCCAGTTCATCGTCGGTTTGCACGACGCCGTCGAACGGTGCGCGCAGCGTCAATTGCGCGACTTGCGCGGTTAGTCCCGCCACGGTTTCGCGCGCGGCGTCCCAGCGCCGTCGCAGCGCCACGCCCTGCTCGAGCAAGCGGCCGTCGAACGATTGCTGCTCGACTTGCCAGTTGAGCAGCGCTTCATCGGTCCGCGCCGCTTGCAGCCGATGCGTCAGATCGGGCGACGCCAGCACCGCGAGTACATCGCCAGCATGAACGCGCTGCCCGTCGCGCGCGATCGGCGCCTGCTCCGTCACGTAAGCCGCTTCGGGGGCATAAAGCCCTTGCGCGCGCGACGGCCCGAGCACGGCCGGCGCGCTGACGCCGCCGTGCCACGGCAGCACGAAGAAGCCGAGAAGCAGCACGCCGATGAACGCGGTGCGCCGCGTCTCGCGCCGCCAATGCAGATCGGTGCGGCGACGCCAGCACGCCGCGATTTCGCGCACGATCGGGCGCGCGATGAACCAGCCGAATTCGACGAAGAACAACATCAAGCCCAGCGCCTTGAAAAACGCGTGATAGACGACGAGAGCGATCGAGAAGAACACGACCAGCCGATACAGCCAGGTCGCAAACGAGAAGGCAATCAGGAAGCGCCGGCGCTTGGGCGCGCACGGCTCGGGCTGCGGATCCCGAAAACCGAACAGCCGCTCGCGCATCCACCAGCGGCCGAACGCAAACGCCCTGTCATGCAGATTCGGCATGTCGAACCAATCCGACAGCAGGAAATAGCCGTCGAAGCGCATGAACGGGCTTGCATTGATCGTCAGCGTGCCGATCCATGTCGTCGTCGCAAGCAGGAACGCGCCGGCGCGCAGCGGCCCGTCGGGCAACACGCTCCAGGCCAACGTCGCCAAAGCGGCCAACGCCAGCTCCGTCAGCATGCCGGCCGCGCCGATCCGCAACCGCTCGGCGCGCCCCGGCACCTTCCACGCTTCGGTCGTATCGGTATAGAGCACCGGCACCATCACGAGCAGCGCGACGCCCATCGTCGGCACGCGGCAACCGTAGCGATGCGCCGTGAACGCGTGTCCGAACTCGTGCAGCACCTTGGCGCAGCCGATCGCCACCCCAACCGCGATCAGCCCGCGCAGGTCGGCATACGCATGGAACGTGTGGATGAACTCGTCCCAGCGGCGCGACACGAGCACGAGGCCGGTCAGCGCCATCAGCATCACGGCCATCCAAAACGCCGGCCGATAGGCGATTTCGGCGTAGCGAGCGAAGCGCCGCAGGAACGGCATCGGGCGCCAAAGCGGCACGCGGATCATCAGGTAATGCTTGAGCAGCCACATCGCGTGGGAGAGCTTATGCGCCGCGGCGGCGCTCGCGAGCCGGCCCGTATCGGCCGGGCTCGTCGCAACGAGCAAATGCTGATGGTGCAGCATGCGCACGAGCGACTCGAAGTCGTCCATCGTCAGATGGAGCGTGGTCTCGGCGTTGACCGAAGCCACGATCGCCTCGGGGTCGTCGAGGGGCCAACGCGAGAGCATCTCGAACGCGGGCCAGCCGATCTGGAAGAAACGATTCCCCGCGGGGTCGTGGAGCATCCACGTGGGTGCGCCTTCCGGCGTGGCCGCGCCGGACGTGAGGCTCAGTTCCTGGCGTAGGGACGGAAGGCGTGCCATTAGTGCGCTGCGTCAGTGAAAGCGGAGGCCGTGCGCGGCTTACCAGCCGAGCCACTGCCGCGCGGTCGCCAGCGGGCGGCGCAACAGATAGTAGGCGAGCGGCACCCATCGGCCGTGAATGCGCGCAGTGCCCATCACGCCGAGCGGCGGCTTGACGCTGCCCGTGAACGTCGCCTTGAGGCGATACGCGACGACACCCTCGGGCGTCGGCTCGGCGCGATAGGCCACCGTATCGATGCGCGCATCGTATGAGGCGAGCGGAGAGCTCTTCGGATAGAGCGTGACGCTCGCGCCCGGCACGACGTCGACATTGTCCGCGGCAGGCACGTAGGCCGTCAGCTCGACATGCGCCGGATCGGCCAGCAGCATCACCTTTTCTCCGATGGACACCGCCTTGCCGTTCCAATCGTTCGGATCGGAGAAGACGGCGACGCCGGCGCGCGGTGCATTGACGCTCACGCGCGCCAGTTCGCGCGCGGTGTAGTCGAGTTCGACCGCGCTTTGATCGAGCTTGCCCTTGCGCAGCGCCATGTCCAGCCGGTCCTTGTCGTCGGTGACGGCGAGCTGCGCGGTCTGCCGATATTCTTCCTGCGCCGTCGCGTAGTTTTTATTCGCCAGCGCATAGCGCGAAGCCAGCGCGGTGGAATCGAGCGCGAACAGCGGGGCGCCGGCTGCGACACGCTGGTTCGGTTGCGCGAACAAATGGTCGATGACGCCGTCGAGCGGCGCGCGCACGACGAACGGGTCTTTCGCCGTGACCTCGGCGGGCGCGAGCACCGTGAGCGGCACCGGCACGACAAGCGCGCAGGCGAGCGCCACGAGCATGCGACGCCGGTATTTACCCACGCTCAGCGCCAGTTTGGCGCGCTGTATCCACGAAGCCCGGGGAGAAAACGCCGCGAGCGCATGCGACCAGACGCGCGCGAGTTCGGCGAGAAGCGCTTCGTCGACAGGCGTCCACGGTTCTTCGCGCGCGAAAACCACCCCACCGAACGAGCGGCCCGTCCGATCGACGAGCGGCACCCACAGCGCGTGCGTCGGCCACCAGGCGTCCCATTCGGCCGCAAGCGCATCGGGCAGGCTATCGGCCGTGAAAACGCGCGGCCATGCGGGCGGCGGCGAGTCGGCGCTCTGCGCCGGCGCGTCCGCGGCCACGTTCACGTGCGCTTCGCCACCGGCCGCCATCGCCGGGTCAGGTTGCGAGGTGGACGCCGCGGGCGACGCAGAATGCACACGCCGTTCCAGCGCTCGGCATACTTCGCCGAGCCATTGCACATACGGCGCGCCCGGATCGCTTTGCGGCAAGCCCGACACCGCGGCCACCGCGCCGGGCACAGGCGCCGGCGCGCGCCACCATGCCGCCTGCCGGTACGGTACGAGCGAAAGCGTTTCGTTGACGACGACGAAACCAAGCGTCTCCTCGCTCGACGCCTCGCGTGCGCGCGCCGACAATTGCCATAGGAGGGCGAGCGCGCTCGCTTCGATCCGCAGCGGGGCGTTCATCGCGCGGCTACCATCTAACGACCGGCGGCGGCGAAGCGCGCCCAGCCGCTCATGCCGGGCAACAGCTCGGGCGTGTGGGCAGCGAGCGCGGCCGTCACGTCTACCGTCTGCGTAACGGGATCGACGCGCGCGCCGATGCGGGCCACCGTGGCCGGATAGCTCTTGCCGACTTCATCGACGCTGACCGTCAGCGCGTGGCCGGGCTTGAGCCAGGCCAGCCACTTCGACGGCACGATCATCTTCAGTTCGAGGCGGCTCGTGTCGACGATCGTCAGGAGCGGCTTGCCCGGTTCGGCGAACTGCTGGGCCGAGGCGCTGCGCTTGACGACGCGTCCGTCGAACGGCGCGGCAATGCCGCACTTGCGCACCGTCGCCTGCATGTAGGCGACCTCGGCCGCGCTGGCCTTCGCTTTGGCATCGGCTTCCTGCACTTCGATCTCGCCGATCGAATGCAATTGCGAAAGGCGATCGTTGACGCGCTTGAGCTGCACGGCCGCTTCGGCTTCGGCCTGAGCCTTGCGCAGTTGCGCCGCGTAGAGCGAGCAATCGAGCGAGACGAGCGTCTGCCCCGCACGGAACGCGTCGCCGTCGCGAAACGGCATGGAGGCGATCTTCGCGCTGATTTCGCTCGACACGTCGACTTGATCGCGCGCGACCAGCTGAACGCGGATACGGCCGTCGTCGTCGGCGCGAGCGGCCGAGGAAACGCCGGGCGCCGCAGGCGTCGTCGACGCATTCGGCAACGCCGGCGCCGCGGTTGGGGCTTGCGGTCCTGCGGCTCGCGCACTACCGGCCAAACAGCTGAAACCCACTACCATCAAGGCCGCGCTGCGCAGCCCTGCCATGCACCATCGATTCATTGCGTTCTTGCTCCATCCGCGTGGCCGAATTGGGCCCAGCGCGTTTGCTCCTGGTCGATCGATTGCTCGATCGATTTCAAATCGCCCTGGCCGGCTTCGGCCGGCAGCGGGTCGAGCCCGAGCGTCGCCAGCATCTGACCGTAAGCGCTTTCCAGCTCACCGTAGCTTTGATACAGGCGCAGCTCCGACATCATCGCGGATGTCGCAGCACGAATCTCCTCGAGCTTGCCTTGCGCATTGGCGATCGTGGCGTTGTGCGTGTGCTGCAGGATTTGCCCGTCGACGTCGTTGATCTGCTTGAACAGATCGAACTGGCGCTCTTTCGCGCTCAACTCCGCACGCGCGACGTGCACTTGCGTGAGCACCGCCATCGACAGTGCGAGCTGCTGCGCCCGCGCAACGTCGCGCTGAGCGTCGGCCATGCCGCGAATGTTCCTGGCGTTGAGCAAGTTGAGCAAGTTCCAGCTCACGTTGATGCCGGCCGCGCGCCACGCGTGATAAGCAAGGAAGCTGTTGCTGTCGTAGTGCGCGCCCAGTTGGAATTCGATGCCGGGCAACAGCTTGGCGATTGCCTTGTGCGTCTCGTTGATGCTGATGCGTTCGTTGTAGCTCGCTTCGACCAGTTCCGGCCGGCGCTCGAGCGCCGTCTCTTCCATACGGTCCATCGGCATGTCGAACGTCGGAACCGAGAAGCCCTCGGGCGGCGCGAGCGTGATATCGGTGCCGGGGGCGATGTTCATCAGCGAGGCGAGCCGCGGCTTCGCTTCGTCGAGCTGGTCACGCACCGCTTCGAGCTGACGCATGATGTCGAGCAGCGCGTGCTGATAGGCGAGCGTGTCGAGCGGCGAACGCAAGCCTTCCTGCTGCGACTTGCGCGAGTCCTCGAGCGCTTGCCGGGCCTGGCCGAGCAGCGGCCCGACGCTTTTCTCGAGACGCTGCGCGCCTACCGCTTGCCAGTAGGCTTCGCGCACTTGCTGCATCATCAGTTGCACGACCTTGCGCCGGCGCTGCTCGACGACGAGCACGCGGTCGGCTTGCTCCTTGGCCTCGAAGTAGCTGACGCCGAAGTCCAGCACGTTCCAGGAGAAGGTCAGATCGGCGGTGCGGTCGTTCTGATCGGTCGAGTACGACGGCTCCAACGACACTTGGTGCGTTTGCAGCGAAATCGATTCGGAGGCGAGCGGATGATTTCGGTTCGTGTAGCCGGCCGCCGTGGTCAGCCGGGGCAGCATGTCGAAGTTCGCCACGTCGAGCTGCTTCTGCGCCAGCGCCTCTTCCATCATCTTCAGGCGATGATCGAGATTGAAGCGGATCGCGCGCGCCATGGCCTCTTCGAGCGTCACGGGCCCGGTGATCGGCGGCTGGTCTGCGAACATCGCCGTGCGATCGGCCTGGGCGCTTTGCGCGCGCTCGACGTCGGTGAACGGCGTCGGTTTGATCGAGCAGCCCGACAGCCACAAAGCGGCCACCGAAATCGCGATCAGCGTCGGACGCATTGCGCGTTTGGAACGGGCTTCGCACGAGGCGTTTGCGGCGGGCGCCAACGCGGGCGTAGGCATCATTTCGGCAACTGTCGGTTGTAGTCTCATTGGTCTAGACGGATGACGGGAATTCATACGCGACGCGCGGCGTCGCCTGGATTCGTAACATGCAGCGCCGCGTGCGCCTGCGCAAACTGCTGATCGAGCGAAGGCTTGCCGACGGGGCGCGCCGCACGTGCAACGGTCGGTTCAACCAGCGCTGCATGGCCAGGCGTCTTCGGATGGGCGATACCGTGCTGGACGTGCTGGCCGTGCGGCGCGAGCACGATTTCGCGGCGCGTTTCGTGGCCGGATGCGTCGCGCGTCTGAACGACGATATGCACGTCCTCGACGCCCGGCGGCAGCTCGCCGCGCAGCACGCCGTTCGCCGCGTCGTAGTGAATCCAACCGGGCAACGAGCGGCGGTTGGCGAGTTGCACCGTGACGTCGGAGCCGCCGTGCATCGCTTCGGACGGCGGCAGCAACGTCGCAACGTCAACCGAGAACGGGTCGTTCGGCGCAATCGTGATCGAAACGTCGGGCAGCGCGAGCGGCGCGTCGACGGGCGAAACCGAAATCAAAGCGTTGAGCGCCGTCATATCGAAGCGCGGCACCGAAGCATGATCGAGCGAATGCATATTCGCCGGCGCGTTCGGATCCATGAACGTCATGGTCGTGACGACCGGCACCGAACCGATCGGCAACGATTGATCGAACTCGTCCAGCACGTCCGGAGGCGCGGTATTGTCGTCGCCCGTGAACTGCGAAGTATGCGATGCCCCCGGCGTATCGACGATCGTTGGCGGCGGGGAAGGCAGAATCGGCGGGAACAAGGGCGCGTTGGTGATCGCGATCGTGTTGGAGGCCACCGCGCTCGACTTCACACCGTCGTTGACCGTGAAGGTCACCGTCCGGCTGCTGCCTGCGTTTTGTGCTCGATCGGAGTACGTGACCGCTTGAAGGGCCGCGGTCCATTGCGCGATCGTCGCCGTGCCGCCGGCGGAGGTCAACGTGAGCACACCCGTCGCGGCGTTGTAGCTCGCCGCGATATTGCCCGTCGCCGCGTTGCCCGTGAAAGCGAGCGTATCGTTCGACGAGTCGAATCCGCCCGTGATCGACACTTGAGCCGACGCAAGCGTCGTGTTGTCCAGATCGCTGATCGTAACTTGCGGGGCCACCGCCACCGGTGTCGAGCCGATGCCTCGTGCCGTGAACGACACGTTGCCGCTGACGGTCAAGACCGGTGTTTGGTCGGTATCGGTCACGGTGATCGTCCGTGTCGCCGCTACGCTCGTATTGTTCCCGCCGTCGATGGCCTGGAAGCTCACCGTGCGCGTCGTGCGGTCGGGTGTGAGCGCGGTATCGTCATAGGTCACCGACCGCAGCGCGCTCTGCCATTGCGCCAGTGTGGCCGTGCCGCCGGCGGAGGTGAGCGTCATGACACCCGTCATCGCGTCGTACGACGCGTCGATGTTGCCCATGGTCGCGCCGTCGTTCGTGAATGCCAGCACGTCCTCGCCGCTATGCAACCCGCTCGAGATGCTGACCGTGACCGAGCTGAGGGTGTTGCTGCTGCCGTCGGTTATCGTCAGACCCGAATCGACGGCGACGGGTGTGGAGGCTGTCCCGTCGCCGGCCACGAAAGCCGCCGATCCGGCGTCGGTCGTGATGACCGGCGCAGCGATGTGCACCGTATCGGATGCGACCGCGCTGGTCTTCGTGCCGTCGCTCGTCGCGAACGAAATCGTGCGGTCGCCCGAGGTCGTGTTCGGGCCGGTGGCAAATGTGACTGCCGACAATGCGCTCGCCCATTGGGCGTCGGTGGCGGTCGCACCGACCGACGAGAGTGTCAACACACCGGTCGCTGAGTTATACGAACCGACGATGTTGCCGAACGTCGTCGTGTTCGTATTGGCAAATGTCAGCGTGTCGCCGCTGTGGAAGCCCGTGCCGATCGAAACGGTTGCCGTCGATTGCGTCGTGTTGTCGAGGTCGGTAACTGAAATGCCGCCGTCGATCGTCGCGCCCGACGTGCCCGCCACGTAGTTCGTCGTGCCGCCTGTCGTAGTGACGATCGGCGTTTGATCGGTGTCCGTCACGGTGACCGTGCGCGTCGCCGTATTGCTCGTGACGCTGGCCGTGTCGACCGCCGTGAAGCTGATCGAGCGGGTGGCGGCGTTCGGCGTAACGGCCGTGTCGGTGTACGTCACGGCATCGAGTGCAGCCTGCCATTGAGCCAGCGTCGCCGAATGGCCGGAGGACGTAAGGGTCAACACGCCTGTGGCGGCGTTGTACGAGGCGGCGATGTTGCCGTACGTCGCTGCGCTCGTGTTCGTGAACGCGAGTACGTCTTCGCCCGACTGGAAGTTGCCGGTGATCGCAACGGTCGCCGAGGACAGCGTGGAGGCCGCGCCGTCAGTGAGTGTCAGCCCCGAATCGATGGCCACCGGGGTGGATGCCGTGTTGTCGCCCGCGACGAATGCGGCCGAGCCCGAATCGGTCACGATCGTGGGCGGACCCACCACGTCCACTGTGTGGGTCGCCACCGCACTGGTCTTCGTGCCGTCGCTCGTCGCGAACGAAATCGTGCGGTTGCCCAGCGTTGCGCTCGACCCTGCCGAGAACGTCACGGCCGACAGCGCGCTCGCCCACTGGGCGTCGCTAGCCGTCGCACCCGAGGAGCTCAGCGTCAGCACGCCCGTCGCCGAGTTGTACGAACCGACGATGTTGCCGAACGTCACCGAGCTCGTGTTGACGAACGTCAGCATGTCGCCTGCGTGGAAACCCGTGCCGATCGAGACCGTCCCCGACGATTGCGTCGTGTTGTCGAGGTCGGTAACTGAAATGCCGCCGTCGATCGTCGCGCCCGACGTGCCTGCCACGTAGCTCGTCGTGCCGCCTGTCGTGGTAACGATCGGCGTTTGGTCGGTGTCCGTCACGGTGACCGTGCGCGTCGCCGTATTGCTCGTGACGCTGGCCGTGTCGACCGCCGTGAAGCTGATCGTGCGCGTCGCGTTGTTCGGCGTAACAGCCGTGTCGGTGTAAGTCACGGCATCGAGTGCGGCCTGCCATTGAGCCAGCGTCGCCGAATGGCCGGAGGACGTCAGGGTCAACACGCCTGTGGCCGCGTTGTACGACGCGGCGATGTTGCCGTACGTCACTGCGCTCGTGTTCGTGAAAGCGAGTACGTCTTCGCTCGACTGGAAGTTGCCGGTGATCGCAACGGTCGCCGAGGACAGCGTGGAGGCCGCGCCGTCAGTGAGTGTCAGCCCCGAATCGATGGCCACCGGGGTGGATGCCGTGTTGTCGCCCGCCACGAAAGCAGCCGAGCCCGAATCGGTCACGATCGTGGGCGGACCGAGCACAGCGACCGTGTCCGTTGCCGTGGCGCTCGTCTTCGTGCCGTCGCTCGTCGCAAAAGAAATCGTGCGGTTGCCCGGCGTCGCATTCGAACCCGCCGAGAACGTCACGGCCGACAGCGCGCTCGCCCACTGCGCATCGGTGGCCGTCGCCCCCGAGGAGGTTAGCGTCAGCACGCCCGTGGCCGAGTTGTACGAACCGACGATATTGCCGAACGTCACTGAACTCGTGTTGACGAACGTCAGCGTGTCGCCTGCGTGGAAACCCGTGCCGATCGAGACCGTCCCGCTCGCCTGCGTCGTGTTGTCCAGATCGCTGACCGAGATACCGCCGTCGATCGTCGCCGCCGAGGTGCCCCCGACATAGTTCGTCGTGCCGCCCGTCGTCGTCACAATCGGCGTTTGATCGGTGTCGGTGACCGTCACCGTGCGCGTCGCCGTGGCGCTAGTATTGCCTGCCCCATCGACGGCCGAGAAGCTGATCGTACGCGTCGCATTGTTCGGCGTGACCAGAGAGTCCGTATAGGTCACCGAACGCAACGCACTCTGCCATTGCGCCAGCGTTGCCGTCGCCCCCGATGAAGTCAGCGTCATCACACCCGTTGCCGAGTTGTACGACGCCGTGATGTTGCCCATCGTCGAGCCATCGTTCGTGAACGCGAGCACGTCTTGGCCGCTGTGGAAACCACCGGTGATCGCGACCGTCGTCGAGCCAAACGTCGTCGCGCTGCCGTCGGTCACCGTCAAGCCCGAGTCGATCGCCACCGGCGTCGACGTCGCGTTGTCGCCCGCGACGAATGCTGCCGACCCCGAGTCGGTTGTGATGACCGGCGGCGCCGTCATGTTCACCGTGTCGGTCGCCGCGGCACTCGTCTTCGTACCGTCGCTCGTCGCAAACGAGATCGTCCGGCTACCGTACGTCGTACTTGTGCTCGAGAACGTGACGGCCTTCAGCGCTGCAGCCCACTGCGTCATATCGGCCGTGGCCCCGGCGGACGTCAACGTCAGCACGCCCGTCGCGGCGTTGTACGAGGCCGTGATGTTGCCCATCGTCGAGCCGTCATTGGTGAAACTCAGCGTATCGCCGCTGTGGAACCCCGCCGAGACCGACACCGTGCCCGACGATTGCGTCGTATTGTCCAAATCGCTGACCGAGATGCCGCCATCGATCCTCACGGCCGAGGACGCGCCCACGTAGCTCGTCGTACCCCCCGTCGTCGTCACGATCGGCGTTTGATCGGTCGCCGTCACGGTTACGTCGCGCGTGACCGTGCTGCTCGTGTTGCCGGCGCTGTCCACCGCCGTGAAGCTCACGGTGCGCGTAAGGGCATTAGGCGTCACCGCCACATCGGTGTATTTGATCGAATCGAGCGCGCTGCGCCATTGCGCGAGCGTTGCCGTCGAGCCGGCCGAAGTGAGCGTCAATGTTCCGGTGATCTGATTGAACGAGGCCGCGGTGATGTTACCCATCGTCGAGCCGTCATTCGTGAACTGCAGAAAGTCTTCGCCGCTCGTAAAGTTGCCCGAAATGGTGACGGTCGCCGATGACAGCGTACCGGTGGCCGAATCGGTCACGGTCAACCCCGGATCGACGACTACCGGCGTCGACGCGGTGTTGTCGCCGGCCACGAATGCGGCCGAACCTGAATCCGCCGTCAGTTGAAGAGGGTTCACGACATTGACCGTATCGGTTGCCGCTGTACTCGTCTTCGTGCCGTCGCTCGTCGCGAAGGAAATCGTCCGCGCGCCGAGCGTCGTGCTCGAACTCGAGAAGGTGACCGCCGACAGCGCGTGCCCCCATTGAGCATCGGTGGCCGTCGCCCCGGCGGACGTCAGCGTCAGCACGCCCGTCGCCGCGTTGTACGAGGCCGTGATGTTGCCCATCGTGGAGCCGTTGTTCGTGAACAAGAGCGTATCGCCGCTATGGAAGCCGCCGGAGATGGATACGGTGCCCGACGATTGCGTCGTGTTGTCCAAATCGCTGACCGAGACGGCGCTGTCGATCGTGACGGCCGCCCCCCCGTCGCCGTAGTTCGTCGTGCCGCCCGTCGTCGCGACGATCGGCGTTTGATCGGTTGCCGCGACGGTCACGTTTTTTGTGACCGTGTTACTGGACGACAAATAGGCGTCGCTCGTCAACGTGAAACTGACGGTACGTGTCGAAGTGTTCGGTGACACCGCCGTATCGGTGTAGGTGACCGCCCGGAAGGCGTTCTGCCATGCCGTGATGGATGCCGTGCCGCTTGCCGAGGTAAGCGTCAGCACGCCGGTGCTGCCGTTGTAGGTGGCGGAAATGTCACCGTATAGCGCGGCGCTGGTGTTGGTGAACGCCAACACATCCTGGCCGCTCGAGAAGTTGCCCGTAATGCTGACCGTGCCCTGCTTCGCGGTGGTCGCATCGCCATCGGTCAACGTCAGCCCGCTATCGACTGCCACGGGCGTCGATGCCGTGTTATCCGCCTCGACGAAAGCGGTGCTGCCGCCGCTAGCCGTCACGACCGGCGGCGACGACAGATCGACATAGGTGAAGTTGTTGAGTGTCGGCGTCAGGAAAAAGCCGTCCGTCTCGCGCAATCTCAGGGTGGTAATACCGGCAAATCCCGCGATGCTCGAAAGATCCACATGACTCGTGGAACCATTGATTGGCAATGATGCGACAACGGTACCGGACGAATTCAGTCCCTCGATGGTCACCGCTCCGCCGAACGTGTCGACATCGAAACTCTGGACAGCCATCTTGTCGCCGTTCGTCAACGTCATCGTCATCGACGTCAACTGGGTGCCCTGCACATTGCCGAACAGCACCCCATCGGTCGAACCCGTGGTCAACGGCGGCGTGCCGCCTTGATTGACGGTCGTACTGTCGACGGCAAACTCGACGGCCTGATCCATCGTGTAGGTGAAGGCGCCGAGCGAAAACGACGTAACGCCCGATGCGCCACCTGGCGTAACGTAGCCGAGTTCGCTGTCATACGTTTCATTCGTCACTGCTAACAATGCGCCATATTGCTGCTCAGCCGCCGATGAAAAAATCACCGACGTATGCACAGCGCCCGCATCATATTCGAGCGACCAATCGCCGCCCAACGCAGCTGCGCCTGTCGCATCGGTCGATGCCGCCACGTTCAGCCCCGTCACCGAGGCGATCTGCTGCACGAGCGCCTTGCCGTCCGCATTTTGAGCGACGTCGCAGCCGTAAATCAGAAAGTCACCGCCGGGCTTCATGGCTGCGCCGATCTGCGCAAGCTCGGCGCTATACGCCGATATGTCACCCGCGTTGAGCCACGTGCTGCCGATCTGCACGTTGCCGTCGGACCCGTGCGAGACGAGATGGATCGCACTGACGCCCGGGTGCTGCTGCAAGTATTGATCGATTTGCACGAGGCCATCCTTCGACGTATCGAGAATGACGACCTGCGTTCCTTGCGGCACGCCGGAGAGCAGCGTTTGATAGTTAGCGACGTTCGAATTGACGAAGACAACCTGACGATCCCCGGACTGCGCCGCCGTATCGGTGAAGCCATGCACGGCACGCATTGCGGCGGAATCGCCCGCGACGCCGTTCGACGCCTCGTTCATGTTGCCTTGCACGGCGCGCATCGACGCTGCCGCGTTGGACGCCGGCGCGTGGCCCGCCGCCCCTTCAGCGACGCCGGTCTGCGCGGACGCGTGTGCGGAACCGGCATCGCCGACATTCGCCTGCGCAGCCGGATGCTGAGCGGCCGTCACGGCCGCCCCGATCGCAACAGCGGACGCGTCATAGACGATGCGCGGCTCGAGCGCGACGATGAGCGGCGCGGGCAACGCAGGCTGTGCGCTGCGCGTGCTCGCGCCGGATCCGCGGATCGCGGCGAGAAGCTTCGTGAGGCTGGCGGCGAGTTTCATCGCTTGATGTCCTTTGAAGCGCGCCGCAGCGCGGCGCGCCCTTCCTCTGTTACCCGCGCGAGGGGAAGACCCCTTGTAGCGCAATGATGAAGTTGATGCCGAGATACGGATTACGCGACGCGAATGGAACGCTGCCCCCCATGATGCTGTTTTGAACGGTGGACGCGCTGGCCTGCAGATTCACGTTGAACGGCTTCAGGCTGGTCACGTTGTCGGTCGCCGTGCTGTATAGCGATGCAGGCCGCCCCCCGGCGTTGCATGGCCCGAGCACCGTGGTCGGCCCCGGAACACCGCCTTCGCCCTGGGTCGACGTCGTCGCCGGGATCGAAATCGCACCCGTCACGGCGCCGCCGCCCGAGACCGTCGCCACGTGCGTGTGCTGCGGCATGTTCTCCGTCGTGAGCGCGATGTTCTCCGTCCCGCCGACTTCGCCGATATCGATATTCGACAATCCCAACCCCTGCCCGATGCCCACGGGCGTGCGCCCTTGCAGGTTCGGCAACTGGCAGTTCGACACGCCGTTGCCGCCGTAGTACGTGCCGAGCAGCCCGAACAATGCCTGGTTTTGCGAAATGGGCAGCAATTGCCCCTGGCACTGAGCCCAACCGGTCGGCGCAAAGTTGAAGCCCACCATGCGGATCTCGCCCAAATAAGGATCACTCATCGAACGCCTCCTGTCGAAGAAAGGTAAATCGCCTTACGTCACGTCCGATGAACCGGCCGCCTTGGCCAGCTCGTCGGCACGAGCGTGCACAACGACAGTGAGCGTCGATCGTCCGTCCTCGGTGGGCCGCGTCGGCGTGGCGAGCAAATCCCACGCTCGGCCAGCGGGTGAACCGATGCGATAAACGTCCTGCGGAAGAGAAACGCCCGCGGGAAGTTCGAACATCGCCGCGTAGCAGACAAAACTGTCATTCATGGGAATGCCGGCGTTCGCATGCAACAGCACCGCGTCGACGGTTTGCCCGTCGGCGGCGCCAAACGTGAAACGCTGCCCGATGGCATCGAGCAACTCGGCATGGGTAGGAATGGACAGCAAACAAGCCCTCGCTCGTTGTTCGTTATGTATCTGGCCGGTATTGCCGGCCGTGATCTATGTTGTTACCGTCGCATCCTTCACTTCATGCAGCCGTCCGCAAGCGAGCCGCTCATCGAACGCTGAAACGCATACGCGCTAGCTCACATCGCCTTGCGCGAGTCCTTCGATGTCCGTCACATCCGCATCATCGAACGGCATGACGGGCCGCCGCATCTGCATGTAAATCCCGTTCTCGCCCGTCGGCTCGAACCCGAGCCGACGATAAAGCCCTCGCACCGGATTGTTCATCTCGACGTACAGCATCACGGGCATCTCCCGTGCCGCCGCCTGCGCCACGAACGCGCGCATGAGCCGCGTACCGATGCCCGCGCCGCGATGAACGGGCAACAGTGCGATGTCGACCAGGCGCGCTTCGCTGCCGCCCCAATGGTGATAAAGACGCCCGATCGGATTCTCGCCAAGCATGATGACGTCGAAACGGCAGTGCGGATAATGCTGCCGGTAATACCTGTCTTGCATCGAGAACTGATCGGCAAGCAATGCCGCGATTTGCTCCGCACTCCAGCCTGCGTGGGCGAATTCCTGCGCGCGCGTGCTTTCGAAAACGATATACAGAAAGGCACAGTCACGATCGTTCGCAGGCCTGATGCGCACACGATCAGCATCTTCCACGCCTTGTTGCGTGGCGGCCAGAGCGCCATCGATGCTATCGGCCATCTGACATCTCATTTCCTTGCACGGACGAACTCAGCCAATCGATGGAAAGACTGTGTCGATCGACCCGGGAAAACTGATCAAGGCGATGTGGATATTAGTCTAGAGATACTGCCGTCGCAACCGCGCCCATACGACGCCTCCTACGTAAATACCCTGATCGACATTTGCGGCCTTTCGACGAAAAAGGTTCTATATGCGTTATCGGCCGCTGCGACGATTAATTGAATGGTTTTTTACCTTTTTTTGGGGCGTATTGCTGCGCTCAATGTGCCGGACACCATCGTCTCCAGTGACCAGCCTTCCGAGCACTGAATCGTCCGCAGCAACGCCGGCTCGGGAAAAAACCATGGAGAACGAAATTCTTCGTGAGGCGGTGCAGCCGCCTGGAGGACAACAGCGGAAGCGATCGGAATAGCCCGGAACACCCGTCGGGCGGAAGGCAGCAGGAGTCGAACCTACAAGGGAACGGCTGACGTCCCCTACTGGGTTTGAAGCCCAGCCGCACCACCGGATACGAATGCCTTCCTTCGGAGAGAACTGCAGGCGACGGTGGTCGAATCCGGTTTGGCCATAAGCCGCGCCTTGAATGCGGTCCGCCTGCGAGCGCCGAATTATCGCACGCTGCCTGTCTATGTGCGCGCCGGGAATAATCTGCGCACTCCTCCGGTATCACAGTCAGACGCCGCACACGCGGGCTGTCTCCCTCAACCGGAAAGACCGGAGGAAGCGACGATGAACGACGACAAAATGCCCGACCGCGCACCCGCTCGCATGGACGCGGGCCATGGCGACGACCTGGGAAACCCGCCCGGCAATCTCACGGGGCACGGCAAGGCGCGCCGCCGTGCCCTCACCTGCATGGCGTGGGCCGGCACAGGCGTGGTGTGGACCTTGAGCGGCGGTGTACCGCGAACGCTGGGCATCGTCGGCGATGCCTGGGGTGCCACCTCCGACGAACGCGCCCTTACATTCGTGCAGATCAGCGACAGTCATATCGGCTTCAACAAGCAGCCGAACCCCGCGCCCGAGAACACGCTTCAGGAAGCCATCGACAAGATCAAGGCCTTGCCTCGCCCTCCCGCTTTCATGCTTCATACCGGCGACGTGAGCCAACTTTCGAGGCCCGCCGAATTCGATACGGCCGAGCAGATCGTGCGTGGCGCAGGGCTCGACGTGCACTACATTCCCGGCGAGCACGACGTGCTGATCGACGACGGCCAGCCCTTCTTCGAGCGCTTTTCGAAGGGCACCGGCGGCAAGGGCTGGTACAGCTTCGATCAAAACGGTGTGCACTTCGTCGCACTCGTCAACGTGCTGAACCTGAAGAGCGGCGGCCTGGGCTCGCTGGGCGCGGAGCAACTGGCGTGGCTCGAACGGGATCTTCGTGGCCGCACGAGCAGCACGCCAATCGTGGTGTTCACGCACATTCCGCTGTGGTCGCTGTATCCGGAATGGGGATGGGGCACGGACGACAGCGCACAGGCGCTCGGCTACCTCAAGCGCTTCGGTTCGGTCACGGTGCTGAACGGCCACATTCACCAGGTACTCCAGAAGGTGGAAGGCAACGTGAGCTTCCATTCGGCGATGTCGACGGCGTTTCCCATCGCAGCGCCTGGCGTCGGTCCCGGGCCGGGTCCGATGAAGGTGCCCGAAGACCGTTTGCACGCTGTGCTCGGCGTACGCACGGTGAATTTCGTGCCGGGCCGCACGGACCTGGCGCTGGTCGATTCGCCGCTTGGGGCGTGAGCGCTACTCGCGTCGATATCGCCCTTATGTCGCATTGCCTTGAACGGCTACGTGCCGTCCATCACTCAAGAAATCCTGGAGAAACCAATGAAGTCCTTCGTGAAAGCCGTGGCGTCGCGCATGGTTCGGCGATTCAACGTCATGACGCCAGCCGTACCGCTCCTGTGCGCCGCGCTCGCGCTGCTTCCCGTCGCACCCGCGGCCTTCGCCGCAGACGCGGCCAAACCGTCGCCCAATACGGTGAATATCGACAATTTCGCGTTCAGCCCGGCCACGCTCACGGTGACGAAAGGCACCACCGTCACGTGGGTGAATCGCGATGACATTGCGCACACTGTGGTCAACGACGCGAACCCGCGCACGTTCAAGTCGCCGCCCATGGATTCGGACGACAAGTTTTCCTTCACCTTCAGCACCCCGGGCACCTACAAGTACTTCTGCTCGATTCATCCGCACATGACAGGCGTGATCGTCGTGAAGTAGGCATCAAAGCAGTTCGTGCAGGCGGCTGTCGGCGCGCAGCAGATGCAGATCGCGGTGAAAGCGCGTGTAGCCGATGCGGTCGAAGAATTCGAGGATCTGGATGGCGCGTTTGCGGCCCAGCCCGGTGGCATCGCGAAATGTCGTCGCGCTCACCGCGCCGCCGTGTTCGCGCGCGAGTCCGGCAACGAGCCTGGCCAGTTCGAGTACCACGTCGCGATGGTAGAAAAGATCGCGCACGACCTGGTACACGTCGCCGAGCCGCGCCAGCTTGCGCAGCAGCGCGCGGACCTTTTCCTCGGGTTCGTTCGTTGTACGAGCCAGATCGCGTACCCAGGGCGGATCGAAACGACCGGCGGCGATCAGCGGTCGCAGCACGCCGGCAAGCCGTTCCTCGCTAGCATCCAGCGCCACGCTGTGCGAAGGCAGATGCAGCCACGGGCCGCTCCTCGCGATGAGGCCATCGCGTACAGCGGCATCGACGAGTGCACGCCACAGCGCATCGGTGGCGAGCGGCGCCGACATGCGCCGCAAACGCGCGCTGTCAGGGCCCTGTTCGTCGGGAAAGCGCGTGTGGAACGCCTCGAGCGCGGCCACCGTCTGCTCGCGCATGTGTGTCCAGTGGCCGCGCGTGATGATGACCGCGTCGTCGCCGTCTTTGCCCGCGAGCGGCACCTCGATGGCATGGACGGGTAACGTGAGCAGATTCGCGGGCAAACCCGTCAGACGCATCAGCATCGAACGCGTCAGGCCGCGCGGCGCGCAGTCGAGCAGCGGTTCGATCCGCCCGGTATCGAGCCAGCTACGCAATGCGTCGAGCCATGCCATTCGCTCGGGCGTGCGCCGCTTGCGCACAGGGCCGAACGGGTCGAGCACGCGCGCGCCGCCCACGGTTCGCGTGGCCTGGGCGTTGCGCACGATCAGGCGGTCACCCGGCAACGCGCAGACGGGTGTGTCGAAGACGAGTTGCACGCGCGCGGTCTGCCCTGCCGCCAGCGTGTCGCCTTCGAGCAGTGCAACGTTTGCGACGCGATGCAGCGTACCGAGATGCACGTGCAGCGGCGACCAGTGCCTGAGCGTGAGATCCGCATCGTCGAGCAACGTGAGTTCGACGTCGATGCGTTCGCACGCGCTGGCGAGCGCGCTATCCACGATCCAGTCGCCGCGCGCGATGGCATCTTTGTCGATGCCCGCCAGATTGAGCGCGCAACGCTGGCCCGCATGGCCCACATCCGCGGAGCGGTTCTGCGCGTGAATGCTGCGCACGCGCACGGCACGCCCCGCGGGCGCGAGTGTCGGGGTATCGCCTACGCTTACGCGCCCCGCGAAGACAGTGCCCGTCACGACCGTGCCCTGGCCTGCGAGCGTGAACACGCGGTCCACAGCGAGGCGGAACAGGCCGTCGTCGCGACGCGCACGGAACGCGATGGCCGTATCGCGCAGATATACGTCGAGCGCTGCTACGCCGGGATCGTTCGGTATCGTCGCGCAGGTCTCGAATACGGGAATGTCCGCAAACGGGCCGCCCGCGAGCCACGCTGCGATTTCGGCGCGCACCTGCTCGCGTCTTGCGGCATCCACGCGATCCGCTTTCGTCAACGCCACTGCGCCGCGCGTTACGCCGAGCAGTTGCAGGATCGCGAGGTGCTCGCGCGTTTGCGGCATCACGCCGTCGTCCGCGGCGATAACGAGCAGCGCGAAGTCGATGCCGCACGCGCCCGCCGCCATCGTGTGAATCAGTTTCTCGTGACCCGGCACGTCGATGAAGCCGAGCACGTCGCCGTTCGCGAGCGGCGTGTACGCGTAGCCCAGTTCGATGGAAATGCCGCGCGCCTTTTCTTCCTTCAGCCGGTCGGTATCCACGCCCGTCAGCGCACGCACCAGCGTGGTTTTGCCATGGTCGATATGGCCTGCCGTGCCGACAATCACAGACGCAACTCCACACATTGCGCGACGAACGCCGCCTCGTCCGCGGCTTCGAGGCAACGCAGGTCCAGATGCAGCGCATCATCGGCAATGCGGCCGATCACCGGCCGCGGCAACGCGCGCAGCGCAGCTTCGAGCTTCATCAATGCGCGGCCACGGCCTGGACGCTTGCCTGCAGCTGGATGCGTTGCAGCCAGGACGCCGCCGCTACGCACGACGAGCCCGAAGCTCGGCAGCACATCCACGGGCAATGCGCCGCTGCCGATCTGGCTGAACATCGGCTCCACGCTCACGCTATACGCGTCGCCCAGCGCGCGTTGCAGCGCCGGCATCACGCGTTCCGCGCTCGCGCGCATCTCTTCGCCCGGCCGCGTGAGCAGGCGCAGCGTAGTGAGCCGCTCGCGCAGAAACTCCGGCGCGCGGTAAAGCTGCAGCACCGGTTCGAGCGCAGCGAGCGTGAGCTTGCCCACACGCAGCGCGCGCTTCAACGGATGCTTTCTGATCTTGCGGATGAGGTCGGCACGACCCACGATCAAACCGGCCTGCGGGCCACCGAGCAGTTTGTCGCCGCTGAACGTCACGACGTCGGCACCGGCTTCGATGGTCTCGCGCACGGTAGGCTCCGCGGGCAGGCCGAACTGCGCGAGATCGACGAGCGTGCCGCTGCCCAGGTCGACCGCAACCGGCAACTCATGCTGGCGGGCCAGTGGCGCGAGTTCATCGAGTTCGACGCTTTTCGTGAAGCCCGAGATCGCGTAGTTGCTGCAATGCACTTTCATCAGCAGCCCCGTGCGTGGGCCGATGGCTTCTTCGTAGTCGCGCAGGTGCGTGCGGTTGGTCGTGCCCACTTCGCGCAGCTTCGCGCCGGCACGACTCATGATGTCGGGAATGCGAAACGCCCCGCCAATCTCCACGAGTTCGCCGCGCGAGACGATGACGTCCTTCTTCGTGGCCAGCGCGGAAAGCGTGAGCAGCACGGCGGCCGCGTTGTTGTTGACGACGGTGGCCGCTTCAGCGCCGGTGAGTTCGCAGACAAGCGCTTCGATCAGGTCGTCGCGTTCGCCCCGGCGGCCGGTGGCGAGATCGAATTCGAGGCTCATGGGCTGCGTGAGCGCACGCACGACAGCACGCACGGCTTCGTCGGGCAACAGCGCGCGGCCCAGGTTCGTATGCAACACCGTGCCGGTCAGATTGAAGACGCTGCGCAGACGGCTTTGCGCGCGTGCGGCAAGCACCCGCGCTGCCGCGGCTGTGGCGCGGGTCTCGTCGAATGGCGCATTGTCGGCGGCTGCCGGCTTGCCGGCCTGGACGTCGCGGCGCCAGCTATCGAGCGTCTCGCGAATCGCGGCAAGCACCTGCGTGCGGCCATATTCGGCAACGAGCGGCTGCGCCGCAGCCGACGCGATCACGCGCTCCACGGAGGGAATGGACGCGAGCCGCGCCTTGAGGTCACGCCCGCCGCTCGTGCAGCCGCTCATGCCACCCTCATCCCGCTCTTCGCCCGATTGATGCTCTGCCACTTCGCCCACGCCCCGCTTCTCCGTGTTTTGTCTTTGCCCGTCCTGGCCAGCCGTCATTCGTCCGACGGCACTTCCGGCCACAGCAGCGGATTCGGCCCGCTGCGCCGGTACCCGGCTTCGTTCATCAGCAGATCGAGCGTGAGACTCGCGAGGTCGTCAGCGAGCGGCTCGAAGTCGAAGTCTTTCTCCTGATAGCCGATCTTGCGGTAGGTATGGCATTCGTCACACGACTCGGCCTTCAGCGCCTCGCTCACGCCTTCGATGCCGTGATAAGCGATGCCTTTGGTCGAACCGCAGTTCGAGCACTTCACGCGCACCATGTGCGACTCGCTTGCGCACAAGCCGCACTGCAGGTAACGGTAGCCCTGGTAGCGGCCGCCCACGCGCACGACGCTCGCCACCGGCTGCCCACCGCAGACGGGGCAGACGCCGGGCGTATCGACATAGGGAATGTCGCGCTCGTCGAGCCGGCTCGCCAGATCGGTCCACACCACTTGCAGTGCAGCCATGATGAACGGCGCCGTGGCGGGCGCCACTTCGTTGAAGCGCTGCGCGAGCATCGCGTCGGCCTGGCGTTCGAGTTCGTCCGCGGGCATCGCGCGGAGTGCAGAGAGCACGCCGGCCAGCGTCGGCGTGACCTGGCCCGCCGCTTCCACGCTATCGAGCAATTGATGCAGCACGTCGTGCCATGCCGTATCGCGTTCCGGCGAAAGCGCGGGCACGAGCGGCATGCTGTGCTGCTGCGCCTGGGCGATGGCGTCCGCCGACGGCATGCGCGCCGAGAAGCCTTGTTCCAGCACCTTCTGCTGCGCGTCGACCAGCACGGCCATCAGGCGCACGTAGCCGGCAATCGGATTGCCCTCGGCGAGCTTGCGCAGACGCGCCGCGCGCGTGGCGAAGAGCGTGGCGCGTTCGGGCAAACGGATGCGGGCAATGGCGGTATGGTCCAGCGCTTCGATCTGGCCCGGCTCAAGAATGCGTTGAACCACAACAATCCCTCTTCAAACCCTCTACGGCGCGTGCGCGCCATAGAGTTCAAATGAAAAAGCCGCCGCCCTTGCGGGGGCGGCGGCCTACGATGCACCGGCCGGCCGCCTCTAAAAACCGGCGGTACCGGCGCGGTGCCCGGCTTACTTGATGCTCTCGCGGAACCAGCGCGGATGATGCTTTCTCGCCCACCCGAGCGTGACCGTACCGCGCACCATCGCCCCCAGCGAGCCCTTCACCCACAACGCCGCATACACGTGCACGACGATGCCGATGATGAGGACGAACGCGCTCGCGGCATGCACGACAGCGGCAAGACGGATGACTTCGATCGGGAAGTAGAACGAGAAATAGCGCCGCCAGATCACGACACCGCTTGCAAGCAACAGCAGCAGGCAGGCCACCATCACGAAGAATAGCAGCTTCTGTCCGGCGTTGTAGCGGCCGATGGGCGGCAGCTTGTCCTCGCGATTAGCGAGCACGTCGTTCATCTGGCGCAGCCACTGGTAGTCGCTTTCGTCCAGATAGTTGTGGTGCCAGAAACGCAGCGCCAGCACCAGGAACGACACGAACATCACCACGCCGATGAACGGATGCAGAATGCGCGTCCACTGCCCGCCGCCGAGCAGCGCGGAGAGCCAGAACATCGACGGATGAAACATCGCGAGGCCCGAAATCGCCAGCAGCACGAACGAGATCGCGGTGATCCAGTGGTTGGTGCGCTCGTTCGGCGTGTAGCGCACGATCAGGTTGGGATCAGTTTGTTTCATCGCTACGCTCCCGTCGTTCGCCCCTCAACTGCTCCGCTTCCTTGCGTGCGGACGCTTCCTCTTCCGGCGTCACCTCGTTCGGACCAACACGCGTGTAGTGGAAGAACCCGGCCAGCGCCGCAATGGCCATACCGGCCACGGCGAGCGGCTTGGCCACGCCCTTCCACAACTGCACGAGCGGACTGATCTTCGGATTGTCCGGCAGGCCGTGATAGAGCGAAGGCTGGTCCGCGTGATGCAGCACGTACATCACGTGCGTGCCGCCCACCCCTTGCGGATCGTAGAGGCCCGCGTGCTCGAAGCCGCGCTCCTTGAGATCCTCGATGCGCTCGGCCGCGTGCTGCTTCATGTCTTCCTTGGTGCCGAACACGATGGCGCCTGTCGGACAGGTCTTCACGCACGCGGGCTCCTGGCCCACGGCCACGCGGTCGGAACAGAGCGTGCACTTGTACGCGCGGTTGTCCTGCTTCGAGATACGCGGAATGTTGAACGGACAGCCCGTTACGCAATAGCCGCAACCGATACAGTTCTCCTCGTGAAAATCCACGATGCCGTTCGTGTACTGCACGATCGCGCCCGGCGAAGGGCAGGCCTTCAGGCAGCCCGGGTCCTCGCAGTGCATGCAGCCGTCCTTGCGGATCAGCCATTCGAGGTTGCCGTTCGGGTTCTCGTATTCGGAGAACCGCATCACGGTCCACGAGTGCTCCGTCAGGTCGCGCGGATTGTCGTAGACGCCGACGTTGGTGCCTACCTCGTCGCGCAGGTCGTTCCACTCCATGCACGCCGTCTGGCAGGCCTTGCAGCCGATGCACTTCGAGACATCGATCAGCTTCGCCACGGTGCCGGTAACGGGCTCGCGCACAGCCGGAGGCTGCACGGTGGTGGCCGACTGGCGTTTGATATCGAGTGATTGCAGTGCCATGTCCGCCCCTTAAGCCTTCTCGACTTTCACGAGGAACGACTTGAACTCGGGCGTCTGCGAATTGCCGTCGCCGACTGCCGGCGTCAGCGTATTCGCGAGATAACCCGGCTTCGCCACGCCCGTGAAGCCCCAATGCAGCGGAATGCCCACTGTGTGCACCTTGTGGCCGTCCACCATGAGCGGCTTGATGCGCTTCGTCACCACTGCCACCGCCTCGATATGACCGCGGTTGCTCGATACCTTCACACGGTCGCCCGCCACCACGCCCACCTCGCTCGCCAGCTCTTCGCCAATCTCCACGAACTGCTGCGGCTGCACGATGGCGTTGAGCCGCGCGTGCTTGGTCCAGAAGTGGAAGTGCTCGGTGAGGCGATATGTCGTTGCGGCATGCGGGAAGTCCTTAGCCTTGCCAAACGACGCCCGGTCATCCGGGAACACGCGTGCGGCCGGATTGTTCGTGGCCTGCGCGTTCTGCGGATGCAGCGGGTTGTAGCCGAGCGGCGTCTCGAACGGCTCGTAATGCTCGGGGAACGGACCTTCGTTCATGCCGTCGCGGGCAAAGAAGCGCGCCACGCCTTCGGGGTTCATGATGAACGGACCCATGCCCGTTTCGGGCGATTCGTCGGCCTTGTAGTCCGGCACGTCGGCGCCGGTCCACGCCGCGCCGGTCCACGCAATCAGCTTGCGCGTGGGATCGAACGGCTTGCCGGCCGTATCGCACGATGCGCGGTTGTACAGAATGCGCCGGTTCGCGGGCCAGGCCCACGCCCAGTTCAGCGTCTGGCCGATACCGGTCGGGTCCGAGTTGTCGCGCCGGCCCATCTGGTTGCCGGCCTGGGTCCACGAGCCGCAGAAGATCCAGCAGCCGCTCGAGGTGCTGCCGTCGTCCTTCAGTTGCGCGAAGCCTGCCAGCTGCTCGCCCTTCTTCACGAGCACCTTGGTGGGGTCCTTCGGATCCGGCAGGTCAGCAAGCGCCTTGCCGTTGAACTCCTTCGCGAGTTCTTCGGGCGTGGGGCTTGCCGGATTGGCGTAGGGCCAGCTCAGCTTCACAATGGGATCGGGCAGCTTGCCGCCGTCCTTGCCGTAGGCCGCACGCAGACGCAGGAACAGCCCCGACATGATTTCGAGGTCACTGCGCGCTTCGCCCGGCGGCTCCACGCCCTTCCAGTGCCATTGCAGCACGCGGCCCGAATTCACGAGCGAGCCGTTTTCCTCGGCGAAGCACGTGGTGGGCAGACGGAAAACTTCGGTCTGGATGGCCGACGAATCCACGTCGTTGTACTCGCCGAAGTTCTTCCAGAACTCCGACGTTTCTGTTGCGAGCGGGTCCATGATGACGAGCCACTTGAGCTTGGCCAGCGCCGCCGCGTTTTTCGCCTTGTTGGGCGCCGCCGCGAGCGGATTGAAGCCCTGCGCGATGAAGCCGTTCATCTTGCCCTGATGCATCAGCTCGAACGCCTGCAGCAAGTCGTAGGACTTGTCGAGCTTGGGCAGCCAGTCATAACCCCAGTTGTTGTCGGCCGTGGCCGCGTCGCCCCACCACGACTTCATGAAGCTCACGAAGAAGGCGCGGTAGTTCTTCCAGTAGCTGAGCTGGTTCGGACGCAGCGGCTGCTGCGCACGCTTCTTGATGTACGCCTCGTAGTCCTGCTCCGCTTCGGTGGGCAACGTCATGTAGCCGGGCAGCAGGTTCGACATCAGGCCGAGGTCCGTCAGGCCCTGGATGTTCGAGTGCCCGCGCAGCGCGTTCATGCCGCCGCCCGCAATGCCGATGTTGCCCAGCAGCAATTGCACCATGGCGCCCGTGCGGATCATCTGCGCGCCCACCGAGTGGTGGGTCCAGCCGAGCGCGTAGAGCACCGTGCCGGCGCGGCCCGGCTGCGCCGTCGTGGCAAGCATCTCGCACACCTTCAGGAACTTGTCCTTCGGCGTGCCGCAGACCTTCTCCACCATCTCGGGCGTGTAGCGCGAGTAGTGCTGCTTGAGCAGGTTATAGACGCAACGCGGATGCTGCATCGTCTCGTCGACCTTCACGAAGCCGTCGTCGCCGCGCTCGTAGTCCCACGACGATTTGTCCGCGTAGGCGTGCTTCTGCGCGTCGTAGCCGGAATAGATGCCGTCGTTGAAGGCGAAGTCTTCGCGCACGACGAACGTGAAGTCCGTGTAGTTCTTCACGTACTCGTGCTGGATCTTGTCGTTCGTCAGCAGGTAGTTGATCACCCCGCCGAGGAATGCGATGTCCGTGCCGGTGCGAATGGGCGCGTAATAGTCCGCCACCGACGCCGTGCGCGTAAAGCGCGGGTCGACCACGATCAGGCGCGCCTTGCGGTGCGCCTTCGCCTCGGTGACCCATTTGAAGCCGCATGGGTGCGCCTCGGCTGCATTGCCGCCCATCACCAGGATTACGTCTGCGTTCTTGATGTCGACCCAATGGTTCGTCATCGCGCCGCGGCCAAACGTCGGGGCAAGACCTGCCACCGTCGGGCCGTGTCAGACACGCGCCTGGTTGTCGAACGCGAGCATCCCCAGACTGCGGATCGTCTTGTGAGTCAGATAGCCCACTTCATTGCTGCCCGCCGACGCGGCCAGCATGCCGGTGGTGAGCCAGCGATTCACCTTCTTGCCGTCCGCGGTGGCCTCGACGAAATTCGCGTCGCGGTCCGCCTTCATGAGCTTCGCGATGCGATCGAGTGCGTCTTCCCACGAAATGCGCTGCCACTTGTCCGAACCGGCGGCACGGTACTCGGGGTACTTGAGACGGCTCGGGCTGTGGATGAAATCGATGAGACTCGCGCCCTTCGGGCACAGCGTGCCGCGATTGACGGGGTGGTCCGGGTCGCCCTCGATGTGGATGATGCTCGCGGTGGCGTTCTTGGCGCCGTCCCCGAGACCGTACATCAGGATGCCGCAGCCCACGGAGCAGTACGGGCAGGTATTGCGGGTTTCAGTGGTACGCGCCAGTTTGTACTGACGAACCTCCGCAACCGCGCGCTCTGGGGAGAAGCCCATAAGCGCAAGACTCGATCCGGCGAGCGTGGTTGTGGTGATCTTCAGAAACTGGCGCCGGGACATTTGCAACATGTCGTCCTCGGCTTCTGGTTATTGAGTGTGAATCAAAAGTATAGGTCGTCTCTTACAGGAGCGTCAGGAACGCGGCACGCGCGAAGCGGTGCGGCGGCCAGGCGAGACGGGCCGAACGATAGCACGACACAAAGACACACGTGTTTTCACCGGCACGCCCGCTGGGCGGGCGTGGTGCGTGCTTTGGGCAGGCCGCTGCTGTCGTGCAGCAAAATGGCTGGAGCGCGGGACGGGCGGCGCAGCAGCTCATCGGTCTGGGCTGCTGCGCGACGTGCATGCCTGCATGGCATCAAGGCGGTGCTCCTGCCGCTTATATACAGTGGAGTGTGCGGACACCCTTAGGTCTCCGCTTTGCTCTGGACTCGTGCAAGACCATTGGACGGCGCGCCCTGACTCGCCGTGAAGGAGCACCATGGACACGCTTTCCCCGGACCGGATTCAGTCCGCCGCGCGCAAAGAAGCCTCGTGGGCGATCGGCGCGTTCAGGAAGTTCTCCGACGATCGCTGCACCTCCCTTGCGGCCAGCATCGCGTTCTACTCGGCCTTTTCGCTCGCGCCCACCCTCGTGATGGTGATTGCGGTGGCAGGCTGGTTCTTCGGTAACGATACCGCCCGCAGCGAACTCTTCGACCAGGTGCGCATGGTGCTCGGCAACGACGCCTCCGCGGCCATCACGACCATCGTCGAGAACGCTCATCGCAGCAAGAGCGCGGGCGACGTGGCGGCCATCATTTCGTTTTCGATGCTGGCCATTGGCGCCTCGGCCACCTTTTCGTCGCTCAATATGGCGCTCAACATCGTATGGCCGCCGCCCGTCGGGGCGCGGCCTTCGACGGTGCTCGCCCTCGTGCGCGTGCGGCTCATCTCGTTCAGCCTCGTGCTCGGCGTCGCATTTCTGCTGATCGTCTCGCTCGTGCTCGACACGGCTATCACGTTCGTCGGCGAGATGCTGTGGGCGGCTTCGCCGTATGTCGTGATCGGCGACCTGCTGCAGCTCGGCGTGGGGCTGCTCGTGCTCGCCGTGGCCTTCGCCGCGCTGCTGAAGTTTCTGCCCGACGCGCCGGTGCGCTGGCGCGACGCGATTGTGGGGGGTGCAGTCGCCGCCGTGCTGTTTTCGGCGGGCAAGAAGCTCTTCGCGCTGTATCTCGCGCACGCGGGCATGGCGAGCGCGTTCGGCGCGGCGGGGTCGCTCGCGGTGCTGCTCATGTGGCTGTACTTCTCGGCAGCGGTGCTGCTGCTCGGCGCCGAGTTCGCGGCGGCACGCGGACGGCTGCACGATCCGCGCGGCGCCTGGGGCAGCCAGGACAACCTGCCGCCCGGTAGCCGTGCCAAGCTGGCGTCCGTGCTTGCGGCCTCCACGGTTGCCGACAGGTTGCGACAGCCGGATGGAGCCGCGGCGCGCGTGACGGATCAGGCGACCGTGGCGGCTGAAGGAACGGGGCGACGTGGGTCAGCGAAAGATTCGGGGAGCCGTATCGCGATGGCCCCGCATGTCTCCAACGGCGATGCGCATCCCGCCTCGCTATATCGGAAGGACAACAAAGAACGCTTCCCGGCGCGCGTAGTACGCGTGGGTCGGACGGCAGTCGGCATGGAGCGCAAGGCAACGCGAGCAGCCGCCGACGCCATCGTTCAATCAGGCCGCGCCGCTGCAGCGGCGAATCGATACGTGAAGCAGCACCCCTGGACGTCGGTCCTGCTTGCCACGGGCGCTGCGCTGTTCATGACAGCGGCCAGGAACCGCCTGGCCGGCGGCCGACACCCCGTCCATGGCAAGCTCACTCCTTCCAACGGCAGCGATACCGACGACGCCCAGCCGACGTTGTCACGCAAACGCTGAGGACGCCGGCGCGTCTTGAGACAGATCAGTTTCGGCGCGGCCGGCCGGATCGGCCGCGAAACGGCTTGCCGCGGTTTGTCAGCGGCTTCTTAATGCAGTCGCGGCGCGCGCCATCGAATTCATTTCATTCGACTTTCATTTACGCGAGTTGCCTGACCAATTTCAGGGCGTCACTGTGCGCAAAACAACAATAATGTAGAAATGGTACACAGTGTTGCGACTTCCGCAATTATCGTGAACACGCTTTATATACAAGGCTTTGTGAACGTTGTTACATTTTGGCTACACTCAATTTTTTTCAGTTCTTGCCGTTGCATGCCCTGCGTTATTCTCCATCGCGCAACAACAAATCAATCATCTGCGTGGAGAAATGGATGAAAAAGCTTACACTTTCGACCCTCTCGCTGGCCCTGCTCGGCGTTGCCGGCGCAGCGCATGCTCAAAGCAGTGTCACGCTGTATGGCGTGATCGACGAGTCGTTCCAGTACGTGCACAACGCAGACTCGAACAACAACAGCCTGTACCACCTGCTCGGCGGCAACCTGCAAGGTAACCGCTGGGGCCTGAAGGGTCAGGAAGACCTGGGCGGTGGCCTGAAGGCGATCTTCCAGTTGGAAAATGGCTTCGACATCAACAACGGTCGCCTCGGTCAAGGCGGTCGCATGTTCGGTCGTCAGGCATACGTTGGTCTGACGCACGACGCGTACGGTACGTTCACGCTGGGCCGCCAGTACGACCCGCTGGTCGACCTGGTTCAGCCGCTGACGGCCGACAACTACTGGGGTTCCACGTTCACGACCCCGGGCGACGTCGACAACAACGACAACAGCTCGCGTACCAACAGCGCCATCAAGTACACGTCGCCCGTGTACGCCGGCTTCCAGTTCGAAGCGTTCTACGCGTTCGGCGGCGTGGCAGGTTCGACGGGTTCGGGCCAGACGTGGTCGGCTGCAGCAACCTACGCGAACGGTCCGTTCAGCGTTGCTGCCGGCTACATCGTCATGGACAACGCAAGCACGTTGGCTGGCCGTGGCTTCGTCGCGGCGACGGGGACCAGCGCCGGTACCGCTGCAGGCTGGGGCTCGGGCGTGACGTCGGATGCGACGTTCGATTCGTCGGTGAACAGCGCGTTTGCATCGGCCAAGTCGATCAACATCGCTTCGGTGGCCGCGCAATACGTGGTTGGCCCGTTCACGGCCGGCCTGCGTTACAGCAACGCTCAGTACAAGCCGGACGGCTACTCGACGTTCACGGCAACGCAACGTTACGACGTTGGCGCTGGCTTCCTGAACTACCAACTGACGCCGGCAGCCCTGATCGGCCTCGGCTACACGTACACGCACGGCAAGGGCAACTTCTCGCAGACCTACCACCAGATCTCGCTGGGTGGTGACTACAACCTGTCGAAGCGTACGGACGTGTACCTGGTTGGTGCATACCAGCACGCATCGGGCAACGGCGTGTTCGCATCCGTCGCCGACTACGGCTACGACTCCAACGCTCGCTCGTCGGAAATCGTCAGCCTGGGTATCCGCCACAAGTTCTAATCGAACTTCGTGCGAAGCTGCGGCGAAACACTGCCGCAGCAAAAAAGCCAGCCTCTTCGGCTGGCTTTTTCTTTTCCGGGCCCATCTTGCAGGCCCCGGCAAACGTCTCCGGCGTAGCCGCGCTGCTAGCGTCGCGACTTCACCGTCTCCGCTTGCGCAAGCGTCTGCGCCGGCTGCGCAGGCACCTCGCGCGCAGCGCCCGCGGCGGGCAGCACGAGCGGCGCACGCCCACGCTGCTGCAGCGGAACACCCTCGGGGCTCTCCCACGCCGGGTCCGGAATCTCCGCGAACACCTGACGCAGCTGCTCGCCCCAGGTGCGGTGGATCATCTCGAAGTACGCGTTGTCATGGTCGATCGTGACGAAGCGCGTCACGCGCAGCGCATTCGCTTCGTACACCAGCAGATCCAGCGGCAACCCCACCGAGAGGTTCGAGCGCAGCGTGGAATCCATCGAGATCAGCGCGCACTTCGCGGCCTCGTCGAGAGGCGTGGAAGGCTTCAGCACGCGGTCGATGATCGGCTTGCCGTACTTCGATTCGCCAATCTGGAAATACGGATTCACGTCCGACGCTTCGATGAAGTTGCCCGCCGCGTAGATCATGAAAAGGCGCGGACGCTGCGCGAGGCTCACGCCCACGTCGGCGGAACCTTCCCCCGCGCCGCGCGGCGCAGCGATCTGCCCGCCCAGAATGAAGCTGCAATTGAAATCGACGCCGAACTCCTGAAGCGAGCGCGCCTCGTGCTGGTGGACCTCGCGCACGGCGTCGCCCACCACGCGTGCAGCCTCGGTCATGCTGGACGCCGTCCAGAGCGTGGGGCGGCCCGCGGGAGCGGCCTCTTTCAGCACGTGCAGAACGGCTTGCGTCAGCGAGAGATTGCCGGCGCCCATCAGCACGAGCACCCGCTCGCCGGGCTGCTCGAACACCGACATCTTGCGCGCCGTGCTGATGTGATCGACGCCCGCGTTGGTCCGCGTGTCCGACAGGAACACGAGTCCCTCATCCACACACATCGCCACACAGTAAGTCATGAATCTGCCCTGCCAAAAGCCAATAATCACGGCATTGTACCGCCGCGCCACCGCGATCCCGAGGCCCGCTCCGAGGGACTTTGCCTCACGCGCGCGACACCGGCCAAGAAAAATCCCCGCAGGCATGCACCGGCGGGGATTGCGTCAAGCATGCCGGCGACGATGCGCCGGCGCAGCCATTATCAGGCTGCTGCGTCCTTCAGCTTCTTCAGCGCACGTGCCTTCACGCGAACCGAAGCGGGCTTCGCCGGGAACCAGCGTTCCTCGCCCGTGAACGGGTCTTTGCCGAAGCGCTTCTTCTTCGCCGGCACAGCCTGCACGACGATCTTCAGAAGACCCGACAGCGTGAACTCGCCTGCGCCCTTCTTGTGCACGGAACCGAGGATGGTGTCCTCGAGTGCGCCAAGCACGGCCTTCACGGACTTCACTTCGACTGCGGCACGCTCGGCAATGTGAGCAGCCAGCGAGGCCTTCGTGAAGGTGTCCTTGATCGGCGACGGAGCGCCGGACGCCTTCACGGCGACCTTCTTAGCTGCAGCCTGCTTTGCGGGCACTTTCTTCGCGGCAACCTTCTTGGCCGGGGCAGCGGCCTTCTTGGCCACTTTCTTTGCGGAAGTCGGCATGTTTCTCCTACCAGTGTTGGTCAATGAATCATGAAGGCACCGCGCCATGCGGGCTCTTCAACGGCGGATTCTACAAGCGCTCCAGCGTTTTGCGCGAATCTTTTGTGGGGGCGAGGCGCAAGTTGTTGCGCGGCGCAGACTATGGCGTGCGTTTTAGCGCCTTTTTTATGGGGTAAACGCGGCATGGCGGCTGCGCCACCCCTTTGCCAAGGCACTTTTCTCGATGCGCGCGCCCACGTTACGCACCATTACGCGAACGCGCGAGGCGCGGCATCAGCGCGGCGAGCGCATCCAGTCCTTCGTCGATATGGGCGACGTCCATCGCGCCGTAGCCGAACATAAGCCCCTGGTCGGGGCGCGCCTTCACATAAAACGGCGTGAGCCCGTAAATGCCGAGCGAAACGTCGGCGGCCGCACGCACCAGCGCCGCCTCGTCGACGGAAGCGTTAAGCCGTGCCGCGAGATGAATGCCCGCGGTGGTCGGCATGATCGGCGCTAACCACTCGGAAAGCGGTCCTCGCAGATGCGTGAGCAACGCTGCGCGCCGCGCGGCGTACTCCTTGTGCATGCGGCGCAGGTGCCGCGCGAAGTCGCCGTTGAGCATGAAGGTGGCGAGCGCGCGCTGCGTGAGCGTGCAGCCGTGCCAGTCCGTTGCCTTGCGCGCCGTGACGAGCGGCTGCGCCAGCGACGCCGGCGGCACCACGTATCCCACGCGCAGTTCGGGAAAGATGGTTTTCGAAAACGTACCCACGTAGGCCACGATTGCGCTGCGATCCAGGCTTTTGAGCGGCTCCATGGGACGCCCTTCGAAACGGAACTCGCAGTCGTAGTCGTCCTCGATAATCACGGCGCCGCGTTGCTGCGCCCATTCGAGCAAGGCGACGCGACGCTCGAGGCTCATCGGCATGCCGAGCGGAAACTGATGCGAAGGCGTCACGTAGACGAGCCGGGCGTTCTTCGGCAACCGCTCGACAATCAGCCCTTCGTCATCCACCGGCACCGGCACGACCTTCGCGCCCGCCGCGAGCAGACAGGCACGCGCCGGCGGATAGCCGGGGTCTTCGATCGCCGCGACATCGCCCGGGCGCAGCACGACGCGCGCCATCAGATCGAGCGCGTGCTGCGCGCCCTGCGTGACGATCACGTCCTCCCAGTTGCTCGCCACCGCGCGGCTGAACGCGAGATAGCGCGAAATCGCGAGACGCAATTCCTGCTCACCCGCCGCGTCCCGATAGGCGCCCACGCCGCGGGCCTGCGCGCGCAGCGCCTGGTTCACGCAACGGCGCCAGACGTCGAAGGGAAAGCGCGACTTGTCCGTCACGCCGCCCATGAAATCGACGCGCAGACGTCGATCGGAACGCGGTAACAGCTGCGTTTGCGATAGCGCCTCCCACACGGGCGCGGCCTTCGCGAGCGTTCCTGCGCCCGGGCGCTCGTGGCCCGCACGAGACGCATGAGACACATGAGGCGCGCGGACGCCTCCGGCCATCCGCACCTGCACAGAAGGCTCGGACGGCAGCCGTTGCAGGCCCATTGCGACGAACGTGCCCGAACCGGCGCGCGCAGTGAGATAGCCTTCGGCGAGCAGCCGTTCGAACACGTCCAGAGTCGTCTTGCGCGATACGCCCAGTTGCACCGCGAGGTCGCGTGTGGAAGGCAGACGCGTGCCGCCGGCGAGCCGTCCCTCGACGATTCCCGCGCGCAACTGCCTGTAGATCTGCCCTGCCAGGTCGTGGCGTCCTTCTACGGTGACGTGAATGTCCATCGCGACTCCTCCGCTCCCCGGTTCCTCGTCTTCAAGGCAGCTATTCTGGCAGACCGCACTCGCGATCGACCCGTGAAGCAGGTGACCGGCAGCCGGACAGCCCGACGCAAAAAAGCCCCGACATGCGGGGCTTTCTGCCTTCCAGGTTGAAACCGAAGCTGAATCGCAATCTACGTCCGCCCTCAATGCACGAGGGCAAACCGACGCAGCCGCCGCAGCGCTACACGCATCAGTCCAACGCAGCCGACGCGGCAGCGCGCCGCTCGTCGGCCTGCGCACGCGCACCGTTCGACGACCGATGATGTTCAGACGAAAGCCGCCGCATCAGCGGCAGCAGCACCACCGCAATCGCAACGCCCACCGCCGCGAGCCAGCCGAGCCCCCAGAACAGCTTCGTATAGAGCGGCAACGAGGTCAGCGGATCGAGTTCGCCGGAAGGCATCTGCGCGAAATTCGCCACCACGCTGCCCAGATACTGCGAAACACCGGTCGCGACGAAATACGCGCCCATCATGAAGCCGCTCATGCGCGCGGGCACGTAGCGCGCGATCATCGCGAGCCCGAGGCCGCTCACGAGCAGTTCGCCGAGCGAGTAGAGTCCGTAGCCCCACACCATGAACCACGACGACACACGGCCCTCCACGGCGTACCGGCCGCTCACCGCGAAGACGAAGAAGCCCGCGGCCACCACCGCGAAGCCCGCGGCGAACTTGCCCGCCACCGGCACGTCGCGGCCGTTGCTGGCGAGCCGTGTGTAGAGCGTGGCGAGCAGCGGGGAGAGAATCATGATCCAGATCGGGTTGAGCGCCTGGAACTGCGCGGCGCTCCACGAAAACAACGGCACGCCCGCAATCGAGAACAGCGGGTCGACATTGCGCAGCGCAAACAGCGTGAGCGAGGTCGACATCTGCTGATAGAAGATGAAGAACAGAATGGACTGCAACGTGAGCACGAGCGCCGCGATCAGCCCCGCGCGTTCGGCGCGTTCGCAGCGCGCAAGCATCCACGCGAAGATCGCGAGAATCGCAACGCCCGCCGCATAGACGCAGGCCACGGCAATCGCCTTGTGCTGGAGCACGAACACGGTGGCAAGCCCGAGCGCGATGCCGCCCAGCGCCACCGCCGCCGCGCGCGCGAGCTTGAGCGGTTGCGCGTCCGGCGCCGAACCCACGTGCGCCACCGTGCGATACATGAGCGCGAAATTCAGCACGCCAAGCACCATGCCGGCGCAGCACACCGCGAACGCGGCGTGCCAGCCCCAGTGGTCCTTGATCCACGGCGTAGCGAGCATGGATACCGTGGAGCCCACGTTCACCGCCATGTAGTACATCGTGAACGCGCTGTCGATGCGCGCTTCGTCGCCTTCATAGATGCGACGCACGAGGTTGGCGGCGTTCGCCTTGAAGAGCCCGTTGCCCACCACGATCACACCGAGCGACGCATACATGTGGTCGAGGCTGTCGTCGGGCATGGCGAGCATCAGATAACCCACGGCGAGCACCGCTGCACCGAAGATCATCGTGCGCCGCGCGCCCAGCACCTTGTCGCCGATCCAGCCGCCAATAGAAGGCGCCGCATAGACCAGCGCCGTAAAGGCGCCCCAGGTGAGGTTGGCGTGCCCGTCGGCGAAACCGAGCTTGTCCACCATGAACAGCACGAGCAGCGCGGCCATGCCGTAATAGCCGAAACGCTCCCACATCTCGATCAGAAAGACCGTCGAGAACGAGCGCATTTGCGAAACAGGTTGATTCATCGGGTACCTCGTGTGGATGCAATTGCAACGACGCCCGGGGCTGACCGCCCGGACCATGCGTGAAGAAATGGCGCAGCCGGCATCACGCCGGAGCGCTCATTTGCGCTTGCGCGTCGAAGAAGACAAAGCAGGAGAAAAAGCGAGGCAGGAAGGAGGCCCGAGGCCATGCCGGCTGCGTGACCGACATTCGTCGCGTGGCGACACGCGAAAGCGTTTCGTGCAAGTGGAAGTGCGGTTCATTTTTCAGGTCTGCAGGCGAACGCCCCGATCAGGGTGTGCCGTTGCGAGGTGCCGCACGCAGGATCGCTGCGCGCAACAGGGCTGCAAATCAAAGGGTATTGCAGGGAAAATGCAGGCGATGAGAAAGGTTATGCCGCGCCGCTAGCGCAGCGATTCTGCAGACGATAGACGCTTCGATCACCCAGGGTTATCCCGGCGCCGGATTGTAGCCCGCGAAATTCAGCCGTGCTCGATGTCAATAAGCGGCACGTCAAGCAAGCGCGCAAGCCCTTTGCCGCCCTCGCGCATCACGTGGTCGTGATTCCATTGGAAGAGCGGCCGGGCGAGGGGAGCCACGAGGTTCATCCAAGGCCGCATGGTGCGTACCTGCCATTCGTAGCGAATGACCGTCACGCCGTCCTGCTCTGAAAAACGCCACCGGCCAGCGCCTTCCACGGCGCCCGTGGCATAACCGTCGAGTGCGACGAGCGGCTCGATGCGCGTCACGCGCATGTCGAACACGAGCCGGTACGGCAGCGCGCCCTTCCACGTGTAGCGATGCAATGCGCCGATGCCGCGTGTGTCGCCGGCCTCGATGGCTTCCACGCGCTCCACGCTCTTCCACCATTCGGGCCACCGCGCGCAGTCTTCTATGGCGGCCCACACCGCCTGCAACGGCGCGTGGATGCGCCATGTCGTCGTGAACGCGTACTGGCTGTTGCGCACGGCAGCCTCCGTGGTCGTGTGCCGGTTCTTATTCTGAACCGGCGCGAAGCACATGGAGGTCCCGGTCCGTGCCGGCGAGGCCCAGACGGAATCAGTAACGGTCGATGCGATTGCCGTTGATCTGCACGCGGTCGCCAGGACGCAGATCGCCGGGGTTGCTCACATCGAACGCGCGCGACGAGCCGTCGCTCAATTGCACCACGACGCGGTAGCCCGACGGCGTCGACGTGCTATTGCTGTATTGCTGGCCGATCTGGTTGCCGGCCACCGCGCCACCCAGTGCGCCCACCACGGTCGCGACGTCGCGGCCGTGGCCGCGTCCGAACTGGTTGCCGATCACGCCGCCCACCAGCGCGCCCGCCACCGTGCCGACCACACCGCCCGTGCTCGCCGGACCGCCGTTTGAAACGAGCGGCTGGATGCTCGACACCACACCGTATTGCGCACCATAACCCGCGGCAGGCTGCTGCGGATACGGCTGCGGCGCAGGCTGCTGAGGGTAGCCCTGCGTGTCGTATTGCTGCTGATAGCCCGGCTGTGCATACGGCTGCTGCACGTACCCCGGCTGCGAGTAAGCCGGCTGAGGCTGGGCATACGCCGGTTGCGCCTGGTACCCGCCGCCGTACGACGATCCATAAGGCGACGGTCCCGGCACGGCGCATCCGGTGAGCGCAAGTGCCGCGCCTGCCGCGATGGCAACGGTCCCAACAAAAAGCCTGACTGAACGCGTGTTTTTCATGATCTGTACTCGATGTGCTGCCGTAGCGGTGGTGCCCGCGCCCGCGGGCGTAACGGATGATGCGCGGAGTATAGGGAAAGGCGCCGCCGATTTTTCGTGGTCCCGAGTAACAGTGTGTAAAGTCTTTTGCCGCCCATCGCGCGGGTCTGATGAAGGCGCCTCGCTTGCTCATCGAAGAGAGAAACGTGCGAGGAATAACGCCGCCCCATTGAGTGTTGTGTGGGCATGTCATAACGACAACGAGGCGCGACGCCATGCACCCACCTTCCCTGTGCCGCAACGTGCGGCTCGCCGTCGTAACAGGCAGCGCGAGCCTGTTTGGCCTCGTCAGTGCGTGCTTCGGCGAAGACGGCGCCACGTGCGTCCATTTCGCCGACAGCGCAGCGCTCGCGCGCGCCGCTGCATCGAATCAACCGACCTTCAGCGCGATCCTGATGGACGCGCAAGGCGACGCGGCATCGTCACCGCCGGCCCTCGCGCAGCGCAGCGGTCACGAGGATTCGCGCGTGCCGCTCATCGCGGTGGGCATCCGCGGCGGCATCGACGCCGCCGAGCAACTGCTCGATGCCGGCGCCGATGAAGTGGTGCTCTCCCCGGTCGATTCGCGCGAACTCGTCTTGCGCGTGCATCTCGCACTACGACGCACGCGTGGCAGCGCGGGGCCCACCCACACAGACGATCGGCTCGTCGTAGACGCGTATGCGCTCAACCGGCGCACGTGCACGGTGCACATCGGCACGCAGACCATCGACCTCACGCCACGCGAGTTCGCCGTGGCGTGGATCCTGTTTTCGCGGTGCGGGGAGTATGTGAGTCGCCGGCAGATGGCCGGCGCGGTGTGGAGCAGTTCGGACGACATCGTGGGACGCACGCTCGAACAGCACATCTACAAACTGCGCAAGAAGCTGGAGTTGAACGGCACGCGTGGGGTGCAGCTGCGTGCCGTGTATGCGCGCGGCTATCAGCTGGACGTGGCGGACGTCGCAACGTCCGCCGAAGTCGCATAGCCGTACACGTCAGTCTGTAAGGCGGTCAGTTCAGCAGATCCGGCGACGGAGACGGCGTATGCGAATCCATCCAGTCGTACGTGTCGTTGCTGTTGGCCCATGCCCAGTTTCGTGCAGGCACGGCCGCGCGTGTCGCGTTGCTGCTATCCGTACGCACTTCGGCATGCGCACGGCGCAGTTCTCCGCTCCGCAGTTCTCCGCTGTCATCGTGCACGCGGCGCGCGACGTTGGCGCGTTGGAAAGTCGAGTCGTCGAAGCTCATGGCCTTCTCCTTGCAATCAGTTTTCGCGGGCGGACTCGCATTCGAGCGACGCGGCCACCAGTTCCGCAAACCGCTCCAGTGCCGCGACAGAGCCATGCACGGTGCGGTATTCCTCGCGCCCGATGCGCGCATCGAGCACGACCGTCATGCCAGCCTGCCGGGCGAGATCGACGATATCCATCTCATGCTCCACGTCCGCAAATGCGATTGAGTCAGGTTGATCGGTTCAGCGGGGCTACCACTTCTGGCCGCCCGTTGATGCGTAAGTTGGAGCATTTCCCGATTTGCATCAACGGGGCAGCGCTGAATTCATAGTTTGCTGTTCCACAACAATGGCTGAATCGCCCGCCTGGCGGGGCTTTGCGGGGTCTTGAACCCCTCCCCGCCTCGCAGGTGCGCCGGGCATCGTGCCTCGCTGTGGTGCCTCGCCGTGGTGCCTTTTGCGCCTTGCCTCGGTGCACGCGCCGCTTCGTGAACGCGCACGGCGGCTTGCAAACGGCCTTCAACGCGCGTGCCGTGCGCACGCACACATGCGGCGCAACGCTTGCCCTGTAGGGCCTGCGCGCGTCTATAGCGGCTTCCGCACGCACCTCTGGCACAGAACTCGCTAAGTTACCCCGCGAGAGGTGCGAAGCAATTTGCATCATCTTAGGATCGCTAGGGTTCCGGTCGTGACCGCCGCGCAAGCCGCACACACGACGCCTGGTCCGAGAGCAATCCGGTCTCGTCTCCACCTTCCTGCAAGGCGGCGCCGAGGCTCCACGGAGGGATAAAAGCCCGGGAGGTCGCGATGTCGTTCGTCGCCCTCTCACGCTTTGTCCAATCCGACCCAGGAGCCTCCATGCCGTCCAGCCTCCCCGCCGACGCCGCGTTGCCCGCTGCGCGAGACACGTCCCTCCCCGCCATCACGCCGCTGTGGGAAACCGTGATTCCCGCGGGCACCCACTGGTCCGCCGTCGTGCGCCGCGGCCTCGCGCTGCGCATCGTCGATATGGAAGGCGGCGCGAATCTCGCTGCCGTGTTCTATCGCCAGGAAGATCCGCTCGAACGCTACAACATGGCCGACACGTTGAAGGCCCAGCACACCGCGCACCTCACGCGCGGCCACGTGCTGTATTCGGACATGGGGCGCGTCATGGCCTCGATCACGGCCGATACGCTCGGCTGGCACGATCCGCTCGGCGGCGTAGGCGATGCCGCGCTCTTCGCGCAGAAGTACGGCACCGCGTGCTATCAGACGCATCGCAACGACATGATCCGCAACGGCCGCGACAGCCTCGTGCTCGAACTTGCGAAGTACGGCCTTGGCGAGCGCGACCTCGTGGCCAACGTGAACTTCTTCAGCAAGGTCGCCGTGGGCGACGACGGCGCGCTCGAATTCGTGCCGGGCCATTCGCCGGCGGGAAGCACGTTCGATCTGCGCTTCGAAATGAACACGCTTGCAGCGTTCTCCACGGCGCCGCATCCGCTCGACCCGCGCACGCAATACGAGCCGAAGCCCGTGCGCGTGATCGCGTACCGCGCCTATGCCGCTGACGCATCCGCCCCCGCCGACGACCCGTGCCGCACCGCGTGCCCCGAGAACACTCGCGGCTTCATCAACACCGACCGTCTGTTCGCGTAAGGAGCGCCGCCATGCCGATCATCGAAAGCGCGCTCGATCTGCGCCATGCCCACTACGACTTCACGCTGCCCGCAGGCGAGCCCTGGCTGCACGACGTGAAGCGCGGCGAGACGCTGCGCATCATCGACCTGGAAGGCAACCAGGCCGTGGACACGCTCTTCTACAGCAGCGCCGACCCGCACGAACGCTACAGCGCGCAGGACACCATTCGCGCGCAACGCAACCTGTACCTCACGGCGGGCAGCGTGCTGATGTCGAATCGCGGCAACGCGTTGCTCACCATCGTTGCGGACACCTGTGGCCGTCACGACACGCTGGGCGGCGCCTGCGCGGCCGAGAGCAACACCGTGCGCTACGCGCTCGAAAAGCGCCACATGCACAACTGCCGCGACAGCTTCCTCAACGCGATCACGCATTGCACGTGCGGCGCGGGCGCGCTGCTCACGAAGCGCGACATCGTGAGCAACATCAACTTCTTTATGAACGTGCCCGTCACGCCGCTTGGCAAGCTGACGTTCGAAGACGGCATCTCGGCGCCGGGCAAGTACGTGGAAATGCGCGCGGAGCAGGACGTCACGGTGCTCATCTCGAACTGCCCGCAACTCAACAACCCGTGCAACGGCTATAACCCGACGCCCGTGCGGCTCGCGATCTGGAGCGCGTGATGGCACATACGCTTCAGAAAACCTTCGACAAGGTCCTCATCGCGAATCGCGGCGAGATTGCCTGCCGCGTGATCCGCACGCTGAAGCGGCTCGGCATCGCGTCGGTCGCCGTGTATTCGGAAGCCGACCGTCACGCCATGCACGTCATGCAGGCCGACGAAGCCGTCTGCATCGGGCCCGCGCCCGCCGCCGCGAGCTACCTCAACGCCGCCGCGATACTCGATGCGGCGCGCCGCACGGGCGCTCAGGCCATTCATCCGGGCTACGGTTTTCTCTCGGAAAACGCGGCGTTCGGCGAGGCATGCGAAGCGGCAGGGCTGCGTTTTATCGGCCCACGTCCGGAGCAGATGCGGCGCTTCGGCCTCAAGCACACGGCGCGCGAACTCGCGCAAGCGAGCGGCGTGGCGCTGCTGCCCGGCACCGGCCTGCTTGCCGATGCGGCGGCGGCACTCGACGCCGCCGCCACGCTCGGCTACCCCGTCATGCTCAAGAGCACCGCGGGCGGCGGCGGCATCGGTATGTCGCTGTGCCGCGACGCGGCGCAACTGGAGGCGGCGTTCGCATCGGTGGCGCGCCTTGGCGAAGCGAACTTCGCGCACGCGGGCGTCTATCTGGAAAAGTTCGTGGAGCACGCGCGCCACATCGAAGTGCAGGTGTTCGGCGACGGCGCGGGCAACGTCATCGCGCTCGGCGAGCGCGATTGCTCGGTGCAGCGGCGCAACCAGAAGGTGATCGAAGAAACGCCGGCACCGGGGCTCTCGAACGAAGAACGCGCCGCCCTGCATGCCACCGCCGTGCGTCTTGCGAAGTCGGTCGACTATGCCTCCGCGGGCACCGTCGAATTCGTGTTCGACGTCACCACGCGCGCGTTCTACTTTCTCGAAGTCAACACGCGGCTCCAGGTCGAGCACGGCGTGACCGAGGAAGTGACGGGCGTCGATCTGGTGGAGTGGATGATCCGCCAGGCCGAAGGCACGTTGGCGCCGCTCGCCACGTTGGTGCAAGCGGTAAAAGCGCCGCAGGCGCCGCGTGGCGCAAGCATTCAGGTGCGCGTCTACGCCGAAGACCCGAACAGGCACTTTCAGCCCGGCTCGGGCACGCTCACGCACGTCGCGTTTCCCGCCGATGTGCGCGTGGACACCTGGGTCGATGCCGGCACGGAGGTGAGCGCGTTCTACGATCCGCTGCTCGCGAAGATCATCGCGACCGGCGAGTCGCGCGAAGCCGCGCTCGCGAAGCTGCGCAGCGCGCTCGCCGAAACGCGGCTCTACGGCATCGAAACGAATCTCGACTACCTGCGCGCGATTGCGGGCTCGCCCACGTTCGCGAGCGGCGAGCAGACCACGGGCTTTCTCGGCCGCTTCCACTTCGCGCCGCACACCATCGACGTGCTCGACGGCGGCGTGCAGACCACGGTGCAGCAGTTGCCAGGGCGGCTCGGTTACTGGGACATCGGCGTGCCGCCGTCGGGGCCCATGGACGACCTCTCGTTCCAGCTTGCCAACGAATTGCTCGGCAACGCGCCTGATGCCGCGGGGCTCGAATTCACGATGGTCGGCGCCACGCTGCGCTTCAATACGGAGACGCTGTTCGTGCTGGGCGGCGCGGCGCTCGCTGCCACGCTCGACGGCGAGCCAGCGCCGTTCTGGACCGTGACGCGCGCAGCCGCAGGCGCGGTGTTGAAGCTGGGCGGGGTGACAGGCGCGGGCATGCGCGCGTGCCTCGCCGTGAAGGGCGGCCTCGACGTGCCCGACTATCTGGGCAGCAAAGCCACCTTCACGCTCGGTCAGTTCGGCGGCCACGCGGGCCGCGCGCTGCGTAAAGGCGACGTGCTGCACGTCGGCACGCACGCGGGCCACGGCGAGCCCGGCGCCACGCTCGCACCCACGCGCGTCCCTGTGCTCACGCACGCGTGGGAGCTGCGCGTGCTGGACGGCCCGCACGGCGCGCCCGACTTCCTCACGCCCGACGACATCGCGATGCTCTACGAGGCGCACTGGACCGTGCACTACAACTCGAGCCGCACAGGCGTGCGCCTGATCGGCCCGAAGCCGCAATGGGCGCGCACGGACGGCGGCGAGGCCGGGCTGCATCCGTCGAACATTCACGACAACGCGTATGCGATTGGCGCCGTGGATTTCACGGGCGACATGCCGGTGATTCTCGGCCCCGACGGCCCGAGCCTGGGCGGCTTCGTGTGCCCCGTCACGGTGATCGGCGATGACCTGTGGAAACTCGGCCAGCTGCGCCCGGGGGATACGGTGCGGTTTGTGCCCGCAGATGCATCCGCTCTTGCGTCGGCACTTGCATCCGCATCTGCATCCGCATCTACATCGTCAGGCACGAAGCCGAACGCAGCACACGACTGCGTACTCCACCGCGACGACCACGCAGGCGACGGCGTCGGCGTGGTCTATCGCCGCTCCGGCGACCGCAATCTGCTGATCGAATATGGGCCGCCCGTACTCGACCTCAAGCTGCGCTTTCGCGTGCATGCGCTGATGGACTGGCTCGCCGCGAACCCGTTGCCCGGCATCGTGGACCTCACGCCCGGCATCCGCTCGTTGCAGGTGCATTTCGACAGCGCGGCGCTCTCGCGCGAGCGGCTGCTCGACCATCTGCGCGAAGCCGAGGCCGCGCTGCCCGCCGTGGACGCCATGCGCGTGCGCAACCGCATCGTGCATCTGCCGCTTTCGTGGGACGACCCGTCCACGCGCATTGCGATCGAACGCTACATGCAGTCCGTGCGGCCCGATGCGCCCTGGTGCCCGAGCAACATCGAGTTCATTCGCCGCATCAATGGGCTGGAAAGCATCGACGACGTGAAGCGCATCGTGTTCGACGCGCGTTACCTCGTGCTCGGGCTGGGCGACGTCTATCTCGGCGCGCCTGTTGCGACGCCCGCGGACCCGCGGCATCGGCTCGTCACCACCAAGTACAACCCCGCGCGCACGTGGACGCCCGAAAACGCCGTGGGCATCGGCGGCGCGTATCTGTGCGTCTACGGCATGGAAGGCCCGGGCGGATACCAGTTCGTCGGACGCACCGTGCAGATGTGGAACCGCTACCGCACCACGAAGGAGTTCGTCGCGGGCAAGCCGTGGCTGCTGCGCTTCTTCGACGAGATCCGCTTTTTCGAAGTCAGCGAGGCGGAACTCGCCGAATGGCGCAGCGACTTCATCGCGGGACGCCGGTCGCTACGCATCGAAGAGTCGGTGTTCGATCTGGGCGAGTACGAACGCTTTTTGAAGGACGAAGCGGAGTCCATTGCGGCATTCAAGTCGCGCCAGCAAACCGCCTTCGAAGCCGAGCGCGAGCGGTGGCGCGCCGCGGGCCAGGCGGACTACGCCGCGGAGGGCGAGGCAAATGCGAACGGCGTCGCAGGCGATGCAGCGGATGAAGCGGCTCTGCCCGACGACCGCCGCGCGATTGCCGCCGACGTGTCGGGCAGCGTCTGGAAGCTGCTGGTCGCCGAGGGCGAACGCGTGACCGAAGGGCAAGACGTTGCGATCGTGGAATCGATGAAGATGGAAGTCGCCGTGGCTGCACCTGCGAACGGCGTGATCGAAACCATCGGCTGCGCGGCAGGCGATGCCGTGGTCGCCGGCCAGCGGCTGATGGTGCTGCAGATAGCGAGTGCCGCCGCGCCTTGCGTCGAGACAACCACAAGCACAAGCGCAACCGCAACCGCAACCGCGACCGGCGAGGAGGCCACATGCAAGTGAACGTTCAATCCGAAGTGGCTGAGTCGATGTCGATAGCGTCGCTGCGCGCCCGCTATCTCGACGGCAGTCTTACGCCCGCACAGCTGGTGGACGCGCTCGCCGCGCGCACATCGGGCGAGGACACGCACCACGTCTGGATTCGCGCGCTCACGCGCGACGAGATGATGGCTTACGCGCAGCGCCTGGAGGGCCGTGATCCCGCAACGCTGCCGCTCTACGGCATCCCCTTCGCGATCAAGGACAACATCGACCTCGCAGGCGTGCCCACCACGGCCGGCTGCCCCGCCTACGCGTACACGCCGGAACGCAGCGCGCCGGTGGTGGAGCGGCTGATCGCGGCGGGCGCGATTCCCGTGGGCAAGACGAATCTCGATCAGTTCGCCACGGGCCTCTCGGGCCAACGCTCGCCTTATGGCGCGTGCCGCAACGCGCTCGACCCGCGCTACGCGTCGGGCGGCTCCAGTTCGGGCAGCGCCGTGGCGGTGGCGCTCGGGCTCGCGGCGTTTTCGTTAGGCACCGACACCGCCGGCTCCGGGCGCGTGCCCGCGGCGTTTCACGGCCTCGTGGGCCTCAAGCCGACCAAGGGCGTGTTGAGCACGCTCGGCGTGGTGCCCGCGTGCCGGTCGCTCGATTGCGTCTCGATCTTCGCGCAGTCGGCCAGCGACGCCGCACGCGTATTCGACGTGGCCCACGGCGTGGCGGATAGCGACCCGTATGCGCGCGCCTGGCAGCCCTCCGCCAGCGCTTTCGCATTCGCGCCCGCCACGCTGCGTGGCGGGCGCTTCGGCGTGCCGCGCCAGGCGCAACTCGCGTTCTACGGCGACGACTCGTACGCCGCCGCATTCGATGCCGCGCTGAACAAGCTGAAAGCCGCGGGCGCCGAACTCGTGGAAATCGATTTCGAGCCGTTCCTCGCCACCGCGCGACTGCTCTACGAAGGACCGTGGGTCGCGGAACGACTCGCCGCCATCCGCGCGTTCTTCGAAGCGCAGCCCGACGCGCTGCATCCGGTTACGCGGCAGATTATCGGCGGCGCGGCACGCTGGAGCGCCGCCGACGCGTTCACCGCCTTCGACCGCCTCGCCGCACTACGCTTGCAGGCAGAACAGGTCTGGACGCAGATCGACGTCATGGTCACGCCCACGTCGCCCACCACGGCGACGATTGCGGAACTCGAAGCCGACCCCATCGGTGTGAACGCGCGCTTCGGCTACTACACGAACTTCGTCAATCTGCTCGATCTCTCTGCGCTCGCGGTGCCTGCGGGCGTGTGCGCCGAAGGTGCGCATGCGGGGTTGCCGTTCGGCGTGACGTTCGTGGGCCGCGCTCACGACGACGTGGCGCTGCTTGCGCTTGCGCGGGCGTGGCTGGGTGAAACGCAAGAGGCGTCGGCGCCTGACACACGCGTCGAACCGCAATCGACGCATGTCGCCACCGTCCGCGTTGCCGTCGTCGGCGCGCATCTGAGCGGCGAGCCGCTCAATGAGCAGCTCACAGAACGCGGCGCGCGGCTCGTTGCGACCATGTCGACGGCGCCCGCCTATCGGCTCTACGCGCTGCCCATCGCCACGGCCGGCACGCCGGCGAAGCCCGGCCTCGTTCGCGTGAGCGAAGGCGGCACAGCTATCGAAGTCGAGGTGTGGGACATGCCAGTGGCCGCGTATGGCTCGTTCGTGGCGGGCATTCGCGCGCCGCTCGGCATCGGCACACTCACGCTCGCCGACGGCAGCACGGTGCAGGGCTTCCTGTGCGAGAACGCAGCGCTCGCAGGCGCCGAGGACATCAGCGCATTCGGCGGCTGGCGCGCCTATCGGCGTCATGTTTCGCAGACCGCTGAGCCGCCCGCCCGCGAGAGCGCGAGTGCCGCCGAAACGCCATGAGCCGCACCGTCACCGAAAAGAAACGAGACCAAACCCACCGATTCACTGAAGCAAGCCGTTGACCATCCTGCCTGGAGATCACCCATGAAGACGAAGTTCGCAATCGCATCCGGCTCGCCCTCGCGAGCCGCCACGAGCGCCGCGGTTCTCGCGAAGCGCTCGGTATGCCGGTGGCTCGCGCGTGCGGCCGGCGCCGCCGCCCTCGCCACGGGGCTCTTCGCCGCCGCGGCGCAGTCCGCTGCGGCCGCGCCGCTGCGCGTGGGCTACAGCGACTGGCCGGGCTGGGTCGCATGGCAAGTCGCCATCGACAAGGGCTGGTTCAAGGAAGCCGGCCTCGACGTCCAGTTCGAATGGTTCGACTACGCCGCCTCCATGGACGCCTACGCCGCCAACAAGCTCGACGCCGTGCTCGTCACGAACGGCGACGCGCTCACGATGGGCGCGAACGGCGCGAAGAACGTGATGGCGCTCATCACGGACTACTCGAACGGCAACGACATGGTGGTCGCGAAGCCGCCTGCGCGCACGCTGAAAGACCTGAAGGGCAAGAAGATCGGCGTGGAGTTCGGTGTGGTCGATCATCTACTGCTGCTCGACGCGTTGCAGCGCAGCGGCATGAAAGAAGGCGACGTGACGCTCGTGAACGCGAAGACCAACGAGACGCCTCAGGTGCTCGCCTCTGCGGACGTTTCCGCCATCGCCGCCTGGCAGCCGAACGCGGGCGAAGCGCTGCGTCAGGTGCCGGGTTCGCGTCCGGTGTTCACGTCGGCCGACGAACCGGGGCTCATCTACGACGTGCTCGCCGTGAACCCCGTGAGCCTCGCTTCGCATCGCGCGGACTGGGAAAAGCTCGCGAAGGTCTGGTACCGCGTTGTGCATTACATCGGCGATCCGGCCACGCAAGCCGACGCCGTGAAGATCATGGCGAATCGCGTGGGCCTGAAGCCGGAGCAATATCTGCCGCTGCTCAAAGGAACGAAGCTGCTCACGCTGCCCGAAGCGCGCGCAGCCTACGTGAAGGGCGACGGCTTCAAGTCGCTGTACGGCTCGAGCCACACCGCCGATGCGTTCAACGTGAAGTACGCGGTGTACAAGACGCCGCAGGACGTGAATGCGTATATCGATCCGTCGCTGACGGCGGCGCTGAAGTAACACGGCCACGGGCGCTGCGCCCGTGGCCGCCAAAGGACATTGCTGGAGAACGCCATGGCCGGAATGAGTCAGACGGGATGGTTTGCCGTGCGGCGCGAACTGCCGCCGCGCGCGAAGTGGATGCTGGGCGCCGGCTCGTTCCTGCTGCCGCTCATCGTGTGGTGCATCGTGAGCTATGTGCCGTTCATCTGGCATCCGCAGATGCTCATCACGACCCCGGGCAGCGTGGACTATTTCCAGCCCGGCATGCGCGTGGACAAGGCCGTGTTCGCCGACGAACTGGAGCACGCGCGGCAAACACACGCCGCGCTGCCCGTGGGCGTGAGCGCGAATCCCGTCTATCTGCCGGCGCCGCACGAAGTGCTGCGCGCGTTCTATACGGCGTTCACCACGCCGCCCGCGGGCCAGGACGGCGTGTGGCTGCACCAGAGCCTCTGGCACAGTGTCCAGGTGATCTTCTGGGGCTTCGTGGTGTCGTCGGTAATCGGCGTGCCGCTCGGCATTGTGTGCGGCACATATAGCGCGCTCGCGCGACTGCAGGAGCCGTTCTTCGAGTTCTTCCGCTATCTGCCGGCGCCCGCGTTCGGGGCGCTCATGGTCGCGATACTCGGCATCTACGACGCGCCGAAGATCGCCATCATCGTGATCGGCACGCTCTTTCAGCAGGTGCTCATCATCGCCAACACCACGCGCAAGCTCGAATACGGGCTGCTGGAAGCCGCGATGACGCTCGGCACGCGGCGCATCAAGCTGCTCACACACGTGGTGGTGCCCGGCATCCTGCCGGACCTGTACCGCGATCAGCGCATTCTGCTGGGCTGGGCGTGGACCTATCTGATCGTCGCGGAACTGGTGGGCACGAGTTCGGGCATCACCTGGTACATCACGCAGCAGGCGCGCTACCAGCATTTCGACAACGTCTACGCGGCCATCATGATGATCGGCATCATCGGCCTCGGCACGGACCTCGTGCTCGCGCTACTCGGCCGCAAGCTGTTTCCGTGGGACCGTACGCTCAAGGCGTGAGGTTCGCTGCACGGTTCGCTGTATTCGCATCGACTCTCAAGGAGCGCAACATGCTGTCCCCGCAATCCATACCCGACTACCTCCTGCAGTCCGATGCGGTACGGGCGCGCTTTGCGCGCCTCAAGGCCCGCGAACCCGTGCTGGAGGTTCGCAATCTGGGCAAGCGCTTCGCGTCGCCGCAAGGCGAGCACGTCGCGCTCAACAACGTGAGCTTCACGACGCACCGGCGCGAGTTCGTCTGCGTGATCGGGCCGTCGGGTTGCGGCAAGTCCACGCTGATCCGCATTCTCGCGGGGCTCGAAACGCAGACGAGCGGCGAAGTGCGCGTGAACGGCAAAGCCGTGGATGGTCCCGGCGCCGACCGCGGCATGGTGTTCCAGGGCTACACGCTGTTCCCGTGGCTCACCGTGAAGAAGAACGTGATGTTCGGGCTGCGCATGAACGGCCAGGGCGCGGCGGAAGCGGAACGCGAAGCGCTGCAATGGCTCGATCTGGTGGGCCTCGAGAAATTCGCCAACGCGTACCCGCATCAGCTTTCGGGCGGCATGAAGCAGCGCGTGGCGATTGCGCGCGCGCTCGCGAACCGGCCACGCATCCTGCTCATGGACGAGCCGTTCGGCGCGCTCGACGCGCAGACCCGCGCGAAGATGCAGGCGCATCTGCTCGACATCTGGCGCAACGTCGACATCACGATCCTGTTCATTACCCACGACCTGGACGAAGCGATCTTTCTCGCCGACCGCATCCTCGTGCTGAAGGCGCATCCGGGTGAGGTGCAGGAGTTGATCGAAGTACCCGTGCCACGGCCGCGCAGCTACGAGCAGTTCACGTCGCCGGAATTTCTCGCCACACGCGCGAGGCTCGACGCGTTGATTCACCCGCCGCAATCGCACGAATCGCCCGAGGACGAAGCGCGCGTGAGCCCGCACATGATCCGCATGACGGACGTCAACGACGAGGTGGAGTGAGCACAGGCGCGCCGCAAATTGCAACACTTCACTCGCTCAAGTTTTGTGCAGCCCCGCCGATAAGCGGTTTGTCGGCCCACCGGACGCGGTTCTATCAGGACAGCTGATTTCGAAAACTTCTTCCGGTATGCCGCCGATAGAATCGTCGAGGCCCACACGGTATCCGCGTCATGCGGCGACACCGCAGGGCACCCAAACAGAGACATCCTGGGGGTTGCAGCCATGAAACACGCATTGAGCCTCTTCGCACGCGACGAGCGCGGCGTAAGCGCCATGGAATACGCCATCATGGCGGGCATTGTGGCGGTGGCGCTGACGGCTGTCGGCGTGGCCTTTAGCAACAACATCGGTGCGCTTTTTACGAACCTGTTCACGCAGGTGACCGCGGCGCAGAACTCCGGCAGCTCCAGCTGAACGGGATGATTTGATGCGCGCCGGGCTGCACGGGCTTCGTCCACGTGCGGCCTGGCGAGAGCGCGGCCTTTAGCGGATCGGCTCTTCATCGCTTCATCATTTGCTGGCGTCCGCCTTTAATTTCGACTATATTGGAAATATGGAAGAAAACGATGTCATTCGCGCCCTGGCGGCGCTCGCTCACGCGCTTCGGCTTCGCGTGTTCCGCATGCTGGTGGTGGCAGGTCCGGCAGGACTCACGCCAGGCGCCATCGCGGGGCAACTGGACATTCCCAACGCGACACTCTCCTTTCATCTGAAGGAGTTGATGCACGCGGGGCTCGTCACGCAGGAACGCGATGGGCGCAGCCTGATTTATCGAACCGCCTTCGAGCAGATGAATGCGCTGCTCGGCTTTCTGACCGAAAACTGTTGCCAGGGCGAGACGTGCCTCACGCCCGGCGCCGATTCCTGCAAATGCTGAAGGAGAACGTTCATGAAGCGGTTTCACGTCCACGTCCACGTTGAGGACCTTGCAGCCAGTGTCGCTTTCTATACGAAGCTGTTTGCCGCCGAACCCGCGCGGATCGAAACGGACTACGCGAAATGGATGCTGGACGATCCCCGCGTGAACTTCGCCATTTCGACGCGCGGCACAAAGGCCGGCGTGGATCATCTGGGCTTCCAGGTGGACCACGCCGACGAACTCGCCGAACTCGCGCAGCGCGCCCAGGCTGCGGACATGGCCTTGCTGGACCAGGGCGAAACCACCTGCTGCTATGCGCGCAGCGACAAGCACTGGATCGTAGACCCGCAGGGCATCGCCTGGGAGCATTTTCATAGCCTCGGCAGCGCGCTCGTCTACGGCGAGAGCAACCGGCAATTGCCGGCTTCAGGCGCATCTTCCTGTTGCGCCCCGCGTGGCAACACCTCATGCGCGGCCGCGGCACCCGCCGCTGGCGAGCAATGAGGCGATGGCCGCGATGACCATCAACGTACTCATTCTCTGCACCCACAATTCGGCACGCAGCGTACTGGCCGAGGGCATGCTGAACCATTGGGCGCACAAGCTCGGCAAGGACGTGCGCGCCTATAGCGCCGGCAGCGCGCCGAGCGGCCGTATCAACCCGTTTGCGCTGGAAGCGCTCGCAAACGCGGGCGTCGATACCCAGGGCTATCGCAGCAAAAGCTGGGACGAATTCGCGGCAGACGGCGCGCCTCGAATGCGCATCGTCATCACGGTGTGCGATAGCGCGGCCGCGGAACAATGTCCGTTCTGGCCAGGAAGCCCCGTCAAGGTCCATTGGGGCTACGCCGATCCGTCCAATGCGCCGGGCGGCGACGAAGGCAAACGGCAGGCGTTCGAACTCACGCGTGAGGCCATCGGTTATCGCATGCTGCAGTTGCTCGCCCTTCCGCTGGATCGTCTGAACGATGCCGAGCTTCAGCATGCGCTGGATGACATCCTGAAAAGCTGAGCCTTCTTTTGCGAATCGCCTCATGACCGCCACCAACGTCACCGCTTCGAACAAGCCCCCTGTGAAGCCACCGGCCAAGCCGCCCATCGGCTTTTTCGAGCGCTACCTCACCGTCTGGGTCGCGCTGTGCATCGTTGCCGGCATCCTCGCCGGACAGTTTTTCCCGGCCGTTTTCCAGGCCATTGGCCGCATGCAATACGCCCAGGTCAACCTGCCGGTGGGCCTGCTGATCTGGGTGATGATCATCCCGATGCTCGTCAAGGTGGACTTCGGCTCGCTGCACGAGGTCCGCCAGCACATCAAGGGAATCGGCGTCACGCTGGTCGTGAACTGGCTCGTCAAGCCCTTCTCGATGGCGTTTCTCGGCTGGCTCTTCATCAAGCATCTCTTTGCACCGATGCTGCCTGCGGCGCAACTCGACAGCTACGTTGCGGGCCTCATCCTGCTGGCTGCCGCGCCCTGCACGGCGATGGTGTTCGTCTGGAGCCGGCTGACCGGGGGCGACCCGCTCTTCACGCTCTCGCAGGTGGCGCTCAACGACAGCATCATGGTGGTCGCCTTTGCACCGCTCGTCGGCCTGCTGCTCGGCATCTCGGCCATCACCGTGCCATGGGCGACGCTCTTCACTTCGGTGGTGCTCTATATCGTGATCCCGGTCGCGCTTGCGCAGATGCTTCGCAAGGCGCTGCTCGCGAGAGGCCAGGCGGCATTCGATGCCGCGATGGCAAAGATCGGCCCCTGGTCCATCACGGCGCTGCTCGCCACGCTCGTGCTGCTGTTCGCGTTCCAGGGCGAAGCCATCCTCGATCAACCTCTGGTGATCGCGCTGCTCGCGGTGCCCATCCTGATCCAGGTGTTCTTCAACTCGGCGCTTGCCTACTGGCTCAACCGCGCAGTGGGCGAGAAACACAACGTGGCCTGCCCGTCGGCGCTCATTGGCGCATCCAATTTCTTCGAGCTGGCGGTTGCGGCCGCCATCAGCCTGTTCGGCTTCAATTCCGGCGCGGCGCTGGCCACGGTGGTGGGCGTGCTGATCGAAGTACCGGTCATGCTGCTCGTGGTCCGTATCGTCAACCGTTCAAAGGAGTGGTACGAGCGTGCGTAAGATATTCGCGAACCGTCGGATGAAAGGCCTCGCGGCATCGGTTGCCGTACTGCTCGGCACGGCGGTTGTTGCGCCGCTCACCCTTGCCGACGTCACGGCGCGCCAGAAAGAAGTCGCGCAACACGGTGCGGACGTGATGCCGTTCTCGCTCGCGGCAACCACCCACATCTTTACGAAGACGGCCGATGGCGGCATCCAGCGCGTCGTCACGAAGCATCCCGACCCGAAACAGGCCGAGCTGATCCGCGGGCATCTCGCCGCGATCGCCCGTCGGTTTTCGGCGGGTGACTTCGGGGCGCCGGAGCAGATTCACGGCAACGACATGCCCGGCCTCGCCGTATTGCGTACGGCACAGCCTGGGGAGTTGAAGATCGACTATCGCGACGTGCGCGACGGGGGCGAAATCGTGTATCGCAGCGAGCAGCCTCGTCTCGTGGCCGCGCTGCACGACTGGTTCGACGCGCAGTTGTCCGATCATGGGCACGACGCGATGGCAGGGCACGACGCGGGCGCAATGCACCACCATCCGGCGGACATGTCGGGGCAGTGAACGTAGAGGAGCGTCGGCATGAGCACACCTGATGACGAAATTCGCCCGGCCGCCGCCACGGACTTCGACGGCGTCCTCGCGTTGCTGGATACCTGCGGGCTACCGGCCAGCGACCTCACGGCGCAAAGCCTCGACGGCTTCCACGTCGCCGTGCGCGACGCCGCCATCGTCGGGGTGGCGGGACTGGAGCAAGCCGGCGATGCGGCCCTGTTGCGTTCGGTCGCCGTTCACCCGCGGCTGCGCGCATCCGGCCTCGGCACGCGCCTTGTCGACGCTTCCATTGCGCTAGCGCAAAAGCGATCGCTCAAAGCGCTTTACCTTATTCCGAACGATGAACCCGCCCACACGTTCTTCGCGCGGCGCGGATTCACTCGCATCGAGCGAACCCACATTCCCGAAGCGATCCGCGGTCTGCCTGAATTCACGCATCTCTGCCCGCAGACGCACCCGTGCTTGTGGAGACCGCTGAATCCCGATTGCTCCAAGGTGCCTGCCATGAAGAAACTCGAAGTGTTCGATCCCGCCATGTGTTGCTCGACCGGCGTTTGCGGCGTGGACGTCGACCCCGTGCTGGCGCAATTCGCCGCCGATCTGAAGTGGGTCGAGGCGCACGGCGTGACAGTGGCCCGCTATAACCTGGGCCAGGCGCCGCAGGCGTTCGCCGCCAACGCCGCCGTGGTCAAGGAAATGGAGGCCGGCATGGAGCGGTTGCCGATCCTCGTGGTCGACGGCCATATCGTGTCGACGGGGATGTATCCGTCGCGCCAGCAACTCGCGCAAAAACTCGGCATTGCGCTGACGACGGCGGAAAAACCGCACATCAAGGCCGGCAGCTGCTGCACGCCGGGGTCGGGCTGCTGCTAGGGAGCGCTCATGTCCCTTCCCGAAACGCAGACCCGATATCTCTTCTTCACCGGTAAAGGCGGCGTCGGCAAGACATCGCTTTCCTGTGCCACGGGCCTCGCCATGGCCGATGCCGGCAAGCGGGTGCTCATTGTCAGCACGGACCCGGCCTCCAATCTCGACGAGGTGCTCGGCGTCCGTCTGAGTCAGCTGCCGACCGCGGTGCCGGGCGCGCCGGGCCTGTTCGCGTTGAACATCGATCCGGAAGCGGCCGCGCAGGCCTACCGGGAACGCATGGTCGAACCGTATCGCGGTGTCTTGCCTGCCGCGGCGATCCGCAACATGGAAGAGCAGTTTTCCGGGGCGTGCACGGTCGAGATAGCGGCCTTCGACGAATTCTCCAAACTGCTCGGCGACCCCGCCGCAACGGCCGATTTCGATCACGTGATTTTCGACACCGCCCCGACCGGCCACACGCTGCGCCTGTTGACGCTGCCTTCGGCGTGGAACGAGTTCATCTCGTCGTCGACGGGAGGTGCCTCGTGCCTCGGGCCGTTGGCGGGGCTGGAGAAGCAGAAGGCGCTGTACGCGGCGACCGTCGAACGGCTGTCGAGCGCAGCGCAAACCACGGTCGTGCTGGTGAGCCGCCCCGAAGTCGCCGCGCTGCGCGAAGCGAATCGCACGCGGCACGAACTGGCCGAACTCGGCATTCGCAACCAGGTGCTGGCAATCAACGGCCTCTTTGCTACAGACCGCAACGACGACGCGATTGCAACTGCCATGGCCCAGCGCGCGCAACAGGCGCTGGCCGACATGCCGCGCGAGCTGGCGGGCCTGCCGCAGACGCGCATTCCGTTTCTGCCGCGCGGCACGGTCGGGCTGGATGCGCTGCGCGACATGGCGCATCCCGAACGCGTGCGCATGCCGACCGAACGCCGGATGCCCGACACCGCCTTGCCGCCGGGTCTGGGCGGCCTCGTCGACGAACTGTCGGCTGCGGGCCACGGCGTGATCATGACGATGGGCAAAGGCGGCGTGGGCAAGACCACGGTAGCGGCCGCGATCGCCGTTGCGCTGGCCGGCCGCGGACACGACGTGATCCTCTCCACTACCGACCCGGCCTCGCACGTGGCCGCCACTGTCGATGGCGTCGTGCCTCGCCTGAGCGTCACGCGCATCGACCCGGCGCGCGAAGTGCAGCAGTACACCGAAGAGGTGCTGGCGAAAGCGACATCGCACCTCGATGCGGGCGGCCGGGCGATGCTCGAAGAAGATCTGCGCTCGCCCTGCACGGAGGAAATCGCCGTCTTCAGGGCCTTCGCGCGCACGGTCGATCAAGGCAAGTCCGGCTTCGTGGTACTGGACACCGCGCCGACCGGGCACACCATTCTGCTGCTGGACGCAGCCGAGGCTTACCACCGCGAAGTAATGCGCACCCAGGGCGACATGCCGGAGTCGGTCCGTCAACTGCTGCCGCGCCTGCGAGACCCGGATTACAGCCGCATCCTGATCGTCACGTTGCCGGAAGCGACGCCCGTTCACGAAGCGGAGCGCCTGAGCGCCGACCTCGCGCGGGCGGGAATCACGCCGTACGCGTGGGTCATCAACCAGTCGTTGCTGGCGAGCGGCACGACCGACCCGATGCTGTGCCAGCGGGGCACTTACGAGGTGCCGTTCGTGCGCCGCGTGGCGGACGATCTGGCGCAGCGCACCGCACTGATTCCGTGGCTCGCCGAGGCACCGGTCGGGGCAACCGGCCTCGAACACGTGATCACGTCGCGGGCGGCCACGTAGCGCGTCGATCATCGCCTGATCCTTGATCCGTACCGCTCACCATCCGTCAATCTGTACCGGTACCGTACTGGCTCCTGCCGCTAAACTGGCTCGAAATCGCCAACAAGCCAGGAGCAGCCCCACATGTCCGCAGAACTCCTGAGCGCGCTGCCCGCCGGCATCCTCTTCGCGCTCGTTACCACCATCACGCCCGGTCCCAACAACACCATGTTGCTGGCCTCCGGCGTCAATTTCGGCTTTCGCCGCACGCTGCCGCACATCCTCGGCATTAGCGCGGGCGTCGTGTTGCTGATGCTCTCTGTCGGCTTCGGGCTGGGCGAAGCGTTCCGGCGTTTCCCGATGCTCTATAGCGTGCTCGAAGTGGCGAGCATCGCGTATCTGCTTTATCTCGCCTGGAAGATCGGCACCTCGGGCGAGATCCAGGTGCGCAAGGGCGAGCGTCGTCCCATGCGTTTTCACGAGGCCATCGCGTTTCAATGGATCAACCCGAAGGCATGGATGATGGTGCTCACCGCCGCCACCACCATCCGCCTCTCCGCAGACTTCGGCGTGAACGCGGTGATCATGGCGTCGCTTTTCTACGTGATCGGTCTGCCGTGCATCTGCCTGTGGGCCGCGTTCGGCACGGCATTGCGGCGCTTTCTCGCGGACTCGCGGCGGCTGCGCGTCTTCAACGTGGTCATGGCGCTGCTGCTCGTGGCTTCGATGTATCCCGCCGCGCTGCATCTGCTCGGCTGAACGATGGCGGCTTTTGCCGCCTCGTTTCTGCCGTCTTGTTTCGTTTCTGCCGTCTTGTTTCTGCCTGGCCCTGCGCTGCGGCTCTGCTTTATTCCCCCCTCCCCATCCTCTCGCCGCTTCGGCCAGTCCCGCGCCGCCGTCCTCAAGTTTTGTCGGACGAATGTCGATATCCCGTATTCAGACTTCTCTTAACAGCTTCCCCGCAACACAGAATCAGCAAGGCCGCCATCGCGCCCATGGCAGGCCATTGCCCGCGGCACGTTGTCGTGCCGTTGCGCGGCGCATCGCGAAATACATCGACGAATGTGAAAGGAGACCACGTTGAAGAAGCTGTCGATTCGTGCCTGGCTCACCTGGATGGTGGCCTTCTTCGGCCTCGCGCTGCTGGTTGGCGCGGCGGCCGGCCTGTTGTCGCTACGCGCGAGCAATCTCTCGCTGCAGCAGATGTACACGGTGGACACGCCAGCCGTGGCCGACCTGGAAGGCAGTTCCGGCCAGTTGCTGCGGCTGCGCCTCGCGCTCGCCACTTACGCGTCGCTCGTCGATCTGAACGATGAAAAGGGCGCCGCGGCCGTCCTGCAGCGCTTCGATCAGTACCAGAAGAACTCGGACGAGCGTCTCTCCCACTATCTGAGCATTGCGGGCACAGGCGACGAGGAGCAGCGCCTCATCAAAGACATGCAGGACAAGCGCAACACGTTCCTGCACGAAGGCGCGGAACCCGCGCTCGCGGCACTGAAGGCCGGCGACCGCAACGCGTTCCAGCAGCTCCAGGGCCACAAGCTGCCCTCGCTTTATAGCGCCTACGAAAAGGCGATGCTCACGCTCGAAAAGCTGCAGATCGATCATGGCGCGCAGCGTTACCAGGAAGCGCACGCGCGCTTCTACGCCGTGTGCATCGCGGTGGCCGTGGGCATGGCGTTCTCGCTCGTGCTGGTCTGGATTGCGCGCATCGTGCTGGTCCGCGCAATCGTGGGTCCAGTCGACGCAACGGTCGCGCAGTTCGAGCGCATCGCCGCCGGCGACCTCACGGGCCGCATCGCCACGACCGGCGAGAACGAAATGGGACGCCTCGCCACAGCGCTGCGCAGCATGCAGGAATCGCTGATCAGCACCGTGAACACGGTGCGCCAAGGCACCGAATCGATCAATACGGGCGTGAGCGAAATCGCGTCGGGCAACGCGGACCTCTCGCAGCGCACCGAAGAGCAGGCGGCCTCGTTGCAGCAGACGGCGGCGAGCATCGAAGAACTCACCTCCACCGTGAAGCAAACCGCGGACAACGCGACGCAGGCCAGCTCGCTCGCCCGCAACGCCTCGGACCTCGCGGCGCAAGGCGGCGAACTCACGCAGCAGGTAGTGGGCACGATGCATCAGATCGTCGACGATTCGCGCCAGGTGGGCGACATCGTGGGCGTGATCGAGGGCATCGCGTTCCAGACCAACATCCTCGCGCTCAACGCGGCGGTGGAAGCCGCGCGGGCCGGCGAGCAAGGGCGCGGTTTCGCGGTGGTGGCAAGCGAGGTGCGTTCGCTCGCGCAGCGCAGCGCGACTGCGGCGCGCGAAATCAAGACGCTGATCGACAGCTCCACAGCACGCGTCGAATCCGGCTCGCAACTCGTGGAGCGCTCGGGTTCCACGATGTCCGAGATCGTCAACGCCATTACGCGCGTGAGTTCGATCATGGGCGAGATCGCGGCGGCGGCATCGGAGCAAAGCACGGGCATCGACCAGGTGAATCGCGCCGTCGCACAGATGGACCAGGTGACGCAGCAGAATGCGGCGCTGGTGGAACAGGCGGCCGCGGCGGCGAGTGCGCTTGAAGATCAGGCGCAGCGTCTGAGCGCGGCCGTTTCCGTGTTCAATACGGACGGCTCGCGCCACGCATCGCACACGTCGCACCTGCCGCGGCTTACCGCACCGACGCGATGAACTTCCACAGCGCGTCGTCCGTGGAATACGGCACGTTGAAGCGGAACCACGCGCTCGCGGCATCGTCGGGACGAAAGTAGGAACCGGGCGCAAGCCAGATGCCGGCGCGCAATGCGTCGGTCGCCACTTCGGCGGCGCGCCCGGGTTCGATGGGCAGTCGCGCCCACACGAAGAGCCCCGCGCGCGGCCGGTGGAACACGTCGAGCCCGAGTGCGTCGAGGCGCTCTTCCACGGTCGCGTGCGCAGCCTTCAGCCGTTCGTTGACGCTTTCGACGTGCCGCGCGTACCGCCCTTCCACGAGCACCTTGTCGACAATGCGCTCGATGGCCTCCGACGACGTCAGCCCCACCGCCATCTTCGTGCGCGCCAGTTCGCGCAGCACGTCGCGCTCGGCCACCACGTAGCCGCAGCGCAGCGCGGGCGTGACGGTCTTCGAAAAACCGCCCACGTAGAGCACGCGTTGCAGGCCCTCCATCGCGGCGAAGATCGGCGCGCCCGCAGGCGCCAGCTCGCGGCTCACGTCGTCTTCGATCACCCACATCTGCTGGCGTTCCACGATTTGCAGCACGCGGAACGCGTTGGCCATGGTGAAGGTGGCGCCGGTCGGATTCTGCAGCGTCGTGTTGACGAAGAGCGCCTTGGGCGCGTGCGCGGCCACCACGCGCTCCAGCGCGTCGGCGTCGATGCCGGCCGGCGTACGCGGCACGCCGTGCACGGCGAGGCCGGCAAGCTTCAGGATCTGCAGGAAATTGCAGTAGCCCGGATCTTCGACCACCACCGCATCGCCCGGACGCAGCAGCGTGCGCACGACAAGGTCGAGCGCCTGCGTGGCGCCGTGCGTGAGCAGCACGTTCGAGACTTCGACGGGCAGCCCGTGGCGGTCCAGTTGCTCGGCGAGGCGCTCGCGCAGCGGCGCGAAACCGTACGGGTGCCCGTAGTCGCCAAGCCGCGCGGCCGGCACGCGTGTCATGGCACGCAGCGCGTGCCGCAGGCCGCCTTCGTTGATCCATTCGGCCGGCATCCAGCCGCAGCCGGCCTTGATGGGCACGGAGTGATCGGCGAATACGTCCGAGAGCAGCCACGTCGCCGTGAGGCTGGGCGGCTGCCAGCCGGCCGGGCTGGGCCGCGCGGCCTGCGCGCGCGGCGCCACGCGGTAGCCCGAGCCACGCCGGGCAACGACGAGGCCCATCGACACGAGCCGGGTGTAGGCCTCGGTCACGGTGAAGGTGGAAAGCGAATGCGTCTGCGCAAGCTGGCGCACGGAAGGCAGCAGCGCGCCTGCACGCAGCGTCTGCGCCTGGATGGCCGCGGCAAAGCCTTGCACCACCTGGTCTACGAGCGTGGGCGCCGTGCGGCGGCCGCGCTCCAGTTGAAGTTCGATCATCGTCACGGCACAGCGGCGGCAAAGGCGGCTGGGTTGAGTTGAGTTCGTTGGGGAAGGGTTCGCCAGGCGCGGACACGCGGCTGGAAACCAACACAGTCCGCGCAGATCGGCCAGCACAGTTATCAGCGCAGTACGTGAACTGTATATGCCGACATTTAACTCTGGGCGCTACAGTTTCGCTACCTGTTCGAGGAGAAAAAACCATGACTTCGCGCCCTGTCATCGACGATCTGGCGTCTTTCTGGATGCCCTTCACCGCCAATCGCCAGTTCAAGGCCGCACCGCGCCTGCTGGAGTCGGCCAAAGGCATGTACTACCGCACCACCGACGGCCGCCAGGTGCTGGACGGCAGCGCCGGCCTATGGTGCGTGAACGCGGGTCACGGCCGCGAAGAGATCATTGCCGCCATCACCCAGCAGCTCAACACGCTCGACTACGCGCCGACGTTCCAGATGGGCCACCCGCTCGCCTTCGAAGCGGCCAGCAAGGTGGCGGAGCTGATGCCGGCCGGCATCGACCGCATCTTCTTCACGAATTCGGGTTCGGAGTCGGTGGATACGGCGCTCAAGATCGCGCTGGCGTACCACCGCGCGCGCGGCGAAGGCCAGCGCACGCGGCTGATCGGCCGCGAGCGCGGCTACCATGGCGTGGGCTTCGGTGGCATTTCGGTGGGCGGGATTTCTCCGAACCGCAAGACGTTCTCGGGCCAGCTGCTGCCGGCCGTGGACCACCTGCCGCACACACACAACCTCGAACACAACGCGTTCTCGAAGGGCCAGCCGGCATGGGGCGCGCATCTGGCCGACGAACTGGAGCGCATCGTCGCGCTGCACGATGCGTCGACCATCGCCGCGGTGATCGTCGAGCCCATGGCGGGCTCCACCGGCGTGCTGATTCCGCCGCAGGGCTATCTGCAGCGGCTGCGCGAGATCTGCACGAAGTACGGCATCCTGCTGATCTTCGACGAAGTCATTACGGGTTTCGGCCGGCTCGGCAAGGCCACGGCCAGCGAGTTCTTCGGCGTGACGCCGGACCTCATCACGCTCGCGAAAGCGATCAACAACGCAGCCATTCCGATGGGCGCGGTCGCCGCGAGCCGCCAGATCCACGACACAGTGGTGAATAGCGGCGCGCCGGGCGCCATCGAGCTGTTCCACGGCTACACCTACTCGGCGCATCCCGCGGCGGCGGCGGCGGCCGTGGCCACGCTCGATCTGTATCGGCGCGAAGACCTGTTCGCGCGGGCCCACGCCCTCGCGCCGAAGTTCGAAGCCGCGGCCCACAGCCTGCGCGATGCGAAGCACGTGAAGGACATTCGCAACCTCGGGCTCGTGGCGGGCGTCGAACTCGAATCGCGCGACGGCGCCCCGGGCGCGCGGGCCTATCAGGCGTTCCTCAAGTGTCTGGAAGCCGGCGTGCTGATCCGCTTCACGGGCGACATCCTCGCCTTCTCGCCGCCGCTGATCGTGAGCGAGGAACAGATCGACACGCTCTTCGGCACTGTGCGCGAGGCGCTCGCCAGCGTGGATTGAGGCTGTATAGCCGCGGCGCCTGGTGGCTCATCAGGCGCCGCGGAGGCGGTTTCACTCGAAACGCTTCACTCAAGCTTCAGTGATGTGTCCGGGCGGCTCGCGTATGAGCCGCCTTTTTTGCGGCCGCTGAACGCCCCGCGGCGCCCTTCGTGCGCGCCGCCTTCTTCGCGGCGGCCGAGCGGCTGGACGCCGAACGGCGGTTCGCGGCCGAGTGCGACTGCTTCGACATCGCGCGATGCGAGGCGCCCTCGCCGCTCTCGCGTTTGAGCACCGCGGCGGTGGTGCGCGAACGCTTCGTCTTCGATTCGGTGCTCGCGCTCTTCGCCCGCTTCGACGCGGGCTTGTGGCCGGCCTCGTAGTCCTTCTCGGCCTTCTTGCGCGTCGCCGTGCTCGTCTTGCCCTGGGCAGGCGGCTTCATGTCGACGCCGGCGCGCCGCGCCTTCGAAAGACCGATCGCGACGGCCTGCTTCGCCGACTTCACGCCGTGCTTGCCTTCGCGCACGTGGTCGATTTCTTCCTTCACGAACGCGCCCGCCTGGGTGCTGGGCGCCTTGCCCGCGCGCTTCGCGCTGCGGGCTCGTTCCATGGTTTTCTTTTCAGGCATGACAGTCCTCCAGAGTGGCTGTTGGCATCAGTCAAGCGAGCAACGGATATGCCCGGCCTGTGCTGGAGGGTGCGTTCGGAGCGTCGACGGCGTATCGTGGCGGCAGGTGCCAAGGCACGCGGCGCGCATGCGAAGCGCAAGGCGTGAACGAGCGACTCCGCGGAGGACATCATGAAAACATCGATTCGGGCAGGAACGCACATCGACGGCGCGCACTGGATGGCCGAATACAGCGAAAACGGCCATGAAATACGCGTGTTTCGCGAAGGCCACGAGGTGGGCGTGTACGACGCGCCGCCCACGCTGTTCGGCGACGAACAGGAGGCGGGCTCGCTCAGCAACGCGGATCACCGCGCCATCGAGGCAGCGCTCGTTGCGAGCCTGCGCCAGTACGTCGCGGAGCACAATCGCGAAGCGTGAGCGCAGGCGTACTGATCGACGCTCCGGCACCGCAGGCAGCGCCGGCCGCTCTGCCTGCCGGCGACGTCTTCAGGACTTCGCTTCGTCCTCTTCGCGGAAGAGGCGGTCCGCCAGGTGAAACGCGGAATTGGCTGCCGGCACGCCGCAATAGATCGCGGTCTGCAGCAGCACTTCCTTGATCTCGTCGCGCGTCACGCCGTTGTTCTTCGCGGCGCGCAGATGCAGCGCGAGTTCTTCGCCCCGGTTGAGCGCCACCATCATCGCGATGGTGAGCAGGCTGCGCGTATGGCGCGGCAAGCCTTCGCGAGTCCAGATCTCGCCCCACGCATAACGCGTGATGAAGTTCTGGAATTCCTCGGTCAATTCCGTGCGGTTTGCGAGCGACCGGTCGACGTGCGCGTCGCCCAGCACCGCCCGGCGCACGCCCATGCCGGCCTGATAGCGTTCGTCGTCGTTCATGCCTGCTCCGTGAGGAAGTCGAGCACGGTCTTCGTGTACGCGTCGGCCTGCTCGATGTTGGAAATGTGCGAGGCGTCGAGTTCGGCGTAGCGGGCACCGGCAATCGATGCCGCGAGTTCGCGGCCTTGCGCAGGCGTGGCGGCCACGTCATGCGTGCCGGAGATGACGAGCGCGGGCGTGCGAATGGCGGACGTTTCGCCGCGCAGGTCGGTCGCGTTGAGCGCATCGCAATTCGACGCGTAGCCTTCGTTGTCGGTATGCACGAAGACATCGCGAATGAACGCGAAAACGAGCGGCTCGCGCGCGACGAACGCCGGCGTGAACCAGCGTGCGAGCACGGCGTCGGCGAGCGCCGCCATGCCTTCGCTGCGCGCGCGCTGGGCACGTGGGCCCCACACCTCGGGCGAGCCGATCTTCGCCGCCGTATTGCAGAGCACGACGCGGCCAATGCGCGCGCTGTGCCGCGCGGCGAGGCCCACGCCCGTCAGGCCGCCCATCGAGACGCCGCAGAAATGCGCCTTCTCGATGTCGAGCGCATCCAGTAGGCCCACCACGTCGCCCGTCAGTTGCTCGATGGTGTACGGGCCCGGCGGCACGTCGGAATGGCCGTGGCCGCGCGTGTCGTAGCGCAGCACGCGGAAGTGCTTCGCGAAGGCGGCGACCTGCGGCGTCCACATGGAAAGGTCGCTGCCCAGCGAGTTCGACAGCACGAGCCAGGGCGCGTCGCTGCGCTCGCCGTCGACGCGGTAGTGCAGCTTCGTGCCATTTACGGTGGCGTACGGCATGAATCGCTACTCCTTTTTTCAGGGTTGTTCGTTCGACGCAGCCACGGATGACGGCGGCGCCCAGGCCGCATGCCGCGCAAGCACGGCATCGACGAAGGCCTGCGCCTCGCCTGCGTAATGGGCCGGGTCGAGCAGCGAGCGCAGCTGCGCGGCTTCGAGATGACGCGTGACGGCGCGGTCTTCAGCAAGCACGTCGAAGAGCGGCCGGCGCGCCTGCACGGCGGCTTTGGATGCCTTCTCCACGAGATGATGCGCATCGAGCCGGCCGATGCGATCGCCCAGCGCGAGCATCACGGCCTCGCCCAGAATCAGCCCGTGCGTGGCGTCGAGATTCGCGGCAAGGCGCGCGGTATCCACTTCGAGCCCCGAGGCGATCTGTTCGATGTTCGCGAGCGCGCCGCCCGCCAGCCGCGCGAGATCGGGCAGCGCGTCCCACTCGGCCTGCCAGCCGCCCAGGGCGCGCTCGTGCTCCTGGACCATGCCGGCCAACACGGTGGCCACGAGCCCAGGCGCGCGCGTCGCGGCGGTGAGCACGGCGGCGCAACCCACGGGATTGCGCTTGTGCGGCATGGTGGACGATCCGCCCTTGCCGGCCGCCGCAGGCTCCGCGAGTTCGCCGATCTCGGTCTGCATCTGCAGCGAGATGTCGCGCGCAATCTTGCCGAGCGTGCCGATCAACATGCCGAAGAACGAGGCGGCCTCCGCGATGCGGTCGCGCTGCGTGTGCCACGGCAACGCGGGCTGCGCGAGCTGCAGTTCTTGCGCGAGCGATGCGCTTATGGCCGAAGCCGCATCGCGCAGACTCGCCAGCGTGCCCGCCGCGCCGCCGAATTGCAGCACCAACGCTCGCTCGCGCAGCGCAGCGAGGCGGTCGCGATGGCGCAGCAAGGCGTCGAGCCATTGCGCGAACTTGAGGCCGAGCGTGATAGGCAGCGCCTGCTGGAGCCACGTGCGCCCAACCGCCGGCGTCGCACGATGCGCACGCGCGAGGTTGGCGAGCACCGCGCAGGTGGATTGCAGCGTGTGGTCGATCAGGTGGAGCGCGGCGCGCAGTTGCAGCACGGTGGCCGTGTCGATGATGTCCTGGCTCGTTGCGCCCCAATGGACGTACTTCGCGGCTTCGGCATCGGCGGCCTTGACGCGCGCCGTGAGCTGGCGAACGAGCGGAATGGCGAGGTTGCCGCCGAGCGCGGCATCGCGGGCGAGGGCCTCGGCATCAAGTGCATCGGCCTGGCAAGCCGCGACGATGGGCGCCACGGCTTGCGGCGGAATCACGCCGTGCGCGGCGCACGCCCGTGCGAGCGCGGCTTCGACATCGAGCATGCGCTGCAACGTGGCGCGCGGCGACCAGATGTCGTTCATCGCCTGCGTGCCGCAGATCAGGCCGGTCAGGCGTTCGATACGTTCGAGACGTTCGGGCATGGTGACGGAAATCCCGTTGGCAGTCGGATGGAGCGTGGCGGCGCCGTGCGGATGCGTCGGCAGGCGAAGCGTCGGTTAGATCGCCAAGACCGCCACGCAGACGGCAGCGTGACGCTCATTGTCGCCCAACTGCCGTGCGCTGACCGCGCTGACCACTTGCTCGTGCGCGCCGCCGCGGGCAGTGACGCGCCGCGCGTTCAGGCCGCGCGGCGGCCCTGCGTGGCGTCGATGAGCGGCACGCCCGTCAGACGCTGCAATTCGTCGAAGCCGATATCCGGGAAGATCTCGCGCACCGCCAGGCCTTCGGGCGTCACATCGAGCACGGCGAGATCGGTATAGATGCGGTCCACGCAGCCCACACCCGTGACCGGATACGAACACGTCTGAACGATCTTGCTTTCGCCTTGCTTGGTGAGGTGCTCCATCATCACAAAGACCTGCTTTGCGCCGATGGCGAGGTCCATCGCGCCGCCCACGGCTGGAATCGCATCCGGTGCGCCGGTGTGCCAGTTCGCGAGGTCGCCCGTCGCCGATACCTGGAACGCGCCGAGCACGCAGTAGTCGAGATGGCCGCCGCGCATCATCGCGAACGAATCGGCATGGTGGAAGAACGCGCCGCCCGTGAGCAGCGTGACGTGCTGCTTGCCGGCGTTGATGAGTTCGTCGTCCTCTTCGCCCGGCGCGGGCGCGGGGCCCATGCCGAGCAGACCGTTCTCGCTGTGCAGGAAGATTTCCTTGTCGGCATCCAGATGGTTCGCGACCAGCGTGGGCACACCGATGCCGAGGTTCACGTAGGCGCCTTCGGGAATATCGCGCGCGACGCGCTTCGCCATTTCATCGCGGGTAAGTCGTTTCATGAAGTGTCTCCGTCCTTCAGGCTGCCTGTTGCGACCGTGGCGACCGTTGCGCGGCGTGCGCCGCCTGCGGCACCTCGATCACGCGTTGCACGAAGATGCCGGGCGTGACGATCACTTCGGGATCGAGCCCGCCCAGCGGCACGACTTCTGAAACCTGCGCGATGGCGACCTTCGCGGCGCTCGCCATGATGGGCCCGAAGTTGCGCGCCGTCTTGCGGTAGACCAGGTTGCCCCAGCGGTCGCCCTTATACGCCTTGATGAGCGCGAAGTCCGCATGCAGCGGCGATTCGAATACGTAGTGCTTGCCGTCGATCAGGCGCGTTTCCTTGCCTTCGGCCAGCTTCGTGCCGTAGCCCGTGGGCGTGAAGAAACCGCCGATGCCCGCGCCCGCCGCGCGAATGCGTTCCGCGAGATTGCCCTGCGGCACCAGTTCCAGTTCGATTTCGCCGGCGCGATAGAGGCCGTCGAACACCCACGAATCCGTTTGCCGCGGGAACGAGCAGATGATCTTGCGCACGCGCTTGGCCTTCAGCAAAGCCGCGAGACCGGTGTCGCCGTTGCCGGCGTTGTTGTTCACGATGGTGAGTTCGCGCGCGCCCTGCTCGATGAGCGCGTCGATCAGTTCCGACGGCATGCCCGCCGTACCGAAGCCGCCGATCATCACGGTGGCGCCGTCGTGAATGTCGGCCACGGCCGACTGAAGCGACTCGAAAATCTTGTTGATCATGCCAGGTCCTCGGCCATTCCATGCCATTCCGGGCGGCGCCCGACGTTGCTGCGCGGCGCCGCTCATTCACTACACGGGCACCGCTCCAACCGCGAATCACGCTGCTGATTCACAAGAAGCGGCAGCGTGCGCTGGAAGTGTTCGACTCGCGTCGTTGTTCGCATAAAGAACTACGATTCGATTAACGAACATCTCGGCGCATTATCGGAGGCGCTGACGCGCCTTGTCAAGGCAGGGGCTTCCATGAGCAAAAAGGCCGTCCTCGCGGGACGGCCTCCTCTGTCTTGATACTTGATACGCGTCTGATACGGGCAGCAATCCGCTTACGCAGCGAACGGCAGGCCCACGTAGTTTTCCGCGAGCGAGCGCGCCGCCGCCTCGGACTTCGTCACGTAGTTCAGTTCCGACATCTTCAGGCGATTGACGAACGGCGTGTCGTCGGCCGACGGGTGCAGCATGTTCGTCATGAACCACGAGAAGTGCTCGGCGCGCCAGACACGTTCGAGACACGTGGACGAATAGGCGTCGAGCAGGTCCGTGCGTCCGTCGCGATAGCGCGCGGCCAGCGCCTTCGAGAGCACGCGCACGTCGGCCACGGCGAGGTTCATGCCCTTCGCGCCCGTGGGCGGCACGATGTGCGCGGCGTCGCCGGCAAGGAACAGCCGGCCGTACTGCATCGGCTCCGCCACGAAGCTGCGCATCGGCGTCACGCCCTTTTGCAGGATCGCGCCTTCCGCGGGCTGCCAGCCGCCGTCGTTTTCGAAACGCGTTTTCAGTTCGGACCAGATGCGGTCGTCGGACCACTGTGCGAGATCTTCGTCCGGTGCGCATTGCAGATAGAGCCGCGTGATGGTGGGCGAACGCATGCTGTACAACGCGAAACCGCGCTCGTGATGGGCATAGACCAGTTCGGCGGCGTTGGGCGCGGCCTCGGCCAGAATGCCGAGCCACGCGAACGGATAAACGCGCTCGTAGGTGCGCAGCACCGAGGCCGGAATCGCGTTGCGCGACACGCCGTGAAAGCCGTCGCAGCCCGCAATGTAGTCGCACTCGATGCGCTGCTCCACGCCCTGGTGCGTGAAACGCACCTCGGGGCGGTCGCGCTGCGCATCGCCTGCGAGGCCGTGCAGCGATACGCCGCTCGCTTCGAAGAACATCTGGTGGCGGTGCTCGTCGGCGGCGTCGATCAGGTCGCGCACCACCTCGTGCTGGCCGTAGATCGTGATAGCGCGGCCGCCCGTGAGCCCCGTCATGTCGATGCGATGGCACTTGCGCCCGAACAGCAGGTCGATGCCGTGATGCACGAGCCCTTCGCGCTGCATGCGCGCGCCGAGCCCCGCTTCGTTGATCGTATCGACGGTGCCCTGCTCCAGCACGCCGGCGCGAATGCGCTGCTCGCAGTACTGGCGCGACTGCGCCTCCACGAGGATCGAATCGACGCCTTCGCGCCGCAGCAGATGGGAAAGCAGCAAGCCCGCCGGGCCTGCGCCGACGATGGCAACCTGGGTGCGCATGTTCGTCTCCTGAACAATTTTTCGAATGGTGGAGCGATTGTCGGCGCTTTCCCCAATATGCGGCAACCGCATTCCGGGCATAGCTTGTATACGCGAACACGATAGTGCCGCGCCGCCCGCCACGCTTCACCCTGCCGATGACCGACCTCGACCTGAACCTGATTCCGTACCTCGTTGCCATGGAGGACACGCGCAATGTGAGCCGCGCCGCCGAGCGCCTCGGCGTAAGCCAGCCGCGCGTCAGCACCGCGCTGGGACGCCTGCGCGAATACTTCGGCGACCCGCTCTTCGTGCGCACCTCGCGCGGCATGGAGCCCACGCCGCGCGCGCTCGCCCTGATCCCGGCCGCACGCGACGCGCTCGTGCGTATCGAAAAAGGCATGCTGGAAGCTCAGGACTTCGACCCGGCCACGACCACGCGCACGTTCTCGCTCGCGCTTTCGGACGTGGGCGAGATCGTGTTCCTGCCGCGTCTGCTGCAACTCTTTGCCGAGCGCGCGCCGCGTGCGAGCCTGCGTTCGGTCTCGCTGCCGCCGGCCCAGGTGGAACGCGGACTGGAATCGGGCGACGTGGATCTCGCCGTCGGCTACTTTCCCGATCTCACCGCGAGCAACTTCTTTCAGCAGCGTCTCTTCACGCACCGCTTCATCTGCCTCATGCGCAGCAACCATCCGCAGGTGGGCGAGAAGCTCACGCTCGAGCAATTCCTCTCGCTCGGCCACGCCGTGGTGCGCGCCGAGGGCCGCAGCCAGGAAGTGCTCGAACGCTTCCTCGAAAAGAAGCGCCTGCACCGCCGCGCCGTGCTGGAAACGCCGCACTTCATGAGCCTGCCCTTCATTCTTGCGCGCACGGATCTCGTCGCCACCGTGCCGCACGCCATCGGCTTCGCGTACGTGGCCGAACACGCGTCCATCAAGCTCGTCGAGCCGCCCATTCCGTTGCCGCGCTTCGATCTCAAGCAGCATTGGCATCGCAAATTCAACAACGACGTGCGCACGGGATGGCTGCGCAGCGTCGTCTCCGAACTCTTCAACGACGCCATGGACGAGTGGCCCAAATGACGTCCGGGCGTCCAGGTGGGGGCTTTCGCCAGGCACGCACGGACACAAAACGTGGAACAATGGCCGACACCCCAACGGCGCAACGCCAGATGGACCAGCAGACAGGAGTGGATGGATGACCGACGCAACGAGGACCGCAAGTCACGCGAAACCCGCACAGCAAGACACCGGTGCGGCGAAAAACGGCGCCGAGCCGCGGCCCACACGAGAAGAAGCCGAAGCCGCGGTGCGCGTGCTATTGCGCTGGGCCGGAGACGACCCCAGGCGCGAAGGTCTCGTGGATACCCCGGCGCGCGTCGTACGGTCCTTCGAGGAATTCTTCGCGGGCTACGCCACCGACCCGCGCGAGATTCTGGCCCGCACGTTTGCCGAAGTGGACGGCTACGACGAAATGATCGTGCTCAAGGACATCCGCTTCGAGAGCTACTGCGAGCACCATATGGTGCCGATCATCGGGCGCGCGCATGTGGCCTATCTGCCGGATCGTCGCGTGGTGGGCATTTCGAAGCTTGCGCGGCTCGTGGACGCGTTTGCGAAGCGCCTGCAGATCCAGGAAAAGATGACGGTGCAGATCGCGGATACGCTCAACGAGGTGCTACAGCCGCGCGGCGTGGGCGTGATTCTCGAAGCGTCGCATCAATGCATGTCGACGCGCGGCGTGCATAAGGCCGGCGTGGAAATGGTCACGTCGCGCATGCTGGGCACCTTCCGCACCGATCCCTCGACGCGTCGCGAATTCCTTTCCATCGTCGGTAATCCGGTGGGAACGAGTATCGCCAATACGTGAGGCGGCGCGAGGCTCGCGCTGATCCCGCTGGTCGCACTGGTCCCGCTAATCGCGCGCTTCGCGTGGCGCCGCATGCAGCGGCGTCCCGCCCGACGTAGTGCCTTGCGCCGTGCTGCGCTGCCGCGCACGTCCCACCGTGGCAAGCAAGATGGCGCCGAGCACGCAGGCCATGCCGGCCAGTTGCGCCGGCCTGATCGTCTCGTGCAGCAGCAGCGCCGCGAACACGAGCGACGACACCGGTACGAGCGCAGTTGTCACGCTGGCCTCGCCGCCGGTCACGCGCTCCGAGCCCGCGTACCAAAGCATGAAGCCCGCCACCGTGGGCACCAGCGCGTAGTAGACGACGCCCATTACCGCAGGCGCGTCGAAGGCAGCACGCCAGGGCGCCTCAAACAGCGCCGGCACGATGGCGACACAGAAGCCGATCCCGCTCATCAATGCGGACAACTGCAACGGCGTCACCGTTGCGCGCAGCTTCCGGTTGATGAGGATGAACAGGGCCTCGCACACCACCGCGGCAAACACGAGCGCATTGCCCGCGAGCGCCTCGGGAGCGCGTTCGTTGCCCACGGTAATCCACGACGTGCCGGCCGCACTCAACGCTGGAAGCGGCACGGTACACACGAGCACCCCCGCCGTCGCGAGCGCGACGGCACCGGCAAGCGCCGCGCTCATCCGCTCGCCCAGCGCAACCACCGCCACGAGTGCCGACACCGCCGGCAACGTGCCCGCAATCACGCCCGCATCGGCGGCAGATGCGAGCTTCATTCCGCTAATGAGCAGGACCGTATAACCGACGCTGCCCGCGCCGGCTTGCGCGAAGACCAGCAACGCATCGCGCAGATCCAGACGCGGCCAGCGCACGCCGCGCACACGCATGATCGCGAGGAACAATGGAAACGCGATCGCGAAACGCAACGCGGTGGCCGAGAACGGCGCGAGCCCCGCCGCAATCTCGCGGCTCACCACTACGGTGCTGCCCACGCCGATCATCGCGAGTCCGCAAAACAGATAGCCCACGTGCCTCGAATTCATGCTGCGCGCTCCATGACAGGGAATGGAGCGCAGCTTAGGGTCCAGCGTCGTGGAGGGTCTTGAACGAAATTGCAGCGTGAGGGTGCGACGTACCGCGTGCAACGTACCGCAGCCCACGTGGCTGCTTATCGCACTGCACCGGCGTAGACGGCCGGCGTCACGCCGAACATGCGCACGAACGCGCGCGTCATGTGGCTTTGGTCCGCGAAGCCTGCACTGGCGGCCGCATCGGCAAGTGCAAGGCCAGACGCAATCGAACGCCGCGCCAGCATGACGCGGCGCTGGACCAGATAGGCATGTGGCGTCATGCCGACGTCGCGTGCAAATGCCCGCAGCAGCTGGAAGCGGTTCATGTCGGAATCCGCGGCGAGCGCTGCGAGTGTGTGTGGTGCCGAGGGATCGTCGTCGATGCGGGCCTTGGCGTGCGCGACCGACCCGGGCGCGAGACGTCGGGGCGTCAACGTAGCGTGCGACTCGATCGCGCATTCGAAGAACGCGGCCAATGCCTCGTCGCGAACGAGTGCGTCGGGGTACGCCACAGGATCGGTGGCAATCGCAAAGAGTCGCTCGAACAGCTTTTTCAATCGAGGGTCGTACACGACGGGACGCGTCAATTCGAGGTTGCATGCGTTCGTGCCCGCAAGCTCGCGCGCGGCATCGAAGACGAGCGACGGCTCGAAGTACAGCATCTGCCATGTGCGACCGCGTTCGTCGAAGGGGCGGCCGTCATGAACCTCGCCGGGATTCACGGTGATGACGTCGTTCGTGCGCGCTTCCACCGGTCCGCGCCCGCTCGCCGAGCGATGCCCGCCGTGCGTGATGACGCCTACGCCGAAGTGGTCGTGCGAGTGCCGTGCGAACGTGTGTGACGTGGCGGCGGCGGTGGCCTCGACGCCGGCAATCGCGCTGCGCAGCATGCGCACGCGGCCTGATGGCGCGCGTTTCATGGCCACGCATGCGGACCGTTCACGTCGGCCGCCCTGCTTCGTTGCGTTCCACTTCGCGCGCCTTGCCCTGCGTCACGCTGCTGCCCGGCGGCACGCTGTGCGTGAGCCACACGTTGCCGCCGATCACCGAGCCGCGACCGATCGTGACGCGGCCCAGAATCGTTGCACCCGCATAGATCACGACGTCGTCCTCGACAATCGGATGCCGCGCGTTGCCCTTCACGAGCGTGCCGTCGGTGTCCGCCGCAAAGCTCTTCGCACCGAGCGTCACCGCCTGGTAGAGCCGCACGCGTTCGCCGATGATCGCGGTCTCGCCGATCACCACGCCCGTGCCGTGGTCGATGAAAAAGCTGGGGCCGATCTGCGCGCCCGGGTGAATGTCGATGCCGGTGGCCGAGTGCGCAATCTCGTTGATGAAGCGCGCGAGCAGCGGCACGCCGAGCCGGTGCAGCGCATGCGCGAGCCGATGATGCGTGACCGCGAGCACGCCCGGGTAGCACAGCAGGATTTCGGTGATGTGCTGCGCGGCCGGGTCGCCGGCATAGGCGGCCTGAATGTCGCTGACCAGCAGCGCGCGAATGCCGGGCAACTGCTTGCCGAACTCGCGCGCCACGTCGAAGGCACGCACGCGCAGCAATTCGTTCGGTGTCTCCGCATGCTCGGGCAAAAAGCGCAGCGCGCGGCGAATCTGCTCAGCGAGCAGTCGCAGCGTGCTTTCCAGCGTGTGTCCAACGTAATAGTCGACGCTTTCGTCCGTCAGATCGGGCGCGCCGTAGTGCGTGGGAAAGAGCGCTGCGCGCAGCCCGTTGACGATGCCGACCATCGCCTCGCGCGACGGCAATTCGCGAATACCGCGCGGGTGGCGCGTTCGATGCAGTTCCTCGCGCGACGCGCGCAGCTCCGCGACGATCTGCTCCAGGCCCCAGTTCGAAGAAGACGGATTTGACATGGTGACAACGACAGCCGCGCGTGGCACGGCGAAAAGTGAAGTGTCCCCAGAGATTACCGCGTTTTGTCGTGAATCGCCGCACGGGCGGGGCATGCGCGCGTCGTGTCGACGTGCGATGCAAGCGGAAAGACGCGCCTTCGCGCGCCTCAGATGGTTATGCTGCTGGCGTCGATCCAGCGCACGGCCCAGTCGCGCGCGTGGGCGATGGCGGCGGCTTCGTCGGTGAAGCGCAGGTCGGTGGGAAAGAAGCGGTTAGCGACGAGTTCGCCGTCGCTGGAGCGTGAAATGACCACGTAGGGTTGCCAGCTGCCGTCGCCGGCACGCGCCGGGGCGCAATTCAGCAGATAGCCGCGATGCGTGAATGCAGCGTCGAAGTGCATGAGTGTCACCCGCCCTGACTGCCCTTGTCTGGTTCAAAAGGCGCGTCGGGAACTGCCGTGAAACCCACACCCGGCCGCTCGATGAGGCCGTTGACTACGCACGCGCCAACTGTCGAAAGAGGATCATACTCTCAAGAAAATTGGCGATCCAAGGAAAAAAGCAAATTACCGCGAGCTGTTCAAGTCGCGAACAAAGGCACGGGTGGTAGGGCGCAAAGCCATCAGGAAAAGTACCAGGACGTCATGTCTCTTGCGCGCTTAGTGGATCTCCGGTTCGCCTGCATTCTGCGCGCCACCTGCACCGCCTCGTTGCAGGAAATCAAAGTCGCAGCCCTTGTCGGCCTGCATGACGTGGATCTGATGCATCGCGCCGTAGCCACGCGTGAAGCGCGGCGGCGGCGCCACCCACTCGGACTTGCGGCGCGCCAGTTCTTCGTCGGAAACCAGCACGTTCAGCTTGCGCTGCGGCACGTCGAGTTCGATGAGGTCGCCGTCGCGCACCAGCGCAAACGGTCCGCCGATGAACGACTCCGGCGCCACGTGCAACACACACGCGCCGTAGCTCGTGCCGCTCATGCGTGCGTCGGAGATGCGCACCATGTCGCGCACGCCCTTTTGCAACAGCTTCTTCGGAATAGGCAGTTGGCCCCACTCGGGCATGCCCGGCGCGCCGACGGGACCCGCGTGTTGCAGCACGATCACGCTGTGTTCGTCGACGTCGAGCGATTCGTCGTCGATGCGCGCCGCCATGTCGTTGTAGTCCTTGAACACCACGGCGCGGCCCGTGTGCACGAGCAGATGCGGTTCGGCCGCACCCGGTTTGATGACGGCGCCGTTCGGCGCAATGTTGCCGCGCAGCACCGCGAGGCCGTTGTCGGGCAGGAGCGGCGCGCTGCGGCGGCGGATCACGTCGTCGTTGAAGACCTGCGCGTCTGCAATGTTTTCGCCGATTGTCTTGCCGTTTACTGTCTTCTGCGTACCGTCGATCAGATCGCCCAGTTCCTTCAGCATCGCGCGCAGGCCGCCCGCATAGAAGAAGTCTTCCATCAGGTACTCGCCCGTCGGCCGGATGTTGGCGAGCACCGGCGTGCGGCGCGAAATGTCGTCGTAGCGGTCGAGTGTAAGTTCGATGCCCGCGCGGCGCGCCACCGCGATCATGTGCACGATCGCGTTGGTCGACCCCGACAGCGCGAGACATGTGGTCACCGCGTTATCTACGGAGCCTGCCGTGAGAATGTCCGAAGGCTTCAGGTCTTCCCACACCATCTCGACGATGCGCATGCCCGTCTTCGCCGCCATTTGCGCGTGCCGCGAATCGGGCGCGGGAATGGATGCGAAACCCGGCAGCGTGAAGCCGAGCGCCTCGGCCGCGCTCGTCATGGTAGACGCCGTGCCCATCGTCATGCAGTGGCCCGGCGAGCGCGCAATGCCGCCTTCCACGCCCTGCCAGTCGTCTTCGGTGATATGTCCGGCGCGCAGTTCGGCCCAGTACTTCCAGGTGTCCGAGCCGGAGCCCAGCGTCACGCCGTTCCAGTTGCCGCGCAGCATCGGGCCGGCCGGCAGGAAGATGGCGGGCAGATCCATCGATATCGCGCCCATCAGCAGCGCCGGCGTCGTCTTGTCGCAGCCGCCCATCAGCACGACGCCGTCGGCGGGATACGAGCGCAGCGTCTCTTCCACCTCCATCGCGAGGAAGTTGCGATAGAGCATGGTGGTGGGCTTCTGGAACGGCTCGGAAAGCGTCTGCACCGGCAGCTCGATGGGAAAGCCTCCGGCCTGCCAGATGCCGCGCTTCACTTCCTCCACACGCTGCTTGAAGTGCGTATGGCACGGATTGATTTCGCTCCACGTATTGAGAATCGCAATAACGGGCTTGCCTGCGTATTCTTCGCGGCTGTAGCCCATCTGCGAGGTGCGCGAACGATGGCCGAACGAGCGCAGGTCGTTGACGCCATACCAACGGTGGCTGCGCAGCGTTTCCGGGGTCTTTCTCTTCGTCACTTTCTCTCCTTCACACGCGAAACGATCTGGGTCGGGCTCACGAACTGCAGCGCGATGATCACCCAGATCAGCGTGATCGCCATGTAGATCATGGCCATGGCGTCGATGGATTGCGGCGCCCGCACGCCCGTCGAGAATACCGCGTAATAGAGCGCGACGACGAGCGTCTGCGTGGCGGGCCCCGCCGTGAAGAACGTGAGTTCGAAGAGGCCGATGGTGCGAACCAGCACCAGCAGACCCGCCGCGAGCATACCCGGCACGAGGAGCGGCAGCAGCACGTAGCGGAAATAGCGCAACGTGTTCGCGCCGAAGATGCGTGCAGCGGCTTCGAGGTTCGGGTCGATCTGTTCGATGAACGGCGTCATCACGAGAATCACGAACGGCAGCGCCGGCACGAGGTTCGCAAGAATCACGCCGCTCAGCGTGCCTGCGAGACCGAACTTGTACATGGCGGTGGCCATCGGAATGCCGTAGGTGACAGGCGGCACCATCAACGGCAGCAGGAACACGAGCATGGCAAGCCGCTTGCCGCGAAACTGCACGCGCGCGAGCGCGTAGGCCGCCGGCACACCGAGCACGATGGAAAGCAGCACGACCGCGCCCACCACTTCGACCGTGACCCACAGCACACTCGCCAACTGGAAGTCGGACCAGGCCTGCGCGTACCAGTGAAGCGTGAACCCTTGCGGCAGCGGCGTGCCGAACCAGCGCGTCGCGATCGAGTTGATCGCCACGGTGGCAATGAGCAGCAGCACGTTGAGCAGGAAGAACGCCATCGCGCCCCACACGAGCGCTTTCCATACGAGGTCGGGCAGACTCGCGCGCGGCCCTCGCCTCGCCGGCTGCTCGCCACGGCGGCCGTGGTTGCGCGATGCGCTGTCGTCCTCGCTGCTCGCGGACAGGTTCATGGCGGCAGGCGACGACGCCGCCGCGCCGGCATTCGATGCCAGCTCGCGCGGCACGGAGCGGCGCCACGCGTGCCTCGCCTCGCGATCGGTCGTCATCAGCCTTTTCCTCCCGTGGTGGGTCCGCGATAGAAAAAGCGGCGCGCACCCAGCATCGCGGCCACGACGATCAACTGCACGAAGCCCATCACGATGGCGACGGCCGAAGCGAGCGAGTAATCGTAGTTCTCGAACGCGGCCTCGGCGGCGGCAATCGACATCACGCGTGTCGGCCCCGCAGGCGCGCCGAGCAGCACCGCGGACGGAAACACCGAGAACGCCTGCACGAACGAAAGGCACGCCGCCATCGTGAGTCCGGGCACGAGCAGCGGGAAATAGATGCGGCGGAATTGCTGCCACGGCCCGGCGCCGAGCGTGGCGGCCGCGCTCGCGAGCGTCGGGTCGATGCCCGTGACGTAGGAGAGCGTGAGCAGAAACGCGAACGGAAAGCCCGACACCACGAGCGAAATCAACACGCCCCAGTAGTTGTGCGTGAGCCGCACTTCGTCGGCATAGAGATGCAGCACGTGCAGCGTCTGCGGGAACCAGCCGTTCGGGCCGAAGTAGGTGAGCATGCCGTCCGCGATCAGCACGGTGCCGAGCGTGACCGGAATCACGAGCAGCGTGGTAACGAGCTTCTGATACGGCGACGGACGGCGCAGCGCAAACGCCACCGGCACCGACACACCGACGTTGATGAGCGTGGCCGGCACGGCGAGCTTGAGCGTGACGAGAATCGTCGGCCAGAGTGAGGTGTCGGAAAAGAACGTGGCGTAGTTGGCCCAGATGCCGCCGCCATTCATCGGCTGGAACGACAGCACGAGCCCGTACGCAAACGGATAGATGAACAGCGCGACGATGAAGACAAGCGCGGGCGTGACGAGCCAGCGCTTCGGATCACTGGGCGCTGCGGCAGTTGTGGGTAGCGTGGCAGCGTTCGCGTTCATGGCGCCTCCACGTCGTAGACCAGCGTGCGAGCGGCCGGCACGCGCAGCCTGATGCGCTCGCCATCCGAAAATTCGCCGGCCAGCCGTGCCCACAGTGCGCCGAACGCGGTCTGCACGCGAATCAGCGAATCGCGGCCGCCGTATTCGACGGTTTCCACTTCGGCGTCAAAGGCGTTCTCGGCGCCGGGGGCGGCACGCTCGATGTCCTCGGGTCTCAGCGCAACGCTCACGGCCTTGGCGCTGAACGCTTCCATCGGCGTGCCGACCAGTTGCACGCTGCTGTTTGCGAGCCGCACCCGCTCGCCCTCGGCGGCTTCCAGCGTGAACGGCACCACATTGCGATAGCCCATGAAACGCGCGACGTGCAGATTCTTCGGCCGCCCGTACACCTCTTTCGGCGTGGCGACCTGCTGCACGACGCCCTCTTTCATGACGACGATGCGGTCTGCCATCGAAAGCGCTTCGTCCTGGTCGTGCGTCACGTAGAGGGTCGCGCGCTCCAGCTGGCTATGAATGCGCCGGATCTCCGCGCGCATCTCGATACGCAGTTTCGTGTCGAGATTCGAGAGCGGCTCGTCCATCAGCACGAGCGGCGGCTCGATCACGATGGCGCGCGCAATCGCCACGCGCTGCTGCTGGCCGCCGGACAACTGCCCCGGCAGCTTGCGCTCGTGTCCCACGAGTTGAACGAGTTGCAGCGCCTCGCGCGCGCGCCGCTGCGTTTCGCCCTTCGCCACGCCGCGCATCTTGAGACCGAAGCCCACGTTGTCGAGCACGGACATGTGCGGAAACAGCGCGTAGTTCTGGAACACCATGCCGAAGCCGCGCTTCTCGGGCGGCAGCACGTCGATACGCCGGTCGTCGAGCCAGATGCCGCCGCCCGAAAGCGGCTGCAGTCCCGCGATGCAGTTCAACGCCGTGGACTTGCCGCAGCCCGACGGCCCGAGCAGCGCGATGAACTCGCCGCGGCGGATATTCAGATCGAGCCCCTGCAAGGCCGCCACCGCATGGCCTTCTGTGCTGGTGAAGCTGCGGCTCACGGATTCGAGACGCAGTTCCTCAAAGTGACGATTCATCGTGCGTTCCTCGTCTTTCCGTCCGGTATGGGGACGGCTGGGTCCAGATCCTTGAGACTGGTGCTTGAGACTGGTGCTTGAGACTGGCCCTTGGCCCTGGTCTGCTCGGCGCGGCCAGCGCTGGCGATACCACCCGCGCCGGCCACCCGTATCGATGTCGCGACAATAGCGCCACGCTGGACGCCTTGCCGGTCTATTTGGTCTTCTGTGCGCCGATCTCGCGGTCCCACTTCTGGAACGCCGCCACCATGGCCTGCGCGGAAAGCGGCAGCGCCTGCGGATGGTCGGCGATCAGTTTGGGATACTCAGGCCGGCCGTACTTCTTGAGCACGTCCTGGCTGTGCGCCGGCGCCTGTTCGAGCGTCACGCCCTTCACCGCGGGACCGGGATAGAAGTAGCCGTCGTCCCAGGTCAGTGCCTGCTGCGCCGGCTCCAGCATGAAGTTCATCAGCTTGAAGAGCACGTCCAGCTTTTCCTTCGGCACGCCCTTCGGGATCACCATGTAGTGGGCGTCGTTCACCCAGGTCATGTTGTCGAAGGCCTGCACGCGATAGTCGGCCGGCACGATGCCGAGCGCACGCGGATTGATGTCCCAGCCCGTCACCGTCACGGTCATGTCGCGCGTGCCTTCGCCCAGTTCCTTCATCACTGCCGATGTACCGCCCGGGTAGTACGGAATGCAGTCATTCAGCTGCTTGAGGAAGGCCCACGTCTTGTCCCAGCCGTGGATCGGGTCCATGGGGTCCTTGTCGCCCAGCACGTAGGGCAGGCCCATCAGGAAGGTGCGGCCCGGACCCGAATTGGCCGGACGCGCGTAGATCAGGCGGTCGGGGTGCGCCTTGCACCATTGCAGCAGTTGATCGGGCGTCTTCGGCGGATTGCTCACCTTGGCCGGGTTGTACTCGATGAGCGGCCCCGCCGGCATGTACGCGACTTCGAGCCCGAAGCCCTGCGCCAGGTCCTGCATCTTGCGGGGGCCAGGCGCATAGCGGTCCAGCACGCCAGGAAACACCGAGGCCTGGTCGGGCAGGAGCTTGAGCCAGAGGTTCTGTTCGATGCCGGCCGCGAGTGCGTCGGTGCCGGTCAGCACGAGGTCGATGTCGGAGCGGCCCGCCGCCTGCATCGCCTTGATCTTGCCCGGCAGTTGCGGCGCGGGCGCGTTGGTATACGTGATGTTCGAGACCAGGTTCGGATACTTCGCCTTGAACGCCTCGAAGCCCTTTTGCGTGAGCTGGAGGTCGCCCGCCACGTCCACGATGTTCAGCGTCACAGCGTCCGCCGCCTGCGCGGCAGGAACCTGCGCGGCCACTGCGGCCACCGCGACGGCACATGCTGCCAGCAGCCTGACTGACAATCTGCCAGAAAAGGTCATCGCATCTCCTCGGTTGTTCTCTTGATATGGACGCCGCGGACGGTGCGGATGAGGCGCGGCAGGTTCGCACGGCGCCCTGCCACCGGTCCCCGGTTACCGCAAAATAACGAACGCGGCGCGTCGATGTCAAGCAAATTATCCGAACCGGATGGGGCTGCACGAGACCGCTGGAGTGCGCACAAAACCTTTACCAGCAAGGGTTTCCGTTTAATCCCCGCGAGCGGATCGCACTGCGGCGTGGTAGTGGAAACCTTTACTTGTTTGGCAACTTGACGGCAGCGAAACCCCTTGGCTCAACCGCCCTTCACGCCCTGCGTATTCACGTAAAGCGCGTAAAGGCCGTGGCTCGCCGCCATGAAGAGTCGATTGCGGTGGCGCCCGCCAAAGCAGACGTTCGCACAGCGCTCGGGCAGCGCGATATGGCCGATGGCCTCGCCCTGCGGGGTGAAGACGCGCACGCCGTCGAGTTCGTCGGTACCCATGCCCCAACCGCACCAGAGGTTGCCGTGGATGTCCACGCGAAAGCCATCGGGCGTGCCGGGGCCGGCATCGATCACAACGCGATTGTTCGACAGCGTGCGGCCGTCGCCGCTCACGTCGAACGCGCGAATCTTGCGCGGCTCGGAACGCGACTCGACCACATAGAGAAGCGACTCGTCGGGCGAAAAGGCGAGACCGTTCGGGCCCGCCACATCGTCGATCACGACCGTTACCTCCGCCGAGTGCGGATCGACGCGATAGACGCAGGCCGGCAGTTCGGACGGCTGCTTCTCGCCCTCGTAATAGCTGTCGATGCCGAAGGTGGGGTCCGTGAACCAGATCGATCCATCGGACTTCACGACGATGTCGTTCGGTGAATTGAAGCGCTTGCCGCGATAGCGGTCGGCGATCACGGTGACGGTGCCGTCGTACTCCGTGCGTGTGACGCGGCGCGTGAGGTGCTCGCACGTGACGAGCCGGCCTTCGCGGTCGCGCGTATTGCCGTTCGCGTTGTTCGACGGCTGGCGAAAGGCGCTCACGGCGCCCGTTTCCTCGTCCCAACGCAGGATGCGGTTGTTGGGAATGTCGCTCCACAGCAGGTAGCGGCCATCGCCGAACCAGACCGGCCCTTCGGACCAGCGCGCGCCCTGATAGAGACACTCCACCGACGCCGACGCGAGCCGCAGCGCCGTGAAGCGCGGATCGAGCACGCGGATGGCGGGGTCGGGGTAGCGGCGGCTGGGGTGGTCGGTCATGGTGAGAGGCAAGCTTGGGCGCGATGCAACGCCCGTGGCGGGGAGCGTTGCGATACGGCCGCGAACGAGGCCGGAGAAGCGGGTCTGCAAAGCGGGCTGGAGAAGCGGGTCGGCAAAGCGGCGCGAGGAACGCGAACCGAGGAATCGCGGCGGCAACTCCGATGTCACCGCCGCAACGCGCTACACGGCGCTCTCCCGGTTCTCCCCGTCCGCTCAGTCGCGTCCGAGCTGACCGTCGCGCAGACGCCAGAGCTTCAGCGGATTGCCGTCCTGCACGGCTTCAGGCAGCAGCTCGGCCGGCAGGTCCTGATAGCAGACCGGACGCAGGAAGCGATCGATCGCGGTCGCACCCACCGAGGTCGCACGCGGGTCGCTCGTGGCCGGGAACGGTCCGCCGTGAACCATCGCGTAACAGACCTCGACACCCGTCGGATAGCCGTTCGCCAGAATGCGGCCCACCTTGCGCTCCAGCGTGGGCAGCAGACCGCGCACGAGTTCGTAGTCGTCCGGTTCGATCATCAGCGTGGCCGTGAGCTGGCCTTCGATCTGCTCGGCCACCTTCGTCATTTCGCTCACGTCGGCGCACGTCACGATCAGCGACGTCGGCCCGAAGATCTCGTCCTCCAGCGCCCGCGTGGCGAGGAACTGGGCCGCCGTGGTCGTGAACAGCGCGGGCAGCGCGGAGCACGACGCGTCGCTCGTCGTGCCTTGCGCCACGCTCTTCACGCCGCTCGTTTCGGCACGCTGCGCCACGCCTTCGCGATACGCGGCGGCGATGCCCGCGGTCAGCATGGTCTGCGCGCCCTTCTTCGCGAGCGCCTGAGCGGCGGCGTCGATGAAGCCCTGGGTATGCGGTCCGTTGAGCACGATGACGAGACCCGGATTCGTGCAGAACTGGCCCACGCCCAGCGTGACCGATTCCACGAAGCCGGTTGCAATCGAGTCTGCGCGTGCGGCCAGCGCGCCGGGCATGACGAACACCGGGTTGATGCTGCTCATTTCCGCGAAGACGGGAATCGGCTCGCGGCGCTTCGACGCGATATCGGCCAGCGCCAGACCGCCGCGGCGCGAGCCCGTGAAGCCGACCGACTTGATCGCGGGATGCGCGACCAGGGCTTCGCCAATTTCATTGCCGGCACCGATCACGAGCGAGAACGTGCCTTCGTGCAGACCGCAGTCCGCTACGGCCTTTTGGATTGCGCGGCCCACGAGTTCGGACGTGCCGAGGTGCGCCGGGTGTGCCTTCACGACCACCGGGCAGCCGGCCGCGAACGCGGAAGCCGTGTCGCCGCCCGCCACCGAAAACGCGAGCGGGAAGTTGCTGGCGCCGAACACCGCCACCGGGCCCACCGGAATCTTCTGCATGCGCAGGTCGGAGCGCGGCAGCGGCTTGCGATCGGGCATCGCCGAATCCAGCGTGGCCGTCAGCCAGCGCCCTTCGCGCACGAGAGAGGCGAACAGCTTCAATTGACCGACGGTGCGTCCGCGCTCGCCTTCAAGACGGGCGCGCGGCAAGGCGGACTCGGCCTGAGCGCGCTCGATCAGCGTATCGCCGAGCGCGAGGATGTTCTCGGCGATGGCTTCCAGGAAGCGCGCCCGCGTTTCGAGCGGCGCGCTGCGATAGGAGTCGAAGGCCTGTGCGGCCAGATCGCACGCGCGGTCCACATCCGTGACGCTGCCCGCGCCGAACGTGGGCTCGATTTCGGCATTGCGCGCGGGGTCGAAGGCACGCAACGTGCCCTTCGTTCCTCGTACGGCGCTCGCGCCGATCAGCATCTCTCCGGTAATCTGCATCGTCAAACTCCTGTGAAGCGCCGGTGGCCGCGGTACCTGTCACGGCACCGCCATGCCCGCCTGGCGCGTAGTGTGTGGAAGAGGGTTGTGCCGGTTGGCCATGCGTGGTGACCACCCGGGCAGGACCGGTAGCGCCGCGGGTGCCGTGCGTCTGCGTTGCAGGCGCTTGCTTACCAGCGCACCCGGCGTGCCGAATCGGTCCATCGGCTCGTACTATGCCGGCCTCGTGTCCATGCGGACACAGCCGGCAGCCGAGCCGTTGTCAGTGAACCCGGGACTGGCCCGGGTGAATCCAGCCCTGCTCCTGCTCGAACGCAAGCAACGCCTGCGCCGCCGCCTGGATATTCGCATGATCCGAGGCCGGCGTCGAACTGAGCAAGGGCAACATGGCGCCCATGTCGGCAATGCCCGAGAACGTGACAGCATCGTGAAGCACGCGGATCAGCGAAATCTCGTCGCGCAGCGTCTCCAGCGGCATGAAGGCATCGTAGATTCCCGCAGCCTCGCCGAGCCCGTTTTGCTGCGCGGCACGCAGCAGCGCCATCACGGCGCGCGGCGCGATGCAGCCCGAACCGGTGGTCCACGAAGCAAGCCCGAAGTCGCGAACATGTACGAGCGCGGGCCGCTCACCCATGCCCGAAATCACCTTGGCCCGGCTCACGCTCTGCAATAAGCGCCTCAGCCAGGCGTCATCACCTGGATCGTCGCGCACGACCGCGTACTTGACCGCAATCAGTGTGCCCCTGTCGACGAGCCGCGCGAGCGTATCGACGTCCACGTAGTCTTCGCTCTTCACATATAGCGTGAGCGGAATGCCGGCAATGTCCGCAATGCGCGTAAGTCCGATCTCGACGCCCTCCGGCGTGGTGAACCCGCCAAGCGGCAGCACCATCGCGGTGCGGTACGGCGTCTGCGAGAGGATGCGGGCCTGGTCGAGCATCTTGCCGTAGTCGGGCCCGATGGCCGGAATCACGCGGGTGGTTTCGGCGGTACTGTCTGCGAGCATGTCTAGCAACTCGCGATACTCGCTCACCGGCACGTGGTACAGGTTAGCGTTGCCGCCGTACAGCAGCGTGCGCACGCCGCCCGCCTCGATGTGCCGGATCAGCTTGAGGTTCTGCGCCGCGTCCAGCGTGTAGTCGACGCGACGGGCCAGCGGCGGCACGGCCATCACCGTGGCGGCGAATTCGCTTTCGACGATCGGAGAGACGTTCATGACACCTCGGCCAGCGTGTTCGGGATGCCGCAGTGTGGCACCTCCGCTCGTCAGTTGTCAAACAAGTTTATCCTCGACCAGCGACGCGCGCGGGCCGCTTCGGAATATGGGCGAAACACCGAAGAATATATAAACCCCGCAGGTGATTAACTCCGTGAACGGAATATTGAGCCGCGATCAAAGCAAAATATTCTTTTTAAGGATCTAATCCGCAGGTCGCGTTTTTAAACAGACGTCTCCCGTGCGCAACATTCCGGGATTTCCCGCGAGGGATTTGCGCGTTCGGTGTGGCGGCCCTGTAATAATCACGGGCAAAAATATCTGCAACGCCCATACCAGTTGCGCCGCGGTCCCGCGTGGCGGCGCTGTGCCGCGCCATGACCGCTCCGGCACGACCTGTCACGCAAGCGGAGGCAGGTCGGTTACGTCAATACGAGGAACAAAAACGACCCCGCTGAAATTTAGTGATAAATTGTTACAACCGAAGAGGGGGGCGCAACCCTCCCCGCGCCGCCTGCGGCATTGGCCAGCCGCGAATCGAGAGTAATACCGTGCCGCTACATTTCATTGAGCAGATGTCGCCGATACTGGCCGCATCCGACGAGACGCAATGGTTCGACGCCGTTGCCGGTCTCGCCGGCTCGTGGGGCTTCAGTCAGGTTCTGCTCGCCATCCTGCCGCGCCCGGGCATGCGCCTCGAGGATGCCTACGTGCGCAGCAACTACGCGTCGTCGTGGCGACAAGCCTATACAGACCAAGGTTTTGCCTATATCGATCCAACCGTCTCGCACTGCACGACGCATTCGTCGCCGCTCGTATGGTCGCCTGATCTGTTCGCCACGACGCCGCAGAAGTCCATGTACGAAGAAGCGAGCGCGCATGGGCTGCGCGCCGGCGTGACGCTACCCATTCACGGGCCGCGTCAGGAAGCCGGCATGCTGTGCTTCGTGAACGATTCGAATCCGAATGACAAGTTCTGGCAGCACATCGACACTGCACTGCCGAACCTCGTATTGATGCGCGACCTCGTGATCGACACGAGTCAACGCCATTTGAGTGCGCATGCGCAAACGCTCATTCCCAAGCTCACGCCGCGCGAGCGCGAATGCCTGAAGTGGACTGCGCTCGGCAAATCCACGTGGGAAATCTCGCACATCCTCAATTGCTCCGAGGCCGTGGTGAATTTCCACATGAAAAACATTCGCGCGAAATTCGGTGTCAATTCACGGCGGGCGGCCGCCGTGATCGCCACCCAGCTGGGCCTTATAGATCCGGGCTGATCGAGCCGTCCGAATCACGACGGAACAGCATGCGCTCCGCCCTGCCCAGATCGCCGTCCGAGATCGTCTTGTTGAAATAAAGTCCCAGCAGAATCGATACCGGCGCGGGAATTTCCGCACCCGATTCAAAGCGGCTTCCACGCGATTGCGTCACGCCAAAGCGCGCCCAGAAACGCCGCTGGCTTTCCTTCTTTCTTTTGCGGTACGCAATGATTTGAACGCGGTCGATCGCCGAGGCGAGCTCGGCCGTCGTCCGTACCTGTCCCGTCGCGGGTTGCCAGTGATTTTCCAGAAGTTCCATGGTGGTCCCTGCCCGTTATGCCTGTTGATTAATTGCTGCCGGACCGATTCTCCGCACTTGCGCGCACGCGCGCACCTATCCAGGTAGGTAGGTAGTTTTTCTACCCAAAATGCATAACTTTCGACACGTATTTAGGCCATCAACACGTGTCGGGAGAACATCATGCAAGCAACAATCCGGATTGGTTTGCGGCAGGAATTCGATAACGAACATATCAACGAGATGTACCGGCTCAGGGCTCGTGTCTTCCGCGACCGCATGGGCTGGGATATCCCCACCATTGCGGGCATGGAGATCGACGGCTACGACGCGCTCGGGCCGCATTACATGCTGATTCAGGAGCCGGCGGGCGAGGTACGCGGATGTTGGCGTCTGATGCCCACCGAAGGGCCGAACATGCTGCGCGACACCTTCCCGCAACTGCTGGCCGGCAAGGCCGCGCCGACGGGGCGGACCATCTGGGAGCTGAGCCGCTTTGCCATCGAGGCGGGCGGCGACCAGTCTTTCGGTTTCGCCGACGTGACCATGCACGCCATCCACGCCCTTGTGACCTTCGCGGACCGCATGGGCATTACGCGTTACGTCACGGTGACGACGACGCCTATCGAGCGTCTGCTGCGCCGCACCGGCATCGAGCTGGCGCGGCTTGGGCCGCCCATGCGCATCGGCACGGAAAACGCCATCGCACTCGACATCGCGGTGAGTCCGCAAACCCGCGTGGCACTGTTCGGACCGATGGCGGCGGCAGCATGACGGTGGTCTGACAATCGAGACGGGCGGCTGCCGCTGCAAGCAGCCGCCCGTCGTGAAAACCGCTCAGCTGGCTCGCGGAGCGCGCCGAAAGGTGATGTGCGAAATGCGGCGCACGATCAACACGGCCGCAAGCGCCGCGCAGCCGGTCAACACCACGCCGATGTGAATGGACTGCACGAGGATGTGCCTCACGGCCTCCATGAGCGCGGGCCCGTCCAGCCCGGCCGCACGCAGCTGGTTCAGCAGACTGTCGCGCAACCCTTCGTCGATGAGAATGCGCGGATCGGCCAACTCCGGCTGCCAGCGCGCCGCCACCGGCTTGTCGAGCACCTGAAGCGCGTCCTCCACGCCCGAGGCGTAATGCCGGTTCACGATGGTCGCCACGATGCTCGTGCCCAGCATGCCGCCCACCATGCGGGTGGATTGCAGCAGCGCCGTGGTGATGCCGAAACGCTCCTGCCCGGCAATCTCCTGGCCGAAGACGTTGAGGTTATTGAGAATGAAGCCGAGGCCGATGCCCACGGCCGACATCGCCACTTCGAGCCACAGGTGCGGCGTGGACCGCGTCGCGAGCGCGAGACCCGCGGAGGCCGCAACAAGCAAGGCAAAGCCGATCGAGAGGATCAGCGTCGGCTTCGGCAGATGAATCACGACGCGCGTGTTGATGAGGCTGCCAATGGCGATACACGCGGCAATCGGCGTAGCGAGCAGACCGGCCTGCTGCGGCGAAAGCCCGAAGCCGCCCTGCAACAGGAGCGGCGCGAAGAAGATCAGCGAGAACATCACGAAGCCCGAGAGCGTGGAGAGCATGAAGAGCGTCACGATCTGCGCGTCGCGAAAGAGGTCGAGCGGGATGATGGGATGCGTCGCGCGCCGCTCGCAGGCGAGCAGTGCCGCCGCGCCGCCCGCCACCACGGCCGCGAGAATCAGGTTGCCCGTGGTGAAACCGTCCTTCGGCACCGCCTCGATGAACACCTGAAAGCAGCCCAGCACCAGCGCCACCAACACTGCGCCGCCCCAGTCGATGCGCACCTCGCCCGTGCGTTCGCGGCGGCAATACGGCAGATGCGCCCAGATGAAGTAGAACGCGAGCGCGCCCACCGGCAGGTTGACGAAGAACGTGGACCGCCAGCCGAAATGCTCGCTCAGCCATCCGCCGAGCGACGGCCCCGCCGCCGTGCCGATGCCGTACGCCGCCGCCATCACGACCTGCCAGCGCACGCGGGCGCGCGCATCCGGAAACAGGTCGGGAATGGACGCGAAAGCGGTGCCCACCATCATGCCGCCGCCCACGCCTTGCAGCCCGCGGGCGATGGCGAGGAACGGCATGCTCGTGGCAAGGCCGCACAACACCGAGGCCGCCGTGAACACGATCACCGCGGCAAGCACGAAGCGCTTGCGGCCGAAGTAGTCGCCCAGCCGCCCGAACACCGGCACCGTGACGACGGAGGCGAGCAGATAGGCGCTTGCGATCCACGCGTAGTACTCGAAGCCGTGCAGTTCGGCGACGATGGACGGCAGCGCGGTACTCACCACGGTCTGGTCGAGCGCGACCAGCATGTTGACGAGACCGATGCCCAGCATGGCGAGCAGCGCGTGGCGAAAAGGCAGGGAGGCGGGAGTGGAGGCAGACGAAGTCACTTCAGGGCGGCGCAAATAGAGCGCGGAAAAGACGCAAAAAAAGACGCAAGGGAAAGAACAGGCCGGGGGCGTGAACCGGGAAACCGACCCAATGGACCGGTCCCCGGGCAAGCCCGCGGACCGAACCCTGCGGACAGGCTGGCGCACCGGAAAACCGGCCGCGCCATGCGATCACGAACCGAACATCCGGTCTCGTGCGTTCTCCAGATGGCGACGCATAGCATCGGCCGCGCCCGCCGCGTCGTGACGGCGAATGGCTTCGAGCACCGCGAGATGCTCGGCCTGAACCATGCGCTGACGCTCGATCGTCTTCACCAGCGAAAGGTTGCGCGACAGATTCATGCTGAACACGATCTGTTCTTCGATGAAGGACATTACCGTAATAAAAAACTGGTTTCGAGAAGCGCGGGCCACCGCCAGATGGAACGTGAAGTCGTCTTTCGCGCCGATGCCCTGCGTTTCCACCACGCGCTCGAGGTCGTCCCATGCCTGCTGGATGGCCTCGATGTCTTCGGGCTCCGCCTGCTGGGCCGCAAGCGCTGCGGCGCCAGCCTCGGTGACGACACGGAATTCGTAGCAGCGGCGAATGTCCGAGAGCGTTTCGAGCGGCGCGAAGCGACGCACATCGGGATCGGGCCGGCGCGCGACGGTGGTTCCCGAACCATGCCGCGTGACCACGATGCCGTCCGCGCGCAGCCGCGCCAGCGCCTCGCGCACGGTGGGCCGCGACGTCTCGAAACGCTCGGCGAGGGCGTGCTCGGTGGGCAACCGGTCGCCCTCCTTGTACTCGCCTTCGAGAATGCGGTTGAGAATGTCCGTGTAGATCTGTTCCGGCAGACCGGTCGCCTTACGTTCGCTCGCCATGGTCGCTTGTGGGGGTCGCCTGTCGTGGTCGGGGGGGCGGGTCGAAGCAACAGCGGCGTACAGCCGCCAGCTTGTCAAAAATTGGTGTCGATTGTAAGGCAAACCCGGGCGCGCTCATGCGCAAAGATGCGCTCATGTCGATCGATTTGCTGCCCGAAGCCCGAACGCACGCACCCGAGAGCGACGCCGGCCGCGCGGTTCAACTTGGCAAGCGGCGAATTGACATCCTGCTTTCAGGCGTCTTTCGATGCGGCGCGCCGCGCGATCGTTTAAGCTGCCCGGCGTCCTTTCCTGTCAACGTGGAGGTTCCTCATGTACAAACGCATTCTCGTCGCGGTCGATGGCAGCGAAACATCCCGCCGTGCCTTCGACGCCGCACTCGAACTGGCCCGCTCGACGGGCGCCGAATTGCAGCCGTTCTATGTGATCGAGAACACGCCGCTCTACTTCGAGGCCCCCGGCTACGACCCGTCGATCCTGCGCACGCAGATGATCGAGCAAGGCAAGACGCTCACCGCGGAGCTTGGCGCAGCCATGCGCGCGAAGGGCGTGGCGGGCGAACTGGCGACGGGCGAAGCGTCGTCGCTGGACGACGTGCCCACGCTGATCCTCGCGCGCGCGAAGGCGTTCAATGCCGACCTCGTGGTAATGGGCACGCACGGCCGCCGCGGATTCCGCCGTCTGATTCTCGGCAGCATCGCGGAACACTGCGTGCGCCAGGCAAACCTGCCCGTGCTCCTGATTCCATCCGCCGCGAGCGGCGTGCAGGAGGTGTGACCTCGCGCAAAGGGCCGCGCGGCGGGTGCGCGTCGATTTGTCGCTGATCAACATCGGCGTGCGATGGGAAAATTCTTCAAACGTTCCCAGGAGCAGGCCATGCTGACCCCGACCGCTATTCCGCAAACCACCGTGCGCCGTACCACGCACGTGGCGGCATCCACGCCGTCCCGCACAGCCGCCCGTTGCTCCACCTGCGCGATGCGTCAGCTCTGCATGCCGCAGGGCCTCGCCGCCGACGAAATGCCGAAGCTCGAATCGCTGATCTGCACGGCGCGCGCCGTGCGGCGCGGCGAAGCGGTTTATCGCATCGGCGACCCGTTCGAAAGTCTCTATGCTGTGCGGTCCGGTTCGCTGAAGACCGTCATGGCGCACCGCGGCGGCCGCGAGCAGGTCACCGGCCTGCGCCTCGCAGGCGAGGCGCTCGGCCTCGACGGCATCAGCGAAGACCGTCACGCGTGCAGCGCCATCGCGCTCGAAGACAGCTCCGTTTGCATCATTCCCTACGGCGCGCTCAAGACGATGTGCCGCGAAGTCAGCGCCATGCAGGAACGTCTGCACCGGCTCATGAGCGAGCAGCTGATTCGCGAATCCGCGCAAATGATGGTGCTCGGCTCGCTTTCCGCAGACGAACGCGTGGCCGCGTTCCTGCTCGACATTTCGGAACGCAACGCGCAGCGCGGCTATTCGTCCGCGGAATTCAACCTGCGCATGACGCGCGAAGACATGGGCAGCTATCTCGGCATGACGCTCGAAACCGTGAGCCGCACCCTGTCGAGATTACAAAAGCGCGGCCTGATCGACACGCAAGGCAAGTTCATCCGCATCGTCGACATTGAAGGGCTGCGGCAAATCTAAGCCGCTCCGCACAGGCCGCTCACGTCTCGACGCGGCCGTCCGCCCTGCTTCCGGGGCCTTTCCGTTCCACACCATCCAGTGCGCCGCGCACCTCGTCACGAGGCCGCGGCGCTGTCGCGTGACGTGGCACGTGTTCTGCGAAGACGGTACAGTTTCACGACCTTCCCTTCAGGAGAGCCGGCGCAATGAACCGCGACGCAGTTGAAATTCACCCGCTCGTCCAACGTCTTCTCGAAGCGCGCCGCGTGAGCGATGCGTTGTTCGCCGCCGTGAAGTGCGACTTTCTCTACGAACGGCCCATCGGCGAACGGCACCGCATCGTGTTCTACATCGGGCACCTGGAAGCGTTCGATCGCAATCTGTTCAGCGAACGCCTGTTCGATCTGCCTTCCTTCGATCCGAAGCTCGATGCGCTGTTCGCGTTCGGCATCGACCCGGTAGATGGCGGCTTGCCCACCGACGTGCCCAGTGACTGGCCCGCGCTCGATGTCGTACTCGATTACGCGCAGCGCGCCCGCGAACAGATCGACGCCCGCCTGCACGCCTTCGATCTGGGCAGCGGCGCCATCCACACCAGTTCGCCCGCGCAACTGCTGAACGTGGCGATCGAGCACCGGCTGATGCACGTCGAAACGCTCGCGTACATGCTGCATCAGTTGCCGCTCGACCAGAAGCATGCGCCGTCGGATGCCGCGCACGCAGGCAATCGCGACGGCTCTCACACCCTGTCGCCCTCAATGGTCCATGTGCCTGCGGGCACGGCAATTCTCGGCATGCCGCGCGAAGGCGGCCGGTTCGGCTGGGACAACGAATTCGGCGAAGCGCGTATCGATGTGCCCGCGTTCGAGATCGACCGCTACATGGTTACGAACGGCGAATATCGCGCGTTCGTGGAGGCCGGCGGCTACCGCGAGCGCGCCCTGTGGAACGACAAGGACTGGGCCTGGAAAGAAGCGCAGCAGATCGAACATCCCGTCTTCTGGTCGCAAGCCGGCGACGGTTGGACCCTACGCACCATGTTCGACGAAATCGACCTGCCGCCCGCATGGCCCGCGTATGTGAGTCACGCCGAAGCAAGTGCCTATGCACGATGGCGCGGCAAATCGCTGCCGACGGAAGCGCAATGGCAGCGCGCCGCGCACGGCATCGATCAGCCCACCAGCGGCAACTTCGATTTCCGCAGCTGGGACCCGCAACCGGTGGATGCCTTCCCCGAAAGTCGCAGCGCGTTCGGCGCGGAAGGGTTGCACGGCAACGGCTGGGAATGGACCTCGACGCTGTTCGAACCGCTGCCCGGCTTCGAGCCGTTCCCGTTCTACCTGGGCTATTCGGCAAACTTCTTCGATGGCCAGCACTACGTGCTCAAGGGCGGCTCCGCGCGAACCGCGCGCTGCATGCTGCGGCCCACGTTTCGCAACTGGTTTCAGCCGCGTTATCAGTACGTGTATGCGGGGTTCAGGTGCGTGAGCGCGTGTGACAAGTAAACCATAAGCTGATTCTTCGGTAGCGGACGAAATAATCCGTTCCTTGAGGGCACTCCGGCTAATGCTTCGTTGGCCTACGCGTCGACTTTCTCGTCGAACAAGCAGTGGCGATCCGTCGCTCGCACATCTCGCGGCGTCATACCGTAGGCTCGACGAAACGCCCGGCTGAAATCCTGAGCGCTTTTGAAACACATCGCGTAAGCAATGTCCTTCACTGGAAGATTGGGGTATTGAACCAATTCGTCCACCGCACGCCGAAGACGCAGATGGCGAATGTAAGTTCCGACTCCGCCTTCGTGCTCGAATAGCCTGTACAGCGTCGAGTGCGCCAGTCCGAGTGCATTCTGTAAATGTTCAGGCGAAAGTTCCGGGTTTTCAAGGTTGGCACGCACGTAGCGGCGCGTCTGATCGAACATCGCACCCCGCGCCGCCGCGTGCCGATCGCCAGCAAGACCCGCGTCCTGCACGAACGCAGCGCCCAACAATCGCACTGCATCGACAAGGCGGTGGCGGGCCTCGATCGCAGGCATGAAAGGAAGCTCTTCAGCGAGAGCCGCGACATGCTCGACGACGAACCCAGCGTGGGGCTTGTGCCACTCGAGCACGCGGCCGTGAAGCGCCGCCGGATCGGCCACGGTCTGCTGCAACAGCGCGCCCGGCACAAATAGCGTTACGACCCTGACGGCGCCTCGCAGCATTCGGATCGGCTGGTCCATGTCCAGCGCGAGAATGCCGCCCTGCCTGACTGTGCTACGCCGTGCACCCGAATGCACCCCGAGCGACTCGACACCGCCGGCGAGGAACACATGAAAAACGAAACTCCGAACGTTGTCACGTGAAATACGGGCGATCGCGCGTTCAAGCAGCAGTTCGTCTGAACGGCAATCCGTGAGGACGATGTCGCCTACATCGTAGCGTTCAATCGACCCACGAAACGGCCGCTCGATCCGCTCGCGCGACGGCACGGCATCGATGACATGGCCGACTCGCTCGCGCCAAGCCAGCAGTTGCCGCGAAATCGGCTCGTTTTCGACATCGAAATGACTATGGGCGATCCCGTTAGCGAGCGTCGGGGCGCTGCCGCGCCATAGCGGGTGATGAGACATGAAGTCGGAGCGGCGGCCCGGCGGTTCCTGAAGGCGACGCGCGATGCTAAACAGTTCAAATCCGATGCGCAAGGCTATTTCGCAGGTTTCACCCAAACGCGACGATTAAAACGTTTGCGTCCGGAAACCCTGCACGCCTGGGACAGGCGGTTAATTGCGCTCGGAAAGTTCCGCTACCCTGCGCCGACTCTTACAACTAGTTACAACTCGGACCGTCAGCGAAGGAACAAGCGTGCCTCCAATCTCCAGTACACATTTCCGCAGGACTCGTTTGCGAACTGCCTTGTCGTGGCCAGCATTCGCTCTGGCAGCCAGCGCGACTTATGCCGCCCCTTTACCTAACGCCGGCACCTTGCTCAACAACACGGCGCCAGTACCCGAAGCGGCACCCCGGTCGAGCGAGGCACTGCCCGAAGCCCCGGCGAGACCAGCTCTTACGCTTGATACGACCACCCAGATCGCCGTCACGCGCGTGCGCATCACCGGCATCACGGCGTACTCCGAGGACAAGCTCCTGGCACTCGTCAGCGACTCGATCGGCAAGCAACTGACGCTCGCGCAACTCGACGAGTTGGCCCAGCGCATTACGCGCTACTACCACGATCGCGGCCATCTGCTCGCGCGCGCCTACCTTCCGGCCCAGGACATCAAGGACGGTTCCGTGGAAATCGCCGTGCTCGAGGGCCGTGTCGGCAAAGTTACGATCGAGGACACGTCGCGGCTCTCCGAAGCGAGGGTCGCCAAACACCTGTCGGCAATCAAGCAAGGCGAAGCCCTGAACGGCCCCGATCTCGAACGAAGCCTGCTGCTGCTCAGCGATGTACCGGGCGTGCGGGTAAGCTCGACCCTCAGCCCCGGCGCCTCGGTCGGCATGACCGATCTCGACGTGCGCGTCGCTGGCGCGCCGCCTGTCAGCGGCAGCCTCGGCATCGACAACTACGGCGATCGCTATACCGGCCACCCGCGCCTGGACGGCAGTGTCGTGCTCGCCGACCCGTTGCATATGGGCGATTTCCTCGCCCTCGATACTGTCGTATCAACCGGCCTGCAGTACGGCCGCGCCGCCTATCAGTTGCCGGTCAACTCGGCCGGCACCCAGTTGGGGGCGGCCTTCTCCGCGATGCACTACCGGCTAGGGAGCGACTTCGACTCGCTGCACGCGCACGGCACTGCCTATATCAGCAGCTTTTATGTGCTTCATCCCGTCGTACGGAGCCGCCTCACCAACCTCAACGTCCAGCTCGACTTCGACCACAAGGCGTTGACCGACGACATCGATGCGACCGTCACCTCGTCGCATAAGATCGTCAACGTCGTGAACCTGGGCGTCTCGGGCGATCGCCTCGATCAACTTGCGGGCGGCGGCTTCACCGCATGGAGCGCGACGTTTTCGGTCGGCAATCTGACGCCCGACGCGCAAACGCGCGCGCTCGACCTTGCCGGCCACGACACCGAAGGCAGCTACCACAAGCTCAACTTCGCGCTTTCCCGGCTGCAAAGCTTGCCCGGTCGTTTCTCGCTCTACGCCTCACTGCGCGCCCAGCACGCGATGGGCAATCTCGACAGTTCGGAAAAGATGGTGCTCGGCGGCGAAGGCGCCGTGCGCGCCTATTCGGGCGACGAGTCGCCGAGCGACGACGCCTGGCTCGGCACGCTCGAGTTGCGCTATGCGATCGGCTCGAGGTGGCTGGCCAGCGCCTTCTTCGACGCGGCCCAGGGGTACCTGAACCATCAGCCGATAACCGCGGACGGCGCGAACAAGCGCCGCCTCTCCGGCGCCGGCATCGGACTTTCGTACACCTTGCCGCGCAATCTGCTGATCCGGGCCGATGTCGCCTGGCGCACCGGCTCACGCCCGACCTCGGACGGAGACCGCAGCCCGCGCGCTTGGCTGCAAGCGATCAAATACTTCTAAGGAGAATTCCATGAACCATGCCTACCGTCTGGTCTGGAATCAGACCGTCAATGCCTGGGTCGCCGTACCCGAAACCGCCAAGACCCATGGCAAGGGCAGCAAGCTCAAGGCTGCCGCCCTCGCCATCGTGTCGCTCGTGGCCCTCAACGCCTATGGACTGCCCGTCGGCGGGCAGGTCAGCGCGGGCTCCGGCACGATCAGTCAAGCCGGCAGCGCGATGACGGTGAGCCAGGGTAGTCAGAGCCTGGCTATCAACTGGAATTCGTTCAATGTCGCGGCGCCCGAGACGGTCAACTTCGTTCAACCGAACAAGTCGTCCATCGCGCTCAACCGGGTACTCGGCTCGGACCCCTCCGCCATCTACGGCAAGCTCAACGCAAACGGCCAGGTCTTTCTCGTCAACCCGAACGGGATCTTGTTCGGCAAGGGTGCGCAGGTGAACGTCGGGGGGCTCGTCGCCTCGACGCAGAACATCACCGACGCGGACTTCATGAACCGCAACTTCCGCTTCACGGGCACGGCCGGCAGCGTCGTCAACCAGGGGGCGATCAACGGCGATTACGTCGCGCTGCTCGGGGGACAAGTCAGCAACCAAGGCACAATCGCCGCCAGGCTGGGCACGGTGGCGCTCGCCGCCGGCAGCGACATCACGCTCGACTTCGCGGGCGATGGCCTGATCGGCATCAAGGTGAACCAGGGTACGCTCGACGCGCTCGCCGAGAATCGGCAATTGATCAAAGCCGACGGCGGCACGGTCGTCCTCACGGCCAAGGCCGCGAACAGCCTGATTTCAGCCGTCGTGAACAATAGCGGCGTGATCGAGGCCGCCCACGTCGATAACGAGGGCGGCACGATCAGGCTGCTTGGCGATTCGACCACCGGCGTCGCGCAGAACAGCGGCACGCTGACCGGCGGGCAGGTCGACGTGAGCGCGCGCAGCGTGCTGCAGTCGGGCACGATCAGCGCCGACGCGGCGAACCTTGCCGCGACGTACGCGCTGGTCCAGACAGCCGGTGGCCGTGTCAGCGGCAAGAGCGTGCGGGTTGACGGCGGCGAGCATACGTTCATCTCGGGCGCACTCACGGGCACGACCGATCTGACCGTGGCCGGCCAGACGGTCACGCTAGCCGGGGCGCAGCTCGCCACGGGTAACAACGGCAGCCTGCGCGTGGGCGGCGGTGCGCACGGGCAGGATGCGGACATCGCGAACGCACAGAGCGTCGCGGTGAATGGCACGACAACGCTGACGGGCGGCGACGGTGCGCACGTCACGGTCTGGTCGGATGGCACCACGAACTACTTCGGGCAGACGCGCGCGGGCAACGACAGCTTCGTCGAAGTATCGTCCAAACGCACGCTCAATCTGGCCGGTACCGTCAGCGTGGGCGCCGGCGGCCAGATCCTGTACGACCCGGCCAACATCGTGATCGACGCGAGTCCCACCTCGTCGATGTTCTATCTGGATCTTGCCGATCCGGCCGCGGCGGCGGGCAACCAACACGGCAGCGGCGGCGTGACCGAACTGTCGAACGGGAACATCGTCGTCAGTTCGCCGCAAGACAACTTCGGGGCTTCTACTGCGGGCGCCGTCTATCTCTACGACGGCCGCACCGGCGCGCTGATTTCGACGCTCGCCGGCAGTCATGCCGGTGACCAGGTGGGCAACAACGGCGTGAAAGCGCTGACCGGCGGCAACTACGTGGTCGACAGCTCCTCATGGAACGGCAGGATGGGCGCCGTGACCTGGGGCAGCGGCACGAGCGGCGTCACCGGCACCGTCTCCAGCGCCAATTCGCTCGTCGGCAGCGTCGCTAACGATTCTGTCGGCGCCTACGGCATCACGGCGCTCGCCAACGGCAACTATGTAGTGGACAGCGGCGGATGGAGCGCCGGCACGGGCGCCGTAACCTGGGGCAGCGGCACGAGCGGCGTCGTGGGTGTCGTCTCCAGCACGAACTCGCTCGTCGGCAGTTCCGCCGGTGATTACGTCGGCCGTCCCACCGGGGATGGGTCCTACGGCGTGAACCCGCTCGCCAATGGCAACTACGTCGTTCTTTCGCAAGGCCAGAACGGTATGGTCTGGCTGGTGGCCGATCCGTCCAATCTCGGCAACCTGGCAAGCGGCAGCATGGCCGATGTAACCGTCAGCCCTGCTCAACTGGCCGTGGCCGCCGGTGCGGGCTCCAGCATCACGTTGCAGGCGACGAACGACATCACCGTGAATAGCGCCGTTTCGGTGGCCGGCCGACTGAGCCTGGTGGCGGGCAATGTGCTGACGCTCAACGCGGGACTCACCTCGAGCTCAAGCGGCGACGCCCTCTCGCTCGCCGGCACGAGCTTCGTCAACAATGCGGGCACCAACGCGCTATCCACGCCGAACGGCCGTTGGCTGGTTTATTCGGCCAGCCCCTCGAGCAACGCCGTTGGCGGGTTGATCTCCGGCGGCGCCGACGTGTACGGGGCGACCATGGCCAGCAACGCGCCATCGACGATCGCGGCCGGCAACCACTTCGTCTACGCGAGCGCTGCACCGGTCACGATCCCGCCGACAGTCATACCGACGAGCCCGTCCCGTCCTTCGGGTACATCAGGTGCCACAGATACGCCCGGCACGCCCGCTTCGTCAAATGCCCCGGCCGGCGAAGGCGCCGCCGGGTATAGGGGCGTGCTTGCCTGGGCACAGGCAATCGTGTCGAGCACGTCACCGATGTATGGAGCAACGTCGGACATGCAGTCATCCGCTGCGGCGAACGGCGCCCGAGGCGATCAGTTTGCAGGCACGGATGGCCCATTCAATACGGCCAGCAATCTCGTGCCCGCCACTGTGCCGGGTCTCGAGGTGATCGACACCGGCATTCGTTTGCCAGATGGGTTGCGTAACGGCAATTGAGTGAGGTTGGGTAGCGCTGCGCTACCCAACTTCACCACGCTCTACCCGGACGAAACCGGCAGACCCAGCGTCATGGAATACCGTGGTCTTTACGGCGCGAGAGCCGTGGCTCGCGATTCTGCAACTGCGGCACACGGACACGGAATACGCCAGTCCCGTTGCCTCGGCCGCAGTTCGTGACGTCGTCCTCAACCGGGTGCTCGACAACGATCTCCGTTCGTTGCCGCTCAGCGCGTTGGGCCTCGTCGCCAGCGACGCAACGGGCGATTTCGGGTACCGCCTGTCGCCGAACATCCACGACCATATCGCGCGGGGCAACCGTTACACGACTTCGCCTGAACCGGCGCGCGGAGGCAAAACAGTCGATCTCATCAGGATCGATCCCCGCCGACTGGTGGCCGGCAGTGCACGTGTCGACACGCTGCACGCCACTGCCGACCCGTTGTCGCAGGAGGTTCTAGCCGCTCTCGCATGACGGTCGGGCCGCCGGTCGCAATTCCTCGCCGGCGGCCCGAAAGCAGTGCGTTTTGTGCAGGATTTGTTCATTCCAGCGCGGGCATTGGGGGCAAGAATGTCCGGGTCATCCCAGTCTCACCAGTCCCATGACTACCTTCTCGCCAACCAACGAACAGCAGATAGCGCTCGCCGCAGCGGAAGCCGGCGAGATGCTCAAGATCAAGGCCTACGCAGGCGCAGGCAAGACGTCCACACTGGAGCTGATCGCGGGTCGGTTTGCGCACCAAAGGGGCAGCTATCGAGCAGGTGAATTCGGCAGTGGAGCAGCTCGACGAGGTCACACAGCAGAACGCTGCGCTGGTTGAGCAGGCATCAGCCGCTGCCCACTCGATGAACGAACAGGCAAGCCTTCTCAGGCACGCGGTTGATGTGTTCAAGGTTTCGGATGAATGTCCCGTCGCACCGTAGATGTTCCCGGAGCTGTCCGGGACTTCGTACATGAACCACGCTATATGATTCACACATCGCCCGGCGGGGACAGCGACGCGCCGAAGCGGGTGTTGGCTTTGTCAGTGCCGGCGACCGGCTGTCTGCACGCAACCAGGGCCCGGCTCGCGCGCCTGCCTCGGCAGGCGGCCGCAGTCAGGCGCGCGATGCTGGCGTTTTCGTGCGAGAACCCGTCAGGCGCCATTGCCTCCCACGGTCCGCAGGCTCTTCCACTGCCCCTGTTGCACCTGGAACAGCGTGTAAGGCGGTTTGATCAGGTCGCCATACGGATCGAATTCGATCTTGCCCGTCACGCCCGTCACCGTCACCTTCGGCAGCGCGGCGACGATCTTCGCGCGATCAATCGAGTTGGCCTGCTGGATCGCCTTGATCATCGCCAGCGCGGCGTCGTAGGCGAACGGCGCATACAGCTCGACATCCTGATTGAAACGTACCTTGTAGCGCTTCGCAAAATCCTGCGCGGACGGCAGCTTGTCGAGTGCCGGGCCCGGCTCCAGGTCCTGGGTGCCCTCGCCCGAGCTGCCCGCGATCTGCAGGAAAGCGTTGCTCTTCAACGCGCCCGCGCCGAACAGTTGCGTCGGCATGCCGAGCGAGCGCATCTGCTTGACCAGCATTGCGCCCTGCTCGTCCAGACCGCCGAAGAAAATCATATCGATGTTCTTCTGCTTCAGCGTCGTCAGGATCGCGCGGAAATCCACGGCCTTGTCGTTGGTGAACTCGCGGTCCACAACGTTGCCGTTCGCCTCCTTCACGCCTTTCGCGAAGGCGTCGGCAAGCCCCTGACCGAACGCGGTACGGTCGTCGATGATGCCGATGCGCTTCGCCTTCAACTGCTCCACTGCGAACCGTCCGGCGATTACGCCGCCCACGCCGTCGTTGCCCATCGTGCGGAACACATTCGCGAAACCCTGTTGCGTGAGCGCAGGATTGGTGGAGCCCGGCGTGATCATCGCAACGTTGGCGGTGTGATAGATCGCAGAGGCCGGAATGCTGCACCCGGAGTTGTAGTGGCCGATCACGCCCACCACGCCGTCGTCCACGAGCTTCTGCCCGGCCTGGATCGCCATACGCGGGTCGCCCTGATCGTCCTGCACGTCGAGCACGAACTTGACGGGCTTGCCGGCCACCGTTGGGTGCTTCGCGTTTTCCTCGTCCAGCGCGAGCTGCGCTCCGTACTGCAGGTCCTTGCCGACCCGCGCCACCGGTCCGGTAAGCGGTCCTGCGAAACCGATCTTGACGATCTCGGGATCCGCGCCGTACGACGGCGCGTTGACGCACAGCGCGGCAAGCGCGAGTGCTGATACCAGGTTGCGGCGGTTCATGGTGTTTCCTCTTTGTGATGGCTGTTGCGGTGGTTGAAAGCGAGGCCCGCGAAAGCTGCCTGGTTCAAAAACGGCGTGGGCTGTAGGGCTGCAGATCGATCGGGCTCGCGCGACCGGCCACCAGATCGGCCACCACGCTGCCAGTCACTCCGCCCAGCGTAACGCCGACGTGCTGATGCCCGAACGCGTACACGACATGCCTCGACGCGCTCGACGGTCCGATCACCGGCAGACCGTCCGGCAAAGTGGGCCGGAAGCCCAGCCAATCCGCGTCCGGTCGTGTGAGGCTGGGCAGCGCCTCGCGCGCCGACGTTCTGAGCAGATTCAGCAGCGCCGCGTTGCGTTCCGGCCCGTAGCCGCCCAGTTCAACGGTGCCCGCGGCGCGGATGCCACCCGTCATCGGCGTCATGTAAAAGCCTCGTTCGGCCCAGCCACACGGGCGGGAAATCAGGTTCGACGTGCCGGGAAAGCGCACGTGGTAACCGCGTTCGGTATCGAGCGGCACCGTGTCGCCGCATTGCCGCGCGAATCGCTTCGACAAGGCGCCGGCGCAGATAACAGTGCGGGCCGCATCGAACACGCGGCCCGTGGTGTCAACAAGCCGCACGCCATGCGGCCGCGGTTCCACCCGTTCGATCGCAACGCGCTCGTGTACGAGGCCCTGGCGCGTCATCGCCGCGTGCAATGCCTGCAGGAATGCACGCGGATCGCTCAGATACCAGCTTCCGGAGAAGAGCGTGCCGTGCAGGAAGATCGGTGCGAGATTCGGCTCAAGCTGCTGGATACGCTCGCGGCCGAGCGTCTGGAACTGCACACCAAGCGAGCGGCGTAGCGCGAGCGATCGCTGCGCCGCCTGGAACGACGCTTCGTTCGAGTACAGGTACAGGCATTCGCCTTCGCGCACGAAGCTCGCGAGCGCATCGGTCGCGAGCATCTCGCGATAGCCTTCGAAAGCGCGCGACAGCAGGCTGGCGAGCGCCGTCGCACTCCGTTCATAGCGACGCGGTGTCGAGCTCAGCAGAAAACGCGCAAGCCACGGGGTAAGCCTCGGCAGATACCCCCAACGAATCCGCAGCGGACTCTGCGGCGAAAACAGGAAACGTGGCAGATTGCGGAAGACATCCGGATTGTTCACCGGGATGCACGCGTAGTTCGCGAACGTGCCGGCGTTACCGTACGATGCGCCCTCGCCCGGGCCTTGCGGATCGAACAGCGTGACGCGGTGCCCGTCCCGAAGCAGCCAGTGTGCGCAGGACAAGCCGACAAAGCCTGCACCGATCACAGCAACGTCGGCCATCATTTCACCCCGTACGTAGCGGATTCATGGAAGCGTCGGCAGCTGTTGCCGTCTGGCGCGCGCGACTGCGTGACGAAGGCCCGAACGCGGCGGGCGTCGACCTGCGCGCGAACGAGAGGGTGCTGATCCATCACGAGCGTCTTCTCCTGTACTACAGTGCGTGTTGCGTCGTTGACGTGGCCGGACAAAACCTTGAGTCCATACTCACACAACAAAATTTTGTGTGCAAATTTAATTCGTTTGTGTGAGAGCCAACGTTTCCAGGACAATCCGGATCATGGCACCGGGATATCAGGCTGAATTGTGCACACCATGGCCGCACGTGTCGCGCAGCCGCCGCACTCGCTGCCCGATCGCGCCCCCTGCCACGACTACCTGCTGAACAGGCCGACGGAGTTTTGTATGGAGCCACTACTTGCATGAAAGCTGACGATAACCACACAAATCAAGACGGTAAGATCCAGACAAAAGGACGGCAGGCGACTTATCTGGAGGTGTCGCGCAACCTCGAGGAACAGGTGCGCAATGGGCGCTATCCGCCCGGCAGCCGGCTGCCGCCACAGCGCGATCTGGCGCTGGAACTGGGCATCAACGTGTCGACGGTATCGAGGGCGTACAAGGAGCTGCAGGCGCGCGGACTGATCGTGGCAAGCAAGCGGCGCGGCTCGATCGTGACCGGCGGTGCGATGCCCGCCGTCAAGACGACGCAGCAGCGCGGCACGAGTGCGGCGGGCGGCGAAACGAACGCGGTGATCGATCTCACCGTCAACCGCCCCGCGACCGGCGAATTTCTCGCGCAGCTTGCACGCACGATGGGAACCATCGCGCGCGACCCGCGCTTCGCGCAAACCCAGGAGTATCAGCCGCCCCAGGGACCGGACTGGGCGCGTGCCGCCGGCGCCCAATGGATAGCGGCGCCCGGCTTCGCGCCGCTCACGGACAATCTCGTCGTAACGAGCGGCGCGCAGCACGGGCTCTATGCGGTGTTGAGCAGTCTGATGGGACACGAAGGTGTGATCCTGTCCGACAAGCTCACCTACTACGGGCTGAAAGCGCTGGCGCCTGTCTTCCAGTTCGAGCTGGTCGGCATTCCAAGCGACGACGACGGCCTGCTGCCCGGACATCTGGAAGACGCGTGCAAGCGGATGCGCGTGAAGGCGATCTTCACGGTGCCGAACCTGCAGAATCCAGGCGTGGTCACGATGAGCCTCGAGCGGCGCATCGCGCTCGTCGACATCGCGCGCCGTCATCACGTCGCGATCATCGAGGACGACGTTTATGGCCCGCTGTTGCGCAAGCGGCTGCCCACCATCGCGAGCCTGTGCCCGGAGTTGACCTTCCATGTGGCTTCGACGTCGAAGATTCTCGCGCCGGGCCTGCGCGTAGGCTATCTGCTGACGCCGCCGCATGGCGCGGCGCTCGCGGCCGAAGCGGTCCGCACGACGGCGTGGATGCCCGCTCCGCTCTCCACGCTAGTCACCACGCGGTGGATCGAAGACGGCACCGCCCAGACCATACTCGAGGCGCAGCGCGCCGAACTGCAGGCGCGCCAGGAACTTGCGCGGGAGCTGTTGCCGAGGGACCTGCTGAAGAGCGACCCCGCGTGCATGTTCATATGGCTGCGCGTACCGGAGCCATGGCGCTCGGACGATTTCGCGGCGAATGCATTGGCGCGTGGGGTCAACACGATGCCCGCGTCGGCGTTCGCGGTGGATCGCCAGACGATCGAGCACGGCGTGCGCGTGAACCTTGCGTGTGCAACGTCGCGCGAAGAACTCGCGCGTGCGTTGGACGTGCTGTCGCGTACGCTGCGCGACCGGCCGCGCGCGCTGTACGGCACGATCTAGGGATGCGCCAGAAGGATGTCTGGCGGCACCGTTCCTGTCCGTCCCGGCGCTGAGCGGCGCGAGCGCGAAGCCGATCGGAATGCGTGCTGCTGGCTACCGCGATGTCGGACGTGATCGACAGGCTGACTGATCCGCCACGGACATACCCTTACATTCAGCTGGCATCCATTTGTCATGTGTCCCCGGTAATATCCACGCATTTTTCCCTTGGCCCTACCATGCTCGCGCTGCTTGCTGCCGCTTTCTACGAAACCGCTCGTCAAGGCAGCGTGACCGCCGCTGCGAAGCGCCTCGACGTGAGCCAGCCCACCATCACCTCGCGCATCCAGCAACTCGAGCGTCATTATGGCGTCGAGCTCTTCTATCGCCGCGGCAATCGTCTCGACTTGAGCGACATGGGCGCCGCGTTGATGCCGATGATCGGCCAGATGCTGCAGATCAAGAACGACATCGACTTCGCGCTGCGCAACGAACAGGAGTTGCGCACCGGCACCTTGCGCGTCGGCACGACGGGCCCGTTTTATATCCTGCCTTCGATAGCCGCGTTCCGACGTCAGTACCCGGGCGTCAGGATCAATATCGAAATTGGCAACTCGCAACAGGTGCTCGACGCACTCGCCGATTTTCGCGTCGACATTGCCGTGTCGTCGCAACTGAATGACGATCCGCGCTTCGTGCGGCGCACGATAGCGAACGACCCGCTCGTCGCTGTCGTGCACGCCTCTCATCCGTTTGCATTGCGCGACGCGATCTCGCTCGCGGAACTGGCCGGACACGCCCTGTTGCTGCGCGAATCGGGTTCCCGCACACGCGCACTCATGGAGCACGTCCTGAAGCAGGCGGGCGTCGACCTGCCTCCGAACGCGATCGAACTGGGCAGCCGCGAGGCGGTGCGCGAGGCAGTCCGGTGCGATATGGGCTGCACGCTGATGCCGCGCGGCGAAGTGGGCGCGCATCCGGATCTGCGCGCGGTGGCCATCGTCGACGACATGCCGTCCATGCACGAGTACCTGTATTACCTCGACGCGCGTGCCGGCACGCGGCTCATCTCGGCATTCATCGCCAATGTCGCGGGCTGCGGCGAACCGGCGTGAGTTTTACCCAGTCTTCCTCAGGCCGAACCCATCGCCGGGTCCGTGATGCTGTCCTTCCCAGTCTCCACACGGCCGGCATAGCGCCGCGCCAGGCCGTTTTCGGCCGTTAGCGTGAAGTCATACCAGCCGCTCGACGCGGCGAGCGTCCAGTACGGCTCAACCTGCATGCCGGCGGGCACGGCGTAGGTCCACGGTCCATCCGTGCGATACGCGTTCGACGTGACGGTCACCTGACTCGTCGCATTGCCGACGTTCATGATGGTCAGGTACACGGCGTCGTTCGCCGGGTCGTAGCAGACGCGGATCTCCGCCGCCGGTCCGCTCGCGGCCTTCGCCACATTGCCCCGAAATTCGCGCAGAAAGCCGTTCGGTGCGAGCACCCAGAGGTCGTAGTTGCCCGCGTCGTCGGCAACCGCCTTCCAGGCGTCCGAAATCTGCTTGCCTGCTTCGACCGTGTAACGGCGGGGCGCGCGGTCCAGATGCAACCTGTCGTACACGTGGAATACCGCGCCCGCCGTGCCCGTATTGCTGAACGTCAGCCAGAGCAGGCCGCCCGCGACGTCGGCATTCGCGCTGGTGTGCAACTCATACGGCAGCGCGCGCGACGGGCGTGTGCCCTGCGGCTGCGTCGGCATCTGCTGCGCACTGGCCACCGGCACAGGCACTGCGCCCAACAGGCTCTGCTGCGTGTTCTGCGCATCGGCCGTAGCCTTGCTCGGCGCCGGCAGCGACGTCGCCGGGCTCGCATTCGGATTCCTGAAGTTGAAGGCCGAGGTCAGATCGCCGCACACCGCACGGCGCCACGCGCTGATATTCGGTTCCTGCACGCCGAAGCGCTGCTCGAGAAAGCGCAGCACCGACGTATGGTCGAACACTTCGGAGTTGACCCAGCCGCCCGTGCTCCACGGCGAGACGACGAACATCGGCACGCGCGGGCCCGGGCCGTACGGGCGACCGTCGGGCGCAAGCGGCGACTCGTCGCCGGGCGGGTTCGGCACGGTGAAATACTCGTACTGCGTGGCCACGGTCGATTTGCCCGCGTACGTCCCGTCCGCGTTGCGCGACGGCGGGTTCGGCGGCGGCATGTGATCGAAGAAGCAGTCGTTCTCGTCGTAGTTCACGAACAGCACGGTCTTGCTCCAGATGTCCGGGTTCGCGGTGAGCGTGTCCAGCAGACGCTGCAGGTAGTACGCGCCTTGCCCCGGCGTCGATACACCCGGATGCTCGCTGTACGCCGCCGGCGACACGATCCAGCTCACCTGCGGCATCTGGCCGGCCGCGATGTCGTCTGCGAGTGCCTGCAGGAAGCCGCCGTCGGGCATCGTGTTGCCGATGCCCTTGTACAGCGGCGACAGCGCTTCCATCGCGGACGAATACGGCGCATTCGGCGAACCCGGCACGGTCTCGTTGACTTTGCGGAAGGTCGCAAAACCGGCAAGCGGATTGTCGGTGTAGTTGTCCGGCATGTTCTGGTAGACCTTCCAGCTCACGCCCGCCGCCTGCAGGCGTTCCGGATACGTGGTCCACGACAGCCCCGTGGCGGACGCGCCGAGACTGTCCCAGCCGTTGTTGTTCACCACCGCCGTATTGGACCCCGTCGGGCCGTTCGTACCGGTCCACTGGAAGATGCGATTGGAGTTCGTGCCGCCGTGCAACGAGCAGTGATACGCGTCGCAGATCGTGAATGCATTCGCCAGCGCGAAGTGGAACGGCAGGTCGGACGGCAGCAGATACCCCATCGACATCTCGCCCTTCGAGGCGGGCCACGCAGTCATCCGGCCGTTGTCCCAGGCCGCATGCGCGTCGGTCCACGAGTGCGCGCCGCCGACCAGCAGCGCGTTGCCCTTCGTGCTGTCGAGATAGAACGGCAGCAAGGTGCGCGCGCCGTCGCCCTGTTGCCAGACGGACGCGCCGCCCGGCTGCGGAATCGTCAGGCGATCGCCGAAGCCGCGCACGCCGGGCATGGTGCCGAAATAATGGTCGAACGAGCGGTTTTCCTGCATGAAGATGACGACGTGCTGGACGTCGTTGATCGTGCCGGTCGGGTTGTGGGCCGGAATCGCGAGCGCGCGCCGGATCGCGGGCGGAAACATGGCGAAGGCCGTGCCGGCAGCAGCGGCACGGAGAAACGAACGGCGGTCGATGAGCGTCATGATCGGGAAAAGAGGTCGTCTCGCAAAGGCGTGCGCGTCACGGCGCGCAGCGCAACTGGGAATTCAGTGAAGGCGACTGCAGCGCGGTCGTGCCGGATGCAGGGCATGGGCCGGCACCAGGCAGCGCGACGATTGGTACCGGTGCGCTCGCCGCGCCGGCACCCGCCAGCGCGGCGTTCGCGTTCGCGTTTGCGTTTGCGGCGCTCGGGGTAGCGTTGTCCGAGGCGTTGCCGCCGCATCCGGCAACAAGCGCACTCAGCCCACCCAGCACGCAGACGGCGAGCACGGTACGGATGCGGCAGGTGCCGCCGCGGCGACGCAGAGGAATCGCGTTCATGTGGGCACTCCGTCAGTGAAGAATCGAGGAGAGCGGCTTGCCCGAGCCCGCGATAGATTGCAGCTCCGCTTCCGTGACGACGCGGTTCCACATCGCAATGTCCGAGAAGCTTTCGACGTTCGGCGCAACGGTCGTGCATGCGCCCACGGTGTAGCCGCCGCTGTAGGCACTGGCCGGCTGGCCGCAGGCAAGCATGTGGTATTGGCCGGTGCCGTCTTCGTTCACGCCGAAGGTCTTGGTGCCGAGGCCCGGCAGCGCGGCGAGCGACACGGTGAGCGGCGTGCTCTGCTTCTGCTCGCCCATCACGGGGTCGAACGTGTACGCGGTGATCGTGCTGCCGACGGTGTCGATCACGAAGGCCGCGTACACCCACTTGCCGGCGGTCACGCTCATCGTCTTCAGGTCGTTGCGCTTCGTGCCGTCGCCCGCGTTGTACTGGATGTTGCAGGTGCCCGACGACGCACCGGACGCCTGCGGGAACAACCCGATCGCAATGCCCGGGTTCTTGCCGCTCTGCCAGTTCTTGTTGGCGAAGACCGGCGTGCCGTAGCTGACGACGTCGCTACACGGCGTCTTCAGCCACATACCGATCGTGAACTGCGGCTGCGTCGCGATATCGGCGTTCTGCACGAGCTTGTAGCCGTCGTAGCCGCTGGCATCGACGGTCTGGGTCGTCACCTGCAACCCCTGCCCGCCGAACGGATCGGTAGCCAGCGAGCCGCCGTTCGCGTCGGAAGCGAACGGGCTCATCGTGCTTGCGTTCTGTGAATCGAGACCCGGCAGCGCGCCGAACGGGTAGTACGACGCGAGGCCGTTCTTCAGCGTCGTCGCAAGCGGGGGCGGCGGTGGGGGTGGCGGGACGAACGCGATCTGCTCGATGCCTGCGACCGACGCGCCGCCAGCTGTCACCACGTAGTCGAAGCTGTAGGTGCCGGCCGCGGTCAGGCCAAGCTGGCTGTCGGTGTAGCTCGTGGTGCCGGCGGGCAGCGTTGCGATCTGCTTGCCCGCACGCCACAGCGTGATCGAGCCGGTCGCGGGCGCCACCCACGACAGCACGAGACTCTGGCCATCGGCGCTCGTGGTTGCGGCGAGCTGCGATACGGGCTGCGCGCCGATGATCTCGCCGCCGTCCATGCCGTAGGCGGACGAGGCCGGCTGCGCGTGGAACTGCGCGAGCACGGTCGGCGCGATGTCGGCAATGCTCGCGTGCTTCTGGAGATCGGCGAGCGACGTGGGCGGCGTGGTGCCGCCGAGCCGGCCGTTGTCGGGCTGGTTCATCGCGACGAAGGTGGTCGATTCGGGCAACAGCGGCAGGCCATCGTTGCCGCCCGCCGCGTTCAACCCGTGGCCGCCCGTGACGACGATCAGCCAGTTTTCATTCGCCCGCTTCGCCGTTTCAGCGACGAGCGCGCCCACGGCCGCGTCGAGCTGCTTCAGCGTGGCCGCGTAGGCCGCCGCACCGAGACCGTAGTTCAATGCCGCGTCCTGCGCCGAGTGGTACTGCGCGACGACGAGCGCGTAACCGTTGTCGATCATCGCGACGCTCTGCTGCGTCACGCAGCTGTCGACCGATTGGCAGTTCGCGAGCGTATCGAGGTTGCCGGCGTTGCGATCGGCCGCGAGCAGCGATGCGAGTCCTGCCGAACCGGCCGCCACACCGAGCGCGCCCGCATGCGCGGCCTTCAGCATCTCGAACGCGGTGGGCGCCTGAAGCGCCTGATTCGGCAGATCCGACAGCACCTGGTGGCGATTGCCCCACGTGCCCGTCAATAACGTGGCCCAGCCGGGCGTGTCGAGATTCGGCTGTTGCGTAGGCGTGCCGTTGACGCCGCCGCTATACGCAGGCGCGGCGTGCAGTTTCGCGAGATTGGGCAGCGAACCGTTGGCGATGCCCGTGGACAATGCCGCGTAAGTGAAGCCGTCGAGTTCGATGACGAGCGCGCGGTTCGCCGTGGGCTGCGCAGGCGTCGTGGAATTGCCGTTGCTATGGTTGCCCGAATTGCCCGTGCCGTCCGCGCTGCTGCCGCACGCACCGAGCACGGCGACGAAGGTCAGCGCGCACAGCAGTCGTGCAAGAGTCGTCTTCTGCATGTATCCCCCAATCGGAATGTCCGGACGTACCCGGAGAACCGTCCGGATTCTGAAGGGGCGATGCGATATCAGTATTTCTTTTTGCGGAAACTTGCCTATATGGATATTAGGCCTTCGTGATTAGCCACATTTCCGGAAGGCACAATATCAAAATGCGTTGTGATCAAAATATTCTGATAGAGGAATCAGTTTATTTTGTAGTCACTATTCGGATTCCCGGCTCAGCCGGAGGTTTGCATATTTATTCACAGCCCCCAATGTTTTTTTGCGAAATTGTCACGGTCGACGCATAAGCTTCGCCGTCGCGGCTAATTCGTCCGTTCTGCTTGGCGTTTTTGTCCACTTTGGGGTGATGGGAGCGAGGGCAGTATCGCCACGCTCATTTACTATTTCTAGAAAATAAGGCATTAACCATGGAAGCGAATCGTTTGCGAGCGTTGACCCTTGCTGTTCGCAGCGCTGTTGCTGCATCGGTCCTGCTCGTATCTCTGGCTGGCTGCAACGGCTCTAGCAATGACACGCCTGCCACTGCGCAGGCCGCGACGAGCATCGACAAGATCCAGAACGTTGTGGTCGTCTATCTGGAAAACCGCTCGTTCGACAATCTGTTCGGCAACTTCCCCGGTGCGAACGGCATTGCTAATGTGTCGGTTTCGAACGCCCAGGTCAATTTCGACGGCAAAACCGTGCTGACGAAACTGCCTGCCGTCTGGGGAAGTGAGACCGATCCATCACTGGGTCTCGTCAGCACCTTGCCTAATGCGCCTTTCCGCCTGGACGCGGCGCCGATCAACAGCACCATGAGCGTGGTCGGGCCAGACCTTGTCCATCGCTTCTATCAACACCAGATGCAGATCAATGGCGGCGCCAACAACATGTTCGCCACCTACTCGAACCGCGGTGGCTACGTCATGGGCTACTACGACGGTTCGAGCTTGAGCCTTTATAAGCTCGCCCAGCAATACACGCTGGCCGATAACTTTTTCCAGGGCGCGTTTGGCGGCTCCTTCCTGAATCACCAATACCTCGTGTGCGCCTGCGCCCCAACCTACCCCAACGCGCCGGCGAGCGAGATTGCGACCGTGGACGCCAGTGGCAAAGCGCTTCAGATCGATCCGACCTCACCGACCAGTGCGAATCAGGGGCAAGTCAAATTTGTTCACGATGGCTCAGTGACCCCCGACGGCTATGCGGTCAATACGATCCTACCGCCCTATCAGCCAAGTGCAGCGCCCTCGGCGCCCGGGCAGGATGTACGGCTGGCCAATCCCGCTGGCGACGCCTACGAGGGCTCCGCCGTGCTGCCGCCGATCGACTCCAGCAAATTCACCACCATCGGCGACACGCTGACCACGGCAGGCGTTAATTGGAAATGGTATGCCGGTCAATGGAACAATGCGCTGGTCGAAGGCCTCACCGTACGTGACAGCAAGAACTACAAGCTGATCTGGACGGAAACGCCGGGCCAACCGGATTTCGAGCCTCATCATCAGCCATTCAACTATTACAGCCGCTTCGACCCGACCACGCCGCAGGGGCAAGCCGAACGTGCAAACCACCTGCAAGATGCCACGAACATGCTGAGCGATGCGGCAAACGGAACCTTGCCTGCCGTGTCGTTCTATAAGCCCGCGGGCAACCTGAATGCGCACCCCGGCTACTCCGACGTGCAAAGTGCCGATGCCGACCTCGCCAACGTGATAAGCACGTTGCAGAAGAGTCCGCAATGGGCGCATATGGCGATCATCGTGACGACAGACGAATTTGGCGGCTTCTTCGACCACGTCGCACCGCCCGCGGGCGATCGCTGGGGCCCCGGCTCACGTATTCCTGCCGTCGTGATCTCGCCTTACGCGAAGAAGGGTTATGTCGACCACACCTACTACGATACGGCTTCAATCCTGAAGTTCATTACCAGGCGGTTCAACCTGAAGCCATTGGCGGGCTTCCGCCCAGCCACGGGCGATCTGACCAACGCGTTCGACTTTACTCGAGCGCCTTGATATTCGATCAAGGGGTCTGCATGGTGACGCGTCCGTTGCAAAGCAACTGGGAACGTAGTCTCAATGGACACTGAGCCGTCGAGGGCGCTCTGGTCAGCCTTCGGGCCCGGCTGAACTGGCTGTGCGAGGGGCCGGTGCGATTCGGTGCACCGGCCCCTCGTGTCGGCCTTGCAGCGCCTTACGCTCTAGTCAGGATGCCGGACTTTGATCCAACGTTTGTCGTACTCGATGAAACAAGTCGTCGATGGCCTCGCGTTTACTTTTGAGTCGAGGCGGTATCGTCGGTCGGGGCGCGGCCGGAAGCGGACAGCCGACTTCAGCTTCTCTATCGTTGACAATCAGCGCTTTGTAGTGGCAGCTTTTGATGAAACTGATTTTCCAGGTCTGCATTCGACAAGTAGAACACATGGACAAGAGCGCGCTCCACCTGGCCCATGACCGACGAAGTGCCGCGCTTCATCTTGGAGAGGCATTTCGCAAGATTCGTTTGCCTTGCTGGCGTGGCAGCATGCGCCTCGATGTGGCTCTCTTGTGTCGTAATTCGGAAACCCGCCCTGCCGAAGCTCGGGGGCACCACATTTTGCTTAAGAACCCGTTGGAGCGTTGCCACCAGCGCGTTACGATCGCAGAACGCTCAATATCTGCTTTATTCAGTAAATTGCTCACATAAAACACCACTACAAATCAACATCTTGCGTCGAAATTCAATCAACTCCACCTTTTGCTTTATTTCCGCAAATTATTACGTGTTTTTGGTTTATTCAGCGTCTACCGCACCGGGCCACACACTTAACCTGACGATCAACTTATGGCTTACTTTTTGTCTGCTTTTGCTTTATTCGACAAGCGTGACGAATAAAGCGAAACTTGACGCTAGAAGTCGGCTATCGCTTTAACGCAAGTCTGGTCAGCTATCGGTTGACATCGGTGCCCCCAAAAAAATTTCGTACAAGCAGGTACTGACGATGTTCTGGACTACCCTCGAACAACATCAGCCCGGCACGCTCCACGATGTTGTACGGATTGAAAGAAAGCCCCTCAATTTCGTTATCCCGCCGTATAGCCGGAACACGTTATTGCGGAATAACGCCATCACCGACCAATCGACTTCGACAGCGCCTTGCAAAAAGTATCGGCCAGCGGACTGCCCTCGCCTGCACGCGCGACCACCGCGCGACCACTACACGCCGGACTGACCGCGCGGCGCCGGCAACGTCGCGGCGAATTCCGCGATCCGCCTCCTCAGCCAGCCGTGCGCCGGGTCCTGGTCAAGGTGATGTGGCCAGACCATCGTCTCGACCACGCGCGGCATATCGACAGGCACGTCTCGCACCACGACGGGCAGATGCTGCGCAAAGTGCACGGCCATGCGCCAGTGAAGCGTCGCCACGCGCTGCGTTCCCACTACCAGGTAACCGAGCGTGCTGAAGTTGTCCACCGTCGCTTCGATGCGCCGCTGTTGCCCGTAGCGCGGCAGGAACCAGTCCTCGAACGTCATGCTGCGTGCGTCGCCGAAACGCACGGCTACGTGCCCGAGCCCCACGTAGTCTTCGAACCTCATTGGCTGATCCGCCAACACGTGTCCCGACCAGAGCAGACACGCATGCTCGTCCTCGAATAAAGCCTCCTGAGGAAAAGGCAACGGCCGCGCGTATTGCTGCGGCATGACGAGCAGGTCGACCATGGCCTGCTCCATCGCGCTTTCCAGCGAAGCCGGCGGATTGCGGATGTCGAGTACCACGCCTGGCGCTTCAACGGCCAAGGTCTGCATCAGCCCAGCCAGCAGCACGGTCGTGACGTAGTCCGACGCACCCACGCGGAAGCGGCATTGCGCCTGTGCCGGATCGAACCCGGTGCGGTACGCAAGCGTTTCTCTCGCCTGGCGCAGCGTGTCGCGCACCGGCTGGACAAGCGTCTGCGCGAGAGGACTCAGCACGAGCCGGCGTCCCACCGGCATCAGCAACTCGTCACCGAAGTGATCGCGCAGGCGCCCCAACGCGGCGCTGGCTGCGGATTGCCCCACGTGCATGCGGGCCGCGGCGCGCGTGACATTGCGTTCTTCCAGCAACGCCTCCAGCGCAATGAGCAGATTGAGGTCGAATCGATCGAGGCGCATGAAACACCGTAGGTGGAGTAACGGAGAGCCTCCAAAGGTATCGATAGCGTTGATGCAAATCAACGATAAGAAGTGTTTTTCTTTGTAGCTGCACCTTCCTAACATCTGCTCCTGCACCCATCCGGTCACGGCACCGGACAACAACAAGACCGCTTCCAGACGGCGGTCCACCATGGAGACGCGCATGAGCACCCCCGACACGCCCGCAGGCCGGGCCGTCCTGACCCTGGCCCACGTCATCGGCATGATCGACATGGTGGCCTTGCCGCTGTGGGTTGGCGCTCTGATGCAGCACCATCGCTTCCCTCCGGCTCAGGCGGGTCTCACCGTCACGCTGTTCATGCTCGGCGCGCTGGTTGCCAGCGTCATCAGCGCGCGCCTCTTCAACCGCCTTGCGCATCGCCTCGCGACGAGTTGCGGCTTTGGTCTCGCAGCTGCGAGCTTCGCGCTGGCAAGCTACTGGCCGATGGCGCCGGAAAGCTTCGCGGCCGTTGCGCTCTGTCACGCCAGCGCAGGCTTCGGCGTGGGAACGGCCCTGTCGTTCACGCACGGGTGTATCGGGCGCAGCGCCAATCCTCATCGCATGTTCGGCCTCGTGAATGCGGCCATGGGGCTCTTCGCCCTGCTGTTCCTCGGCATCATGCCGGGCTGGATCGCAAAGGGAGGGTCCACCTTCCTCTTCGAAATCTTTGCGGCCCTGATGGTTTTCGTGGCACTGGTGTCGTTCGTCGCGTTTCCGAAAGTGCCTCGTGCCGACACGGCAACTACGCACGAATCGTCCACGCAGGTACCGGCCGCTGCGCGGCTGCTGATCGGCGTGGTGATCTGCCTGACGCTCACCCAGGCCATGGTGTTCAGCTTCATGGAGCGCATCGGTATCGCCCACGGCTTTGGCGCAGAGAAGGTTCACGGCGTGCTGATCGTGATGGGACTCGTCAACCTGCTGCCGGGATTGCTCGCGGCCTGGTGGCAACGGCGCGTCTCGTCGGTAGCGGTGGGCGCGGCCGGGCCCATGGTGCAGGCCGCGCTCGCCCTCACGCTGTCGAACAGCGCCACGTTCTGGCCTTACGCCATCGCGTCGTCGCTGTTCGTGTCGGTCGTGATCTTCACGCACACGTTCCTCTTCGGCCTCATGAACCGGATGGACAGCACGGGCCGCGCTGCCGCGGCCACCCCGGCGATGACGATGGCGGGCTCCTGCATCGGTCCTGCACTCGGCGGTGTCGTGGTGCAGACCGCCGGCTACGCCGGTCTTGGCGCGGTGGCATGCGCCATGGCGCTGCTGGCCGTCGCGCTGATGTCGCAAGTGCGCAGCCAGATGCGCCACCGCGCAACGCTCGCGGGCGCGCAAGCCTGAACGACAAGGAGACGACGAATGCTCACGCTCTACGGCGCGATGGCCTCGCGCGCTCATCGCTCGATCTGGATGCTCAAGGAACTGGGCGTTGCCTTTCGGCACGAGCCGGTCGACTTCCTCGACGGCAGCACCCACACGCCGGAATTCCTCGCCATCAATCCCAACGGCCGCGTGCCGGTGCTGCGCGACGACGACTTCGTGATCTACGAATCGATGGCGATCAATCTGTACCTCGCCCACCGCTACGGCGACGACGTGGGGCCCAAAGACTGGCGCGAAGACGCGCTCGCCACGCAGTGGAGCTTCTGGGTCGTGACGGAGGTGGAGAAGCCGCTCTTGCTCGCCAGTGTCAACCGCGCACTGTTCGCCCCCGAAGGACGCCGCGAAGCAGAGGCCGCGATCGCGCTGCGCAAGCTGGCACGCCCATGGACCGTGCTCGACCAGCACTTGAGCCGGCAGCCCTGGCTACTCGGCGAGCGCTTCACCGTAGCCGATCTCAACGTGGCAACGGTCATGGACCTCGCCCCTCAATGCGCGATCTCGCTCGCCCCGTGGCCCCGGCTACAGGACTGGCACCAACGCTGTCTCGCGCGCCCGGCCGCGTCGGACTGGCGCGACGTCAGCTTCAGCGTGCCGCGCCCCGCCGACGCGCTCGGCATGCTCGCGATGTTCGTCTGATTTACCCATCACCACAGAGAGCCATTCATGGATTCCACTGCGCTTCCCCCCGGTCTGCAGTTTCCGGACGATATCGTGTTCCGCGGTTACGCCGCCCCTGTGCGCATCGAAGCCGACGTGCACGATCTGGAAGTCATCGGCCAGATTCCGGCCGCCCTGAACGGAGCGTACTTCCGCAACAGCGCCGACCACTGCTATCCGCCGCTGCACGGCAAGGACATCTTTCTCAATGGCGACGGCATGGTGCACTGCGTGCGCTTCGAGAACGGGCACGCGGATCTGAAGACGCGCTACGTGCGCACGGAAAAATTCCAGCGGGAACGACAGGCCCGGCGCGCGTTGTTCGGCGCCTATCGCAACTCGTTTACCGATTCGCCGGAAGTAGCCGGCTGCGACAACAACACGGCCAACACCTCGGTGCTCTGGCATCACGGCAAGCTCTACGCGTTGAAGGAGTCGGGCCGCCCTTACGAACTCGATCCCGAGACGCTCGAAACGCTCGGCGAACGCGACTTCAACGGCGCGCTCAAGAGCCGCACGTTCACGGCGCACCCCAAGCTGGACCCCGAGACGGGCGAGTGCATCGCGTTCGGCTACAACACAGAAGGCGTACCGGACCCGTGGATCGAGATTTACACGATCGCCCCCGAAGGCTCGTTGACCCGCACCGAACGCTTCAAGGCGCCTTATTGCTCGATGGTTCACGACATGCTCGTGTCGCGCCACTACATCGCTTTCGTCATCTGCCCGATGACGAGCGAACTCGCGCGCATCCAGCGCGGCGAGCCGTACTGGCACTGGGACAACACCCGCACCACCTGGGTCGCCGTAATCCCGCGCCGCGAAGGCGTCGGCAAGATCCGCTGGTTCAGGAGCGCGCGGCCGGTTTTTCAGACGCACACGTTCAACGCATGGGAAGAGGACGGTCCGCACGGCACGCGGCTTCATCTCGAACATTTCATTACGGAGTCCGGATGGCTCAGCCAGTTTCCTGATTTGCACGACCCGTCGGCAGAGGAAAAGCCGCCGTTCGGAGAGCGCTGGACGCTGGAACTCAGCCTCCCGCACGACGGCTTCGAAGTGAAGCGGTTCATCGAGCATGTAGGCGAAATGCCGACCATCGACCCGCGCTACGCCATGAAACGCACGCGGCATTACTGGTTCGGGACCTCCAACACAGACCTGGGACCGATGCTGCAGTGGGGTCCCAAAGGACCGCCGTTCACGTGTCTTGCGCACCTCGACGAAGCGGCCGGCAAGCTCGACTTCTGGTATGCCGGCGCGGACTCGTCCCCCGAAGAGCCCCACTTCGTGCCGCGCAGTGCCGACGCAGCCGAAGGCGACGGGTGGCTGCTCAGCATGGTAGGGCGCCGCGCGGAAAACCGGACCGACCTCGTGATTCTGGATGCGCTGCGCTTGAGTGCCGGCCCCGTCGCCGTCGTGAAATTCCCGTGCCGCGTGCACGAAGGATTCCACGGCCAATGGGTGAGCGCTAAAGCGCTCGCCCGATAAACACCGCAGACGGCCCCGAGGCCGTTCATCGGCCTCGCGATCATTCCACGCTTCTCTGGACCGCGCAGCCTCGCCTGCGCGTGGCTACACGCACGCCTTTTTCTCGCGTGCAACGAGGGGCGCTCATGTCCTCTCCACCCACACCGAAACTATCAAGCACATGCCCACGAGAGTTCAATTGATCATCGGCGGCGAGAAGCGGCCCGCACGCAACAGCGCGACCTTCGAGCGCTGCAATCCGCTGGACGGCGCCGTGGCGACGGTGGCCGCCGCAGCAACGCCCGAAGACGCCATGAGCGCCGTGCAATGTGCCGCCGACGCCTTTCCCGCGTGGTCGGCATCCAGCCCAGGCGAGCGCCGCGCCCTGCTGCTCGCCGCGGCCGCCGTGCTGCGCGCGCGAGCCCCCGCATTCGCCACGGCCATGGCCGGGGAAACCGGCGCGACTGCGCTGTGGGCCTCGTTCAACGTGCAGCTGGCCGCCGACATGTTGCAGGAGGCGGCCGCCCTCACTACGCGCATCGAAGGGCAACTCATCCCTTCGAACCTGCCCGGCAATCTCGCTCTCGCCGTGCGCCAGCCGGCGGGCGTGGTGCTCGGCATAGCCCCATGGAACGCGCCCGTCATTCTCGGCGTGCGGGCAATCGCCGTGCCGCTCGCCTGCGGGAACACCGTCGTGCTCAAGGCAAGCGAGCTGTGTCCCGCAACGCACAGCCTGATTGTCGAAGCACTGGAGGATGCCGGGCTGCCGGCCGGCGTGGTGAACTTCGTGACGAACGCCCCGGACGACGCAGCGGCCGTCGTGGAAGCAATGATCGGCCACCCTGCCGTGCGTCGCGTCAACTTCACCGGCTCCACGCGCGTCGGCCGCCTTATTGCGCTCACCTGCGCCCGTTACCTGAAACCGGCCGTACTGGAGTTGGGCGGCAAGGCGCCGGCCCTCGTGCTGGACGATGCCGACCTCGACGATGCCGTGGCCGCGGTCGCCTTCGGTGCGTTCGCCAATTCAGGCCAGATCTGCATGTCCACGGAACGCATCGTCGTGGACGACGCCATCGCAGACGACTTCGTCGCCCGCCTGGCTGCGAAAGCCGCGTCGTTGCCGGCGGGCGACCCGCGCGATACACGTAACGGCGCGGTCGTGCTGGGCTCCGTCATAGACATGACCACGGTCCATCGCTGCAACGCGCTGATCGACGATGCGCTGGCCAAGGGCGCAACGCTCGTTTGCGGCGGCAAGGCCGGCACGGTGCTCATGCCGGCCACGCTGCTCGATCGCGTCACGCCTGCGATGAAGATCTACCACGAAGAGACTTTTGCGCCCGTCAAGGCAATCGTGCGCGTAGCGGGCGAAGAAGCCGCGATCGCATACGCGAACGACACAGCGTTCGGCTTGTCTTCGGCCGTGTTCACGCGCGACGTCGCGCGCGGCTGGCGCGTGGCCCAGCGCATCCAGACGGGCATCTGCCACGTCAACGGCGCGTCGGTGCACGACGAAGCCCAGATGCCGTTCGGTGGCGTCAAAGAATCCGGCTGGGGCCGCTTCGGCGGTCAGGCCGGCATCGACGCTTTCACCGATCTGCGCTGGCTGACGCTGCAGACCGCACCGCGCCACTACCCCTTCTGAAGCCGTTTCACCTCCCGGGCGCGTGTTCACTCACGACACCGCCCGGGCCATTACATCAACAAGACTGTCGAGGAGACGACATGAACACGAGAACGATCGCCGCCGTCGCGGCGGGCACCATCGCGGCCGCAGGTTTCGCGGGCAAGGCGCACGCTTTCGAGGGCAACGTCGCGCCTTATCCGGCCGGCGCGGCGGGCACCAACATCGGCTCGATGCCGCCCATACCGGGCATCTTCGCGCTCGAGCAGTTCAACTACAGCTTTGCGAACGGACTTTACGGAAACGACGGCAGGAAGCTGCCGGTTCCGTTTCATTCGTCGGCGTTCTCGGAAACGACGCGCGTGCTCGTCGCCTATCCGGTGACCGTGCTGGGCGCGAACGTGTACTCGCAGCTCGTCGTGCCGGTGGTATGGCTGCACACCGACGTGGCCGGCAACAAGTCGACGCAGAACGGTTTGTCCAACGTCACCGTGTCACCGGTGATCCTGAAATGGGACGTCACGCCCAATTTCGCGATTTCGCCCGGCCTCGACTTCGCCTTCGAAACGGGCTCCTACAGCCCGACGAAGACGAGCGTGGCCGAGGGATACCTGTCGATACAGCCCGTGCTGTCGATCCGCTACAACGTGCCGAACGGTATCGACGTCGGGCTGTCCAGCCGCCTCATGATCAACCAGAAAAACGGCGACACCGGCTACCGCTCGGGCACGGGCTATGCCGGCGAGTTTCAGGCGGGATGGAACTTCGGCAAGTGGAAGCTGGGGGTGGTGGGCGCCTACGTGAACCAGTTCGGCGACGACGAGCTCAACGGCGTGACGGTCGCCACGGGCGGCAACCGGTACCGAAGTTTTGCCGTCGGCCCGTCCATCGCATACGACGGCCGCTGGTACAACATCAGCATGAATTACCAGCAAGGCGTGTATGCGGCCAATACGTCGAAAAGCAGCAACGTCTGGCTGAATCTCGCCTTTCCGCTGTGGGCGCCGCATCCTCAATGACGGCGTCTACGGCTGCGCATTGAAAAAGGCCGCTTCATGGGGAAGCGGCCGTGAAACGCCCGGCTCTTTCAAAACTTATGGCTCATGCCGATCAACCCGGCTACGACGTTGTGACCCGGCGTACCCACGGAAACACCCGCGCCAGCCGAATCGTTGACGGTGAACGAAGCCGCACTGCCATTCACAACCGCTGCCACCCCGGCATACACGGCCGTTCGCTTCGAGAGCGGATAGTCATACCGAACGCCATACGACGTTGCATTTCCGGCGCTATTGGCCAGATTCTTATATTGTCCGAAGCTGAACATCAAGCCACTCAGTTTGATCGGCACGACCAGGCTGACTTCGTAGAAATTGTTGTTGACGTTGGCGTAGTTGGCCGCCGAACCCAGAGCAGAACCCCCGCGATGCGTTTCGAACAGGACGGCTGCCTGCACCAGCCCGAAATCGTATTTCGCCGCAAAGAGGGCGTAGTTTCCAGTCTGCGTCTGCGACGCCGCCGTTGGTGTGGTGGCCGTGCTATAAACCTGTGTCATGAAATCAACGTCCGCCGAGAAACTCTTTAGCGAGTAGCTGACTCCCACAGCCATAGTGTTCCCGAAGGTTCGGGGAAGATTCGTAGCCCCATTGCTTCCTAACGCATACGATGCTCTAAGCGTGAAACCTGCCATTGCGGGGGAAACGTAGCGAACAGAATTATTGGTTCTCAGCGTGACGGGCAGAACGAAATTGTTTGCGGCGTTACCCCACGCCAAAGTATCGATTCCACCCAAAGAATAGGTAACCAACGTGGTATGAAATGGCGTGTAGTTGACGCCAAACTGTATCTGGCCGAGATTGTTCTTGATGCCAACCCATGCCTCCCGGCCGAACAACGCACCGTTCTGAAGAGACGTGCCGTTGTCGACGTTAAACCCGTTTTCGAGCTTGAATATCAGGGCCGTCCCGCCGCCCAACTCTTCCCGACCTGTCAAACCCCAACGGGTGGGATACACCGGACTGCTTTCGAGCCTCGTTGTCGATTTCCCACTGACGCTGGCGTACTCGATACCCGTATCGATGATTCCGTACAGGGTTACGCTTCCCTGCGCGTGAGCGATACATGGCACGCCGATCGCCATGGCCGCGATTCCCGCCATACCGCAATTTTTCATGTTGTCTCCATTTATATATTTATTTCGTTGTACTAGTTAAATAACAAACACCTCGCCCACGGGCATCGCCCTGCCGACGCAATTTCGCCGCCGCGGCAGGGTATCGGAACGATCGCTCCTTTCACCGTTCAGAACGAAGCGACGGACTTTGCACGCAATACGGACACCCGGCCCATTGCAGTTCCGGACGGCTCTCGCCTGGCTTAACAGGAACCGCATGGCCGTGCAATCAAGCCGTCTTCCGATCCGGCGCGACTACAGCAACAACGGCAATCGCTCGTTCTGCTGCGACCTTAAACGGCAGTCTTCTCCCCCGCCGTGATCGACAACCGTTCTTCATCGGCGATCAACTTGTCCACTATCCGTCGCATTCTGACCGACGCCGCGTCGACCGAGAGCAGCACCGGTTTTGCGTCGGAAAAGGAGCGGTTTCCGAGTCGACGCTGTTGAGCCTCCAGGACGACCTTGTCCTGCTGTTCGAAAACGAACCGACGAGTCTCCGCGACCTCTGCCTGCACCTCCGGTTCGTCCGCCGTTGGCGTTCGCACAATGCCATACGCGTAATGCGTGCGGCACGCGGTTTCCGGAGTCAGCAGATGCACGGCCCGAAATTCGAACGCGTCCGCACGATCGCAACCCGGCGTTGCGAAACCATGGGTAAGAATGAGGCAACCGGGCGCGTCCCAGCGAATATCGTTCCACATATCGACCTTTTTGCCATCGCGCTTGAACAGAAGATCGTGCAGGCGCGCGACAGGCACATCCGGCATCCATCTTCCGGTTCGCACGGTATTGCCGGTCTGGTCCACAGTGATCTTCGCGCTGCTATGCTCCGGCAGGCCAAGAATGCCGTCATGCAGGAAATTCGCGTGACTCAGGTCCAGCAGGTTGTCCGCGATCAGCAGATAGTTGGCCTCGATGACCATGCTGTCTCGCCCGCGCGACATTCCATCGTCCGCGTCATCCATGAGACTGAAATCGGGAATCGTCGCGACATCCGGCGTCTGCTCGCCCATCCAGATCCAGATAATCGTGTGCTTCTCCTGAACGGCATACGTTCTTGTGCACAGCCCGGTCGGGATTTTCCCCTCGCCATGCGGATTGCGAACGCAATGGCCGGAAGAGTCGAACTCAAGCCCGTGGTACACGCATTGAACCCTTCCGTCCTCGAGCATCCTGCCAAGAGACAACGGCACGTATCGGTGCGGGCACACGTCCGACATCGCAGCGAGCGACCCGTCAGGCTTGCGGGCGAACAGCACGGGTTCGTTGATGATGGTTCGGCCGACCATTGAACCCGGTTCAAGGTCCTTTGTCCACATCGCGGGGTACCACGTGTTTTTCAGAAATTTCATATCCCACTCTCCGAATTCAATCGCTTTACGGTTGACGGCCAGAAAGGACTACCTGCCCTCTTCACTAACGAGATTGGCGCCCTGTCGACGCATCACAGATCCAGTATCAGAAGGTCGCTCTTCGAGCGGGAACAACACGGCAGAATCCGATCGTTTGCCTCGCGCTCGTCATCAGTGAGGTACATGTCACGATGATCGGGATGACCGGCAATCAGGCGCGTAAGGCATGTACCGCAAACGCCTTGCTCGCATGAAGTCGGAATATCGATACCCTCGGCGGCAAGCGCCTCAACTATGCTTTGCTCCGGCAAGACGGGAACGACCTTTCCCGTGCTTGCGATTTTTACGTTGAAAGCAGTTGACGGCCCGGAGCCGGATTCAGTCGACGTGAAGTACTCGCGATGTATGTTCGCGTGGTCCCAGCCCGCTGCTTGCGCTTCCTGTATGACTTTTTCTATGAAGCCGCCGGGTCCGCAGACGTACAGATGTGTCTTCGGGCCAGGCTTGTCGACCACGCGCCGGATGTCAAGGCGCTCCCTTTCGGGGGCGTCGTCGTGATACACACAAACACGGGAAGACAGGTCCTCTGCACTCATTCGATCGCGAAACGCCGTTCGCTCAGCATCTCGCGTCGCGTAGTGCATTTCGAACGAGGCTCCAATACGGAGAAGGCTCTCTGCCATGGAGAGAATTGGCGTTACGCCAATACCACCGGCCATGAGTACCGAATGCGAGGCTTCGTGGGCCAGAGGGAAGTGATTTTTTGGCTCGCTAATCTCGAGGACATCTCCCTCATTAAGGCGATGTATCGCCTTCGACCCGCCCCGCGAGTTCGGATCGAGCAGTACACCGAGTCGATAGCGATTTCTCTCTTCTGGCGAATTACAGAGGGAATACTGCCGAATCATGCCGGCACCAACGTGGACATCGATATGTGCCCCCGCCGAGAACGATGGAAGTTCGTTGCCCGCCGGATCGGCAAGTTCAAGCACACAGATATCTTTGGCGTCGAACCGCTTCGACACTACTTTGACTTTCATTGAATTTTCCAATTCGATATGCCTGTCCGACCAACGCGACACAACAACGCGGATCACTTTGAACCATTCGGCTGTGCGGAACCGGGCATGGTCGATACCGAAGGTGCCGAACTGTCGGCGCTCGCAATATCGCTCGATCGCCTTGCCGTGATCTCGGTGCGGCCGAGGGCGATCACGAGGGCCGACAGCGCCGCGGCGGCACAGAACACGCCGAAGGTGTAGCTCGGGTCTGGATTGATCGAAACGACAAGCCCAATGATGAAGGGTCCAAGAATGCCGCCCACGCGGTTCAACCCGATCGCGATGCCGATTCCCGTGCCTCGCACCTCGGTCCGATAGCACATCGCCTGATAGTTATTCAGTACGGCCTGCGAGCCGAACATGAAAAAGCCGGTCGACGCGACCGCGACTGCAACGAGTGCCGGCGCTTGCCAAAGAGAAAATGCCACCGCTCCCATCGAAGCCGCAGTGGCGATATATCCCACGATCATGACGCGGATACGGCTCTGGAGCTTGTCGGCCAGCCATCCCATGGAGATGCCGCCCACGACAGACGCGGTCATGACGAGCGTTCCGTACGCGAACGCCGACGTGACGCCTTCACCACGATTCACGACGAGCGACGGTAGCCAACCGGTGAGGCCATGGATGCAAAAGAGACTAAGAAAGCCGGTGATCCAATGCACGATCGTATTTCTGCGATACAACGGCCCGACAAGATCTGCAATCGAGCCAACACGGGTGGCCTTGACCGCAGTCGCCAACACCGCATCGCGATATAGCTCGCTGCGCTCGGGCCGCAGTCGCGAAAGAAGTTGGCGCGCCTCGTCAAAGCGCCGGCGAATTAGCAGGTATTGAATGGATTCGGGAAGCCAGATGGTCGCGACAGCGGCGACAACGGCAGACAGGATCCCGATGTAGTAGAGGGATTGCCAGCCGAAACGCGGGGTAAGAAGAATTCCTGCTACCCCTGCGAATATCCCGCCCGCCGAGAAGCCGAATTGAAAAACCCAGGTGGCGTAAGTATTCGCGTGCTTTCGCGGCGCCCACTCGTTGATACACGTGAGCGCCAGCGGCGTGACCATCCCAAGGGCTGTTCCCAGTACGAGACGAAGTAGAGCGAAAGCCAGCGGCGTGTGAGCCACGGTTGCCAGCGCGCCGCTCGCCGCCGTCAACAACCAGAGTGCGAGCAACATCACGCGTCGACGCCCGAATCGATCCGACAGCAATCCTTGAACCACCGATCCGATCGAGAGCCCGACGATACCGCTCGAGAGCATGACGCCGATCATCGCCGGCGACGGTTGCCACGACTTCCTGACGAGCGGGATGACGTAAGCCGCATTGAAGAGATCGAATCCGTCGAAAAACATGATGAATCCGACCAGAATCGCGAAGGTTATATGAAACCTCCCGATGGGGGCGAGCGCCAGTTCCTCGCGAGCGTTGATGGACGTTGCCAAGATTGTCTCCGTGTTGTGTAGTGTCGGCGCCGCCTCTTGAGGGCGGCTTCACCGGTGGGTGCATGCGGGGAGCGGGCATGATGAAGGCCGCGCTCCGCTTGCGAGGTGTCATCCGTGCAGCGCTGCCTCCAGTTGCTCGAGCGATGCGGCGAGTGTCGCCGCATCGCTCGCTACGCCGTAGACGTAGTGGTCGGGACGCACGATCGCCGCGCTGCATTCGTTGCGCCGGAACCAGGCCGCGAGCACGCCATCCACTTCCACGACCCGATGCACGCCGGGCCATGCGGCCGCCCGATTCGCGTCGCCGTCCGGCACGAGTTCGACGAGCTGCGCGCCGATGCGCTGCGCGGCATCGCGCGCCGCCTGTGAAACCGGCTCGCTACCCAGCGTGACGATGCGCCAATGGCCGCCCACCACGGTATCGAGCAAGGCCGCATTGGCGCCATCGCCACCGTCGGCAACCACGGCATCAACACGCACGCGCGGCTGCGGAAACAGCGTGCCGTTGGCAGCATGCGCGGCGCTCGCAAGCAAACCCGCTTCGAGCTTCGGCACGATGTCCTGGCGCGCAATCGTCTTGATCTGGCCGGCCGCTTCACGCAAGAGGCGTGCATCGCGCTCGCGTGCTGCAGCAACGTCGCGCTCGCAGATCACCTTGCCGAGTTCCTTGATGCGCGTGGTGAGCTGCCGTACGTGCAGGCCGCGCTCCTCGGCGTAGCTGTCGAGCAGCGCGGGCTGGGCCGTGCCGCTCATCACGGCGTCGAGCTTCCAGACGAGATTCACCACGTCGCGAATGCCCTGGCACATCCCCTGACCAATGAACGGCGGCTGCTGATGCGCCGCGTCGCCGGCAATGAAAATGCGCCCACGCCGCCATTCCTGCGCGACGAGCGCATGAAAGCGATAACTCGCGGCGCGCCACAGTTGACCGTCTTCAGGCGAAAGCCAGCGCGACAGCAGCTTCCACACCTGTGCCTCGGTCTGCATCTCGCGCGGGTCTTCGCCGGGCATCAGCATGATTTCCCACCGACGGTGTGCGCCCGGCCCGACGACATAGGTGCACGGCCGCGATGGCTCGCAGTACTGCACCGCCACCTTCGGCAGCTTCGCAAGGCCGCTTTCGTTCACGCGCACATCCACCACGAGCCACGGCTCGTCGAACACGAGGTCTTCGTAGGCGATGCCGAGTTGCGTGCGCACCGTGCTCGATGCGCCGTCGCAGCCAATCAGGTAATCGCACGTGACCGCGCGCGCGGCACCCGTGTCGTCCTTCAACTGAACGCTCACGCCGTGCGTGCTCTGTTCGAAGTCCACGAGTTCCGTGCCGAGCGCCACCTCCACCGACGCATAGGCGCTCGCATGCTCGCGCAGCGCGGCTTCCACCGGCGGCTGCGTAAACACCATGGTCGGCATGTAGCCGAGGGGCCAGGGCTTGGGCACCGTGTCGATGCGTTTGATGAGCTGGCCGTCCACGCCGTAGTACTCCGAAGGCGGAAACACGGCGATGTGTTCGGCAATGCGGTCCACCACGCCGAGCCCCTGGAACACGCGCATGATCTCGTGATCCACGGCGATGGCGCGCGGCTTGTCGTACACCTCGCGCGCGCGGTCCACGCACAGTACCTTGCGGCCAAGCTGCCCGAGCAAAGCGGTTGCCACGGCGCCGGACGGCCCGAAGCCGACCACGATCACTTCGTAATGGTTACTCGTCGCCATCGTCACGCACCCGCTTCGTCCTGCACCGTGTTGCGCAGACGGCCCACGCGTTCGATGTCTACTTCCACGACATCGCCGTGCTTGAGCCACACCGACGGATCGCGCGCCCAGCCCACGCCCGCGGGCGTGCCCATCGCCACCACATCGCCGGGTTCGAGCGTCAGGCATTCGGTCAACAGCTCGATGGTTTCGGCCACGCCCCAGATCATGTCGCTCGTGCTGGCCTGCTGCATCACCTGGCCGTTGAGAATGAGGCGCAACGTGAGGCCTTCGGCACCCGGCGGCAGATCGTCGACGGTCACGAGCCACGGCCCGAAGGCGCCCGTGCCGTCGAAGTTCTTGCCGATGGTCCACTGCGTCGTGCGCTTCTGATAGTCGCGCACCGAAACGTCGTTGAAGCACGCGTAGCCGAACACGTAGTCGAGCGCGTTTTCGCGCTTCACGTGGCGCGCGCGCTTGCCGATCACGATCATGAGTTCGGCCTCGTAATCGAGCTTTTCCGACACACGCGGACGGATCACGGGGTCTTCGTGCGCGATCAGCGACGACGCGCCGCGAAAGAAGATGAGCGGATAAACGGGCTTCAGATTGCCGCCCTCTTTCGCGTGATCGTAAAAGTTGTGGCCGAGGCAGACGATCTTGCCCGGCTCGGGCACGACGGGCGCAAGGTCGAGCGACGCGTAGGGCGCGCGATGCTCGCCGCTCGCGATAGCACGTTGCGCGGCCGCGTTGAGGTCCACGCCGGCCTTGAGCGCCGCGCGCAGATCCGCCGGCACGCGGGCGTCGGCCTTGTTGAGATCGACGACGTGCTCGCCGTCCAGAACACCCAGGCGCGTGGTGTCGCCCGATCGGAAAGTAACCAGTTTCATGATGTATTCGAGCTATCGGATGAATCAATCGGTTGAGGGAAACGTTCTTTCAGGGCAGATGCCGCTCAGTTGTCGCTCAGTGCCGCAACACCTTGCGGCGGGCGAAAGAAGATGGTTTTCTGCGCGGTCTTGAGGCGATCGGACGGCGCGCGCCCCACGCCCCACTGATCGATGCGCCCCGGCGGCCACTTCCAGTCGTCCGGTCCGCCCGTGCGATAACTGTCGTCCACCTGTAGCACCTCGGCTGTGTATTCGATGACGAAATCGGCGGGCCCGAGGAAATACGCGAACACGTTGTTGCCCGGCCCGTGGCGCCCCACGCCCCATTCCACCGGATAGCCCGCGTCGTTCATACGGCCACCACCGCGCATCACGGAATCGAGGTCCGGCATCAGAAAAGCGATGTGATTGAGCGTGTTCTCCTGCGCATCTGCGAGCGCGATGCTGTGGTGATCGCTCGAACAGCGCATGAAGGCCATGATGCGCGTGCGGTCGGACAGCCTGAAGCCCAGCGCATTTTCGAAGAACACCTGCGCGACCGCCACGTTCTCGCTGTTGAGCACGACGTGCGTGATCTTGATGGGACGGTCTTTCACGCTTTGCGTATCCGCATGACTGCGCGCGCCTGCGATGAAGCGCAGCACGCGCCCCTGCGGATCAAGTGCTTCGAGCATCGAGCCGCCGCCTGGCATCGTCGTGGGTGCGGGACCGGAGATCACGGTGCCGCCATGCAGGACGATGGACTGCGCGAGCGTATCGAGGTGCGCGACGTCGGCCACGCTGAACTCGATGGCGCGCACGTCGGCACGTTCGCTCTGCGCGAGCGTGAGGATGTGGTGTGCGGCACCCGTGCCGCGAAAGTAGACTTTTTCCGGGCGTCGCGTGAGTTCGGTGAGATGCCAGGTGTGTGCGTAAAAGGCCGCGGCCAGTTCGAGATCCGGTACGCCGATCTCGATGCCTCTCAGGCCGGTGACGAGGCACTGCGTCATGTCATGCTCCGTTGCTGATGCCCAGAAATTCCCGGGCGTTGCGATAGATGAGCCGTTCGGCGGCCGCGGCGTCGAGCCCGAGTCGGACTACGCCGCCCACGGGATCGTGCTCGCGGAACGCGAACGGGTAATCGGTACCCAGCATCACGCGCGTGTCGCCAAACGTTTCGACGAGATGGCGCAGCGTGGCCGGATCGAACACGAGCGAGTCGTACCAGAGGCCGCGTGCCTGCTCGCGCGGCGCAGCCTGAAGCGTCTCGCGCAGCGGCGCGAAAACGCGGCTGGCCTGTTCGAGGCGGGGCAGCAGCGAAGCCAGGGTACCGCCGCCGTGACTGAAACCAATACGAAGTTTCGGATACCGCACGATCAGGTTAGACGTGATGGCCGAAGCGGCGGCGAGCCCGACGTCGGATGGAAAAGCGAGCGCCTGCACCAGCTGCGCGGGACCGACGAGACGCTCCTTGCCAGCCGGTCTGATCGCATGGACGAATACCGCCGCGCCAAGCGCTTCGCAGGTTTCGAAAAACGCGTCGAACTGCGGAGCGCCCACCGGCGCGCCATTAATGTTGCTGCCAATTTCCACGCCCGCAACACCCGGCATCGCCATCAGCCGTTCGAGTTCGCGGATCGCCGCGTCCACGTCCTGCAGCGGCACCGCGCCGAGCCCGACGAGTCGCCCCCTGCTCGCCTCCACCATGCCTGCGATCGTGTCATTGAGGTACTGCAACAGCGGCAGCGCATCGGCGGCCGCCATCCAGTAGGAGAGCAACTCGGGCATGGGCGAGATCGCCTGCACGGCCACGTTCTGGCTGTCCATGTCGGCAAGGCGTTTATCCGTGTCCCAGCACAGGTCGGACACGGTGCGATAGATCTTGCCGTCGATCACCACGTGGCGGTGGCAGGCGTGCGCCGGCTGCATGGACGGCCAGTCGCGCGGCACACTCGCGCCCAGATAGCGCGGAAATTCGGCGGGCACGACGTGCGCATGGATGTCGATGCCGTGGCACGCGCAGCGGTAAGCGGCTTGCATGGCTCGGCTCGCGTCAACGGTGCGCGAAGCCCGCTGCGCGCAGACCTTCGATGCAGATGGCTTCGTCCTCGTCCCCCGTGCCGCCGCTTGCGCCTATCGCGCCGATGGTCTGCCCGTTCGGCGCGACGATCACGACCGCGCCGGTCTGCGCGATGAACTTGCCGCCGCACGCGGGCGCGATGGCGTTGAAGAACACCGGGTTGCCGCTGGCGCGCTCGTGCAGCGTGCGCGATGCGATGCCCATGCCGAACGCCGCCGCGGCCTTGCCGTGCGCGATATCCACGCGAAGCGGCGTGGCGCCATCCTCGCGCGTCACCAGCTTCACCTGGCCCGCCTCGTCCAGCACGACGAGCGCCATGGGCCGCAATCCGTCGCGGCGGGCCGCCTGCAACGCAGCCGCGACGATGCGATTGGCTTGATCCAGCGTCAATGTCTCCATTCCTATGCCTCCAGCGATTCGACCTGTTGCCGATCATAATATATACAAAACCCTCATGTCGACGTTTTTATGTATTTTCCAAGGGAAAACCCCAAAACATTCATATCGCACCGGAACCGCGCGCGGATCAGATATACTTTGCGCCAGACGAAACCTCTGAAGGTGTGAAGTTGTCACGCACAGCGATCTCTCCCGTAACGCCCGCAGGCGCGGGCGGCGCCCACGCCAGCGCCGCCACGCTCGCCACGAACCTGTACGACCGCATCCGCGCAGACCTGCTCGACGGCAAGCTGGAGCCGGGACGCCGGCTGCAGATCGAGTTCCTTTGCGAGCAGTACCAGGCCGGACAGACCCCCGTTCGCGAGGCGCTCAATCGCCTGACGTCGGATGGACTCGTGGAACGGCGCGACCAGCGTGGCTTCGCGGTAGCGGGCATCAGCGCGAGCGACCTCCAGGAAATCACGAAAACGCGCTGCTGGCTGGAGGAAGTCGCGCTGCGCGAAGCCTTCGCGAGCCGCTCGGTGGAGTGGGAAGAAGCCGTTGTGCTGGCCTACCACCGGCTCTCCAAGGTGCCGCGCTCGCTCAGCGAAACCGAGTACAAGGAGAACCCCGAGTGGGAGCGCCGCCACCGCGAGTTCCATCGCGCGCTGATCGGCGGGTGCCAGTCACGCTGGCTCATCAGCTTTTGCGACCAGCTTGCAGACCAGCTCTACCGCTACCGGCAGCTTTCCGTGCGGCGAGTGTTTCCGCGACGCCACGAAGGCGCCGAGCACAAAGCCATGCTCGACGCGGTCGTAGCCGGCGACGCGGCGCTCGCCATCAAGCTCCTCACCACGCACTACCACCAGACAGCGGACATCATCCTCGCGGACGCCGATCTGTTCCCGCCTTCCCGCTGACCGCCCTCCCGTCTTGCCTGCCGTACTGCCGCGCCCCGTCGCCCCGGGCGCGGCAGCCGTTCGTCCGCGGATTTCACGTCAAATATACAACCTGGTGTTTTCTATAGTTTTGTATATTTTTTATTGACTTCGATTGCTTCATACACAAAACTCCTGCCCTCAGAGAGTGCCGCATCCCGACGGCACCGTTCAGGAGACGACATGAAGCCGCAATTTGCCCCACTCGCCACCGCCGCCCTTGCCGCCGTTGCCGCGCTCAACGCGACGAGCGCCCACGCCCAGTCGGCCGTCACGCTCTACGGAATCATCGATACGGCGATCCAGGCCGCCAACGCAGGCGGCAAGACCGTCGTGCGCGAAGCGACGAGTTCCGTTGCGCCCTCGCGCTGGGGCTTGCTCGGCAAGGAGAACATCGGCGGCGGCTACAACGTGGTCTTCAAGCTGGAGAACGGCTTCAATTCGAATTCGGGCGCCATGGCCAACAGCACGACCTTGTTCAACCGGGAGGCGTGGGTAGGCGTGCAGGGCCCGTTCGGCCAGATCCAGGCCGGCAACAACTACACGCCGTTGTTCCTGACCTACGTGACGTACTCGCTCGGCGAACTCAATGCGCTCGCCTGGGGTAACGCCACCAACAATTACGTATTCGTGCCCTCGGCGCGCACGGCCAACTCGCTGCGCTACACGTCGCCGGAAATGGCGGGCTTCACGCTGCGCGCCCTCTATGCGCGTGGCGCGAACGGATCGGGCGGCATGCCGGCTTCGCTCGGCGACACGCTTTCGGCCAGCGTGAGCTTCAAGGCCGGCGCGTTTTCCGCCGACGCGGATTATCTGCAGCAGCGCTTCGCACCCCGCGCCACGCTCAGCGCAACGACGCCTGTCGGCACGGGACGCTTCTATCTGATCGGCGCGTCATACGACTTCGGCGTGGTGAAAACCGCGGCGCTCTATCAAATGCACCGCAACGCCACGGGCGTGAGCACGTCGATTTCAAGCGCCTACGCAACACCGAATCACGACTTCTATGAAGTGAATGCCCTGATTCGTCATGTCGTGGGCGGCTCGCTGCTGGCAAGCTTCGGGCAGTACTGGCTTCGCTCCGGCGGCGACGGGCATGCGCTCTCATGGGCCTTGCGCTACGACTATCCGTTCTCGAAGCGCACCGGCTTCTACGCCGGCGTGGCGGGCGTGCGCAATCACGGCACGACGGCATTCACCGTGGCCGACGCCGCAGGACCCGGCATCGCCGTAGGCGCAGGCAAGAACATCACGACCGAGATCGCCGGTCTGGTACACAAGTTCTGACGCCGGAGGCCGAGATCGAGATGAGGAACGTCCGCATTCCCGCCGCGCTCACGCTGATCGTCGGCGCGGGACTTGCGATGTCGCTGACGATTGCTGCCGGCGGCGCGGCGTGTGCCTACGCGTATGCCACGCTCGCCGAAGCGGCGGCCAGCGCGGCGAGCACGCCGCCCGAGGGTGCGCTCGCAACCTACGTTGCCGGCGTGCATCGCCTTGAAGCCGTCGCGCTCTGGAGCTTCGCGGCGCTTGCTCTCGCGAGCGTCGTGCTTGCGTTTGCCGGAAGGCGCTGGCTCGGCGCCAAGGTGGTCCGGCCGCTCGACCATGCCATGCAAACCGTGCACGCGATTGCGCTCGGCGAGTTGCGCGAAGCCATTGTCGTGGATGAGCGCACCCAGGCACGGCGCCTCTTCGCCGCACTCGCCCAGATGCAGCAAGGGCTCGTCGGAACGCTGAGCGCCGTGACCCGCGAAGCGGCGGCCGTCGACGATTGCGCGAGTCGCCTGCACACTCAGAACGCGCGCCTGTCGAGCGGCGCCGAATCGCAGGCAGCGGCCATCCAGCAAACCGCGGCGACGACGCAGCAGATCAGCGAAGGCGTGCAGCGCAGCGCGCAGGTGGCCGAGCAGACCAACCGGCTCGCCGGGCAAGCATCGGAACTGGCGCATGCCAGCCGCACGCGCGTGCGTGCTGTGATCGATTCGATGGATTCAATTGCCCGCGATTCGCAGCAGATCAGCGCCGTGGTGTCCGTCGTGAACGAACTCGCGTTCCAGACCAACATCCTGGCGCTCAATGCTGCCGTGGAAGCCGCGCGCGCCGGTCATCAAGGCAAGGGGTTCGCGGTGGTGGCCGGCGAAGTGCGCAGCCTCGCGCAACGCAGCGCTCAGGCGGCGCGCGAAATCGAAGCGCTGATTGGAAGCGCGCGCGGCACGATTGCCGAGGGCGCGAGGTTATGTACCGACGTGGGCAGCGCCATGGACGAAGTGGTGAGCGCCGCGCACGAAGTCGCGCAACTCAGCGACGCCATGAGCCGCTCGGCAAGCGAGCAAAGCCACGGCGTGCGGCAACTCAACGAGGCCATCAAGGACATTGATGCGGTCACACAGCAGAACGCCGGGATGGTGCAGCATCTGATGACTACCACCGAGGATCTCAACGAACGCGCCCGCACGCTTGCCGAAGCGGTGGGCGCGTGGAAACTCGACTAGACGCCGCTGGCCCGCAAGCGGATGGGCGGCAATCACCGCATCGCGAATTTTCCCGGCGCGCGGGCGCGCCGGCACTGTGCGTCGATGCTGTCGGGTTTCACCGGGCCGCCTTCCATACACAACTCGATCAGATGGCCCTTCAGTTCTTCCAGGCGAACCTTCGGTAAGCGCAACATAACTCAGCATGACTGATGAGCGAGAGCGGCCATCTCCCGCCATTGGGGGTGCGGATAAAACACTAGAAAGCGCTCTTGACGACGCCACCGTCGACACGCAACGCTGCCCCCGTCGTCGCCGAAGCCAACGGGCTGGCGAGATACGTTACCATCGACGCGACCTCTTCGGGCGAGGCGAAACGCTTGATGAGGGACGTCGGCCGAATGTTTTCGAAAAACTCCTTTTCGACTTGCTCGAATGTCTTTTCGTCACCCTGTGCCAACGCATCGACAAAGTCGGTAACGCCTCGTGACTTGGTCGGCCCCGGTAGAACGCTGTTCACGGTAATACCGGTCCCTGCGACGGTCTCGGCCAGACCTCGCGACACGCCAAGCAACGCGGTCTTGGTCACGCCGTAGTGAACCATCTCGACCGGAATCTGCACACCGCTCTCGCTGGAGATGAAGATGATGCGCCCCCAGTCGGCGCGCCGCATCGCGGGAAGATACATACGCGCGAGGCGCACGCCGCTGAGCACGTTCACGTCGAAGAAACGGCGCCAGTCCTCGTCGGGGATCTCTTCGAACGGCTTGGGCTCGAAAATGCCCAGACTATTGACGAGAATCTCCACGTTCGGGAACGCACGCACAAGTGCCTCGGCCTGGGCGGCATCGCTCAGATCGCCGGCGAAACCGAGCGGCTTGTTACCCGTCGCCTCCGCAATCGACCGCACAGCCCGGTCGACCGCCTCCTGCGTCCTGCCGTTCACGATGACGCGCGCGCCTTCCGCGGCGAGTCCTTGTGCAATGGCAAGACCGATGCCGGCGGTGCTGCCGGTCACCAGCGCCAGCCGATTCTTCAATTGCATATCCATGTCGTTTCTCCTGGACCTCGTGAATAGAGGCCGCGAGATGCACGAGTGCGGCCCAGTGTAGATTGCTGGGATACGTTTAGATGCTCAGCGGGTGTCCGGCTTTCGTCGAATGTATCGAACTTGCCGGTTAGCATGCCCGCGCGACGCGGGGCGCGGCGCCGGGCGCCGAACTCGCCCTGTCGGCGATGGACGATCGGCGCTGCTCGCGCCGCCACAATCCTGGCGCGCAGCCAATTTCCCGCCGAAAGATCCTCGAGAAATGCGCTTGATCGGCAAATCCGCAAGCCGCGGCCACGCGACTGATCTGCTCGTCGCTTGCCATCAGCATCTCTCTCGCGCGTGCGAGCCGCAGCGTGAGAATGTAGGCGTGCGGCGACGTGCTGAAACTAAGCCGGAACGCCCGGAAAAAATGGCTCTTGCTGAGCCGCGTCACGCTCGCCAACTCTTCAACTCGAATCTGCGTCTCGAGATTGCCCGCGACATGATCGATGACCCGTCGCGCTTGCCAAAGCGCCAACCCCTGGGCGCGATATTCAGTATTGCGCGGCTGGATTCCCGTGTTGTTCGCCTGGCAGGCCAGGAGAAGATCCAGCGCCCGCTGGATTTCCTTCCTGGCGCTCTGTCCATCCCGCTCGAGCACCCGGCTTGCACATTGGAGAAGCTCAGTGACAATCGAAACGACATTCTCGTTTTCAACCGACGCGCGCATGGTCATTGCCCTCGAGTTGGAGAGATTCACTCCCGCCGGGCCACACTATCGCGCCGATCGCGTCCGCAATCTATTGATCGGTCGACGGGCACGCGTACCGCGCTAACGGATCATACGGGCCTCATCCATTCGAACTAGAGGCGTGCGAAGTCCCAAAATCTACAACCGGATAAGGCCGCGCCTGCTACCCACCGCCACCGCTTCCGTGCGGCTCAGGACCTGCAGTTTGCTGAAGATGCTGCGCAGATGAGACTTGACAGTCGTTTCGCCGATGCCGAGGCGCGCCCCGATGTCCTTGTTGCTGCACCCGCCCGCCAGCATGGAGAGGACTTCGAGTTCGCGACTCGTCAACGCCTCGCCGCTGACACCGGCTGCGAGTTTTGCAACGAGGAACGAAGGAATCTGAGTCTTGCCGGCGTGAACTTTGCGGATGCATTCCAACAGTTCCTCACGCTGAGCGTCCTTGAGCATGTATCCCTTGGCTCCTGCCATGATGGCCCGGGAGATGTCGTGATCGCTGTCGAACGTGGTCAAGACCATCAACCTGGCCGAGGGTTCAGCGCGGCGAATCGCTTCTATCGCGCCCACGCCGTCGAGAATCGGCATGCGCAGATCCAGCAAGGTCACGTCGGGACGGCACTCGAGCCATCGGTCGACGCACTGCTGGCCGTTGGTGGCCTCCGCGACCACGACCATGTCCGGCTGCCGCCCGATGATCGCTGCCAGCCCCTCTCGAACCGTCACGTGGTCGTCGGCAATGAGAACGCGTATGGGTGCCGGCTGCTGATTCGTGTCAGACATCGATAGCTCCATCGTCACGCTCGTGGCACGCCGGACACCACAGAAGGGGTTGGCAGGCGGATCGACACCTCGGTGCCGCGACCGATCGAGCTCGTCAACTTCATGCGGCCCCCCATGGCGTCAATACGCTCGCGTATGCCCATTACGCCAAAGCCCTCATGTTTCGCGGACGAATCGAAGCCGCAGCCGTCGTCCGCACATTCGAGCCGGACGTCCTCTTCGGTGAAGGCAAGGGTAACGGCGATACAAGACGCCTTGGCATGGCGAAGCACGTTGGTCACGAGCTCCTGTGCGATCCGGAACAGGTTGTCTTCCCAGTCGCGCGGAAGCGCCCGGGGCACGCCTAGAACGCGGAAATCGGCGTCGAGTGCGACGCCATCGGTCAACCGCCTGATGAGCACGCGTAGGGCATCGGTGACGGCGCCTTCCTCGAGAGGCTGAGGACGCAGCGCCGCAACAGACCGCCTGGCCTCGCTCAGGCTTTCTCGCGCCAGATTGCGCGCCGATGTGACGTGCCGCTCCGCGTCGCGCCCGAGGCCGCGCCGGCTGGCGTCTTCTGCAGCCTCTAGCTGGACGATGACGCCAGTCAGGCCTTGTGCCAGCGTGTCGTGAATATCGCGCGCGATGCGGTTGCGTTCCGCCGTAATCGCGGTTTCCCGGCCTTGCGCCGACAACTCGGCCAACCGGATCATCAGGGTGGTCTGATTGGTCAGTGCCTGGGCCAGTTCGACCTCCTCGCTCCGGAAGGCGCGGCGCTGCTTGAAGCGAAGTCCGATGGCGCCTTCCAAACATCCGGCGATGACCATCGGCACTAAAAGAACCGTGACGATACCGAGCGGGATCAGCCTGTCGCACAAGGGAAAGGACGGAACGGCCCGAATATCCTCGATAACGTTCGCCTTTCCGGAACGGAACACTTCGGGCCACGGATAGGCCTCGTCCATCGGTAGCGACAGATCCAGCCCGGCGAACCGCGAGTCGGTGTTGGGTATGACGTAACCGTCTTCGAAAGCGTATGCCAGCCCAACCGTGCCGTCGGCCGGATCGCGGCGCCATACGCTCATGCTGTGCGCGTCGAATTGCCGAGACAAGGTCCGCAGGCTGTGCGCGACGAGCCGATTCGGGTCCGGTTCCATCGCGAGGGCATCGAGGGAACTCTTGAGGGCATCGACCTGCGCGCGAGCCAGTTGCTCCGACGCCTGCAACGCCTTCTCAGCGAGCTTGCGTGCTTCGATGTCGATGTTGGCCCCGTACCATTTGAGCACTCGGCCCGTATCGTCCTGTAGCGGCGCGTAGCGAAACAGAAACCAGCGATATTCGCCGTCGGACCGGCGCACGCGTGCCTCGAGCTCACCCGGCAGGCGGCGCATCAGTGCATCGCTCCACTGGGCCTCGAGGCGGGGAAAATCCTCAGGATGAATGGTGCGGGTCCACCCCCAGCCCAACGCATCGTCCATCGCAATGCCCGTGTATTTGCACCACTGTTTGTTCAAGAATTCGACCGGCCCATCGGCGCTGCCGAACCAGGCCAACCCGGGAATGGTGTCGATCGCGATGCGGAAGCTTCGCTCCCAAGATTGAAGGTCGCCGGTCAACGTGGCGTTACCTTGCTCCGTATCTTGCATGGAGACGTGCGCGTTTTCGAGCTGCGTTGTCATGTGGCACCCTTGTTCCGATCGAGGCGCGGTGAAGTGATGAGGTCACTGCACACGATTAGAAATCTGGGTCGACCGTGTGACAAAACCGATCATAGCCGACCGCTCATGCACGAACTTGAACGAATCTATTATGGCCGCAGGCCGCCAATCCTCCCGCGGCTAGCGCCGTGCAGCGCATTCGGAACTTGACGGCAGCGGATCGAGCGACAAGTTCGATACGTTTCTTCAAGCCGCCGATCCGGCGGGCACCTATCGTTAGCGCCACCAACCAGGCCCAAAGGTGCTCATCATGATCCGAATGCTCGCGTCCCTGATTGCATGCTGCTCAGTACTTGCCGCGCAACCTTGTGCGGCTGGCGTGACGCCTTACCCGAGCAGCTTCCGAACCGAAACGATCGCCGCGAACGGAACCCGGATATTTGTCCGCGTCGGGGGACACGGGCCGGCTGTGGTCATGTTGCACGGCTATGGCGAGAGCGGCGACATGTGGGAACCGCTCGCCGCCGCGCTCGCCAAAACCCATACGGTGATCGTACCCGACCTGCGCGGCATGGGCCTTTCCGCCCATCCAGCCACCGGCTACGACAAGAAGAATCAGGGGCACGATGTGGCCGATGTGCTCGACGCGCTGCACGTGGACAAAGTCGACGTCGTCGCCCACGACATCGGCAACATGGTCGCCTTCGCGTTCGTCGCCGAGCAGCCGGAACGCGTCACGCATCTGGTCCTGATGGACGCCCCGATTCCCGGCGTCGGCCCTTGGGAAGAGATTCTGAAGAATCCTCTCCTTTGGCATTTCCGGTTTGGCGGACCCGACATGGAACGGCTGGTCAAGGGTCGCGAGCGGATCTACCTCGACCGGTTCTGGAATGACTTCTCCGCCAACCCCAAGAACTTCGATGAAGCGAGCCGCGTCCACTACGCCAGGCTCTACGCCCGGCCGAATGCGATGCACGACGGCTTCGAGCAGTTCCATGCGTTCGATCAGGACGCTGTCGACAACCAGGCGTTCCTGGCCAACGGCCCGCTGCCGATCCCTGTCCTGGCCGTCGGCGGCGAGAAATCTTTCGGTCCGGAAATGGCCGTTGTCGCCAAGGCGGCCTTCAGCAACGTACAGGGCGCCGTCATCCCCGACTCGGGCCATTGGCTGATGGAAGAAAACCCCAAGGCCACCGTCACCGCAATCCAGGATTTCATTAAATAGGCGCCTCGGACGACTGGTTCGCTGCCATTCGCAAACCAGTGTCGGCTAACAGTGCGCACCTGGCCGCCCGATCTGATGCAGCGTTTTGTAGAAGGCGAGGCTTGGTCCATCAACGCGGCCTCCGACCTGACGGTGACGCTGGCGATGCAGGTCAGCCTCTTGTTGGCCGGTTGTGTGAGCTTGCCGATGGCCGCTTTAAGGTGCTCCAGCTCGCAAAACCGTGATTCGACTGACTGACCGCTTTGGAGGGGGGCGTCTGACCGTAGTGGGTCGGGTCATGCCCTTTTGCATCGCGCGCACGCCCGTGACGATCGCCACGCACGGTCGTGGGGCGCTGGTCGGCCATGAAGCGTCATTGGTTTGCGTCAACGGCGAGACGTTGAGGCGTCCCGTTTGGCTCAGGGAGCGGACACCCAAGTCAGGCTATGCGACTTTTCCGATTGGTCGTGGCCGACTCATGGTTGGATAGATCGGAACATGCAGCGCCTTTTCAGCCCACGAAAGATCCGCGTTGGAACAGGTCCCAACGGGAGCCGGCATCTGGATTTCGCCGCTGTATTGGCACAAGCCTACGGTCTGGACCCGTCTATCGACGCTGGTAGACAACGCCCTGAATCGAGACCAGATCTGGCTCCGGCGCCTCGTCAAAACGTTTCTGCGCCTCGGCGATGGCGACTTGATTCTCACTCGCCCAGTTGACCAACGCCATGACAGGCTTCAACAGCGTTCTTCCCATGTCAGTGAGTTCGTAATCGACGCGAGGAGGAATCGTTGGATACATCGTTCGCGTTATCAGTCCGTCGCGTTCCAGTCCGCGCAAGGTGAGTGTCAGCATCCGCTGGGAAATGCCGTCGATGCCGCGCTTCAATTCGTTGAAGCGCCGCGGGCCATTAGCCAGCATGGCGACAATGTAGAGGCTCCACTTGTCGCCGATGCGATCCAGGATCTCACGGGTTGCCAGGCAGCCGCCAGCGTCAGGTGCAGGCATATCGGCAGGTAGCTCGGTGTGACTAAGTGACATGCATGTGCCTTCTTGTGGGGAAATGGCAGGGGCCATACGATCCTTTGTATGAATAGGTAATTCAGAATCGACGGATTACCTAGTTCTTATTTTATACCTAGGAGCCGTCATGAGCCATGCCCTACTTATCACTTCCAGCCCGCGCGGGGCCGACAGCCTTTCCACCCGCTTTGCCACCGAAATCGCCGATGGTATCCAGGCCCGCTCGGGCGGTCCGCTGACCGTGCGCGACCTTGCCGCGAATCCGCCGCCGCACATCACGCCGGCCTACATCCAGGGCCGGATCACGGCACCCGAAGATCGCACACCGGGACAGGTCGAGGCGGTGAAGGTCGCGCAAGAGTTGGTCGATGAGTTGAAGCTCGCCGATGTGATCGTGCTCGGTTCGGGCATGATCAACTTCGGTCTGCCCTCGCAGCTCAAGGCCTGGTTCGATCACGTCACCTGGCCGCGCGTCACCTTCGGCTACGGCGATACTGGGCCGAAGGGGCTGCTGACCGGCAAGAAGGTCTATCTCGTTACCGCTACCGGCGGCGTGTTCTCGGAAGGGGCCTGGGCACCGTTCGACTTTCAGACTAACTATCTGCTGCATCTGCTTGGTTTCATCGGCCTGACCGACGTTGAGGTTGTGCGTGTCGAAGGCACGGTTTTCGGCCCCGATGCGGTGAAGGCCGCAATCGCCAACACTGAAACGGCCATCAAAGCCTTGTTGGCGAAGGCTGCGTGACCTCATGGCCGGGAAAAAAACCATCGCGCTGTTCGGTGCGACCGGGCCGACCGGAAGGCACATCATCGAGGAAGCCTTGACGCAGGGCTACAAACTGTCGGTCTATACGCGCGACGCAAAGAAACTCGCGCCGTTCGCGGCAAGGGCAGAAATCGTTGTCGGCGACCTCAAAGACCAGCGTGCCATTGCAAAGTGCGTTCAGGGTGCCGATGCGGTCATTAGCGCCCTTGGTGCCAACAGTCTCAAGGTGCAGGGCGATAAGCCGATCATGCGCGGCTTGACCAACATCATCGCCGCGATGAAGCACGCGGGCGTGCGCCGTCTTATCCAGATTTCTACGGCTGCCTATCGTGATCCCAAGGATGGCTTTGCCTTCAAAACCCATGCGTTCGCGCTGTTGTTCAAGGTTATCGCGCGCAAGGGGTATGAGGACATCAAGGCGACTGGCGAATTGATCGCCAATTCGGACCTGGACTGGACACTGGTACGCATTCCGAACCTAAAGGATGGTCCCGCCGATGGCCACGTGGATGTGGGTTGGTATGGAAAAACCAGACTCAGCACGAAGCTCTCCAGAGGCAACCTTGCGAAGTTCCTGGTCGACCAGGTGACCGACAGGAAGTTCGTGCGTGCCGCGCCAGGCATTGCTAACCATTGACGCAATAACGTCTCGACACGGTTCACGCCATGAGCGGATTCACCCATGCTGATGTACCCGATCAATCGGGCAAGACCATTATTGTCACCGGCGCCAACACCGGCATAGGCCTTGAAATAGCGAGTACGTTGGCGGCACGGCGAGCGAGGGTGCTTCTCGCGTGCCGCGATGAGGCGAAGGCGGAAGCTGCTATTAGCCGGATTCGTCTGAAGACCCCTGAAGCGAATCTCGCATTCCTGCCGCTTGACCTCGCAGACCTGACGAGCGTGCGGAACGCAGCAAAACTGGCCGAAAAGGAACCGCGCATCGACGCGCTCATCAATAATGCGGGCGTGCAAGGGCCGAAGCTGACGCGCACGGTGCAAGGTCGGGTCACGCCTTTTGCATCGCGCGCACGCCCGTGACGATCGCTGCGCACGGTCGTGGGGCTCTGGTCGGCCATGAAGCGGCCATTCATTTCTGGCGTCGCCCTGACAGTTGAATGTCGCTTCTATCTTTGGTGGCGGTCATTCAGTTATTCGGCCGATGGAGCCAACCAGACTCGCTTTAGAATCCAGAAAAGAAGGTTCGCCAAACTACTGGCCTCCCGATAAGAAATAGAGACGACATGAAGAGACGATGCCTTCTGAAGGGCGCTGCCGCCCTGCCTTTCCTTCCCACCACCACGATCTTTGCCGACGTGATTCCAGCCGTTGCTGGAGCGGCCCGCGTCCGGCCTGGCGACCCTCAGTGGCCGGTGGCAGAGGAGTGGGAGGCGCTGAGTCGCGCAGTCAGTGGAAATTTGTTGCGGCCGACGACCATCTGGCAGACCTGTGCGCAAGCGCCCCGCACACCCGACTGTCTCGCTCGCCTGGGGGAAGCGCGAAACCCGATCGCGCTCGGCGACGATCCCGGGGGCACCCAGGTCTCAGGCTGGCTCGACGGATGGGCGCCCCGCGCGAGCGCCTACGCTGTGGCGGCCCGTTCTACCTCGGACGTGGTTGCGGGCATCAATTTCGTCCGTCGACACAATTTACGTCTGGTGGTGAAGGGCGGGGGCCATAGTTACCTTGGCGGCTCGAACGCGCCGGATTCCCTTTTGATCTGGACACGCGCGATGAACCGCATCGAGTTGCACGATGCGTTCGTTCCATTGGGTTCTTCGATGCCTCCGACGCCGGCTGTGACTGCAGAGGCCGGCTGCATGTGGATCGACGTCTACACTGCCGTCACCACCCAGGCGGGGCGATACGTCCAGGGCGGCGGCTGTGCGAGCGTGGGGGTGGCCGGCCTCGTGCAGGGCGGCGGTTTCGGATCGTTCTCGAAGCGTTACGGATTAGCGGCCGCGAGCCTGCTCCAAGCCGAGATCGTCACCGCTGACGGCATTGTCCGTACGGTCAACGCATCGCGGGAGCCCGATCTTTTCTGGGCGCTGAAAGGCGGAGGTGGCGGCAGCTTCGGTGTGGTGACCCGGGTCACGTTGCAGACCCACGATCTGCCCGAGCACTTTGGTTGGGCCGAGTTCAGGATCAAGGCGTCATCGCGTGAGGCTTACGGACGGCTGGTTGAACGGCTCGTTGATCACTACGCCGAAAACCTGTTCAACCCCCAATGGGGCGAGCAGCTTGTTTTTCACGAAGACGAAGTCCACGTGTCGATGGTATGTCAGGGCCTCAACGACGGACAGGCCAAATCGGTCTGGGCACCTTTCATCGATTGGGTACGATCCTCATCGGCAGATTTCACCTTCAACGACGAGCCTCAGATCGGCGCCGGTCCCGCACGCCGCTGGTGGGATCTCAAGTCCAACCCGGGACTGGTACGCGACCCGCGGGCTGGAGCGACTACCCAGCACGGTTGGTGGCGAGGAGATGGAGACCAGGCCTCACTATTCCTGTACGGCTACGAGTCACAATGGCTGCCCGCGACGCTTCTCGAACCAACCCAACGCAGTCAATTTGCTGGAGCGCTCATGGCCGCCGCCCAATTTCAGGCCGTGGAACTGCATGTCAACAAGGGACTCGCGGGCGCCCCCACGGAGGTGAAGGAACACGCACGTCAGTGCGCGATGAATCCGAAAGTTGCTGATGCTTTCGCCTTGGCGATCGTGGCTGCGGGCGGTCCACCGCCGTTTGCGGGTCTCCCGATCCCACCGCCTGACATGACAGAGGCCCATAGCCAAGCCGAGCGTGTGGCCAAAGCCGCGGGCGTTATTAAAGCATTGTCATCGCAAAGCGGTTCCTATCTTTCGGAAACAGATTTTTTCCGCGAAGATTGGCGCGAAGCGTTTTGGGGGGCGAATTATGCGCGGCTGAAAGCGATCAAGAGCCGCTACGACCCCGCGGGATTCTTTTTCGTCCATCACGGGGTCGGGAGCGAGGACTGGAGTCCCGACGGCTTCACGCCGGTGCAGTCGTGACCTTTTGGATGTCCGTTCATCGAGTTACAGCGGTCGCGCGACGTCCATTCGGACCACAGACCGCTGTGGGTCGGGTCACGCCTTTTGCATCGCGCGCACGCCCGCGACGATCGCCGCGCACGGTCGTGGGGCTCTGGTCGGCCAATAGTTGCCATTCACGCAGCACAGAAAGACGCCATACCGATGGTCAGTTTACTTCGGAACCTGCCGGATGCGGGATGGAAGGACGTCGGCCAAAGCCGGCATTCGGTGATGTGGGGCTGTGGAGCAGATGCACATCCCATTGCTGACACTCGCAAACCTGCGTAGTTGAATGTCAGCTCTCTCCGCCATCGAACGAGTCTACGCTACGCTGGAGTACCGGCCAAGTGGCGCAAAATTTGCTTGTAATTGCGCGGCCGGATACAAGTTCCAGTCAACCAGCCCGAAACATCATCTTATTTTGACCGTTTGTTCCAGTATCGATAGAATGGCCTCATGGCTAGAAACAAAGAGTTCGATATTGACCAGGTCCTAGATGCCGCAATCGACGTCTTTCGCTCGCATGGCTATGCAGGCACCTCGGCCGGCATGCTGGTCGAAGCAATGCGGATCGGTCGACAAAGCTTGTACGACACATTTGGCGACAAGTGGGGGCTCTATTGCGCAGCAGTAAAGCGATACGGTGACACCGAACGTCAGGCGCACCTTGACGCGCTGAATCAAGGTCACAAGGCCATCGACGGTTTGCGCGCGATGATGAATCGCGTCGTGCATGAGGCCCGTCGGCCCTGTTTGGGTGTGGGTTCAATCAGCGAGTTCGGAGACTCGGAGCCGGAACTGACGAAATTGCGCGAAGGGATCGGTAAATTCTTGCTCAAGGCGCTGACAAAAAGGGTGCAGGAGGCCCAGGCACAAGGTGACGTTTCACGGGAAGTTGACGCCGAACAGGCTGCAAGCTTTCTGGTTGCAAATATTGCTGCTATTCGGTTGTCGGCACGCGGAGGTGCCAGCGATCCGGAATTGGCATCCATAGGCCGGTTGGCGATGCGAGTCTTGATGTGAAAATTTTTTGCCTTTTAATGGAACAATCATTCCAGTATTGGAGGGTGTGATGAGAGCAGTGGTGATGAACGGCGTTGGCGATGTAGACATGCTTGAGTATGTCGAGCGAAATGATCCGGTTCCTGGTCCGGATGAAGTGCTGGTCGGCATCGCTGTGGCTGGCGTGAATTTCATGGATATTGGAGTTCGCCAAGGAATGGCATGGACCAACATGCCCAATCCTAAAATAATTGGCGTGGAGGGTGCGGGACGTGTGCTGGCACTGGGTGAGGGCGTGTCCGATCTTAAGGTCGGTCAGCGTGTGGCTTGGGCATATGCGCCAGGCAGCTATGCGGAAAAGGTCGTGCTGCCGGCGGCTGCGCTAGCGCTGGTGCCAGACGACATTGACGACCGTGTCGCGGCGTCGCTCATGATGAATGGATTCACTGCCAGTCATTTCGCCACCGACTTCTATCCGATCCAGCAGGGCGATATCGCACTGGTGCATGCCGCCGCCGGGGGCGTAGGTTCGTTGTTGGCTCAAATCATCAAGTTGCGTGGCGGTACAGTCATTGGCCGTGTTTCGTCGGAATCTAAGGCTGCGTTAGCTAAAGCCGCCGGTGCGGATCATGTAATTGTGGATCGCGAGGGCAATTTCGTTAATGCCGTGATGGACATTACGGGAGGACACGGCGTGCATGTGGTGTACGATGGCTCGGGACCGACGACATTCCAGGCGTCGCTTGACGTGTTGCGTTATTCAGGTACCTTTTGCTGGTACGGACCGGTTCTAGGAGCAGATGCGACGATAGAGCTGTTCCGGCTACCCAAGAGCATCAAGATCGGATATGCCTCTTTCGCGAACCATATTCGGACCCCGGAGTTGCTGCGCTCGCATGCAGCGCAGCTGTTCAGTTGGGTGCGTAAAGGGGTTCTCAAGGTACACAATGGCGGCGTATACCCGTTGGCAGATGCGGCAAAAGCTCAAGCCGATATGTGGAGCCGTAAGACTTCTGGCAAGTTGCTGCTTATTCCATGATTTGACCGGCAGGAGACACCGAGCAGCGAACATACTGATCGGGGTCTGAGTTTGCTGTTTCGTTATGCAAAACGTGCAACTCGTTCACTCGCAACGGTATCTGACACTCGAGGCTATGACGGTGCGAAGGGCGACAAAGCGTCTATTAGCTGCCCAGTAGCCAACGGCAGGAGAGGCGATGACTTGTCGTCGAGCAACGATACGGAATGACCGTTCCGCTCTGATACCCGCCCTTAGGCCTACCACGGCTTGAGCGACAGCAACGGGTCGCTATATGCCCGTTGCATGAGAGGCCGTCTCCGCGACGATCACTCCGCTCGGTCGTCGGACGCTGGCCGGCCAGCTCCGGTCATTCGACGGTGGCACCAAAATCGACGACAATCCGCTAATTGACCAAAATGCGGGGAATATATGTTCGGACTCGGGGACGTTTTTGGCAGCAAACGGCTGCGGAAAGCGGCGATTGATGAAAAGCGCCTGGCCTTCTACATGGGCTACGCATTCAGCCACGCGATTCATGTGCAGCATCTTCTAGCGCCCGGCGAGTCGACCGTACCGTATGTCGTCTACTGGGATAACGAAAGTCCCACAGCAGTTCCGTATCCCGCAGCCACCCAACACGAAGCAGTTGCAAACGCGCAGTCAGCCCGAGATCAAGCTACCTCCGGCTCGGGGTGGTCGTCTGGACGAGAGGGAACCGTCACTCAGACTAACGGCGCCACGATGGATGTTCTCGTGATCGAGGGATGGGTGCCAGGACTTCACGCACCGCTCGAAGTGTTCGTGTACTACAGAACGGAGCCGTTCAGACTGATTCAAGGATTCTTGTGGAAAGCCCATGCGCAGGCGCGCAAAGATGGCACATCCTTTATGGCGGAATTCAAACGCGGCATTCTGGCGCAACCATTTGGCCAGCGATGCATGGAATGCATTGACAACGCGGAACGGGTCCAGTTCGCGAGTTGATAGTCGAACATGCCGCCGTATGACGCACGGAGGCCGAACGGCGCGTAGTCACAATCCGGCCGAGGCTGTGTGAAAACGCGAAAGCGCTCGGTTTTCGGGTGTCGCTTTACCCCTCCCGAACCGCTTCGAAGCCCGTATGCGGCGATCTGGCGAGCCGAGTTTGTCAGGCGGTGCGTTCGGCAGGAGTTTTCACACAGCCTCGGCCATCTTCGGCCGTTCGACAACAAGCCTGGATCGTTGTCAATCGCCGCTCGGTAGACCGGAAAGATCCGAAAGCGGAGGGTCGGCCTTCAGAACTTCGGGACGCTTGCCGACGAGCAGCTCGTCGAATTCCCTAGCGATCGGCTCAATGGTTTCGCAGACCCACCGGCCAAGCCCTCCGCACGTCAGCAAGTCGTGCGTCCAGCTGCCGACTTTCATCGCTAGAAGAACGTCATTGCCCGGGCCTTTGAATCTCTCGCTTAAGTACTGTAGTTTTTTTATGCGCGGTTTTGTCCCCTCGCCGATCTCGCCTTTGTAATGGACAAGTTCATTGCGCAACGCTGTCACAATGTCGAGCGACTGGAACGGTTCGATACCTGAATCCCATAATTGGCCACCGCTTGCAGATGCTATGAGATTCCATTTATCGCGAGTGCCATGAGACCTTTTCCCATCGTTCAGTGTGCGCCAAAATGCGATAGGAACGTTCGGTTCGCCCCCTGTGTCCGAGGACATTTGCTCGATAAGTTCGTTCAATCGTGCCTCGATATAGGAGCCGGCAAAAAAAATTGCCGCAGTATTCGCGTGCAAGACTTGATCCAGATCTTCTGTCGACTCTGCCATGCGGGCAAACGCGAGGCACCCATCCAGCAGGTCGGACGAAAAGCAATACATGCCCTTGCCCGCATCGACTCCGGAAAGAATCTTGAATATATGACCCATTGCTGCTCCACTGGTGTCCATATCGGCGGCGGTCGAGACAGTATATTTCACCTCGCGTGCGCGTCCGCCCGAATCTGACGGGCGCTTCAATTGGCTGTAGCAGTGAAGCATTCGTCAAATCACGCCCTCAATGGCTGCTAGTAAGAATGGCCGAGGTCTGCAAGGGGGCGGACTTCCTCCGCCGCTGAGTGGCGCAGACTGATTCTCCTTCCGTCGAAAGGAGAATCGTCATGGAAGCCATTGGTGTCGGCAACGCGCGGCGCGTGCCGTGGAACGAGGGAAGACTGACAGGCCAGAAGCCACCACTTAAGCTTAGAGAGATCTGGGCGATTCGTATCCGCTCACAGCTCGCCGGAAAGACGCGAGACCTGGCACTGTTCAATCTTGCGATCGACAGCAAGCTACGAGCGTGCGATCTCACGCGGTTGCGCGTCTCGGACATATGCCTGGGCTCGCGCGTCGCGGCGCGGGCGACGATCATGCAGCAGAAGACGCAGCGGCCGGTGCAGTTCGAGATTACCGAGCAGACACGTACGAGCGTAGAGGCGTGGATGCGAGCCGCAGCGCTTTCGGGCGGCGACTATCTGTTTCCGGGTCGCATCCACGACTCGCTGCACCTGTCGACCCGACAATACGCTCGACTGGTCCATCGCTGGATACGAGCGATCGGACTGGATGATGCAGCTTACGGAACGCATACGATGCGCCGGACCAAGGCGTCGCTGATTTACCGTCGCACAAAAAATCTGAGGGCAGTACAGTTACTGCTCGGACACACGAAGCTAGAGAGCACGGTTCGATACCTCGGAGTTGAGGTCGATGATGCGCTCGAGATGGCTGAGCAAACCGACGTGTGAGGGGACGTAGGCCGGACGGCGTCGGGTCGCTGCGCGGCCATAAACGGCCGTTCGACAGCAGTGCGAAGATCGTCGACAATGACGCCGTCCCAAACCAAACAAAGACCTGTGAAAGACGAAGAATTTGCTGCGTTCTTAGAACGCGCTCTGGCTGAACTCCACGCAAAGCAGGCGGTTCTGTCCAATTCGTTCGGCATCGGAGGCAATGAGCGTTTCGTCGTGGATTTTGCGTCGTGTCTTCTGACATTCTTCGTCGGTGAAGCTCCAACCGCAGAGGCGTCCATATTGCCATTGGGAACGCACTCTCTCGACAAACAGCGCTATCGTTGGTCATGGTCGGATGAACGTCTTTCAATGGATGTTCGGGATGCATCCAGAAAAACACAGGCGCTATATGACTTAACTGGCTTTGAAATGTTCAAACAAGCCACAATCCAATGCGATCAGACGATGGCATGGGAAATTGCTGCATTGTCATGTTCTGTTCTCGCTGCGCACGGCGCTTACCGAATCCCCAATGGATCGAACCAGCATTATGTTCTGATCCACTCAATCCACCAATTCCCCTGAGTCGCAACGTCGCCCAAGTATCTGCCGACCGCAGAGGGCAATTGGCGGCCAATTTCTGCCGTTCGACTTCATCTCTCGGATCGTTGACAACGGTTGTGCTTCTTAATTCGGACATTTCGCGCCATGACCACTATCTACGACACAATCGTATGGTTACAGTCGAACACCAGCGCGAAGCAATTCCCCATCGTTGAATTTTCTGCTGACACCGACATGGTGAGTCTCGGATGGGTGTCTTTAACGAGCACAGATCGACCGGAAATCGTTGTTACTCAGGTAACGACAGAAGAGTTCCGAGCAATAGCAGATGGCCCAGACGGTTACCTGGTAGTTGAACACCGAGTAAACGCCGCCCTTAAGCGGTCCGACCTCAAGTGCTCATGGCTGGCGCGTGTTGAAAAAGTAACTCCAAGCGTCAAAGGCATCTCGTTCCAAGAGTTCAGGAAAGCGTATCAGCGACCAAAACTGTTCTTTCGGGACATCTTTCACCGCGAATCGTTAGCACAGGAAGTCAGTCGTACGACCCGCTCTGATTTTGAGCGCAATGGCGGAAAGGTCATCATTCTCCATTGACGGCACCCAACAATCCAGCCAACTTGCCGATCCACACTATCGAACGTCTGCTTCCGGGAATTTTGACGGTCCGCTCCGGGTCGGGTCACGCCTTTTGCATCGCGAGCACGCCCGCGACGATCGCCGCGCACGGTCGTGGGGCTCTGGTCGGCCAAAAAAGGGACCTTCACTCGATTGAGGCGCGAGACATTCAGGGGTCTCGTCAAGCCAACAAGCGATCTTTCAGCACAGAGCGTCGACCTGAGCTGTCGACCTTAGCCGACGTAGTCACGGGGCCGCAGCACTTTTCAATGCGCTTCACTCTCTTCGACGCTACTGGGCTTTCACTTCCGCATTCGGAATACGCGCGCCTGCTCCGAGCGCTGGTGAAGTTCTGCAAGCGTGTATTGGCCAGAGCGTCCCTGCTCGGTCGGATTGGCGCTCGTGGTGTTCAGAATGTACTTCCAAGAGATCCCGCGGCAGGAAGTATCGCGCTCATTTCGCCCGCGAGGCGCTCGGAGTCAGCTTGACGATTGCATCGAGCGCACCATTCACCATGCCGCGTACCACCGGCTCCACTTTCTTCGCGACTTCGGGCAGATAGTCGAACGGTGCGTCCTCGCTCATATAGGTGGACTGGCACATCTCCAGTTGCACCGCATGCACGCCGTCCTGCGGCGCGCCGGCGTGCCGAGTGATAAAGCCGCCCTTGAAGCGGCCGTTCGCAATCCACGTGAACGGACTCGCCGCGGCGACGCGCTGCACCGCTTCCTGCACGGAAGGCGAGGCGGTGCGGCCATCCTGGGTGCCGATGTTCAGGTCCGGCAGCTTGCCTTCGAAAAGGCGCGGTAGCACGCTCGCTATCGAGTGCGCTTCCCACAGCAGCACGTTGCGATGCTGTCGGCGCAGGCGCGTCACTTCTTCATGTAGGGCGTCGTGATACGGCTGCCAGTACGTGGCCACTCGGCGATTGCGCTCCGCCGCGTCCGGCGCGCGGCCCTCGCGATACAGCGGCTCACCGCGAAAGGTTTCGGTCGGGCACAACGACGTGGTCGTCTGCCCGGGATACAGGCTTTCGTCGTTCGACGGCCGGTTCAGGTCGATCACGTAACGCGACACGCGCGCACCGAGAATCGTGGCGCCGAGGGCGCGGGCGAATCCATAGAGGCGGTCCAGATGCCAGTCGGTGTCAGCGACCGTCAGCGCGATATCGGTGTACCGGTCGCGCAGCGCATCCGGGATCTGCGTGCCCAGATGGGGAATGGAAATCATCAGCGGCGCGTCGCCGCGTTCGAGTGAGAAAAGATCGTTCATGATGCCCGGGATCGGTTGACGGTTGCGCTCAGGCGTCGGCGAGAAGCTGCGCCAACGCCCGGCGATAGTCCGCGTAAAGCCTGGTTTCGTCGCGATGACGGCGCTCGTGGATCACGCGCTCGCCGCCGACGAAGACGTCGCGCACCGGTGTTTCGCCGTGCTCGCAGAAGACGGTGGACGACAGCCACGTCGCGCTGGTCTGCTCCGCGAGATCGGGATGGTCAGGATCGAGCACGATCCAGTCCGCTCGCGCGCCCTGCTTGAGGGCGCCGGCCGCGCGGCCGGTCGCACGTGCGCCGCCCGCAAGCGCGCCCTGGAACAGACGGTCGGCGACATGCGATGCCTGCGGCGAGGCCAGCACGTTGCGCTGACGCCGCGCCAGCCGCTGGCCATATTCGAGCAGGCGCAGTTCCGCGCGCCAGTCCACGCCGATATGGCTATCCGAGCCGACGCCGAATGCGCCTCCTGCATCGAGATAGTCGCTTGCGGGGAACAGGCCGTCGCCCAGATTCGCTTCGGTCGTAAGGCACAGGCCTGCAATCGCGCCGCTCTTCGCGAGCGCGAGCGTTTCGCGTTCGTCGACGTGCGTCGCATGCACGAGACACCAGCGCGCGCCGACATCGAAACGCTCGAGCAGCCATTGCACGGGCCGAGCGCCGAGCGCCGCAACGCAGTCATCGACCTCCGCGGTCTGCTCGGCAATGTGGATATGCACTGGCGCGCCGGGCGACATTGCGTCGAGTCCCTCGAGCGCGGCGCGTAATGAATCCCCCGATACCGCGCGCAGCGAGTGCGGCGCGATTCCGTAACGCAGCGCGCCATGCTCCGGACGCGCGGCGCGCAGCGTGCCGAGAAGCTCCAGAAAGGCGTCGGTCGCGTTGATGAAGCGGCGCTGGTCAGCGCGCGGCGGTCGTGCGCCGAAACCGCTGTACTGATAGAGCACCGGCAGCATCGTCATACCGATGCCGGTTTCGCAGGCGGCATCCACGACACGCTGCGCGAGTTCGGCCGGATGCGCGTGACGGCCGCCGTCCTGCGCGTGGTGCACGTAGTGGAACTCACAGACGGACGTATAGCCCGCCTTGAGCATCTCGACATACAGCCAGCGCGCTATCGCACCGAGCGTCTCGGGCGTGATGCGTGCGGCGAAGCGGTACATCAGGTCGCGCCAGCTCCAGAAGCTGTCCGTGGGATTGGCGCGGTATTCCGTGAGGCCGGCCATGGCGCGCTGAAACGCATGCGAATGCAGGTTCGGCATGCCCGGAATGACCGGCCCCGCTGCGCGCACGGCATCCACCGGCGCGGGGGTCGTGTCGGGCGTAACTGCGATGAGCGTACCCGCGTCGTTCCACTCGATCAGTACGTTGGTGCGCCAGCCGTCCGGCAGCAGCGCATGCGCTGCAAAGAGCGATTTCGGAGATGAATTCAAGAGTTGGCTTCCGTATCCAGCGACGTGCACACCAGCACGCCGTCTCCTTGTATGGCGATCTCGACGGGATTCGCCCGGTCGATGCGCAGCGTGTCGAGTGGCGTCAGCGCAATGCACGCCGGGCCGGCACGCACCTCGACCGATCCCTGAGCGCAAAGCAGCAACGCCGTGTCAGCGGCGAAGGTCCGGCGCCCAGGCGCGCGCACGATGTCGACCGACGCGCGCGCCGCGCCGCGCCGCGGTACGTCATCAGGTTAAACACCCGCACCGGGCCGTTTGCGAGGTGCGCCGTCACCGGCGCCTCGCCGGCGAAGCGAGCAACGTCGAACGCACCCAGGACACCTACGCCGCGGAGCGTCATCCCTGCGCCGTCGAGAACCATCAACAGCCGATCGACGCCTTCGAAGCGCGAGAACGGCCCGTCGCAATCGATATCGGCGATGCTCACGCGCCAGGCGTGCGCACAAGACGCGACTTCGCGCGTGAGGCCGCCGCCGTTCTTCCACGGCGCCGCCGCGAGCGCGGCGCCGCGTATCAAAGTCGGGTTCATGCGCGCGACAGCACCGCCTGCAGGAAAGAGCGCGTGCGGGGTTGCGTGGGCGTCGAGAAAATCTGCGCGGGCGGCCCCGCTTCGACGATCTCACCGCCGTCCATCACGACCACGACGTCCGCCACTTCCTTCGCGAAGCCCATCTCGTGCGTGACGACGAGCATGGTCATGCCTTCGGAGGCGAGCAGCTTCATCACCTGCAGCACTTCGCCCACGAGCTCGGGGTCGAGCGCCGAAGTCGGTTCGTCGAAAAGCATGACGCGCGGCTGCATTGCCAGAGCCCGCGCGATGGCGACGCGCTGCTTTTGGCCGCCCGAGAGGCTGGCGGGCATTGCATGCGCCTTGTGCTCAAGGCCCACCTTCTTGAGCAAGGCGAGCGCGGCGGCCTCTGCATCGGCTTTCGAAGTGCCGCGCAGCATTCGCGGACCCACCGTTATGTTGTGCAACACCGAAAGGTGCGGGAACAGATTGAACGACTGGAACACCATACCGACTTCGGTGCGCAGTGCGTTGAGCGAGCGTTCCTTTAGCACAGTGCCGTGATCGACGAGCCGGTGGCCGCAAATATCGATCGTGCCGCGCTCGGGCTGCTCCAGCCCGTTGCAGCAGCGCAGGAACGTGCTCTTGCCGGAACCGCTCGGCCCGATCACGACCACGACCTGGCTCGGCTGGATGTCGAAGTCGATGCCGTTCAATACGCGATGCGCGCCGAACGACTTCGTGAGTTCGCGAATGCTGACGATTGGTTGAACGCTGCTCATTGCACCATGCCTCCTGCGCGCAGCCGCCGCTCGACGCGATGAAGAATGAAGTTGGTCGCCTGCGTGAGCACGAGATACACGAGCGCGATCACGATATACACTTCGAGCGACCGGTAGGACACGCTGATGATTTTCTGGCCTTCGTGCATGAGGTCGTCAATCGTCAGTAGCGACACCAGGGCCGAGTTCTTGATCAGCGCGATGAACTCGTTGCCGAGCGGGGGGATCATGCGCACGATGGCCTGCGGCAGAATGATCGCGCGCATGGCCTGTCCCGACGACATGCCGATGGAGCGCGCCGCTTCCATCTGTCCTCGATCCACGGACTGGATCGCGCCACGCACGATCTCCGAGACGTAGGCCGCCGAATACAACCCGAGCCCGAGCATGCCGCAGACGAACGCGGGGAGCAGGATGTTGAACTGCGGCAGGCCAAAGAACAGCAGGAACAGCTGCACGAGCAGCGGTGTGCCGCGGAAGAAGATCAGGTAGCCGGTGCAAAAGCCGTAGACGAGCCGCCGTTGCGGATAGAGCCGGCCGATGCCAATCAGGAGGCCGAGCAGGCACGAGAGCACGAGCGCGGCGGCGGTCACTTCAACTGTGACCAGCGCGCCGTGCGCGATGTCGGCCCAACCGGCGAACGCCGGCGTGAAGTCGAGTTGCATGAGTCAGGCCCGCCGGATTACTTGGCGTTCGCCGCAGTGCTGGCACTCGTGCCGAACCACTTCTTCACGATGGCGTCGTAGGTGCCGTCCGTCTTGATCTTCGCGAGCGCGGCGTTCATCTGGTCTCGTAGTTGCGGTTCGTCCTTGCGCACCGCGATGCCGTACGCTTCGGTCGTCAACTCCTTGTCGAGCACGCGGAAACCGGGGCGCGTGCGCACAAACTGATACGCGGCGGGCTTGCCAGTGACGGCGGCATCGGCGCGGCCGATACCAACGAGATCAAACATCTCCTGGTTCTTTTCCACCTCCACTCGCTGCACCTGCGGATAGTTGTCACGCAGGAAATTGACTGACTTCGTGCCGACCTGCACGCTTACTTTCTTGCCGTTGAGATCGGCGAGGGTCTTGATCGGCGAGTCCGCCTTGACCAGCGCGGAGAGACCGCCCGCGAAGTACGGCTGCGTGAAGTCAACAACCTGCGCGCGCTCCGGCGTGATGTAGATGGCTGAGATTGCTGCGTCGAAACGGCGCGCCACGAGACCCGGAATCAGCCCCTTGAAGTCGATGTCGGTCCACTGCACCTGCTTGCCCATAGTCTTGGCCAGCGCGTTCATGATGTCGATGTCGAAGCCGGTGCGCTGGCCCTTGTCGACGAATTCCATCGGCGGGAAAGTGGCGTCGGTCGCAACATTGAGCACGTTCGAATCCTGCGCGGACGCCGTGCCGGGCGAGATCGCGGTCATCAGCGCCATGCCAAGGGTTGCAGCGGAAAGAAGGCTTTTCAGTTTCATGGTGTGGGCTCCAGAGTGTGTGGTCGTCGTTGGGTGAGGTTCAGGCAGATTGCAGTCGGGTGGAGATGCTGTTGGCCGTGCGCACGGTCCAGTCAGCGAGTTGTTGTTCGCGGCCCGCGGCGCGCGAGGACGGGGCCATCAGCGTGATCGATGCGCTCGCGCCCGCGCCGCGCGACATGCGCCGGAACACGGGCGCACTCACGCCCCAGACGCCGGGATCGACTTCGCTGTCGCTCACGGCGTAACCGCGCGCGCGAATGCGCTCGAGCTCCGTTTCGAGGGCGGCCCGCGCCGCGTCGTCGCCGGCGAACTGGCGCTCCAGTGTTTCGTTGCGCGTTTTCTGCGCCATGAAGGCGAGCAGCGACTTAGCGGACGCACCTGCGCGCAACGGCACCGCGCGGCCTTTTTCGAACGAGCAACGCAGCGAGTGCGTGCTCTCGACCATCTCGAGGCAGATCACCTGGTCGTTCACGGCGATGATGAGCCCGACGCTCTCCTGCGTCGCGCGCGAGAGTTCCGCCATGCCGTCGCGGCTCGCTTCGACCAGCATCGAATTGATGTCGAAGCCGAGTGCGAGCTGCAGGCTCACAGGACCAGGGGCATAGCAGCCCGCGTCTTCCGTCACGAAGCCCCAGCGCTTAAGCAGCGCGATTTGGCGATAGAGCGTGCTTTGCGCGAGGCCGGTCACGCCGAGCATGTCCTTCACGGACATGGCCTTGCCGTGGCTCGCGAGCGCAGCAAGTACGAGCAGCAGGCGCTCGGCGCCGATGACGCTGGATTCCTGTTTCACGTTGAGTTTTGCCCGACGAGATGCGATTCCGATGACGCAGAATGCCACGTCGCTCCCGCTGGACAAAAATGCGATTCCCATTCAATGGGAATTATGAGCCAGGGTTTACGCTATCTCGCACCTAAAACGATGCTCGGCCGCAGCAGTACCGCAATGCCAACGTCGCCTCGATCGCACGGCGCCAGGCACTGTTAGCTCCTTTGAGTTTGGAGCTGCCAGCTTGAAACACTCGCGGGGCTAGTCGACTGGTCGGAGGAAAGCAGCGATGGTTTCTTCCAACACATGGCCTCGTTTGACGCGTCGTTTGATCAGGGCGCGGCCATCATGACATCGCGTTCCGTGATTTTTTAGATTTCGGCCCTGCGGTCGAATGACCGGTGTATTTCATTACCCGACGCCAAAATCATGATCGAGCGACCAGCGGCTCAGGGTCGTGTTATGCCTGTCGCGTCGCGCGGCCGCCCGGCGATGTTCGTCGCGCTCTTTGGTCGGGCGGTAGCCGGCCAACAGTCGACGTTCGCGGCATAAACATGGACGACCGCTGACGACCGGTAACCGGCCGACTTACCTCGCCTCGCCAACTCGCCGCAGCAGCACTAGCTCGTGCCGATGCGGCAGTTATCGCTGGTCAGCTCGATAACAAAGTCGAGAAAAGCCCTCGTCTTTGCCGGCAGATGATGCCGCGACGGGTAGTAGGCGTAAAAGGGATACCGCTCGTCTGTCCATTCCGGAAACAGATTGACCAGGCGACCCTCGGCAATCAGATGCTCGGCGCCAAGCAGCAGCATCTGTGCAATTCCTGAGCCGGCGAGACATGCATTGAGAAGCGCGCCAGGATCGTTGACCGTGAGGCGACCTCGGGTGTCGACCAGGATGCGTTTTCGCCTGCGATGGAATTCCCACGGGAACGGCTTGCCCGTCTGCGGATTACGAAATTCAAGACATCTGTGGTGGCCGCTTTCGAGTTCTTCCGGTTTGGCAGGGCATCCCCAACGGGCGAGATACGACGGCGCCGCGACCGTCACAATGCCGCTATCGAGCAGTTTTCGGGCGATCAGGGTGGATGTCCTGGGCTCGCCGAATCGTAGCGCGAGGTCGAAGCCGTCCATGACGAGGTCGCCCAGACTATCTCGCGCAATGAACTCGATTTCGAGCTCGGGGTGCGCGTCCATGAACTCATCAAGCCGTTGCCCGAGAATGATCCGGTAGAAAACGGGATCCAGATTGACTCTCAGCTTTCCGCGCACAGCCGACGCGCCACCTGCCGCGGCAGCGGCTGCTTCCTCCAGTCCTGCGAGGTGGGGCATGACCTGCTCGTAAAAGCGGCGGCCCTCTTCTGTCAGGGAGACGGACCGTGTCGTTCGGTTGAAGAGCCGGATCTTCAATTTCTTCTCCAGCCTCGCAATCGCCCGACTGACGCCTGGCGGCGACATGCCTAAGACTTCCGAAGCGGCCGCAAAGGTCCCTGCATCGACTACCGCAGCGAACACGCTAATGCCGCCGGACAACTTCTCGCTACTGGATTTCATGGTCTCGCGCGTACTACGGGTGAGGGATAGCAAGCGATCGGCTTAAGAACAGCCCAGCATCATCGCACCGGACGGCCACGCCGCATACAGGTTGTAACCATGCCTCATTAGTGACCCAGTGTCACTTATCTAATGCCATCCATGTCATTTGGTTTCGAGCGGCATTTCCGCAGAATGCGCCTCACCGAAACATCATTCATTCGGAGAGGAACGCAAAATGACTGCTCGACTGAATCGGCGTCATCTTTTGAAAGGGGCGTCGAGCCTGCTGGCCGTCGCGACGCTTGGCGGGTTCGCAAGCCGTCATGCACAGGCGGCGCCACGCCGTTCGACAGGGGACGCAGCGCTGATCCATCACCCGGCCTGCACATCGATCGATCAATGCCTGCAAGGGGCCGTCGACGATGGCACGGTAGCCGGTGTTGTCGCCATGGGTGCGACGGAACGCGGGATCGTGTACGAGGGAGCGCGCGGTCGGGCGAATATTCATGGTCGGGAGACCATCGGCCCTGACACCATCTTCTGGCTCCTGTCGATGACCAAGGCGATTACCGCCACCGCGTGCATGCAACTCGTCGAACAGGGCAAGCTGCGACTGGATCAGCCTGCGGGTGAGATCCTCCCGCAGTTGAAGGCGCCCCGGATTCTCGAGGGGTTCGACGCTTCAGGACAGCCGAAGCTGCGCCCCGCGCGTAACGCGATCACGGTGCGTCACCTGCTGACGCATACCTCCGGCTTCACATACAGCATCTGGAGCGACAGGCTGAGCCAATACGAGAAGGCGACGGGCATGCCCGACATCGGCTACTCGATGAACGGCGCATTCGCGGCGCCGCTCGAGTTCGAGCCCGGCGAACGCTGGGAGTACGGCATCGGCATGGACTGGATCGGCAAGCTGGTCGAAGCGGTGACGGACCAGTCGCTGGAGGTCTACTTCCGCGAGCACATCTTCGAACCGCTGGGCATGCGTAACACGGGCTTCCTGATCGGCAGTGCGCAAAAACAGCGCGTCGCCACCATGCACAGGCGTCAGGCAGACGGGTTACTGGTGCCCGAGCCGTTCGAGATCAACCAGCGCCCCGAGTTCTTCATGGGCGGTGGTGGACTGTTCAGTACGCCGCGCGACTACATGGCGTTCCTGCAGATGCTGTTGAACGGCGGCACGTATCGCGGCGAGCGCGTGCTGCATGCCGACACTGTCGCGATGATGTTTCGCAACCACATCGGTGATCTGCAGGTTACCGAAATGGAGACGGCCCAACCGTCGTGGTCGAACAGCTTCGATCAGTTTCCGGGCGCGGCGCACAAGTGGGGATTGTCGTTCGACATCAACACCCAGCCCGGACCACACGGACGCAGTGCGGGCAGCGTGAGCTGGGCCGGGCTGCTGAACACGTACTTCTGGGTGGATCCCGTCAAGCGCGTCGCCGGATCGCTTTTTACACAGATGCTGCCTTTCTACGATGCCCGCGTGGTGAATCTCTACGGGCAATTCGAGCGGGCGTTTTACGACGGTTTGCCGCGCGCCTGAGCGCCTCGCGGCCGCTGCTTCGGCGAGGCGCCACCTTTATTTACCCATGTAAGGAGAACGAGCAATGTTTGCGATTACGGGAATCACGGGCAAGGTCGGCGGCGCAGTTGCCCGCCGGCTTCTCGCGGCAGGTCAACCGGTGCGTGGCGTTGTGCGCGACGTCACACGAGCGGGAGCATGGGCAGAACGCGGCTGCGAACTCGCGACGGCTCGCATGGACGACGCTTCGTCGCTCACCGCTGCGTTCGAAGGCGCAAGGGGTGTTTTCATCTTGCCTCCTTCCGAGTTCGATCCGGAGCCTGGATTTCCCGAGGCGCGGGCGGTGATCGACGCCGTGTCGACGGCGATTGTGAAGGCACGACCCGAAAAAGTGGTTTGCCTGTCGACGATCGGGGCTCAGGCGCACGAAAGCAATTTGCTCACGCAGCGCACGTTGATGGAGCAGGCGTTGTGCGAGATGCCAATGCCGGTGACCTTCCTGCGGCCGGGCTGGTTCATGGAAAACGCGGCATGGGACGTCGCGTCCGCGCGTGACGACGGTGTTATCGCCAGTTACCTGCAGCCGCTCGACAAGCCCGTACCGATGGTTGGGACCGCAGACGTCGGGCGAGTTGCGGCCGAACTTCTCCAGCAGACGTGGAGCGGCGTACGCGTCGTCGAGCTCGAAGGCCCGCGCCGGGTATCGCCCAACGACCTCGCGTCGACATTCGCTCGCGTGCTCGGTCGCCCCGTCCGCGCCGAGGTGGTCGACAGGCAGACCTGGGAGGCGCTCTTCCGCTCGCAGGGCATGAAATATCCGCTGCCACGGATGCGCATGCTGGATGGGTTCAACGAAGGTTGGATCGATTTCGAGAGCAATCCTGACGAAATAGTCCGCGGTGATGTCGAGCTTGATACGGTTCTGGGCGAGCTTGTGTCACGTTCCGTCTGAACGGAGCCGATGGGCTGACGCGGGCAACTGCGCGTGGACAGGCCATTGCATCTCATTGCCGTACACACAAGGAATACACGATGGAATACAGCACACTGGGTAGAACCGGCCTGCGCGTCTCACGGCTGAGCCTGGGCGCAATGACGTTCGGTGCCGGCGCAGGCGTCTGGAGCGACATTGCCGGACTGGACAGCGGTCAGGCCGCCCGGCTTGTCGCGATGGCCGTGGAGCGCGGCGTCAACCTGATCGACACGGCGGACGCTTACTCACAGGGCCGCTCCGAAGAAGTTGTGGGGGAGGTTCTACGCGCGCTGGGCCTCGACGAAAGCCGGATGCTCGTCGCGACCAAGGTCCGGCTGCGCACCGGCTCCGGCCATAACGACGTGGGGTTGGGCCGCTCGCACATCATGCGCACGGTGGAGACAAGTCTGAAGAGAATCGGCCGCGATCACATCGACCTGTTCCAACTGCACGATCGCGACTTACTTGTGCCGTTCGATGAAACGCTTCGTGTTCTTGATGACCTGGTTACACAGGGCAAGGTGCGTCACATCGGCGTGTGCAATTTCAGCGCTGCTGATATCGAGCGGGCGTTCGGCATAACGACCCGCACAGATCGCATACCGCTTGCAAGCAATCAGGTTCACTACTCGCTGACGAGTCGCGACGTCGAGCACGAAGTCATGCCTGTCGCTGCAGCAAACAAGCTGGGCCTGCTGGTCTGGAGCCCGCTCGCCGGCGGTTACCTGAGCGGCAAGTACGGACCGACGCGTGAGACTGCGGGGCGCCGTGCGAAACTCGACTTTCCGCCCGTTGATGCAGTCAGGGCCGCGCCAATCCTTGAAGTACTGCGTGAAGTGGCCAACGAACTGGCGACTACGCCAGCGCAAGTCGCACTGGCGTGGCTACTCGCGCGCGAGCAGATTGCTTCTGTCATCGTCGGAGCTCGAACGCCGGAGCAACTCGCGGAAAATCTCGATGCGCAAAACCTTCTGCTGACCCCTGAACAGCTCACGCGCCTCGATGAGGTCTCTGCGACGCCAATGCCGTTTCCGCATTGGATGCAACACTTCCATGACCGGGATCGCGTTCCCCGGTGATCAGCAACAGCACGGTAGAGAGCAGACGTGACTGTACGACCCTGAACGGTGGCAACGGGATATGAGGCGCGTGCGACATATCCACTTCCGGGCCAGGGCAGCGCTATTTAACCCGCCCCAGGTCGCGCCGCGACCCATAAAGCCAGCACCCTTTGCTGAGTGGCGCTGAATCTAACGTTCGGTCGCGTCAACACAAACACTCATCTATTTCAGGGTTCCGTCTTCCCCCTCGAGCGCTGCCTCTACGAGCGCGTCGATCGTGCCATCGTCCCTGAAACCGGCCGCGAGCGCGCGGCCGTCCGTGAGTGGCGGTTGCCTTCCGAAGCGCTGTTCGATGCGATCCACCGGCGCGTAGTCGATCTCGAACGCGCCGAAACGCCGGCGCAAGGCCTCCACGATCTGGCCCACGGACAGATGCAATACCGGAGGCGTCCAGACTCGCCCCGCATGCAGATGCACCGCGGGCATGCGCGCGGCGTGCAGCAGGTTGTCGACGCTGCATCTTCGCGACATCCACCATACGGTGGCCGCGGGCGAAACGGGGCACGTATAGGCCTCGCCGCGCTGCGCCATGCGAAAAAGCTGGCTCATGAACGCCGACCCATGCCCCGACGACAACTCCGGCCGCGCCACGATGCCCGGCAAACGCAGCGAGCGGCCGTCGAGCATGCCGCGGCGCGTCCAGTCAGCGAGGAGCAGTTCGCCGACGAGCTTGTGCGTGCCGTAGCTGATGGTCGGTTGTGGCGCTGTGTGCTCATCGACGGAGCAAGGCAACGGTTCGCCTAACACCGCGACGCTGCTCGCGTAGACGACGCGCGCCGCCCGTCCTTCGCACCGCACCGCCTGCTTCGCGAGACGTTCGAACAGCGCGAGCATGCCCCACAGATTCACGCTGTCGCCCACGGCTGGCTCGGCTTCCGCCTGCGCGCCCGGCACGCTTGCCAGATGAAAGACGACGTCCACCGGTTTCGCCAGGAGCGGTTCGAGCACCTGCGGACTGCCGAAATCGCCGGCAACCGCGGTAACGCGAGCATCGCCTTGCGCCAGCCCCATCTGCCGATCGATCAGCACGAGTTCCGACACATCGCCGCACTGCGCGATGCCTTCACGCAGCAGCCGGTGGACGAGCGCGGTCCCGACGAACCCGCCGGCTCCCGTGACGAGCACTCTCATGATCGCGGCGCCTGGGTTGCGACCTCATTCGCGACCTCTTCTGCGCCGCCAAGCGCACGCACCACCTGCTGGTCGATCGACCCAAACGGCGCGCCGCCCGCGTCGTCGCGAGCCGTCATGCGAACCCGGTCGCCAAACTGCATGAACGGCGTGCGCGCCTTTCCTTCGTCGATCATTTCGATCACGCGCCGCTCGGCAATGCATGCGGACCCTGCGTGGCGGTCCACGTTCGACACCGTCCCGGAGCCGACGATCGTCCCCGCCGACAGCCTGCGCGTGCGCGCGGCATGCGCGATGAGATCGCCGAAACCGAAGTTCATTTCACCGCCATGCGGATACCCGAACCAGCGATCGTTCCAGTCCACATGCAAACGCAGATGCACGCGGCCGTCGTGCCAATGCTCGCCCAGTTCGTCCGGCGTGACCGCGACGGGCGCAAAGCTCGTGGAGGGCTTGGCCTGCAGAAACCCGAAGCCGCTCTTCATCTCGCGTGGCCCGAACGCGCGCAGGCTCCAGTCGTTGAGCTGCACGACGAGGCGGACGTGCCGAAGCGCATCGCGAGGCGACACGCCCATCGGCACGTTCGCCACCACCACGCCGAACTCGCCTTCGAAGTCGATGCCGTGGTCTTCGTCAGGCAAAGGCACGTCCTGATGCGGCCCAAGAAAGTCGTCGCTCGCGCCCTGGTACATGACCGGCACCGTATCGAACTCGGGAATGGGCGGCGTATTGAACGCCTGTTCCATCAGGCGACCGTGGTTGAGGAACGCCGAGCCGTCGCACCATTGCGGGCTGCGCGGCAACGGCGCGGCGCAGGCCCGCGGATCGAACGGGCGCGCCTCGGGCAAGGCGCCGGCATTGAGCGCGTCGTAACGTGCCTCGAGAAGCGGCGCGACTGCGTCCCAACGTTGCAGCGCATCGAGCAACGTCGGCGCAATCGGCGTGGCGTCCGCCGCATAACGAAGGTCGCGCGACACGAGCAGCAGGCGGCCGTTTGCGCCATCCACGCCATCCGGCAACGAACTGAATTTCATTGCGTCTCCCCTTGCGCCCTGCTCGCGAGCGCGGCGGCGATGGCCGGGTCGTAGACGCCATCGATCAATACGAACAGCATCCGGCACATACGCCCCGAACGATTCGCCCAGGCATGGTTGGTCCCACGCTGAATCACCACGCTGCCCGGCTTCAACGCGACCTCGGCATCGTCCAGAACCAACGTCATCTCGCCTTCCATCACGACGCCATAGTCGATCGACTCCGTGCGGTGCATGAGCGGATGCGGCGAATCGGCCTGGACGGTGGACGCATCGGCATCGCCTATCTGGCTGAACGCGGCATGCATGTTCGCGGCGCCGTGCGCGAGAAATTCCGGCGTGTCGGGCGGAATGTCGACGAAGCGCATGCGCGTGCCCTGGCTGGGCGGCGGCAACATGAGCGCGCCGACGGTGGGATCGGAGCCGTTGTTCACCACAGCCGGACTTTCCGACGTGCTCCAGACTTCGTGGAACACCGTGCCGGGAATCGCGGCAATCTCTGCAACGGTAGGCAACGGCCCGTCGGACACGACGATCGCCCGGCCGTTGGCGTCGTGGCCGGTCACGACGCGGCGAATGGTGGGAAAGCTCATGCCGCGGGCTCCGCATTGGGTTGATCGAAAATCGCGACGGCACGCGTCCAGCCCGCCGAAGCGCCGCGAATCTTGTGCGGAAAGCAGCTGATCGTGAAGCCGGTGGGCGGCAGCGCTTCGAGGTTGTGCAGTTTCTCCAGATGGCAATAGCCGATGTCGCGTCCGGCCTTGTGCCCTTCCCAGATCAGCGACGTATCGCCCGTCTGCGCAATCTTCTTCGCGGTATAGGAGAACGGCGCGTCCCAGCTCCAGGCGTCGGTGCCCGTCAGACGCACGCCGCGCTCCAGCAGATACAGCGTCGCCTCGTAGCCCATGCCGCAACCTGCGTTCACGTAATCGCCGTGCCCATAGCGCGAGCCGGCCCGCGTGTTCACGACGACGATGTCGAGCGGCTGCAACGTGTGGCCGATACGTGCCAGCTCGGCCTCGACATCGGCGGCGCTCGCGACGTAGCCGTCCGGGAAATGGCGGAAATCGAGCTTCACGCCGGGCTGGAAACACCACTCCAGCGGCACCTCGTCGATCGTGATGGACGGCCGCGCCTCGCCGAGCTTCGCGTCCATGGTCGAATGGAAATGCCAGGGCGCGTCCAGATGCGTGCCGCTGTGCGTGGTGAGCGTGACCCATTCCGCGGCGGCAGCCTCGCCGTCCGGATAGTCCTCGGGCTTCGTGCCCGGCAGCATGGCCATGAACTCGGGCAACGTGTCGGCATGTTTCTGGTACGTGATCTTCGGCGCGAGCGGCGGCGGATCGGACAGCACATCGTTCTCCAGATAGATGGAGAGATCGACAAACCGGCGAACGGGCTTCATGCCTTGACTCCTTGCGAATCAGGACGGCTCTCGAGCCGTGAAAAGCAGAACACCGCCGCCACCGCCATCACGACCGCCGCAACGCCCAGGCTGCCGTAGCCCGAGTGCTTGACGAGCGTGCCGCCCAGGAGCGGCCCGACCGCGGCGCCCGTCATCAGCATGGCCGGCGTCGCGGCAACGGCGCGTCCGGTACGGTCGATGCGGGCGAGCATGCCGAAGGCGAAGGTGTGGGTGAAGATCATCACGGCGGCAAAGACCGAGGTGGCCGCTGCATACGGCCCGAAGGTCGCGCTCTGCGTGATGATCAACGCCAGCACAGCCTGCACGATGGGGCCGGCCTGCACCACCCTGCGGCCGGCAATGCGCCGTTCGAGCAACCCCGCCACAGGCGCCGGAAACAGGTTGACGAGGCCGAGCGCGATCAGCGTGCCCGTCACCGCGCCGAAGCCGAAGCCGTGGTCGAGCCCGATGCGCTGCACGAAGCTGAAGAGCATCGACTGCGTGAGCCCCATGCATCCCACGCCCACCATGCCGAACCAGACCGCGCGCTCGAAGCGCGGCTCGGCCACCGTCGTCGTGCTGCGTTGCGCGCGAACGGACGGAAATGCCAGCGCGCAGGCCACCGTCGCCACACCCATGACGCCCGCGAAGACGCGAAACAGCGTGGGACCGCCGTGTTGCGCGATCAAGGCAGGCGTCGCGCCCAGAAACGCGATCGCGAACACACCGAGCGCGAGCCCCGCAATAGCGAACAGGCGATGCGGATGGCGGCTGCGTCCAATCGTGCCGTGCGTAAAGCTCAAGCCGCATCCCACGGCAATACCGGCCACCGCGTGTAGAACCGCCATCGCCGCATAGCCGTCTATCGCGACGACGCCGACAAACGCGAGCGTCGCCACGCCGAAGCCGAGCGTCGCCATGACGCGCGCCGGCAAACGGTTCAGGCGCGGCGAGAAGAACAGGCTGGCCACCACGGCGCCCGCCAGAAAGAGCGTGGCGAGCAGCCCGGCCTGTTCTGCATCGAGCCGGTATGCGCCGATCAAGGTGCCCACCCATACCGGCAAGGCAACCAGATCGACCATGCCGGCACAGTGCGAGACCATCAGGACAACAATCCCGGATGTGCGTAACCGGGCTGCTGAATCCGTGTCCGCATCGGTGCCGCCCGGGAGGTCGACGTGCGCGGCATGCGCCGCGTGTGTCGCAGAAAGGTTCGTTTCCATCGCGACTCCCGTCGTCAGATCGGCTGCGCGAGACGCTGGTGCGTCTCGTGCATGATGCGGGTGTGTTCGGCCTTGTCGCCGCCGGTAATCTCGATCTCGCCGAGGCGCCCCGAGTTTTCCACCACCATGCGGCAGCGCTCCCAGCGCCGTGCCTGAAAAGCCTGCAATGCCGCCTGCACTGTCGCGCCGCGCCCCAGTTCCTCGGCCAGCACGATGCCGTCTTCTATGCCGATGCCCGCGCCCGATGCCATATGCGGCGTGGTGGCGTGTACCGCGTCGCCCACCAGCACCACGCGTGCGTTGAACCACGGCTGCGGCAGCAGCAGGCTTTCCAGCGGACGATAGTTGCAGCGCGACTGCGGCCCGAGCTGCGCGCGGATGGACTGCACCAGCGGCGCGCCGAACGACGCCAGCAGATCCGAGAGCATGCGCGGCCAGTGGGCGGGATCGATGTGCTCGTTCGTCGGCCGGTCTTCGGTGACGAAGACGTACATCTCTTCCTGCGAAACGGGATTGACGCCGGCCTTCACCTTCTGCCCGAGCCACATCGTCGCGCAGACGATCTCCGCCGGACGCGGCACGACCGCGCGCCACACGCCCTGGCCCGTGTAGCGCGGCTTTGGCGCATCCGGGAACACGGCGGCCCGCACCGTCGAGTAGAGGCCGTCGGCGCCTACTACGAGGTCGTAGGTACCGCGCGTGCCGTCTGTGAAGGTCACGTCCACGCCGCCGTCCACGCCGTCTGTGCGCTGCGCGATTTGCGAGAACGTGCAGCCGAGCCGCACGTGCACGCCGGCCGCGCGCGTCGCATTGGCGAGAATCCCGGCCAGCGCGGGACGCATGATGGCCGCGCCGCCGGGCACATCGTCGCCCGCCACGCGCGGCGTGGGCAACGTGCCGATCGGCTGGCCCGCGGCGGTGAACAGGTTCACGCCGTCGCCGCCGTAGCCGCGTTCGAAGAAGGCATCGAGCACGCCCACGGTGCGCAACGCACGCAGCGTCGGGCCGCCGATGCTGATGCCCGCGCCATACGAGCGCCAGCCCTCGTCGATCTCCACGAGATCGACCGTCATGCCGAGCTTCGCGCACTGAATCGCCGTAGCCATGCCGGAGAAGCCTCCGCCGATGACGAGGACGCGCTGGATAGGGGTGGTCATCTGGGTGTCTCCTTGGGTGTTATGTGATGAGTCATGTCTCGTGCCGGATCAGCATGATCTCGCCGTCGCGGGTCACTTCTATCGGCACAGGATTCAGCCGCTGGCCGAGGCACGGGCCGAGCAGGCACACGCCGCTCGCCATGTCGAACTGCGCCCCGTGCGCATGGCAGACGATGCGCGTGGCGTCGCCGTTCAGATAGGCGTCCTTGCGCCAGGCCATCGGCGTGTCGCCGAAATGCGGGCATGCGTCGCGCCACGCGTGCAGCGCCTCGCCGCGGCGCACGACGAAGAGCGTGTCGCGTCCCGTGCCGTCGGGATCGAAGCCGCGCGCGCCGGGATCGGGCAGATCGGCGACGCTCGCAAGCCGAATGGAAAGCAATGGGCCGGACATGGCGGTGCCCGCTCAATCCGCCTTGACGGCGGGCGGCGGCGCCGCGCCCGGCGCCCAGTTCTCGCGATGCTGGAACAGAAAGAGCTGCGACGTATCCGCGCCCAGGGGCGCCTCGCGCGCGGTCCACGCCGTATCGTGCAGGTCCATGTCGGCGTCGTACTCCACGTGGCAGCCGAACGGGCTGTTGAAGTACCAGAACCAGTTGGAGCCGAAGCGGTGACGCCCCGGGCCCCAGAACGACTGGTATCCCTTCGCGACGAAACGCGTGCCTGCCTGAAGCACCTCGGTGGGGCCGCCCATATGAAACGTGAAGTGTTCGCAGCCCTTCATGAACGGCGGCGTCTCGATCATGAACAGCGTGTGATGGTCGAGCGTGCCGGCCGGTTGCAGGAAAGGGCCAACGCCCGTGAAGCGGTCCGTGCAGCGAAAGCCGAGCCGCTTGACGTAGAACGCCTCGGCGCGCGCGGCGTCCGGCACGAAGTAGACGACGTGCGAAAGCGTACGCGGTGTAAGCGCGGCATCGTCGCGCACGCCGACCACGTTCGGCGCGCGCAGCGCCGGCGCGCCAGGCGCGTTCACGGGCTCGGCGGGCAGCGCAAGCGGACGGCGCCTCGTGACCTGAAAGCCGATGGCAAAGCCCATGTCGTCCACCGATTCGATCGAGCCGTCGGCAAGCGTGCGCACTTCGCGGTCGCGACGCAGTTCGCCGGCAATCGCATCGAGCGTCGCGGCATCGGCCACACCGTAGACCGTCTTGCGCAGCATGCTCGCTGTGCCGAGCGAGGGCGCGAGGCGCGCATCGTCGCGATGCGCGATTTCGATGCCCGTGCCGTCGAGCGCTTCGAAGCGCCCGCCCGTTGCGTCGCGGCGCACCGGCAACAGGCCGTAGTCGATCAGATATTGGCCGCAGGCGGCAACGTCGTCCACGCCGAAGACCAGCGTATCGAGTCCGATGATGTTCATGAGATAGGCGTTCTAAAGAAAAGTGGATCAGCGTGCGGTGCGTCCGCCGAGCGTTTCGGCGACCCAGTCGGCAATGAAGTGCCCCGCGTTGATGGAGTTATCGAAGCTCGAATGCTGCACGCCGCCTTCGCGTTCGGTGAAGATCTTCAATTCGCGCTTCGGGCTGTTCACGAGCTGCTCGTAGGTGCGATGCGCCCAGGCCACCGGGATCTGCGAGTCCTTCGAGCCGTGCGTCACGAGGAACGGCACCTTGATGCGCTCGACCACGCCGTCGAGATGCACGTTTTCGGCAATGCGCATGAAGTCGTCGATGTCTTTGGCGCCCCAGACCCAGCACACGTGCTTCCAGTAATGCGGCACGGGGAAGTTGCCTTCGCGCTGCAGGCGTTTCTTCTGCACGTCGCGCCAGTCGTGATTGGCACCCCACACCACGCCGCACGCGAAGCGCGGCTCGAAGGCCACCGCGCGCGGACAGTAGTAGCCGCCAAGCGAGACGCCCTCCATGCCGATCCGTTTTGCGTCCACGTCGTCGCGCGTTTCGAGCCAGTCCACGATGGGACTCGCCCAGACCTCGCTGTTGTAGACCGCATGCAGGCCATGAAGCCGCAGCGCTTCGCCCGTGCCGGGTTGATCGACGACGAGCGACGACACACCGCGCCGCGCGAGCCATGCCGGCAGGCCCACGAGGTACTTCATCTCCTTCGTGGAATCGAGCCCGTTCACCTGCACGAGGAGCGGGCTGGGCGCGCCATCGGCCTGCTCCGCCTTCACGAGCAGACCGGAGAGGTGCCCGTTGCCGTATGGAATGGCAACGCGCTCGCAGTTTTCGCCCGTCAGCGCGATGGCCCGGTCGAACGTATCGAGCGAACGGCGGTACAGGTCGATGCGCCCGGGCGCATCGTGCGCGAGCATGCGCTCGGCCGTGATGAGATACATCGCGGCACGCCGGTATTTCTCGCCCGCGGAGAGCAGCCGACCTCGCGCTTCGTCTTCACACGCCAGGTCGCACAGGCGGTCGGCAGTCTTGACCCAGGCCTCGCGAAACGCGCGCGTGCCTTCCGCATCGGGCTGCCGTGACGCCTCCTGCAGCGGCGCGCACATGTCCTCGATTTCGCCCATGCGCGCGCCCATTTCGATGGCGAGATCGACGGACAGATTCCAGACGTAGTTGGTAGGAAAGTAGCGAAACATACGGATTGCCTTCGTTGAAATGACGTATTGCCTGCGACGACGCGCGTGAGCGTGCCTACCCCTTGCGCCCGAAGCCCGGCCACAAGGGAATGGCGATGTTCAGCCACACGTTGTTGCTCTTCGACGTATTCGCGGCATACAAGCCCTGCTGATAATTGAGGTTGATATTCCAGCTTCTCGCGTCGTAGACGAGCGAGGGGCCGATGCCGAACGTGCGCATGCGGTTGCCCACGTTCACGCCATTTGCCTTGTCGTCGCTGAACTGATTCAGATACGCGCCCACCACGCCGAGCTTCCACGGGCCGAAGTTCCAACCGGCCTCGAACTCGCCGACATAGCCGTCGCCGGAGCGATAGTTCGTCGTGCCATTCTTTGCGTTGAGCAGCAGGCGGTTGGCAATGCCGATGTCGATGCCGTTGGGCACGTTGTAGCGAATGGAGAAGACCGGCTGCACCGACGTGTAGCCCACCGCCACGCTCGCCTTCACGGGGCTGTAGGAACCCGTCTCGAACGCGACGTCGATGCCCGACGCAATCGCAAGGTTTTGCGACACGTTCCATTGCACCAGCACCGGTGTCAGCGTGATGTTGGAAAGACCGTTCTGCGTGCCCGATTGCCCCGCTACGCTGGTATGCAGCGAGACGACCGGAATGACGAGCTGCGAGTAGACGTTCGCGCCCAGCAAATGAAACGGATACGCCACGAGCAGACGCGTGGTCTCGGAAAACACCGACGAATGAAACGGGATGGGCAGCTTCTTGCCGTCGTTGCCGTAGAGTCCGTTCGCAAAGCTGTAGTTGAACTGCTCCAGCGCAAACAGGCCCGGAATGGGCGGAAGATTGGCGAAATTCGTGGCCACCGCGCCCGCGGGATACGGCGAAACGCCGCCTTCGAATGCCTGCGCTTCGTTCATCGAAACGACGGCCAACACGGCGCAGCCGATGGCCCTTGCGACCGGATTCTTCAACATGCTGTCTCCTCAACCTGCGCGGCGCTCGTGCCGCGCGGCGTCTCTTTAGTAGTGGAAAGCGTGGTGTGCACAGTGCACGTACGCGCGGTACGTGCACGCTGAAAGTGCCTTGACGCTGGCCTCCCGATGCAATGCATGCGTGATCGCGTCGAGATGTGACGTAGGTTAAGATAGCCGGACGTATTGGAGAAATGGATTCAATCCATGCGCGATATCGATGGTGTGAATACTCTCAGGCAAAACCCTGGTGCCGCCCTCACACCGCGACAAGAATAGAAGCACGGAGACAGCACGCATGCGGTTCAACAAGCTCGACCTCAACCTGCTTGTCGCGCTCGACGCGCTCTTGAGCGAGCAGAACATCAGCCGCGCCGCCGAGAAAATCCACCTGAGCCAGTCAGCCACCAGCAACGCGCTTGCGCGGTTACGTGAATACTTCGACGATGAACTGCTCGTGCAGGTGGGTCGCAAGATGGAGCCCACGCCGCGTGCCGAGGCACTGAAAGACGCCGTGCGCGACATCCTCGTGCGTGTCGATGCGACGGTGGCAGCGCAGCCCGAATTCGTGCCCGCGCAGGCCAATCGACTGTTCAGGCTGTTCGTGTCCGACTACACGATGACGACGCTGATTCCGCACCTGTTCAGGCTCGCCTACGAGCAGGCACCCGGCATCCGTTTCGATCTGCGCCCGCAGGTCGCCTATCCGCACCGCGTGCTGGAGCGCGGCGAAGCGGACCTGCTCATCATTCCCAAGGAGTATTGCTCGACCGAGCATCCGGCCGAGGTGCTGCTGGAGGAAACGTTCTGCTGTGTCGTGTGGGAACACAGTCCACTCGCAAAGGGCGAGATGACGAATGAGCGTTACATGGGGGCCGGGCATATCGTCGTGCAGGTGGGCGAGGGGCAGACAGCGATCGAAGCCTGGTTCATGCAGCGGCTCGGCGTCGAGAGACGCGTGGAGGCGAGCACGTACAGCTTCTTCTCGCCCCCGCATCTGCTCATCGGTACGAACCGCATCGCCACCATGCACCGGCGGCTTGCCGAAGCGGCTTCGCGCAGCCTGCCCATCGTGCTGCGCGACGTACCGGTCGCCGTGCCCACGATGGAGCAGTCCGTTCAATGGCACAAGCATCGCACGTCGGATCCGGGTCTCACGTGGTTGCGCGCGCTGCTGAAAGAGGCCGTGTCGACAATGGACCGCGCACGTCATGGCATCGTTTAGCTCATCGCGAGCGGCGTCCACGCAGGAGACTGCACCGATGAAAACGTTATGTTCCCGTTCGTAGGTAATATTTCAGCGGGTAGTAACCGTGCAGGTGGACGGCCACCCGACACGCGTCGTGCACGCGGGCGAGTCCTTCCAGTCGCCCGCCTATGCTTCGCACACGACAACAGCGGGCCCGGACGGTGCACGCGTGCTGGCCAGCTGGGCACACGTGCCGGGCCAGCCGTTCAACCTGCCTGCGCAGCCGTAGCGTCGGTTAGCGCGACTAGCCGCTGCACTAATGCCTGGCCTATACGCACTCGCGGTAAGCGGCCGGGCCACCCACCCGGCTGAAATGGCGATACGCGTGATTTTCGCTCGTTGCAGGCGACTCTCTTCCTGGCACCCACAGGGTGAGGACCTGGATTGCGGTAAGCACCGTCCTGCTCGTCGAAGTCATTCGTTCACAACAAAAACTCGTCCACAGCAGACTTGTGTTCCCGGCCAGCAATTCTGTCGGCCACCCCTTTACCGCTGCCGAGCGCCAGCGTAAAGCCCAACGCGCCATGACCGACGTTCAACCACAGGTTCCGATATCGCGTGCGCCCGAGTATCGGCATGCCCGTAGGGGTTGCGGGCCGCAGACCGGCCCACGGTTCAGCCGATGCGTAGTGGCCGGCCTCGGGAAACGCCGCCTCCACCTCAGTTCTCAACGTGGCCACACGCGATGGATCAATGGTTGCCCGCTGCCCATTCAGATCAGCCATGCCGGCGATTCTCAACCGGTCGCCAAGACGGGCATACACGATCTTGCGCTGGAAATCGGTCACGCTGATCGACGGCGCCGCAGCCTGGTTTCTTACCTTCACGGTCAGGCTGTAACCCTTCAGCGGATAGAGCGGCACCCGGATGCGCAGCGGCCGCAGCAGCGCAACACTGGCCGTTCCCGCCGCCACCACGATGTGCTCGGTGTCCAGCATTTCCCCTGCGGCGAAAGCGCCGATCCGGCCTGCGCCATCTTCGCGAAGAGCGTCAATTTGCGTGGCGAAGCGAAACCGCACACCTTCGCGCCGCAAACGCCGCTCAAGACCGACGCAGAAGCGATAGCAGTCGCCGCTCTCCTCACTTGCCGTGTAGATGCCGCCCGCCAGATGCCTGCCCATATGCGCCAGGGCCGGTTCTGCGTCTACGCATTCATCTGCGGTCATGGCCTGCTGCTCACAGCCCAGTGTTCGCTGGTAGTCGAGCAGTCGGCGTGCCTTGTCGAATGAAGCAAAGTCGCGATGAAGCACCAGTTTGCCGCTATTCGCATAGTCGAAGGCGATATCCGGTTCGCGGGCAACGAACTCATGCATCAGTGCGCGGCTGAACATCGCCAGGCCCAGCAGACGGCGCGTCGTCAGGTCGCTTTGCCGTTGGCTGCACGCGCGCACGAAGCTCAGACACCACCGCCATTGATCCGGATCGAGCGCCGGGCTGAAGCGCACCGGCGAGTCGGCGCGCAACAGCCACGCCGGCAATTTGCCGAGCACGCCGGGTCCGGCGAGCGGCGCCACGTAGCTGTACGACAGCTGCCCGCCGTTGGCGTAGCTCGCCATCGTGCCGACGCCGCTGTTGCTGTCGACGACGGTCACGTCGTGGCCATCGGTCTGCAGGTAGTAAGCGGTCGATAACCCGATGACGCCTGCGCCTATCACGAGGACTTTCATGAAGCGCACACCCTGCGCGTGATGACCTGCCCGGCGCGCGCGCCGGCATGCAGGCCATCGCGCCATGTCAGCACACCGTTCACGATCACGGCCTCGATGCCCTCGGCCGCCTGGATCGGTCTTTCGTAACTGGCGACGTCGCGAATCGTCGCGGGATCGAACACGACGACGTCGGCATGATTGCCCACCGCCAACGTGCCGCGCCCGCTGAGTCCGAAATTCCTGGCTGTCAGACCCGTCATTTTCCATACCGCCGTCTCGAGATCGAACAGCCGCAGATCGCGACTGTAGTGCCCGAGAATGCGCGGGAATGCACCCCACAGACGTGGATGCGGCCGCGCGCCGACGGCGAGGCCGTCCGAGCCGATCATCGTTTCATCGAAGGCGAGGATCGCGCGCACGTCGCCCTCGTCCATGCCGAAGTAGATCGCGTTCGCGGGTTGGAGCCGCGCGGCCGCTGCTTCCCTGGAGACGCCCCACCCGGCAGAAATCTCGCCGAGTTCCCGCCCAGCCTGCTCAGGATGCGGCTCGCTCGAACTGATCACGATACGTTCGCGGAGCTTCGCGGGATCGCTATGCAGCATCGTGGAACTGGCGTTATACGGATAACAGTCCAGCGCCACGCACTGGCAGCGCATCGCCTGCCGGATACGCGGCAGCGTCACGGCCGACTTGCCATGGTTCGACGCCCGCAACAGTTTGTGATGCGAAATGATGACCGGGCAGCCCAGTTCGCGCCCAATCAGGAAGCTCTCTTCGAGAGATTCCATCGACCCGTCCGCTTCGTCGCGCATATGCGTGGCATAGACCGCGCCGGTGCCGGTGAGCGGACGACAGACGTCAATGATTTCCTGGGTCGGTGCGTGAGCCGCGGGCGGGTAGTACGTGCCAGTGGATATCCCTATTGCACCTGCCGCCAGCGCTTCCTCAAGCAGTTCGCGCATCGCGGTAATTTCGAAGTCGCGTGCGGGACGATCGAGCGTATCCATCGTCAGCACACGCAACGTCGAATGGCCGACCATCGGTGCAACGTTCACCGCAGACGGCGCGCTGCGCAGCGCAGCGAGATAGCTGCCAAACGTTGCGTAGCGCTCGCTGTTGCCGGCATCGAGCAGATTGAGCGGCGCAGGCAGCGGCGTATCGTCGCGAAACGGCGCAATGCTGATTCCGCAGTTTCCGGTGACGACGGTCGTCACGCCTTGCGAGATCTTGGCCGTCATGTCCGGCTGTGCAAGCACCGCCTGGTCGTCGTGAGCATGCGAATCGATGAAGCCTGGCGCGACGATCTTTCCGCTTGCATCGAGCCGTTTGGTGGCGTTGCAATCAGCGAGGTTGCCGATAACGGCGATTCGTCCGTTTCTGATACCGATGTCGGCTCGCGTGCGGGGCGCACGCGTCCCGTCGATCAGCATGCCGCCGTGGACGATAAGGTCGAGTTCGGAATGGATGTACATGGCTGGCTCAGGCGGACAGACGCGGCTGCGCGCGCCACGTCGTGGCAACGATGAAAGCAAGCAGCGCGCTCGACACCAGAAACGACAGCGCGACGAGATAGCTGCCGTGGAACGCGACGATCAACGCACCCATCACGGACGGCGCGAGTGAGCCGGCAATCTGGCCGCCGAAATTCATCAGGCCTGTTGCGCTGCCAATTAGATGCTCCGGAAAATACTTGAGTGGAATCGAGAACACCGTGGCATAGACGAAGTTGAACGACAACAGGCAGAGCGTCCAGTACGCCACGAGCAACGTGATAGACGTCGTCGAGATCATCAGCGCGAGAAACACTGCGGAACCGAGTGCGCCAGCCATCATGAAGTGCTTTTCACGCCCCTTGCCGTGGCGGTCGAGCAGCCAGCCGACGACGTTCGTGCCGAGAAACGCGATCAGATACGGAATGGTCGATGCAATGCCGACATGCAGCAGATCGATGCGATAAGCCTTCAGCAGATAGGACGGCATCCACGAAATCATCCCGATATAGACGATGCTGGTGCCGAACCAGATGAAAGTCAGCTTCAGTGCGTCCGGACGCCGGAGAAGTTCACGCAGCTGGTGCTTCGGACGCGCCGCCATCCTGCCGCGTTGGCCCGCCATGCCACCCCTCAGCGCGAGCCACAGCATCACGGCGACAGCCAGGCCGACGACCGAGAGAATATGGAATGCGCTGCGCCAGCCGAGATACACGACGGCCAGCGCGACGCCTGCTGAGCCTGCGGCATTGCCAAGGAAGACGGTCGAAATAAGAAACGACTTGGCACGCGCGCGTTCCGGCTTCGGAAACGTCTCAGCGACTGTTACCGAACTGGCCGGCGAAAAAAATCCCTCGCCGACGCCGAACATGAAACGGATCACCAGTAGCGATCCGAACGACCACGCCAGTCCCGTCAGGCCTGTAAACAGCGACCATAACGCCACACACATGACGACAACAATGCGCGAACCGTAGCGGTCCGAGAGCCAGCCGCCGAGCAGTTGCATCACGGCGTAGCTGACGTAGAACACGCTGAGCAGCAGACCGGCCTGGCCGGCGTCGAGTGCGAATTCCCGGCTGATCGGGATAATCGCGGTGCTCATCACGATCCGGTCGGAATAGCCGATTGCCCATGCGAGGAACAAGGCGGCGAGACAAACCGTTTTCTGCATCCGTGTGTATGCGGGACTGACCGCTTGTGCTTCCATGTGCGTCTCCTGGTGCGATCGCGTATAGGTTGGAAACGACTATAGAAGCTGGATGGCAAGACCGTCGAATGAGACAAAATCGATGGGCTATAACCGCAGGCTATATACTTTTTGCACACGAAAAGGAGCCCGCATGCGCCTTCGACACATCGAAGTATTCTCCGCCATCATGAAGACGGGCAGCGCGGTCGGCGCAGCCAGGGTGCTGAACATCTCGCAGCCGGCCGTCAGCAAAATGCTCCAGCACGCGGAGCGCACGCTCGGGTTCGCACTGTTCGTGCGGTCGAAAGGCAAACTGGTGCCGACGCCCGAGGCGCTGCGTTTGCAGGAAGAGTTGCAGCCGCTCGACGATCAGCTCGCGCGCGTTCACCGGGTCGTGGCGAACCTGTCGGCGGGCAAGGAAGCGCCGTTGCGGATTGCCGCGACGTCTTCGCTTTCCCATCATCTGGTGCCCTATGCGCTGGCGGACTGGGGCCGCGCGTTTCCGAACGCACAGTGCATGCTGGTCTCGTCGCTTACACGCGAGATGATCTACTGGCTGCTGATCGGCGAGATCGATATGGGTTTCACGATGCAGGCAATCTCTCAGCCCAATCTCGTGACCACGCCCGTCTGCAATTTCGACCTGTATGTCATCGCTCCACCGGACTGGTGGCCAAAGAGGGTGCTTGACCGCCCAGCGGTACCCGCCGATCTCGCGGGCCAGCCGTTTATCGCGCTCGATACCGCTTCGCCACTGGGCGTCACCGTCATGGGATGGCTCGATGGCATCGAACCCGAAATCAAGGCATCGGTGAAGACATACGCGCTGGCGCGCGCGCTGGTCGAAGCGAACGTGGGTATCGCAGTTGTCGATGGCTTCACGGCGCAAGCAGGTGCATCAGCAGGAAAGGTGCAGATGCGGCCCATCGTGTCGCCGACGGAAAACTGGGTGTATGCGTTGACCAATAGCTCGCGACCGCCGCCGCAAAGCGCGGACGTTCTCATAAGGTCGATGCAGGCGCTTGGTGGCTATTCTTCGTTGGGGCGGCAGAAGGAAAGCTGAAAAGACTCGGCGGTGCAGAATTTGGATAGATACCTGTCGGTATGGTCCAACTGAGCGACTCGCGCGGCTATCAGGCCGGAGTGACTCCGGTTGTCTACCGGTGAAGAGACCTCGGCTCGTGAGGATGTCTGATTGGATACCGAACGCAAAGATCCTCCCATCGAGCGCATGCCATAGAAGGTTCCATCAGGGTTTTCCGCCGTTAAGAGGGATGACCGGGCCGATGCAAGAAAAGGCGACGAACCGAATTGCCGACGAGTCAGGGACGATGTCGAACGGCCCAAGCTGCCGCCGACCAGAGTCCGGCAACCGAGCGCGGCAATCGCCTCGGCTGCGCGTTCGACGCAAGAGGCATAACACGACCCTATACAGTCGTTCGCGACCGTAGCGATGATCGTCGCGTCACCCATCCATTCCGGCCGTTCGTCGTGAAGTGAAGACATGAAAACTGACTCGGGAAGCTGACTTCCCGCGAGCACTCTCCTGGCAGGTTGCCGGCGAAAGTGTGCAGTGTCGCGAAACAATGAGCCTCGCTGACAGCACGCGTTATGGAGCGATGACGCACCGTAGCGCGAGCACATCGGCATCAGTGATGGCACAGTGAACGGCGATCTTGATCGTGATCTCGAATTGCCAATCGCCGTGGAGCTAAATCCGTTGTGCGAGCGCATCTGCCAGAAAATCCGTGGCAGTGCGTACGCGGGTAGGCACAAACCGTCGCTTGGGCCAGACAAGGCTGACCTCCCTGGGCTGCCGCACGAAGTCATCGAGTACGGTGACGATATCCGGGTGCCGAAACTCGCCCACTAACGAAGCGCGGTGAAACATGCCAATGCCGACGCCGGCCAGCACGCCCGCAAGAATCGTCTCCACGCTGTTGGACGACAGATTGCCGCGCACTGGCACATTGAACTGGCCTTCGGGCCCTGCGAACGGCCACTCCGTCATCTCGCCATAGACCAGACAGTTGTGGTCCTTGAGCTCGGCAGGCGTACGGGGTACACCGAACTTTTCAAAGTAACGGCGAGATCCGCCGCACACAAGCGAGGTGGCAGCCACACGGCGCATCACCGAATCGGGCTCTTCAACGGGACTCACGCGAATCGCAAGATCGATCCTGTCTTCCACCATATCGCGTACGGCGTCGGAAAGAACCATATCGATCCGCAAGCCAGGATGTTGCGCCAGCAATGCGGGAATGAGCGGCAACACGTGCAGTCGGCCAAACGTCGAGGGTGCCGCGATCCTGATGAGGCCTGAAACGTCGAGCGTGGTGCTGGTCAGCTCGTTATCCGCCACCTGGATCTCGTCCACCAGTGGACCCATACGCTCGTAGTACAGCTGCCCCTGATCGGTCAGTGTCACTTTGCGCGTGCTGCGATGAAGCAGTGCCACGCCGAGGCGTTTCTCCAGCGCGTTCACGGCTTTACTGATGGCGGACTGCGACTCGCCAAGCCGTCGAGCGGCTGCGGAAAAGCCCCCTGCCTCCACGACGGCGATAAATGCATTCAGTTCCTGAAACCGATCCATCCGCGACCCCGCTATGTGCATTCGGAACTTATTCCAATATGGAATAAGTTCTATATCAAATGCAGAAATTATCATTCGATTGAGCCGAAATTACTATTCTCCTCGAGCTAACTCAAAGCAGGAGAAAGATCGTGAGTTATTCGATCATCGGTTTCGGCGCGGTGGGTCAGGCGCTGGCACGCGCCTTCGCGCGGCAAAACATTGAAGTCGCAGTAGCCAGCCGGCGAGCGCCCGATGCGCTGCTGCCGGAAGCACAGGCTATCGGCCCAAAGGTCACTCCCAAGACGTTGCAGGACGCCGTGCAGGCCGACACGCTGATCCTCGCGGTGCCGTTCTGGGAGCACCGCAACGTCGCTGAGGTCCTGCCGGACTGGCAGGGCAAAACCCTCATCGACGCGACGAACGCGTTCGGGGTGCCGGTCGAGGAACTGGGAGGCTTGCCGTCATCGGCCGTCATTGCGCGCGCCTTCACGGGTGCCCGCTTCGTCAAGGGATTCAATCATCTGCCTGCACACGTGCTGGCGGCCAACCCCAAAGTCGGCGGCGGCCGGCGCGTCGTGTTTTTATCCAGCGACGACGAGGGAGCGGCGGCACCGGTAGCCCACCTCGCTGAACGGCTCGGCTTTGCGCCGGTCTGGCTGGGTGCACTCCGGGAAGGCGGCTCGCTCGTACAGGCAAGGGGCCGCGAGTGGGCGCCGCTCATCTTCAAGGATCTCGTAAGGCCTGAGTAGCTCGCGCCTCTCACGCCTGCGCAGCATTCGAGTCCACCGCTGTTCCATAAGGGAATCGCCATGTACGAAACAATCAAGTGGCCCGAGGAGATGAAACCGAGCCGCTCTCCGATCCATTTCACCAACGAGCTCGAGGTCCCGGCGTCCGTCCAGACGATCTGGTCCCTGCTGACCGATTTCAGGTCGTGGCCCGCTTTCTATCCCGGTGTTCAACACGTGCAGCCGCTTGACGGCGACGATCGCTTTGGCCTGGGTACGAGATTCGAGACGAATCTTGCCGGCCAGGATGTGTTCGCGTCCGTGCAGGAGTTCGAGCCGATGACCCGCATTGCGTGGGGCGGCTATCCAAAGGTTTCCAGTACGTCCCGGGCCTACCACGCCTGGATCATCACGCCCACGGCAAGTGGGTGCCATCTGTGGACCGAGGAGACGATGCAGGGACCGCACTGGCTGGAGCTCGCAAAGCAGGCACCTGACGTGTTCTGGCTCACCCACGAAAAGCTGCTCAGGAATCTCGCCGAAGTCGCCACGGCGCGTGAGCGTTCCCGCAGCTAACCCTACCGAAAAACGGAGGTCCGATACATGATCGACAAAGTTAACTGGCCGGAACGCTATGACCCGCGTATCTCGGCAATTTACGCGCTCAATGACATCGACGTGAAAGCCCCGCCCGAAGCGGTCTGGAAACTCCTCGTCGACGCCGAGCACTGGTCGCGCTATTTTCCGGCCGAGGATCAGGTCAGGATCATGTCCGGCGAACCGGAACTCGCGCTCGGCACACGCTACAGCCGCGTGACGGTCGGATATCCCATGTCGCTCGTCGTCACTGAGTGCGTGCCGAACCGCCGGCTGGCGTGGGCAACGACCGTCGATGGCGACGAAACCGGGTCGAGCGCCTATCACGGCTGGGTGATCACGCCGACCCGGGATGGTTGTCATCTGCTGACCGAAGAGACGCAGCAAGGCCAGTTCTTCGTGGAGCTGATCGGCAGCAGGAATCCCGGCGCGTTGTATCGCTATCACCAGGAATGGGTTGAATGCCTCGCCCGAGCGGCCGAAGCAGAAGCAGAACGGAGATAAGCGCCATGAAGATCGAACTCAACGGCCGCAAGGCAATCGTTACGGGCTCTACAGCGGGAATCGGCCGCGCAATTGCCGAGGGCCTGGCGCGGGCAGGCGCTGCGGTCGTAGTCAACGGCCGAACCCAGGAGCGGGTCGATGCCGCGCTGCGCGAAATGCGCGCGATCCTGCCGGACGCGGAACTGACTGGCGTTGCCGCCGACGTTGCGACGCCCGAAGGCTGCGCGACCTTGTTTGCACACGCGCCGGTCGCCGACATTCTTGTCAACAACGCAGGGACAGCGCGGCTGAACGACTTTTTCGCACAGGACGACCGCGAATGGCTCGACCTCTTCCAGCTCAACGTGATGAGCGGTGTTCGCACCGCCCGCCATTACGTGCCGAAAATGGCGAAGCAGGGCTGGGGGCGCGTGGTGTTCGTCAGTAGCGAGTCTGGCCTGAATGTCCCGAAAGAAATGATCGACTACGGCGTGACCAAGACCGCGATGCTCGCGGTGTCGAGAGGGCTGGCTGAACTGGTTGCCGGCACGGGCGTGACCGTCAATGCCGTGCTTCCCGGCCCGACCAGTTCGGAAATCCTGTCGAACTGGATGAAGGCGACCGCGCGAGAGCAGGGAATCACGCAAGAGCAGGCTGAACAACAGTTCCTGAAGACTTCGCGGCCAACATCGCTGATCAACCGTTTCGCCACGACGAACGAAGTTGCAAACATGGTTGTGTACGCATGCTCGGAGCAGGCGTCCGCCACGACGGGTGCAGCGTTGCGGGTCGATGGGGGTGTGGTTCGGACAATCGGATGAGACAACGGCCGGCCCGCCTGGTCGCAACCTATCGGCGCGATCATGCCCGCTTTTCTCTTTAGACCGTCTTACGTGAGAAGCCTCGCGGCATAACAGTCGCGGCCGGCCCGGTGAGTGTAATAGCCATCTGGCCGCCTCCGAGTGAGCCTCGGACATGTCCGCCTTCTGGCCGAGGCCGTGTAAAAACGCGCGGACCAGTCGGCCAGGAGCGGCCCGGTGGAAGTGCCATCGCGTAGCACCGGGACGCGGACCGCTCGCCAGATCGCGCGATGTCAGTTAGAGGTGTCGGCGCCGGAGTTCACGCGCCGGTCAACTTCATCGCCCGCATCGCGTCTGCAAATCCCAGAATCCTGATCACTCGCTTGAGGTTGTATGCCAGAACGTGCAAGCTCATTTCGGCAGCGACATGACCAAGCCCGCGCGTCTGGAAATGGGTCGAGCCCATCCAGTGTTTGAGGGTGCCGAACACGTGTTCGACCGTTCGGCGTCGGATCGTCATTGCGTCAAGCTGGCGATCCAGCCTGTGCTGCATTGCCTCTAGCACCGCTTCGTGCTCCCACCGGCGAATGCGCCGGTAGTCAGCTGGTGTGCATTGGCTCTTGAGCGGACAGCGCGGACAGGCACTGCTCCAGTAGGTATGCGTTTCCAGCAGATTGGCGCTCTCAAGCGATGTGTATCGGTAAGTTGCGCGTTGACCCGCCGGGCACAGGTACTGGTCATCACTGGCGATGTAGATGAAGTCGGCTCGGTCGAATCGTCCGTCTGCCTTTGCACCCGAGGTTTGCGTTTTGGGCACCATTGCCGCAATACCCGCGTCGTCGCAAGCCTTGATTTCCGGTGCGCTGAAGTATCCACGGTCTGCCAGCGCCTTGATCTTCCTCTTGCCCATGGCATCGCGAGCGGCCTTTGCCATCGGGCTCAACTGCGTCCGGTCACTGCCAACGTTCGTGACTTCGTGTGTCACGATGAGATGGTGTCGGGTATCGACGGCGACCTGAACGTTGTAGCCGACCACACCTGTACCCTTGGCTTGCGAGATCATCGAGCGTGAGTCGGGATCAGTCAGCGAGACCTGTTTCTCTGGCAGATCGTTCAGGAGTTCCCCGGCACGATCCAGGTCGCGCATCTGTTCGCGAAGCGTCTCGATCTTCTCCCGTAGTCGCTCGGTCTTCGCTTCTACTTCGGCAGATTGGGTGCGATCTGCTGTTTCCAGCGCGTCGAGGTAGCGCTGGATGCTCTGCTCGATCTGCTCCTGTCGTTTCGCAATCTTGTTCGGCGTGAAGTTATTGTCACGGCTGTTGACTGCCTTGAACTTGCTGCTGTCGATGGCCACGATCGCTTGCGTGAAGAGCTTCAGGTCGCGACATATCATCACGAAGCGTCGGCATACGTTGCGGATGCCGGCGCCATTGCCGCGCCTGAACTCGGCAATCGTCTTGAAGTCCGGCGCGAGGCGGCCGGTCAGCCACATCAGTTCAACATTGCGCTGGCACTCCCGTTCCAGACGCCGGCTTGACTGCACGCGATTGAGATATCCGTAGATGTAGAGCTTGAGCAGAACGGCCGGATGGTACGACGGTCGGCCCGTGATCGCGGGCGTGGTGCCTTCGAAGCCCATGGAAGCCAGATCGAGCTCGTCTACGAACGCGTCGACTATCCGGACAGGATTGTCTTCGGCGATAAAGTCTTCGAGACATTCCGGCAGCAACGCAGCCTGATTGCGGCTTGCACCTTCGACAAATCGCCCCATCTCCGCCTCTCGCGCTAACAGGTTGATTCAGTCTAGGTGATTGATCTCAATTCCGGGCAATATATGCGTTCGACACTTGGCTAGTCGCGACACAATGGAGACGGAGATGGTGTTTTTTGCATGCTCGAAGACCGGGGTTGCCGCATTCGAGAGTCTATGGCGCAACAACAAAGACCATCAATTGTGGGTGGACGCGGGCGTGCTAACTGAGGAAGAAATTTCGGTGCTTCGCTCTACAGGAGCACTCGTCACCCATTTTGTGGGTCATGCTCGCGCGGGAGACGCCAAGGAAATGGCGCGCGCAGTTGCCGTAATTCAAGAGCACCATCCCGCCGAACCTATTTGGATCGAGGCGGCGTGAACTGAAGGGGTAGTGTTCTCGTTCGAGGCGTTCTGCGTGCGTTTTTACACAACCTCGGCCAGGAGCGGTCGCCTGAATGATGAAGTGCCACGAACCGTGAAAGGCTTCTTCTGGCCGACCAGAGCCCCACGACCGTGCGCGGCGATCGTCACGGGCGTGCTCGCGATGCAAAAGGCGTGACCCGACCCATTGCCGCCCTTCGACCTCACGGAGTTTAATGGCTGCTTGCAAGGTATAACAGGCATTCGAAAAGATCCGTCGGATGACAAGTGCTCATCCTTCTATGAAGCATGGCGTTCACACCTCCAACCATTTATGATTGGAAGAGTTGCAACCAATGATACCTTGAATTATTTGTTCATAATCTTCACCATCCTCTGGACGAATAAACCTGTCGCGCACCGCGGTTTCAAGTAGGCTTGTCGCATGTTTCACGATCATGTGCAGCCGTCTCCCCGCCTCCATAATGAATTCCCCCTCTAGGACAAGCTTACGATCTTCGAATTTTCGTAGTTGCGAGACTTTAACTGCATCTTCTCGCGTCACCACACCGCCCGTGTGGACGATAGAATGTCGGAGCTGCCACATTAGATCGAGTTCGGCTATTGCCGGTTTTGAATAGACATTGAGTTTCGGGAATATAATCTGAAAATACTGATTTACGCGGGACGGATTGTGCCAAGAACCTAGAGAGTCAGCGATTATCTGCCCTGGCTCACGAGGAGAGCCGCGACCCACCAGTATTCGATGCAATGTAACGGCACAGCCCTCCTTTTCCAGCCTCTTGGCCAGTGCCATATCGTCGGAGTCCACCATGAAATCTTGCGTATCTACTAACTGTGCAAACTGATTTTTTTGAAACATCTCAAAATGACTCATCATCATGGCAAATGATGACATGACAAAAAGCCGAAGAGATTCGGATGACCGAGATCCCGAAAATCTATCATCATCCTTCAAAAAAATTACCTCACAGTGAGATATCGATTCGCATATCTCCGCAATGCGGCGCAAAAACGTCGTGGCCGGAGCCTCGTTCCGCGGATACTGGAACCATTCATGAGATTTTTCGTGAAAATGCGATGTAAGAGAGCTGGGGAACATTGCGATTACACCTGGTAATTATTAGACGGCTCGAACGTCCATTTGGCGACAGGCTTGAACGATCGCAGTTGGCCCGGCAAGCGACCTTTCGCCGGGCGGGGCACGTCAAACCTCGGTTCGCTCCACCATCTCAAGGACAGCAGACGGTTAGCTCCTAGTTGTCCCGTTAGGTTTCAGAATTGTTGGGCGCAGCGTTAGTGTCTGTTTTGACAGGTCGCGGGGACCGATGCTGATCCCGCAGATGAACAGCGGTTTGGTCGATGCTGGGATATACGGTCGTTGCATTGATATTGATTCGGTCAAGCTGTTCGAGAATGTGCGCCTTCTCCCGGATGGTGACCCGGCTGATTTCGATCCCACCTTGGCCGGCATCGGGAAGCGTCGCCTCGTGCCCGAAGAGCAGGAAGGCGCCGGACTGCGATTTGATGCGCGTATTGGTGCGCTTGGCCTTCACGCACACAATGGACCCTAAATCGTCCGGGATGATTCGCCCCTCGAAAAAGCCTTTCTCGGACCTAATGTGGTGGAGCAACTTTCCGGCGACATCCGTTTCATTGAAGTCTTCTTTGCCGAGGCTGAGATCGATTTCATTCTTCTGGGCATACGTCAGGTTGGAGAGATTTGAAAGGCAACTGACGGTATCCGAGTCATAGTATTTCACCAGCTCCGACGAGACTTGAAAGACGATGACCTCACCGTCAATTTCCGGTTGGTCCGGCTCAAAGGAGCAGGCGAAGAAGAGCGCCACCAGTGGGTTGCCGGAGATGTCAAGCAGCCTCGTAGGCAAGCCGTAATGCTGCATGCGCACAAGCCGGTCGAAGCAAAACTGATCGCCGCTGAACTCATCGTGATGCGCAATCAGTAGCTCCTTGCAGAGTCGATCCTCGCTCGGCATAAACTGCCAGTCGCCGTTGTCCCATTTGCGCAGCAATGACGGCGTTAGCTCATAACGAGCATTACTGTGACCTCGGAAGAAGGTCTCAGTCTTGGCTCTTCCCGGCGAGCCGTAGAGCAGTTGGAGGAAGGACTCCACACTGTCGGCGACACCGAGGATCTTCTTGTCGCGTGGCGGAGGCTGGATCTCTGCGCCGTCATCAGCGGGCATGTCTTGCTCCGCGAGGTGAGGAGCAAGAGCGGGATTAAGTTTTGTCAATCGGTCCAGCACCTCCCGCGCGTCACCTTCGCGGACTGCCCAGTGAGTGCGATGGAGCTGAAACCGATCCGCGCCGAAGACCTCCCGGGCTTCCTTAACGTTGTCGAATTCGACCTCGCCGAAATCGATCAATGTCTCGAAAGTGGTGGACACTTCCTTCGGGCCGGGCGTGATGCCGGAAATCCGACCGTACTTGATGAGCATGGAGACGGTGTTTTGATTTGATTTGGTCTCGCTGCACAGAAAGGTCGGCAATTTTTCGAGAAAGGCGATCGCCGTCGAGTCGAGGCTTTCAAGCCGCTTTTCGGTGTCGGACGGCGTGTACTCGAACATGCGCCCCCGGCCCATGACGACGCGATTGACGTTTCCCTCGATGCATTCCCAGTTACCGAAGGAGATGTAGTTGAAGCTTTCCACTGTGTGTCCCCACTCCTTTGTCTACTCTGTCGTTCAACGCGAAGCACAGTCGCACCCGCATTTGTATGTTCATTCATTTCGCAGAAGCGACGTTCCTTCTATCCAACGACGAAAGGAACGTCGCTCATCCGGCCGGTATATAGTCGGGCAGTGACCTATTTGTGCGTCGCCAGCTACAAACCGTCATTGTACTTGGGCGCCCACCTCGGCTCGCTGAACGGCCGCTCATGGGCTGATAGAAGTTAGCGTCGGTTGAGTACTCGCCACCGTAGATATACCAACCGCACGTACCGTTTTCCGGGGATACGAAGTGCGTGGAGCGGCATATTTTCAAGGAATCCAAGCGAGATTCCCCACCTTTTGGCTCGCCTCGGGCGGCAGATAATCTGCACCGAATCGCTGGCAAACGTTTCTCTGGTCAGTGGACGTGGCCGCGCGGAATTATGTTTGGCTCGCAGCGATTCTCGCCGATCCCGCGACGTGTGTTGAATGTCTTATATTGGCCGACGCCGGTCGATGCTGACTGCATAGAATGCTCGCCAGAGATCGATCCCCTTCTGGCCGTCATCGACCCGTTGCCGTCATTCGGATCACCGTTGAATAGACGGCCGTTCTTGAGTGCCCAACAGCCAGTCGTTTCCCCGTACGCGTTGAACATTCGCCATCCCAGCCTTTCGACTGCGCGAGACCCAGGACAGGTTTCACGTGGCCTCTCCTCGGAAAACTGTTCGGATTCCGCGTTCGACGGCAGATGAAATCATGCAAGTCCGATCAGCATCATCCCGCAGCCGCATCAGGCATAATTCTGATATTGCCGTTGGCGGCGTGGCGAAATCGTTAATTGCCTGTTGCTCGCATGCGCTGGGAGACTGTTCCGCGAACAAGTATCAGAAAGGGGGCTGGTATGAATGATCCGAGGGGTTCGGCGTGGCGCAAGTGGGATTTGCATATTCACACGCCGTTCTCGTTCCACTGGAACGAAGGGACCAATATCAAGAAGCTACCGTCAGAGGAGCGCGAGAAGATCCTTGATCAACTGATAAAAAAAATAGTCGAAAGCGATGTCGCGGTCTTCGGAATCATGGATTACTGGACGTTCGACGGCTATCTAGCCATCAAGGAGCGCTTGGCAGGGCGCAAATTTGAAGTTCCCAAGGCAATATTTCCGGGCATGGAATTGCGCATTGAGGCCCCAGTGGATTTTCGCCTCAACATCCATGTGCTCCTCTCTGACGCGCTGACGACGCAGAATCTCAACGACTTCAAGTCAGCGCTTCAAATCCGCTCAAGCAACAATTATGCCCGCGCGCTGTCCGATGAGGCATTAATTGAATACGCGCGCAGCCTCGACCCAAGCAAGGCGAAGATTCATGGATTCCAAGAGGCTGATCTCAAGAACGAGGAGAAACTGCTCCAGCTTGGGAGCATGACAGCATTGGTGACTCGGGAATCGCTGTGCGATGCTATCAAACGAATTCCGCCGGATACTTGCCTAGTGATAATGCCCTACGATACATCAGACGGGCTGGCGGAACTTGATTAGGAGAAGCATCCGCACGACGACAACTACTTCATGCAGTCGGCGGATATCTTTGAGACACGCAACCCAGATAATATCGACCTCTTCCTTGGACGCGAGACCGACAAGAATCGCAAGTTCCTAGCCAATTTCGTCAAGACGATGGGTGGCAAGCCCAAGCCGGCAATTTCGGGCAGCGACGCCCACAAGATTGCTGATTATGGCGTATTCCCGAGCAACCGCATCACTTGGATCAAAGCCGATCCAACTTTTGAAGGCCTGCGACAAACGATCTATGAACCGTAAGCGCGAATTTAACCCCACCTAGAATCGAAAGCTGAACGAGCGCAGGCTTGCGTCCGCAACTACAACTTGCGGACGCAACCGATGACACAGAACGAAGTTGATTTCCTTCCGCTGCGGGTGACGGGCGTGACGGCGACGGGCAAGCGCAAGTTTGACGCCGAGGGTAAGCGCAAGCTGATTGACGCCTGCCGGCAACCGGGCGCGTCAATTGCCGGACTGGCGTTGAAGGCTGGGGTGAACGCGAACCAGCTGCATAAGTGGATTCAATTGCGCGAACGCACGAATGCCGCTGCTGCGACGGCGAGCGTCGAGCCGTTGCCGTCCGCATTCGTGCCGGTCGTCACGGTCGACGAAGTGGCGCCGATGCGCACGAACCCCGAGCCGGCGAACGTACGGCGAACGTCTCACAGGTACGACTCGGCGAAGGCAATGACGCCGGCGCGACTATCAGCGCAGTTGCCCAACGGCGTGACGCTGCAGCTCGAATGCGCCGCACACGATGGCGCGCTCGTGAAGGCGATGATCGAAGCGTTGGGGACGCGCTGATGTTCCGCTTCGACGCGGACCTGCAGATCTACCTGCACCGCGAGCCCATCGACTTCCGTGCCGGCATCAACAGCCTCGTCACGCTGGTCGAGCAGTCGATGCAGCTCGATCCGCTTGCGCGAGCCGTCTTCGCGTTCCACAACCGCAAACGCGATCGCGTGAAACTTCTGCTGTATGACCGGGCCGGATTCTGGCTCCTATTGAAACGCCTCGAGGCCGACCGTTTCGTTTGGCCCCGCCGTCAGCAAGCCGTGATCGAACTGACGGCCGAGCAGCTTCACCTGCTGCTCGACGGCGTCGATATCGACGCCGTGCGCCGCCACCCAGCGCGGCAGTACTGCCACGCGAGCTGAAGCAGGGTATCGCCGCCGTTGCCGGTAAACAACGGCGGCTTTAGCTGTTACAAATTCGCGTAAACCTATTTGGCTCGGCGATCCGCTATCGTTGAGCGCATGTCTCCTCCCGATCTCCCCCGACTTCCGCGCACCGCCAAGGCCTATATCCACAAGCTGGAGGAACGGGTGGCGGCCGATGCGCAGGTCATTGCCGAGCGTGACGCCAGGATCGACGAATTGACCCGGCGCCTGGATGCGCTCGAAGAGCAATATCGTCTCGCGTTGGCCCGACAGTACGCGCCCAAGAGCGAGAAGCGCCGCGACCGCGTGTTCAACGAGGCCGAGGAAGCAGCCCAAGCCGAGCCGGCCGACGAGGACGACGGCGATGTGTCGGCGCTGCCCGATACCGGGTTGCCGGAACCCGGTCAGCCGGAACCGCGCAAGCGTGGCCGCAAGCCGCTGCCCGCGGATCTGCCGCGCGAGCGAATCGAGTACGACCTGCCCGAGGAGCAGAAGATCTGTCCGTGCTGCAGCAAGGCCATGCATCGGATGGGCGAGGAAATCAGCGAACAGTTGCACATGGAGGTCAAGGTCTCTGTGCTGCAGCACGCGCGTTTCAAGTACGCGTGTCGGCACTGCGAGCGTCATGGCACGCACACGCCGATCGTGGTCGCGCCGATGCCGGCGCAGCCTTTGCCGGGCAGTCACGCCAGTGCCTCGATGATCGCCGCCGTCACGGCCGGCAAGTATGTCGACGGCACACCGCTGTACCGGATGGAAGACGTGCTCGCGCGCTCGAACATCGCGGTCGGCCGCGGCACGCTGGCGAACTGGATCATCCGCCCCGCCGAGCTTCACTACACGCGCCTGTTCGAGGCGCTCAAGAAGATTCTGCTAAGCCAGTGGCTGATTCACGGCGACGAGACCACCGTCCAGGTCCTGAAGGAAAGCGGCCGAAACGCGCAGTCCACCTCGTATATGTGGGTCTACCGAAGCGCCGAGGATAGCGAGCAGCCGGTGGTGCTGTTCGAGTACCAGCCGGGGCGTGGCCAGCAGTACCCGAAGGAATTCCTCGGAGACTACGCGGGCACGCTGATGACGGACGGCTGGCCTGCGTGGCGAACGGTTAAATCGGCCACGCACCTCGGATGCCTTGCGCATGGACGCCGGATGTTCACGGACGCGCTCAAAGGACAGAAGAACAAACCGAGCCCGCGCATCACGAAGGCGCTCGAATTCTTCCAGGCGCTGTATCAAGTCGAGACGCTCGCCAAGCAGACGTTGCCCGAAGGCGAGACGCTGGCCGATTACCGGTACCGCCTGCGCCAGCAGCACAGCGTGCCGTTGCTCAATGCCTTTAAGACCTGGCTCGACGAGCTCGCGCCGAAGGTTCTGCCAAAGAGCCTGCTGGGCGAGGCGATCGGCTACTGTCTCAGGCAATGGCGGTATCTGAGCCGTTATGTCGAGGACGGCCGGTCCCCAATCGATAACAACGTCATCGAGCGCGACATCAGGCCCTTTGTGACCGGACGAAAGTCGTGGCTCTTCAGCGATACGGTCGACGGCGCAAAAGCGAGCGCGATGGTCTATAGCCTGATGCTCACGTGTCGAGCCTGCGGCGTCGATCCTCACGCCTATCTGCTGCACGTGCTGACGCAATTGCCGCAGCGTGCGCCGGACGCCGATATTAGCGACCTGCTACCGTTCAACTTCGCTCGACAGCAAGCCGTTACCGGGTAACTCCGGTCCCTATCGCGCCGGGCCGAAGTATTGGTCCCACTGTTCCGAATCGGGATCGAGTCGGCGCACGATCGCGTCGTCGGCCCGTGCGATCAACCGCTCCAGCATCTGGCGCTTCGTTACCGAGTAACGGCGAGCTAACCGCGTCAGAGCAAGATTCGCTTCCGTGCTCACCCACATATCCAGACGCCGATCACCGTTGCCGTCCTTGCCTGCCGTCTCGCGCCTTGCCCGATAAGCCGCTTGCCGCTGCGCCGTCGTTTGCGTCATCTCGCATCTCCTTCGTTACCCGGTAACTATCGATCTGAAATATGTTACCCGGTAACACGTCACCTAACGACGTGTGGCGGATTTAGCGCTTACTATGAACCGATCAGTCGCGTTGAAATTTCAGCTGAAAAACCCCTAGAGCCCTTGTTCGCGATTCGCAACGTCGTACTGAATTTCCCAGATGATGCCAAGCTTGTAAGCAACACCGTGTCTGGAAGTCAACCTGACCCCTTCTGCTTTCGCGGGAAAACTGAGATTGTCTTCAGTGCCTACCTCACCTGCCTCATCGGTGGTCGCGGCTCGGGCAAGAGCACGCTCCTCAATCTGCTACATGAGAAACTTGATCCGGGCCGGACAAAATTTTTTGAGGACAACAGCCTAACGCCAGCGAAGATGACTGACATTGCAAGCTGCGTCACCATCGACGGCGACGCGGAACAGAAGGTCGTTGAGTTCCTGCAGCAAAACGAGATCGAGCAATTTGCCGTCGCTCCCCATGGTTTCACCGAGGCGATATTCAAGCGCTTATCAAAGCGCGACCCTGAGGGGAAGCTTGCCGCTGTCGATGAGGCGATTCAATCAGCCATTGATGAGGCTGAGGCGCATGGCCAGCGACTGGCAGAGCATCATACGCTGGCCACCACGCTAGCCAACGCCGAAAAAGAACTGGCTACTGATAGGGCTCTTATCGCTTCCTTCCAAAATCCTGAATATACTCAACTTAATTCAGACTTGGGCACCTCCAACAAGGAACTGCAAGGGCTTAGGACCTGGCGCTCGCGGTTGGAATCGCTCCTCAAAGAGCTCAGGGCTGCATGCCAAAAGCAAAAATTCCCCCCTTCTGAGACACCGAATCTTTACGAGACGGAGTTTTTCGCCATTCAAAAGGCCATTGACGAGCTCCTTGTTCCAGTCGAGGCTCGCCCCCAGCTGGCTGATGCTTCCGCGCGCGAGACGACCTTGACGGAGCAAGTAGGCGCGCTCACCCAGAAACTCGAGGACTTCCTCAAAGGCCGCGGGCTGTCGCAGGAAAACCTGCTTGACGTTGGGAAAGCCAATGAGCGCATCGCTCAGATCGAGCAGGAGCTTCCTGCGCAAAAAGCAAAGGCATCGGAACTTGAGAAGCACCTCGCCGAATTCAAGAGCCGACGCGAGCTAATCGCCGAGCGCGTTGGCGTTGTGACAAAGCTTCTCATGCCACTCAATGACACACTGTCGCGCCTAGGAAAGGAAGTCAAACCTATCGAGCTGCGCTATGAATTTGATGATGCGCAGTTTAAGCAGGCAATGCTCAAGCGCATACAGGAGCGAGTGGAACAGGGCGGTGGGCAAGCACCACGTATCGATCACCTCCACACGATGCTGTCAAGTGTCGATCTCAAGAGCCTTACCACGCCAGAGGACTTCCTCTCAAAACTACCTGAGGAAAGGAGTACTGCCAAGCTATTGCGTGATCACTTTTCCAGCGAACTGAATTTTGAGCTGCTGAAGGTCGAGGCGGAGAAGCTTTTGATGGATCATCGAGCCTTCGGCAGGATTCGCGTCTCATACGATGGCAAGCCAGTCGAGAGTTCATCATTCGGCCAAAGATGTACGACCGTCATCGTTATCTTGCTGTTACTGGGGAACACCCCCATTGTAATCGACGAGCCCGAGGCACACTTGGATAGTGCTCTTATAGCCAATTACTTAGTCGAACTGGTTAAGAAGGCGAAGCTTAACAGGCAAATCATCTTCGCCACACACAACGCTAACTTTGTGGTAAATGGTGACGCGGAATTGATTCACGTATTGGAAATGGGAGGCGACAAGTCCACCAAGATCGTAAGCGTCACAATCGAGAATCTCGAACACCGCGGGAAGTTGCTTGCGCTTGAGGGCGGCCCGGAGGCATTCTTGAAACGGGAGTACCGCTACGGCATCGCGTAATGCTCCGCAGCTCCTCCCGCTGTCGCCGGTGCCTCACATCCGGTCAATGGCCATCGCATACGCCTCACAGACGCGTGGGAAGGGCTCAGGACAAAATACTTGGAGGCTGGAAAGCTTAAACAGGTGCCGCGACGCGCCCGGCACCCGGAATCGTCTCCACGTCACCTTCAGCAATAGCACCAGCAAGGCGTAGGTTTCCAGATACAGATGGCAGGACGTCCGCATGCCCTGTTCGCTGTAAACCGGGCCGTTGCTTTGCCACAGGACGCCGTTGGTCGAGTCGCCTCGCGCGTGCGAGAAGTTGCTCAAGCGTTGATAGAGGTTCCGGACCCATGCGATCCCATCTTTATTTTCGGCCTCTGGAAAGAGGCCGCCGCCGGTCAGCAAACGCACGCGCGCCTCAAGCTCAGTGAACTTGGCGGTGGCGGCGAGCTTCGGCAGTGTCTTGCGAAACGCGATCTCTTCGCCACTCTGCCACGCGTGCCACGTATCCGCTGATCCCGACAAGGAGCACTCGCACGCGAGGACCGTTGTCTCCAGTGCATTTCTGAGCGCGCCGATCGCCTGCTTGTAATAGCCGTGGACTAGGTTGAAGAGCGCCGCGGAAAAGTCATCGGCGCAATCTAGCATCGCATCCACGATGATCGATCGGCGCGGGAAGGACTCCACCCATCCCCCCCACAGGTGGTAAAGCAGCGCGACCCATTCACCCAAGTGACTTGTCGTTCGGATCGCGACGTCGTCGGGTAAGGTCATGATTCCGTCCCACGCTTCCTCCGAGATCAAATCAGAGGGCGGCGGATCGGGCTCGCCATCCGTCGAAGCAAAATCGTCGGATTCCAGCACCTTTCGGCGGGCGCGAAAATCGTCGGAATCAAGCTGGCGTACCATAAACCGCTCCAGAGTCGATACGCCTCGAATGATAGACCGATCGGACGCTCGGGCGTTGACCGATGGCGAAACGTCCAGCTTGGCCGAGAACTACTCCGGACTTCGCCGCGCACGAGCGGCCGGGATGTGAGGTGAAGCCGACACTCTAGCGTCAGACCGACAACCCCGCTGAGTGGCGTTTTGTGGCCGATACCGGAAATCCGCCCGCTCTTCTCCGCACGCAACGAACCTGCGCCAGCGTTGCGCAGCCCGAGGCCAAGGCTCTACTCGCCGTGCGGGATACCTTCTATCGGGCACTCCGCCGTGCCGGGCGTGGTGCGCGTGAGTGCCTCCACCGCGCGCCGCGTGCCTTCGGGGTCTTCGATCCAGTTCCGGTAGAACCCGAACGGGCATGCGGCCACACCGTCGGCGCCGTCGCCGGAATGAAGCGTTCCCGTGTAGCCGCGATGAAGCAGCTTGTACAGATGGTTTTGCGACTGCATGTTGCGCCGCGCGTCGCGAATCATGCCGAGCGATAGCTCCGCGTACTGCACACCCATTTCTTCTTCGCCGCATTCGCCTAGCGTGCGCCCGTCGAAGCCGACGATCGCCGAATGACCGAAGTACGAATACACGCCGTCCCACCCGGTCGCGTTCGCTACCGCGACATACGTGTTGTTCATCCACGCCATGGCCTTTGCGACCATCACCTGCTGCTCCTTGGCGGGATACATATACCCCTGGCAGCGCACGATGAGTTCCGCGCCACCCATCGCGCAATCGCGCCAGATTTCCGGATAGTTGCCGTCATCGCAAATGATGAGGCTGATCTTGATGCCCTTCGGCCCTTCCGTCACATAGGTACGGTCGCCGGGATACCAACCTTCTATCGGCGTCCACGGCATGATCTTGCGATACTTCTGCACGATCTCGCCGCGATTGTCGATGAGCACCAGCGTGTTGTACGGCACCTTGTCCGGGTGGGCTTCGTGCCGTTCGCCGGTCAGTGAAAATACGCCCCACACGTTGGCCTTGCGGCACGCCGCCGAAAATATTTCGGTTTCCTCTCCAGGTATCGTGGCCGCCGTGTCGAACATCTCCTGACGGTCGTACATGATCCCGTGCGTCGAATATTCCGGGAACACGACGAGGTCCATGCCAGGCAGCCCCTGCTTCATACCGACCACCATGTCGGCAATCTTGCGCGCGTTCTCCAGCACTTCGGCTTTCGTGTGCAGGCGCGGCATCTTGTAGTTGACGACCGCAACACCCACGCAGTCACGGCTGCTCGAAATATCACCATGTCGCATGACTCGTTTCTCCTTGAAGACGCGTAATCCGGGTGCGCGGCCCGTCGCAACGGCTCGCGCTGTGGTTAGTGGTTAGCGGCTAATGACTGATCATCCACGGGCGCCCCGCCGGCCGCTTGAGTGCTGCCGACGTCTGCGCGCTCGCACCGGCAAGCGGCGTGCGGCCACTGGAGCAGCAACTGCAGCCAGGCCGGTGGCGAAGCGGCGGCCCGTCCGCGGACTGGCGCGGCGCGTGAGCCGCACGCTCGTTGGTTGCCTGCGCGATGCGGCTCGCGCCCGCCATCAATGCGAGCGCAGGCGCGGTCATCACGCGCGATGCCTCGCCGCCGCAATCCGTGCAACGGCAGGGCATATCGCGGTCTGCAATGCGTCGCATGACGGCGAACGGCCCGCAATTTGCGCACTCGAAGTCGTAGATCGGCATATCGGGCTCCGAATCAATCAGCGGTTCATGACTTCACGAGATCCGGCGAGCACGGCATGTCCACACCGCCCTGCACGTGACGAACCGGTCCCTGAGCGTTCGGGCGGATATCGAAGTCGAAGATCTGCGTAGGCAACCACAGCGTCGCGCATGCGTTCGGAATGTCCACCACGCCGCTGATATGCCCCTGCACCGGCGCGCACCCCAGCAGCGAATACGCCTGCGCCCCTGAATAGCCGAACTTCTTCAGATACTCGATGGCATTGAGGCACGCCTGGCGATACGCCACCGTCACGTCGAGGTAGTGCTGGCCGCCTTGTTCGTCCACCGAAATGCCTTCGAAGATCAGATAGTCGTTGTAGGCAGGCGTAATCGGGCTTGGCTGGAACACGGGATTGCGGATGCCGTATTTCTCCATGCCGCCTTTAATCAGGTTCACGCGCATGTGCACCCAGCCGGCCATCTCGATCGCGCCGCAAAACGTGATCTCGCCGTCGCCCTGACTGAAATGCAGGTCGCCCACTGAGAGGCCGGCGCCGTCCACGTAGACGGGGAAGAACACCTTCGATCCGCGCGAGAGGTCCTTGATGTCGCAATTGCCGCCGTGCTCGCGCGGCGGCACAGTGCGCGCGCCTTCGGCAGCGGCCTTGTCGCGCGCCTCGCCGGCCAGCTTGCCCATATGCGCCGTTGCGGCAAACGGCGGATTCGCGAGCGGCGGCACGCGCTCGGGCGCCGTCGCAATCAGCCCCGTCTCGCGTGCGTTCCACGTTTCGAGCAGCTTCGGGTCGGGCAGGCAGCCGATCAACCCCGGATGAATCAGCCCCGCGAAGTTGACGCCCGGAATATGGCGCGAACTCGTATAGAGCCCGTGGAAATCCCAAATGGATTTCTGCGCGTGCGGAAAGTGGTCGGTCAGGAAGCCGCCGCCATTCGTTTTCGAGAAGAAGCCATTGAAGCCCCACTGGCTGTCGGACTTCGCACCGATGTCGAGCAGATCGACCACGAGCAGGTCGCCCGGCTCCGCGCCATGCACGCCAACCGGTCCCGACAGAAAATGGACGATCGAGAGATCGATATCGCGCACGTCGTCGGCGCTGTCGTCGTTCTTGATGAAACCGCCGGTCCAGTCGTAGGTCTCCAGAACGAAATCGTCGCCGGGGTTCACCCAGCAGGCCATCGGAATGTCCGGGTGCCAGCGGTTGTGAACCTGTTCGTTTTCATAGGCGGACTGGTTCAGATCGACCTTGATGAGCGTTTCAGCCATTGCAATCACTCCTTGATCCACGTACTTGTTAGGGGCTAAACAGAGAGGTATTCGCGTATGCGACCCGTGTCGCCGGCGTCGCGGGTGCTCTGATGCACGAAGCGCCCGCCCTCGATCACGAACAGCCGGTCAGCCACGTCGAGCGCGAAGCTCAATACCTGCTCCGAGACGACGATCGCGATGTCGCGCGTTGCGCGAATCTGGTTCAGCGCTTTCGCGATGTCTTTGATGACCGACGGCTGAATGCCTTCGGTAGGCTCATCGAGCAGCAACACCTTCGGGTCGGTGGCGAGCGCGCGCGCAATGGCGAGCTGCTGTTGCTGACCGCCCGAGAGATTGCCGCCCTTGCGCCGGCGCATGTCGAACAGCACAGGAAAAAGCGCGTAGAGATCGTCGGGCACCTGCTGAGACGCCGCGTTTTCGAGCCCCGTCCGAATGTTCTCCTCCACGGTAAGCGAGGCGAAAATCTGCCGCCCTTGAGGCACATACCCAATGCCTTTGGCCACACGGCGATAACTCTCGTCTTTCGACACATCCGCACCGCTCACGCGCACCGTGCCGCGATTGGCCGGCAGCATGCCGATCAGCGCCTTGAAGAGCGTCGTCTTGCCCATACCGTTGCGGCCCATCACCGCCACGCTTTCGCCCTTTCCGACGGAAAAGCCGATACCGTGCAGCACCTCGCTCTGGCCGTAGCTCACAACAAGGTCGTCTACTTCGAGCATGATCTGTCCTCCGTTCAACGCCAACTCAGTGGCCAAGATAGACATCGATCACACGCGGGTCGGCCTGCACCTGCGCCATGGGCCCTTCCGCGAGAATCTTGCCCTGATGCATCACCGTGACCTTGTGGGCGATGCGTTCCACGAACGCCATGTCGTGCTCGATCACGATCATCGAGCGGTTGCGGCAGATGCGGTCCAGCAGCTCGGCCGTCAGTTCGCGCTCGCGCACACTCATGCCCGCAATGGGCTCGTCAAGCATCAACAGTTCGGGATCCTGCATGAGCAGCATGCCTATTTCGAGCCATTGCTTCTGGCCATGCGACAGCAGGCCGGCTTCAAGATCAAGCGACGCAGCAAGGCCGATTTCCTCGGCCACCGCGCACACGCGGTCCGTCACTTCGTCGTCCGCGCGGTAAGCGAGCGCACCGAACACAGACCGACCACGCGGAAACGACACCTCCAGGTTCTGCGCCACCGTGAGGTTCTCGTAGATGGAGGGCGTCTGGAACTTGCGACCAATGCCCTTGCGCACGCGGCGAAACTCGGCAAGCTTCGTAATCTCCTCGTTGCGAAACTTGATGCTGCCCGCCGTTTCCCTCGTCTTGCCGCAGATAAGATCGAGCAACGTGGTCTTGCCCGCGCCGTTCGGTCCAATCACCACGCGCAGCTCGCCGGACTCGATATAGAGGTTCAGCGAATCGATGGCCTTGAAGCCGTCGAACGACACGGTCAGGTCTTCGATCGCCAGCAGAAAATCGGTATTGCTCATGACTCACGCCTCCTTGTTTTCCGCCCCGAGCAGCCGCCGCACGCGCGGTCTCACGTGCTCTTCATAGAGCCCCGCGAGGCCGTTCGGAAAGACCATCACAACGCCAATGAACATGGCGGCCATCAGATAGAGCCAGAGGTTCGGAAAGCTTTCGGAAAACCAGCTCTTGCCCAGGTTGACCAAAATCGCGCCGTACACCGCGCCCACCAGCGACATGCGGCCGCCTACCGCCGCATAGATCACCATCTCGATCGAGGGCACGATGCCCACGAACGACGGCGACATGAAGCCCACCTGCAGCGTGAACATCGCGCCGCCAATGGCTGCCAGCAGCGCCGCGAAGCAGAACGCGAAGACCTTGAACATCGCCACGTCATAGCCGGAAAAGCGCACACGGTCTTCCTTGTCGCGCATGGCGAGCAGCAGCGTGCCCAGCTTGCCGCGCTGCACCCATCGGCAGGCCAGCAGCGCACCGATCAGAAGCGCTGCGTTGACGAAGTACAGCGCGAGCTTGGCGTGGTCCGTGCGAATGTCCCAGCCCAGCAGCGTGCGCAGGTCGGTCATGCCGTTCACGCCGCCGGTATAGCCCTGCTGCCCGATGATGAGTACCGAAAGAATGAGTGCCACCGCCTGCGTGATGATCGCGAAATACACGCCGCCCACGCGCCGCTTGAACATCGCGTAGCCGATCACGAACGCGAGCGCCGTGGGCACCACGAGCACCGCGAGAATCGAGAACGGCAATGAGTGGAACGGCTTCCACCACACGGGCAATGCAGTGACCTGGTTCCAGTCCATGAAGTCAGGAATGCCTGGCGTGGTCTGCGTGCGCGTGGCCACCGGGTCCGATGCTTCCAGCTTGAGGAACATCGCCATCGCATAGCCGCCCAGCCCGAAGAACACGCCCTGCCCGAGGCTCAGCACACCGCCGTAGCCCCACGCGATCACGAGGCCGACCGCGACGAACGCGTACGTCAGGTACTTGCCCATCAGGTTCAGGCGGAACGTGTCGAGTGCAAGCGGAAACACGACCACGATGAGCAGCGCGAGTATCACGATGCCCGCATAGCCCGACGCATCGAGCCGCGCGGCCACTGCGCGCCAGCCGCCGCGCGCCGGGCCGGGGCGCGCGGATGGGGCAGACCTGGCATTCGGGCCGGATACGCCGCCCGCTGCGGGTTGGATGGGTTCCATGTGCCTCTCTCCGTACAAGTGAATCGATGAAGGCTTCAGCGCAGCGCAGGCCTCCCTGCGCTCACGCGCGCCGCACCTTCGAGGCAAACAGCCCCTGCGGGCGCAGCATCAGAATGACCACAACCGTCAGCAGCGTGAGCACACGCGCAATGGACCCCGAGAGAAAGAACTCGCTGATCGACTGCATCTGCGCGATGCCGAATGCCGACGCCACGGTTCCCAGCAAACTCGCCGCGCCGCCGAACGTGACCACAAGAAACGAATCGACGATGTAGAGCGAGCCGCTCGTAGGCCCTGTCGAGCCGATGGCCGTGAACGCCGCGCCCGCTACGCCCGCAATACCGCAGCCAATGGCGAACGTCATGCGGTCCGTGCGGCGCGTGTTGATGCCCGCCGCGTTCGCCATGGGCCGGTTAGCCACGGTAGCGCGCACGCGCAGCCCCCAACGCGAGCGGTACAGCGCGAGCAGCAGGCCGCCCGTCATGACGAGCGCAAGGCCCATCACGAACATGCCGCTCACCGGAATGTCGAGACCCGGCGCCGGTTCCCACGAACCCATCAGCCAGTCAGGCAGCGCGGGGCTCACTTCTTTCGGACCGAAGGTCGAGCGAAACACCTGCTGCATGCCGAGGCTCAAGCCCCAGGTCGCGAGCAGCGTGTCGAGCGGGCGCCGGTAGAGATGGCGAATCAACGCCCATTCGGCGAGCCAGCCCACTGCGAACGCCAGCACGAAGGCCGCCACGATGGCGAAGAAGAAGTAGACCGGCGTGAACGCGTGCCACACGTTCTGCGCGAACCACGAGAACATGTAGACCGTGTAGGCGCCGATGGTCATGAATTCGCCGTGCGCCATGTTGATGACGCCCATCTGGCCGAAGATCACGGCGAGCCCCAGCCCCATCAGGAGCAGAACGCTGAAGAGGCTCAGACCCGCGAAGCCCTGCATCAGCGTGATGTTGAGAATGTCGGTAGCGGACATCGAACGCTCCTCGCGCGGCGGCGCGCAGCCGCCGCGCAGTGGCGGGTTGCGGGATTACATGTAGCCCTTCGGGAACGGATTGGGCTGAATCGGCTGGGCCGATTGCGCGACCACCTTGAACTGCCCGTCCGCCTGCCCTTCGCCGATCAGCGAGCGGCTCCACAGGTGATGGTTCGGGTCCACTTTCGCGTAGCCCTGCGGCGCATTGGGCAACTCGATGCCCGCGGAAGCGGCCACCACCTTGTCCACATCGAAGCTGCCCGCGCGCTCGCAGGCCGCCTTCCAGATCCACGGACCGAGGTACGCGGCCTGGGTCACGTCGCCGATCACGGACTTCGGGCCGTAGCGCCCCTTGAATGCCGCCACGAACTTCTTGTTGTTGTCGTTATCGAGCGACTCGAAATACTTCATCGACGAATAGAAGCCCGCGAAGTTGTCGCCGCCAATGCCGAGCACTTCGTCCTCCGTCACGGAAAGCGTGAGCAGGAACTGCTTCTGCGGCGTGATGCCTGCGGCCTTCAACTGCTTGTAGAAGGCCACGTTCGAGCCGCCCACCACCGTTGCGAAGATGCAGTCGGGGCGCGCCAGCTTGATCTTGTTCATCAGCGAATTGAATTCGGTCGTGCCGAGCGGGTAATACTCCTCGCCCACCACTTTCGCGTGCAGGTGCTGTTCGATATGGCGGCGCGCGATCTTGTTCGACGTGCGCGGCCAGATGTAGTCGGAGCCGATCAGGAAGAACGTCTTGGCCTTCTTCGTGTTGGATGCCCAGTCGAGCGCCCAGAGAATCTGCTGGGTGGCTTCCTGGCCCGTGTAGAACACGTTCTTCGACTGTTCGAGGCCCTCATAGAACGTGGGGTAGTAGAGCAGCCCGTTGTCTTTCTCGAAGATGGGCAGCACGGCCTTGCGCGAGGCCGAGGTCCAGCAGCCGAACACGGTCGCCACATGATCGTTTTCGAGCAGTTTCTTCGACTTCTCCGCGAAGGTCGGCCAGTCGGACGCACCGTCTTCCTGGATGATCTGGATCTTGCGCCCCAGCACGCCGCCCATCGCGTTGATCTGTTCGATGGCGAGCCGCTCCGCCTGAATGGAGCCCGTTTCCGAAATAGCCATCGTGCCCGTTGCCGAGTGCAACTGGCCGACGGTCACCGTGGTGTCGGTCACGGCGAGGTGCGTGGTGTTCACCTTGGCCGTGGGCGGCACCTGCGCGAACGAGGTGCGCGGCAAGCCGAGCGCCATGAGCGGGGCAGCGGCGAGGCCGCTCAGCAGGCGCCGGCGCAGCGGCGAAGGCATGTTGGCGTCGTCGTCGATTCGATCGTCTGCGGACATCACGTTCTCCTTGTCGTGGGCCCGCAGCGCAGGTGCTGCGGACGGGTTTCGAGGGTTGGACGCAATGTAGGAAGCCAAATTGACGATCGAAATACGTCGATTGACGTATTCCCGGCTATCGCACTGGAATGTAACTTGCTCCGGGCATGGCTCCCGCCGCTTGCCGGCCCATGCGGCACCTGTGGGGCACCAATCCGGATCATCCTCATGTCCCAGATGCACCCGATGCACCAGAGTTCAGTACGCCCGCCCGGCACGCAGCGCATCGTCAAGGTTCGGCGCGACTACAACGCGTGGGTCGGCGACGAAACGCTCGAAGACTACGCGCTACGCTTCACGCCGCGTTCGTTCCGCCGCTGGTCGGAACTGCGCGTCGCGAATACGGCGATTGGCGCGGTGTCGTTTCTCGTGCTCGAAGCGATAGGCGGCAGCCTCGTCATCAACTACGGGTTCACCAACGCGTTCTGGGCCATCGCCGCCGTCTCGGTGCTGATCTATCTGACGAGCCTGCCCATCAGCTATTACGCGGCGCGCTACGGCGTGGACATGGACCTGCTCACGCGCGGCGCGGGCTTCGGCTATATCGGCTCCACGGTGACGTCGCTGTTCTACGCGATCTTCACGTTTATTTTTTTCGCGCTCGAAGCCGCGATCATGGCGCTCGCGCTGCAGCTGTACTTGCATATCTCGCTTGCCATCGCGTATGTGCTGAGTTCGCTCGTCGTGATTCCGATCGTGATGTTCGGCATCACGCTCATCAACCGTCTGCAAAGCTGGACCCAGCCGCTCTGGCTCGTGCTGTTCGTGCTGCCCTACGCCGCGGTGCTGTGGCACCACCCGGGTCTCGTCGCCGAATGGACCACCTTCGCGGGCTTTGCTCCGCAAGGCCGCGCGTTCAGCCTCATCGCGTTCGGCCAGGCCGCAACCGTGGTGTTCGCGTTGATCGTGCAGGTGGGGGAACAGGTGGACTACCTGCGCTTCCTGCCGCCGCTTACCGAAAAGAACCGCACGCGCTGGTGGCTCGCGCTGCTTTCCGCAGGGCCCGGCTGGATCGTGCCCGGCGCGCTCAAGATGCTGGGCGGCGCCTTTCTCGCGTTCGTCGCGATCCAGTACGAAGTCGATATCGCGCACGCCGCGCAGCCTACGCAGATGTATCTGGTGGCCTATCACCAGTTGCTCGACCGCATGGGCCTCGCCAACTGGGCGCTGCCGGCCATGACGTTGTTCGTCATCGTTTCGCAGTTGAAGATCAACGTGACGAACGCGTATGCCGGCTCGCTCGCGTGGTCGAACTTCTTTGCGCGCCTCACGCACAGTCACCCTGGGCGCGTGGTGTGGCTCGTCTTCAACGTCATGATTGCGCTGCTGCTCGTCGAAATGGGCGTGTTCGACGCTATCGGCAAAGTGCTCTCGCTGTACGCCAACGTGGCGATCGCCTGGATAGGCGCGCTGTTCGCCGATCTCGTCATCAACAAGCCGCTCGGCTACAGCCCGCGCTACATCGAGTTCAAGCGCGCGCATCTCTACGACGTCAACCCGGTTGGCGTAGGCGCCATGCTGATTGCCGCGGCCGTCGGCATGCTGGCCCACGGCGGCGCGCTTGGCGCGCTGGGCGAAGCCATGTCGTCGTTCATCGCGTTCGGCGTAGCGTTTGTCTGTGCGCCGGTACTCGCCATCGCCACGCGCGGACGCTATTACCTCGCGCGCGCCGCGCAGCCCACGGGCGACGCCACGTCGTTGCGCTGCGCGATCTGCGAAAACACCTTCGAGCCCGACGACACCGCGTATTGCCCCGCTTACGGCGGCACCATCTGCTCGCTCTGCTGTTCGCTCGACTCGCGCTGCCACGACCGCTGCAAGCCGCATGCGCGCCTTGCCACGCAGGTCGATCTCGCCCTGCACCGCGTATTTCCGCGTGCACGGCTCGGGCCGGCTGCAATGCGGCTCATCCACTACGCGAGCCTCGTGCTCGCGATGCTCACGGTGCTGGCCAGCGTGCTCTATCTGATCTGGTCGCAAAGCATCACGTCGCTCGCCGCTGCCGATTCACCTGCGGGGCAAGCCATTGCAGGCAGTTTCCTCAAGATCTTCTTCGCGCTTTCGCTCGTGGGCTGCATCGCGGCCTGGTGGTTTGTGCTGGAGCGCGAAAGCCGTCGCGTCACGCAGGAAGAATCGCAACGGCAAAACGAACTCTTGATGCAGGAAATCGACGCGCACCAGAAGACCGATGCCGCACTGAAGCGCGCCACGGCCGCCGCCGAATCCGCAAACCAGGCGAAGAGCCGCTATGTCTCCGGCCTCAGTCACGAACTGCGCACGCCGCTCAACAGCATCCTCGGCTACGCGCAATTGCTGCTGCAGGCGAAAGACGAACTCTCGCCGTTGCGCTACAACGCCGTGCGCACGATTCACCGCAGCGGCGAGCACCTGCTTGCGCTGGTGGACGGGTTGCTCGACGTGGCGCGCATCGAGGCTGGCAAGCTGCAACTGAACATCGCGAAAGTGCCGCTTGCCGACTTCGTTGCGCACGTCACGTCCATGCTGCGCCCGCAGGCGCTGGAAAAAGCGTTGTCGTTCGAGGTGCAGACCATCGGGCGGCTACCTGCCACCGTGAAGTCCGACCAGAAGTGCATGGGGCAGATCCTCACCAATCTGATCGGCAATGCCATTCGCTTCACGTCTGCGGGCACCGTCACGCTGCGCGTGAGCCACGCGCTCGATACGCTGAAATTCGAAGTGGTCGACACCGGCCCCGGCATTCCCGCCGCCGAAATGGAACGGCTCTTTCTGCCGTTCGAACGCGGCGAAGCGGCGCACGCGCACGATCACGGCGCAGGGCTCGGCCTCACGATCTGCCGCCTGCTGACCCATGCGCTGGGCGGCAGCCTCGAAGTAGAAAGCGAGGTGGGCCGCGGCACGCGCTTCGTAGTGAAGCTGTTCGCGCCCGCCGTGCACAGCGCTGCAGACGCGCGCACCGAACTCGCGGCCATTCAGGGCTATGCGGGCGCACGCCGCACGATTCTCGTGGTGGACGACCTGGCGGACCAGCGCGGCATCGTCGCGCAGTTGCTCACGCCGCTCGGCTTCGACGTGGCCGAAGCAGCAAGCGGGCCCGAGGCGCTGCGCTGGCTCGGCACGCACACGGCGGACGCCATCATCATGGACATCTCGATGCCGCTCATGGACGGCTACGAGACGAGCCGGCTCATCGGCGAAAACCAGTTGTCGAGCGCGCCTATCGTGCTGCTCTCGGCCAACGCATTCGCCGACGACCGCGAACGCGCCAGCGCCACCGGTTGTGCCGGCTATCTCGTGAAGCCGTTGCAGGTGAACGTGCTGCTCGACAAACTCGCGCAACTGCTCGCAATCGAATGGATCGCCTCGCCTGTGCCAGCCCTCGCCGACGCCGCGGGCCCCGTCCGCACCGAGTCACGGGTCGCGCTGCCCGAGCCGGTTCTGCAACGCATACGCGCGCACCTCGATGTGGGCTACGTACAAGGCGTGGTCGAACAGCTCGACGCGGCACGTGCCGCTTACCCTGCCTTGCACGCGCAGGTTGACGCCCTGCGCGCACTGGCGGAGCGCTTTCAGCTAAGGGATCTAGAGAATGAACTCGACAGACTGCCCGGCAGCCGCACTGCATGACGTGAGCGATGTTCGCGCCGACGTGGGTGATCCGCCCGCGTGGCTCGGCAACCGTCCCGTCGTGCTGATCGTGGACGACACGCCCGACAACCTGGCATTCCTCTCCGATACGTTGCAGGCGCACGGCTATGCGGTGCTCGTCGCGCTGAGCGGCGAGGCGGCATTGAAGTGCCTCGCGCGCGTGACGCCCGACGTCGTACTGCTCGACGCGATGATGCCCAGCATGGACGGCTTCGAAACCTGCATCCGCATGAAGCAGGACAGCCGGCACGAGCATCTGCCCGTGATCTTCATGACGGCGTTGACCGAGAGCGAGCACGTGGTGCGCGGCTTTCGCGTGGGCGGCATCGACTACGTCACGAAGCCGGTGCGGCCCGAGGAGGTCTGCGCGCGCATCGGCGCGCACGTGCGACGCTCGCGCGCGCAGCTCTATGCGAATGCGGCGCTTTCGCTGGAAACGCGCGCGGCGCTGGTCGTCGCGGCAGACGGCACGATTCGCTGGCAGAGCCCGCTGGCCGCGCGCCAGATCGAAGCCTATCGCGCGCGCGACGGGCAACCGTCCGGCGAGGCCGTCGCGCAGCCGCGATTGCCGCCCACACTGCGCGGCTGGTTCGCAGACTGGCTCGCGCGCGGGTGCCCCACCAAGGCCGTGCACGAATTCACGGAGGGCGACGTGCGGCGCTCGGCAACCGTCGCGCCCGCGCCCGAGCAGGGCGAATGGATCGTCATCCTGACTGAAGTGGACGACGCCGCGCACCGCGACGCGCTCGTCTCACGCTTCGGGCTGACGGCGCGCGAGGCCGAGGTGCTGCTATGGGTGTCGCGAGGCAAGACCAATCGCGACATTGGCGACATTCTGGGCATGGCGGCCCGCACGGTGAACAAGCACCTCGAACATCTGTTCCGCAAGCTGCATGTGGAAACGCGTGCGGCTGCGGCGGCGCTGGTGGTGAAGACACTGGACCGGTCGTAGCGTCGGGTCGCAACCGTGGGCCTGCCGTCGTCCTAATCCACGCTGCGAATTGCCCGCGTGGCGCACGCGCCTGCGCGGGCCGTTGGCCGCGATACCCCCAACGCCACCGCGGCAATCGCCGCAGTGAATAGCGTCACCCCTGCCGCAAGCACCACCGCAACGTGCAATCCACCTACCCACTCGCGCGCCGCCACGCCGGTCAGCGAGCCGAACACGCCCACGCCCAGCACGCCGCCAATCTGACGCGCGGTGTTCAACACGCCGGACGCAATGCCGAACGAAGATGCACCCACATGCGCCAACACCGCCGTGTTGATGGACGGCACGGCGAGTGCCACGCCCACGCCCACCGCAAGCAACGGCAGCGAGACAACGAGCGTGCCGCTATCCGCGTGAACGAACACGAGCGACCCATACCCTGCTGCCGCCAGCACCTGCCCCGCGATCATCGGAAGCCGATATCCAAAGCGCGCGGTGAGTGCGCCCGAGGCGATGTTCGCGACCGTGACGACCGCGGTCATCGGCAGGAACGCGAGGCCCGTTTCGAGTGGCGTGTCGTTGCGCACGTTCTGGAAAAACAGGCTCATGGCGAACATGAGCCCGTAGTAACCGAAGTTCAGCGAGAGACCGGTCAGCGCGCTCACGTTGACGGCGGCATGGCGAAAGAGCGCGAGCGGCAGCAGCGGTTGCGCCTGCCGCGCTTCCACGATCACAAAGAGCACGCCCATGGCGAGCGAACAGATGAGCCCCGTCATGACGGTGAAGCTCGTCCATCCCAGCCTGCCGCTTTCCACGACGGCATACGTGAGTGCCGCGAGCGTCACGACCGCGAGCGTCTGCCCCAACAGATCGATGCGGCGCGCAGCCTGGCGAACGGTATCCGGCGCATGGGCCAGGGTGAGCCAGATACCGGCCACGCCAACCGGCACGTTGATCAGGAAGATGGCCTGCCAGCCGAAACGGTCCACCAGCACGCCGCCCACCAGCGGCCCCGCGCCCAGCGCGAGCGCCGCCGTGCCGGCCCAGATGCTCACGGCCTTGGCGCGCGCCTGCGCCTCGGGAAACGCAGCGCCCAGCAACGCCAGCGACGACGGCACGCACAACGCCGCGCCCACGCCCTGCAACACGCGCGAGACGACGAGCATCGCCGCGCCAGACGACAAACCGCATCCCACGGACGCACACGTGAACACCGCAAAGCCGCTCACGAACACGCGCCGCGCGCCGAGCCGGTCGGCCAGCGCGCCGGCACTGAGCAGAAGACTCGCAAACGCGAGGGTATAAGCGTTGACGACCCATTCGAGCGCGGTCGCATCGATGGCAAGGCTCTCGCGAATGCGCGCAAGCGCGACGTTCACGACCGTCACGTCGAGACAGATGATGACGAAGCCGAGGCTCGTCGCGAGCAAGGCGAGCCGTGGTGACGGGTTGAACGAGTTGAGATCGCTATGCATCGTGGTCTGCGCAAAAAACGATGCGGACCGGGCGATCCGCTCATCGTGCACGGCCACTCTATTCCCGTAGTGCGGCTGGATAAACGCAGGGCAGCTTGCAACAGAACCCACTAATATTGGGCAATGGACCTTCTCAAAGCGATGACCGTCTTCGTGCGCGTGGTCGAAACCGGCAGCCTCACGGGGGCTGCGGTGGCCTGCGATCTGTCGCCGACCATGGTCGGCAATCATCTTCAGGCGCTGGAGGCGCGGCTCGGCACGCGCCTGATTCACCGCACCACGCGCAAGCAGCAGGTGAGCGCGTTCGGCCAGGCGTATTACGAGCGGTGCGTCGAAATTCTGGGACTCGTGGACGACTCGGAACGCCTTGCGCTCGACCATCTCGCGACGCCGCGCGGACGCCTGCGCGTGACGGCGCCCGTGGTCTTCAGCAACGAATGCCTGATTCCCGCCATGGCGGACTATTGCAGCCGCTATCCCGAAGTGAAGCTGGATATCGTGGCCACAGACGCGCTTTCGGACCTGATCGACGATGGTTTCGAAGCGGCCATTCGCATCGGCACGCTGCGCAATCCCGATGTGGTGGCGCGTCCTCTCGCCTCATATCGGCTGGTGCTTTGCGCATCGCCCGCCTATCTCGAAGCGAATGGCGCGCCTTCCACGCCTGAGTTGCTGGCCTCGCATCAGTGTCTGACCTACGCGTTCCCGCCGCGCTCGGAATGGCACGCCACCCAGCCCGAATGGATCTTTCACGGACCAGACGGGCAGGTGAGCGTGGCCATCGACGGCAAGCTCAGGATCGACAACGCCGAGGCGTTGCGCCGCGCCGTGCTGGGCGGCCTCGGCATCGCCATGCTGCCCAGCATTCTGGTGGGCGACGATATCCGCGCAAAGCGCATGGTCGAAGTGCTGCCGGCCTTTCCGGCGCCTGAAAGGCCGCTCAATCTGCTGTATTTGCGCGAGCGGCAGACGTCGCCGAAGCTCCGCAGTTTTATCGATTTCGTGGTGGAGCGGTTTGGTGCCGGCAGCCCGGCGGATTCAAGCGGCCGTTCAAGCAGGTAAGCCCGGCAACACCGCTCACGCCTGCCACACAGGCCCATCCGGAAACCGATGCCGCTCGAGCGACGCCGCGTGCATCTCGATGCCGTAGCCTGGCTTCTGCGGCGGCACATAACGGCCATTACGGATCACCACCGGGTCGACAAAATGCTCGTGCAGATGGTCCACATATTCGAGCACGCGGTTTTCCAGCGACGCCGACACGCAGATGTAGTCGAAGAGCGATATGTGCTGCACGTACTCGCACAACCCCACGCCGCCCGCATGCGGACACACGGGCACGCCGTATTTCGCGGCCATGAGCAGCACGACGATCACTTCGTTCAGGCCACCCAGGCGGCAGCTGTCCACCTGGCAGAAATCGATGGCCTGTGCCTGCAGCAGTTGCTTGAACATCACGCGGTTATGGCAGTGCTCGCCGGTGGCCACGCCAATGGGCGCAATGCGCCGGCGAATGGCCGCGTGGCCGAGAATGTCGTCGGGGCTCGTGGGCTCTTCGATCCACCACGGGTCGAATTCGGCCAGGCGCCGCATGTTCGTCACGGCTTCATCGACGTCCCACACCTGGTTTGCGTCCATCATCAGCTTGCAGCGCTCGCCTATTTCTTCGCGCAGAATGCGCGCGCGCCGCACGTCTTCTTCGATATTGCCGCCCACCTTCTGCTTGAAGTGCGTCCAGCCCTGCGCAATGCCTTCGCGCGCAAGCCGCCGGATCTTGTCGTCGTCGTAGCCCAGCCACCCTGCGGACGTGGTGTACGCGGGGTAGCCGTGCGCGAGCATCTCCTGTTCGCGCTCGCCTTTCGTCGCGGCATGGCGATGCAAGAGCGCGATGGCCTCGTGCGGCGTGATCGCATCGGTCACGTAACGGAAGTCGAGGCAACGCACGAGTTCCTCGGGGCGCATGTCGACCAGCAGCTTCCACACGGGCTTGCCTTCGGCCTTCGCCCACAGGTCCCACACCGCATTCACCACGGCCGCTGTGGCCAGATGAATGGCGCCCTTGTCCGGGCCGATCCATCGCAACTGGCTGTCCGAAGTGAACTCGCGCCAGAACGCGCCCATGTTCGCCGCAATCTGTTCGAGCGACTTGCCGACAATCAACGGCGCCAGCGCCTGCACGGCACTGACGCAGATTTCGTTGCCGCGCCCGATCGTGAAGGTAAGTCCGTGCCCTGTGAAGCCTTGCGTCGAATCGGTTTCGAGCATGACGTAAGCGGCCGAATAGTCGGGCGCTGCGTTCATCGCGTCGGAGCCGTCGAGCGAGCGCGAAGTCGGAAAGCGGATGTCCCGCACGGACAGCCGTGTAATCGTCGTCATCTGGGCATTCTCCGCAACAACCGTAGTAGTCGATCAGCCGCAAGCCGCCGCACGGGGCGGATGCGGATGGCGTGCCATTCGAAGGAAAGGAAGGGCGAGCCGCCCTTCCTCTCGTGCCGCCTGTTCAGCGAAGGCGATCAGTCGTAGAGCACAGCGGCGATCTTCGGGTCGCTCATGTTGCTCTTGTCGTACCAGTAGAAGCCGGTGTCCACCTTCTTCGGCAGCTTCTCGCCCTTCAGCGCCTTCACGGCGGAGTCCACCACGCATTTGCCGATCCCGACCGGGTTCTGCGTAATGGCGCCCGCCATGAGCCCCGAGTTGATGTCGTCCTTCTGCTCCTTACCCGAGTCGTAGCCGATCAGCACGAGCTTCTTGCCCGACTCTTTCACGCCAATGGCCGCGCCCTCCGCCGACCCTTCGTTGGCACCGAAGATGCCCTTGAGATTCGGATGCGATTCGATCATGGCCTTGGCGATTTCCGCGGACTTCAAGTGGTCGCCGCCGCCGTACTGCACCGAAACGATCTTCACGTTCGGGTGCTTCGCCTTCATCTCGTTGAGAAAGCCGTCGCGCCGGTCGATACCTGTGCGGCTCGTCTGGTCGTGCACGATCACGCCCACCTCACCGGCATTGCCGATCATCGCGGCCATTTTGTCGGCGGCGAGGCCTGCGGCCGCGAGGTTGTCCGTTGCGCAGGTGGTGAGCGGGATGTCGCTATCCACGCCCGAATCGAACGCGATCACGGGAATCTTCGATGCCTGGGCGCGCTTGAGCAGCGGAATCGCGGCCTTGCTGTCCAGCGCCGCAATGCCCAGCGCCTGGGGCTTCTTCGCAAGCGCGGCGGAGAGCATGTCGATCTGCTTGTCCACCATGGCCTCGGTTTCCGGGCCTTCGAACGTGATGCGCACGTTGTGCGCCTTCGCCGACTCTTCCGCGCCCGCTTTCACGGCCTGCCAGAACTGATGCTGGAAACCCTTCGAGATGAGCGGAATATAGGGCTCCTCCGCACGCGCCATGCCTGCTCCTGCAACGAGCACGCCGATCCCGGCCGCGACGCCGATCACTCTTCTTTTCGTTCTCAACATGGACATCTCCTCCTAAGGTGGACTATCAACCTCCAGCCGTATGTGGGCGCATTGAACCGCTCCCAATCTTCGAGTCTTTTCCTTGTTCAGATGAACGATGCGCGCGTCACCGTTTTCTGCGCCGCAGAATGTCGGCGTAGACCGCGAGAATGATGATGAGGCCCGTCACCACGATCTGCCATTCCTGCGCGACGGACATGATGCGCAGGCCGTTGGTCAGCACGCTCATGATGAACGCGCCGATGATGGTGCCGAGAATCGTGCCCGAGCCGCCGCTCAACGAGGTGCCGCCGATCACCACCGCCGCAATGGCTTCGAGTTCGTAGCCCTGCCCGAGCGCGGGCTGCGCCGAATTGAGACGCGAGGCAATGAGCAAACCGGCGATGCCGCAAATCGCGCCGCCCAGGCCGTAGATCGCGATCTTCCAGCGGTCCACGTTCACGCCCGAGAGGCGCACCGCTTCCTCGTTGCTGCCCAGTGCGAATGTATAGCGGCCAAGCGCCGTGCGATTGAGCGTGATGGAACTCACGATGGCGAGGAAGAACAGGATCAGCACCGCGTTCGGCACGGGCACGCTCGGCAGCAGATAACCGATCAGCGAGTCCTGCGAGATCATGTAGAAGTTTTCGGTGTCGTTGAAATAGATGGGCTTGTCCGACGAGATGACGAGCGACAGCCCCTTCAACAACAGCATCATGCCCAGCGTGGCGATGAACGGCGGAATCTTCATCTTCGCCGTGAGCGTGCCCGACACGGTGCCGCACAGTGCGCCCGTGCCGATGGCGGCCAGCACGCCGATCCACATCGGCAGATGCCAGTACGTGAGGAACACGCCGCAGATCACGGCCGTGAACGTCATCAAGGTGCCCACGGAAAGATCGATGCCGCCCGTGATGATGACGAACGTGGAGGCAATGGCGAGCACGCCGTTCACCGCTGTGGCCTGCAGAATGCCGAGGATGTTGTCCATCTGCATGAAGGCCGGCGACGCGAAGCTGAAGAACAGCAGCAGCAGGATCAGGCTTGCGAACGCGAGCATCTTCTGCAGCGCCGCGGGCGCGAAGATACGCGCCCTGAGCGCCTTCAGCCCCGCTGGCCGCCGCTCGTCGCCCAGCGCTGAACTTTCCGTAGGCACTGTCATGTCATGGACCTCTCATGAAGTTCTTTTTGCTTACGCCGCTTTCAACGTTTCGCGCTGGGTGGCGAGCTGCATGATGCGCTCCTGCGTTGCTTCATTCGCGGAGAGTTCGCCGGTAATGCGGCCCTCGCACATCACGACGATGCGGTTGCTCATACGCAGAATCTCGGGCAACTCCGACGAGATCATCACGATCGCTTTGCCCTGCGCTGCCAGCGCACGCAGCAGTTTGTAGATCTCGGTCTTCGCGCCCACGTCGATGCCGCGCGTCGGTTCGTCGAAGAACAGCACGTCGCAGTCGCGCTCCAGCCATTTCGCAATGACCACCTTCTGCTGGTTGCCGCCCGAAAGCAGCCGCACTTCCTGCGCGGCCGAAGGCGTACGAATGGCGAGCAGGCGGATGAAATGCGATGCGGTCTTGCGTATCTGCGCGCGGCGCAGGAAGAAGCCGAACACAAGGAACTTGCGCAGGTTCGACATCACGATGTTCGATTCGACGTCCATGCCGGTGGCGAGCCCGAAGCGCTTGCGGTCTTCGGAGAGGTAACCGATGCCGTGGCGCACGGCGTCGCTGGGCCGCCTGATGGTAGCCTTCGCACCTTTCACCACGATCTCGCCGGACTCTATCGGGTCGGCGCCGAACACCGCGCGCGCCACTTCGGTACGGCCCGCGCCCATCAAACCGGCGAAGCCCAGTATCTCGCCCTTATGCAGCGTGAAGCTCACGTCTTTCACGAGCGGGCCGGCATTCAGCCGTTTCACCTCGAGCGCCACCTGGCCCTTGCTGGCCGCGCTGTCGGGCGGCTCCACGTCGGTCAGCGTGCGGCCCACCATCATGCCGATGATCGTTTCCACGCTCGTTTGCTGCGCGCTCACGGTCGCCACATATTCGCCGTCGCGCATTACCGTGACGCGGTCGGCAATCTGCTTCAGTTCATCCATCTTGTGGGAAATGTAGATCACGCCCACGCCGCGGCTCTTCAACTGGCGAATGATGCGAAAGAGTTCGGCAATCTCGGCGTCGTTGAGCGCCGAGGTGGGTTCGTCCATGATGAGCACGCGCGAATCGAACGACAGCGCCTTCGCAATTTCCACCATCTGCTGCTTCGCGACCGTGAGCGTGTCGACAATGGCGCGCGGATCGATCTTCACGTGCATGCGCGCGAGAATTTCGCGTGCCTGCGCATTGAGCCGGTCTTCGTCGAGGAACAGGCCGAAACCCTTGCGCGGCTCGCGGCCAATGAACATGTTCTGCGCGACGGTGAGGTGATTCATCAGTTGGAGTTCCTGATGAATGATGCCGATGCCGAGCGCCTGCGCTTCGCGCGGACTTTGAAAGTGGACGGGCTGGCCGTCGTAGAGCATGTCGCCGCTGTCGCGCGTATAAACGCCCGCGAGAATCTTCATGAGCGTCGATTTGCCCGCGCCGTTCTCGCCCATCAGCGCGTGCACCTCGCCGGCCATGAGTTCGAACTGCACTTCATGAAGCGCCCTCACGCCGGGAAAACTCTTGCTGAGCTTCGTAACGGAGATGAGCGGGATCATGGCGCGTATGAGGCTCCCCCAAGGCAATGTGCAGCGATTCTACGACGCGGTATGGCAGCGGCTCAAGCTGCGGGAATCCTTGATAGGACGGCATAGCGCGCGAAAATCCAGGCCATTGGAAATGGCGTGGCGGCCGGCCGCTGCGCGGGTCGTGCAAGTCGTTGTGCAACGCCGCAGCGCTATGCAAACTGCGCCGACCGCTCGCGGTCCGGCAGCGGCGGAAACACGAGTGCAATAGCCACAGCCCCCAGCCCCACCAGCGACGAGCCGAGATAAAGCCACGTGTAGCGCCCGGAGAGGTCGAAGATCCAGCCGCCCACCACCGGCCCCAGCGCCATGCCGATGCTCGAGAGCAGCGTCGCCGCGCCCAGCACCGTCCCGATGATTCGCGTTCCGAAGTACTCGCGTGCAAGCACCGCGTAAAGCGGCATGACACCGCCGTAAGCCGCACCGAAAATCAGCGCGAGCGCATAGAACGATTCCAGCCGGCGCGCGAACAGATAACCGCTGATCACCACGGCCTGCACGAGCAGCCCAGCCACGAGCACAGGCTTCACGCCGAAGCGGTCCGCGAGCACACCGAGCAACAGGCGGCCGCCAAGACCTGCCAGCCCCTCCACGCTGTAGATGCTCACCGCCGCCATCGGCGTGATGCCGCAGAGCATGGCGTAGCTCACCATGTGGAAGATGGGACCCGAATGCGCGGCACAGCAGGCGAAGTAGGTCAGACCCAGTGCGAGGAACTGGCGTGTGCGTAGTGCGTCGACGCCGCGCATGCCTTCGGCCTCGGCGAGCGGCACGCCTGCCGTGGCGCTCGCAGCGGGCACGGCAGGCGGACGGCGCACCAGCAGCGCCGCCGGCAACAACGTCACCCACGCGAGCACGCCGATCAGCAACATGGCCGTGCGCCAGTCGTAGGCCGACACCAGCCAGCGGGCAAGCGGCGAAATGGTCATCGGCGCCACGCCCATGCCGGCGGATACGAGCGAGACCGCGAGGCTGCGCTGCCGGTCGAACCACGCCGCGGTGGCGGCCATCATCGGCGCGAAGAACGCGCTCGCGGCCATGCCGACCAGCACGCCGTAAGCCAGTTGAAACTGCATGAGCGACTGGGCACGGCTGGCGAGCGTGAGCGCCAGTCCCAGCAATCCCGCGCCCGCCAGCACCACGGGCCGCGCGCCGAGCCGGTCGCTGAGCGCGCCCCAGCCGAAACCGCTTACGCCCATCACGAGGAAGTTGAGCGTCATGCCGCTCGAAATGCCGGCGCGCGACCAGCCCGTGTCGGCGGTGATGGGCGCGAGAAAGATGGCGAGCGAGAACATCGCGCCAATCGCGACGCAGGTCATGACGGCGCCGGCGATCACGATGGTCCAGCGGTAGCGCCGGGGATCGGGGTTGGAGCCGGTCGCGCTGGAAACCGGTTGCTCGTTTTGCTGCGGCATGGGGCCTCCCTTGGGTCGGGTGCGGGTCGGGTGCGGGTCGGATGTTCGTCGGGTACTCGTCAGGTTCGCATCGGTTTCTTACGACGACGAATGGGGCGAACGGGAATCGACAGCAGCGGCGCAGAAAACCTTGTGCGAAATGAACGGCAACTTGCCGGAAATGCGCGTGGCCTTGTATCGCGCAGTAGCGATAGCTGCCTCGCGATCTTTATTCGTCCCACTAATTGAAGTTCTAAAAAAGGGTGCCGTTACCCAGGGTATCCATAACAAGGAGGATGACTCCATGATCAAGACCCTGCAGTGCGCAGGCTTACGCAATCGTTTGCGTTTTCAATCGCCGTCTGGCGACATTGCTCGACGCCTGATCTGGCTGCCCGTCGCGGCATCCATGGCCGTGCTTGCCGCCTGCGGCGGCGGTGGCGGTGGCGGCAGCAGCAGCGGAACGACCGCGTCGAACCCCACGCCCGTTGCAGCGGCGGCGCTGAGCGGCGCGGCCATCGACAGCCCGATTGCGAACGCGCGCATCGTCTTTACGTCCGGCGCGCCGCAAGGCGACTCGGGCGCAACCGTCATCGGCACCGTGACGGCAGGCGCCGACGGCACATTCACGGGCAGCGTGAACGTGCCCTCCACCGCCGCGCCCATCTTCGCGAACGCGACCGATCCGAATCAAACCTCGCTCGTGCTCTCCAGCTACCTGGGCTCCGGCGCCACTATCGTGGCAGCCGGCAAGCTCAGCGCGAACGAGTTGCCCGACCTCGACATCACGCCCGTCACCACGTCCGCGCTCGCCGTCTACGCGCAGGTGAACGGCGGCTCGTACGCGGCCTTGACGCACAGCAGCTATCGCACGACGCTGCGCACCTATCGCGGCGACATTCTCGTCATTGCATCGGCGATCAAGGCCGTGGGGGACAATCTCTGCACCCCGTCCACCACGATCACCTCGACAACGAACCTTGCCGCTGCCATCGCCGCGGCGTCGAACCTGACCTCAGGCAATTCGACGACGCTCGCCTCGGCCGCCGCCGCACTCGGCGGCAATTGCACGACAGCGCTCACCACGCTTCAGCAAGCCATCAGCTCCGACGACGTGTTCGGCCCGCAACTCTCCACGGGCGACGCCGTGGAAGCGGCCTCATCCGTGGTGCCGGCCGGCGCGTATCAGCTTCAGGCGCTCGTGGCCGAAACCGGACTTGGCACAAAGCTGACAGCGGCCAGCATCACGAGCGCACCCACGAACGTCACGCCGGCAGCGGTTTTCGCCGACACCGCGCTCACGGTTGCAAGCGACGGCACCATCACCTCCACCGACGGCAACGTGAAGGGCAGCATTCGCGGCAGCCTCATCAAGCTGACCATCACGAACGGCACGCAGACCTGGCAACTGGCCGGCAAGCTGGGCACCGTGTCGAGCGCGCTCGTAACGGGCGGCAGCGCGTTTTCGATGCAAGGCGGCGGCGTGAACACGGGGACCAACGTGTTGACGAACTTCTCGGCGGTGCTGGCCGCGAGCGGTGCCGCGCCCGTGTGGAACGGCGTGGCGGTCCCCACGGCGACGAGCAACAGCGCGGGCGTCACCTGCGCCGCAGGCCAGCCGGTTCGTTTGAGCGGCTTCGTACCTGGCGTAGGCGGCGGCATGCTGGGCGAATGCATCGTGCCGAGCGGGTCGGGATGGGCCATGTCGGCGCCCACATCGGTTCAGGGCGAGTTCGACTTCGACTTCGCAGCGAAGAACACGCCCACCGCGACGCCCACGCTCACAGCCGCCACCTGGACGCAGGCCAGCTCGGCGCCGTTCATTCTGACGAGCGCCTCGGCAAGCTTCGCGCTCAATACCGGCTCGGCCACGCCCGTGAGCGGCACGGCCTACTACGTGATGGGCACGCGAGCCATCGTCTTCGCGACGGCCACTGCCAACGGCATGTTCGTCACGTCGGATAACGCGCTCATGCAAGCTGAGGACTCCGGCGACAGCGCAGACCGCTAACGCCCTCTCCCGCCGTCCCTGCACGGCCGCACGCCGTGCAGGGACGTGTCGACTCGCGAGCGCAGGTCAGGCTCGCGCCGCCGCGCCCGCCGCGGCACCGCGCCAAAACCCAGCTCCAAAACCCAAATTGACGCGGCCCATGCGGGCGCCCACCATGGCGCATGGGCCGCCCATGCCCGCGCCACGGCGCATGCTCGACGGCATCATCGAAAGCCTTCACAGGAGGCGTCATGACCGAGCGCGACAAGGTGTTTTCAGGCTCCATCCCGAAGTTCTACGACACGCTGATGGTGCCCCTCATCTTCGAGGGTTACGCCGCCGACCTGGCCGCGCTTGTCGCGGCTGCCTCGCCTCGCTCGGTGCTCGAAACGGCGGCGGGCAGCGGCGCGGTCACGCGCGCGCTTGCGCCCAGGCTGGACGCAACCACACGCTATGTCGTGACCGACCTCAACCAGCCCATGCTCGACTATGCCGCCGAGCGGCAGGGCGCCGACAGCCGCATCGAATGGAAACAGGCCGACGCACTTCAACTGCCGTTCGAAGATGCTGCGTTCGACGTGGTCTGCTGCCAGTTCGGCGCGATGTTCTTTCCCGATCGCGCAGCGGGCTACGCCGAGGCGCGTCGCGTGCTCAAGCCTCGCGGTCGGTTCGTCTTCAACGTGTGGGACCGCATCGAAGAAAACGCCTTCGCCCACGTCATCACTGAGGCACTCGCCGCCGTGTTTCCGCACGACCCGCCGCGGTTTCTCGCCCGCACGCCGCACGGCTATCACGACGTCGCGCTGATTCGCGACGACCTGAGTCGAGCAGGGTTCACCACGATCCAGATCGAGACGCACGAGAAGCTGAGTTGCGCGGCCTCGGCACACGACGTCGCCATCGCTTATTGCGAAGGCACGCCGCTGCGCAACGAAATCGAGGCACGCGACGCCGGTCTGCTTCAGTTCGCTACGCAGCGCGCCGCCCAGGCCCTTGCCGACCGCTACGGCAACGGCCCGGTGGCCGGCAAGATTCAGGCGCATGTGATCGTGGCGATGGGATAAAGGGCACTGCGGGGCGGGGCGGGGCGCTGCGCAGCAAGGCAAAGCAGAGGCAGAGACATAAGCAAACGCAGAAGCCCCCAATCGATATCGCGAAGCGCGTATCAGGTCCGCGTAATCGACACGCCGCCATCCACGAGCGAAGCGGTACCGGTCACGAACGACGAATCGTCGGACGCGAGATAAAGCACCGAGCGCGCCAGCTCCTCCGGCCGTGCCACGCGCTTGAGTGCATGCAGCCCCGTCACGAAGGCCTGCGACTCGGCGGTGTCGTTCATGCCGCGGTACATCGGCGTATCCACGGCGCCGGGCAGTACGGCATTGACGCGCACGCCTTGCGGTCCGTACTCCGCAGCGAGAGCCTGCGTGAGGCCGATCAAGCCGGACTTGCTCGCCGCGTAGGCCGCAGTACCCGGAAACGCGAACGAATAGCCCACAAAGGTGGACGTGAAGATGACCGATCCGCCGCCCTGCTTCACCATCTGCGGAATCTGATGCTTCGCGCCGAGGAAGGCACTCGTCAGATTGGTGGCGAGCGTGGCGGACCAGCCCGCCTCGGACACCCCCGTGGTCGGGCCCATTTCGCCCAGCGTGCCGGCGTTGTTATAGGCGATGTCGAGGCGACCGAAGCGGCTCACGGCGAGTTCGACCAATGCTTTGGCGAAGTCCTCGGACTGCACGTCGCCCGCGAGAAACGCGGCCTCGCCGTCTTCGCGGGCAATCTCGTCAACCAGCGTTTCGAGTTCGGATTCGCGGCGCGCCGCCACCACCACCTTTGCGCCTTCCGCGGCAAACAGTTTCGCCGTGGCACGGCCAATTCCCGCGCTGGCGCCGGTCACGATGGCGACTTTTCCTGTCAAACGTTGCATGTTCATCTCCTGCTGCAGTGTGCTGGCAGGAGCCCCATGCCCCGGCCGGTGAGCAGCACTATAGGCGTGGGCAACCGGCGCAAGAAGGCATAAAACGTGGGTATATCATTCAGCATCCTTGAATGATCGGAGACGGATATGGACCGACTGCGCGCCTATGAAGTCTTCGTGACTGTAGTCAGCCGCGGCAGCTTCACGCGCGCAGCCGATGCGCTCGAAACCTCGCCCGCCAACGTGACGCGCTACGTGAACGAACTGGAAGCGCATCTCGGCACCCGTCTCATCAATCGCACCTCGCGCAAACTCTCGCTCACCGAAGGCGGAGAAACGCTTTACGCGCGCTGCAAATCGATTCTCGACGACGTGGTGGAAACCGAAGGGCTCGTGTCGTCGGCGTCGGTAGAACCGCGCGGACGGCTGCGCATCAACGCGCCTGTGAGCTTCGGCATTCTGCATCTGGCGCCGCTGTGGCCCGAGTTCATGCGCAGGTATCCGCGCGTCGAACTCGACGTTGCACTGATTGACCGCGTGGTCGATATCGTCGATGAAGGCTACGACCTCGCCATTCGCATCTCCCGCACGGGCTCGACGAACCACGCCGCGCGCAAGCTCGCGACATCGAGAAACATCGTCTGCGCGTCGCCCGATTACCTGAAGCGGTGCGGACACCCGGTAACGCCAGCCGACCTCGCCGGGCATCAATGCATCGGCTACCTGTACGCATCCACGGGCGACGAGTGGCAGCTCATCGACAGCAAAGGCCACGCGCACGCCGTGAAGGTCAACTACAACATGCGCAGCAACAACGGCGATACCGCACGCGCGGCGGCGCTCGCGGGACAAGGCGTGATCTGGCAACCCACGTTTCTGGTGGGCAACGACCTGCGCGCCGGCAAGCTCGTTCAGATCTTGCCGGAGTACCGCTTGCCCGATATCGACGTACTCGCGCTGTACCCGAGCCGACGGCATCTCAGCGCGAAGATCCGCGCGATGATCGATTTTCTGGCCGAGGCGTTTGGCGGGGTGGCGCCGTGGGATCGCGAAATTACGGCCCGGCCAGGTCAGGCCGGGCCTGACACACCGCGTGACTACTGCTCGGGCGTGAGAATCGGCGCGCCCTGATTTTTTATCAGGAATACGACGAACTTTGCGGGCTTCGTTTTGCTGGCATTGCGTCCCACCGTGTGAACGTCGTCGGGACCTTCGTAGAAGGTGTCGCCGGCATGGAGCGTCACCGTCTTGCCGTTGTTGACGCCCATCACGATGCTGCCCTCCAGCACGTAGACGAACGCGTGCGCATGATGACGATGAACCGGATCCACACTGCCCGGCGGATAGTCCACCACGATCATCTGGGCTTCCTTGCCGGGATACTCGGGCAACGGTTGCGTGGTAAGCAGCGTGACTTTGGCCTGCGGCGCGGCAAGGGCCGGCTGTACAGCCGCAACCCATGACGACATCAGGGCCGCCGCAGCGAAGACGATCGCTTTCATGGGGGTCACTCCTGACGAGTCTTGTCGAGCCCGAACATCGTGTCGAACGAACCGGGCGTGACGCACAACGCCACGTTCAGCGCGTCCAGCTCCACGAGCTTTCCGGATAGTTCTGCCGGGGGCGGGAAGTAGTTGAGACGTTGGGTCATGAAGTCCTCTCGTGAGCGGCGTGTGCTCGCTGGTTGAGCCTGCGCCGGGGGAGATGCCGCGCAGGGCATGCATGGCAGGCATCGTAGGCTCTGGGCACGCGGGTGAGTAGAGCCCGCAAGGCGCGCACTCTGTTGCCGCTTCGGCACCAATCATCAACCAGGGGACAAGACGAGCGGACCTCGCGAGGAGCCAGGAGCGCCTCGACAAAGCGCCCCCTCGCAACGCACTTCAGCCGTCCAGGCATGCGCGCAATGTCTGCGCGAGGCGGCGCGCCTCGCTCGCATCGGCAATGTTCGCGAATCCCATGACGAGACCGCGTGGCGTTCGCTCCGTACGGCCGCTCGCATACCAGATGGAAAGCGGCACCACGGCGATGCCCGCCTGGCTGGCGCGCGCGGCAACGGCGACGTCGTCGATAGGGCCGCCCGCACCGGGTGCGAACTGCACCGCGAACTGGACTCCGCCGGGCGGCAAATCCACGGCGAGCCGTTCACCGAATGCCTGCTGCAGCGCATGCACGATCAGCATGCGGCGCTCCAGGTACAGCGCGCGCATGCGCTTGAGATGTCGCGCGAAGTGCCCTTGCGCGATGAAATCCGCAGCAGCGGCCTGCAGCAGCGTCGGCGAACCGGCGTTCATGCTGCACGCCACGTGCGTGACGCGCTCGATCGCGCGCTCCGGCACCACCGCGTAGGCAAGGCGCAGCCCGGGAAACATCACTTTGCTGAAGGTGCTGCAATAGATCACGTGATCGCGCCGGTCGAGGCTCTTCAGCGCCGGCAGCGGACGGCCCACGTAACGAAACTCGCTGTCGTAGTCGTCTTCCACGATCCAGCTCGACGCCCTCGCGGCCCAATCGAGCAGCGCGATGCGCCGCGGCAGCGAGAGCGTGTGGCCGAGCGGGCTCTGATGCGACGGCGTGACGAGTGCGAAGCGCGCCTGCGCATCCAGTTGCGTGCCGCGCTCGACGTCGATGCCGTCGGCGTCCACGGGCACCGGCACGAGTTGCACGCCGGTTTCGGAGAGAAAGCTGCGTGCCAGCAGATAGCCGGGATCTTCGAACCATACGCGGTCGTTCGGGCGCGCCAGACTGCGCAACACGAGTTCGAGTGTCGAGCGGTAGCCGCCTGTCACGAAGACCTGTTCCGGCCGGCATGTCACGCCGCGCGACAGCGCGAGGTACGTGGTGATGTGTTCGCGCAGCGGCCGGTAACCGGCCGGGTCCGGGTAGGCCAGCAGCGCGCGTTCGCCACTACGCGCGCGTTGCGAAACGAGCCGGTGCCAGACCTTGCGCGGAAACGCGTCGAGCGCGGGCAGCCCCGGCTGCAGCGGCCGCGGCTGCCCGCTCATGGCTACCGCGATGGGCGGCTGGCGCGGCTGCGCTTGCGCTTCCTGCGGCTCGTCCGGCTCACCAGGCTCACCCGCCGTGCCGTTGTCCGCGGCCCACTGCGCACTCGGCCCGGTTCGCCCACGCGGCGGACGCATCAGCGACGCCGGCAAAGACGGCGAGACGAACGTGCCCGCCGCGCCGCGCATTTGCAGATACCCCTCGTCCACGAGAATCGTGTAGGCCTGTTCGACCGTGCCGCGTGCTGTGTTGAGTTGCGTGGCAAGGCCCCGCAACGCGGGCACACGGTCGCCGGGCCGCAAATGCCCCGCGGCAATCGCGGCTCTGAAGCGCTCGCATATCTGCAGGTAGATCGGCAACTGATGGCGCCGATCGATCTCGATGGTGAGCGAAGCTGAAGCGGAAGGGGCAGATGACGCACTCATGACCGGTTCGCAGGTGACAGGAGGCAAAAACGACATGGACCAGGCCAATCGACAATTCTTGGCCCTTATAGCCAGGACATGATTCTTCCACAATAAGTCTCACGCGATGCGACGGTGTAACGGGCCTCGCCATTGCGCCTTCCATTGCTTCCCAACTGGAGAACTCACATGAAGATCGTCGTCATTGGTGGTTCGGGCCTGATCGGCTCGCGCGTCGTCACGTTGCTGAACGAGAAGGGCCATGAGGCGATCGCCGCGTCGCCGCGCACGGGCGTCAATACCATCACCGGCGAAGGCTTGACCGACGTGCTGACCGACGCCGACGTCGTGGTCGACGTGGCCAACGCGCCGTCATGGGAGCCGCAGGCCGTACTCGATTTCTTCCGCACGTCGGCTCGCAATCTCGGCAAGGCAGAGGTCGCCGCGGGCGTTCGCCATCACGTCGCGCTTTCCATCGTGGGCTGCGACCGCATGCCGGAGAACGGCTATTTCGTGGCCAAGGTCGCCCAGGAAGCGGCCATCGAAGCGTCGGGCGTGCCGTACACCACCGTGCGTGCGACGCAGTTCATGGAGTTCATCGGCGGCATTGCGGACTTCGGCACGGTTGACGGCACGGTGCGCATCGGCGACGGCCTCTTTCAACCCATTGCCGCCGAAGATGTCGCCGCTATCGTCGCGCAGATTGTGCTGGAGGCGCCGCTCAACGGCACGGTCGAAATCGCCGGGCCGGACCGCGCGCCGTTTGCGCAGATCGTCGCGCGCTATCTGAAGTCGGTGGGCGACGCACGGCCAGTGGTAACCGATCGCGATGCGCGTTACTACGGCGGCCACGTCGAAGAGAAGTCGCTCGTGCCGCTCGGCAACGCGCGCCTTGGCGGCATCAGCCTCGAAGCGTGGCTCGCGCAGGCGCGAAAAGGCTGACGCCCTCGCCTCGCATGGCCCCGAACACGATCGGGATGAACGACCTGTCGACCTGTCTGGGAGCAGCGGAAATGAGTGAATCGGACACATCGAAACGCGACTTTCGTCTCGACTTGCCCGCTCGCAGCGAGGCGCTTTCCGCCAGCTTCGGCGCGAGCTACGCGGGCATCCTCGCGTTCATGGCGGTGGCGAACGAGGGCAGCTTCACGCGCGCCGCCGAACGTCTGGGAATCGGCAGGTCGGCAGTGAGCCGCAACGTGCAGAAGCTGGAAGCTCAGCTGAGCACGCGGCTCTTTCTGCGCACGACGCGCACAACCCAGCTCACGCGCGAAGGCCAACGCTTCTTCGACAACTGCCATCAGGGCGTCACGCACATCGTGGAAGCCATGAACGACATGCTCGAACTGCGTCAAGGGCCGCCGCGCGGGCTCGTACGTATCAGCTCGACGGTGGGCTTCGGCCGGAAGGTCGTCGCACCGCTGCTCGACACGTTCACGAAACGCTATCCCGACATCGTCATCGATCTGCTGCTCGACGACCGGCCGACGGACTTCGTGTCGGACCGCATCGACGTCGCCTTCCGCAACGGGCGCATCGAAGACTCCAGCATCATTGCGAAGCAGCTGATTCCGATGCAGATGGCACTGTGCGCCGCGCCATCCTACGTGGCCAGGCACGGCCTGCCGCAGAAGCTGGAAGACCTGAGTCGGCACGAATGCATCAACTTCCGTTTTTCCAACGGCCGGGTATTCGAATGGGAGTTCAAGGTGGACGGCGGCGTGCGCAAGTACATGCCGACGGCGCGCCTCACTTTCAACGATGCCGACCTGGTGCTACAGGCGGTGCTCAACGGTTGGGGCATGGCTCAGATGGCCGGCTACCAGATACGCGAGCACCTTGCGTCCCACGAGCTCGTGGCGGCGCTGCCCAGGCACACGCCCGACGACCGCGGCCACTACATCTGCTATCTGAGCCGGCAACACCTACCGGCACGCATTCGCGTGTTCATCGACTTCATGACCGAGCAGATCCGCGCACTCGACCTGAACTGCCTGACGGGTTTCAACGCGGACGACGCAGCCGCGCCGTCGAACAGACTGGCAGCGTGAGCGACGGGCCGCGGCAAAGCGGCCCGCACGTTCACCTTATCTGGCCAACCGGAACGCCGAAACCGCCTCCTTCATTGACAGCGCCTGCTGCTCCAGCGAACTGGCCGCCGCAGCAGCCTCTTCCACGAGCGCCGCGTTCTGCTGGGTCACCTGGTCCATCTGGCCCACGGCGAGGCCCACCTGTTCGATGCCCGTGGTCTGCTCGGTCGTCGCGGTCGTGATCTCGCCCATGATGGTGGCCACGTTGCGCACGGCGTCCACGATCTCGTTCATCGTCTGGCCCGCCTGCGTGACGAGGTCGTTGCCGTTGCGCACGTCGTCCATGGACTGGGCGATCAGCGTCTTGATTTCCTGCGCCGCTTTCGCGCTGCGCTGCGCGAGCGCGCGCACTTCGCCTGCCACCACCGCGAAGCCGCGTCCCTGCTCGCCCGCGCGCGCGGATTCCACGGCGGCGTTCAACGCGAGAATGTTGGTCTGAAACGCGATGCTGTCGATCATGCCGGTGATCTCGGCAATTTTCTGCGAGCTGCCGCTGATGTCGCTCATGGTGCGCACCGCGCGGCCCACCACGTCGCCGCCGCGCTGCGCGAGGTCCGCGGCGCCCGTGGCCAGCGCGCTTGCCTGCGACGCATTGCCCGCGTTCTGCTTCACCGTGGAGGTCAGCTGTTCCATGCTGGCTGCCGTCTCTTCGAGCGACGCCGATTGCTGCTCGGTGCGGCTCGACAGGTCGAGGTTGCCTGCCGCGATCTCGCGCGCCGCGCGGTGAATTTCCTCGCAGCTGTCGCGCACGCCGGCCACCGTGTGCGAGAGGCCCGACTGCATGCGCAGCATGGCGGCGAACAACTGGCCGATCTCGTTGCGGCCGGCCTCCGGCACGCGCACGGTCAGGTCGTTGGACGCCATGCGATCCAGCAACCCCGCTGCCTCGGCCAGCGGCGCGCACACCGTGCGCCGCAACGCGAAATGCGTCACGACGATCAGCGCGAGCGCGAGCCCCACGCCCACGAAGACCATGCCGACAATCCACGCGTAGGTCACGTTGCCTTGCGCGAGCGTGTCCTGCGAAAGCTGGTTCGCAAGGCGCTGAAACTTCTCGACGCTTGCCGAATAGGCCGCGCCCGCGGGCGTGATGTCACGGCCATTGATGTCGGCGTAGGCCGCCGTGTCGCCGTTGCGCAGCGCGTCCGAAGCGCGCGCGAGCACCGCGGCGAGCTGCGTGGACGAATCCACGAGCTGCTGCTTCAGGTCGTCCGGCACGCCTTCGATGGCAGGCGCCTGGCGCAGCGCCTGGGTTTCCGCCGCGGAAAGGTCGAAGGTCTTCTTTGCGCTTTGCAGCGCCGAATCGCGCGTGGCGGTGTCGTTCTGCTCCTTGAGCGCGGAATAGGCCCGCACCATCGCGGCCCGTGTGCGCGTGCTGTCCTTGTAGCCGTCGTTAGCGAGAATCGTCTGGCTGGCGAGCTCGTGCAGGCGCTGGGCGTTGCCGTTCGCCACCTTCAACGCGACGACGCCCATCACGCCGCCCACGACAATCATCAAACCGAAGATGACGAGTACGACGAGGAGGCTGGTTCGAACCGTTATGTTGCGCATGCTGCGGCAAGTCCTAAAGTTGTCAGATAACTGCTCCGGTAACCTCGTTAACGGCGCAGATCTTCAGGGCTTGAGCACGGCGGGGGGCGGGAACAGCAGGAAAGCGGCCCGGACGAAGCGGCCGGGATCGGAGCAGGCGCTGTGTTCCTGGTGCGACAACGGTGCTCGATTTCCCGCCACAGGTCACGCTCACTAACGCTCACTAACGCGCGCGCGCCGGAACGCCACAGCGCACGGCGGAAGTCGTCATCCAGCAGGCGACGCCGCAGTATCGAACCACCGGCCTGGATCAGAAACATCAGAAAGAAGCCCGACATGCACATCCAGAACCATGCCGGCGATGCCCCCGCCGCCTCAAGCAGGAACATCATCAGGACGAGCACGCAGCTCACGCCAGCCGTGACCGACAGGCTCAGCATGCGCATGTAGGGCGGCTCGACCTCCGGCACCGGCGAAGGATTCACGCCGACGAGATTCAGCGTCAGCCGCTGGCCAGCCGGCGCGGCGACCAGTTGGGTGCCCTGCCCATGAGCCACCATCTGTGCGGCGAGTGCCTGGAGCAGCAGCGGGCTCACCGGTCCGGGTCGACCCGTCGCGCAATCCAGGTCATGCACCTGCAGGTCGAGGCCCGATTCGCGCACCGCCCCGGTCACCGCATGACGGCCCTGCGGTGACAGACCGCCCAGCCAGCCGTTCCGGATTCGCGCGCGTGGCGTCTGTCCAGCAGCCAGCAGTGTCCCGAGCGATTCCTCCACCGAATCGGCGGGCGTCGGAATGGGCCGGAACAGGCGCGCCTGTGGCCGCAGTTTTCCCTTGAAGCTGTCGATCACGCTGGGTCGGGTCAGCAGCATCGCCACCGCGGCTTCCGACCACGACGGTTCCGCATCTTCCTCGTGGAGCTGGCAGGCGACCAGTAGCCGGAAATCGGCGCTCCAGCCTTCTTCGAACCATGTCTCGATACGGGTGTGCCCGGCATCGCAGGGCAGCCATCCAAACTGCACCAGGTCAGACAGGTTCAGCTTCTGCCATACGGTGCGCAGCTCGGTGAGGTCGTCCTTCGCCGCCGATTGCAGGATGACTTCGACCGTCCGGCTCTGTGCAAGCCGCGAAACGCTGCTTACGAACGGCGTGAGCAGTTGCTCGACGATCAGCGAAAGACGCGATACCCCGGCTGCGCCGTCCACTGCCGGCAACGACAGAACCGCGCCTGGATTGGCCGGCGGACTGCCTTCGAGGCCGAGCAGGCGTTCGGCCAGTTCCGGCTCGGGCGTCAGCGCAATACTGCGCACGATGGCGACATGCGCCTGTGTCCAGTAGCGCCAGTCCACGTGCGCGCTGCGGCACAGGAAATTCCACCAGTCCGCGCAACCGATCGAATCTTCGTACCCGGAATAGATGATCCCGCACACCGCGCCCCACACCAGCAGAGGCATCAGCAGGGCGCGTACGAAGAAGAGGCCGGACATGACCGGCTTGCCCTGCTCCCACGTCAGTACGGTGATGAGAATGCCTGCGGTCTGGATGATGATGAAGGCGACCACGCACCACCAGATCGACGGCAGCCGGTCGTAATCGCGCTCGGCCACGTCCGGAATAACCCACGTCCGGCTCATTCGATGTTCATTCCCGTGCTGCGGGCGATGACCTGGCTGCCGCACTGCGTGCGGCACAGATGGACGGCCCATTTGCGGCCGTCTTCGCTGTAGCCCTCTGCGCATTCGATGATCGGGTTATCGCCGTGCTGCGGGCACGACACGATGTCGTACCACAGGGCGACTTTTCTGCCATCGAGGTTGAACGTTGACGACGCGGTTTTGATGACGCCGCCGTGCGTGGTTGGATCGCCAAGGCATACGGGGGGTTTCATGATGATGTTTCCTGGTGCTGTGTAATCAAGCCCGACGCCTTACTGCGGAGCCAGCGGCGCGTCGGGATTGGTCGGCTTGATGGAGGGATTGCAGATGATCCGGTCCTGGCCCGAAGGCGTCTTGAGCTTTGAAAAAATGCCTGGTCGCTTCGAGGCCATAAATGTAGAGCCGTGGATTCCTGGGGGATATGGCTTGCTCAGGTCGATATCAGGAACTAGCGGATACTCTGTCACATAAGGATCGCCATTCTCGTCTCCGTAATCGACCTGAGCTACAAAGAGCTTATTTTGGGTGGCGGCGACCGTGTATCGTTTCGAGTCCTCAAACGCGTTGAAACTGTGATCCATGTACACCTTGGAATGGAAGGTTTTCCCGCCGTCTGTCGAATACCAGAAAGGCACGACGCAGCCTTTTTCGCCATTGCCACAAATCAGTCCATCCGGATATGCGAGCGGCAAAACAATGTTCATTCCAGACGGATCGGCATTAATGATGCGCCCCTGGAAGTTTTCGAACAGGCCTCGACCCACGTGCTTCCGGATGCCGGCACGGGTGTCGTTGTAGTAGGTTTCTCCGTGGTTGCAATCACGGTAACGTTCCAGCGTTACAAACCGGTGGTCATCAATCCGGTAGATGACCTGGGGCGGGGAGTCGTACGGCAATTCCTTGAGCGCCGAACTCATGAAATCTCCGAGTCCGAAGCTCGCGTGCTCCGGCGTCTGTGCAGTGCACCCTTGCATGAGGGCGACAAGCGCCATTGTGGCTGTAACGTATCTCATCAAGCCCCCTTCCATATCGGGTTATCGCCGTGCTGCGGGCACGACACGATGTCGCGCCACAGCGCGACCTTCCTGCCATCGAGGTTGAACGTTGAAGATGCGGTTTTAACGACGCCACCGTGCGTGGTCGCATTGCCGAGGCATACGGGGGGTTTCATGATGATGTTTCCTGGTGCTGTGTAATCAAGCCCGACGCCTTACTGCGGAGCCAGCGGAGCGTCGGGATTGGTCGGCTTGATCGAGGGATCGCAGATGATGCGGTCCTGGCCGGATGGCGTGTGCAATCCGGCTGGCATTTTGGTATCAAACTCTATGCGCTTTCCTTCAGGAAGCTTTTCCTTCGTTCCATAAACAAAACCAGGAACGAGCGGATAACGCTCAACTTCAACGGCGTCTGTCGTTTTGCTGATACTTTGAGAAATGAAGAGACTGTCCTTTGTTACCGCTACCGTATAGTCTTTCGAGTCCTCAAACGCGTTGAAGCTGTGATCCATGTACACCTTGGAATGGAAGGTTTTCCCGCCGTCTGTCGAATACCATAAAGGCACGACGCAGCCTTTTTCGCCGTTACCGCAAAAGGCTCTCGGTGGATAGGCGAGCGGTAAAACGATATTCGTTGCGGACGGATCGGCATTAATGACGCGCCCCTGGAAGTTTTCGAACAGGCCTCGCCCTAGGTACTTCCGGATGCCATCACGGGTGTCGTTGTAGTACGAGTCCCCGTGATAACAATCCCGATAATGCTCCAGCGTTACAAACCGGTGGTCATCGATCCGGTAGATTACCTGGGGCGGGGAGTCATACGGCAACTCCTTGAGCTTCGAACTCCAAAAATCTGCAAGTCTGAAAACCGGGCGCACTGGAGGCTGCGCCGTGCACGCCTGCACGAGAGCGACCAGCGCGATTGTGGCAGCGACGTATCTCATCAAGCCCCCTTCCATTGTTGCTGCCTGAGCTGTTCGGTTTCGGCCCTGCTTTGCTCTTCGGCGACCGTATCCCAATCGATATGCGGCGGCTTGATGATGCTTTGAGGCGCGCCGGACCCGAAGTAATCGTCATGGCCCAGCGTCCAGTCGGCCTGCTTCATCAGGCGGGTCCAGAGCGCCGGCCTCTCATGCGAATCGCAAAAGCCGACCGGCAGATCGTAGGCCACCACGCGACGCATGAAAGCTTCGTGCTGCGGCAGCGTGCTGTGGTTGGGCGGCTCGGCGAGATAGGTGTCGAGTCTTTCCAGCATTTCGTCCTGTGTTTCAAGACGGGTCGTGCGCGTCGAGCTGTAAATGTCCTCCGTCGTCACGGTACGCTCCGGTTGATAAATCGAGCGTACATAACGGTATGCGGTCTTGACAACGCCGCCGTGCGTTGTCGCATCGCCCAGGCATACGGGGGGTTTCATGATGATGTTGGTCACTGCTTTGTAATCGGTCCCGATGCCTCACTGCGGAGCCAGCGGTGCGTCGGGATTGGTAGGCTTGATCGACGGATCGCAAATGATGCGGTCCTGTCCGGATGGCGTGCGCAGTCCATCTGGCATCTTCGTGTCGAACTCTATGTGTTTTCCTTCGGGAAGTTTTTCCTTCGCCTCATAAACGAAACCAGGAAAAAGCGGATAACGGTCAACTTCAACGGCATCTGCTGTTTTACTGATGCTTTGGGAAATGAACAGGCTGTCCTTCGTCACTGCGACCGTATAGTCTTTCGAGTCTTCAAATGGATTAAAGCTATGCTTCATATAGCCCATCGCGGCAAATGTCTTTCCGCCATCAGTCGAATACAGCAAACCGACCTCAACTCCATGATCGGACGTACCTAAACCAGGCGGAGCACCGGACGGGAACGCCAGATTTCTGCCCGTTGAATCGGCATTGATGAGCCGCCCCTGATAGTCCTCGACGCTCGCTCTGCCGAGACCCGTTTTTATGCCCGCGCGCGTATCGTTGTAATAAGCCTGACCGTAGTTGCAGTCCCGGTAATGTTCAAGCGTCACGAAGCGGTGATCGTCAATCCGGTAAATGACCTGTGGCGGCGAATCGTAAGGCAGTTCCTTTGCATCGAGAAAATCCCCAAGCGTGAAAACATACGGCTCCTGGGGTTTCCCGGAACAACCTTGCAGCGCGACCGTCACGGTTGCCAGTGCAATTGCACAGCGCATTCGGCTAGTCGCCATAAACGATATCCTCGCGCTTGGTGGACGATAGTCCTTTCGCCTGGGCGTTCAGCTTCTTTATCGCGGCTTCATTCAGGCCGCTGGCTGTGTCCCAGTCAATCGCTTTCGGCTTCTCGACCGTTTTAGGTACGCCCGTCTGAAAGTACGTGTCGTATCCGAGGGTCCAGTCCGCCAGTTGCATCAGGCGGGTCCAGAACGCCGGCCTTTCGTAGGCGTCGCAGAAGCCCACCGGCAGGTCGTACGCCACCACCCGGCGCATGAAGTCCTGCCGCTCCGGTACGGTGCTATGGTTGGGCGGCTCGGCGTGATAGTGGTCATGCTGCTGGAGCATTTCATCCTGGGTCTGCTTGTCCAGACTCACGCCAATGGGGCTCAACGGGTTGGCATCCAGTTTCCACTCCGGTTGATAGATCGAGCGAAAGAAACGGTAATCCGGGTCCGCGTATTGCCCCCTGTTCGGGTCGATGGGGTTCTTTACCCATTTGCCCATTTCAGGCGCTACCACGCGTGAATCCTCGAAGGTCTTCATCTCCTCAGCAGTGACGGGGTGTGGCACCTGTTCGGCGTTGACCGCGACGGTCTTGTCCGGATGGGGTGTTACCCACAGTTCGCCCAGCGGCGTCTGCCGGTTGCCGTTCCAGAACGCGTCGGGCTTGACACCGGGCACGGGCTTCTGGATCAGGGGCAGCGTGCCGAACTTCTTTACACCGGGCGCGTCGCCCACGGGCGTGCCACGTGCCAGCATGCGCTGTTTGACCGTATCGCCCAGTTCCGAGAGCAGTTTGTCCGGCAAACCCTGCCAGCCGATGCTTTGCAGCGGCGTGGCTCCCATGACCCTGTCATGCGGCGTGAAATACACGTACAGCCTGCCGTGATTGTCGCGCTCGTGCGGACCCGATTTGCGCCTGTTATCCGGTCGCCAGAAGTCCATGTCTTCAGACGCGCCGCACTGCAACTGCTTCAGTTCCGCATCCGTGAATACCCGCCGTTCGCTCCTGATGCGATTCGCGATGTTGCGTAAGGTCTGGACACGCGCCTCCGCAGTGGGGCGAAACATGCCAGCAGTAAGAGCGTCAGTGATCTTGTCGTCAAGCGCATACGGCGAGTTCATCACGAACAGCGCATCGGGTGCGCGCTTCTGGCAAAGCGCTGTGGCGGCCATCGCGATCATCGTTCCCTGGCTGTGCGACATCACCGTCACCGTATCGCGCGGGCACTCGGCGCGAATCCGATCGATCAGGTCCGCCAGTCGCTGGGCCGCGTGCGCGTAGTAGGTACGCGGCGGCGCGTCCTGCATCTGGCGATCGAGTTCAGGATTGAGGATCTCCAGGTCGAAGTCCATGATGTGGCGCTTCATGCCCTCGTCGCTCCATAGTTGCGGCAGATTGTTGGTGCCGTTCTGGAAAGGACCACCGCCCCAGTACCACGGCCCCTTCTGGTTCGTGCACTCGGGAGCCCAGAAATCGAAATCGTTCGGATTACGAAGGGGGATGCGCCAGTTGCGTTCCTCACCATCCTTCGCTTTATAACCCCAGTAGAAGCGGATGACCGGTGAGTTTCCCACCTTCTTTATTCGACGTATTCGGGCATAGCCTTCCCGCTCGGGTTCGTCCGTGTAGGTGTTGGCTATCAGCTTTGTGCCTTCCGGCCGGTTCAGCCGGTCATTCAATCCATCGCACAATGCCTGTTCCGCCGCGTCATACCACTCGCCCGTGGAATTGACACCATGCACGAAGATGATGACGCCCGGCATGTGCGGCGGTATCCGGCACTCGGCGCGCACCTCGAAGCTCGACGGCGTGTGATAGGACTCCCAGTACGGCCGCCCCAGGTGATCGCGTTGCATCGGCACGACGCGCGTGGCGATTGAATGCCGGTAGGGCTTCGGCGCATCGGCACTGTCTGCCGCGCTATCGGGCGGATTGGTCTTGTCGTTCATGAATCAGACTTCCTTGTGGTTCGGCAGGGTGAGCTTGAGTCCCTGGGCAACGTCCTTGCGGCTCAGCGAGGTCTCGCCCTGCTCACCCGTGATGCCCTCAACGATCTGCCCATCGGCAAGCTCGATCCTGTAGGGGCGGTTCGCGACAGGGCGGCCCGTGATGCCGTCGCTCAGGATGAACCGCTCGTCGTTTGCGACATCCATCCGCCCAAACTTCGGCACCGGCAGCGACAGCGCCCCCGGCCCCTGCTTGCTGATGTCCGGCACCTTCAGGATCAGGCTGCCCGCCCCGCCGATCTCCACGTGGTCGCCGTGCACCTTGATATAGGCCGTGCCGCCGCCGCTCAGTACGACACCGTTGGCCGCATTGACCGTAGCCGTGCCGTCCGCGCTCGTGATCTGCACGTTCTTCTGCGCCACCAGTTCCATCGCGTCGGACTGCGCCTGTATCTGTACCTTCCCGCGCGCCGCGAACATCCTGATGCCGAGCCGGTGCGCGAACAGCGACAGCACCTCGCCCGCCGCAACCGCCACGTTGCGCAGCGCCGTGGCGTTGAACCGTGAAGAGGTCGCCACGCTCACGTCCTTGCCCGCCGAAACCATCACGCGGTCCGGCGTCACGAGGCCAATGCCGTGCGGTGCGGACAGCGCAATGACAGCCTTCTTCAGGTCTGCCAGTTCCTCCTTCAGCCACGCGTTTTCCGCCTTCAGGTCCGCCACGTCCGCTTTCGCCACGGTGGCCGCTTCGGCAATGCCCTGGGCCTGCGCCTGCGTGAGCGCAAACTGGTTCGTGGCGGCCGTCATGTCGGTCTGAAGGCCCAGCGCCTTCTCCTGCATGTCGGCCGATACCAGCACACCGCCGCCCGCGCGCACGTGTCCTTTCTGGTCTGTGCGCAGCTCGAAGCCCGCTCCTCTTTCCTTCTGGTTACGGTCAACCGTATAGCCCAGGTTCAGCTGTGTCTTGCCGTGCTCGGTTGCCAGCTTGATACGCTCGCGGTTCTCGCGGTCGTCCATCTCCAGCGTGTTGTTCGAGCGCGTACGGATCGTGTTGCGCGTGCCCCAGGGCACGCCCGCGACAATCGGGTCCGTGTGCTGTGCCGTATGAAGCACCTGGCTGATATAGGGCAGATCGGGATTGCCCCACAGAAAGCCGATGGTGACGATGGTTCCCTCGATCAGACCGAAGTGAAAGCCGGTCTGGTCCGGCCCGGCGAAGGGCTTCGCCAGCCGCATCGGGCAGCTTTGCAGGCCAGGAACACGCCTGTCGCGGTCCGAATGGATATGGACGATGTAGTCGCCCTGTCCGCCCAGATACGGGTCGCGCCAGCCGCCCGACGAGGCAACCGTGCCTGTGATGACCCCGTGAATCCTGGGCCACGTCTCTTCCTTCAGCGGCAGCCGGTACTGGCGGTCGGACGGAATCGCGTCGAACTTCACGTGATACGGTTCGCTGCGCGCGGCCCGGCACGTCGTGCGCACCACGAGCAGCCCGTGTTTCGCGTCGGGGAGTGTGTGGTTCGAGAGCTTGAGCACACTGCCGGGCGTCAGGTCCAGCATGTCGCACTGGCCGTGGTACCCGATCTGTTCAGCCAGCGACGCCTCGCGCCGTAGCTGCGCCTCTTCCTTCGCTTCCTGTTCGCTCAGGTCCGGTGTGCCCCACGTATAGGCCTCGCCGTAGGTGGTGGGGTCATTGTGGATGGGGCTGGCCGCCTCCACCGGCTCCGAAACCGGCGTTTCGGTGCTGAACGTGCGTACCGTGTGTTTTGCGGGCACGCTCTTCGCGCGCATTTCGAGTGTGCTGACCGACTCGACGCCGCCGGTTTCCAGTCCGCTCAGGGGCCGGTAGGCAGCGGTCAGGCGGGCGGGGTCCCTGCGGTAGAACGCGTAGTCATCGCCAAAGCGCACCATCTCGCAGCGCTCGCCGGTGTCGCACACGAACCAGATGCCAGAGCGGCGGCACAGCCTGGTGATGAATGCCAGATCGTCTTCGCCCCACTGCATCACGAAGCTGCGCTTGCGATACGTGCGGTGCAGCCGGAACTCGAAACCGGCGAGCAGCCTGTCGAAGTGATGTTCGCGAAGAACCTGTTCGATGATCTCCGGAATCGACATGTCCAGAAAGAACCGGCATTTCGGAGCGTTGCGCAGCAGGGCGAGACGCGATTCGAGCACGATCTCGTAGAGCGACTGGTCGCGGTTGCTGGCCTTCAGCGCGAAGGCCGTGACGACGCCCTGCACGCGCCGCGCCTCTTCGGGCTGGCTCCAGCGGTCCACGGGTGGCGGCTGGATCACGAACGCGCCCACACGGTGCAGGAAATCGCTACGCGACAGGTCGTGCCGGGGATGGGTGAACTGGATCGTGTACTTCGTCGGCTCGCCGATGCCGCGCTCGCCATCGAACGCGTAGACGTCCGCGAGCGCGGCGGCTGGTGTGCCCTTCAGGTCCAGGCTGTAGAACGGGTGGATGGTGATGCCCGCGCGTGCGGCGGCATCGGAATACGCTGTTGCAGGAGTCAACGGTGCTCTCCCTGTCCGGCAGGAAATGAATGACAGATCAGCTGCCAGTCATACCGGAACAGGGCGCCACGCGTCTATGGGGCTTGACTATTGTTTGCAATGTAATGTGGGACGCGTAAACAATCTGCGAGGCATCGACATGCAACGAGGCGTGTGGGGAAGGATATGTATTGATGCGCGTCCCACGCCGCTTTTACCGGCACAGCCCGTGCCTGCACGGGAACGCGACCAAACGGGAACGGCGGGCTGCCGCAGGCAAATTGCGGCTAGTCAATCGTCTTCTCGCTACGAGCGCACGTAAAAATCCCATCGTCTTCGATGATCGCCTGCGCGCATACCGGCGACCCGGTTTCGATCACGCGTTCCCCCAAGCACCGGCTCCTCCCTCGATTCACGCATAAACCAACGCCAGCAACTCCCGCCGCGAGGCCACGCCGAGCTTCGCGAACGCGCGCCGCGCGTAAGTTTCCACGGTCGATTGCTTGACGCCCAGCGCGCGGGCCACCGAATCCGTAGTCATGCCCTGCAGGAACGCGCGGCACACCGTCGCCTCGCGCGACGAGAGATTCACGCGCTGCTGCGCGAAATACGCGGCAAGCGCATCCGACCCCGTGGAGCGGGCCGGCGCGCCGCCTTGCGCCGCGTCGGGCACACGGCCATGCAGCGCCGCCAGCGGCAACAGCAGATGACCCAACTGCCGTAGCACGCTCAGCTCACGAATCGAAAACGCGGGCAGCCGCCGCGAGCGGCACACCGAGATCAGATAGCTTTCGCCCTGCGCGGTGCGTGCGAGCATGCACTCGTCGTGAATGTCGCCGGCGTCGTAGACCTTGTGGCGCAGCTCGCCGTCTTCTATGCCGTACACCGAGATCTGCGTGAGCGTGATGTCTTCGCCGCGCTCCTGCCGCATGACGGCCTTGTCGCGCTGCACGAAGCGCTCGAAGTAGACCTGCATGATGCGGCGGATGTCGTCGGGCCGCGTGCCGTGGCTGCCGATCCAGTCCACCTCGAAGGCGGGCGAATCGGCGCTGCTGCGCTCCAGATGCAGCGCGTCGCAGTCCACGAAACGCACCACGCACTCGTACAGGCTCGCGACGAACTCCGGCGTGCCCACCGCGCTCAGCACGGGCGCAAGCGCGTCCACCATGTTCACGAGCTGCGGCAGTTCGGGCAAGCGCGGCAGCGCAATGGTGGCGCTCGTGGGCGAGCCGGTCTCCCGCACGTCGGCACAATTCATAGGATTGCCTCTTGATCCAGCGTTGTTTCGCGCATGCATACCACGACAAAAACGGGTCGCCTATGAGGACGCCGCCTGAGAAGGCAGGACGACCCATGACGTCTGTCCCCCCGTGACGGGGACAGACGTGCCTTTTTCGCGTTCGTACACTGCATTCAACGGTCAAGCACACCGTCAACCACGCAGCCGGTCAACGCGGGATGGAGAAAAAAGTGAAAGCGAAAAATCTGTTCGGAGTGCGCTTCAAAACGGTCGCACTGGCGCTCACCGCCACGCTCTGCGCGGGCGCCCATGCCGAGCCCGAAGTCGTCAACGTCTACAACTGGGGCAACTCCATCGGCAAGGCAACCGTTGCCAACTTCGAGAAGGCGACCGGCATCCATGTCGTCTACCAGGAGTTCGACAGCAACGAAACGTTGCAGGCGAAGCTGCTCTCGGGCAACGCGGGCTACGACGTGGTGGTGCCCTCCGACGCGTTCTGGACGAAACAGCTGCAGGCCGGCGTCTACCGCCCTATCGACCGGACGAAGCTGCCGAACTACACGCTGCTCGACCCCAGGCTCATGACCATGCTCAGCGCCGACGACCCCGGCAACCACTACGGCATTCCGTGGACGTGGGGCACCGACGGCCTCGGCATCAACGTGGAGCGCGTGAAAGCAGCGCTCGGCAAAGACGCGCCGCTCGACAGCCTCGCGCTGCTGTTCGATCCGGCCAATGCGGCAAAGCTCAAGCATTGCGGCATCTCGCTGCTCGATTCGCCGCGCGACATGTTCGGCGCCGCGCTCATGTACATGCACCGCGACCCGAACAGCACCAATCCGCGCGACTATCAGGATGCGCTCGGCGTGCTCAAGGCGATTCGCCCTTATGTCTCGCAGTTCAGCACCGGCAGCTATATCTCGGACCTCTCGGGCGGCGACGTCTGCATCGCGTTCGGCTGGTCAGGCGACGTCAACGTCGCGCGGCGCGCGGCACTGGACTCGCATCGCTCGTATCACATCCAGTACGTGCTGCCGAAGGAAGGCAGCCCCATCTGGTTCGACGTGATGGCCATTCCGAAAGACGCGCCGCATCCCGAGGCCGCGCTCAAGTGGATCAACTTCGTGATCTCCGAGCAGGAGAGCGCGAACCTGACCAACGACACGTCGTACCCCACGGCCGTGCCGTCCGCGAACCGCCTCGTGCCGCACGAGGTGCTGGCCGACCCTGCCGTGTTCCCCACCGCCGAGCGGTTCGCGCAGTTGCAACCCGTCAAGCCGCTGCCCACGGACCTCAACCGCCTCATCACGCGGCTCTGGCAGCAGTACAAGGCCGACTAGCGCCGGCGCATGGCGCGAGGCGCCTCGCGCTGACAACACGACACACAGCGCCTCAACCACTCTCGATTCCGCTCGCCTTCCCTTTGCCGCCTGCGCCAGCACGCGGCCAGGGCCGGCTCGTCTCTACGGCTCATTTTCCACAGCTCATTTACGCTCATTTCTACGGGACCTTTACCGTGAAACTCAAGGCAATGGCACTCATCGCCGCCCTCACATTCGAGGCCACGGCACACGCGGCCGGCACGGGCGACGCCGCCGGCAGGGCAGACAAGCTCGACGCAGCGCTTGGCGCATTGCGCGCACAGATCGCCGAACTCCAGGCCGAGGTAAAAACGCTCAAGGCCGAGCAGCGCGCGAGCCAATCGAGGCCGAATACGCACGGCGAGGCGGCGGCAACGGCAGCAGCGCCTGCGGCTTCGACAATGGCAACGGCTTCGGCAAACGCAGCGCCCGCAGCGGCACAGCCCACCCCGATCGCGTCCGAAACCACCACGCTCGCGAACGACGACGTGCGCCAGATGCGCGAGCAGATCAACAACCTCTCGCTGAAAACCGACGCACTCGAAGACGCCGCCACGCACGGTCCCATTGCGGGCCTGAGCGTGACGGGCTACATCGACCCGGTCTACCTCTACAACCGTGCGCGCGGCGCGGGCAGCTTCCAGTTCCTGAACCACAACGCGGGCGTCTACGACTACTACGAGAGCACGATCGGCGACGTCTATCTCGACATCAAGAAGACCTTCGGCGTGGGACCGCTCGCGCCTGCCGCGGAACTCGTGATCGAGCCGAATCGCGGTGCCGGCAATGGCCTCACCAACGAGCGCGGCGGCGTGGGCAACAACATCGTGACGCAGGCCGACGCCACCGTGCCGCTCAATTCGCTCACCACGCTCGTGGCGGGCCTCGTGCCGAGCCCCATCGGTTACGAGTTCCAGCCTTCGAACCAGATGGTCACACTCACGCACAACCTGCTGTTCGACTTCAGCGAGCCCGGCAGCATCCTGGGCGTGGGCGTAAAGGGCAACAACGCCACCATGACGCGCTTCTGGCAGGTGTTCGTTGCCAACGAGCAGTTGCACACGGCGGGCACCGTGGCCTCCGGCCCGAACAACACGTCGCACAGCAACTGGCTGCCCTCGCTCGTGGTGCGCTACGACAGCGTGCCTTCCACGGCGCTCGACATCGGCGTGGCCGGCATGGTTGGCCGCAGCACGCTGCTCTCGCCGTGCGCGAGCGGGTACGGCTACCAGTGCAACTCGTCGTCGCCGTTCGGGATGATGCGTTACATCGAAACCGACCTCACCTACACACGCGACAAGCTGCAACTCAACGCACAGCTCGATTACGGCGAGCAGCAAAAGGGTGCATGGAACGGCGGCACCGCGCGCTGGTACGGCTTGTCGCTGCAAGGCCACCGCAAGTGGACGAGCGCGTGGCTGGGCCACATGGGCGCGACGCTGCGCTTCGACTATCTCGACAACTCCGCCAACGGCGGCGGCGCGCCGAACATTGCTTACGGGCTCTCCGGGTCCGTGCCGTCCGTGAACCCGACGAGCGGCTTCGGCCTCGACCCGGCGTGCTGGCGCGCCTCCACGACAAACGGCACGGAATGCAAGGGCGCGCGCCGCTACGACCTCACCGCGGACCTGCTGTTCTACCCCACCGACCAGATCACCGTGAAGCTCGAATACCGCCACGACCAGGCGAACCACCCCGTGTTCCTGATGAACGACGGCAGCTATTCGCGCAGCAATGATTTGCTCGCCGCGCAGTTCCTCTATTCGTTCTGATTTGCTTGATTCGTTCTAACCGCTATCGCTTATGACCTTCGTTTCCGAACTCGACGCCACAAGCTCCAGCTACCGCGATCACACCTTCTACAACGCCGCCGTCTACACGGGCGGCACCCATCCGCGCTACGTGGACTGCATGGTGACGCGCGCGGGCCGCGTGGCCTGGGTGGGCGAGCACGCGCAGCTACCCGACGCGTTTCGCGGCGGCGCGGCCACCGACCTGCGCGGCCGCATGGTGGTGCCTTCGTTCACAGATTCGCACGCGCATCCGGTAGACGGTTTCCAGCTGACCTGCGACGCCGACCTGGGCGGCATCCAGACCTTCGAGGGCATCCGAGCCGCCGTACAGCATTGCGCGCAGACGCATCCGCAGCGCACGTGGGTGGTGGCGGGCAACGTCGTGCTGGAAGCACTCGGCGAGCGATTGAACCGTGAAGCGCTGGACACAATGGTGCCCGACCGTCCGCTGCTGCTGATCGGCTACGACGTGCATTCGGGCTGCCTCAACACGGCGGCGCTGCGCCTGCTCGGTATCGATGCCTCCACGCCCGACCCCGAAGGCGGCATCTACGGCCGCGCCGCCAACGGCGAGCCGAATGGTCTCGTGCATGAAGCCGCGCTGTACCGGCTCTTCTCTTACCTGCCGCAAATGAGCCCGGTGGAATCCGCAGCGGCGTTGCGCAAGGCATTGCAGCAGGCGCACCGCTTCGGCGTGACGGGATGGTTCGACGCGATGGTGGGCCAACGTCTCGTCGAGGCTTATAAGCGTGCCGACGACGCAGGCGAACTGCTCGCGCACGTGAGCCTTGGTCTGCTCGTGTCGCCCACGCTGCCACTCGCACCGCAGATCGAGAAGATGAAGCACTGGCGCGCGTCATGCTCCACGGACCGCGTTCGCGCCCACACGGCGAAGATCTTCATCGACGGTGTGGTGGAAAGCCATACCGCGGCGCTGCTCGCGCCCTACGCCGACGCACCGCACGCAGGCGAAGCGCATTGGGCGCCCGCGCAGTTGCGCGAAGCGGTGTTCGCCGCCGACGCAGCGGGCTTCGATCTGCACTTCCACACGGTGGGCGATCGAGCGGTGCGCATGGCGCTCGACGCGCTCGATGGGCTGAACCGCGAGCGCGGCCCAGCCCATCTACGTGACCGCCGTGCGCAGCTCGCGCACGTGCAACTCATCGACGCGAGCGATGTGCCGCGCTTTCGCGAGACCGGTGCAATTGCGTCCATTCAGGCGGTCTGGGCCAACATGGAGCCTGCATTGCGGCAGCTTTATACGTCGCTGCTGGGCGACGCGCGCATGGAGCGGCAGTACGTGTTCGCGGAATTGCAGCGCGCGGGCGCGATGCTCTCGGGTGGTTCGGACTGGCCGGTCTCCACGCAGAACCCGCTCGTGGCATTCGAAAGCGCCATGCGGCGCGCGACGCTCGGCGACCCGCGCGCCGTCGCGTTTCTGCCCGCGCAGTGCGTGGACCTCGACACGATGTTGCAGGCCTATACGTACCACTCGGCGTTCAGCCTGCGCCTTGACGATGCACTGGGCACGCTGGCCGCGGGGCGGCCGGCATCGTTTGCGGTACTGGAGCAAGACCTGCGCACGGTGCTGCCGCACGAAGTCGCGCAGGTGGATGTCGCGATGACGGTGTTCGAGGGGAAAGCGGTCTACGGCGCAGTGGAGTAAGCGAAGCTCGCGAAGACAGTCCTGCGCAGATTCAACGCAGGCCCCAACACAGCGCCGCTTCGCGCTCACATGATCGCGCCCAACTGCCAGGGCACGAACTCGTTCTGTCCGTACCCGTGCAGTTCGCTCTTCGTGCGTTGCCCCGACGCCGTGGCCAGCATCAACCGGAAGATCTCTTCGCCGGCCTGATCGACGGTCTGCTCGCCGTCCAGAATGCGGCCGCAGTTCACGTCGATGTCCTCTTCCTGCCGCTGCCACAGCGTGCTGTTGGTGCCCAGCTTCAGCGACGGCGACGGCGCGCATCCATAGGCCGAGCCGCGCCCGGTCGTAAAGCAGATGAGGTTCGCGCCGCCCGCCACCTGGCCCGTGGCGGAGACCGGGTCGTAGCCCGGCGTATCCATGAACACGAGGCCATGCGCGCGTACGGGTTCGGCGTATTCGTAGGTTTCGACCAGCCGCGTCGTGCCGCCCTTCGCCACCGCGCCCAGCGACTTTTCGAGGATCGTGGTGAGCCCGCCCGCCTTGTTGCCCGCCGACGGATTGTTGTTCATGTTCGCGTTGAGCCGCGCGCAATACGCTTCCCACCAGCGCACGCGCGTAATCAGCTTCTTGCCGACTTCGCGCGAAATGGCGCGGCGCGTGAGCAGATGCTCCGCGCCGTAGATTTCAGGCGTCTCCGAAAGAATGGCCGTGCCGCCGTGCGCGACGAGCCGGTCCACGGCCGCGCCCAACGCCGGGTTCGCCGTGATGCCCGAGTAGCCGTCCGAGCCGCCGCATTGCAGGCCCACCATCAGATGCTTCGCCTCCACGGGCTCGCGCGTTACGCGATTCGCGTCCGCGAGCAGCGCCTGCACCTGCTCGATGCCGGCGGCCACCGTGCGCGCCGTGCCGCCCGTCTGCTGGATCGTCAGCGTGCGCAGCCGCGCGCTGCGCTCCAGATGCTCGGACGCGACGAGCCCGTCGATCTGGTTCGTCTCGCAGCCCAGCCCCACGATCAGCACCGCGTAGAAGTTCGGATGCCGCGCATAGCCCGCAAGCGTGCGGCGCAGCACGGCGAGCGGCTCGCCTTCGGCGTCGAGCGCACAGCCCTGGCCGTGCGTGAGCGCCACCACGCCGTCCACGTTCGGATAGTGTTCGAGCGCTTCAGGGTGAATGTCGCGGCGGAAGTGATCGGCAATGGCGCGCGCCACCGTGGCCGAGCAGTTCACCGAAGTCAGGATACCGACGTAATTGCGCGTGGCAATGCGGCCGTCGTCGCGGCGAATACCGAGGAAGGTGGCGGGCTGCGCCGCCATCGCGGTTTCGTGCGCTTCCTCGCCGTAGGCGTAGTCGCGCTCGAAGTCGCCCATCGAAAGGTTATGCGTGTGCACGTGTTCGCCGCGGCGAATCGGCTTGCTCGCAAAGCCGATAATCTGGCCGTAGCGGCGCACCGGCGCGCCCGCGTTGATGTCGCGCAGCGCCACCTTGTGGCCCGGCGGAATCAGGCCCGCCACGTTGCCTTCGTCGTCCAGTCGCGCGCCGGGCATCAGTTGCTCGCGTGCAATCGCCACGTCGTCGCGTGCGTCGAGCAGGATCAGCGCCTTCGCGAGGTTGCGAGGCGCAGCGATTTCAGAGGGCGTCATGACCGGTCTCCATAAGTGGCCGCGCCGCGCACGCCGACATAAAGCGAATACAGCGACGTGCTCGCCGCAATGAACAGCCGGTTGCGATTCGGGCCGCCGAACACGAGGTTCGCCACCGTCTCCGGCACAAGAATCTTGCCGAGCAGCGTGCCGTCCGGCGCGTAGCAGTGAATGCCGTCCTCCGCGCTGGTCCAGACGTTGCCGTGCTCGTCCACGCGCATGCCGTCGGGCACGCCGGGGGCCACGTCGACGAAGATGCGCCCGTTACGTAGCGTGCCGTTCGCGTTCACGTCGAATACGCGGATGTGATGCGGGCCGCCTTCGATATGCGACGACCCCGAATCTGCCACGTAGAGCCGCGATTCGTCGGGCGAAAACGCGAGGCCGTTGGGCTTGGCGAAGTCGTCGGCCACGGGCGTCACCGCGCCATTCTCAGGCGACACGCGATACACGTTGCAGTTGCCGATTTCGCTCGGTGCGCGGTAACCCTCGTAGTCGCTCAGGATGCCGTAGTCGGGGTCGGTGAACCATATCGAGCCGTCCGAGCGCACGATCACGTCGTTCGGCGAATTGAGCCGCTTGCCTTCGTAGCGGTCCGCGATCACGGTGATGCGACCGTCGTGCTCCGTGCGCGTCACGCGCCGCGTGCCGTGCTCGCAGGTGACGAGACGGCCTTCGCGGTCCAGCGTGTTGCCGTTGCTGAAATTCGAGCACGCGCGGAACACGCCCACGCCTGCGCCGGGCACCCAGCGCAGCATGCGGTTGTTCGGAATGTCGCTCCACGCGAGGAATTCGGCGGCGGGAAACCAGACCGGCCCTTCGGCCCACATGCAGCCGCCCGCGAGCTTTTCGAACTGTGCGTTCGGTTGCAGCAGCGCCCGAAAGCGGGCGTCGTGGACTTCGTATTCGTTGGGTTGCATTGTTGGACCCTCGTTCTGTCGTTTTGTAGCAAATGGCAAAACAGCGTGCATACAAGATGGCTAGCGCGCGGGCCGACCGCCCGCCAGCGCCACCACGGCGATGATCAGGAGCCCGTACACCACCGAGCGCACGCCGGCACCGGCGCCCAGCGCATTGAGCATGGCGTTGGTGAGGAACAGGAACATCGAGGCGCCCCACACGCCCGCCACGGATGCGCGGCCGCCCGTCACCAGCGTGCCGCCGATCACCACCACCGCGACGGAAATCAGCATGTACTCCACGCCCATGTCGAGCGCCGCGCCGCCCGACACGGCGGCCAGCAGCAGGCCCGTGAGCGCGGCGAAGGTGGCGCACAACATGTACGTGAGGCAGCGCACGCGCTCCACCTTCACGCCGGCAAGCCACGCCGCACGCGCGTTCTGCCCAAGCGCCGAGAGACCGCGGCCGAACACCGTGCGATAGAGCAGCAGCGCCAGCACGATCGAAATGACGAGCACGAGCCACGCGACGTTCGGCAAACCGATGAAGCGATCGTGCGAGAAAGCCTGCAGCGCCGGCGGCGGAGGCGGCATGTCGCGGCTTTGCGTAATCGCGACGGACTGCACGATGAAGCTCGACGAGAGCGTGGCGATGATGGGCGGAATGCGCAGCAGGCGGATCAGCAGATAGTTCGCCAGGCCGATCAGCACGCCCACGGCGAGCGCCACACCAATGCCCGCCGCGATCATGCTGTCCTGGCTCTTCATGACCTGCACGCCCACCACACCGCTCAACGCGATGGCCGACGGGATCGAAAGATCGACGTTGCCGGGGCCCGCCGTGATGACGAGCATCTGGCCGAGGCCCACGAACACCATGAAGATAGCGAACACGAGCGCCGTTGCGACCACGTTGCCCGCAATCCCGAAGCCGAACACGCCCGCGATCACGAGCCACACGAGCACCGCGCCCACCACGGACCAGAGCCACGGCGCCTGCGATGGCTTGAAGCGAGAAGCCAGTTGCGAGAGCGGCGTGCCTGCACTGGATTCGTCGCGTTCGTGCTGCGGGTCGCGCGCGTGATGAACAGCCGGCACGGGCTCCACCTCGCGGCGGGTTTCCTGGGCGCCGCTCATTGTTCGCCTCCCCGTTGTTGCAACAGCACGCGCAGCGAGAGCACGACGATCAGAATCGCGCCCTGCACGGCGATCTGCCAGTCCGACGACACATTGAGAAAGGCGAGGAACGACGCCGCCAGCGTAAGCGTCACCGCGCCCAGCACGGCGCCGATCACGGAAACGCGGCCGCCCACGAATTCGCCGCCGCCCAGAATCACCGCGGCAATGGACATCAACGTGTAGCGCAACGCGAGGTTGGCATCCGCGGACGTGGTGAGCCCGAGCAGACACAGTCCCGAAAGCACGCCGAAGAGCGCCGCCACCGCATAGAGCGTGGCCTTGCTGCGCACAAGCGACCAGCCGAAGCGGCTCATCGCGCGCGGATTGCCGCCCGCGCCGCGCAAACGCACACCCACCGACGAACGCATCAACAGCAGATGCCCCGCCACGGCAATCACCGTGGACCACAGAATGGGCGCGGCAACGAGTGGCGTCTGATAGCCCATCACCGTGCTGATCCACGCCGGACTCGTGCCGCCCGGCGAAGGCAGCAGCAGCACCGCCAGGCCGTTCCAGACGAACGAAAGACCGAGCGTGACGACGATGGACGGAATCTGGCGCATCTCCACGAGCGCGCCCACGGCCGCATACAGCACCACGCAGCCCGCGAGCGCCGCCACGCCGATAAGCGGCTGGTTCACGAGCAGCGTGGCGCCGATGCAGGCCACGAGGCTCACGAACGGGCCAATCGAAAGATCGAGGTCGTTCGCGGTGATGATGGCAAGTTGCGCGAGCGTGGCCAGCACGAGCGGCACGGCCAGATTCAGCAACAGCCCCAGGCCGAAGTAGCTGAACGTAGCCGGCTGCAGAAAGAAGATGGGCACGAGCACCGCCACCAGCGAGAACGCGGGCAGCAACGCGCGCAGACGCGCCCGGTCGAGCGTGAGCGTCATGCGTGGGCCTCCTCGAAGCTGGCCGCCAGCAGCGACTGCTCGTTGCATTCGTGCGCGAGCAGCATGCGCGTGATGCCGCCCGCGCGAAACACGTAGGTGCGGTCGCAGTAGGCGAATTCGTCGTTCTCGGTGGTGTACCAGATGAACGTGCGGCCGCGCGCGGCCTCGTTGCGCACGAGTTGGTAGATGTCGCGCTTGGTGCCGATGTCGACGCCGCGCGTGGGGTCGTCCATGAGAATCAGTTGGGCATCCGAAGCGAGTGCGCGTGCGAACAGCACCTTCTGCTGGTTGCCGCCCGAAAGCGAAAGGATGTTGGCTTTCATCGGCGCACCGCGAATGCCGATGCGTTCGCGCCATGCGTCGGCCACATCCTGCGCGGCGCGTCCGTCGATCAAACTGGGCAAGCCCGGTCGCCGCGCAGTGCCATTCTTCATGCGGTCGAGCAGCCAGCGAATGTCGAGGTTCTGCGCGATGGACCACAGCGGAAACACGCCGTCGCGTGCGCGGTCACCGGCTACGAACGCCACGCGCTCATGGCTTTTCGTGGCCACTTCGTAGATCGAGAGCAGCGCCTCGCTCTGCCCCTGGCCCGCCAGACCCGCAAGGCCGATCACCTCGCCTCGTGGCGCTTCGATGTTCCATTGCCGATGCGCGCCGAGCGCCCAGCGCCAGGCGGCCACGCCCTGCGAGGCGGCGCTGCGTGCGCCTTGCGCGGCGGCGGCATCGGGCTCGACGTCCACGTGCTGGCCCATCGCGCGAATGATCGCGTCGTGCGTGATCGACTCGCGCGGCAGCACGGCGGCCACGCGCCCATCGCGCATCACGAGCACGCGGTGCGCGGCTTCGGCGATCTCGCCCAGCATGTGGCTGATGAGAATGGTGGCGATGCCGCGCTCGCCCGCACGGCGGATGTATGCGAGCAATTGCTGGGCCGTGTGCGCGTCCAGACTCGAGGTAGGCTCGTCGAGAATCACGAGCTTGACGGGGTCGCCCGTCACCGTGAAGGCGCGCGCAATTTCGACCATCTGACGCTGCGTGAGCGTGAGGTCGCCGATCAATTCATGGCCCTTCAGCCCGTGGCCCGGAAAGATCGCGTCGAGCTGTTCGCGCATGAGGCGCGTGGCGCGCTTGCGCCAGTCGCCGCCGTGCAGCCCGGGATGCACGATGGTCATGTTCTCGGCCACGCTCAGGTTCGCGCAAAGCGATAGCTCCTGAAACACGCAGCGCACGCCCGCGGCACGCGCGGCGTTGGGATCGTAGTGACTCACCTCGCGACCATCGATGGCAAGGGTGCCCTCTTCGGGCAGGAACACGCCCGTCAGCACCGCCATCAGCGTGGACTTGCCCGCGCCGTTGTGGCCGGCAATGCCCACGCACTCGCCCGCGCGAAAATCGAAGCTTACGTTGGAGAGCGCCTTCACGCGCCCGAACGTCTTGCCGATGCCGGCAAGGCGGATCAGCACCTCGGCGTGCTGCGGCGTGGCGTTCGATACAGCTGGATCGTTCAATGCCCGACTCCCTGGTGTCGTGTCTTTCGCGGTGCCGCCTGCAACGTTTTGCGACGTGTTTTGCGATGCTGCGGCGCGCATGACGAACACTGCGCGCCGCGCTTCACGCCTGACGGCAACCTACTTCGCGTCCACCACCTTGAGCACTTCGTCGCGCGTATAGAGCTTGTTCGCGAGCCCGCCTTGCGGGGTCTTCGCGAGCACGCTGTCGAGCTGGTCGGCCTGCACTTCGAGCAGCGGCATCTGGACGTCGTGCGGCAGCTTCTTGCCCGCGAGCAGCTGTTGCGCCACCCAGAACGCGAAGGTCGAGCAGCCCGGCGGAATGGTGACGGAAAGCGTGTCGTAGTTGCCCGTCTTGCGCTGCGCCGCCCACCAGGCGAGTTCTTCCTGGCGGTTGCCGAGAATGATGATGGGCGTGGGTCGACCGGCTTCCTTGATCGCGTTGGCCGCGCCGTAGCCGTCGCCGCCTTGCGCCACGACGCCGTCGATCTTCGGCAGCGTGGGCAGAATGCCGGCCACCTGCTTCTGCGCTACCGTCTGCGTCCAGTCGCCATGCACCGAGCCGACAACCTTGAGGCCCGGATACTTCTTGAGTTCGTCCACGATGCCGCGATGAATTTCGTCGTCCACCGAAACGCCCGCCAGCCCGCGAATTTCGAGCAGGTTGCCCTTGCCGTTCAGGCGCTTCGCCATGTAATCCACCTGCATGGAGCCGAGCTTGTGGAAGTCCACGGCAATGCGATAGGCGCAGGGTTCGGTGGCAATGCCGTCGAACGTGACCACCGTCACGCCGGCTCCGCAGGCCTGCTTGATGACACCGTTGAGCGCGGTGGGCGACGCGGCGTCGATCACGATGGCCTTGTAGCCCTGGAGGATCAGGTTCTGGATCTGCTGCGCCTGCTCGGTGGCCTGGTTCTCCGCGGTGGTGAAGGTGGGGGCCGCCGCCACGACGCCGGACTTCACGGCCGGGTCTGCCACCTCGGCCCAGCTTTTCAACATGGTCTGCCGCCAGCTGTTGCCCGCGTAGTTGTTGGAAAGCGCGATTTTCATGGATGAGGTGTTGCCGGTGGCGGCCTGCCCATACGCCATGCCGACAGCGCCGGCCATGCAGAGTCCGAGAACTGCTGAAGCGAGTAACGAACGCACTTGCTGTCTCCTTTCTGTTATGTGCGGACACGCGCATTGCCGCGTGTGTTGCCTGATGAAGCTTGGCCAGGCCGGCAGCGGACGGCGACGCGGCGGGAAGGCGTGACCGGTGGCGGCGACTGTGCCGATGGCACTAACGGTCGCAGCAGGCAACTAATATACTAGTTGAACGGCTCGCTGTGAGCATTTCCACGAGCATTTTTTTGTCTTCCGTCGCCGGCCGCATTACCCTGCCCCCATGAAATCAGAACGTAACGATCCACAGCAGTTCATCGCACGCGTGCTGCCCGGCAAGCCGGCCCTAGACCGCGCGCAGCCGCTTTCCACGCAAATCTACAAGCTGTTGCGCGAAGCTATTGTGACTATGGCGATCCTGCCGGGGGATGTGATCTTCGAACGCGCGCTCAGCGAGACGCTCGGCATTTCCCGCACGCCCGTGCGCGAAGCGCTTCAGCAGCTCGCACGGGAAGAACTGGTGACGATTGCCGCGCAGTCCGGCACGTTCGTCGCGCCCGTGCGCCGCGAGCAGTTCGCCGAAAGCGCACTGCTGCGGCGCGTGCTGGAAAGCGCCAGCATTCGCCGTGCTGCCGAGTGCATCAGCGACCGTGAGCTGCATCTGCTGCACGACATTCAGGAAATGCACCGGCGCGCCGTGGAACGCGGCGATTCGGTGGAATCGATCCGCCAGGACAACCGCTTTCACACGACGGTGGGCAGTGCAGCGCAGTTGCCGAAAGCGCTCCAGCTGATCGAACTGGTGCGCGCGCCGATTGACCGCGTGCGCTACGTCACGGCCCGCGAGCCCGAAGAAGGCGCGCTCACGCTCGCGCAGCACCAGCAGGTGATCGACGCACTCGTGCGGCACGATCCCGATGCCGCCGAGCGTGCCCTGCTCGCTCATCTCGACGATGCGCTACAGCGCCAGCAGCGTGTGTTCGATGCACACGTGGATTTGTTCGAGAGCGAGGAATGAAAAAGGGCGGCCTGTGCCGCCCTTGAGCCCTGGAAGCACCGCGCGTGCTTCGTGATCCGTTAGTGATCCGTCAGCGATACGTTGGCCGTTCGCTTAACCCCGCGCCCCCGCAAGCCTGAATCCACCCACCGCCTGAGCGAGCCTCTCGGCCTCTTCGCGCAAGAGCGCCGCCGATGCCGCCGACTGCTCCACCAGCGCCGCATTCTGCTGCGTCGAATGATCGAGCTGCGAAAGCGCCTGGTTGACCTGACCGAGCCCGGTGCTCTGCTCGTTCGTCGCCACGCTGATTTCGCCGATCACGTTCGTAATGCCGCGCACGCCTTCCACAATTTCGTCCATCGTCGTGCCCGCGGTCTGCACGAGGCGCGAACCCGCCTCGATCTTCCCGACCGACGACTCGATCAGCGTCTTGATTTCCCGCGCCGCCTGCGCGCTGCGCTGCGCAAGCGCGCGCACTTCGCCGGCCACCACCGCGAAGCCGCGGCCGTGTTCGCTGGCGCGCGCCGCCTCCACCGCCGCATTGAGCGCGAGGATGTTGGTCTGGAAGGCGATGCCGTCGATCACGCCGATGATGTCCGCAATCTCCGTCGAGGCCTGGGTGATCTGGTTCATCGTGGAAACCACTTCGCTTACCACCTGGCCGCCGCGCATCGCGACACCGGAGGCCGATGCCGCGAGCTGGCTCATCTGCGCCACCGCATCTGCGGAGTTGCGTGCGGTGCCCGCAATCTCTTCGAGTGCGGCAGCGGTTTGCTCGAGGCTCGACGCGGTGTGCTCGGTACGGCTCGACAGATCCTGGTTGCCTTGCGCAATCTCCGAGCTGGCCACACGCACCGACTCGCTACTCTCGCGAATCTGCAACAGCGTCGTGCTGATTTTTCCGGTGAACAGGTTGAAGGCGCGCGCGATCTGCGCGGCTTCGTCGTTACCCTCTGCGGGCAGGCGCTTCGAGAGATCGCCGCTGCCGCTGCTCACGTCGTTGAGCGCGTCGCGCACGAGCAGGATGCGCCGGAACGCAGCATTCGTGAGCGCGCCCACCAGCGCCGCCGCCACCAGCACGATGACGACGATGCAGACGAGCGTCGTGGCGGCCACGGCGCGCATGCCGGCCGTCACGTCCGACTTGTCGAGCGCCAGCACGAGGCGCCAGTCGGTGCCGGCAATCGGCTCGGCGCGCAGCAGCTTCGTTGCGCCGTCGATGGTCACTTCGATGGGCGCGTCGGCCGACTGCAGCGAATCGAGCGCCTGGGCCGTGAGGTCCGGCGAAAGATCGGTGGCCGGCTTCATGATGAGATCGGTCTTGCCGAGGGCCAGCAGATTGCCGCTCTTGTCGACGAGAAACGCCGAACTTGCCGGCGTGGGATGAATGGCGGCCACGATGCCGCTCACGCCCTCCAGCAGCACGCCCGCGGCGATGGCGCCTTTCATCGAACTGTCACGCATGACGGGCGCAACGAACGAGAACGTGGGCTTGCCCGTCACCGCATCGCGATAGATGCTGGTCACGATGGGATGGCCTGCGGCCACCACCTGCTTGTACCAGGGCCGCGCCGTGGGATCGTAGCCGGCCGGCAGCGGCGTGGGCGAGTAAGCCGTCTTGTCGGCCAGACCCATCGTCACCGCAATGAAACCGCCGGACTGCATGACGAGCCGCAGGGACGGCATCGGGTCGCCCTCGCCCACGGGCACCGCGTCGGCCAGCACGCCCACCTGCTTCGCCCGGCTTGCAATCCATTGGTCGATGGCGAGCGCCTGGCCTGCGAGCGTCGACTTCAGGTTCTCGTTGATGGTCTCGTCGTTGTGCTGCTTGACCACGACATAGACAAGACCGCCGGTAACAATAAGCGCCGTGGCGACGATAGCGACACAGGTCGCGAGAATGCGCGCTCGGATCGATGCAAGCATGCTGAGTTTTTCCTTTCTTATTCGTGACGATGGGTGACTGACTTCCGGAAAAAAGATCTCCGGACGGTTTATCGGCACGAAGGGGAAAAACTTGTGTATCGAACCAGTGTTGGGTCGATGTAATGCGGCTCGCGAAACGCGCTGATTAAGCGACCACTGGGTTGCCGCTCTCCACCTTGAAAGCGCCCACCGTGAGCGCAAGCTGGTTCGCCTGCTCGTGCAAGGAGCCCGCTGCGGCAGCAGCCTCTTCCACGAGCGCGGCGTTCTGCTGCGTTACCTGGTCCATCTGGCCCATGGCCTGGTTGATCTGCTCGATGCCAAGGCTCTGCTCTTCGCTCGCCGCCGTGATGTTGCCCATGATGTCGGTCACACGCTGCACGCTGTGCAGGATTTCGTCCATCGTCGCACCGGCCTGGGCGACCAGTTCGCCGCCCATATCCACGTTGGCCACTGAACCGCCAATCAGGTCTTTGATTTCCCGCGCCGCTGCCGCTGAGCGTTGCGCCAGGTTGCGCACTTCGCCTGCCACAACGGCGAAGCCGCGTCCGTCTTCGCCCGCGCGTGCCGCTTCCACTGCCGCGTTCAGCGCAAGAATGTTGGTCTGAAAAGCGATGCCGTCGATGACGCCGATGATGTCCACCATCTTGCCCGCCGACACCTTGATGTCGTTCATCGTATCCACCACCTGCCGGACCACGGTGCCGCCCTTCACCGCGACCTCGGACGCGGACCGCGCCAGATGATCGGCCTGCCGTGCGTTGTCCGCGTTCTGCCTGACGGTGCTGGTGAGCTGCTCCATGGACGCCACCGTTTCTTCGAGCGAACTCGCCTGCTCTTCCGTGCGCGACGACAGATCGAGGTTGCCGTTCGCGATCTGGCTCGACGCAGAGGCGATCGTGTCCGCGCCGTGATGCACTTTGCGCACGATCTGCTTGAGGCTTTCGTTCATGTCCTTGAGCGAGTGCAGCAACTGGCCGGTCTCGTCGTTCGTTCTTACTTCGATGTGGCTCGTAAGATCGCCCGAGGCCACGGTACGCGCCACGCGCACCGCCTCGCCCAACGGATGCGTAATAGAGCGCGTAATGGCCCACGCGAAGCCAATGCCCATCAAGACAGCCGCCACGCCCAGTTCGACCATCAGATGCCGTGCCGAGTCGATGTCTTGCCGGCCACGCTCGGCACTCGCTTTGACGAGTCTGGTCTGCCAGTCGACCATGTCTTTGATGTGCGCCTGGAGCGTATCCAGCGCCGGCAGCGTTGCGCCGTTCAACGTCGCGGTAGCTTCGTCGCGTTTGCCGTCTTTGAGCTGCTGCGCGACCTCGCTGAAAGACTTCACGTAGGCGACGCGCGCAGCAGTGGTCTCTTCGAGCTGCGCCTTCTCTTCGGGCCCTTCGGCCAGCGTGCCGAGCGTATTCAGCGCATCGGTAATCGCCTTCTTGTTGCCTTCGATACGCTCGTATATCGCGGCAACTTTGCTCGCGTCCGTCGTGACGAACAGCTCCATGGTGCTGCGAGCGTTCGCACGTGTGAGCACATCGATGGTGTGGGCCGCGTCGGCCTTGACCCATTCGGTGCCTACCAGCCTGTCGTTGATATTGCCGATGCCCGTCAGCCGAACGAGTCCCACCACGATCAAAGCCGTCATGAGCAACAGGACAAAGCCGAAGCCCGCGCCAAGGCGCACTCCGATTCTCATATTTCCCAGATACATGCTGAATTCCGCCGTAGTTTCGAAGATGTTCTGTCCGTTTCGTGCCCGGATCTTATCTTGCGATATCGATATTGGATCCGCTTTCCTGCATCAAATCCTTATGCTTCATGAGTCAAGGCAGCGAAGTGTTCCGCACTGGATTATTTCAGCCAGAAAACCCGGGTGATTGACTTGAATCAAGCAACACCCCGCGCTCCAACGTTCGGGCTCAATGGTCGCAGGGCCGTGGATCAGGCGCGATTTTAAATGTCTGGCGCCATTTCAGTTGCCGCTGCACGCCGCTGCATATCGCCACTTTAAAACGATATCGCCCTGAAAAAATAATCCGTTATTGCATTGCACGGCCCTCAAGTTTGAACACAGCCAGCCGTTATTCACGGCTTCAATAAAGCGATGACGATCGCCTTTTCCAGGTGATCGAAGGCATCGCCTTCCAGCCCCATATTCTCGCGCTCAATACAGCCGTCGAAACCGCGTGCGCCGGCTAGCAGGTCAACGTGGCGATGAGCCAGATGGCCGACGGTCACGCGGCGTAATCGTCCTGCGCGCACGAATGGGAGCAGGCCCACGCCAGTTCATGTGTTGATTCGGAAACAATCATTTCCTATAATCGCCGCATGACTTCCCCGTCCGCTTCCCCCACTTCCTCGCGCGGCCCCGGCCGTCCGCGCGAATTCGACATGGACACGGTGCTCGACGGCGCCGTGCGCGTCTTTCGCGAGCGCGGTTATCACGCCACCTCCGTGGGCGACCTCAGCGAGGCGACCGGACTCACCGCGGGCAGTCTTTACAAGGCATTCGGCGACAAGCGCGGCGTTTTCCTCGCGGCCTTCGCGCACTACGTAGAGGCACGCAATGCCGGGCTGCGCAGGCTGCTCGACCGGCAACCGAGCGGGTACGAGAAGATTCGCGCGGTGTTGCACTTCTATGCGCAGTCGTCGCACGGCAGCGAAGGCCGGCGCGGTTGCCTCGTCGTTTCCAGTGCCACGGCGCTCGCCACCTTCGACGATGAAATTGCGGCACAGGTCGAAGCCGCCATGCGACGTAGCGAAGACCTGCTGCGCCAGTTGCTCCGGCAGGGGCAGGAAGACGGCTCGGTCGCGCAGGATATCGACGTGACGGCCATGGCTCGCGTGCTGCTTGCCGTGCTCCAGGGCTTCCGGTTGATCGGCAAGTCGGGGCGCACGCGCAACGACATGTTGGCAGCAGCCGATCAGGCGCTGAAGCTGTTGGCCTGAAATTTTTTTGCCTTATTTGGAAATGTTCATTTCCTATACAGACGTACCACTCACGCAACCATCAGGAAAGTCCATCATGTCTACCTCAGCGCGTATCGTCGACCCCGGTCCTGCTTCGCTACCGGACACACAGCTCGATGGGTTCGAGCATCGCTTCGAAATGGTCGACGGCATCCGGCTTCATTACGTCACCGGCGGCAAGGTGGATGGCGAGACGGTCGTCCTGCTCGCGGGTTATCCGCAAAGCTGGTTCGCATGGCGCAAGGTCATGCCGCTGCTGGCCACGCGCTACAGAGTCGTCGCGCCGGATCTGCCGGGCCAGGGCGACTCCGATCGTCCGCTCGATGGCTACGACACGCAAACACTCGCCACGAGATTGCACGCGCTGCTTCGCAAGCTCGATGTGCAGCGCTGCTACCTCGTGGCACACGACGTGGGCGCCTGGGTCGCGTATCCCTATGCCGCGCTGTTCGGCGACACAGTCATGCGTCTCGCGCTGCTGGATGCCGGCATTCCCGGCATCACGCTGCCCGACGCCCTGCCCATTGCACCCGAGCGCGCGTGGCGCACCTGGCACTTCGCGTTTCATGCCATACCGGACCTGCCGGAGTTGCTGATCGAAGGAAAAGAGCGCGCCTACCTCGACTGGTTTCTGCGCCGCAAGACCGCAAACCCACAGACGTTTTCCGAAGCCGACATGGACGAATATGCGCGCGTCTTTACGCGTGAAGGCGGCTTGCGTGCGGGGCTCGCCTACTATCGCGCGGCGGATGAATCGGCACGCCAGAATCGCGCACTCAGTGCGAAAGGCAAGCTGCAGATGCCCGTGGTCGCACTGAGCGCAGATCAGGGCTCCATTCCGAACATGGCTGCTCCGCTCGAAGCCTGTGCCGCGAACGTAGAGGGCGTGACCATCGGACATTGCGGGCACTTCCTGCCCGAAGAGCAGCCCGCGGCCGTTGCCTCGGAACTCACGCGCTTCTTCGCGTAGCTGGAGAAGACGCGGAAGGGGGAAGAGACGGAGAGGAAGAGGAGAAAAAAGCCGGAGAGCCTTCTACAAAGGCCCTCCGGTTGCGATGCGCTTATCGCGACATCATGTTGACGCTGACGTTGTGCATCACCCACATCGTGCCGAACACGAGGATGACTGCAGTAAGCACCGTGTAGCTGAACGCCATCACGTTCCAGCGCTGACCCGACGACGCGTTCATGTGCAGGAAGAACACGAGGTGCACGACGATCTGCACCAACGCGAGCCCCGCAAGCGCGATCAGCGCGCTATGGGCGGGCAGAGCGCCCTTCATGACGATGCCGAACGCTCCTGCCGTGAGCAGCACCGAGAGCACGAACCCGGCAACGTAGCTGCCGAAGCTGCCGTGCCCGCCTTCCGTATGAGCCGAATGCGAATGAGCCATTTAAAGTACGCTCGCGAGATAGACAAAGGTGAAAACGCAGATCCAGACGATGTCGAGGAAGTGCCAGAAAAGGCTCAGGCACGTAAGACGCCGGATCTCCCGCTCGTTCAGCGTGGGCCGCGAAATGACCTGCACGGCGAGCACCACCATCCACACGAGGCCCATGAACACGTGCAGGCCGTGCGTGCCGACCAGCGTGAAGAACGACGACAGGAACGCGCTGCGGCCCGGTCCGTTGCCTTCTGCGATCAGCGCGGAGAACTCGCGCATTTCCATGCCGAGAAACGCGAGGCCCAGCACGAACGTGACGGCGAGCCAGCCCAGCACCGCGCCGCGTTGCTGCTTGTGCGCGCCCAGCATCGCGAAGCCGTAGGTGATGCTGCTCAACAGGAGCGCGGCCGTTTCCAGCGCAACGCCCGAAATGTCGAACAGGTCCTTGCCGCTCGGGCCGCCCGCAAACTGCTGCGACGACACGGCGAACACCGCGAACAGCGACGCGAAGATGACGCAGTCCGTCATCAGGTACAGCCAGAAGCCGAACACCGAGTGTGACGGCGGATGATCGGCGGCCAGATCGTGCGCGCCGTTGACAAGCGTGTTGTGTGCCATGCTCAGGCCTCCACGGATTCGGGCACGAGGCCGCGTTCTTCACCTTCCGCACGGCGGCGGATTTCATCTTCGATCTCGCGAACCTTCGCCGCGGGAATGATGTAGCCGTCGTTGTCGCCGAAGCTGTGAATGATGACGGTTGCCGCCACTGCGACGAGCGACGCGATCACGAGCCACCAGATGTGCCACACCAGCGCGAAGCCGAGTGCGAGGCTGAACACGGCGACGAAGAAGCCCGCGCCCGTGTTTGACGGCATGTGGATGTCGCGATACGACGACGCCTTGACGCCGAGGCCATGCCCCGTTTCCTTCATGTGGGCAAACGCATCCAGTTCACGCACCGTCGGGATCACCGCGAAGTTGTAGACCGGCGGCGGCGACGACGTGGCCCATTCGAGCGTGCGGCCATTCCACGGGTCGCCCGTCGCGTCGCGATAGTCGGGACGGTTGCGGTTGCGCACGGCGAGCACGACTTGCGCAATCTGATGCAGCACGCCGATGGCCACGAGCACCACGCCGAACGCCGCCGCGATCAACCACGGATGCCATGCGGGATTGTCGTAGTGGTTGAGGCGTCGCGTCATGCCCATGAAGCCCAGCACGTAGAGCGGCATGAACGAGGCATAGAAGCCCGTGAACCAGAACCAGAACGCGCGCTTGCCGAGCTTCTCGTCCAGCTTGAAGCCGAAGGCCTTCGGGAACCAGTAATGGAAGCCGGCAAGGTAACCGAACACCACGCCGCCAATAATTGCGTTATGGAAGTGCGCGATCAGGAACAGGCTGTTGTGCAGCACGAAGTCCGCGCCCGGAATCGCCATCATCACGCCGGTCATGCCGCCGATGGTGAAGGTGATCATGAAGCCGATGGTCCACAACACGGGCGTGGTGAACTCGATGCGCCCGCGGTACATCGTGAAGAGCCAGTTGAAGATCTTCACGCCCGTTGGAATCGCGATGATCATCGTCATGATGCCGAAGAACGCGTTCACGTCGGCGCCGGAACCCATCGTGAAGAAGTGGTGCAGCCACACGAGGAACGAGAGCACCATGATCACGCACGTGGCGTACACCATCGTGCGATAGCCGAAGAGCGGCTTCTTCGCGAACGTCGCGATGACTTCCGAGTAGATGCCGAACGCGGGCAGCACGAGGATGTACACCTCGGGGTGGCCCCACGCCCAGATCAGGTTCAGGTACATCATGGCGTTGCCGCCGCCGTCGTTCGTGAAGAAGTGCATGCCGAGGTAGCGGTCCAGACCCAGCAGCGCAAGCGCGACCGTGAGAATCGGGAACGTCGCCATGATCAGCACGTTCGAGCACAGCGCCGTCCATGTGAACACGGGCATCTTCATGAACGTCATGCCGGGTGCGCGCATGCGCACGATCGTCACGAAGAAGTTGATGCCGGTCAGCAGCGTGCCCACACCTGAAAGCTGCAGGCTCCAGATGTAGTAGTCCACGCCCACGCCGGGGCTGAACTGCAATTCCGACAACGGCGGATACGCGAGCCAGCCCGTCTGTGCGAACTCACCGATCACGAGCGAGACGTTGATCAGGATGGCGGCCACCGCCGTCATCCAGAAGCTCAGCGAGTTGATGAACGGGAAGGCCACGTCGCGCGCGCCGATCTGCAGCGGCACGATCAGGTTGAAGAGGCCCACCATCAGCGCCATCGCCATGAAGAAGATCATGATGACGCCGTGCGCCGTGAACACCTGATCGTAGTGATGCGGCGGCAGGTAGCCCGGCGAATGATAGGCGAGCGCCAGTTGCAGACGCATCATCACGGCATCCGCGAAGCCGCGCAGCAGCATGAGCGTGGCCACGATGATGTACATGATGCCGAGCTTCTTGTGGTCCACCGTGGTGATCCACTCGGTCCACAGCCATGTCCATTTTTTGGTGATGGTGAGCGCAGCCAGCACCACGATCACCGCAAGGCCCATGAAGGCGCCTGCACCCATGATGATGGGCTGATCGAACGGGATCGCCTCGAGCGTGAGTTTTCCGAACATGCTTTACCCCTTCGTCCCGCAGGCCTCGTCCTTCGTGTCGAGGACGTGGCCGTTGTTGTACTTCGCGATGATGTTATGGAAGAGCCGCGGATCCACGGACGAGAAGTACTCGACCGGATTCTTCTCCGAAGGCTGCGCGACCGTGCCGTAGGCGTTCATGTCGAGACGCCCCTGCGCGTGCTTCACCTGCTCCACCCACGCGTTGAACTGCTCAGGCGTGGTGGCGAGCGCACGGAACTTCATGTCCGAAAAGCCCTTGCCGCTGAAGTTGGCCGACACGCCCGCGTAGTCGCCCACCTCGTTGGCCACCAGGTGCAGACGCGTCTGCATGCCCGCCATTGCATAGATCTGGCTGCCCAGCCGTGGGATGAAGAACGAGTTCATCACCGAATCCGACGTGATGCGGAAATTCACGGGCGTGTTGACGGGGAAGGCCAGCTGGTTGATCGAGGCGATGCCCAGATCGGGATAGATGAAGAGCCACTTCCAGTCCAGCGCGACCACTTCCACGTTGATCGGCTTCACCGACGATTCGAGCGGCCGGTACGGGTCGAGCTCGTGCGTCGTGCGCCACGTGAGCACGCCGAGGAACAGAATGATGATCGTGGGCACGGTCCAGATGACGACTTCGATGGCCGTGGAATGCGCCCACTTCGGCGCGTAGGTCGCATTGCGGTTCGACGCGCGGTAGCGCCATGCGAACAGCAGCGTGAGCAGAATGACCGGCACAACGACGATGAGCATCGTGAACGTGGCCGTGCTGATGAGAGACTTTTCCGCAGCACCTACGCTGCCTTTGGGATCGAGAACATCGAGATTGCTGCAGCCGGCAAGGCAGGTGCCCACTCCAATTGCAGCGAAGGTCCACGCCCGCTTCAAGATAGCTCTGGCCATCGGATATGCCTGGAATTTTGTATGGTCTGATTGGGTGATCTGGTCGGATCGGCGGGAACGACAGCGGGTGCGCCACACGTTGCGCGTGCGCGAACGCGCCCGTGTCGTAAGCGGCGGATTCTATTGAAACGGGCGGGAAATTACCTTGACGTCCAACAAGAAAACGTCAAGTCTTGCCGATGACAGCAAACAGTAAGCTTGTGTCCGGACAAGAAACTGATGGAATTCAGTTCTGCTGTTCAGGAAGCGGCGGCGTACGATCCGCAGCTTTCGCAACGACTTGCGCTCCCACGCGCAAGTCGCGGCTCGCGCGGTGCGGCGGGTTCGCTCTTTCGCGCACGATGTCGGCCGTGAGCACGTCCAGCCGCACGGGCCTGCCGGTGAGATACCCCTGCACGAGGTCGCAGCCAATGTCGCGCAGCAACGCGAACTGCTCCCACGTCTCCACGCCTTCGGCCACCACTTCGAGGCCGAAGCTGTGCGCCATCGAGATGATGGCCTCCACGATCTCCCTGCCCTCGCGCGGCAGCCCCTTGACGAAGCTGCGGTCAACCTTGAGCTGATCGATGGGCAGCGTGCGCAGATACGAGAGCGACGAATACCCCGTGCCGAAGTCGTCGATCGAAACGCGCACGCCGTTCGACTGGAATTCGCGCAGCAGCCGTACGCTGTCGTCCACGTCGGTCATCAGCATGCTTTCCGTGAGTTCGAGTTCGAGCAGCGACGAATCCAGTCCGCTCGCCTGCAACGCCGAAAACACGTGCTCCGCGAACTGCGGATGCCTGAACTGCCGTGCCGACACGTTCACGGACACTTCGAGCGCCACGCCCGTGTCGCGATTGAGCCGCGCGATGTCGTTGCACGCCGTTTCCAGCACGTGCAGCCCGAGCGTCGCGATCAGGTCGCTCATCTCCGCTACCGCGATGAATTCGGCCGGCGAGATTTCGCCCTCCTGCGGGTGATGCCAGCGCGCGAGTGCCTCGACGCCCGTCATCGCACCGGCGCCGCAGCTGAACTTCGGTTGATAGACCACGTAGAACGCGTCGGTGTTGAGCGCATCGCGCAACTCGCGCTCAAGGCGTGCGCGCCGTTTCGCGGCCTCGGTCATCTCCGGCCGGAACGCAACAGCCTGACCCTTGCCCTGGCTCTTCGCGACGTAAAGCGCCGTGTCCGCGCTGCTCACGAGGTCGGCGAGACGCTGCGCGTCGTCGGGATAGCGGCTGTAGCCCACGCTCGCGCTCACGTGCAGCTCCACGTCCGCCACGCGAAAAGCGCGCCGCGTATGTTCGACCACGCGTACCGCAAGCGAGGCGCTGCGCTGGGGACTGCCGCGGTCCACGGCGAGAATTGCGAACTCGTCGCCGCCGATGCGGCTCACCAGATCGTGACGGCCCACCGCCGCCTTGAGTTCGCGCGCCACCGCGGCGAGCAGTTCGTCGCCTGCGCCGTGCCCCAACGTGTCGTTGACGATCTTGAAGTTGTCGAGATCGACCAGCATCAGCGTGAGCGGCGTGCGCTGCCGCACCGGCACGCCAAGGCGCGTGCCGAGTTCGTCGTAGAACGCGCGGCGATTGGGCAGATGCGTGAGCGGATCCGTATTGGCGAGCCACGCAAGCTGGCTTTCCGCGCTCGACATGCGTTCCTTGAGCCGCCGCATCACGATGCCGGAGGCCGCCACCGATGCGAGGCACACCAGCACGAGCAGCGTCACGTAGCTCGCGAAGCGCGAGAGGATCTGCCCCGTGGAGGCCACCAGCACCACGTCGCCGAAGTGTCCGCTGTTGTACGTGATGGGCGCGCTGACCGTGACCGACCGTAAGCCGAAGGTGCTGCCGTCGCGTTCGGCCGCGATGAAGGGTTGCAGCGTGCGCGGCACCGTCACCTCGGGGCCGTACGAGGCGAACACGTGCGCGTCCTTGTCGAGAATCGCCACGCTGCGGATGTACGGCAGGATACGCAGTGCGCTCAACGTTTCCTGCGCGGCCTGACGGTCGTTGAACATCATGGGTGCAGCGGCGTTCTGCGCAACGATGGCCGCTTGCAGGCGCGCGTTGTCGCGCAGCTCGTGCTCCATCGAGAGGCCCTGGTACAACGCAAGCGCAATCATCGCGATGACGAGCGCCGTGACGACACCGGCGAGTTGCACACGCCAGCTTGAATCCGTGGGACGAACCTCCGGTTGCGTCGTCACTGAACGCTCCTTGCCAGCGAAAGCAGCCTCGAACTCGCCATGAGGTTACGCCGCACAAGCTGGCTGTTGTCGATATCGAACCGCACGTGGTCACCCTCGCGAAACAACAGAATGCCGGGGGCCGCCTGCGCCGCCTCTTCGTCGGTGCCGATCACGAGCACCGGCTGGCGCGCGGCGGCGAGCGAACGCAATGCCCGCGTGGCCGCATCAGCGCCCGAGACTACCACCACGTTGCAGGTGTTCGCACCGCTCTCGCCAGGCTCGATCACCCGCACCACCCACGTCACACCGTTGGCCGCCCGGCCCGAGAGTTTCTGCAACGCGGGGGTAATGCTGGCGCCCGCGCCCACGCAGACCACGACGTGCCCATCGGCGAGCGCACCTGGCGGCCACGTCACGAATACCGTGAAGTTGAAGATGAACGCAGCCTTCAACGCAGCTTCGTCGACCTGGGCGTGGCTCTCCGACCGCCAGAACAACGCGCTCCCGAATACGCAGGCGATCAGCAGGGCTCGGACAGTCTTGCGCATGTCACATCCCGTACACCAGCTTGAACAGGAACGTGCGGCTTTCCTGCGCGATGGCCTGCTGCGTGAACGCCGGTCCGGCCGGATCCGCGTAGCGTTTGTCCGTCACGTTATAGACGGAAAACGACACCGTGCTGTGCGGCACGAGCTTCGACGAGCCGATCGTGACGTTGCCGATGCAATAGCCGCCTGTGCGGCTCGCCTGCGTGAGACGCGACGCGCTGCAGAGCGCCTCCACGCCCACACGTACCCGGTCGCTCGCCAGCGGCACGACGATATTGAGCTTGCCGAGATGGCGCGGCGAATTTTGCAGCACGCTTTCCGTGGCCTCGTCACGCGCGAGTTGCCACGAGTAGCTCGTGCGCACGCGAATGCCGCCCGCGGTCTGCTGTTCGTAGCTGAGTTCCGCTCCGTTCGCCTCCACGTGATTCAGATTGCGAAAGACGAGCAGACCCGTGCCCGCGTCCGTGGTTTGCGAAATCAGGTCGGCAATGTCGTAGTGAAAGAGCGAAAGCGTGGCCCGCGCCGACGATCCCAGGTCGCGCGAATAGACAAGCTCCGTGGTCGTGATGTGTTCGGGCTTCAGCGACGGATTCGCGAGCTGCCCGCCGTCGCCGGACGTGGCGTAGTAGAGCTCGTAAGCATTCGGCGCACGGTAGGCACGACCATAAATGGCCTTGAACGTATCGCGGTTGGTGGGCTTGTAGATGAGCGCAATACGTGGGCTCAGGTTGCCTTTCGCTATCGTTTCGTAGTCGTAGCGCAAGCCCGCATTGAGTTCGAAACCCGCGGGCAACTGCACTTCGTCTTCCACGTAAGTCCCGGCGCGGTTGCTCGAACGGTGATCGTCGAGCACCTGCTGGTACGGGTTCACGTCGAAGTTGTACTGGTCCTGCCGCGCGTTGCGGCGAAAGTCCGCGCCGAACACGATCTTGTTGCGCGCAATCGTCGTGACGACCGTATGAACGTCGGTGCCGTACCAGAGAGCATGATCGCCGTCGATGTTCAGTTCCGGCGGGTCGCCCATCACGTACACGGGGCTGCGGTAGTCGTAACGTCCCCAGTACGCCGATGCGTTCAACTCCACGCCTGTCGCAAGCGGATGATGCCAGGCCGCGTTGACGAAGCTCTGCGTGTCCGTGAGGCTGTACGGCGCGTTGAATTGCGCGCCGAACGGCGCATCGGGCACGCCCTTCGTGCGGTTGCTGTGAGCGATCTCCAGCGAGAACTCGCGATACGCAAACTTCGCGAGAAACTGCTGCGCGCGATCATAGTCGAGTCCCACTGCCACGCCGTGGTTCTGGTCGGGCGTGTCGAACTCGGGGTAGTAGAGGCTTTGGCCATTGCGGTCGTAGGCGCTCGCCGACAGCACAATGTCCGCGCCGTTCGCGCCATGCCAGCCCCAGGTCGCGCGTCCGCGCTTCTCGCCGAAACTACCGGCTGAGGCGGCCACCTGCGTGCCGTTGATGTCACTGCCCTTCTTCGTGATGACGTTGACCACGCCGAAGAACGCGTTCGATCCGTACACGGCAGAGCCTGGGCCCGGCACGTACTCGATGCGCTCCACGAGGTCCATGTCGATCAGGAACTCGGTGCCGATGGGCGCTTCGTCGTAGACAGCGTCGTTGACCTGATAGCCGTCTATCAGCACAAGAAAGCGGCTGTCGTAGTCGCCAGGCCGCAAGAAGCCACGTGCACCGAGATACGCGTAATTGCGGTCGTAGCTCACGTAAAGGCCCGGCAGCGACGCCAGCGCATCGCCCAACGTGCGCCACCCGAAGTCGCGGATGTCGGCTGCGGTGAGCACCACGGCCGCGGCGGGCGCATCGCTCACTCGCTGTTCGAACTTCGATGCCGACGTCACCGTCATCTGCATCAACGCTTCGAGCGGCATCGTGGCAAGCACGGCCGAAGCGTCGCCGGACGGAGGAGTCGCCGACTCCTCCGCCCTGCTGTCATTCACCAGGAAGATGTGTGTAGCGCAACATACCGCGGCGATGACTATGCGGAGTTTTGTGGAATCGTGGGGCATCGCCTGGGATTACGGAAGGTTGTTCTGTCTCTGTCCGGGATATCGACAGAAACGGCCGCAAACTTGAGGAGATGCCGCCATTACGGCACTCGAACGCCGCTCAAACCCGGGTCATCCCGCATTTGAGCGCCTCGCAGTTCCGGCCCCGTACAATGTGCGCGTCCGTCCACCGCACGGCATGCAAGGCGGACCGCACAATCACGCACCCCGTCACTGTTCGAGGAACCTGCATGGACCGTCTCCAGGCAATGGAAATTTTTACCCGCGTCGTCGAATCCAAAAGCTTTTCGAAGGCCGCCGACATGCTGGACCTGCCGCGCGGCACCGTGAGCAATCTGATCCGCTCGCTCGAAGAACACGTGGGCGTGCGCCTGCTCAATCGCACCACGCGTTCGGTGAACGTGACCGAAGACGGCGCGCTCTACTACGAACGCTGCGTGCGCATTCTCGCGGAGATATCGGACGCCGAATCGTCGCTCTCGAACAAACGGTCCAGCCCCACGGGTACCGTGCGCGTGGACACCTCGGGCACCATCGCGCGCACCTTGCTGATTCCCGCGCTAGGGCAGTTTTACCGCGCGTATCCGCACATCAACGTGCGCCTCGGGCTCTCGGACCGCAACATCGACATGATCCAGGACGGTGTGGACTGCGTGATCCGCATGGGCTCGCTCGAAGAGTCGAGCCTCGTGGCGCGGCGCATCGGCAATGCGCGCATGGTGGTGTGCGCGTCTCCCGCCTATCTCGAGGAATACGGCACGCCGGCTACGCTCGAAGACCTGGCGCAACATCGTGCGGTGAACTACATATCGTCCAGCACGGGCCGCACGTTTCCCTTCGAATTCCTGAAGAACCCGAAGGACCTGAATGCCCCTGAGACCATCACCGTGCAGATGGAAAGCCTGCTCGCCGTGAACGATGGCTCTGCATATATCGCCGCGGGCGTGGAAGGCTACGGCATCATCCAGCCCTCGCGCTTCATGGTGACGGAACTGCTCGCGCAAGGGCACCTTCGGGAAATACTGACCGATTACCGTTGCCCTTCCACACCGCTTTCCATTCTTTACCCGCATCGGCAGAACCTCAATTCGCGCATTCGTGCCTTCACGGAATGGGTGACCGACCTCGCCCACGCGCACCCCGACCTGCGTACCTGAAGCGCCGGGTAAACCCCGACCACGTAGTGAGCCTGTAGTGAGCTTACTTCCATACCATGAGTAAACACGGAGTTTGGCTACATGAAATACCGTAGCCACATCGCCGGCCGCCACGGGCCGCACGCATAAAAGCGCTGCGGCACTGTCGCGATTCACGGGGCATCAACGTCGCCGGTACTGTCTCGCGTCTCGAAAAGTTGTCCGGATACGAGCCGGATCGGTGTGATCGGTACCACCGTAGTTCACACTCATGGAGAGAGACATGCAGGTCAAACGTTGGCCAATGGCGCTGCTGTTGGCGATGGCGACCGCTGGCGCCCACGCGGGCCAGAACGACTTCGACATCGCAACGAATCCGTTCACCGCATCGTTTCCCGCAGCAATCGCCGACAACGGCGCGCACTGGCGTGCCGAAGTACTGCTGAAGCAGTTGACGCTCGACGAAAAGCTTCAGCTCATTCACTCCGAATATCAGATGAGCGACGTGCCGAATGGCGGCGCGGGCTTCATCCAGGGCGTGCCGCGCCTCGGCATTCCTGACCTCAACATGGTCGATTCGGCCACGGGTTCCGGCAGCACGCAGTTACCCAGCACCACGTTCCCCGCCACCATCGCATTAGCGGCAAGCTGGGACCGTCATCTTGCCTACGCCTTCGGCGCGCAGATCGCGAAACAGCTGCGCGCGCAGGGCTTCGGCATGGGTCTGGGCGGCGGCACCAACCTCGCCCGCGAGGCGCGCGGCGGCCGCATGTTCGAGTACCTCGGCGAAGACCCCGTGCTCGCAGGCGAAATGCTCGCGTCACGCACCATCGCCACGCAGAACAGCAAGGTGATCGCCACGATCAAGCACTACGTGGGCAACGAGCAGGAACACAACCGCATGGGCGGCAACGACACGATCGACGAGCGCACGTTGCGCGAACTCTATCTGCTGCCGTTCGAAATCGCGGCGCGCGCCGGGCGTCCCGGCAACGTGATGTGCAGCTACAACCGCATCAACGGCACCTATGCCTGCGAGAACCCGCACGTGCTCACCGACGTGCTGAAGAACGAATGGGGCTTCCAGGGCCAGGTGCAGTCCGACTGGGGTGCGGCGCACAGCACGGCGCCCGCGATCAACGCCGGCCTAGATGAAGAAGAGGACGTGGGGCCCACGGTCTACCTCACGCCCGCACTCGTTCGCCAGGCGCTGCAGAGCCATCAGATCACCGAGGCGCGTCTCGACGACATGGTTCGCCGCAAGCTCTACGTGATGATCCGCACCGGCATCATGGACGATCCGCCCAAGGCCGGCGGCGCAATCGACTTCCCCGCGGCCACGGCGTTCACCCAGGCGGCCGAGGAACAGTCGATGGTGCTGCTCAAGAACGACAACGCGCAGTTGCCGCTCGCGGCGGCAAGCCTCAAGCGCGTTGCGGTGATTGGCGGTCACGCGGACGCAGCGGTTATCACGGGCGGCGGTTCCGGCGATACGCGGCATCCGGTGACTGGCGCGTTCGCAGGCTGCGGCGGGCTCACGTTCGGTACGTCGACAGGCTGCAACTGGTGGCCCAACCCGTGGATCACGCTCAACGTGCCGATCGTGAAGGCGATCCAGCAGCTTGCGCCCACGGCGCAGGTCAGCTTCGCGGGCAACAGCGATCAGCAGTCGCCGTTCCGTGCCTATACGCAGCAGGAAATCGATCAGGCCACGGCGCTGGCGGCGCAGTCCGACGTCGCAATCGTCGTCGTCACGCAGCCCTCGGGTGAGGACTTCGGCGAACTGCAGAGCCTCGCGCTCAGCAATCCGTCGAACCAGGACCAGCTCGTGGAAGCGGTGGCGAAGGCGAACCCGCACACCATCGTCGTGATCGAGAGCGGCAACCCGGTGCTCATGCCGTGGAAGGACCAGGTGCAGGCCATCGTGGAAGCCTGGTATCCGGGTGAAGGTGGCGGTCAGGCCATTGCGAACGTGCTGTTCGGCAAGGTGAATCCGTCGGGCAAGCTGCCCGTCACGTTCCCCGTGCGCGATCAGGACACGCCGACGTGGGGCCAGGACGGCACGTTCCCGAACGACCCGGTCTACGCCGAGAAGCTCGACATGGGCTACCGCTGGTACGACGCGAAGAACATCGCCCCGCTCTTCGAGTTCGGCTATGGCCTCTCGTACACGCACTTCTCGTACTCGGGCCTCTCGGTGCGCAAGGCGCCTGACCATACGCTCATTGCGAGCTTCACCGTGAAGAACGACGGCCACATGGCGGGCGCGGAAGTGCCGCAGGTGTATCTGGGCGTCAACTACAACGGCGAGCCGCCCAGGCGCCTCGTAGGCTGGCACAAGGTCTATCTGAACCCGGGTGAAGCACGTCAGGTGAACGTCGTGATTCCGGAGCGCTTCCAGAGCATCTGGGACACGTCCAGCAACAAGTGGAAGTACGTGGCGGGCAGCGCCGTGTACGTGGGCGCTTCGTCGCGCGACATCCGCTTGCAGAGCCGGTAAGCGAAAGGCAATAACGCGGCGGCTACGCTTCTTCCGACTTCACGCGCGCCGGCGGCTTCGCCGGCGCGTTCGTGAAGGGCGAGAGCGGCGCGAATTCGTGTTCGAGCCACTGCGCCGCGTGCTCCAGCAGGAAATGACGAAACACCGTGCAGGTGGGCGAAAGCTGTTTCGAGCGCAGATGCACGACATGCCAGGTGCGCTCGATCGGTGTGCCGTTCACATCGAGCGTCGCCACTTCCCGCGTGCGCAATTCCAGCGCGAGCGTATGCAGCGAGATGAGGCTCACGCCCATGCCCGCCATCACGGCCTGCTTGATCGTTTCGTTGCTGCCGAGCGTCACGACCTTGCGCGGCGTGAAGAGGTGCTTGCGGAACATCTCCTCTGCGGCCATGCGCGTGCCCGATCCGGGCTCGCGCAACAGGAACGTGTCGCCGCGCAGCTCCTGCAGATCGAAGCGCCGCGCTTCGCAGAGCGGATGCGTGAGCGGCGCGATGATGACCTGCGGATGGTAAGCAAGCGGCTCCGTCACCACGTCGAGTTCCGCGGGCGGACGGCCCATGATGGCGAGGTCGATGGCGTTGTCTTGCAGCATGCGCAGCAGCGCATCGCGATTACCCACCGAAAAGTTGACGTCCACCTTCGGGTAGCGGTGCGAAAAGAGCGCGAGCAGCTTCGGTGCGAAGTACGTGGCCGAACTCACGATACCCACGGCGATCGACCCGCTGTCGGCCTGCTTGAGCGAGGTCATCGTGTCTTCGGCGTCTTTGATCGCGCCCAGAATGCGGCTCGCGTGATGCGTGAGTTTCTCGCCGGCTTCCGTGAGCGAGAGCTTGCGTGCAATCCGTTCGAAGAGCGGCAGGCCCACCGTTTCTTCCAGCTGGCGAATCTGCATGGAAACGGCGGGCTGCGTGAGATGCAGCTCTTCCGCCGCGCGCGCGAAACTTGCGTAGCGGCTCGCCACGAGGAAGATCTGCAGCTGACGCAAGGTCAGCGAACGAACGAAATTCACGACGATACGGTCCGCGGCGAGACATGAGGCTGTGGATGAACGGCGGCGCGCAGATCAACCCTTGGATCGGCCCGTGATTCAGCCGCCCTGCTGATCGAAGGCGTCGAATGCGCGAGCCGAGTAGACGAGTGCGGCACCTGCATTGAGCGCCATGGCCACTGAAAGCGCTTCGGCCACTTCGTCCTTCGTCGCGCCCGCTTTCGCGGCCGCGGCGCTGTGCACGGTGATGCAGCCGTCGCAGCGCGTGGTGACGGCAACGGCGAGTGCAATCAGCTCACGCGTCTTCGCGTCGAGCACGCCCTTGCGGGCTGGGGCGCCGTCCAGCGCTTCGAAACCTGCGATCGTAGCGGGCACCGTGCTGCCCAGCGCGCCCAGTGCGGCGGTGAGCTTCGCTGCATAGTCCTTCGTGTCGATCAGCATGCGAGACCTTTCCAGTAGGCGTTCAGTGGAGCAATGACGCGCGCCGAAGCCCTAGCGGCTGGCGTGAGTTGCATCGGCGGGTGCGTTAGCTGGTGCATTCGCCTGCGGCTTGGCGGGTGCGGCGGTTGGCGCGGCAGTTGGCGTGGCGGTCGGTGTAGTACTCGTGCCACTGGCCGGCGCGCCGGGCGCTGGCGCCAGCTTGTGCAGTTCCGCCTGATAACTGAGCGTCTCGACCCGCACCGGATGCGCGAAGTCGTTGTTGTTACCGGGCACTTCGGAGCGAATCTGCACCACCTGCCCCGGCACCGCCGAGGCCAGCAGGAACGTGTAGCGCTTGCCGGTGTACTCGGGAAAACGCGCCGCGTTCGGATCGTTGAGATACGGCTGCACGACGATCTGCTGCGCAGTAACAGGCTTGCCGTCCACTTCGCGCTTCACGGTCTCGACGCTTGGTCCCGCGGCAAGCGCGAGGCGCAAGCGCTTCTGGAAGTAGCGCTTCTTGCCGCCCGTGAGCCGTTCCATTTCCGCAATGTCGTGTTCGAGGAAATAGATGATCACGGGGTTGCACTCCAGCCCACTGTTCGGCAGCGGCACGGCGCCCGTGCCGTCGGACACCTGCGCGTCGCCTTTCGCGTTGTTCGGGCTCGTCACGAGCACGCGCACGCGATCTTCGCCAGACGGTTTCGCATCCGGGCTCGCCATCGTGTAGTCGAGTTCCGTTTGCGGCGCGATGCCTTGCAGATGGCCCGTCATGAAGATGAGCCGCTCCGCGGGCGTAATGGGGTCCGACTTCCCCCCCTGCGCCGCCTGCGCCGTGCTCGCCGTAATGAGAAGCGGCGCGGCGAAGACGGCCACCATCGCCACTGTCGCGACCCGCAACCCACGCGTCATGTCACGCCACGAGTCACGCAACGAAGCATCCAACGCCCCCACTCGCGCCGCCCTCATGGCGACGCGGTCGAGTTGCCCGCCTGGGTGCCGGCGGGCTTGAGCAGCGGCACTTCGTAGCTCGTGAGAATCTGGTCGATCTTGTCGTGGTGCGCGCCGATCCATTGGTCGATCTTGTCCTTCCAGTCTTTTTCGCCGTAACGCACGCCCATCGATATTTCGTAGTCGAAACGGATACCGGGCGTGGCCGGGAACGGCACGATCTTCACGGTGTCGCCGGCGCGCTTCGCGAAGTAGCCGGCAATGGGCCCCCACAGGAACGCCACGTCCACGTTGCCTGCGCGCAGGTCGTGTTCGATCATTTCGCCGGGGTAGTTCTGCGGGTCGCCGCTTTGCACCTGGTACGACACCGCCTGGTCGATCAGGTTGTGCGCGAGCAGCCAGTCCACCGCGGGCGTCTGCGTGAAGATGCCGAAGCGCAGCTTGTGCAGTTCGTCGGGCGGCAGCTTGAGCAGGTCGTCAGGCGTGTGGATGTTCGCCAGTTCCGGCCGGTTCGCGAACACCATCGCGTAGGTGGAATGCAGGTACGGCTGCGTCGTCGAGGTCATGTCATACCCCTTCGGCACACCGATGATGAGGTCGCATTTGAAGCGGCCCGTATTGTCGTCTTTCTCGCGCAACGTATGGCGCACGAAGCCGATGCGCTGCGGGAAATACGTGTACTCGAGCTTGTAGCCGAAGTCGCTCGCCATCTGGCTCGCGATCTTGTTCTCGTACCCTTCGCCCTTGTTGTTCGAGAGCGGCATGTTGTTCGGGTCGGCGCACACTCTCAGCACGCCGTCCGCGCCGTCGTTGTTGGGCAACGCGGGCCCATCGGCACGCACCGCTGCGCTCGCGAGCGCAGCGCAACACAAGGCTGCCGCCGTGAGCGCGGCGTGCAGCTGCATCCGTTTGCCATGACGCATCGAAACCTCCGGTGAATGGAAACGAGGTCGCCGTTTTGCGGCCGTCAGTTCGAATCGATGGCTTTCAGGTCGCCGGGCTTGATCTGGCCGTCCGAGCGCCCTTTCAGATACGCGTAGAGGTTCTCCCAGTTCTTCTGCATCATCTGGCTCGAACTGAAATCGGGCATGCCTTTGTCGACGCGGCCGCCGAATACAGTGCGATGGAATTCGGTCTTGTCGAGCGTCTTGAACGCATCCACGAGCGACGGTCCGACGAGCCCCTGCTGCTGTGCGCCGTGACAGCGTTCGCAGTCGAGCGCGCGCCAGGTCTTCCAGCCCTGCAGCGTATTGCTGTCGACCTTGTTGCCATCCACCACCTTGTACGCCACCTGGGCAACCTGAACACTGTTGTTCTGGGCGTATGCAACCGGTAGCAAGACTGCTGCGGAAGAAACCGCTGCCAGCAACAAGATTGATCTTCCTTTCATGCGTATGTCTCCTGGTTCTCTCTAAACACCTTGATGCAGCCGTCTATGCAACTGCTCGATGTGATGATGGGAGGTGGGTCTCGCGGCGGGCCGGCGGCGTCCGCTTCCCGTCTTTGCTCGTGACCCGCGGGGTCTGCCCCGCGGGTCTGACTTACTTCAACTGAGTTACTTCGACTGACTTACTTCGACTTCATGCAAAGGCACGCCGCTTACTCGCTCGTCGTGCCGCCGCCCGGAATCGCGAACACGAAGAGCGTGCCGCCGAGCGCCGTGTACTTCGCGAGTTCACGATAACCACCCACCGCGCCGAGGCCTTCCGTCGACTTCTGCAGGCCCGCTGCCATGCCGATGCCGGCCCAGCCGCCAATGCCCGAGTAGACGCCCACGTACTGCTTGCCGTTGTAGAGGTAGGTGAACACGTTGCCGATAATCCCGGACGGCGTCTTGAAGCGCCACAGTTCCTTGCCGTCCTTGATGCGCACGGCCTTGATGTAGCCTTCCAGCGTGCCGTAGAACGCGACGCCGCCTGCGGTAGCCAGCGCGCCGGACCACACCGAGAAACGCTCCGGCTTCGACCAGACGATCTTGCCCTTCGCCGCATCCCACGCGATGAAGTTGCCCATCGCGCCCTTCTCGCCCGGGCCCGGGTACATCGACAGCGTGGCGCCCACGTACGGCTGGCCGGACACGTAATCGACGTCGAACGGCTCGTAGTCCATACAGACGTGGTTGGTCGGCACGAGGAAGAGGCTCGTGGACGGATCGAACGCTGCGGGTTGCTGGTCCTTCGAACCGAGTGCGGCCGGGCAGATGCCCTTCACGTTGTGATCCGCGCCTGCCTGCTGCGTGGAGTACGCCACGTTGCGAACCGGGAGCCCCGTCTTCAGGTCCACACGGTCGGCCCAGTTCACGGCCGGGTCGAACTTCTGCGCGACCAGCAACTGGCCCGTGGCACGGTTCAGCGTGTAGCCGAAGCCGTTACGGTCGAAGTGGACGATGGCGGGCACTTTCTTGCCGTCGATCGTGAGATCCGCGAGGATCATTTCGTTCACGCCGTCGTAGTCCCACTCGTCATGCGGCGTCATCTGGTAGACCCACTTCGCTTCGCCCGTGTTGAGGTCGCGCGCGAAGATGGAGAGCGACCACTTGTTGTCGCCGGGCCGCTGCGTCGGGTTCCACGTGCCGGGGTTGCCGGTGCCGTAGTAGACCAGGTTCAGCTTCGGGTCCCACGAATACCAGCCCCACGTCGTGCCGCCGCCCAGCTTCCACTGATCGCCCTTCCAGCTCTTCACCGACGAGTCCGCGCCCACCGGCACCATCTTGCCGTCCGCCCAGGTCATGGTCTTGTCGGGGTTCACGAGGATCTCGTTGTCCGGGCCCGTCGAGTACGCCGTCCAGACCATCTTGCCGGTCTTGATGTCGTACGCGATCAGACGGCCGCGCACGCCGAACTCGCCGCCCGAAATGCCGGTGAGCACCTTGTCGCCGAACACGTGCGGCGCGTTGGTGTTGGTTTCGCCCGCCTTCGGATTGCCGTTCGTGGCCGTCCACACGACGTCGCCCGTCTTCGCGTCCAGCGCGACGAGTTTGGTGTCGGCCTGTTGCAGGAAGATCTTGCCGTCGCCGTAGGCGAGGCCGCGGTTCACCGTATCGCAGCACATCACGGACACCACCTGATCATCCTGCTTGGGCTGGTATTGCCACAGGAACGTCTGGTCCTTCAGGCTGATCGCGATGACCTTGTTCGGGAACGGCGAGTGGATGTACATCGTGTCGCCGATCACGAGCGGCGAGCCTTCGTGACCGCGCAGCACGCCAGTGGACATGGTCCACGCGACCTGCAGCTTGCCCACGTTGTTCTCGTTGATCTGCTTGAGCGGGCTATAGCGGTGATTGGCGTAATCGCCCGCCTGAGCCGCCCAGTTCGCAGGGTTCTTGATCAGGCCGTCCAGCTGCGGATCGGCATTTGCAGCGATAGAGCTCAGGGCCGCCGATGCTACGACGGCAAGCCCCAAAACCAAGGTGCGTAAGTTCATGTCCCCTCCAGAATTGTCTTGCTGTTCACTGAACTCAAGAATGGCCCACGCTACCTGGTCGCATCGGCGCGCCTTCTCGATGGGGGTAACGATATGCGAGCGCGCCCGATCGATGCCGGGCTTCAACACGCGAGACGGCCCGACGCATATTCCATGCCGGAAATGGAGCGCGATTTCGCGGTGACCCCGACGTAACCCACGCGGTCCGCGCGGCAAGGCCGCTGCTGCGTGCCGCGCAGACCGCACTGCCTTCGTCTCGCGCGGGCGGAACACGGCGAGGAGAACGCGCGCCTGTCACGTGCTCGCCTGGCTGCGACGCAGTGCGCGGCACATACTGTGTCAATTCCGGCATACGTGTGCGGCGCGCCTGCCCCGCAACCTCCCGGCGCGATGCGCGAAGCATCGTGGCGTGGCGCTTGCACTGCTGCCGGAGCAGTCCGTTCAACCTTTCGTGGAGCGACCGTCATGGCAAAAGCAGAGCACGTCTATAGCGACGAGGAAGTGCAGCAGCGCCTCGTTGGCACACTGCAGCATTGGTATCTGGAAGACGGATGGCTGCGGCGCAAATACCGCACCGAAGGGTGGAAGGGCACGCTGATGGTGGTGAACGCCGTCGGGCATCTGGCCGAAGCGGCGTGGCACCACCCCGACCTGACTGTCTCCTATGCGTTCGTCACCGTGAAGCTGAAGACGCATAGCGCGAAGGGAATCACGGACAAGGACTTCGCGCTCGCCGAAAAGATGGAGTCGTTCATCCAGTGGCAGCCGGCATTGGAAGGCGGTCCGCTGGAAGGCACGCCCGCCGACGATCAACGCTTCCGTTATATCAAGTACGACGCGCCGAAGGCTGGGAGTTGAGTGAACGATGGCTGAGTCGCGCGAGGTCCAAGCCAGGTTCAAGCCAGGGTCCGGCCAAGGTCCGGCCTGGGTCGGGCCTGATTCAAGCCAGCCTCAACCCGCCACGAGCCTGATGCGAGGCACGCGTCCACCAGGCTCAAACCCAGGTGACATAGTGCGCCTCGCCCGACGCAAAGCGTCGAGCCCCGTTCACACCTGAGCACACCGGCACGCCCGCCGGCCTGCCGCTCGCGCCCCGCCAGACGGGCGCGAGCACGCTGGTACGCGTTCTGCTTCGGGGGTCGCCAGCCGCGCCGCGCCCGCGTCGGCCACGAGCCCCCGGGCGCGGTGCCTGTCGCAGCGCGATGGCCGTTCTGCGGCAGAGCTGTCGCCAGCCGCCCTGCAACCCCTCTCAGGACACCCGCGATGCCGCTTCACATTCGCCGCCTTCCACCCCAGGCCTGCGTGACGGTCGATGCGCCCGCGCGTCTGCATCTGGGTTTCCTGGACCCGAGCGCTTCGCTCGGGCGCGCGTTCGGCAGTCTCGGGCTCGTCATCGACGGCGAGGGGACGCAGATCGAGGCACGGCATGCGGAACACGAACAGATAGAAGGCGCGGCGACGCAAGCCGAACGCGAGCGCATCGCCATCTGTCTTGAACGCTTGAAGGCCGCCTATGGACCCGTCACGCTTGCCATCCACGTGCGCCGCACACCGCGCGCGCATACCGGTCTCGGCTCGGGCACCCAGCTCGCGCTGGCCGTGGGTACCGCATTCGTGCGCCTCGCCGGGCGCGAGGCGACGAGCGCGGAGCTGGCGACACTGCTGGGACGCGGCATGCGCTCGGGCATCGGCGTGCTGGGTTTCGATTCCGGCGGCCTGCTGCTCGACGCGGGCCCAGGCGAGCCGCCGCGCAACGCCGTTGCGCCGCTGATCTCGCGCCAGCCGTTTCCGGACCGCTGGCGCGTGCTGCTCGTCACCGACCATTCGCGCGAAGGCCTGCACGGCGCGCAAGAGCGCCGCGGGCTTGCCGCGCTCGCGCCGTTTCCGCGCGAACTCGCGGCGCACCTGTGCCACGTCGTGCTGATGCAGATCCTGCCGGGCGCCGCCGAGGCCAACTTCGCGCCGTTCGCGCGCGGCGTCACGGACATGCAGCAGACCATCGGCGAATACTTCGCGCCCGTGCAAGGCGGCGTGTTCACGAGCCCCGACGTGGAGCGCGCCGTTCGCGCCGTGGCCGCGGAACGCCCGGCCGGCATCGGACAAACGTCGTGGGGACCCACGGGCTTCGCGATTGTTGGCTCCGCGCGCGACGCGGAACTCGCGCTCGCCACGGCGCGCGAGGCGACGCGCGGCATGCCGCACATCGACTGCGCGATCGTGGGCGGACGCAATCGCGGGGCCACGGTACGCGCCGCCGAATCCCGGCAACCGCGCGTGGACGCGGCATGACAACGCCCTCCCGCCCCCGCGGCCAGACACCGAATTCAACACTCCAACGAGCCCGCTGCCATGTCCGACCCGATTGAAAGGCCCTACATCCTGCACATGTTCACGGCCACGCCGCAAATGAGCCCGTTCGACGTGAACATGGCCGCCGACGCCGGCTACCAGGTCATCGTCCCGTACTGCAACGTGGACGGCACGATGGTCACGAACCTGACGCAGGACGCCATCTTTTCGCGCGGCCCGAAGGGCGTGTCGCGCACCGGCATTTTCATTGGCGGACGCGACGTGATGCTCGCCGCCGACATGCTCGACACCGCGCGCAAGGCGATGGTGCCGCCGTTCGAAGTCTCCGTGTTCGCCGACCCGAGCGGCTCGTACACCACCGCCGCGGCGCTCGTCGCGCTCGTGGAGCGGCACCTGCGCAAGGAGTTCGGCATGGAGCTGGGCGGCAAGCGCGTGCTGATTGCGGGCGGCACCGGCGCGGTGGGCCGCGTGGCGGCGGCAATGGCGGCCTCGCTGGGCGCGGACGTCGCCATCGCGAGCCACGTGGACGCCGCGCGCGCCACGCGCGTGAGCGACGAGATCAACGAACGCTTCGGCATCAAGACCACGGGCGTTTCCACCGCGACGCCGCAGGCGCTGCGGCAGGCGCTGGCCGATACCGAAATCCTGCTCGCCACCGCGATTGCGGGCATCCAGGTGGTGAGCGCCGAAGACCTCGGGCATGCGAAGCGTCTTCTGATCGCCGCGGACGTCAACGCCGTGCCGCCCGAAGGCATTGCGGGCGTCAACGTGATGAACGACGGCAAGCCGCTCGCGTCCGCACCGGGCGCATCCACGCCGGGCACGACCGCGGACGGCGCCATCGGCATCGGCGCACTCGCCATCGGCAACGTGAAGTACCAGGTGGAGCACCGTCTGTTCGTGCGGATGCGCACGGCCGGCAAGCCCGTATATCTGGGCTTTCCCGAAGCATTCGCCGAGGCCCGCGCGGTGGCGGGCGAGCTCGGCTGAACGCCGCGCTCACCCGGAACGCACCAACGCCCGATATGGCCCACACGATTGCGCGCCCCTCGTCCTCGCAAGCGCCCTTCGTGGCGGTGGCCGGGCTGTCGGCGCGCATGCTCGCGCAATCGGCGGCGCGCGCCGGGCTGCGCGTGGCCGCGCTCGACCTCTTCGGCGACCGCGACACGCGCGAGGCATCGGCAATCTGGTTCGACGTGAGCGGCCCCGCGAGCAACGGGCTGTGCATCGACGGCGCGCGGCTCGTGGATGCGCTGCAACGCGTCACGCGGCTGCCGAATCTGCTGGGCTGGATCGGCACGAGCGGCATCGAACCGCTCGCACGCGAGCTTCTGGATGCGCCCGGCTTGCCGCGCCTGATCGGCAACAGCGCCGAGGCAACGGCCGCCGTGCGCGAGCCCGAACGCTTCTTCGCGCTGCTCGACGCGCTGCACATTGCGCATCCCGCCGTCTCGTTCACGGTGCCTGAGGTACTGCACGGGTGGCTCTTCAAGCGCGCGCACGGTTGCGGCGGCACACACATCGAAGCGGCGGATTCGCTCGACCGCGGCGCGCTTTTTAGTCTCAGCAGCGAGAAGCGCGGCTATTTCCAGCGGCACAGCGCGGGGCGTTCGCTCTCCGTGCTTTTCATCGGCGCGCGCGGCGAGGTGTCCATTCTCGGCTTCGCGGAGCAGCTCACCTGCGCGCTGGGCAACCTGCCGTTCGTGCATGCGGGCGCCATCGGCCCCATCGATCTGCCGCCGCGCGTGGCCGCCCAGGTGCACGAGGCCGTGAGCGCGCTGTGCGCCCACGCGGGCCTCACCGGCATCAACAGCTGCGACTTCCTGCTGGACGGCGACGCCATCCAGGTGCTCGAAATCAACGCGCGCCCCTCGTCCACCATGACGCTCTACGAAGCCGTCTGGCCGCACGCGTGGCCGCGCGGGCTGCTCGCCTGTCATATCGATGCCTGCCGGCGTGGAAAGCTGCCCGACCCCGCACCCGCGCATGCCGCCTGGCGCGCCGGGCAACAGGTGCTGTTTTCCCCGCGCCGCTTCGTCGCGTCCCAGGCGTTCAGCGACGCGTGTCTGCACGACCCCGCGTGCCGCGACGTGCCGATGCCCGGCACGCTCGTCGAAGCCGGGCAGCCGGTCTGCACGCTGGTTGTGCGCGCGCCCGCGCTTGCCGAGGTGCATCGCGCGCTGACGCTTCAGCGTGACGCCGTTCTCGAACGTATCGAAACCTGCCACGAGCCCGACTATGCCTTCATCCACTGCCACTCCTGAAACGGCCGGCACCGCGGCGGCGCCCGCGTTGAGCGTCAATGCCCGCAGCGAAGCGCTCGTCGCGCAGTTAGTGGGCGACGCCGCGTACTACGGCGTGGCCGTCTCGCACACCGACGACGGCACGGTGATCGTGGATGCCGGCGTGGATGCGCGCGGCAGCGTGGAAGCGGGCGTGCTGGTGGCGCGCATCTGCATGGGCGGCCTCGGCCGCGTGGCGGTGCACGGCGACTTCGGCAGCGAACCGCTGTGGCCCACGATGATCGACGTACACACGTCGTCGCCGGTGCTCGCGTGCCTCGGCAGCCAGTACGCGGGGTGGAGCCTTGCGGCGTCGAAGGAAGAAACGGGTGGCAAGAAGTTTTTCTCGCTCGGCTCGGGGCCGGCGCGCGCGCTGGCGGTGAAAGAGCCGCTCTTCGGCGAACTCGGCTATCGCGACCGGCACGACCGCGGCGTGCTCGTGCTCGAAGTGGACCGGCTGCCGCCGAAGGTGATCGTCGACAAGGTGCTGCGCGACTGCGGCCTCGCCTCTGACCGGCTCACGCTCATCGTCACGCCCACTTCGTCCGCGGCGGGAACGGTGCAGGTGATTGCACGCGTCGTGGAAGTGGCAATGCACAAGGTGCACGTGCTCGGCGTGCCGCTCGACGAAGTGGTAGAAGGCAGCGGCTGCGCGCCATTGCCGCCGCCTGCGCCGGACGGCATCGAAGCCATGGGCCGCACCAACGACGCCATTCTCTACGGCGGCCGCGTGCATCTCACGGTGAAACACGACGCGGTGGCGAAGCGCCTCGCCGCCGAATTGCCGTCGTCGTGCTCGCGCGACTACGGCCGCCCGTTCGCGGAGGTCTTCAAGTCGTTCAACTACGACTTCTACCAGATCGACCCGGCCCTCTTCGCGCCCGCCGAAGCGTGGGTGAGCAGCCTGGAAAGCGGCGCCACGTATCGCGGCGGACGCGTGGATGCCGCCGTGCTCACCGAGCAATGGCGCGAACAATGACGCAGGCAAAGCAAGACAGCATGAGCGATTCCGATACGACAAATCTTTCCGAACCGCCGCGGCTGACGCATGGCGGGCATCACGGCGTGCGCGTCGCGATCATGACCGACGAGACCGGCTGGCACACGGGCCGCCTCAAGAACGCGTTCCGCGCGCGCGGCGTGGAGGCGCGTTGCATCGACCTCGCGGCATGCCGCATCGACACCACGTGGGCGCCGCACGGCCTCGCACTGCCCGGCTATGGCCACACGCTGCCCGACGCGGTGTTCGTGCGCGGCATTGCGGGCGGCAGCTTCGAGCAGGTCACGCTGCGGCTCGGCATTCTGCACGCGCTGCGCGAAAGCGGCGTGCCCGTGTACAACGACGCGCGCGCCATCGAGCGCAGTGTCGATAAATCGATGACGAGTTTTCTGCTGCACCGCAACGGCATCGCGACGCCCGCGACGTGGGCCGGCGAATCCACGGCGTTTGCGCAGCGCGTGTTGATGCGCGAGGCGGCCGCGGGGCGCCAGGTCGTGCTCAAGCCGCTGTTCGGATCGCAGGGTCGCGGGCTCAAGCGGTTGGGCGCGAAGCGTACGTCAGGTGCGCGAGGCGCGCAGGTGGAAGCGCTCACGCCGCTGCCGTCGCTAGCCCCTTATCAGCACGTCGCGTATCTGCAGCGCTATGTGGAAGGCGCGCGGCCCGGCTACGACTGGCGCGTGATGGTGATCGGCGGGCGGGCCGTGGCCGCGATGCGGCGCGTGGGCGGCCGCGGCTGGATCCATAACTTCGCGCAGGGCGGACGCTGCGAGCCCGAGTCGCTCGACCCGGCGCTGACGCGCACCGCCATACACGCGGCCGATGCGCTCGGGCTCGACTACGCGGGCGTCGATCTCATTCCGAATCCCGACGACGCGAACCGCCCGCTCGTGCTCGAAGTGAACGGCGTGGCGGCGTGGCGCGGGCTGCAATCGGTCACCACGGTCGACCTCGCGGCGGCGCTCGTCGACGACCTGCTCGACCGCAAGCTCGCCGCGAGCCGCGCCGCGCTCGCGCGTGCGAACGAGCCAGGCGACGCGCCGCCGCTGGCGGCGTCGCCGGCCGCGTGAGGGTGCGCGCCACCGCACGTGCCACCACGTGCCACATAACGCGCCATCAAACACACCATGACCTCACCGCCCACGCCATTCGACCTTGCGCGCGAGGCGTTTCTTGCCGCGTGCCGGCTCGACGTGGAAACGCCGAAGCCCGGCAACGTCAGCGTGGAAAGCGCGGGGCACGGCATGACGGCCGCGCAGTTTCTGGCCAGTGCGCAAGCCGCCGCCGGTCCGTTGTTCGCGCACGGCGCGCCTGTGGGCAAGCGGATTCTCGACGCAGTGGCACGCACGCGCGAAGTGGCGGGATGCAACACGAACCTGGGCATCGTGCTGCTCGTCGCGCCGCTTGCTGCCTCGCTTGCTACCTCGCTTGCTGCCTCGCTTACTGCCACGCTCAACGAACGCGACGAACCAGACGAGTCCAGGGGCGAAGCGCTCACCGCACAGCGCTGGCGCGCTGCAACAGAACGCGTGCTCGCGCAGCTCACCGTGGACGACGCACGCGACGCCTATCGCGCCATCGCGCTTGCGAATCCCGGCGGTCTGGGCGACGCGCCGGAGCAATCCGTCCACGACGCCCCCACCGTCGATTTGCGCGCCGCCATGCAACTGGCCGCGCAGCGCGACAGCATTGCGCGGCAGTACGCGAACGGCTTCGCGGACATCTTCGAAACGGGCCTTGCCGCCGTAGACGAAATGCCCGCCGAGGCACCGCGTCTGGTCACGCTCAACGTGTTCCTCACGTTCCTCGCGAGCCATCCCGATTCGCACATTGTGCGCAAACACGGCATGGCGCTGGCGCAGAGTGTCACGCTTGCGGCACGCGCGCAGCACGGCCGCTGGCGCGCGGCGGCCACTCAAACGCCAGACCAGAGCGCATTGCGTGACCTCTATGCATGGGATACCGAACTGAAATCGCGCGGCATCAATCCCGGCACGAGCGCCGACCTGACTGTCGCCACGCTGTTCGTGGCGGGCCGTCTCGCGCCGCAAGGCTGGGTGCGTGCACCGGCTGCGCGCGGCGACGAGACATGAGCGTCGCGGCGCGCGAACTGGCACGGAAAGTGATAGCTAAAGCCACCGTTCTTCACCACGCTCCTGCACGCTCGGGGACCTCAAACCAACGATGCAGACGGCAACCACGCAGTCAGCAGATCCATTCACTCATGGAGGAACAGCATGGCCAAGATCAATCGCGTCCTGATAGGAGAGTCGCTGGTCGGCGACGGTAACGAAGTCGCGCACATCGACCTGCTCATCGGACCGCGAGGTTCAGCTGCAGAAACGGCGTTCTGCAACGCGCTGACCAACAACAAGGACGGCTTCACGTCGCTGCTCGCCGTCGTTGCGCCGAACCTCGTGACCAAGCCGCCTACGGTGATGTTCAACAAGGTGACGATCAAGGGCGCGAAGCAGGCCGTGCAGATGTTCGGCCCGGCACAGCACGCAGTGGCGCTCGCCGTGGCGGACAGCGTGGAGGACGGCACGATTCCTCAGGACGAAGCGGACGATCTGTTCATCTGCGTGGGCGTGTTCATTCACTGGCTCGCCGACGACGACAAGAAGATCCAGGAGTTCAACTACAAGGCCACCCGCGAGGCGATCCAGCGTGCCGTGGCCGGGCAGCCCACAGCGGCGGAGGTGGTGTCGAAGAAGGCGAGCGTGGCGCATCCGTTCGCAGCGGGTTGAAGCGAACCGCGCCCGCCACGCACGTGGTGGAAGTCAGGAAGTGAGAAGCCGGGAATCGCCTGGGCCACGTCCAGCCACGGTTCCCGGCATGTTGCGTTGCCGGTGCGGCTGCACGTTGCTGCACGTTGCTTAAGCCGGCACGCCAGCCATTGAGGGGGAACAGATGACGAGACGATCCCGTATGTTGCTGGCCGGCGCGTGCGTGACGCTCTTCGCACCGCTGGCATGGGCACAGCAGAACGGCGCTGCCCAGCAGGCCGCAGCCCCGCCGCAGGATGCACAGGCTCAGGCAAAGGCGCCGGCAGGCGGCTACGACTACCCGACCGAAGGCCGCGTGGAGTACGTGCTCTCCTGCATGGACGAGAACGGACACGACTTCGTGAACGTCTACAAGTGCTCGTGCGTGATCGACAAGATGGCGACCGCGTTGCCGTATAACGACTTCATCGACCAGTCCACGTTCGCGAAGTACGCCACGCTGGGTGGCGAAGGCGGCGCCGAGTTTCGCGTGGATGAAGCGAAGCGCCAGACGAAGAAATTCCGCACGCTGCAGGCCAACGCCTATCACGCCTGCGGGCTAGGCTCGCAGACCACGGCATCTGCCGCAGGGGCCACGGCGAAGTAGCAGGACTTACTGCGAAGACCACTGCGAGGGCTCACTGCGGAGAACGCACTGCGGGGCGAAATGCAGGGACGCCCCGCGTGAGCCGCATTGTCGGCGCTCATTGCCGGCGCGTGCTGCTGCAACGCAGCGGACGAGGCGCGCTGATACGTACCTGCTGATGCGTGTCTGCTAACACGTGCCGAAATGCGGCGAGCCGGCCCTGTATGCCGTGCGCGGCTCGCCCGCCTCAGTTGGGCACGAGCCCCGCGCCAAGCGACGCGAAACCTTCCAGACTCATGCGCGGCGCATCCGAACCGCTGCGCCGCCGCTCGATCTGCACGCCCACAGCCGTCACGTCGTCGAACTTGGCCGGCTTGGCAATCGACACGCGCACCCACGCCGCGCCGAATTCGCCGATCAACAGCTGCGCCACGGCCTCTGCGAGCGCTTCGAGCAGCGTCAGACGATGCGTGGCGAGCAGCGCGAGCAGCGCCTCACGCACCGCTGCGTAATTCACGGTGTCTTCTATGCGGTCGGTCGTGCACGCGCGAATGCGCGGCAGCCCGATGGCAAGGTTGATGCGTACCGGTTGGGCAGCATCCTTTTCCTCGCGGTCTATTCCAATAATGGTTGGGGCCACGAAGTTTTCGACGAACACAATGTCCATCTGCTCCGGCATCGCCTCAGTCGCCTGCGAGCGCAGGTGCACGTGGCTGTCCGTTGCGGCGTCGGCAAGATTCACGAGGCGAAGGCTTTCGATACGATTCATGTTGTGCTGCTCCGCCGCGCGCGGCTCGTTGAAAAGGGACAGTTCCCGGAAAAGCGAAGCACTCTGTACCAAACCTGGCACAGCGACTTTCGTTTTGCAGGCCCGACTATGGGCTGAACAGCAAAGAGCAAAAATCGGGCACACTGTGCGTCCCCCGTGCGACTGCTTATTGAACGGGAGCGCCATCCGGCGTAGAGTTTTTTAAGCGGCCATGTACAGATAGAACCCAGATTCATGATGCATGGCCGTTGGCTGCGCATGCGGGCGCGAGAAACCGCAGTGCAACAAGTGGACGAACATTATCGATAAGGCGGCGCGCGCGCCGGCTCCACCAGCCGGCATGAGTGCGTACGCCACGGAGACAAGTCCCATGCCGTTGCTTGCCGACAGCAGTATGCACGCCCGCGAAGTTCTCAACGTCGTCAACCATCAGTTGCCTACACGGCCCATGAGCGAGTCCGTGGCGCAATCGTGGGCGCGTTGCATGAACGAGTACCACCTCGATCCGTCCCGCTTCGTCACCCCGCCGGTGCTCACCGACTACGAATTGCGCTCGCGCCGCGAAGCGCTGCGCGATCTCATTGCGTGCTCGAAGCTCGAGATGACCACGCTCTACCAGCAGCTTGCCGATCCCGAACTCGCCGTCGTACTCGTGGATGCGCAAGGGGCCATTCTTCATCAGGTGTCCTCCGTGCCGTTCGCGGAGTCTGTCGCCGCAGACGGCTTTCGCGTGGGCGCGCTATGGAGCGAGCGCGAAGCGGGCACCAACGGCATGGGTACGTGCCTCGCAGAACGCGATTGCATTGCCGTGTGCCAGCACGAGCACTTTTATCCGCGCTACACGGGGCTCACGTGTTCGGCCGCGCCCATCTTCGACGACAAGGGCGAAGTGGCCGGTGTGCTCGACGTGACGAGCCGTTCGCGGTTGCTGCAGCAGCATTCGCTCGTGCTCGTGGGCATGTCGCGGCAGATGATCGAAAACCGTCTGCTCGACGCACGCTATCGGCACGCGAACATGATCCACTTCCACAGCCGGCCCGAATTCGTGGGCACGCTGCACGTGGGCAAACTCGCCGTGGCCGACGACAGCACCGTGCTCGCCGCCAACCGCAGCGCGCTCTTCCAGCTCGGCTTCCGCTCGCTCGACGAACTGCGCGGCAAGCGTATCGAGGAAGCGTTCAACGCGTCGCTGGAAGACATGATTGCGCGCAGCATTCGCGGCTCGTTCCATCCGGTCACGGTGTACAGCGCGAACGCCACCAACCGTTTCTTCCTCGTGGCGCAAAGCCCGCAGAGCAACGCGGCGCGCGCAACGCGCGTACTCATGACCGATCCGAACGCTCGCCCCGCGGCGAGTGCGAGCCATGCAAGCGGCGGCGCAAGCGGTGGCACAAGCGGCAGCAATCAAAGCGCGGGAAACCGCACGGCGCCGGAGCCGCATCTCGAAAAGGTGGCACACCTCGAATTCGGCGACCCGCGTATGGCGTCGCAGGTGCAACTGGGTGTGCGCGTCATTCAACGGAAGATTCCCATTGTGCTGCGTGGCCAGACGGGCAGCGGCAAGGAAGTGTTCGCGCATGCGCTGCACAGCGTGAGCCCGCATGCAGCGGGGCCGTTCGTGCCGGTGAATTGCGCGTCGCTGCCTGAAACGCTGATCGAAAGCGAACTGTTCGGCTATCGTGCCGGCGCGTTTACGGGCGCACAGCGCGAAGGCCGGCGCGGCAAGATTCTGCAGGCCAATAGCGGCACGCTGTTTCTGGACGAAATTGGCGACATGCCGCTCGCGTTGCAGGCGCGCCTGTTGCGCGTGATCGAAGAGCAGGAAGTCACGCCGCTTGGCGCCGAAACCACCGTGAAAGTGGACTTCCAGCTCATCAGCGCGAGCCACCGCAATCTGCTCGAACTCGTGCAGGAAGGCCAGTTCCGCGCGGACCTCTACTATCGCCTGAAGGGCGTGGAATTGACGCTGCCGTCGCTGGGCGAACGGCTCGACAAATTGCCGCTGATCCACCACCTGCTCGCAGGCGAAACCGACAACCCGCCCGAACTCGCGCCCGACGCCGAACAGGCCCTGCTCTCGTACAACTGGCCCGGCAACATCCGGCAGTTGCGGCACGTGCTGCAAATGGCCATCGCGCTGTGCGACGGCAAGTGCATCCGGCTGGCCGACCTGCCCGCCGAAGTCACGCAGCGCGCGCCCAGTTCGGAGCCTGCCGTGCTGAGGCGCACCGTCGAGCCGGAATTCGATGCGGAACCCGACGAGGTGCTGGACCTCTCCGCGCTCAACGCCATTCAGTTGAACGAACGCGAAACCGTGCTCTCGCTGCTGGAGAAACACCGCTGGAACGTGAGCAACGTGGCGCGGTCGCTGGGCATCAGCCGCAATACGCTGTATCGCAAGATGCGAAGGCTGCACATTCCGCTGTCGCACGACGGCTCGATGCCCCCTGGCAACGCATGAGTCGCCCTTCCACGCGCGACCTTGCCACTTTCGCGCTGGACTCGCGCTTCGCATGGTGCGTGACCGGGTCGGGCCACATGCTTCAGGAATCCATCGCGCTCGCGCAGCAGTTGCCGGGCGTGGACATCTTTCTTTCCGCCGCGGGCGAGGAAGTGCTGCCGCTCTACGGCTGGACCGTGCCGAAGCTGCGCGAGCACTTTCACCGCGTACTGCGCGACAACAGCGCGAGCGGCGTGCCCGTGGGCATGCTCTATCACGGCGAATACCACACCGTGGTAATCGCACCGGCCACGAGCAACACGGTGGCCAAGTGCGCCTTCGGCATCTCGGACACGCTGCCCACCAACATGTTTGCGCAGGCGGGCAAGCAGTGCATTCCGGGCATTGTCTTTGCATGCGATACCGAACCCACGGTGATCACGCAAAGCCCCACAGAATGGGTCGAATTGCGGCCGCGCGCCATCGAACTCGAGAACGTTGAGCGCCTCTCGCGCTTCGAGTTCACCACCGTGGCACGCTCGCTCGACGAATTGAAGATAGCGCTCGACGCCCGCCTCGCCACGCTCGACCTCGCATGGAACACATCGTCTTCCTGACCGGGCGGCTCGCCGAAAAGAGCCTCGTGAACGTGCTGGAAAGCATGACGCCCGCGCCGTTCAGTTGGGAAGTGCGCGAAATCGGGCTACAGGTGGCCGCGCTCATGACGGCCGACCTGATCCTGCGCCGCGTGCCCGCGCCCATTGCCGCGCAACGCGTGATCGTGCCGGGCCGCTGCCGCGGCGACCTCGATGTGTTGACGCAGCACTACGGCGTGCCCGTGGAGCGCGGCCCCGAAGAGGTGAAAGACCTGCCGCAGTTCTTCGGCCGCAAGGCGCAGCCCTTCGACCTCACGCGCTACGAGACCGAAATCTTCGCGGAAATCGTGGATGCGCCGCGCCTCGATCTGAACGGCATCGCCGCACGTGCGAAGGAGTACGCGGCGCAGGGCGCGGACGTTATCGACATCGGCTGCCTGCCCGAAACGCCGTTTCCGCATCTGGAAGACGCCGTGCGGCTGCTCAAGTCGCAGGGCTATCGCGTGAGCGTGGATTCCATGCGCACCGAAGAACTCGTGCGCGGTGGCCGCGCCGGCGCGGACTACCTGATGAGCCTGAACGCCGACACGCTCTGGGTGGCAGACGAAGTGCCGTCCACGCCGATACTCGTGGCGCGCGAGCCCGCTGACGAAGCCTCGCTCGACGCCGCCATCGAAGCGATGACCGCACGTGGCCGCCCGTTTCTCGCCGATCCGATACTCGATCCCATTCCGTTCGGCCTCGCCACGTCCATTGCGCGCTATGTGCGGCTGCGCGAGCGGTACCCCGATGTCGCGATCATGATGGGCATCGGCAACGTGACGGAACTCACCGAGGCCGACACGAGCGGCATCAACGCGGTGCTGTTCGGCATGGCGGCAGAGTTGCGCATCGCTGCCGTGCTCACTACATCAGTGAGCCAGCACGCGCGGCGCGCCGTGCGCGAAGCCGACGTGGCGCGGCGCGTGATGCACGCGGCACGCACGGCGCAGGTGTTGCCCAAGGGAATCGACGCACGGCTCGCCACCGTGCATGAAAAACGCCCTTTTCCCTATAGCCCGGCGGAAATCGACGAAATCGCGCAAGGCGTACGCGATCCGAACTTCCGCGTGCAGGTGAGCACGCAAGGTATCCACGTCTATAACCGCGACGGGCAGCGGCGCGCTGTGGACCCGTTCGATCTGTATCCGCAGCTTGGTCTGGAAACCGACGGCGGCCACGCGTTCTACATGGGCGTGCAGCTGGCGCGCGCGCAGATTGCCTGGCAACTGGGCAAGCGCTTCGACCAGGACCAGCCGCTCGACTGGGGCTGCGCGGTAGACAAGCCAGAAGACGATCTATGCGTGTGGCAGGCGCCGGGAAGCACGAGGAAGAAGGCGTAGGCGGCACGGGGCTTCGCTTAAGCCCAAGCCAACGCCTCGCGCATCGCCAGGTACAGCCGCATCACCGCACGGCAGGTTCGAGCACTTCGTTCGCTATGCCGCCCATCCGTTCGCCTTCCTGGACGCCAGCCAGCGCCGCCCGCATTTCGCCTATCGCCTTCGCGTAATCGTTCGCGCCGAACACCGCCGAACCTGCAACAAACACATCCGCGCCCGCCGCCGCGATTTCCGCGATGTTCGCGGCCTTCACGCCGCCGTCCACTTCGATGGCGATGGGCCGCCCCGTGCGTGCCACCGTCACCGCCACTTTCTCGCGCAGGCTGCGCAGCTTGTCGAGCGTTTGCGGGATGAATGCCTGGCCGCCGAAGCCCGGATTGACCGACATGACGAGCACCACGTCGAGCCGCTCCAGCACGTGGTCGAGTACCGCAAGCGGCGTCGCCGGGTTGAGCGCCAGCCCCGCGCGCGCACCGCTTGCCTTGATGAGCTCGATGGTCCGGTGCACATGATGCGAAGCCTCCGGATGAAAGCTGATGGTGTCCGCGCCCGCCTCGGCAAACGCCGTGACAAGCGGATCGACGGGCGACGTCATGAGATGCACGTCGATGGGCACGCGCGTATGCGGGCGAATCGCCGCGCACACGAGCGGCCCGACCGTGAGGTTGGGCACGTAGTGGTTGTCCATCACGTCGAGATGAATCCAGTCGGCGCCGGCGGCCGTCACGTCGCGAATTTCGTCGGCAAGACGCGCGAAGTCCGCCGAGAGCAGCGAGGGGGCAATCAGGAATTCGCGCATGGCGGCCTCTTTCGGTTGATGACTGAAATGAACGCTGGATGCGACGCTCGACGTGCGCGCCTCAGTGATAACGGCGCGCCATCGCATCGAGCGTCAACGGCTTGATGCGCGCCGCCTGCCCGGCGCAGCCGAACGCCTCGAAGCGCTCCACGCACACCGCCGCAGCCGCGGCCGTGGCGGCTTTCAGCGCCACGCGAGGATCGAACTCGGACCGCGCGCTCGCCATCGACTTGCGCATCGCGCCGCTCATGGCAAGCCGGATGTCGGTGTCGATGTTGACCTTGCGCACGCCGTGCGCAATGCCGCGCTGAATCTCTTCCACAGGCACGCCGTACGTGGTGGGAATCTCGCCGCCGTACTCGCGAATCACGGCAAGCCATTCCTGCGGCACCGACGAGGAACCATGCATCACGAGATGCGTGTTCGGAATGCGCTCGTGAATTTCGGCGATGCGGTCCATGGCGAGAATGTCGCCCGTGGGTTCGCGCGTGAACTTGTACGCACCGTGCGAAGTGCCGATCGCGATGGCGAGTGCGTCCACGCCCGTTGCTTCCACGAATTGCCGCGCTTCCTCGGGGTCGGTCAACAGATGTTCGCGCGAGAGCTTGCCCTGTGCGCCCACGCCGTCCTCGTCGCCGGCCTCGCCGGTTTCGAGCGAACCGAGGCACCCCAGCTCGCCCTCCACCGAAACGCCCACGGCGTGCGCGGCTTCCACCACGCGGCGGCTCACGTCCACGTTGTAGTCGTACGTGGCCGGCGTTTTCTGGTCGGCCAGCAGCGAGCCGTCCATCATCACCGACGTGAAGCCCGAGCGAATGGCCTGCTGGCACACGGCGGGACTCGCGCCGTGATCCTGATGCAGCACGACGGGAATGTCGGGATGCGCTTCGATGGCAGCGTGCACGAGGTGCCGCAGATACGGCTCGCCCGCGTACTTGCGCGCGCCCGACGACGCCTGCAGGATCACCGGGCTCGCCGTGGACTGCGCGGCGGCCATGATCGCGTGAATCTGCTCCATGTTGTTGATGTTGAAGGCGGGCACGCCGTAGCCGTGCTCGGCTGCGTGGTCCAGTAGCTGGCGCAATGCGATAAGAGCCATCATTCACTCCTCGTCGAGGTTCATGGATAGGGGAAGCGGATCATGGCGCGGCGCGCACGACGTGCACGACGCGGCGGGCTTCGTCGGCCACGGCTTGCGCGGTGAGGTTGAAATGCGCGAACAACGCAGCAGCCGGTGCGGATTCGCCGAACGAGTCGATGCCCACCACGCCGCCTTCGAGGCCCACGTACTGCCGCCAGAACGCGCGCACGCCGGCCTCCACGGCCACGCGCGGCACGCCGGGCGGCAGCACGGCATCGCGCCACGCGGCAGGCTGACGGTCGAACACGGTGGTAGAGGGCATCGACACCACGCGCGCGGCAATACCGGTGTCCGTAAGTTGCGCGGCAGCATTCAGTGCAAGCGCCATTTCGGAACCCGTAGCAATCAGGACGACGCGTTGCGCCGTGGAAGGCGCAGACCAGTCACGCAGCACGTAGCCGCCGCGCGCAATGGCTTCGATCTGCTCCGCACTGCGCGAAACGAACGGCACGTTCTGGCGGCTCAGCAGCAGGCACGAAGGCCCTTCTCGCTCCACGGCACTCGCCCACGCCTGCGCGGTTTCCACCGTATCGCAGGGGCGCCAGACGTCGAGGCCTGGAATCAGACGCAGGCTCGCCGCGTGTTCCACGGGCTGATGCGTGGGTCCGTCTTCGCCCAGACCAATGGAATCGTGCGTGAACACGAAGAGGGCGCGCGTCTTCATCAACGCAGCCATTCGCAGCGCATTGCGCGCGTAGTCCGAGAACGTGAGGAACGTGCCGCCGAACGGCAGGTAGCCGCGATGCAGCGCGACGCCGTTCATCACCGCGCTCATGCCGAACTCGCGCACACCGTAGTGGATGTAGTTGCCGCCTTTCAGCTCCGCCGAAGGTCCGCTCGCTTCGATACGCACGTCGACCGCACCCTTCCAGTCTGTGAGATTCGAGCCCGTCAGGTCGGCCGAGCCGCCCAGCAATTCAGGCAGTACTCGCGCGAGTGTCGCGATGGTCTGCTGCGAGGCCTTGCGTGTGGCCACCGTCTGTGCCGCGCTGTCGGTGTCGCGCAGCATCGCGCGCACCGCGTCGCGCCATTGCGCCGGCAACTCACCACGCACGCGGCGCTCGAATTCGGCGGCCTCGTGCGGATAGTGCTGGCGATACGACTCGAAACGGCGACGCCAGTCGGCCTCCGCAGCCTCGCCGAGCATGCGTGCGTTCCAGCGCGCACGAATGTCGCCGGGTACGTCGAAGGGCGCATGCGGCCAGCCAAGCGCGCGGCGTGTGGCCGCGACCTCGTCCGCACCCAGCGGCGCGCCGTGCACGTCGTGCGTGCCCGCTTTCGAGGGCGAACCCTTGCCGATCAGCGTCTTGCAGCAGATCAGCGCGGGACGCCCCGCCTTCGCCGCTTCGTTCAGCGCGTCGTCCACGGCGTCGATGTCGTGACCGTCCACGTCACGCACCACGTGCCAGCCGTAGGCGGCGAAACGCGCGGGTGTGTCGTCGGCGAACCACTGGACGACGTGGCCGTCGATGGAAATGCCGTTGTCGTCGTAGAGCACCACGAGCTTGTCGAGCCGCAGCGTGCCCGCGAGCGACGCCGCCTCGTGCGAGATGCCTTCCATCAAACAGCCGTCGCCCACGAACACGTAGGTGCGGTGATCGACAATCGCATGCCCCGGCCGGTTGAACTCGCGCGCGAGCAGCGCTTCGGCCAGGGCCATGCCCACGGCGTTGGCAAGGCCCTGGCCGAGCGGCCCGGTGGTGGTCTCAACGCCTGGCGTCACGCCCACCTCGGGGTGCCCCGGCGTCTTCGCGTGCAACTGGCGGAAGCGCTTCAGTTCATCGACAGGCAAGTCGTAGCCCGTCAGATGCAGCAGCGCGTAAAGCAGCATGGAGCCGTGCCCGTTCGAGAGCACGAAGCGGTCGCGGTCCGGCCAGGCCGGGTTGCGCGGGTTGTGCTTGAGATGCCGGTGCCACAACGCAACGGCAATCTCGGCCATGCCGAGCGGCATGCCGGGGTGGCCCGACTTCGCAGCCTCCACGCCGTCGATGGCGAGAAAGCGCAGCGCGTCGGCCATCTGTTGCTGCGCGGCGGCAGCAACGGGTTCTGCAACAGCACTCATCGGAGTTCTCCCTGAGTTTTTGCATGCCTGCAGGCGCGCTCATGCACCCTCAAGCACGCGCGCGCCGGTCGAGCAGTTGGAGAATCATCGGTGTGAAGATCAGCTGCATGGCAAGGCCCATCTTTCCGCCGGGCACCACGATCACGTTCGGACGCGACATGAACGAGTCGTGCAGCATGGTGAGCAGATACGGAAAGTCGATGCCCTTCGGCCGCGCGAAGCGAATCACCACGAAGCTCTCGTCGGGCTGCGGAATCTCCCTTGCGATGAAGGGGTTCGACGTGTCCACGGTCGGCACGCGCTGGAAATTCACGTGTGTGCGCGAGAACTGCGGGCAGATGTAGTTCACGTAGTCGGGCATGCGACGCAGGATGGTGTCCACCACGGCTTCGTGCGAATAGCCGCGCATGTTCTGGTCGCGATGCAGCTTCTGGATCCACTCCAGGTTGATGATGGGCACCACGCCCACCAGCAGGTCCGCATGGCGTCCTATGTCGACCTTGTCCGTCACGGCCGCGCCGTGCAGGCCTTCGTAGAACATGAGGTCCGTCTCGGCTTCCACGTCTTCCCACGGCGTGAAGGTGCCGGCGTCCTGCTGATAGAGGCGTGATTCGCCTTCGTCGTGCACGTAGTGGCGCAGCTTGCCCGTGCCGTTTTCGCCGTAGCTCACGAACAGCGACTCGAGTTCTTCGAGCAGGTTCGCCTCCGGCCCGAAGTGGCTGAAGTTCAGCATGCCCTCGTGCTCGCGCTGCTTCATGGCCTCGCGCATGCCGTTGCGGTCGTAACGGTGGAAGGCGTCGCCCTCCACGATCTGCGCCTGGATGTGTTCGCGCCTGAAAATATGGGCGAAGCTCTTCATTACGGTCGTGGTGCCGGCTCCGCTGGAGCCCGTCACCGCGATGATGGGATGTTTGACCGACATGGGCCTGTCTCCGGATAGCAGTGTTATTCGATTCGGCGGATGGCGCGCTCGCGCCGCGCTGCATAACCGCATGCGCCAAGCAGCGGCGAGCCGCGCTCAAGACAGGCTCAAGCCGTGAAATCCGGCAGGAACAGCGAGCGCGTACCGAAGAGCGGAGACGTGAAAGGCTTGTCCTCGCCGCGGTCGTATTCGCCGTGGTAGCGCCCAATGCGCTCCACTTCCTGCTTCGAGCCGAGGATCACCGGCACGCGTTCGTGCAGCCGGCGCGGCTGCACGTCGAGAATGCGCTCGCGGCCCGTAATGGCTTTTCCGCCCGCCTGCTCCACGAGAAAGCTCATGGGGTTGGCCTCGTAAAGCAGACGCAGGCGCCCTTCCATCGCTGAAGTCTTCGAATCGCGCGGGTACATGAACACGCCGCCGCGCATCAGGATGCGATGCACCTCCGCCACCATCGACGCGATCCAGCGCATGTTGAAGTCGCGTTCGCGGCAGCCTGTGCGGCCGTCCTTGCATTCCTGCACGTAGCGGCGCACGGGCGGCTCCCAGAACCGTTCGTTGGACACGTTGATGGCGAACTCCGCGGTTTCTTCCGGAATCCGTATGTTCGAATGCGTGAGCACGAAGTTGCCCACGTCGCGCTCCAGCGTGAACGCATGCGTGCCGGTGCCCACGGAAAGCACGAGCATCGTGGAGGGTCCATAGATGGCGTAGCCCGCCGCCACCTGCTCGCGGCCCGGCCGCAGGAATGCGCTTTCGCCCACCTGCGCCTGCGGCTCGCCGGTATTGCGCAGCACGGAGAAGATGGAGCCCACCACGCCGTTGATGTCGATGTTCGACGAACCATCCAGCGGATCGAGCGCCAGCAGATACTCGCCGCGCGGGTACACCTTCGGAATGGCGTAGACCTCCTCCATTTCCTCGGAGACCATTCCCGCAAGCAGGCCGTCCCACTCGCATTGCTGCACGAAGATCTCGTTGGTGACGACGTCGAGCTTCTTCTGCTCTTCGCCGTGCGTGTTCACGCTTTGCGCAGAACCATACTGGCCGCCCAGCGCGCCGCGCGTGAGTACCGCCGAAATCGCCTTGATGGCAGCAGCCACGTCGATGAGCAAAGCCGAGAGCCCGGCCTCCTGCGCGGGGCAAGGCTCACGGTCCAGCGTATCGATCAGAAACTTCGAGAGGGTGGTTCGTCCGTCGAGCATGGCGCTCTCCTGATGGTGTCGTTAACCCGGGGGCGCGCCGGCATGGCCTTCACCGTGAGCGGCTGACATCGGCTCGCTGAACACGCGGCTCGCACGCACATCGGCGGCGGCAATCAGCGTGAGCGCGCAAGCATCGAGAGGCGCATCGGTTTGCATGGCGGCGGCAAAAAGACGGTTGGCCTGGCGCAGGCGCGCGCGGTCCAGCGCGTTGCGCACGGAACGCGCGTTCGCGAAGGCCGGCTGGCGTGTGCGGATGGCGAGATAGTCGGCGAAGGCCTCACGCGAATCGGCGTCGAACCGGTAATGCATGGTGGCGAGCATGCGGTCTGCTATTTCGAGCAGCTCGGCCTCGTCGTAATCAGGAAACGTGATGTGGTGTGCAATGCGCGAGCGAAAGCCCGGGTTGCTCTCGAAGAACACTTCCATGCGCGAGGCGTAGCCCGCGAGAATCACGACGAGGTCGTCGCGCTGGTTCTCCATGGTCTGCAGCAGGATCTCGATGGCCTCCTGCCCGTAATCGCGCTCGTTTTCGGGGCGATACAGGTAATACGCTTCATCGATGAACAGCACGCCGCCCATCGCGCGCTTGAGCACCTCGCGCGTTTTCGGCGCGGTGTGGCCGATGTATTGGCCCACCAGGTCGTCGCGTGTAACGGACACCAGATGGTTGCGGCGAATGTAGCCGAGCCGATGCAGCACCTCGGCCATGCGCATGGCAACGGTCGTCTTGCCGGTGCCGGGGTTGCCGGAGAAGCACATGTGCAGCGTGGGAGGCGAACCGGCAAGCCCCAGCGCATCGCGAGCGCGTTCCACGAGCAGATGCGCCGCAATTTCGCGAATGCGCGTCTTGACGGGCACGAGGCCGACCAGATCGCGATCCAGTTCGGCCAGCACGTCGCCAATACCCGAATCGCGATAGAGCGCGGCGAGGTTTACGCGGGCGGTTTCCGCGGCATTCGCGGTGTTGGCTGCCTGCGCGGCTTCAGCCGGTTCATGACGCGCGATCTGCGCTCCCGCAGCCGAAACGCTGCGCTCCTCGCCGTGTTGCCCGACCCGCTGCCCGGCCTGCTGCTCGATGGTTGCCTCCACCGTCATTGCTGTCTCCCTGAGAGGTTCTTTGTTCAGCGGTACGTCGCGTTGCCGCCGCGTTCGGAGCAAACCCGAACCGTCACGTCATTCCTGTGCGCCATAGCGTTCGCCCTCGGGCCGCTCGCTCGCATAACTCGCCATGACGTAGCGCTGCACGCGACCCTGTGCCTCCTGGCGTGTGAGGCGGAAGCCAGGCTCATGCGCCGGCCGATTGACGATGAACGAGAGCCGCATGGTCTCGAAACCGCGCACCGAATCGAACGCATTCACCTTGATGTAGTGCTGCGGGAACGTGGCGCGGCATGCCTTCACTTCCTGCATCACGCCGGCCGCGTCGCGCAGGTCAAACATGGGCTGGCCCCACATGTCCCAGTAGGTGTTGCGCGGATGCGGGTCGTCCGTGTATTCCACCGAGCACGCCCAGCCTTGGCCCAGCGCGTAGTTGATCTGTGCGCTGATCTCTTCGTCGGTCAGTTCGGGCAGAAAAGAAAACGTCCCTTGTGTGATGCGCATGGCAAACCTCGTGTGCAGATGAAGTGATGAAGCAAGAACCGCGTCAGGTGACGAACGTCGCTCGCGCGATTCATGCAGCCGTGGGCGTGGCGGCGAAGTCGGGCGTGTCGGTGGACGCGTAGTTGAACGTCACGTCGCGCCACGTATCCAGCGCCTGCTTGAGCGGCGTGCATGAGCGCGCAGCGGCTTCCAGAATGTCGGGCCCTTCGTTGAGGATGTCGCGGCCTTCGTTGCGCGCCTTCACCATGGCCTCCAGCGCCACGCGGTTGGCTGTCGCGCCGGCCTGAATGCCCCCGGGGTGGCCAATCGTGCCGCCGCCGAACTGCAGCACCACGTCGTCGCCGAAGAGGTCGATCAATTGATGCATCTGCCCCGCGTGAATGCCGCCCGAAGCCACCGGCATCACCTTGCGCAGCCCCGCCCACGGTTGATCGAAGAACAGCCCGCGTGACAGATCGACCTCGTTGTGCGCTTCGCGGCACACGTTGTAATAGCCCTGCACCGAAAGCGGGTCGCCTTCCAGCTTGCCCACCGCGGTGCCCGCGTGAACATGGTCCACGCCCGCCATGCGCACCCACTTCGCAATCACGCGAAACGAGATGCCGTGATTGCGCTGGCGCGTGTAGGTGCTGTGCCCCGCGCGGTGCAGGTGCAGGATCATGTCGTTCTTGCGGGCCCAGCGCGCCATGGACTGAATCGCGGTCCAGCCGATCACGAGGTCGATCATCACGATGCACGAGCCCAGTTCCTTCGCGAATTCGGCGCGCTCGTACATCTCTTCCATCGTGCCCGCCGTGACGTTGAGGTAATGGCCCTTCACCTCGCCCGTTTCGGCCTGCGCACGGTTCACGGCTTCCATCGAAAAGAGGAAGCGATCGCGCCAGTGCATGAAGGCCTGCGAGTTGATGTTCTCGTCGTCCTTCAGGAAGTCGAGCCCGCCCTTGAGACCTTCGTACACCACGCGGCCATAGTTCTTGCCCGAGAGACCCAGCTTCGGCTTCACCGTGGCGCCCAGCAGCGGGCGACCGTATTTGTCGAGCCGTTCGCGCTCCACCACGATGCCGGTAGCCGGCCCCTGGAAGGTCTTCAGATACGCCACCGGAATGCGCATGTCTTCCAGGCGCAGCGCCTTGAGCGGCTTGAAGCCGAACACGTTGCCGATGATCGACGCGGTGAGGTTCGCAATGGAGCCCTCTTCGAACAGGTCGAGTTCGTAAGCGATGTACGCGAAGTACTGTGGTTCGTCGGCGCGCGAAACGGGCACCGGCTCCACGCGAAACGCCTTGGCGCGGTACATGTCGCAGGCGGTGAGGCGGTCCGTCCACACCACTGTCCACGTGGCCGTGGACGATTCGCCGGCCACGGCCGCCGCAGCCTCTTCCGGATCCACGCCCGGCTGCGGCGTGATGCGAAAGAGCGCGATCACGTCGGTATCTTTCGGCGTGTAGTCGGGTTGCCAGTAACCCATCTCGCGGTATTTCATGACGCCCGCGGCGTACCGTTCGCGCGGATTGCGCGCATTGCGTGGTTCACGTGCGGACTCGATCGCTGCTTGACTGAAGTCGTTCATGGCGTATCCCTGGTTGCCTGGTTGGCGAGGCGCTCCGAAAAAAACGCAGCGCATGGGACGCACTGTAGGCAACCGCGCACGCATTGAAAATTCACGATTTAATTCGCCAGGGTTAAGCGATCCCTTATTGATCTCGCATCGCCAAATGGATTTTTGGTATGTGAATGAAAGCCGGCGTGACAGCGTAAAAATGCGCCGCAAAAAAACGATGGAGCACTTTGCTGCGTTTCCGGCACACCGCCGCAAATGGGCTATAACGTTATGGTCTGGCTAGCTCTTGTGTTGTCTTACGCCGGCGGATGCCGTGCGTTGCATATCGCCACGTGTCGCCACGGGCGATTGGCAGCGCAGGCGTACTGTCAGGGTTTCCGGCACGGAGCTTGCGTGACGCCGCATGCCGTGGTGTCCGGCATCACGCCGGCACATGGTGATTTCCCTGAATCATTCACATGGAGGGATACAAGGATGCAATGGACCACCCCCAGCTACGCCGATATGCGTCTAGGCTTTGAAATCACGATGTATATCGCTACGCGATAAGCCCGCACGGGCCGCGTAACGGGTCTCTGTACCCCTTCTGCGGCCCTTTTCACGGGCTTTCTATTTTTTGAATCGTGCCGCCGCCGGCGCAGGCTCCGCCTGGACATACGTTCCCACATGATTTTCGAAACGATCGTCACCACGGCGGCGCCCGACGGCCGGCCTCACGTTGCGCCCATGGGCATCCGCTACGAGGGCGGCTTCGTGATCCTCGCCCCGTTCCGGCCCTCCGCCACGCTCGAGAACATCGTCGCCACGCGCGCGGCAGTCGTGAATTTCACAACCGACGTTCGCGTCTTCGCCGGTTGCGTCACGCGTTTCGCTACCGACTGGCCCACCGTTGCCGCGAGCCGCGTGAACAGCGTGCGGCTGGCGGATTCGCTCTCGCATGCCGAACTCGAACTCGAGGACATGAGCGACGACCCCACGCGCCCCGTGCTCCGCATGCGTTGCGTGCACCGCGAGGAACACGCGCCGTTTGAAGGCTTCAACCGCGCGCAGGCCGCCGTGGTGGAAGGCGCGATTCTGGTGAGCCGCCTTGCCATGCTGCCCGCCGACAAGGTGGACCGCGAAATGGCGTACCTGCAAATCGCCATCGACAAAACCGCCGGCGATACCGAACGCGCCGCCTGGGCCTGGCTCACGGCGGCCGTCGCACGCCACCGGGCCAACGCGGCGCGCGAGCCCGGCCGCAACACCCCCGAACCCGCGGGCAATCTCGATCCCCACCCGCACCACGGAGAACTGCAATGACCGCATTGCTCGCGAGCGTCCGCTCGGAAGACGAGGCCCTTGAAGCCGCCCGCGCCGGCGCGGAACTGATCGACCTCAAGGAGCCGAACGACGGCGCACTGGGTGGCCTGCCCGCAAGCGCCATCGCGCACATTGCGAGCCGGCTGCGCGCGCAGTATCCGGTGAAGCCGATCAGCGCGACGATTGGCGACGTGCCGCCCGACGCGCTCGATGAAATCGCCGCGCGCGTCATCGACGTGGCCGACGCCGGCGTGGATTACGTGAAGGTGGGCGTGACGCCCGGGCCGGCCGCACGCCGCTGCCTCGACGAACTTGCGTCGCTGCCCGCCACGGTGGTGCCCGTGCTGCTCTGCGACGGCGGCGTGGAAAGTGTGGATAACGAACTGGTGGAACACGCGGCCACGCTCGGCTTCACGGGCTTGATGTTCGACACCGCGGGAAAAGACGGCCTCACGCTGTTCGACCACGTGGACACCGGCACGCTCGCGCGCTGGCTGCGGCTTGCGCGTTCGCGCGGTGCCTTGTGCGGCATTGCGGGCGCGCTGGGCTGGGCGCAGCTTGCGCAGATTCGCGAACTCGCGCCCGACGTAGCGGGTTTTCGCACCGCGCTCTGCGCCGACGGGCGGCGCTCGCGCCTCGACCCGCAGCGCGTCGCGCAATGGGCGAGCGCGCTGCATCGCCCCGCCGAGATGACGCGCCCCCTCAACTCACCGGCACATTCAGCAGACGTTCGCGCATGAGCGCGGCGTTGTCCTTGTTGAAGAGTTCGACCACGTAGTTGGCTTCGTTCACGTAGTCCAGAAAACGACGGTCCACCACGCCGCTCGACGCCAGCGTTTCGAGCGGTTCGCCATCGCCTATCGGGCACGACTTCACCACGATCAGCCGCTCCGCGTTCAGCATGGTGGAGAGCCACGCGGCGAGGCTGTCGGACGTGGTGTCCCAGTTGCTCATGGCGTCCGGCGTGTCGCGCATGAGCGCCGTGGGCACCCACACGGCAACGTGCCCGTCGCGCAGCGCGCGGCGGATCTTCGCCTCGCTCGACGCCAGCACGAGTTCAGGCAGCACGCCCTGCATCAGGATGGCGTACTGCGTCATGGCGAGCAGACACATGTTGTGCGCGGCGAGGTCGTCGAAATGCCACTCGCCCTGATACTGGCGCACCTTGTCCGCAAAATCGCCGCCGCCGGGCACGATCACCACCCGCCCGCCGCCCAGCTCGCACAGTTCGGTGAGCCACGTGCGCAGCGCCGGCTCGTGACTCAGGCTGCCCCCGATCTTGACCACCCACATGACGGTTGTCCTCGCATTCGCGTTCGATTCATCTGATTGCTGCGCTTCTCTGTCCCGGCCTCTGTCCCGGCCTCTGCCCCCACGTTGGGCTGTCGCCGCGGCTCATGCTGCGCCGCGCAGGCGCTCGTGTTCCTCTGTGTTCTCCGATGCCTCTGTCATGCCCTGCGAGGCGAGCAACGCCACCGCCACGCTCGGCGCGCAGGTGGCGGCCCAATCCGCGCAATGCTCGGGCACGCCCGCGAGCCCGCCGAAATCGATATAGGAGCGCGCCTCGTCGCGCGCGAGCGCCGCCACGAGAAAGCGCCCACAGCCCGCGCCCACCAGCGGCGCCTTCGCGAGCCCGGGCTCTGATGCCACGACACGCGCCACCACGCGCGCCAGATTCGCACCTATTTCGCGCAGTTGAAGCTCGCGCCACTGCAACGCGAAGCGGCGCCACGCTTCGTGCGTCGCCTCGTGCGCGTCGCGGCCAATCATGCGTGCAAGCCGCGCCTCGCTCGCGGCCACCGTCTTGGGGCCGTGGTCCGCGCTCGGATGCAGGTCGTAGAGCGGTTCGAGTTCGCCCGTCACGCGATAGACGTCCGCCGTCGTCGCGAACCATTCGTTCATCACGTTCACGCGCGCATCGCCGAATTCGATGCGATGTGCCACGCCGCACAGCGGTGTGCGCACCACGCCCTGGTAGACGAGTTCGCCGGTTTCCAGCCGGCCCGCGTCCGTGGTGGCGCGCGCCGCTACGTGGCCGCCCGCGATGGGCACGATGTCCGTCGTCGTGCTGCCGATGTCGACCAGCACCGCGTCCGGCACGCGCGTGGCCACCCAGCGCGCGGTGGCCAGCCAGTTCGCGGAGGCCACGCTGCGCCAGCCCGCCGCGCACTGCGCTTCGGTGAACCAACCGGCGTCGTTCGCGTAGAAGCGCACGTTGCGCCCCAGCCGGCGCGCCAGCGTGCCGGCAATCTCGCGCACGCCTTCGGCGCGGTCGTGAAAGAGATCCACCATCTCGCCCGTCATCGTCACCGCGTGGCGTGCAGCGGGCATGGCCGCCTCGGGCCAGCGTTCGAGCACGAGGCCGATGGTGTGTTCCAGATGATCCAGCCCCTGCCAGAGCGGGCAGGCCCATTGCGCGACGTCGAGCACGGCGCCCGCGGCATCCACAGCGCAGACCTTCACGTGCGCGCCGCCCACGTCCCAGCCGAATACGGCGCCGCGCGGCGCCGCCACCATGTCGCGCACGGCGCTCAAGGCTGCACTCCGCACGGTTGCGCGCGCGACGGCTGCCGCGCGGCGCCGCGCCTCACCGGCACGCCGTGCGCCGCGAGCAGTTCGGCGGCCACGTTGCGATTGAGCGCGTCGCTCAGGCTCGCATAGGCCACCGTGAGGCGCGGGTTGATCTCGACCACGACGGGCCCGCGCTCCGGGTTCCACACCACGTCGATGCCGACGAAGCCGCGCAGCCCCGGCACGGCCTGCCCCACACGACGCGCGAGCGCAGCAAGCTGCCGGCCGCGCTCGCCGGAGCGGTCGATGCGGTCCACCTGCACGCCGTCGAACTCCACAATCTGCGGCGTGTGCGCCTCGGCGCCGCGTTCGTTGAGGCCGATGCGCTGACGGTTGATGCTGATGAGCTCCGCGCCGTGCTCGCTGCAGACGAGCGAAAGACTGAGCGGCTCGCCTTCCACCCACGACTGCAGCACGGGGTTGCGTCCGTCGGCAAGGCGCGTCAGGTATTCGGCGCGTGCGTTGCTGAAGCGGTCGAAGACGAAGGTGTCGAGTCCGCCTGCGCCGTCGTCGGGCTTCACGACCCAGCGGCCAGCGTCTGCGTGGCCGGCATCGGTCGATGCGAGGTGCGAAGTTTCGCCTGGTTCCCCCGGTTCGCCCGGTTCGCCTGGTTCGATAGCCGGCGTCGCCGGAATGCCGTGCGCGGCAAGGCGCGCCGCGGTGGCCCGCTTGCTGGTGGCGAGCGCAATGGCCTCCGGCGTGCAGCCCAGCCAGCGCGCGCTGCCCGATGCGCTCACCGCGTCGTGCAGCCCCAGCAGCAGCCCGTCGCATTCGGGCGCGATCACGCAGGTGTAGTCGTGGTCGCGCGCCACGCGGGCCACGAAGTCCGTCATCGTTTCGCCGGACCGCGCCATACAATGCGCGTGCCCCGGCGCCACGTTCTCGAACGGCGAACTTGCGAAGGTCACCTCGATGCCGCCCAGCGCGTGCAGGTCCGCCACGAGCGCGTCGCGCATCACGCGGCCTTCCACGATCAGCGCGCTCAGATCGGCGAGACTGCCTGCGCCGGCCAGCTCGGGGTCGATACCGCCGCCGGTGAGATACTCGTAGACAAAGATGCTGGTCAAAGGAATACGCCCCTATGCTCGTGATACCGGTTCTCGATCTGCTCGACGGCCATGCCGTGCGCGCCGTGCGCGGCGAACGCAGTGCCTATCGGCCCATTGAGTCGCCGCTCGCCGCTACCAGCGAGCCCGTTGCCGTGGCTCGCGCGCTGCTCGCCGTGAGCGGCGCGCAGACCCCGCAGACCCTCTACGTGGCCGACCTCGGCGCCATCCTCGGGCACGGCGCGCACGTCGAAACGCTCGCCGCGCTGCGCCGCGCGTTGCCCGGCACCGAGATCTGGCTCGACGCGGGCTACGCAGACTACACCGCGATGCGCGCCCTCTTCGCGGCCATTCACCACGCAGACGCTGCGCACAACACGGCCGCCACGTCGCCGGCCACAACCACCACACCCGCCACCCTCGTGCCCGTGTTCGGCTCCGAGTCGCTGCGCGACATCCACGCATTACGCGAAGCCGAAGACGCCGGGCACTCGCCCATCCTTTCGCTCGATCACCGCGCAGGCGAACTGCTCGCTGCCGGCGCGGAACATCTCTCGCAAACCACTTCGGAATCCGCTTTATTCCCACCCAACGCTGCCCACACCACCACAACCTGGTGGCCACAGCGCGTGATCGCGATGACGCTCGATCAGGTCGGCAGCTATGAAGGCCCCGATCTGCGCACCTTCGAGCGCATCCGCGCGAGCGTACCGGCGCACACCACGGTCATCGGCGCAGGCGGCATTCGCGATGCGCAAGACCTCGTGCGCGCCGAACGCGCGGGTGCCACTGCGTGGCTCGTCGCGTCCGCGCTTCACGATGGCCGCGTACAGCCCCGCGATCTCGCGCCATGCACGCCTGCCATCCGCGCGCGGGCAGATCACACAAATTCCATGCCAGACGACGAAGCGCATACAGACGCGTTGCGCTGTAAGGAGACGGCAAGCCGGTGAGTCAGCGCGTGCCCTTGCAGTGACACTGTGTGCCGCAACGACACACAACCTGTTCGATGCTGGAACGCACGCGCCCTGGCTGCTCATTCCAGAAACACCCGCTCGAAGACGCTGCGACGTGATGCACTGCAAAACGGCCCTGCAAAACGCGTATTCGCGGCGCATCGGGTGCCGGGGCATTGCCTTGCCCGCACATACCTCGCCCGCACATAAGACGAGGCACGTCCGCGCAATTTCATGCGCAACGCTGCGCAGCGTTGCCTACGCCCCCCAGCGCGCTCAGTTCGAAAGCACACATTTCGGCATGGACCTTGCTAAAACGGCGCCATGCCTCTTTCGCCCAACGAATCTTCGTCGGCCGATGCGGGCGGGCCGTCTGCCGCGTCGCCCACTCGCGTCACCCACGACACGCACGACTGGACCTGTCCGTTCTGTCCGCTGCTCTGCGACGACCTCACGGTCAGCGCGCAGCGCGACGGCACGCTCGCCGTGTCCGGTCACGACTGTCCGCGGCTTGCGCAGGCGCTCGCCACCTATGGCGCGAGCGACGCAACGACACCGGCCATCGTGGACGGCCAGGAAACGTCGCTCGATGCCGCGCTCACACGTGCGGCGGCGGTGCTCGGCGCCGCGCGCCGTCCGCTCTTCGGCGGGCTCGCCACCGACGTAGCCGGCGCACGCGCGCTCTACACGCTCGCGGCCCACTGCGGCGCCACGCTCGATCATCTGCACGGCGACGCGCTCACGCCCGCCACGCTCGCATTCCAGGACCGCGGCGCGTTCTTCACCACGCTCTCCGAAGTGCGCGCACGCGCTGACCTCGTCGTGTTCTTCGCGTGCGAGCCCTCGCAGCGTTATCCGCGATTCTTTGCGCGCGCATTCGGCGGCACCTCGATGGCACGCGAATTCGTGTTCGCAGGCTGCGCGCCGGACCCCGCCGCAGCGGGCCTCACGCACACGCAAAGCGAAACGCTGCTCGCTAACGCGGACCCGTTCGATACGCTCGCCATCTGGTCTGCGCTCGTGAACGGCCGCCGCCCCGAAACCTTTCCGGCCGACGCCCGCGCCGCCGCCAACGCCCTCGCCGCATTGCAGGCGCGCATTGCAGCGGCCCGCTACACCGTGTTCGTCTACGAACCCGCCACGCTGCCGCACCCGCATGCGGCGCTGCTGATCGAAGCGCTGAACCGCATCGCGAAGGCCGCGAATCTCACCACGCGCGCGGGTTGCCTGCCCCTCAGCGGCGACGACGGCGCGCTCACCGTGAACCAGGCTGTGACGTGGCTTTCGGGCTTGCCGCTGCGTCTACGCGTTTCGGCGGCGGCCTCGCAAACAGGGGGCGCCACGCTCGACTACGACCCGTACCGCTATCGCACCGAAACGCTGCTTGCCGCCAACGAGGCCGATGCGTTGCTGTGGGTGACGAGCTTCGCGATGCACGCCTTGCCTTCCACGCTGAAGGCCGACGTGCCCGCCGTCGTGCTCGGGCACCCGGCGCTGGCGGAGGCGGCGAAGGCGCGCGGTGGCGCCACGGTGTTCATTCCGGTCGCGACGCCGGGCATCGACGACACGGGGCATCTCTTTCGTGTGGATAGCTCCGTGGTCATGCCGCTTGCCGCCGCGCGGGGCGCCGCGCTGCCTTCGGTGCATGCCGTGGCCACACAACTGCTGGCAAAACTCGCCGCGTCCGCAGACGGGGAAGCCTCATGAGCCTCATCCGACTCAAAGGCGGCACGGTCTACGACCCGATCAACGGGGTGAACGGCCAGCGTCGCGACATCGCGATTCGCGACGGCCGCATCGTGAACGTGCCGGACCACGTGCCCGCCGACATGGAATACGACGCCGAAGGCATGGTGGTGATGGCGGGCGGCATCGACCTGCATTCGCACATCGGCGGCGGCAAGACGAACATCTCGCGCCTGCTGTTGCCCGAAGACCATCGCACCGACCTTGCGCGCGAAGCCGAACGTGCGCGCGCGTGTGAGGCGAACGGCAGTGCAGTGCTCGAACCGACGCGCGATGCCGAAGGTCGCTACCTGCGCCTGCCCTCGTGCGGCGTCTGCACGCCGGGCACGCTCGCCACCGGCTACCGCTACGCGGAAATGGGCTACACCGCGGCCTTCGAGCCCGCCATGATGGCTTCGAACGCGCGCCACGCGCATCTGGAAATGGGCGACACGCCGATCATCGATCACGGCGCCTACGTGATGCTCGGCAACGACGAACTGTTCCTGCAACTGCTGGCCTCCGGCGCCGGCACCGAACGCATTCGCGACTACGTGGGCTGGACGCTGCACTCAAGCAAGGCGCTCGGCGTGAAGGTGGTCAACCCCGGCGGCATCTCGGCGTTCAAGTTCAACCAGCGCGCGCTCGACGTGGACGAAGCGCATGTGCACTACGGCGTCACGCCGCGCGACGTGCTGCGCACGCTCACGCGCGCGCTCACTGAACTGCGTGTGCCGCATCCGCTGCACGTGCACGCGAGCAACCTGGGCGTGCCGGGCAATCTCGCGTCCACCATCAAGACCATGGATGCAGCAGACGGCCTGCCCATCCACCTCACGCACATCCAGTTCCACAGCTACGGCACCGAAGGGCCGCAGAAGTTTTCGTCGGGCGCGCGCGAAATTGCCGAGGCCGTGAACGCGCGGCCCAACGTGACCATCGACGTGGGCCAGGTGATCTTCGGGCAGACCGTCACCGCTTCCGGCGACACCATGATGCAGTTCCGCAACGCGCCGTTCGCGCGGCCGCACAAGTGGGTGATGGGCGACATCGAATGCGATGCGGGCTGCGGCGTGGTGCCGTTCCGCTATCGTGAACAGAGCTACGTGAACGCGCTGCAATGGATCATCGGGCTCGAAATCTTCCTGCTCGTGGACGACCCGTGGCGCGTTTCGATGACTACGGACCACCCGAACGGCGGCCCGTTCACGAGCTACCCGCACCTGATTCGCCTTTTGATGGACAAGTCGTTTCGCGACGAGCAACTCGCGAAGCTGCACCCCGAGGCACAGGTGGCCAGCGCGCTGCGCGAACTGAAGCGCGAATTCTCGCTGTACGAAATCGCCATCATCACCCGCGCGGGCCCCGCGAAGCTATTGGGCCTGCGCGATCGCGGCCACCTGGGCGAAGGCGCGGCGGCGGATATCGCCGTCTATCGCAACCAGGACGACCGCGAACGCATGTTCACGTCGCCGGCCTACGTGTTCAAGGATGGTCATCTCGTAGCGCGCGACGGCACGCTCGTTTCGGTGCCCACGGGCGGCATCCATTTCGTGACGCCCGACTACGACCGTGGCATCGAAAAGACCCTGCGCGCGTGGAGCGACGCGAATCTCACCACGAACTTCGCGCACGCCGCGATCAGCAACGACGAAGCGTGTGCGTGCTGCCGCGGAGGCAAGCTGTTGCCGGTCGAATGCTTCTCCGCAGAGGAGGCGGAAAACCGGTGAACTACGCGTTGAACCCCGCGTTGAACCACGCGAACCCGCGCTGAACGCGCAGCAAGTGCAACCTCACGCAAGCATCACGTCAGCATCACGCAACCAACCAGGCGCCGAGAGATGGAGCACGAACAGCCCGCGACGACCGACACCGCGCCCCTTACGATCAACGGCACGCTGATCGACAGGACGTTCGCCGAAGCCTTCCCGATGAAGGCCACGCGGCTCGTCGTGACGGCGCACACGCCGCAGTGGGCGCACCACGCCGCGCATTCCATGACGGGCTTCGCGACCTCGGTGATCGGCTGCGGCTGCGAGGCCGGTATCGAACGCGAACTGGCGCCCGACGAAACGCCCGACGGGCGGCCGGGCGTGAGCGTGTTGCTGTTCGCGGTGTCGTCGAAGGAACTGGCGAAGCAGGTGGAGCGGCGCGTGGGCCAATGCGTGCTGACGTGCCCGACCACGGCGGTGTATGGCGGTATCGACCGCGCCACGAACCGCGCGCCGCTTTCGGACAACGCGGCGCTTGGCAGCACGCTGCGTTTCTTCGGCGACGGCTGGCAGATTGCGAAGATGATCGGCACCACGCGCTACTGGCGCGTGCCGGTGATGGATGGCGAGTTCGTCTGCGAAGAGACGGCGCCCACGGTAAAAGCCGTGGGCGGCGGCAATCTGCTTTTGCTTGCCACCGACACCGACGCCGCCCTCGCCGCCGCCGAAGCCGCCGTGGCCGCGATGTGCAAGCTGCCGAACGTGGTGATGCCGTTTCCGGGCGGCGTGGTGCGCTCGGGGTCGAAGGTGGGCTCGAAGTATCGGGGCGCGACTGCCTCCACCAACGACGCGTTCTGTCCCACGCTCGTGGGCCTCTCGCCGCGCAGCGAACTCACGGACGAAGTGGGCTGTGTGCTGGAAATCGTGATCGATGGACTCACGGAAGCCGACGTGGCCGCCGCAATGACGACGGGCATCGTGGCCGCCACCGCGCGTGGCCGCGCGGCGGGCATGCTGCGCATTTCGGCGGGCAACTACGGCGGCAAGCTCGGGCCCTATCACTTCCATCTGCACGCCCTTGCAGCGGGACTGGACGGGAGCCACGCATGAGCACCACGACCCTGCGTGTGAAGAAGGCGCCCGGCTTTCGCGTGGATGCATCGCCGCTGCTGCCCGAATTACTCGACGGCAAACCGCTCGCCGAGATCGAACGCATCGTGCTGCATGCGGGCAACGAAGCGTGCGCCGTAGGCGATCTGTTCGACGTGGCGCGCAGCGAAAGCGATGCAGGCGGCCCCACGCTGATGATCGAAGGCGCAGGCCCGTGGCTCGACAGGCTCGGCGTCGCGATGAATGGCGGGCACCTCGTCGTGCAGGGCGCGGCAGGCGACTACGCGGGCCACCGCATGGCGGGCGGCGTGCTGAGCGTCGGCGGCGATGCGGGTCACTTCACGGCCTGCGAGATGCGTGGCGGCCGGCTCACCGTAAGCGGCAACACCGGTGACTTCGCGGCCAGCGCGCTACCCGGCGACATGGACGGCATGACGGGCGGCACGCTCGCCATTCACGGCAACGCGGGCGCGCGCCTTGCCGACCGCATGCGGCGCGGCGTTGTGCTGGTGGGCGGCAACGCAGGCGAATTTGCAGCGTCGCGGCTCGTGGCGGGCACCGTCTGCATAGCTGGCGAACTGGGCCCGCATTATGCGTACGGTATGCGGCGCGGCACGCTGCTGCTCGCACGCGAACCGCAGCGTTTGCCACCCACTTTTGCGGGCGGCGGGCGCGGCTTCGGCGTGTTCTGGTCGCTGCTGGTGCGCAGCCTCGCAGGCGAAATGGCGCCTTTTTCCGCGTGGAGCGCCGCGCGGCTGCCGGCGCGCTACACCGGCGACCTCGCCGTGGACGGCAGGGGAGAAATACTGATTCCCGGCTGAGCCTGCGCGCGGTAAAGGAGGGGTGTTCGGCAGAACACCTCGACAACGAAAGCACAACCCAAAAACGATAGGAGACATCGGGATGACGACGGCGCATTCTCCCGCTGCACGCCAATCCACCGGTTTGCGCGAACCGCGTCGCTACGCGGGCTCGCTGATCGTGCTGCACTGGCTGATCGGGCTCGCCATCATCGCCCTGCTCGCGCTGGGCCTGTACATGGTCGGCCTGCCCAAAGGGCTGCCCGTGAAGGCCACGTTGATCAACTTGCACAAGTCGCTCGGGTTGACGGTTTTCCTGCTGGTGCTTCTGCGCATCCTGGTGCGCGCGGCCCGTAACCGGCCGCCGCTTCCGCCGATGCCACCGTGGCAACGCGCCGCCGCGCGCACCACGCAGGTTCTTTTATATGTCGGGATGGTGGCCATGCCGGTCACCGGTTATCTGGGCTCGTCGTTCAACAGCTACGGCACGCGCTTCTGGGGCCTCGCGCTGCCGCGTTGGGGCTGGGACGACGCTGGCCTGCGCCACCTCTTCTTCGGCGCGCACCGCTACATCGCCTACGCGATGATCGTGCTCGTCGCGCTGCATATTGCCGGCGCGCTCAAGCACCAGTTCATCGACCGCGACAACCTGATGGCGAGAATGCTGCCATGAGCGTGGCCGCCATGATGCCGTGTTCACGGTCGCCATCGTCGCAGGTGTCGCAAACACTGCGCACGCGCGACGGACACCGCGTGCGCTATGCCGTTGCGGGCGCCGCTGATGGATTGCCCGTGGCCGTGCTGCATGGTGGCCCCGGCAGCGGCAGCCAGCCGGGCGCGCTGCGGCTCTTCGATCTCTCGCGCCATCGCATCGTGCTGGTCGATCAGCGTGGCGCGGGCGCATCGAAGCCGCGCGGCAGCGTGCGCCACAACCGCACCGACGCGCTGATCGCCGACATGGAAGCCATTCGCGTGCGCCTTGGCATCGAACGTTGGGGCGTGCTGGGCGGATCGTGGGGCGCGGCGCTGGCGCTCGCCTACGCGGGGCGGCATCCCGAATCGCTAAGTGGGGTCGTGCTGCGCGGGCTCTTTCTCGCGTCGGAACGCGAAGTGCGCGGACTCTTCGTGACTTCGCGCCATCGTGCTCCGCGTCAGTGGACGAAGCTTGCGTCCGCTGCGCATTGCACGCGTCCTCACGCGTTGCTGCGTCGTTGCCACGCGCTGCTTCAATACGGCGTGAGCCACGCACGTCAACGCGCCGTGGCGCTCGCGTGGCGCGACTACGAAAACGTCGTGCTCGCGCGTTCGTGCGGACGCGGCGCCGTGGCTTCGGCCACGCGAACGCCTCGCGTCACGCCCGCTCGTGCAGACCGGCTTGTCGCGAAGTACCGCGTGCAGTCGCACTATCTCGTACATCGCTGCTGGCTGGGCGAAACGCGGCTGCTGGCGCTGGCGCGTCGCGCGGGCAAGGCCGGTGTGCCGATTGCCGCCGTGCATGGCAGCCGCGACCCCGTGTGTCCGCCGCAGAATCTGCAACGTCTCGCGCGTGCCGTGCCGCATGTGCAGACCGAATGCGTGCCGGGCGCGGGCCATCTCGCGAGCGACCCTGCGCTGCACCGGCGCGTGGCGCGCGCTATCGAACGCCTGTTTGCCGAACCCAACCGCGAGGAGCGCACGCTGCGCTACGCCACATGAAAATCAAGGTGCTCGGATCGTCCGCAGGCGGCGGCTTTCCGCAATGGAACTGCAACTGCCGCAATTGCGACGGCGTGCGACGCGGCACGGTGAAGGCGACGCGCCGCACGCAGTCGTCTATTGCGGTGAGCGCGAACGGCGAAGACTGGCTGCTCGTGAATGCGTCGCCGGACCTGCTCGCGCAGATCGCGGCGCATCCCGAACTGCAACCGGCGCGCCGTGTGCGCGACAGCGGCATTGCCGCCGCGCTCGTGATCGATGCGCAGATCGACCACGTCACGGGCCTCGTGATGTTGCGCGAACGCGATACGCCGCTGCCGCTCTACGCCACGCAGGCCGTGTGGCAAGACCTCTGCACGGGCTTTCCGATTGGCCCCATGCTCTCGCATTACTGCGGCGTGGAGCATCACCCCATCGCGCTGGACGGTGGCGCCTTTTCCGTCGCGGCGCTGCCGGGCTTGCAGATCGAAGCGCTGCCGCTTTCGAGCAAGGCACCGCCGTACTCGCCGCATCGCAATGCGCCGGAACGCGGCGACAACATCGGCCTCACGTTCATCAATCCGCAGTCGGGCAAGCGGGCGTTCTATGCGCCGGGGCTGGGCGCAATCGAACCGCACGTGCTGGCCGCCATGCGCGAAGCCGACCTGCTGCTCGTGGACGGCACGCTGTGGACCGGCGACGAAATGATCCGGCTGGGACTTTCGAAGAAGACCTCGGCTGACATGGGCCATCTGCCGCAATCGGGGCCAGGCGGCATGATCGAGGTGCTCGATTCGATCGGCAGCGGCACGGGCAAACCGCGCAAGGTGCTCATCCACATCAACAACACGAACCCGATTCTGGTGGAAGACGGCCCGGAGCGGCGCGAGCTTGCGGACCACGGAATCGAAGTCGCGTATGACGGCATGGCGTTCGAACTTTGAGGGTTTGAATGCGTTGAGCGCCCTGACCAGACGAAATCAAACGGAGACGGCATGAACATCAACGACACCTACGGCACAGCGCCGGTACGCGAGGTCGATCCCACGCTGCCCGCCTGGAGCCGCGAGGCATTCGAAGAGCAGTTGCGCGCGAAGGGCACGTCGTACCACATTCATCATCCGTTCAACGTGAAGATGAACAGCGGCGGCTGTTCGCCCACGCAGATTCGCGGCTGGGTGGCCAACCGCTTCTATTACCAGATCAACATTCCGCTTAAAGACGCCGCCGTTCTCTCCAATTGCCCCGACCGCGCCACGCGCCGTCGCTGGATGCAGCGCATTCTGGACCACGACGGCTACGGCGAAGACGAAGGCGGCATCGAAACGTGGGCGCGCCTGGCAGACGCCGTCGGTATTTCGCGCGACGACCTGTGGTCGCTGCGGTTCGTCACGCCGGGCGTGCGTTTCGCCGTGGACGCCTACGTGAATTTCGCGCGCCGCGCGCCGTGGCAGGAAGCGGTGTGCTCGTCGCTCACGGAGATGTTTGCACCGCAGATCCATCGCGACCGTCTCGCCACGTGGCCCGGTCATTACCCGTGGATCGACGCCGTGGGTCTCGACTACTTCCGCTCGCGCATCACGCGTGCGCAGCGCGACGTGGAGCACGGCCTCGAAGTCACGCTCGACCACTTCACGCGGCGCGACCAGCAGGAACGGGCGCTCGAGATACTGCAATTCAAGCTCGACATTCTCTGGACGATGCTGGACTCGATCGAAAAGGCCTTCCCGCAATGACTGACGAAGCGCACAACCTGAAGCTGAAAACGCTGTTCCGCATGCAATGGGAGCCGGCGCAAAACGCGCACGTGCTGCTGTACCCCGAAGGCATGGTGAAGTTGAACCAGAGCGCCGCCGAAATCCTGAAGCGCTGCGACGGCACGCGCAACATCGACACGCTGATCGCCGATCTCGAACAGGCCTTCAACGCCACGGACATCGGCGGCGAAGTCCGCTCATTCGTGGCCGAAGCGCAGCGGCGCGGCTGGCTGGAGTAGTGTCATGAACGAACCTGCTGCTGCCTTTGCCTCTCCCGCTGCCGCCGCTTCGCAAACCGCGGCGCCCGACGTGCCGCCGCCGCTGTGGCTGCTTGCCGAACTCACCTACCGTTGCCCGCTGCATTGCGTGTTCTGCTCGAACCCGGTGAACTACGCGGCACACAATCGCGAACTGGATACGGCGCAGTGGCTCGACGTGCTGCGCGAAGCGCGTGCGCTGGGTGCGGCTCAACTGGGCTTCTCCGGTGGCGAGCCGCTGCTGCGCGACGACCTCGAAGTGCTCGTGGCCGAAGCACGCAAGCTGGGCTTCTACACGAACCTCATCACCTCCGGCATCGGGCTCACGGACAAGCGCATCGGCGACCTGAAGGCTGCGGGCCTGGATCACATTCAGCTCTCGTTTCAGGACTCCACGCAGGAACTCAACGACTTCCTTTCCAGCACGCGCACGTTCGATCTGAAGCGGCGTGTGGCGAGCCTCATCAAGGCACACGGTTTTCCGATGGTGCTCAACTGCGTGCTGCATCGCTACAACCTGCCGCACGTGGACCGCATTATCGAGATGGCGCTTGCAATGGGTGCCGAGTACCTGGAACTCGCCAACACGCAGTACTACGGCTGGGCCAAGGCGAACCAGGCGCAACTCATGCCCACGCGCGAACAACTGGAAGAGGCGGAGGCCGTGGTGCAGCGCTATCGCGAAACCCATGGCGACCTCTGCAAGATTTTCTTCGTGGTACCCGACTATTTCGAACGGCGCCCCAAGCGCTGCATGAACGGCTGGGGCGCGGTGTTTCTGGGCGTGGCGCCGGACGGCACCGCGCTGCCCTGCCACGCGGCCCGCGATCTGCCGGGGCTCGTCTTCCCGAAGGTGACCGAACAACCGCTGCGCAGCATCTGGTACGAGAGCGACGCGTTCAATCACTATCGCGGCACGTCGTGGATGAAAGAGCCGTGCCGCAGTTGCGACGAAAAAGAGAAAGACCTGGGCGGCTGCCGCTGCCAGGCGTATCTGCTCACGGGCGACGCGGCCAATGCGGATCCGGTCTGCGACAAGTCTCCGTTGCATGAAAAAGTGGTGAGCGTGGTGCGCGAAGCGGCAGTGGCCCGATCGACGCCAATATCGGCCCTGCGCGAGCAACCCATCCTGTTTCGCAACGACGCCAACTCGCGGGCGCTGGCCGCGCAGACGGAGCACACCGACCACACATCGGATACCGCGGGAGCCGTGCGATGACCGAGAACGCCATTTCCGTCCTGCTCGTCGACGATCACGCCGTGGTGCGCGAGGGCTACCGGCGTCTGCTCGAACTCAACGCCGACGTGAACGTATGCGGCGAAGCGGCCGACGCCGCTGCGGCCTACCAGCGCTTCTGCACGCTGCAACCGGACGTGGTGGTGATGGACGTGTCGTTGCCGGGTGCAAGCGGCATTGAAGCCATGCGCCGCATGCTGGCACGCGAACCGCATGCGCGCGTGCTGATTTTCAGCGTTCATGAGGAAGCCATCTTCGTGCGCCGCGCGCTGGATGCGGGCGCCCTCGGCTACGTGACGAAGGCCAGCGCACCGGACGTGCTGGTGGAAGCGGTGCGCACAGTGGCGAGGCGCGCGAGCTATCTGAGCCCCGATATTTCGCAAACGCTCGCGTTGCGCCACGCATTCAGCGAAGGTCCGCCGGGGCGTCAACTCTCCGCGCGCGAATTCGAAGTACTGCGGCTGCTCGTGCAGGGCTACACGTTGCAGAGCATCGCGGAAAAGCTGGGGCTTTCGCAAAAGACCGTGGCGAATCACCAGTCGGTAATTCGCCAGAAGTTCGGCGCCGACAACGGCGTACAGCTCGCGCAGATGGCAAGCCGCCTGGGCCTTCAGGGCCTTCAATTCACGGGGCCGGCGAGCCCCGCCTGAGCCGGAAGACGCGCGCAGAACAGAAAGCCTTCGCCGGGTTTGCTCGCCAGCTGAAACTCGCCGCCCAGCGCTTCCACGCGCTCGCGCATGCCGATGAGCCCGAGCCCCGCACGCGGCTCGCCCAGGTCCGTGCCCGGACCGTTGTCCGCCATCGAGACGATGATCTCGTCGTCGCCCTGCGCGCCCTCGCTCACCTGTCCCGCCGCCGCATCGCGCGGCGCCCGCACGAGAAAGATCTCCACGCGCGACGTGCGCGCGAACTTCGACACGTTCGTGAGCCCTTCCTGCACGAGCCGGTAGAGCGTGATGTTGAGCACGTCGGAGAGTCCGCTGAAATCGCCTTCGATGGTGAGCGAAAACGACGCGTCCGGCAGCCGTTCGCGCCAGCCGTCCACGCAATGTTCCAGGGCGCTCGGCAAGCCAAATTCGTCGAGCCCGATAGGCCGCAGCCTGCGGATCATGCCGCCGATCTGCCGGTAGACGTGACCCGCGCTCTGCACGAGCGCAAGCGCAATGCGATGAATCTCGGGTTCGCGTTCGCCCGAGAGGTCGCGCACGCGCGAGGCGTCCAGCGACATCGCATTCAGGTATTGCCCCAACTCGTCGTGCAGTTCGCGCGCGAGGTGCCGGCGTTCCTGCTCCTGCGCGTCCAATGCCTGATTCGCAAGACGCCGGTTGTCCGCGAGCAGCCGCTCGGCCTCTTCTTCCAGCATGCGGCGGCGCGCCAGTTCGCGCTGCGTTTCGCGATAGCGTCGCCACGAGAACCACGCAAGGCCCACGGCGAGCACGCATAACGTGGCGGGCAATTCGTCCAGCTGAAAGCGTTCGAGGTGGCGCGTGAAGCGGTAGGTCAGTTCGCTGAAGTCGAACATCATGGCGAGCAGCCACGCGACCACGGTGATGACGACAACGCAAAGCAGATCGCGCCACGCAACGGAACGTGACGGCTGCGGGCTCGCATCAGGAGCCTTGGGAACGCTAGACAGGTCGGTTGGGTCGTGTGCCATTCCGCTCGATTGTACTCAGCCCATGCGCGCGCGAGCACTGTTTTACAGGCGCTTTCGACGTCTTTTAGCGGCCTTTTATGGCTTCGGGAAGGGTTCCGGGCAAGATCAGGAAAAGCTCCCGGTTCTGCATGCCATGCCTTGTGCGAAGCTTTCAGCACGCAGACATCGCGCGTGGCAATGATCTGTGGCGAACAACAAAAGACATCGAACAGGTGGAGCAGAGACAATGAGCATTCCCATCCATTTGCGCCGCAGGCGTCTGCGCATGCGGCGCGCCGGTCTTGGTGTGTTTGGCGCGTGCATCACGGGTGCGCTGACGGGTCTTCCGGGGGCGGCGTGGGCGCAGGCCACACCCGCGGCGGCAACGGCTGCTTCTCAGCCCGCTGCTTCTCGGCCCGCTGCCGCAGCTGAGGCGCCAAACGCATCGGGCAACAACGCGGGCAATAGCGCTGGCAACGACGCTGGCAACAGCGCGGCAAACACACCGCTCCCCGAAACCACCCTCGCGCCCGTCGTTGTCGTGGGCACCACGCCGTTACTCGGCATCGGCACGCCGCTCGCCCAGGTGCCCGCCAACGTGCAAACGGTGCACGCCAAAGACATCGACGCGCAGCATCGCAGCACGCTGATCGACTATTTCGCGAAGAATCTGCCGAGCGTCGATATCTCCGACGCCCAGGGCGACCCCTGGCAAATGAACGTGAATTACCGCGGCTTCACGGCGTCGCCGCTGCTGGGCACGCCGCAAGGGCTCTCGGTATTCGTGGACGGCGTGCGCGTGAACGAGCCCTTCGGCGACATCGTGAACTGGGACCTGATTCCGTCGCAGGCCATCGACACCATCCAGCTCATTCCCGGCTCCAATCCCACCTACGGGCTCAATACGCTGGGCGGCGCCATTGCGATCACCACCAAGAACGGCAAGACGAGCCCCGGCGGCGAAGCCGAAGTGCAGGTAGGCTCGTGGGGCCGCAAGACCGCGCAGATCGAACAGGGCGGCACCATCGGCCAGAATCTGGACTACTACGTGACCGCCGGCGCCGCGAACGACAACGGGTGGGCCGCGCAAAATGCCAGCCGCGTGCGCCAGGCCTTCGGCAAGCTGCGCTACACGGACGCCGACACCACGCTCTCGTTTTCCGCTGGCGGCGCGGACAACGACCTGCACGGCAGCCAGACGATTCCGCGCTCGTTCCTGAGCAACCCCGCGCAACCGTACACGTTCCCGGACGAAAACAAGAACAGCGTGGGCTACGCCACGCTTTCGGGCGATCACTTCTTCAACGACAACGTGGAGCTGAGCGGCAACGCCTACTTCCGCCAGTTCCGCAACAGCAACCTCAGCAGCAACAACAACCCCGACTTCGGGTCGCTGAACGCGGACGGCACCGTCAACACGCTGGAGGCCACGAACGTCCAGTCCATCGTCTCTACGGGCAGCTACGGCGGCAGCCTGCAACTCACGCTGCTCGGCAAACTCGCGGGCATGGACAACCAGTTCGTTTCGGGCGTGTCGGCCGATCTCTCGAACTCGCATTACACGTCTTCATCTCAGGACGCCGCGTTTACGTCGACGCGTGCGACAGTGGGCATTGGCGACTTCGCGCTGCAGACCGACGCGCGAACGCATTCGGCCAACTACGGCGTCTACTTCAGCGACACGCTCTCGCTCACGAAGCAATGGGCGCTGACGCTGGCGGGTCGCTACAACTGGGCGTCTGCCACCATCGGCGACGAAAGCGGCATCCAGCCGCAGCTCGACGGCCACCACACGTTTTCACGCTTCAATCCCGCCGTGGGCATCAACTGGAATCCCACGCGCAACTTCACGGCCTACGCCACGTACAACGAAGGCATGCGCTCGCCTACGGCCATCGAACTCGCCTGCGCGGACCCTGCCGCGCCCTGCTCGCTGCCGAATGAGTTCGTGGCGGACCCGGCGCTGGAACCGGTGATCTCGAAGACGTTCGAGGTGGGCGCGCGCGGACGCATCGGCGCGAGCACCACGTGGAGTGCGGCCGTCTACAGCACCACGCTCGACAACGACATCCAGTTCGTGAGCAGCAACGGCGCATCGAGCAACCAGGGCTTCTTCCAGAACGTCGGCAGAACGCGGCGCCAGGGCCTGGAACTCGCGGGGCGCAGCGAGTTCGGCCCGTTCGCCGTGACCGCGAGCTACAGCTACGTGAACGCCACTTATCGCTCGACGTGGACTGAAAACAGCGCGAGCAATTCGAGCGCGGATGCGTCGGGCAACATCACCGTGAAGTCCGGCGACCATATTCCGGGCATTCCGCAAAATACCGTGAAACTGCGGCTCGATTACAAGCCGCTGCCGAAGTGGAACATCGGCACGAACCTGACGTGGCGCGGCAGCATCTACGCGCAGGGCGACGAAAACAACCAGGACGTGAACGGCAAGATTGCGGGCTACTTCCTGATCGACCTCGATACGACCTGGCAGGCCACAAAGCAGCTGCAACTGTTCGCCACGGTGACGAACCTGCTCGACAAGCGTTATGCGAGCTACGGCGTGCTGGGCGAAAACTTCTTCAATGGGCCCGGCCACACGTTCGACGGTGCGAACCCGGTGAACGAACAGTTCGTGGGACCCGGTGCGCCGCGCGGCATGTGGGTGGGACTGCGATACGCGTGGAAGTAGGCGGCAGGAGCATGCGTGCCTGGCATGCGTGGAGCGACAGGCTCACGCGTGTGAGGCACGCGTGAGCTTTGATGCCGTGATGCGTCTTCAGTCGATCGTGCCGTCGCTGCGCGGCCACGTGACGATGCCCCAGGCAAGCGGCAGGTCGCCGATCTGCTTGATGGGCTGATAGCTCTTCGCGTCGAGCACGTAGACCGCGTCCGAGCGCCCGCAGGCCAGCATCAGCTTCGTGCCGTCCGGCGTGAAGCTGAAGTGCCAGCAGCGCTGCCCGATGGGCACGTCCGTAACGTGCTCGAAGCTGTGGCCGTCGAACACCTGCAGCGTCTTGTCACGCGCGGCGGCCACCAAAAGCCGCTGCCCTTCGGGGCCGAACGTGATGCCGTATGGCCCGAGCTTCGTGTCCACGGTCTTCACCACGCTGAAGTCGTGCGCGTCCAGCACCACGAACTTGCTCAGCGATTCGAGTGTGACCACGTAATACTTGCCGTCCGGCGACACCGTGATGCCGCGCGGCCGGCCGCCCGCCGTGAGCTTCACCGTGCGAATGGGTTGACCCGTGCGGGCGTGGTAGACCGACACGGTGTCGTCGCCTTCGTTGGTGACGAGCATCGCGTCGCTATCCGGCGAAAACGCAATGCCTTCGGTCTCGTGGCCACTCGTGACAGAGCGGATCACGCGCCACGTCTTCATGTCGACGATGGCGATTTCGGCGGGCGGCTTGTTCGCGTCGTCGTCTTCCGCAGCCGGTTTGCCGGTTTTTCCGGGGTTGTCGGGTTTTCCGGGTTTTCCATTGGGCGGACCACCGTCCTCGCCCGGTTCGTAGGTCACGTAGGCGTAGCCGTTGTGCACGCGCACATACTCGGGGTTTTTGCCGATCTTCACGCGCTTCACGACGTTGCCCGTGGCCGTATCGATCACGGCAAGGTCGCGCGTGTTCTTGTTCGCCACCAGCAGGCGCGTGCCGTCCGCGTTGAGGCTCAGGCCGCGCGGACCGTCCGCGCCCACCGGGAAGGTCTTCGCGAGCGTCATCTGATTCAGGTCGATCACGCCAACGCCGGCCTTCTCGGAAGTGACGTAGGCCGTGGGCGCCGACGCATCGGCTGCACCGGCTGCGTTAGCACTCGCAGCCCCTACCGCCGTGCCGGCCGCAAGCGCAAACGCAACGGCCAGCGTCAGCGGACGCACGCGGCGCCTTGCGGGATGGGCTCGTTCTGCAGCAGCGGGTTTCAAGGGAGGGAAGGAACAGCGTGTCTCCAGCATCTTGTTCTCCTTGTCCGTATCGGAAGCGTTGCGCGCGGTTGTGTGGCGCGACCGCGCGCGGCGAAGCTCAATGGTCCAAGTTAGCCCATCGGCACGCAGTTTGGCAATGGAGGCTAAACGGGAGAACTTCCCGAAATAAGCCCCGGCTTATCGGCAACGAAAGAATGTCTGAATTCACATCGCCGCGCTGCTTCGCTATTGTCGGGCTCATGAATCGGCCAATGAATCGGCCAATGAACCGGTCAATGAACCGGCTCATCTGCCGGCCCATGTCTCGCGGCTTGCACCCACGCTCGCAGCCGCCGCCGCGAACTGCCGACCGGACTACCGACGGGACTCCCCCCGCCAGCGGGACCCTCACAGGACCAGCCCATGCAAGCGCTCATTTTCGACGTTGACGGCACACTCGCCGACACCGAAGCCGCTCATCGCAAGGCCTTCAACGCGGCCTTCGCCGAGGCCGGGCTGGACTGGCACTGGGACGAACCGCTCTATACGCGGTTGCTTTCCGTCGCAGGCGGCAAGGAACGGCTGCTTCACTACTGGCGCATCACCGACCCTGAAGAGGCCGCGGGCTCGCGTGTGAGCGAAGTGATCGACGCCGTGCATGCCATCAAGACGCGCCACTACGCGGCGCTTCTGCGCGATGGCGGCCTGCCGCTGCGGCCCGGCATTGCGCGTCTCATCGATGAGGCCAACGCCGCCGGCGTGCCCGTGGCCATCGCCACCACCACGACGCCCGGCAATCTGGACGCGTTGCTCTGCACGCCGTTCGGCACCGACTGGCGCCACCGCTTCGCCGCCATCTGCGACGGCCACACCACGCCCGTGAAGAAGCCCGCGCCCGACGTCTACTTCGACGTGCTGCAACGGCTCGCCCTGAGCGGCAACGACTGCATCGCCTTCGAAGACTCGGTGAACGGCCTGCGTGCCGCCCGCGCCGCGCGCATTCCCACCATCGTGACGCCTACGGCCTACACGGCCCATCACGATTTCGACGACGCCTTGCGCGTGCTGCCGCATCTGGGCGACCCGGATCAGCCGCTCGCGCTGCATGCCACGCACGAGCCGTGCACGATCGTCGATCTGGCCACGCTGCGCCGCTGGCACGGCAACACGCTGTTCCCAGGCGCCGCGATCAGGCCCGCGAGCTTTGCCACGCCCGCTGGAATCACAGGCAACCCGGCGGTACGCCGATGAGCGGCCCGACACGTGCAGTGCTCGTCGATCTGGACGGCACGATGGTCGATACGGCGGCGGACATCGCCGCCGCCGTCAATTTCATGTTGGCCGAGTTCGGCGCCGAACCGCTGACGCTGGAGACGGTACGCGGTCTGATTGGCCGCGGCGTGCCGGCACTCGTGCGGCGCTCGCTCGAAGCCGCGCACCTCGACCGGCGTTTGAGCGCAGGGCGCGCCGAGCCCGTGTTTCACCACTACTACGCGCAGGTGAACGGGCGCCTCGGCACGGTCTATAGCGGCGTGACGGAAGGGCTCGCCGCACTGAAGCGCGAGGGGTATGCGCTTGCCTGCGTCACGAACAAGCCGCGGTCGCTCGCGGCGCCGTTGCTTGCGCTGACGGGCCTCTCCCGCCACCTCGATGCCCTCGTGGCGGGCGACTCGATTCCCCACATGAAGCCCGCGCCCGAGCCGCTATGGCATGCGGCGGAACTGCTCGGCGCGGACGCCGCGAACACGGTGCTCGTGGGCGACTCGCCCGTCGACGTAGCGGCCGCGCAGGCCGCGGGCATACCCGTCTTCATCGTCACCTACGGTTACGCAGGGCCGAACGGCGCGCAGGCCCTGCCCTGCGACGGACTCATCGATTCGTTCGAGATGTTGCCCGCGTTACTGGCGCGGGCGAGGGCAGTGTCGGAGCAGTAAGGGGCATTTCTCACGCAGACGCCGCATGTTTGCATGTCTATGCGCTTCGCATCGCAATGCGAAGTGGTCCAGAACGAAAACTAAAGATTCGGACAATGCGGCCGTAATACGGGCGGTAAATCACAAGAGCCAGGGCCGGCCTCGGCCTCAAGGCGATCAACAATAACCGCTCACCGCACGAGGGATTCTCCATGCCCATTCGCCGCATGCGCCTGTTGCTTGCAGCGCCTGCCGTCTTGCTCGGCGCCTGTTCAATGGTTGCCCCGCCTTACTCCCCCTCTGTCGACAATATCGAGTCCCTGAAGAGTATGCCGACGGCGCATGCGCGGCTTGGCGAATTTTCTTCGAACCCCGGTCCGGCCAATTACTACCCCGTGCCGCTGCGCGCAGATTCAATGCGCTCGCCTGTCGGAAACTCGTTCGGCGACTATCTGGCGGACGCAATGACACGAGAACTCACGATGGCCGGCAAGCTCTCGCCGCAAAGCGACGTTGAAATCAAGGCCACCTTGATCACGAACGACATCGACGCAGGTCTTGCCCAAGGCGGCGCGAAGCTCGCCGCGCGCTTCGTGGTGACGCGCAGTGGCGACATTCGCTACGACAACGTCGTCAGCGCGCAAACGCAATGGGATTCCGCATTCGCGGCCATGATCGCCGTACCGAAAGCGAGAGAGGAATATCCGATCGCCGTGCAGAAGCTGCTCGGTGCGCTATATGCCGACCCGGCCTTCCGCAAGGCAATCGAATAAGACGCCGCTTCGAATTTTGAATACACCAACCACACGAACGAGGATTAAAACAATGACGATGATTCGCACCGTGGCCGTTGCCAGCCTGATCGCCGTGCTGTCCGGCTGCGCGCATGAAATTTCGTTGACGGGCGATCCCACCAGGCTGCCTGCACTCCAGACGGCGCCACTCGACAAAACCGTCGCGCTCGTCATCACCGACGATGAGGCCGGCCGCGAAGTCATTACGCCGGGCGGTGGCGGCGACAAGGTCAGCTATCACCCGTACCGCGATCTCGAGTTGCCGCTGTATGTCGGGTTGGGCCACGTGTTCAAGAACGTGACCAAACTGAAAGCTGCACCGGACGCCGAAACCATTCGCGCCAGGCATCTGGATTACGTGGTCGTGCCGACTATCGTGACGACGTCTTCGTCGCCGAGCCTCGTGACATGGCCGCCGACCGACTTTTCCGTCACGCTCACGTGCACGGTGACGGACCCGGCGGGCCAACAGGTTGTGACAGAGAAGGTCACGGGCACGGGTCACGCGGAATTCAGCGAATTCCGCCGCAACTTCGGCCTGGCAGCCCAACTGGCTACCGCGGACGCCGTCACGAAGCTGCAGGACTCGCTTGCAGGCGCGCCGGAATTGCATAAGTAACGCTGCGGCAAAGAGATATACGGCGGCCCGCACGGCTTCATGAGGCGATCATGAGTGACCGTGCAGACCCGTCGCTTCGTTTGCAGGCCTTTCTCTTGCAGTCCGGCTGCAAACCGCGCCTTTAGAACGCGTGCCGCAACCCCACTGTCACCGCCACCTGCGTGCCGGTGGACGAAGGCGACAGCGTATTGATCATCGCTTCGCTCAGCACGGTGCCGGCCGGCGCACCGCGCACGTGTTGATAGACACTTTCCAGATAGACGTCGGTGCGCTTGCTGAGCGAGTAGTCGGTTTGCAGCATGACCGAATGCCACGCGGGATACGCGACCGTCGTGCCGCTGCCGTAAGCGCCATCCGTGTACGTGTAGGCCCCCGAAACGCTCCACGCCGGCGTGATCGCGTACTTGGCGTTCACCTCGTAGTTGTCGAGCCGCAGCGTTCCCGCGAGCGGCAGATAGCCGCCCGTGCCGAACGAGAACACGCCCGCCATGTTGTCGATCTGCGTGTGGCTCCAGACGAGCCCCACCGTTGCCGGCCCGAACGTGTAGTTGCCGCCCGCGCCCCAGATGCGCTGACGCTGCGCCACGAAGTTCGCGCTGCCGTCGCCCTGCGAAATCGCGCCGTTCGGCGTGGTGCCCGTCACGCCGCCGCCCGCGTTGTTGAACTGCAGATAGCCCGCCGCGAGATTCACGGGGCCTTGTGCCCATGAGAGCGCGAAGCCATAGGCGCGGTTGTCTGCGAATGCGCCCGCCTTGTTGCTGAACGCGTACATGCCTTCGAAGGTCGCGCCGTAGAACGTGGGGCTCGTGTACTTCACCGCGTTGTTGATCACGACGGAATTGGCCGCGAGATTGTCGTTCTCGAACGGATGCGCGGCCATGTTGCCGCCCCAGGTGTTGGCCTCCGCGGAGAGCGGCCCGAGCAGGTCGTTGACCACGTCGAACTGGCGGCCGAACGTGAGCGAACCATACGGATCGCTTTGCAGCCCCACCCACGCCTGCGAACCGAAGCCGTCGCCGGGGAACGCCTGGGTGCCGTTGTTCAGGTTGAAGCCTTGCTCCAGCTTGAAGTTGGCATGCAGGCCGCCGCCCAGGTCTTCCGAGCCTTTCAGGCCGAACACGGTGTTCTGCGTGGAACTCGTCGCCATCTGCCAGGCGCTGTGGCCGCCCTGGTTGTTCGTGTAGGTGAGCCCGGTGTCGATGAGACCATACAGGGTCACACTGCTTTGCGCGTGCGCGCAAGCGGCAAAGGCGCCGGTGAGTGTCAACGTCAGCAAGGTTTTCTTCATGCTTTCAAGCTCCGTTTTGATCTTGGCAAATTCTGGCGGACTTTCATGGATAGCGCCGGCCATGCCGCAAACAAGGGCATGCCATTGCACCAGTTCGAAACCGCGTGCGACGCAGTGGTGAAGCAGAGGCTGTGACAACACGGAACGTGTGGCCACGAGCCGACGAACACGCGGTATCGAACGCAAGGTTCGCACCAGCTTCGCGAACGGCGATTGCAGTGACGGGCTTGAAAGGAAGAGCGGGTACGTGGGCACTTTACGAAACGAAACGTAGATGACGTTTCGCTTCCTCGCGGCTTGCTTGCTGCTTGCCGCATGCTTGCTGCTACTGATCGCGTGAATTCAGCAGATGCGCGGCAACTGCTCGCCGCTCAGCATGTCGAGTTCGCGTGCGCCGCCCAGGGCGTTGAGTCGCACGGCAGGGCGGTTGTTGTGCACGGCCTCCACGCGTCCTATCACTGTCGCGCGCGGATCGAAGCCGCGCAGCACGTCCACCGTGCGGCTCGCTTCATCGGCAGGCGTGAACGCAACGAAGCGGCCCTCGTTGGCTACGTAGAGCGGATCGAGCCCGAGCAGTTCGCATGCGCCGCGTACGGGGTCCAGCACGGGAATGGCGGCTTCGGCGAGATCGATCACAACGTTCGCGGCCTCCGCAATTTCGATGAGCCCCGTTGCGAGACCGCCGCGCGTGAGGTCGCGCAGACAGTGCAATTCGATACCCGCGTCGATGAGTGCGAGCACGGTGGCCGCAAGCGGCGCGCAATCGCTCGCGAGTTCCGTTTCGAAGCCCAACCCCTCGCGCACCGCGAGAATCGCAATGCCGTGGCGGCCAATATCGCCGCTCAGAATCACGGCGTCGCCGGCGCGAACGCGTTGCGGCACCACAGGAGCAGGCGCGCGAATCAGGCCGACGCCCGATGTGTTGACGTACAGCCCGTCGCCCTTGCCGCGCTCCACCACTTTCGTGTCGCCGGTCACGATGCGCACGTTCGCGGCAAGCGCCGCCGCGCGCATCGATTCGACCACCCGTTGCAGCGTAGCGAGCGCGAAGCCTTCTTCGATCACGAGCCCCACGCTCAAATAACGCGGCTCGGCACCGCACATCGCAAGGTCGTTCACGGTGCCGTTGACGGCGAGCGATCCGATGTCTCCGCCCGGAAAGAACAGCGGGCGCACGACGTAGGAATCCGTGGTGAAGGCGAGCCGTGCGCCGTCGGCGTCGAATGTCGCGCCGTCGTGCGTGAAGTCTTCGTCGGACGTCGCGAATGCGGGACGAAAGAGCCTCTCGATCAGTTCACGGGTAAGACGCCCTCCGCCGCCGTGCGCGAGTTCCACCACGTCTTTGCTGCTTGCAGGCAGCGGGCAGGATGCCGAAAGAAAGGACGATTCGCTCATAGGGTGTCGGTCGCCTTGTGCATTTCATGTCCGGTCGCAGGCAGGCTATCGCCCCCGCGCCGATAGCGGTAGTACGCGGCACATACACCCTCGGACGACACCATCGTCGCCCCCAGTGGATGCTCCGGCGTGCAGCGTGTGCCGAATGCGGGGCAATCGCAGGGCTTGCGCCGGCCGCGCAGCAAATCGCCTGCGATGCATTCGCCTGCGTGTTCGTCGGGCACGGCGAGGTCCGCAAAGCGCGTCAGTGCGTCGTAGCGCCGATAGCGCGGCGCAAGCCCAAGGCCGCTTGCGGGAATCTCGCCCAGGCCGCGCCAGCGCTGCGCCTGCACGCTGAAGACCTGCGCCACGGCGGCGCGCGCCGCCGTGTTGCCCTCGCGTCGCACCGCGCGGCTGTAGGCGTTCTCCACCTTCGCCTCGCCTGCTTCGAGTTGCCGGATGCAGAGGTAGAGCCCTTGCAGCAGATCGACAGGCTCGAAGCCCGTCACCACGATGGGAATGTGATGCCGCTGCGCGAGCGGCTCGTAATCGGCGTAACCCATCACCGTGCACACGTGGCCGGCTGCGAGAAAACCGTTCACGCCGTTGTCCGGCTCCGTGAGTATCGCTTCGATGGCGGGCGGCACGAGCACGTGCGAGACGAGCAGACAGAAGTTCGCCAGTTGCTCGCGTTCGGCCTGAAGCACGGCCATCGCCGTGGCCGGCGCGGTGGTCTCGAAGCCGATGGCAAAGAACACCACCACACGTTCAGGATGACTACGCGCCAGCGCCACGGCGTCGAGCGGCGAATAGACGATGCGCACGTCCGCGCCATGCGCCCTCGCTGTCAGCAGGCTGCCGCTTTCACCCGGTACGCGCAGCATGTCGCCGAACGAGCAGAAGATCACTTCGGGCCGGCTGGCTAATTCGATGGCAGTGTCGATCATGCCCGCAGGCGTGACGCACACGGGACAACCTGGGCCGTGCAGCAGCGTGATGCCTGGCGGCAGCATGCGATCGATACTGTGCCGCACGATGGAATGCGTCTGCCCGCCGCAGATTTCCATGATGGTCCAGTGGCGCGTGGCGAGCTTCGCAATGGCATCCGCATAGTGGTGTGCCGCCGCTGGATCGCGCCATTCGTCGACGTGCTTCATGCCTTGCGCTCTCCAACGTCGAATTCGGCAAGCGATTCGAGCGAGGCCAGCGTCTTCAGCGCCTCGGCCTCGTCGATCACGGCAATCGCGAAACCCGCGTGCACGAGCACATAGTGGCCAGGCATCGCCTCGGGCACGTAGGCCAGGTTCACCACTTTCACGATGCCGCCGAAATCGACGCGGCCCTGGCGCGTCAGCGGGTCTTCGCCATCGGCGGTGAGAATCTGGCCTGGAACGGCGAGGCACATCAGCGTTTCTCCTCGTGCTTTGCATCGAGCACATTCAGTGCCGTCGCCGCGAACAATGCCTGGCCTACCGCGAGCCCGCCATCATTCGGCGGCACGCGGCCATGCGTGAGCGCTTCGAAGCCGGCATTTCGCAAACGTACCAGCGCGTGCGAGGCAAGGCGTTCGTTCTGAAAACAGCCACCGGTAAGCAAAACATGGCGTGTACCAACGAGCGAAACGGCCCGTACCACGACATCGGCAATGAGTTGCGCAAGGGCATCGTGGAAGGCCGCGGCGAGCGTGGCGGCATCAATGTTCGCTTCACGCGCTTCGACGAGCGAGGCCAGTGTTGGCGCCCAGTCGGCCATGAGCACGCCGCCATTCGCGGTGGTTCGCAGCACCGCGGGCGCAAGCACGAAGGCATGCGACGACCGGCTCGCCGTCGCTTCCAGCACCAGCGCGGCTTCGCCTTCGAAGCTGCTGCGCCGGCATAGGCCAAGCATGGACGACACCGCATCGAACAGCCTGCCGGCACTCGACGTAAGCGGCGCCTGCACGCCGCGCGCGAGCATGACACTGAACACGCGCCGAGCCTCGGGCGTGGTGTCTGCAACCGGTGGCAACGAGCGCTTCGACCACATCGCCTCTCCGAACACGGCGTGCAACGCGCCGAGTGCGGCACGATCGGGCTCGCGCATTGCGGCTTCGCCACCCGGCAAGCGGAATGGCAGCAAATGCGCCACGCGACGATAACCGTAACCGTTGCGGTTACGCTCTACCGCAATGAACTCTCCGCCCCACACGGTACCGTCGCCGCCGTAACCGCTGCCGTCCCAGGCGATGCCGAGCACGGGTTCCGCCGCCAGGCCGCGGTCTGCCATAGCGGCGAGCACGTGCGCTACGTGATGCGGCACGCGCCGCACCTCGCCCGCAAGCTTCGCAGCGAACTTCGTGCTGTAGTAATCGGGATGTGCGTCGCACGCAATGGCCGGTGACTGCATCGGGAACAGCTGCAGCATGTCGTCCACTCCACGCGCGAACGCTGCGCGCGCCGCGCTGCCGTCAAGGTCACCGATATGCGGACCCAGCACGATCTGGCCTGCTGCTGCCGCTGCCATTGCGCTCTTGCCATGACCGCCCAGCGCGAGCACGGGGGATACGCCGCGTTGATTCACGGCAGGCATCGCGAGCACGAGCGGTGCATAACCTCGCGCGTGCCGAAGAACGACGGGTTCGTCCGCAATGACACGCACCACCGAATCATCCACGCGATGCACGATGGGACGGTCGTGCACCAGAAACAGGTCGGCCACGCCCCGAAGCTGCTGCACAGCCTCGCGCTCGTCACAGAGAATCGGCTCGCCGCTCAGGTTACCGCTCGTGGCAACGATGGGAAAACCGAGTTTCTGCATCAGCAAGTGATGCAGCGGCGTGTACGGCAACATGATGCCGAGCCAGGGAAGCGAAGGCGCTACGGAAGGCGCGAGGCCCGCTCTATCTTCGCGAGCCCGCAGCAGCACGATGGGCGCGGCCGCCGAGCGCAGCAACGCCGCTTCCGTTGTGCCGATAGGCGCGAGCGCCGCCGCTGCGTCGAAGCCCGGCACCATGATGGCGAACGGCTTCGACGGCCGCCCCTTGCGTTCGCGCAGCAAGCGCACTGCTGTGTCGTTGCGCGCATCCACGAGCAACTGGAAACCGCCCAGACCCTTCATCGCCACGATGGCGCCTGCGCGCAGCGCATCGGCGGCGCGGGTCAGCGCGTCGTCACCCGTGCAGGTTGGCTGCCCGCTTGCATCGAGCAGCGCAAGCCGAGGGCCACATTGCGCACACGCATTGGTCTGCGCATGAAAGCGTCGCGATAGAGGGTCGTCGTATTCGGCCTGACACGCGGCGCACATCGTGAAGCGCCGCATGGCGGTGCGTTCGCGATCGTACGGCGCGCGCTCGATCAGGCTGAAACGCGGGCCACAATGCACGCACGTCGTGAACGGATAGCGGTAGCGGCGGTTGGCGGGGTCACTTATCTCGTCGAGACATGCGGCACACGTCGCGAGATCGGGCAGCACGGCGGCGAACTGCGTGCGTTCGTGCGTGCTGGCAGCAATCGCGAATGCCTCGGCGCCGCAAGGCGCGATGCGTTCGATCCGGCGTTCGCGCACCTGTGCCGGGGGCTGCAATTCCGTATCGAACCGCGCAAGGAACCGTTCCAGCGCGAGCGCATCGCCCTCCACTTCGATCACTGCGCCGTCGCCCGTATTGCGCACGAATCCGCGCAGGCCTTCGCTCACCGCGAGCCGATGCACGAACGGACGAAAGCCCACGCCCTGCACGGAGCCTGTCGCGGTGATGCGCAAGCGCATCGCCGCGTTGGCTTCGTTTGCGCAAGCGAACGCGCGCAGCGGGCCGTTCACGGAGCCTCGCTCCGCTCGTCGGGCACGTTCAGCGCCACGCTTTGCAGCACCACGTGCAATGCGTTCGGGTCCGCGGCATCGTGCGAGGTGACGATGTTCAGCGTCGCCTGTTCGGCCAGCGTGCCGCGCACCTCTTCGTCGAAATGCTCGCGAAAATGCTCGGGCGAAAACTGGCTCAACGCACCCAGCCAGACGTGCACTTCGCTCACGCTCTCGGCGTCTGCTTCGAGTGCGGCGGCCAGCACGCGACGCACGAGGTCGCGCACGATTCCCGTCTCATGCATCGAATGCCTCCCTGGGCGGGCGATTCGCGCTACGCAATCGCTCCACCTCGGCTATCACCTGGCTCGCCGCTTCGGGAACGGCCGCCGCCACCGCGGGCGTAACGGGCGCACCCACGTCGAAACACGCGCCTTCAATGGCGAACACCACGATGTCTTTCGGCGCGACGCCCAGCGCTTCGGCCAGTGCGATGGCGTCCGCCAATCCGAACGCATGGCTCGACGCGAACGGCATTTCGCGCGGCAGCGCCTGCGCGGCCAGATCGAGCCGCCGGATGCGACCGGGCTCGCCCATTGGCGCGGCAGCGTCGATGCAGATCAACGCGTCGATGCCGCCCATGTCGTCGCCCAGATTCATCATGTCGCCGCCGCGCGTGAGCAGCGAGACGTCGGCGGGCAAACGCCCCACCAGTGCCGCGGCGACGAGTGAGCCAACACCGTCGTCGCCGCGATCGGCGTTGCCGATGCCGATCACGCGCACGGTGCGCGCGGGCGCATGTATTTCTGCCGCGTTCGTCATGACCGCTCCACCGATAGCTTGAGAAAGTGCGCCGAGCACGAAATACAGGGGTCGTAGTTGCGGATGCTGCGTTCGCAGTGGTCGCGTATCACGTCGTCCGAAGCGTCGATCACGGACTGCGCCACGGCCGCGAGATCCGCTTCGATACTCGGCTGGTTCTGCGACGTAGGCGGAACGATGCGCGCATCCAGAACGGTGCCTTCGGCGTCGAACGTGTAGCGGTGCCAGCAGATGCCACGCGGCGCCTCGGTGCAGCCGAAGCCCGTGCCTGCGCGCGGCTCGGCGGGCACGGCGGAAAGCGGCGGCGGTTCGTACGCCGCGATCAGGCGCAATGCTTCTTCGCACGCGTAGACCAGTTCGACGGCTCGCACCACGATGCTTTTGAACGGATTGCGGCATACCGATTCAAGCCCGGCCTCGGCGGCAAGCTCGCGTACCGCGGGCGGTAGGCGGTCGAAATTCAGTGCGTAACGGGCAAGCGGCCCTACCAGATAGGCGCCGCGCTCCTTCACGAATGCGTGCAGCGCGGTGGAGTGCGAAACGTGGCGCTCTTCGAACGCGCTCTCGAATGCATCGATGCCGATGTCGATGCCCTTGCTCGATACGATTCGCCCTTCGTTGAAGGGGTATTCGTCGCGGTGACGCAGTGCGACGAATTCGTAGTCGCACTCGTAGTCCGGGAAGGCAAACGTCGCGACCCAGCGGGCGAGATCGACTGCACTGTCGCGCGCGCGTTTCAGGCTTTCGGCCACGGGCGCCAGTTCGGCTTTGCGAGGCACGCGATGAAAGCCGCCCACCTTGACGTTGACCGGATGAATCTCGCGGCCGCCCAGCACGCGCATCAACTCGTTGCCGGCCTTCTTCAACGCGAGGCCTTTGCGCACCACGTCGCCGTGCTCGCGCGCCATCGCGATGGCATCGGGAAAGCCGAGGAAGTCCGGTGCGTGCAGCATGACCACGTGCAACGCGTGACTTTCGATCCATTCGCCGCAGTAGAGCAGCCGGCGCAACGCACGCAGTTGCCCTTCTACACGAACGCCGAATGCGTTCTCGATGGCGTGGACCGCGCTCATTTGATACGCCACGGGACAGATGCCGCAAATGCGCGCCACGATGTCCGGCGTCTCGGCATAACCGCGCCCGCGCAGCATCGCCTCGAAGAAACGCGGCGGCTCGAAGATGTTGAGCCGCGCCTCGCTCACCTTGCCGTTGCGGATGCGTAGATCGAGCGCGCCTTCGCCTTCCACGCGAGCCAGGTAATCCACGCGGATCGTCTTAGTCGCCATGACGTTCGCTCTCCTCGCGGAACGGTTCGGCTGCGGCATTGAAGGTGCGCAGCGCACGCTGGATATCGCGCGGCCTTGCGCCCAGCGCCCGCCACTCGCGCGAAAGCGCCGGCATGTTGGGCGTTTCCATCGGACCGTAGCAGCCGTAACAGCCGCGCCGATACGAAGGACAGATGGCCCCGCAGCCCGCATGCGTAACGGGCCCGAGACACGGCGTGCCCTGCACCATCACGCAGACGTTGCCGCGCTGCTTGCATTCGATGCACACGCTGTGCGCCGCGATGGCGGGCTTGCGTCCCGCCAGATACGCGCTAATCACTTCGAGCAACTGCACCTTGTTGATGGGGCAGCCGTGCAGTTCGTAATCCACGCGCACGTGCGCCGAGATGGGCGTGGAAGTGGCAAGCGTGCTGATGTAGCTGGGCCGCGCGTAGACAGCGGCAATGAAGGCGTCGACGTCGGCGAAGTTGCGCAGCGCCTGAATGCCGCCCGCCGTTGCGCACGCGCCAATCGTGACCAGGTATTTCGACTGTTTGCGCACGTCCTGAATGCGCTTCGCGTCATGTTCGGTGGTGATGGACCCTTCCACGAGCGAGAGATCGTAGGGTCCACGCACAACGGCGCTGGAGGCTTCGCTGAAGTTCGCGATTTCCACGGCGTCGGCAAGCGCCAGCAGTTCGTCCTCGCAATCGAGCAGCGACAACTGGCAGCCATCGCACGAGGCGAACTTCCACACCGCGAGGCGGGGACGCTTGTTCGTTGCGCTGCGCGGCGGGTTGGCGTCGGCGTTCATCTCACACCTCCCGCACGGCGAGATAGCGCGCAATCGTGTCGTAGCGCATGACTGGGCCGTCCTTGCAGACGAACGTGGGGCCGAACTGGCAGTGGCCGCACAGGCCGACCGCGCATTTCATGTTGCGCTCCATCGAAAGATAGATGCCCGTGTCCGGCACGCCGCGCTCGCGCAGCGCGTTCGCGGTGAAGCGCATCATCACCTCGGGACCGCATACCAGCGCCGTGGTGTCGCGCGGATCGAACGCGGCGCGCGCGATGAGCGCCGGCATCACGCCGACGTGGCCGAACCACTGCGCATCCGCGTGATCGACGATCACTTCCACGCTGATGTCGAAGCGCTGCCGCCACCGCTCCAGCTCGCGGCGATACAGCATGCCCGCGGGATTGCGGCAGCCGAACAGAATCGTGACGCGCCCATAGCGGCTGCGATTCGCGAGGATGTCGTAGATGGCGGGACGCAGCGGTGCAAGCCCCAGGCCGCCCGCTGCAATGACCACGTCTGTTCCCGCGGCTGCCTGCATCGGCCAGCCCGCACCGAAAGGGCCGCGCACACCGAGCGTCGCGCCGGCTGCGAGTTGTGCGAGCGCATGGCTCACGGCGCCTACGTCGCGAATGGTGTGCACGAACGCGCCTTGTGCCGCCGGGTCGCCGCTCATGCTGATGGCCGCTTCGCCCACGCCGAACGCGTAGAGCATGTTGAACTGGCCTGGCGCGAACGCGGGCCGCGCGCCCGCGAGCGGCTCGAGTTCGAGCGTCACGACGTCAGGCAGTTCTTTGTGCCGCGCCGCCACGCGATACGCCTGCGGCACGAATGGATCGAATGCATCGCACGTACTGGGCGCAAGCGTGGCCGACGTCAGGCGAGCGTCATCGTTTTCCATAGACGTCGAGAATCTGCAGGCGGGTGGCGTGAAGCCGTTTCGTGAGAATCGGCAGGAAGCGCTTCATCATCTCGTAGCCGAGGTCGTGATCGGCCTCGCACTTGCCGCGCAGACAGGCGGCGTTGATGCCCACCGCGCGCGTGAGCGCCATGGCGCGTGCGTCGAACATCCAGCGGTACGGCGGCACGAGCCACGAGGCACCGATAATCTCGCCCTCGCCCAGCGTCTCGAACACCACCGGAGCCTGCCCCGGCGCCGATATTTCGAGCGCGGCGCGGCCGTGGCGAATCAGATAGAACTCGTCGGCGCTATCGCCTTCGTGAAAGAGGTAGTCGCCCGTGTCGAAGCGGCAATTGCGCGCGCAGCCCGCCACCAGTTGCAGATGCGCGGGCGCAAAGCCGGCGAAAAACGCATGCTCGCCGAGAATCTGCTCAAGGCCTTCCATTGCCGTCTCCATTGGCCTGGCCTGCGGTGCTCGTGGCGCCCGGTGTGGCCTGAATGGCCGCCACTTCCTCCGTGATGTCGATGCCCACCGGGCACCACGTAATGCAGCGCCCGCAGCCGACACAGCCGGAGGTGCCGAACTGGTCGATCCAGCCCGCCAGCTTGTGCGTGAGCCACTGGCGGTAGCGCGCCTCGCCGGACTGCCGCACGCTGCCGCCATGCAGCCACGAGAAATCCAGCGTGAAGCACGAATCCCATTTGCGTACGCGCTCGGCTGTGGTGCCCGCCAGGTCGGTGTGGTCCTCCACCGTCGTGCAGAAACACGTGGGGCACACCATCGTGCAGTTGCCGCAACTGAGGCACCGGTCGCCCACTTCGGCCCAGCGCGGATGACGCAGGTTCTCTTGCAGAAGCGGCTTGAGATTGTCCGTCCGCATGGTGCGGCCCATTTGCCGCGCCGTGCGCGCGACCACGGCATGGGCCGCGTCGAGTTCCGCAGACGTTGCCTCGCGGTGCGGAAGTTGCGCAAGCAGGTCGGCGCCTGCCGCACTGCCGGTCTCGACGACGAAGCGACCGCTCGTGCCGTCCACGGCGGCAGGCAGTTCGGTGAGCGCGAGGTCGAAGCCCTCCGTCGCCTTCGGTCCGGTTTGCATCGACGCGCAAAAGCACGTCCCGCCCGCCTGCGAACAGTTCACGGCCACGATGAAGGCATCGCGCCGCCGCAACGCGTAGCCGCGATCCACCCATGAGCCTTCCAGGAAGACGCGGTCCTGTATCGCGATGGCATGCAGTTCGCAGGCGCGCACGCCGATGAAGGCGAATTTCTGCGGCGCGCGTCCGTTAGACCCGTCGGACCCTTCGAACGCGTTGGCCTCGCCCGGCTCGACAAACGCGAGACCCGTGCTGTCTTTGCGCACGGTGAAGAGCCGCTCGACGGGCGGATGCAGAAACTGTTTCCATGAATGCGGACCCACCGCGAAGCCGAAGAGCGCCTGGTCGGTGCGGCGCTCCAGCTCGTAGCGTCCAGGCGCCTGGTAGTCGGTCCAGCCTGCGGGCAGGTCGTCGGCGCTGGCAATGTCGTCGTAGACGATGGCGTCGTCGCGCACGGTGGGTCCGATTACGCGGTACGCGCGTGCGGCGAGGGCCTGGATGAGCGCCGTCAGGCCCTTCGCGTCGAGCATGGCAGGCGGGCGATGTGCGAACGATGACGAGGTCATGCGGAAGCACCTGTGAAGGGAGTGGACGTGCGCCTTCGAACGAGTACGGCCCCCGTCGAAAGGAGCCGGCTCGGTTCAGTATAGGCGGCGCGCCTGGGTCCTGTGGACCAACATGATGCTTCGCGTTCGGGCCGCGCAAGCTGGGCCGCCAGGGCAGCCCGTTAGCCCTGGCGGCCCCGGCATACAGGCACTTTCATGCAGCCGCTTTCACGCAGCCTCCGCATGCTCCAGTTCCGCGTGTTCGGCCTCCGGGGTTTCACGCTGCGGCTCACGCGAACCGTCCAGCAGCGCATCGATCTCCTCGCCCGTGAGCGTTTCGCGGGCCAGTAGCGCCTCAGCAATGCGTTCCAGCACCGCGCGCTCGGCCACGAGAATGCGCCGTGCTTCGGCTTCGGCCTCGCCCGTGATGCGCCGCACCTCGCTGTCGATAGTCGCCGCCATGGCCGCCGACATCGCGACCGGCATGCCATGCGGGTCCACACCGCTTTCGCAGCAGACCACGCCCACGGTGTCGCTGAAACCGAACTCCGTCACCATGCGGCGCGCAAGCTGCGTGGCCTGGCGAATGTCGTCGCTTGCGCCGGTCGTGACTTCCTCGCGGCCATACACGAGCTCTTCGGCCACGCGCCCGCCGAACATCATCGCGAGGCGCCCTTCCAGCTGGCGCTTCGAGAACGAATGCTGGTCGCGCTCGGGCAACGAAAGCGTGACGCCGAACGCGCGGCCGCGCGGCACGATGGTGACCTTGTGCAGCGGGTCCTGATACGGCGAGCGCAGCGCGACGAGCGCATGCCCGGCTTCGTGATACGCGGTCATTTCGCGTTCGCGCGCCGTGACTGCGAGCGAGCGGCGTTCGGGACCGAGCAGCACCTTGTCGCGCGCTTCGTCGAAATCGGCCATGGAAACGCGCGCGTGACCGCGGCGCACCGCAATGAGCGCAGCTTCGTTCACGAGGTTCGCGAGGTCCGCGCCCGCGAAGCCCGGCGTGCCGCGCGCGATGACGGCCGAATCCACGTCCGTCGCAACGGGCACCGGCCGCATGTGCACTTCGAGAATCTTCTGGCGTCCCGCCGTGTCCGGCGCCGGCACCATCACCTGACGGTCGAAACGGCCCGGGCGCAGCAGCGCTGCATCGAGCACGTCGGGCCGGTTCGTCGCCGCGAGCACGATCACGCTTTCGCTGCCGGAAAAGCCGTCCATTTCCACGAGCAACTGGTTAACGGTCTGCTCGCGCTCGTCGTTGCCGCCCGCGCCGCTGCTGCGGTGCCGGCCCACGGCGTCGATCTCGTCGATGAACACGATGCACGGCGCATGCTGGCGTGCCTCGCGAAAGAGGTCGCGCACGCGCGCGGCGCCCACGCCCACGAACATCTCGACGAATTCGGCGCCCGAAATGGAAAAGAACGGCACGCCCGCTTCGCCCGCCACGGCGCGCGCCAGCAGCGTCTTGCCGGTGCCGGGCGGCCCGATCAGCAGCACGCCCTTCGGCACGCGGCCGCCCAGGCGCAGGAACGCGGAGGGCTCGCGCAGATAGCGCACGATCTCGTCCAGCTCGACCGCCGCTTCTTCTATGCCGGCAACGTCTGCGAACGTGGTGCGGTGCGCATCCGGCGAAATCAGGCGGGCGCGCGAACGACCGAAGCTCGCGGCCTTGTTGCTGCCGCTGCCCTGGGTTCCTTGCCGCGAGGTAAAGAGGATCGCGCCCACCATCAGCACGCCGATCAACAGCGTCTGGAAGAGCGGACTGTCGAGAAACCCCATGCCGTTGTTCGCCGCTGCCTCGATGCGGACCTGATGGCTCAACAAGCGGTCGATCAGCGCGGGATCGGCCGGCGCGACGGTGCGAAACGAGCCGCCGTTGCCGAGCTTGCCGCTCAGCGTCGACCCTTCGATACGCACGCTGCGAATACCGCCCTTCTCCACCAGCACGACGAATTCGGAGTACGCGAGCGTGCGGACCTTCGCGGAATCGCCGGTTGCGCCAACGGCGGGTTCGTCCGCGCCGTTCTGGTAGGCCGTCGTCAGGTCGGCCAGGCTAGCCGCGCTGGCCCCGCTCACGGGAATGGGCTGCGCAAGGACGGGCGCCCCGTACGCCCATGCCGCGAACGCCGCCGCGGCCAATCCTGCCCGTAATGTGTGATTGCGCATGGCTACCGCCTCCTCGTGATGCGAGCGATGCGGTCTGCGGGACGGCAGCACGCCGCGCCCATCGTTTTCGCATCTGAACAGACTCAAGCCTCGCGCGAGCGTGTTCCGTCCCCGTTGACGTGGATCAAGCAGGCCCAGCACGCTGTGGACGCCGTGCAACATGGCGGCCCGCCGCCCTTTGCCTCACAATCACGGGCGTGCCGCCGCAGCCGGCTTTCATCGGGCTGTCGGCGTGCGGCATTACTGTCCAGCGGTTCCCTTCCCGTTCTCGTCGTGCTGTGCATCATGTCTCTTGATTTCGTGCGTTCCCCGCTGTCCCGCTGCATGGCCCGACGTTCGATGGCGCGCTTGCCCGCCGCCGCTTTCGCCTTCTGGCTCGCGCTCACGCTTGCCGGTTGCGCGGCGCCGCCTGCCCGGCCAGCCGTTGAGGCCGCGCCAGCGCATGACGTGGTCGGCCTCTTCCCGATGGACGCGTACGACCAGAACGTGGACCACTGGATCGACCCGCACGACGCGGCTTACGACCGTCCCTTTCTCTCCGCCGCGCAGCAACGTGCGCATGAAGAGGCGCTTTACGCGCGCTATTTCGGCACAGGCTCGGGTGCCAGCTCGGGTGCTAGCTCAGGCAACAGCACGGGCGGCGGTGCCGCCAACGCCACTGCGCCCTCGCCGTGGAACCCTGCGTATATCGAACAGGTCGTCTATCGCGACGGCGGCGACGCCATTGCCGCATTGCAGCGCCGGCGCCTCAGCTGGTTCGACAACCGCGAGCGCACGGGCCGCCATATCGGCTACGGCCAGAACTTCCGGCCGCATACGGGTGCATGGATCGATGCCATCGCGAAGAACATGAACGTGGCGCAGTTCGAGGGCGCGCCGCATTACGCCGGCTCGCAACGCGCGATCGCGACGGGCAATCTGCTGGTGCGCGAACTGCCTACCATGGATCCGTCGTTCTACGACTGGCACATCGCAGGCGAAGGCTATCCCTTCGACAACTTGCAGATCTCGGCGGTGCGTCCGGGCACGCCGCTCTATGTGCTCGGCAGCAGCGCCGACGGCGCATGGCGTTACGTGCAGACACCCGACCTGCAAGGCTGGGTGCAAAGCGATCACGTGGGTACGGTGGACGACGCCTTCGTGCTGGCCTGGCGCGCCGCTGCGGGCAAGATGTGGGGCGCGGTGATCGCGGCATCCGCGCCCGTGAGCGACAGCCAGGGCACGTTCCGCTTCAATGCGCCTGCGGGCAGCCTGCTGCCGCTGCAAGCCGCTGCTTCGAGTTCAGCTGCGGGTTCAGCTTCGGCCAGCACGTGGAACGTGCTCGTGCCCGCACGCGACATCGACGGCCGCGCCGTGATTCGCACGGCCACGCTCGACGCATCGCAGATCGCGCCCATGCCGCTCGCCGCGACGCCGCGCAATCTCGCGATGCTGCTCAAGAACCTGATAGGCCGCCCGTATGGCTGGGGCAATACGGGGTTCTATAACGACTGTTCTTCTGAACTCCAAAGCATCTTCGCCGCGTTCGGCGTGTGGCTGCCGCGCCATTCGTCCACGCAGATGAGCGCCGGCCGCATGACCGACCTTTCCGATGCCTCGCCCACAGAACGCCTCGATTACCTCGCGCATCACGGCGTGCCGATGCGCACGCTCATCTACATCGGCGGCCATGTGATGCTGTACCTCGGCAACACCACGCGCGACGGGAAAGTGGTGCCTGTGGTGTATCAGGACGTGTGGGGCCTGCGTCCCGCCGATAACAGCCGGCGCGCGGTGATTGGCGGCTCCGTGATCCTGCCGCTGCTCGCGCGCATTCCCGAAGACCCGTCGCTCGAATCGCTGGCGGGCACGCCTACGTTTCAGATTTCTGTGATCGGCGGGCCCGATGAAGGCGGGCCGTCGCAAGGCGATGAGGACAATCCTGCGAGTTGAGCCTTCGTTGAACCTTCGTTGAACCTTCGTTGAACGTCAGGGATGCCATGCGCCTCGCAAGCGCCCTATGATCGGCTCGTCTGCCGATAGCCGCTTCGCCGTCAGGCGCACGAAAGCCAATCCGCCACGCGGCGCATTCGCCCCCGCTTACCAGCCCTTACCTTTCCTCCCCGCGCAATGCCTTGTGCTTGCCGACGCACGCCCTGGAAGCGCGATGCGTGATGCCGGCTGGCGTCACGCTGCTTCCCTGCTGGACTCTCTCCACTGCATGCCGGGCCATGCGACACCGCCCTCTGCCGATCCTGTGCCGACCGCGCCGCGTTATTAACCGATTAACGCTGCGTAACGCAACGGCAACCGATCACAACAACAACTTCACTATGCTGCGCCTCATTCGACGGTGAACTGCCGCCGACTACCTGTCCCCGTCCAGGAACATCTGCCATGTACCACCTGATGACAATGGAACCCGTGCACGAAGCCGGCACGGTTGCGGTGCGCTTCACGATAGAAGGCCGGTCTTCCGTATTGGGCGCCGCCGACGTGGACACGCTCATCGAAAAGCTCGTCGAACTGCGGGCCGGCATGTCGCCCGCTCATTCCATGGCGCCCGTGCCCTCGCACAACTATCCGCTCGAAGTGGACCCCAGCTGGCACGTGGACCGCACACCGCTTTTCGATGGCCCCGTGCTCATGTTGCGCCACGCCGGCATGGGCTGGACGGCGTATGCACTGCCTGCGCGGAGCCTTTGCCAGCTCGTCGACGCGCTCGAAATGCAACCCGCTCCAGCCGCATTCGCAGCCCACCCCGTGATGAATTAGTGCTGTTGCGTTGGAGCGCTACAGGTCGTTCACGCGTGGCGATGACGAGCGATGAGCGCGTAGAAAAGTCCGCCGCGCTGCTTCTGTCCGCTACCGCCCGCTGCCACCCGCTACCGACGCCCGGCGGACGGCCGGTGATGTGCCTTGTTGCGTCGCTGGAGTTGACCATGGTGCGAAGTGTCATTCCCGGTGTACTGACAGTGTGGCTGCTCAACACGAAAGACGCCCTGCATAGGGATGCGTTCAACCGCGAGAACGAAACCCGCTGGCACGCCGCAACCTTTCACATGCGCCATTCGATTCCCGCTGAACGCTATGCGCCGCGCCCGCACTGCGTTCCTCCCGCCTCTCAGGCGTATTCGTTCGTGCGGCAAACGGTCGGGTATTACCCGAACCTTCTGCCGCCTTCTTATCGGTCAACATGAAGTCCAGATTCTTAGCCAGGTTCATGACGCCACGCGTCGACATCGCGATTGCGGGCGCCATCGGTGCCCTCACAGCGCCCGCAGCGCATGCCACCACGCCGTTCGTCGTTCAGGACATCCGCCTTGAAGGACTGCAGCGCGCCGAGCCCGGCACGGTGTTTTCCTATCTGCCCATCAAACAGGGCGATACGTTCACCGACGACAAGGCATCCGAAGCAATTCGCGCGCTGTACGACACCGGCTTTTTCAACGACGTGAAGATCGCCACCGAAGGCAATGTCGTGATCGTGCGCGTGGTGGAACGCGCGGCCATCGGCACGATCGACTTTTCCGGGCTGCACGAGTTCGACAAGGACAACCTCACGAAAGCGCTGCGCACGGTGGGGCTTTCGCAGGGCCGCAACTACGACCGCGCGCTCGTGGACCGCGCCGAACAGGAACTGAAGCGCCAGTACCTCACGCGCGGCTTCTACGCGGCAGAGGTCACCACCACGGTCACGCCGATCGACCGCAACCGCGTCGCCATTCTCTTTGCCGTGATCGAAGGGCCGAGCGCAAAGATCCGCCAGGTGAACTTCATCGGCAACAAGGTCTTCGACGACAGCGTGCTGCGCGACCAGATGCAGGAGTCCACGCCGAACTGGTTCTCCTGGTACACGAAAGACGACCTCTATTCGAAGGAAAAGCTCACGGGCGATCTGGAAAACGTGCGCTCGTACTACCTGAACCGCGGCTATCTGGAGTTCAACATCGAATCCACGCAGGTCTCCCTTTCGCCGGACAAGAAGGACATGTACCTCACCGTCACGGTGCACGAGGGCGAGCCGTACACGGTCTCTGGCGTCAAGCTCACGGGTAACCTGCTGGGCCGCGAAGCGGAGTTCGACAAGCTCGTCGCCATCAAACCGGGCGAGCGGTTCTCGTCGGAAAAACTGCAGGCCGCAACGAAAGCTCTCGTCGACAAGCTGGGCGAGTACGGCTACGCGTTCGCCACCGTCAACGCGGTGCCGCAGATTGACCAGGAACACCACAAGGTTGCCCTCGCACTCCAGGTGGACCCGGGGCGCCGCGTGTACGTGCGGCGCGTGAATATCGAAGGCAATACGCGCACGCGCGACGAAGTGATTCGCCGCGAAATGCGGCAGTTCGAAAGCTCGTGGTTCGACTCGTCGCGCCTGACGCTTTCGAAGGACCGTCTCAATCGACTCGGCTACTTCACCGACGTCGACGTGACGACCGTACCCGTGGAAGGATCGAGCGATCAGGTGGACGTGGACGTGAAGGTGACGGAAAAACCCACGGGCACCATTTCGCTGGGCCTCGGTTACGGCTCGGGCGAAGGGCCCATCATTTCCGCGGGCGTGACGCAGGACAACGTGTTCGGCTCCGGCAACACGCTCTCGGTGAACGTCAACACGGCCACGTCGTACCGAACACTGACCGTCACGCAGGTCGACCCGTACTTCACCGTGGACGGCATCAAGCGCATCACAGACGTCTATTACCGCACGACGGAGCCGCTCTACTACTCGAGCAGTTCGAGCTTCCGCATCATCGCGGCCGGCGCCGATCTCAAGTTCGGCATTCCGTTCTCGGAATCGGACATGATCTACTTCGGCCTCGGCTTCGAGCAGGACCGGCTTGATACGGACTCGGCCACGCCGCAAACCTATATCGATTACGTGAAGGACTTCGGCCGCGTTTCCAACAACATCCCGCTCACGGTCGGCTGGTCGCGCGACGCGCGCGACAGCGCACTCGTACCCAGCCGCGGCTACTACGCGCAGGCCAACGCGGAGTACGGCACACCCGCCGGCACCACGCCGTACTACAAGGCCGACGTGCAGGGCCAGTATTACTACTCGTTCGCGCGCGGCTTCGTGCTGGGTTTCAATTTCCAGGGCGGCTACGGCAATGGTCTGAACGGCAAGGCGTACCCCATCTTCAAGAACTACTACGCGGGCGGCATCGGGTCGGTGCGCGGCTACGAGACCAGTTCGCTCGGCCCGCGCGACACGAGCACGGGCGACCCGATTGGCGGCTCGAAGATGATCGTGGGCAACATCGAAGTTACGTTCCCACTGCCAGGCACGGGCTACGACCGCACGCTGCGCGTGTTCACGTTCCTCGACGGCGGCAACGTGTGGGGCTCCGAAGGCAGCAGCACAGGGGCGAACGGACTGCGCTACAGCTACGGCATAGGCCTCGAATGGATCTCGCCCATCGGTCCGCTGAAACTCGACTTCGGTCTGCCCGTGGTGCGGCATGCGGGCGACCAGTACCAGAAGTTCCAGTTCCAGATTGGCACGTCGTTCTGACGCGTCAGGACCTCATTCATCCGCCACTGCCCCGCCCATTGATTTGCAATCCGCATCGTTACACCGCCGCAGGATCCACGTCAGAATCTGGACGCTTCGGCTTCCTCTGGATTTGCTGCTCGCCGCGCCCGCGTTCATGGCGTACCTGCCAGGCTCGGCGTGTGCGCAACTCGCGGCGCAAGCCGCTCTGCCCTACCGCATCGACAGCCCGTGGGGCCTGCAGCTTGCGCCTGAACTCGTAGAGCATCCGCTCGCACCCGGCGAACAGGCTGCAACATTCACCGACGGCAGCAGCGCCACAGGCACCAGCAACACCGACCTTGCGCTCAAAGGCAACGCGGACTTGCGCAGCGGCACGTCCGTGGTCAAGGCCGACGCGCTCCACTACGACGTGGACACCGACATGGCCGATGCCTACGGCCACGTACAGATCACGCATGACGGCGACGTGTTCAGCGGGCCGGATGCCCATCTTCACGTAAGCGAGACGGCGGGCACGATGAGCACGCCCGCCTACCATTTCACGCTGACGAACGGTTCGGGCCGCGCTTCACGAATCGACCTGATCGACGCGCAACGCGAGACCGCCTACGACGCGACGTACACCACCTGCAATTGCGTCGAAAGTCCCGCGTGGCATCTGCGCGCTTCGCGCCTCGATCTGGACCAGGGCGAGAACGAGGGCGTGGCGTACAACGGCGTGCTGTTTTTCGGCAGCGCCCCGCTTTTCGCGTTTCCGTGGCTCGCGTTTCCGCTCAACGGCGAACGCGCCACAGGGCTCCTGCCGCCCACGTTCTCGCTCAGTTCGTCGAGCGGCTACGACTTCCAGTTGCCCGTCTATTTCAATCTGGCGCCCAATTACGACCTGACGCTCACGCCGCGCGTCATGACTAAACGCGGCGCCCTGCTGACGGCCGACTATCGCTATCTGACAGCGAATTCTTCCGGCGCGCTCTCCATCACCTACCTGCCCTACGATGCGATCACGAAGACGAACCGCTATTCGTTTTCGTTCAAGCATCAGCAGACGCTGGGCGACGGGCTTGCCGCGTATGTGAACTACGACCGCGTGTCCGATGCCGCGGTGCCGACGGACCTCGGTCAAAACGCCTTTGTGCTGGGCTCGCAGACGGTGTTTCAGGAGGAGGCCGGCGTGACGTACAACCACGGTCCGTGGTCTGTGCTCGCACGCGTGCAGGACTGGCAGTCGTTCACGACTTCGCCACCGTACAACCGCGAGCCCGAAATAGACGCGAAGTACACGCGCTACAACGTAGAGGGGTTCGACTTCGGCGCGGATGCGAACGCTACGCGCTTTTCGATTCCCGTCGGACATTCCACGCAGGGCGCGCGCTTCACGTTCGACCCCTACGTGAGTTACGCAATCGTGCATCCGGGCTGGTACGTCACGCCCAAGGTGCAATGGCACTTCGCGTCATACGATCTCAGCAGTATCGGCAGCAATGCCCCTGCAGGCCAGCCGAAGACGTTCAGCTTCAACGTTCCCACACTGAGCTTCGATTCGGGCGCAACGTTCGAGCGCAACATTCGCCTCTTCGGGGTCGACATGATCCAGACGCTCGAACCGCGTCTCTACTACGTCTACACGCCTTACCGGAACCAGACGTTCGCGCCCATCTTCGACACGGCGCCGCTCGACTTCGGGCTGGCGGAGATTTTCACGAGCAACCGCTTCGTGGGCGGCGACCGCGTGTCCGACATGAACCGCGTGACGGCAGGCATCACGACTCGCTTTCTCGACGCCGCAACCGGCGCGGAACGCGCGCGCTTCGTGCTCGCCCAGGAATACTATTTCCGCACCACGCAGGTCACGATGTCCGGCGACATTCCGCCTTCGGCCGGTCCCTCCAACGTCATTGCGGGCGCCTCGTTCAACCTGGGCGACAACATGAGCGTGGAACAGGCCGTGGAATACGACCAGTCGAACAACGCGTTCGCACAGGCTACGTCGGGCGTGAGCTGGAAGCCGGCCGACGGCAAGGTGCTCAACGCGGCCTACCTCTATGCGAAAGCGAACGCGACGCTTGGCGACGCAGCGGTGAACCAGATTCTGCTCTCGAGCCAATGGCCGCTCTCGCGCCGCGTTTCGGCGGTAGGCATGATCGATTACGACATGGGCGTTCACCGTACCGTGGCCGGACTGCTCGGCATGCAATACCAGGCCGACTGCTGGGCCGTGAGCCTCGCCTTCGAGAAGTACACCAACACGAGCAGCACCAACACGCCGACGAGCGGCACACGCCTGCTGATGCAGCTGCAACTGAACGGCGTGAGCCGCATCGACAACGGACTGCTCCAGCAGTTTCGCGCGAGCGTTGCCGGTTATAGCGCGCCTGCCGTGCCGGATGCCGAATCGCGATTCACGAACTATCCGTGACGAGACGGACGGCGACGTCGCTCATTCGAATGTCGCGGCATTGGCACAGAGGCTTACCGCATGAAGAGCCTCAGCACGATGCCGAACAGCCCGAATCCGACGACAAGCGAAGCGACGAGGCCGACCAGGACGAGCGCCAGCACGACCGCGCCCTTGATGGAGCCCGCCTGCCGGCGCCAGCCGTGGCGCGATTGCGGGCGCCTTGCGGCGCGAAGGGGCACGATGTGAGGCATCAGAGGTCCCTGAGGGGATTGAACACGCAAGTGCATGATGGGAGCACGGCGAATGCCCGTTCCCATACCGACGTATACCCTGGTGCGCCGTTTAAGTTTCGTTTAAGTGGGTGGCCCTACATTCGACGGGCATTGCGTTGCCCCGCCTTGCACGGCGGTCTGTTCCGCAACGCCCCTCCTCCCCTGTGGAGACCAGAGCAGCAACGGCCGTTCGGCCCCCCGGTCCGCCAGGACCAGGGCCGATGTTAGGGACCCGGATTTTCGGGTCCTTTTTTTTGCGGTCTTTCGTGAATTTCCGGCGAGCGTCGAGAAACAGGGCGTCGTCAGGCTTGTGCGGACGTGAGTGCCGCGCGGCGGGAAGCGGTGCTTCTGGAAGGCCTTGCCCATCCGCATGCACCTTCTCAGCGACGCTGCCATACTGGCCATCGCCGCTCGCAGGCACGGCGACTCTCGTCGCCCCTCTTGCGTTCATCTCCTCACACCACCAAAAAACCACGCACCCCATGAAGACATCGCGCCGTCACTTTCTGCATCACGTCATGGTCGTGGGCGCCGGCATGGCGCCGGCGCTCATCCTCAGCCGCACCGCACGGGCCGCCGACGAAAAGGTGAGCGAAAGCGACCCCACAGCGAAATCGCTGGGCTATGTGGAAGACGCCACACGCGTCGACAAGGCACGCTTTCCCGCCTACGCGGCCGGACAACGCTGCGGCACCTGCTCGCTGTTCCAGGGCAAAAGCGGCGATGCGTGGGGCGGCTGCGTGCTGTTCGGCGCGAAGCTCGTGGCCTCCGGTGGATGGTGCAGTTCATATACGAACTCGTAGCAGACGCGGGACGCGCCCGGTTTTTTCGCACGGTCGGTCGAACAGCGCGATGAGGTGTAGCCAACCATTTGCCAACATTTTTCTTTCTAATGTCTTTCGTTTTTATTTTTGTTCGGCTCTAATGGCGCCTCCACACCTTGCCAGGAGACTTCCATGAGCGACTTCATGCGCGGCGCTTTCACGCTGGGCGGTTGCATCAGCGCCTACACCTTCGTGGTCAGCGCCATCGAGTATCTGGCGGGCTAGGGCCAGGGTTGACGGCCGCGAGACGCGACCGTCGGCCATTGCCGTCCTGGCTGCCCGGAACGAACCCTCAAGCAAAACATTCGGCCTCGTAAAGCAAGCGGCCGGCCGCGTCCTTCGGCGACAGGACGGGTTCTGCGCCATTGGGCCAGTCGATGCCCACTTCCGGGTCGGACCACAGCAGGCTGCGCTCGTACTCGGGGAACCAGAAGTCCGTGGTTTTGTAGAGCAATTCGGCGGAAGGCGAAAGCACGATGAAGCCATGCGCGAATCCCGGCGGCACCCATAGCTGCCGATAGTTCTTCGCGCTCAGCCGCGTGCCCACCCACTTGCCGAAGCTCGGCGAACTCAGCCGCAAATCCACCGCGACGTCGAACACCTCGCCGGTCATTACGCGCACGAGCTTGCCCTGCGGCCGTTGGATCTGATAGTGCAGTCCGCGCAGCACGCCGCGTGTGGAACGCGAATGGTTGTCCTGCACGAACACGTGTCCTCTCGCCACGTTCTCTTCGAATTCCCGCGCGTTGAAGCTTTCGAAGAAGTGCCCGCGACTGTCGCTGAACACCGTCGGCTCGATTATTTTGACCTCCGCAATTGCTGTCTCCTTCACCTCAATAGCCATCTCGGCCTGCTCCGTATAGACGAGTTTCAAATCCTCCCGCGCGCGGCGCGGTCGCGGCGGGCATGCACGCTCGCTTCGCGCTCCAGCACATCGAGCAGTTCACGCGCAGCGGCATCCCACCGGAAACGCTTCGCGTGCTCGCGCCCGCGCGCACGCCACGTTTCGCGCAGCGCCTTGTCGCTCATCATCCGCGCGATCTTTCGCGCAATGTCTTCCACCGAACGCGCATCGCAGTACATCGCGGCGTCACCGCAGACCTCGGGCAGCGACGCCTCGCGCGACGCGATCACCGGGCAGCCGCACGACATCGCTTCGAGCGGCGGCAGGCCGAACCCTTCATAGAGCGAGGGAAACACGAAACAGCCCGCGTGCTCGTACAACGCCTTCAATTCGTCATCCGAAACAAAGCCTGCCGCAATCACGTGGTCGGACGGCTGCAATCCCGCCTTCGCCTTGCCGTTGAAGACGCGCAGATCGCAACCGCCCGCCACCACGAACTGCCAGTCGTGATCGCGCTCACTCAATTGCTCGACAGCGGCCAGCACGCGCGCAAGGTTCTTCCCCACGGAGAGGCTGCCCACAATCAGCACGTAACCGTCTTCCTTCAGACCGAGCCGCGCAAGAATGCGTGCATCCGGAACGATACGGTCGAAGTGATCGACGCCGTTTCGCACCACCGAGATACGGCTCGCGTCGATACCGAGGCGCACCATGATGCGTTGCTTCGAAAATTCGGACACGGTGACGATGTGCTTCGCTGTGCGCTTCAGAACGGCATACGCCACGCGATACCAGAGCCGGTACTTCCACGAGTAGTTTTCGGGCAGATCGTAGACCGCGACGTCGTGCACCATGAGCACCTGCCGGCGCGCCAGCAGCGGGCCGATGTTGCAGAGGCTCAGCAGCGTGCGGCCGCCCGATGCAAACGGCAGCACCAGTTGCTCCCACAGTGCGCCCTTGAAAACGCGCTTCATCCAGCGGGCAGCGATGCCCTCCGGCGAAGTCACGGATGCGGCCGCGGGCCACGCCACGTCGTCACGCGCATCGGCCGGCACGAAGAGCGGCAGATCGGCACCATCCGGCACGGATCGCACGAGCGCGATTGCCATTTCATAGCCTACGCGCTGCACGCCCGTCATGCGCTGCGAGGCGAACTTTCCGTTTATCGCGAATGTTCCGCCAGCCAGCTCACGCACATGAGGTTTGTCGGCGGCGCTCGCGAGGGGGACTGGTGCGGTCGCGGTGGCGGCTTTGGCCGACATCGTGATCGGATTCATCAGGCACAGCTCCATAGCGTGGATTGCGGTCAAGCGTGGCGCGATGATGCGGCGCACGATTGCATTAGGCGATCACGCAAGGGGGCTGCTCAGTACGATTTCGCACTTAGCTCCAGGCAGATCGAAATTGTTCTCGTGCATCTGCCGGGCACCCCATGTGCTTTCAGTGCGGTGTGTGCCGGGCCTGCAACCGCCCACCGCTAAGTACGGTTCCGAACTGAGCGGCCTTCGGGCGTCGCATAACCTGGCACTTTCAACGGACGGCCGGTGCCGCTGGAGAGCCCGATGTACGCCCGCACCATCTCGATGCTGTTCTATATGTTCTTCACCTGCGTGATCTTCAATCCGCAGGTGAAAGGCGTGACGATCTATCTGTACGTCATGCTGCCGCTGCTCGACCCGGGCTTTGCCTCGTTCGCACTGGCCACCGTGCGCCGCTGGGCGTTGCCGCTCGCCATCGCCGTGGCGGCCTGCCTGATCAGCAGCCCGATGGCGGCTGCACGTGTCGTCTCCATTGCGATCTGCGTGGGTTATCTGATGTACACGTACGCGCGCAAGATCGACTACCTGCACCTCTGGATGGGCATTAACGTGCTGTTCGCCATCGTGCAGTTCATCACGTACTACGCCGACTACAGTCTTGCGGTGCAGCTTGGCCCCGATGAAGTGTCGAAGATGCTCTGGGGAGACTCGGCCACACAGACCAATACGAATTTCTACGAGATCCTCTATTTCGCGCGCGTCTGCGGCTTCTCCCGCGAGGCCGGCTTCTTCTCGTCGTTGCTGGCTGCGTCGTTCGTGCTGTATCTCATGCAGCGCGAGAAAACCAGCAAGTTCATGATGACGCTCTACTGGATCGGCCTCTTCATCAGCCTCTCCAAGGCGTCGGCCGTGCTGGGCATCTTCGCCGTGCTCTACTTTGCGCGCCGTTCGCTGCGTTCGATTCACCCGCTGGTGGCCATTGCGATCTTCACCGGCGTAATGGGAGCGATCGGCCTCTACATGAGAGCGCACGGCTTCTTCGGCGTGCCCACTTTCGCGCACCGCATGGGCGGATACCCGTTCCTGCTCGATGCGCGGTTCTCGGACCTCATCAAAGGTGTGTCCACGCAGCAGTTGCTCAACGACTACGGCTATCTGCCCTACGTACACATGAATCGCGAGGTGTACTACATCAACGAGGTGACGTTCGCGAGTATTCCGGGCCTCATCATCGACATGGGACTCATCCCCGCGCTGATCCTGCTCGGCGTGCTGGGCTTCACAGCGAGCGACGGTTTCGTGATGCTCATGACGCTGCTCATCACGGCCACGCTGGGCCCAACGATGGTGACATCGTTCGTGCCGCTGGCGTACCTGATCTGCTACTGGCCGCGCTTCTCCATCTGGCTTGCCGATGCGCGTGCCCGCATGCCCGTGCCGCAACGAATGCGCCTGCTGGGGCGCCTCAAGCCCGCCCCTGCTGCGCCGCCACCTTGGCACGCATTCCGCTAGCAGCGGCTTCGCCTCGACCATTGCAACCCGCACGGCTTTCCACCGTGCAGTCCGCACCATGCCGAAGAAAAAGTCTGCCTCGTGTATCCGCGTCTGTGTTCCGTTTGCCTTTGCGCTGCGCGCGTCCGTGTTGGCGCTCGCGCTTGCCGGCCTGCCTGGCGCGAACGCAGCCGAGCTTCGTGCGGCGAATCGTCCCGATGCATTGATCTCGGCGCCGGGCAAAACGGTAGCGCTGCAGTTCCAGGCGGGCGTGGTCGACTCGCCCGGTGCGACGCTGCGGCTCACGCTGTTCCCCTACGACGACGAGGGCAGACTATCCACCAGGCCTGCGGCTTCGTACCGCGCGATGGTTGGCGCAGCGGCACAAGGCAAGACGGTGCAGGTGAACATCACGCCACCGGGGCCCGGACTTTACCGTGTAGATGCCGAACTCGTTGCACAGGACGGCGATGCGTCGGGGCGCACATCGGTCAACATGGCTGTCGTCACGCCGCGCGACAGCGTAGGCCCCTCGGATTTCGGCGTGGTCACGCACTTCGTTCAGGGGCAAGGCTCGCCGCAGGTGGTGCTGCCGCTCGTCAAACAGGCGGGTTTCTCGTGGATTCGCGACGAACTTTACTGGCAGGAAATTGAAAAGACGCCGGGCCGCTTCACGTTCCCGGCCCGCTACGACGACTACGTGGCGCGGGCATCGCAGCTGGGGCTTTCCGTGCTCGGCGTGCTCGATTACGGCAATGCCGGCGTTTATCCCGACCTCTTCAACGGCTCCACGTTCCCCATGACGCCACAAGCGCGGGCTCTGTTCGTGCGTTACGTGGACGCCGTGGTGCGCCATTACGGCAAGACCATCACGCACTGGGAGATCTGGAACGAGCCGGATTTCAACCGCATCGGCTACGACCGCTACCTCGCGCTGCTCAAGGACGCGTATCACAAGATCAAGCAGATCAACCCCAACGCCACGGTCATTTCGTGCGGCGGCGGCGGTTCAGGCGGCGGTCCGGGCGCCGACTGCATGGTTGCGCTTATGAAACGCGGCGGGCTCAACGACCAGGACGGCTTCAGCGTGCATCCGTACATGACGCCGAACACGCCCGAGAAGGGCTATGCGGCGCAGGGCGCGCCTATCCCCTCAGTCAGCATTCCGTCCACGTGGCCGTACCTCAAACGGTTCGCCACGGACAACATCAAGGCCGACGGACGCCCGTTGCAAGTCTGGATAACCGAGCTAGGCTGGCCCGTGAATCCCAAGGTGCCCGGCCAGGACGAAACGAGCCAGGCCGCCAACATTACGCGCAGCTACCTGCTCTCGCGCCGCTACGATTCCGTGCGCGTGCTGTTCTGGTATGACTTCATCGACGACGGCACCGACCCGAACAACTTCGAGCACAACTTCGGACTACTGCATCACGACCTTTCGCCAAAGCCGGCGTTCGTCGCCACTTCTGTGCTGGCTACGACGCTCGGCAATCGTCGTTGGCAGTCAGCGCTTGTGGATACCGACGACGTGAAGGCCTATCGCTACGGCACGCAAGGCAGCGATTCGATCATTGCGGGCTGGACGGTGGGCACGGACGAACGCACCGTGTCGTTGAAGCTGCCGCCGGGCTCGTATGTGGAGCGCGACTGGCAAGGGGCGCAGCGAACGGTGACCGTATCCGACGAAGCCTTCACGTGGCACGTGGGACCGTTGCCGCGTTATCTGATTCCTGCCGCGCAGACGGCGTCGCAGTAAGCGACGCACCGTTGTTCAATACGCGCCATCCCGCCGCAATACCACGCCCACGGTCTTGAACAGAATCGCGATGTCGTACCAGAGCGACCAGTTGCGCACGTACCACGCATCGAGAAACACGCGGCGCGCGTAGTCCGTGTCGTTGCGTCCGCTCACTTGCCAGAGGCCCGTCATGCCCGGTTTCGCGAGCAGATAGTAGGCGGCCTCGTCGCCGTAGCGCGCAATTTCCTTCTCCACCACGGGGCGCGGGCCCACGAGACTCATGTCGCCGCGCAACACATTCCAGAGCTGGGGCAACTCGTCGAGACTCGTCTTGCGCAGCAGTGCACCAACCGGCGTGACGCGAACGTCGTTCTTGAGCTTGAAGTCCTTCTCCCACTCCGCGCGTGCAACGGGGTCGCGATCCAGCAGATCTTTCAGTACCTTGTCCGCATCGCGCACCATGGAGCGGAATTTGTAGCACTTGAAGCGGCGTCCGTTCTGGCCGATGCGCGTGTGCCCATAGAACGGCGATCCGCCGTCTTTCGCCACGAGCGCTGCAAGCAGCAGGAAGATGGGCAGCAGCATCAGCATGAGAAAGCCGCCCGCTAGCACGTCGAAGACGCGCTTGAGCACCTTCGCGGAGAAACGCTCCAGGTTGTTCTGCACGCGCAGCATCATCACTTCGTGGCCGAAGAAGTAGGAGATGTCGGTGTTGCAAAGCGGCACGCCGCGCATCGACGTCATGACGGTCACGTCGCGTACGCCGTTCTGCGTGAGGCCGCGCACCCACGCGTTGCGCAACGCTTCCTCTTCCTGCTCCAGTGCGATCACCACCTGCGTGCCGGGCAGCATGCGGAACGTGGCCGGCGTCATGCCGTGCAGCACAGGCGCATCGACTCGGGCCTTCGCGGTGGGGCGGCCGTCCGGTGCGATGTACGCCACCACGTCCGCGCCCAGAAAACGCTGGCTCGTGAGCGCCTGTTTCGCTTCGAGCGCGCTTTCGCCGCAACCCACAATGAGCGTGGAGCGCTTCCAGAGATTGGCCGCATCCAATGCGCGTTTCGTCAACGCCCTGAATGTCGGGACCAGCACGAACGCGCCGCTCCACGTCAATGCCCACCAGCCGCGCGAGAACATGCCTTTAGTCAGCGTAGTGAGCGCGAGGTGAATCACGGCGAGCACGAGCAGCGCCTGGAAGATCTCTTCGATCTCGCGCCAGAACGGACGACGGCACGTGTAATGACGCCACCGTAGCCAGAACCATGCGGTACCGGTTCCTACGAGAACCATGTAGATCAGCACGGGGTGCTTCGCCATGGAAGCCCAGACGCTCTGCTGCCCTTCGGTGGAAAACGAGCCGAGCACGTGCGTGGTAATGAGCAGTGCCACGGTGAAGCCCAACACGTCCGAAGCAGCGAGCGCCGCCTTGTTCGTCAAGGACGGGAACGGGCGCAGGAGCTGTCGGGGCGCTGAAGCATAGCCGACGCTGACGGTTGAGTTCACTTGAAATTCCCTCGCTTTACTTGCATGCAGTTCTGGTTCTCAGGGACAAGCGCGGAACACCCATGCTTCACGGCAACACGGCAACACACTCGAACGGTTGCGGTCGTCGCCGCGTTCAGGTGGGCTCCGCAAGCATCTGTGCATCGAGTACACCGAGCGAAGCCGGCCGGTGCAGCATGGATGGCGCGAGTGCCGCACGAATCCGCTCGCCTGCCGGCAGGTGGCTGCGCGACTCGCTCGCTTCCAGCACCGCTGCGAGCAGACCGCTTCGAAACGTTGCCTTCGAAAAACGCTCGGCGTTTGCGCGGCAATTCGCCGGTGTGAAACGCTCCTGGTTCGCCTCGAAGCGATCCACGGCGCGGCGAATCGAGTCCACGTTCTGTTCGTCGAAGAAAAGCCCTGTGGGATGCGCGTGCTTTTCGTCGATCACGGTTTCACGCGCACCGCCGCGGCCAAACGCGATGACCGGCGTACCGCATGCCTGAGCTTCGACCACGGAAATACCGAAGTCTTCTTCCGCGGCGAACACGAATGCGCTCGCGCGCTGCAGGTGGTCCTTGAGTACGTCGAAAGGCTGGTGTCCGAGAATTTCGATATTCGGTCCGGCCTTCGCCCGTACCTTCTCCATGTCGGGTCCATCGCCGATCACCACGAGCTTGCGCTCAGGCATGGCAGCGAAGGCCTCTACGATGAGGTCCATCTTCTTGTACGGCACCATCCGCGAAACGGTTACATAAAAGGGCTCTTTCCGTGCACGCGGCTCGAACGCCTCGATATCCACGGGCGGATTCACCACCACTGCGTCACGCCGGTACACGCGCTCCACACGCCGCGCAATGAAGCTCGAATTCACGACGAACAGATCGACACCGTTGGCCGTGCGCGTATCCCAGGTTCTGAGGTAATGCAGCACGATGCGTGCGAGCCATGAACGCAGGCCCTTCGTGAGCCGCGCCTCCTGCAAGTACTGATGCTGCAAATCCCACGCGTAACGGATAGGCGAATGCACATAGCTCACGTGCACCTGGTCTGGACCTACGAGCACGCCCTTCGCGACTGCATGCGAACTCGATATCACGAGGTCGTAGCCGGAAAGATCGAACTGCTCGATCGCCAGCGGAAAAAACGGCAGATAGCTGCGGTAATGACGCTTCGCAAATGGCAGCTTTTGCACGAACGACGTTGTCGCCTTTTTCCCATGCAGGCACGAACGGTCCGACATGAAATCCACGAGACTGAAAACGTCCGCATCGGGAAAGCACTCGATGATCTGCTCGAGCACCTTCTCCGATCCGCCATACGTGACCAGCCAGTCGTGAACAAGCGCGACCTTCATCGAATAAGCCTCCATGAAACGTGCGCCGCGCAACGGCGCACGCGCTTGATCTTCACTGCCGATGCTAGGGGCCGGCCCATTGCCCTTCGGTTCGGATTCGCACAGAAGCTCTCGCGGGCAAAAGAGGGCCACGCCCTCATGCAACCGATGTAGCGGGCCGCACCGCCTGGTCGCGCAACAGATTCATCAGATACGTGCCGTAACCGTTCTTCGAAAGCGGCTGTGCAAGCCGTTCGAGCTGCTCGCGATCGATCCAGCGCTTGCGCCACGCAATCTCTTCGGGGCACGCGATCATCATTCCTTGCCGCTTCTGCAAGGTTGCAATGAAGCTTGTCGCGTCCGTGAGCGAATCGTGCGTGCCGGTGTCGAACCACGCATAGCCGCGCCCCATGATCTCGACGTGCAACTGCTCGCGCCTGAGGTATTGCATGTTGACGTCGGTGATCTCCAGTTCGCCGCGCGCGGAAGGGCGAATGTCTGCGGCAATGTCGCACACGTGGCGGTCGTAGAAATAGAGACCCGTCACTGCGTAATTCGAGCGCGGCGCCTTCGGCTTCTCTTCGATCGAATGTGCCTTGAAATTCGCATCGAACTCCACGACGCCATAGCGCTCCGGGTCGTGCACGTGATATGCGAACACCGTGGCCCCTTCGGTACGCCGGTTCGCGCTTTCCAGTTGCTTCACCAGATCATGGCCGTAGAAGATGTTGTCGCCGAGAATCAGCGCGGAAGGACGCTCCGCCACAAAGCGACGGCCAATCACGAATGCCTGCGCGAGTCCATCGGGCGAGGGCTGCTCCGCATATTCGATGTTCATGCCGAACTGGCTGCCATCGCCCAGCAGCGCGTGGAAGCACGGCAGGTCGCGCGGCGTGGAGATCACGAGCACGTCGCGTATGCCGGCCACCATCAGCGTGGACAGCGGGTAATAGATCATCGGCTTGTCGTAGATGGGCAACATTTGCTTCGACACGGCATGCGTGATCGGATAAAGCCGGGTGCCGGAGCCGCCCGCCAGAATGATTCCCTTTCGGTTCACAGCGCTCTCCTTGCGTTTGCCGGCATGCCGTCCGCCACCTGCTGCAATCGCATGCCTTCGCCGATGCCGCGCAGCACGCTGCGTCGTCCTGCCGGCGTGAAGCGCGGGCACTTCACGAGCATGGCGAGCACCGAATACGCCTGCGCCACTGCAGACAACGGAAACCGCAGATTCTTGCGGCTGAAGTAGAGCCGGTTGCGCGTGCAGTAGAACAGGCTGAACGGCGTTTCGTCGCCGCCCGTCGAAAAGCTCACCTTGTGGGCCACATGCGATGCCGGTACATACAGCAGGTGAATGCTGCAACGATTCATACGCCAGACGAAATCGGCGTCGTCGTAGTAGACGAAATAGCGTTCATCCATCATGCCCACGCGTGCAAATACGCTTGCGTGCAGCGCCATGAAGCACGTAGGCGCGTACTCGGAGAAGCGCGTGTGGTCGAACTGACCGTGGTCTTCGTCGCCGTCGCCCACGTGCGTGGTAATGGCTTTCAGCGGCCAGAAGCGGCCACCCGCGCACCAGATGCGATTGGTGCCGTGATACGTGATCTTCGGAAACGTGGCGAGCGACGCGCCGTCGCGTATCGGTTCGATCAGCCGGGCGATGGTCTGCGGGTCGCGAAACTCGACGTCGTTGTTGGCCAGCAGCACGTACTCGCAGTCGTCTTCGAGCGCCATCGCAATGCCCTGGTTGTTGCCGCGCGCCACGCCCACATTCGCGTTGTTGAACAGCACGCGCGCGTCGATGCCCGCTTCGGCCGCGAGCTTGCGGGCCAGCACACTGCCGCTGTCGTTCGCGCTGTTGTCGATCACGTAGAGCGTCATGTCCACGCCCTCTTGTGCTTTGAGGCTCGCAAAGAAGTCCTCCAGCACGGCGTCCGACTGATACAGCACCGTGACCACGCCAACGCGACGCCTGGTACGCTCCATGTTCATGTTCCGGCGCTCCTTGGCTCAAGCCGCACGGCTTGCGCGATACAGGCCGCGGGCCTGCATCTCCACGATGCTGCGTTCGTAGCGGTCCGGCTGCACCTCCTGCGCGTCCACCCACTGCGCGAAGCGCTTGATGCCCTCATCGAAGTTCACCTTCGGCGTATAGCCCAGCCGTTCGCGCGCACGTGTGAGGTCGGCGTAGTTGTGGCGGATGTCGCCCAGCCGGAATGCGCCCGTCACCTTGATGGGCACGTCGCTGCCGTAGAGTTCGCGCAACTTGCGGGCCACGTCAATCACGGGTGTGCGTTCGCCCGAGCCGATGCCGAACACGTAGTCGTTCGCTTCGCTACGAATCAGCGCGGCATGGGTGGCGTCTACCACGTCATCGATATAGACGAAGTCCCGGCTTTCCAGCCCATCTTCGAACACGCTCACCTCGTGGCCGTTCTTGATACGCGTAGAGAAGATGGAAAGAATGCCGGTGTAGGGATTCGAGAGCGACTGACCCGGTCCATAGACGTTCTGATAGCGCAGTGCAGACGCGCCGATGCCAATGGAGCGGCACACGGTCATCACCATCAGTTCCTGGTCGTACTTGGTGATGCCGTACACCGATGACGGATGGATCTTCGAGTCCTCGTCTGTCGGCAAGCACTCCAGCGGCTCGCCGGATACGGGGCACAGATGATCGAAGCGCCCCTCGCGCAGGTCCTCTTCGCGGCGCGCGCCGGGATAGACGATGCCGGCCGCCGGCGAACGGTATTTGCCTTCGCCGTAGATCGCACGCGACGACGCAACCACGACCTTCTTCACCGTGTTCTCGCGGTTCTTCACGAGAATGTCCAGCATCAAGCCGCAGCCGCCCACGTTCACGTCCACGTAGTGACTGACTTCGTACATGGACTGACCAGTTCCCGTTTCCGCAGCAAGATGCACGATGGCGTCCTGGCCTTGCATCGCACGTTCGAGCGCGCGCCGGTTCGCAACCGACCCTTCGATGAAACGCACCGATGGGTCCAGCGACAGAAACAGCGCCGACTTGTGATACGGGTCGTCGCCGTGAATCTGCTGCGAGAGGTTGTCGAGCACCGTGACGTTGGCGTTCTGCTTCGCCAGCTTGTTGGCAAGGTGCGATCCGATGAATCCGGCGCCGCCGGTAATGAGTACGTTCATGATTCGCTTCGCTCCCATGTTCGCGTCTGCCAGTCAAAGCGCTTGATGATGCGAGCCGGATTTCCGGCCACTACGCTGAAGTCCGGCACATCTCGTGTCACTACGGAATGGCTGCCCACCACCGCGTGGCGTCCAATGGCTACGTTCGGCAGGATCACCGACCCGAAGCCGATAAAGCTGCCGGCGCCGATCACGACGCGATTGCCGCGCGTCCTCACACGACAGCCGATGCGCACAGGGTCGTGAACGTCCTCGTACGGATGCTCGACGTCCACAATTGCGCACCCTCCGGTAATCGTGACGTCATCCTGAATTTCGATGGACGACCCGCAGACGATGTGCACGTTCTGCTCGATGTTCACGTCGTTGCCGATGGTGAGATTCGGAGGCGCGGCGGGATCCGTCAGGATCAGTTCGATGCGCGCGCCCTGGCGGATCAGTACGCGTTCGCCGATCCACGCGTGATGCACGTTAGCGAGCAGCATCGGCCTGAAAATCGCGCTGCCTTTACCCACCTTCGCGAACGCGTGCGCGTACCAGAGTTGCGTTTTTGCGCGGTAGTAAGCGAGCTGCAGCGCGTTGATCCGGTCTATCCCGCGCAGTTCGCCGAAGCGGGCAATGGGGCCGGTCAGGACGCTCATGCCCGCACCGGCTGTCGGCCGGCCATCTGCTTCGCGAAGGTGTATAGCGGCCGCAGCGTGCGCGGCCAGCGCCGCATCGCGTACAACCCTTCCTGTTTCGCGCCCACACGCGCGAACTTCACGCTGGTTTCAATGCAGCGCTCGAATGCTTCGTAGTGGCCGTTTTCCAGATACAGAATGGCCGAGCGCAGGAAAAGCCTGGCCCGGGCCCGATCGGTCACGTCTTTTGCCATGCCCATGGCGTCGGCCATCTCGAAAGTGCGCATCATGTCGCGGATGCTGGTTTCGTGCCGCGCGGGGTTGCGGATGACCGTGGACGTGAATCCATTCGGGTTCACGCGATACAAGCCGAGTTCCTCGTCCAGATAGCGCGCCTGCGTGCCATGAAACGACTGCAGCAGATTGGCGACGTCCGCCACCACTTCCAGTTGGAGGTCTACGGCATAACGCTTGCGCAGCGCCGTGCGGAACATCGTGGAACTCGTGAAGAAGAAGGGGCCGTTCTCGATCATGTATTCGCCGTCGAACACCGGCGGCTTCACGCGCGGCAACGGGAAGTCCACGGGTTCTTTCGTCATGGCATTTACGGTGCGCATGCGGTGCGTGACCATGCCGAACTCGCGCTGCGTTTCCAGAAACTCGTACTGCCGCGCCAGCTTGCCGGGCAGCATGAGATCGTCGCCGTCGATGCAGGCGATGTATTCGCCGCGCACCGGCGCAATGGCGTCGGCGAAATTACGCGAGTAGCCCACGTTGTGCTCGTGCCGCACGATGCGGATGAGGTGCGGGTAACGCGCCTTGAACGATTCGATGACGGCGAGAGATGCGTCCCTCGAACCGTCGTCGCTCACAATCACTTCGAACGGCACGTCGATCTGCTGGGAGACCACGCTGTCCAGGCATTCGCCGATATATTTCTCCAGGTTGTAGCATAGGACTACTACCGAGATAACCGGCTGATCGGGCGTTTTGACGTGTGATGCGCTCATGGCGGTCCCTTTTAGTTCAGCACGAAGCGTCCGGCCAGGTCGCGGGCCTTCCGCTGCAAAATGGGCGACACGGCCACCGCGGCCGCCACCATCAACAGCCAGATGCAGGGCAACAGGAAGAACAAGGCAATGCGCGGCTGTTGCGAGAGGTCCGCGTAGTGGAACGCCACGCCGAGCAGGCCCACCACCGCTACGCGCGTAAACAGCCCCTTGTACCAGGCCAGGTTAATGCCGGGCAGAAACTTGCGATGCACGATACTCACCCAGACAAGCAACTGATAAACGTTGACCGCGAGCCACGCGTAGCCCACGCCACGCGCGCCAAGATGAAGCGCGCCGAACAGCACCGCCGGCACGAGAATCGAGATGAACAGCAGGTTGCCCTTGATGTGGAGCGACAGGTTGCCGGCCGCGTATTGCACGAGAAACGACAATCCCGCAATGGCAGAGCACGCGTTGCCGACCGCATAGCATTGCAGCACGCGCCACGCTTCCGGCGTGGAAGGCGCACTGGCCGACCACAGTTTCATCACGAGGTCCGGCATGCACGCGAAGATGGTGGCCACCGGAATCACGGCGATCATCATGATTTCGCTCGCGAGGAAGTAGCCAGGCCCAACCTCGGCTTTTTCGCTCGCGCTATCTGCCGTGAAGCGTGGAATGAACGCCTGCTCGATGGGGCTCGCCATCAGCAAAATGCCGCTCGCGAGCAGCGTCGCCATGCTGAATACGCCGAACGCGGAAAGCGGCAGGATCTTCGAGAGAATGAGCTTGTCGATCTGCGTGGACGTGGCCCACACAAGCGCGGAAAACGCGATGGAAAGCGACAGCTTCGCGCGGGCCATCAGCACGGCGCGCGAGAAGGTGCGCGTAAGAAGCGGTGCGTCGATGGCGCGGCCGAGCAGCAGACGCATCGTGAGGCTCTCGCCCACGATTGCGCCCAGTTGCCACAGAAAGAACACCTCCACGCGCGGCCACACCGATATCACCGCCACCACGAGCACGGCTCGAATAATGGCGAACGTCACCACCACGACATTGAGCGTGGCCTGGCGGTTGATACCCACCATACCGCCGCGATACAGCGACGAAAGCCAGCGCGCGGAGACGGTGAACATCATCAGCACGAACGCGATCCTGATTTCACCTGCCGGCAGCGCCTTCGCGTTGAGCCAGTCCGCCGCGAAGAACGGCGCGGCGGCGAGCGAGCAGAGAATCAGGACCGAACACGTGCCCGCCACGAATTTTTCGAGCGACTGCAACAGCAGGCGTGCTTCCTTCCTCGACGCGCTGTCGCGCATACGCGCAAGCTCCCGTGTCAGCGTGGGCGAAAGACCGAAGTCGAGCACCTGCACCCAGGCGAGCAGCACGGCATTGAAAGCGATCAGGCCATATGCCTCCACCCCGAGGTGGCGAACATAGGTGGGCACCATGACAAGACCGAGCGCGACGGTCACGGCCTGCCCTGCATAGTTGGCGATCAAACTCCGTTTGAGCATCGTGATTGGCGTGAAGGATGGAGGTGGGTTGAAACGGTATGCTGCGCTGCATCTACCGGACCACTGTAACGACGGAAGATGCCGAGTAATGTACGGAGTCGAACACACCCCCTGGCACGAATCGGTCATACAGCGGCTTGCAGCAAGGCTTTGCGCGAGAGCGGCAAACCAGGACCCGCGGGCGTTACACGCATGGGGACGGCAACAGGCCGGGCGTATACTCGCCGCAGCAATGGGTCCGGTATTGACGGCACCAACGGAAGGAAGCGGCCGGCAAAATTTCCCGCTTCGCGCCACGCGTCGAATTGCGCCGCGAATCTGCCACTGTTCGACGAACCGGCGTGCCATGCGGTCGTGGCAAACTTCTGCTGTCGATTCCGCTACCGGTAACGAAGTCGGCACCGTGCTGCCCCCACCCGCAGCCCTTTCTCCGTGAGCGCCATGTACTTCCTCATCATTCTCGCCGTGCTGCAGGTCCTCGCGATCATCGTCGTCGTGGCGCTGTGCGTAGCGGCCCGGCGCGCCGATGAGCGCACCGAGCGCATGCTTACGCGCGACGAAATCGCTGCACGGCGGCAGACGTCCGGCGTACCCTACAGCACGCCGCTCAAGACGCCCACGTGGCTGGCCGCGGGCCGGTGGCTGGCGCGCGTCTTCGGCTACGGCAGTAGCGGCGGCACGCGCAGCTAAACCCGGGCCACGCGAAAAACGCGGCACGCGCATTGCTGCCGTCGCATTCCGCTTCAATTCAACGCTCCCGCAGACCGATGCATGCCCCACAGGTCTGGCCCCACGGCAGGGAACCCCAGCCGCTTTTCGAACCGCACCCTCGCCGCGACAAAGTAGAGCGCGAGCGGAAATGCGAGGCCCATGGCCATGCCCGCCGCGAGATGCACATACAGGTTCTCGACATGCAAATGCATGAGCACCACGCGCGCACCTGAAGCGCCAAGAATGTGCCCCAGATAGATCGGCATAGAGGCCACGCCGAGCAGCTTGAGCGCCGCGAACCGTACCGACCCGCTCATCCGTAGCGCGAGCTGGCACACCAGCAGCACGCCCAGCGTAGTGGCCGGCAATGCGCCAATGCCGTTGTAGTCGCCGAGGTCGCGCGCGAAGCCGATGGCAAGCCACAGCATGACGGCCACGAGCGCGATCCAGCCGAGCGCCGACACGCGCGCCACGATGTCGCGAAACTGCCCCGCGAGCAAAATGCCCGCAGCGAAGAACAGGAAGAACTTGAGTGCCGTCGTGAAAATGCCGTAGTCCAGAACGCTGCCGACCACATACGCGACGATGGCGAACGGCACGAGTACAACGCGCTGCGTGCCGGTCACGCATACGAATACCTGGCACAGGAAGAGCGCGTAGAGAAACCAGAATTGCCCGAACGGGTCCCACAGAATCGACATGAGCTGCGCGAGCGTGAACGGATGATTCGTATCACCCGACGCCGCCCACTGCACGAGCCCTTGCAGGATCGACCAGAGCAGATACGGATACACCACCGTCTCCACCTTCCGTGTCAGAAAGCCGAGGCGGCCGCGCTTGAGGCTGCGCTCAACGTGCAGCCCGGACAGAACGAAGAAGAGGGGCATGTGGAACGTGTAGATCGCGTAGTCGGTCTGCGCGATCCACTGGTCCGCGTGCACGATGCCCGCACTCATCAAACCGCGCAGCACATGCCCATACACGACGAGCACAATGCCGATGCCTCGGGCGTAGTCCTCGAAGTCGTCTCTCAACAAACCGATGCCCTCCATGTGGGGCTCATGCAGGGGCTCATGCGGCCACGTGGTTATGGTTCGAGTAGACGGACATGTAGCTGTAGCTGCGCCGTTCGCTACGCCGCAACGGCACCGCGTTGAACACCGCGCCCACCACCCAGGCACCCGCACGTTCCAGCTTGGTCACCGTTTCTTCAATCTCTTCCTCGGTCTGCGTGCCCGAGCGCAATACGAGCACCGTCTTGCCCGCACGATGCGAGACGATGGCCGCGTCGCTCACGGCGAGCAGCGGCGGCGTATCCACGATCACGAGATCGAAGCGCTGCTTGAACTCTTCGAGCAGACTGCGGAAGTGCGGCATCATCAGCAGCTCCGACGGATTGCCCGGATAGCGCCCGCACGAGAGCAGCGACAGCCCGGGCACGCCGGTCTGCCGTATTGCCTGATTGATCTTGAGGCGCCCCGCAAGCAGTTCGGAGAGCCCGTCCGCATTCGGCTGATCGAACAGCGATGCGATGCGGCCGCAGCGCATGTCGGCGTCCACGAGCAGCACACGTCTTGCCGTTTCCGCTTCCAGCACGGCGAGGTTCGCAGCGAGAAAGCTCTTGCCCGTGCCGGGCGTGGGGCCCGTCACCACGATCATGTTGTCCGAGGTCTCCTGCACGTTGAGGTGGAGCGCGGTACGCACACCTCGCAATGCCTCGACGGAAGGGTCTTGCGGAAAGCTGCGCGCCAGCAGCCGCTGTGCGGCGGGCGGCCACGCCACGGCGTCCGAGCGCGCCTGGCGTTCAGCGCCAAGCAGCGGCATGGCGGGCTCCGCCACCACGGCCCCCGCGCCCGCCGCGGATGCCGAACGATCCAGCCGCGCCTGCTGCGCGCTGTAGAGGATCGACCCGAACACGGGCACGCTCATGCTTCGCTCAACGAAACGCGGGTCCGTCACGCCCGTAAACAGGCGGCGCCGCGTGAACACATAGAGTGAACCGATCATCAAGCCAACGCCGCCACTCGCACCCAGCACGAGCGGCACGTCGGGCGAGACGGGATCGGCAGGGCGCACTGCACCGTCCACGATATGCACGTCACCGGTCGTCGCGCCGCGGCGTACCGTCAGTTCCTCGGCCTTGTTGACCATGGCGACGTAGATCGATTCGGCCACCTTCGCACTACGCGTGAGGTCCGCGCTGGTGCGCTCCGACTCCGGCATGCTGTTGAAGCGCGCATCGAACTGGGCCTTTTGCGCGTTCAACTGCGCAAGCTGCTGGTCGATGTTCTGCACCGGCGGGCTGCCGGGCTGGAAGTGCTGGAGCAGTTGCGTGCGTTGCAGTTGCAGTGTCGCGATCTGCCGCTGGAAGTCGATGCCGCCCTGCAGGTACGACTGCGATTCCGCGGTCGGTTGCAGCGAACCCACCTTGGCGCGATAGTCGGTGAGCCGCGTTTCGGCCTGCTTCAGTTCATCGCGCAGCCGCGGCAATTCCTGGTTGATGAAGTCGAGCGTCTTGCTGTCGTTCGCGCGGCGTTGCGTGACGGTAGCCGCCACGTAGCCCTGCGCAATGGCGTTGGCCACATTCGCGGCCGTGGCGGCGTCGCTGCTTTCGAACGAGATCTGCACCACACCGGTTTCCTTGCCCTTTTCCACGACCTTGAGGTCCTTCGAAAAGCGCTTGATCGCATTCACTTCGTTCAGCGGCGTAACGTAGAACTCCGTGCCGGGCCGCGCATCGAGCTGCGTGACGACCATCGAAACAGGACCATCGGCGGCGGGCGCGCCCGCGGACCCCGTGAGCAGCGCATTGCCGTCGGGATCGAGCAGCACGTAGCGGCCATTTTCGAGGACGCGCAGGCGCAGCCGGTTGTTTTCGAGCGTATAGGGCACATGCACGGACTCGACACGAATGCGCTCGCCTCCCCAGGCGAACGCATCGAGCCCGAACCAGGGACGCGACGGCTTGCCGGGCGAAGCGAGCTTCTCCGCGATCGTGCCAAGCACCGGCACCTTGCGCGGCGTGACGCTCACTTCGTAGCCGAACTGCCGCATCACGGGCTCCAGCACCCGGCGGCTTTGCATCATGGCGATTTCCGCATCGGTTGCGAGCGGCTTCTGCCCCACCACGATCTCGCCTTGCTGCGCAATGCCGAACGCGTTGGGGTCCTGCGCCTCCACGCGCACCAGCACGTTCGCCGAGTAAGTGGGCTTCATCAGGAACACCACTGCTGCAGCGAGAACGACCGTTCCAGCAGCGATGGCGATGACCGTCCACAAGTGGTCGGATAGCAGGCGGAGTACTTCACGCACGTCAGGCGAGCTGTCGTGCGGTCCTGGTCCTCCCAGATGTCGTGCGTCGATACTGGACGTATTCACGTTTGTCACCCCTCAAGAAAGCAGGATGGTTGGTACAGATTTGCAAAGGCTTTGCAAAAACGACAGGTGTCGTGGTTCATTTGCCCACCGAATAAATGAGGTACAGACTCGTCATGGTCGGCAGCAGCTGTTCCAGCAGGCGGTTGAAGCGTGCGACTTCCGCCGTGCCCACGTACACCACGTCGAGCGGTTGAAGCTCGAATTCAGTGGAAAGCAGAATTGCGTCCACCTGCGTCATATCGAGCTGATAAATGGTTGGCTTGCGCGGATCGTTCGGCGTGCGCCGGATCACGAGAATCTGGCGCGGCTGCGCCGCACGCGGGTCGATGCTGTTCACGTCCGCAATGGCATCGGCGAGCGTGAGCTTGCCCTTGTTCATGAAGAGCGTTTGCGGCTTCGTCACTTCACCCAGCACGAACACGCGGCTCGCGTTGTGGTCGGGCACGTAGAGAATGTCGCCTGCACGCAGCACGATGTTCTGCGATACGTCGCCGCGGTCCAGCGTGCGCTGCACGTCGAGCGTGTAGACCTTGCCGTCGCGCGTGAGCTGCACGCGCTGCAAATCGGCATCGGGCTGCGCGCCGCCGGCACGTGCAATGGCGTCCACCACGGTCATCTTGACGTCGGTGATAGGCATGGTGCCCGGGTTCTTCAGATCACCTGCCAGTTGCACCTGCTGGCTGCGGAACTGCGCGACGCGCACGTCGAGTTGCGGCTTCACCGCGTAGCTGCCAAGCCGCGTGCGCAGCGTGGCGGCAATTTCCCCGGCTGTCATGCCGGCCACGTGCACGCGGCCTACGGTCGGAAAGTAGATCGCGCCATCCGCCGAAACGCGCTCGCCGTTCGGATCCACGAGCGCGCCCGGATTGCCGGCCCCGGTGGGACCGTTCAGCGCATTGGGGTCCGTCACGTTGCCCTGTGTGGCAGCCGTCGCGCCGCCGTTCACCGTGAGTTCGGGGTGCCCCCATACGATGATGTTGAGCACGTCGCCCGCGCCCACCCGGTAATCTCCCTGTCTCGCCACCTCTTGTGGAAGCGCCTGCGTATTGCTCTCGTCGAACTTGATCTGCTGCGCAATGACGCCTGCGTCGATCATATGCACGGGGTAGACCGGCTTTTCCGTGCTCGCTTCGGGCTCTTTCTGCATGCGCGAAGGGTCGAGGTACGGCCCGGGCACTGCGGAACAACCCGCTACTGCCCCACTCACGAGGCAGGCAATGATCCTGTTTTTTCTGCTCATGTCGCTCTTCCGGTAATCGCCGGGCGCTCCAGTCCCGACGAAATGCTCTCCGCTACCGGCCACTGCCGGCATCGAAAATCCACGTTCGAATGGGAAGTTGCCGGCGTCAGGCGCGCGCTTCGAACGAAGCCCGATGCGCGAGGCGCCGCGCACCCGCACTCAGCATTGCGCGGCCTGGGCCAGCCGGCCAAGGTCGAGGCGCGGGCGCGACGGCAACGCCATTGATTCTCGGGAGCCGATGCTTCTGTTCTTTTCTTCTTCAGCAGCGCTGAGGAGCCGCTCGAATTCACGCTTGACGATGCCGTAGCATTCGCAGGCCTGCTCTTCGAGCCCGTCGCGGTCGAGGATGGTGATATGACCACGGCGCTGGCAGATGAGACCCGCGTCGTGGAGCTTGCCGGCGGCTTCGGTTACGCCCTCCCTGCGTACACCGAGCATGGTGGCAATCAGTTGCTGCGTCACGTCGAGCTCGTTGGTCTTGAGCCGGTCCTGCGTGAGCAGCAGCCAGCTGGACACCTGACGCATGATGTGGTGATGCCGGTTGCACAGCGAGCTTTGCGCGATCTGCGTGAGCAACGCCTGGATGTACAGCAGCATCAGCCGGTGAATGAGGCCGTGACGTTCGAATTCGCGCTTGAACGCCTGCGCGCTCATGACGTACGCGTACCCGGCGCTACGCACTTCGATACGTGTGGGCATGGCGAATCCGCCCATGAGTGCGGGCACGCCCACTACGCCTTCATTTCCGACTGCGGCCACTTCGGCGGTGGCGCCGTCGGCCATCAAAAAAATCATGGAAATAATGGCGGTGGCCGGGAAATACACCTGTTTTACAGCCTCGCCGGAATCCGACAGCAATTGGCCGGCTTGCAGCCGCCGCAGTTGCAGGTGAGGAGAGAGAGCATCGAACTCGGCCTCGGGTAGCGCACTGAGCAGGTGGTTCTCGAGTTGCTGGGTCATCAAGTCGGGCATGATCGTTTCCACTGGGTCTGGCCACACGCCTCGTGGGCGTGCGTAGGGTGAAAATGACAGGCTGGCTTACACCGCAGTTACCGCAGTGCACCAGGCGATCTGCCGGTGCATCGGGGCGTCTGGATACCATCCTCCGTTTTGCCGCCGTTCCCAAAGCCAGTTGCATGCCATGTGAATCAATGCCCTGTTTACCAACGATTTTTTTCTGAAGCCATGAAACGGCTTCTACGCGGCATCGCCCGACTGTCTCATATATGAACCATCCGGACGCCAAATGAAGGATATGGATGAGTAGATACAAATAGCTACATTTTGTTGCATTGCGTTCATGCAGATGGAATGCCCCGCCATTAGGGGAATCACGGAATCACGTGTGGCTTGCCGGGCTGCTTCGAGGCCATGAAACACGGCTTGCGGCACATTGCCCGGCGGCCCGAACTGTCTCGTCGATGAAACATTAAAAGGCAAATGAAAGCGATAAGGACGGGCAAGACATATTGCACGACCGGCCTTTTCCCATTAATTCACACGGTAATTCTCTTATTCAGCGGTGCGAGAACCAAACAAAATGAGTTCTTAAGAGAAGCTTAAATATCGCAATTCGCCTTCACTTTGCGTCAGTATTACCGTTTAAAAGAATAATGAAAGCAGATGAATAACGAAATTACTGATGTGGGAAAGCGCACGTCGCATTTCCCATCAGGTGTGGTACACATCGGGCTTCACCGGCCCACGCGTCGCGGCACTCGTCCCGTACCGCGCAGCAAGAACGCACGTGGCCCCTGACAACGACAACACGGACGCTGTCATGCACCTCATCCTGCACCTTCTGCTCTATCTCACAAACTTCGGAGATCCGTATCTCACCGTGCCGCTCGCGGCACTCGTGCTCGCATGGTTCGCCGCGCAGCGCTTCTGGCGGCCGCTGATGACGTGGGCGTGCTGCTTCAGCGCGGGCGCATTGCTCGTAGCAGCGAGCCGCATCGCCCACGCCGGTTGGGGCATGGCGATGCCCGCACTCGACTTCACTGTGATCAGCGGCCACACCATGCTCTCGAGCGCCGTGTACCCCACGCTGCTCGCGCTCTTTGCGAGCCGCAATTCGCCGCGCACGGTCATGGGTCTCTTCGGGCTGGGGTTCGCGTTCGCCATTGCTATCGGCGCTTCGCGCGTGCTGATCGGATTTCACTCCACGTCGGAAGTGGTGAGCGGTCTTGCCATCGGCACGCTCGTATCGCTCGCCACGTGTGCGCCCATCATGATGCGTCAGGCGCGCGAGGCAACGGGCAACGTCACGACGATGCGCGACCCCACGCCATTCACCGCATTCGCGCTGGCGCTCGTGGTGATCTGCCATGGGAAGGTGGCGCCGGTGTCGATATGGATCGATCACAAGGCGCCGCAACTCTCGCAGTGGAGCAGAACGCAGTTCGACGACGCGCGTTGATCGAGACGGAGCGTCATGCTCCTTCTGACGTCGTGCTTCTTCTGATCGGCTCAGACCTGCTTGCCGAAGCTGGAGAGCTTCGAACTCATGCTCACGTTCAGGTCCAGCGCTTCATGGCTCGCGGCCGCCGTGACGGCCGCGGTTTGCGCGGCGAGCGCGGCAGCGGTGGTCGGATCGTTCGCTGCGGGGTCTGTCGCGGCCCCGGAAAGCGCGCCGTGTGCGCCGTCTGCTTCCAGCGCGCCCGGCACTTCGCTCAACACCGCATGGCATGCGGCCAGCACGTGCTCGCGCGCGCCGCGATTGAGCACCTCGTGGTCCATGCCGGGAAAGACGAGCGCCTTCACGTACGGCATACGTCTGAGGCTGCGCCCGCCGATGCCGAAGTACATGTAGAACTCGTCGAGGCTGTGGTCCTCCAGGCTGAACACGAGACGCACGCGCACGCCGGAAGCATCGAGCCGCTTGAACATCGAACGCACCTGGTGGTTCGGTGTGGACGTATAGAACGTGTCGCGCGAGAGCGTTGCAATCGCGGCCTGCACCTGGGCGAGCGCGTGCCGCCACATCGTGTGCAGCACGGGCCGCAGCTGCACTTCGCCCCGTACGACCTGGCTCCACTTCGCCGCGCGAATCATGGAGCGCAGATGCGCGCGCGGCGACCCTCGCGGACGCTGCGTGGCGCCCTGAATCGTGCAGTCCTCGGGCAGCAGGAAGCTCGCAGGGTTCACGAGCACGAGGCCCCGCACGGCGGGGTTCAGCGTGGCGGCGCGCAGGCCCGCATACGCGCCCGCGCAGATGCCCACCACGACGACATGATCGTAGCCCTGGTCCACGAGCCAGTTCGCGGCATGCGAAAGGTCGGCTGCCATCGCACCATAGGAAGTCTGACCGGCCACACGCGTATGCATGGCACCCAGGCTCTCGCCGATACCGTCGGCGTCGATGCGCAGCGACGCGTGGCCGAGTTGCGCCACCTGCCGCGCAAGTTCGACACCGAAGCGGCCGTCGCCCACGTGGTGTGTGGCGCCCGTATTGGCAATCAGCAGCACGGAGCCGTGCCCTTGCGGCCCGCGATGCCGGGTCGGTTCGCAAAGCACGCCGAAAAGGCGCCCGTCGCCGATGCGCAGCGGCGATTCCACGGCGCCTTGCAGCGCGAGCACGGGCGGCACGGAGCTCACGGCGCGCGCCGGCTGCGTGCGCGGCGCGGCGTCTTTCGCGAGCCACGTCGCGACACGGCGCAACGTGGGGTCCGGCGTTTCCGTGAGCCACGGCGGCTGTAGCGTCTGAAGATAGTTCTCGAACGCGATGGAGGTCACGTCGAGGCCCTGTGCGCTCCAGTGCTCCGCGAGATTCGCGCTGCCGTCGCGCAGCCCGCTGTGTGCAATCAGCACGCGTTGCACGGGCGGCGCTTCGAGCTTGCAGAGGTCGAGGTCGCGCAACGTCTGAAGCCCCGCTTCGCTGAAGCGATGACCGAAGATGTCGTGCGCGCCCGCGGCAGGCACCGCATCGGCGCGCGAAATACGGGCTTTTTCACGCCATGTCTGGTGCAGCACGCCCATTTCGCGCATGAAAAGGCGCATGGAAACCACCGGGGCCAGCATGACGAGCGATTCCACGGGCGTGAGCGTTGCGGTCAGCGCGGCCACCGTGGCGCCCAGGCGAAAGCCTGCCAGCGAGACGCGTTCTACCGACGTTTCCCGCTTCAGGTAGTTCACCGCGTCTGCCGCCTCAGCGGCCCATTGAGCGGGGCGCAACCAGTCGCCCGTATCGGCGGAATCGCCTGTGCCCAGATAATCGAAGCGCAGCACGGGCACGCCGCGCGCCGCGAGGTCAATCGCGAGATGGCGTATCGCCTGATGCAGCCACATCGCTTCGTGTCCCGCCGGGTTGCAGAGCACGACGCCCTCGCCACCCTCGGCGTCATGCAGCCAGCCGGCGTGTCCGTTGAAAACGACCGGTCTCATGTCTTTATTTCCTGTTGTGGGTTGACGCGTGGCGTCACGTTGATGTCTCCATCAGCCCTCCCTGCCATTGCAGTATGGGTAAGGAAAATGCATGCGTTGGTGCGTTTTCACACTTACGCGCCGGCGCCCGGCAGGCACGCTGCTGGCTGCATCCTCGGGGGTTAGCGAGCGCCGCGGCGGCCAGTAAGTTGGCTTCCGTACAGAGGTCGAACCCCTCACGCCGTATGGTGATTGCGCATTCTTCGCCAGCATGGAGCCCCGTCGATGAGCACCGAACTTGTGCCACAAGCCGCACGACAGACCAGCACCGCCCCGCACACGACCCTCGTCGTGCAACCCGTGATCCTCGCCGGCGGCGCCGGCACGAGGCTATGGCCGCTGTCGCGCGAGCAGTATCCGAAGCAGCTGATCGAGCTGCTCGGGGAAGAGTCGCTGCTCGCCGCAACGGCGCGGCGGCTGGATGGTCTCGAAACGTCGTGGACCGTATCCGATGAATTGCTGCTCGTGTGCGGCGAATCTCATCGACATATCAGCGCCTCGCAACTCGACGAGTGCGGCAAGTGCGCGCGCATCGTGCTGGAGCCGTGCGCGCGCAATACCGCGCCTGCGCTGACCGCGGCAGCACTCGTTGCCGAGGCGAAAGGCGAAGACGCAATCCTCGTCGTCATGCCTGCCGATCACGCGGTACCGAACGCGGCCGCATTCCAGGAAGCGGTTTCGCGCGCCGCGCGTTACGCGGCCAACGGCGCGGTGGCCACCATCGGCGTATTGCCGCGTCATGCGGAGCCCGGCTACGGCTACATTCGCGTGGGCATGTCGATTGGCGCGGATGGCGGCTACACGATCGAGCGCTTCGTGGAGAAGCCGCATCGCGAGCTGGCCGAACAATACGTGCGCTCGGGCGAATACTGGTGGAACAGCGGCATCTTCGTCGTGCGCGCTTCGGTGTGGCTGAAGGCTATCGAAACGCTGTGCCCCGACATTCACGCAGCCTGTGTGGCAGCGCATCGCAACGCAACCTCGAATGGCCGCTTCGTGCAGTTGCATCCCGAAGACTTCGCGCGTTGCCGCAACGACTCCATCGACTACTCGGTCATGGAACGGCTCGCGGAATGCGGCAACCTGCCGGGCGTCGTGGTGCCCATGGATGCGCCGTGGTCCGACGTGGGTTCATGGGACTCGATCTGGGAAATCATGCCCAAAGACGCGGCGGGCAACGTCTCCCGCGGCCGCGTGATGTTCGAAGACACCACCAACACGTTCGCGCACTCGCAAGGGCGCCTCGTCGCATGCGTGGGGCTACGCGACGTCGTGGTGGTGGAAACGCCCGATGCCGTGCTGGTTGCCGACCGGCGCAATGCCCAGCAGATCCGCAACATCGTTTCGCGCCTGCGCGCGGAGCGCGGTCCCGAGGCCGACAATCACCGCAAAGTGCATCGTCCCTGGGGCTACTACGATTCGCTCGATTCGGGCGAGCGCTTTCAGGTGAAGCGCATCGTCGTGAAGCCGGGCGAAAGCCTCTCGCTGCAGATGCATCACCATCGCGCCGAACATTGGGTCGTGGTGCGCGGCACGGCACAGGTGACGTGCGGCGAGAAGACGTTCCTGCTGACCGAGAACCAGTCGACCTACATTCCGCTCGGCACCGTGCACCGCCTCAGCAACCCGGGCAAGACGCCGCTCGAAATCATCGAGGTGCAGTCGGGCACGTACCTGGGCGAAGACGACATCGTGCGCTTCGACGACAACTACGGTCGGCTCGACAAGGCCGCGGCGACCCAGTCGTCAACGCTGCCGGCGCAGGGGGCGCCGCAGATGCAGGCGCAGGCACACGTCCAGCAACAGCAGCAAGGTCGGAAGAATCCGCGCATTCGCGTAGGCCGCAACGTCAAGACGAGTTGAGCGCCGCGACAGCTTCACGGCGGGCCGTACGAATCGAATCGTGCTGGCATGCAGGGCCCAACGGCGCGTCTCACCGCGCGCCGTGACTCGCCATCAACCGGTACAGCGTGGCGCGCGAAATGCCCAGTTCGCGCGCCGCGCGATGCGGCCGGTCGCCGTGACGCATGAGCGCCACCTCGATCGCCTCGCGCTCGGCAGCGGCCCGCGCCTGCATGAGCGTATTTTCCAGCTCCCCCACGCGGTCCTCCAGTTCGAGGTCCGCGGCCGTGATCACACGCTGCTCCCCCATGACGATGGCCCTCCTGATGCGGTTGATGAGTTCGCGCACGTTGCCGGGCCACGGGTGCTCGTACATCGCGCGGATCGCGCAAGAGGAAAAGCCGCGTATCTGGCGCCGTCCGTCGATGGGCAGGTAGCGGTCCAATACGTGCCACGCGAGCAGCGCGATGTCGCTGCCGCGCTCGCGCAACGGTGGCTGTTCGATGCCGAGCACGCAGAGGCGGTGATAGAGGTCCGAACGAAAACGCCCTTCGGCCACGGCCTCCTCCAGGCTCACGTTGGCCGCGGCGATCACGCGCACGTCGACGTCGATCTGTTCCGTGCCGCCGAGCCGCTGTATGTTTCTCTCCTGCAAAAAGCGCAGCAGGATGGTCTGGCTGTCGAGCGGCAGGTCTGCTATCTCGTCCAGAAACAGCGTGCCCCCGTGCGCGGCTTCCACAAGCCCGATCCGGCGCTGCCAGGCGCCCGTAAACGCGCCGCGTTCGTAGCCGAACAGAATCGACTGCGCGAGTTGCTGCGAAAGCGCACCGCAATTGATGGCCACGAAAGGACCGTTACGCCGCGACGAACGCTTGTGGATCACGTTCGCCGTGAGTTCCTTGCCGGTGCCGGACTCGCCCGAAATCAGCACGGACGCCTCGCTCTTGGCCACCTTCGCGATGGAGCGGAAGAGTTCTTTCATGGCGTCGCAGGCGCCTACGATCTCGCCGTCCATGCTTTCGCCGGGCGGCGGCGTGTCTTCGAGCATCGCCATGCTGTGTTCGCGCTCCACGGCCTCCACGATCCGTTCCGTTTCGCACGGCAGCGCGACGAAGCGCGAGAAATAGCTGTGGATGGCATGACGCAGCGCTTCGCTTCCCGTCTGGCCCGGGCCCACCACGCCAACCCAGCCGGGCTCACGTCGGATGAATGACGAGCGGAACGTGGCGATTTCGAGCGGCGAGAAGCCGCTCGCGAAGTCGAACACGCCCACGGTGGGGCGGTTGCGCGCCAGCTGGCGCCGCAACTGGCTCGCGGAGTTCGCGATCATCACGTTCCAGCCGTGCTGCAGCAGCACGTCGCCGAGCCCGTCGGCGGGCGCGCGCGAAACGAGCACCAGCGAGCGGCGAGCAGGCGCATTCATGACCGCAGGCTCATGCTGAAATCCATGCGCCGCGCGAAGGCCGCGCGACGCGAACGTACGCGACTCATACGAGGAAAAGCACCTCGGCCGATTTCAATGAGGGTCGCAATACGCATTGAAAAGCGCGCCACATGAAACCGTAATGGCGCGCTCGTGAATTCACGGCACGGCAACGCAAATCGACCGGCAAATGCAGGAGCGTAAAAATTGCCATGCGAAAATAGAACCCTAAACATATCTACCGACTCGCCGTTGATTGAAAAAATCCACGCTTGAATTGTTGTGCTCACCGCTTTTCATCGAGCCTGCTATAGACATAGTTTGAAACGCCATTAACAAACGCTCACGAAACCGCAGTCGCAGCGGTCGCGAATACGAGCAACAAAGAAAGCACGGGCCGCAGCCTCATCGCGGGCTGCGAACCGTTATCCAACCCTTGTTTTGCGGGCTTTTGTGCAATCTGACGCGCTGCGCCGAAGGCGCTGCTTTCGTCAGCGGGCAGCTAAATTTCCAGTACGCAGAAAACGAACTTTCAATTGCCGTAGCGGACGCCAACGCAGTTTGACTGCGCGCTGGCGAGAGAATAATTGCAGCCGTGCTGCCGGTACTTATGTACGCTACCGAACCGAATATGACCCTCCTCGTAAATAGCATCGCCGTAACATATACAGCCCCCTGGCTTTATATGCCGCTGCAAATCAGGCAATAAATACCGCATTAACATTGATACAGGTAAATATCCGCGGTGATGGCCGGCATCGGGAATGATCGAGGCCTGCGGGGCTTGAGTGGGTGCCATGGTCATCAGCGCGTTGCGAAGCGGCGGTGTCGTGCCCGCAGGGTGACGACGCGGGAGTTCGCCGTTCGATGCACTACCCTACTGCGCCCGCTTCCCGTCCGGCTAGCGGCGCTTACATCCTGTTGCTCCTGCAACAGTTTCCACCGGCTTGTGACAGCCTTTTACGTCGCAGCCCCAGTGTGCCGGACTGACCGTTGTATCCGGGCATCGCATCCACCCTGGAAGGCGATGCGCGACTGCCGAGGGCACCGTGGCAACCCTGCTCACTGAAACAGACGTTCGTGCGAATGAGGGCTTCACCAGGCTCTCAACAGAACAGTTGCACGAACTAAAAGAACGCGGCTTCGTCACCGTACGTGCGATCGCCCCACCGGCCGACGTCGCCATCATGGACGCCGTGATCCGCGACCTGCTCGCGCGCGGCGTGGGCTTCAAGGAAGGCGCACGCCGCGATCTGGTGGACCCGGAAGATGCACGCAGCGCGAACAGCCTGACGGAACTCGTGCGGCCGCAGAATTACGCAGCCGTACTGCGCCGCAGCGCCTACTTCGAATCCGCTTACGCCATTGCGCGCCAGGTGCTGGGCGGCGACGCGGAATTCGCGTTCGACCACGCCATTCTCAAGCCGGCCTTTCACGGGGCCGAAACGCCCTGGCATCAGGACGAGGCGTATCAGGCCGAACGCGATAGCGAGCGCGACCAGATCGCGTTCTGGATGCCCACCACTATCGCGACCGTCGAAAACGGCTGCATGCGCTACATACCGGGCTCGCACAAGCTTGGGGTGCATCCCCATCAGCCGCTGGGCGGCGACACGCGCGTTCACGCGCTGCAATGCATTGGCGACTTCGATCCGGACAGCGCGGCGTACTGCCCGCTACAGCCCGGCGACGCCGTGATTCACGCCGGCCGCACGCTGCACTCCGCAGGCCCCAACCTGACCGCGGACCCACGGCTCGCCTATATCCTCGTATTCGCCGGCCCTTCGCGCCGACCCGCCGCGCCACGCGACCACAGCTGGTTGAAGCGGCCCAACGAGACGGCCGCGAGGCGTCGCAAGCTGTGGCTCTGGCGAGGCGGCGCCGTGATCGAGCTGGCACGACGCGTGGCGCGCAACCGCTATTACCATCCGGCGTTTTATGTGGGACGGCTGCGGCGTCTGCTGGCGCGGCAGAGCCGGACGTAAGCCCTTAGCCGCTGCCCGCGCTTGCCGTGCGAGCTTCCCGAGAAGGCGCTACATTGATCGCCATTCACTTCACGAGGAGCCGCGCATGTCCGACGTCAAGGCGAATTCCGCTTCGTCCGCGCCCGTGCAACACAGCGTGCAGCCTGTTCGCGAGCAAACGCACCATCTCGCGATGGCCGCGCGGCTCGACGCCGCCATCGACCGCGCGCTCGACGAGCAACGCATCGTGGGCACCGTGGTGCTCGTGGCGCACCGCGGCGAACGCGCCTACGCGCGCGCCGCAGGCCTCGCGGACCGCGAGGCGCACGTCGCCATGCGCGAAGACAGCCTGTTTCGCCTTGCCTCCGTCACGAAGCCCGTCGTGAGTCTTGCCGCGATGCGGCTCGTGGAAGAAGGCAAGCTTGCGCTGGACGACGCCGTCACGAAATGGCTGCCCGACTTCACGCCGCATCTGCTGTCGGACGGCCGCAGCACTGCGCCGCGCATCACGATCCATCAGTTGCTCACGCACACGGCGGGGCTGCGCTACGGCTTTCACGAGCCGCCCGATTCGCCGTATCACCAGTTCGGCATTTCCGATGGCATCGACCACGTGCCGTTCGATCTCGACGAAAACCTGCGCCGCATCGCGAAGGCCCCGCTCGTCTACGCGCCCGGCACGTCATGGCGTTATTCGGTGGCCATCGACGTGCTCGGCGCGGTGCTGGAGCGCGTCACGCACATGACGCTGCCGCAGGCGGTGGAAGCGCTCGTCACGAACCCCCTTGGCATGCGTCAGACGACCTTCCACGTGCCGCCCGGCACGCCGCTCGTCGTGCCCTACGCCAACAGTTCGCCTGCGCCTGTGAAGATGCATGACGACATGGACGTGTTCCTGCCGCCCGAAGTGGGCTACGCGGTGCGCTTCTCGCCTTCGCGCGCATTCGACGCTCACGCCTTCCCCTCGGGCGGCGGCGGCATGATCGGCACCGCGCCGGAGTTGCTCCAGTTCTTCGAGACCATTCGCACGGGCGGTGCGCCCGTCGTCTCGCCGGAAACGGTGGCGCTCATGATGAAGAACCACGTACCCCCGTCCATCGAGACGCGCGGGCCCGGCTGGGGCTTTGGATACGGCTGGGGCGTGATCCACGATGCCGCGCTCGCGCAGACGCCGCAACCGGCGGGCACGATTCAATGGGGCGGCGTGTACGGCCACATGTGGTTCGTGGACCCGATCAACCAGTTCACGGTGGTGGCCTTCACGAACACCGCGTTCGAAGGCATGCGCGGCCAGTTCAGCACCGACGTGCGCGACGCCATCTACGGCGCCGCGCCCATCCGTTAGTGCCGCCTCGGAGCCATGGCTCAGTGGTTATGCCTGGATTCGCCGCGCGTTTCGATGATGTTGAGGTACAGCGTGGCCGGTTCCAGGCACGCACCGGTCGCATGCTGGCCCACCATGCTGCGATAGATCTCCTCCCACGGTGTCTTGTGCTGCAACACCGGCGCCTTCCACGCAGCACGGCGCGCGGCCATCTCGGCCTCGGGAATCAGCACGTCCACCTTGCGCGTATTGAGGTCGATGCGGATACGGTCGCCGGTCTTGAGCAGCGCGAGGTTGCCGCCCACCGCGGCCTCGGGTGACACGTTGAGAATGGACGGACTCGCCGATGTGCCGCTCTGCCGCCCGTCGCCGATAGTGGGCAGCGTATCGATGCCCCGCTTCAGAAGCGCCGCGGGCGGCTGCATGTTGACCACCTCCGCGCCGCCGGGGTAGCCCACCGGTCCGCAGTTGCGAATGACGAGCACTGAGTGTTCGTCCACGCCCAGCGCCGGGTCTTCGATGCGCGCGTGGTAGTCCTCCGGGCCCTCGAACACCACGGCCTTGCCTTCGAACACGTCGGGGTGGGCCGGGTCGGAGAGGAAGCGCTTGCGGAACGCCGGGTCGATCACGCTGATCTTCATCACCGCGCTTTCGAACAGATTGCCCGTCATCACCACGTAGCCCGCGGCCTCCTTGAGCGGCTTGCCGTAGCCGCGGATCACTTCGCGGTCCGGCTCGGGCACGTCCGCCAGGTCTTCGGCCAGCGTGCGGCCGGTCACGGTGCGCACGCTGCCGTCCAGCTTGCCCGCGGCCAGCAGCTCACGCATCACGGCCGGCACGCCGCCCGCGCGGTGAAACGCTTCGCCGAGAAAGCGCCCGGCCGGCTGGCAGTCCACGAGCAGCGGTACCTCGGGCCCGAGGCGCTGCCAGTCGTCGAGCGAATGGTCCACGCCCATGTGCCGCGCAATGGCCACCATGTGAATCGGGCAGTTCGACGACGCCCCCAGCGCCGCCGCCGCCGCCACGGCGTTTTCGAAGGCGCCCTTGGTCATGATGTCCGAGGGGCGCAGGTTCTCCGCCACCATCCCCACGATGCGCCTGCCGGTCTCATAAGCCATCCAGCCGCGCTCGCGATGCGGCGCCGGAATCGCGGCACAGCCGGGCAGCGACATGCCGAGCGCCTCCGCCAGCGAGTTCATGGAAAGCGCGGTGCCCATCGTGTTGCAGTGCCCGGCCGACGGCGCCGACGACGCCACCATGTTCATGAAGCCGTCGTAATCGATCTCGCCCGAAGCGAGCAGCTTGCGCGCGTGCCAGATCACGGTTCCCGAGCCCGCGAGCTTGCCCTGCCACCAGCCGTCCAGCATGGGGCCGCCCGACAGCACGATGGCGGGAATGTTCACGGTGGCCGCGGCCATCAGGCAGGCGGGCGTGGTCTTGTCGCAGCCGGTGGTGAGCACCACGCCATCGATGGGATAGCCGTGCAGCACTTCCACGAGGCCCAGATACGCGAGATTGCGGTCCAGCGCGGCGGTGGGCCGCTTGCCCGTCTCCTGAATGGGATGCACCGGGAATTCGAGCGGCACGCCGCCCGCGTCGCGAATGCCGTCGCGCACGCGGCTGGCCAGTTCGAGGTGGTGTCGGTTGCAGGGCGCGAGATCCGAGCCCGTCTGCGCAATACCGATGATGGGCTTGCCCGACTGCAGTTCCTCGCGCGTGATGCCGTAGTTCATGTAGCGCTCCAGATAGAGCGCGGTCATGCCGGGGTCGGAGGGGTCGTTGAACCAGCGGCGGCTGCGCAGTCTGCCCTGTGTGGTGTCAGGTTGGGAGGCGCCGGTTACAGCGTTGTTGGCCGGATCAGTGGGCGAATGCTTCGACACGCTTGTCTCCTTGTTTTGTCGTGTGGACGCGCGCCACACGGGAAACAAGGCTTCCCGCGCAACGGCACGCCTGAGGAAGCATCAAGCTTAAACGGAACGCGCTGTTCGTGCTGCGCAATAGACGCACGCGATGCAAACGACGCACGCGACGCAAGCAAAGCAAGCGGCGCGCTCCGTGGGCGAGGCAGGTTCAGTTGGCGCCGCTCGCCGCCTTGGGCGCGCCGCCTTCGTCGGGCGTGAGCTGCGCATAAACGTCGTGTGCGATTTCGAGCAGTTCCTTGCGGTTGATGCCGCCCGACACCGCGTAGCCCACATCGCCGTCGATCCAGTAGAAGACGTTCACGGGGCCGTCCTGATAAAGCTTGAACGCCGTGGTGTTGGTGCTCGTCTTGCGCCGCGAAATGCACAGCGTGATGCGCTCGCCGTTGTGGTCGTGGTACATGAACTGCGCCACGGGGCCGTCGGCGCTGGGCAAGAGCCGCCCGCCCATCAGCTCGAAGCCGGTGCGCGTGAGAACGGGCGGACGCACGTCGGTGCCCAACCGGCTGGACACCCACTTCACGAGTTCCTGCTCGCGGTCGGCGCCGACTTCGACGGGGCGCGTCACCTCCGGCGCGTAGACCACGTGCGCGATGGCGGACTGCCGCGCGAACGACTGCCCCGGGTCCGGCGTGAAGCTCGCGTCGCGCACGGGCGCCTCGCCTGCTGCCGGCCCCATGCGGCCCGCCATCATGATGCTGCTGCCGAAGTTGCTGCCAATGCCGATTCCCACGCCCACCAGCAGCGCCGCGGCAATACCCGCGAACTGCGGCCAGTTGGCCGCGTCGCGCCAGCGCCGCTTCGCGGGCAACTGAAGACGCGCCGGCACGGGCTCGTCGAGCACGCGGTCGTAGCGTTCGTGCAGCAGGTTGTTGAGCGAGAAGTAGTGGCTGATGCGGTCCGCGAGTTCGGGCTGCCGCTCCAGCATCTGATCGATCTCGTCGCGGCGCTCGGGCGCGAGCGTGCCGTCCACGTACGCGTGGATCTCTTCTTCGCTGATCGTCGTTTGCCGTTCGTTCATCGCACCACCTTCAGTTTTGCGCTGGATTGCGTGCCCACCATCAAGGCGCGCAGCCGCTCCCGACCCCGCGAGAGCCGCGACATGACCGTGCCGATCGGAATGTCGAGCGCAAGCGCGACATCCGCATAGCTCATTTCCTCCAGCCCCACGAGCAACACCACCTCGCGCTGCTCGGCGGGCAGACGCTGCAAGGCGAAGTCGAGATCGCGCACCTCCAGCCCGCTGGACGGATTCGTATGCACGGCGAGGTCGTTCTCGAACGTGTGCGCTTCGTCGTCGACGGAAACGTGCGTGGCGCGCCCGGCCGGGCGGCGCATCTGGTTCGCGAAGACGTTGTGCATGATCGTGAAGAGCCACGCACGCAGATCCGTGCCGCGCTGGAACTGATGACCGTTGCGCAAGGCGCGCTCCAGCGTGTCCTGCACCAGGTCGTCGGCCAGTTCGCGATTGTGCAGCAGCGCGCGCGAATAGCGTCGCAGGCGCGGTACGTGTTCTATCAGTTCGTCGCGGACACTCATCGTGTTTCCTTTGCGGCTTGGGGCCTCGTGCACGCGCGGGTTACACGCGGATTCACGCGGCGGACGTCGGGGCAAACACGCCTCGCGGTGTTTTATTCCAGCGGCCGTGGTTAAGGTTTTCCGGCCTCGTCACCGTACGCCGATTTCCCCGGCCCTGCGCTGAACCTGTGCATCGTGAGCGCGTCGGCTGCGTGCATCAGCCCGCGTGCTGCGGCCGCGCCCACCAGCACGTAGCGCGTGTGGCCGTCGGTCCAGTAGAGCGCGCGCATCGTGCCCTGGCGGTAGGCGCGCCACTGCGGCATGGGCTGCGCGGTGAGGTCCCAGGCACGCAGCAGCACGACAGGCTCGCCCGCTGCGTTGCGGTAGACGAAGCCCGAGGCGCGGGTGAACCAGCCTTCCTGCACAGCAAGCGGTGCCACGGGGTACAGGCCGACGCTGGAGATATTGGGAGCGACGCCGGCAAGCGTGGCGCCAGCCTCGCCCGAAGCGCGCACGACGCTGCTGGTCTGATCGGCGGCGGCATGCTGCAAAGTCGTGAACGCCAGATCCGCCAGTTCGGCTTGCGGCACGCGTGTCGCGGCTATCAGCAGACCGCCTGCAACCGCGCTCGCGGCGAGCCCACCTGCAAGCATGCGGACGGCCCGGCGCGCGGCGGCGCGCAGCCACGCGCGCCAGAAAGCAGCGCCATCGATGGAGCCTGCGTCGCTATCGTCGGCGGCACGAAAAGCATGCTGCAGCTGCGCATTGAGCCGGCCATAGAACGCGACGCGGCGCGCCTCCGAAGGCCGCATTTGCAGATAGCGGTGCAGGCGATCGGCCTGCGCGGACGCCAGTTGGCCGTCGGCGAACGCTTGCAGGTCCGCTTCGGAAAGCGACGGTTCGTGGCGCAGATCGGTGCGGTTCATGGCAGCAGCGGTAGTGGCGCAAAGGTTCGTGGCCCGTCGGGGCACATCGGGGCACGTCGGGGCGTTGATCGGGATGCTTATCCGGCTAACACGATCCGGCGCGCGTTATTCCCTTGCCGACCTTTCAGGTCTTTCGGGCCCTTTCGGCCAATTCAGGTTCTTTCCGGCCCGGCGCGATCGATTCGCTCCGCAGGTGAACCGTGCCCAGGGGAAAGCCTCCGGGGAGAACGTTAACCGCCCCCATCGCCTCGCTATTCCTGACTCGCAACTTTATTTCGCCTTTCATGGTTTTCGCGGTGGGACCGGGAATATCGGCCCGTGCTCATGGTTCGCCCGTTGCAATCCGCACCACTCTCAAGGAGTCACCATGAAGCTCTCTTCCATGCTCGTTCTCTGCGCCGCCGCGCTCGCCTCCACCGCCGTGTTCGCCGAAGGCAAGACGCGCGCGCAGGTGTATCAGGAGTTGATCGAAGCCCAGCAGAACGGCCTCGATTTCGTTACGGACACCTCGTACCCCGACGTCAATCCGATCTTCGCCAACGTCGTCGCGCAGAGAAAGCAGCAGCGCCTCGCGCAGCAACCGCAGGCCGCGCCCGGCGTCGCGAATCGCGCCACGTCCGATGCGGCTTCTCAGTAAGCACGTGCGCAAAATTCGCCCGCGGCGGGAATAAGCCGCATCGGGTGCTGTTCACGGGTTCACCCACCCTGCTCAAACGAGGAATACCCGTGAACAGTCCCTTCAACGCTGCGCCGGTCTGCGTGCCATGCCGGCTCGCTGCCATAGGCGCAGTCGTGCTGCTCGCCGGCGGCGCATTCGTCTGGACCGCCGGCTGGCTGACGCCCAAGCGCCTCTCCGCTACCGCTGTAGTCGATCAATTGCAGACCGACGGCGGCACTCACGCCGGCTACCGACGCAATCATGCGAAGGGCCTGTGTTTCGAGGGCCATTTCGAAAGCAACGGTGCGGGCGAATCGCTTTCCCGCGCGGAAATTTTTCGTGCTGGCGTGACGCCGCTCATCGGGCGCTTTTCGATGCCGGGCAGCAACCCGGGCGCGCCGGACAACAGCGTGCCGGTCAAAAGCATGGCGCTGCTCTTCAAGCTTCACGATGGGGAGCAGTGGCGCACAGGCATGAACACGGTGCCGGTGTTTTCGGTACGCACGCCCGAGCAGTTCTACCAGCAGTTGCAGGCGCTGCAGCCGGTTGCCGCTACGGGCAAGCCCGACCCGGCGCGCGTGGCGGCCTTCTATGCGGCCACGCCTGATTCAGCACCACTGCGCCAGTGGATCGCCACGCACAAACCTTCGTCGAGCTTCGCGAACGCCACGTTCTACAGCGTCAACGCGTTCCGTTTCACCAACGCGAGTGGCCAGACGCAAGCGGTGCGGTGGTCGATGGTGCCCGAGTTGCCGTACATGGCGCTCGACGCGCAGACGGTGGCGCACAACCCTGGCTTCCTCGCGCAAGACCTGACCCAGCGGCTCGCCGCGGGGCCGTTGCGCTGGCATTTGATATTGACGGTGGCGGCACCGGGCGACCCGGTCAACGACGCCACGCGCGTCTGGCCAGCTGATCGTCCGCACATCGATGCGGGCACGCTCGTGATCGAGCGCAGCGTTCCGCAGGCCGTCGGCGCGTGCCGCGACGTGAATTTCGATCCCACCATTCTGCCCGCGGGCATCACTCCGTCGGACGACCCGCTGCTGGCCGCGCGTTCGTCCGCGTATTCCGTGTCGTTCAACCGCCGCACGCGCGAAGAAGCGCAGCATGCCGCGCCGTCCACGCGCGAGAGCGACGAGAACAACGAGGGCAACCCGGGAGACCATTCATGAGGACCACGCGCACCCACTTCAGCCTCGCGGCCCGCGCGCTGCACTGGATCATGGCGGCCGCCATCATCGCCATGCTGTTCATTGGTGTGGGAATGGTCGCAACGGTCTCGCGCGCGCATGACGTGCTGATCGCCATTCACAAACCGCTCGGCGTCACGCTGTTGCTGCTCGTGCTGGTACGAGCCGGCGTGCGGCTCACGCATGGCACGCCGGCGCTACCCGACGATATGCCCGGCGTGCAGCGCGCCGCCGCGAAGCTCTCGCATCTCGCGCTGTACGCCTTGATGCTGGCCATGCCGCTGATCGGCTGGGCGATGCTTTCGGCCGCGGGCTATCCCGTCACGCTGTACGGGCCGTGGCATCTGCCGCCTATCGCACCACACAGCGTGGCGCTCTACGCGACGCTGCGCACGCTGCACACGGTGCTGGGGCTCACGCTGTTCGCGGTGGTGCTGCTGCACCTCGCCGCCGCGCTGTATCACGGGCTGATACGTCGCGACGGCGTGCTCGCCAGCATGGCGCGCGGAGAAGGCAGGGTTTGACGGGAAGTTGACGGCCGCTCAGGGCCACTTCGGGTCGCGCATCGTGCCCTGCTCGACATAGCGCTGGTGCCACGACAGCGACTCGTTGAGCAGATGCGGCGTGTGCTTGCCGTAGCTTTCGCGGCTCGCGCGCTCGAAGTAGTCCATGAGCATGGGCCGATAGTCGGGATGCGCGCAGTGCTTGATGACCTCGCACGCGCGCTGCTTCGGCGAGAGGCCGCGCAGGTCGGCGAGGCCCTGTTCGGTCACGATCACGGCCACGTCGTGCTCGGTGTGGTCCACATGGCTCGCCATCGGCACGATGCGCGAAATCGCGCCGCCCTTGGCCGTGCTCGCGGACATGAAGCACGAGAGATAGCCATTGCGTGCGAAGTCGCCCGAGCCGCCAATGCCGTTCTGGATGCGCGTGCCCATCACGTGCGTGGAATTCACGTTGCCGTAGATGTCGGCCTCGATCATGCCGTTCATCGCGATACAGCCCAGGCGCCGCACCAGTTCTGGATGGTTGCTGATCTCTTGCGGCCGCAGGATGATGCGCTGGCGGAACGTGTCGAGGTTCTTCGCGAAGCGCGTCACGGCGGCGGGACTCAGCGAAAGCGCGGTGGCCGACGCTACGGAGAGCGTGCCGTTCTCGAGCAAATCGAGCATGCCGTCCTGAATCACCTCGGTGAAGGCGGTGAGGTTCTGGAACGCGCCCTTGCCCAGTTCGGCCAGCACGGCGTTCGTGATGTTGCCCACGCCCGATTGCAGCGGCAGCAGCGAGCCCGGCACGCGGCCGTGGCGCACTTCGTGGCGCAGGAATTCGATCAGGTGTCCCGCGATCTGCCGCGAAACGTCGTCCGGCTCGGAAAACGCATTGCTGCGGTCCGGCGCGTTCGTCTTCACGACCGCGATGACCTTCTCCACCGGACAGTGCAGCCACGGCTCGCCGATCCGGTCGCCCGGATGCACGAGCGGAATCGGCCTGCGCCGCGGCGGGAGCGCCGTGCCGTAGTAGATGTCGTGCATGCCGTCGAGGCCTTCGGGCTGCTGCTCGTTCACCTCGATGATCACGCCCGCGGCCTGCTCGATCCACGTCTTGTTGTTGCCCACCGAAGTGGACGGAATGAGCTGGCCGTCGGCGGTCACGCCGCTCACTTCGATGACGGCGACGTCGATCTTGCCGAAGAAGCCGAACCACGCATGCTGCGCGACGTGGCTCAGGTGAATGTCGAGGTAGTCGATGCGGCCCGCGTTGATCTGCTCGCGCAGCGTGGGGTCCGACTGGTACGGCAGCCGCATCTGGATGCCGTCCACGCGCGCCAGCGCGCCGTCGAGTTCGGGCGCCGTGGAAGCGCCGGTCAGTACGCGAATGCGGAAGTCTTCGCCGCGCGCGTGCGACTCTTCGATGTGGCGAGCCAGCGCGGCAGGCACCGCCTTCGGGTAGCCGGCGCCGGTGAAGCCGCTCATGGCGACGGTCATGTCAGGGCGAATCAGCTTCGCGGCGTCTTCCGCCGACATGACGCGTTCGAGGAGTTGAGTGTTCAAAATGCGTGTCGATCCCATTGCGGGTCCTCCAGATGAAATCCTCTGATGCCGGACGGTCCCGCCAGGTACGACGCGTGGTGCGAGTAGGTGGAAGCGGCCCGTGGCCGGCGTAACTTCGTAGCTTTTGTCGAGTGCCTGAATGTTCGACGCTGGGCCGCTTCCGCCGCTTGACGCACGTCAAGCGGTAACGATTTCAGACCTGCAATACAGCGTTACTTGGCCGCAGCCCACAGCGTGCGGCCGAGGAACGTCAGCGTGCGGTCCCATGCCAGTTGCGACCAGACCGGATCGAACTGCGTGGCGGCGATGCGGCCCGGGCCTACGGCCGTTTCGTTGGCGAAGCCGTGATGAGCCAGATAGCGGTGGAACTGGAAGTCGACCTTCGCCTCGGTCAGCTTCGCTGCGAGCCCGTCCACGAGTTCCGGCGTGAAGAAGCCGTCCTGCGAGGCCCAGTGGCCCATTACCGGCACCTTGATCTTCGACGCATCCACGTAGTCGAGCGGAGGGCAGCCGTACCAGAGCACGCCCGCGGAGGCTTCCGGCACGTTGCACAGCGCGAGCACCGTGAGCGCGCCGCCCATGCAGTAGCCCATCACGGCCACGCGCTCCGAATGCTGCTTGAGGTACTGCACGGCGCCGCGAATGTCCTGCGTGGCGGCGTCGCCGAAGTTGAGACCGTCCATCAGGTGATGCGCCTCTTCTTCCTCCACCGTGGATTTGCCGCGATAGAGGTCGGGCACGAGCGCGATGTAGCCGCATTGCGCGAGACGGTCGGCCACGCCGCGAATCTGGTCGTTCAAGCCCCACCATTCCTGAATGACGACGACAGCCGGCGCGCCTTCGGGCTTTTCCGGCTTGGCCAGATAGCCTTGCAGTTCCTGACCGTCAGGGCGGCGAAAGGGAACCATGGTTCCCGTCGTGGTACCTGCATTCGGCTTCATGCGACGCTCCTTGTTTGAGGGAGTCGCTAGCATAGCGAAAGTGGTGAGGCGGCGTCGGCAGGGCGCGCAGGCGTGTAAGCCACGAGGGTCACGATAGCGGCCGCACCCCTACTCACGCGCCTCTGCGCCATACACCTCGATCCGGTTGCGTCCGCGGGCCTTGGCCGCATAGAGCGCTTCGTCGCCGCGCGAGAGCGACTGGTAGGCGCCGGTGTCGTCGGCGCGCATCGAATCGATACCCACACTCACCGTCATCACGATGGCTACGTCGCCGTGCATCATCGGCGTCTGCAACACGCGCTGCTGCACGCGTTGCGCGAGCACGACGGCTGCTTCGATACGGGTGCCCGGCAGCACCATCGCGAATTCCTCGCCGCCCACGCGTCCGACAATATCGCCCGCGCGCACTTCTTCGCGCAGCAGCGCCGCGAAGTGACTGAGCGCGCGATCGCCCAGTGCGTGGCCCCAGCGGTCGTTGAGCGCCTTGAAGTGATCGAGGTCGAACATCAGCACCGCCGACACGTGGCCGCGCACGCCGCGCAGCCGCACCAGTTCGGCCTCGCTCTGCATGATGAAGTGACGGCGATTGGGCAACTGCGTGAGGAAGTCGATAGTGGCGAGTTCCTGCAACTCGGCCTCCACGCGCTTGAGTTCCGTGATGTCCGTGGAGGTGCCCACCATGCGCAGCGCGCGGCCCTCGCTGTCGCGGCTCACCACTTTCCCGCGGCTGCAGATCCACTTGTAGCGCCCGTCCTTGCAACGGATGCGGTGTTCCACCGAGTAGGTCTGCGTTTGATTCTCGAAGTGCGCCTGCATGGCGGCTCTCACGTAATCCACGTCATCGGGGTGCAGACGCGCGATGGCGTCTTCGATGCGATCGGTGAGATCGTGCGGCGCGTAGCCCAGCATGGCTTTCCATTCGAGCGAATAGCGGATGGTGCCGCTCGGGATGTCGCGGTCCCACACGCCGGTGCCGCTGCCCGCGAGCGCGAGCGTCACGAGTTCCGCGCACGCCTCCAGTTCGCCGACGCGTGCGCGCAGCGCTGTTACAGACTCGACGCGTTCGATGGCGTCCGCAGCGAGCCCGGCGAGTTCGTGGAGAAACGCGCGCTGCGCGTTGTCGAACGTGCGCGGCGTGTGGTCGAGCAGGCACAGTGCGCCCAGATGCCGGCCGCTCGACGCCGTAACTGCGCAGGCGGCGAAGAAGCGCGGCCAGCGCGACGGAGCGTCGGACGTGGCGCCCGCCGCCCGCATGGGGATGGCGCGGCTTTGAAAGCGCTCGTCGGCGTGCGTGTCGGGCACGACCACCACAGTGTCCAGCAGGTTTCCGCCCGCCTGGGAAAGCGCGAACAGATCAGGCGGCAGCGCCACGGGCAACGGGCCCGAACTGGCCAGCAGACGCTGCCCGTCGCCACCCGCGCGCGTGAGCAGGGCAGCCGCTACGCCGAAATGCGCTTGCGCGAGCCGGGCCAGCGCGGCCCACTCGGCATCGGCCGGACGAGCGTTCGCCGACGCCTCTACGGCAGGCGGCCTGGCATCGTCATTGGGATCGGCGCACGTGGACATAGGGAACGCGTGTTCAGAAGACTATTGGGCCTGGCTGGGTCTGCCGGGCTCTGCCTGTCAGGTCGGTTTGTTCGGTCCGCTGCGGAATTCATTGATCAGATCAAACGGCCCGTCGAGATGCAGAGCGGGTCAGTTTATAACGGCATTGCATCGGACGGAATTGAGGACTCGCTGCGCTGCGGCACGCGTGCGGGGGCGCGCTGCGTGCGGGCGGCGAATTTTGTTCGCGGCCTGCAATGCGCTATTGTTCGTCGCCACAAAAAAGAGGAAACCCATGAGCGCCATCCGACTGTCCCGCGTCACCCGCGCCGACGCCGCCGACCTGATCGCCGCCAACCGCGCGAACCAGTCGTACCACCTGCCGTGGGTGGCTTCGTTCACGGACGACGCCGGCTTCGACGCCTGGTTCGGCCGCGGCCTGACGGGGCCGAACGTCAATCTCATTGCACGTGAGGCGGCGTCGAGCCGCGTGGTGGGCGTGGTCAACATCAACGAGATCGTTGGCGGCGTTTTTCAGAGTGCCTACCTCGGCTACTACGGCATGCAGGAATTCGGTCGCAAGGGCCTCATGACGCAAGCGCTGCGCGCGGCGATCCGCTTCGCGTTCGGCGATCTCGGGCTGCATCGGCTCGAGGCCAACATTCAGCCTGAAAATCGTGCCTCCATTGCGCTGGTGCAGCGGCTGGGGTTTCGGCAGGAAGGCCTTTCGCCGCGGTATCTGCACATCGGCGGCGAATGGCGCGACCACGAGCGCTGGGCGCTGCTTGCCGACGAAACGCAAATCGCGCCGGACGACAACGCGCGCTGATCGCGCCCCGTGGTCTCGTCGTCCCATCGCCCCATCGGCCCATCGGCCCATCGCGGTAGCCACCACCGGCCGCCCGGCCAAACCGCAAGCCTCAATCATTGCCGCGATCACTGCGATTGCTGTGACTGCTGCGCGCGTCCCGCCGCGAGTTGGTCGTTGCGTTCCTTCAGAAACGCGATGAGCCCGTCGATCCCGCTTTCGGTGATCTTGTCGCTGAACTGCTGGCGGTACGTCTGCACGAGCCATGCGCCCAGCACGTTGAGGTCGTACACGCGCCAGCCCTGCGGCGCCCGGTAGAGCCGATAGTCGATCTCCACGGGCCGCTCGTTGGTTTCCGCTATCGTGCGCACCACTACGTCGGTGTCCGTGGGGGCGATGTGCATGGGCGGGTACTGAATCTTCTGGTCAGGCTTCAGCTGCGCGAGCGCGCCCGAATAGAGATGGATCAGCAGCAGCCGGAACTGTTCTTCCACCTGCTGGCGCTGCTCGGGCGTGGCGGTTCGCCAGTAGCGGCCCATGGAAAGCCGCGTGGTGCGCTGAAAATCGATGTACGGAAGAATGTCGCGGTTCACGATATCGAGAATGCGCGTCATGTCGTCGGGCTCGATCTTGCGTGTGCGCACTTCGTCCAGCACCTGCTGCGTGGCGGTGCGGATCAGCGCCTGCGGGTCCGACTTGTCGTCCACCTGGGCACGCGCCGCGCTGCTGAACGTGATTAGGGCAACGAGCGCAAACGACACAGCCACAACGGGATTCACGAAGAGTTTTCTCATGGATTCAACCTGAGCAAGGGGTTCATGCAACGGTCACGCAAGCAGCACGTGAGCGTCATATAGGCGTCAAGCGAGCAACGCGGTGTGCGCGAGCATTTCCCGGTGCAGCGCTTCGGTTGCGGCGGCGAGCACCCGGCCGTCGCTGCCCATGCCGAGGGGCCGGCCCTTCCAGTCCGTCACCACGCCGCCCGCGCCTTCTATCACCGGCACGACCGCGAGGTAGTCATAAGGCGCGAGCCCGGCCTCCACCACCGCGTCGATGTGGCCCGCGGCGAGCATCGCGTAGCTGTAGCAGTCGCCGCCGAAGCGGCGAAACCGCGCGCGTCGGCTCAACGTGTCGAAGACCGCGTATTCCTCGCCTGAAAACATGTCGGGAGAAGTGGCCGAGACATTGGCCGCCGCGAGCGCCGTGCAGCCGCTGGTCGTGCAGCGCGTGGCCGCGCCGGCGTCGGCGCCCGTTGAAGCAAAGCAGCCTTCGGCCGTGCCGATCCATCGCTCGCCCAGCGCGGGGGCGTCGATCACGCCGAACACGGGCCGCCCGGCGTCGAGCAACGCAAGCAGCGTGCCCCACAGCGGCATGCCGCTGATGAAGCTGCGCGTGCCGTCGATGGGATCGATCACCCAGACATGCTGCGCGCCGAGGTTTTGCTGCCCGTGCTCTTCGCCATAGATGCCGTGCTCCGGAAACACGGCGGCAATGCGGGCACGAATATGCGCCTCCACGGCGCGGTCCGCGACGGTAACCGGGCTCTCGTCGGCCTTGGTCTGGATGTCGAGGGGTTGCCTGAACTGGGCGAGCGCGATGCGCCGCGTCTCTTGCAGTACGGCTTCCGCAAAGCGGCGATAAGGATCGCTCGGGTCGGTTGGATCACTCGGGTCAGTTGGGTCGGTCGGTCCGGTCATGGCTTTCATCCTCTGCCTTGCGGGCGGGCCCCACGCCCGCCCGTCGGTCTTGACGCGTCGCCACATGATCCCATAGCCGCCGCCCGTGCGTGCGCGTGCGGGCACGCCGCGCCCGGTTTTGCCGCTTTTTGCTGCTTTTGCTGCGTTAGCGCATATTCCAGCCGGTTGGACGCAGTAGACGACATGATCGTGTCCCCTTAATTCTTCCGACGAATTGCCGTAAACGCGCTCAAGGCCCCGCCGGAGACCCAAAGGACGGTATTGCACACCGTCGCTGCGGCAACAGAGGGCCTCGGCAGCATGCCCCGGCGACTTTTATGCGGTCGGCATCGGCGTGCGCCACCTTCCTTGCCCCTATGCGGTTTGCAACGGTATCGCAAGTCTTCTGCATCCGGCCTGTCCTGGGCCGGCACGCATGGGTCTTGCCGTTCGCGTTGCGCCGATCTCAAGCATCGTTGATATAGGAATTGCGTTACATGAGGATCTCAAACCTGAGAATCGGGGTCCGGCTCAGTTCGGCATTCGGCCTCGTCATCGCCCTGTTGATTGGCACGGCACTGGTCGGTGTCCAGCACCTGGACTCGAGCATGGCCAAGATGGACTCCATCGTCAGCGAACGCTACACGCTGATCGCACTGAGCAACCAGATCAAGAACAACGGCTACAAGGCCAACGGCATTCTGAGCAACCTCCTGCTCGCCACCACGCCCGAGGCCGCGAAGAAGTACATGGACGACTACGTCGTCATCAGAAAGGCCAATGCCGACGCCTACGCGCAGCTGGAGAAGCTGCTCTCGAGCGACGAGGGCAAGGCGCTCTACAAGGAGCAGTTCGACGCACGCAGCGCCTACGGCGTGGACGTGCGCAAGTTCTTCGACCTCGTGGCCCAGAACCGCCAGCAAGACGCGCGCGAACTCTACCAGGGCGAACTCGCGCAGCGCCAGGACCAGTACTACGTACTCGTCGACAAGATGGTGGACTACCAGGCGGCCCAGATGCAGAGGGACTCGGACCGCGCGCGTGAAGAAGGCCACAACGCCAAGATCCAGATGGTGCTGCTCTCGCTCACCGCGCTCTTCGTTGCAGTGGCCACGGGCTACGTCATCACGGCCAGCATCACGCGGCCCGTCAACCGCGCCTTGAGCCTTGCCGAAGCCGTCGCGCAGGGCGACCTCACGCACCGGCTGGAGGGCGACTCCGACGACGAGATCGGCCGCCTGCTCGGCGCACTCAAGCGCATGACCGAAAACCTGCACGGCATCGTGGCGAAGGTGCGCAAGGGCACCGAAACCATCACGATGGCTTCGCGCGAAGTGGCGAGCGGCAACATGGATCTGTCGAGCCGCACAGAGCAGCAGGCGAGCGCACTGGAACAAACCGCAGCGGCGATGGAAGAGCTCACGTCCACGGTGAAGCAGAACGCGGACAACGCACGTGAAGCGAACCAGGTGGCGTCGAACGCTTCCGTGATCGCGTCGCGCGGCGGCGAAGCCGTGAACCGCGTGGTGGACACGATGAGCGCCATCAACGAGTCGTCGCGCAAGATCGTCGACATCATCAGCGTGATTGAAGGCATCGCGTTCCAGACCAACATCCTCGCGCTCAACGCTGCCGTGGAAGCGGCGCGTGCCGGCGAAAACGGCCGCGGCTTCGCGGTGGTGGCGGGCGAAGTGCGCAGCCTCGCGCAGCGCAGCGCGGTGGCCGCGAAAGAAATCAAGACGCTCATTCAGGACTCCGTGAGCCACGTGGACAACGGCAGCAAGATCGTCGAAGAAGCGGGCGCGACCATTCGCGAAGTGGTGACGAGCATCACGCACGTCACGGCCATCGTGAGCGAGATGAGTTCGTCGAGTCAGGAGCAGAGCGACGGCATCGAGCAGATCAACCACGCCGTCACGCAGATGGACCAGGTCACGCAGGAAAACGCCGCACTGGTGGAAGAAAGCGCCGCCGCCGCGCAGGCTTTGCGCGACCAGGCCGCGCAACTCACCGACATGGTGGCCGCGTTCAAGCTCGACGACACGTCTTCGTCAGACCGCTGGCAAACCGCTCGCACCACGCGCGGCGCGAGCACGGCCGGCGCACTGGACGTGACGCCGCGGCCGCTGCTGCTCGGCAGCTGACGCAAACGTTTCAAACCTGACAGATACACAAAGAGGACGGAGACACGGGCCGGCCGCGAGGCCGGTCCGCAGATGAAGCAAAGGGGCGCGCGTGCGCGCTCCGGCTGTCTCGCCGCCCGCACGAGGGCACCCGTCCTGCTGACGTATCGCGTCGGCGCCGCGCGCGCCGTACGGACCGGACGTGTGACTCTGGTGCAGACGACGAGATCCGATCAACGGTTTCTCTCGAGTGCCTACCAGACATGTCCAACGACTATTCCGATCACGTTGCCGTTCCGCGGTTTTCTTTCGGCTCGTCGGCCCAGCATGCCGCGGCCGCTGCGGCGGTTCCCGCATTGCAGATTGCGCGGTTCATCGAGGCGCACCGCCACGAGGGCTACCGCATCGCCAACCTCGATCCGCTCGACCTCGCCTCTCGCGCGGACGTGCCTGAACTCACGCCCGCCTTTCATGGGCTCGACCCCGACCAGATCCGGCCTTCGGATAAGGACGGTTTTCCGGCCGCCGTCACCGTCGAAGAACTCGAGCGGCAACTCAAGCGCGTCTACTGCGGCGCGCTCGGGCTGGACACGAGCGGCGTGCGCAGCGACGCGCGCCGCCGCTGGCTCTTCTCGCGCATGGAGGCGGAGCTGCTGTATCCGCGCACCGCGCCGGAGCAGAGCGAAGCGGGCAAAGCGCTGCTGCGCCGCCTCGTGGAAGCGGAGATGTGGGAGCGCCTCGTCGCCGCGCGCAACGAACACGCAAAGCGCTTTTCGCTGGAAGGCTGCGAGAGCCTCATTCCGCTCGTCGACGCGCTGATCGAGCACGCCGGCAGCCACGGCGTGCAGCAGATGTTCCTCGGCATGCCGCATCGCGGGCGCCTGAATACGCTCGTCAACGTGCTGGGTTTTCCGGCGGAGAAGATGCTGGCGTGCCTCGACCCCGAGTCCGACGTCGCGGCCACACTGACCGATCTCGCCTACCACCTGGGCAGCACGGCGCGCAAAGCAACGCGCCACGGCAACGTGGACGTGTTCCTCGCGCACAACCCGTCGCATCTGCAAAGCGTGTATCCGGTGGTGAGCGGCATGGCGCGCGCGTGGCAGGACGAGCATCAGGGTGCGGGCTGCGTGCCTGTGGTCGTGCATGGCGACGCCGCGTTCGCGGGCCAGGGCATCGTGATGGAAACGCTGAACCTCACGCGCAAGAGCGGCTACGCGCTGGGCGGCACCATTCACGTCATCGTGAACAACCAGATCGGTTTCACCACGCCGAACCTCATGGATGTCTGCGAGCAGACCTGGTGCACAGACATCGCGCGCATGATCGACGCGCCCGTGATCCACGTGAACGCCGACCATCCCGAAGACGTGCTGCGTGCCGCGCGTATCGCGTTCGACTACCGCATGAAGCACGGCGCGGACATCGTCGTCGACCTGATCGGCTACCGGCGCCTCGGTCACTCCGAGCACGACATTCCCGCCATCACGCAGCCGCTCACGCAGGCCGCGGTGGGCGTGCATCCCACGGTGACGGAGCTGTATCACGACGCGCTTGCGCTCACCACGCCGCTCGATGCGCTGCGTGACGAAGCGCTGCGAAAGCTGGAGGCGCAGCAGCCGGAAAGCGATCGTGCGGCTCCGGCTGACGCTATGGCACACCGCGCGCCGCGTACGTCGTTCCAACCCGTCTCGCTCGCGCGCCTTCAGTCGTTGACGAAGACGCTCACGCGCGCCCCCGCCGGCTTCCGGCTGCACGAATTCGTGCGCAATATCGCGGCGCGCTGGCAAGCCACGGTCGCAAGCGAAAGCAATGCCGCAGACTGGACCTTCGCCGAAAACCTCGCCTACGCCACGCTGCTCGAAGACGGCCACGGCATTCGCCTCTCGGGCATGGACGTGGGCCGCGGCACCTTCATGCATCGGCATGCCGTGTGGCACGCCCAGGCCGCGCTGCCGGGCATGGGCGGCGTGCATGTGCCGCTCCAGCACATCGGCGAGCAGCAAGGCGCGTTCGATATCGTGAACTCGCCGCTCACCGAAGAAGCCGTGCTCGGTTTCGAGTACGGCTACAGCGTGCAGGCGAAGCGCCGGCTCACGATCTGGGAAGCGCAGTTCGGCGACTTCGCGAACGGTGCGCAGGTCTTCATCGATCAGTACATTGCGGCCGGCGAGTACAAGTGGGGCTACCAGTCCGCGCTCGCGGTACTGCTGCCGCACGGCCACGAAGGCGTGGGACCGGAGCATTCGAACGGCTATCTGGGGCGTTTCCTGCAACTGTGCGCGGGCGGCAATCTGCGCGTGGCGGTGCCGTCAACGTCGGCGCAATGGTTCCATCTGCTGCGCGAGCAGGCCATGGCGCAGCGTCCCGTGCCGCTCATCGTGATGTCGCCGAAGGGACAGCTCTATGGCAACCCGGCCTCGCATGCGCGGCTCGAACAGTTCGTGGAGAGCGCGTTCCAGCCCGTGCTGAGCGACACCGAGATTGCCGACGCCCACGCCGTGACGCGAGCCGTGCTGTGCAGCGGCAAGCTGTTCTACGAACTGCAGCGCGCGCGCAACGAGGCGCACGATGCCACGGTCGCGCTGATCCGCGTCGAACAGCTGTATCCGTTTCCGCACGCTGAACTCGCGAGCGAACTGGCGAAGTTCGCCAACCTCACGGAAGTCGTCTGGGCGCAGGAAGAGGACCGCAACCAGGGCGCGTGGCGTTCCGTGCGGGAGGACCTGGAGCGCGTATTGCGCCTATCGCGCGAATTGCCCGCAGGCTGCCGTTTGCGCGACGTGTGCCGCACGGCGACTGCGGCAGGCGCGCATTCGTCGATGCGGCCGCACCGCCAGGAGCAACAGCGTCTCGTGACCGAGGCGCTGCGCACCGTGGAGGGCGCGCTCATCGGGTAGCATGGCCTTCCACGCCACTCATGCGGCGCGCGGCCTGCCCGCGCGCCGTCGCCTCTTCCCGCATGTCGCGCAGCGCAAACCGGCACCCCGCGCCGACCATCGTGTTCGGCGCCTTCGATCGACACAACTTCGGCGACCTGCTGTTTGCGCATGTCGCCCAACGCATGCTGCCGGGTCGCGACGTGCACTTCGCGGGTCTCGCCGACCGCGATCTGCGTGAGTACGGTGGTCATCGCGTCCACGCGATCGGTCCGCTGCTCGCCACGTTGAAGGGACGCGCGCCGGATGTGATTCACGCGGGCGGCGAGTTGCTCGCGTGCAATGCATGGGAGGCGGCCGTCATGCTCGCGCCGCCGGGCGACGTGCAAGCCACGCTCGCGAGCGAAGACGCCTGGAAGCAAGACGGACGCGCATGGGCGCAACGGCGGTTCGGCGTCGCTGCGCTCGCACCTTATGTGCTCTCGCGGGCATCGCTGGGCGCGCCTGGCGAGCGCGACCTGAATCGCGTGATCTTCAATGCCGTGGGCGGCGCCGATCTGGCGTCGCGCGATCCGGCATTGCGCGCCGAAGTGCTCGCCAGTCTTCAAGACGCAAACGACGTGAGCGTGCGCGACCGCGAGACGCACGCCGTCTTGCAGGCCCACGGCATCAAGGCGCGGCTCGTGCCCGACCCGGCCGTGATGGTGGCCGAGCTGTTCGGCAAAACGATTCGCCGCCGCGCTGCCGGCAGCATGCTGAAGGCGCTTCACGCCGCTTTCCCGCACGGCTACGCCGCCGTGCAGTTCAGTGCCGACTTCGGCGACGACGCGACGCTCGACACCCTCGCCCGTGAAATCGACTGCATGGCGCGCCGTACGGGCCTTGGCGTGGTGCTGTTTCGCGCGGGCGCCGCGCCGTGGCACGACGACGACGCCTGCTACGAACGGCTGGCCTCGCGACTGAGCGCGGCGACGTCGGTCAGCGTCTTTGCGTCGTTGAACGTGTGGGACATCTGCGCGCTGATTGCGAAGAGCCGCGTGTATTGCGGCAGCAGCCTGCACGGCAGGATCGTGGCCATGGCGTTCGCGCTTCCCCGCGTCAATCTGCAACGCGCTTCGGCCAGGGAATCGACAACCAAGCAGACGGCTTACGCAGCGACCTGGGAGCCCGAAGAGATTGCGCCGGCCGCAGTGGGCATCGATGAAATGGCCGACGGCATTGGCCACGCGCTGACCGCACCCGCCAGCCTGCTGCGCGACACCGCCGCGGACCTCGCCCGCCGTTACCGCAAAGGATTCGAGCCCGTGCGCCTGGGCCTTGGCTGATCCGATCGAGCGTTTCAATAAGCACGCAGCCCCTCGCCAGGACTCACGCCCCGCAAGGCGTGGCGGCCATACGACAAGCGGCGCTTGTCGGTTGACGATCGTCCTTTTCGCCGATATCGTTGCCGACCATGTCCGATCGCGAATTCATCCATCCCGGCGTTCTCGTCCGTCAGAACTGCCTCGAACGCTTCAATCTGAGCGTGACGCGCTGCGCCGAGGTGCTGGGCGTGAGCCGCCAGGCGCTCACCAATCTGCTGAGCGGCAAAGCCGGCATCTCCCCCGAAATGGCGCTGCGGCTCGACAAGGCGTTCGGCGGCGGCGCCGAAACGTGGCTGCAACGGCAGTTGCTTCACGATCTTGCGCGGGCCCGGCTGCGGCTGGATGAACTGAACGTCACGCCGATGGTGCCGGAGCAGCAAGGCGCGTTGTTCTAGCGCGCGGGTCCGCGCGATTCGCGCCGCCAGGCCTTTGCCGTCGCGTTTGCTGCACCTGCACTACAATGCATGCCGTCTGATGTGTCTTGCAGGTCTCCCACACCATGTCCCCGTTTTTCCGAGCGTCTTCCTTCCTTCTCCTGCCGCTTCTGGCCGTGCTGGCCGCGTGCTCGTCCACGCCACAGAAGAAGTTCCAGGACGAAGAGTTGTTCAACTCGGGCACGAGCCCGTATCTGCACAACTTCGACAACGACAACGCGCGCACCTGCGAAGCCGCGCGCCGCGCGCTGCTGAGCCAGGGCTACATGACCACCATGACGCGCCCGGACACCGTGGACGCGACGAAGAACTTCCAGCCCGCGAGCGATTCGCACGTGGTCATCGAATTCCACGTGGTCTGCACGCAAGGCGACGCGGCCAATACGAGCGTGGTCTACGCGAACGCGGTGCAGAACGGCTACGAAATGAAGAAGAGCGATACGTCGGCAAGCGTCGGGCTTTCCATTCTGGGTTCGCTCTCGCTGCCTATCCGCTCGAACAACGACGCCATGGTGAAGGTGTCGAGCGAAACGATTCAGTCAGGCACGTTCTACGACCGCTTCTTCGACCTCGTGAGCCGCTATCTGCACAGCGAGGCGCAGTCCACGCCGGTGCCGGGCGGCGCAATCGACGTCACGCCGCTGCCGCCGCCCCTCGTGCAGCATGTGACGGCGCCTGCTGCGGTGCCGGTTGCCGCTGTCGCCGCTCCCGTCGCGGCAAGCGCAGCGAAGGCCGCAGCAGCGAGTGTCGAGACGACCGCGCCCGGCAGCGTCTCTGCAACGCAGGCAGCGGCAAGCGGTAGCGCGCCGGCGAACGTGACGGTGCCCGGTTCGACCTCGGTCGCGACGAGCAACACGCATGCGGCAAACGACGTGGCGACCCATGTTGCCAACAGCGGCAACACCGCCACCACGAGTTCCATCGCGACCGCGGCGGCACTCATGGGCGTATCCGCCACAACAAATTCCACGGCCGCCGCCACCGCCACACCCGCCGCCGTCCCCCTTGCACCGGCCGCGCCAGCGGCCAATCAGTGAGCCGCGCGAGAGGATGGGTAGCGCCACGCGCCTGACCATCCCGCTCACACTCTTCACAAATCTTTCCTCGCACGACGGCCAGTAACGGAAGTCATGCACAAGCACGACGCAAGTCGTGCGCGCCGAACGTGCCCCTCACCGCGCCAGCACTTTCACACACACTTCGGCGCGCGCGCGTTTAGCCCCTGCAGCAAGGGGCTAAACGCACACCACGCCAGTTCAGCAATCCCCTCTCCTCATCGATTACGTCCCGCCACCGCGCCTCATTACACGCGCCGCGCCGCGAAACGCGCCGTAATCGCGCGCGTTGTCGAAAACCGACAGCGCCGCGCAGCCAATGCGCTTTAATCGCGGCCTGGCGGTCCGCAGAAGACGGTCGCCGGATATGCAACGCATGGCCGGTCTGCAGCGCGGACCCGCTCTCGTCGCCTCTCATTCAGCACTCAAGCAAACGATCTTCGGAGAAGTTTCGATGAAAAAGACACTCATCTCGCTCAGCGCAACCGCGACGCTCGCGCTCGCGGGAACGGCCCACGCACAAAGCAGCGTGACGTTGTACGGCCTGATCGATGCGGGCATCACGTACACGAACAACCAGGGTGGCCACAGCAACGTTCAGGAAACGAGCGGCGCGGTGAACGGCAGCCGCTGGGGTCTGCGCGGCGCCGAAGACCTGGGCGGCGGCCTCAAGGCCGTGTTCACCCTCGAAAACGGCTTCAGCATCGCCAACGGCAAACTCGGTCAAGGCAGCCGCGAATTCGGCCGCCAGGCATTCGTGGGTCTCGCCAGCTCGCAATACGGCGCGCTCACGCTGGGCCGCCAGTACGATTCCGTGGTCGACTACCTCGGCCCGCTCGCGCTCACCGGCACGGGCTACGGCGGCACCCAGGCTGCGCACCCGTTCGATAACGACAACCTCGACAACTCGTTCCGCGTCAGCAACTCGGTGAAGTACCAGAGCGTGAACTACGGCGGCCTGAAGTTCGGCGGTCTGTACGGCTTCTCGAACGATGCGGGCGGGTTCGCCACCAACCGCGCGTATAGCCTCGGTGTCTCGTACAACTGGAACTCGCTCAACGTTGCGGCCGGCTATCTGCAACTCAACAACAGCGGCACCTCGCTCAATTCGAGCGGCGCCGTCAGCGACGACGCGACGTTCACGGCCAAAACCCAGCGCACGTGGGGCGTGGGCGCGAACTACGGCTTCGGCGGCGCAACCGTCGGTCTGCTCGTCACGCAGACGCACCTGAGCAGCCTGACGGGCATCGGCTCGTCGGCATCGGGCACGTCGAGCGGTCTCACGCTCGCAAGCGGCAGCGCACGCTTCAACAACTACGAACTGAACGGCCGCTATCAGCTCACGCCGGCCCTGTCGGTCTCGGGCGCGTACACGTACACGGACAGCCGCATCGCAGGCGTGAGCCCGAAGTGGAACCAGTTCACGCTGCAGACCGACTATGCGCTCTCGAAGCGCACGGACGTGTACCTGGAAGGCGTGTACCAGCACGTGAGCGACACGGGTAACAGCAGCATCCACGCGGTGATCAACGGCCTCTCGACGTCGGACACGAACCAGCAAGTCGCCGTGACGGTGGGGCTGCGTCACCGGTTCTGAGCGTTATGCGTTTGAGGCTCGAGGCGCTGAAGCTTTGAAGTATTGAGGCTTTGAATCTCGGCTCATCGGACGCGAGAAGCCGCAGGAAGCAGGAAGGGCGAAGTCCGGATAACCGGACCTCGCCCTTTTTCCTGATGCAGCGTGTTGTGCAGATCAATCGCGCCGTGCCAAACGCGCACCGCGATTCAATCCTCCGCCCGCACGCCCACCAGCAATGCCACGCCGCTCGCAAACAGCAGCAGCGCCAGCAGATACAACGCGTTGTCCATGCTGCCCGTGTGCGTCTTGATGAGCCCAATGGCCCACGGGCTCACAATGCCGCTCGTAATGCCGATGCTGCTGATCATCGCAATGCCGGAGGCCGCAGCATTGCCCGTGAGCCACGTGGGCGGCACGGTCCAGAAGATAGGCAGCGCCGCGAAAATCAGCACGGCTGCAACAGAGAGAATCGCGAGCATCGCGGCGAGGCTCGACAGATGCAGCGTGAGCAGCGCCAGCGCGATGCCGCCGCCCACGGTGCACGTCGCAAAGTGCCAACGTCGTTCGCCGCGACGGTCGGAGCGGCGTGCGATCAGCATGAGCCCCACTGCGCCGACAGCGTTGGGAATCACGGTGTAGAGGCTGATCCACAGCACGTCGTGCACGCCGAAGTCGCGAATCATCAGCGGCATCCAGAAGTTGAGCGTGAGCGATGCGCACGTCAGCGAAAAGTAGATGAACGCAAAGAGGTACACGCGAGGGTTGCGCAGCGCATCGGCGAACGAGCGCGACGAATGAGCGTGGCCTGCCGCGCGATGGTCCGCATCGCGCTGTGCGATGAGATAAGCCTTCTCGCTCGCAGTGAGCCAGCGCGCGGCCTGCGGTCCGTCGACGAGCCACCAAGCCGCCATCAAGCCCAGCAATACGGCGGGCACGCCTTCGATGGCGAACATCCATCGCCAGCCTTCAAGGCCCAGCGTGCCGCTCATGTCGCGCATGATCCAGCCGGAGAAGAGGCCGCCCAGCACGCCCGCCACGGCCACGCCCGCAAAGAACACGGAGAGCACGGCTGCCCGCCGACGCGCGGGATACCAGTAGGTGAGATACAGCACGATGCCAGGAAAAAAGCCTGCCTCGAAGACACCCAGTGCAAAGCGCAGCACGTAGAAATGCGTGGGCGTGGAAACGAACATCATGGCCGTGGAGGCGAGACCCCACAGCAGCATGATCCGCGTGAACGTGCGCCGTGCGCCGAAGCGCGCGAGCAGCATGTTGCCGGGCACCTCGCACAGCACGTAGCCCACGTAGAACACCGCTGCGCCCAGGCCGTACATGGCGTCGCTGAAGCCCAGGTCGTGCTTCATCTGCAACTGCGCGAAGCCGATGTTGATGCGGTCCAGAAACGACACGACATAGCAGACGAACAGGAACGGCACGATGTGCCACGAGATCTTCCTGTACAGCGCATCGTCGTGGGCATGAGCGGCGGGCTGCGCGACGCCGGGCGACGCGCTTCCCTCGGACCCGAGGTCCGATGCAATCGATTGAGGCATGTGTCTCTCTCCAAACAGGGATGAACCCGGAGCCGGGTTTGTCTCGATGCGGCGTCTGGTGCGCCGCTGGTCGTGGGCAATGCGGTTGTGTCCGGGGTCAGGCCGCCATGGGATGCGGCACGGAGGGCGCCTGCGGCGGCTCGCAACCGGGGCGCCGCTGCGCCAGCGCACCTTCGCGCGCGATACGCATGGCTTCGGTCAACGTCTCGTAATCGCCGATGTGATTGGCGAGCAGCAGGATCAATTGCGCGTTGGCCGACTGGCTCTGCGCGTCGTCCAGATCGCGATGCATCTCGATCAGCGCCTCGTAGAAATCGTCGGGGCGCGCGAGGTTCGGTTGAGTGTTGAGTGTCATCTGTCTCCTCCTTATGCCGTGCCGGCCACGCACAGTGCGCGTTTCAGGGCGCTTTCCACGCGGTCCGCATCCGTGTGCCGCCAGCGTGCGCAGACGTGCTGGTCAGGACGAATCAGATAGAACGTGCCGGGTGTCGCGTCGTAACGTGCAGCCGCAAGGCCTTCCACGTCGCGCAAAACTATGGCCGATGACGGCAAGCCTTCGGGCACGTTCGCGCCATCGCTCACCACAGCGACGATCTTCGTCGGCACCGCGCCTTGTTCGATGCGTTGCAGCGCTGACTGCGTCTGCGCGTCGAGACGATCCACACCACCGCAGAACAGCAGCCCCGTGAACGACTCTCCAAGCCAGTGCAGCAACCATGCAGACGCGCCCTTTACCTCTGCCGCCGAGGAAGATTCGCCGCACACCTGCACCGGCGCATCACAGCATGCGGCGCCCGGCATCATCTGGCCGGCGAAGCGCTCGACATCCGGCGTATTGAGCACCGACTCGTGCAGCACCGCGGGCACCGAGAGCCGTCCGCTGTTCACGAGTTGGCGCGCAAACGCGTGGTCGCGCGCCAGCGTGAGCACGGCGTCGCGGAACACGCGGCTCACCGCGCTCTTCGGCGTGATGAAGTCCGTGGAGCGCGTCGAGTTGCGGATGTTCTCGTCCGCCGCGTATTCGCGTTCGCGGGCGTAGGTGTCGAGCAGCGCGTCCGTGGCGCGCCCTTCCAGCACCATCGCGAGCTTCCATGCGAGGTTTTCCGCGTCCTGCACGCCGCTGTTCGCGCCGCGCGCGCCGAACGGCGACACGCCGTGCGCCGAATCGCCCGCGAACAGCACCTGGCCGTGACGGAAGCTGTCCATGCGCAGGCACGAAAACGTGTAGACGCTCACCCATTCCAGTTCGAACTTCGCATCGGGACCGAGCAGTGCGCGCACGCGCGGAATCACGCGCTCCGGCGTTTTTTCGAGCACCGGGTCCGCGTCCCAGCCAAGCTGGAAGTCGATGCGCCAGACGTTGTCGGGCTGCCGATGCAGCAGCACCGACTGGTTCGGATGAAACGGCGGATCGAACCAGAACCAGCGTTCCGTGGGGAAGTCGGCTTCCATCTTCACGTCGGCAATCAGGAAGCGATCCTTGAACGTGCGGCCGTGGCTGTCTAAACCCATGAGCTTGCGCACCGGGCTGCGCGAACCATCGGCCGCCACGACGTAGCGCGCACGCAGCGTGTAAGTGCCGTCGGGCGTTTCCACGGTGAGCGTCGCGCCGGCATCCGGCGAGCCCGGCGTGCCGTGTTGTTCGATGCCCGTCACGCAGCTCTTCCAGCGCAGATCGATTTGCGCAAACGCCTGCGCGCGTTCCACGAGGAAGCCCTCCAGGTAGTACTGCTGCAAGTTGATGAACGCCGGCCGATGGTGGCCGCTTTCGGGCAGCAGATTGAACGTGTAGACCAGTTCGTCTTTGAGAAAGACCTTGCCCACGTTCCAGCTCACGCCCTTTTCGACCATGCGCTCGGCGCAGCCCAGCCGGTCGAAGATGTCGAGCGTGCGCTTGGAAAAGCAGATGGCGCGCGAGCCCGTGGAGAGCGTGCAGTCGTCGTCCAGCACGACGACCGGCACGCCGCGCTGCGCGAGGTCGATGGCCGTGGCAAGCCCGATGGGCCCCGCACCCACGACCACCACCGGATGCACGTTCGCTTCACTGCCTGGCTGTAGTTCGGCACATGGCTTGTACTCGAACGACAGCGTCTGATAGTTGATCATGTTTCGTCTCCACCCTTCTCTTCCTCGCGCTTTTTTCGCTCTGCCTCGCGTTGCGGTGCGACGTCTTCTGGCGCGGGCCAGTCGCGCGCGAGGCCGTTGTTCGCGCGCCGGTCTTAGCCCTGCAATGCCTTCCACATTTCCTTATCGCGCTCGGCGGTCCAGATGCGCGGATGCTCGATGCCGCTCGCCTCGTCGTAGGCGCGCGTCACGTCGAACGGCAGGCAGTGCTCGTAGATGAACACGCTGCCGAACTTCGGGTCCATCGCTTCACGCGTGAGCGCCATCGCGCCCTTGAGGTCCATCTGCTTCGCCACTGCCGCGCGGCCTTGCGCGAGCAGCGTGGTCACGAAGTCCTTCGTGTAGTCGAGCCCCTTGTTCACGTCTTCGGGCGTGGTGAGCGCGGGCCCGCGGCCCGGCACGAGCTTTTCCGCGCCGAGCGCACGCAGTGCTTCGAGCGTGGCGGGCCACTGCGCGAGTTGCGCGTCGCCGCAGTAGCAGGCCGCGTCGTATTCCACGAGGTCGCCCGAGAACAGCACCTTCTGCGAGGGCAGCCACACCACCGTATCGCCCTTCGTGTGACCCGCGCCCAGGTGCGCGATGCGCACTTCGAGCTTGCCGAGAAACAGCGTGATTTCGCGCTCGAACACGAGCGTGGGCCACGTGAGGCCCGGCACCGTTTCGACACCGGCAAAGAGGCGCGGAAAACGCTCGATCTCCGACTTCATGTCCGCCTCGCCGCGCTCCACGATCATCTCGTAGGTGCCGCGGCTTGCGATGATCTGCTGCGCGCCCTCGGCGAAATACGCCGAAGCACCCAGCACGCGCACCGCGTGATAGTGCGAGAGCACGACGTATTTGATGGGCTTGTCGGTAATGGTGCGGATCTTCGCGATGAGGTCTTGCGCCATCGCGGGCGTGGCCGTGGTGTCCACGATCAGCACGCCGTCGTCGCCGACGATCACGCCCGAGTTCGGGTCGCCTTCGGCCGTGTAGGCCCAGGCGTTTTCAGAAAGCTGCGTGAAGGTGATCTGCTTCTGCTCCAGGTCGGCCTGCGAAGCGAATGCCTTTGCCATCGTCTGTCTCCGTGAAAGTCGTGAACGAGGCGAGAGGCCGTGCCGCAACGCAGCACACCGATGAGCGCGCGCGGGCAGCGCCGCGCCGGCATGACGGGAATGTCTCGCCCCGCTTGGACTGGTTGAGTGGCTGTTGTGTCGGGGTGAATCCATCATAGGGCGTCGCCTTGTTATTTGTCAATAACGAATGTTGTTGCTATACGCTAATCTCCAGACGCGGTGCCGGGGACCGCACTACAGCAGCCCTACGGCGCCCGCCGGCATGCGGGAAACCCCGAAACCTTCGGTTAACATGAGACCTTTTCTTCCAGCGGACGGAAACGGCGTGACGAGACCAGCCAGGAACGCGACGGCGCAGGCACGACGCAAGGTGCGCGACGATGCGGGACACGAACGCCTTGCGAATAACGCCGCGTCTGCCCCCGCATCGGCATCGGCATCGGCGGCCCGCACGCAACGCGGCATTCAGAGCGTCGAGGTAGGCGGCCGGCTGCTGCGCGCGCTCGCGGACGCGCGCGGACCGCTTGCGCTCTCGGACCTCGCGGCAAGCGGCGACCTGCCGCCGGGCCAGGCCCACGCGTATCTGGTGAGCCTCACGCGTCTCGGGCTCATCAAGCGCGACGAGTTGTCGGGCCGCTACGAGCCGGGGCCGCTCGCGCTGCGACTGGGGCTGCTGCATCTCGAACATCAGCCCGCGTTTCGCGCCGCCGTGCCGCATGCCGCCGCGCTCGCGCAGGAAACGGGCTTCAGCGTGGCAATCTGCATCGCGGGTCCGCAGGGGCCCACCATCGTGCGCTACGAGCATGGCGGTTTGCCGCTGCATGTGAACCTGCATGTGGGCACGGTAATGTCGTTGCCGGGTACGTCGACGGGCCGCGTCTTCTGCGCCTTCCTGCCGCCCGAACGCCTGCAACCGATGTGGACGAGCCAGTCCGCATCCGCCGAAGGTTCGAGTGCAGCACAGCGCAGCGACAGCACCGAACAAGACGCGCAGACCGCATTCGAAGCCCTGCTGGAAGGCATTCGCGCACGCGGCATGGAGCGCGGCATCAATGTGCCCACGCCTGGCGTGAGCAGCCTCTGCGTGCCCGTGTTCGATGCGCACAACCAGCTCTGCCTCGCGCTCACCGCCATCGGCGCAACGGGCGCCATCGACGTCAAATGGAACGGCCCCGTTGCGCGCGCCATGCGGGCCGCCGCGCTGGAAATTGGCGCCGCGCTTCAATCTTCGTCCCTCGACACATCATGCGTCGCGTAATGCCGCCCAACGCCGCCCATGGCGATGCCACACGCGGTGGCACAGCGACCACAGCCCGCAAGAAGCCGCGCGCCGGCATCGACGAAACGGCGCAAGCCGTGGCCACTGCTGAAGCCGTGGAAACCAGACAGCAACGCGGCATTCAATCGCTCGACAACACCGGCGAGTTGCTCGCGGCACTCGTTGCGGCCAACGCGCCGCTCACGCTGCGCGACCTCGCGGCCGCGGCCGGCATGCCGCCCGCGAAGGCGTTTCCGCATCTGGTGAGCCTGCAGAAGATCGGCCTGCTGAGCCGCGACAGCGCCGGACGCTTCGAGGCGGGACCACTGGGCCTGGAACTGGGGCTGATCGCGCTGGCGAGGCTTTCGCCGCCGCGCGAGGCCGAAGCGGAGATCGTGGCGCTTGCCGCATCCACCGGCATGAGCGTCGCGATGGCCGTGCTCGGGCCGCTCGGGCCCACGGTCGTGCGGCTCGAGGAATCGCCGCGGCCATTGCACGTGAGCCTGCGCCCAGGCACGGTGATGTCGCTCGTGAACACGGCCATTGGCCGCGTGTTCGCGGCGCATCTCGACGACGACGTGTTGGCCCAACTTCTGCCGCAAGACGATCTGCGGCTCGCGGGCGAGGTGGTCACCAATGCGGCCACAGACACGGCCACAACCACGGCTGCGCTGCAAACCACGCCGCACTACACGGAAGTCCTCGCGCAAATCCGCACCAACGACGCGGATACCGCCATCGACAAGCCCATTCCCGGCATCAGCACGGTGGCCGCGCCCGTCTTCGACCACACCGGCAGCGTGTGCCTCGTGGTCGCGCTCATGGGTCCGTCGGGTGCTTTCGATGCCGCGCTCACGGGCAACCCGGCGCATACGCTCTGCGCCGCCACGCAGCGGCTCTCGCGGCGCTTCGGCTACATCGACATGCAAGCCGCACGCGAAGCCTCCGTTCGCGAACAACCAGGAGAGTGATGATGAACGCCGCAGCCAAACCTCGCACGTCGTGGCGCCAGGTCGCCGACCTGCCCTGCCCGAAGGGTCTGCCGCTCGTCGGTAATCTGCTCCAGCTTTCGCCCGCGCGACTGCATCTGATTCTCGAACGCTGGGCCGAAGAACTGGGCGCGCCGTTCCGCTTCCAGGTGGGCAACATCCCCATCACCGTGTGGACCGATACCGAACTGATCCAGTCCATCATGCGCGAGCGGCCGCATCGCTATCGCCGCTATCAGCCCATTGAAGCCGTGCTCGAGGAAATGGGCTGCAACGGCCTCTTTTCCGCGGAAGGCGCCGCGTGGGAGCCGCAGCGCAGGCTGGTCATGCAGGCGCTCTCCATTCCGAACGTCCGCGCGTTCTACCCGACGCTCGCGGAGATCACCGAGCGCCTGCGCCAGCGCTGGCTACGCGCTGCGCAACGCGGCGAAACGGTGGAGATGACCGAAGACCTGAAGCGCTTCACTGTGGACGTCACGAGCGCACTCGCCTTCGGCGAAGACCCGCGCACGCTGGAAAAAGAGCACGGCGTGATTCAGGAGCATCTCGAACTGATCCTGCCCACGGTGATGGCGCGCATCAACGCGCTCTTTCCGTACTGGCGCTACGTGAAGCTGCCGCGCGACCGCAAGGTGGACCACGCGCTCGCCGAAGTGCACCGCTATGTGCGCGAGATGATGCAGCGCGCCCGCGACCGCATGCGCGACGAACCCTCGGAGACGCCCCGCAATCTGCTCGAAGCGATGCTCGCCATGCGCGACGAACCGGGCTCCATACTCACCGACGACCAGATCGCCGCCAACGTACTCACGCTGCTGCTGGCGGGCGAAGACACCACGGCGGATTCCATCGCGTGGACGCTGCCGTACCTCGCCGAAGACCCGGCGTTGCAGACGCAGTTGCACAAGGACGCGCGTCGTATCTTCGACGCGGGCGGTAAAGACAACGAACGCGGGGTGTGCCCGGACTACGCGACGCTCAAGGAATTGGACCTGTTCGAAGCCATCGCGACGGAAGCCACGCGGCTGCGGCCCGTGGCCTCCGTGCATTCGTTCGAACCGCTGGAAGACGTGCGCGTGGGCGATGTCGAATTGCCTGCGGGCACGCGCATGTTCTTCCTCGCGCGGCCCGCCATGCTCGACGCGAAAAATTTCGTGGACCCGCAGCGCTACGACCCGTACCGCTGGATCCGCAAAGGCGAACACGGCGCCCACGACGTACGCGCCTATCTGCAATTCGGCGCCGGGCCGCGCGTGTGCCCGGGCCGGCACCTCGCGAGTGTTGAAATGCGCCTCGTGCTTTCCATGCTGATGGCGAACTTCTCGATGGAACTGGCCACCGACCCGGCGAATATTCACGAAGTGCAGGCCTTCACGATGGTGCCCAGCACGATGCCGGTGAAACTCACGTTGCGATAGTTGCGACGTCTTCGCAGCGAAACGTTTTCTCGGGAACAAGGCTTGCTGGCTCCCCGGCGTCAGATGTCTGCACCTTGTCTGCACCTTTCCAGGAGAAATCATCGTGCTGAAATGGGCATTGGTATTCGCAATCATTGCTGTCATTGCCGGCCTGTTGGGGTTCACAGGCATAGCCGCCGGGGCCGCGGCAATCGCCAAATTGCTGTTTGGCATCTTTGTCGTGCTGTGTATCGTCTTTCTGGTGCTGGGGTTGGTTATCGCCAAAAAGGTGGTGGATTAGGGGCGCCTGCCTCCTGATGCTTCAACTTTCGTCGGCCCCGTCCGTGGCCGACATTCGATAAAGCGCGTCGAGGAACGCCGGCACGAAGCTGCCCGGCCCCTCGCTTGCCGCCACCGCCTGCTCGCCCGCGCGCGACATGGTTCGGCATGCCGTGGCTACGGCGGCGAGCCGGTCGCCATTCGCGTCACGATTCGATGCGCAGAACGCCGCCACCACGGCCGATAGCGCGCAGCCTGTGCCCACCACGCGCGTCATCAGCGGGTCGCCACCGCTTACGGCATAGTCGCGCGTGCCGTCTGTCACGTAGTCCACCGCGCCTGTCACTGCGACCACGGCGCCCGTTTGTCGCGCGAGGTCGCGCGCGGCAGGCAACGCGGCCAGCGATTCGTCGGCGCTGTCCACACCGCGCCCGCGTGCATCGCGGCCGGCAAGTGCCATGATCTCCGACGCGTTGCCGCGAATGGCCGCGGGCTTCAACGAAAGCAGGCCGCGCGCGAAGGCGGTGCGATAGTCGAGCGCGCCTACCGCAACGGGGTCGAGCACCCAGGGCTTGCCGGCATGCGTGGCCGACGTGATGGCTGCCAGCATGGCTTCGCCGCGTGCGGGATACAGCGTGCCGATGTTGATGAGCACCGCGCCCGCCATGGCCGCGAACTGCGTGGCCTCGCTTTCGTCCACCACCATCGCGGGCGACGCACCCAACGCGAGCAACACGTTCGCCGTGAAGGTCTGCACCACCTCGTTCGTGAGGCAATGCACGAGCGGCTTCGCGCGGCGAAATTCGGCGAACGTGGTGGCCGCGATGTCGTCGGGCAATTCTTGAACGGGTGTGTTTGTCATGGTCGTTGGCATCCCGAATGATGCATATGAGAGAGCGCGCTGGCCTGGTTCGTGAACGCAGACGCGTGCAGCGTTCGTCCAGCGCTGAAAGCGCCGTCACGCTAACCGCGCGCCGCGCGCGACGCAAGCCGCGCCGTGCTGTTTTACGCGCAAGCGCAAACTCACTGCATTTCGTCTGCGCTGCCGGCCACCGGTTCGGCATCGTGCGTCAGACGCGCTTTCGCGCGGCGCATCTTCTCGAGCGTCTTCGGGCCCAGTTGCAAGGCCACGCCGATCGAAAGCGCATCCACGATGGAAAGATGCACGAGCCGCGACACGCCGGGCGTATTCGGATCGATGGGCGCCGGTATGCGCAGCAGCAACGGAATATCGACGAGCCACGCCAGCCGCGAGCCCACGTTCGTCAGCCCCACCGTGGTCGCGCCACGCTCCTTCGCAATCTGGATGCTCTCGTTCACTTCCACGCTGCGCCCCGAATGCGAGATGGCGAACGCGACGTCGCCGGGTTCCATCAGGCCGGCGTAAAGGCGCTGCAAATGGCCGTCCGTAAACGCCGTGGCCGCAATATCGAGGCGCAGCAAACGCAATGCCGCGTCTTGCGCGACGAGGCCCGAACCCGAGCCTACGCCGAAAACGTAGACGCGCCGCGCCTGCGCGAGCGCGGAAATGGCGGCCTCGAAGGCGGCCGGGTCGAGCGCATCGCGTGCATGCGTGATGCCCTGCACGGCGGCCTCGCCCACTTTGTCGAGCAGCGTGCGCACGTCGTCGCCATGCGCCACCGCTGTGGAGGCATAGGGCAAACCACCTGCCACGCTTTGCGCCAGTTGCATCTTGAAGTCGCGCAGTCCATGCGCGCCCACGGCGCGGCAAAAGCGCGTCACGGAAGGCTCCGACACCTCGGCGCGTTGCGCGAGTTCGGTAATGCTCGCGCGCATGGCGAAATCGACGTCGCCGAGCACCATCTCGGCAACCTTGCGCTCGGCGGGCCGCAAACCGGTCAGGGCGTTGCGGATATGGGGAATCAGGTTCGGTGCAGCCAAGCTCTTGCGCTTCCTCTCGTTTACGTGCAACGCGTACCGCTCTGCGTATCGAACAGATGCAGATGCGCCGCGGGCAATCTCAACGTCACGCGCGCGCCGGGGCCTATCGTGGGCCGCTGGCGCGTGGTGACGCACCACGTGCTCCCCCCTATTTTCCCGTACAGATGCGTTTCGGCACCGGTAGGCTCGATCACTTCGATCTCCATCGCCACGTCGCCGGCACGGTTTGCGTCTTCACCGGCGAGTTCGATGTGCTCGGGACGAATGCCGAGCGTGACGCGCGCGCCCGCGGGGGTTGCCACGGCCGCCTCTGCCGGCAGCGCAATGCGGCGCCCGTCTTCGACCAGCAGCGCGAGGCCTGCGTCGCCCGCCACCACTTCCCCTGTTGCGAAGTTCATGGCCGGCGAACCAAGAAAGCTCGCCACGAAGAGATTCGCGGGACGGTCGTACAGCTCCAGCGGCCGGCCGATCTGCTCGATGCGGCCCGCGTTCATCACAACGATGCGGTCGGCCATGGTCATGGCCTCGATCTGGTCGTGCGTCACGTAGATCACGGTGTTCTTGAGCCGCTGGTGCAGCGCCTTGATTTCGGTGCGCATCTGCACGCGCAGTTTCGCGTCCAGATTCGAGAGCGGTTCGTCGAACAGGAACAGCGCCGGCTCACGCACTACGGCGCGGCCCATCGCCACACGCTGACGCTGGCCGCCGGAAAGCGCACGCGGCAGGCGGTCCAGATAGCCCGTGAGGTTCAGCATCTTCGCCGCGGCTTCGATGCGCGGCTTGAAGCGCTCGGTGGGCTCTTTGCGAATGCGCGGACCGAACGCGATGTTGTCGTACACCGAAAGATGCGGATAGAGCGCGTAGCTCTGGAACACCATCGACACGTTGCGCTGCTGCGGTGCGAGCGTATTGGCGCGCGACCCGCCAATCGTGAGTTCGCCGCCCGTAATTTCTTCGAGCCCCGCAATCATGCGCATCAACGTGCTCTTGCCGCAGCCCGACGGGCCAACCAGCACGACGAACTCGCCGTCGTCGATGTCGAGATCGACGCCGTGCACCACTTGCGTCTCGCCATACCGCTTGTAGATGCCGCTCAATTGCACTGCCGCCATTCCAGGACCTCTCCAGTGATGCGTTGCATTCGATGCTGCGATGCGCGGGGACTTCTCGAGCGCGCACTGCGTTACCACCACGCTTTTGCTGCGATGAATTACAGCGATTCCAGCGTCAATTCCGCGGCCATCAGCCGGTTGCCCGCCGTCAGGCCGCCGTCCACGGGCAGCGCCACACCCGTAATCACGCGCGCCATGGGCGAAGCGAGAAACAGCACGGCGTCTGCGATGTCGTCGGGCGTCGCGAAGTCGCCGAGCGGGTACCACTTCTTCAGTGTCTCGAATACCTTGGGATCCTTATCTACGCGCGCCTGCCACGCTTGCGTCTTCACGGTGCCCGGGCAAACGATGTTGGCGCGAATGCCATAACGCCCCAGCTCGATAGCCAGCGCCTTCGTGTAGCTGATGAGCCCCGCCTTCGCTGCGCTATACGCGGGGTGCCCCAGCGCCGTCATCCCGTTGACCGAGCCGATCAGCACGAGCACGCCGCTTTCACGCTCGATCATCGATTCGCGTACCGCTTCGACCGTGTGATACGTGCCGTTCAGGTTCAGATGCACGTCGTGCTGCCAGCTCGCGGCATCGGTCTGGGCAAGCGTGCCGGCCAGTGCCGCGCCCGCGTTCGCCACGACCACATCCACTGGACCGCGCTGCGCGACCGCCTGCGCCACGGCTTCGCGCACGGCGGTGGCGTCGGCCAGGTCCGCGACCACGGGCGTGACCTGCGTCGCATCGAGCGTGTCCGCGAGGGCCGCGAGCGCCGTCTCGTTCATATCGAGCGCGAGCACGGTATCGCCCGCTTCCACAAAACGCCGTGTGAGCACGCTGCCGATTCCGCCGCATGCTCCCGTCACCAGCACCACGCGATTCATCGCTGCTCCTCGTGTAAATTTCCTACATAGTGCGCATCGAGCCGGATACCGACCACTCGCAGGCGACTTGCCCACAGGCGCCGCATCGCACAAAAACCCCTTTTTTACAGTATGTTAGTCACAAAATTTGCCCACCACGAATATCGACAATCCTACGTGACAAGCTTTTTTTCGTCATGTAGGATTTTTTCAAACAATTCAGCCCAAGCCGCCGGCGCTACGGCAGCGGACCCACCCAGGAGAGAGAGAAATGTCGTTACAGGCACGTGTATCCACCGCGCTCGGCAGGCTCGCCGTGGCGCTCGCGTTCGCAGGTATCGCCCATGCGGCGCAGGCCGATACGGTCCGCGTCACCGTCGCGCACTACAGCGACGCCACGGCACCGTACTTCGAGAAGATGGCCCGCCAGTTCGAGAAGGCGAACCCGGGCACCACCATCAAGATTGAAGACGTGAACTGGGACACGCTGCAACAGAAGCTGCAGACCGACATTTCGGGCGGCGCCAACGCGGACCTCGCCATCGTCGGCACGCGCTGGCTGCTCGACTTCGTGAAAGACGACGTGGCCGAACCGCTGGACGGCTACATGGACGCGAACTTCAAGTCGCGCTTCATCGGCCCGTTCCTCGCGCCCGGCGTTATCAACGGCAAGACCTATGGCCTGCCCATCGCGGCCTCGGCGCGCGGGCTCTACTACAACAAGGACCTGCTCGCGAAGGTGGGCTACCCGAACGGACCGAAGACGTGGAACGACGTGATCGCCGCCTCGAAGAAGCTGAAGGCGATGGGCGTGGCCGGCTTCGGCCTGCAAGGCAAAGAAATCGAAACGGACGTGTACTGGTACTACGCGCTGTGGACCAACGGCGGCGACGTGATCGGCAAAGACGGCAAGGCCGCGTTCGCTTCGCCTGCCGGTGTGAAGGCGGCCACGCTCTACAAGTCGATGATCGACGACGGCCTCACCGAACCGGGCGTGACGGGCTACAGCCGCGAAGACGTGCAGAACCTCTTCAAGCAGGGCCGCGTGGCAATGGTGATCTCCGCGCCGTTCCTCGCGAAGCAGTTGAAGAAGGAAGCGCCGAACATCAAGTACGGCATTGCGCCGGTACCGGTGGGCACCAACAGCGCCACGTATGCGGTGACGGATTCGATCGTGATGTTCAAGAACTCGAAGGCGAAGAAGACGGCGTGGAAGTTCCTCGACTATCTGTTCACGAAGGAACCGCGCGTGGAGTTCACGAGCACCGAAGGCTTCCTGCCCACCACGAAGGCTGAAGCAACCGACCCGGCCTTCAACGATCCGGACACGAAGGCGTTCATCGCGCTGCTGCCGAACGCGCGCTTCGCGCCCACGGTAACGGGCTGGGAAGACACGGCCAAGGCGGTCACCAACGCGATGCAGGCCATCTATCTGGGCAAGGCGAAGCCCGCTGATGCGCTCAATGCCGCTGCGGCCGACGCCAACAAGGCGCTGGGGCATTAACAGCACTAAGGGCACCAGCGGCACCAGCAGCACGGGCCGCAAATGCCGGGCGGTTTGCCACGACGAGTCTATGAACTCATCGCGGTCAACCGCCCGAAGACCGACGCAACGCACGACGCACCCCGAACGTCAGCAGGAACCCGCAGGACCGCAACGTGACCTTCAACACGACTTCCGGCCGAACCCCGGACACCGCACCTGGCGCGTCGCAGTCCGGCCGCACACGCCTGCGCCGTTCCGCTTCCACGCAGCCACCCGCGCCGTGGCTGCTGATCGTGCCGAGTCTGCTGCTCGCGCTCTTCATCATCAGTTATCCGATCTACAACATCGTGTTCCAGTCGCTGCACGAAGTCTCGCGTTTCGGCGCGATTCGCGGCTTCAGCGGCTTGCAGAACTTCTACAACGTGTTCGCCGACCCCGTGTTCACCGATTCGCTGCGCCGAACGCTGATATGGACGGGCTGCGTGGTGGGCGGCACGGTGCTGATATCGGTACCTGTCGCGCTGATTCTGAATCAGGACTTCTATGGGCGCGGTGTGGCGCGCACCATCATCATGCTGCCGTGGTCCGTTTCGCTCACCATGACCGCCGTAGTGTGGCGCTGGTCGTTCAACGACGACTACGGCATGGTCAACGTCACGCTGCAACGACTGGGGCTGATCGCCGGCCCCATTCATTGGCTCGCTACGCCGGAACTCGCGTTTGCAGTGGAAATCGCGGTGGGCATTCTGGTCTCCATTCCGTTCACGGTCACGATCCTGCTGGGCGGCCTGTCTTCCGTGCCCGCCGATATTTACGAAGCCGCCCGCATCGATGGAGCAAACGCATGGCAGCAGTTCCGCAAGCTCACGCTGCCGCTGCTCAAGCCGTTCATCAACATGGCGATCCTGCTCAACGTGATCTACGTGTTCAATTCGTTTCCGATCATCTGGGTGATGACGCAAGGCGGCCCCGACAATGGCACGCACATTCTCGTGACGTATCTGTACGAACTGGGCTTTCGCCTTGGGCGGCCGGGCGAAGCGGCGGCGGTGTCGCTCATCATGCTGGCCATGCTGTTCGTCTTTTCGATGGCCTACCTGCGGCTCCAGGCGAAAGGCGGTAACGCACAGGGAGAACTGGCATGAGCGCCAAGGCCAAACGCACGCTCTGGTGCTGGCTCGCGCTTGCGCCGCTCATCGCGATCGTGCTGTTTCCGTTCGCCGTGATGTTCTTCACCGCACTCAAGCCCGCCTCCGAAGTGTTCGTCTACCCGGCGCGCTGGCTACCTGTGCATTGGCACTGGCAAAACTTCGTGGATATGTGGGACGCCGCGAACTTCGGCGTAGCGCTGCGCAACAGCCTCATCATCAGTTCGCTTTCCACGCTGCTCGCGCTCGCCGTGAGTCTGCCCGCGGCCTACGCGATGGCGCGCTTCCCGTTTCGCGGACGCAGCGCGTATCGCCAGTTCCTGCTGGTTACGCAAATGCTCTCGCCCATCCTGCTCGTGGTGGGCCTGTTCCGCCTTGCCGCGATGATTCCCTACGGCGACGGTAACCTCGTGGATTCGAAGATCGGCGTGATCGTTTCTTACGCAGCGTTCAACATCGCGTTCGCGGTATGGATGCTCTCGTCGTATTTTCAGACGGTGCCGCGCGATCTGGAGGAATCGGCCTGGCTGGAAGGATGCAGCCGCACGCAGGCGGTGCTGCGCGTGTTTCTGCCGCTCGCAGTACCGGCTGTCGTGGTGACGGCGATCTTCACGTTCATCAATGCGTGGAACGAGTTCGCCGTGGTCTACACGTTGATCCGCTCGCCCGAAAACAAGACGCTCACGGTGCAGGTCACGGACATGGTGGCCGGCAAATACACCGTAGAGTGGCATCTGGTGATGGCCGCTACGCTGTGTGCCACGTTGCCGGTCTCCGTGGTGTTCGCGTGGTTGCAGCGGTATCTGGTGAAGGGGCTGGCGCTGGGCGCGGTGAAATAAGCGCGCGAATGACGAGCCGAGAATTCAGAAGCCCGATTCGTCCCACCGCGCATCGCGTACCTGGACGATGCCCGCTTCGATCTGCACCGGAAACACGGCCACATCTTCATAAGCAGGCGGCGCCAGCACCTTGCCGGTTCTGATGCAAAAGCGCGCGCCGTGTCGCGGGCAGATCACCTCGTCGCCTTCCACCGCGCCGCCTGTCAACACGCCGCCGTCGTGCGGGCAGATGTCTTCGATCGCATAGCAGGTGCCGTCCAGATTGAACACTGCCACCTGAACACCGTCCACGTCGACGCTGCGCACGGCGCCCGGCGGAAAGTCGTCTATTGCGGCCACCTCAACCCAGCGTGACATCTCAAAGCATCCCTAACTGAAGGCGCGCCGCTTCGGACATGCGTTCGAGCGACCACGCCGGTTCCCACACCAGTTCGACGTGAACGTCGTTCACGCCAGCCACGGAAAACACGGCGTCTTCAACGGTGGCGGGAAACGTCTGCGCAACGGGGCAGCCCGGCGCCGTCAGCGTCATATCGATCGCGACCTTGCCTGCGGTGTCGTCTACCTCGAGGCCGTACACGAGTCCAAGGTCGTAGATGTTGACCGGTATCTCGGGGTCGAACACGCCACGCAAGGCTTCGATCACACGGCTGCGCAGTTCGCTATTGCCGGGCTGCGCCAGCTCGTCTTGCCGCGTTTCGTCGAATGCATTCATGGTGCTTTCCTCGCTTCATTCCTTGTCTTATTCGGTAGAGACGGCGTCGCGCTCGCCATGCAGTGCCGCGTGCAACGTATGCCAGGCGAGCGTCGCGCACTTCACGCGTGCAGGAAACTCGCGCACGCCACCCAACGCCGCCAGCTTGCCTAGCGCAGCCTCGTCGTGCACCGGCTCGCCTGGGGGCGCCGTGACCATCTCGTGAAAGCGGCCAAACAGCGTCTCGACTTCGGTCTGCGGGCGGCCCTTGAGCGCCTCCGTCATCATCGAGGCCGACGCCGTGGAAATCGCGCAGCCCGCGCCGTCAAAGGCGGCCTCTTTGACCACACCGTCTTCCACTTTCAGATACAGCGTGATGCGGTCGCCGCAGAGGGGGTTGTAGCCCTCGGCTTTATGCGTTGCATCGGGCAACGGATGGCAGTTACGCGGGTGCCGATAGTGGTCGAAGATCACTTCCTGATAGAGGTCGCGCAAATCGCTCATGCTCCGAATACCTCCCTCACATGGGTCAGTGCCCGCACGAGCGCATCCACGTCGGCCCGCGAGCTGTAGAGCGCGAACGACGCCCGCACGGTGGCCGGCACACCGTAGCGCTGCATCACGGGCATCGCGCAGTGGTGCCCCGCGCGCACAGCTACGCCGCAGCGATCCACGATAGTGCCGACGTCGTGCGCATGCACATCTCCAAATACGAACGAGAGAATGCCGGCTTTGTCGGGAGCCGTGCCGATCAGCCTGACCTGTGGAATGCCCTGTATGGCCCCGGTCGCGTAGTGGAGCAAATCGGCTTCGTGTGCGCCGATCGCCTCGATGCCGATACGGCTCACGTAATCGAGTGCCGCCGCAAGTCCGACTGCGCCCGCAATGTTGGGCGTTCCCGCTTCGAACTTCCACGGAATGGCGTTGTACTGCGTCTTCTCGAAGGTCACGCTGCGAATCATGTCGCCGCCACCCTGCCACGGCGGCATCGCCTCCAGCCGTTCCGCCTTCGCGTAGAGCACGCCGATGCCGGTCGGCCCGTAGATCTTGTGGCCGGAGAACGCGTAGAAATCGCAGTCCAGCGCCTGCACGTCCACCGGCACGTGCGCGATGGCTTGTGCGCCGTCCACGAGCACCGGCACGCCGCGCGCATGCGCCGCGACCACGAGGCGCCGTATCGGGTTGATGGTGCCAAGCGCGTTGGACACGTGCGTAACAGCAGCCATGCGCGTGTGCTCGCTCAGCATGCTTTCGAATGCGTCTACGTCGAGCGTGCCGCTTTCGTCGATCGGCACCACCTTCAAGACCGCGCCCGTCTGCTCGCAGACCATCTGCCAGGGCACGATGTTCGAGTGATGCTCCATGGCGGTGATGAGAATTTCGTCGCCCGGCTTCGCGAGTGGGCGCACGAAGCTCTGCGCGACGAGATTGATCGCCTCCGTCGTGCCGCGCACGTAGACGACTTCCTCCTTGCGCGCGGCGTTGAGGAAGCGCGCGATGCGTGCACGCGCGCCCTCGTAGGCATCTGTCGCGCGCTGCGATAGAAGATGCACGCCACGATGCACGTTCGCGTTGTCGTGCTCGTAGTAGGCGCGCTCGGCTTCGATCACCGTGCGCGGCTTCTGCGTCGTCGCGCCGTTGTCGAGGTACACGAGCGGCGTGTCGTACACGCGTTCGTCCAGAATCGGAAAGTCGCGCCGCCACTGCGCCACGGTCTCTTCATCCACGCCCTGCATGCGTTCCATCGGCTTCATACCATCTCCCGAATACGCTCACCTTCCGGCATGCGCGCGAGCAGCAGCCGTGTGAGCCTGGCCCGCACGCTCTCCATGCCGACGCGGTCTACGCTGTCGCGCGCAAAGGCCCAGATCAGCAATGCGCGCGCCATACGTTCGTCGATGCCGCGTGCACGCAGATAGAAGAGCGGGTTCTCGTCGAGTTGACCCACGGTCGCACCGTGCGTGCACTTCACGTCGTCGGCGTGAATTTCCAGTTGCGGCTTGGTGTCGATCTGCGCATCGCGTGAGAGCAGCAGATTGTGATTCGCCTGATGCGTGTCTGTCTGCTGCGCGTCGGGATGCACGACCACGCGCCCGTTGAACACGCCGTGCGAGGCGCCATCCAGCACGCCGCGGTAGTACTCGCGACTCGTGCCGTGCGGCTTCTCGTGATCGATACGCGTGTGATGATCCACATGCTGCCGCGCGCCCACGAAGTAGAGCCCGTTCAATTCCGTATGCGCGTCCATGGCCGAAAGGCGCGTGTCGATCTGCGTGCGCGAAAGCGCGCCGCCAAACGCAAACGAGTGCGACGTAAAGCGGCTCGCCTGCTGCTGCGCGACGTCGACGCGTGAGAAGTGAAACGCGGTGCGTGCCTCCTGCTGCAGCCGGCAATGTTGAATGTCCGCCTCGGCCGCCGCGACGATCTTCGTCACGGTGTTGGCGAGATAGGCGTCATCCGCCACGCCGACGAACTGTTCGACAATCGAGCAGCGCGCGCCGGCATCGGCGAGCACGGCATTGAACGCATGCATGGCAAGCCCGGCTTCGTCGGTGATGAACAGCATCTGCAGCGGCGCTTCGATATGCGCTCCGCGCGGTAGCACGACGACATAACCGTCGCTCATGAACGCTGTGTTGAGCGCCGCGAATGCGTCATGCGGCGCGTGCTGCGCAATGACTGCTTCGAGCCACTGCGGAATCTCGCGCATCGCGCGCGTGAGGCTGCCGACGAACGTTCCCTCGGGCAGATCGGGTAGACGTGAATAGCGGGGAATGTGCCGTCCGTTCACGAACACGAGTCGTCCTGCGGCTTGGTCGAGCACGAGGTCATTCACGATGCTCGCCACGTCCACGTCGTCTCCACGCGGCGACGTGAAGTGCCACGGCCGCTGCGCGACAGTGGCAACGTTCGTGTACTTCCAGTCTTCGAGTTGCGTAGTGGGAAAGCCAAGCGCCTCGAACTGGTCCAACGCATGGCGCCGCGCACTGCGCAGCCAGCCGAGTTCCGCGCCAGGCAGCGTGCGCGCCAGCGTCTTGAACGCGGCGTGGAAAGGGTCGAGCGTGGATGCGCTCATGACTGTGACTCCTGTTTCGATGTCTTTACCGTGCTCAGCGTGTCGCGCGTTGTTCCAGCGCCGGTTGCGGAGGCTGGTCGGGCTGGTCGGGCTGGTCGGGTTGGTCCGCTTCGTCCGCGAGCCAGCCATAGCCCTTGCGCTCCAGTTCCAGTGCAAGCTCGCGCGTGCCCGACTTCACGATGCGGCCGCGAGAAAGCACATGCACGTAGTCGGGCACGACGTAGTCGAGCAGCCGCTGATAGTGCGTCACGAGCACCATGGCACGATCCGGACTACGCAGCGCGTTGACGCCGCGTGCCACGAGCTGGAGCGCGTCGATGTCGAGGCCCGAATCGGTCTCGTCCAGAATCGCGAGCTTGGGCTCCAGCACCGCCATCTGGAGCATTTCGTTGCGCTTCTTCTCGCCGCCCGAAAAGCCCTCGTTGACGGCGCGATACAGCAGGCTTTCGTCCATCTGCATCAGCGCCATCTTCGCCTTGACGATCTGAAGGAATTCCATCGCGTCGAGTTCGGGCTCGCCGCGATGCCGGCGCTGCGCGTTCAACGCGGCCTTGAGCAGATACACGTTGCTCACACCCGGAATTTCCACGGGATACTGAAACGCGAGAAAGAGCCCTTCGCGTGCGCGCTCTTCGGGCGCAAGCGCAAGCAGATCGTGGCCGGCGTATTGCACCTCGCCGCCCGTCACCACGTACTGCTCCCGCCCCGCCAGCACATGAGCGAGCGTGCTCTTGCCTGAGCCGTTCGGGCCCATGATGGCGTGCACTTCGCCTGCCTTCACCTGCAGATCGAGACCACGCAGAATCGGCTTGCCTTCCACTTCAACGCTGAGATTGCTGATGTCGAGCATGATGTTTTCCATCCCATTTAACCGACGCTGCCTTCCAGGCTCACGCCGAGCAGCTTCTGCGCTTCCACGGCGAATTCCATCGGCAGTTCCTTGAACACTTCCTTGCAGAAACCGTTGACGATCATCGACACGGCATCTTCAGCCGACAAACCACGCTGCCGGCAGTAGAAGAGCTGGTCTTCGCCGATGCGCGACGTCGATGCCTCGTGCTCCACCTTCGCCGTGGGGTTCTTCACCTCGATGTAGGGAAACGTGTGCGCGGCACAGCGATCGCCCAGCAGCAGCGAGTCGCACTGCGTGTAGTTGCGCGCGTTCTCCGCCGCACGGCCCACCTTCACAAGCCCGCGATACGCGTTCTTGCCGCGCCCCGCCGAGATGCCTTTCGAGACGATCGTGCTGCGCGTGTTGCGGCCCAAGTGGATCATCTTCGTGCCCGTATCGGCCTGCTGATAATGGTTGGTCAGCGCCACTGAATAGAACTCGCCCACCGAGTTGTCCCCACGCAGGATCACGCTCGGGTACTTCCACGTAATGGCCGAACCCGTTTCCACCTGTGTCCACGAAATCTTCGCGTTGGCCTCGCGACAGTCGCCGCGCTTCGTCACGAAGTTGTAGATGCCGCCGCGTCCGTTCTCGTCGCCCGGGTACCAGTTCTGCACCGTCGAATAGCGAATCTGCGCGCCTTCCAGCGCCACCAGTTCCACTACCGCGGCATGCAGCTGGTTCTCGTCGCGCATGGGCGCCGTGCAGCCTTCCAGGTAGCTCACATACGAACCCTTGTCCGCAATGATCAGCGTGCGCTCGAATTGCCCCGTATTGCGCGCGTTGATGCGGAAGTACGTGGAAAGCTCCATCGGGCAACGCACGCCGGGCGGGATGTAGCAGAACGAGCCGTCGCTGAACACCGCCGAATTCAAGGCGGCGAAGAAGTTGTCCGTGTGCGGCACCACGGTTCCCAGGTACTTGCGCACCAGATCCGGATGTTCCTGCACGGCCTCTGAAAACGAACAGAACACGATGCCCAGTTCACCGAGCTTCTTGCGAAACGTGGTGGCAACGGAAACGCTGTCGAACACGGCATCCACGGCAACGCCCGCGAGAATTTCGCGCTCTGCGAGCGGCACGCCCAGCTTCTCGTACGTGCGCAGCAATTCCGGGTCCACCTCGTCGAGGCTCCTGGGCCGGTCTTTCGATTCCGCTCCGCCCACAGGCGCCGAGTAATACGCGATGTCCTGATAGTCGATGGGTGCGTGCTGCACCGTCGCCCAGTGCGGCTCGGTCATGGTGAGCCAATGCCGATAGGCCGCAAGGCGCCATTCGAGCATGAACGCGGGCTCGTTCTTGCGGGCCGAAATCAGGTGAATTACGTCTTCGGAAAGACCTCGCGGCAGCGTGTCGGACTGCACGTCGGTGACGAAGCCGTGCTCGTATTCGCGCCGGATCAGATCGTCGATTCTCGTGGTGACGGTACTCATGCCAGTTCTCCGCTCGGTTCTTGCTGCGCTATTTCTGCTGTGTCCGGGCCGCTGCCTCGCGCGGCGCTCCTGCCGCGATACGGGCCGTGCGTGAAGTCACGACTGGCGCGACTGACGCGACGGACGGCGACTTCGGCACGCTGCGCGCGCGAATCGCGCTGATATCCACGGCACGCAACGCGGGGCCGGCCATATCGGCAAGCGACACCTGCCGCAGCGCCTCGAATATCACGCGATTGATGCGTTGCCAGTTCGCACGCGCCCCGCACATGGCCTCCTGCTCGCACTGCCCCGGCATGGCGCTGCATTCCGTCATGCCGAACGGGCCATCCACGGCGGTGATGATGTCCGCAAGCGTGATGCGCTGTGCCGCGTACGGCAGCAAATAGCCACCGCTTACGCCGCGCAGCGAAATCGCCATGCCGCCGCGCGCCAGAATCTTCATGACCTTCGATACGGTGGGCGCCGGAATGCCGCTCGCGGCAGCGAGACTGGCGGCGCTCTGTATCGTGTCCGGGTCGCGCGCCATCACGGTCATCATGACGGTGGCGTAGTCCGCCAGCTTGCTCATTCGCAGCATTGAAATGCCTCCGCAAACACGTGCACAAACACGTAAGAATTCGGACTAAACCAGTCCTGTTTAAAGGGTTATTGATCCGCGCTGTAAAGCGGAATAGCCCCTACGTCATGGTGGAATTGATGCGTGCGGGCGCATAGCGACATGCGCCGCGACAACGGAATTCATTCTAGACCCGTATGCAAAACCCTGTTACATGCATGGGTCTTGCCACGGGTGGGCGCGAGTCGTGAAAACGTGCGAAGGCTTAGTCCGGCCTGTCAGTCAGAATCTGCACGTTAATGGTGTGGTTCTTCCAGTAGATGTTCTGGACGCGTTCCTGGAGCAGGCGCAGCGCCTCGTGCGACAGATCGCCGAACGTGATGAGCGCAGACGGCATGTTGCCCGAGCCGCTGAGACGTTCTATCGCAGTGAAAGGGGGAAAGCCGTAGCGTTGCAGGAATTCGGAGATTTCCTCGTCCGGCACGCTGTCTTCGACGTTACTGAGCAGGATTTCGGCCATGATGTGTCCCTCTTGTACGCCCGGCGCTCGCGGTGTTGCGCAAGCGTGTGGTGGAAGTGTGCGGTCATGATGGACGGCACGGACCGTGCAGTCAATTGCGTGCGCCTTCGTGGCTGATTTGTGCGTTCGCCGGTGCGTCGACTTGTCGCGCGAAGGGCGGCTCTTCACGTCGCGCGATTGCGCGCCCCGCGGCGCGAAGCGGCAACACGGCGGTCAAGACGTGCAGTGCTAGACTCGACGTCCCACCGGCCGAAGCCACGGAGCCACGGAGGAGACCTCATGCAAGCGCTCAATCCCTATTTGCTGTTCGACGGCAACTGTGCGCAGGCGCTGCGCTTCTACCAGCACACGCTGGGCGGCGAACTCGAGGCGATGATGACCTACGCCGACGCGCCCGATACCGCCGACTGCGAGAACTTCGCACCCGGCACGAGCGAGCGCATCATGCATGCGCGCCTCGTGCTGCACGGCGGCGCCGTTCTGATGGCGTCGGACTGCCCTGTCGGTTATCCCTACGACGGCATGAAGGGTTTTCATCTCTCGCTCACGTACGCCACCGTCGCGCAAGCCCAGCACGTGTTTGCTGCGCTCGCGGAAAACGGCAACGCAATCATGCCGCTGCAAAAGACGTTCTGGGCCGAAGTGTTCGGCATGGTGGTGGATCGATTCGGCGCGCCGTGGATGATCGCGGGCGACGTCGTACAAGGCTAGCCAGGAGCCCAACGAATGACGCATAACATCGAAGACCGCAAGCGGTGGCTCGCACTGCTCGTACTCTGCCTCGGCGTGCTGATGATCGTGCTGGACAGCACCATCGTGAACGTGGCGCTGCCTTCCATCGCTGCGGACCTGGGCTTCACCGAGACCTCGCTCGTGTGGGTGGTGAACGCCTACATGCTCACGTTCGGCGGGTTCCTGCTGCTAGGCGGCAGGCTGGGCGACCTCTACGGACACCGCCGGCTCTTTCTCGGCGGCATCACGTTGTTCACGCTCGCGTCGCTTGCGTGCGGCATTGCCAACTCTCAAACGATGCTCGTCTGCGCGCGCGCCGTGCAGGGGCTGGGCGGCGCGGTGGTATCCGCCGTGTCGCTCTCGCTCATCATGAATCTTTTCACCGAGCCAGGCGAGCGCGCGAAAGCGATGGGCGTGTATGGCTTCGTGTGCGCGGGTGGCGGCAGCATCGGCGTGCTGCTCGGTGGTCTGCTCACGAACGTACTCAGTTGGCACTGGATCTTTCTGGTGAATCTGCCCATCGGTATCGCCGTCTATGCGCTGTGTCTCACGTTGATTCCCGCAGGTCGCGGGCACGCGCATGGCGAGCGTCTGGACGTGAGTGGCGCGGTGACGGTGACGGCTGCGTTGATGCTTGCCGTCTACGCCATCGTCAACGGCAACGAAGCGGGCTGGACTTCGACGCAGACGCTCGGTCTGCTCGGCGCCGCCGTGGTGCTGCTTGCGGCGTTTCTCGTCATCGAGTCGCGCGTGCAGCATCCGCTCATGCCGCTCGGCCTGTTCCGGCTGCGCAGCATCGCGGTGGCCAATGTGGTGGGCGTGATGTGGGCCGCGGCCATGTTCGCGTGGTTCTTCATTTCGGCGCTGTATCTGCAGCGCGTGCTCAACTACCGCCCGCTCGGCGTGGGCCTTGCGTTCCTGCCAGCCAATCTCATCATGGGCGGCTTTTCACTGGGGCTTTCCGCGCGCATCGTGATGCGCTTCGGCATTCGCGCCCCGCTCGCGGCAGGGTTGCTACTGGCCGCCGCGGGTTTGCTGCTGTTCGCCCGCGCGCCTGCAGACGGCCACTTCGTCATGGACGTGCTGCCCGGCATGATGCTGCTCGGCTTCGGCGCGGGCATCGCGTTCAACCCCGTGCTGCTCGCCGCCATGAGCGAAGTGAAGCCCACCGAATCGGGCCTTGCATCCGGCATGGTGAATACCGCGTTCATGATGGGCGGCGCATTGGGACTCGCGATACTCGCGAGCCTGGCGGCCGCGCGCACGTCGTCGCTTGCGCAAGCGGGTGCCGACACTACGACAGCGCTGAACGGCGGCTATCACGTTGCGTTCATGTTCGGCGGCGCGCTGGCCGCGGCGGCAGCGCTGATCGGCGCCACGCTGCTCAAGCGCACCATGCAGCCGCCCGCGCACGACGACGCGCAAGCGTCGCATCAGCATTCCGAAGCGGGAAGTGAAGCACCGAACGCGTGACGGGCTGCATCGGTGAGGCTCGCGTAGAACCCGCAACCTGTCACATCAACGCGCAAGCGCCGGCCTCAACTGCGTCGTCGCTTGCGCTTGCCGTCCTGCCTCAAGGCTGCGCGTTCGTGTAGTCCGGATTCAGATGAATCCTGTCGCGGATGTTCGCGATGGAGCCGATCCCCTGCGGGTGATCGATCACATCGTCGGCGTCTTCCACCGAAACCCAGCCCACGATTGCCGAATTCGGAATGTGGGTCACGTTGACCTCGCCGCCCGTTTCGTCGGTGTTCTTGTAGCCGTTTTCCATGGTGATGCCGGCCATGTCGTAGGCATGTTCGTTGGGCGGAAGCCGGCGCGTGTCGACGATATAGACGTACCCGTCGCGCTGGCCGCTGTTGCAGTAGGGCAGCGCATGTTCGATCTGCTTCGCGGTGGACACGCCCGACTGCCCCGTGGCGCCCTTGCCCGCAGCAAGACCCTGCGCTTCGAGGCGATTGGCGGGCACGTTCAGGTCGTTGCGGCTGCGAAACCCACCGTCGGTTCTGATCTGCTGCGGCGTGCGCGAATCGCCGCGGAAAACCAGGCCTTGAAACTCGAAGAGCCGGTTCTGATCGGCGAGCAGATCGGAACGGCCGGTCTCCACAACCGTCCCCACTGGCCGGCCGCCTGTGACGAACCGATGCAGGTCGTCGCGCGTGTGGATCGTGGTGTCGGCAGGCGGCTGCGTCCGGGTGCTCGATACGGTGCTCGCCGACGAGGACGAGGATGAGGACGAAGCAGAAGTCGAGCGGCTCAACATGGAACTGCTGGCGGTACTCGCCGCCGGCGACATACCCAGGTCCGCGAAAACACTCCGCGTGAAAGCGCCCTCTTCCTCCAGCGCGGGCATCGGCACCTCAGGCGCGTTCGGCGATACGCGCGTTCTGAGCCGCTCCGCGTCGCCGCCGTGCAGCGCGAACGTGCGGCCCGTTTGCCCGTCGTAGCAGAGCACGGCCGCCACCGGCGCGCGAGGATTGTCGCGGCCCGCGCCCACGCGTTCGGCCTGCCCCTGTCCCGACGCATTCACGATCTTCACCGTCGCGCCCGGCTTGCCGAACACCTGCCCCGCAATGCGCACAATCGCGTCGCGATGCTGCGTGACGTCGACGTGCGCGCCCGGCTGCCCCTGCGTGACCTCTGCGATCACGCGGCGCCGTGCGTCCATCACCTTGCGCTGCATCGCGCTGGACGACGAATCGGTCTTGCCCGACATGTGCTGATACAGCGCGTGCAGCATGGAATCGAGACCCGGCGTGCCGGCGTTGTCGATCACGTTGATGCCCGCGCCCTCCAGGTTGTGCCGCCACGTGAGCGGCTCGCGCGCGTCGGCTTCGTGTTGCGGCATGTGGTCCACCGCCTGCGATGCCGCGTCGCGCCCGCCCTGGTCGAGCATCTGTGTGGAAAAGCGGCGCCGCAGGTTCTCGCCGAAGAGGTGACCCTCCAGCCACGTCGCCGCATCTTTCTTGCCCATGCCTTGCAGCTGCGAGATTTCCGTTTCGCTGAAGCGAAAATCGCGCAGCATGTTGCGCGCGGCGATGGCACGGTCGCCGCCGCCGAACAGATCGGCAGTGAAAAGCCGCGTGGCAAACGACGGATTGTCGCGCGCGAAACGCTGTTGCAGATCGCGCGCGATGTCTTGCGCAGGCTCGCCTTCGTAGCGTGCCTTGTTCTCGAGGCCCACGTCCACTATCGCGGTGCCTGACGAAAGCTGGTGCGCGAGCGTATCGATGCCCGCAGCCGGGTTGTACGAAACGTCGTCGACAAGGTGCTTCTTCAGCGCCTCGAATGTGGCGTCCGGCTCGGACATGTGATTGATTGCGGCAAGCGTGCCGTTTCCGCCCGCCGCGGCTTCGTTGGCAATGAAGTGCAGCGCGTTCTGCTGGTGCCCATCCGTACCCAGCCCCGCGCTTTCTTCGGACAGCACGCGCAGCGCGATCAGCACGTTTGCCTCCGAGTTCTTTTCCGCGAGAAACGCGCGCGCCTCGGCGCCCTTGCCGTCGCGCTCCAGCGTCTGCACTTTGCGGATATCGCCGTCGCTGAGCTTGAGTTCGTCGCGCAGGAACTGCTGCGGGTGACGCAAGCGGCTCGTCTGCGCCCCGCCCGTCACGATGCGTTCATGCACCTGCGGCAACGCGCGCAGCAAAGCCTCTTCGCGCATCGCGGCGTTCACGGGTTTCGCGTTCTGCGAGTTGATTTCACCCACCACGCCGCGCCGCCCCGCATAGGCGAGATAGAACGGGCTCAGCACCGCGCGCGTCGCGCTGATGCCCGCGGCAGCGCCAGGGTTCACCGCGAGTTCGGCCACGCCCGCAGCCGCGTTGACCACGCCGTAGCCCACCTGAATCTTCGCGTGGCGCTTTTCTTCCTTGAGCGTGCTGAGCGTGTTGTCCTGATGCGCAAGAATGTGCGCGCGCATCGTATCGACGGGTGCCGGTTGAAGGTGCGTGCGGCCTGTCTGCAACGGCAGCACCTTCTGGTTGTAGCGCACCTTCATCGCATCCAGGCGGTCCAGACTCGCGCCGCCCGCGAACTGCTTGATGAGCGCGGCGCGAATGTCGGAGCGCTGATGCTTCGTGGTGGGCAGCGTGGCGTCGCTCTTCCAGAAGCGCCACGAGCCGAAATGCAGCGTGGATTGCAGACGAGTCTTCTCCTCTGGCGACAGCGCCTTATAGCGCGCAACGAACGCGGCCTGCTGCCCCGATGCCGCGATCGCCTTCAGCGTATTCGGGCTGAACTGGCTCGCATCGATGCCGGCGTCTTGCATGGTTCGCTGAAGCGCGGCCACGTCGGGCGATGTCTTCGCGCCCAACGCCTCGCTGCGCACGGTCTTGAGTTCATCGAAAAGCGCGGCCGTGCGGCCCGGCCGCACTTCTTTGGAGATGAACGCGTCGATCACTTCTTCGCGCGCGGCGCGGCGCATGCTGGCCGTGTTCAGGTTCGTGGTGCGCCCCATGTTGAGCACTTTCATCGCAATCTGCTCGCCGGGAAAGTGCAGCACTTTCGCGAGGCGCTGCTGACCGATCGCGCCCAGCGCCGCGAAGTTATCGACGAAGCGTTGCACCTCGGCATCGCTGCGCGTGCGCAGAATCGAATAGACGTTGGGACTGAGATGCCCTGACGCAAAGGCGTCGTCCAGCCTGCGCATGGCTTCGCTTTGCGAGTCCGTGCGCGCACTGGGCGGATTGAGCACCGACGAGCGCAGTGCCTGCGTGCGGTCCACGCCGCGGTCCACCTTCGCGCTTTGCAGCGCGCCCGTTGCGAGATACATGGCGCCCGACGGAATGGCGAGCGCGCCGTCTGCCGTTACGGAGGCCGCCTTGTCGCCGTACATCGAGTGGCCCGGGTGCGCCGCCGTATAGATGCGCCCGGCAAGCCCCGCGGACCCCAAGCCGACGTCGCGAATCGCGCCGGGCGTGGCGCGCGCCAGATTGCCGCGCGCCTGGTTGAGCGCCGTGGACGCGTCGCGTCCCTCCACGCTGCCGGGCGTTTCGGACTTCGCCTTCTTGCTGGCGTCTGCGAGCTTGAACGCCTTGTTGCCGAAGCCCACCGCGGTGGCCGCGACGTCGAGCGCCGAAGGCAGCATGCCGATACCGTTCGTCGCCGCGGATGCCGCCGAGGTGGCGTGATTCGCGCCGCTGAACGTGCTGGCAAGCCCCGAGCCCGCGCCGATCGCGTTGCTCGCCGCCCATAGCTCGTAGCCGGCGGCGGCCGTGGGCGCGAGCACGGGGTCGGTCTTGGCAAGGCCGTTGCGCGTGGCATCCACCGCTTTGCCGCCCACTCGCTTTGCGCCGTTTGCCAGCGCGCCGAGCGTCGAGTGATTGGCCGCCGTGGTGGGCTGCGTGGCCGGCGTGGGTTGGGGAGTGGGTTGGGCGTTCGCGTTCCGGCCATTCACGGGCGCGTTGCCCGTCGTGTGGCCAGCGTTTGCGTCATCGGTGACAGTCGGGTTGTGATGACCCGTGGAACCGGTGATGGGCGTCGACATTGCTCGCTCTCCTGCAAGGCGAGGTCCGGCGCAGGCCGGACCAGCGGGCGCCCGAAACGGCGCCTGACCTTGCAGTACAGCGCAACGTAAAAGACAAACTATTGCGGGGCCGGAACTTGCGTCGCGTCACGCGAAGCTGGCAGGGAATCTGGCCCGCGCTCGCTCATCAGAACATCTGCCGCAGACCCACTGCCGCGCCGACGTTGTTGGTGCGGCCGATGCGATCCACATTGCCGGTGGCCGGATTGGTCACGCCCGGGTAGTCGGCGGCGAAGGCGCCCGTGCCCCGTGCGAAGTCCACCGTGCCATACACTTCGGTGCGCTTCGAGAGCGAGTATTCGGCCAGCATCGTGGCGGAATAGTTGACGCCCGAGCCCAGCGTGCCGTCCAGGCGTTCGGCATTGCGCGCGTGACCGTAATAGCCGGCCACGGTGATCAGCAGCGGCGGCGTGGCGCGCCAGTTGGCGCCAACGTAAAACGTGTCGTCGATGCGGTTCGGGCTGTGGCCGTTCAAGGTCGGCGCGCCGGCTTGCTGCATGTTGCCGTCCGTCGTGCCGGTCTTGTCCTGACCGTGCAGCCAGCCGGCGAGGAGCCGCACCGTGGAGGTGATCTGATACGCGCTGCTCACGTGCAGGAAGTTGACCTTCGCGCCGTTGATCGCGCTGCCGTTCGCCGAGGACACCGAAGACTGCTGGAAGCCTGCGTTGAGCGACGCGGGGCCGTGCGCGTACGTCAATTCGACGCCATACGTGCTGTCGAGGCCCATCGCGCCGGCGTGATTGCCGAAGCCATAGATAGCGTCGACGGAGAGGCCGTTGTACGAGGCCGTGTACTTCACCGAGTTCGGCACGGTCAGGTAGTTACCGATGCCGTTGTACGCCCAGCTGTCTTGCCAGTAGTCGCCCACCGTCATCGGGTCGAAGATGTCGCCCATGGTGTCGTAGAGCGGCGCGTACTGGTTACCGAACGTGAGCGCGCCGTAGCGTGTGCTCGACAGACCCACGTAGGCTTGCCGGCTGAACAGCGTGTTCGCCACGTGCAGCCTTCCGTCGCCCAGTTCGAAGCCGTTCTCGAGACGGAAGATGGCCGACAGGCCGCCGCCCAGGTCTTCGGTGCCGCGCAGTCCCCAACGGCTGTGAGTTTCGGGGCCAACCGTCATGCCGATCAGATCTTTGCCATCGGGACCGGCATTGGTCTGATAGCGAATGGCCGTATCGACGAGGCCGTACAACGTGACAGAACTTTGTGCAAACGCCGACGACGCGGCCACCGTGAACAGCGTACCGACACCCGCTGAAATAGCGATTTTCTTCATAAGTTTGATCCCCTAAGCAACTGATTTTCTTCGCGGCTCAACAGCTTGTACATTTGCCGACTGATACCACGGCCGCGAGCATAGTCGGCCAATTCGACGGGTCATATTGCTGGATCTGGATGGGACCTTTGCAGAATCGGCGAGAATCGCGTCACGATGCCGCACGGGCCGCTCCGGTCGGTACGCGGGCCGATGGGTGGTCCGTTGGATGGGCCAGCCGGTCCGAACCAACGTGTGGGCAAAAACCGACAAACCGAGGTGGAAGATGACGACGCGATACGTGGCGCTGCTGCGCGCTGTGAATGTCGGCGGTACGGGCAAGCTGCCGATGTCCGACTTGCGGGCGATCTGCGAATCCGTTGGCTTGACCAACGTGCGCACCTACATTGCGAGCGGCAACGTGGTGTTCGAAAGCCGGCTTGCGGAAGCGGCGGTGAAGGCGCGAATAGAAAGCGGGCTGCAAGCTTATGCCGGCAAGCCGGTGGGTGTGCTGATCCGCACCGGCCCGGAACTGATGGCCGTGCTGGCCGGGAACCCGTTCAAAGCGGCTGCCCCGAACCGGACCGTGGCGATCTTCCTCGATGCCCCGCCGGCCGCGGACGCGCTGTCACGGGTAACCGGCCAGCAGGACGAAGAGATCGCGCTCGGCACGCGCGAGATCTTCGTGCACTACGGCAGCGGCATGGCGCGCTCGAAGCTGAAAATTCCGGCTGCGAGCGCGGGAACGGCGCGCAACATGAACACGATAGAAACACTGGCGACGTGGGCGACCGAATAACTCGCGAAGTCGCCCATGTCTTGCGCGATGCCGCCGCTCAACCTTCGCGGAACAGGAAGCTGTAGGCATTGAGCGCCGGCACGCCGCCCAGGTGCGCATAAAGCACCTTCGACCCTGCCGGGAATTCGCCGTTTCGCACGCGCTCGATCATGCCGTGCATCGATTTGCCCTCGTAGACAGGGTCGGTCAGCATGCCTTCCATGCGCGCGCACAGCCGGATCGCCTCCAGCGTGCCTTCGTTCGGCAGCCCGTATTCAGGACCGCCGAAGCGCTCGTCGAGCACCACGTCGCGTTCGGTGATATCGCGGCCCAGGTCCACGGCTTCAGCCGTTTGCTTCGCGATACGCGTGATCTGTTCGCGCGTTTTCTCCGGTTTCGCCGAAGCGTCGATGCCGATCACGCGGTCCGCGCGGCCGTCCGCTGCGAAGCCCACGACCATGCCCGCCTGCGTGCTGCCCGTTACCGAACACACCACCACGTAGTCGAACTTGAAGCCCAGTTCGGCTTCCTGCTGACGCACTTCCTCGGCAAAGCCCACGAAACCGAGCCCGCCTAGCGGATGGTCCGAGCAGCCCGCGGGAATCGCGTAAGGCTTGCCGCCCGCGGCGCGCACGCTCTCCAGCGCGTCTTCCCAACTGCGCCGAAAGCCGATGTCGAAGCCGTCCGGCACGAGCCGCACGTCGGCGCCCATGATGCGCGACATCTGGATGTTGCCGACGCGGTCATATACGGCGTCGTAGTAGTTCACCCAGTTTTCCTGCACGAGCACGCACTTCATGCCCAGATGCGCGGCGACCGCCGCCACCTGGCGCGTCTGGTTCGACTGGATGCCGCCGATGGAAACGAGCGTGTCGCAGCCCTGCGCCAGCGCTTCGGGAATCAGATATTCGAGCTTGCGGGTCTTGTTGCCGCCGAACGCAAGGCCGCTGTTGCAGTCTTCGCGCTTGGCGTACAGCTCGACCTTGCCGCCCAGATGGTCGGATAGCCGCTTGAGCGGCTGGATCGGCGTGGGGCCGAACGTGAGCGGATAGCGGGGGAAGCGCTTGAGGTTCATCGCGAGGCTCCAATGCGTAAGCGAGTGATGACGAGTGAGGAAGGGGATGCGTGTGACGCAGAGGCGGTTGCGCCAACGCCGGCACAGAGCGTTCATCTTAGAAAAGCCGCGCGGAAATGAGCTTGCGAAAAAAATAACGTTGCCCTACTTTGCGCAGCGTAGTGGGCAACTTTGCTTAACGAAATTGCACGGGAGTCTTTATGACGACAACGAAATTGCGCGCCTCTTCGTCACGTCGCGCATCCACCACGCGCCGCCGCACCACCGCCGCCACTGCCGTGCCACGCGGTGCAGACGCCGCGGCGCCCGCGGTCGAACTCGATCGCATCGACCGCGCCATCCTGCGCGTGTTGCAGCGCGATGCGTCCATCTCCAACGTGAGCCTCGCGGCCACCGTGAACCTCAGCGCGCCGGCCTGTCTGCGCCGCGTGGAGCGGCTCAAGGCGGCGGGGCTCATTCGCGGCGTCGTGGCGCTGCTGGACCCGAAAGCGCTGGGCGCGGGCATGCTGGTGGTGATCGGCGTGGTGCTGGACCGTTCCACGCCCGAGTCGTTCGCGGACTTCGAGAAGGCCGCCCAAAAAGTGGCCGGCTGCATGGAGTGCCACGTGGTCACCGGCGAATTCGACTATTTCATGCTGGTGCGCACGAAAGACAGCGACAGCTTCAACCGCCTCCACGCCGAACAGCTGCTTTACCTGCCCGGCGTGCGCCAGATACGCACGTTCATGGTGTTGAAGGAAATTCTTTCCACCACCGCGTTCCCCATCCAGGGCCTGAAATAGGTTGTCTATTGCCCATTGTTCACTGGATCGGCACGCGGTATGCGGCTCTATGCTTGATTCATGCAGTCTGCTGGAATACCGGCGCAGCGCCAGGTGTTAACGAGGCATGGCAAACGCGCAAGCAACCTTGTCGCGCGGCCACGTCAGCCACGCAAGGCAAACTGAGCAGACCCTATAAGCCAATTACAGGCGTGTGCACGACACGTAGACGCCCAAGGGAGCCGGTTCATGGACATTCTCGAACTCGCACGAAAGGCCGGCATGCAAGTGCTGCTCGATGCGCAGATCGGACAACAGAGCTACCACAGCGTGTGTGGCTCGCTCACGGCGCTGCAGCGTTTCGCCGATGCGGTGTGCGCAGCTAAGACGGAACAAGCGACGGACCAGGCATCGGTGCAGAGCAACGGCGCCGTTGCAACGTCCAAAGCCTCTGCAGCAACAACGGACAGCACGGACGCCGCGCCGCCGCATCCAATGCGCTGAATCGCGCAAGGGCCGCGCAGTCACGCACGGCCCGTCGGTCCTTCGACTTTCACGCGGGCCGATAAACCACGATCGTGAAAGGCTTGTCTTCCTGCGCTTCGAAGCGCCTGATCTGTTCGATCTGATGCGCGTTCACCACGCTCCCCCTCGTCATCAGCAGTACGCCGCGGCCGGTGCGCAGGTCGTCGGCAAGCCGCATGCCCTCGCGTAACTGTCCGCTCTGAATCTGCTCCAGCGGGTCGCCGCCCGCCTGCTTCGCCCGTTCCTCCAGCACCGAGAAGAAACGCTCCACGACGAGCGGGTCGTAACGCAGCCCCGACTGTGAGCGGATCATCGCCGCGGCCTTTTGCGGCGTGACGTGGTCTTTCACGAGGCCGCCGCTGCACAGGCCCTCGAAGTCGCGCGCCAACGCCAGAATGCGCGCACCCATCACGATGTCTTCGCCAATCAGGCCATCCGGCACGCCGCGACCGTTGTACCGCTCGTACTGCTGCCGGATGATCTGCGCGACGTGAGCGAGCTGCGTCACGGGCGTGAGCACCATCTGCGCCCGCAGCGGGTGCTGATAGAAGAGTTGCAGTTCTTCCGGCGAAAGGCGGTCCAGCGACTTGCGCAGCAGTTCGTCGGGCAGCGCGAGTTTGCCGATGCCGTGCAGCAGGCCGGCGTAGAACACGTCCTGTGCCTGTAAGCCGCTCATGCCCAGCGCGAGCGCGATCTGCCTCGCGAGATCGGCCACGCGCGTGGACTGTCCCGCCACGGCGCCGCAGCGCAGCTCGATCATGTTCGCGCACACCTGCACCATGGTCGCGAAGTTGTTCTTCAGGTCGTGCTGCGCGTCTTCGAGAAAGAGCACCGTCTGCCGAATTTCCTCGGTTCGCGCGTGAACCTGTACTTCCAGTTCCGTATTGAATTCGCGCAGCGCCTCGTTCTGCTGCCGCGTGAGTTCCGTGAGCCGTGCGGCCTCGCGCTGCAACGCGCGCTGCTCGACGGCGTTACGCAGCGTCAGCAACAGCTCCTGGTCGTCCCAGGGCTTGTTGAGATAGTGATACACGCCGCCTTCGTTGATGGCATGCACTGCGGAGTCCAGTTCGGAATATCCCGTGAGCAGGATGCGCACGGTCTCGGGATACAGCGCCTTCACGGCAGCGAGAAACTCGGCGCCGTTCATGTTGGGCATGCGCATGTCGGATACCACGACGTCCACTTCCACGGACGCAAGCAGTTCCAGCGCCGCGGCGGCGCTCTCGGCGGTGAACACGCGGTAGCCCGTGGGCCGCAACAGCCGGCGCAGCGCGGAGAGCACGCCGGGCTCGTCGTCCACGAGCAGCACGCACGGCGTGTTGTCGTCGACGAGAACCGCCTCTACGCGGGCGGCATCCGTGCCTGCGCCCGCTTCTTCAGTGGCTGCAGGCTGCTCGGCCACCAAAGGCCCCGCCAGGGAAGATGCCGAAACGTCGTGCACGTTGTCTTCATACGCCGTCATGAGCGCCCCCATCGTGGTCTTGTTCTCCGGTTCTCTTCACAGCGCTGCAAGAAACTGTTCGAGCGCGGACTTCATCTTCTGGATGGCCGCATCGGGCAACAGCATCACGAGCTTCGCCACAAAGCCGCCGCGTTCCAGCGTGAAATGCACTTCGAGCAGGAGCGCCACGTCCCAGCGGCCCAGGTGCTGTTCGCCGAGCGCGCGCACGAGTCCATCGGGCAGCACGAACGTGGGCCGCGAAAACGACAGCCTCCGGCCCAGTTGCTCGAACACGCTGCACACGCACGCGCCCACCAGCAGGCTCGCAATGTCGGCCAGCACTTCGCTTTCTATATCGCTCGACACGTCCTCGTAGCCCATCAGCTCCTTGAGTTCGCGGCGGCCGTCGCGCCCGAACAGCACGATGGCCTCGCCCGAAATGTCGGACTGAAACGACTGACGCACGGGCGGCGGCACGTCTTTCGCCTGTTCCGCGGCAATCAGTTCGTTGCGCAACTGGTCTGCGCTCACCAGCTTGATGTCGGGGACCGACAGCGTGACGAACGCCCCCAGCAGCTCCGCGAGCGCGGCACCGGCCTTGCCCATGCCGATGTTGGAAATTTCCTGGAGCGCGTCGCGGTGCTCTTCGTTGAGAAACAGTTCATTCATAGAGCCCGTACCCCCTCAAAATCGGCACGATGCGATCGGTCGAAACCGGCTTCGGCACGAAACCGATCGCACCCAGCGCCTTCACGCGCTCCACCGCGCCGGACTGAATGTCGGCGGATACCACGATGACGAACGTGTCCATGCCTTCGTGGCGAATGCTTTCGAGCACCGTGAAGCCATCCATGACGGGCATGGTCAAGTCCAGAAAAATCACGGCGCCCTTGCCGGCGCGGTACAGGTCCAGCGCTTCGGCGCCGTTGGACGCCTGCGCGATTTCCACGTCCCAGTCGTCGGGCAAGGACTTGATCAACAACTTGCGAGCGAGCATCGAATCGTCCGCAACGATTACGGGTAAAGCCATACCACCTCCTCATCAGCCTGTTGCCGGCAACGCGGCGTCCGCCGCGCCGTCCACCGGCAGCGCAACGCGGAACGTGGTGCCCACGCCGCGCTCGCTTGTTACCGTGATCCGTCCGTGATGCGCGTTCACGATGCCGTAGCTCACCGAGAGCCCGAGCCCCGTGCCCGTGCCAACGGGCTTGGTCGTGAAGAACGGATCGAAAATGCGCTTCAGGTTCTCCGGTGCGATTCCGCAGCCGGCGTCCTCAATTTCGAACCACACAAAAGGCACGCCGCGCCCCTCGTTCGCTTCGTAGCCGGTGCGAATGGTGATCGTGCCGCGCCGGCCTTCTCGGTGTGCGCCATCGCCATGCAGCCCCGCGTACGATTGCGCAGCGTTCACCACCAGATTCAGCACCACCTGATTGATCTGCGACGGAATGCAATGCACCTGCGGCAGCTCGCCGTACTCGCGCACGAGCTCGGCCAGATACTTGACCTCGTTGTGCACGATGTTCAGCGTGGATTCGATGCAGCGGTGAATGTCTACCCATTCCCACTGATGCGCACTGTCCACGCGCGAAAAATCGCGCAGATCCACCACGATGTCGCGCACGCGCGCGAGCCCGTCCTTCGATTCCGCCACCAGCGCCGGCGCGTCGTCGCGCACGTAGCCCAGGTCCGCCTGCTTTTCGAGCGCAGCCACGGCGGACTTCAAACCGGCGTCGCCGCTGCGTGCCACCGCCGCGCCCACGTCTTCCACGTAACGCGTCAACGTGGCGAGGTAGCCCGAGAGCGTATTCAGGTTCGAGAGCACGAACCCCACGGGGTTGTTGATCTCGTGCGCGATGCCTGCGGCAAGCTGACCGATGGCCGCGAGCTTCTCGGACTGCAGCAACTGCTGATGCGCCTGCGCCAGCTCGTCGTTCAGCGCCGAAAGCTGCTCGTTGCGTTGCGTCAGTTCCGCGAGCATGTTCGTCGCCATCTTTTCGCGCTCCTGCAACTCGCCATACGCCATGCAGATGTCCGTTGCATCCACGATGGTCACGCCCACGGCGATTACGGCTCCGCTTCCGTCGTCGATGGGAACGAAGCTGCAGTTCTGGCGCATGGCGTCGATCGTTCCCGTAATGGGACGCGAATGCTCGAAGCGAAACAGATACGGCCGGTGCTCCCACGACGAAAACATCGACACGCCCAGCGCGAACACGCTTTCCACCTTCTTCGTGAGCCAGCGGCGCGGCAGGTCGGGGAATAGCGCAAAGAGGTCCTGCCCCAGCACGTCGTCGCAAAGCCGTCCGCTGTGGTACTCCATGAAGCGGTTCCACGAAAGCACGCGCATGTCGTGATCCACCGAGAACACGCCGCAGTTGACGAGTTCGACAATGGCTTCCGACAACTGCGTTCTGGTGACGTCCGGCATGGCGAGAACAGCGCGTTGGCAAACAGGCTGCCTGCTCTAACGGAAGGCTGAGGCGGAACCTGCGCACGCACGATAACGTGATCGACATCTGCGTTAACGGCCGCCGTTCCGTATACAGAATGCGGGGAATCCCTGTGATGCGATGGTGGAGGGGAGCGCAGTGAGTAGATCGAAATGAAATGCGGCCCTTTTTGGGCCGCCTCCATGCGTTGTGCACTGCAGGCAGACAGCGCAGGCTACTTGCCGAGTTCGTGTCCGATGATGCCGCCTGCCACCGCGCCGCCTACCGTACCTACGGTGCTGCCGTGCGTCGCCTCGTGGCCCACGTAGCCGCCGGCGGCCGCGCCGCCCAGCGTGCATCCCGAAAGCGGCGCAGCCAGCAACGCCGCGGCCCAGACGCTGACGAAAAGAAGTCGTTTCATGGTCTTGTCCCTGAATTGAAACGGATGTCTCTTATTCAGCAAACGACGTGCCGTTCTATCGTTTTTGATGGTTCGCGACATGGGCGTGAAGCTTGCTCACAGGGTGGCGCCCATTGCGTTCACGCCATGAAGCCAAGGAGAACAACGTATGCGCAAACGTTTCACATCGGTTCATGGTGATTCGACGCTCGCAATGCACGTCGTCATGCGTGCGTTCGGCGTGGTGCTGGCCGCACTGCTCGCCGCATGCAGCACATTGGGCCACGACAGTGGCGCTGTCTCCGCTGGCACGCCCGATCGAGGCGTAGCCACGGCGCCCGTGCGCTATGCGTTGCCGCCAATGGGCTGGAACTCGTGGAACGCGTTTTCGTGCCGCGTCGACGAAAAGACGATCCGCGCGGTGGCCGACGCGATGGCGTCCAACGGCATGGCCGCGGCGGGGTACCGCTACGTCACCGTGGACGACTGCTGGGTAGGCGGCCGCGATCCGAAGACCGGCAAGCTCTATGCGGATGCGCACGCGTTCCCAGGCGGCATTGCCGCCCTCGCGCGCTACGTCCATAGCAAGGGCCTGAAATTCGGGCTGTACACGTCGGGCAACGTGAGCACGTGCGCGGGCATGACCACCGACCGGCATCCCCCAGGCTGGCCGCAAGGCGCGAAGGCGGGAAGCCTCGGGCACGAACGCGTCGATGCCCAGACCTTCGCGGATTGGGGTGTGGACTACATCAAGCTCGACCTCTGCGGCGGCCAGCTCAGCACGTTCGCCGCCATGCGCGCGGGCATCGCCGCAACGGGGCGGCCCATGTATCTGAGCATCAATCCCTACAGCTACAATCGCACGCTGCGCACGCGGTTCGCCGACGACGGCGCGTTCTACGCGCCCGCCTACGCGGACACGTCGCGCATTTCGCAGGACATCACGGAACGGTTTGCGTCGGTGGAGTCGATTGTCGATATCGCCGCTGCCGACGTGGCGTGGGCCGTGCCAGGCTATTTCAACGATCTCGACATGCTCGAAGTGGGCCACACGCTGAGCGCCGATCAGGACGCGGCGCACTTCATCATGTGGGCCATCATGTCGAGCCCGCTGAACGCGGGCAACGACGTACGCACGCAAAGCGACGCCACGCGCGCGTTGCTCACGAACCCCGGTGTCATCGCCGTGAATCAGGACGCGCTCGCGCTGCCTGCTGTGCTCGATCAAGCCGACAGCACCGGCGCCGTGCAGGTCTGGACGAAACCGCTCGTGCAAAGCGGCACACGTGCGGTGGCGCTCTTCAACCGCGGCGCGGCGCCCGTACAGGCGGCCGTGCGATTCGCGGGTATCGGTCTGAATGAGCCGCAAAGGGCGTGGGATCTGCTGACACGCACGCCGCTGACGATCACAAACGGCGGCGTAAGCGTCACGGTACCGGCCACGGGCGCGCGACTCATCCAGCTCGATGGACGCGATCCCGTTGCCGTGACGGGGCCGCTCGCCGCGCAGCCGTGGATCTGGATGGCCACGCGCGCGGGCGCGGCGGCGAATGCGCCGGCTAGCGAGGTTGGCGTGAAGGTATGGCCGCCTGCCACGGCGCGGCGCCATCTTCCCGCGGGCGCGCGGCCCGCCGCTGCGATTGAGGCGGGCGGCGTGGCGTATCGCGACGGCATCGCCGTCAGCGTCCCCACCCAGATCGTCTACCGGCTCGGCCGGCGGTGCCGCTCGTTTCAGAGCGACATCGGACTCGACAGCCATGCGCCCGCCACGAGCCGCGCAACGCTCCAGGTCTGGGCCGACAACGTGCTGCTCTACGACAGCGGTCCGCTTACCGCTGCCACGCCGCCGAAGACGGTGCGCGTCGACATCTCCGGGCGCGATACGTTGCGGCTCGTGGTCACGTCGCGCTCGGGCGGACAGGCCGGCGATCGGGCAGCGTGGGCGGATCCCTCTATGGTGTGTGCGAACGGCTCGGTGGGCGGGCCGTAGCGAAACGCGTCTCGTCGCGTCTTGCGTCTACGTCTTGCGTCTACGTCTTGCGTCTGCGTCTTGCGTCTGCGTCTTGCGTCTGCGTCTTGCGTCTTGCGTCTGCGTCTTGCGTCTGCGTCTTGCGTCTGCGTCTTGCGTCTGCGTCTGCGTCTTGCGTCTACGTCTTGCGTCCGGCCATCCGCCACGAGGCAAGTTCCATTACGCCACCCAACCAGCCACACCGATAGAAACCCTCGCGCGCGGATACAATTCCGGCTTGGTTTGCCGGCTGTCCCTTCCATCACCATTCGAACCCATCCATGCGTCCTGCTTCCCGGGAGTTTCTGCTCGGCCCGCTGCTCAAAGGTGTCTCGCGTTCCTTCTACCTCACGCTGCGCGTGTTGCCGGCAGGCATGCGCGATCCCGTCGGGCTCGCGTATCTGCTGGCGCGAGCCGCCGACACGATTGCCGACACCTCGCTGATTCCGCCCGAGCAACGGCTTGCGCTGCTGCTCGCGCTGCGCGCCCACGTGAACGGCACGAGCGACGGTGCGCAAGAGAGCGAAGCCGCGTTCACGCAACGACTCGCCACTGAAGTGGGCGCGCAGCAAACCCAGTCCGACGAAAAGACGCTGCTCGAATCCGTGGCCCCCGCGCTTGCCGTGCTCAGGCAACTGGACGAAACGGACCGCGCCGCCGTGCGCGACATCGTCACGACGCTCACGCAAGGCATGGAATTCGATCTGCGCACGTTCCCGGACGAACGCTCCGGGCAGATCGCCGCGCTCGGCGAGCCGAACGCACTGGACCACTACACGTACCTTGTCGCCGGTTGCGTGGGCGAGTTCTGGACGCGCATGACGTACGCGCATCTGCCCGGCGTGCTCAAGGGCGAGCGCACGGCCACGCTGCAACGTGGCGTGCGCTTCGGCAAGGCGCTGCAGATGACCAACGTGCTGCGCGATTGCGGCAAAGACCTGCGCATTGGCCGCTGTTATCTGCCGGCGTCGATGCTGGCGCGCCATGGCCTGACGCCGCACGACCTGTTGCTGCCCGATGCCTCGCGGCGCGCGCGGCCGCTCATGCTCGAACTGGTCCGCGCAACGCTAGACCTGTACCGCGACGCCGTCGAATACACACTCGCCATTCCCGCGTTTCAGCTGCGGCTGCGCCTTGCCTGCCTGTGGCCCATTCTCATCGGTCTCGAAACGCTGCTGCTGCTCGTGAGCAACGACGCGTGGCTCGATCCGGCGAAGGTCTCGAAAATTCCGCGCAGCCAGGTGTATGGCATCGTGACGCGCTCCACGCTCGTGGCGCCCTCGAACACGATGCTGCGCACGTGGACGGGCCGGCTCATCCGCAGCATCGAGGCTCGGTCATTGCCTGCCAGGTAATCGAAGCAGATGATCGAAGCAGGTAATCGAATCGCGGCGGCGCGCTCGCCATGATCGAAAACTGCGCGCCGATGCATGGCCCGCGCTCGCGTCACTGGCGTCACACGCGCCTCGCGCTCTGCAAGGTATAGTGCGCGAGCTACGTTGCCAGCTATCAGGTGCCAGGAGCCAGGAGCCCCTCATGTCCGCTTCCGAATACGCCGTCTACGATGCCGCCCAACCCTACTTCGATCTGGTTCGACGCGCGCTTGGCGACCTGGTCGACGGCCAGCATTTCTTCGACATCGTCGCGCACGACATCGTCTATGAGGTGCTTTACGACTTTCCCGGCTGGCCTCGCATCATTGAAGGACGCACCGATTTGATGACGCGGTTCAGGGCCTACAGCGACAACGTCGCGCTTCATTGCGCCGACAAACTCGTCGTACACAAGACCCATGACAACCGCGTGGTCGTGCTCGAATACGAAGTGCACGGCACGATTCTCGCGACCGGCGTCGCATACGACAACCGGTTCTGCTCGATCGCCACGATCGAAAACCGCAAGATCGCGCACTGGCGCGATTACATGGACTCCCTCGCGGCATGGAACGCGTTCACGACGCGTGCCCGCGAAACACCGGGCGCTTAGACTGGCCCAGCCAGCCTTGCCCGAGCGGGCCTGAGGCCGTCCCCCAAAAAATTTTCGGCCCGATGTCACACTGGCCATCGTCCATCTCGTCATGTCAGGGAACCCCCACGAAAGGAGATGGAACCATGACTGCCAGACTCGACCCGTTCGCCGCCGCCCCCGCGCTGATGAAGTCCTGGATGAGCACCTCGCTCGCCGCAGCCGGCAGCCTTGAGCCCGGCCTCGTCGCACTTGTCGAGGTGCGCGCCTCGCAGATCAACGGCTGCGCGAACTGCCTTAACATGCACACGGCCGATGCCCGCGAGCGAGGCGAGACCGAACAACGCCTCTACCTGCTGTCGGCCTGGCGCGAGGCGCCCTGCTACGACGACCGCGAACGCGCAGCGCTCGGCTGGACCGAGGCGCTCACGCGGCTCTCCGAAGGTCCGGCGCTCGAACACGCGCGCGCGGCGCTCAACGAACACTTTAGCGAGGAGGAACAGGTGAAGCTCACGGTCATGATCAACGTGATCAACGGCTGGAACCGCCTCGCAGTCGGCTTCGGCCTGTGGGTCGATCCGGCGGCGGCGAAGGCCCGTGCGCGAGCGGTGGCGGGATGACAGGCCACGACGCGACCGACCCCGCAGCAGACTTCGACCCGCTGCGGCACACGCTGATCCGCGTGGCGTACCGCATGCTGGGTTCGGTTGCAGACGCCGAGGACATCGTGCAGGACGCGTTCATCCGCTGGATGCACGTGGACCGCAGCGAGGTACGCGTGCCCGAAGCATTCCTGCGCCGCATGGTGACGCGCATGTGCCTCGATCAGTTGAAGTCTGCGCGGCACCAGCGCGAAACGTACATCGGCCCGTGGCTGCCCGAGCCCGTTGTGGAAGACGACGAGCAGGAGGACGTCACGTTGCCGCTGATGCTCGCGCTGGAGCGCCTCTCGCCGCTCGAACGCGCGGCGTTCCTGCTGCACGATGTATTCGGTCTCGATTTCGACGAGGTGGCGGGCACGATTCAGCGCGAGCCCGCCGCGTGCCGCCAGCTCGCGGCCCGGGCTCGCGCGCACGTGCGCGAAGCGCGGCCGCGCTTTCGCGTGGAAAAAGCGCGCGGGCTCGAAATTGCCGAAGCTTTTTTCGCCGCATCGCGCAGTGGCGACATGAGCGCCCTGGGCGCCATGCTCGCCGCGGACGTGAGCATCCACGCGGACGGCGGCGGCAAGCGGCCCGCGGCGGGCAAACCCGTGCTCGGCTTCGACAAGGTGATGAAGGTGCACATGCATCTGGCCGACCTGTTCCGAAAGCACGGCTCGACGCTCGTGCGCACGGGCTTCATCAACGGGCTGCCCGGTTTCGTCACGCTGGAAGCCGACGGCGAATTGCAGACCACGGCACTCGAAATCGAAGACTGCAAGGTGGTGGCCATTTACGTGGTGCGCAATCCGGACAAGCTGCGGCATTTGCATTAGGACCATCAAGCTTCTGCCCGGGACGAAACCTCGCTCGTCCCGTTCTCACTGCGCTGCGATATCATCGGACGCGCTCGCGTCGAGCCTCCTCGTCGTTCGTCAACGCCAGCGTAGACCCCGGGCGCGCCCTGCTGATCGGCGCCGGCCTCTCCAGAGTTGCATCTTCGAGTCATGTCACTGCATGCCGGGCAACGACTGCGCTTGTCCGGCCGGGAGCCGAAATTGAACTTGAGCGCATTCTATTCAGCCTTCTTTCCCACCCTCTGGGCCGCCTGGCTCGCGACCTGGTTCGCGCTGGCGCGCAACGTCAAGGCGAACGTCCGACGCCAGGCCGCGCTGCCGCGTTTGGCGAACGTGGCGCTGCTGTTCATCGCGGCCGCACTGTTGACCGCACGGCACGTGGGGGTGCCGGCGCTCATGGCGCGCTTCCTGCCGGCGTCGCAGTGGCAGGCGTGGTGGATAGTGGGCGCGGTGCTGACCGTGGCCGGGTTGCTGTTCACCGTGTGGGCGCGGGTCTACCTGGGACGCAACTGGAGCGGCGTGGTCACCGTCAAGGCCGATCACGAACTCATCACGGGCGGCCCGTACCGGCTGGTTCGCCATCCCATCTATACCGGCCTCGCGCTGGCGTTTGCCGGCACCGGACTCGCCATCGGCCAATGGCGCGCGGTGCTGGCCTTCGCCCTGGTCCTGATCGCGATCGTGCATCGCATCATCGTGGAAGAGCGCTTCATGCGCGAGCAGTTCGGCACCGCGTATGACGAGTACGCGCGGCGGGTGAAGGCGCTGGTGCCGGGGGTGGTTTGAGGCGTGGGGGTGGCGGCAGTTCATGCCGCCCTGCCTCAAGGCATCCCCCCAACGAAGGCGAAATCGTGCTGCCGCGATCCGGAGATAGATGCGGGAGCGCCGCAACACACATACCCACCACCAGATAAGGCAGGCACACAGGATGCTCGCGTCCATGCGACGCAACGTCATATCGCTCTGCCCACCATGCCGCCATCTGATCGTCTTTGCCGGGTCTGCCTGCTGATGACATGCATCGCGCTCGTGAGCGGCGCCCGCAGCGGCGAACTGCCACAACAGCGGCAACAGCAGCAATCGTGGCAGCTGCGCACAGTACTTTCGTTCGCGCGCTCGGCGTCGCTCGTGCTCGGTGCGTCGCTACACGGCGACGTACCTGACTTCTACGTGCACAACGCATTGCGCACGCTGTCACGCAACATCGCCACAACGGCCGACAACATCCAGACGTCGTTTCATCACGGTGATCCGCAAGCGGTCCAAGTGAGCGCGCGGGCCACGCAAATCATCCGCTCGCTGGCCGAGGCCGATGCCGCCGTCACAGCACACGACCGTAGCGGCATCGCGCGTGCAAAAGCGACGCTCGACGACGCCAGCGCGCGACCCGCCACGGCACGCGGCCTCTAGCCGGTCTCTCGACCTTCCGGTACAGCGATGAAGAAATTGCTCCAGATATCGCTCGGCGTGGTGACGAGTGTGGGCGGATTCCTCGAGATGGGATCCATGTCCACGTCTGCACAAGCAGGCGCAGGCTTCGGGTATCGGCTGGGTTGGGCGCTCGTGCTGGGCACGCTCTGCATCGCGTTTCTCGCCGAAATGGCGGGCCGCTTCGCCGCGGTCAGCGGTCATACGATCGCCGACGGCATGCGCGACCGTTTTGGTTTCAAGCTGTTCTTGTGGCCGCTCACGGCAACGCTGCTCGTCAATCTGCTGGTGCTGGTGGCCGAGATCGGGGGCGTCTGCATCGCGCTGGAACTCGCCACGTCCATTAGTTACCGATGGTGGGCGCTGCCGGTCGCCGCGCTCGCCTGGCTGCTGTTGTGGAAAGGCACATTCGGCCTGATCGAGAAAGGGGTCTCGCTGCTCGGACTCGTGACGTGCTGTTTCATTGTCGCGGCGTTGTTTGCACGACCCGACTGGCACGCCGTCGCCGCGGGTTTAGTGCCCCGCCAACCACCACACGATCCAGCCAATTACTGGTTCATCGCCGTCAGCATGCTGGGCGCTTCCATCACGCCCTCGCTGTTCCTCTTCTATTCGTCGGGCGCGATCGAGGACAAATGGGACCGCCGTATGCTCGGTGCCAACCGCGCCATCTCGGCGCTCGGCATGGGCTTTGGCGGCACGATCGCGCTTGCGGTACTGATCGTGGCAGGCACCGTGCTGATGCCTCAAGGCGTGCAGCAAGTGGAGGACTACAACCAGTTGCCGCTTCTGCTGGTGCCCACGCTAGGCACAGCCGGCTTCGTGCTGCTGGTGCTGTCGCTTGCCATCGCGTCGTTCGGCGCAACGCTCGAGATCGCGTTGCAGCAGGCCTACATGCTCGCGCAAGCGTTCGGCTGGCGATGGAGCGAAGATGCAAAACCGCGCGACAACGCTGGATTCAGCCTGACCTATACGGTGTCGCTGCTGCTCGCTGCGCTGCCCATTGTGTGCGGTGCCGATCCGCTGAAGGTCACCATCGTCTCGATGGCACTCACCGCCGTAAGCCTGCCGTTCAGCGTGTTTCCGTTTCTGGTGCTAATGAACGACACAAGCTATGTGGGTAAGCACGCCAACGGTATCGTCGCGAATCTTTCCGTCGTCCTGATCGTTTCGCTTTCGTTCGTGCTGGCCGTGGTGACGCTGCCCCTCGAAATTCTCGGAGGGTCGTGATGGAACTGGTGCGCGATCTGCTCGACAAGCAACTGATCGATCGCAACGGCGTCAACACGGGCCGCGTGGACGGCATCGTCGTGGAACTGCGCGAAAACGGGCCGCCGCGGCTCGTTGCGCTCGAAGCCGGGCCGGCCGTGCTCGCGTATCGCGTCGGTCCACGTATGGGGCGCTGGGTGACGTGGCTCGTGAACCGGTTCCGCCGCGCTCGCGACGCAGGCCGTTGCCGCATTCCGTGGTCGCAGATTACGTCGGTAGACCTTGACGTCGCGATCGACATCGACGTGAACGAGACGCCACTGCTCGCATGGCAGCGCTGGGTTGCCCGGCGTCTCGTGCGTTTGCCGGGGAAAGGCGAATGACGCTCGTGAACATCGAACTCATGGTGGGACGCACGGTTCGTACGCAGGATGGCAAGCGTGTGGGCCGGATCGAAGCCATCTGCGCGCACCGGGAAAACAATGGCGATGCCTGGGTGGTCGACGAATTCCACGTTGGGCCTCATGCGCTGATCGAACGCCTCTCGCTTTCCGTGATTGCAGCGCTGCTGCCAGCGGCGCTGCGTCCCAAGCGCAGCCCGCGGCCGTATCGTATAGCGTGGCAACAGATGGACCTCTCCGATCCGTGGTATCCGCGTTTGATTCGCGGTGCCGAGGTGCGTCTCTGAGCCGGCAGCAACGCCTCAAATAGTCACGCTCTCTGCCGACGGCCGCACAATATGGCACGAATAGGGCATTTCCCGATTGAGGTCGATAGCGAATCTATCGACATTCGTAACGCCCGTTTTCGAGAGCCGCGGCACGGCGGACGACCTGCGGCTACTCTGGCTATAGAAACGAAAGGAGGATTCCCGATGGCAATACGCATCGTAAGACTCGGCGAGCCACGCGAGGCCGATGAAGGTCTGCGTCTTGGCACCGTGCGCCGGCCACCGCGCGGCGTGCCGAAGGACGAGTTTGCGAGCCGCGACTACTACGACGTGTGGTTGCCGCAGCTTTCGCCCGAACCCGACCTCGTAAAGCAGGCCCAGGCGGCCCAGGCCAATGGCGACGCGAAGACGTGGGCCGCCTTCGTGAAGCACTTTCGCGCCGAAATGAACAAGGGCGACTCGTCGCGGCTGCTCGACATGCTCGCAGCGCTCTCGCATCAAACCAACTTCTCGCTTGGCTGCTATTGCGAAGACGAATCGCGCTGTCACCGCTCCGTGCTGCGCGCGATGCTGGAGGAACGCGGCGCGAGCATGGCCGGCCACAAGAACAAAGGCAGCTAAAAACAACGGTGCCGCGCGAAGCGGACCGCATAACAACCAACAACATCAGGGAGCACACGCCGTGAAGGAAACGCTTGTCATAGACGGCATCGATGTGATCGTCGAAAGCGAAGGGAACGGGGAAAGCGCGGAAGCGTCGAGCCGCGAGACCATCGTGATGATTCACGGCTGGCCGGACACGTATCGCCTGTGGGACCGTCAGGTCGAGCACTTCAAGACACGCTACCGCTGCGTGCGCTTCACGCTGCCGGGCTTCGATGTCGCGAAGCCGCGCAGGGCGTTCTCGCTCGATGAAATCGTCGAGACCATCCGCCACATCGTGGAGCGCACCTGTGGCGATGGCAAGGCCATCATGATGCTGCACGACTGGGGCTGCGTGTTCGGCTATCAGTTCTGTATGCGCCACCCCGAGCGCGTGGCAAAGATCATCGGCATCGATGTGGGCGACGCGGCCTCGCGGCAGTATCTGAACTCGCTCACGGTGAAGAGCAAGGCCATGATCGTGGGCTACCAGGTGTGGCTTGCGATTGCGTGGCGAGTCGGTGGCGGAATCGGCGATCGCATGACGACGTACATGGCGCGGCTGCTACGCGTGCCATCCGACGCGAACTTCATCGGCTCGCACATGGACTACCCGTACTTCATCCAGTGGACCGGCGCCCACGGCTCGTTTCGCAACATGATGAAGCTCGCGCCCGCGTGCCCCATGATGTTCGTTTACGGCACGCGCAAACCGTTCATGTTTCACTCGCCGCAATGGGCCGAGGCGCTGGCTGCACAGCCCGGCAGCAAGGTGTGCGCGATTCGCGCGGGGCACTGGGTCATGGTGGACAACGCGCAAGCGTTCAACCAGACCGTGAGCGAGTGGCTGGCTGCAGGCTGAACGGGCCGCGCGATATCATCACGTTGCCCCCATTCCACCACCCTTCCCTGTCAGGCAGACGTCATGGCGCGCGACCGAGGTCTCGAGACACTCTTGAGCGAAGAGCTGGGCGCGCTGCCCGGGCTCACTGAAAAGGCCATGTTCGGCGGCTGGGTGTGGATGCTGTACGGCAACCTGCTGTGCGGGGCTCGACTGGACGGCATGCTGGTACGCCTCGGCAAAGGCAACGAGGGCTGGGCGCTGAAAACGCCGGGCATTGCGCCCATGATCTCGCAAGGCCGCGTCATGCCGGGCTGGGTCTGGGCCGCGCCGGAGGCCTATGGCAAAGACGCGTTGCGCCGCAAACTGATCGACGGGGCGCTCGAATTCGTGCGGTCGCTGCCGCCTAAATGAGCGCGCCTTCGATCAGGTTGCAGCGCACCGTCCCAATTGAATGAAGCCGATGCGGCGCAGCGACGCCGCCCCATCGGCCCGCACTGTTTCGTATCGAGGAGACGTCATGTTCGAACACATTCCCGCCTATCCCGGCGATCCGATCCTGAGCCTGAACGAAGATTTTCAGCACGACCCGCGGCAGAACAAGGTCAATCTGAGCATCGGCATCTATTTCGACGATGCGGGCAAGCTGCCCGTCATGGCGGCCACCGGCAAGGCCGAAGCCGCGCTGCTCGGCAACATCACGCCGCGCCCCTATCTGCCGATGGCGGGCCACGTCCAATATCGCGACCTCGCCCAGGCGCTTGTCTTCGGCGCAGAGCACGAGGCACGCAAGAGCGGCCGTATCGCGACGCTTCAAACGCTGGGCGGCTCCGGCGCCCTGAAAATCGGCGCGGACTTTCTGAAGCGCTATTTCCCCGGCGCGCAGGTGTGGATCAGCGACCCGAGTTGGGAGAACCATCGCGCCGTATTCGAGGGCGCGGGGTTCACCGTCAACACCTATCCCTACTACGACGACTACACGGGCGGCCTGCGCTTTCGCGACATGCTGGAAGCGGTGAAGACACTGCCCGCGCAGAGCATCGTGCTGCTCCACGCGTGCTGCCATAACCCGACAGGTGTGGATCTAACCGACGATCAATGGGCCGAACTCGTGCCCGTGCTGCGCGGGCGCAAGCTGATCCCGTTCGTCGACATGGCGTATCAAGGCTTCGGCGCGGGTCTGGACGAAGACGCCGCGTGCATCCGCATGCTGGCGTCGGCGGGCTTGCCGCTCGTGGTCGCCAATTCGTTTTCGAAGAATTTCTCGCTCTACGGCGAGCGTTGCGGCGGCTTGAGCGTGGTCTGCGAATCCGCGGATATCGCGCGCAACGTTCAAGGTCAGCTCACGGCCACCGTGCGGGCGAATTACAGCAATCCGCCCACGCATGGCGCGCGCATCGTGGCCGCCGTGCTGGGTACGCCCGAATGGCGCGAGTCGTGGGAACGCGAACTGGCGTCCATGCGCGAGCGCATCATCGCCATGCGTCACGCCATTCACGAAGGCCTGAAGGGTCACGCCGACGACCGCATGCGGCAACGCTACCTCGCACAGCGCGGCATGTTCACCTACACGGGACTCACTGAACCCCAGGTGCTGCGCCTGCGCGAAGAACACGGCGTTTATGTGCTGCGCTCCGGCCGCATGTGCGTGGCCGGCCTGAACGCAAGCAACGTCGAATACGTTGCGCGGGCCATCGGAACGGTGCTTTCGACCAGCGCTTAATCTGTTCAGTATCTGGGCGCGCGCCCTTTTTAGCGGGCTTTCCCCTATCCCGCCGGGCGCGCTTCTCAATACGTACCGTTGCAGTGCGGCATGGCGCGGCCCTATAAGGGGAACCCCGAACCCGACCTCAAGCTGGCGCCAGACGGCAATTTGCCGTCGCTTTTATGCATTTTCGTATCATATTGCCAAGTCTCCGCCCGGGTCCTATCGTTGTCGGCGCATCATTACGGCCTCGCTTAAATCCTACAAAAAAACGCGACAGAGCCGATAACCAGACGAACACACCTACAGGAGACACCCATGAGCAGCATCTCTGAGCCGGAAGGCCGGGCCGGCTCGCCCGCGTTTTTTTCGAAAGAAGCCACTGTTGCCCGCCCCGGCTTTTCACGCTGGATGGTGCCCCCCGCCGCGCTTGCCGTGCACCTGTGCATCGGCCAGGCCTATGCTTTTTCAGTGTTCAACGCACCGCTCACGAAGGTGATCGGCATTACGCAATCGGCGCCGGGTGACTGGTCGCTGACCACACTCGGCTGGATCTTCTCGCTCGCCATCGTGTTTCTGGGCCTTTCCGCTGCCTTCGCCGGCAAGTGGCTCGAACACGTGGGCCCGCGCCGCACCATGTTCACCGCAGCATGCTGCTTCGGCGGCGGCTTCATCGTCTCGGCTATCGGTGTGTGGCTGCATCAGATCGTGCTGCTCTACCTCGGCTATGGCGTGATTGGCGGCATCGGCCTCGGGCTCGGTTACGTGTCGCCGGTTTCGACGCTGATCCGCTGGTTCCCGGACCGCCGCGGCATGGCCACCGGCATGGCGATCATGGGCTTCGGCGGCGGCGCGATGATCGCTGCACCGCTCTCCGTCGCGCTGATGAACCACTTCAAGAGCGACACGAGCGTGGGCGTGGCTGAAACGTTCATCGTGCTCGGCATCGCGTATTTCATTTCGATGTCGATCGGCGCGCTTGCCATCCGCGTGCCGCCCACCGGCTGGAAGCCCGAAGGCTGGACGCCACCGGACACCTCGCACCGCATGATCACGCGCAATCACGTGCACATCGATCAGGCGCTGAAGACGCCGCAGTTCTATCTGATCTGGCTCGTGCTGTTCCTCAACGTGACGGCGGGCATCGGCATTCTGGGCCAGGCTTCCGTCATGATTCAGGAGAGCTTCAAGAACACCGTCTCCGCTGCGGCCGCTGCGGGCTTCGTGGGTCTGCTGTCGCTCTTCAACATGGGCGGACGTTTCGTGTGGGCCTCGGCCTCCGACTGGGTGGGCCGCAAGAACACCTATTTCATCTTCTTCGTACTGGGCGCGGTGCTCTACTACTTCGTGCCCGGCTTCGCGGCTTCCGGCAACATCGCGCTCTTCGTGCTGGCCTACTGCGTGATTCTCTCGATGTACGGCGGCGGCTTCTCCACGGTTCCCGCGTACCTCGCCGACATGTTCGGCACCGCGTTCGTGGGCGGTATTCACGGCCGGCTGCTGACGGCGTGGGCGGCCGCGGGTGTGGCCGGCCCCGTGCTCGTCAACTACATCCGCGCCTATGAAGTGGCGCACGGTGTTGCGAAGGCCGACGCCTACACGATGACGGTTCACATCATGGCCGTGCTGCTCGTGGTGGGCTTCATCTGCAACCTGCTGGTCAAGCGTGTGGACGATCGGCATCACATGACCGACGCGCAACTCGCCGCGGACCGTTAATCGATCGACGCGCGACGCGAACACACAAACGCGCACACGAACACACGCACGCCGCACAGACGCACGCGGCACAGACCGCAAACAAGGAGACTTTCATGAGCAATACGGCCGCGCCGCATCCCACCAACAAGGCCCTGATGGCGCTTTTCTGGGCCTATGTGCTGATTCCGCTGGCGTGGGGCGTCGTGAACACGCTCTTGCAGGCAATGAAGCTGTTCAGCTGATCTTCCGCTGCTTCTCCGCTGCAAGCGGCAAGCACCGGGCGGCAAAACGACAGAAGGCCGGGCTGATGCCCGGCCTTCTGTTTTAGCGGCACGTTGGCAGCACGCTTCGCTGCCGGCACCTGGGCTTCAACTGCGCTTCGGAATGTCCAGCGCCCGCTGCACCGCGGGCCGCGCGACGAATACATCCAGCACACGTCGCACGTTCGGGAAGTCCTGAAAACCAACAAGGTCGCCTGCCTCGTAGAAGCCCACCAGGTTACGCACCCAGGGGAACGTTGCCATGTCGGCAATCGTGTAGGCGTCGCCCATGATCCACTCGCGTCCCGCAAGGCGTTGCTCGAGCACGCCGAGCAGCCGGCGCGATTCGGCGACGTAGCGCTCGCGCGGACGCTTGTCTTCGTACGCCTTGCCCGCGAATTTGTGGAAGAAGCCCACCTGCCCGAACATCGGGCCGATGCCGCCCATCTGGAACATCACCCACTGAATGGTCTCGTAGCGGCCTTCAGCGTCCTGCGGAATGAACTGGCCCGTCTTGTCGGCGAGATAGATGAGGATTGCGCCCGACTCGAAGAGACCGAACGGGCGGCCCGCCGGTCCATTGGGATCGACGATGGCGGGAATCTTGTTGTTGGGATTGAGCGAGAGAAATTCCGGCGACATCTGGTCGTTGTTCTCGAAGCTCACGAGTTGCGGCTCGTATGGCAAGCCGGTTTCTTCGAGCATCACCGACACCTTGACGCCGTTCGGCGTGGGCAGCGAATACAGCTGAATGCGATCGGGGTGTTGTGCGGGCCATCTGGCCGTAATGGGAAACGCGGACAGTTCGTTCATGCGAAGGTCCTTCATGGTGAATGGAGGAAACAGGAAGCCGTGAGCAAGACCGGCCTCGAGCGATGACGAATGCAATCGATGCCCGCCGAATTCTATCTGCTTCGCGGTTTTGTCACAGGAAAGCCATTTGCCTGCGCGACGGTCGCTCGTCGCGTGATGACGTGTTCAAATATCCGACGAAATTCGCCGCGAGGAGCGGCGTTTGTTCCGTCCCGATTGGCACGCCTTCAACGTGGACCCAAACGATGCAAGCCCTTCCTCTTAGTTCTGCTCTTACTCCGTTACGCCTCGTACCCGGCGACGACGTTCGTGTCGCGCTTCAGCACGCATTGCGCGACGCCGGTCTGCAGGCCGCGTTCGTCGTTCAGGGCATGGGCAGTCTCAGCGTGGCGCAGTTGCGATACGCGGGCGCGCAAGACGCCACGGCACTGCATGGCGATCTCGAAATTCTCACGATCGCGGGCTCGCTGTCGCCAGATGGCCCGCATCTGCATATGTCCGTTGCCAACGCTCGCGGCGAGGTCTTCGGTGGACACGTGGCGCCTGGCTGCATCGTTCGCACCACCGCGGAGATACTGGTCGCACTGCTGCCCGAGCATTATTTTTCGCGCGAAATCGATCCGCGCACGGGCTTCGCCGAACTCGTCGTTCGTCATGCCCGGCACGATGAATGAGCGGCACATGAGCGCGGTTTCATCGGACCATTGTGCGTCATTCATCGAAGCCGTTCGTGTTCGTATTAGAAATGGCTCGCTGCGAAGCGCGCTATGCAGAAGGCACATTTCGTCGTCCGGAATAGCGGTCGAGCCCACACTGTAGGTGAGAACGGCGATTGACCTTCTGCGATAAACCTCACATATTGTTCGAGCGGCCATCCCCGTCGGCACCGTGGGTGCCGATGCCAATCGCGATGCCAATGGCGATGCCAGCAGGCGATTTAGCGGCAGGCGTTACCGCACGCGTCTGCCGCGATGCAGAGCATGCCTCACGTCGTTCTCCAACGCCGTCAGGACCACCGCATGTTCACTCAGACAGCCCGACATCAGCGTTCCCCCACACCATCATGCAGGCGCTGCGGCACGGCGCTCCGCGAGCACGTCGCGTTCTGCCCGTATTGCGGCGTCGATCACCCGCTTGCCGGGCCCGGCGAAACAACACCCGCCGCCCAGGCAAGCGTGGCGGCCGCCGCGATGCAACCGGCACAACACGCAGCGTTCGCCCCCGCCGCACCGGCGACCACGCCCTACGCCGACGCCCTCGCCTCGCCAGAGAGCCCGGGCGCCACGCCCCGCGGCAAATCGCGTTGGGGCTTCATGCGCGCTGCGATGATCGTCACCGCGCTGACGCTCGTCTACGTGAGCGTGCTGCTGCTCAGCGGCAATCATCCAGACAGACCGTCGGATACGGCCGATGTCGCACGTACTGCAACGGGCTCCATCACGCCGTCCACGCAGAGCGCGCCGTCCGGTGCCCCGGCGACGAACACCGCGAACGCGCCAACAGCCACTGCGGACTCAGCCAGGCAGGCTCCGCGTTTTGCGAATCTCGTCGAGAGTCTGCGCGCGGCGCGCGCGAGCCTCGCCGCGAACAATCTCACCGATGCGCGCATTGCACTCGACGCTGCCGCCGCGATGGAACCGAAACGCGAAGACGTGCGGCAATTCCAGCGTGACCTCGCCACGATCGAAGTGCGTCGCGACGCGGCGCTGCGCAGCGCGCGCCAGTGCGAGCAGAAACGTATGTGGCCCTGCGTGCGGGAATACGCGAACACTGCGCTCAGCATCGACTCCGGCAGCAACGACGCCAAGGCGCTGTTGCAACGCACGATTGTCGCGTCGGCGTGGCCAGCGCTTGCGCAACAGCAGGCGTCGCACGCTGCCGCAGGAGCAAGCGCACCGGCACTGGCGGCGCATGCGGCACGTGCAGAACCCAAGGGAACAGCGACGACCGACACGACAACGAACACAGCCAGCCCGCCCGACACCGCCGACATAGACGCCCAGCAACGCGCCATCGTGGAATCGGGCTGGAAGCATCCGCCGAACAACGCGACGAATCCGCCCGGCAGCACCGCGCCTGCGCAGTAATCGCACGTGCCGCCCCGCGACGATTCGCACCACCAGCACCTCGCACCCCGCAAGAAACGACGACCGTTTCAACACGCTTTGCGCTCCGCGCTTCCACGCTTTGGCGCGCGCGTGCTCCACGCTGAACGATGAGGGGACAACCATGCTGAAGACACTTCTCGGGCGATGGCTCACACTGACGCTTGCGGCTTTGTTCGCGGCTTCTTCTTTGGCCGCAACGCCGCCGGCGCGCTACAAGATCGTGACCGGCCCTGAGCGCGGCACATACATCCAGATCGGTCAGGATCTGTCGAAATGGGTGGCGCAACCCGCAGGCATCGATCTGGAGGTGATGCCCTCGAAGGGGTCGGCGGAAAACGTGCAGCGCATGCGCTACGAGCCCGGCGTGAAGCTCGCGCTCGTGCAGTCGGACGTCTATCAGGCGTATCTCGACATGGCGAACGCGGGCAACGCGGATGCGGGCAGCGCGATTCGTCCGCTGCGGCTCATCATGCCGCTCTACGACGAGGAGATTCATTTCCTCGTGCGCGCGGACTCGCCGTTGCGAACCATCAACGAGATCAAGGACAAGACCATCAGCGTGGGACTGATAGGCAGCGGCACGGCGCAGTCGGCCACGACGTTGTACCGGCTGATGTTCGGGCAACCCATTCCCGAACAGAACGTGCAGCACTTCAGCAACGAAGACGCGCTCGCCGCGCTGATCGTGAAGAAGATCGACGTGGCCGTGGTGGTGGCCGGGCAACCCGCCAAGCTCTTCACCGACATGAACCCCGATTTGCTGCAGCAGTTGCGCATTCTGCGCGTGGACCCTTCCGCGCCCGAAACGGCACGGGCACAGCAAGCCTATTTTCCCGCGACGATCCGCACGTCGAGCTACCCGAACTGGCTCAAGGAAGACGTGCCCACGTTCACCGTGAAAGCGTTTCTCGTGACTTATGACTACGGCCTGCGCGACACCGTCTTCCATCTCGACCGCTTCGCCGATTCGCTTTGCGAGAACTTCGACAATCTTCAGGAGCACGGGCATCCGAAATGGAAGCAGGTCAAGCTGGAGTTGCCGAATCTCGGCAAGGGCTGGCAATACTATCCGCCCGTAGAAAGGCACCTGCGCGCGTGCATCGCCCGACGTGCGGAAGGCGGCAGCGGAGCGCCGCAACAAGCGGCCACGCGCAAAGCGCCGCCCAGAACGAACTGCACGAATCAGGAACGTCTGCTTCTGCTGTGCAAGTGAGAGGCTAGATCAAACGTTTGTATGAATGGGGCTGGGGCGTTGTGCTTACCTCGTGGCCCTGTGCCTTGACATGCAACCTTATGGTTGCATATTATCCCCATCGACGGCAGCGGCTGCGTCGGCATGGCGCCCGACGTCTCACGGTGCCGCGCACGCACCTCATTCCCTGCACAAAGGAGCCCGATCATGGCCGGCAGCACCTTCGTCTACGTCACCTACATTCGCACCTCGCCCGAAGCGCTTTGGGAAGCGCTCACGAGCCCCGCGTTCATGAAGCAGTACTGGTTCGGCATGCATATCGAGGCCGAGTGGAAAGCCGGTGCTTCATGGAAGATGCTGTTCCCGGATGGGCGCGTAGCCGACACCGGCGAGATCGTCGCGTTCGACCCGCCGAAGCGGCTCGCCCTGCGCTGGCGTAACGAATTCAGGCCGGAGCTGAAAGAGGAAGGGTATTCGGTCTGCGTGATGGAGATCGAGCCTCAGCTCAACGCGGCCAGGCTCACGGTCACGCATGGGATGGAACGCGACCTGCCGGATTCCGGCTTCATCAAGGCCGTGTCGGGCGGCTGGCCGCGCATTCTGTCGAACCTCAAGTCGCTGCTCGAAACGGGCGAGGTGGTCGCAGCGGTGCACCCCGAGGTGCATTAATTGGGCGGCGCGACGGCCGCAAAGCGTGTCTTCGCGCCGACGGCCCGCCCAAGCCGGCTCAAACCCGCCTAAGACCGCCCCCGATCCGGCTTGCCATCGTGCGGGCCCATCTCGCGGGCGGGCCAGTCGGTCCATCGGTCCGCGCGCGTCGCCTCGTACGCCTCGTTCATCGGGTAGCGAATGCGGTTCTCGTCCTTCGGCGGCTCGCCAATCACCATCAGGCGCACTTCGGTGTCTGTGTTGTTGATGAACGTGTGGCAAATGCCCGTACCCGCGGGAAACGCCACGGAATCGCCCGGCTCGAGGCGATGCAAGTGGCCGTCTATCCACACGTCCGGCGTGCCTTCCAGCACGAACACAAACTCTTCTTCGGCGCTTTCGGCGTGCGGATACGACGTGCGCCGTCCGGGCAACAAGCGGTTGTGATGAATGCCGATGCGCGTCAGCCCCAACTTGCGGGCAAGCGGCGCGTTGATTGCCATGCGTTCGGTATCGCCGGCGTAGTGCTGGTTATCTTCGCCTTCCAGTTCCGTCCAATGCCGGATGAAGCCGGGTCGTTCCATGTGGGACTCCTCGTCGACGTTGCTTTCGCCCTTCCAGTTTGCTCTCGCGTCGTGACTGCGCGGCCGCCATTTGGGAACGTGCACAGCACGCTTCAAACACCATGGCCATTCGCGAGGTTAACAATCATACGAAATAGCGTGCCGTCCGCAATGCGCCCGCCTCATTTAACAAACTAGCTGGCACCACTAACAGCGACGGCCGCGGTTACCGCCGAGTGCTTGCCACATCTAAAGATCGCGCGGCGTAAGCCGTTAAAAGAGGGGCAGCACTTCGGATATTGCGCAGCGCCCGCTACATTGTTACCCGTCCAAAAGAGACGGATTTGATGCTATAAACGCGGGACGGCGCCGCAACGCGGCAACCTCTCTCGGGCGAAAAGCTTTATCTGAAGATTGCCGCCCAGCACCACTGCTACACCTTCAAACGCTATGCCGCAGCCCATACGGCTTCGTCTGCTTTGGCCATTGAGCACGCCCCTGGGCATACCCCGGGAGGCAGTTTTGAGTTTGTGCATGTGATTGCAAAGGACGGACAAATGCGCCTCGGCCTCGGCCCTTCCCGATTGCCCCGCCCGCGAAACCGCCCGAGCCGCATCCGCCGGGGCAGCACTTCGCTCAAGGCGGCGCGCGCAGGCGGGAGTCTCTCTGGCAGCCGTGCGCGTTTTGTGTCGAACGCCTTCGCCGCTCCGTTCTTCTTCGCGTTCTGCGCGGCCCTGCTTCATTCCCTGGTGCGCGGCACCTCGGTGCTTCGTGCGCTGTTGCTTGCGGTTGCGTTTGCCGGTTGCCTGCTCGCGACCCTGCCCGCGCTCGCCTACGACAACGTGTTGCGTGTGCTCGCATGGCCGGGCTACGCCGACAGCGACGTCGTGAAAACCTTTGAGTCGCGCTACAACGCGCACGTTGAAGTGACGTTCGTCGACTCGGACGAAGCATTGTGGAGCAAGCTGCATACGGGCGCGGCTCCGCAGTTCGACGTGCTTGCGGCGAACACAGCCGAGATTCATCGCTACACGCAGGAGAACCTGCTCGCGCCACTCGATCTCGCGAGTCTGCCGAATACGCAGCGTCAATTGCCGCGTTTTCGCGCGCTCTCGTCCATCAATGGGCTCACGCAGAACGGCAAGGCGTACGGTATTCCGTTCACCTATTCGTCGATGGGACTCATCTACGATCGCAAGCAGGTGCCGGTAGCTCCGCGCTCGATGAACGAGCTGTGGAATCCGCGCTACCGCGGCAAGGTGCTCGACTTCAACAGCGCTCAGCACAACTTCTCGTTCACTGCGCTCGCGCTCGGCTACACCCAGCCGTTCCAGCTAAGCCCCGAGCAGATGCACACCATTGCGCTGAAGCTCGTGGCGCTGCGCCGCAATCTGCTGACCTACTACACGCTGCCCGAGGAAGCTACGGCGTTCTTCATGCAGCACAAGGTCGCGCTCATGTTCGGCAATTACGGCACGCAGCAACTCGAGCAGTTGCGCAAAGCCGGTGCCGATGTTGGTTACGTGATTCCCGACGAAGGTGCGCTCGCGTGGCTCGATTGCTGGGCGATGACGGCCGCAGCGAAGAACCGCACGCTTGCGCTCGAATGGATCAACTACATGCTCGAACCGGACGTGAGCGTGCTGCTGCCTCAACGTCAGGGGCTTGCCAATACGTTGACCGAACCATCGGGCTACACGAGCGAACACGCGCATCTCGTCTGGATTCAGCCGGTGGAAAACACCGAAGAGCGCGAGTCGCTGTGGAACCGCGTCGTATCGGGCGACCGTCCGGAGCGCTTCCAATGATCCGTTCGGGCCTGACCTTCAAGCTCTCGATTCTGCTCGCGCTGATCGGTGTGCTCGCCTCCGGATCGACCGGCTATTACGCGTACCGCGCCAATCGCACCATGCTGGTCGGCGAAGCGAGCCGCAATCTGCTCACCTCGACAGAGCTGCTCGGCCAGCGCTTCTCGCAGACCATCGACGACATGGCCGCCGACACGCTCGTGCTCGCCGCCATGCCGTCGTCCTCGCTCGTTGCGGGTACGACAGACGACAACGCCATCGGGCCAGACCGCACGCGGCTCTCGCAAGTGTTCGCGAGCTTCATGAAGCACCATCCCGAGTACCTGCAGGCGCGGCTCATTTCACGCGACCGTTATGGCCTGGAACGCATCCGCTTCGACCGTGAACGCGGGGGCGCCACCCAGGTCAAGGACGAGAACCTTCAGGAGAAAGGACAGTTCGCCTATGTGTTCGACACGTTGGCGCTGCCGCCGGGCCGCGTGTACGTGGGGCCCATCACCATCAACCATGAACGCGGCGCGCACTATGCCGAAGGCCGTCCCACGCTTCGTCTGGCTACGCCCGTCACGACGCCGAACGGGCGTGTAGTGGGCGTCGTGGTAGTGGACGTGGACCTCGCTGCCATGTTCGAGCGGTTGCGCGCCGACCTGCCCGCGGCTTACGACGTGTATCTCGCCAACGAGTGGGGCGACTTCCTCGTGCATCCCGATGCATCGAAGACATTCGGCTTCGACAAAGGCCGCCGCGTCCTCATGCAGGACAGCTTCCCGGCCACGCTGCCGCTCTTCGAACGAACGACAGACACGTTGCTTCTCAACGGCCTCGCTCATCCCAAGCAGGCGCCGGGCGAAGTGCTCGCCTTCGTGCGGCGGCCCTTCGGGCAAACCGCCGGCAATCGCTTCATCGTGCTCGGTCTTGGCAAGCCGCTCGCGGGTGTACTGACGGGGGCCAATCTGCTGGGCGACCAGATCGTGCGCATGGTGCTGTTTTCGAGCGCGGTCGCCCTGTTGCTTGCCATCCTGTTCGCCCGCGCGCTCACGAAACCGCTGCAGATACTGACCCACGCTGCCACGCACTTCCTTTCCGAGCACACCATGGACCCGCTGCCGCTCAGGCGCACGGACGAAATCGGCGTGCTTGCGCGCTGCTTCGACCGCATGCGGCGGGAGATCCGCTCACAGGTGAACGCGCTGCACGACAAGCAGCACGAACTCGTGCATCTTGCCAATCACGACATGCTCACGGGTTTGCCAAACCGCATGCTGTTCATGCACAGGCTTGAGACGGCAATACGCCACGCCGCCACGCATCACGACCGGCTCGCTGTGCTGTTCGTGGACCTGGACCGCTTCAAGCAGATCAACGACCAGTTCGGACATTCCGTGGGCGACAGCGTGCTCACGGCCGTTGCGCGCCGGCTGCAGCAAGTACTGACGGGCGGGCACACGGTGGCACGTCTGGGCGGCGACGAGTTCATCGTACTTGTGGAAGGCGCGCAGGCAACTGATCAGGCATCCGAACTAGCTGACTGCATCGTGCGCGCGCTCGACGACGACCTGCCCGTGGACGGCAAACGCATGACCGTAGGCGCGAGCATCGGCATTGCGGAGTATCCGCAGGATGGTTCCTCCGCCCGCGAACTGCTGCTCAACGCGGACGCGGCGATGTATGCGGCGAAGTCCGAGGGACGCAGTTTCTCGCTGCGCTATTGCCAGCTGCCGGAAGTGCAACGCCTGAAGGTGGCCGGGGCGAAGCCGGCGCAACGGAACGACACGGCGCCCATGCCGGCCTCGGACGACGCTGAGCCGGTGGAGTAAAGCACGGCGGCGCGCCCAATAGTTAACGCCGCCGCGCCCCGCCATCACATCAGCGTGCAGCCACCTTGCGCTGCCGCCACAAACAAAGCAGATCGCACGCAATGTGCGCGGCGGCAAGCGCCGTGATCTCGCTCTGATCGTAGGCCGGCGCCACTTCCACTACGTCCGCGCCCACCAGGTTCACGTTGCCGAGTCCCCGCACGATGGCGAGCGCCTGTGCAGACGAGAGTCCGCCTGCCACCGGCGTGCCCGTACCCGGCGCGAACGCGGGGTCGAGGCAGTCGATATCGAAGGTCAGATAGGCAGGGCGGTCGCCCACGATCGAAGCAATGCGCTCGATCGCAGCGCGCGGCCCGTGCTCATGCACCCACGCGGCGTCGAGCAAGTTGATGCCGAGGAAGTCGTCGTTCCACGTGCGAATGCCGACCTGCACCGACGTCTTCGGATCGATCAGCCCTTCCTTCACGGCCTTGTAGAACATCGTGCCGTGGTTGAGGCTGTCGGGGCTGTCGTCGGCCCAGGTATCGCAATGCGCATCGAAGTGAATGAGCGAGAGCGGCCGGCCGTACTTCTGCGCATGCGCGACGAGCAGCGGGTACGTCACGTAGTGATCGCCGCCGAACGTGAGCATCTTCGCGCCCGACTTCAGGATGGTGCGCGCATGCTCGACGATGGCCGGCTTGATCGAAAGCGGATTGTGCGCATCGAACCAGCAGTCGCCGTAGTCGATCACGGCGAGTTCGTCGAACGGATTGAAGCCCCACGGGTATGGGTGCAGTTCCGCGAGTTGCACGCTCGCCGCGCGCACCGCCGCAGGCCCGAGGCGCGCGCCGGAGCGAAACGTCGTGGCAAGATCGAGCGGTATGCCGGAGACAACGACATCTGCACCGTCGAGCGTTCGCGTATACGTGCGTCGCATGAACGAGAGCACGCCCGCGTAAGTGTTTTCGATAGAAGAACCGTAGAGAGAGGGGCGGCGGATCGCACCGTCGCCATAGAGGATTTCAGTCATGGAATGACCTGATTGGAGGACCGGCGCGTGCCCGCCTCACGGGCAACGTGCCGGCAGCCGGATTCATTGGGAACGCGGCGGTGCGTTGCGTACGCGCCGCCGCGCTGGCTTGCGAATCCTTTAGCGCAGCCGCACGAGCGTGGACTTCAGCTCGGTGTACTTCTCCAGTGCGTGCAACGACTTGTCGCGGCCGTTGCCCGATTGCTTGTAGCCGCCGAAGGGGAAGTTCATGTCGCCGCCTTCGTCGTAGCAGTTGACCCACACGGTGCCCGCGCGCAGACGGCGGGCCACTTCGTGCGCCGTGGTGAGATTGCCGGTCCAGACAGCGGCGGCAAGGCCATAGTCGCTGTCGTTGGCAATGCCGACCGCTTCGTCGATGGAATCGAACGTGATGACCGAGAGCACCGGCCCGAAGATCTCTTCACGCGCGATCTTCGCGTTGGGCGTCGTGTCGAACACGGTCGGCTCCACATAGAAGCCACCCGACGACTCGTTCACGCGAGCGCCACCCGTCAACAGCTTCGCCTCCTTGCGGCCTGCCTCGATATAGCCCAGTACGCGATCAAGCTGCACCTGGTCCACGATGGCCCCCATCGAGACCTTCGGATCAAGAGGATTGCCAGGCACATAGCTGCGCGCCGCGGCGATCAACTTTTCGATGAACGCATCTTTGATGTCGCGATGCACGAGCAGCCGCGAACCGGCCGTACACATCTCGCCCATGTTGTAGAAGATCGCGCCGGCCGCAGCGTTGGCGGCACGGTCCATGTCCGGGCAATCGGGCAGCACGATGTTCGGCGACTTGCCGCCCAGCTCCAGCCACACGCGCTTGAGATTCGATTGCCCCGCGTACTGCATGATGAGCTTGCCCACGTTCGTGGAGCCGGTAAACGCAAGGCAATCCACGTCGTTGTGAAGCGCGAGCAGCTTGCCCGGTTCGCCGCCGCCCGGCACCACGTTGAAGACGCCCGCCGGAAAACCCGCTTCTCTCGCGAGTTGCGCGACCTTGATCGCCGTGAGCGGCGACTTTTCCGAAGGCTTCAGCACGACGCTATTGCCCGCTGCAAGTGCAGGCCCGAACTTCCATGCCGCCATCAGAATAGGGAAGTTCCACGGCACCACAGCGGCCACCACACCAAGCGGCTCGCGCGTCACGAGCCCCACGAGATGATGGTCCGCGGGCGCGACCTCGCCGCCTACTTTGTCGATGGCTTCCGCGAACCATTCGACGCAATAGGCTGCGCCCGGTACATCGACAGTCGTCGTGTCGCCAATCGGCTTGCCCGCGTCCAGCGTTTCGAGTAGCGCGAGTTCGTCGAGGTGCTCGCGCATCAACGCGGCCCAGCGCAGCAGAATGGCCTTGCGCTTGCGCGGGTTCAGCCCGGCCCACACCTGCGCGTCGAACGCACGGCGCGCTGCGGCCACTGCGGCATCGACATCGGCCGCGCCGCAATCGGCAACCTTCGCGAGCACACGCGCGTCGATGGGGCTCACGCAATCGAACGTCTTGCCCGACTGCGCGTGGCGGTATTCGCCGTCGATGAATGCGCGCCCTTCGATTGCGAGCGTCGCGGCCTTGTCCTGCCAGTAAGCCAGAGTCGTCTTGTCCATCAGGATGCCTCAATGTTGGGCGGCTCGCGTCAGCGCACGCAGCACGACGCTACGTGCGAGTACGAACCGCGTTGGCGCAACGTCAGAAGGTTGGCGGCGAATTCGCCGACACCACCTCGCAGACGTGTTCCGCGCTGGGATTGCGAAAACGGTGCGGCAAGCGGCTTTCGAAGTAGTAGCTGTCGCCGGGGTCGAGCAGCCACGTGGAACCGTCCACCGTCAGTTCGAGTTGTCCCGCCACGACGACGCCGCCTTCGTGGCCCGCATGCGTGAGCATCTCGGGGCCCGTATCCGAAAGCGGCTGATAGACCTCGCGCAAGATGCCCATGTTGCGGTCTTTCACGCTGGCGCCCGCAAGATAGAACTCGATGGAAGCGCTGCCAAGATTGGGCATCTCGCCGCGACGCGACACCACCGTGCGGTCTTCCACCACTTCGAACGTGAAGAACTCGGCGAGGCTCATCGGAATGCATTCGAGCAGCTTCTTGAGCGAACCTACGGAAGGACTCACGCGACTCTGTTCGATGAGCGAGATGGTGCCGTTCGTCACGCCCGCGCGCTTTGCCAGTTCGCGCTGCGAAAGCCCATGTTTCTTGCGCACGTAACGCAAACGGGTAGCAACTTCAGTGGACGTGGATGCGGCTTCGGACACGATGAGAGAACGTCGGAACACGACGGGTGGATTGGAAAAGTGTTGAATATTCTAATCACTTTCCCCCGTTTTCCGCCTGGGAAAACCCTGCAAGGTGTTCGAAATAATGGACACCTCGAGCACCATTCCTTTTGCGAATGATTTATTCCGACCTCGGGGAAACCCCTGAGTCGGGTTTTCGAAAAAAAGATTTGACGGCGTTTTTGGCTCGTATATGCTGATCTACAAGGTCGGCATCACGGTGTCGTCACAATGCGCGGTTCAATCAATATGCTGCATCTGCGACGGCTCCCGGCAGCCGGCCAATGTCCCGATTCCTTAAACGCTACGTGCGTTTCATTGATCGGGGCGTTCAATACTTTCAACGTCGTCAGTCGAGTGTAATCGTGAGAGTCCGTGGCCCTCTGGTAAGGTGGGATCGAAGTCATGCGAGGTGTCTTCGCAGTGACTCGTCCATCTCCGACGGCAGTAGCGGCAGGCTTGCCTCTCGCCTGTTCCTGTCCGTCTTCACCATCCTGTCCCGTCGTTCGGTGCGGCGTCACAACGCTACGTCTGCGCGCGCGTTCATCGCCGTGCGCACCGACGAAGTCGCTTCGCTGCTGCCGTAGCGCCTCTCCTCCTTTCGCGGTTCGCTTCACCCGTCTATTGCGGCGCCTCGCTCGTGCGATGGTCCACGCCACGGTATGCGGTCGTCCGTTGCGCGCGCGCTTTAACTGCATTGCGCCGCACATTGGACCGAAGCGGACAGCCTACATGATCGAAACGCGCAGCGCGGTTCGCTAGCGTCGAACCGCCTGTAGTGCCCGTCAAGAAGCGGCTTACGCAATTTGCGTAGCCGAGGGGTCATGTCGCGCCTTTATTTTGTTAATCGCTATTGGCGAAACAAAAAAGGCAATAAAAAGGCAACGTGAAGTCATGCAAAAAAAGCCATTGGTCGGCGTAACAGCCGATAGAACCATGATGGGTTCGCACCCGTCGCACGTCACCGGCGAGAAATACATCGCAGCGGTGGTGGACGGCGCCGGCGCGCTCGCCATGCTGTTGCCCGCGCTCGGTGTGCGGCAGAGAGCGGCAGACATTCTGGATACGGTGGACGGCCTGCTGTTCACGGGCAGCTATTCAAATGTCGAGCCGCACCGTTACGGCGGCCACCCCAGCGCGCCGGGCACGCTGCACGACCCGGCGCGCGACGCCACCACGCTGCCGCTCATGCGTGCGGCCATCGAAGCGGGCGTGCCGGTGCTCGCTATCTGCCGCGGCTTCCAGGAAATGAATGTCGTGTTCGGCGGCACGCTGCATCAGGAAGTGCATGCCGTGAATGGCCTCGACGATCACCGCGAGGACAAGAACGAGGAACTCCACGTGCAGTACGGACCCGCGCACGCCATTCGCCTCACGGCAGGCGGCGTGTTGCAGCGCCTCGCTTCAGGCGTCAGCGAAGCTCGTGTGAATTCGCTGCACGGGCAAGGCATCGAGAAGCTGGGCACAGGCCTCACGGTGGAAGCGGTCGCGCCGGACGGCCTGATCGAAGCGGTGAGCGTAGAAGGCGCACGTGCCTTTGCGCTCGGCGTGCAATGGCATCCCGAATGGAAGCACGCCGAAGACGCGCTTTCCACCGCGATCTTCCGTGCGTTCGGCGCCGCATGCCGCGAACGGATGCTTGCCCGAATACAGATCGGGGCCGACCTTCACGCGCCCATCGCCGTGAAAGTCTGAGCCGGCCCTCACAAAGACTGAGAGAACAATCATGCATGAAATAGACGAATTTCTGAAAAAGCATCACATCACCGAAATCGAAGCAATCATTCCCGACATGGCCGGCATTGCGCGCGGCAAGATCATTCCGCGCAGCAAGTTCGAATCAGGCGAGTCAATGCGCCTGCCGCAGGCCGTGATGATTCAGACCGTCACCGGCGAGTATCCGGAAGACGGCACCCTCACTGGCGTGACGGACCCCGATATGGTCTGCGTGCCCGACCCGTCCACCATCCGCATCATTCCCTGGGCCGTCGACCCCACCGCACAGGTCATTCACGACTGCGTCCATTTCGACGGCACGCCCGTTGAAATCTCCCCGCGCCGTGTACTGCGCCGCGTGCTCGATCTCTACAAGGCAAAGGGCTGGAAGCCTGTCATTGCACCGGAACTCGAGTTCTATCTGGTGGAAATGAACAAGGACCCGGACATGCCGCTCGCGCCGCCTATCGGCCGCACGGGGCGTCCCGAAACGGGCCGCCAGGCGTATTCGATCGAAGCGGTCAACGAGTTCGATCCGCTTTTTGAGGACATCTACGAGTACTGCGACGTGCAGGACCTGGAGGTGGACACGCTCATCCACGAGGTGGGCGCCGCGCAAATGGAAATCAACTTCCTGCACGGCGACCCGCTCAACCTGGCCGACCGCGTGTTCCTCTTCAAGCGCACGGTGCGTGAAGCCGCGCTGCGCCATCACATGTATGCCACCTTCATGTCGAAGCCCATGGAGAACGAGCCCGGTTCCGCCATGCACGTGCATCAGAGTCTGGTGAGCGAAGAGACGGGCCAGAACCTCTTCACGGGCAGCGACGGTAAAGCCACCGACATGTTCTACGGCTACATCGCCGGCCTGCAGAAGTACACGCCGGCACTCATGCCCATCTTTGCGCCGTACATCAATTCGTATCGCCGGCTCTCGCGTTTCATGGCGGCCCCCATCAACGTGCAATGGGGCTTCGACAACCGCACGGTGGGTTTCCGCATTCCGTACTCGTCGCCCGCTGCACGGCGTATCGAGAACCGTATTCCGGGCGTGGACTGCAATCCGTATCTCGCCATCGCGGCCACACTCGCGGCGGGCTACCTCGGCATGACGCAGCACCTCAAGCCCACCGACCCGCTCACGAGCGACGGCTACGAGCTGCCGTACCAGTTGCCGCGCAACCTGGAAGAAGGTCTCACGCTGATGGCCGCGTGCGAGCCGCTCAACTCGATGCTGGGCGAGAAGTTCGTCAAGGCCTATCTAGCGCTGAAGGAAACCGAATACGAAGCGTTCTTCCGCGTGATCAGTTCGTGGGAACGCAAACATCTGCTGCTGCACGTTTAAAACAACGCGCAGACACATTGGAGGCAACATGAGTTACCGGACAGAAGAAGCAGCATGGGTACAAGTGGCACCGGCCGCGCCCGTGGCGGGCGCGCAGGTCGCGCAGCAACGCACCACCGCGGAATATCGTGCACTCGACGCGGCGCACCACATCCATCCGTTTTCGGACATGGGTTCGCTCAATCGCGCGGGTAGCCGCGTGATCGTGAAGGCGCAGGGCGTCTATCTGTGGGACTCCGAAGGCAACAAGATCATCGACGGCATGGCGGGGCTGTGGTGCGTGAACGTCGGGTACGGTCGCAAAGAACTGGCGGAAGCGGCCTACCGGCAGATGCAGGAGCTGCCCTACTACAACACGTTCTTCAAGACCACGCACCCGCCCGTCATCGAACTTTCCGCGCTGCTGGCCGAAATCACGCCCGCACCGTTCACGCACTTCTTCTATTGCAACAGCGGATCGGAAGGCAACGACACGGTGCTGCGCACGGTACACCAGTACTGGATTACGCAAGGCAAGCCGTCGAAGAAGTACGTCATCTCGCGCAAGAACGCCTATCACGGTTCGACCATTGCGGGCGCCACGCTGGGCGGCATGGGCTACATGCACGAACAGATGCCTTCGAAAGTCGAGCACATCGTTCACATCGACCAGCCCTACTACTTCGGCGAAGCCGAGGCCGGCATGACGCCCGAGGCGTTCGGCCTTGCACGCGCACAGCAGCTCGAAGCGAAGATTCTCGAACTGGGTGCGGAAAACGTGGCCGCATTCATCGGTGAGCCTTTCCAGGGGGCGGGCGGCGTGATCTTCCCGCCCTCCACGTATTGGCCGGAGATCCAGCGCATCTGCCGCAAGTACGACATCCTGCTCGTGGCCGACGAAGTGATCGGCGGGTTCGGGCGCACCGGCGAATGGTTCGCACACCAGCATTTCGGTTTCGAGCCGGACCTCATCACCATGGCCAAGGGCCTCACGAGCGGCTACATCCCGATGGGCGCGGTGGGTCTGCACGAGCGCATTGCGAAGGCGATCATCGAGCACGGCGAGTTCAACCACGGCCTCACGTATTCGGGCCATCCGGTTGCCGCTGCCGTGGCGCTCGCGAATCTGAAACTGCTGCGCGACGGCAAGATCGTGGAGCGCGTGAAGAACGACACCGGTCCGTACTTCCAGCAACTGCTGCGCGAGACCTTCGCGGGTCATCCGTTGATCGGCGAGATTGCGGGTGCGGGCCTCGTTGCGGGGCTGCAGCTCGCGCAAGACCCGAAAACGCGCAAGCGCTTCGAAAACGGCGGCGACGTAGGCACGATTTGCCGCGACTTCTGCTTCAACGGCAACCTCATCATGCGGGCCACCGGCGACCGGATGCTGCTTTCGCCGCCGCTCGTCATCACGAGGCAGGAAATCGACGAACTCGTGTCGAAGGCGAAAAAAGCCGTCGACGCAACGGCGCAACAACTGGGTCTTTCGTAACTGCCACACCTTCGGACGGCGGCCTATGGGGTGCACCGCGGGGGTGTACCGGGGCGAGCCGCCGTCCGGCTCTCACCTTCAGGGGAATAACCATGCGTGTTTGTCATCTTCGTCATGCAGTCGCAAGTGCGGCGGTTCTCGTGGTCGGCGGTCTCGCGGCGTTTTCGAGTCCGGCGGTGCAGGCGGCCGACACCGAGTTGAACGTCTATAACTGGTCCGACTACATCGCGAAGGACACGATTCCGAACTTCGAGAAGCAAAGCGGCGTCAAGGTCAAGTACGACAACTACGACAGCGACGACACGCTGCAAGCCAAGCTGCTTGCAGGCAGCTCGGGCTACGACATCGTGGTGCCCACGTCGAACTACATGGCCAAGCAGATTCAGGCGGGCGTCTACCAGAAGCTCGACAAATCGAAGATTCCGAATCTGGCGAACCTCGATCCCGTGCTGATGAAGATGATTGCCGACGCCGACCCGGGCAACCAGTACGGCGTGCCCTGGGCGTACGGCACCGACGGCGTGGGCTACAACGTGCAGGCCGTCAAGAAGGCGCTGGGCGACAACGCGCCCGTGGATAGCTGGTCCCTCGTGCTCGATCCGCAGTACCTCTCCAAGCTCAAGGGCTGCGGCGTGTCGTTCCTCGATCAGGCTGTAGACGTGTTCGCCGCCACGCTGCAATACATGCACAAAGATCCGAACAGCACGAACCCTGCGGACTACCAGGCAGCGTTCCAGGTGCTCAAGCAGGTTCGTCCGTACATCACGCAGTTCAACTCGTCGGGCTACATCAACGACCTCGTGAACAACGACGTTTGCGTGGCGCTGGGCTGGTCTGGCGACGTCGGCATCGCACGCCGCCGCGCTCAGGAAGCCAAGCGTTCGTATGAGGTCAAGTTCTCGAACCCGAAGGAAGGCGGTCTGCTGTGGTTCGACGTGATGGTGATTCCGAAAGACGCGCCGCATCCCGAAGCGGCCATGAAGTGGATCAACTACATCGAAGACCCGAAGGTCAACGCCGCGATCACGAACGAGGTGTTCTACCCCACCGCGAATCACGCGGCTCGCCAGTTCGTCGTGCCCGCCGTTGCACAGGACACCACGGTTTACCCGCCCGAAGACGTGTTGAAGAAGATGACGCTGATGCGGCCGATGCCGGCAGACATTCTGCGTCTTGAAAACCGTCTCTGGGCTCAGCTGAAGACCGGTCACTAACCCGACGCGCACCACCATCCACGTTTGCGGAAAAGGCGTCGCTCGACACCTCTTCCGCGCGAAGTCAGCAATCCGGCAGTTCGGCAGCGCGCGTGCGAACGCGCGCGGTCTCCCCGATTACCGCAGCAGTCCCCCCTGCGAATCGCCTTGCGCGCCTCGTGTGGGAGCACTCGCGCCTGCAATTGCGCAGGTTCAGCAAGGAAGGAATGGTTACATCATGAAATCGACGCCTTCAGTCAATGCCGCACAGATGGCGCGCCCGCCCGCGGCCGGGCAAGCGAAAACCGACGAGTTCGTCCGCATCGAAAACGTCGTCAAGAAATTCGGCGACAGCACCGCCGTGGACAACGTGAGCCTCAGCATCGCGAAAAACGAGCTGTTTGCACTGCTTGGCAGCTCCGGCTGCGGCAAGTCCACGCTGCTGCGCATGCTCGCGGGACTGGAGACGGCCACCTCCGGGCGCATCTTCGTGGACGGCGAAGACCTCGCCACGCTTCCGCCGTACCGCAGGCCCGTCAACATGATGTTCCAGTCGTACGCGCTCTTTCCGCACATGACGGTGGAAGCGAACGTCGCATTCGGCCTCAAGCAGGAAGGCGCGCCGAAGAACGAGATTCGCGACCGCGTGGCCGACGTGCTCAACCTCGTGCAGATGAGCCGCTACGCGCAGCGCAAGCCGCACCAGCTTTCCGGCGGTCAGCAGCAACGTGTGGCGCTGGCGCGCTCGCTCGTGAAGCGCCCCAAGCTGCTCCTGCTCGACGAACCGATGTCCGCGCTCGACAAGAAGATTCGCCAGAAGACGCAGCTGGAACTCGTGAACATCATCGAGAAGGTAGACGTGACCTGCGTGATGGTCACGCACGACCAGGAAGAAGCCATGACGATGGCGAGCCGCCTCGCCGTGATGAGCGAAGGCCGCATCGTGCAGATTGGTACGCCTAACCAGGTGTACGAGTTTCCGAACAGCCGCTTCTCCGCGGAGTTCATCGGCTCAACCAATCTCTTCGAAGGTGTGGTGGTGGAAGACGAGCCCGACCACATCTTCGTGGAAAGCGAAGACCTCGAAGCGCGCATGTATGTGAGTCACGGTGTGACCGGGCCGCTCGGCATGCCGGTGGGCATTTCGGTGCGTCCCGAACGTGTACGCGTGACGCGCGAGCGTCCCTCGGCACCGCACAACTGGGCGCGCGGCGTGGTGACGGATGTTGCGTACATGGGCAGCTATTCGCTGTACCACGTGCGCCTGCCGAGCGGCAAAGTCGTGGTCTCCAATCTCTCCAGCTCGCACCTCATGCAAGACGGTGCGCCCGACTACAACGACGACGTGTTCGTCTCCTGGTCGCCGGCTAGCGGCGTGGTGCTGACGCAATGAGAAACCCTGCCTCCCCTTCCTTGCCGGTGGTCAACGGCAGCACCGCGTCGGTACGCGCTACGCTTGCGCGCACACTTTCGCGTTTCGTTCCCTCCGGGCGCTCCACCGTAATCGGTGTGCCGTTCGTGTGGCTCGCGGTGTTCTTCGCGCTGCCGTTCGTGCTGGTGCTGAAGATCAGCTTCGCCGACCAGATGATGAGCATTCCGCCCTACACGGCCTTGATGAGCGTGAAGGACGGCATGGTGCACTTCGCACTGCAGCTCGGGCACTACGCGTTCCTGTTGCAGGACAGTCTCTATATCGCCACCTACATCAGCTCGCTGAAGATGGCGGCGGTATCCACGCTGCTGTGCCTTCTCATCGGCTACCCCATTTCGTACTACATCGCGCGCTCGGCCCCGGGCACGCGCAACATTCTGATGATGGGCGTGATGCTGCCGTTCTGGACGTCGTTCCTGATTCGCGTCTACGCCTGGATCGGCATCCTGAAAGACGACGGGCTGCTCAACCACGCGCTCATGGCCATCGGCCTCATCCACAACCCGCTGCGGCTCTATCACAGCGACGCGGGTGTCTATATCGGCATGGTGTATTCGTATCTGCCGTTCATGGTGATGCCGCTTTACGCGCACCTCGTGAAGATGGACCTCACGCTGCTGGAAGCGGCCTACGACCTGGGCGCGAAGCCGTGGGTCGCGTTCACGCGCATCACGTTGCCGCTTTCGAAGAACGGCATCATCGCGGGCAGCCTGCTCGTGTTCATTCCCGCCGTGGGCGAGTACGTGATTCCCGAACTGCTGGGCGGCGCCGACACGTTGATGCTGGGCCGCGTGATGTGGGACGAGTTCTTCAACAACATGGACTGGCCCATGGCTTCCGCGGTAACGGTCGCAATGGTCATGCTGCTGCTCGTGCCGATGGCCGTCTTTCAGTATTACCAGGTCAAAGAACTGGGGGACGCGAAATGATCAAGCCCAACAAGCCGCTTTCCGTGAGCGTGCTCGCGCTCGGTTTTCTGTTTCTGTACATCCCGATCATCAGCCTCGTTGTCTACTCGTTCAACGAATCGAAGCTCGTGACGGTGTGGTCCGGCTTCTCGTTCAAGTGGTACGCGGCACTGCTTCAGGATGACGAACTACTTTCCGCCGCGTGGCTCTCGCTGAAGATTGGTCTGATGACGGCCTTCGCATCGGTGGTGATCGGCACGTGGGCCGGGTTCGTGCTGGCGCGCTTCGGGCGCTTTCGCGGCTTCACGCTGTACACCGCGATGATCAACGCTCCGCTCGTGATTCCCGAAGTGATTCAGGGCATCTCGCTGCTGCTGCTCTTCGTGGCGATGGAGCAAATCTTGGGCTGGCCCAAGGGACGCGGCGTCTTCACGATGTGGATTGGTCACGTCATGCTGTGCGTTTCGTATGTCGCCATCATCGTGCAGTCGCGCGTGAAGGAACTCAACAAGTCGCTGGAAGAAGCCGCGCTCGATCTGGGCGCCACGCCGCTCAAGGTGTTCTTCGTGATCACCTTGCCGCTGATCTCGCAGGCATTGATCTCGGGCTGGCTGCTTTCGTTCACCCTTTCCATCGACGACCTCGTGCTCTCCGCGTTCCTCTCCGGGCCCGGCTCCACCACGCTGCCGCTCGTGGTGTTCTCGCGCGTGCGTCTTGGTTTGAACCCCGAAATGAACGCGCTCGCCACGCTCTTCATCACGGCCGTGACGATCGGCGTCATCGTCGTGAACCAGTTCATGGTGGCACGTGACCGACGACGCCTGCGCGACATGCAGATGGCTTTTGCGCAGCCCTCGCCCTCGGACCCTTCCGACACCGATTCGCCGCAACCCCGAACCGCCGCCGCGCGCAAGACGCTCGGCACGGCCTGAAGCAGACGCCGCACGCATTGAAGCCGAAGTTATCCGCGATACGACCGACGATAAGGAGAATCTAGATGAGAAAGAAGCTAATCTGTCTGCTCGTGGCCGGGGCGTTGCCCGGTATTGCGCTCGCAGACTCCACAAGCGCACAGATCAGGGCCCTGCAGGCGCAGTTGAACGCGCTGCAAAAGGAAGTGAAGGACCTGAAGTCGCAACTGGCCACGAAGCCGACGGCTAGCGCGGCAACTGCGGCCGCGCCCGCGCCGGTCGATATCTCGTCGCCGGACTATGGCAAGGCTCGCGCCACGCTGACGAACGACGAAGTGACGGAGATGAAGCAGCAGATCGCGAACCAGCAGCTCAAGGTGGATTCGCTCACCGACGCTGCAAATACGGGGCCGATCGCGGGTCTTTCCGTCACGGGCTACATCGACCCGACTTACGTGTATAACCGCGCGCCGGGCACGTCTTCGTTCCTGTTCGCGAATCACGAGAGCGCCTACAACTACTTCAACAGCACGTTCGGCGACCTCTATCTCGACATCAAGAAGACCTTTGGCGTAGGCCCGATGGCGCCGTCCGCCGAAATCACCTTGATGCCGAACCGCGGCAACGGCATCACGCTGCTCACCAACGAGCACGGCAACATCGGCAACAACATCCTGAACACCGCGGTGGTGAACGTGCCGCTCACGGCGACCACGACGCTCGTGGCGGGCTTGATTCCGAGCTTTGGCGGCTACGAAGTGCAGCAGTCGAACCAGATGCTCACGCTCACGCACAACCTGCTGTATGACTTCTCGGATCCGGGCAGCTATATCGGTATCGGTGCGAACTACACGTCGGGCAACTGGGCATGGAAGTTCTTCCTCGGCAACGAGCAGTACCGCACGTATGGCTCGGTCACGCAGACGGGCACGAATGCGTTCGGCGATCCGATCACCACCAGCAACAAGATTCCGACCTTCACGGCGCGTGCGGATTACACGTGGTCGAGCGCGCTGGATATCGGCGGGTCGTTCAATGTCGGGCGGCAAACGCTTTCGAGCGCGACGAATGCGGCGGGTCAGGTGGTGTTCGGCCCAGGCGGTCAGGCAACGAATTCGGCCGGCTACTACGTCTTCGGCGAACTCGACGCAACCTACACGCTCGCAGACGTTCAGTACAACGCCGAAGTCGACTACGGTCAGCAGCAACGCGCCGCGTTCAACGGCGGCAACGCGCAGTGGTATGGCCTGTCGCTCCTCGCGCACCGCAAGTTCAACGTGCCGGGCCTGGGACGCATGGGTGCCACGGCGCGTTACGACCTGCTCGTGGATAGCAAGAACGGCGGCGGCGGCGGCGGCATCGTGCTGGGCGGCAACGGCATGGACAGCGCCAACGGCTTCGGCATCGGCGCAGACTGCCTGGCGGCGTCGCAGGCCAACGGCGGCCTCGGCTTCGAGTGCAAGGGCGCGAACCGTCAGGACGTAGCGCTGGACCTGCTGTTCTACCCGACCCAGCAAATCACGGTGAAGGTCGAATATCGCCACGACTGGGCCAACAAGAACGTGTTCCTGCGCAACGACGGTTCGTACACGAAGAGCAACGACCTGATCGCCACGCAGTTCATCTACTCGTTCTAACGTCTTGCGTTGTAGTTTGACCTGTAGCTGAATCGCGGCGCCGCACTTTTGCGGCGCCGCGTCCTCTTTCGCATCGTCCCTCATGCTCCCATTCTGCAATCAGCCTCACGTCGCGTCGTATTACGCGGCCACCGTCAACGACACCACGCGCTATCCCTCGCTCGAAGGCTCCATCGACGCCGACGTTTGCGTGATCGGCGCCGGCCTCACGGGCGTATCCGCTGCGCTCAATCTTGCCGAACGCGGCTATTCCGTGGCCGTGCTGGAAGCGTCGAAAGTCGGATGGGCCGCGAGCGGGCGCAACGGCGGGCAAATGATTGGCGGCTTTGCCTGCGATATCGACACGTTCGCGCAATACATGAACGAAGGCGAAGTGCGGCAGATCTGGGACATGGGGCTCGAAACGCTCGCCATCGTGAAAGAGCGCGTCGCGAAGCACAACATAGATTGCGCACTGATGCCGGGCTACCTCACCGCCGCCAACAAGCCGCGCGATGTGCTCGCTTTGCAGCACTGGCGCGACGAAGCGGCCCGACGCTTCGGCTACGAGGGTTTTCGTTACGTCGAAGGCAGCGAGATGGGCACGTATGTGCAGTCTTCGCGCTACCTGGGCGGCCTGTTCGATCCCGACAGCGGCCACCTGCATCCGCTCAATTACACGTTGGGCCTTGCACGCGCGGCCGCGCAAAACGGTGCACGCATTTACGAAGACAGCTGCGTCACGCGACTTGTCAGCGCGAACGGCGGGCATGTGGTGGAAACCGCACGGGGCTCGGTTCGCGCGAAATTTGTCGTGCTCGCATGCAACACCTACCTCGGTGCGCTTGCGCCCGACGTGGCACGCAAGATCATGCCCGTAGGCACGTACGTGATCGCAACGGAACCGCTCGGCGAGGCCCGCGCCCAGGCGCTGATGCCCGCACAGGCCGCGGTGTGCGACAGCCGCTTCGTGCTCGATTACTTCCGCCCCGCGCCGGACACGCGGCTGCTGTGGGGCGGCAAGGTGAGCTATTCCACGCTCGCACCGCGCAACCTGGGCGAAGCGATGCGCCGCGATATGCTCAAAACTTTTCCGCAACTGGCCGATGTGAAGATCGATTACGCGTGGGGCGGCTTCGTGGATATCACGATGAATCGCGCGCCGCACTTCGGGCGCATTGCGCCCACGGTCTATTTCGCGCAAGGCTTTTCGGGCCACGGCGTGAACACGACAGGGCTTGCCGGCAAGCTGATTGCGGAAGCTATCGACGGACAGGCAAGCCGTTTCGATCTGTTCGGCAAGATTCGCCACCGCGACTTTCCGGGCGGCAGCGCGCTGCGCACGCCGGCCCTCGTACTCGCGATGGCCTGGTATCGAATGAAGGATTTGCTCGGATGACCTCAAGCCTCGACTCGCGCGCCAACGCGCTCGCGAGAAACTCCTGGTACGAAGCGAGCGTGCCGCGCGGTGCCGACGACCCCATGCTCGAAGGCACCGTGGATGCCGACGTGTGCGTGATCGGCGCGGGCTACGCGGGGCTTTCCGTTGCACTCGAATGTCGCGAGCGCGGCCTCACGGTGGCCGTGGTTGACGCGCATCGCGCGGGCTGGGGTGCGTCGGGCCGCAACGGCGGGCAAATGCTGACCGGCTTCGCGAAAGACGAAGTGATGGAACAGCAGTTGGGCGCCGACGGCATGCGCGCGGCGTGGGCGATGTCGGTGGAAGGCGTGGCGCTGGTGCGCGAGCGCATTGAACGCTATGGCATCGAATGCGAGTTCACGCCGGGCTACGTGACCGTTGCGACGAAATCCAAACGCGTGCCGGATCTGCGCCACTGGATGGATGCGGCCACCACGCGCTGGGGCTACAGCGGGCTACAGTGGCTCGACAGCAACCAGGTGCAGAGGTACGTTTCGTCGCCGCGCTACCTCGCAGGCGTCTACGATTCCTTCTCCGGGCATCTGCATCCGCTCAAGTATTGCCTGGGCCTCGCCGCCGCAGCGAGACGCGAAGGCGCGATGCTGTTCGCTCAATCGCCCGTGCTCGACGTGGTACGCGGCGCGAAGCCTGTGGTGCGCACCGCAACGGGCGAAGTGCGCTGCCGCTTCGTGGTGGCGTGCTGCAACGCGGCACCTGGCGGTGTGCTGCCGGCGCCCATCGCGGCACGCATTGCGCCGGTCGCGTCGTACATCGTCGCCACGGAACCGCTCGGCAAAGCCCGCGCCGATGCATTGATCCCCAGCCGCGCGGCCATTTGCGACAACAACTTCTTTCTCGATTACTTCAGGCTCTCGGCAGATCACCGCCTGCTGTTCGGCGGCCGTGCGAGTTCCGCTGCCGCGTCGCCCACGCAACTGGCCGAGACAATTCGCAAACGCATGGTGGGTGTGTTCCCGTCGCTCGACGACACGAAGGTGCAACACACGTGGGGCGGTTTCGTCGACGTCACGCGCAACCGTGCACCGGACTTCGGCGCCATCGATCCAAATTACTTCTACGTGCAGGGCTTTTCAGGGCACGGCGTGGCGCTCACGGGTATTGCGGGGCGTATCGTCACGCAAGCCATCGTCGGGCAGCGCGCCGCGTTCGATCTGTTCGCGCAGATCAAACACGCGCGCTTTCCAGGCGGGCCAGCATGGCGACAGCCGGCGCTCGAACTCGGCATGTTGTATTACCGGGTGAGGGAATGGTTGTAGAGCGGTGAAGCGGCTGCTTCGGCAGCAGCCGTGCTGTTGCTCCTCACGCAGCAGCACCGCAACACAACTGCACAGCGTGCAGCAGCGCCGCAGCCGTTTATGCGCGAGTCGGCGGCCGGATCAAGCGGCCTGTCGCGCGCCACGCCTCGCGCGAAGGCGCAAAACGCGCGGCATGGCATAGCCAGTGCTAGAAGAGCGGACCCGCAGGTACATCGCCTGCCTCACCTCTTCACCTGACCGGCTCGCCTATGAACCAGCTCACTCAACCTGCGCCTTTTCCCGCCACGTCCGCCGTCGACTACGAACAGCTCGCCGTCCGTTTTCGCCCCATCTTCAAACGAATCGCCGAAGGCGCCCTTCAGCGCGAACGCACACGCGCGCTGCCGTACGAGCAGATCGGCTGGCTGAAGGCTGCCGGTTTCGGCGCCGTGCGCGTGCCGCTCGAATACGGCGGTGGCGGTGCTTCGCTGCCGCAACTCACTCGCTTGCTGATCGAACTGGCCGAAGCGGATTCCGCGCTGCCGCAGGCGCTACGCGGCCATTTCGCGTTCGTCGAAGACCGCTTGAATGCCGCGCCTGGCGCGAGCCGCGACGCATGGCTCGAACGCTTCGTGGCGGGCAACCTCGTCGGCAACGCGTGGACCGAAGTGGGCGACGTGAAGATTGGCGACGTCGTCACACGTGTGTCGCGTGACGGGGACCGCTGGGTAGTCAACGGCCGCAAGTACTACAGCACAGGCAGCATCTTCGCGGACTGGATCGACGTCTATGCGCGCCGCGAAGACGGCCTCGACGTGATTGCGGCCGTGAGCACACATCAGCCCGGCGTGGGACACCGCGACGACTGGGACGGCTTCGGCCAGCGCACCACGGGCAGCGGCACGTCGACCTTCGAAAACGCCGTGGTGGAAGAGGCGAACATCATCGACTTTTCCACGCGCTTCAAATATCAGACGGCGTTCTATCAGCTCGTGCTGATTGCGGTGGTTGCCGGCACGGGGCGCGCCATCGTACGCGACGTGGCCGAGGAGGTTCGCAACCGCAAACGCGTCTATAGCCACGGCAATGCGCTCGCCGTGCGCGATGACGCCCAGGTGCAGCAGGTGGTGGGCGAGATCACCGCGCGCGTCTACGCGGCCGAAGCCACCGCATGGCGCGCGGCGGAAGCGGTGCAGCGCGCCTACGATACGCACTTCGGCGAAGACCGCAAGGCCGAGCACGACGCCAACGTCCACGCAGAACTGGAGACGGCGAAAGCGCAAATCGCGGTGGCGCAACTGATACTGCCTGCGGCAACGGACCTGTTCAACGCGCTCGGTGCGTCGGGCACGAGCGAGCAGAAGCTGCTCGACCGCCACTGGCGCAACGCACGCACGGCGGCGTCGCACAATCCGCTCATCTACAAGGAGCGGATCGTAGGTGACTGGGAGATCAACGGCACAGAGCCGCCCTATGTCTGGCAGATCGGCGCAGGCAAGAACGCGCAAAGCAAGCGCACTGCCGATTGAGACTGACGTGCACGCGGCGCATGTTGTTGCCGCGTGTTACTTCAACGCATCGATCTCTCGCGCACGAATGAGCCGCGCGCGCAGCACGTTGCGGCTGATGCCGAGCAGTCGCGCCGCCTGCACCTGATTCCGATGGCAGTAATCGAACGCCACGCGCATCACCATGTTCTCGATCCGTTCAAACAGCCCGTCGTGGCCTTCTTCGAGAAGCACACGTAACGCGGCCTCCAACACACGTTCGGTGTTCGCCGCCCGCTCAGGTTCGCGTTCCGGCGCAATGCAACGCACGCGTTGCACGTCGAGCGAGGACAGCGGCAAATCCGCTTCGCCCAGCCTGTCGCGTGGGCAAACCAGCAGCGCATGATGGACCACGTTTTCGAGTTCACGAATATTGCCGGGCCAACTGTACGCACTGAGCTTGCGTTGCGCCGCTTCGTCCAGGTCGCGCGCGCCGTGCCCGATCCGCTCGCGATAGGTCCGCATGAAATGATGGGCGAGCGGAAGAATGTCGCCGGGCCGCTCACGCAACGCAGGCACCGCAAGCTGAACGACGTTGAGGCGATAGTAGAGGTCCTCGCGAAAGCGACCCGCCACCACCGCGTCGCGAAGATGTACGTTGGTGGCCGCCACCACCCGCACGTCGACGGGAATGCTCCTGCGCGCACCCAGCCGCACGACTTCGCGCTCCTGCAGCACGCGCAGCAATTTCACCTGCATGGGCAGCGGCAGGTCCCCAATCTCGTCGAGAAACAGCGTACCGCCCTGTGCCGCTTCGAACCACCCGGGCTTCGCAGAAAGTGCGCCGGTGAATGCACCCTTCTCATGACCGAACAACTCGCTTTCCACGAGCGATTCGGAGAGCGCCCCGCAATTCACCGCAATAAACGGCGCATCGCGCCGATGGCTCAGATGATGCACGTGACGTGCAACGAGTTCCTTGCCTGTACCTGTCTCGCCCATGATCAGCACATTCGCATCACTTGGCGCGACGAGCTGGATGCGCTCCAGCAACGCGAGCGAGCGCGGATCGGCGAACACCTGTGCAGTAGCACGCGGCGATGCGGCGGCAGGGCTCGCATATGTGGAGCGCCTGTCGGGCATCGCGATGACTGAAGGTGAGGTATGAGGCGCAGCTTCGTGCCGGCGGTGTGCAAGGTAGTGGACGGACGGATTCATGGCCTGGGTCTGTCGTCTATCGAAGGTGCATGGGCCGCTGCGTTGCTTTCATCGCACGCGTGCATGTCGGGCAGGTCATTCTGAACAAATCGCGGCGTCGGCAAGCGATTTTGTTTCCATAACCAAAGTCGGATTGCTGCTATGGCAGCACCGGCCGACGCTTCGAACGGGGCACGAGGTTGTTACACGGTGCATCTCGCTGCGGTAAACACCACTTAACGGCGTAGCAGCAGCGCTGCTCCTGGCGCAGCAGCCATGCAGCGGCGCTGCTCGCCTGCGTTCATCACGCAGCCGCATAACGAATCCGCGGTGCGCGATATAGACGGCGTTTCGGCTTGCACGCCTTGTCCAGCGGCTCGGCAACCCCCATGCGAACGCGGCCCGTCCGTCGCTTTCACGTTGGCATGCTCCTCGCATAGTGATCCTGACGAACCATCACTGTCTTGCGACAAGGACGCAGCCGTATGAGCAGAAAACTGAAAATCGTCGGGGTATCGGGCAGCGTGCGCCGGCCGTCGCGCACCCATGTGCTCGTGGAGCATCTGGTGACGACGCTTGCGGCGAGCCTTGCTGCGGACACTCATCTCGTGGAGCTTGGCGAGATTGCGCCCCAGCTTGCCGCCTCATTGGATCGCGACCGGCTGACGCCGGACGTGCGCGCCCATATCGACGCCATCGAATCCGCCGATCTGCTCGTTGTGGGCAGCCCCGTGTATCGCGCCTCGTTTACAGGGCTCTTCAAGCACCTGTTCGACCTCGTGCATCACGAAGCGTTGTTCGATGTACCCGTGCTGCTCGCCGCAACCGGCGGCAGCGAGCGGCACGCGCTCGTGATCGACCATCAGTTGCGCCCGCTCTTCAGCTTCTTCCAGGCACACACGTTGCCCATTGGCGTCTATGCGTCCGAACGTGATTTCGATCACTACGCCATTGCCAGCGATTCACTGCGCGACCGCCTCGCACTGGCTGTTTCGCGAGCATTGCCGTTCGTACAGCAGCGGTCTTCGCTATCCAGTGCAGATTCCTTCTCTACGCCCTCACCTGCGCACGCTGTTACGGCCGCTGCGTGAATTCCGATCCATTTGCCTTCACGAGGATTTTCCGATGACCGATACCGTTTCCCGCGACGACGCCGTGAAATTCGCCTACTGGGTGCCCAACGTGAGCGGCGGCCTGGTTGTGAGCACGATCCCGCAACGCACCGACTGGAGCCTCGAATACAACCAGAAGCTCGCACGCGTGGCCGAAGATGCCGGCTTCGAATACGCACTGAGCCAGATCCGCTTCACGGCAGGCTACGGCGCCGAATACCAGCACGAATCCGTGTCGTTCAGCCAGGCGCTGTTGCACGCCACGACGAAGCTCAAGGTGCTTGCCGCCATCCTGCCTGGGCCGTGGCATCCGGCCGTGGTCGCCAAGCAGATTGCCACCATCGACCACATCTCGAACGGGCGCATTGCGATCAACGTGGTAAGCGGCTGGTTCAAGGGCGAGTTCACGGCGATCGGCGAACCGTGGCTTGAACACGACGAACGGTATCGGCGGTCGAACGAATTCATTCGTGCCTTGAAGGGCATCTGGACGCAAGACCGCTTCACGTTCAAAGGCGATTTCTATCGCTTCAACGAATACACGTTGAGCCCCAAGCCTGTTCAGAAGCCGCATCCCGAAATCTTCCAGGGCGGCAGCTCGCGTGCCGCTCGCGACAACGCAGCAAGCGTTTCGGATTGGTATTTCACCAACGGCAATACGGTGGAAAACCTGAAGACCCAGATCGACGACATTCAAAGCAAGGCCGCAAAGAACGGTCACACGGTGCGCATTGGCGTGAATGCCTTCGTCATCGCGCGCGATACGGAAGAAGAAGCGAAGGCCGTGCTCGACGACATCATCCGGCATGCGCACGTGGAAGCCGTGCATGCATTCGGCGATGCGGTGAAGGAGGCAGGCAAGGCGTCGCCCGAGGGCGAAGGCAACTGGGCGAAGTCCACCTTCGAAGACCTCGTGCAGTACAACGACGGCTTCCGCACGAATCTGATCGGCACGCCGCAGCAGATTGCCGAACGCATCGTGGAACTCAAGTCAGTAGGCGTCGATCTTGTGCTTGCCGGTTTCCTGCACTTCATCGAGGAAGTGGAGTATTTCGGGAAGAAGGTCTTGCCGCTCGTGCGTGAGCTTGAAGCGGCACGCGAGGCAAAGGCGGCATGAACGTGGTGCCCTCATCCGCTGCGGGAAGCGTGGCCGCGACACATGCCGCGGACGTCCCGCTGCTTTCGCTCGAGAACATTTCGCTGTCGTTCGATGGCGTGCAGGCCATTGCCGACTTGAGTTTCGATGTGGAGGCCGGCGCCATCTGCTCGCTGATCGGCCCGAACGGTGCGGGCAAGAGTTCGCTGCTGAACGTCATCAACGGCGTGTATGCACCGCAGCGCGGCACGATCCGCTTCGCGGGCCACGCGTATGCGCGGATGAACGCCTACCACGCGGCACACACCGGCATCGCGCGAACGTTCCAGAACATCGCGCTCTTTCGGCGGATGAGCGTGCTCGACAACGTACTGACGGGGCGCAGCTTGCACCGGCACAGCACGTGGATCGAGCAGACCTTCGGCGTAGGCCGCGCGCGGCGCGATGAAGTGCAGCAACGCGAGCACGCGGATAACGTGATCGACGCACTCGATCTCGCCCGTTATCGCAGCACGCCGGTCGGCACGCTGTCGTATGGCTTACAAAAACGCGTGGAACTGGCACGGGCACTCGCCGCCGAGCCTCGGCTCTTGCTGCTCGACGAACCGATGGCCGGCATGAATGCCGCAGAAAAAGCCGAGATGGCGCGTTTCATCGCCGATGCAAACGCGCGGCTCGGCGTGACAGTCGTGCTGATCGAGCACGACATCGGCCTGGTGATGGACATTTCCAGCCACGTCGTAGTGCTCGATTACGGCAAGAAGATCGCCGACGGCACGCCCGCCGAGGTGCGTGCGAACCCGGCTGTGCTCGCCGCCTATCTCGGCACGCGCCACTGACCCATGGATTGAACCGATGGATTTCTTTTTCGAAGTGCTGGCCGGCGGCCTGCTTGCCGGCGTCATGTATTCGCTCGTGGCGATCGGTTTCGTGCTGATCTACAAGGCTTCGGGCGTCTTCAACTATGCGCAGGGTGCGCTGGTACTGTTCGGCGCACTCACGTTCGTGAGCCTCGTCGAGCGGCACATTGCGCCGTGGCTCGCATTCGCCATCACGCTTGCGGCGCTTGTCGCCATCGCACTCGCGGTAGGGCGGTTCGTGTTGCGGCCGCTCGTGAACCGTGCGCCCATCGTGCTCTTCATGGCGACGCTCGGCTTGAGCTTCATTCTCGAAGGCGCGGCGCAACTCGTGTGGGGCGCACAGGTACATGGTCTCGACATCGGAATCGACGACAAGCCGCTCGCGCTCGCGGGCGTGATGGTCAGCCAGCTCGATCTATTTGCCGCCGCAACGGCCGGCGTGCTCGTCACCGTGCTCGCGCTGCTCGCGCGATATACGCGCTTCGGCCTTTCGCTGCGCGCCGTGGCCGACGACCCGCTTGCCGCGCTCGCCGTCGGCATACGGTTGCCGCGCGTGTGGGCTGTCGTCTGGGCACTGGCCGGCTTCGCGAGCCTCGTGGCCGGGCTATTGTGGGGCGCGCGGCTCGGCGTGCAGTTCTCGCTGTCGCTCGTCGTGCTCAAGGCGCTTCCGGTGCTGATCATTGGCGGCTTTTCGTCGATCGTGGGAGCGATTGTGGGCGGCCTCATCGTAGGCGGTACCGAAAAACTCGCCGAGGTGTACGTCGGCGCATGGGTAGGCGGCGGCATCGAGAACTGGTTCCCCTACGTTCTCGCGATGCTGTGCCTGCTGGTGCGGCCTGTGGGGCTCTTTGGCGAGCCCGCCGTCGAACGCGTGTGAGGCCCGCCATGTCCACTCGCCTTGCTCCTTCTCCCCCCTCCATCTCCGAATTGCGCGGCCAGCGCGTATGGACGCTTGTTGCAAGCGTCGCCGTCGCGGCCGTTCTATTTGGCGTGGTGCCCGCGTTTGCGAGCGAGTACTGGTTGACCGCCGTGCTCACGCCATTCCTCGTGCTCTCAGCCGCGGCGCTCGGCCTCAATCTCGTCACAGGCTACGCCGGGCAACTCTCGCTCGGCTCGGCCGCGTTCATGGCCGTGGGCGCCTACGCCACCTACAACCTGATCGTGCGCGTGCCATGGCTGCCCTTGCCGGCGGCACTCCTTGGCGGCGGGCTCATCACCGCTGCCGTTGGCGCGCTGTTCGGCCTGCCCGCATTGCGCATCAAGGGCTTCTATCTGATCGTCTCGACACTCGCAGCGCAGTTCTTCGTGGAATGGCTGTTCACGAAAGTCAGCTGGTTTTCGAACGACGATACGTCGGGCGTGCTCTCGGCGCCAAGACTTGCCATCGGCACCTGGCAGATCGATACGCCCGTGTCCCGCTACCTCTTCGTGTTGGGCACGGTGTTGCTGCTGTTCGCGTTTGGCGCGCGTCTCGTGCGCAGTGAATTGGGTAGGCGCTGGATGGCCGTGCGCGACATGGACACCGCCGCAAGCGTGATCGGCATTCCGGTTGCGGCATCGCGCCTTTATGCATTCGCGCTCAGTTCGTTCGTGATCGGCATTGCCGGTGCGCTGTGGGCGTTCGTCTACCTCGGCACCGTGGAACCGCACGGCTTCGATCTGAACCTGTCGTTCCAGGTGCTGTTCATCGTGATTATCGGCGGCATGGGCAGTGTGGGCGGCAATCTGCTCGGCGCGGCCTTCATCGTGTTGCTGCCCATCCTGCTCTCCAATGCGGCGAGTGCACTGTCGCACGTTGGAATCGAAGCGGGTCAGCTGCAAAACCTGCAGAAAATCGTACTCGGCACGTTGATCATCGTCTTCCTCGTGCGAGAGCCCGAAGGACTCGCACGGCTGCTCCAAACCACCTTTCAACGGTTGCGGGCGCGTCACCTCGCCTGACCGGATCGAACAAGCTCTCTTTTACCTGCACCCTTCACACATCTCAAACTCGATAAGGATCCCACATCAATGAACGGAAAAAGCAAACAGCGGCGCTTCACTCGCGCGCAATTGACGAACGTAATCGCCACTGCCGCACTGGGCATTGCGCTTGCCTTGAGCAATGCTCCGAATGCGCAAGCGGCCGGCGAGCAATACTTCCCGCTGCAAAGCTATCGCGTAGGACCGTATGCGGCCGGCGGCAGCGGCTTCTTCGGCGGCTTCATCGATTACCTGCAACTCATCAACGCGCGCGACGGCGGCGTGAACGGCGTCAAGCTGACATGGAGCGAGTGCGAGACCGAATATGTGGTCGAAAAGGGCGTGGAATGCTATGAGCGTCTGAAGCACGGCCTGAACGGCGCGCCGGCCGCGGCCACCAATCCGCTTTCAGTCGGCATCGCCTACGCCACGCTGGACCGCTCTACGGCGGATCGTCTGCCGCTCATCACGATCAACCACGGTCGTACGGATTCGACCGACGGCGCCGTGTTTCCGTATGTCTTCCCGCTTCAGTTGAACCCGTATAGCGAGGTATCGGCGATCATCAATTACATCGGACAGCAGTCGGGCGGACTGGGCGCGTTGCAGGGCAAGAAGATCGTTGTGCTCTATCACGGCTCGCCCTATGGCCGCGAGACGATTCCGGTGCTCGACATTCTTGCGAAGAAGTACGGTTTTTCGCTGACGCAGATCGAGGTGCCGCATCCGGGCAACGAACAGGGCTCCCAATGGCTCACGATTCACCGCATCAATCCTGACTGGGTGATTCTGCGCGGCTGGGGCGTGATGAATCCGGTCGCGCTGAAGTCCGCTCAGAAGGTGGGGTACCCGGCCAACCACATCATCGGCAACATCTGGAGCAATTCCGAAGAAGACGTGCGGCCCGCGGGCGATGCGGCAAAAGGCTTTCTTTCCATCACCACGCATCCATCGGGCACCGACTACCCCGTGGTTCAGGCCATCAACCAGTACGTCATTAAGCCCGGCAACGGCAACCTCAAAGACCCTGCGCGGTTCGGCACCGTGTACTACAACCTGGGCGTGGTCAACGGCATCCTGAACGTCGAGGCGTTGCGCGTGGCGCAGGCCCGCTTCGGCAACAAACCGCTGACAGGCGAACAGGTGCGCTGGGGCTTCGAGCATCTGAAACTCGATGACGCGCGGCTCAAGCAGCTCGGCGCATACGGTCTCGTGCAGCCGCTCAAGCTTTCGTGCGCGGACCACGAAGGCGGCGGTGCGGTGCGCTTTCAGCAATGGGACGGCACGAAGTGGAACGTGGTGAGCGGCTGGGTGCAGGCGGACCGCGCGTTGCTGCGACCCATCATCGAAAAATCGGCGAACGCGTACGCGAAAGAGAAGGGCATCACACCACGCGATTGCAGCAAGGACGTAGGCGCATGAGTGACACACCCATCCTCCAGGTCGACGCAATTCGCGTGGCGTACGGCGGGCTCGCGCCCGCTGTAAGCGACGTATCGCTGACCGTTCCGAAAGGGGGTTTCGTTGCCCTGCTGGGCGGCAACGGTGCGGGCAAAACCACGACGCTGAAGGCCGTCTCGAACCTCGTTCGCGCGGAACGCGGCGCACTGGAAGCGGGCCGCATCATCTACCGCGGCGAATCTGTTGCGAACATCGACCCGTGGTCACTCGCTAAGCGTGGACTCGTCCAGGTGCTGGAGGGACGGCGCTGCTTCGCGCATCTCACAGTGGAAGAAAACCTGCGCATCGGCGCGTTCGTGCACAGGCCGACGCGCCGCGCGCTCGGCACCGAAGTGGACCGCGTGTATGCGATTTTTCCGCGCTTAAAGGAACGGCGCCATGCGTTGGCCGGCCACACCTCGGGCGGCGAACAGCAGATGGTGGCATTAGGCCGCGCATTGGTTGCGCGGCCCTCGCTGATCTTGCTGGACGAACCATCGATGGGCCTTGCACCCCACGTCGTGGAAGAGATTTTCGAAGTGGTGGCGGCACTGAATCGGGATGAAGGCGTGAGCGTTCTGCTCGCCGAACAGAATGCGGCGGTCGCGCTACGGCACGCACAGTACGGGTACGTGCTGGAAAGTGGACGAGTTGTGGCGCAAGGGCCGGCGGCGCAGCTTGCAAGCTCGGACGTACTTCGGGATGCTTATCTGGGTGGGGCGAAACGGGCAGGCGTGGACGCGGCTGTCGGCCTTCAGTGACGACTCACGCAATCTCGTTTCCTTGTATTCAAGGTCTTCTTTCGATTTCGATCAGGCCGCGTGTTCATGATCGAGCATCGCGGTACGCACTCGTATGCCGTGTAATCCCGGAAAAAAGCTGCCATGCGAAAATGAGCCTCGCTGCGTGAAGGGGGCCCGACGAGTTTTGCTCGACAACTGAAGTGCCTGAAAAAATGCACTCGCACGGTCACTCCCGCAGCGCGTCTTCAACGATAAGCCGGATGACCGATCATGATGAACCTGATGCATTGGCGGCTGCTGTTGGCCGTGGCTGACGCCCGCTCAATCTCGAAGGCCGCTGCACAGGTCGGCATGACGCAATCCGGCGCGAGCCAGGCCATCAGTCAACTGGAAGACATGCTGGGCGTGAAGGTGCTTCAGCGAGACCGGCGCAGCACCACCGTGACGGCGATCGGCGAGCAGGTGACCGAGCGGGCGCGACGCATGGTCGCCGAATGGGAGTCCATCAAGTCGCTCGTCGATGCGTCACGCGGGCTGCATGGCGGGCGAATCAGACTCGCCACTTTTCCTTCGATCTTTGCGAACCTGTTGCCAAGCTTTCTGCAATCGTTTGGGCAGCTGTATCCGGGCATTGAGGTCATTTCGCTCGAGGGCACCGACGAGGAAATCGAAACATGGCTTGCAGAGGGGGCCATTGATGTCGGCGTCGTTCTGGATGCCGGTCCCGAACGTGATGCGCTGGTGCTTGGGCGCGATGCATGGGTCGTGGCGGCACCGACCGGCCATCCGCTGGGGCGCCGGTCCAGCAGCATCGCGGTGTCGCTCGAAGAACTCGTAGATCAGCCGTACGTGCTCGCCACAGGCGGGTGTCGCCGAAACAGCAAATGGCTGCTGGAAAGTGCGGGATTCGCGTTGTCCGATGTTCGCATCTGCGTGCGCGACTGGTCGACGGCTTTCAAGCTGATTCGCGAAGGCGTGGGGGTGTCGCTCGTTCCCGAGTCGACGTTGCCGGATAAGCGGGAGGGGTTGCGTGTGCTGAATCTGCGTACGCCGATGTACCGCGAGTTCGGCCTTGCGTGTTCCGAAGCCGCCCGCAACGCACCCGCGATCCAGGCGCTGTTCGACCAGTTGCAACGAACCGCCGTGGCGGCCCGCCGGCCCAGGCGCGCCATCTCGACGATGTCATAAGGCGAGCTGATTCCGGCTCGCTCGAATTCTAATTTTGTGGAGCACAGGACAAGGCCATAGGATCGCCTGCAGGGACAGTTCGCCACGCGACGACGCAAGCCGCGCCGACCATCGCGCCCTGCACCGTCTCGACACGACCAACGATCCATTGCCATGAAACTCTATTTCGCTCCCAACGCGTGTTCGCTTTCGCCGCATATCGTCCTTCGCGAACTCGGTCTGCCGTTCGATCTCGTTCGAGTCAACAACAAAACGAAGCGCACATCCGAAGGTGGGAACTTCCTCGCGGTGAACCCGAACGGCTACGTTGCTGCGCTCATGCTCGACAACGGGGCCGTGCTCACCGAAGGTCCCGCGATACTCCAGTATCTGGCCGACCTGAAACCTCAATTGGGACTCGCGCCGCCGAACGGAAGCTGGGAGCGCGTGCGGCTTCACGAAACGCTCAACTTCATCACCTCGGAAATTCATGCCGGCTGCAGTCCGCTGTTCAATGCCGAAATTCCGGACGCGGTGAAAGGGCTTTTCAAGCAGAAGCTATGCAAACGCCTGGATACGGTCAGCGCCACGCTCTCGCGGCAAGACTATCTGCTGGGCAACTTTGGTGTGGCGGACGCTTATCTGTACACGGTGCTGTCGTGGCTGCCGAGATTCTCGATCGATATCGATAGCTGGCCGGCGCTCGCGCGCTTCATGGAACGCGTCGGCGCGCGAGAAACGGTCAAGGCCGCACTCGCCGCGGAAGAAGCGGCGCCCGATGCGTAGCCGGACCCTTCGCGCAGCGGTACCGATCGCAGCCTCCGCTTTCGGGCGACGAGAAGACTGCTCATCTCGCGTCGCTTGAGGTACGGCGTAAGTGAGCGCTCACAGGGGCGTCGTTCGTCTGGCAAGCGGATGTTGCTCGACCCGTCGCCCGAGAGCCGCCAACGCGTCCGCTCGACCCCTCATTGACCGTTAGTTGCACGCATGTGCTCGGCAACCGCCTTGTAGTCGTAAGTGGGATAGAACTCGGTGCGATAGCCGCCCCACGCCGTGTTTTCGATGGCGCGATTCACCTCGCGCAAGCGGCTGGCGGGTACACGCAGCGTGACGACCTGGCCCACGCCCATCATCACGTACCACGACACCACCTCGATGCCGGGCGGCGGAAACGTCTTGTAGAACCCCTGCTCGCGCAGTTGTTCGTTGATCTTGGGGAGTGGCTTCGACTCGTCGTGGCGCAGGAAGATGGTGAGCAGGAAGGTGTCGCTGGCGGGCTGCGCGGTGGAAGCGGAATTGGCGGTAGCCGCAGAGGATGCGGTAGGTGCCGCAGACGCCGAATCGGCGCTCCACGCCGCGGACGGCACAACCAGCATGGATGCCGTCAACACGGCGGACAGCGTGGAAAGCAGACTGCAACGGACGAGCGCTCGCAACATGAAAGCCTCCGGAAAGACAGGCGACGGCCGTCGCCTAGATCGTTGAAGCGTAGCAAACGCACTTCCCGAAGGTGGATAAAGCGGGCAATTGGGACGTGTTACGAGGTGTGGGACACGGCCACGGTAGAGGGCGCGGGCGTGATCTCACGGTCGAGCGTCGGCCCTCCACGTGGCCGGCCTTTCCTTCTCGGCCGCTACGCTCACTGCTCCGCCGGCTTCACCGCATCACCGCCACCCGACCGCCCTCGCCCTCGCCCTCGCCCTCGCCCTCGCCCTCGCCCTCGCCCTCGCCCTCGCCCTCGCCCTCGCCCTCGCCCTCGCCCTCGCCCTCGCCCTCGCCCTCGCCCTCGCCCTCGCCCTCGCCACCAAAAGTTTATGCGCATCAACTTTTGACATTCGAGGTCAGTTCACCTCGACCCACCGCCCCGCTCGCCGCCTGCGCCGCGTGGCACCCGCCCCACCACGCGGCAATCGCTACGACCGAAAGCGCGCAAGAAACCCACAGCGATTCCCGCATCCCATCAATGAAACGCGGTTCAACAGCCAGCAGCGTCCCGAACACCGCGACGCCCAGCGCTGCGCCAGCCTGGCGCGCCGAGTTCAGCACGCCAGCGGCAATGCCCGCGCGGCGCGCATCGACGGTGTCCATCAGCGCCGCAGTGGCAGCGGGCGTCACGAAGCCGCCGCCCAGGCCGACCAGCGGCAGCGGCAACGCGACGAGCCAGTAAGGCGCAGTGGTGTCGGGCAGCGCCAGTGCGGCGAATCCCGCGGCCTGCAGCGCCAGCCCCGCGGTCAACGGCCAGCGCGCACCGTAGGTTTTGACGAGTCGCCCCACCGCGACGTTGCCGCCCGTCACCACCACGGTGAGCGGCAGGAACGCGAGCCCCGTCCACAACGGCGAGTAGCCTCGCGCACGCTGGAAGTACAGGGCCAGCACGAAGACAAGTCCGAACGAGGTGAGCGCCGTCGTCATCGCAGCGAACGCCGCGCCCGTGAACACGCCGTGGCGGAAGAATGCGAGCGGCAGCATCGGCTGTGCCCGTCGCGCTTCGATGCAGATGAAGCTCGCCCACGCCGCCACGCTCACGCCGATGCCAGCCACCACAGCCGGCGAGCCCCACCCCAGCGCCCCGCCTTCGATCAGCACGGCAATCGACGCACCTAGCGCGACGATCGCCGCAATCTGGCCCGCGACATCGAAATGGCGAGCGGTCGCGCGTCGTTCGTCGCGAGCCACGCGCAGCGTGAGCCAGATGCCAAGCAGGCCGATCGGCACATTCACGGCGAAGATGCCGCGCCAGCCCCACACGTCGATGAGCACGCCGCCCGCGAGCGGGCCCGCCGCCAGCGCCGCGCCGCCGCAACCGGCCCACACGCCGATGGCGCGCGCTCGCTCGCCGGCATCGGGATACGCGCCGTTGAGCAGGGTGAGCGAGCACGGCACGAGCAAAGCGGCACCCACGCCTTGAAGCACGCGCGCCGCGATCAGCACCGTCATGTCGGGGGCGAAGCCGCAGAGCGCGGACGCTACGGTGAATACGGCGAGTCCGCCAAGATAGCTTTTTCGCGCGCCCCACCGGTCGCCCAGCATGCCGCCCGTGAGCAGCAAACTCGCGAACGCGAGCGTGTAAGCGTTCACTACCCATTGCAGCGCCGCCATGCCGCCACCGAACGTGGTGCCAATCGATTGAAGCGCCACATTGACGATCGACGTATCGAGAATCACGACGACATAGCTGATGCTCGTCGCGGCGAGCACGCGGCGCTGCGAGGCGCGGCGGCCCTGGGTGGTCAGGAGGCTTTCCATCGTGCAAAACGGTCCGAACAGGAACATGCGTCCAGTGTGGTGGCGGCCGGCCCTTCAACGCTTCGATGCGCATCGAAGCATGCACGCACGGTGGCGGCCTATCATGACCTCGCTGGTGATCGGGACAACAAGGGACAGCAAAGGACAGCAACGGAGACAGACATGGAAGTGCAACCGAACATCGCGTCAACCGCGTTCCTGATCGCCGATCCCGCGCGCTCGAAGATACTGCTCGCACTCGTCGATGGTCGCGCGTTGCCCGCCGGCGAGCTTGCCTACGCCGCGGGCGTCACGGCGCAGACGGCCAGCACGCACCTGGCGCGGTTGCTCGACGGCGGGCTGGTCGCGGTGGAAACGGAGGGGCGGCATCGGTATTACCGGCTCAGCGGGCCGCACGTGGCGCTCGTGTTGGAGAACCTCGCGTCCATCGTGCCGCCGTCGGGCGACATACGACGCAAGCCGCTCAGCCCGCAAGCGCAGCGGCTACGTTTTGCACGCTGCTGCTACGACCACCTCGCGGGGCAAGTGGGCGTGGCGGTGACGCAGGCGCTCGTGAGCCGCGGCGCGCTGGTCGAGACCGAAGACAAGCAGTTCGACGTGACGCCGCACGGGCACCAATGGTTCGCGGGTATCGGGCTCGACGTTAGCGCCGTGAAGCCGACGCGGTGCGGTCTCGCGCGCCAGTGCCTCGACTGGACGGAGCGGCAGCATCACCTCGCCGGGCCGCTCGGCGTGCAGTTCATGGCCGTGATGTGCGGTCATGGCTGGCTGCGGCGCGAGAAGTCGTCGCGCGCGGTGCAAATCACGCCGTCGGGCTGGGACGCGTTGAAAGAGCATCTCGGCATCGAGGGCCGCCTCGGCACGCTTTCGTGCGAGCCGTGATTCAACGCGGCTTCTTTGCTTCCGAGGGTGTCCCAAGGTCGACCTCCGGCGCCTCTTTTCCCATCCCGGCCGCGCGCGCCAGCAGCACCTCCTGATCGCGCCGGTTTCGCGTCATCGCTGCGGCGCGCTCGAACGCCGCGCGCGCTTCGTCGCGTCGTCCGAGTCTTGCGAGCAGGTCGCCCTGTGCGGCGGGCAGCCACGGGTAGCTCGCAAGCGCGGGATCGTCGGCAAGCTGTTCGACAATTTCGAGCCCCGCTGCAGGACCGAATGCCATGCTCACCGCCACCGCGCGATTGAGTTCCACCACGGGCGACGGCGCGACCTGCGCGAGCGCGTCGTAGAGGGCGACGATCTGCGGCCAGTCGGTCTCCTCCACCGTGCGAGCGCGTACATGGCAGGCCGCGAGTGCGGCCTGCAGCGCGTAGGGTCCCAGCGCGCCGCCCAACGCCTCGGCGCGTTCGAGCGCGGCAAGACCGCGGCGGATCAAGAGCGCGTCCCAGCGGCTGCGATCCTGATCGGCGAGCAACACGGGCCGGCCTTGCGCATCGACGCGCGCGTGAAGGCGTGACGCCTGGATCTCCATCAGCGCGACGAGGCCATGCACTTCGCTCGTCTCAGGCATGAGTTGCGCGAGGACGCGCCCGAGCCGCAGCGCCTCTTCGCACAACGCGGGCCGCATCCAGTCGTCGCCGGCTGTGGCCGAGTAGCCTTCGTTGAAAACGAGGTAGATCACTTCGAGCACCGACTCCAGACGCAGCGCTCGCGCCTCTGCGTGCGGCACTTCGAACGGCACTTTCGCGGCAGCGAGCGTGCGCTTCGCCCGCACGATGCGCTGCGCGATGGTCGCCTCGGCCACGAGAAACCCGCGGGCAATCTCGTCGGTGGTAAGCCCGCCCAGCAGCCGCAACGTAAGCGCGACGCGTGCATCCGTAGAGAGCACCGGATGACACGCCGTGAACACGAGCCGCAGCAGATCGTCGCCGATGTCGTCTTCGCGCGCGGCATCGAGCGCATCGACGAAATCCGGCACGACGTGCGCTTCGAGCGCATCGAGGTCCGCGCCCAACTCCTCATGCTTGCGCGCGTGCAGCGCGGCAAGCCGCAGCCGGTCGAGCGCGCGGTTCTTCGCGGTGGTCATGAGCCACGCTCCCGGGTTGTCCGGCACACCGGTTTCGGGCCAGCGCTCCAGCGCGGCGACGAGCGCGTCCTGCGCGATCTCTTCCGCGAGTCCCACGTCGCGCACCACACGCGCCACGTGGGCAATCACCTTCGCGGACTCGATGCGCCATACCGCTTCAATCGCCCGATGCGTCGCACTGGTCGCCGCACCCGTCACGATGCACCTGTGCCCGCGTGGGCCTGCTCGTGCGATTGCCCGGTCGCGCCGTTCTCTGCACGGCTCTCCGCGCTGCTCTTGTCTGCGTCAGCAGCAGCCGGCGGATCGCCCATCATGTGCACGAGTTCCCAGATGTGCCCGTCCACATCCTCGAAGCTGCGCCCGTACATGAAGCCGTAGTCTTGCGGCGCACGGTCCGATCGCCCGCCTGCGGCAAGCGCCTTCTCCACCAGCGAATCCACTTCGGCACGGCTCTCGCACGACAGACAAACGAGCACTTCGGTGCTCGCTCGCGGATCGGCCAAGGGCCGGCTCGTGAACGTCGCCATGAAATCGGTCTGCAGCAGCATCACGAAGATGTTCTCGCCGACGATCATGCTGGCCGCCTGGTCGTTCGTGAATTTCGGATCGAACGTGAAGCCGAGGTGACTGAAGAAGTCCATCGCGCGCTTGAGGTCGCGAACGCCGAGGTTGACGAAGATTTGCTTGTGCATGGTTCGCTCCTTGTTCAGCGCGTCGTGGTCCTGGTGGTTTCGAGTTCGCGAAAACGCTGGATCGCCTCGCTCTGTTCGACGTCTTCCAACTCGTAAAGCTGGCGCACTTCGATCTCGCCATCCGCGTCTTCGCCGAACGGCGCCGGGAAGCGCCGCGCCCATTCCATCGCTTCCTCGCGCGAACGCACCTGGATCAGCGTGTAGCCGGCAATCAGGTCCTTCGTCTCCACGAACGGGCCGTCGATCACGCTGCGCTTGCCCGCCGAATAACGGATGCGCCAGCCCTTCGACGTGGGCTGCAGGCCGGACGCATCGAGCAGCACGCCCGCCTTCGCCAGCTCCTCGTGATAAGTCGCCATTGCGGCGAACACCGTGTCGTCGGCGGGCATGATGCCCGCCTCGCTCTGTGCCGTCGCTTTCACCATGATCATGAATCGCATCGCGTTCTCCTTTTGGGCTCGTCGATTGAATGAATGGCCGGCGCTTGCCGGTACGTTTTCATTCACACGACGCACGACGCGCAGGCGAATCGACACGAAAGACGGTGACGAGACGTGTCACCAGGGTAAATACCTGGTCAGGTAAAGCAGGGACCAAGTTCGCGCACTTCCACCGTGGCCCATTGCGCGGCGGGACACTGCTGTGCGATGGCAACTGCTTCGTCGCGGCTCGCGCATTCAATGAGAAAGAAGCCGCCGATCATTTCCTTCGCTTCGGCAAACGGACCATCCACGAGACGCGGACGACCCTCGCGCACCTGCACACGCACTGCGTCGCGGTCCGAGCGCAGCGATTGCGTCATGACGAGCTGACCGCGCTCTTTCAGGTCCGCGGCGAAGTCGAGCATGCGCTGATAGAGCGCTTCGCCCTCGGGCATCGTGCGATCTTCGCGCTGCCCGCGCGGTTCGGCGATGAGTAGCATGTAGGACGCCATGAAAGCTCCAGTGGAACAACACAAACGGGTCAACGGGAACGGCAGAGAACTTCGATGGACAACGAATGGACGCAACAGAACGATGCGTGCTGAGCATACCGCAACTCGCCGCCGCGCGATGCGTCACCCAGGCCAATAACCGCCCGCCCGACAGCCTGCAGCGCTGAGCCGGCTGTTATAGGCTTGAACCCTTTACGGCGTCTTATCGCGGCACGATCGCGCTCGCCGCGCCGTTTGCCCCTGCCCTCTGCTTTCATCAAGGAGAAACAGCAATGGACTATGTCAGGCTCGGTTCCACCGGACTCGAAGTGTCACGCCTGTGTCTTGGCTGCATGACGTACGGTGTGTCCGAACGCGGCAATCACAGCTGGACGCTCGATGAAGATCGCAGCCGTCCGCTCATCCGCGAGGCCATCGAAGCCGGCATCAATTTTTTCGACACGGCCAACACGTATTCGGACGGCACCTCCGAAGAGATCGTAGGCCGCGCGCTGCGCGACTTCACGAAGCGCGACGACATCGTGATCGCAACCAAGGTCTATAACCGCATGCGTCCGGGGCCTAACGGCGCGGGGCTCTCGCGCAAAGCGATCTTCAACGAGATCGACAACAGCCTGCGCCGCCTTGGCACCGACTACGTCGATCTCTATCAGATCCACCGCTGGGACTATCACACGCCTATCGAAGAGACGCTCGAAGCGCTGCACGACGTGGTGAAGGCGGGCAAGGCGCGGTATATCGGCGCGTCGTCCATGCATGCGTGGCAGTTCAGCAAGGCGCTCTACACATCGCGGCTCAACGGATGGACGTCGTTCGTGAGCATGCAGGACCACCTCAACCTGCTGTATCGCGAAGAAGAGCGCGAGATGCTGCCGCTGTGCGCGGACCAGAAGATCGCCGTGCTGCCCTGGAGCCCCCTTGCGCGCGGCCGCCTCACGCGTGACTGGAACGAGACCACGGAGCGCCAGGAATCCGACGCCGTAGGGCACAAGCTCTACGACGCCACCGCCAACGCGGACCGTGCAGTCGTGGAAGCCGTGGCGCAGATTGCAAATGCGCGCGGCGTGTCGCGTGCGCAGGTAGCGCTCGCGTGGGTCGCGCAGAAGCATCCTGTAACGGCGCCGATTGTGGGCGTATCGAAGCCGCACCATTTGACCGACGCGATTGCGGCGCTCTCGCTCGCGCTCACTGAGGACGAAATCGCGAAGCTCGAAGCGCCTTATGTGCCGCATCACGTGGCGGGGTACCTTTAAACACGCGGGACGCAGCGGTATTCGAGCGGCATAACCCCTGCGTCAAATCGTCTGTCGTTTGCGATGGATCAGAAATCGCCGCGGCGAGCGGCGTAACGTCGAGGCAGGTCACCTTTATCGCCAGGGAGCGAACCGATGCCTGCCTCCACATTCTTCATTCCGTCCGTCAACATGATCGGCGCCGGCTGTCTGGAAGAAGCCGCGAAGTCGATGAAAGAGTACGGCCTGCACAAGGCCCTGATCGTCACCGACAAGGTGCTCAACGAAATCGGCGTGGTCGCCGGCGTGCAGAAGCTGCTCGAAGCGCAGCAGATTCAGAGCTGCGTCTACGACGGCACGCGTCCAAACCCGAACACACGCAACGTAGCCGACGGCCTCGCGCTCTTGCGCGAACACGGTTGCAACTGCGTGATCTCGCTGGGCGGCGGCTCGCCGCACGACTGCGCCAAAGGCATTGCGCTCGTGGCGGCCAACGGCGGCGAGATCAAGGACTACGAAGGCGTAGACCGCTCCGCGCGTCCGCAATTGCCCATGGTCGCGATCAACACCACAGCCGGCACGGCTTCGGAAATGACGCGCTTTTGCATCATTACCGACGAAGTGCGCCACATCAAAATGGCGATCGTCGACAAGCACGTCACGCCGGTGCTTTCGGTCAACGATCCTCAGTTGATGACGGGCATGCCGAAGAGCCTGACCGCAGCCACCGGCATGGACGCGCTCACGCACGCCGTAGAGGCCTACGTTTCCACGGCAGCGAATCCGATCACGGATGCCTGCGCACTGAAGGCCATCACGATGATTTCCGGGTCGCTGCGCGCGGCCGTGGCGGACGGCAACAACCTCGCCGTGCGCGAAAACATGGCTTACGCGCAGTTCCTTGCGGGCATGGCGTTCAACAATGCGTCGCTGGGTTACGTGCATGCCATGGCTCACCAGTTGGGTGGCTTCTACGATTTGCCGCACGGCGTCTGCAACGCGGTGCTGCTGCCGCACGTGCAGGCGTTCAACGCGCGTGTGGCGGCAGAGCGACTGCGTGACGTGGCCGCGGCAATGGGCGTCAATGTTGTGGGACTCTCGAATTACGAGGGCTCGCAGGCCTGCATTCAGGCCATCAGCAAGCTGGCCCGCGACGTCGGCATTCCGGCTGGACTGCGCGACCTCAAGGTGAAGGAAGAAGACTTCGATACGCTCGCCACCAATGCGTTGAAAGACGCGTGCGGGCTCACGAATCCCTTGAAGGCAAGCCACGAAGATATCGTGGGCATCTTCAAGGCTGCGATGTAAGCCGCTTTGAAAGCAGGTCGCAAAGCGGCCTGTCACGACACACGAAGGGCGGACTCTCCGCCTTTCGTGCTTTTTTGCGCGGCGCGCTTAGCGCATTCAGTATCTCGTTCCCGCCACGTTTCAACCTGCACTGCTAGACTTGCACGGGCCTTCAGCAAGGAGCAGCCATGCAAGTCACCGTTCTCGGGGCAGGCATTACCGGCCTCACCAGCGCCTGGGCACTCTCGAAAGCCGGCCACAGCGTCACGCTCGTCGAGCAGGGATCGATTCCGAACAAGCTTGGCGCATCCGGCGATCAGCACCGCATGATCCGTCGCGCGTACGGCAGCGCCGACGGCTACGCGCGCAACATCAACGAAGCATTCGAAGCGTGGGATGCGCTCTGGAACGACCTGGGTGTCTCGCACTATGCCAGGCGCGGCGTGCTGGGCATTTCGCAGCACGTGGGCGACGACGCCGAGTTGTTCCGTGCAGGACTCGACCGCGTCGGCTTTCGCTATGAAGCGTTGAGCGCACACGAGGCCGCGAGTCTTTATCCGTTTCTCGATGCCTCCACGTTTCGTCACGCATGGCTCGACCGCGAAGGCGGCGCGCTGCTGTGCGAAGGCATCGCGCGCGATCTCTCTGCGTGGCTTACGAAGCGCGGTGTGGAAATTCGCACGCAGACGCGTGCGCTTTCCGTCGATCCGGCCAGTGCTTCCGTCCAGCTCGACGACGGCAGCACGCTCAAGGCAGACCGCCTCGTCGTGGCCGCTGGCGGATGGGTCACGCGGCTCTTCCCCTCGCTTGTCCGCACGTTGACGACGTGGCGCAACGTCGTGGTCTACGTGCAGCCGCCCGCCGACCTGGAGCCCGCATGGCGCAAGGCGCCGGCCATTGTGGACATTGGCGGCGCCTCGAGCGGCTACGTGCTGCCGCCGGTGGGCACGCTGGGGCTCAAATTCGGAGCGAGTTCGCACAAGACCGTGAATCCCGATGCCGACACGAATCGCGAGCCGTTGCCTGACGAAGGCCAGGCGGTGCGCAGCCTTTTTTCACCGCCGCTTGCACGCATCGACGAATACGCGATCACGAACGTGCGCACCTGCGTCTACACGTTCACCGCGGACACGCGCTTCTTCGCGGAGCAGATTGGCCGCGCGCTCGTGGTATCCGCGTGCTCGGGCCACGCGTACAAATTCGGCGCAGCCATTGGAAAGCGCGTGGCCCGTGCAGTAGGCAGCGGCGACACCGCTTCGCTGCTGCGCTGGCTGCGCGCCGAATAGCGCGTCTCGCAGACGGGGCGCGGCGTCGCGCCTCGAGCTCACATCAAACGGCGAATGATGTCGGCGAGTCGGGCAACGAGCGCATCCGCGCGCTGCGGCGCGATCTCCGCGTAGCCGAGCAAAAAGCCGTTGTAGCGGGCGGCATCCTCCGCGCGAAGGCAAAAAATGCTGAGCGGCGAAACAAGCAGCCCCTGCTCGCGTGCGGCGTCGCTCACGGCAACGTCGTTCACGGGCGCATCCAGTCGCACGCTCAGGTGCATGCCGCCCGCATCCGCGGACACCGTCACGAGCCCGGCCATATGCCGGCCCATCGCCTCGACCAGCACCGCGCGCCGTTGCTGATAGACGCGCCGCATGCGCCGCAAATGCCGCGCATACCGGCCGCTTTCGATGAAATCCGCCAGCGCGAGCTGATCCGCCACGCGCCCTTGGCGCGCGAGCGAGCCAAGCGCCACGGCCGCGTCCGCGGCAAGCCATGGCGGCACCACCATGAAGGCGATGCGCAGCGCGGGAAACATGGTCTTGCTGAACGTGCCCAGATAGACCACGGGCGCGTCGGCAACCAGGCCTTGAATAGACGGTAACGGCGGGCCGCTGTGGCGTAACTCGCTGTCGTAGTCGTCCTCGATGATCCAGGCGCTGTTTGCACGCGCTTGCTCGATGAGCGCGCTGCGCCGTTCAAGGCTCAACACGCTACCCAGCGGATATTGATGCGACGGCGTCAAATAGACGAGACGCGGCGGCGTGCGCTGCCAGTCGTCGGGCGTGCTGGCCATGCCGGCTGCGTCCACGGGTATGGGCACGAGTTCGAGCCCAGCCGAGAGAAACGCGACGCGCGCGCCGTTGTAGCCGGGGTTCTCGATCCATACGCTGTCGCCCACATCGGCCAGCATGCGGGCACAGAGATCGAGACTGGTCTGCGTACCGTCTGTCACGAACACCTGTTCGGCCGTGCAGCGCACGCCCCGCGAAACGCGCACGTACTGCGCAATGGCACGGCGCAGCGCCGGGTGGCCGGCGCTATCGCCGTAGCCCAGATCGCGTGCGTCGGTGTAGCGCCACGCGCGGTCCAGCGCGACGCGCCATTGCGCGAGCGGAAATTCGTCGAGCGCCGGTACGCCGAGCCGAAAGCCGCTGCTCGCCCCACGGGCGCTACGTCTTGGCGGCAAGGCCAGCACGCGTCGCGATAGCCCCGCGCCCTTTGCGTCGTTACGGTCGGCCGGCAGCACAGGGTTGGCCGCGCCCACGCGATTCACCCACGAGCCATGACGGCTCGCTGTAATGAAACCCTCTTCGTTGAGCCGCTCGTAGGCGTACAGCACCGAGTTGCGCGCAATGCCGAGCTGCTCCGCGAGTGCGCGCGTGGACACGAGCTGCGTGCCGCGCCCGATGTCGCCATCCAGAATCGCCTTGCGCAGGCTTTCATACAGCAGGTCTTGCTGCGTGAGCTTGCGGCCCGCCTGCCGCGCGAAGTTCGACATCAACAAAGCGTAGTCCACGCCTGTGGCTCCAGATTTTTCCGTCCATGTGGGACTAACAATGGTGCCACGATTTTTTTAAGCTGAGTCAGGTCGATGGCGCTTCTTCTTTTTTCGCTGCGACGCGTTCAACCCGGCGAGGCACAGTGCATGGCAACTCATCGCGAGACATACGCCCAGAGCGCTGGGCGCACACGGAAGCCCACCCCTTTGCGGCGCGGCGAGCGGCAGACGCGCCCGCGTGGCCTCGCGATGCTCACGGTGAGCGCCGCTATCGCCGCGACAGCAGCGACGGGCTACTACGCTGTGAAGCCTGTCGAAACGGCGCAAGCGAACTTCGCGGCCTGCGTGAGCGACGTCGAACACGAGCAACAGCAGGCTGACGCAACCCTTCGGAAGAAAGAAAGGACGACAGACAACGCGAGCAGCGAACAAAGACTCGCCGCCCTCGCGCAATGCACGGCCGCGCAGTGACACCCGCCCCACACACAACGAACCATTCCAGGAGAGATGATCTTGACTGAAGCCCTCACCGTCCGCCCCGTCGTCCCGCAAGACTTCGAAGCGTGGTTGCCGCTCTGGGACGGCTACAACCGCTTTTACGGACGCCACGGCAAGACCGCGCTTTCCAGCGAAATTACGCGCGCAACGTGGCTGCGCTTCTTCGATGGCTACGAGCCCATGCATGCATTCGTGGCGGAGCGCGACGGCCGCCTGCTCGGCCTCGTCCATTACCTCTTCCACCGCAGCACGACGATGCTGGGTCCGGTCTGCTACTTGCAGGATCTGTTCACGCTGGAAAGCGAGCGCGGCAAGGGCGTAGGCCGCGCGCTGATTCTCGCGGTGTACGACGCCGCGAAAGCAGGCGGCTCAGCACGCGTGTACTGGCACACGCACGAAACGAACCACACGGCCATGCGCCTCTACGACAGCGTCGCCGAGAAGCCCGGCTTCGTCATGTACCGCAAAGACCTCTAACGCGAGCGCTCAGGCAAGGTCGGCCAGAAGCGAATCGCGCACCGGAGGTCCGATGGTCTGCGTGGGCACGCGGTAGTTCGAATGATCGCAGCCGATCTTGAGCGGCGCGCCGGCCTTGAGGCGTGCCTTCAACGCCTCGCTCAATTCGAAGCGCACGAAATGCACCGCCGACGTTTTCTCGGCGTTCTCGCGTTCCAGGTCTTCGTCTGCGATCGCGTAGACGGGCGGCTCGTCGCCCACCTGAAGAAACACGTGGTCTTCTACGCCGATCAGCCGCGCCAGTGCGGCGCGGCGTTCTATCTCGTTCTCGTACTCGATCTGCAAGGTCGCCTTGAGGTTGCTGCCATCCGGCACGAGCGGAACGTAGGCATCGAGCTCGCCTTGAATGCCGTCCTCATCGAAAATCTTCTCGATGTGCAGCATTTCCTGAATCTGGTAGCGAATGGTGAACTCGTCTTCGAACAGGAACGTGAGGTGATTGCCCAGCGTGACAGTGCGGCGCTTCTTGTGCTCGATCACGTCGCCGCGCATCGCGTGGCGCACCTTCGCGTAGGCCTCCAGCGTCAGGAGCGACTCTCTTGCAATAGTCATCGAATGCCCTCTGTGTCGAACGTGAATGGTGAGCGCGCTCAGATTCCGTACGCCCGACGCAGCAGCGTGAGCGGATGCGCAAGCTGCGCCTTGTCCGGCAGGCTGTTTTCCTCGATACCCTGCGCGATGTGATGTCCGGCGAGCGCGCAGTCGGACGCGATGTAGTCGGTCTCGGGCTGCGCCATCGCCCTGAAGACGGGCGTGCCGATCTTCATGGACATCGCGTGAAACTCCTTCTTCACACCGAACGTGCCCGCATGCCCCGAGCAGCGCTCCACGACGTCTACCTTCGTATCGGGCACGAGCGCGAGCATGTCGAACGTCTTGCGGCCGATGTTCTGCACGCGGCCATGGCAAGGCACGTGATACGAGACCTTGCCGAGCGGCGTCTTGAAGTCCGTCTTGAGCAGCCCGTCGCGATGGCGTGAGACGAAGTACTCGAACGGATCCCAGAACGCTTCGCTTACAGCGAGCACGTCTTCTTCGCCGGGGAACATCAGCGGCAACTCGTGCTTGTACATGAGCACGCAGCTCGGAATGGCGCCCATCAGCGCATAGCCTTCGCGCGCGTATTTCGCGAGCACCGGCATGTTCTTGTCCTTCTTCGCGGCCACGCCTTCCAGGTTGCCCTGTTCGAGCAACGGCATGCCGCAGCATGCTTCGCTGGATACCAGCACGTACGGAATCTCGTTGTGATCGAGCACGGCGAGCAGATCGTGGCCAATGCCCGGCTCGTTGAAATTGATGTAGCAGGTCGCGTAGATGGCCACCTTGCCCGGCGTGCGTTCGCCGTCCTGCACGCGCGTCGCCGTGGCGGGGCGTGCGGCGCTGCGGAACTTGCGCGGCGCGAAGTCGGGCAGCCAGGCTTTGCGATCCACGCCCAGCGCCTCTTCCATGACACCGCGCGCAGCCGGCGTGTGGTTCACCGCGTTCACGGCTTGCGTCACGATGGGAATGCCGGCGAAGTGCCCGAGTGCATCGGTGTTGGAGAGTACCTTGTCGCGCAGCTTCACTTCGCCGCGCCGGTACGCAATGGCCTTGGCGCGCAGCATCAGGTGCGGAAAATCCACGTTCCATTGATGCGGCGGCACGTAGGGGCACTTCGTCATGTAGCAGAGGTCGCACAGGTAGCACTGGTCGACCACGCTGCCGAACGATTTCGGATCGACATCGTGTGCCTCGCCTGCGTCTGTGGCGTCCACCAGATCGAACAGCGTCGGAAAGGCGCCGCACAGCGATACGCAGCGGCGGCACCCGGCGCATATGTCGAATACGCGCGCCAGTTCCTTGTCGAGCAGCGCCTCGTCGTAGAACGCCTCGTTTCGCCAGTCGAGCGGATGACGCGTCGGCGCTTCAAGGCTGCCTTCCTTGTGGGGCATGACGTCTCCTGTTCTAGTTATGGAGGCTCGTGTTTTCGTGCGCCGCCTCGCGTGCGTTCAGCGCGCGCAACGGCGCCTCGTCCGCTCGCAAAGAGCACGGACGAGGCGTGGCCGCAGTCGTTCTGCCATGCAATATGCGCGGCGCCTTGCGGTCTCAGTCCGCGAGCGCTTCGAGCGCCTTCGCGTAGCGGTTGGCGTGACTGCGTTCGGCCTTCGCGAGCGTTTCGAACCAGTTCGCGATTTCGTCGAAGCCTTCTTCGCGCGCGGTCTTCGCCATGCCGGGATACATGTCGGTGTATTCGTGCGTTTCGCCCGCAATGGCGGACTGCAGGTTCAGCCGCGACGAGCCGAAGGGCAGCCCCGTCGCCGGGTCGCCCACCGCTTCCAGATATTCGAGATGGCCGTGCGCGTGGCCGGTTTCGCCCTCCGCCGTGGACCGGAACAAGGCGGCCACGTCGTTCTGGCCTTCAACGTCGGCCTTCGCTGCGAAATACAGGTAGCGGCGGTTCGCCTGCGATTCCCCGGCAAACGCCTGCTTCAGGTTGTCCTCCGTCTTCGAGCCCTTGAGCTGTGCCATCTGTGCCTCCTTCCAGTCTGTATTGGGGGACGGCGCGCGGCTCGCCACGAACAGGCGCTTTTGCGCACCGTGCCTTTTAATCTAGAAGTTGCGCCTCGCGTTCCCAATTGTGTTTTTCAATCCCGCCGATAGCTGGAACACCATTTGCACGCTCACGTCGCTCAGTCGTGTGTGCTGTAGCGCAGCAACAAGCGCCGTCGCCGCAGCCTTGAATAACGCTTTCGCTGTCATAGACTGGTAAGTCTCACTGCCTTTCCTCCCTCGCACGGAACTGCCATGCGCCTGACCATTCTGATCAACGGTTCCGATCCGACCGTTAATCACGACTACGCTGTGCTATGGCTCGACACCGACGAGCACCGGTGGTCGCGCGAATCACATCAAGGGATCGATCTTCCCGAATGGGGCGAGTTGCGTGACGCCGGCGACGTCACTGCACTGTGCGCCCCGAGCGTTGCAGAACCGCTGTGCACGCTGCGCGGGCTGCACGTGGACCGCAAGCAACGCATCAGCGCCACACAGGGCGACGCCGCGTGGTCGTCGGCCGGCGCGCGTGCGCAGATGACAGGCTACTGGCGGCTGCAAGCGGTAGACCGGCAGCACGTGCTGGCCGAACACCGGATCTTTGGCGATTAGTCTTCCTCTTGCGGTTGCCCTCCCGTTTTTTTGCGACGCCTGTGCGTCGGGGAAAACGCGTACCTTAAGCGCTTCTTAAGTCTGGCCGCTTAGAGTGGCGCCGTAGTCCACGCATTCAGGCCGCCGCAAGGCGGCCCTTTTTTTGCGCTGTCACTCCACGCCCATTTGCGCCTTGCCCAGCGTCGTGAGGTCGTCCAGCGTCGCGCGTCCCACGAAGTCGGTTTCGAAATGGTCGGCCGGAAAGTCGGGCGGGCTCTCGCCCTTCATGAAGGCAGGCAACTGGCGCTTCAGGTACGCGTCGTTCTTCGCGCAGGCCGGCGCGGACGCAATGTACATAACGTTGCTGTAGCCCTTGCCGCGATGCGCGTCTTCCACGGCGTGCACCACGTCGCTGTGCCAGAACACCGCATCGCCCGGTTGCATGAGCGGGATGGACGACAGCGCCCGGAACAGCGGTGCGTGCCATTCGGGCTTGATCGAGAGCGCGCGGCCCGGCATTGCACCGCACAAATCGTCGTCGGCTACGTCGTCCTGGAGTGCGCGCAACAAGATGTAGACCATCGCGTTTGCGATAGGCACCAGTTGCAGCGTACCGTCGCCGGGACCCTGCTGCGTGAGCGCGGTCCAGCCCTGAAAGGTGCGGAACATCGAGCACACCGCAGGCGACGGCACTTCGCGTACCTCCGTGCGGTACGCGCCATCGAAGGGGTCGTAACGGCGCCAGTTTCCATCGAACACGTGCCGATAGACCTTGCGGAAATTACTCTCGATCCAGCGCTCGACAGACCCGCCATCGCAATGCGCGGAAAGCCCCAGCGATTCCGAGCCCGGCGGCCGGCGCCGCAGCCGGTCGGCATAAACGGGAACGCGTTCGGGATCGAAATGCACGCGCCCTTCGCTTTGCGCGCGCCATAGCCGGTTCAGGAACACGCGCGCCGTGGTGAGCGCCGGCGACTGCCGCGCCATGACCTGCGGCTTCGACCAATAGACGCCGTAAATCTGCGGCTTGCTCGACGCGAGGTTGCCGAAATAGCAGTCTTCGGCTCGATGTTGCAGGCGCTCGTCCAGACGGTTGCGCTCCACGTACTGCGCGATCTCGTCGTCCCATTGCTCGACGAGCCTGGCGTCGAACACACCTCGAATCACGCACGCGCCGCGCGACTTCACGCGCGCGATCTGCTCGTCGCGCACGCGGCCCGCGGCAATGTCCGCGAAATCGATCTCGGGAATCACGGCCTGGCCGGCCGCACGTTGGACCTCGATTGCGTTTGCCTCGCGGATCATTTCCGCCTCCACCTCGGCGAACACCTCGCGGTAGTTGGGCAGCGCCACCTTCAATTCGCGTTTGGCTGCGCGGATGGCGGCCGGCAGGTCGTCGATGCTCAGGGGCGTCGTCAGGGACGTCATGGTTGTCTCCTTCATGAATCTCGTTGAGATGGGTGCGACGAGCATAGGCGTCGCACGGCGCGGGCAGTGATACGATCCGGCCAATGACTTTGCGGATTCAGACATGAAACCGGCCTACGAACGCGTGGATTTCGGCGAGCATTGTTCGATTCGGGTCTATCACCGGCGCCTGCCGAAGATTCCCTTCGAATGGCACCACCATCCCGAGTACGAGCTGACGCTCACGATGAACAGCCGCGGCAAGCGCTACATCGGCGACAGCGTGAGCGAATACGGCGCAGACGACCTCGTGCTCGTGCCGCCGGATCTGCCGCATACGTGGGCGTCGAATCGGTCCATCAATGCCTCGCTGCCGCAGGTCGCCATCGTGATCTGGTTCGACGGCGACTGGGCGCGGCGCATGGCCGACTGCTGCCGCGAATACGAGCCCTTGCGTCGCCTGCTGCGTCGCTCGGCAAGCGGCCTCGCCTTCGCGAGCAACGCTGCCGCCGCCATGCGTGAACGCCTCGATGCGTTGCTTTCGACTGATGCGCGCACACGCCTCGCCGCTACGCTCGACGTGCTCTGTTTGCTTGCGGATGCCGATGGCGAGCCGCTCGCGTCACCGCATGCGTTTGCGTCGTCGCAAACCTCCGGTCGGCCAGGCACACCAAGCGGCCACGAGCCCGAACGCATTAATCGTGTGCTCGCATTGATCGACGCAAGATTCGCCGAGCCGTTGCGGCTCGGCGAATTGAGCACGGCGGCCAGCCTCTCGGAGCGGTCGCTCAACCGCTGGTTCGTGCAGCACCTGGGCGAGAGCGTGGGCCGCTACGTCACGCGCGTGCGAATCGGACACGCGGCCCGCATGCTCGCCGACACGTCGCTGCCCGTTTCGGTCATTGCGTTGCGCTCGGGTTTTCCCAACGTCTCTCACTTCAACCGCCAGTTCAAATCGATGAAGGGCACCACGCCCGCCTCGTGGCGCAGTCAATTTGCGAGCGGCAAAACAGCGGCTGCAGCGACAGTCGATCTCACCGAACGCTCGCCGTCGTTGCAACGGCGCAAGTCGCGACCAGGTGCGACGAAGCGCGCCTGAACAGCGATGCGCGGGCATGTCGAAGAGCCGTTCCAGCGCCTCGCCGAATGCAAACGAAACAGACCGTTTCAGCGCGCTGCGCAGCCGATGATCGCCGTTATACTTGCGGCCCCGTTCATCGATACTGCCACTCATGAAGAAGCTGCTCGCCTGCCTGCTGCTCTCCATTGCGGCTCACGCCGCTGCCTCGCCCTCCGCTTCGTCCTCACCCTGCACGCAGTTCGTTCCCGAAGGTCAGTTCCCGCGCCTCACCAATCCGAAGATGGAGCCCAGAGCACGGCTCTTGTGCTACTCGGATTTCGTCGTGCTGCACTCCGGTATCACGCACGGGCCGCTCTGGTCCGCCGAACATCTCACGCGCGAGCACATTGCCGACGCGCAGGACATGACGCGCACCAACCGCTTCTTCGAAGACGACCGCCTGCCTGCCGGCGAAGGCGCCACGCTTGCCGACTATAAGCGCAGCGGCTTCGACCGCGGTCACATGAGCCCCGCCGGCAACCGCTGGAATCCGCAGGCAATGGCAGAATCGTTTTCGCTCGCCAACATCGTGCCGCAGAACCGGCAGAACAACGAACGGCTGTGGGCGCGCATCGAATCGACGGTGCGCAAGCTCGCGAGCCGCTATGGCGAAGCGTACGTCGTCACAGGTCCGCTCTTCACAGGCGCGCAGTTGCAGACCATTGGCCCGTCGCGCGTCTTCGTGCCCACCGAGTTGTTCAAGGTGGTGTACCTGCCGTCGCGCGACATGGCCTTCGCCATCGTGACGCAGAACGTGGCAACGAACCGCTACGAGATTCGCTCCGTACATGACATTGAAGCGGCGAGCGGCATCCGGTTTCCTGGCATTCCGGAGAATCTGAAGGACCAACGTCCGGGAGGACTCAAAGGTGTTTAAGGCATACGCAAACGACGACGACGTGCTCAACGTTCAAGGCGACGCACTCACGGTAGAGAACGGCACGACGCGCGTCGTGGTGTCGGGCACGCTGGAAATTACGCGTGACAAGCGCGGCCTCAAAGCAGCGCTCGCATTGAAACAGGCGCTCGATAGCGTGGTGGAGACACTGCAGGCGCAATCGGACTTGCCGGAAAAGATCGGCGACGAGCCCGATGCGAAACCGGGCGTGGTCAACAACCCGTTCAAATAGGCAGGATCCCTGTTTATTGCTGGAGCCGTGCGCTTTCGCTACGAAACGAATGCTTGCCTCGCTTACGTTTTGTCACTGCATGAGGGTCAACTTGCGTGTCCACGCTTGCGTTGAATGGGCAGCGCTGACCTTTTTCAGCTGCCAACAAAAGGAGTCAAGTATGAAGACGATTTTCGCTGCGCTCGCATCCGCCCTGCTCGTTTCGACCGCTTTCGCACAAGCTTCCGCGCCCGTATCGGCGGGCGCCCAGGCGAACCTGAAGGCCACGCCGTCCCTCACGCAAGCGGCTTCCGACGTGAAGACCACGGCGCAAGACGGTGCCGCCAAGGTCGAAGAAAAGACCAGCGAAGCAGGCAAGAACGTCACGAAGAAGGCTCACGCAGTGAAGAAGGTCGCAGCGAAGAAGGTTCACGCGACCAAGGCGAAGGTCGAAGAGAAGACCAGCAAGACCACCGAGCCGGCCGCGGAAGGTACATCGGCCAACGTGCAGGCCGGCGCAACGGCCAAGGCCGGTGGCGATACGAAGACCAACGCTACGGAATAACAACGACAGTTGTATGTAGCATGCGCCACACGGTTGCAGCACGAGACCATTGCGGCGTTGGAAGGGCGGGCTCAGGCTCGCCCTTTTTTCGATTCGGTCCCGTCTGATCCGGTCACGTCGGCAAGGGCCGCAAGCTTTTTCGCGTCCACGATTTCAATCTCTGCGTAGCGCAGCTTCAACGCACCCTGCATCTCGAACTGACGAAGAATCTGGTTGATGGTCTGCCGCGAGAGCGCGAGCATCATGGCCAGGTCTTCCTGCGGCACCTTGAGGATACGCGTGGGCTGCGCAGTCTCGGCTTGTGTGTTGTCGAAGCCGCCTGCCATCAGCATCAATCGCCGCGCCACGCGCTGGGCCGCGGGCAACAGCGCCGCTTCTTCTATGGCTTCAAAGGCGAGGCGCAGTTTCTGCGTGAGCAGCAAACCGAACGTATGCCACCACGCAGGCGTTGCCTCGAGCAGCGCAAGCAACGCGGTGCGAGGCACATGAAAGAGCGTCGAATCGCGCTCGGCGTAGGCATCGTGCGTGCGGGCACGGTCGTCGAACAGCGCGATCTCGCCGAACCAGTTCACGGGCTCGATCGCGGCAAGCAACGCTTCTTTCCCCGCGAAGCTCGCCGCGCCGATCCGCACGAGCCCGTCGATCACGCAATACAGACCACTGTCCGCGTCGCCGCGCATGAAAAGCCGCTCGCCCGCGAGCAAACGCACCTCGCGCCCCGCGGCGAGCAGCGCCGACTGCAACGCCTGTGGCGCCGAGCGGAACCACAGGCTGCGCCCGAGCGCCGTAGCAAGCGCCTGGTTCGGCGTGGACGCATTCGAGGGATCATTCGAATCGGTAGGCAAGTTCATGGCAGATGCGCTGAAATGTCGGCTACCCGAAGGTCTGTTGCATGACTGCCCGGGATCATAGCGAACTTGCACATAAGGGAGACACCCGTGAAGACGCTGACCCAGCAACTCGCCCCGCAACTCGCCCAATACGCCGCCTACCATCGCGACCGCCGCAATATTGCGACCCACTTCGTGGGCATTCCCATGATCGTGGTCGCGCTCGCCGTTCTGCTCGCGCGGCCCGCATCGAACCTCGGCGTTCTGCCGATGACGGTGTCCCCCGCGTGGGCCCTGTTCGGGGCGGCCACGCTCTATTACCTCGTGCTCGACGTGCCGCTCGGCGTGATGATGGCCGTGTTCTCTGTTGTATGCGTCGCCTTCGGGCAGTGGGTCGCCCAGCAGACCATGCTTGTGTGGCTCGCGGTCGGTGCCGGTCTCTTCGTGGTGGGCTGGATCTTCCAGTTCGTCGGCCACGTTGCTTACGAACATCGCAAGCCGGCTTTCGCTGACGACGTGATCGGCCTCTTGATCGGTCCCCTGTTCGTGCTGGCCGAAGCGCTGTTCGGCTTCGGATGGCGCCCTTCGCTGCAAGCCGACATCGAAGCCCGGGTCGGCCCCACGCGCATCAACCCGCCGCGCGGGCAGGCCGCTCGCCACGGGCACTGAACGGGCAGCGCTGAAGCTCAACGCGGCAAGGCAACTGAAAGCGGCGCCAGACGGTTCAGTCGGCAGCGCCCCTGCAATCTTTGATGAAGATCAGCCGGCCAGGCGGCACCGCGGCTATCGTCAGAGCATTCCCTGACGTCTTCGCGAGGCAGCTTCGTGCCGGTCGAATCCAATACAGTTGCAGCGCAGTCCGACGAACCCACCGTCAACGCAGCCGCCGCCACAGGCCGTGTACTGGCCGTGCGCGGCGCGGTGATCGACGTCGCGTTCCCCGCTGAAGCGCTGCCGCCTATCGACTCCGCGCTTTCCATCGACACAGGCGGCGCCGAGCCCGTCATCGCGGAAGTCCAGGCGCATTTGAACGGCAGTGCGGTTCGGGCGCTCGCGCTGCAATCCACCTCGGGCCTGAAGCGCGGTGCCGAAGTTCGAACGCAAGGCGGCCCCATCGAAGTGCCCGTGGGCGATGCCGTGCTGGGCCGTCTTGTCGACGTGCTCGGCGAAACGCGCGACGGCGGCGAGCGCCCCGGTGCCGACACGCCACGCCGTCCCATTCATCGCAACGCGCCGCCGCTGGCCGCACAATCTGGCGCGCCGCGCCTCTTCACCACCGGCATCAAGGTCATCGATCTGCTCGCGCCGCTCGCGCAAGGCGGCAAGGCCGCGATGTTTGGCGGCGCGGGCGTGGGCAAGACCGTGCTCGTGATGGAGCTGATTCACGCGATGGTCGAGCAGTACCAGGGCATCTCCGTGTTCGCGGGCGTGGGCGAGCGTTCGCGCGAAGGGCACGAGATGCTGCTCGATATGCGCACCTCCGGCGTGTTGCCGCGCACCGTGCTGGTCTACGGCCAGATGAACGAGCCGCCCGGCGCGCGCTGGCGCGTGCCGCTCACGGCGCTCACCATCGCTGAATATTTTCGCGACGAGCATCACCAGAACGTCCTGCTGCTGATGGACAACGTGTTTCGCTTCGTGCAGGCCGGCGCCGAAGTGTCGGGCCTGCTCGGGCGCATGCCGTCGCGCGTGGGCTATCAGCCCACGCTCGCAAGTGAAGTGGCCGCGTTGCAGGAGCGCATCGTCTCCGTGGGCAATGTATCCGTCACCGCGATCGAAGCCGTCTACGTGCCCGCCGACGACTTCACCGACCCCGCCGTTACCACCATCGCAGCCCACGTGGACAGCATGGTCGTGCTCTCGCGTGCCATGGCCGCCGAGGGCATGTACCCGGCCATCGATCCCATCGCGTCGTCGTCCATCCTGCTCGATCCGCTTGTGGTGGGCGAGGAGCACGCCGCGGTGGCGACGGAAGTGCGGCGGATCATCGAACATCATCGCGAGTTGCAGGACGTGATCGCGCTGCTCGGCATTGAAGAACTGGGCGCGGAAGACCGCGTACGCGTGCAGCGCGCGCGCCGGCTGCAACGCTTTCTCACCCAGCCTTTCGCCGTGACCGAGGCCTTCACGGGCCAGCCCGGCCGCTCCGTGCCGATTGCGGACACGATTGCCGGCTGCAAGGCGATTCTCGCGGGCGACTGTGACACGTGGCAGGAAAGCTCGTTCTACATGGTGGGCACGCTCGAAGAAGCGCGTGAAAAGGAAGCACGCGCCGCCGCAAGCACACCGTCTCCACAGACTCGACAGGCCGCGTCATGAGCACCGCCATGAACACCGGCATGAACACCGCCATGAACACCGATACACCGGCCCTGGCGCTCACCATCGCCACGCCCGCGGGCGTGCTCGTGGATCGTCTCGGCATCGTCTCGCTGCGCGCCGAAGACGGCAGCGGCAGCTTCGGCATTCGTGTGGGCCACGCGGACTTCGTCACGCTGCTGCGCGCGTCCGTCGTGCGCTGGCGCACCGCCGACGACGTCCAGCACTTCTGCGCCGTGGACGGCGGCGTGCTGATCGTCTCCGACAACGGCAGCCGTATCCAGATCGCTTGTCGCGAAGCCATTCCCGGCGAGTCGCTCGAACGACTGGAAGCGGACGTGCAAGCCACGCGCGCGGCGCAGCTCGAAGCGCGCCGCCGTGCGCGCGTCGATGAACTGCGACTGCATGCGCGCGCCGTGCGCCAGATGGTGCGCTTCCTGCGGCCGGGTGCATCGGGGGAAGGCGGCATTCCCGTTCGCGAGGAGACCTCTGAATGACCGCCCCCGACGCTCACGATCCTCGCAACGCGCCGCCCGCCAACAAAGACGACGCCGAAGACCGCGTGGCGCGCGCCGCAAAAAGCGCGGCGAATCGCGAGGCACGCGGCCGCGCGGAACCGGAACCGTCGCTGGCAAGCCGTCTCGGCCAGATCGGCATTCTGGGCTGGACCATCGTCGTGCCCACATTGCTCGGCTTGTTCATCGGACGCTGGCTCGATCGCTTCTTCGCCACGCGCGTGTTCTTCTCCGCGCCGCTGCTGATGATCGGCGCGGCGGCGGGCTTGTGGTCCGCGTGGAAGTGGATGCATCGGCAACAGGGAAACCATCATGACTAGCTTCGTTTTCTGGCTGATCGCGGGCGCCGCTGTGGGGTTTGGCGCGGGCGTGCTGCACTTCTCGTCGCTGCACTGGAACGGGCGGCTCTTCGCCGCGGGCAGGATGGCGGCGGCGTTCGGCGTGCAGGTGGCGCGCATCGCGCTGGCGTGCGCGATTCTGTTCGTGCTCGCGCGCGCCGGCGCCGCGGCGTTTCTCTCGGGCGCGGCGGCATTCCTGCTGGCGCGCCAGGCCATGATGTGGCCGCTCTACCGGCGCGGAGCGTGACATGAGCATGCGCTCGCCGCTCGAATCCGTGCCGGTGCTGCATATCGGACCGGTGCCGATCACGTCTGCCGTGCTCGTGACGTGGGCCATCATGGCGTTGCTCGTCGTGCTCTCGCTGCTCGTCACGCGGCGCCTTTCGCTTGTGCCGTCGAAGTGGCAGACGTGCGTGGAACTCGTCGTCAGCACGCTCGATGGGCAGATTCGCGACACCATGCAGGTGGACCCGGCGCCTTATCGTCCGCTCATCGGCACGTTGTTCATCTTCGTGCTGGTGGCCAACTGGTCGTCGCTCGTGCCCGGTGTCGAACCACCTACGGCGCGCCTCGAAACGGACGCCGCGCTCGCGTTGCTCGTGCTGCTCGCCACGCTTTACTACGGCGTTCGCACGCGCGGCTTGCGCGGCTACATGGCCACGTTTGCGGAGCCCACGTGGGTGATGATTCCGCTCAACGTGGTGGAGCAGATCACGCGCACGTTTTCGCTCGTGGTGCGTTTGTTCGGCAACGTGATGAGCGGCGTGTTCGTGATCGGCATCGTGCTCTCGCTCGCGGGGCTCATCGTGCCGATTCCGCTCATGGCGCTCGACCTTCTCACGGGCGCCGTGCAGGCGTACATCTTCGCGGTGCTCGCGACGGTGTTCATCGGCGCGGCAGTCAGCGAATCCACTCACAAGCCCTCTGGGCCACCCCATTCCACGGTTCGTCACGACACTCACGACAAGGAAGGAAACGCATGAACCTCATCGAAATCGTCAGCATTGCGGCGGCTGCGCTCGCCGTTTCGTTCGGCGCCATTGGCCCCGCGCTTGCGGAAGGGCGCGCGGTGGCCGCCGCCATGGACGCCATCGCGCGCCAGCCCGATTCAGCCGGCACCGTGTCGCGCACGCTGTTCGTCGGGCTCGCGATGATCGAGACGATGGCCATTTACTGCCTCGTCATCGCGCTGCTTCTGCTGTTCGCCAACCCGTTCGTGAAGTGACGGCGAACCGCTCCGGAGACAGCACGTCATGCGGATAGACTGGACGACGCTCGCGCTGCAGACCGTCAACGCGGTCATTCTGGTGTGGCTGCTCGCGCGCTTTCTGTTTCGCCCGGTGGCCGACATCATCGCGCAGCGGCAGAAGGCAGCGCAGGCGCTGATGGACGACGCCAACGCGGCGAAGCACGATGCCGAAGCCGAGCGCGACGCCGCACGCGAAGCCGCCACGCAGCTCGCGCAAACACGCGCAGAGGCGTTGCATGCCATCGATACCGAAGTGGCCGCGCAGAAAACCGCGCTGCTCGCCGCGGCCCATGCGGATGCCGATCGCCTGCGCGCCGACGCGCAAGCCGACATGGCACGCGCGCGCGTCGTGCAGGAAAGCGCGGCTGCGGGCCGGGCGGCGGAACTGGCGGTGGATATCGCGAGCCGTCTGCTCGACCGCTTGCCGACCGGCGCGCGCATCGAAGGCTTCATCGGCGGCATCGTGGACGGCGTGAAGGCGCTGCCCGAGCCCATTCGCGCGGAGCTGGGCGCAAGCGGCGCGCCGCTCGACATCGCCGCGCCGCGGGCACTATCCGCCGACGAGCAGCACGCCTGCGAAGCCGCGCTTTCTGTGGCGCTGGGTCGCCCGGTCGTCATTGCCGTGCGCGAAGACCGGGCGCTCATCGCGGGGCTGGAACTCACGGCGCCGCACGCCACGGTGCGCAACAGTTTTCGCCACGACCTCGCTTCGATCATGACCACCCTACGGTCCGTTCACGATGAAAACGCTTCCTGACGACATGCCCGGCGCCGCCGATAGCGCGTGGCTCGATCAACAGCGCGAGGCCCTTTCGGCTGCACGCCTGGGCCCGCACGCGCAGGCGCTGGGGCGTGTCGAGCGCATCGCGGACGGCATCGCGTTCGTCTCCGGCCTGCCGGATGCCGCGCTCTACGAATTGCTCGACTTCGACGGCGGCGCCAAGGGCTTCGCGCATACGCTGGATGAAGACACGATCAGCGTGGTGCTGCTCGAAAACATCGAGAGCGTGCATGCGGGCACGTGGGTGGCGCGCACCGGCTCCGTGCTCGACGTGCCCGTGGGCGAAGGCTTGCTGGGGCGCGTGGTCGATCCGCTTGGCGTGCCGCTGGATCGCGACGAGCCCGTTGTTGCGGCAACGCGCTATCCCATCGAACGCAACGCGCCTTCCATTACGGACCGCGATCTCGTGAGCGAGCCCGTGGAAACCGGCGTGCTGCTCGTGGATGCGCTCTTCGCCGTGGGGCGCGGCCAGCGCGAACTCATCATCGGCGACCGGGCAACGGGCAAGACGTCGCTCGCGGTGGACACCATCGTCAACCAGAAGCACACGGACATGATCTGCGTGTACGTGGCAGTGGGACAGCGCGCCGCCGCCGTGCAACGCGTGATCGAAGCCGTGCGCGAGCATGGCGCGCCCGAACGCTGCGTGTTCGTGGTGGCGTCCGCGGCGTCGGCGCCGGGGTTGCAATGGATCGCACCGTTCGCGGGTTTTTCGATTGCCGAATACTTTCGCGACCGCGGCCAGCACGCGCTCATCGTCATCGACGACCTCACGAAGCACGCCGCCACGCACCGCGAACTCGCGTTGCTCACGCGCGAACCGCCGGGGCGCGAGGCGTATCCCGGCGACATCTTCTACGTGCATGCACGCATGCTGGAACGCGCGGCGAAACTTTCGGCCGCGCACGGCGGCGGCTCGCTCACGGCCTTGCCGATCGCCGAAACGGATGCAGGCAATCTGGCCGCTTACATTCCCACCAATCTGATTTCGATCACCGACGGTCAGCTCGTGCTCGACTCGTCGCTCTTCGCCGCGAACCAGCGGCCCGCCGTCGACGTGGGCCTGAGCGTGAGCCGCGTGGGCGGCAAGGCGCAGTCCGCGGCATTGCGCGACGTGTCGGGACGGTTGCGGCTGGAGTACGCGCAGTTCCTCGAACTCGAAATGTTCACGCGCTTCGGCGGCCTTACGGACGCGCGCGTGAAGGCGCAGATCGAACGCGGCAAACGCATTCGCGCGCTCATTGCGCAACGGCGCTTCAGCCCGCTGCGCACGGTGGACGAAGTAGCGCTTCTCGCCGCGCTCGCCGATGGCGTATTCGACGACGTACCGGCCGAAGTGGCCGCGCGCGTACGGCAGACGCTCGCGGCATCGGGCAACGGCCGTATCGATGCAGAAGGGGCGAACGTGGCTTCAGCGGCGTTGGATGCCGCCACGCGCGAGCGGCTCGTCGAAGCGGTGCGTGCGCTCGTGAGCGAACACGCGCCGCCGCAAGCCGAGGGAGCAACGGCATGAGCGGCAAGCTCGGCGCGCTCGAAGCGCAGATCGGCACGGCGCAGCAATTGCAGGCGGTGGTGTCGGCCATGCGCGGTATCGCGGCGGCACGCGCTCGCGAGGCAGAGGGCCGCCTGGCAGGCATACGGTCCACGGCGGCGACGGTGGCGGCGGCCATCGGCGAAGTGCTGCGCGTGGAGCCCGACAGGCACGCCGCTACGGCAGCCGACGAAACGCGTGGCACCGCGCGGTCACGCGGTCGGCACCTCGTGATCGTGATGGGCTCCGAACAGGGCTTCGTCGGCATGTTCAACGAACCGATTCTCGATGCGGCCACGCGCGCGCTTCAGTCCGGTCCGTGTGAATTGATCGTGACAGGCACGCGCGGCGCAACGACCGCCGAGGAACGCGGCTTGTTCGTCGCGTGGTCCACGCCGATGGTCACGCATGCCGACGACGTGCCCGGCTTTGCTGGCAACGTGACCGACGAGCTTTACCGTCGCCTCGAAGAATCGCTCATTACGCGCGTGTCGATCATTCACGCGCGGCCGGCGCTCGCCACGCAGACGGAAGTCGTGCAGCGCCAGTTGATTCCGTTCGACTTCGCGCGCTTTCATGTGACCTCGCGCAAGCAGCCTCCGCTGCTGACACTTCCTGCCGACAAGCTGCTGACAGGTCTTGCCGAAGCCTACGTCTACACGGAACTGTGCGAGGCCGCTGCGCTCTCGCTGGCGGCAGAGAACGAAGCGCGCGTGCGGGCCATGATGTCCGCGCACGCGAACCTGAAAGACCGCCTCGACGCGCTCACGCAGCGCTACCGGCTCGTGCGGCAAGACGAGATCACCTCGGACATCGTGGAACTGACGGCGGGGGCGTCCGTCGCGCGAGCCGATTAGCGCCGCTATCTTGCGCGGCACGCGCAAGATCAATCCCCCACGAAACGTAGGGCTTCGTGCACGTTGCATGGACTTCGCAAGCGTCATGCACTAGAACGTAAGTCCTGCCACTCTCATCCCGCGTCAGAACGTCTGCCCGGGGTTCGCCTGGTTTTCGCTGATCCGCTGCGTGCGTTGCATGGCGGAGACCCCAAGCGCGAATCTTGCTTCACCTGCTTTGCTTCACCTGCTCACTCTGCGGCCGTTGCCGCGCACATCGCGCGACACGCAACGCGCAGCCGCACGAACTTCGCCACCCATTGCACACCGCCCGACTGGAGCCCTCATGACTCTGCCCGCGCTATCGCAAGATTTCTCCGCTGCCTTCGCCGCCGACGTTCGCGCCGGACTCACGCGCCGCCCGCAAAAGGAATTGCCGTCGAAGTATCTGTATGACGAAGTGGGTTCATCGCTGTTCGAAGCCATCACGACGCTGCCCGAGTACGGCGTGACGCGCGCCGAAGAGCGCCTGCTCACGCAGCACGCCACCGACATCGTGGCGCAACTGCCTGCGGGCGTGACGGTCGCGGAACTGGGAAGCGGCAGCGGCCGCAAGACGCGCCGCATTCTGGAAGCGCTGTGCCGCAAGCGCCCTACCGCGTACTGTCCGATTGAAATTTCGCGCACCGCGTTGCAATTATGTCGCCGCGAACTGGGCGACATCGAGCGCATTTCGATTGTGGGTTACGAGCGAGATTACCTCGCAGGGCTCGCCGAAGTGAGCAAGCGCCGTGCCGAAAACGAGCAACTGCTGGTGCTGTTTCTGGGCAGCACGATCGGCAATTTCGCGCGGCTCGCCGCCACGCGCTTTCTGCGCGACATCCGCGCCATGCTGAAACCCGGCGACGCGCTGCTGCTCGGCACCGACCTCGTGAAACCCGTGGATACGCTGCTCGCCGCGTATGACGACCCCATCGGCGTAACCGCGGCATTCGACCTGAATCTGCTTGCGCGGATCAATCGCGAACTGGGCGGCGACTTTCCGCTCGACGCGTTCGAGCACGTCGCGCGTTTCAATGCCGACGCGCGCAGCGTGGAGATGCATCTGCGCGCCACGCGCCCCGTTACGGCTCACGTGCGCGCGGCGGACCTCGCCGTGACGATGGCTCCCGGCGAAACGATCTGGACGGAGAGCAGCCACAAGTACCTGGCCGACGAAGTGCCGGCCATTGCGGGCGATGCGGGCTTTACGTGCCGGCGTCAATGGATAGAGCGCGACTGGGGATTCGCAGAGAGCCTGCTCGTGGTGTCGTAACCCGACGAGAAGAAGAAGAGCAATGCGGGCGGGGGCGCGGCGTGCACGCGCTTCTGCCGCTGCTTGCGCTTCTGCGCGGTTGCGCGCGTGACCTTCGCGCTCAGTGCTGCTCGAAGCGCTCGTAGCGCTTTTCGGTGTAACGCTCTTCGCTCGCCACTTCCGTGACGCGCGCCGACGGCGGTCCGCGACGCAGCCACGAGAGCATCCTGTCCACCTGATTCGCCGACCCCTGCACGACCGCCTCCACCGACCCGTCATCGAGATTGGCCACATAACCGCGGATGCCGAGCGCGTGCGCCTGACGCACCGTGGCATGCCGAAAGCCGACGCCCTGCACGACGCCGCGCACCCGCACGTAGTACGTTTCGATTCGCGAATCCAGGTCCGTACTGGTCATCGCATCGCCTCCTGTATCCTTTCACGCCGGCATTGTAGTCGCGCGCCCGCAAGGCCGTACAATCGCGGGCACTCGCGGGCACTCGCGGTCGCACGGCATCGGCGCTTCTGCGCTCGTGCATGACACGGCGGCGCTGCCGCCTTCTCTTCACCCATCAGGAATCGACTACCGAATGAGCGATCAACATCGCGACCTCGTGCTGGTGACCGGCGCATCGGGCTTCGTCGGCTCGGCTGTCGCGCGCATCGCGCAACAAAAAGGCTTCGCGGTACGCGTGCTCGTGCGCGCGTCGAGCCCGCGCAAGAACCTCGACGCGCTCGACGCCGACATCGTCGTGGGCGACATGCGCGACGTCGCTTCGATGCGTGCCGCGCTGCGCGGCGTGCGCTACCTGTTCCACGTCGCCGCCGACTATCGGCTTTGGGCGCCGAACCCGGCCGAAATCGAACGCGCGAATCTGGAAGGCGCCGAAGCCACCATGCGCGCGGCGCTGCACGAAGGCGTGGAGCGCATCGTCTACACGAGCAGCGTCGCCACGCTGAAGGTCACGAGTTCAGGCCAATCCGCCGACGAAACCTCGCCGCTCACGGCAGACCAGGCCATCGGCGTCTACAAGCGCAGCAAGGTGCTTGCCGAGCGCGCGGTGGAACGCATGATCGCGAACGACAAGCTGCCCGCCGTGATCGTGAACCCGTCTACGCCCATTGGTCCGCGCGACGTGAAGCCGACGCCTACGGGCCGCATCATTGTCGAAGCGGCGCTCGGCAAGATTCCGGCTTTCGTCGATACGGGGCTCAACCTCGTGCACGTCGACGACGTGGCCGCGGGTCATTTCCTCGCGCTCGAACGTGGCACGGTGGGCGAGCGCTACATCCTGGGCGGCGAGAATCTGCCGCTGCAACAGATGCTGGCCGACATTGCGAGCCTCACGGGACGCAAAGCGCCTACGCTCGCGCTGCCGCGCTGGCCGCTCTATCCGCTCGCCGTGGGCGCGGAGGCCGTGGCGCGCTTCACGAAGCGCGAGCCGTTCGTGACCGTGGACGGCCTCAGGATGTCGAAGAACAAGATGTACTTCAGTTCGGCGAAGGCCGAACGCGAACTCGGCTATCGTGCGCGGCCTTATCGCGAGGGACTGAAGGACGCGCTCGACTGGTTCCGCGAGGCGGGGTATCTGAGCGGTAAGTAGAAGGCCGTTGGGCCGCAAGCAGGGCCGCCCGCTTCTACGCGCTGTTAAACCTCTGTTACAACGTTGGGCGGTCGGCGGCGGGTCACGGCGTGCACGCAGCAGTTAAAATCGCGGGTCTTACCTGAGAAGCTCCGCATGAACCTTCAAGACCAGATCGGCGCGCTCGACACGGGCGTCGATCAGCTTATTCAAGCCGTGGTGGCCGCACGCGCCACGCGCCCCGCCGAAGCGGCAACCGTGCCGCCCGCCGCTCACGACGACACGGCTCCCGCGCAGACCGCCGAATCGGTCGCTGCAAGCGCTTCGGCCTCTGCAGCCGCTGCGGTCGAGCAGAACGCCGAGGCCGAAGCAGCCGAGGCGACGGCCCACGAGCCCGCCGCGCAAAAGCCGACGCTCGAAATTGCACGCCCCAGCCAGAACGAAATCACGATGACGATTGCGGGCCAGACGGTCACGCTGCGTCCCGAGGAGATCGGTCAGCTGATAGAAGAGCTTTCGAATGCGCGCGCTTCGATGACGCCGGAACCACCCGCGGGTCTACCGCCGGGCTGGCGGTTCGTATCGACGAAGAACCCCGTGATGGCCGTGCAGAAACAGTCGAATGGCGACCGCCTGCTCGTGATGCGCCATACCGGCCACGGCTGGGTGCCATTCACGTTCTCGCCGGACATGGTCATCCAGATGTACATGATGTTGACGCAGCGTTGATGCGTGCGAGACCGGTGCGCGCATTGCCAGCGTTGCCGGGTTTGTCGCCGGTTCACGCGTGCCGATGTTGCCGGCCCTTCTTTTCCCGAGTCATTCAACCCGAGTCGTTCAACGGCAGCGAGCGGTGCAATGGGCCTTGAGCCGTGTCATCGTCGCCGCGCCCGCACCGCCCCGCTTCAGCGCTCCTGGGCCGGCGCCTGCACGCGCGCCTTCCACTGCCCGCCCTTGCCGCGCCAGTAGCGCCATGCCGACGCGAACGTGGCGCCTACATAGAACAGCGCGATGAGCGGCAACACCGGCGCCCACAACATCGAGCAACGGTAATAGAGCAGCATCGGCGCATAGGCGCAGCACATGGCGGCCCAGGCGAGCCACGCGGGCCACGCCGCCGCGCCCAGCGCGAGCGCCACGACGGGCGGCACGAGATAGATGATGGTCATGCCCGCCATCGTCCCGGCCAGCAGCCAGGGCGAATAACGCAGTTGCGTGAACGCGGTGCGGGCGATCATGTTCCAGATCTCGCGCCAGCTTTCGTAGGGACGCAGCGATACGCTGCGCGCCGCCACATCGAGCCGGATCGCGTGACGCCCCTCGCCGCGATGCTTGATGCGCGCCGCAAGACTGCAATCGTCGATCAGTTCGCCGCGGATCGATTCGATGCCGCCCGCTTCTTCCAGCGCCTCGCGCCGCACCAGCATGCAGCCGCCCGCCGCCGCCGCCGTCTTGTTGCGCGGATTGTTGACCCACGCGAACGGATAGAGCTTCGCGAAGAAGAACACGAACGCGGGAATCAGCGCCTTTTCCTGCAGCGTGTCGCAGCGCAGACGCACCATCAGGGAAACGAGATCGCGCTTTTCCACCGTCGCGCGCATCACGAGCTGCGTGAGTGCCTCGGGCGGATGGCCGATGTCGGCGTCGGTGAGCAGCAGGTAGTCGGCAGGCAGACCCAGCGTGCGCACTGCCTCGATGCCCTGCGACTGCGCCCACACCTTGCCCGACCAGCCCGCGGGCAGCGGCTTCGCGCCGATCACGGTGAGCCTGTCCGGATACTGGAGCTGCAAGGCAGCGGCGCGGGCCGCGTCCGCGGTGCCGTCGGTGCTGTGATCGTCGACGACGATCACGTGAAACGCGCCCGCGTAGTCCTGCGTCAGCAGGGACGTGACCGCCTTCGCGATCACGTCGGCCTCATTGCGTGCGGGCACGACCGCCACCACGGCGGGCCAGCCGCCGGCCGGTTCCGCGACGGGCAACGGCGCGGCGGGACGCTCGCGCCAGAAACCGCCGCGCGCGAAGAGCAGCACGCACCAGATCAGGAGCGAGATGCACGACAACACAAATAGAACAGCCATCCGGCTTTGCCCTCGAATGATGGATCAGGAGGCCCTGACGTGGCCCAGCGCGGCTCGCATGGTCCGCGGGCCCGATGCGCGGCATGAGCCGCACGCCACACCGAATCCCGGAGCGCGAAATTTCGCCCGAATTTCGCCTGTAATACGGACGTAAGGCGCACGGCCACGCAGGCCCATACCGCGCCCCATGAACGACAGCGCACAGGGCGGCATAGTTTAAGGGTTCCGCTCGCCTGTTGCACCGCGCCAGCACCGCCCGCTGATGGTCTTGCGGCATATTTCCGGCCATGTCGCGCGCGAAGCAAAGCGGGCGTGATGAGGTTAGAATGCGCGTTTGGCCCAGGTGTGCCGGCGTTCTGCCGGTTTTCAGAAACACCAATTAATATGATGGTCGCGGCGATAAAGCCGCTTAAGCCCGCTTCGAGCATGGCTCGGGCAGGGCTTGAGCGGCTTCTTCGAAACCCGCGTCAGTCGGAGTTCGCCACCCTATGCGAGTCATCCTTGCCCAACCCCGCGGCTTTTGTGCGGGGGTCGTTCGCGCGATCGAAATTGTCGACCGCGCCCTGCAGAAACATGGCGCACCCGTCTACGTGCGCCACGAAATCGTCCACAACCGGCATGTGGTTGAAAATCTGCGCAACAAGGGCGCACGTTTCGTCGAGGAACTCGATGAGGTGCCGCACGGCGCCGTGGCTATTTTCAGCGCGCACGGCGTGGCAAAGAGCGTCGAGGTGGCCGCGCAAGAACGCGACCTCGACGTGCTGGACGCCACCTGCCCGCTCGTTACCAAGGTTCATGTGCAGGGCCGTCAGTATGTGGCAGCGGGACGCACGCTAATCCTGATCGGCCACGCGGGCCATCCCGAAGTGGAAGGCACGATCGGCCAGATTCCCGGCAAGGTGCTGCTCGTGCAGAGCGAAGCCGACGTCGCGAGGCTCGATCTGCCTCTCGACGCACCGCTTGCCTACGTCACGCAGACCACGCTTTCGGTGGACGACACGCGCGGCATCATCGATGCGCTGCTCAACCGCTTCAGCGACATCGTGGGCCCGGACACGCGCGACATCTGCTATGCCACGCAGAACCGTCAGGCCGCGGTGCGCGAACTCTCGACGCTAGTGGACGTGCTGCTCGTGGTGGGCGCAACGAACAGCTCGAACTCGAACCGGCTGCGCGAGATCGGCAGCGAAACGGGTGTGCCGAGCTACCTCGTCGCCGATGGCTCCGAAGTGCAGCCCGAATGGTTTGCGAATGCGCAGGCCGTCGGGATCACGGCAGGTGCATCGGCGCCGGAAGAAATGGTGGAAAACGTAATCGACGCGCTGCGCGCGTTGGGGCCTGTCGAGGTGTCGACGATGACGGGTCAGGAAGAAAAAGTCGAATTCAAGCTGCCGTCGAAGCTGCTGCAACCGCTCGCCGCGCGCGAAGTTTAAGGAGGACATCTCTTGTCTATTCCGCTGCTGCAACAAGTCCGCGTTGGCGCCTACATTGCGCGCCAGCATCTCCGGGGCAACAAGCGCTATCCGCTCGCGCTCATGCTCGAACCGCTGTTTCGCTGCAACCTTGCCTGCAATGGCTGCGGCAAGATCGACTATCCGGACCCCATCCTGAACCAGCGCCTCTCGCTCGAGGAATGTCTGCAAGCCGTGGACGAATGCGGCGCGCCGGTGGTGTCCATTGCAGGCGGCGAACCGCTGCTGCACAAGGAAATGCCGCAGGTCGTGAAGGGCATCATCAGCCGCAAGAAGTTCGTGTACCTGTGCACGAACGCGCTGCTGATGGAAAAGAAGATGGACGACTATCAGCCGAGCCCGTATTTCGTGTGGTCGGTCCACCTGGACGGCGACAAGGACATGCACGATCACTCGGTGTCGCAGGAAGGCGTGTACGAGAAGGCCGTCGCCGCGATTCGCGAAGCGAAACGCCGTGGCTTTCGCGTCAACATCAACTGCACGCTGTTCAACGACGCGATTCCTGAGCGCGTGGCCGCGTTCTTCGACACGCTCGGCCCCATCGGCGTGGACGGCATCACGGTCTCGCCGGGCTACGCCTACGAGCGCGCGCCGGACCAGCAGCACTTCCTGAACCGCGACAAGACCAAGCATCTGTTCCGCGAGATCTTCAAGCGCGGCAACAACGGCAAGAAGTGGTCGTTCAGCCAGTCGAGCCTGTTCCTCGATTTCCTCGCGGGCAACCAGACCTATCACTGCACGCCGTGGGGCAACCCGGCGCGCACGGTGTTCGGCTGGCAGCGTCCCTGCTATCTGGTGGGCGAAGGCTACGCGAAGACCTTCAAGGAGCTGATGGAAACCACCGAGTGGGAAAAGTACGGCACCGGCAACTATGAAAAGTGCGCGGACTGCATGGTGCACAGCGGCTTCGAAGCAACGGCGGTGATGGACACCGTCGCGCATCCGCTGAAGGCGCTCAAGGTGAGCCTCAAGGGCCCGAAGACGGAAGGCGCGTTCGCGCGCGACATCCCGCTCGATCGCCAGCGTCCCGCTGAATACGTGTTCTCGCGGCACGTCGAAATCAAGCTCGAGGAAATCCAGCACGCTGCGCAAACGAAGAAGCCGGCGACGGTCGCCGCGCACTGAGTTCGCGCTCCACCGCGTTGGCGCGCGTTCCTGCAGGCGCGTTCGCTATCCGGATTTACTGCTGAAGGGCGTAACGGCTCATGCCGTTACGCCCTTCCTGTTTTATGCGGATGGATTTATACGGCGCGGCGTGAATAACTCATACGCATTAGCGCACGCTGCCGGAACCGTTATTTCAGCGCGTCGGATCAGTATTCGCTCTCGTAGCAGTTGGTCGGTCTTTCCATACGCATTACAATTTGCTTTCTCTCGATTTGGAATAATCGTCTCGTTTGAGGTAATGCATCGCGTATTACCCGCCGAAACCCTGAACGCCATGACCATGCTGCTCGAACTGAATGCCGTAAGACTCGCCATTGGAACCAACTGCCCTGAGCACAGGAAATCGCGCCCTGATGCCAACGGCTTTAATCTCACGCTCGCACGCGGCGAGATTGGCTGCATCACGGGCGCACCCGGCGCCGCAAAGACGAGATTGCTGCGCGCTATCGCCGGCTTCGAGTCGCTCCACGGCGGCACTATCGCCATCAACGGCAACGCCGTCGCCTCGAAAAGCATGGCGCTTCCGCCGTACAGGCGCCGTATCGGCATGATGGTTCAGGACGACACCCTGTTTCCGGACCGCAGCGTCACGCGGAACGTCGCGCTCGCGCTCGGCGCGCTGGACGGCGACCAACAGGGACCGCGTGCGACGGAAGTGCTGGCCCAGGTGGGCATAGCGGACCTGGCCGAAGCGCTGCCCGAGGCGCTCACGCCGGCCCAGGTGCAGCGCGTGCTGCTTGCGCGCGCCATGGCGCCGTCACCCGAACTGCTGCTGCTGGACGAACCGTTCGCGCCGCTCGACCCCGACGCCCGCGAGGCCTTCGCGCAAGACTTGCGGCGCATCCTCAAAGCCACGGGCCAGACCGCGCTGGTCGCCACGCGCGAGCCTAGGCCGTCATTCGCTTTCGCCGACCGCGTCGGCGTCATGGTCAATGGTCTCGTCGTGCAATGGGACTCGCTAGCTGGCGCAAATGGCCTGCAAGAGCGCGAATCGACGGGCTCCACTCACTAGTAAAACTGCTGCCCAGCCGCAGGCGCACGGCGGTGTAGTATTCGCTTTCCCCTTGCTACACGCGCGTGACAGCGTAAGGCCGCTACCGGATTCCCCGTAGCGGCCGCCGTGTTTTCCTACGATGAATCTGAAGACGAGGATCTTCCTGCTAGCCGTGGTGCCGTTTCTCGTGGCAATTGCGGGAATCGGCATTGGCGTGCGCCAGCAGGCCACCGCGCTCGCCCGCACGCAGCACGCCACCATGGAAGCGGCGTACCTCTCCAGCAAGGAAATCGAGCTCAAGCATTACGTCGACCTGGCCACCAGCGCTATTGCGCCGCTCTACGACAACGCGACGGACGACGCGCGCGACGACGTCACGCAGCGCGCCCGGGCGCTGGAGCGGCTCGAAAAGATGGACTTCGGCAAAGACGGCTACTTCTTCGTCTACGACATGCATGGCCGCTCGCTCATGCATCCGCGCGAACCCAATCTGGTGGGCCACGACCTCTGGGACCTGCGCGACCCCGGGGGCACGCTCACCATCCAGCGGCTCATCGCGGCCGCCTCCAGCGGTGGCGGCTATGTACGCTACATGTGGCACCGGCCGTCCACGGGCAAGCTCGCGCCGAAGCTCGGCTACGTCGTGCCGCTGCCGCGCTGGGGCTGGATGATCGGCACCGGCATCTATCTGGACGACGTGAACGCGACGCTTGCCGGCATCGACGAACACGCGTCGGCCAACATCGAACGCACGATGACGTGGATCGCTGGCATCGCGCTGGCGGGCGTGGCCGTAATCGCCATCTGCGCGCTGGTGCTGAACGTGAGCGAGTACCGCAGCGCGGACGCAAAGCTCAAGCGCCTCGCGCAGCAGGTGGTCGAGTCGCAGGAAAACGAGCGGGCGCGTCTTTCGCGCGAGCTGCACGACGGCATCAGCCAGATGATGGTGTCGGCGAAACTGCTGCTCGAATCGGCGCTCGCGCGGCTGGAACGCGGCGAGACACGCGTGCCCGCCGCCGAAACGGCGCTGGCCACGAGCCTCACGCGGCTCGGCGACACGCTGCGCGAAGTGCGCCGCATCTCGCACGCGCTGCGCCCCGCCATGCTCGACGACCTGGGCCTCGCCGCCGCGCTCGAACAGCTAAGCCGCGAGATGGGGGAAGAGACGGGCATCGAGATTGGTTTCACGCAGATCGCGCACACGCACGCGGCAGCCTTGCCCGACGCCGTGAACACGGTGCTCTTCCGGATCGCGCAGGAGGCGCTCACGAACATCGTGCGTCACGCCGAGGCGAAGCGCGCGGCGTTGACGCTGGACGTGGCATCGAGCGCCGTCACGCTGACGGTTGCCGACAACGGTCGCGGTTTCGACGTGGAGCGTGCGCTCGCCGACCCGCGCGCCGGCATCGGCCTGCGCAACATGCGCGAGCGGCTCGAAACGCTGGGCGGCACGCTCGCCATCGCTTCGCAGCCCGGCCACACGATCATCAGCGCGCGCGTGCCCGTGAGCGCCGCCGCTGAACAACGGTCCAGCGGACGACCTCTTGCGTCATCACAGCCGCCACGGCACACCAACAGCGAGCCCGCCGCGACGACCGCCACGACTTATGCCGCAGCACCGGCCACGAGCCTGCCTGTGCCGCCCTCCCGCACCGGGACTTCGACATGAACCACACCGCTTCCCCCGCCCGCATCGTGCTAGTCGACGACCATCCGCTCGTGCGCGACGGGCTGCGCGCCCGGCTCGAAGCCGTGCCCAACCTGCAGGTGGCGGGCGAAGCCGGCAACGCCGACGAGGCGCTCGCGCTCGCCGGATCCATTGAACCGGACCTCGTGCTGATGGACGTGGGGATGAACGGCATGAACGGCATCGCGCTGGCCAGCCTGTTTCACGAGCGCTTTCCGGGCATTCGCGTGCTGATGCTTTCCATGCACGACAACATCGAATATGTGACGCAGGCGGTGCGCGCGGGTGCGGGCGGCTACGTGCTGAAGGATTCGCCCGCAACCGAGATCGTGCACGCCATCGAGGCCGTGCTCGCGGGGCAGACGTTCTTCAGCGCGGGCATCGCGAAGAAGATGATTCATGCGTCCGCCATGCAGACGCCGGTGGAACGGCTCACGCCGCGCGAGCGCGACATTCTGGATGCGCTCGCGCTTGGGCTGTCGAGCAAGCAGATCGCACAGCAGTGCGGCCTCTCGGTGCGCACGGTGGAGACGCACCGGCTCAACCTGAAACGCAAGCTGGATATCGAGGGGCAGGCCGAACTGATCAAGTTCGCCGTGGAGCACCGCCGCGGGGCTGACCGCAAGCGGTGACCCCGGGGCTCAGCCCGCCGTTCGGGCGTTGTGTTCGACCAGGAACTTGATGAGCCCTTCGATGCCGCCCTTGGCGATCTGATCGGCAAACTGCGTCTGATACACCTGGATCAGCCACGCGCCCATCATGTTGATGTCGTAAATCTTCCAGCCCGATGCCGTTTTTTCCAGGCGGTAGTCGATGGCGTCGTCGCCGCCGTTGCTGATTACGTGCGACTGCACGACGGTATCTTTGGACGCCGACGCCGTGCTGGAAGGCAGGAACTTGAACGTGACGTCCTGATTACGCAGCTGCGAGAGCGATTCCGCGTAGGTGCGCACGAGCAGCGTCTGGAATTGCTGGTACAGCTGTTGCTGCTGCTCAGGGGTTGCGGTCGCCCATGCCTTGCCGACCGCGATGCGCGCCGTGCGCTGGAAGTTCGTGTACGGCACGAAGTGCGTCTGCACCACCTGCGTGATCTTGCCCATGTCGCCGCCGCGCGCCTGCGGGTCGGCCTTCATCGCCGTCACGGTGCCTTCCACGGCGTTCTTCACCACGGCATCCGGCGTGGCCTGGGCAAAAGCCGAGGTGGAGACCACGAAAGCTGCCACAAAAGCTGACAAATAACGTTTCATTGCTGTTCCGGACTTAAAAAGAGGTGCGGATCGCGTCGACCGCGACCCGCAACGGGCCAGTATACCGAGTTTGGTCGAACCGCCCGGTGTGCCGCGCTGCCGCGCCCGCCGGAGCAGGGTCGGTATACTTGTGCGCTCTTTCCAGAAAACCCGCCATCGACAGGGCCCCCGCCTGTATATGCTGAAGCCATTTATCGTCCGCCTCGTCGCCTGGTCCGTACGCCGTCCGGCGTGGGTCATCGCCGTCTCCCTGCTACTCGCCGTTCTGAGCAGCATCTACGTTGTCCAGCACTTCCGCATCAATACCGACGTCAGCCAGCTGATCGAAAACGACAAAGACTGGGCCGCGCTCGGCGACGCCATCGACCAGGCCTTCCCGCAACGCACCCAGACCGTGCTGGTCGTGGTGGAAGCGGACGCCCCCGAATTTGCCGACACCGCCGCCGACGAACTCGCGGCCAGCCTCAAGAAGGATACGAGCGAGTTCAGCTCGGTCACGCAGCCCGCAGGCGGTCCCTTTTTCCAGCACAACGGCCTCTTGTTCCTGCCGGTGAACGACGTGCTCAACACCACCGGCCAGCTCGTGCAGGCGCGTCCGCTGGTGAATGCCCTTGCGCAGGATCCGAGCCTGACCGGCCTTGCCGGCGTGCTCACGACGAGCCTGATGCTGCCGCTGCAGATCGGCCAGGTGAAGCTGCCCAACATGGCGCATCTGCTCTCGCAGAGCGCCGACGTGCTGGACCGAGTGCTGGCCGGCCAGCAGCCGGCGTTCTCGTGGCGCGGGCTCGTTGATAAAGACGCCGCCGCGAAGCCCGCTTACGCGTTCGTCACCGTGCAGCCCGTGCTCAACTACGCGAAGCTGCGCGCGGGCGCGAGCGCCTCGGCGGCCATTCGCGCCCAGGCCGCCGCGCTGCACCTCGACACGCGCTACGGCGCGAAGGTGCGGCTCACGGGCGAACAGCCGCTCGCCGACGAGGAATTCGCCTCCGTCGAAGACGGCGCCGCGCTGAACGGCGCCATCACGCTGCTCGTGGTGCTCGGCATTCTGTGGCTCGCGCTGCGTTCGGGCCGCATGATCGTCGCGGTGCTCGTGACGCTCGCGGTAGGCCTCGCCGTGACGGCCGCGCTCGGGCTGATGATGGTGAGCGCGCTCAACATGATCTCCGTGGCGTTCATGGTGCTGTTCGTGGGGCTCGGGGTGGACTTCGGCGTGCAGTTCGGCGTGAAGTACCGCGAGGAGCGCTACCACGAAGACCGCATCGAGGCCGCGCTCGTCAACACCGGCCGCACCGTGGGCGTGCCGCTCACGCTCGCCGCCGTGGCTGTGGCCGAGAGCTTCTTTTCGTTCCTGCCCACGGCCTACCGTGGTGTATCCGAACTGGGCCGTATTGCGGGCGTCGGCATGTTCGTCGCCTATTTCGCCAGCATGACGCTGCTGCCGGCGCTCATCAAAATGCTTGCGCCGCCGGGCGAGGCCACGCCGCCGGGCTTCAAGCAACTTGCGCCCGTCGACGCGTTTCTGGACCGCCACCGCAAGCCGGTGCTGATCGGCACGCTCGTCGTGGTGGTGGGCGCTTCGCCGCTGCTCGCGCGTCTTCAGTTCGACTTCAATCCGCTGCACCTGAAAGATACGCATACGGAGTCGATGGCCACGCTGCTCGCGCTGAAAAACTCGCCGGTCATCTCCGTCAACGACGTGAGCGTGCTAGGCGCGTCGCTGGCGGACGCGGACCGCATCGCGGCGCACCTCTCGAAGCTGCCTCAGGTGGGCCGCACGACGACGCTCTCCAGCTTCATTCCCGGCGACCAGCAGCAGAAGATGATGCTGGTCGCGAGCGCCGCCCAGCAGCTTCTGCCCGCGCTCACGCAAGCCCCGGCACCGGCCGCCACCGACGCCGTGCGCGTCGCGGCGCTCAAGCGCGCGGCAAACCAGCTGTCGCTCGCCGCCGACGAGCATCCGGGCGCGGGCGCTGCCGAAGCGAAGCACCTCTCGGCCACGCTGACGAAGCTCGCCAACGCAGACGCCGCCACGCGCGACCGCGCCGAAAAGGCCATTGCCGAGCCGCTGAGGCTTGCGCTCGGCCAGCTCGCCAACCTGCTGCAGCCCACCGAGATCACGCGCGCCACGCTGCCGCCCGGCATCGTGCGCGACTGGGTGGCGCCGGACGGCCACGCGCTCGTGGACGTCGCACCGAAAGTGCCACCCGGCGTGGATCCCAACGACGACGTCATGCTGCGCAACTTCGCGCAAGCCGTGAAGGCCGCCGAGCCCGGCGCGATTGGCGGTCCGATCTCGATCCTCCATTCGGCCAACACCATCATCAAGGCGTTCCTGCAAGCCGCCGCGTGGGCTGTGCTCTCCATTACGGTCCTGCTGTGGCTCGCGTTGCGGCGCTTCGCCGACGTGTTGCGCACGCTGATTCCGCTGCTGGTATCGGCCGTGGTGACGCTCGAGCTTTGCGTGGTTTTCGGCATGCCTCTCAACTTTGCGAATATCATCGCGCTTCCGCTGATGCTGGGCGTGGGCGTCGCCTTCAAGATCTACTTCGTGATGGCATGGCGTTCCGGCCAGACGGGGCTGCTCCAATCGAGCCTCACGCACGCGGTGATGTTCAGCGCCGCCACCACGGCGACGGCGTTCGGCAGCCTGTGGCTTTCGCATCACCCCGGCACGTCGAGCATGGGACGGCTGCTCGCGCTTGCGCTCTTCTGCACGCTGATTGGCGCCGTGGTGTTCCAGCCGGTGCTGATGGGCAGGCCTCGCGTGGAGCGCGCGCGCAAAACAAAACAACTCCAGGGAATCGATCAATGAAGAAGCGAAACGCCGCACTGGTGCTTGCAGCCGTAGGCGCAACCGCCCTGACGGCAGGCTGCGCAACCGGCCCGGAGCGCAAACCCGGCGATCCGCTGGAGCCGATGAACCGCGCCATCTTCAAGTTCAACGACACGGTGGACCAGGCCATCGCCGTGCCCATCGCGAAGGGCTACCAGAAGGTAACGCCGCAGCCGTTTCGCACGGCGGTGAGCAACTTCTTCTCGAACCTCGGCGACATCAGCAACTTCGCCAACGACCTGCTGCAACTGAAGATCACGGACGCCACCGAAGACCTCATGCGCGTGGCGTTCAACTCCACCTTCGGCCTGGGCGGCCTGCTCGACTGGGCGACGCCGGCGGGACTGCCAAAGCACAAGCAGGACTTCGGGCTGACGCTCGGCCGCTGGGGCATTCCGTCGGGTCCGTACCTGGTGCTGCCCATCTTCGGTCCAAGCTCGTTCCGCGACAGCGTGGGCCTCGCCGTGGACGTGCGCTTCAATCCGATGAACTACATGGAGCCGGCGGTACGCAACCCGATGTATGGCGCGCAGTTCGTGAGCGTGCGCTCCGACCTGCTCGGCGCGTCGAACCTGCTGGAACAGGCCGCGCTCGACAAGTACTCGTTTGTGCGCGACGCCTATACGCAGCAGCGCAAGTCGCTGCTGAAGGGCTCGTCGGCACCGCCTGCGCTGCCGGATTACGGCGACCCGGGCGCCTCGGATGATGGCGATACGGGTGGTGCGGGGAGTGCGGCTGGCGGTGCGGCTGATGTGAGTGCTGCTAGCGGTGCCGCGGCTGGCGGTACTGCGGCTAGTGGCGCGGCGGCGGAAAGCGCTCCAGCAGCAGGGGCAGCAGGCAACGCCGCGGCAGCGGGCGCCGCTGGCGCGCCCGGGGCAGGCGTGAGCGGCAAGGCCGGAACGGCGGCGCCGGCCAAGGCCGCGTCCGGGTCGAATGAGACTGCGGCTCCGGCTGCGGCCTCCGATGGCGCAGCGACACCCGCCAGCGCGCCGGCCGGGCAATAAAGGCACGGAGCGCGACGCGGGAAGCCTGGCCGGGAGTGCGGCCGACTGCAGCCGCTCCGGCTCCAGCCCTAGCGTCAGCGAATTCGCCGCGCGGCCGGGCCGCGCGACGCAACAAAAAGCCCTGCAAGGCTTTATGTCTTGCAGGGCCTTTTGTTGCGTGCAACTTCAGGCGTCTTCGCCTTCGCCTTCACCAACCCTCGGAACACCTCAGCGGAAAGAGCCCGCGCAAGCAGCGGTCATCTTGCCCGCCGCCACGCGCCGTCAGTGCGCCGCTTCCTCTTGCGCTTCGTGCTCGTGATCCGCCTCTTCGCCGCCTTCCAGCAGCGCGCCGGGCGCCGACGCTACGGCACGAGCCGCAGTCTGCGACCGTTCAAGCTGGCGAGCAAACGCTTCGTCGGCGTAGCGGATGCGATCGCGACCGTGCGGCGCCGGATTGCCCTGCTCGTCGAGATTCACGAACACCATCTTCTCGATGGTCAAGATGCTCTTGCGCGTGATCTTGTTGCGCACCTCACAGCGCAACGTGATGGACGTGCGGCCGAAGTGCGTCGCCGTCATGCCCAGTTCGATGATGTCGCCCTGGCGCGCCGAGCTGACGAAGTTGATTTCCGACATGAACTTCGTCACGACGCGTTGGTTGTCGAGCTGGCAAATCGCGTAAATCGCGGCTTCTTCGTCGATCCAGCGCAGCAGGCTGCCGCCGAACAGCGTGCCGTTCGGATTCAGGTCTTCGGGCTTGACCCATTTGCGGGTGTGGAAATTCATCATCTGGCATTCCTCGATCAGAGCGGTCCGGCCCCACATGCTCGGGGTCAAACTAGGTTAATGCTTAAATCATAACAGATATAAGGGTTTACCCTAGTCAATACAAGCCCACCCCGATCGTGTTGCGGTGAACCGTCCGTTGGGCCGTGCGAGGTTCGCCGCGCCCGTCTCTAGCGATGTAGCCGCAAACCCTTGAGCGCCTTGTCCACGCGTCCCTTTTCGCCGCGCACGGCGATGCCGACCAGCCGCAGTTCGTCCGTGGGTACCGCGGCCACGGCGGCGCGGTTGTCGTCGTCGTGGCCCGTGTCGAACAGGTCTTCCGTGAAGATGGACATGTCGAGTTCGCGTTCGGACACCCGGTTGAACGCGCGGCGCAGTTCTTCGTCGCCGGCGGCGTAGACGAGCACCGGCTGGCGGAACATCGGCAGATACGACTTGCCCGACCCGTCCACGTAGCGCGGCCCCACCACGCCTTCAACGGTCGCCGCAATGCCGCTCACGATGAACGCCGTGACGTTCAGCTTCTTCCAGACCGGCAGGTCGTCCCGGAGAATCACGGCAATCTTGGTATCGAAAATTACCCGCGCCGACGCGGCCGGGTCCGCCGATGGGCTAACCGACGAAGCCGAAGCCGAAGCCGGAGCCGGATTAGCAGCCGTATCTTCGTTCGTCAGATCCATACGTCGTTCCTCGCCGTGCGTTCGTTGGTTTCGCGGCCGGTGTTGAGCACGCCGCGCGGCTCGATCACCATCATCTGGACCTCGCCCTCGGCGAACGGCTTGTGCTCCGTGCCCTTCGGCACCACGAACATCTCGCCCGCGCCGATGTGAACGCTGCCGTCGCGGAAATCGATGCGCAGCGTGCCTTCGATCACGATGAAGGTCTCGTCGGTATCGGGATGGTCGTGCCAGAGGAAATCGCCCTGAATCTTCACCAGCTTGAACTGGTAGTCGTTCATTTCGGCAACCACGCGCTGCTGCCACTGGTCATGGATGAGCGCGAGCTTGGCCGCCAGGTTGATCGGCGCGTAGGCCGCCTTGCCCGGGGCGTGGTGTTCGGTGGGTGTCATGTGCGTCTCCTTCGTCAGATGCGACGAAGGACGAGCGTAGACGGTGCGAGCGCAACGCGTCTTGAACGATTGTGCAAGCGAGCGGGTGAGGCCCGACGAAGCCAGCCGATCCGCCTGATCCGCTCGATCGGGCCCGCTTCAGGTCCGCTCAGCGCCCCATGCCGGCGAGCGTCTTCAGCCAGCGCGACGGCGACAGGCCATACGTCTTCGTGAAGTGGCGCGTCATGTGGCTCTGATCGGCAAAGCCGGCAGCGGCGGCCGCTTCAGCGAGCGGACGGCCCAGCAGCATCAGTTGCCGCACGCGGTCGAGCCGGCGCATCGTCAGATAGCGGTACGGGCTTGTGCCGAAGAATGCGCGGAAGTCGCGCGACAGGCTCCAGCGATCGCGGCCCGTGGCGACGGCCAGATCATCGAGGCTCACGGCGCAGTCGAGCGCATCGTGCAGATATTCGCGAGCCCGCCGCGCCGCGTGGTAATCCGCCGTCTGGCGCAGGCGGCGCGCGCCTGAAACGGCGTCGAGCGCCAGTGCCAGATCGAGAATCGCGTCGTCGCGCTCGAGCGGATCGAGCGGGTAATCCATGCCGCGCAGGAGCACGTTGGTGGCTGCATACAGACGCGGGTCGTCGGAAATGCCGCCCTCCACGAACGGCAGGGGCCGGCCGCCTAGCGCCTGCTGAAACAGCGCCGGCTCGACGTAGACCATGCGATAGCGGAAGCCGTGCTCGGAGCCGGCCTCGCCGTCGTGCGGCTCGTCGGGGTGAATCACGATCGTGCGGCCCGGCTGGCTGTGCACGAAATGGCGTCGATAGTGGAACGACTGGACGCCCGACAGCGTGCGGCCGATCGCGTAGGTATCGTGCCGGTGCATGTCGTAGGCGTGCGCGTGAAAAAAGGCTTCGATGCGTTCGATGTCGCCCTGGTGCGCACGGTGGATCCAGTCGGTATGAGGCCGCTGCGGCTGCACTCGCGGCTCGGCACGCGCCTCGGTCCCGACTGCGATTTCGGCCCCTTCTCCTGCTGCCTTCATCCGATTCCCCTTCGCTTCGCTCCGTGCCTCTGCGAAACAAGCCTTGCCGCGGCATCCGCGCCGCCAGGCGACGGCGAAAAGCGATGATATAGCGGGCCGGCCAGGCGCGTGCGCGGCACATGGGGCGTCCTGCGTGGGTCGCCTTACAAGGGTCTCCCTGCGCGGGCCGCCCTACGCGGGCCGCCCTGCCGCGGGCCGCCACAAACGCGCTATCTGCGTCGATGGCGCGGCACAGCTGACCGGCAAGACGCGTTCACCATTCGCAGTCCCGCGTGCCGTCAGCGGACGCTACCCACCGAAACCGGCCGCAGCGCCCGAGCGCGTTCGAGCACCTGCCGCGCCCGCACGAGAGAGACACGTGCCGCGCGGGCGTCGGCGGCTACCTGCAGAAGCGGGCCGAGCTGCGCCGGCCGCCGCGCCAGTTCGCGCAGCACGGGCAGCACCGCCGTGCTGCCGTCGTCGCGCAACCCCGCCATGGCGGCGGGCGGCAGCGAGCGCCACGCCGGGTCCACCACCGCGCGGCACACCGCGAACGGCACGCCGTGCGCCGCCGCAATGGCGCCTGCGATGTGCGATTCCATATCCACCGCGAGCGCGCCCGTGGACCGGTAGAGCGCCTGCTTGTCCGCTGCCGTCGTGAGCGGCGCCGACACGGCCGCCTGGATGCCGCGCCGCAAGCGCGCTGCCAGCGGCGAGCCCGCCAGCGCCGCCGCGAGCCGCTGGGTCCACGCGGTGTCGGTCATCACGCGGCCGAGCGGGCCGTCCACGGCATCCGCCACGACGATCGTGCCGGGCGTGAGTTCGGGCGCGAGCCCACCCGCCGTACCGAAACTCAGAATGCCTGCGCAGCCGCGCTGCACCGCATCGCGCAGCGCGCGTTCGAGCAGATCGGCGCGCGCCGCGTAGACCGCCTCCACGCCCTCTCCCCGCGCGATCTGCGCTTCGAACGCCATGCCGGCCACCACGATGACGGGCAGGCCCGCCGACTCCTGGGGCGCGGCAACCGTTGGTGCGCGCATCGGCGTCACATTCCAACCGCGACGCGTGCAACGCCGTCGCGCTTGAGATTGCGATAGCGGGCAAGCGCCCACAGCGGGAAGAACTTGCGATAGCCGTGGTAGCGCAGATAGAACACGCGCGGAAAGCCCGTCGCCGTGAAGCGCGTTTCGTCCCACAGCCCATGTTCCTGCTGGTTCGCCTGAAGGTAGGCGATGCCGCGCGCAACGGCGGGATGGTCCACCGCGCCCGCGGCCATCAGGCCCAGCACGGCCCAGGCGGTCTGCGAGGCCGTGCTCGGTGCGCGTTCGTAGCCGCGATAGTCGAGCTTGTAGCTCTCGCCGCCCTCGCCCCAGCCGCCGTCGTCGTTCTGGATCGACACGAGCCATTGCACGGCGCGCGTCATGTGCGCGTCGCTGTGCGACAGCCCCGCCGCGTTGAGCGCGCACAGCGCCGTCCACGTGCCGTAGATGTAGTTCATGCCCCAGCGGCCGTACCAGCTGCCGTCCGACTCCTGCTCTTTCAGCAGATAGTCGTAGGCGCGACGCGACGGCTCGCTCGTGCCCGGCATCTCGCCCAGCTGCGCGAGCATCGAAAGGCAACGGCCGGAGACGTCCGCGGTGGGCGGATCGAGCAGCGCGCCGTGGTCGGAGAACGGGATGTTGTTGAGGTAGTACTGCGTGTTTTCAGGCTCGAATGCACCCCAGCCGCCGTCGCTGCTCTGCATGCCGACAATCCATTCGCGCGCACGCGCAATGGCTTCGCTATCGACGTCCGACTGCGTGAGTCCCGCCGCGCGATGCATGGCCATCACCACCACGGCGGTGTCGTCCACGTCGGGGTAATACGCGTTCGCGTACTGGAACGCCCAGCCGCCGGGCCGCACGTCGGGACGGCGCGAGATCCAGTCGCCGCGCACGTCGAGCTCCTGCAGCGGGCGCAGCCATTCCAGGCCGCGCAATGCCGCTTGCCGGGCCTGCGCATCGCCAGTCTCCAGCAGCGCGTGCGCCACGAGCGACGTGTCCCACACGGGCGAGAGACACGGCTGGCAATACGCCTCGTCTTCGTCCTCGTGAATGACGAGCAGCTTGTCGATGGAGCGGCGGGCAATCGCGCGGTTCGGATGATCCGCGGGATAGCCGAGCACGTCGTACATCATCACGGCGTTGGCCATGGCGGGGAAGATCGCGCCGAGGCCGTCTTCGCCGTTCAGGCGCTCGTCGACGAAGGCGACGGCGGCGTCGATGGCGCGCTGGCGCAGATAGCCCGGAAAGAGCGGATCGACGGTGCGCAGAATGCCGTCCACGGCGCGGAAGAACGCGAACCAGCCTTCGTTCTGGTGCGGCGCGCGCGGCAACAGGCCCGTGGTGACGGCCGCGCCGCGGAACAGTTCGTCGATACGCACGCCGCGCGGGTTACGCGCGCGCGGCCGCTTCGCGTTGAGCACGAGCAGCGGCACGATGACCGTGCGCGCCCAGTACGACACCTTCGAAAGATGGAACGGAAACCACTTGGGCAGCAGCGTGATCTCGACCGGCATCATCGGCACCGCGTACCAGGTGATGACGCCGTAGAGCGCGAGCAGGATGCGCGTGAACACGTTCACGGCTTCCGCGCCGCCCGCCGCCAGAATCGCATTGCGCGCGCGGACCATGTGCTCGGCGTCTTCGGCGTCGCCGATCATCTTCAGCGCGAAGTACGCCTTCACGCTGGCGCTCACGTCCATCGCGCCGTCGGTGAAAAGCGGCCAGCCGCCATCGGCCAGCTGGATGCGGCGCAGGTAGCGGCCGATCTTGCGCTCCAGTTCGACGTCGGCCGTCTCGCCCAGGTAGTGCACGAGCAGCACGTATTCGGCGGGGATCGTGGCGTCGGCTTCGAGTTCGTAGACCCAGTGACCGTCGGGCTTCTGTGCGGCAAGGATCGCGTCGGTGGCGCGCGCCACGCTCGCATCGAGCGACGCCAGCGCGGGCGCGTGGGCTTCAAGCGGCAGCGCGCGGGCGTCGTTCACCGCGTCGTTCGCTGCTTCATTTGCAGCGTCACCTGCCGGCAAGGTCGCGGCATCCGCCGCGGAGTCGTCCATTGGCAGGGCTTGGGTCAAATCGTTCATCGGCGCTCCATCGGTGCAATCGGTACGTCAAGCAGGAGGTCCGCGGCCTTCTGGCCCGAGCGGATCGCTCCTTCAATCGTTGGGGGCAGACCGGTGGCCGTCCAGTCGCCCGCCAGCATCAGGTTGTTCCAGCGTGTGCGCGTGCCGGGCCGGCGCGTCTCTTCTTCCGGCCGGGCGGCAAAGGTGGCGCAGGCTTCCGTCACGATCTGCCAGGCTGGCATCGGCTCCACGGGCAGCGACGCGGCCTGCGCGACGTCGGCCCAGATTGCTCTCGCCAGCGCCTCGCGCGGCATCGCGAGCAGGCGGTCCGCGGCGTAGACGGTCGCGGAGAGCCGGCCGTCGGAGGCCACCATCCATTGCGCCGTGCCGTTCAGCAGACTCGTGGCCGCGGGCGTGCCGAACGGCGGTTCCACCGCGAAATGCGCGCTCACCACGGCGCTGGACCGCTGCGGCGTCTGAATGCCGGGCACCAGCGCGCGAGCCGCATCCGGCGGGACGGCGAGGATGGCGGCATCCGTTCCGCCGAGCGAGATGATCTCCTCGCCGAAATTCAGCGCGCTCACGCGCGCGGCAACCATGCCGCTTGCCGTGGCCGGGCGGTCGTCGAATGCCATCGACTGCAGCCGCGAGCCGAGCCGGATCACTGCGCCGCCGTGCTGCAAGAGCCGCAGCGCCGGATCGACGAACGCGCTCGCCAGTCCGTCGCGCGCCACGAGTGGCCGGCACGCGTCGCCGCCTGCCGCGAAGGTTTCCCGCACGAGTGCGCCTGCGAGTTGCGCGGTCGCGTCGCGCGGCTCGGTATTGAGCATGGCGAACAGCAGCGGCTCGACGAGGCGCGTCCAGAAGGCGCCGTCGCAGCGCAACGTCTGCGCCACCGTGCGGCCCGGCTTCGCCAGCAGCAGCGGCACGAACCGCACGAAATCCAGCGGACGCGCGCCGGGCACGCGCGCCTCGGCATTGAAGATCCAGCGCGCCAGCCAGCCCGACGAAAACTGCGCCGTCCAGCGTGTGCGTGCGGCAAGATCCACGAACGCGAATTCAGGACGGTGCGGCCCTTCCAGTTCGTCGCTCGAGCCGATCACGCGCGCGTAGTTGAGCGTGGCGTGATGGCCGGACAGCACGATGTGGTTGCCGTTGTCGATGGTGGCGCCGAGCGCTTCGTCGTAATAAGAGCGGCAACGCCCGCCCGCCTGCGCCGCCGCTTCGTGCAGCACCACCCGCGCGCCACGCCGCTGCAACTGGACCGCAGCGGCCAGACCGGCCAGGCCCGCGCCGATCACGTGGACAAGCCTCGGCATCAGAACAATGCGTAGCGCGCCACGATCCACAGGAGCCGCGCGCGCGGCTTCCTGACCCGCGTGCGCGGAATGTCGAAGCCGCGATCCAGCGTGCGGTCCAGCAGGCAACGGTAGACGCCCGACATGATGCGCGGCGCCTTTACCTGGGCGCGCGGCGCGGTGTCCATGATCGCGTCGGCGGCGGCAAAGTGCTCTTTGGCGCGCTCGGCGAGCGTCATGCAGACGCGCGGCAGCGAGGGGTCGTCCGCGATGGCGGCCGGGCTGCTCACCGCAATGCCTTCGCGCGCCAGCAATTCGCGCGGCAGATAGCAGCGGTGAATGGCGGCATCTTCGTCGATGTCGCGCAGGATGTTCGTGAGTTGCAGCGCGCGGCCAAGATGATGCGCGAGCTGCCGCCCAGGCTCTTCCTCCATCCCGAAAATCCTCACCGACAGGCGGCCGGCGGCGCTCGCGACGCGATCGCAGTAGAGGTCGAGCGTGGCTTCGTCGGGAGCGCAGATGTCGGCGGCGGCGTCCATGGCCATGCCGTCGATCATCGCGTGAAAGTCTTCGCGCTTGAGCCCGAAGGTGTGGATATGCCGCGTGAGCGCGGCGAGCGAAGCGCGCGGCGTGCCGGCGTAGCAGGCGTCGATGTCGGCGCGCCACGCTTCGAGTACGGCTGCGCGTTCGGCGCGCGGGCGCTCGCTGTCGGCGATGTCGTCAACGGCGCGGCAGAACGCGTAGACCTGGTACATGGCATCGCGCTGTGCCGCAGGCAGGATGCGCATTGCCAGATAGAACGAGCTGCCGGACGACATGGCAGCGGCATCGGTTGCTGTATCGTCCACGACGAGATTGGAAACGGCCAAGACGATCTCCGCTGGGGCGCCCGCGAGGGGCGGTCAGGAATTCGGGCCCGCAGCACAGCGATCGTGGAGCGGGTCGCCCGCGCGCGCGGACACGCGCGAGGCACCGGCAGCCAGGCCGGAAACGGGCCAAAGTATAACAACCTTTAACGGGCATCGCGGGCCGCTGGGCGGACGGGTCCGGGGACGGATCGTGAAATGCCGTCGTGAAGCCGGTCGCCAAATCGCGCCTCGGCGTCGTTCCGCGCGCTCGCGGCACACTCGAGCAACGCCTAGGTGAATGCGACCGACCGGTTGCGGCCTTGCCGTTTCGCGCTGTAGAGCGCGGCGTCCGCTTCGTTGATGAGCGCCTCATAGGCCGACACACCGCTGCGCGCGGCCGCGCCGCCCACGCTCGCCGTCACGGGCACCGGGTCGCCCTGCACGTCCACGGGCGTATCGCAGATCGTCTGACGGATCTTTTCCGCCACGCGCATGGCATCTTCCAGCGGCGTGCACGGCAGCAGCAGCGCGAACTCCTCGCCGCCAAAGCGCCCGAACGTGTCCTGCACGCGCACGACGCCCGCCACGCGCTGCGCCATCACGCGCAGCACGGTGTCGCCCACCATATGGCCGAACTGGTCGTTGATCTTCTTGAAGTGGTCCAGATCGAACAGCAGCACCGAAAGGTCGCCGCCGTAACGCTGCCAGCGCGAGAACTCGTCGCGCAGACGCATTTCGAAGCAGCGCCGGTTGGCAATGCCGGTCAGCCCGTCGCGGTCCGCGTATTCCTGGAGCTTGGCGACGGCTTCCTCGCGTTCGCGCTGCACGATGCTCACGTGCGTCACGTCGGAGACGGTCACGCAAACGGCCACCACCTCGCGCTCGCGCATGAGCGGCATGAACGTGCAGTCCTGCTGCATGTAGTCCACGCCGCCCGTGATGGGCCGGTCATGGTCGAACTTGAAAAGATAAGGCCGTTGCTCCCACGAGCTGAACGCGAAGCTGCCCAGCTGGAAGACGCTTTCCACCTTGCGCGTAAGCCATACGCGGGGCAGTTCGGGAAAGCTCGAAAAGATCGAGCGGCCAATCACCTGCTCGGGCCGCAGGCCGCTGTGGTCCTGCATGAACCGGTTCCACATCAGCACGTTCATGTCGCGGTCGAGCACGAAAATGCCGAATCCGACCCGCTCTACGACGAGGTCGGACAAAGACGGCGTGACTACAGGCGTATTCATAAGCTGGAAAGCAGGGCATCGAGCGCTTCGCTCATGTGGCGAATCGATTCCTCGGCCATCAGCATGACGAGATGCGCGCGGAAGCGCTGGTCTTCGAGCGCGAAGTTGACCTCGATGAGCAGCGCCACTTCCCACGCCAGCACGTTCGGCTGGAAGACTTCTTCGAGCGAGATCGCTTCGCCGAGCAGTCCAGGCGGCGAAAACACGGGCTGACGCCCGAGCTGGTCGAGGATCGACGACACGCACGCACCCGTCAGCACGTTGGCCACGTCGAACACCAGTTCTTCTTCGCTCGTCGCTTCGTAGGCGGACTTGGCGTACGGGTCCTGAACCAGCGAGCACAGGTCGCTCACCTCGCCGCTGCGGCAGATCACGAGCGCCTCGCCGCGAATCTCCGAGCGGAAGCCCTGGCGCACCGCCGTTACCGCATCTTCTATACCCGTCATCTCGCGCAGCGCCTCGGCCGCTTCGCTCACGTCGACCACGCGCACGCGCGGCACTGAAAGCTCGATGAACGTGTCGAGCAGCACCGCGAGCCGGGTCGCGGCCTGCCCCATCGCCAGATTGGCGACCTCCTGCAGCGCGTCGCGCTGGTCTTCGGTGAGGACTGGCTCAGGCATACAACCCGTACTCCTTCAGGATCGGCAACAGCGCTTCGGGCGTGACCGGCTTCGCAACGAACGCGGCCGCGCCGAGCGTGCGCACGCGCTCCTGGGCCATCGGCTGGACGTCGGCGGACACGACAATCACAAACGTATTCAGATCCTCGTGCTGAAGCGCCTCCAGAACCTGATAGCCCGTCATGTCCGGCATCGTGAGGTCCAGAAACATCACCGACGCCTTGCCCGCGCGGTACGCCGCAAGCGCCTCGCGACCATTTGACGCATAGGTGATGTCCACATCCCAGTCCTCCGGCAAGGCCTTGGTGAGCACCTTGCGGGCAAGCAGCGAATCGTCGGCGATCACGATGGGGAGGGACATGGCGGACTTGAATGCAAATGCGGAATGAGTTCGGGCGAGTTAACGGCGACTAACGGCCGTTCTTTAGTCGCCACGCATAGCTACACGGCTGGGGAAAGGTGGCTGCAAGGCCCGCGGACGCATCGCGCAGGCTGCACGCACGCCGCGACGCCAGGTGGGACACGGCCCACGGTTCGCAGCTTGCGAATCCGCAATGGAAGACGACGCCCTGCATGTTCGAATGCCAACCCCGTAAGGAACCTGTACGCGAACGGCTGCGGCGTATCACGAGGCGCCGCGCCGGAATGTCCGCGTCTGCCTTGCCTTCCCGTGCTGGTGCGGGTGGTTTTGGGCTGGCCCTCGCGGCATCTTGCGTCCAGACGTTGTGGACGCGTTCGTTTTTTATCGTGGGGCCGATTTTCAAATTAAAGCGGCGAGAATGCAACTCGCCAATAAGCATCTGACAAACAAAAACAACCCGATTTTCCTGTTTTCCAAAAGATTTGTGCCGCACTTTTGTCATACGGTTAAGTTTTATCCTTTTGTGTACGTTTGCGCTTCGCGATTTTTCGCTGATTCGCGGGAAAGCGCGGTAAAACTGCCGGCCAAGGCCTGTGCACGCGCCTTGCTTTTGGCAGTCATGCCAGACACATACTTCTTCTCGTTTATGATGACGTTCAACCCGATTCCGGTACGATTTTGGTCCGCCGCACGATGACCCCAGACCCATCCGTCACGCCCGCAGGTCGTCCGGGCGCCACGGCGGAAGGAGATGACGCCCCGCTCTTCCCCGCCGTTCCCGAGCACGACTTCGCGATGCGCCGCATCACGCTCATCGCGCTGCTTGTCGCCGCAATCGTGCTGCCTTGCATCTACGTAGCCACCATGGCCTACGACGACCTGCGCACCCGCGAGGCCGACGCCTCCGACGTCACCGAACGCACTGCGCGCGTCGCGGAAGAACACGCGATCAAGGTGTTCGACATGAACGAGACGCTCGATGCCCGCGTGGTGGACCTCGTTCAAGGGTTGGACGACGCGGGCGTCCGGGCGCGCGGCGCCTGGATTCACGAGAAGCTCAAATCGATTGGCGGCGGCTACCCGCAAGTGGCTGCCGTCTCCATCTTCGGCGGCGACGGCACGCTGCTCGCCACCAGCGCCTTCTGGCCGACACCCGAGGTTTCCATCGCGAACCGGCCGGACTTCATCGGCATTCGCGACGGCACGGTGCTCGATCACGTCTCCAAGATCATGCAGGGCGCGGTGAGCGGCGAAGCGGTGTTCAACACCGGAATCGCGCGCAAGGACGCATCGGGCGGCTTCGACGGCATCGTTTCGGTCGCCATGCGGCCCTCCTACTTCGACACGTTCTACCGCGAGCTGCTCGGCAAATCGCCCATGACGATGAGCCTCGTGCGCTCCGATGGCGCCGCGCTCGTCGGTTATCCCGCTACGACGCACGCGCACGACGCCGTCGACGCAAAATCGCCGCTCGGCGAAGCGCTGGCGCGCGGCAGCACGTCCGGCGTGGTGCGCATGCGCTCGCCCGAGGACCACGACAGCCTGATCCTCGCCTATCGGCGCGTGGGCGCGTATCCCGTGTACGTGGCGTGCGGCTATCGCACCTCGGCCATCTGGGCGCAGTGGTACCGCCACCTGAGCGTGCTGCTGCTCTCGATGTTCACGCCCTCGATTGCGCTGTGGTGCGTGATCTGGCTCTCGCTGAAACGCCTCGCGGCGGAAGAGGAAGCCTGGGAGCGCTGGCAGGCGGAAGCGGCCATGCGCCGCTCGATCGAATCGGCCTGGCGGCAGTCGCGCAAGATGGAGGCGCTCGGCAACCTCGTGGGCAGCGTCGCGCACGACTTCAACAACCTGCTGATGATCATCTCGGCCAACGTGCAGATTGCACGGCGGCGCGGTGTGCCGGGCATCGAACACGAACTCTCGGCGATGGAGCGCGCGTTGAAGAGTGGCCAGTCGCTCACGCGGCAACTGCTGGGCGTCGCGCGCAAACAGCCGTTGCACAGCGAGACGATTGCCGTGGCGCGCTGGCTGCCGGCGTGCCGGGCGTTGCTGAAGGCGTCGCTTGGGGCGAAGGCGTCGCTCGTGATGGACATCGACGAGCACGTCTGGCCTATGGAAGTCGACGTCGCCGAACTCGAACTCGCGCTCATCAACATCGCCGTGAACGCACGCGACGCCATGCCGAACGGCGGTCGCCTCACCGTGCGGGCACGCAACATCAGTTTCCGGCCCGGCGAGGGCTTTCCGCTCACAGGCGACTTCGTACAGCTTTCGCTGGAGGACACGGGGGTCGGCATGCCGCCGGACGTGCTCTCGCGCGCGTTCGAACCGCTCTTCACCACCAAACCCAAGGGCATGGGAACGGGGCTGGGACTGCCGCAGGTGTTTGCCTTTTGCGAACGATCGGGCGGCCTGGCGGCCATCGACAGCGCGATCGGCGCGGGCACGTCCGTGCATCTTTACTTGCCGCGCGCCTCGGGATTGCCGCACATCGAGCGGCCCGCCGAGCCGGGCGTGGAAGAAGCTGCGGCGGCGCACGGGCTGCGCGTACTGCTCGTGGAGGACAACGACGAAGTGGCGGCCGGCACCGAAGCGCTGCTGCAGATGATGGGCCACCACGTGCAATGCGCGCGCCAGGCCGACGAGGCGCTGAAGCTGATCAACGAAGCCGAGGCCAACGCGGTTCGAACGGGCGGACACCTGCCCTTCGACCTGTTGATTTCCGACATCCACATGCCGGGCACGATGAACGGCATCGACCTGGCCGAAACCGTGCAGCAACGCATGCTGAAGCTGCCGGTGATCCTCGTGACCGGTTACGCCGAAGAACTGGAGCGGGCCCGTCACGTAGATGCGCGTCTGCTCGCGAAACCCTTCGACATCGCACTGCTCGAGAAAATGCTGCGCGAAATTCAGCGCGAGTTGCCGTCGCATACGCACGCGGCGGACTGAAATGCCGGCCGGTGTTGGTGCGCGACGCTGCGACCGCGCCGCGCTTGTAAAAATGCGCAACGGCAGCGGCGTTTCTGGGAAATTTTTCGCGCCGCCGATACGGCCGGCTTTCTCCTGTTCCCGCAGCATTGACGCAGTCGCGGCGCAATTCATGGAACGCGGCACATCGGTTGCCTATGCTTTTTCAGTGATGTGTTCTGTTCATGCTGCAAAAGTCCATGCGGCAAGACGGCCACGTGCCGCCTGCCGATAACGCCATGCCGAGGAGAAAACGATGCGACACACCGTGACGAGTCTGTTCCAGACCTTCGGCGAAGCCGAAACGGCGCGCAACGCACTGCTGCAGGCCGGCTTCGCGGCAACGGACATCGGCCTGCGCGGACCGGCTGCGGCCGATACGCAAAGCATCGGCGTGGCGGGCGAAGGCGGACTGCTCGCCAACATCGAACGATTCGTGGCGAGCCTGTTCGCCACCGGTGCCCAACGCTACGACGGCGGCGACCGCCCCGAGCAACCCGAAGCGGTGCGCGAGGCGCTGCGGCGCGGCGCCGTGCTGGTTCGTGTGGAGGCGGACAGCGAAGCGCAGGCGCAACTCGCCGCCCATACCCTGGCGGGGCTCGGTGCGCTGGAGGTCGTGGAGCGTCCGCCGGGTTGGGAGGAGCGAACGGAGCGCGCGGTGGACCCCGCCACGGCGCGCGAGCACTCGGTGCTCGACGAGCTGGGTCTGCGGCCGGTTGCGGTGCCGCGTCAGCAATCGGTGCACACAACGTCGCCCCACGGTGAAGCCGTGTCGCCCGCGCCACCTGAGCCTCAACCGGGTTCGCCAGCCGAAGCGGCAGCCGCTGCCGTGCCGCCGGAGGGCAGCGTGCGAATGAGCGACGACGCGGCGGCCACCGCTATCGCGTCGGCCAGTGCGCCGGGGTGCGGCGCCGTTTTTCCGACCGCGGCCCCGGCCGCCGCGCCCCCCAGCGAATTGCCCGGCGGTACGCAGCTAGCCCGTGAAGAGGAACCGCCGGCGGGATACGAAGCCGCACCGCCGCCAGGAATGCGCCCCTCGCCGGACAAGGCGGCCCCGCCCATACCGGACGAGTATGTCGAATACGAGGAAGACTTTCGCGGCCACCACGCCGGGCAGGTGGAGCGCGAAACCCAGCCGTTCGAGGACTACGAGAGCGCGTATCGCTACGGCGTGATGATCGCGCGGGACGTGAGATACGTCGGCCGGTCGTGGGACGAAATCGAAGCGGACGCCCGGCACGGCTGGGAAACGACTTTCCCGGCCGATGCCTGGGACAAAATCCGCAGCGCGGTACGGCACGGATGGGAGCGTGCCGGTGGGAATCGCGCAGTGTAACGGGGGCGACAGACGGGTCAGGACGGCGGGAACGTGAGGGGCCTGCGCGCCGCGCATACGCCCCTGGCTTCAACCGCGGCGCAGTCGCGTGGTCCAGTCCACGTAGCGATCGACGAATCCCTGCAGGAACTTGCGCGTGTCCTCGTTGACGATGTTGCCGTTGGCGTCGATGCGACTCGCGTCGTGTTTGATGAACATCTCCGGCTGACCGAGTAGCGCCACGTCCAGATAAGACAGCACGTTGCGCAGATGCTGCTGCGCGAGCGCCGTGCCGGTCGCCCCGGGCGACGTCCCCAGCACCGCGCCGGGCTTGCCGGCCCACGAATTCTTGCCCCACGGACGCGAGCCCCAGTCGAGCGCATTCTTGAGTACGCCCGGGATCGAACGGTTGTACTCGGGCGTCACGAACAGCAGCGCGTCGGCGGCTTCAATGCGCGCCTTGAATTGACGCGCGGGCTCGGGCAGGTCGGCGTCGTAATCCTGGCTGTAAAGCGGCAACGTGCCGATGTCGACGAATTCCGCCGTGAAGTCCTGGGGCAAAAGCGAAGTGACGGCGCGTGCCAGCTGGCGGTTGAACGAGTCCTGACGAAGGCTACCGACCAGCACTGCAATGTGACAAGCCATGTTGAGATCCTCCCGGGTGGTCCCGACAAGCGGGACAAGTGGCGACGTAGATGCCTCTCAATCATAGGCGGTGAGGTGCAGCGCGTCTTTTTCGTGTTGCCGTCTGGGGGCGCCGTCCCGCAGGATTTGCCAGCTGTCGGTGGATAACCCGCCATGACGGAAAGATATTCACAGATTCACTGAATAACTTTGTGGACAAGTTTGGCTAGGGGCTTGTCCTATGGGGGTTTACGTCGGCCTTCTGGGCGAGGCGTCAGTCCGCTGCGACAACGGATGCTGACCGGGCGTTGTGATGTGGGGAAACGTTCGGAACGCGGCTTGCGACGCTGTTGTCCTGCTGGTCCTTCGGCCACCGCTTCGTCTGACGTGGCGAAGAAGGGGCGGAAATACCGGCCGAGACGCAAACCCTAACCGATGGAGGACCGACGATGGCTTCCGGATCACCCCGGCATTACGCCGGCAAATCGCAGGATGAGAGGGTGGCTGCCCGCAAGCATCACAAGCAGAAATCGCAGGAGCAAGCCGGAGGGGAAATGGCTGTGGAAGGCACCGAAGCGGACGCCGAACACAGCTGCGGCGAATTGTCGGAGCGCGGCAAGCAGATATGGCGGACGGGAAATGGCATAGACGGCGGCGGTCTCACCTGACGCCCGACCATGCCGGTCCGGTTGGGGTGGCCATCAATGGGCCATCCCCGCCCGGTGGAAACCGGGGTTACTGCCCGAAAAACACGTTGCAGTACGAAGCCGGGCCTTGGCACGTCGACGCATTGTTCTGCGTCGTTGCTTGAGCAGCATGAGCCGCGCCGGTTGCCGTCGCGAGCAATGCGGCCGACGAAATGATTGCGAGAAGAATGCGTTTCATGGTGTCGCTCCTGATTTAGGTCGATCAACGTTGATCGGTGGCTGGAGAATAGCGACGGAGCGTTCACCTAAAAACATGCCAGCGGAAAAGACATTTTCTCGACAATTGCAATAGTGGCCGCCGAAGGAATTGGTGAGATTTTTCCTCCCGAGTAAATGACCGTTTGGCCGTACGAAGCGGACCGGCTTGATAAGTCCAATGGGCAAGGGTCTACGCGCTTTGCCGCGTGGAAATTGAGGCACGCCAATAGCGTCGGCACCAGCTTGCAGGGCTCCATCGTTTCAGGTTTTGCAACGATGTATTTCCGCAGTTGTAAGTGCTGCGAGAGGGCTCGCGCAACTTCGTCATGCATCTGTCATTTGAAGGCGTCTGCGCCGACATAGCCCTGACGAACTGCGCCCATGCGGGCGCAGATCACATAAGGTGCGGAATGTGAGAGAAAATGCGCTCCGGGTCCGACGGGTCATAACGCCAGATCGCCCTGCAATACACAGCAGGGCCTCATTGGCGCTCGTCGCGCGGCATAGGGCGAACGGCAGCCGACGCGTCAGCGCGCTGTCCCGGCCGACAATCGCCAATCACATTCCTCGACATGACAAAGCACGAGATGCATCGAGTCTTGCCGGCCATCCCATGCGAGGGAGCCCATGGCAGCGGCCTGGGGGCGGCCGCACAAGCGAGCCGTTGGACCGCACTGCGCCACACTGCAACAGGCACGCGGCCCGCAGTACGCCCGGTGGGGGACGTCGCATGACCGCCGTTGCCGCTCGGCCGGCGCCGGACGATCCGGTCTACCTCGCCCAGTTGCGACGCGACCTGCTCCGCTTCGCGCGGTTGCAGTTGCGAGACGCGGCCGCTGCGGAAGATGCCGTTCAGGAAGCGCTGACCGCAGCGTGGATGCACGCGGACCGCTTCTCCGCGCAGTCCGAGCACAAGACGTGGGTCTTCGGCATCTTGCGGCACAAGCTGGTGGATACGTTGCGCATGCGCCAGCGCACGGTGAACGTGTCTTCGCTCGAGACCGAACTGGACGAAGATACCGTTCTCGATCGCGAGCTGTTCAAGGACAACGGACACTGGACGGCCTATGCGAAACCGCGTCCGTGGCCGACGCCGGAGATCGTGCTGCAACAGCAGCAGTTCTGGCAGCTCTTCGAGATATGCCTCGACCATCTGCCCGAGCACATCGGGCGCGTCTTCATGATGCGAGAGTTTCTCGACCTCGACATTGCCGAGATCTGCGCCGAACTGGAGCTGACCGCCAACCACTGCAGCGTGCTCATCTACCGCGCACGGCTGCGCTTGCGGACGTGCCTGACCGAAAAGGGCCTTTCAGGCGAGGACGCGCATGGGCAAGTGTAAAAACATCACCCGACTACTTTCTGACGCGCTCGACAGGCGGCTCACGGCAGGCGAATGGCTGGCCGTCCGTATGCACCTGCCCACGTGCAGCGGGTGCCGCAACTATCGGCTGCACATTGCGCTGCTTCGTACGGCGGCGCATGAAATGAGCGGCATGGCGGATCATGAGTCGTCTGGGCGCAGAGAGTGACGATCAGCGCTGCGACGGTGGCTTTGCTGCGTACTGCTGAAGATAACGAGCATGAGAGTCGCGGTCGACGCTCGCATCGCGACGCTGCGTGCTCTCCGGATACTTCGCGAGCATGGCCCGCGGACGCACGGGCCGATGTTCGAAGCCGCCGCCGCAGTTCGGACAGACATTGCGTAACGTCGTGGTCGCACACGCTTCGCAAAACGTGCACTCGAAGCTGCAAATCATCGCGTCGGATGAGTCGGGTGGCAACGCCTTGCCACATGCTTCACAGGATGGTCGGAGTTCGAGCATTCGCGTTTCTTCAAGTAGATGGGGCACTGGACGCGGTCTTTTTTAGTGCACGCGGGGACCGGCGGTTGCGCCGTTAGTCAGAGGCGCCGCCGCCGTTAATCGATCGCGAGAATCACGGCATTTTTGGCGGTGACCTTGTTCGAACCGATTGCCCCGGTCGCCTCCCCAGCCCCTGCCAGTAAGTCTGCAAGTCTAGTGAGCGCCTCTTCGGCGCCCCTGCCATTTAGGCCTCGAATTCCGCCAGCTTCGAGCGTCGGGTACCGTCGTCGCTCAGTCAAAGCCCACTCAATCGAAAAGCGCGCTGACGCTCTCCGGCGGACGGCCGATCACAGCCCGGCCATTACGAACGATGATGGGCCGCTGCAGCAGCACAGGATGTTTCGCGAGCGCGTCATACAGCTCGTCGTCGGTTACGCCTTCCCGGTCAAGACTCAGCGCCTTGTACTCGGATTCGGCAGTCCGCACCATGTCGCGTACCGGACAGGCGAGCAAGCGGTTCAGTTCTTTCAACTGAACGACTGACAGCGGATGTTTCAAGTATTCGATGATCTCGACTTTTTCGTGTGCGCCGTTGCTGAGACCGGCAACGAGTTCGCAGGCGCCGCGAGATTTCGAGCAGCGGGGGTTGTGGTAGATGGTGATCATGGGTCGATTGATGTTGAGACGAGTCTGGATGGCGTGCGAGGGGCGATCGGATTGGCCTCGGTAGGGCAACGGCTATCGGGCCGCTGATCGTTCGGCGGCGTTGTTGTGAGCGATGGGATAAGAGGTGCTAACGCGCGGCCTCGTGTGCCGGAATTCTAGCTTGCCGCGTTGGAGTCAATGCGTGGAGGCTTTCGCCTGATTCGGAGAAGATAAGGGAAAGGCAGCTGGCCGAAGAGGCACTGTCTTGCGCACATTCTTCACGAGTTTCTTCGTATCTCGCCTTGTAATTTCATCTTTTTTTATTCGGTTTGTTTCTGCACCTAGGTATCTTCTTATGAGTGACCCCAAGGGCCATCAGTACGTCCGACAACGAGACGCGGATGATGAACTCAGACGGTCTATCCAGCGATAGCTGAATCGGAGCGCGGGTGTATTGGTCTGTGGTCTTGCGACTGACGCCATGACCAGGATTTGATGCCGTAAGACCACGATAGCTTTACCGCGTCGACTAGACTCGCACTCCGCCTGAACGAGGAATCGGCCGCCCGCGTGGCGGGACAATGCTCAGCGCCAAGCGATTTCTGACCATATGTTCCGCGTACGCCAATACCGCGATGTGGCGCCGGAAACTTCCACCGCGCAGGGCAGTACGACGCCGCTGCATATGCGCGAAAGAGGGGGGCGGTCTAGCGCGATAGCCTGGCTGAGTTCGTCTCGTGCGCGTGGGCAACACAGTGCTTGAAGTCGGTGTCGGTCGCCGCAGCGAGGAATCAGGTTAGAACGAAGGGGTTGTTGGCCCGAATGCTTCTAGCGGCGCAAGACTCGACGCACTTCGCAAGCCGTGTCACGCGCGCCTATACCTCGCAGGCTGTCCTCGACCCAACGCCATTCCAAACGCAGATCGTTTCTTCCTCATGGCTTGGTTTATGCGCATAAAGCGAGGCGCTCGGAGGCCGTGTCAAGGCCTCGACCGGTCGCTGGCGACAGACACGCGTCCCACAGTTGACCGCCACGAGCCACGACCCTCCCGGTATTAGGCAGCGGCGGGATTACGGCAGCCGCTTCGCGGGAAGGCGCAACGCCGCCGGAGCTATGCCCAGTTCGCGCACGCACGACGAGTTCACGCCCGGACAGCCTGCAGATTGGCCCACTGCGCCAACCATACGCGACCGTCGCACGGGAGGGCTTTTCGACATAAACGCCGCTCCGCTCCATGAGGGCCTCCTTTGGCGCCAGCCTCGCCCCACCGTTTATGCGCATAAACCCTCGTCCAAATGGCTAATCCGCCTCCTCAGCGTGACAAAGTCATTGAAAATAAACTTCTTCAAGGTAAAATTCAGCGGCATCGAAAAGGAGGTAAGAATTGGCGGCTGAAATTATCGCGGTCACTCAGCAAAAGGGCGGAGTCGGGAAAAGCACGATCGCCATGCATCTCGGCGCTGCGTTCCATGAAAGGGGCAAGCGAGTTTTGGTCGTCGATGCTGACGGGCAGAACACCTTGGTTCACTGGGCGAGCGCGTCGGCCGAAGGCGAGACGGGCATCCCGTTCCCCGTGGTCAACCTCTCGGAGGCCGGTGGCCAAATCCACCGTGAGATAAAGAAGTTCATCGGCGACTACGACATCATCGTGGTCGACTGCCCGCCCTCCATCACCGAAAAAGTCTCAGGCGTTGTGCTCCTGGCCGCGACCGTCGCCGTCATACCCACCTCGTCGTCGCCAGCTGACTATTGGTCGAGTGTTGGTTTGGTGAAGCTCATCCAGCAAGCACAGGTGATGAACGAAGATCTTCGGGCGGTCTTCCTGCTCAATAAAACCGAAGAGAAACGCATGCTGACGCGCGAGCTGAAGCGCGCGCTGGAAGAGCTCGGCTTTCCTTTACTCAAAACACAAATCCCCACGCGCGAGGCCTACAAGCAGGCGATGGCGTTAGGACAAACCGTCCTGCAAATGAACGATCGCGGCGCAAAGCTGGCAAGCATCGAAATACGGGCATGTGCGGACGAAATCGCCAGCATGCTTCCCTGACTTTATGCGCATAAAGGACCCTGAATGAAATCATCCCAGTTCGCAAAAGGCTTCCAGGCGCGGCCAGACACGACCAGTAGCGAAAAGCGCACTGCGCTCGATCGCCTCAATGCAATCGATGGCCTCGTACAGAACAAATCGAAACCCGGCGAATCAGTCGGCAGGGCAAGTCAGCCTGTCCTAAAGCCAGTCGCCGACGACCCGGAACAGGTGGATATTGCGAGCGAGTCAACGCAGTATCGCGCGTGGCGCATGGCACAGGGATACCGCCCCGGACAGGTCATCGAACTTGCGCTCAAGTCGATCAAGCCGAGTCCCTTCAACCCGCGATACTTCTATCTGAAATCGTCCATCGCCGAGCTAGCCGTGAATCTGGCGAAGCAAGGTCAACAACAGCCCATTCACGTCATTCCGGATTACGACAATCCCGGCACGTACTTCGTCAGCGACGGCGGGCGACGCGTGCGTGCATTGAAGGAAGCGAACAAGGAAACGGTAAAGGCAGTCGTCATCGATCTGCCGATCGGAATTCAGAGTTACAAGCTCGGCTACGACCTCAACGTACAGCGTGATTCGCAAACCGTCTTCGACAACGCCGTCGTATGGAAGCGCTTCATCGAGGAGAAGCATTTCCAGAGTCAGAAAGAACTCGCCGAACATCTTGGACTCGATGAGTCCACGGTGGCCGTCGCACTGTCCATCGCGAAACTGCCCGAGCCGGTCATGCACGAAATGGTGGCGCGACCCGATCGCTTTGGCTCGAACATGGCGTATCAAGTGGGCCGCTATCACACAGCACGCGGAACCGACTCCACACTACGCCTCATCAACCGGATCCTCGCCGACGACCTCAGTACGCGCCAGGTGGCGGACATCGTGAAGGGTAGGGCAAGCGCGCAAGAGACTCAAAAGCCGGCAGGGCGTCAACGCTACGCGCAACGCCTCGAAGTGAAGCTGGATGGCGTATCGGTCGGCGATCTGAAATCGTATGGGGACGACAGACTCGAACTGAGGCTGCGCGGTCTGGCTAGAGAGAAGCGCGACGACATCCTGCGGCAGATCGAACAAATCCTGGCGCAGAAGTAAAAGCAAACTTTTCGGCGGGCGCCTTCATGGCGCCCGTTGCGCCTGCGTGTCGGCGCTCAACAGTGGTTATGAACGCGAGCGTCGATAAATATCATCGACGCAAGAACCAGCGTCACCACATCAAGCGGCTCTCGACTGGCTCAAGGTGAACGAAAGCAGATCGCCATCCGTCGGCTCGCCCCACGTCTTGCGAGCGAGCCAATCGAAAAACGCCGTTTCAGCCAGCTTTGACTCCAGCCCACGTCGACGCCAGTCGTCACGAAGATGCGAACCCAGACCGGGCAATTCGTCTGATTCGAACGTCTCGCGCGCGAGGCCCTGCTCGACCGAGCCCTGCTCCTCATAGAGCGCCTGAGCCTCCTTACGTCGATACGCGGCGTATTCGCTCAACAGGCGAGCCTTCAGATCGTCGGCCGGCACCGTCGCTCCACCGGAAGACTTGCCACCGGCGGACGGCAGCGCATCCACTGGCGGCGCGTAACCCTTCTTCAGGGCGTCCTTGAAGAGTGCCGCCGCGCTGCGCACCGGCGGCAACGTGGTGCTCCGCATGCGCTGTTCGGTCATCTGCAACGCCGCGCGAATCCGGTTTTCCTCGCTATCGGCATATAGCGATTGGGCTTCCTTGAGCGGAATGCCGAGCTTCACCATGCGATCGACCAGCGTGCTGTCGAACACATTGGGATGCTCGTCGAGCGCGAGCATGGGTTGCTTGCGCTCGGTGACACGGAACTGGATCTCCGCCACGCGCCGGCCTTCCCGGTGCTCGATCAACTCGACGAAGATGTTGGTGACCGCGTTCACCTCGGCAATCGCCGGACGCAAATAATCGCGCTTGAAGTATTTGTATTCGCGCTTGGCTTCATCGCCGGCCTCGGTGTCCGGCGTACCGGAGAGAATGGGACGCCACCATTCCCACGGCTCGCGCATCGTCAGATGACTCGGATTGGTGAGGTAACGGACGCAGATCTCGTACAGCGCCAGCCCTGCGCTGCTACGCAGCTGGCTCTGGAACTGGAGGCTCAGTCGGGCGTATTGGACCGGATCGAGGAGCTTTTTCTTGATCTTCGGCGCGAACGAAAATTCGACCCACACACGACGTGTCTGCGGGTCTTCCAGGATTTCCGCGTCGGCGATAAGCGTGGAGATGCCCCACTTGCGGCCCGGCTTCTGGCTTGACGTGCCTTGACTCCACTCCACCTGAACGGAAACCATCCGCCGAAGGTGTTCCTTCACCAGCGCAGTGTCGTTGGAATCGAACGCCGAATTGGCCACGATGTCGGACAGCAGCGCGCGGTACGTGTCGCCCGACTCGTCGGCCTGCTGGGCCACAGCCAGCAATACGTTGAACAGCTTGCGGGTGAGCAGGGTAATCTTGCCGCTCTTGGGCTGGATCGCAATCGCCTCGACGGCTTTGCGCAATTCGGCTGAGCTGGGGCTCACCACATCGGTTTTCTTCGCGCGCTTCGTGGCCATGCGTCGGGTCGATGAGAGATTTTCGCGACAGCATACCGTCACGGGTGATATGCGTCCATAGGGCCTCTCTCACCATTGCCGGTGAACTGCGTTTACGAACCGCGACTCACCGCGAGTATGTCCCGAAAACGCTCACCTTCAATCCAGTCGATCGTTTCGTGGCCGCTATGAGCCTCGTGGGTCAGGCGTAAGCCTGCCGGCTAAACGGTGAGCCAAACGGACGCCTTCACTTCCCGTATCCGCTCACCCTGGAGACTGTGGCAATTTCGCGACGCGATACCTGATAGAAATGCCGCCGGCAAAAGGCCTCGCGCGAGCCGCCGCGTCGCTCGCGCCTTGGGCGGTATTTATCCAATACCGGCGCGACGTCCGACCATCCACGGCCGGATTGGACTCTGACAACCTCTTCGCTCCCAACCATCGGACGCGACGCCGCCAGGCGGTCTAAACGCCTTAATAAACGCCTTAACTGCCGCTCGTCTGCGCCGCCGCCGATACTTCCGTCTGAACCGGCTCCGTGCCGCCCTGCGACGCCCCGAAGCGTGGCGGAAAGACCGACCGACGGTCGAGGATGAGCCTACATGAAGGGGCTGATATGTCCGTCACCGGGAAGAAGACTGGCAGACGCCACCCACCACCTGGCGGACGCAAAACAGGCCAGTCCGCTCATCGAACGTTGAGCAGCACGACACTCGCTGCGATGTGCAAGGAGATTTCTGCGGATTCCGCGCTACTTCACAACCCTGTCCTGCGCGCAGCGAGTCCCAAAGCGGGCCAGAATCGCGCACCAGCACTCCAAACACGTCCCGAAAAGTCTCACCATTAGCGTCCAGCGAAGCGGCGCCCAGTCGCGCTCTGCGCTCGCTCCACATCGTCAAGACTGTCCCGATGCTCCCGAAAAGCCTCACTTTGGAGCCGCACCAGGAAGAACTGCATCCTCGGCAAAGCACCATCGACATCGATCCCGAAAACGCTCACCTCTCGGCTTTCCTGGAGAAATCCCTAATCCTGGCGGGTACTTAGCAGCGTCGAGAGCACTCCAGCGCCACTGCCGCACTCCCGAAAACGCTCACCTGTTTCCAGTTTCCTATTGCTCCGCCCACGTTCCAACCGGCGACTGGCGGTCCCCGAACTGTCTCACCTTTTGCTCGCGTGACAGCACGAAGTACAGGTCCGCCAGCGCCCACCATCCGGGCCTTTGCGGCAATCGCAGCGGAGTTTTCTCCCGAAAAATCTCACCTCACCATGCCATTGCCACTTGAAGTACTCCCGAAAACGCTCACCAACCATCCCGTCAGGCCAGGAAGCGACGATAATCGCAACGGCTTTCATGCCATCCCGTAAGACCTCACCGTTGTGCCGCCCGCCGCAAATCAACACCGAGAGGGCGCGCAACGCACACAGCACAGCACTCCCGAAAACGCTCACCATTACCCTGCGAATGCCCAATATTTGTGCAAAGACTGGGGTTGTTCCTGAAAAATCTCACTTCTGCCGTCCGTTTCTTCCCGGGATCCTTCACCTTCCCACCCGCGAAGGTCCGGAGAACGGCCGTTTTCTTGTTAGCACGCACTCCCGAATAGACTCACCTCGGTGCGATACACATCGCAGATCGCTGTTCAGGTACTAAAAGGCCGCCCGCGGATTGTGATCCCGTAACGTCTCACCTATGTAGAACAGCCAGAATGGATGCCTTCCCGAACCCGCTCACTTCGTTTCCCGCAGTTCCTCACCACCGTCCCCGAACCCCGTCACCGGCTTATCCCGTACTGTCTCACCAGGCGTCCCGCAGCATCTCACCTGATTGCCCGGAAACCCTTGTCCAGTAAGCCTTTGCCGTGGCGTTAACGTTTTTAACTTGGTTCAAGGGTGTTTACTTTTATATCTCTCAAGCTAAAAGCTGTGAGCCTTCTGAACAATCGCCGTCAAAGACACGGCCCACGATCACCCGGCTCGTGAAACAGTGACAAAACAATGAAGCCTCTGTAGTTTTCTTTTTAAAACAATCGGTTATGCGCTAATCTTAGCTTTGTTTCACGGAAACACTGCCAGGCACTGACCTGAGGCACGATCGCAGCATCCAAAAGCGGCTGCAAGATGCCTCAGGCCCTTCTCAGCCGCAAAACCGTACCATTCGATACGTAATTTGTTATGATTTACACGATCTGACTTCCAGAGACTCGGATGAATCTAGACAAAGAACGTTTAGCAATACGCCAAGAGCTAGAAACCATGCTGGCGAGCGGTGCGCGCCGGCAGGAATTGTCCCTACACGCTTGCAAACGACTCTTCTTCGACCTGGGCATTCGTCCCTCGATGGCCGCCGTCCGCGACCTGACCCAGACCGGCAGTGCGAGCGACATCCCCAAAGACATCGACGCGTTCTGGGAACGCATCCGGACCGCGTCCCGTGTCCGCGTGGGCTCCGGTGTCATTCCGAAAGCGCTCGAGGACCGGGCAGGCGAGCTGCTCGGCTCACTGTTCGAGGAAGCGATTTTGCATGCCAAGACGCTGCTCGAAGGTGAGCGCGCCGAGATCCAACAGGTGCTTGCGGCTGCGGAGCAGAAAGTTCGCGAGGCGGACCTTCTACGTGCGGCCGCTGACGATCACGTTCATCGCAGCGAAGCACGCGCCGAAGCCGCATGGACACGTGTGCGCGAACTCGAGGCCCAACTGGCGGCCTCTACCACGCACGGTGCGGCGCACCAGGAAAACCTGCAAAGCACGACGCGGCGCCTGGAGGCGGAAAACGAGGCGCTGCGCAAGCGCGTCGATACCGAACAAGCGACCAACGCGACCCTACGCGACCGGATCGACGCCCTCCATGCCGACCTCCGCGAAAGCACTGAGCACTACGCGCAGCAGATCAAGGACGCGGTGGCCGAAGCCGAGCGGCGCGTCAAGCCGATGCTGGTGGAACTCGACTCGCTGCGATCGATGGCGGCCACCTGGCAGACCGCGCAGCGCGACGCGAGCCGCAAGGAATTCGATTTCATCCAGCAACTCTCTGCGGCCAAGGCGCGAGCCGACAGACTGGACGCCCAGCTTCGCGAGCAATCGGACGAAATCGATGCCCTTACGCGCGAATTGACCGCTTTGCGCTCGCAGAATGGCGTGGATCCGCGCGTTGCCTCGCTTCTTTGTACGCTGGCCACCGCCGGCCGGCTGACAACGGACGAACTCGCGGACGTTGGAACGATGCTGGATGGCCACGTCACCCTGCCATCTCATTGCCCGAAGTGCGAGGACGGTGAACCCGAGCTTTCCGAGGTCGATCACCAGTTCGAGCTGTCGTGTCCTGAATGCGATCACTCGTCGGGCATGGGCGCGTCAAGGCTGGAAGCCGTCACGCGATTCATGGCTGTCGGTGCGCATGCCACTTCGATCTGACATCACTGCTGCCCTGAACGGCGCGGCCACGCGCTTTTCGCGCGCGTACGCTGAGCCCTCATTGGTGAGCCGATGCGGGAGCCACTGATAACAAAAGGGTGAGCGTTTTCGGGACTCCGCACACGTAGCCCCTTAACAACGTAGGCCGCTGACGACCTTCAGTGCTTCCGCACACCTATCGCCCAGGCGCGCCCCGGTGGTTCCCCGAGGGCTCATCGGCACGCCTTGTCCCCACTTCGATTCGATCCACCCAAGCCTTCCACGCTCGATGCAGCCGGTTCGCCGACAACACCTGCGCAAATCCGAGCCACTGTCCAACGAGTTCGGGGCTCACGCCGCTTTCGAACAGATCGGCGGCAAACGTATTGCGCAGCGTTTGCGGACTGGCCCGGTCCTCTCGCGTGTTTGCGAGCCCGGCCGTTTCGACGATAGCGTCGACCGCCCGCAGCACCGTCGCCTTATGCATCGGCCGCCCGGACGGCGACGCCGGAAACACCAGATGCCCCGGCAGGCGAGCATCCGAGCGCTCAGTAAGCCACGCGTCGAGCACGGCGACGCTGAACGGCGACAGCCGTGTACGGCGTGTGAATTCCGGGTTGCCCGCTTCGATCAAGACCCATGGCGCGCCGCGCGTGACGCAACTAATGGAAAGCGCCATCGCCTCGCCCGTTTTCAGTCCACCGCCCAGGAATACCGCCACCAGCGCGCGATCACGGCGCTCGCGCCAGCGTTGCGCCGCCGAGGCGCTGGAAAGCGGCGTGAACAGGTATGCCACCAGCGCGGCGCGCTCGGCCACAGTGAGAAAACTGGTCGGCTCGTTGTCGCGCGCGGTTCGCCATGCTGCATCGGCATCCTGAGCAATGAACCGCGCCGGGTTTGTCGATGCATGTTCGATCTGGCGGACATGATCCAGCACGCGCTCGATGAGCCTTAAATAGCGGGCTTTTTGTGTCTTTCGGATGGAGCGTTCCGCGACGAAGTCCGCGATGGTCTGCATGTCGACCGTGTGGAGATTCATGCGTCTGGACTGGAGCCAGTCGACGAACTGACTCCATTGCGCGCGGTAAATGTCGGCGGATGAAGCGCGGAAGTTTTGCCCCGCTAGCCACGCATCGAATGCGGCGTGCGGATCGCGGCGCCAGTCTTCACGGTGCGGGTCGAAGAGATCGCTGCGTTGCACATCGCGCGTTACAGCTGGAGAACGGGACGGCGCAGGCATCGGCTATCTCCCATTAGTTGCATTCGATATTGAGACCGGCAACTGCCGCCCCTGCAAGCCAATCGACGGGACTCAGTCGCCCCATGCGCGCAACCGCCGCGCAGAGCCGGCTGCCGACGACCGCGTGGAAGCGGACGGATCCACACTCTCAAGTGCCCGCTCGTACGCCGCGACGGCAAATGCGAACACTGGCGGCAACGCGTTGGATGCGCCGAAGTCGACTATGTCGTCAGTCTCCGGATAAGACAGGCCGTTCGGACGTTGAAAGAGGCTCAGCATCGCCTCGTCATGGCGGCTGGCGAAGCCCAGGTCGGCGAGCGCTTCAGCCTCGATGGCGTGCAGCAGCCGCCACGTGAGCGGTACGCGCTGGACGATATAGCGCGACGCGATACGTCGCACGATGTTGTTGAGATCGCGCGCCGCGAACTGGAAGCGCAGCGCGGCAAGGTCGTGGTCGTTCGGGGTATTCATGTTCTGCTCCGGTCGATCGCCCAATACTGTACAAACATACAGTATTGGGCGCAACCTCGGCGCTCAGGTGCGAACGGCCGTCCTGCGCAACGCACCGTTCGGAACGCTCCCCCAGTTCCCTCACCCGTGAATGACCACGAGCAGCGCCCGTGCATCGGCCTTGCCGGCGTTGCGAATGGCGTGCGGCTGATCGGCCACGTAACGTGCGGTTTCCGAGGACTTGAGCCGCCGCTTCGTGCCAGCCGCTTCTACTTCCATCGTGCCTTGCAGAACCGTGAGATGTTCGCGCGTGCCGGGCTCGTGCGCGCTCGAAACGAGTGCCCCGCCCGGCTGCAAAGTCAGTTCGTACCACTCGAAGCGGCCCGCGAGTTCGATCGGTCCCCACACGCGCAACTGATAGCCGGCGTCGTGGCCATTCAGCGTGGGAATGTCGTGCGGCCCCGCCACGGCAATGGCCTCCGGCGCCTTTTGCTGCGCAAAGAGCGAGTCGAGATTGACGCCGAGCGCATTGGTGAGCCGCCACGCGACAGCGATTGTCGGGTTCGCCTTGTCGCGTTCGATTTCCGATAGCATCGACTTCGATACGCCCGCGGCCCGCGACAGATCGTCGAGCGTCATGTGCCGCTCGCTGCGCAGCCGCTGGATCTGTTCGCCCACACGCGGCGGCGCAGCGACAGCCGGCGTAGCCGGTGCCGCTGTAGCGGCCGGTGCAGATGACTTTGAAAGCGCGGACGTGCGCCGGTTGCCCGAGCTTGCCATTTAATGCCCCATCGTTTAGAGTTGTTCGATATACCGAACTATAGTTCGGAAAAACGAAAATTTCCGGTAAGACTGACGGCGACTATAGCAGCGCGCTACGCCGCTGGATAGTCGGCCGGCCGGTAACTGCCGCCGGGGCCACGAGCCTCGCGCGGCGCGATCCTGTCAGGAGCTTCGTCCATGCGTGAACCCTACCTTGCCCATTTGCGCACCACGCTCGACCAGATTCGCGCGGACGGTTTCTACAAGACCGAACGCGTCATCGCAAGCCCGCAGTCTTCGGACATCCGGCTTGCCGATGGTGCCGACGTGCTGAACTTCTGTGCGAACAACTATCTCGGCCTCGCGGACGATCCGCGTTTGATTGCAGCAGCGAAAGAAGGCCTCGACAACGACGGCTTCGGCATGGCGTCGGTACGCTTCATCTGCGGCACGCAGACAGTGCACAAGCAGCTGGAAAGCGCGCTGGCCGCATTCCTGCAGACTGACGATTGCATCTTGTATTCCAGCTGTTTCGATGCGAACGGCGGCCTCTTCGAGACACTGCTCGATGAGTCCGACGCCGTGATCAGCGACGAACTCAACCATGCCAGCATCATCGACGGCGTGCGGCTATGCAAGGCGAAGCGCTATCGCTACCGCAACAACGATCTCGCCGACCTCGAAGCGAAGCTGCGTGAAGCCGATGCCGCCGGCGCGCGCTTCAAGCTGATTGCGACGGACGGCGTGTTCTCGATGGACGGCATCATCGCCAACCTGGCCGGCATCTGCGATTTGGCCGACCGATATGGCGCGCTGGTGATGGTCGACGACTCGCACGCAGTGGGCTTCATCGGCGAGCACGGCCGCGGCACGCCCGAGCATTGCGGCGTGGCGGGCCGCATCGACATCATTACCGGCACGCTCGGCAAGGCACTGGGCGGCGCATCGGGCGGCTACGTTGCCGCGCGCAAGGAGATCGTCGAACTGTTGCGCCAGCGCTCGCGTCCCTATCTGTTCTCCAACACGCTCACGCCGAGCATTGCCGCTGCGTCGCTGAAGGTGCTCGAACTGGTTCAAAGCGCAGAAGGCGCGCAACTGCGCGAGCGCGTACGGGCCAACGGTGCGCACTTTCGCCGCGCCATGACCGAACTCGGCTTCACGCTCGTGCCCGGCGAGCATCCCATCATTCCGGTGATGCTCGGCGACGCGCAGATCGCGTCGAGCATGGCGGATGCCTTGCTGAAGGAAGGTGTCTACGTGATCGGCTTCTCGTATCCGGTGGTGCCGAAGGGCCGCGCGCGCATTCGCACGCAAATGAGCGCGGCGCACACGCCGGAGCAGATCGATCGTGCCGTCGATGCCTTCGCGCGCGTCGGCAAGTCGCTGGGCATTGTTTGACACGGGACCGAACGCACATGAAAGCACTCGCAAAACTCGAACGCGCACCGGGCCTCACGCTCACACGCGTAAAAAAGCCTGAAGTGGGCCACAACGACGTGATGATCCGCATTCGCCGCACCGCGATCTGCGGCACGGACATTCACATCTGGAAGTGGGACGACTGGGCCCAGAAGACGATTCCGGTGCCCATGCACGTGGGCCACGAGTACGTTGGCGAAATCGTCGAGATGGGGCAGGAGGTGCGCGGCTTCGCGATAGGCGACCGCGTATCCGGCGAAGGACACATCACGTGCGGGTTCTGCCGCAATTGCCGCGCGGGGCGCCGGCACCTGTGCCGCAATACCGTGGGCGTGGGCGTGAATCGCGAAGGCGCGTTCGCGGAGTATCTCGTCATTCCGGCCTTCAATGCGTTCAAGATTCCGCCTGAAATTTCGGACGATCTCGCCGCAATCTTCGACCCGTTCGGCAACGCGACGCACACCGCGCTTTCGTTCAACCTGGTTGGCGAGGACGTGCTGATTACGGGGGCGGGTCCCATCGGCATCATGGCGGTGGCCATCGCGAAGCACGTGGGCGCGCGCAACGTCGTTATCACGGACATCAACGACTACCGGCTCGATCTTGCTCGCAAGATGGGCGCGACGCGTGCGGTAAACGTATCGCGCGAGTCGCTGCGCGACGTGATGAGCGAACTGCACATGACCGAAGGCTTCGACGTGGGACTCGAAATGTCGGGTGTGCCGAGCGCATTCACGGCATTGCTTGAAGCGATGAACCACGGCGGCAAGGTGGCGCTGCTCGGCATTCCCCCCGCGCAAACGGCCATCGACTGGAATCAGGTCATTTTTAAAGGGCTGGAAATCAAGGGCATTTATGGCCGCGAGATGTTCGAGACCTGGTACAAGATGGTGGCCATGCTGCAAAGCGGCCTCGACCTGTCGCCCATCATCACTCACCGCTTCGCCGTGGACGACTACGAAAAAGGCTTTGCCGCCATGCTCTCCGGCGAAAGCGGCAAGGTGATTCTCGACTGGACCGAGTGATCCGATGTGATCCTGCGCGGGCCAGTGCGGCCCGCGCTCTTCCGCTATTCAGCTTCCGGCCGCTGCCGCCGCGGCCGGCTTCACGAACTCCGCCTCGATGCGAACGCGCACGTCGTCCCCCACTGCGGGATACCACGTCGACAAGCCAAACTTCGCGCGACTGAAGTGCCCCTGTGCAGAGAAACCTAGCGTGGCTTCCTTGGTGAGCGGATTCGGCGCGTAGCCGTTGAACGTCACATCGAGCGTCACGGGCTGCGTTACGCCATGAATGGTGAGGTCGCCCGTGAGCGTGCCGCGCGACTCGCCCGATCCGTCCGATCCGCCCGTTCGTTCGAAACGTGTGCTGACGAAGCGGATTTGCGGATAGCGAGCCACGTCGAACATATCCGTACCCTTCACCATTCTGTCGAGCACCGGCACGTTCGTATCCACGCTCGCGGCGTCTATTGTGGCCGCCACGCTGCTGCCGGCGAGTCCCTCGGGACGCCAGTCGAGCTGCGCCGTCACCTTGTCGAAGCGCATCGTAAAGTGCGAGTAATGGAAGTGATCGACATCGAACGACACATTCCAGTGATGCGGGTCCAGTTGGTAGCGTCCCGCAGGCACGCTGGCTTCCTTCGTGCTCACGCTATGCGTCACCACCCTCAGCGGTGTGCAGGCGTCCAGCACGACGACGGGCGCCGTCAACGCGAGCGCCAGTGCGCCGCGCGCAACGAGTCTTGCGGCACCGGCAACGACAGTTCGGTCCATTCCTTTCTCCATCCCGGTTATGAACGACGTGATGGGCAACACCATAGCGCAACTGCTCGACGCCCGCCCGCGTGGCCACCACCCCGTCCCATCCCCTTCCGTATTCAAGGCACTTGACGCCGGAGAATGATCGTTCTACATTGCGCACATGGAGAATGATCGTTCCACCTGAAATGCAAGGTAGCGAAACAAGGTGGCGAATCAAGATAGCGAAACACTTGCAAGGACCCACAGATGCCAGCCGCACCGCTCGATGACCCATCCGCATCCCAGGCAGGCGCTCGCGAGCGCCTTCTGGATGCAGCCGAGGCGCTGATCTACGCCGGCGGCATTCACGCCACGGGCGTCGATGCGATCGTGCGCGAGTCCGGCACGGCGCGCAAAAGCTTCTACACGCATTTCGAATCGAAAGACGCGCTGGTGGCCGCCGCGCTCGCGCGGCGCGACGAGCGCTGGATGCGCTGGTTCGTGGACGGCACGCTAAGCCGCGCACGCACACCTCGCACGCGGCTGCTCGCCATGTTCGACGTGCTGCGCGAATGGTTTGCTTCGCCGGACTTCCACGGCTGCGCGTTCCTGAATGCGGCCGGAGAAATAGGCTCGCCGGACGATCCCATCCGCGTCGTCGCGCGCGATCACAAGGAGCGCTTACTGCGTTTCGTGCGCGAGCAATGCGACGATTACTTCGCAGCCATTGCAGGAGACCGTCGCCATGCGGCGCGCCTCGCGCGCCAATGGCTGATTCTGATCGACGGCGCAATCGGCGTGGCGCTCGTGAGCGGCAGCGCCGACACGGCGCTCGATGCCCGTGCCGCCGCCGAACGTCTGCTTGACACCAGTACGAGTTCCGCACGTCCATCGAAGCCGTCGTCGCGGCGGCTTGCCCGTTCCACCTCCCCTAAGGAAACGCCATGACCCAGTCCGCCGAAACTCGCCCGCCCGTTCCGCCCTTCACGCAGGAAACGGCCATCCAGAAAGTCCGCGCCGCGGAAGACGGGTGGAACACGCGCGACCCCGAGCGCGTCTCGCTCGCTTACACGCCGCAAAGCGTCTGGCGCAACCGCGCCGAGTTCGTGACGGGCCGCGAGCAGATCGTGGGACTCTTGCGCCGCAAATGGGCGCGCGAGCTGGATTACCGGCTCATCAAGGAACTGTGGGCGTTCGGCGGCAACCGCATTGCCGTGCGCTTCGCCTACGAATGGCACGACGATTCCGGCCACTGGTTCCGCTCATACGGCAACGAGAACTGGGAGTTCGACGAAAACGGCCTCATGGCGCGTCGCCACGCGAGCATCAACGACCTGCCCATTCGCGAGAGCGAGCGGCTCTATCACTGGCCGCTCGGCCGTCGCCCCGACGACCACCCCGGCTTGTCGGACCTGGGGCTGTAACGCTGCCTCCGCGCGCGCCTCATCCGCGCGCGGCTTTTCTCGCATCCCACCAGCACATCACGTTGCGGCGCAGCGATTTTCACGGAATTGACGCCGCTTTCCCTTATGGTTGCGCCCAGGTCTGTACCGCCGCGCAACGCGCGTGCCGCTTTGCCCGAGCACGTCTTCCACTGCGTTTTCCGCCTGTTGCGGTACAGTTCGCGACTTGGGTTGGCTAGCTGGCGCCCTTCTTTTTCGGGCACAGAACCCTGACGGACAACAAACGAATCGCGCCGGCACCAGACCGGCGATGGAGAAGACATGCTCTCGAGGCGGAACAACAAGAAGCCCACCTACCTCGCCGCCGCGCTGGCCGCTACGTTGCTGCTGGCCGCGAGCGGCGCCCGCGCTGCCAGCTGGTGCGCGAACGGCCTCTGGGTAGATGCAATGGTGGGCTCCTACCACATCAACCCCGACAAGCATTTCGAGGACTTCAACCCCGGCCTCGGCATCGAATGCTGGCCCGGGCAGCAATGGGCGCTCACCGCAGGCGGCTTTCGCAACTCGCTGCGTCGCCCGTCGTGGTACGGCGGCGCTGTCTGGGCACCGGAGTTCGCGCATTGGGGTTTCGTGCGCGTCGCCGTGATGGGCGGCATCATCTCCGGCTACAACTACGGCAATTGGGGCTTGGGGCGCGACCACACCATCGGCCCGGTGGTGGCGCCGCTGCTGATGTTCGAATACCGGCGTGTGGGCGCCAACGTCATCGTGATTCCGCCCATTCCCTCGGACGACCTGCCGTTTACCCTCGGCTTCCAGTTGAGGGTGAAGTTCTAGGGCCACCGCGCGCGCACTATCGCTTTTCCGGATAGGCCCTATCCGGGCTTTCCCGTTGCTCCAGACCGCGGCCGATGCGAGACTTTGACGCTGATCAAATCCGCGCAACGCGGATCTTGATGCGAAGTCACAAAAAGGACGCGGCAGCCCCGCCGCGCCGACTATAGCGGGAGACACGCGATGAATCGCACCTCGGTCGTCAACGTACAGACCTTCATCAACGAGCAGCCGTTCGGCCGGTTTCAGTGGCTCATCTTCCTCATGTGTTTCGTGATCGTCCTGCTGGACGGTTTCGACACCGCGGCCATCGGCTTCATTGCACCCGCGCTGCTCACCGAGTGGCACCTGACCAAACCGGACCTCGCGCCCGTGCTGAGCGCCGCGCTGTTCGGCCTCGCGTGCGGCGCGCTCGTTTCGGGTCCGCTGTCGGACCGCTTGGGGCGCCGGGCGCTGCTGCTCGGTTCGGTGTGCGTGTTCGGCCTCGTCTGTCTTGCCTCGGCGTTTTCGTCCGGCATCGGACAACTCACGGTGCTGCGCTTCATCACAGGCGTCGGTCTGGGGGCGGCCATGCCGAATGCGGTCACGATGATGGGCGAGTTTTGTCCCGATCGCCGGCGCGCCACGGTCATTAACCTGATGTTCTGCGGCTTCCCGCTCGGCGCCGCGCTGGGCGGCTTTCTCGCCGCATGGATGATTCCGCAATTCGGCTGGCGCAGTGTGCTCGTGCTGGGCGGCGTAGCGCCGCTGCTGCTCGCGGTTGCGCTTATGCTCAAGATGCCGGAGTCGGTGCGCTTCATGGTGGCGAACCGGCGTCCTGCCGAACGCATTCGGGCAGCGCTGGCCCGCATTTCGCCGGATGCGCTGCACGCCTCGTCGTTCGTGATGACCGAAGCGGCGCCGCAAACGGGCGGCAAGGGCCTGGGCGTCGTGCTCTCGCGCTCGTACCTGCTTGGGTCCGTGATGCTGTGGCTCGCCTACTTCATGGGCCTCGTCATCTTCTACGCGTCAATCAACTGGATGCCTATCCTGCTCAAGGACGCTGGCCTCACGCCCAGGAGTGCGACGCTCATTTCGGCGCTGTTCCCGCTGGGCGGGGTGGGCGCGGTGCTGCTTGGCGTGTTGATGGACCGCTTCAATCCGAACCGGATGGTTGCCGCCTGTTACGCGCTCACGGCTGTGAGCGTGTATTGCATCGGCCAGGCCGTGGGCAATATCGGGCTGCTCGTGCTGGTCGTGTTCGTAGCCGGCGTGCTGATGAACACTGCGCAATCGTCTATGCCCGCGCTCGCCGCCGCCTTCTATCCCACCGAAGGACGCGGCACCGGCGTGGCCTGGATGCTGGGCGTGGGCCGCTTCGGCGGCATTGCGGGCTCGTTCCTCGTGGCCGAACTCACGCGCCGGCACTTCACGTTCGCCGGGGTGTTCGCCACCATCGCGGCGGCCGGCCTGCTGGCATGTGCAGCATTGCTGATCAAACAGATGGCGCGGCCGCATGCCATCGAAGCGGCTCCGCGCGAAGTGGAGTCGTTGGGGCATTGAGGCCGACAACGGCGCGTGCCCCGCGCCGTTTCGGCAAGAGGTGAGAGTTTTCGGGAGCGTGCGGTGCGCGCCCTGAAATGCGTTCACCTCAACGGCATGCCGCAATGGAAACCCCTGGAAATTCAGGGGTTAACGCACTCTCTCCCATACCATTCACGCGCGCCGGCACGTCCTGAATCCCATTGAATGGTGAGGCTTTTCGGGACCCGCGAATCGGGCCTCATTGCGATGTGCGCGCGAGCCTGAGTGCAGTTCTGAACGCGCACCACCGCGCCACTCCATCCACCCGCGCCGGCAACCCGGTGCACAATGCGCGTCATCGTCCGAACCGAAGCGCGTTGCGCATCCGTACCGCCATGGCGCCCAAGAACCTGTTGAAGCGGCTCGACCTCACCACGCTGCAACTCTTCATTGCCGTGTATGAGGAAGGCACCCTCACACGTGCAGCGGACCGCGAAGCCATTGCGGTCTCCGCCGCCAGCAAGCGGCTGCTCGAACTGGAACAGGCGGTCGGCTCGACGCTGTTCCAGCGCACCGCGCGCGGCATGACGCTTACGCCCGCCGGCGAGACGCTGCTGCACCACGCGCGTCTCGTCATGAGAGGCATCGAGAACATCGGCATCGAACTGGCCGGCTATGCAAGCGGCGTGCGCGGCTACGTGCGGATGATGGCCAACCTCTCCGCCATCGTCGAATTCCTTCCCGAAGATCTGCGCGCCTTTCTGGCGCTCAACGAGCAGGTCAAGATCGATCTGGAGGAGCGCCCCAGTGCAGGCGTTGTAGAAGCAGTGGCCGACAGTCTGGTCGATCTCGGCATTTGCGCGGGCGAGACCGATGCGCGCGGACTTCACACCACGCACTACCGCCACGACGAACTTTGCGTGGTGATGCGGCAAGACCATCCGCTTGCGGGACTGGAACGCATTGCATTCGCCGATACGCTCGAGAGCGACCACGTCGGCCTGCATTCCGCGAGTTCGATCAACGCGCGCACGCATGCCGCGGCGCGTGCGTGCGGCAAGCCGCTGAAGCTGCGCATTCACGTGCCGGGCTTCGATGCAGTCTGCCGGATGGTGCAGGCCGGCATGGGCGTGGGCGTGTTGCCGGCGAACGTGTACGGCATCATGGGCCGGCCGCTGGGTCTCACGGCCGTCATGCTCAGCGACGAATGGGCAAAGCGCGAACTCGTTCTCGTGGTGCGCGACGAAGCGGGGCTTTCGCCCGTGGCCCGCGCGCTGTACGACCATCTGCGCACCGTGGAAGCCAACGCAGGTCCGAACGCCCACTGAGCGTTCACTGAGCGTTCGTCAAACGCGAAAGCCCGTTGCCGAATTGCGGTTGGACACACCCGCGCCGCGCTTCTAGTCTCTCTCCCAACATCGATGAAACACGGGAGACAGCAATATGGCCGGTCCGTTGCACGGCATACGCGTGGTCGAAATCGGCACGCTCATCGCGGCACCGTTCGCCGCGCGCCTCTTCGCCGAATTCGGCGCGGAGGTCGTCAAGATAGAAGCCCCGGATGGTGGCGACCCGCTGCGCAAGTGGCGCAAGCTGCACGAGGGCACCTCGCTCTGGTGGTACCTGCAGTCACGCAACAAGAAGTCGATCTGCGTGAACCTGAAGTCCGACGACGGCGTCGAGGTGGTCAAGCGCCTGCTTGCCGAAGCGGACGTCCTCGTGGAAAACCTGCGTCCTGGCGCGCTCGAAAAGCTCGGGCTCGGCTGGGACGTGCTGCACGCGCTCAACCCGCGGCTCACCATGGTGCGCATCTCCGGCTACGGTCAGACAGGCCCGTACCGCGACCGTCCTGGATTCGGCGCCATCGGCGAGGCGATGGGCGGCATCCGCTACACCACCGGCGACGCGGACGGCGCACCGGCCCGCGCGGGCGTCAGCCTGGGCGATTCGCTCGCGTCGTTGCATGGCGTGATCGGCGCCCTGATGTCGGTGCTGCGCGTGAAGACAGGGCAGGGCGACGGGCAGGTAGTGGACGTGTCGCTTGTGGAAAGCGTGTTCAATCTCATGGAAAGCCTCGTGCCCGAATACGATCTGCTCGGACACGTGCGCGAGCGCAGCGGCGGCGCACTGCCCGGCATCGCACCGTCGAACACGTATCGCACCGAAGACGGCGCATTCGTCGTGATCGCCGGCAACAGCGATCCCATCTTCAAGCGGCTGATGAACGCCATCGGTCGACCCGATCTCGCCGACGACCCCGCACTCGCCCGCAACGACGGACGCGTGGCACGCAGCGCCGAACTGGATGCCGCGATCGTCGCGTGGACTTCGCATCACTCGATTGCCGACGTGCTCGCCGTGCTGGAACGCGCCGAGGTACCGGCGGGCCGCATCTATTCCGTGGCCGATATCGTTAGCGATCCGCACTATCAGGCGCGCGGCATGTTGCTGGACACGACGCTGCCGGGCGGCGCCACGGTGAGAATGCCCGGCATCGTGCCGAAGCTCTCCGACACGCCGGGCGAAATGCGCTGGAGCGGACCGTCGCTTGGCGAGCACACCCAAAGCGTGCTGGCGGGCCTCGGTTTCGCGCAGGAAGACATCGAGCGGCTGCGTCGCGAAGGAGCCGTGCAATGAACGCCTACGAAAGCGCGCAATACGACACGCTGATCGTGCAGGAAGTCGCACCGCGCGACGGTCTGCAGATCGAGCCCACATGGGTTGAAACAGCCGACAAGATTGCGCTCATCGACGCGCTTTCCACTGCGGGCTTCACGCGCATCGAGGCGGGCTCGTTCGTATCGCCCAAAGCCGTGCCGGCACTGCGTGACGGCGAGGCCGTGTTTCAGGGCATCCGGCGGCATAGCGGCGTGATTGTCGTGGCGCTGGTGCCGAACCTCAAGGGCGCCGAACGTGCGCTGGCATCAGGCGCCGACGAACTCAATCTCGTCATGTCCGCAAGTCAGACGCACAACCGCGCCAACATGCGCATGAGCTGCGAAGCGTCGCTCGAAGCATTCGGCGACATCGTGGCGCTCGCAAAGCGCTCCGGCGTGCGTCTGAACGCGACCGTGGCCACGGCTTTCGGCTGTCCGTTCGAGGGTTCGATAGACGAAGCCCGCGTATTCGCGATTGTCGATGCGTATTGCGAGATGGGCATCGAAGGCGTGACGCTGGCCGACACCACCGGCATGGCGAACCCGCGCCAGGTCGCGCGCATGGTGCGACGCGCGCTCGACCGATTGCCTGCCCACGCGCTGACGCTGCACTTCCACAACACGCGCGGGTTGGGTCTCGCCAATGTGCTCGCGGCCTACGAGGCTGGCGCGCGCCGCTTCGATGCCGCGCTCGGCGGCCTGGGCGGTTGTCCGTTTGCACCGGGTGCGTCGGGCAACATCTGCACCGAAGACCTCGTGAACATGTGCGAGCAGATGGGCATTCCAACCGGCATCGATCTTCCGAAGCTGATCGCCCTGTCTCGCACCTTGCCTGCGCTGCTCGGGCATGACGTGCCGGGCCACGTCGCAAAGGCCGGCCGCAACTGCGACCTGCATCCCGTTCCACACGCCGTGCCCGCTTGATGAAGGCCACAGCGGGAGACCACGACGCATCACACGCTTTCCGATAACGACACGCATAGCCGCCCCGCATCGCGGGGTACGGCAAGGAGACACCATGAATCATTCCAGCCCGGTTGCCGCACACAGCGTCGACCACCACGCAAAAGCCATAGCAGACATCGTCAGAAAGGCGGCATGGCGGCTGATGCCGCTCATCATGCTCTGCTACCTGTTCGCATTCTTCGACCGCATCAACATCAGCTTTGCGAAGTTCCAGCTGCAGACGGACCTCGCTTTGTCCGACACCGCGTATGGGCTCGGCGCAAGTCTCTTCGTGATCGGCTACGTGCTCTTCGAGGTGCCGAGCAACATGCTGCTCTACAAGGTGGGCGCGCGCCGATGGATTGCCCGCATCATGATTTCGTGGGGTCTTGCAACGGCGGCCATGGTGTTCGTGAGCAACGAGTGGCAGTTCTACGGTTTGCGGTTCGTTATCGGCGCCATGGAAGCGGGCTTCGCGCCTGGCGTGCTGTATTACCTGACGCTGTGGTTTCCCGCGAGCCATCGCGGACGCATCACGTCGCTGCTGTTTCTCGCTTCCGCGTTTTCGGGGCTGGTGGGCGCGCCGCTGTCGGGCCTCGTGCTGGGTCACATGGACGGTGTGCTGAACGTACGCGGCTGGCATTGGCTCTTTCTGCTGGGTGGCTTGCCTTGCATCGCGCTGGGCCTTCTCGTGCTGCGCGTGCTGAAGGATCGTATCGATGATGCAAGCTGGCTCTCGCCCGCCGAAAAGACACAACTCGCCGAGGCCATCGCGCAGCAGCGGCAGCCCGGCAGCAGTGGTCATTCCCTGCTCGGGGCCATCCGTACGCCGGGCTTTCTCACGCTGGCCTTCGTCTATTTCCTGATTCAGGTGGCGTCGTATGGGCTCAACTTCTGGGCGCCGCATCTGATTCGCAGCGCGGGCACGCACAACCCCACGCTCATCGGTCTGCTGACGGCGGTGCCGTACATTTGCGGCGCGGCGTGCATGGTGATCGTGGGGCGTCTTTCGGACGTGAGCGGCGAACGCCACAAGTTCGTGGCGGCATTGCTTGCCATGTCGGCGGTGGGATTTTTCGCGGCGGGCTTCTTCGATCACCAGACTGCGTTGCTCGTCGCGGCGCTTGCTGTGCTGGGCGCGGGTGTGATCGCTTCCATTCCCGCGTTCTGGGCCTTGCCGCCCAGGCTCGTGACGGGCGCGGGCGCCGCAGGCGGCATTGCGCTCATCAACACGCTGGGGCAATTGGGCGGCATCGTGAGTCCGGTGATGGTGGGCCGCGTGCGCGATCTCACCGGCAGCACCACACCGGCGCTCTATGTGATCGGCGCAATGAGTCTTGTCTGCGCGGGCATCGTGCTGTACGGCCTGCCGCACACGCTGCGTCGCACGGACCACGCTGACCGTACCGACCGCGCCCTGAACGAAGGAACCGAAGAGCACGCACACACCGCCATGGCGTCACCCAGCACGGCGAGAAGAACCTGAGAGAGAAGCAAAGGTGAGCGTTTGCGGGAGGCGCGCTGTGTGTGCCGCGCTTCCTGGCTTCGCCCTGTGCGAATTGCGTCGATCAGCGCGCGCCACAGGCGGCGGCATGCAGACGCGTGCGCTTCCGACGCGCGTCATCGTTCAGGGCGTCGTGACGCCGGAGCGAACGCGGTGGCGTCCTGAAGCGTGATCGAAACGGGTGTGGCGATTCGGCCGGCACCCGTTCTCCTTTATGCGTCGACAGCCAGGTCAATGGCAACCGATGGCGCACACCATGGCCGAAACCGCGGCGACCGCGCCAATGCCCGCGCCCAGCGCGAGGTTGCCCACGGTGCTCGCACAGGCTTGCAGCTGCGTGAGGCCCGCGAACGTCAGAACAATGACGAGTCGGCGCATGACATCTCCATGAGGCGTGTTGCGAAAGCGCGTGGATGCCCGCATTGCGGGTGAACGGGCAAAGCCGCGCTTCAGCAGAGTAGGGCCGCCGCGCGGCACACCGTCGGCTGAAAAGAGCGGCGAATCGGTACCGCCTTACGCGTTCTTTCCCCCGTAAATTTCGTGGGTGATGCCGAAGCCCTGTTGGCGGCAAAGGTGAAGGTTTTCGGGACCGGTGAGCCGTTCCAGGAGCTGAGCGCCGCACAGCCTTGCGCGGCGGGCCTGAGCGGTGTTCAAACCGGGTCGCCCGGACGCTAGAGGTGAGAGTTTTCGGGATGCCGGATTTTTGGACCTGGATGCCTGCCGCCGGACACGCGTGCAAACCGTATGCAGCGCGCCGAAGGCGGCCCCTTCATCGGCCCCCCTTGCCCTTGCCTTGGTCCTTCGCCTGTGCCGCCAGCTTGCCCGCCTTCGCCAGCGCTTCCACGATGTCGTCGAATGCGCGCTTGCGAGTCGCCGGGTCTGGCGCGCGCAGGGCATACGACGGGTGCCACGTCGCGATCACGAGCTTCCCGTCGTGCTCCATCACGCGGCCGAACGCATCCTGCAGCCGCATGTGTGCGTTCTGCATCAGCGCGGAGAGGGCCGTTGCGCCAAGCGCTACCAGCACGGCCGGCTTCACGTCGGCGAGTTCTCTTTCCAGCCAGTAGTGACACGCCTCCACTTCGCGCTGCGCCGGCGTCTTGTGCATGCGCCGCTTGCCGCGCAGTTCCCATTTGAAATGCTTCACTGCGTTGGTGACATAGACGGCGTCGCGCGCCACGCCGGCCGCCTGTAGCGCGTCGTCCAGCAGCGCGCCGGCCGGGCCCACGAAGGGCATGCCCTGCTGGTCTTCCTTGTCGCCGGGCTGCTCGCCCACCAGCATGATGGGCGCGTGAGCGGGCCCGGCGCCCGGCACGGGCTGCGTGGCGTCGTGCCAGAGCGCGCAGCGGCGGCATGCGTCGAGCGTATCGGGCTGCTGCTCGCGATCCACTTGCACGCCGCTGCGCCCAGCACGTTGCGCGGGCTTGGGTCCATCGTTGCCGGAGGCCATGTTTCAGGGCCTGGCCAGGCGGCCCAAGCCGCTCGTACCGCTCGCGAGGTTGCCCCCACCGCCGCGACCTATGAGCGCATCCACGGCACAAACGCCCCTCGTTCGCGAACCGGCCTGCGGCCGTTTGCGGCTCATTGTGCCGACGCCGTCGAAACGCCCAGCTTCTGCGCGAGATCCTGCGCCATCTTGTAGTGTCGCTCGATGGTCGGCAGCGCCTTTTGTGCCGCGCGCTTCAGGTCCGCGTTCTGGCCGTTCGCGATTTCGTCCTTGAAGGCCGCAATGGTTTGCTTGTGTCCTTCCAGGCCCACCTTCTCCACGTATGCCTTGTCGAACTCCGCGCCCTTCAGCGGTTTCAGGCTGTCGAGAATGGACGTATCGCTGTTGTCCTTCGGAACCTGCACGCCATGCGGTGCCGCCATCTTCAGCTGCACTGTGAGCTTCGTATGGTCGAGGCGCATGTGGCGTGCGAACGACTTCACGTCCTTGTTCTGGCTTTGGTCCGAAGCGAGCTTGGCTGCGTCGATTTCGGTCGAGCTGGACAGGGTGGCCGCCTGCACGAAGCGCTGGTCTGGTTCGGGCAGCGGATTGGCGGCCGTGGTGGATGCCGCCTGGGTGGTCTGCGACCAGGCCGGCGTGGCGTCGAGCAGCACGGGGGTAGCGCATATGGCGGCGACGGCGGCGAGAGCGAGGTGACGCTTCATGAGTCCTCCTGCGGTAAGCGTTAAGAGTCGAGAGAGGTGACCGGACGGCCGGCACGGCAGCGTGTCGAAAACGGCAGGCGAGCCGCAGACACGCAGCAGCCGCGCGGCGCTTCGATATGAGCAACAGCAAGCGTCGTACCGCACGGGCCCTCTCTTCGCGCGGGCGCGGCGCTTGCGCACCCAGGCCGACGCGATCGGAGCGGCACGCGGTGCCGCCTGCCGCACAAGCAACCGGACGCCGTCCGGCAGGAGACCCAAGGTGAACGACCCCGGGGCAAGAGACGCAAGACACGCAAGAGAGGCAGGAGACACGAGGGATACCCGGCAGCCAGGGCACGCGAGAGCCGCAGGCGAGGACGTCGTTCTGTGGCGGGCGTTTCGTCCGGCCATGGCGAGCCATCGCCGCGTGCTCGTCGTGGACGACTACCGCGAGGCGGCAGACGCGCTGCAAATGCTGCTCGATGCGGACGGCTTCGAATGCCGCGCCGTGACGGACCCCTTGAGCGTCTGCGATATCGCAGCGAACTGGCAGCCGTTCGCCGTCGTGCTGGACATCGCGATGCCGGGCCTCGACGGCCTGGAACTCGCGCGCCGGCTGCGGGCGCACCCTGAAACGGGGCACATGCTGCTGATCGCCTTCAGTGCGTTCGCATCGAGCGAAGATCGCTTCCGCGCCCGCGCTGCCGGCTTCGACGCGCATTGCGCGAAGCCCCTTACGCCGGGCCTTCTGCTGCGCGTGCTGGAATGCGCCACTGCACCGCCCGGTGACGGCAACGGCATGCAGGATGGCGTGCCTGCGCCATGACGTGCGTCCCGGTTCTGAGAATCTTTGCAGCGCCTTTGAAAAAGTGACGCAAGCGCCCGCCACGCGCCATTCAGGCGCTTGCGGGCACGTCAACGCGACGCATGCCGCAACCGTCGATACCAGTTCATCAACGGCGTCGCCGATATGCCATGCACGATCACCGAAGCCACGATGGTGGCGATCACGAACGGCACGAGCGGCAGAATGGTTTTGACCGGCCCTTGCTCCAGCGAATAGGCGAGGTAATAGAACGACCCCACGCCGCGTATGCCGAACCAGCCCATCAAGCGGCGTTGCGCGGGCGTGGCCTTGGCGCCTGCGAGCGAGAGCATGACCGCGAGCGGCCGCACCACGAAAAACAGCGCCGCCACCACGGCGAGGCACGGCCACGTGAAGAGCGGCTCGCGCAGGTTGGCCACCACGTTGCCCACCACCGTCATCACGAAGACTTCCGCGATGCGCTCCATTTCGATCGTGAAGCCCAGCACCGATTCGGCCATGTACGCATGCGCTTTCTGCGGGTCCGATGCCGTGGCATCCACGTCGTCCGAATCCACTGCGCCGATCACTTCGCGCGGCGGCCGCTCGCCGCTGGCACGGTGCTCGACGCGCCGCATGGTCACGCCTGCCGCGAACACGGCGATGAAGCCATACGTGTGCGCAAGCTGCGCGGCGCCGTAAGCGAGTTCGATCAGCCCCAGCGCGAAGAAGCCTTCCAGGCCCAGCGCTTTGGCGTAGCGCGTGCGCAGCCACGCCACCGTATGCATGGTCGCCCACGCCAGCACACCGCCTGTCACCACCGCGCCAGCCACGCCCCACAACGCTTCGCCCACCAGCAACGGCATGGAAGGCAGCGCATGCCGCTGCATGTCGCCGGCTTCGCACAGCGCGAGAGCGGCCAGTGCAAACGGCAGCGCGACGCCGTCGTTCACGCCGCCTTCGCCCGAGAGCGAGAAGCGCACGCGGTCCAGGTCGCCTGGGTTGTGCACTTGCACGTCGTGCGCGAGCACGGGGTCGGTGGGGGCCAGCATGGCGCCCAGCAGCAGCGCCGGTCCCCATGCCAGGTTCAGCACCTGTACGCCGAACCACGCGAGCAGCGGCACCGTGACGATCATCGCGATCAGCCCGAGCCTCAACGGCAGGACCCACATGGCGCTGTTGAACGGCACGCGCAGTCTCAGGCCGATAGCGAACAGCGACACGAGCAACGCGATCTCCGTGAGCACGCGCAGCACATGCGCGTCGCGCACGATATCGAGTTGCAGCAGATTGATGCCAGGCGGGCCGAGCAGAAAGCCGATCAGCAGGTAGACCATTGCCGCGCTGACAGGCAGACGTTTGAGCGTGGACGTCGCGATGCCCATGAACACGAGCACGCCGCCCACAATCAGAAACCAGACTGTTTCGTGCATATGCGGGGTAAGCGCGCGGCGCGGGCCGCACGCACGTAAAAAAGCGCCGGTCGGCTGCACACGACCCCACGTGCGCAGCCCGGCCGGCGCCCGCCACCGGTTACAGCTTCACTCCGCCTGCTTCCGGTGCGTCCGACGAACCCGGTCCGAGATCGCCCGTGCCGAGGGCGTCCGAGCCTACACCTCCGTAGCCGCCATAACCGCTCCAGTACGGTTCGCGGCCGTAGAACTGATGTACCGAGCTCGCCCAGCTGCGGTCAGCCATGGAAGGCCAGTGGTCCTTATCGAAGCCAGGCGCGTTCTTCACGCGCTCTGCGGGCATGGCGAGCTGGAAGCACTTGCTGTCCGTGTCGAGCGTCAACGCGTTCCAAGGAATGGCGAGCAGCTTGTCGCCGATGCCGAGAAAACCCCCGCTCGACATCACCGCATAGGCAATGCGCCCGCTGCGCACGTCCAGCATGATGTCCTTCACCTTGCCCACATCTTCGCCATCCGAACTAATGACCTTGTTGCCTTCCAGCGTGTCGGCGGCCATGACTTCCGGGCCCGGGCCTTCCGCCGTTTCGCTGCCCTTGCCGACAATGCGTGCGCCCGGTCCGTCGTGGGTTCCGCGTGGATTGAGTGTGCTCATGATGTCCTCCTTACGTTGCGGGTCCGCGCCTGTGCTGCGGTGATGCGGCACCGCACTGGACCTCGTGCCTTCGTACTCGCTGGGCTGCGGCTTCAATGCAGCCGCGCAATCTCTTTCGATACCGACGCCGGGCTGTCGTAGTTGCGATCCGGCAGACGGCTGATCAGGTCCATCACGTCCTGCCCTGCGCCGTGGTGCCGGGCCGTCTCGACGAGCTTCTCGCGCGTGGTGGGGTAGTCGACGCCGCCAAGTGCTTTCTGTACCGCGATCGGGCTGGGCCGTCCGGGGTGGCGATGATCCTGCGATTGAGCCGGGTGTTGGGACATGCTTGCCTCCTTGTGTCGAGTTGACGGACTCACCCGTTATCCAGCAACGGGCGTGCCTTGCACGAGGACCTCGCGCGCGCACCGAAGCCGCCATTGAGGGGGGCCACTGAAGAGACGACTGATGCGGCCACAGAAGCGCACCCATGCCGGTACAAAACCGCCTTCCCATTGCAATGCTTTCAGGAGCCGCGCTTGCTCGCCTCACCACGAAACCTGCACCCGAAACATGAACCACCCCGCACTCACGAGGAGGAGCGATCATGAAAGCAGTGGTATTTCACGGCATAGGCGACATCCGGCTGGATACCGTGCCGGACCCCGGCATGCAGCAACCCACGGACGCCATCGTGCGGCTCACGTCGAGTGCCATCTGCGGCACGGACTTGCACATGGTGCGCGGCACTTTCAGCGGCATGCAGCCGGGCACGATCCTGGGCCACGAGGGCGTAGGCATCGTGGAGGAAGTGGGCAGCGGCGCGCGCAACCTGCGCAGGGGTGACCGCGTGCTGATTCCATCCACCATCTCGTGTGGCTATTGCTCGTACTGCCGCTCGGGCTACACGGCGCAGTGCGACAACGCGAATCCGAACGGACGCCTTGCGGGCACCGCATTTTTCGGCGGCCCGAAAACCACGGGTCCGTTCCAGGGGCTGCAGGCGCAATACGCGCGCACGCCGCTCGCGCACGCAAGCCTGATCCGCCTGCCCGACGACATCGACGACGACCGCGCCATTCTCATGTCCGACATCTTCCCCACCGGCTACTTCGGCGCGGAACTGGCGGGTGTGCGTCCCGGCGATACGGTCGCGGTATTCGGCGCGGGCCCTGTCGGCCAGTTCGCGATTGCGAGCGCGAGGCTGATGGGCGCGGGCCGCGTGATCGCGGTGGACCGCATCGAATCGCGGCTCGACATGGCGCGGGCGCAAGGCGCGGAAGTGATCAACTTCGACAACGAGAACCCCGTGGAGATGATTCGCGAACTGACGGGCGGCATCGGCGTGGACCGCGTGATCGACGCGGTAGGCGTGGATGCCGAACGCGCGCAGAAGGGGCCCGCTGCCGAAGCGCAACGCGATCGCGCGCTGGAGTTCGACGAGGAAGTACACGAGATCGCGCCGCAGCGTGCGTCCGCCCGGCGTGAGAACGGTGAGGAAGGCGAAAAGCGCCAATGGCGGCCGGGCAGCGGACCGTCGCAGGTGCTGGTGTGGGCGGTGTCGTCTGTGGCGAAGGCGGGCACGGTGGCCATCATCGGCGTGTATCCGCCTTCGGACCGCTTCTTTCCTGTCGGCGAGGCGATGAACCGCAATCTCACGGTGCGCATGGGCAACTGCAACCATCGTACGGTGACGCCGCATCTCGTGGAGCTGGTGCGCAACGGCAGCATCGACCCCGTGAGCGTGCTCACGCAGCGCGAGCCGATACTGAATGCCATCGACGCCTATCGCGCCTTCGACGTGCGCGAGCCCGGCTGGATCAAGGTGAAGCTGGAGCCGTGACAGCCCGGGCAAGCGCGAGCGGGCAGGCCGCGTAACGCGTACTGCCCGTTTGCAAATCCTTCCGTGCGCCGTGCGAGAAAAATCGGCCGGTTGGCGCGGCAAGCCACAGGGAATTCTGGAGTCGCGCGGCACTTCGGTTCGTCTTCGCGCCGCACAACAACCGTGGGCCGAATCTTGCTCTGCCATCGGGAATTGCTGCAATGAAGAGGCGGCACGCGGCGGCACGCCGCGATGCGCGCTGCCCCGTCGAGCCGAACGCAGCAAGCGAGATGCAAGCTTGAGGGCGCTGCGGCATGAAGGAGCGAGTGAAGCAAACGGGCAACACGGCAGGGGCATGCGACGGCGGTGCGCAGCGGCTGCGCTGCATCGCTTTCGTGCGTGGCTTCGCAGCGGTGCGCCTCGTGCGTCGCAAGCCACGCAGACTACCGGCGAGGCTCGCAACGGCTGCGGCGGCCACAACTCCCGCTGCTGCCGCCGCAATCAGCGCACTGTGCATGACGGCCGCACGCGATGCGCGAGCGGCCCCGCTCAACTATTTTCTGCACGCGGCAGGCCCGGCGGCGCGACCGACGATGTACCTCGGCTGGGCGCTGGCGGCGCTCGTCACCGCGGTGATGGTCATTGTGGCCGCGCTGCTCGTCGTCGGCGTTGCAAAACGCCGCGCGCCCGCCGCCAACAACCGCTTGCCACCCGACGCGGGCGGCATGCAATGGATCTACATCGGCACCGGCATCTCGGCCGTGGCGCTGTTCGGCGCGCTCGTCTACATGCTCGTGACGCTCGATTCCGTGGCCGCGCCGTCGCGCCCGCCCGCGCTCACCGTCTCGGTCACCGCCTACGACTGGTGGTGGAAGGTCGACTACCGCGATCCCGCCCACCCGGCGCGCGACTTCGCGACGGCGAACGAGATCCACATACCGGTGGGCGAGCCCGTGAAGATCGAGCTACGCAGCGCCGACGTGATCCACGCGTTCTGGGTGCCGCAACTCGCAGGCAAGACCCAAACGATTCCGGGCCGTCTCAACGAGCAGTGGATCGAAGCCGATGCGCCCGGCGTTTATCGCGGCCAGTGCTCGCAGTTCTGCGGAGCGCAGCACGCGCACATGGCGTTCGAAGTGGTGGCCGAAGATCGCGCGGCGTTCGACGCCTGGTGGTCCGCACAAGCCGCGCCGCACGCCGCGGCAACGAGCACAGCGGCCCGCGCGGGCGCGCGCCTCTTCGAGGCTCGCTGTGCCGGCTGCCATACGGTGCGCGGTACACCCTCAGCGGGCGCGCAGGCGCCGGACCTGACGCACCTCGGTTCGCGGCGGCTCATCGCCGCGGGTGCGTTGAGCAACACGCCCGAGCATCAACTGGACTGGATACGCCACGCGCAGCGCATCAAGCCGGATGGGCTCATGCCTTCCATCGCGCTCAATGCGCAGGAGGCCGAGGCGCTCTCGGCGTATCTCGCCACGCTGCAATGACGAACGACGCAGGTAACCCGGCACCCAACTGACGCAAAACCGAAGCAACACGAAACACACACCGAAGCACAAACCGAAGCACCCCGAAGGAGCCGCAACACGATGCCAAACCCGCCCGATCACGCGTCTCGCGCCACGGTGTTCGCCGCCACGTCGGCGCCCGTGCTCGAGCGTCCGCTGCTGCGCGGCCGCATCGAGGCGGGCAGCGCAGGCGAGAAGCGTCTGCTTGAACTCTGGGAAACGCGGCCCGGCTGGCGCGGCTGGCTTTCCACCGTCGATCACAAGACCATCGGTCTGCGTTACATCGTGACGGCGTTCGTGTTCCTGCTGCTGGGCGGCGTGGAGGCGCTCGTCATGCGCGTTCAACTGGCGCAGCCCAACATGCACGTGCTCACGCCGGAGCAATACAACCAGCTTTTCACGATGCATGGCGTGACGATGATCTTTCTCTACGCGTCGCCCGTGCTCTCCGGTTTCTCCAACTACCTGTGGCCGCTCGTACTGGGCGCGCGCGACATGGCGTTTCCGCGGCTCAACGCCCTCTCCTACTGGCTGTATCTCTTCGCGGGCCTCTTCCTCTATTCGAGCTTCCCGTTGGGCCAGGCTCCGGACGCCGGCTGGTTCAACTACGTGCCGCTCTCCGGGCTCGAATACGCAAGCGGCCCGAACATCGACGTCTACGCGCTTGGCATGGTGCTGCTCGGCATCTCCACGACGGTGGGCGCCGCGAACTTCGTGGTCACGCTCATGCGAATGCGCGCGCACGGCATGTCGCTCAACCGCATACCGGTGCTCGTGTGGGGCACGTTGACGGCGTCGGCGGGCAATCTGCTCGCGGTGCCGTCGGTGAGCCTCGCGTTCTTCATGCTCTGGATGGACCGCCGCATCGGCACGCATTTCTTCGACGTGTTGAACGGCGGCCACGCGCTCTTGTGGCAACACCTGTTCTGGGTGTTCGCGCATCCGTGGGTGTATGTGGTGGTGCTGCCCGCCATGGGCATCGTCTCGGACGCGCTGCCCGTGTTCTGTCGCCGCCCGCTCGTGGGCTACACGCCGGTCGCGCTTTCCACCGTCATCACGATGGTGATCGGCTTCGTCGTGTGGATTCATCACATGTTCGCCACGGGCATCGCGCCGCTCGCGCTGTCGTTCTTCGGCACGGCGAGCATGGTGATCTCCATTCCGAGCGCGGTGGCGACCTTCGCGTGGATCGCGACCATCTGGACCGGCCGCCCCGTGTTTCGCGTGCCGTTCCTGTATTTCGCGGGCTTCGTGTTCCTGTTCGTGGTGGGCGGCGTATCGGGCGTGCTCACCGCGGCCGTGCCGCTCGACTGGCAACTCACAGACACCTACTTCGTGGTCGCGCATCTGCACTACGTGCTGCTGGGCATCAACGTGTTTCCGGTGATCGGCGGCCTCTATTTCTGGTTTCCGAAATTCACGGGCCGCATGATGAGCGAGCGGCTGGGGCGCTGGGGTTTCTGGACGCTCTTCGCGGGCTTCAACATCGCGTTCTTCCCGATGCATCTGGCGGGGCTGCTCGGCATGCCGAGGCGCATCTACACCTACGCGCCGGACATGGGCTGGAACACCGTGAACCTCATCACGTCGCTCGGCGCGTTCCTGTTCGCAGCGGGCGTGCTGCTTTTTCTCATCGACGTATTCGTGAGCCTGCGTCACGGCCAGCGCGCGGGCAACAACCCCTGGGACGCGCCCACGCTCGAATGGAGCGTGACCTCGCCGCCGCCGCCGTACAACTTCGCGGTGCTTCCCTTCGTGGCGAGCCGGCATCCGCTGTGGGAAAGCCGCATGGAGGAACCGGACGCGCGTCACTCACGCTCGCAACTCGAAACCGGCTACGTGCTCTCCGAGGGACGCGAGGCGCTGGGCACGACAGCGCTCGACGCCCAGCCCGACGTGATCCTCAAGATGCCTGAAGACTCGTACGCGCCGTTTGCGTTAGGCGTGTTCGTCGCGCTCGTGTTCGCGGGCATGGGGTTCCGCGCGTGGGTGTTCACGGGGCTGATGGCGCTGGGCTGTGCGGTCTCCATCGTCGTGTGGCTGTGGCCGCGCCGGCAACTCGTGCAGCGCGAGCCGTATCGCGTCATGGGCGCAGGCAGCGGCGGGAGCGCGATATGAGCGACACGCTGCAAGACGCGCACACGCACGCGCCCGAGCCTCCCGTGCCGCTCACGTTGCCCGTGGGCAGCGCCGGCACGCGCGCGAGCGGCTGGTGGGGCTGCCTCACGATGATCGTGACCGAGGCGTCGCTCTTCGGCTATCTGATCTTTTCGTATCTCTATCTCGCGGTGCTGGACAAAGGACCGTGGCCGCCCGAGGGCCTGCCGAAGCTCGGCCTTGGCAGCCTGAACACGGTCATCCTGCTCGCGAGTAGCGGCGTGGTGTGGTTCGCCGAGCGCTGCGTGCGGCGCCGACGTCCGCGAACGGGCAGCGTGCTGCTCGGCGTGGCGGTGGTGCTGGGCCTCGTCTTCACGGGCATTCAGTTGAAGGAGTGGCACGACCATCCGTACGGACTCACCACGCACCTTTACGGCTCGCTCTATTTCACGCTCACGGGCTTTCACATGGCACACGTGGTGGTGGGCATCGTGGTGCTGGCATTTCTGCTGCTGTGGACGGCGCGCGGCTATTTCGACGACGCGCGTTGCGCGCCGCTCACCATCGGCTCGCTGTACTGGCACTTCGTGGATGCCGTGTGGCTCTTCATCTTCAGCACGATCTATCTCACGCCATATCTGTTCAGGGGGGCGACATGAACGGTCCGCAAGCATTTCATTTGCGCATTGACGCGCCGCACGCGGCGGCCGGTGCATCCACGGAGGAGGGACGGTGATGTCGGACAAGACCGGTTCTTATGGCTCCAGCCTGTTTCCGCCGCGGCAGCACGGCAAGGCGAGACCTGGGGCTGCGCAGACGCAGACGCAGGCGCAGGGCAGCGGCATGACAGGCGGCGAACGGCACGAACCTCGCCGCGGCGCACCGCGTGAACAGCGCGGCACCGGCCTGCTCGCGTGGCTGGTCGGCATCTTCGCAGCGCCACTGGCGTGGGTGGGACAGACCTGCATTTCCGAGGCGCTCGCGGCGCAGGGCTGCGATCCCTACACGGGCGGGCTCGGCGTGGCGTCGTCGATGCGGTGGGCGTCGGCCGCGGTCGTGGTGCTGAGCGTGGTGTGTTTCGTCCTCGGCGCAGTGGGCACGTTCGTGGCGTGGCGAAACTGGCGGCGTAACAACGACGCCGTGCGATATGCGACAGCGCCGTCGACACCGACGAGCGGCAGCGACGCGGGCCGCGTCATGCCGCCGCGTTGGGCCGAGCGCGACTGGTTCCTTGCGCGCGTGGGCGCGCTGTCGAGCACGCTGTTCCTGTTCGCGCTGATAGCGACAGACGTTGCCGTTGTGGTGGTTGCGCCATGCAGGACGTGGTAGGGCGGGCGCGTAATCACAACCCCGGCAACCCCGGCGAGGGCACGCGGCGCCGTGCGGGTGTGGGCGGCACATGCGGCGTGCGGCAGCGTTCGCGCGGTGGGTGCTCGTCGAAGGGTGCCGGATTGCCGTGCGTGACCGTGGATGCACTGCGCCACAGCGGCAGTGCGATGGCGCGGGCGGCTGCGGTTGTGGCGATCGGATTCACGACGACCGTAGCGCCCCATGCCGATGCCGCGCAGAACACTTCAACTCATGCATCCGCAGTCCCGACAGCCATTTCAACCGCTTCAGCCGCTTCAGTCGCTTCAACCGTTGCACCCGCCTCCGCATCTCTCCCAGCGTCCACGCCAGCCGACGACGCTAACACCAGACTGATCGCCCGCGGCGCCTATCTCGCCAAAGCCGCCGACTGCGCCGGCTGCCACACCGCGCCGCCGGGCAAAGCGCCCGCACAGCACGGCCACGCGCCCGCGCAGCCCATCCCGTTCGCAGGCGGCCTCGGCATGGCCTCGCCGTTCGGCACGATCTACTCGTCCAACATCACGCCGGACCCGAACGAGGGCATTGGCCGCTACACCTACGACGACTTCGCCCGCGCCGTGCGCGAAGGCGTGGCGCCGGGCGGCAAGCGGCTCTATCCGGCCATGCCGTTCCCCTCGTTCTCGGGCATCAACGATGAGGACATGCACGCGCTCTACGCCTACTTCATGCACGGCGTGCAGCCCGTTTCCCTACCCGCGCCCGCAACGCGCCTGCCGTTTCCGTTCAATCAACGCTGGGCGCTCGGTTTGTGGTCGTGGGCCTTTGCGCCGCGTTCGCGCTTCGCGCCGCAACCGCAACGCGATGCGCTCGTGAACCGTGGCGCGTATCTCGTGCAGACGCTCGGTCACTGCGGCGCGTGCCACACGCCGCGCGGGCCGGCTTACGAGGAACGCGGCTACAACGAAGGCGATCCGCTGTACCTCACGGGCGGCACCAACGACCACTGGTTCGCGCCGAACCTCACGGGCGACCCGGGCTCCGGGCTGGGCCGCGTGAGCCGCGAGCAGATCGCGGCGTTTCTGAAAGCAGGCCACGGCGGTGGGCTATCGCCCTTCGGCAGCATGGTGCAGGTGGTGGAAGACAGCATGCAGTACCTCGACGACGAAGACCTCGACGCGATTGCCGCGTATCTGAAGAGCCTGCCCGCACGGCAGTCTTATGGCCGCTACAGCCCGCAGTCGATCGCCGCGCAGCAGTCGGTGCGCGCACTGAAGACGGGCGAGATCGAGCGGCCCGGCGCGGGCCTCTATCAGTCGTACTGCGCGCGCTGCCACCAGGCGGACGGCATGGGCGTGGCGAACAAGTATCCGCGGCTTGCGGGCAACCCGGTCGTGTTGTCGCCGCACGTGACGTCGCTCGTGCGGCTGCTCGTGGAAGGCGGACGCAGCCCGGACACGCAAGAGGGTCCGCAGCCGCACCGCATGCCGTCGTTCGCCGGACACCTCACGGTCACGGAGATGGCCCGCGTGCTCACGTTCGTGCGCACCGCGTGGGGTAACGACGCGCCGCCCGTAACGCCGCGCGACGTGCGTTCCGTGCGCGCGGCGATTCATAAGTAACGTCGAGACCCATCGCTTAAACCACGTGCGACCCCATCTCCCGTGCCGCTTCGATGCACGCCCGGAAATAGCGCGCCGTCGCACCCAGGCCGTCTTCGAGCGGCGTCGATGGCTGCCAGCCGAGCTTCGCGGCAGCAAGCGAGATGTCGGGCTGGCGATGCCACGGGTCGTCGGCCGGCAGCGGACGGTAGACGATCTTCGACGTGGACCCTGTCGCCGCGATCACGCGTCTGGCCAGCAGCAGCATCGTGATCTCTTCGGGATTACCGAGGTTCACCGGACCGCACAGGTCGTCGGGTGCATTCATGAACCGGATGAACGCGTCCACCATGTCGTCCACGTAGCAGAGCGAGCGCGTCTGCGATCCGTCGCCGTACACCGTGAGCGGGACGCCTGCCAGCGCCTGCATCATGAAGTTCGAGACCACGCGGCCATCCGCGGGATGCATGCGCGGCCCGTACGTGTTGAAGATGCGCGCCACGCGAATGGAGAGCCCGTGCTGGCGGTGATAGTCGAAGAAGAGCGTCTCCGCGCAGCGCTTGCCTTCGTCGTAGCACGAGCGCGGGCCGATGGGATTCACGTGGCCCCAGTAGTCTTCCGTCTGCGGATGCACGCGTGCGTCGCCGTACACCTCGCTCGTGGAGGCCTGAAAGATCTTCGCCTTCACGCGCTTGGCGAGCCCCAGCATGTTGATGGAGCCGTGCACGCTGGTCTTGGTGGTCTGCACCGGGTCGTGCTGGTAATGCACCGGCGAGGCCGGGCACGCCAGGTTGTAGATCTCGTCCACCTCCACGTAGAGCGGGAACGTGATGTCGTGGCGCATCAATTCGAAATTCGGGCAGTCCAGCAGATGCGCCACGTTTTCGCGCGTGCCTGTGTAGAAGTTGTCGACGCAGAGCACGTCGTGGCCTTGCGTCACAAGCTTTTCGCACAAATGCGAGCCGAGAAACCCGGCCCCGCCCGTGACCAGAATGCGTTTGCGCAACGGATCTTTCATCGACATGCTCCTTGCTCGCGGCACGCGCCGCGTGTGTGCCTTCTCTCGCTAAAGCGAGCCGCTTCTACGCCGCCACGGCGCGCAACGCCTCGTCCCAGTCGCGCGCGAAGCGTTCGATGGAAAAGCGCTCCAGCGCCGTGTGACGCGCGCCGTCGCCCAGCCGCTTCGCTTCGGCCGGGTCGTGCAGCAGCACGCGCATGGCCTGCACGAGCTGCGCAGGGTCGGTGTGCACGAAGCCGTTCTCCCCGTTGCGAATCACGCTGGCAAGTTCCGTGGTGGCAAGGCCGATCACGGGCATGCCGATCGTCATGGCCTCCACGACGGAAAGGCCCAGGCTCGTCCAGCGGATGGGGTTGAAGAAGAAACGATAGGGCGCAATGGTGGCCGCCAGATCGAGGTTGCCGATCTCGCCCAGGCCACCCAATTCGTCGGACTGCATGCCCACCAGGTCGAGCGGCACCTCCTCGCGCAACGCGGCGTACACGTCTGCGCCGAGGCGCCGCCCGCGCTTCGCGAGGTGGTTCACCACCACGATGCCGCGCGCGCGCTCGCCGCTGTAGCGCACGTGCGGCGGCACCACGACGCCGTGCTCGATCACGCGCGCGGGCGTTCTGCCGCTGTCCCACATGAGCCGGTTGAAGTGCGTGACGTGCACGAGCAGCGTGCCCGGATCGTCCACCCAATGCGGCTGCTGGAACGGATTCGTCTGCGGCGGATCGTGTTCCAGATAGATGCGCGGCAGCGCCTGCTGCTCGCCCGAAAGCAGCGCGTGCCGATCGTCTTGCCAGTGCAGCCGATGCTGGTAGAGCACCACGTCGAAGCGATGGGCCGCCACTTCGCCGGCCGGCACCTCGTGCACGTTCGGCCCCCAGGGCAGCACGCCCACGCGGCCCGCGTAGCCGGGCGGGTTGCCCGGCTTCGTCACGAGATAGAAGTCGTGCGGCGCCTGTGTGAGGTAGTAGAGGTAGTTGCCGTGCACGTGCCAGGTCAGCACGCGCAGCCTTCTTTCGGCGCGGTGAACGCTGTTATCGGACATGGCGGGCTTCCTTCGTGGTGGCGGGCGACGCCGCTGAAACGAGCGCGGTGGACGTTGCGCGCAGCGAGCCCGCGTGCAGCCGCTCGGTCGCCGGCGTGGATGCATCGCATGCCGGGGCGCAGGTGGCGGGAGTCGCTGCGTTCGCTGCATCGTCGCCCGTATCCTGCGCGTCAGCGGCGTCGGGCCATGCATCGCCCGCTAGCGCCTGCGCCGCTCGCGCAAGCTGTTCGCGCGCCGCATCCACCACGTTCTCCACCGAAACATTGAGCGCACACGGATGACCGTACGGGCAGTCGCGATACATGCAGGGCCGGCAGGCAGGCCAGTCCGCGAGCACGCGATGGCGTTCGCTGTCGAGCGGCGCCCAGCGCCGCGTATCGCTGCCTGACGCCACCACCACGCTCGCGGTCTTCATCGCCGCGGCCACGTGCGAGATGCCCGTGTCGTTGCACACCACGAGTCGCGCGCGCGACACCAGCACAGCGAGACCACCGAGCGACGTTTTGCCCGCCAGATGCAGCGCGGGCGCCGTCATCGCCCCGAGCACTTCGCCCGTGAGCGGCAATTCGGCTCCGCTGCCCGTGATGGCCACCTGGTAGCCGGCGTCGGCCAGCGCGTCGGCCACCGCGGCGAAGCGTACGGCGGGCCAGCGCCGCGACGGCAACTGTGCGCCGGGATGAATCAGCACGAGCCGCTCGGGCTCGATGTGGCAGCTTGCGGCCAGCGCCGCGTATTCGTCGCGGTCGGCGTGCGTCACGGGAATGGAGAGCGCGGCGTCGTCGGCGGGCAGGCCGAGCGCATGCATGAGCGCGAGATAACGCAGCGGCTCCGGCAACTGCTCGGGCCACGGAATGAAGCAGCCGGCCAGCTGATGCGTTTCTTCGGGCGGCACGAAGCCCGCGCACGCGGTAGCGCCCAGATTGAACACGACGCCGTTTGAGCGGCTGCCGCTGCCGTGCAACTGGATGGCCAGATCGAAGTGGCGCGCGCGCATCTGCGCGTAGAAGACGGGCAGCGCGGTGCTGGTCTGCTCCTGTTCGACGAAGCCGGGCGCGCCCGGAAACGGCACGAATTCATCGACGAGTTCCGCGTAGCGCGAGGCAAACGCACGCGCCCACGGCAGGCCGATCAGCGTGATCTGCGCAGAAGGCCACGCACGCCGCATGGCGCGCAGCGCGGGCACGGCACACAGCATGTCGCCCAGTTGCAGCGCGCGAAACACGGCCACGCGGCGCGGTGCAACAGCACGCAGCGCGAGCGTTCTGGAGGCTTGCGCGCTGGAGCGATAAGAGCCAGGCGGAGTCAGAGAAACCATACGCGGTACCTGAACGCGCCGTACAAGCGCCAATAGAGGGAGAGGAACGGAATGAGCACGGACGTCCACGCCATTTCAGCGATGTGGCGCCAGCGGTGGCTCGTGCCGTTCATCCGACGCACGAAGAACGCGAGCGTGAACGCGAACCACACGGCGGCGCCGCAAGCCGCCAATTCCACGACGCCTGCCAGCGCGCCCGCCAGGGCGAGCCATGCGCCCGCGGCAATCGCGTAGTAATGCAGCGGCGGCCAGCGGCGAATGCGCTGCCGGTATAGCTGCGGATGCTTGCTGTACAGCAGCGCTTCGAACTGCGCCTTGCGCTGCTGCGCGATGCTCACGCCCCAGGGCGCGGGCCGCACGGGATGCACGACCACGGCGCCGCGCGCATGCTCCACGCGCCCGCCCGCGCGCATGATCGAAAACTGCAGGTCCGAGTCTTCGCGCCAGGCCTGTGTGAAACGCTCGTCGAAGCCGCCGGTTTGATGAAGGAACGCACGCGTAACGAACGCGTTGGCCGTGGCGAACTCGGCCACGGTGAGGCCGGCTGCGTCCGCTTCGTAGTCGGTGGGGCGCGTGGGCAGCGGCACCACGATGTCGCCGCAGGCAGCCGCCGCGCCGCTCGCCGACATGGCTTCGCGGCCCGCCGAAAGCCAGTGCGGGTCGGGCACGGTGTCGTCGTCGGTGAAGGCGATGAGCGGGGCGTGCGCCGCGCGCCAGCCCGCGTTGCGGGCGCCCGCCGGGCCCTGGGTTCGCGTGACCGGCACGTAGCGCACCACAAGGCCGCGTGCACGTGCCGCGTCGGCGGTGCGTTCGACGAGCGCGCGCGTGTCGTCGTCCGGCCCATCGTCGCAGACGATGATCTCGTAGCGCGTGGGATCGTAGTCTTGCGCCACCAGCGCGTTCAGGCAGTTTTCGAGCAACGCCGCGCGCCTGAAGGTGGGCACGACCACCGAGAGGTCGGGCCGCGCGGGCATGGCCTGCTCGGCGGGGCGCAGGGGTTCTGCGGTGGCGGCGGGCGTTGGGGCTGCAAGCATCTCGGCTGCAAGCGTCCCGGCCGCGTCATGCGACGTTGCCGTGGGCACCGTCTCGGCTGTGGCTCCAGCTTCGGCACGAACGCCGGGCTGAACCTCGGCCTCCACCGCCCGCAACTGAACCGGCGCGACGGCGCCGCGTGCGGGCGGCGTCATCGTTGGCCCCCGTTCTTGGTAACGAGGAACGGACCGATCACAAGCGCATCCAGCGGCGACGTCCAGAACGATTCGACCGCATCGCGCGGCGAATTCACCATCGGCTCGCCGCGCGTGTTGAACGACGTGTTGACGAGCACGGGCACGCCGGTGCGCTGACGGAACGCATCGAGCAGGTCGTAGTAGAGCGGATGCTGGCGGCGGTTGATGGTCTGCACGCGCGCTGTGCCGTCCACGTGGCGCACGGCGGGAATGCGGTCGGCGCGGTCGGGCCGGATGTCGAACACGAACAGCATGAACGGCGCCACGCGCGCGCCCACGAACCAGTCCGCCGCGTGCTCTTCCATCACGACGGGCGCCACGGGGCGGAAATCTTCGCGGTCTTTGATCTCGTTGAGTTTGGCCTGCATGCCGGGGTCGAGCGGCGAAGCCAGAATGGAGCGCGCGCCCAGCGCACGCGGCCCGAATTCCGTGCGGCCCTGATACCAGCCGATCACATTGCCGTCCGCGAGCAGTGCGGCGGTTTCACCCGCAATGTCATCGAGGCGGCGAAACGGCAGCTTGCTCCAGCGCAGAAATTGTTCGATCTCGTCGTCGGGCCATGCAGGCCCCAGGTACGCGTGATCCATGCGCCAGTGGCGGCGCTCGTTGCCCGCGCCGCCAGCGTTCCCCTTGCCGGCGCGTTCGCGCCAGTCGGTCCAGAGCGCAGCGCCCAGCGCCGTACCGGCGTCGCCCGCCGCGGGCTGCACCCAGACTTCCTTGAACGGACCCTGGTCACGCACCTTCGAATTCATCACGCAGTTGAGCGCCACGCCGCCCGCCATGCAGAGATTCGGCAAACCGGTCTGCTGATGCAGCCAGTTCGCAAGCTGCAATACGGTCTCTTCGAGCACGCGCTGCAACGAGCACGCAATGTCGAAGTGGCGTTGCTCGAGCGGGCCGCCGCGCTCGCGCGCTGGGCCGAAGCGTTCGACGAGGCGCGGCGCGTCCACGGTGTACGTGCCGTCGCTGCGGTAACGCACGATGCCGCGGAAATAGTCCACATAGGCGGGCTTTCCGTAGGCGGCGAGCGCCATCACCTTGTACTCGTCCGACGAGTGCAGGAAGCCGAGCCAACTCGTGACCGCTTCATAGAGCAGCCCCAGCGAGTGAGGCAACTCCACCTGCCGCAGACGCGTGTATTCGCCGTCCACGAATTTGCCGAGACTCGTGGTGACGCCTTCGCCGCGGCCGTCCATGGTGAGCACGGCGGAGTCTTCGAACGGCGCGGCGAGAAATGCGCTGGCCTCGTGCGCGAGGTGGTGTTCCACGAAGTGCCACTGGAAGTCGTTCTCGCGGTCCACGCCCTTGAAGCGCTTCATGAGGTGATGCGGCGCGCCGTCGAGCAATTGCGCCTTCGCGTTCACGATGTAGCTCAGAAACAGCGGGTCCCATGGGGACTCCGACGGGTTCGTGAGCTTGCGCTTCGTGGGGTGAAACGGCAGCTCGATGGTGAGCGCCTCTTGCTTCGGCATGCCGGGAAAGAGCGAGGGGTCGTACGAGTACGCCACGTGATCGACGTCGGCGAGCGTGATGCCGGCTTCCTTGAGGCAGAAGTCGATGGCGTCGTAGGGCAATTGCCACGTCGAGAAAGGCACCGGGCGCTTGGCATGCTTCACGTGGGTGAAGCGCTCGTCCTCGGCGGCGGCGAGCACGACGCCGTCGCGCAGCAACGCAGCGGCGCTGTCGTGATAGACGGCATTGATTCCGAGTGTGTACATGGCGCGAGTCCGGACGTTCAGGAGGTTTTCGGGAACCGGGCCAGCACGGCGGCTTCGCCGGGCCAGCGGGTGGCTTTGACGGGCAGCGGCCCGGTGGTGTCGCGCGGCGCGGGGCGCGCAGCCGAAGCCAGCGACGGAGGGGACGGCGGCGACGGAGGGGAGAGACGCGGCGCCGCGAGCTGCAACGCCGCTTCGGCCACTTCGGCGGCGGGCACGCCGAGCAGGCACGCGTGGTGTCCCTCGGGGCAGACGCTGCGATAGCACCAGCGGCACGCCACGTCATGGAACAGCACGCGGCTCGGCGTTTGCCATGGCGTGTGCTGCGGATTCGTGAGCGCGTAGAGATCCACCACCGGCGTGCCGAGTGCCGCGGCGATATGCACGGGCCCCGTGTTGTTCGAGACCAGCACGGCGGCGCGTTCCAGCAGCGCCGCAAGCTGGCCGAGCGTGAGCAGGCCCGAGAGATCGCAGAGATAGCGGCGCACGCTTGCGCGCGTGGCGCTCGCCACGCGCTGCACCGTCTCGCGTTCTTCCACGCCGCCCGTGAGCAGAACAGGGCAGCGCAGTTGCGCCGCGATGTGCGAGGCCACTTCGCCGAAACGCTCCGGCGGATACCGACGCGAGGCGCTGCTCGCGCCCGCATGCAGCACGACGCACGGCGTGCCGGCACGCACGCCGTGCGTGGCGAGCAGGGCATCGAGCGCGTGGCGGTCTTCGTCCGCTACGGCGAAGCGCATGCGCGTGTCGGTGGCGGTGGCGGTGGTGGCGGCCGTTGCGCCCACGTGCTCGACCAGCGCGAGTTGCCGCTCCACTTCGTGGCGCACGTGCTGCTGGGGCTCTTTTTCCTGGGCCCAGTCCGTGAGCAGGTGGTAGGGGTTCTCACGGCACCAGGCGAGCCGCCGCGGAATGCCCGCGAGGTAGCACATCAGCGCGGCCGGCAACGGGTTCTGGCTATAGACGGTGAAGATCACGGCGGCGTCGAAGCGGCCGGCTTCCAGCGCGCGGCGCATCTGCAGGTCCGTCTGCGCAGAAGGCTCGGCCTGGCCGCTCACCCAGGGCGCGTCGTAGCGGATCACTTCGTCCACGTCGGGCAGATACGGCGCCATCTGCGCGCCTGCCGACGACGCCAGCAGCGTGAGCTGCCGCCCCGGCCCGGCCTCGCGCAACGCGCGCATGGCCGGGGTGGTCATGAGCACGTCGCCCAGGTTGTCGAGCCGCACACACAGAATGCGCCGCACCTCCGGCCCCCAGACGGCAGCCGGCCGCGCTGCGGGCGCGAAGGCGTGCGGCGCGGTGGGCAGCACGGAAAACGTGAACGTCTTCGCGCGGTTCATCCCACGCTCCCCAGGCTCAGCCCGCGGTCCGCTATGTCTGCAAGCGGCGCCACGCGTTCCTGGCGGGCGCGCGCTTCCACGATGGTGAGTGCGGCGCCGTAGAGGTCGCGGGTGCGGGCATGCGGCACGCGATGAGGGCCGGGCCGCCACTCGGTTTCGTGGCCGTTGTCGAGCAGGATGGAACGGCAGCCCGCGCGATTGCCGGCCTCCACGTCGTCCAGGATGTCGCCCACGAACCAGCTCGATGCAAGGTCGATGGCGTGCTCGCGCGCGGCCCGCAGCAGCATGCCCGGCGCGGGCTTGCGGCAACGGCAGTGGCGCGTGTAGCGCGCGACGATGCCGTCGGGATGATGCGGGCACCAGTACGCGGCCGTGAGTTCGGCGCCGCAGGTGCCGAACATGCGGGCCAACTGCATCTGCACGCCGCGCAGCGCCGTGAGGGCAAACATGCCGTGCGCCACGCCGGGCTGGTTGCTGACGACGATCAGCTTGAACCCATGCGCGGCGAGCAGCGCGAGTGCTTCGCGCGTGCCGCTCGTGAAGCGCATGTGCGACGGATCGACGTTGTACGGCACGTCTTCCAGCAGCGTGCCGTCCTTGTCGAGAAACACCGCCGCGTGGCGCGTATCGAGTCCGTTCACGCGAATGAGCCTCCGCTGGCAGCCTGGGTCATAGCCTGGGCCATCGCCCGCGTGGCCGTTTCGCGCGACGCCCCGACGTGCTCGGCTTCGCCGGGCAGTTCGGCCACGCGGCGGTACACGCGCAGCAGCGCGTCGCTCACGCCGCGCCAGGTGAATTGCGTCTTGGCGCGCGCCATGCCGGCTTCGCCCATGCGCCGCGCGAGCGCCGGGTTGCGCACGAGCGTATGGATGCGTGCCGCGAGCGCATCGGGGTCGCGTGGCGGTACGAGGAAGCCGGTTTCGCCGTCGAGCACGGTGGAGCGGATGCCGCCCACGTCCGCACCGATCACCGGCGTGCCGCAGGCCATCGCTTCCACGGGCGTAATGCCGAACGGCTCGTACCACGGCGTGGTGACGAAGACATCCGCGGCGCTATAGAAGTAGCGCAGTTGCGCGCGCCCGCGCCGGCCCACAAAGGTCGTGCTGTCTTCCACGCCGCATTGGTGCGCAATGCCGCGCAGCCGCGCGATTTCCGGCGTCGCGATTTCGTTGGGCGCATCCGCGTTGCCGCCCACTACGTAGAGGTGCGCGTCCGATTCATAACGCTGGCGCAGCACGCCCATGCCGCGCACCACGTTTTCGATGCCCTTGCGCGGCACGAGCCGTCCCAGTTGCAGCACCGTGAAGCGGTCCTGCGGCCAGCCCAGCGCTTCGCGCGCGGCGCGGCGCGATACCGGCCGCAACTCGGCGGTGTCGAAGCCGCACGGAATCACGTCGATGCGTTGCGGGTCTGCGCCGTAGAGGTCGATCAGGTCGGCCTCGTCCTGCGGGCATTCGGCGATGATCGTGTCCGCCTCGCGCACGAGTTCGTCTTCAATGGCGAAGCGCTCGTCGGGAAAGCCGTCGTCCGCGCCTTGATGCAGGCGGCGCACGCGGCCGAGCGCATGGAACGTCATGACGAGCGGTATGCCGAGCGCGACCTTTGTCTTCAGCGCGGCGAGGCCTGACATGAAGAAGTTCGCGTGCAGCACGTCGTAGGGCCGGCTCTCGCCGCGGCAGAAACCTGTCAGGAAATCGGCGAATTCGCCCATCCACGGCAGCAGTTCTTCCTTCGGCAACTGCATGGGCGGCCCGGCCGGCACGTGTACGACGCGCACGCCGTCCATATTCGAGACGAGCGGCAGCAGGGCACGGTCGCGGCGCGTGAACACGTCGACCTGGTGGCCGGCCTTGTGAAGCTGGCGGGCCACGTGCGCGACGTAGATGTTCTGACCGCCGCTATCGACACCGCCGGCTACGGCGAGCGGAGAAGCGTGTTCACTGATGAGGGCGACTTTCATCGAATCTCCTTCGCGGATGGCTCTCTTGTGTTCGAACGGGACCGGCTTTGAGCGCGCGGGCCGGGCCTTATCGAACCCTTGGACGTTGGGACGTTGGGACGTTTGGCTCGGCGCCGCGCGTTTGGAAATCGACGGCCGTGTATGGATAGGGATTCAGCACGGCGTGTGCCCATCGCTGCATGGAGGAAGGCATGAACGCGGTACGCCTGCATGTCACTGCGAAGTACTACGCAGGCCATCGCCGGTTTGCACCGTGTCTCTCCACCGCGCGTGTTGCGCTGCTGAGCTTCTTACACGCCACGTGTAAATAAGGAGCGGGCGGCGTACCGGTTTTGTCCGACCGCGAAAACACCCGCGCCCGCCGTGCGCCCGCCATGCCGCGCGAGGACCGGGAGCGCTTCTTGCCCCGCCGCTTGGGTCAGGCAAAGGAGGCGTTTCATGGCTGCTACTGTGGGTGACTTCATCGTCGACCGGCTTTATCACTGGGGCGTGCGCCGCATCTACGGGTATCCCGGCGACGGCATCAACGGCGTGTTCGGCGCGTTGAATCGCGCGGGCGGGAAGATCGAATTCATTCAGGCGCGACACGAAGAAATGGCCGCATTCATGGCCTGCGCGCACGCGAAATTTACCGGCGAACTGGGCGTGTGCATCGCCACGTCAGGGCCAGGCGCCGCGCACCTCATCACCGGTCTCTACGACGCGCGCATGGACCACATGCCCGTGCTCGCCATTACCGGGCAACAGGCGCGCGCCTCGCTGGGCGGGCACTATCAGCAGGAGCTGGATCTGGTGTCGATGTTCAAGGACGTGGCGGGCTCCTACGTGCAACTCGCCACGGTGCCGGGCCAGGTGCGGCACCTCGTGGACCGCGCGGTGCGCATCGCGGTGGCCGAGCGGCGCGTGACCGCGCTCGTGCTGCCGAACGATCTGCAGGAATTGCCGTACGAGCCGCCGGGCCGCAAGCACGGAACGGTACATTCGGGCGTGGGCTATTCGCGGCCCAAGGTCGTGCCGCAACAAGACGACCTGCAACGCGCGGCGGATGTGCTCAATGCCGGTAAGAAAGTCGCGATGCTGGTGGGCGCAGGCGCATTGGGCGCCACGGACGAAGTGATCGCCGTGGCAGACCGCCTGGGCGCGGGCGTGGCGAAGGCGCTGCTCGGTAAGGCCGTGTTGCCGGACGAGTTGCCGTGGGTCACGGGTCCCATCGGGTTGCTTGGCACGTTGCCGAGCTACGACATGATGACCGACTGCGACACGCTGCTGATGGTGGGTTCGGGCTTCCCGTACTCCGAGTTCTTGCCGAAAGAAGGCCAGGCGCGCGGCGTGCAGATCGACATCAAGGCCGACATGCTGAGCCTGCGTTACCCGATGGAGGTCAACCTGGTGGGCGACACGGCCGAAACGCTGCGCGCGCTGCTGCCGCTCTTGCACGAGCGCGAAGACACGACGTGGCGCAAGCGCATCGAACGCTGGACCGACTCGTGGTGGAAGACGCTGCACAAGCGCGCGCTGGAGCCGGCGAAGTCGAGCCGCGGCGTGAACCCGCAGCGCGCCTTCACCGAGCTTTCGCCGCGCCTGCCCGATCAGGCCATCATCACGAGCGATTCGGGATCCTGTGCAAACTGGTACGCGCGCGACCTCAAGATTCGCCGCGGCATGATGTGCTCGCTTTCGGGCGGCCTCGCGTCGATGGGCGCCGCCGTGCCGTATGCGATTGCGGCGAAGTTCGCGCATCCGTCGCGGCCCGTCATCGCACTGGTGGGCGACGGCGCCATGCAGATGAACAACATGGCCGAACTCATCACCGTGGCGAAGTACTGGCAGCAGTGGGCCGACCCGCGCTGGATCTGCATGGTGCTCAACAACGAAGACCTGAACCAGGTCACGTGGGAGCAGCGCGTGATGGAAGGCGACCCGAAGTTCGACGCTTCGCAGCAGGTGCCGAACGTGCCGTACCACCGCTTCGCGGAGCTGATCGGGCTGAAAGGCATTTACGTTTCGGAGCCCGACCAGATCGCGCCCGCCTGGGAAGAGGCGCTCGCGTCGAACCGGCCCGTGGTGCTCGAAGTGAAGAGCGACCCCGAGGTGCCGCCGCTGCCGCCGCACGTCACGCTGGAACAGGCGCGCCACTTCGCGCACACGCTGCTGAAGGGCGACCCGCGCGAGGCCAGCGTGATTGCAGGCACGGCGAAGCAGGTGCTGGCCTCAGTGCTGCCTGGGCACAAGGATAACGGCGACAGCTGACGCCGGCGCGGGACCACGGCATGGCGAGCGACAGTACGCGCACCCCTCCTCAGCCGGGCCCCACCCCGGGGCTCGCCGCGGCGGCACAGCGCACGCCCTCGCAGGAGCGCGCCCTGCGCCGCCGCATCTTCGTGGATCTCGGCCACGCCATCTGGCAGTACCGCAACGTCACGCTGGTTTCCGTCGCGCTCATGGTCGCGGCGAAGCTCGCCGCGGTGGGCGTGCCGCTCGTGCTCAAGCGCATCGTGGACGAAGTCAGTCACCCGTCGCCGCTTGCGCTTTTTCCCGTCTTTCTGGTGCTGGCGTACGCGATTCTGCGTTTCGTCAGCGGCGCGCTGAACGAAGTGCGCGACGTGGTGTTCAGCGTGGTGACGCAGCGCACGGTGGCGTCGTTCACGGAGCGCACCTTCGCGCATCTGCATCGGTTGGGCGCACGCTTTCATGCCACGCGCGAGACGGGCGCCGTGGTGCGCGACGTGCAGAAGGGCACGGACGGCATCGGCTATCTGCTCGGCATCGCCATCTTCACGATCGTGCCCACGCTGATCGAAATCGGCTCGGTCATCGCGATCATGATGGCGAGCTATGCCGCGACGTTCACAGCCATCATCGGTATGACGTTCGTGGTCTACGCGATCTATACGGTGATCTTCACGCGGCGGCGGCTCGTGCATCAGCGTGCCGTGAACCGGCTGGAAGCGCAGACAGACAGCCGTTTCGTGGACAGCATGCTCAACTACGACACGGTCAAATACTTCGCCACGGAAGCGCTGGAGACGCGGCGGCTCTCGGGCATTCTGGGTCACTGGATTACGGCGCGCATGGCGAACCAGCGCGCGCTTTCCACGCTGCACATCGGGCAGAGTGCGGTGATTGCGTTCGGCGTGGCTTCTGTGATGCTGCTCGCCGTGCAGTACGTGATGGTGGGGCGCATGAGCGTGGGCGACCTCGTGCTCGTGAACGCGTACATCATCCAGGTGTGTCTGCCGCTCAATTCGCTGGGCTTCGTGTTTCGCGAGACCAACGACGCGATGGTCAACGTGGAGCGCATGTTCGGCATTCTCGCGGCGCAAGGGCGCGTGGGCGAAGACCTGGACGAACCGGGCGCGCAGCCGCTTGCCATACACGCGGGCGAGATCGCCTACGACCACGTGGACTTCGGCTACGACCCGCAGCGCCAGGTGCTGCACGACATCGATTTTCGCGTGCGGGCCGGAACGTCGATGGCGGTGGTGGGCGGCAGCGGCTCGGGCAAGTCCACGCTCGTGAAGCTGCTGTTCCGGCTGTATCAGCCTACGTCGGGCACGGCGCGTATTGACGGCCAGGACCTGCGCTACGTCACGCAGACCAGCCTGCGTGAAGCGATTGGCATCGTGCCGCAGGACACCGTGCTCTTCAACGACACGATTGCCTACAACATCGCCTACGGCCGGCCCGGCGCCACGCGCGCGGACGTGGTGCGCGCCGCGCGCGCGGCGCAGCTGGACGGTTTCATTGAACGGCTGCCCGATCACTACGACACCCAGGTGGGCGAGCGCGGCGTGCGGCTTTCGGGCGGCGAGCGCCAGCGCATTGCCATTGCGCGCGCCATTCTGAAAGACCCGCGCATCATCGTGTTCGACGAGGCCACCTCGGCGCTCGACACGCGCTCCGAACGCGCCATCCAGCTGGAATTGCAGCGCCTCGCGCAGGGGCGCACGTCGATCACGATTGCGCACCGCCTTTCCACCGTGGTGGATGCGGACACCATTCTCGTGATGGAGCACGGCCATATCGTGGAGCAGGGCACGCACGAGGCACTGCTCGCGCGCGAAGGCGTGTACATGAAGATGTGGTCGCTGCAACAGCAACAGGGCGAACTGGAGCGCGCGCAACGCAGGCTCGTGGCGCAGCCGGTGGAACTGGACGAACTGGTGGCCCACGTGGCGACGATGGTGCGCACCGACGCCGCACGCCAGCGCGCCGACTTCACGACGCTCGTGGCGGAGCCGGGCCTTTTCATTACCGGCGAGCGCGACAAGCTGGCGGGCGTGGTGGCCGAACTGTGCCGCAACGAATTGGCTCACGCGCCGCGCGGCGGCCGGGTGCAACTGCGCGCGGACCACTTCGGCAACGAGGCGTGGCTCACGGTGGTGGGTGCGGGCGATCGGCCCGCGGAGCTCTCGCAGGAGCGCGCGCGGAAGCTGGAAGCCACCATCGTCTCGGCGGGCGGCGGGTTTACGGTGATGCCGGTGCAGACGCGGCTGGCCTACGTGGTCACGTTGCCGTTGCGGCCGGTGGTGGATGTGCCGGTGGCTTCGTCGGCGTCGGCTACCTCGGTTGCTTCGGTCGTGCAGGGCGGTGTGCCGGCTTCGTCTGCTTCATCGGCTTCGTCAGTTTCGACAGCCGTGCCGGGCGTTCCGGGCGCGGCGGCGGCGCCATCCGCGCCTTCGGGAACGGCACGGCATCTCGACGCCCAGCCCCTGGAGGGTATTGCGGTACTTGCCATCGACGACCAGGAGGAGACGCGCGACGCACTGGAGGCCATGCTTTCCTCGATGGGCGCGCGCGTGCAGACCGCGCAGGGCGGCGACGATACGCTCGCGATGCTCGAAGGCGAGGACATGGACGCATGGCCCGACGTGCTGGTCTGCGACATCGTGCTCGAACGGGAAGACGGCTTCGACGTGCTGCGCCGCGTGCGCGAACTCGAAGCGCGGCGCGGACTGCGCGCCGGTGCTCGCCTGCCAGCTATCGCGCTAACGGGCTATACGCTCACGGAAGACGGCGCGGTGCAGGCACCCGTGCCGCTTCCTGGTGCCGGGATGGCGGCGCGTACGCGGGGTACGGCGGGGCATGGCGCGGCATCGAATGGCATGGTGTCGAATGGCATGGGGTCGAACGGCACACGGAATGGCGCATCGAATGGCACGCAGAACGGCTCGCCGAATGGCTCGCAGAATGCGCCGCCGAATGGCACGCCGAGCGACAACGCCGTCCCTGCCGGCTTCGCGGCGCACCTCACCAAGCCCGTGCCCGCGGATCAGCTCATCGAGGCGATACGGCGCGTCGCACACACCGCACGCCCCGTATCGCATTCCGCGTAGCGTGCCGGCTCAGCACGCACGCAACCCCATTCGAACGAGGCAAAGGGAGGCGGCATATGAATACGCTCGTGGCGTTGTTCGGCGAGGGCCGGAATCTCGACGCGTTGCAGATGGGCATGCGCTCGCTCGTCGTGTTCGTGCTGGCGCTCGTGCTCGTGCGCATTTCGGGCCGTCGCTCGTTCGGCCAGCGCTCGCCGTTCGATTACGTGGTGGGCATTCTGCTGGGCGCCATTCTGAGCCGCGCCGTGGTGGGCGCGTCGCCGTTCGTGCCCACCGCGGTGGCGTCGCTCGTGATCGTGGTGCTGCATCGCGTGCTGGCCTGGCTGTGCGTGCATTCGCGTGCGTTGGAGCGGTTGGTGGTAGGCGTCGAGCGCGAGGTGTTCCACCAGGGGCGCTTCGACGAGAAGCAGATGGGCGCGGCGCTCATCACGGAAACCGATATCTACGAGAGCGTGCGGCAGTCGCTCGGCGCACGCGACCTCGCGCGCGTGGAGGCCGCGATCCTGGAACGTAACGGCCAGCTCAGCGTGATTCGAAAGGACGAAGAGGCGTCGTAGCGCAGACCACGTGTGGCATCAGGCGCGCCGGTGCGGGGCGGTCGAAGTGCCCGAATGGCTCGAAGTGCTGGGAGCGCCCGGAGTGCTCGGAGTGCTCGAAGTGCTCGAAGTGCCCGAAGTGCCCGAAGTGCTCGGAGCGTCCGAAACGCCCGAAGCATCCGAAGCGCCTCCGCCCGCCGCGCGGCGCGTGCGCAGCCACGCCGCGTTGCGGCTCGCGAGCCAGTCCGCAGTGCGTTCGGCGTTGCGCACTGCGCGCCGCATGGCGAGCACGTGGGGCGGCACCACGCGTCGGCGGCTGCATGCCCACGCAATGCCGCTCACGAGCCGCGGCGCATCGCGCCACAACGCCCGCTCGTGCAGCAGCACGCGCAGCGCCTTCAGCGTGGCCTTGAGCGCTATCGGCAGCGGCAGGCGCAGCCAGGCCACCCACGCCGCGTTGCGCGCCAGCATGCGACGCCGCAAACCCGCATCGCGTGCCGGCGACGGATGGTGATGCACCACGAGCCGGTCGCAATAGACCATGGCGTGTCCGCGCGCGAGCAGATCGAGCGAGACGAGTTCTTCTTCGCCGCCGATGAAAAGCCGCGGCTCATAGCCGCCCACTTCGAGAAACGCCGCGCGCCGGAACACACAGGCACCTGCCATGTAGCCCGTCAGCAGCGGACCGGGTAAGCCCGCGCTGTCGAGCGGGCTCGCGCTCATGCGCTCGCAGGTGGCGTCGGCGCGTTCGTTTTCGCCCACCACCACGCGCGCGTTGAGCACGGCGACCTGCGGGGATTCGTCCAGCACGCGCACTGCGTGGGCGAGCGAGCCCGGTTCCCACCAGGTGTCGTCGTCGCTGAAGGCGACGTAGTCGGTTTCGGCGACGGCCACGGCGTGATTGCGGCCCGCAGCGCCCAGATTCGCGCCGCACTCAACGACTCGCATGGAGGGAAAGCGTGCGCGCAGGGTTTCGACGGTGGCGTCCGTGGAGCCGTTGTCCGCGACGATCACGGGCGGACGTTCGGGCAGCGCAAGCAGCCGCGCCACGGTTTCCGTCACTTCGTGCACGCGGTTGTGCGTGAGCACGACCACCGTGATGCGCGGCACGGACGACGTTGAGGGAGAAGGCAGGGTCATGGCTGCGGTTTCGATGCGAGAGACGGTGCGGATTGCGTGGACGGTGCGGCCTGCGCGGACGGCATGGATCGCGCGAAGCGTGGAGGCTGTGCCGCCCGCGGCGGCGAAGCGGAGAGTGACGACAGCGGCGAGCCCGCTGGTTGCGGCGCGTGCGCTGACGGCACCGGATCTGCTGACGCCGCCGAACCCGCGGACGCCGCCGTCTGCCACCCGCCCCCGAGCGCCTTGTACAGCGCGACGAGATCCGTCGTCACCTGCATGGTTTGTTGAGCGGCCTGCTGCCTGCCCTGGGCGAGCTGGCGTTCCGCGTCCAGCACGTTGATGAACGTGACCAGACCTTTGCGATAGCTATCGCGTGCCAGGTCGAATGCGGCTTGCTGGGCCGCCACGCTGTCGTTGAGCGAGTCGCGGCGTGCCTGGTCGGTGCGATAGACGGCGAGTGCGTTGTCCACGTCGCGCAGCGCCACGAGCACGGCGCTGCGCCAGGCGAGTGCCGCTTCCGCCTGGCGCGCCTCGCTCAGTCGCAGGTTCGACACGAGCTGCCCGCCTTCGAAGATAGGCAGCGAAATGGCCGGTCCGAACGAATAGAACAGATGCGACCAGCGGGCGAGGTTGTCTGCGTGGCCCGCGCGCGTGCCCACCTGGCCGGTGAGCGAAATGTCGGGGTAGAACTGCGCGACGGCCACGCCGACGTCCGCGGTGGCGGCGTGCAATTCGGCTTCGGCGCGGCGCACGTCGGGGCGGCGGCGCGCAAGCGTGGAGGGCAGGCCGACCGGCACCGTGGGCGGCACGGGCGGCACCGCGCCGGGCGTCTGCAATTCGGCATCGAGCGCGCCCGGCGCCTCGCCCGCCAGATACGCGAGACCGTTGAGCGCCTGCGCAATCTGCTGGTCGTAGAGCGGCAATTGCGCTGCGGTCTGCGCCAGTTGCGCCGAAGCGTTCTGCACATCCATCTGGCTCGTGATGCCCACGCTCGCCTGGCTCTGCACGAGCGTCACGATTTCGCGCTGCTGGTTCACGAGGTCGCTCGTGATTTGCCGAAGCTGCTGCGCGCCGCGCAATTGCGCGTAGGTTTGCGCGACCTCGGCTTCGAGCGAAACGAGTGCGTCGTTGTGGCTTTCCATCGCGGCTTCGGTCTGCGCGTTCGCGGCTTCCAAAGACCGCCGCACGCGGCCGAACAGGTCCACTTCCCACGAGGCGTCGAAGCCCACCTGCCAGAGATTCACCGGCGACGTGAGCTGATCGAGGAACTGGTTCGCGCCGCGTTGCACCGAAGGGCCGCCGCGCTGCCCGAGCCGGTTCACGGCGCTGTAGGCGTTCTGTTCTTCGAGCAGGCCTTTGATGCCGAGTTGCTCGCGCGTGTAGCTGGCCGTTGCGCGCACGTTCGGCAGGCCCTGCGCCGCGGCGGACTGCGCTTGCGAGCGCGCCTCTGCAATGCGCAACACGGCTTGCTGGAGGTCGGGGTTGTCGCGGACAGCGCGATCGATCAGCGCGTCGAGCGTCGGGTCCTGGAAGGTGTGCCACCAGCGCGGGTCAGGGTCCGAATCCGTGGTGGGCGACGAATGGGGATGCGCGCCTTCGACATGCGGCGGGTCGGGTGTCTGCGAGGTTGGCGCTGTTGCTGAAGCCGCAGAGGTCGCCGACGTAGCAGACGCCTCGCGCTGCACGTCGTGCCACTGGCCGGGCACGTTGGCTGTTGGCGATTTGAAGTCGGGGCCCACCGTGCAGGCGCTCACGAGCAGCAACGTGGCAACTGCAAGCGTGCATGCCGCTGCGCTTGTCCGCGCTCGTTGTCCGCTGAAAGAACGGTGCCGCGTCATGTCAGTGCCCACCCGCCCCGCCGGCGGCTTTCACCGGGGAGAAGAAGAACGACAGCGGCAGGCACAGCAGGCAGAACACGGCGAGCATCGCGAATACGTCGAGGTACGCGAGGATCGTGGCCTGCGAAACGAACGTCTCGTAAAGGCGGCCCGTGGCGGTTTGCAGCGCCTGAGCAGGAGGCTGGCCCGTGAGGTCCGTGATCGTGTGGGCCGAGCGCTGCAACGCGTCCTGGTAGTCCTGCGAGAACGGCGAGAGATGTTCAGAAAGATGCGCCATGCGCGCCTGCGCCCGCTCGCGGATCATTGCCGTGGAAAGCGAAATGCCGATGGACCCCGCCACGTTGCGGAACATGGTGAGCAGCGCGGAGGCGTCGTTGTTGAGTTCGCGCGGCACGGTCTGATACGCGAGCGTCGTGATGGGCACGAACAGAAAGCCGATGGCAATGGACTGCGCGCTGCGCATCTTCACGAGCGTGGCGTAGTCCACGTTCGGCACGAGCATGTGCGAATACGCGAGCGCCACCGTGAGCAACAGAAAGCCGGTTGCGATCAGCCAGCGCGTCTGGATGTGCGGCATGAGCCGGCTGATGATGGGTATCTCCATCGTAATGAGCAACGCGCCCGGCGAGAGCACGAGACCCGCAAGCGTAGCCGTGTAGCCAAGCTGCTGCTGCGCGAGTTGCGGCACCAGTACCGCGCTGCCGTAGAGCACCATCGCGAAGGCCGCAATCGTTGCGCAGCCTAGCGCGAAGTTGCGGTCGCGCAGGCAGGCCAGGTTCACCACCGGCTTCTTCGTGTACAAGAGCCACGCCACCGCGCCCGCCATGCCGGCCGCCGCCAGCGCTGCGAAGATGCGAATGAACGGCGAACTGAACCAGTCGTCGTCTTCGCCGCGGTCCAGCATGACTTGCAGGCACCCCAAGCCAATCGCAATGAGCCCGATGCCGATGTAGTCGATGCTGAGTCGGCCGCTTGCGCGCCGCTCCCACGGCGGGTCTTCCACGAGTTGCATGACGCCGAGCGTCGTGAGAATGCCCACCGGCACGTTGAGCAGAAACACCCAGCGCCACGAGAAGTTGTCCGTAATCCAGCCGCCCAGCGTCGGCCCCAGCACGGGCGCGACGACGATGGCCACCGCCGAGATCGAGAACGCCCGCCCGCGTTTTTCGGGGGGAAACGTATCGAGAATGATGGACTGCTGGTTCGGTTGCAGCCCGCCGCCGAAGAAGCCCTGCAAGACGCGAAAGACGATCAGCTGACCCAGGTTCGTCGCGATGCCGCACAGGAACGAGCACACCGTGAAGGCCGCAATGCAGATCAGGAAGTAGCGCTTTCTGCCGAGCAGCCGCGCAAAGAACGCCGAAATGGGCAGCACGATGCCGTTGGCGACGAGGTACGAGGTAAGCGTCCACGTGGCCTCGTCATAGCTCGCCGACATCGTGCCCGCAATGTGCGGCAGCGCGACGTTCACGATGGTCGTGTCCAGCACCTCCATGAACGCCGCAAGCGTGACGACGATGGCGATCACCCATGGGTTCGCAGCGGGTCGCCATGCGTCGTGGCCCTGGTTTTGTCCAGGGTTGTGCTCGTCACTCATCCGCTCTAACTAGCGCGAGATCACAAGCCGCCTCAATGCGACTGGCTCGATCCGCCGTCGCGTTCGCCTTCAGAGGGGCGGACTTCGGAGAGATCGTCCTCGCGCACTTCGGCTTCGCGCACGTTCGTGCCTTCGTCGTCCGTTTCGGAGACGTCGGTCTTGAACGTGCCCGTGCCGGTCTGTTTGTCGGTGCCGGGTTGCAGCGGTGCGTTTTCGTCAGCTTTCGATTGGCGATTGGCCATGACAGCGCTCCTTCAAATGAACGGGTCTACGAATGAAGCCCGACGTTGCTTCAGCAAGCGGCGCGCCCGGCTTCGTCGGGTTGCTTAGCCGAGCGCGCCGGGCTTGCCACGATGCGTGCAACGAGCGGCAGATGGTCCGACGCAATGCGCGCGAGCGGGCTGGCATGCACGCGCACGTCGATGAGCCGTTCGCCCGGGTGCATCCAGATACGGTCCAGTGCGAACACGGGCCAACGCGCCGGAAACGTGCGCGGCGCGGGTGCGGCGCGGAAGTGCTCCACCAGCATGCGAAGCGCGCGGCCCCACACGAACCATTCGTTGATGTCGCCGAGCAGGATGACAGGCAGGTCGGGGCGGTCGAACGCGGACAGCAGACGGTGGATCTGCGCGCGCCGCTCGCGCGCCGAGAGGCCCAGGTGCGTGGCCACCACGCGAAGCGTTTCGCCGCGATGACGGAGGTCCACGTCGAGCGCGCCGCGCGGCTCGCGCTGCCCGAACGAGAGGTCCAGCGTGCGTGCGGCGTGCACCGGCAGCCGCGAAAGCACGGCATTGCCGAAGCGGCGGCGCGGTGTGTCGAGCGTCGGCCCCTCCACCGCGTTGAGGCCCGTGGCGGCGCGCAATACGTCGAGCGCGTTCGGCGCCCTGGCGTCGCCCAGCGGCACTTCCTGCAGCGCGACGATGTCCGCGTCCAGTTCGCTGATCACAGCCGCGATGCGCTCGGCCGACTGCACGCGGTCCGCGCCGGTCGCGCCGTGGATGTTCCAGGTGGCGATGCGCAGTTCGGCGGCGCGTGCGTGGTCGTCGTTGCCCGCGAGCGAGGCGGGATCGTCGCGCATGGGTGCAGCGAGCGGGGTCGATTCCGTGCCGGCTTTCATCGGCCCCTCGTGAAGAAGCGCTGCAGCGCGAACGAAAGCGCCACCAGCACCACGCCGATGGCCGCGAGCAGCCCGATGGAGCCCGCGCTGGGATGCCGCACGGTGGCCACCAACTGATGCGCGAACGAGGTTGCGAGCACGATGCCCGGCCCCATGCCGAGTGCGGTGCCCACCAGAAAATCGCGCAGGCCGATGTGCGAGGCGCCCGCAGCCAGATTCACCAGCGTGAACGGCGCAAGCGGCAGCACGCGCAGGATCACGACCGCGACCAGCCCCTGGCGCCCCAACCGTTCCGAGAGCCGGTTGAGCCGCGCGCCGGCGAGCCGCCGCACGGCGTCGCGCCCCAGCCAGACGCCTGCGCCGTAGGTGACGAGCGCTGCGATCAGCGTGCCCGTCAACGCATAGGCGCTGCCCGCGCCGGGACCGAACACGAAACCGGCCAGCGCGATCAGCACCGTGATGGGCACCGACACAATGGCCGCCAGCGCATACGCGCCCACGATCAGCACGGGGCCGAAGCGCGAGTCTCCGATGGCCGTGGCGGTCTGCGTGAGCGCCGTGAAGTTTAGGTCATGGCGCAGCGACGTGAAGTGCCACAACAGCGCGAGCGCCACGACGCCGAGCGCGAGGCCGCCCAGAACCAACAGGCGCGCGGAGAGCGAACGGCTCTGGCCGCCGGGCACGAACTCGCGCATGAGTTCGTCGGGCGAGGCCGGTTTTTCGGGGTCGATGAGCGCTTCTTCGGGCACGAGGCGGTCTATCTCGGGCTCCACTTCCGGGTCGAACGGCACGAGCGCGCGCCCTTCGTGGCGCAGCGCTTCGATTACCGCGTGCAGGCGGCCGTGCGTCTGGAAGGCGCGCTCGACGTCGGCGAGAGACACGTCGAGGTGTTCGGCAAGCAGCCGGTTGCGCACCTGCGCGATGGCGGCGCGAATGCGCGGGTCGCCGCGCGCTTCGAGCGCGATGTTGCATTCGGTGTCGAGCACCATGGACCGGTTGTTGAGATTCGCGCTGCCCACGAAGAGCAGTTCGTCGTCCACGGTCATGAGCTTGCTGTGCACGTTGACGAAGCCGTCGCCCAGGCCGTCGACGTGCGGGTAGTAGAGGCGCAGGCGGCCGTGGTCGTCGGCGCCCTTCACCATGCGGTAGAGCCGCGCGCGCAGCACGCCCATCGTCATGGTTTGAAGCCAGCCGGTCTGCGCGCGCGGTGCGACGACAGCCACGTCCGGCCCTTCGGGTTGCGTGAGCCGTGCGACCAGCGACGTGCCCACGGGGCTCGCCGTGAAGTACTGGTTCTCGATGTAGATGTTCTCGCGCGCCGCGGCGATGGCCGCGAGATAGAGCGCGCGAATGTCTCCCACCGGCGCCCGGCCGCTGAACGCGGGTTCGGTGAGGGCGATGCCGATGTCCACGTTCTCGAAGTCGGCAGGCTCGAAGGGCGGCCAGGCGTTGGACGACGCATCGTGTTGCTGCGGCGTGTGCGCAGACGCGGGTGCGACGGGCGGCGAATCTGGCGTTGCCGCCTGCGCCTTCGTTTTGCCGAAGGCCCGCAGCCAGCGCTCGCGCACCAGTTCGGCAATGGCTTCTGCCGCTTCGCCGTCGAACATGGTGTGAATGTCGTGGAAGGGCGCGTAGGGTTGCGCGCGCCGTTGGCGGCCTTTGCGTCCGCTATGGGCGTTGCGGCGCAACGGTTCGTCCGGCGCGTGGGCGGGTGTGTCCCAGCGCGAACGCGTGAGGTCGATGCCGCCCACAAACGCGAGCCGGTCGTCCACCACGACGATCTTCTGATGATGCGAGCCGCCCACGGGATGCTGCCCGTCCAGCCGGAACCGTACGCGCGCATGCGTGCGCCAGCCGAGCCGGTACGACGGCAGCCACTCGCGCTCCAGTGCATAGAGCATCGCGAAGTCCCAGGCGAGCACGTGGATGCGCACGTGCGGATTGCGCTCTGCGACCGCGCAGAGGAAGTCGGCGAGCGGCGCGGGCAGACCGTCGGGCGGCTGTTCGTGGCCGTTGCACGGCACAAGTTGCAATCGGCTATCGATGTCCCAGCCGACGATAAAGACGCTGTGCTCTGCACGCGCAATGGCGTGCCGCACGGCGGCGAAATACGCGGCGGCGTCCACCAGCACGCGCAGGCGGTGCGCGCGGCGAATGCAACGGCAGGTCGTGCCGGGCTGCAACAACGAGGGCATGAAGGCTCCAGAGGGTCCGTCGAAGGGTTCCGTTGGGGTTCAGATAAAGCGCGCGTTGCAAGGGGCGTTCCTCGCATGCGGGGTGGGCAGGGGCGGGTATGCGCTGTGCTGCGGGTGGGTGTGCGGCGTAACCCCAGCAACCCGGGCACGATCGCGGGGTTCGCAATGGCGCTGGCGCAGGCACTGAAGGTGTCGCGAGACGATGAAGCGCGGGCATTGCCTGGATACGGCCCAGGCGTGCATTCGGCACAGCACGTGGGGTCGTGAAGACGGTACGGGAGGTACGCAGGGAACACGCCTTGCTGAGGCGATCTGCGTGACATGACGGGTGCACTCAACACGTGACACCCCGCGTGACACCCACGCGTGACACCCAACGCTTGCCGCCCATCGAGGCCAAGGAGACTCGC